>NZ_QWGE01000001.1 GCF_003576375.1 Pontibacter oryzae
AACGACGCGCAGCTACCCTACCTGAAGCTGGGAATTTACAAGTGGGACTGGAATGGTAACGGTAAAACGAAAGTTAGCAAGCGTGTAATGTTCCTTGACAATGTTAAAGTAGGCGATCAGAATGCTTCTTTCAACTCTATGTCATCAAGCAACACCAGCACGGCTCCGACTCCAGCTCCAGCTCCGACTCCGACTCCCGAGCCAACACCGGCGCCAACACCAACACCAGCGCCAGCTCCAACACCGGCTCCTGAGCCAACGCCAGCTCCAACTCCGGCACCAACCCCGGAGCCAGAGAAGACTGAGTCTTCTTCATCATGGAGCGGCAAATACTCTAACTGGTGGAGCAACTTCTTCTCTAGAGGATGGAGACGCTAGTATAAGCTTTGCCTTGCTAGTGCCCTATGAGGTCTTAGCTAAGCAAATATAATAGAACGCTCCCTGTAGGATGGTTTCATACTGTCTTACAGGGAGCGTTTTTTTGTATACCTCTACTTAATGCTGATAATGCTAGTGTTAATTTAAAGCGCTGCTTCGGGTATCAGTTATCAGTGTACTGCAACAAACCTAAATTAATACCACCGATTTATAACAACATCTCACCGCATTCGTATTTTAACTATCTTATATTTTTTTTCACTTATTTTATTATATAAGACAAAACGCCCATATATTACACCGGTTATCTGAATTAATAGCGTTCTCCCTTATGAACTACTGGCTTGCTACCCCTTATTACCTGGTAAAGGATTTAGTGCAGAAAGGGCATGTGCGTAGCATTAAGGCAAAGAAAAACATACTTGCCTCTATCGTAATAAAAGGGTGCAGTGTAGCTATCAGCCTGGCGCTTGTGCCACTCACTATAAACTATATTAGCCCAAGCGGTTACGGCATTTGGCTTACACTAAGCGCTATAGTTAGCTGGTTCAGCTTTTTTGATATAGGAATGACACAGGGTTTGCGCAACAAGTTTGCAGAAGCCAAAGCAAAGGATGATACAGAGAGTGCCCAAAGTTACGTTAGCACAGCCTTTGCAGTAATTGCAATCATATTTAGTGCCGCCTGGTTACTCTTTCTTGCTGTAAATCAGTTTCTTGATTGGTCCCAGATATTAGGTGTGGAGCAAAGCATGCGAGGCGAGATCAGCATGCTTGCTACAATTGTGTTCACCTACTTTTGCCTGCAGTTTGTGCTCCGTATTATCACGACCGTTATTACAGCAGACCAACAGCCAGCGAAAGCATCTGTTATCGATATGCTAGGCCAGTTATTGGCCTTGATCATTATTTTCGTTTTAGTATACACCACCTCCGGGTCTCTTATTAACCTGGGCTTAGCACTATGTATTGCCCCTTTGGTAGTGCTTGGGGTGGCAAACATATACTTCTTCCGGGGCCCGTATAAGGTTTTCAGGCCATCCTTAGCCAAAGTTAACCTTTCTCATGCCAAAGGGCTGTTTGGCCTTGGTGCCGTGTTTTTTGTGATCCAACTTTCCGGAATCATACAGTATGAAACCGCGAACCTTATTATTTCCAGAAACTTCGGTCCGTCAGAAGTTACTTCTTATAACATTGTGTTTCGGTACTTCGGAATTTTAAACATGGTATTTGCCATTTTCCTCACTCCTTTCTGGTCGGCTTCCACAGAGGCGTTTTTAAATAAGGATATGAAATGGATCAGGAGCAGCATACAAAAGTATAACTGGCTAAACATGGCCTTAATGCTGGCTGGCACAGTTATGCTTTTATTTTCGGAACAGGTCTACACTCTTTGGCTGGGCAAAGGCACTGTGGAGATAGATTTTATGCTTTCTTTCTGGGGCTTCATGTTTTTTGCTGTGTCCATGTTTGGTAGCAAGTATGTTAGTTTGCTAAATGGCATAAGCGCCTTGCGTTTACAGTTCTTGTCTTGCCTGATTAGCCCTTTCATTTATATTCTGACTGTACTCATACTTATTAAATACTATAATATGGGCGTATACTCGGTATTTATTGGCGCTATCATCGCCAATTTTAATGCCTTTATTTTAGCTCCCATACAATACTATAAAATAATAGTACAGAACAAGAGAGGAATATGGATTCGATAACAAACTAGCCTATGGATGGTGCCTCATTAAAAAAGAAAATCCTGGATTCTATCTGGCTAAGGGTAAAAGATTACTTCTACGACCAGCGCGTCACTGATTCTCCGATCGTGCAGAATTTGAACGCACGTGCCTCTAATTCTCAGAAGAAAGCCATTATCTGTTACTTGCCATACAGCTTCTTTAACAATTGGGAAGAAACAACCTGTGGAAGAACGCAGCCCTTCGAAATACTTGCGATAGTGGATGCCTTATCAAAATTAGATTATCGGATAGACCTGATAGATTGCAATGACTTACGCGCCCTACAGCATGTCGAAAGTAAGAGATACGATCTCATTTTTGGGTTTGGAGAGACCTTTTATCACTTAACCCAACAGCAACCCTGGGCCATGTCGGTTCTGTACATGACGGAGCAGCATCCAGAATTTTCGTACCGGGAAGAGCAGAAAAGAGTTGACTATTATAACCAAAGGCATCAAACGAAACTGCAAAGCAGCCGAAGCGGAAAATTTTATCAAAGGCATCATCTAGAGCCTAAGTATACTTGTGTTATAGTTATGGGAGAAGAGGATCAGTTTTCTGGAACATATGATGCTCCATATGCCATTTTCCCTACCGGGCTCTTGCACCCTAATTTTATACTTCAACCTAAAAACCAGGAAATTGCCAGAAAAAACTTTTTATGGCTTGGCTCTCCGGGAGCGGCTATACACAAAGGGCTAGATTTACTGACAGAGGTTATTGCCAACAGGAGAGATCTAACGCTGCATATTGGCGGCATTTCCGATGCGGAAAGGGAGATGCTTAAAATAGGAAAGATCAAAAATGTAATTGACCATGAATATATAGATGTTCAGTCTCAACTGTTTAAAGACTTGGTAAGCACTTGCGCTTATATCATACTTCCCTCATGCTCAGAAGCCTGCGCAACATCTGTTACAACAGGCATGCTACATGGCCTCATACCTGTAGTTATGAAAGATGCAGGTTTTAACCGGCTAGGCTCACTACCTGTGTTTCTAGAGCATTATGCATTAGAATACCTCGATAAAGAATTATCTGAGCTAGCAGACAAAAGCCCAGAACAGCTAGAGCTTTACAGCCAGCGCGTGTATAGGTATGCGCACCAGCACTTTACCATTGATTCTTTTGCAAATCAGATAGAGACAATACTTCGCGATATAGTTAATAAGTATGACAAAAATACTACACCTGCAAACACACCTGCCTTCGTCCGGTAACGCTGCCTTCAGATTACACCAGGCTTTTAGGCAAGCTGGCGTAGATTCCGGTATACTGACTTTAACCTCAGATATAACCCTGGAGCATACGCAGCATTTAGGCAGAAAAGCAAAAATCAAAGCGATGCTTGATAGCAGGCTGCAGTCGTACCTGACACGCAATGCTGTTTTGGAGTATGGATATTTTTCATACCCCATACTTGGCACAGATATATCTAACTTTGAAGAAGTTAAACAAGCCGACATTTTATACCTGCATTGGGCCATAGGCGGCTTTCTAAGTATAAAAAACATAGAGCAGCTGGCACGCACAAACAAGCCGATCATTGTTTTTATGCATGATATGTGGTCCATAACCGGCGGTTGCCATTATAGCTTAAGCTGCGATAAGTTTAAGGTACTGTGCCGCGACTGCCAGATTTTTCCTGCAGGCAACTTCAAAGACTTAGCGCTTGCTGAGTTTAACAGTAAAAGTAAAATCTACAACAAGTATAAAAACCTGTATTTTGTATCGCCGAGCCGCTGGCTACATAATCTTGCAAAAGATGCCGCATTAACAACCGGTAAGCCCGTTTTTCATATTCCCAATATACTTAACAGGAGCGTTTTTAAAGCGGTTGATAAATCCGTGGCAAAACAGCTTCTAAATATCAATGCTCAGGAAAGGGTGATAACGTTTGGAGCGACTTCTGTTGACAGCCCGTACAAAGGCTGGAGTTACCTACAGGAAGCCCTAACCATACTTCATCAACAAAAAGACCTGGAAAATATAACTGTCATGGTTTTTGGCAGCGGCCATAACCAAGCTATGGCGGATGCGGTCCCGTTCAAAATAAAATTCCTGGGTCGCCTGCGCGATGACTACTCTACGGCCTTGGCGTATAATGCCTCCGATGTATTTGTTGTTCCATCGTTGGCGGATAACCTCCCTACCACTGTCATGGAGAGCCTGGCGTGCGGCACACCGGCTGTTGGCTTCGAAACAGGCGGCATACCCGACATGATACAGCATAGGCAGAACGGCTACCTTGCTGCTTACCGCAGTGCAGCCGATTTAGCAGAAGGTATAAAATATTGCCTTCAGCATCATGTAAAAGGCTCGCTTCTACCAGCTTTTGATACTGAAACCCTGCTGCAGAAGCATTTCAGCTTATTCGACCAAGTACTTCATGCAACGCCCGTAAGTTTATGAATACAGCCACCTTACAAGATACCTACCCTATTAACCAAAGCCTGAGCGTATACCAGACAAGGTTATTAAACTTCTTTTGGGTAGGTTTCTTAGTGTACACTTTAAGCTTTACACTAGGCACTACTGGCAGAGTAAACATAGTGCTTACAGAGTATTGCCAGGTAATCGGTATCCTGATATTTATGCCGAGCGCTCTAGCTGTCATTCAATTTAAACTGGAGAGCAACTATTTAAAAGTATTATACACCTTTTACTGCTGCTGGTTATTGATCACCGTTGCCCGTGGCATACCCATGGATTATGGAATGATAAAAAAGAACCTGTTTGACCCTTATAACGGGTTTTACTTGTACATGACACCGTTGATTATACTACTCCCGATCAACCTGGGGCATATCCGTAAAGTATTTTTATCAGTTATTACCCTTAGCATTGCCTACCTCCTATACAACCTGCTTTTCATACAGAACTTAATTTATATACAAGGCGAAAGCAGTAGAACAATTCTTGAGTATTTCGCCAAAACGCTTGGCCTATCCAGCGGTTTCTTGCTGTTAACTTACACCTACCACACAAAGTCAGTTAACATATTGGCATTTGCTACCATTGTTTCAACCCTTTTGCTAGCAATTATTGGTGCTCGGCGAGGGCTTATCCTAATATCCGTTATAATACTGGCATTTACATTTATTGTGTATGTGTATGCAAATAGAAAGCAACCGGGAAATCTTTTCGTTTATGCCACCGGCATGCTGATTGCCTTGGCCTCCGTTACTTTTCTGGTTCTGAGAAACGACTCCTCCCTCTTAAGCTTCACAAAAGAACGGATGGACGAAGACACGAGAACTGGCGTGGAGCTTTACTTTTATGATGACATGGAAGATCAGGACTGGTTAATTGGCCGGGGTATGAATGGCTTAGTTGCTGCACCTGTAAGTATAAACGATGACCACGTGCAGGGCATGCCCGGCTATAGGGATGGCATCGAAACTGATTACCTTAAAATCATACTTAAAGGCGGCATTATCAGTTTAGGGCTACAGTTGTTGATAGCGGTTCCGGCCATTTTTCTTGGTTTTTTTTATTCAAGCAACACGCTCTCCAAAGCCGCTGCACTCTGGATCATACTTTGGATGCTTTCGCTGTACCCTACCAATGTAACAACCTTCACGATGAATTATATTTTGGTCTGGGTTTCTATCGGCATTTGCTATTCCACATCTCTGCGCCAAATGCCAGAGAATAGTATCCAGGAATTTTTCAGATCCAAGTAAGCAAACAGTCGCCATCTGCTTCGGCACACTGGCTCTTCCTAAAAATCACAGCACAATATTTAACATTAAGCAAACCTTGCCAGCTTCCTATGCATATAATTGCAATGGTAATTTGGCTGCAATAAATTGAAATATACAACTCCTATATGCATCTTGCGTATTGTAATTATTCACCATTTATTTAAACAAAACCAATTGATTTAATTCTTGCATCGTGCCAAATACCTAAACCATAGCCTTATACTATGAGATTAAATTTACCCTTACCTTACGCTTTGGCTATTATACTTTGCCTCCTGTTTACCTCCTGCGTTAATACAAGGGAAGCTGTTTATTTTGATGGTGTGGGCAAAGCGACTTTCCAAACGGAGGGTCAGGAGCATCCGGAGCCCCCTATCCGGCCCAACGACCTGCTAAGCATTTCGGTATCAAGCCCAAATCCGGAAGCCACACTGGCATTTAACACACCTAACTTGGCGGCAACACAGGTTTCGTCTGCGGCGGGGGCGATTGTACAGGCGGCAGGCTATCTGGTAGGCAGGGATGGCACCATACAGTTTCCATTTTTAGGCAACATTAAGGCAGCAGGCCTTACAAAGTCTCAATTGCAAGATAACATAACCAGCCAACTGGCTACCAAAAAGCTCTTATTAAACCCTATTGTAAGTGTGCGTTACCTTAATTACAAGGTATCAGTGCTTGGTGAAGTAGCTAGGCCCTCTGTATTAACAATCCCTAATGAGCGTGTTACAATGCTGGAAGCCATCGGTTTGGCCGGTGACCTAACTGTATATGCCAAACGCGACAACGTGCTGCTTATCAGGGAGCTTGAAAATGGCGACAGGGTAACTACCCGCATAGACCTGACATCCCAGGACCTCCTAACCTCGCCTGATTATTACCTGAAGCCCAACGACATATTATATGTAGAACCGAATAAAGCGAAAGTGGCAAGTGCAGGCCGGGCTAATCAATGGCTGCCTATTGCCCTGAGCGCCATGTCTTTAGCCGTGATTGCGATTGATAGATTAGTAAGATAAGTATGAGTAGCTCAATCAATAACGCCCCGAATAACGAAGAAAACCTCCTGACTGTTCTTCTCAGGAAGTTTCTTCCATACTGGCCTGTATTTATAGGGCTGGCCATACTTTCTATGGCTTTAGCGTGGGTATATTTGCGTTATGCTACCCCGGTTTATGAAATAGCTGCCACGCTAATCATCAAAGACGAGAAAAAAGGCGTGGATGATGCCCGCATGACAGAGTCGATTAATGCCTTTGCCTCTAAAAAGATTGTTGAGAATGAGATTGAAGTAATCCAGTCTCGGGCGTTGATGAAGAAGGTAGCCTTAGGCCTGCATCTGTATGCCCCTGTGTATGAGGACACAAAGTTTAAAGAAGTAGCGGCTTATACTTCCTCTCCCGTAATTGTTACGCATTATAACCCAGATGCCATCCTTGCCACAGAGGACGAGCCGCAAAAAATATACTTTACATATAACCCCGACTTGGAAGAAGTTACTGTTGACGGAAAGTCTTACCCGCTTAACAAATCGATCAGGATGCCATACGGCGTTATCAAGTTTATCCCCAATGATCATCAAAGCAGCCAGGCTAAAGAGCAACTTTACTTTCAACTGCTACCGCTTAAGGCCGTAACGGCTAGCTTGCTAAATAATTTGCAAGTAAATGCAGCAAACAAATTGTCAACGGTTGTAAACCTGCAGTTAAAAGATGCGGTGCCAGAGCGCGGCGAAGCTATCCTAAACCTGCTGGTCCATAATTACAACCAGGCCTCAGTGGTAGAAAGAAATATACTTGCTGAGAATACGCTGGCCTTTATAGAAGACCGCATGCAAAAGGTTGAAAAGGAGCTTGACAAACTAGAGAGCCGCGTGCAGAAGTATAAAACCTCTAAAGGAATTGTAGACCTGAGTGAGCAAGGCCGTACGTTTTTGCAAAACATGAGTGCGAACGACAGTAAGGTAGAGGACATCAATCTCCAGTTAGCCGTTCTGGCAAAAATTGAGAACTATATTATTGCCAAAGACAAATCCGCAGGCATTGTACCCTCCACACTTGGTATAAACGACCCGGTGCTTACGCAGCTTCTGCAAAAGCTGTACGACAATGAAATACAGTACCAACGCCTCCGAAAGACAACAGCCGTTAACAACCCTATCCTGCTCTCAATAGCAGATGAAATAGAGAAGATAAGGCCGAGTATACTTGAGAATATACAAAACCAGCGCGACAACCTTCTGGCTAGCCGCAAAAACCTGACAAATACAAAAGGCAGCTATACCACGGCATTGCAAACTATACCCAAGCAGGAGCGCGAGCTCTTGGAGATAAGCCGCCAACAGGCCATCAAGAACAACGTTTATACATTGCTTCTCCAGAAAAGAGAGGAAACCGCCCTTTCTTTTGCTCCCTCAGCCACTGACAGTAAAGTGGTTGACGTGGCAGAGTCCTCGTTCGCCCCTGTCAGCCCGAAGCGCAACATTATCTATTTAGGTGCATTGGCTTTTGCGTTTATAGTAAGCATAGTCTTAGTTACTGCAAAAGACTTCTTTAGCAGTAAAATCCTGTATCGCACAGATATTGAAGCTTATACCCATGCCCCTATAGTTGCTGAGTTAATGAAAGTGAAGCATGATGATAGCCAGTTATTCACTAAGCCAGACAACCCTGTTGTGATTGAGCAATTTAGGCAGTTGAGGACGTCCTTGGGCTTATACAGCCGTACGTTCAAGAAACGAAAGATTCTGGTTACATCCAGCATACCCGGTGAAGGCAAAAGCTTTGTAAGCACAAACTTAGCCTATAGCTTAGCGGCTTCTGGCAAGCGAGTTGTATTGGTAGACATGGATATGCGCAAGCCTAAAACATCCACCCAATTTGGCATGCTAAACCAAAAAGGCGTTACAGATTATATCAACGCGCAATATGCCGCAGAGGAGCTCCTGCAGCGAACTCCTTTTGATAACCTCTGGATACTACCGGCTGGCTCTAAGCCCGGCGACCATACAGAGGCTTTGCTTAATGGCCGAGTTGAGGATCTTTTTCATCACCTGGAGGCTGATTTTGACTTTATAGTTATCGATACGCCTCCTGTAGACCTGGTTTCAGACGGCTATCTTATCTCTGAGTTCTGCGACATCACACTTTTGATCATTCGCCACGACCATACACCAAAGAACATCATTAAATACCTAAACTACAGCAACAAACATAAATCGCTGCATAACCTGGCCATAGTGTTTAATGGTGTTAAACCACGCGGATTTGCCAACAGGGAATACGGCTATGGGTATGGTTACAGGTATGATCATGTGTATCATAACAAGGCCTATTCATGATGGCGCTGCCACTCCACAGGCACTGGCGAAAGTATAAGTAGCCTGGCACCGGAGTGTATTTAAACAAAGTAATGTCACTTTAAAACTTCAGCATTAGGTTGGAAGCCGTTATGCACATAGTATACGTTGGATACCCAGGTTTTCCGGTGGGGCATGCCCAGGTCGAGAGGCAAAAGCTATTGGCCAGGGGCCTTGTTGCTTGTGGCTGCGAGGTAACTGTGCTTAGCAGGTATGGCGTGCTTAGCCAATCTAAAGGGGCAAACATAAATCCCTCAGGCCTTTATGAGGAGGTGCGCTATTGTTTTACCTCGGGCATAGCTTATCGCCCGGACAGCTTCCTGCTTAGAAATTATTATAAACTAAAAGGCCTGGTAAACGAGGCAAGACTGCTCTGGAAATTGCGATCTGAGAAGAAACTTGATGCGGTTATCATCACGACAAACTCATTTTACAATGTCTTGTTTTACAGTTTGCTGGCTTACGTGTGCCAGGCGCAGTCAATCCTGGATAATGTAGAGTACTGGGGGCAACGGCAAGGCAGCGGTTTGCTGCAGCGCATAGACCATTATTTGTACGACAATCATGCTTTTAGATTCACTACCAAGGTTATCTGCATTAGTAACTACCTGCTGGATATTGTGCTTAAGCAGGCACCGCAAAAGCCTGTGCTAAAAGTTCCGGTAATTGTGGACCTGGCCAAGTTTTATACAAATGGCAACTTGCGCGAACCATACTTCCTTTTTTGCGGCAGCGCCTCCTATTTTGACACGATTCGCCTTATAATTGAAGCGTATGAGTTACTTGGTAACACAACTTACAAGCTTTACATTGTCTCAAGTGGGCCAAAGCACCTGCTCGACCGTGTTAAGCAGCGCATTGCCCAAAGCACTTACCAGGGCAGCATTCAGCTTTTTAGTGAGTTAAAGTATGATGATCTCATCCTGCTATACACCTCCAGTAAGGCCTTGCTTATCCCATTAATGAACAGTGAGCAGGACAAGGCCAGGTTCCCGCATAAGATTGGCGAGTACTGTGCATCCAGCAAAACAATAATCACCACTAAAGTAGGTGAGATAAAGTACTACTTTAAAGATAAATACAATGCGCTGATTGCTGAAAAGGCTACCCCCAAATGCTTCGCTGAGAAAATGAATTTCATCATAAACAACCCTGAGCTTGGTGAGGTGCTAGGCGAGCGATCGTTTGCTGTAGCTAAGCAACATTTTGACCACTTGAAGCTGGGCCGTAAAGTATATAAGTTTATTTCTCAGCAAGAAGAAGTTAAAACCCCCATCCCTTACCAAGTGCAAACTATTTATTATTAGCCTTATGAATGTCCTCAGCATACAGCACCAAGATACACCGGCTGCCAGCTTTAAAGAGAAAGATGCTGAAAAAATAATGTTTGTTATACAAGGGCTAACGCAGGGCGGGGCTGAGTTTTTCTTTATATCACTGGTAAATGGTTTAAAAAGAAAGGGCATTGAGCCAGTAGTGTTGCTCCTAAGCAGTGATAACCCGCTAAAAATCTCGCTGGACTCAACTATAAAAGTGTATACCCTTACACGCTCTTTTCGCTACGATGTATTTATATCGAATAGAATAAAGAAGATAATGCGTGAGGAAGCGATTAAAAAAGTCTTCTGCATTGGTGCGTTCTCATTCTTTTTATCCAAGCTTGCTGTGCTTGGCTCCCCTGAGCTTACTTTTTTCTTATCGTTGCATACCACCGTACCGGTGTCGAAAAAAGAACATATACTTGATACGCTTTACCTGAGAATGCTTGGCAAACGCGATAAGGTGATATTTATATGCCAGAACCAAAGGGAGTTTTACAAATCTAAGTATAAATATAAGTCTGATAAATCTCTAGTGATCTATAACGGGATAGATGTAGCATATGCTGTAAATGGAGATGCGGAACAGCTCCTGACTAGTAAAGCCAGTATCAGGCAAGCCCATGGTATTCCAGATACTGCGCCAGTCATAATTAAGGTGGCTAATTTAAGACAGGAGAAAGGCCATTTTTATGCAGTGGATGCCCTGCAGCTCTTGCATGAAAAACATAACTGCAGCGCGCATATGTTTTTTGTTGGAGGTGGCCAAGCAAGTTACAGCCAGAAACTTACAGCCTATATCGCTGAAAAAGGTTTGGCTGGCCACATCCACCTGGTAGGCCCGAAAGATGATGTGCGGCCATACTTGAGCGCCTCTGATATTTTTACGCTTACCTCTTATAGTGTCGAAACCTTCTCGATTGCTGCCCTGGAAGCTATGAGTTTTGGCCTACCCTGCTGCTTGACAAAAATAGGCGGCGCCTCCGAGATGGTTGCCGAGGATAAAACCGGCTTGCTTTGTAGAGCTAAAGACACAGAGCACATTGCTGCCAGTTGGCACAAACTCCTAACTGGCAACTATGATCGTACTTATATTCAAAATTATGTGCGTTCAAAATTCTCTTCCACCACAATGGTGCAGCAGTATCACGATGTACTGCAAACCTAATATTTAATGCCGCGCTCATACTTCCTCAACCGCCTTCCCCTCCAGCCGAAGCTCCTTCTTTAGCCTGGCAGAGAAATTCATGCCCTGCAGATACATACCCGTGCAGCTTTGCTCTTTACAGAGTTCATCAAAAACGCTGACCAGGAACAGCGGTAGCCTATTAATAGCTTTTGAGTGGCAATACAAATGCATGAGCAGAGGCTCAGCATGATGTTGCTTAGAGCCATTTACCTGCTTTGCGCTGGAGGCAATGTGCCATATCAAGAACTGCAGCACCCCGTTTTCAGCATAGGAATAGGCTACAGAATTGTGGTCGAAATTTGATTTGGCCTGCTGCATAAACTCCCATTTGCAAATGCCGGTACCGTTAGGGGCGTAACTTAGTATATGGGCTATGTTGTTCTTATCTATTGGAATGGACTGGTTTTGATAGACAGACCCAGGTGTAAATTTATAAACCAGGTTTTCGAACTTTGGCTTTTCAGAAACCTTTTTTTGGAACAATTTTAGGATGCCCAATGCATGGCCTGCTTTGGTAGCCGCATCAAGCAGTGATTTGTTAAAACGCTGGTGTAGCGTACGCGGATCGATGCTATGCTTTGCAAGCTTCTCCTTTACTACCTCTTTCAATACAAAGAAGTTATTGAGCAGAAAAGCTTTGTTTTTGGAGGTTATGCGCAGCTCAACTATGTCTTCGTGAGCGTTTGCATGCCGCTCTTTATACTTATGGCCTCCTGGGGTCAGGTCTAAATAATCATATCCTTCCGCTTTCAGTTTTAAAGACACCAGATTTAATGCTAGGAAGCTCGGCCCAAATCGGTAATAAACAGGAGAATGAGCGTTTATACCGGCCCCATGCATACATTTATTCTTACCAATAATGGTGGTTGCGCCTGCAACAAGCTCACCGTTTACCCTTAGTGCGTTTAGTTCGAGTAATCCTTTCTTAAACAGGCCAAACAAATACCTCTTTAGTGCCGGGTTTTCCCGGAATGGCATGGTACGGAACATGTACCCCTTCCTAAAATCATGGAAGTTAGCCAGCGTATTCAGCACAGCAGTAAATTCATCAACATCAGTAATAGTTGAGAACTGCACTGCTCCCATGCGTTTAAACTTGTTGTAATTCGACTTGAACTGCTTTTTGTTCAACAACTTATCAACGGATGGATGACTAAAGTTTAGGATTGGCCTTGTAAATAGCCTGATAACGCTACGTTTTGCCCATGCCTGGTTTTCCTGAAACCATTTAGTTGGCGTTTGGGGCGGAAGGTATTTGAAGAAAATATCCTGGTTCGGATAATTCTGACGTATCAAATCTAAGGCAGCGGCTATAAAAGTGTTTCCGTTTGTAGGCGTGGCCAACCAAGTATGGTAATACGCGCTCCAACCGCCGGCACCCGCTATACCTAATCCTTTAATATTCTCCGCTAGTGGTAACACACCCGTTAATGCACTCTCCTGGCGTGCCACTACAAGTATAGGGTTGTGCTTGTCTCCAAAGCATTGGTACCAGCACTTTACATAATCCGGTGACTGAAAAACTGTTCCCCAAGGGCACACCTCATACAGCTGCCCCCACTCCGCCAGAAACTTACTGCTCTCCATTATTTTGAGAACATCGCCTCCGGTAATTAACTCTAAAGAACCTATTAAACTATTGTCAGAAGCTAAAGTCTTTAATTCAGGAAAAAGAATGTCGTTTTTACTCATAAGCTGTAAAAATCAAAAATTTCAAAACGGACATTAGATATTACATCAATTCCAACTCTCCATTAGTTTTCTTCCACTAAAAGTATGGCATACAGGTTTCTGCATGTATCCGGTAGCTTGTAAAATATATACATAATAGTAAGAAACAAGGCATCTGAAATTCCTGACTTAGTACTTGGCTTTAAATAACCCAGCTTGCTTTTACCATAAAGTTTACGGATATCTTGCTCCTGCAAATTTGGTCTCGGGTTAGCTCTATCGCTTGTCATTAAGCGCCTCACATTGTTCATGAAGGGCTCCCAGATACCTACCATCCTGCATATAGCTTCTGCAAATGGGGCCCCCTCAATTACTTCGAAGCGAGGCAGCTCATACGTATACTTTAATTTTTCAGGCTTCAGGAATTCAGGGTGTACGGTAAAGGCCAGCTTATAACTTTGCTGGTAAAGTATAAGGATCTCTCGCGCGGTGTAATCTCCGTTGGGGTAGGCAAAAAACTCAACATCCTTACCTATCCACTGCTCTAGCTTTCGCTTGGACTGGCTAAGCTCCTCAAATACTTGCTTGTCGGGGCAGTTGTTTAAGATAGGGTGCGTAACGGTATGGGCACCTATGGTGATGTAAGGAGATGTTGAGATCTTCTGCACTTGCTCTTTCGTCATCGCCTCTCTAGGCAGAGAAATTCTGCGCTTAAGCCTCTCGACCATGGCAAGGCGGTCGGAATTTGCCACATGCTTTAAATCATCAATGGAAAGTTTGGAAATTCTGCGTTTGTTGCCTTCTTCTATATAAGACCACCAGTAGTTGCCTTGCTCCACGGGGCCCGTAGATACGAATATAGTAACCGGAACCCCATACTTATCTGCTATATCTGCTATACAAGTTTCGTTTGAGATCCAGCCATCATCTACCGTAAGCACCACGCCCCCCTTTGGGAATGGCTCCTCCTGTTTGGCGATACCATAAATGTTAGCAGTGCTTAGGAAAACGAAGCCATTACCTTTTAACCATAGCAGGCAGTCTTCAAACTCTCTGGCAGTGGGTTTATGAAAGTATATGGATAGGATATGCTCACCTGATAGGGCTTTTCTCTTGGCACGCCGAACTAACCCAATCCCTATCATTAAGTTTGCCAATGCATACGCTAAAATATATCTAACAATACCTTTCATCTACAAACCGATAGCAGCATTTACTTTATTCCTGAAGTAAATTACAAGGGCGCCATATGATCCTGGAGTGTATCATACTGGAATTTACAGTTCCGCCTTAAATAAAGAATGTCAGGAAAAATAGCAGAATTAAATTTGTTATAAGACAAGAAAAATTATACTTTTTTATACTTGTTTTTATAGATTTAGTTTAATTTTTTGACAATTATATACTAATAAAGAGCTGGTCTAAATTAGATAACTTCGATATGCATCTTTGGCAGACACCACTAATTTCTAGGCGGATTAATCATAATGTGCGCGCCATGCGTGCCTGGATACATAATCCAAGGCATGCCCGGAGATTCTGCTTTTAGCGGCAACCCTGTTTGTGCAGCCGTGGCAAAAGGAATATACACTACATAGCGTAGGTAGCCATTGCTTACTTTGCCTGTAGCGTAATCAACGTCATCGTCGGGGGCAGAATACACAAAGAGGGCAGCAGGTTGAGCGGGCATTTTAAGCTTGCCACTTTTTGCCTCTTGCTCGCGTATGGCAAATATCTCTTTGGTATTTTTACCTGCCTCCCGAAGCGTTCTTCCGCGTGCCATAAATGGCCCCAGATCTTGGTGGTAACATGACACGGAGAAGCCTTCCTGCCTTGGATCATCGGCCAGGCAAATCATTTCATTGGTTCCTTTTCTGAGCTGCACAACTTTGCCCTGCTGGTTATAGCCCAGTACCGTAGCGCCTGCCTTCTTTTCAACGGGGGCAGCGTGTAGCGCTGCCTCGATCTGTGCGCTTTTTGGCGGCAGGTTAAATTGCGCAAGAGCCTGATAACAGAAACAAAGACTAAGTATCGGAGTGAGTTTAGCTATATACATTGGCTTTATACTTTAGAGATTGTGTTAAGAGATTTTAGAATTCCGCAAATCAAACCGTCCTGCTTTAACCATGCAGCTTCAAGGCATTCGCCCTGCAGCATCAAAGAAACTCGGTGGATCATGAAAGTTTTCACGACTTGGTTTAAGTAGGGAGTAATTCGTTTTGAAGACGCTGGCCTTGCTCAAAGTCATGTATATTTTGAAGCGTTGTCGTGGCTATGTTTTTCATTGCTTCTGCTGTAAAGAATGCCTGGTGGCCAGTAATTAACACATTGTTAAAAGACAGCAAGCGCATAAAGACATCATCCTGAATCACCTTATCGGAAAGATCCTCAAAAAAAAGTTCTGCCTCTTCTTCGTAAACATCAAGCCCAAGGTATTTTATCTTTCCAGTTTTTAGGGCCTTAATCACCGCCTTAGTTTCTAATGTAGCGCCGCGGCTTGTGTTTATCAGCATCACTCCCTTTTTCATTTTAGCGATGGACTCTGCGTTAATTATGTGGTGTGTTTCCGGTGTTAGCGGGCAGTGCAGCGAAATAATGTCAGACCCCTCATAAAGTGTATCTAAATCTATAAATGTGACACCTGCTACTCCAGATTCCTGAGTTATGTAAGGGTCATACGCCTGTACCTTGCACCCCATTCCCACTAATATTTTGGCAGTAACCTTACCGATCTCACCTAACCCGATAAGCCCAACGGTTTTACCATGTAGATCGAACCCCAGAAGGCCTTGTAAGGAGAAATTACCCTCTTTAACACGGTTGTAAGCACGGTGGGTCTTTCGGTTTAGTGTAAGTATAAGGGCTATAGTATGCTCAGCTACGGCATAAGGCGAATAAGCTGGCACTCGAACTATTTTTATGCCGCATGCTGCCGCTTTCTTTAGGTCCACGTTGTTGTAACCGGCGCAACGCAAAGCCACTAACTGCACCCCAATACCTTGAAGATGCTGCAACACATTAGCATTAACTTGGTCATTTACAAAAACGCAGATAGCTTTCGCTCCCGTAGCCATGGCTGCAGTGTTTTCATTTAAAGCAACCTCTTGGAATACAATCTCATTATTGAAGGATGTATTAGCTTCTTCGAAAAACTGCTGATCATAGGGTTTCGAGCTAAACAGGGTTATTTTCATGCGAGCTAATGTAAAAGTCACATTATTATATAACCCATTTAATAAATAATTGTTACATCCAAAGCCAGCAAGGTTAGCAATTAAAGCCTCTAACATTTTTCGCGTCACTATTAACCTGAATCTACATATGTGCGAGGCGTAAACTTATTATGCAGGCCGAAAACTGCGCTAAAAGAAAGTAAACCCATTCAAACCACCCCTTATCGCTTTCTAAATTTTGGGTATATTCTAAACCTCAAGGCGCTAATTAGAGTGATCGTGTAAAAAATAAAAAGCCGCACAACCCAACAAAACAGGTGTGCGGCTTTTACATTAAATCTAATTATTCTATTCTAGCGGTTGGTGCAACACAACCACGGAACGGGCAGCAACTTCTAGCGTTGCCTTAGCTTCAAACACTTCGCCTTCCTCATCCATTAAGTTTGCTGCAGTATCTAACACTTTTATCCAGGTTTTACCATATTTCACGGGTGGCAGCCTGTAATTCAGCGACTCATAGTGTGCATTAAAAATCACGTAAAAACTATCGTCCAGGATTTGCTCTCCCTTCGCGCCTTTGGCATGCAGGCCATGTCCACTCATAAACACAGCCAGAGATTTCGCAAAATCATGGTTCCAGTTCTCATCGTTCATTTCAGTGCCTTCCGGCAAGAACCAGGCAATGTCTTTCACTTTAGCCCCTTTAATAGGCTCACCCTGGAACCAGCGGCGGCGGTTGAACACAGGGTGCTTTCTGCAAAAGTTTATGAGCTTGCGCGTAAAGTCCAGCAATTCGGTATCAGCTTGGTTCCAATTCAGCCATGAGATTTCGTTGTCTTGGCAATAAGCATTGTTGTTGCCTCGCTGGGTACGTCCAAACTCATCACCGGCTACCAGCATGGGCACCCCCTGGCTTAGCATCAGCGTTGTCAGGAAATTACGTTGCTGGCGGGCTCTTAGTGTATTCACTTCTGCATTCTCTGTCGGACCTTCTTCGCCGCAGTTCCATGATCGGTTATGGCTCTCGCCATCGCGGTTATCTTCTGCATTGGCATCGTTGTGCTTGTTATTGTAGCTCACCAAGTCACGGAGTGTGAAGCCGTCATGCGCCGTCACGAAATTTATACTAGCCGTTGGGCTTCGGTAATCATCCCGATAAAGGTCCGAACTGCCTGTAAAGCGCTCTGCAAACTCAGCCAGCATGCTATCCGCTCCGCGCCAGTAGTCCCTGATACAGTCACGGTATTTGCCATTCCACTCGGCCCAGCCTGGCGGGAAATTACCTACATGGTAGCCACCTTCCCCTACGTCCCAAGGCTCGGCGATAAGCTTAACCTGCGAGATGACCGGGTCCTGGTGAATGATGTCGAAAAATGCGCTCAGCCGGTCAACTTCGTGAAGCTCACGCGCCAAAGTAGCGGCCAGGTCAAACCGGAAGCCATCCACGTGCATCTCTAGTATCCAGTAGCGCAAACTGTCCATGATAAGCCGCAGCACGTTAGGCAGGTTGGCATTAAGCGTATTGCCTGTGCCCGTATAATCCATGTAAAAGCGCTTATCATCGGTCAGGCGATAATAGGCGGCATTATCTACCCCCCGAAACGATAAGGTCGGCCCCATGTGGTTCCCTTCTGCCGTATGGTTATAAACTACGTCAAGTATAACCTCGATACCAGCCTGGTGCAGCGCCTTCACCATTTTTTTAAACTCTACCACCTGTTCGCCGCGTGTACCGCTGCTGGAGTAGCGCACGTCTGGCGCAAAGAAACCGATGGTATTGTAGCCCCAATAATTGGTTAGGTTACGGTCTGCAAGGTGGCGGTCAGTTATGAAATGGTGGATCGGCATAAGTTCAATAGCCGTTATCCCCAAATCCTGCAAATATTTGATAGTGACAGGATGTGCCAGCGCTGCGTATGTCCCCCGAATTCCCTCAGGTATTTCCGGGTGCATTTTGGTGAAACCCTTTACATGCGTCTCATAGATGATGGTTTTATGATAAGGCACATTCGGCGACCGATCCCCCTCCCAGTCAAAGCTAGGGTCTATTACCACTGACTTTGGAATGTAAGGAGCGCTGTCTTGTTTGCTAAAGCTTAAGTCTTCGTCAGGGTGCCCCATTTTGTAGCCAAATAGTGCATCGTGCCACTCTATAGTTCCGGAGATAGCTTTGGCATAAGGGTCGAGGAGTAATTTATATGGGTTAAAGCGGTGCCCGCAAGAGGGCTCATAGGGGCCATGCACCCGGTAACCATACAACTGACCAGGCTTAATGCCCGGCACGTATGCATGCCAAACCTGATGCGTGCGCTCAGTCATACTTATTCTATGAGTCTCCTGCTTATCATCCTCGGCATCAAACAGACAAAGCTCCACGCCAGTGGCATTCTCAGAGAAAAGGGCAAAGTTTACTCCCTCTCCATCCCAGGTCGAGCCCAATGGGTACGGGTTCCCTGGGTAATTCTCTATTTTCTTCATGTAGGTGGTTAAATTAAAACTGACTCGGTTTGCATGAGATGTGTAGAACCCTGATTTCCGAGATACTACAGCCTCACATACGCCTACCTTTCTGTAGTAGAACAGTTATACTTTTAACCTAAGAAATAGTTGGCCTGGCAACCGTAATATGTTTTGTTACCAGATTATACGTCAGAACTACACTGTAAAAAATATGGAAGCCTACATACTTAACATAACAAACCAAACACAGCCTTCTGTTTGACAAGACTCTTGGCAGCGTTAGTAATTTGCATCTTAGTACTTTGGATGGGCGAACCTCGGGAAACTATCCAGTTCCTTAATTTCGGATTTATAGGCTGGAGGAAGTATGAGCTCTTTAAGCAGCCACTCGGCTTTAAACTTACGGAAGAACTTATACAGCGCCAGCACAGGTCTTAGAAGCTGCAGCCGCTGTAGTTTTAAAAGCAAATGCACACGCCGAGGAACAACAAGCACCTGCGCCTGAAGCAAAAGCCAGTATCGTACCCATCCCAGGTGCTTGCGGTATTGCCTGTACAAGTCAGAAGTATAAGGAGATTGCTCCAGGTTCTGTAGCAAGTGCTGCGCCCGGTCTGCTTCCCACGTGGCCAGCGAATCCGGTAAGCCCGCTATGCCCATGCGGGTACCAACGCGGTTAAAAATTTGGAAAACCTCTGCACGCTCTTCCAACGTAAGTCGGCGCTCCAGCAGCTCATACGATCGTATAGAGTAATCGATCAGCATAAAAAGCACATCACGGTAGGCCCAGTCAGGGATGGAGGTGCCGCGCTTTGCCTCTACGCCTGCATGGATGGCCGCCATACTGTCAATTGCCCGATAAGCATCCGCCTCCTCGGAGAAAACAATCCGGCGCGCATAAGCCACTGTAGAAAAAAGCCTGCCCAAGGGGTCTGCCGGCAACCGGCCTGTAAAGTATAGCCAATCCACTGCTTTGTTGAGCGCGAACTCTGCCGAGGCTCCCGCAAAAATAAACAGGATGGTGTCGCTCTTACCCCAAATCTCCCGAACAATTGAACCTGGCTTTACAAAATACTTCATACTTGGTCAACGCTAATCGGCCTTAAATCGTGCTTCAGGAAATGCGATTAAAATGTGGCTACGCATGAAAAAGGCTTTGCTAGAGTAGCACCTTGCGTACGGCAGCTATTTCTGCTTCCTGCTCCACCATCACCATCAATTTATCATTTTCCGCCAGCATGGTTGAACCTGTAGGAGTTACAAACTTACCTCCACGGTCTATCAGCACGATTAAGGACGATTTTGGCAGCTGTAGGTCAACCAAAGGTCTTCCAATTGCAGCACTGCCTTTCGGGAGCTTCAGCTCCACAAGTTCGTTTTGGGTATTGTAACCCAGGTCTTCACCAAGTTGGATGCGTTTTGGGGTGTCGTCATTCTCGCTCAGGCCTAGCCAGCGCGCCACAAGCTGCAGCGTGGTACCTTGCAGCAAGGCCGAGGTAAGCACAATAAAGAAAACGATATTAAAGATCATCCCTGATTTCTCGATGCCAGCCAACAGCGGAAACGTTGCAAACACAATAGGCACTGCCCCGCGCAAGCCCACCCAGGAAACAAAAATCTTATCCCGTAACTCTGTTTTAAAGAAGTATAAGCAAAGAAATACACTTATCGGCCGGGCAACGAAGATCAGGAACAAAGACACGAGCAGCCCGGCTCCCAACA
Organism: Pontibacter oryzae; assembly: GCF_003576375.1. Taxonomy (GTDB): domain Bacteria; phylum Bacteroidota; class Bacteroidia; order Cytophagales; family Hymenobacteraceae; genus Pontibacter; species Pontibacter oryzae. The sequence continues at coordinate 20,707 of NZ_QWGE01000001.1, forward strand.
CCGGTATTGTTTGAGAAGGAAAAACCAGCAGCCCCAGCGTTAGGAACAAAAGTATTTGCGCCAACCAAGCCACGCCATCGTAAAACCGTGTAAGGCTGCGCTTATGTATAAAATTCCGGTTGCCAAGTATAACCGCTGCTATATAGACGGCCAGAAAGCCATTGCCACCCACCAGGCTGGTGAAGGCATAGCTAAACAAGACCATAGCGATTGTAAGCGCAGGGTATAGCCCTTCCTGCGACAGCTTGATACGGTTAATTATTGCTGCTATTGTATAGCCCATGCCCAGGCCAACGGCTGCACCCAAACTCATCTGCAGTAAAAACATAGGCACGAGTTGCCAGATACTGCCTTCAGGGTTAGTGAGCAGAAACGTAAAACTGACGGTAAGGAAATAAGCCATTGGGTCGTTGCTACCCGACTCTAGCTCCAGTGTTGGGCGCAGCCTGTTTTTCAGGCCAATATTACCCATCCGAAGTATAGAAAAAACTGCCGCTGCATCCGTAGACGAAACAATGGCGCCAAGCAGTATACCCTCCAACAGCGAAAAGCCCAGTATCCAATGCGCAAAGTACCCGACAAGCACTGCGGTAATCAGAACACCCGCAGTAGATAGGCTTAAGCTTCGCCAGAGCACCGGCCGGGCGGTAGTCCAGTTCGTATCTAGCCCCCCCGAGAAAAGTATCAGCATCAGGCAGACTGTCCCCAACGACTGTGCCGTGGCAGCATCATCAAAGTAAATCCCTCCCAGCCCATCGGAGCCCGCAAGCATACCCACGCCCAGAAACAGCACCAGTGCAGGAATACCTAGCCTGCCAAAGCCTTTGCTCACTAAAATACTAAGAAACAAAAGTATGGCGATGCCTAAAAGAATATTTTCTACACTATAGCCCATGTATTAAATTTAAGGTGATGCAACACTACTTTAATACTGCATATACTACGAAGGAAAGTATTAGGGCCATTAAATAAATGCGTAGCACGGTAAAGCGGGTACATTTACCCGGCAACCACCAAAGCGCCCTTTTCGGGGATATCACCCCTGTTACCAAACCTACTATTGAAAGTACTGATATTATTAATGAAATATTAACCATGATGTATATAAATACAAAGGCAGCCCTTTTATAGAGAGTAGCCGGAGAAAATTAATGGAATTGCTGAGGATTCAGCGAAAGAAAAGCGCCGACAATAGTGGCTAAGTTGAGAATATAAAGGCGATTACGGTGCATTAGGAAGCACCGAGAATGGAAGGGTTTTACATAGTAATCCAGGTGCCCAATCGGTGGATACGTAAATTGGGGCAGCCTTGGCAGCCAGTAAGATCAAGGCAGGAAGTACTACCAGTTTGGTGATGAAAACTAGCTGCTTAATAGTTAAAACCGGAGCGTTTTCAGCAAAGTCATATGCCTCCACCGACTCGGGCTTTACAGTTTCTTCCTCGCCCTGCGTGGCAGTTAAGCGTAGCAAGGTATTGTTTACGGAGCCCTTTACGAAATAATCGTATACCATTACCTCATGGCCAGGCATCGTAAGCGACCATAGGAGCATCACCCACATAAATGGGTATCTTAGCCAATTCCGGAATATGATCTTGCTGCCTGACATGCATGCAAAGGTATGGTATTTTATTCAATTTTGCAGAAGCCATGCTTTGTGTTTGGCTTGGCGCAATGTTTGCTAACATTCTTCGGTTGCACCAAAATTGCGCTAACATACGTTTGCATTTTCGCAGCCTTATGAGTTGCCATAGCACACCCGTACCGGTTAAAACATGAAGCACACGCTTACTAAGATCCTTAAATTTATACTTACCAAGATTATGGCGCCCTTCGTGCGGCTAGTGCACGGAGAGTTTTCTGCCTTCTGGCAGAGTGTAAAACCGAAGTTTACTCGCCTGTACTGGAGGCAAAAAAGGGCGGAATGGCAGGAGAGCCGCAGGCAGTCAGACTACCGGTTCCTGTTTCGCATTTTTCTGAAGCTCTCCCTTTTTGGCCTGCTCCTGCTGGTGCTCTTTTACTTTGCCGTTTATGCTGGTTTCCTGGGAGGCATGCCTTCTACACGCGAGCTAAAATCGGTGCATAACAACACGGCCTCGGAGGTTTACTCAGCCGACGGCGTCCTTTTAGGCCGTTACTACATACAGGACCGCACCAACGTGAAGTATGAGAACATCTCCCCTGCCGCGATTCACGCCTTGATTGCCACCGAGGATGCACGTTTTTACGAGCATAGCGGCGTGGATGCACGCAGCCTTGGGCGCGTCTTTGTAAAGTCTTTGTTGTTGCAAAACGAAAGCTCCGGCGGCGGAAGCACGCTGAGCCAGCAGTTGGTAAAAAACCTATACCCGCGCAAGGATTACTGGATCTGGGACATGCCTGTGAACAAGTTGCGCGAGATGATTATTGCCCGAAAGCTAGAGGCTATCTACACCAAAGAAGAGATTCTGGAGCTGTATCTGAACACCGTGCCGATGGGTGGCAACCTGTATGGCATTGAGCGCGCCGCACAACGCTTTTTCAATACCCCGGCAGGCTCACTTAAAACCGAAGAAGCTGCTGTGCTTATCGGCATGCTTAAAGCTACCACAACCTATAACCCACGCCTGGATTTGGAACGCTCCAAGCGCCGCCGCAACGTGGTGCTGGCCCAGATGGCAAAGTATAACTATCTTACCACAGCACAGGCTGACTCCTTGCAAAAGCTCCCGTTAACGCTGAAGTACAACTACACCACGCACAACGATGGCATGGCGCCTTACTTTAGGGAGCACCTGCGGCAGGAGCTCGTGGAATGGGCAGCAAGCAAACGTAAGAAAAACGGGGAGCCTTATAACCTGTACACCGACGGGCTGAAGATTTATACTACCCTCGATGCCGGCATGCAGCGCCACGCCGAAGCCGCTGTAAAGAAGCAAATGGCACAGCTGCAGAAGCAGTTCGATACGCATTGGCGCGGCCGCTCTCCCTGGGGGAAAAACGCCGAGGTGCTGCAAGTGGCCATGCAACGCTCCGACCGTTACCGCAAGATGAAAGACGCCGGCAAATCTGAGGCTGACATTTCTGCAGCTTTCCGGGAGCCGGTCCCGATGCTGATTTATGGCTATAACGGCCAGGATAAGAAAACAATGAGCCCGCTGGACTCTGTAGCCTATTACCAACGGTTTCTGAACACCGGTCTGTTCTCTGTTGAGCCCCAAACAGGATACGTGCGTGCCTGGGTAGGCGGCATCAACCACCACGTGTTTAAGTATGACCATGTGCGGGCAAAGCGGCAGGTGGGCTCTACGTTTAAACCTATTGTGTACGCTGCCGCCCTGGAGCAAGGCCTGAAGCCCTGCGATTACTTTGCCAACGAGCGCGTCACTTACCCGGAGTATGACAACTGGTCGCCGCGCAACGCCGATGAGAAGTATGGCGGGGAATATACCATGCGTGGTGCGCTGGCCCATTCGGTAAACACCGTTTCGGCGCAGCTTATTATGAAGGCCGGGGTCAACAAAACGGTTGCCATGGCACATCGGCTGGGAATACAATCCCGCTTACCGGAAGTGCCTTCTTTGGCGCTGGGTACCGCTGACCTCTCACTGCAGGAAATGGTTACGGCCTATACTACTTTCGCAAACGGAGGCTACCAGGTAGAGCCCGTTTACATCCTGAAAATAACTGACCGTGAAGGCAGGGCATTGCGGGAGCACCGCCCCGGCGACGGCGAGAAGAAAGTAATCTCGGAAGAAACCGCCACCATTATGCTGCACTTAATGCAGGGCGTGGTGGAAGAAGGCAGCGCGGCAAAGCTGCGCTCTCAGTTCGGGCTTAAAATGGATATTGCCGGAAAAACAGGCACCACGCAGAAGCACGCCGATGGCTGGTTCATAGGCATAACCCCACAGTTGGTTACCGGCGTCTGGGTAGGTGGCGAAAGTCCGCAGGTGCGGTTCCGGACCTTGGCGCTTGGCCAGGGCGCGCATACTGCCTTACCCATTTGGGGAGATTATATACGCCGCATTGCGATAGACCCGGCTTACAAAGGATATTACAACAGTCAATTCGACCCGCTGCCTGCCAGGTTGCAGCAAGCCCTTAACTGCGAATCGTATCGGGCTGAGCCACCTCAGGAAAACTTCTTGGAGCGCGTACTGGACCACGTCACCAACAAGGCCGTACAGACCTATGAGCAATGGAAGGAGAACCTGAAAAAGCGCCGGAAGGAACGTAAGAAGCGAAAAAATAAAGATTAAAGATGAGCGTGTGAAGCGAATGTACCAAGCCTCACACGCTCATCTTAATTAAGCTCTAATAACTTAAATCTCCTCGTAATCCTCGCTTCTGTTAAGCCTGTTAAACTGTTCTACCAGCTCATCGGTAAGGCCTGTGAGTTTGCGTTTGCCCAGGTCCAGCCAGGCGCCATCTACGTTTATAACTGCCGCTTTTACGCCGTCTTCCCGGAAAACCTCATGCCGTATAGACCAGCGTGAGCCATCGGGCCTGCTCTTAGTTAACTCAACGGTAACTTTAAGATGTTCATTAATACCTACTTCGCGCAGGTAAACTAGCTCCTCTCTGAAAAGTATAGGCCCAATTCTCAGGTGCTGAAAGGCTTTTAAATCAAGTCCTAACCTGTCCAACACTACAATTCTGGCCTGCGCTGCAAAATCAGCGTAAGCGGAGTGGCGCATGTGCATGTTCGCATCCAGGTGAGACCACATCACCTTTCCTTCATATACATTATTCATGTTGTCGATTCTTTTTTGCTAAAATAGGAAATCCAACTGTTAAAATAAACTCAAATAGCTGTCTGGGTTTCCGCTGAAGAGCTCATTTTGCGTAACACAGGATTAAAAACAGATTTAACCTACTACAGTTAAGTATAAATTTTGTTGTTTTGTGTTTGTAATAATCAACCCCTCGAGTAAAACCATGAAACGAATAGCAAGTATTTTCTTTCTGAGCCTGTTACTGGTTAGCCATGCATTTGCATGGGGCCAAAACGGGCACCGCGCTGTAGGACTTGTAGCTGAGCAGCACCTGAGCAAAAAGGCAAAAAAGAAAATTATGAAACTGTTAGAGGATAACACCTTAGCAGAGGTTTCTGTATGGATGGACGATATTAAAAGCGACCACGCCTATGACCATACGCACGATTGGCATTGGGTTACTGTGCCTGATGGCCAAACGTATGAGCAAGCCGAAAAGAACGAGAACGGAGACATCATCGCCAAAATAGAGGAAATTACAGCTGCGCTTAAATCTGGCAAGTTGGACAAGGCCCAGGAGACAGAGGGCCTGAAGTACCTGATCCACCTAGTTGGCGACATTCATCAGCCACTGCATGTGGGCGGAGGCGAAGACCTGGGCGGAAACGCCGTGAAAGTGCAGTGGTTTTACCAGCCATCTAACCTGCACCGTGTTTGGGACAGCGACATGATAGACAGCAAAAGCCTAAGCTTTACAGAAATTGTGCGCTTCCTGGGCGAGCCTAGCAAAGAACAGTTAAAGGAGTGGCAGGCAGCCGGCGTGCGCGACTGGGCAAAGGAATCTATCAGTTATCGCCAACAAGTTTACGATATGCCAGAGGATAAGAAACTCAGCTACCGTTACGCGTACGACAACTACGACCTGGTAGAGCAACGCTTGCTACAAGCTGGTATCCGTTTGGCAGGCCTCCTGAACGAGATTTACGGATAAGCCGAAAAGCAAACATATTTTTGAAACAGCCGCAGTAGTTCCGCACCCGGAGTAGCTGCGGCTGTTTTACTTTTACAGTGCCCAATAAGCAGCTTTTCTACCCAAATTAACAGCCTGATTTACCCTCCGAAGAAGGCAATCTTTTGCCAAAGTATGATTTCGGAGATTTCAACTCAGAGGAATTTGTTAATTTTGGGGCTTCTCTTCGGATGCCTCTGCAACCGGAAAAACAAAAACATCAATCAACTATTTATGGAGTCATACTTCCACCTGAAGCGGCACAACACCAATTTTAAAACGGAGGTGCTGGCGGGTGTCTCGTCGTTTTTGGCAACGGCATACATCATTGTTGTAAACCCAACCATACTAAGCCAGGCGGGCATGCCATTTTCTGGTGTGCTGACAGCAACGGTGCTCGTTTCTTTTTTTAGTAGCTTAATGATGGGCTTTTATGCCCGCAACCCGATTTTGGTGGCACCAGGTATGGGTCTGAATGCCTTCTTCACCTATTCGGCGGTACTGGGCATGCAGGTGCCGTGGCAGGTAGCCTTAGGGGCCGTATTCTGGTCGGGTATTGTGTTCCTGGTTTTGTCGGTGTTTAATGTGCGTACCCTTATTGTTAAAGCTATCCCTAAACCGCTTCGGTATGCCATCGCCGCAGGCATCGGGCTTTTTATCACGCTCATAGGGTTTGCCAACGCCAAGTTTATTGTAGCCAACCCAGCCACGATAATCGGTATCAGCCCTATGAATCCGGCACTGCTCACGTTTTTGGCTGGCTTGCTGCTAACCGCGGTTATGGTGGTGCGTAATGTAAAGGGCGGTATCTTGATCGGGATTATATTTACTACATTGGCCAGTTACCCTATCGGCCGTTGGTGGGCCACCGACATGGAACCACTCATAAGCTGGCAAGGGATGGTGGCTGCCCCGGATTTCAGTCTGATCCTGCAACTGGACCTGGTAAACTCGCTCAAGCTCTCCATTGTGCCCGTGATCTTTGCCTTTGTTTTTACAGATATGTTTGATAGCCTTTCCACGTTTGTGGGCTTAGCAGAGGCTGCAAACCTGCTGGATGAGCATGGCGAGCCGCATAACGTAAAGCGCTCCCTTACAACCGATGCCGTAGCCACCACCCTTGCCGGCCTGGCTGGCTCCAGCCCCGGCACAGCATACATCGAATCGGCGGTAGGTATTGAGGCTGGTGGCAGAACCGGGCTCACTGCCGTGGTGGGTGGCTTGCTTTTCCTGCCATTTCTTTTTCTGGCGCCGCTGCTATCTATGGTTCCGGCCATTGCCACTGCTCCCGCGCTGGTACTTGTTGGCGCTTTTATGGTGCGGCCTGTCACCAAAATCGATTGGTTTAAAATGGATGATGCCATTCCGGCTTTCCTGGCAATGGTACTGATTCCTTTCACCTACTCTATTACGCAGGGCATTATCTGGGGATTTTTAAGTTGGACGGCCCTGAAGCTGGTTACAGGCAAGAAGCACGAAATTAGCATTGCCCTGTGGGTGATTGACATTTTTGCCATTGCGGCTCTGGTGCTGCATTAATAAGTATAGCTTAGCGATACAGGCTGGTTCAGTGTGGAACTTTTCCCCACTATGAACTAGCTTTTGCCATACTTCTGTTTGGTCTAAAGTTGCGGTTCTTAAATTTTATTCAGGCTTTTACAATAATATATCTTTTAACAGGTTAACCCTTTAGGGTTTCTACACTAAAAAAGGTATAAATGTGTATCTTCACCTATAGAAAGTCCGGCATCATCAAACTAAATTAAGTACAAACAAAAAAATTACATTATGAAGGCACTCTTTTTCTCCCTGGCCCTGATGTGTACTGTTACCGCCGTACAGGCTCAAGGCACTGCCGCAGAAAAAGCCCCTGCAACCAATAAACTGGAAAAGCAATTCGAGAACCTAAAGAGCAACTCAAATACCTGGCAGGGCTATAAAGTTGTAAAAATCACAACGCTGGAGTCTTTCTGGAAAAGCGTGCAGGAAACCGTTGCTACAAAAGATAAGAAGCTGGAGAACTTTGAGGCTGAAGCAGACAAAAAGCTGCAGGAAGCCCGCAAGGATGTTGCCGCCCAGGAGCAGCAGCTGGCCGGCATGAAAAAGGACATGGAGCTGAAAGAGGCCGAAATCCAGCAAAGCATGCACGACATCACGCATATTTCGGTGTTGGGGATAGATGTGCCCAAGCAACTTTATGTGCTGCTTAACAGCGGAATCATACTTGCCCTGCTTGTAGCCCTTGGCGTGATGCTGGTGCAGCACCGCAGCAGCAAGCAACTGGCCAACGAGAAGCGCAGAGCCTCCGACGAGATGGAGCTGGAGCTAAACGAGTATAAGAAAAGTGCCCGCGAGCGCGAGCTTAAAATAAAGCGCGAGCTGCAAACCGAGCTTAACCGCGTGGAGGAACTAAAGCAACAATTGACCTCTGCCAGAAAGCAACCGCAGCTATAAAAGCTGCCACACACGATCAACAATAAAAAAAGGGAGACAAAGCTTGTCTCCCTTTTTTGGTTAAGGTTAGTAAAGTAAGATTAGTGGCGGGTATGTTTAAGGTGAGAATAAAGCATGTTAGGCGGCTACGGCTGGTGCTGCCTCAGGCTGTTTGGCTAAGAAACGATCCACGGAAGGCGTATAAACAGCCAAGAGGCTGAACAGTAGCAACAGGTACAGGTACCAGGCATTGGCCCAAAGATCAAGGAAGTTGAGCTGGCCCTTGGTAAAGCTTAGTAGTATGAGCACCTGGGCGCCATAGGGCAGCAAGCCCTGCACAATGCACGAGGAGATATCAAGCAGCGCAGCGGATTTGCGTTTGTCGATGCTATACTTGCCGCTAATCTCCTTCACAACCTGCCCCGTAACCACAATTGAAACGGTGTTATTAGCAATGGCTGTGTTGGTGCCTCCCACCAGCGCGAGTATACTTGCCTGCGCCGACTTGAAACCGCGTGTAGTCCTGCTTACTTTCTGCAGCAGAAACTGGATGCCTCCGGCCTCGCTCACCATCTGGGCAAGCCCGCCTGTAAGCATGGAAAGCAGGAAGATCTCCGTCATGCCCGTGAATCCTTCGTACACGCTGCGCCCGAGGCTAAGTAGCTCCAGTTGCCCTTGCCACAATCCTACCAGGCCCGAAGCAAGCGTGCCCACCGTGAGCACCACAAACACGTTTACACCGCTAATCGCCAACCCAATCACGAGTAGGTAGGGTATGATCTGCCAGATGGCCGATGCATCGAGCGCAGGCAAATCCAAGGCTGCGGTTTCGGGCGTGCTCCAGCCTGTAACAAGCAGCAAGCCTATAGTGGCCAGCGCCGCCGGGCCAGCAATCAAAATATTCACCCGAAATTTATCGCGCATACTGCATTCTTGTGTTTGCGTGGCGGCAATGGTAGTGTCTGATATAAAAGAAAGGTTATCGCCAAACATCGCTCCGCCTAAAAGTGCGCCCAAAAGCAGGGGCAGGTTTGTTTGGCCCTGCTCGGCAAGCCCCACAGCAATCGGACCCAGGGCTACAATGGCACCCACCGACGTACCTGTTGCCGTAGATAAGAACGCTGCCAGCAGAAAAACGCCCAAGGCCAGATATTTTACCGGCAGCACGCTCAGACCAAGGGTAACGGTGGCATCCACGCCGCCCACAGCCTTAGTTACGGTGGCAAAGGCTCCGGCCAACAGGTAGATCAGGCACATGGTGATAATCTTGGAATCGCCGCAGCCCCGGATAAGCGCATCAACCTTTGCAGCAGTGGCACCACGAAGTATAAAAAATGCCGAAATAATACCCAGCAGTACTGCAACCGGAGCCGGCAAGGCATAAAAGTCGTTTAAAAGTATACCTGCGCTCAAGAAAGTAAGCACAAACACCAGGAAGGGCATCATCGCCCAACCACCAGATTTTTGAATATGTTGCATATAGTGCAAAAGTCCATAGATAGCTGGCAGAAACGCGCAGCCACCAATGAATGCTCTGTTTAATGAAAGAAAGTAAAATTTTGATTGGCCAGGCAGACATAATAGCTGGCGGAGATGATTAGCTCAGTTCAACAACAGCAACACAAAGCTAGCCAGGAATTGCCCGGACGAGCTGCGGAAAGCAAAGAAAAAACTGAAAAGGGTTGTACTGTCAGCATGAGGTTAAATTTATAGGTCCCAAATTGGGCAGGTGTTAGCACCTTTACGGCTTGGGCCGTGGTTGCTAGAGGTTCTCCGAGCCTGCTCTCTCCCCTCTTCTTTATAAATCTTGCATAAAGATGCTGCAAAGGTAATTGCCAAACCCCGACAAAATCAAACCTCTCGGAAAAGTTCTCTGAAAATTTATATGTCAGTATGCCTTTTGTTCTGTGTTGAAACTTGCATCTATCAGCTTTTTCAAACAAGTTTATATGATAAACCAAACACTCTTCTTCCTCAGACTATGAAGTATACTTCTACCGCTTTTTTTGCGCTGATGCTAGCGAGCGCCAGCTTCTTTGGATGTACAAAAAACCCCTATGCAAGCACCAACAAATCGCACAAAAAACAGCTAAAAGCCTATGCCAAGCAGCTGCGTACAACCCCCGCCACCAATCCTGGCGAGGAGCAGCTGCAGCAAGGTGATTACTGGGTAGGAACGACCAACTTCAGCCTGCGTCGCCCCAATTATGTAGTCATTCACCATACGGCCCAGCACTCCACCGACCAAACACTGAAAACCTTTACCATGCCTAAAACGCAGGTGAGCGCGCATTACGTGATCGGGCGCGACGGCAAAGTATACCACATGCTAAACGACAACCTGCGGGCCTGGCATGGCGGCAACAGCCGTTGGGGTAGTAATACGGACCTTAACTCCTCCTCCATCGGGATTGAGCTCGATAACGATGGGTATGAGGCATTTGCCGACGAGCAAATAAATAGCCTGCTGCAGGTGCTGGCCACGTTGAAGAAAACGCACGGCATACCGGCAGCGAATTTTATCGGGCACTCCGATATTGCCCCCACCCGCAAAAACGATCCCAACCGAACCTTTCCCTGGAAAAAACTGGCGGAGCAAGGCTATGGCCTGTGGTACGATGAAGGCTTAATTGAGAAATACTACCAACCGGCTGCGCCCATTACCGTGCTGGACAGCACCGGCACAAAGCCTGCAGTCATTTTGCAACCCCTGGATTCCATTTCTACCATCCCAGTGCAGTTTAACCCAAAGGAAGCGCTACGTATCATCGGCTACGACACCCGCGATGTGCCAGCAGCCATCAAAGCGTTTAAACTTCACTTTATCCAAACCGAGGTGGATACCATACTTACCGACAAAGACAAAATCATACTTTACAACCTCTACCAAAAGTATCTGTAATACAAACCTCCAGATACACAAAACCAAACCGGCCCCGGCAGGAGAAACATCTCTCCCACCGGGGCCGGTTTTTTTCAATTTTATTCTTATCGGTTTAGAAGCCACACATCCTAACTTTCCAACTTCCTAACCTCTCAACTTTCTAACTCTTTAACTTTCTAACTCCTAAACTTCCAGCCTATCCTGCCAGCATGTTCCAGACGGCTTGCAGCATAAGGCCGCATAGGTAGGCTCCATAGGTACCCACGGCATAGCCCAAAACAGCCAGCAGCACGCCCACGGGAGCCAGGTACTTGTTAAACGCCACTGCCACAATAGGAGCAGAGGCCGCCCCACCGATGTTGGCCTGGCTGCCCACAGCCACATAAAAGAACGGCGCCCGGATGATACGCGCTACCACTAACATGATCAGGATGTGGAACATAATCCAGAAGGCGCCCACCAAGAATAGTTTTGGGTTATCCAGCACAGCTGCCAGGTCCATGCTCATACCGATAGTGGCCACCAGGAAGTATAAAAACACGGTTCCGAAACGCGATGCTCCGTAGCTTTCCAGCTCGCGGGCTTTGGTGAAGGAAAGTGCGAGCCCTGCTGTGGTAGCAATAATTACAAGCCAGAAAAAGCCGCTGGTAATAGAGTATGCGTCTAAGGCCGGGTAGTTCTCGGCAAAGTATGGCGCAATGATATCTGCGAAAAAATGGGAGAATCCTGTAAAGCCAAAGGCCACGCCCAGCACAATCATGGTGCTGGTTGCTGTCGGGATCATGCGTTTGCCAGCCTGCAAGCCTTCCAGTCTTTCCTCCAGCTCGCGTATCGGGCGGCTGTCGGCTCCAAGCAGCTTGTCAATTTTCTCAGGCTTCTGCGACCAATACAGCAAAAAACCCATCCACACGTTGGCTACAAGCACATCCACGGCAATCATTTGCCCGAAGGCTTCCTTGCTTGCGCCAAACACTTCGAGCATGGCCGCCTGGTTTGCGCCGCCGCCAATCCAGCTGCCTGAGATGGTGGATAGCCCTTTCCATACTTCGTCGGTGCCCGTGTACAGCACATCCGGGAACACTGAGCCTACCAGGAAGAGCGCCAGCGGCCCACCCAGCATCACGCCCACCGTACCGGCAAAGAACATGATCACGGCTTTGCTGCCTAGCATCCGCAGCGATTTAAAATCAATGCTCAAAGTTAAAAGTATAAGCGAAGCCGGCAGGAAAAAGCGCGAAGCCACAAAGTATAGCTGCGAGGTTTCGCCGGAGATAATGTTAAACGTATTCAGCAAAGCTGGCAAAAAGTAACACAGCAGCACCGACGGCACTACTTTGTAAAAGCGGAGCCAGTAACGGTTGGTGCTGGCAGATGTCTGGAATACGATGGCCAGGATGACGAGCAGGATGCCCAGCACCACAGCCTCATTCGTGATCAGCGGTGCGCTAGATTCGTTCATGGGTTAATTTCGTGTTTGATCGTTTGGGTAATATATGGCTTTCGGACAAACCGATGTGTACCAGGTATAGAAACGCAGGGACACAAAGCTGCCTAAGCCCGGAAACTTTAAAGTTAGAACTACGGCGGCCCAAAGCCAACACCCTGTTGCCAAAACATATCGTTTTTTTCAGATTTTTGTGCTAAGGGGTATTGTTGCTCTGGTCTTTCAGGCTTAATTTATACTTTTAAGCACAAATCCACACTTTTACCCAAACACGTATACTCCATGCCAACGCTGGAAAACGCCTTGCACCACCTGCTGCACAAGCACTATAATGCTCAAACCCCAGGCGCTATGGTATGCATTGCCCGGTATGGTGCCATACTTTTTGAGGGAGGCGCAGGTGCGGCAAACCTGGAAACAGGGGCGCCCATCACATCGGAAACCACTTTCAGGCTGGCCTCTGTATCGAAGCAGTTCACGGCTATGTGTGTGCATCTGCTGGCGCAGCATGGGCAACTACAGCTGCACGACCAACTCAGCGCTTACTTCCCTGAGCTGGCGCATTTCGGCGACATCAGGCTATCTAACTTGCTAAACCATACTTCGGGCCTGCCAGATTTTGAGGAAGTTATACCTTCCAGCCAAACCGAGCAACTCACCGACGAAGATGTACTTCACCTTACATCAAAGCAAACCCATGTGTTCTTCCCTGCCGGGGCACGGTATCGTTACAGCAACACAGCCTACGTGCTGCTTGGCCTTTTGGTAGAGCGTGTTTCGGGAAGTGATTACGCTGATTTTCTACAGGATAATATCTTTCGCCCGCTGCAAATGCATAGCACCCGCTTCTATTCTAAAGATGCCAGCATTCAAAATCGGGCAACGGGTTATACCTGGGATGCACATCAAGGCATTATACTTACAGACCAAAATATCGGGACGGCCACGCGTGGCGACGGCTGTATTTATACTTCTGCCCAGGATTATCTTAAATGGCATATAGCCCTATCAAACCTGAATCTATTTAACATAAATAAAGCAATAAAAGATAATTGTGCTTTGGTTGAGCAGCATAAACCCTGGGGCTATAGTATGGGGTGGTTTATTTCTGATTGCAACAGCTATAATCCTGAGCTTTACCACAGCGGCGACACCTCAGGTTTTACTAACCTGATTATCCGGCTGCCTTACAAAGATACTCTGGTGGCATGCTTCTCTAACATTGCTAATAATCAGCATTTTTTGAATGAGCTGCTGGATACCTTACAGCAATTCCCGGAGTTCTTCCCTAGCTCTGAGCTGGTAAGTGCGCTACCGCGCCTGACGCGGTAAACTTGGCAGTTTATCATCAGGCAGCAAAACTCAGACACGACTTTAAGCTATCTAGTAATCTAAGAGTAATGGTTACGCTTTCAGAAAGAGCTTTAAACAATGGCCTAATTCGGCAAAGTATATATAATAGGGCCTAAAACAAACGAGGCGCCCTGCTGAGCGCCTCGTTTTATACTTCTTGTCTTTATTATACTTACTGATACAAAGCCGTTTTTCGGAGATCAACCACAGCATCATCCGGGGTTATTCGCTTGGCTCTCAGGAAACGGTTCAGCTCTGACTCGTCAAAGTTTTCAGCCTTCGGGTTCATGCTGCTGATGCGCACACGTCCGGCCGAATGGATGAACTCCTGGTTTCCGCCAATCCACATGCCTACGTGCACCACACGCTCCGATTTACCGTCCTTGGCTGGCACACCAAAGAAAAGCAGATCACCGGGCTGCATGTTATCCCATCCGTTAGCGGTATTAACCAGTTCGCCAATGTTAACCTGCTGCGAGGCATCACGAGGAAGCACCAAACCATTCATGAAGTATACGGTTTTGGTAAACCCACTGCAATCCACGCCTTTAAACGAAGTGCCACCCCATAAGTATGGCAGGCCTAACAGCTGCTTGCTGGTGGCCACCAGGTTGTTTCCATCAGGCTTGCGGCTGGACAGCCAGGCAGCATACGGCACAGCATCAGCGGCAGGTACAAAACCCGTTCTTCCATCCGGAAATCCTACTTCAAAATAATTTGCAGATGTGTTTTTGAGCGCAAGCACATCGCCATACACTAAATCCGATACGGTGCCTGCAGTTGCAGCTGCCTTGTCATGCGCAAAACCATAGGGTTTGGTGTAAAGCAATTTTGGGCTCTGCTGCCACTCATCGAAAGCAGCCTTGTCCATAAGCGTCACGCCGCTGGCATCTACCCAAGCCAGGTACTTATCCGGTGTTTGCACCAGGTACCAGCCGCCTTTCTTTTTGTAAACCTGCACAGGCGTACCCATGGTGGCTTGCGTGGCGAGCTCTGCGGGATGTTTGGGCTCGGAGCGCAGGTTGGCCACCGATATCGTAATTACGCCATAATTCCTGCCTTCCAGCGTTGCCTCGGGCAAAACCTGAATGCTATCCACATAGTTGATATTTGCCGCTTTAAGCTTTTGAAGCAACTCTTGCTTGGCTGCTGGTATGTTTGTTTCGCCGGTTAGCACTGCCCCATTTTGGCTTACATTGAACAAAGCCACGCGTTTATCGGGGGCATACTGCTGGCGAACTGTTTCGATGTGCGGCTCCATGGTTGAGGCCGTTGTGCTGGCAGACTCCTTCCCGGTGGAGCAGGCCATCAGGAAGCCCAGGGCAAGTATAAGTAAGTTCTTTTTCATCATGTGTTTATCCGGCGGCAACCCGCTTTCATAGTTTATCAGGTTAGAAAATATTTTAAAGTATAAACAGCGGCACAAATACCAACTGCCTATTTTACGACAATTTCAAGTTCAAATTGGTTTATAGCAGCGGCTACCCTTTTCAAGTCTTCGGGCAGGTGCAGGCTGTTAATTATTACACGGGTTATCGGCTCACTGGCTGCCGTTGGATACCGGAAGCTTGAAATAAGTATGCCGCGTTGATGCAGAAAATCTGCCAGCTGCTGGTACCTAGTGCTGAAAACCGGGTAACCTGGAATAAAGTCGAACATACTGGCTGCCGGCCCTAGCTCACTTAGAAACAATCTAATGTTTGCAACGAGTTGCTGCCGGGCTGCCTGCACTAATTCATCGGCCTTTAAGTATGCTTGCAAGTACGCCGGAATGGCCGGTGAGGCCCCTCCAAAGTATGAGCTGGCCTTCACCTGTTCTGCTCGTTGCCGTGAGCAAAGTATAAACCCAGCCGGAATGCCAAGCGCCTTCCCGAAAGAACTCACTACCAATAACTCCACATTTTTATACTTGCTGAGCTCTTTATAAATCCCTGCGCCTCCTGAACCGCACACGCCAAAGCCATGCGAATCGTCTAGGATAAGTATAACATGCTTACTGGCAGGCAAATGCGCCACCCAGTCAAACGAATACGCTTGGGCATGTAGCGGGTCCAGGGCATTGCATACAAGTATAAACCGCTCAGCAGTAGCCGTAAACACTCGTTCCAGCGTTTGCGCAACCCAGGTTTCGAAACTGATTGGGGCATTTGCCTGCGCAGCAGCCTCATCGGTTAGCCACAGTGCCGGGTGTGCGCAGGGCGCGTACAAAAAACGCCCTTCCGTACGCAAAGCATGCACCAGCGTTTGCCCAGCCAGAAACCCCGACGACATGGTTAAGGCCGCCTCTGCCCCTGTTTGCGCCGCCAGCTTTTCCTCTGCTGCGTCGTAGACGCGCAGTTGCAAGTTAGACCTCCGCGAGCTGGAATAGTTAGTGCCATAGCGCCGCATCCCTTGCTGCACCAACTCCTGAAAAGCAGGATTGCAGGCCATCCCGAGGTACGATGTGCCCGAACAGTAAAGGAATTCCTTACCATCCAGCAGCACGGTGCGCCCCGGCAGGTGATCGGTATAGGCGGCTTTGCTCATGCTTATGCCAGAAGCTCTGCGCCTGTTCCGTTTACTTTGCTGTAATGCACTTTTCCGAAATCGATGGTTACGCCGGAAGCAATGTCCTTGTTCAGCAGCAGGGCACCATCCATATCCACGTAATCCAGCATTGGGAGCAGCTGCGCAATGGCTGAGATCCCAACCGTAGATTCCGTCATGCAGCCTACCATTACTTTCATCCCCAGCTGCTGCGCCTCTTTTATCATTCTTCGTGCCGGCGTTAGTCCGCCGCATTTCACCAGCTTCACGTTAACGCCGTGGAAGTGGCCGTGGCATTTGGCTACGTCGCTTTCGGTAATGCAGCTTTCATCGGCAATAAGTGGCAGCACCGAGTGCCGGTAAACCTGCTTCATGCCTTCCATATCATCAGCGCGCATCGGTTGCTCAATAAACTCCACATTCAGTGGCTTGAGTTGCTTTGAGTTTTCGATGGTTTCCTCCACGCCCCAGGCGCAGTTGGCATCTACCCTGAATACGGCATCGGTATGTTTGCGCAGCTCTTTGATTATCGCCACATCTTCTTTGGTGCCCAGTTTAATTTTGTAAAGCGGCCATGGCATTTCCTTCAGCTTTTTAACCATGTTCTCAATGGTGTCGATGCCGATGGTATAATCCGTTAGCGGGGTATGGTCGGTGTTAAGGCCCCACATTTTGTAAAGCGGCTGCCCGTTAAGTTTGCCAAACAGGTCATTGGCAGCCATATCGAGTGCGCACAATGCAAAGGGATTATCCTGCAGATGCGGCTGCACCTGCGCCCAAAACGCTTCCGGTGAGGTCAGTTCTGCTGTTTCGATTAGCTGCCTGATGTTCTCCAGTGCGGCCGTCATGCTTTCAATCGTGAAGCCATAGTATGGGTTGCTGGTAGCCTCCCCGTAGCCTTTGTGCCCGTCCTGCTCCAACTCTACTATTAAGGTTGGCTGCACATCGCGAGAGTCGTAGGAGATGGTGAAAGTATGCTTAAGCGGTAAATCAAAAGAGCGTATGGTCAGTTTCATTTAGATAGTTTTATTTGTGAAAGTATGGCTTGTTGCTTTTATATTTAAAGTATGGCAACACGGTTTTAATACCGGTTATGTATCTCAGTGATGACGCGCACCATTTCGTTTCGGATATCCGACGTAGATGATGCGTAATTGTTGTTCATAAAGCTAAAGAGCAGCAGCTTTCCGCTCTTGGTAATTAGGTAGCCGCTCTGGTTGTGCACATGCGACAAGGTGCCGGACTTTCCGAACACGAAAGGCACATCGGCTTTATAGATATTCCGGAAAGTGCCTGGCCTGCCTCCTACGGCCAGCATCGGTAGCAATTGCTCCTTTGGCCGCTCCTCCAACAATTTTTGCAAGAGGGCAATAATGGTTCTTGGCGTAAACATGTTGGAGCTGGATAAACCAGAACCATCAATCCAAACAGGCTCATCCGGCAAATCCGTAAGATAATTTTTTTTCACATGATCAATGGCCCGTTCAATAGAAAGCGTGTCGGACAGTGTACCGGAGCAAAGTGCCATCAGCTGCTCGGCCATCAGGTTATCGCTTACCTGCAGCATACGTTTGTACACCGAGTCGGCAGGCAAGCCATAAAACACCTTTCCATTTTCAGGCAGAGGCCTTTTCAGCCACTCTACTGGTCGCTTTAGGGTATCAGCCAGTAACTTTACCACCGTTTCGGGGGAGGTGATGAACGGTACTTCGGTCGAGAATTTTGAAGAAGCCTCTTTTGGGTGAAATGCAATGTCGTTGTTTCGCCAGGCCCGCACAAAGGCATCGCCATTGCGCTGGCTTGCCGTATCCTGGCTTACCCTGGCCTTAAAGTATGAAGGTGTGGTGCTGTATGGGCCTTGCTCGGTACTGCGCAGGAACTTTACAATGTTGCCATGGATTGGGAACACGTTGCGCTCCGGCTGGTAATAGTAACTATAGTCATCCCAGCCCCAGTTGGTGGCAAAGGGCGTGCTGGCGAAAGGAGCATCTATGTAGTATAGTTTTTTTTCGGGGCGGTTCTTCAGGAAATTATAGGCGAGGCTGTTTTTCAGGTCCATGTGCGTAAACGTAGGGTCGCCGGTACCCCAAAAAATCAGGGAGTCGCCGTGGCTCACATACTTTAGCGCCGGTATAGAATCTCCGAGCATTTTAAGGCACGCATAAAACGTAAAGAGCTTGGTGTTAGACGCCGGCACAAAATACTTATCGGCATTATACTCCACCAGCATCTCTCCTGCCTCGGGGTCGTAGAGGGCAAACCCAATAAAGCGGTTGATATTTTGCTCAGAGGTTTTAACCTCCTGCATAATCTGAGAGGGCCCGAAAAGCTCAGGGGCTGTTGTGGCTGTGCCGGGCATTTTACTGGAGCTGCTACAAGCTAATGTGAAAAGCAGACAGGATAGCATAACCCATCTGAGCTGTGGCGCAATTAGGTGCATAGGTTTCGAGACATTAGATTGAAGACATTAAGTACGTGAAAAGCAATATATATTCAAAGTCTTTGTTGCAACCTCTTTCATGCTTGGTCAGAAATAAGCCTGATATTTTATTCTATTAGCTAATTAAATACTGCAAAAGTTAGCCATGACAATAGCTCGACTTTAAACGCTAAATTTAATTATTTGTACATTAATTTGTATATTTACTTACACTTTTTAGAAGTATACGTAAGCACGTTTATCTATACCTAATTGATGTAATCACATTGGTGTTTTGCGTTTATTTCACTTAATGCTTTCATAAGTATTTGATTTACCATATATTACCCTAACTAATCACATTCTTTAACCAAACCTAACGCAATTATGAGAAAAAACTACTTATCTCTCCTTTTGCTGCTGGTGGCTTGTTGCTGCGGAACCGCGTTTGCTCAGCAGCTAACCATTAGTGGTAAGGTAACAGGAGCCGAAGACAACTTTGCGCTACCCGGTGTTAGCGTAATTGTAAAGGGAACCACAACCGGCGTAACAACGGGCGCCGATGGTATGTACCAGATCAACGTGCCCAATGCAGAGGCAACGCTATTATTCAGATTTTTGGGTTATGCGCCTAAGGAAGTACAGGTCGGAAACCAGAACGTTATTAACGTGCAGCTAAATGCCGATAATAAACAGCTGCAGGAAGTGGTTGTAACAGCACTTGGCATTGAGCGCAGCGAGCGCTCGCTGGGTTATGCCACGCAACAGGTCGAGGGCGAAAACCTAACCCTTACTAAAGAGCAAAATGTAATCGGCTCGCTGGCCGGTAAGGTGGCCGGCGTGCAGATCACGGGATCGTCTGGAGCCAGCATGGGCGGCACTCAGAAAATTAAGATCCGCGGCGTAAACTCACTCAACGGCGAGGACGAGCCGCTGATTGTTGTAGACGGCACGCCAATATCTAACGCAAATTTTGCTGAAAGCGCTGGCGTAGACTACGGAAACCTTGCCCAGGACATCAACCCGGAAGACGTTGAGTCTATTAACGTGCTGAAAGGCCCGGCTGCCTCGGCCCTGTATGGTATCCGTGGCCAGTACGGCGTTATCATGATCACTACCAAAAAAGGCTCAAGGGGCCAGAAAAACATCACGGTGCAGCTCAATTCTGCCGTATCGGTAGAGCGTGTGGGCAACCTTATGCCTTACCAAAACATGTATGGCGGCGGCTCAAGCCAAACCTGGCGCACACTCGCTAACGGCGAAAAATATGTGGATATGCAGGTAGACGAAAGCTGGGGGCCAAAGATGGACGGCACCATGGTGCGCCAGATTTTCAGCTTTTACCCCCAAGACCCTGAGTATGGCAAGCTAACCCCTTTTGTTCCGCACCCGGATAATATCAAAGATTATTACGAAACCGGCTACAATATCAATAACGGGGTTACGATTAGCGGCGGCAACGAGGGCACCAACTTCCGCCTGAGCCTGAACGACACCCGCATAGAGGGTGTGGAACCCAACACATGGCTCGATAGAAACAACCTGGGCTTGAGCCTGGGCACCGACATTGCAAAGAACCTGACTGCCACCGCCAATCTTACCTATGCCTATACCAATGCACAACGCCCGGGCCAGGGGTCCGAAGACGGCTCCCGCTACCTGGGCCAGTGGTTTCAGCGCAGCCTGGACCTGAAGCGCCTGGAAAACTACCAGTACCCCGACGGAACCTACCTGCACTGGAACCTCAGGAGATCTTACGCCAGTTCCGGAACGCTTTCAAACTTCACCCCGCTTTACTGGAACAACCCATACTTCGAAGCGTACGAGAACACCTCGAACGACCGCCGCGACAGGCTGTTTGGCAACGTTGGTTTAAGTTACACAGTGCTTGAGGGCTTAAAAGTAAGCGGTTTTATCCGCTCCGATATGTATACCCAGAGTATCGAATCCAGAACAGCATTTGGAGGCAAAGATCTTCCACGCTATTATGTTGGCAAGTTCCAGAACCGCGAATTTAACTACGAGTTTTTAGGCCAGTATAACAAAACCTTTGGTGATTTCTCGCTTAATGCCAACGTAGGTGCTAACCTCTTCGACAGAAGATATACTTACCTTTCCCAAAACACCGAAGGCGGTTTAACTGCGGAAGGTTTTTATAACATCGATGCGTCTATAGACAGGCCAACTACTAACTCTTACTTATTACGCAAGGAGTTGCGCAG
The DNA here is from genome assembly GCF_003576375.1 of Pontibacter oryzae. Lineage (GTDB taxonomy): Bacteria > Bacteroidota > Bacteroidia > Cytophagales > Hymenobacteraceae > Pontibacter > Pontibacter oryzae. The sequence goes on from NZ_QWGE01000001.1 coordinate 41,693, forward strand.
CATGTATGCCATGGCCTCTGTGGGTTATAAGGACACTTATTTTATAGATGCTTCCATCCGAAACGATAGATCCTCGGCCCTGCCAAAAAACAACAACTCTTATTGGTACCCTTCTGTATCAGCCAGCATGGTCTTCAGTGAGTTGATAGGCTGGACACCGCTGTCGTTTGGTAAAGTAAGGGTGAGCTATGCCCAGGCCGGATCTGACCTGGATGTTTACAGCACCTCGGCCACCTACCAGGTAGGCACCGTGTATTCCGGCCCTCAAACCGTAAATACACTCTATGTGCCGGATGTACTCAATAACCCGGACATCAAGCCTTCCTTCGCGCACTCGTACGAGGCCGGCCTGGACCTAAGGTTCCTGAACGGCAGGTTAGGGTTAGATCTAACGTATTATAAGCAACGCAACAAGAACCAGATCATCGAACTGGATGTGTCGGGCACCAGCGGCTATAGTTCTGCGATCATCAACGCGGGTCTTATCGAGAATAAGGGTATTGAGGCCGTGCTTTCGGCCACACCTGTGCAGACAGAAAACTTCTCCTGGAACAGCGTATTTAACCTGAGCCGTAACCGGAACAAAATTGTAGAGCTTTACCCGGGTGTAGACGTGCTTACGCATGGTACAGCATACTACTCTAGTACGTACAGTTACCTCAACTCCTATAGTGGCAAGGCTTACGGCAGCCTGATTGGCCAGGCATACCAGCGCGATGAGGCAACCGGCAAGATACTGCTAGACAGCAACAACCTGCCATTGTACACCAGCGCCACGCACGATTTCGGCACTGTGCTGCCAGACATGACAGGCGGTATGCAGAACACCTTTAACTACAAGAACTTCAGCCTTTCTGCCATGATCGATTACCAGGTGGGCGGGCAGTTCTTCAGTCGCTCTAAGATGCTTGCTGTGCGCACCGGCCTCGACCCGCTTACCGTTGAGATGAACGACAATGGCAAAAACGTACGCGACCCTTTGAGTGAGGGCGGCGGCGTGAAAGTAGAGGGAATCTCTGCAGAGACAGGCGCGGAAGTTACCGCCTACGTGGACCCGCAGCGTTACTACGGTGTGGCTGCGCGCAGAATTTACGAGGACTGGCTCTATGATGCAAGCTATGTTAAGTTGCGCGAGGCAAGACTGGGCTATACCTTTAGCAAATCTGAGATGAGCTGGTTGCCTGTTAAAAGCGCCAACCTGGCTATCATTGCCCGCAACCCGCTCATGATCTGGCAAGATGCCCCGAAAGGACTGGACCCATCAGAACTATCCACCGGTAGCCAGGCAATAGGCTGGTACGAGTCTGGCCAGTTGCCAACGGTACGTTCTTACGGCATCAACCTAAATGTTACGTTTTAAGCTGAAGTGCATATGAAAAAGCTATTTTATATACTTATCGCCTGTTTCTTCCTCGCCAGCTGCGATGATTTTGATGAGGACATCAATGTTAACCCTAATAGGCCAAGCGATGCTACGGCCATGCAACTGATAGGTAATTCGCAGCTTTCGCTGCCTGGCCTGAGCTCATCGCCAAATGGTGAGTTTTTGGCGCAATACCTCTCTGAAACACAATATGTAAACGCTTCGCTGTACCCGGTAACAAGCACAAGTTTTTACTCGCTGTACCAAGGCCCACTCATGAACCTGGAGTATGTGCTGACGCGCCCTGAACTAGTGAAGGAGAAAGATGGGCCGGCGGCAAACCAGTTGGCTGTGGCCAAGATCATGAAGGCATACTATTTCTGGCATATTACCGACCGTTGGGGCGATGTTCCTTTTGCAGAAGCGCTGCAGGGCACCGAAAACCTGACGCCGAAATATGATACCCAGGAAGCGATTTACAATGCCATGTTTGCCCTGCTGAAGGAGGCTAACAGCCAAATTGTGGCTGGGAGCATCAGCGGCGACATTATGTATAACGGCGACATGGAGAAATGGCGCAAACTGGCGAACACGCTGCGCATGCTCATGGCCTTGCGCCTGTCGGAGGTTAACGCCGCCAAGGCGCAGGAAGAGTTTAACCAGGCGCTTTCTGCCGGCATAATGGCTTCTAACGCTGATAACTTCATCTTTAAGCACCAGGCCAACGCCGATAACCAGAACTATTGGTATGGCCAAATCGATCCTAACGGGCTAGGTAGAGAGTGGTGGGCGCTCAGTCAGACATTGGTTGAAAACATGAAGCCATATAATGATCCGCGCCTGCCAGTGTACGGCAACCCGACCCGTGCCACCGGCGAATATGTAGGTCTGCCTTCCGGTGAAACCAAAGACATGGATACAGAAAAGTATTCTTTGCTTGGTAACGCCATCTGGAAGCAGGATGCGCCGGTATACCTGGTAACCTATGCCGAGGCGCTTTTTGCAAAAGCAGAAGCGGCTAAACGTGGCTGGATAAGCGGCGGAGAGACTGAGGCCGAGGCAAACTACACCATGGCTATCCGCCAATCAATGGCGCAGTGGGTAGGCAATGCCGCTGCCGCAGATGCTTTTCTGATGGAGCCCGGTATTGCCTACACTCCGGCCAATGGCCTGGAGCAGATTGCCACGCAGCGTTGGGTGCACCTGTTTATGCACGGTTACGAAGCCTGGGCTGAGTGGCGCAGAACCGGCTACCCGGATAACCTGATCGCTCCAAACGGTGTGAATGTGCCTACACGCCAGATTTACGTGGAAACCGAGAAGTTTAACAACACCGAGAACTACAATGAGGCTGTACAACGCCAGTTCGGTGGCGATGACGGACTTTACGGTAAGCTTTGGTGGGATAAATAATTAACCCGAAACAGTATAATACAAGAGCCGCTCCTGATTCTATTGGGAGCGGCTTTTATGTTTAAGGCTGCGCAAGTGGTTATAAATGGCAAGTATACTTTGAGTTTCGCAACAGGAGTCTGGTTTTGATGCTAAGGATTTTGAGACTGCTTCTTGCCTTCTTGCTGCAACGCGGATAGTATGTAGGTCAGGCTGGCGGTGCCGTCCATGGTTGGCTCGTTGGTAGAGTAATCGCCGAAGTCATCGTGGTGTACAACCAGCTCTGATTGAAATTCTTTATACTCATCCGGCTTATACAGCTTAATTCCTTTGAGGTTATTGTAGATACTGCCGTACACGGGCCCCTCCACCAATCCGCCATCCAGACGGTAACCATTTAGCAGGGTAAGCGAGGAGTGCGGAAACTCAGGGTAATGGCCGTTTTTCAGGTAGCCTCACAATCATACTTGTGCCACAGGGGTTAGCACCTAACAGCCACTCGCGGAGGCTGGCTTCTATAACGGCATAGGTCTCATCGCCGGTGAGTTGGCTGTATAAATGGCTTTGCGTAAGTATGGCAGCAACCAGGTTGTTGGAACAGCAGATAAAGGGCACGCCCATCTGAAAGGCATTATTTTTACCGCGTTGGTATACGCCCTCCAGGCCCTATTTCAGGTAAGCCACATATTTCTCCCGGTCTGTTGCACTGCTTTTTTGCAAGGTAGTAGTGGCCCAGGTTCAGGAAAGGGTACCACTGGTAATGCCTTGCCGTGTCGGCACCCATCCAGGGGGTAACAGGCTCCTTGTTAGCGAAAGCGGCTGCCTGCTCTAAGTATAAATCCTTGCCCTTAAACCTGGCAAGCTGTGTGGCCGCCAGTTCCATATCGTCTGTCCAATTATCCTCCTCGTAAAAGTATGGCGCGCCGTTTGGGTAAACGCAGCATAGGTGCCATACTCAGTTTTATCAACCTTTGCCTTATAAACAACCTTGCCGGTGGAGGCATTGCGTAACTTAAACGTTCGTGTCGGTTTTTTTACTTTGGTTCGATGCCCATACGCCAGCTTTTATACATTGGGGCAGGTAGCCTAGTTGGTTAATCCTTATCCAAGAGTTTTAGGCAAGCACGGCATGCATACTTAGCGCAAATAGCAAGAAGGCAATACTGAGTTTTCGCATGGCTTTCGTTATGTTTATAAGGCGTAATGGATAATAGTATAAAGATGGATAATCTTAGGCAAGCAACCGAACCTTTTTCCTCTTTTTAAAGTTATCACGCTTAACTTTATTAAAATATTTTAGTAAAGTATTTTGGTTAACTAAATTATTTTGGCATAATTGCCATCACAGAATTACACTTAGTGCATGAGCACCTTAACTACACATACAGACCATCTGGAAACGCTCAACAATGTTGAGAAAAAGAAATTTTTACAAAAAGTAAAGATTGTCAGACACTTATATGTAAAAGGTGCCCGCACCAACGCCGATATTTGCTCTCGCTTCAACATCAGCTCCCCCACTTCTATGGGATTATTAGGTGAGCTTATCTCTGAGGGACTGGTGGAGAAGCAGGGGCTCGGCATATCGGTGGGCGGCCGCAAGCCAGACCTGTACGGCCTTCGCAACAACTCGCTGTTTGTGCTAAGCGTTGAGATGGACCGGTTTAGCACGCGCATGGTGATCATGGATAACAACAACAACCAGATCACGCCTATACAGACATATACTTATACATTACCGGAAGACCTGAGCGGCCTGAACGAGCTTTGCTCCAAAGCGCAGGAGCACATAGACGCTTCCGGGATAGATCAAAAGAAACTAGTGGGTATTGGCGTAAGTATGCCGGGCCTGGTAGCCAACAAAGAAGGTAATAACCATACCTACCTCCGCACCGATTTGCTGGAGGAATCGCTGGAGCAGCTGATGGAGCAAAAACTGGGCAAGCCGGTTTTTATCCAGAACGACGTAAAAAGCGCCGCCCTGGCCGAGCTCAGATTTGGCCAGGCGAAAGGCAAGCAGGATGTACTGGTTCTCTCCATGGACTGGGGTATTGGTACGGGCGTGATTATGGATGGCCGCTTGCGCGGAGGCGCACTTGGCTTTGCCGGTGAGTTTGGCCACATTCCCCTGATCGAGGACGGTGTCCTTTGCCACTGCGGCAAACGCGGCTGCCTGGAAACGGTAGCCTCCGGGGTATCGCTTACAAACATTGCCCGCGAAAGTATAAAAGCCGGCCAGAAATCATTGCTCAGCAAACTTACCGAAGAGGAGCTGGAAAAACTTGAGCCGCAACTGCTGATAGATGCAGCACATAGCGGCGACCAGTTTGCCATAAACATGCTATCCGAAACCGGAAAGCACCTGGGCAAAGGCATTGCCATACTTATCCAGTTGTTTAACCCTGAGCTGATCATACTTGGCGGCAAGATTGCCGAAGCCAAACAATTTATCACCACGCCCATACAGCAGGCCATAAACACCTATTGCATGGCGCAGCTCCGGGAGTCGACCAGCATTGCGCTGTCTACGCTGGGGCCAAACGCAAGTATGCTTGGCGCCGCAGCAACCGTGCTCGAGAACATACTGGAACAGCAGTTGGAGCAGGCCAGGTAAACAGAAAACACGCAGATTAAGAAAGTATATACGCAGCATGCAACTACTTAACAATAACGTGGCTTATAACCCACAAAGCACTATGCCCAGATTAAATCTCCTGGAGGAGACCCGTTTTGAGAAACTTCCGGTTAGCGTTTACCCTGACCAGCACATCGCTTCTGTGTCGGTGGCAAAGCGTATTGCAGACTTAATCCGTGATAAGCAAAGCAAGGGGCAGCCTGCCGTTCTTGGCTTGGCAACCGGTGCCTCACCGGTTGGCGTGTACGCCGAGCTGGTACGCATGCACCGCGAAGAAGGCCTTAGCTTCCGCAACGTAATCACCTTTAACCTGGACGAGTACTACCCGATGCAACCCGATGCGGTGCAGAGCTACGTAACGTTCATGAACGAGAACCTCTTCGATCACATCGATATCGAAAAGGCGAACGTGCACATCCCGGATGGCACGCTGCCGAAAGAGGAAATACACGCTTTCTGCCTGAACTATGAGCGCCAGATTGAAGAGCTTGGCGGCCTTGACCTGCAGATTCTGGGTATTGGCCGTACGGGACACATCGGTTTTAACGAGCCGGGTTCCGCGCCAAACTCCGGTACGCGCCTGGTTACCCTCGATGACCTGACACGCCGCGATGCTGCCCGCGATTTTGGTGGCAAGGAGAACGTTCCGACCAAGGCCATCACCATGGGCATCGGCACGATCTTTAAAGCGCGTGAAATTATCCTGATGGCCTGGAGCCAGAAGAAAGCACCGATCATTAAGAAGGCCGTAGAAGGCGAAATGTCGAGCGAGGTGCCTGCCACGTACCTGCAGCTCTCTAACAGCGTGGAGTTTGTGCTGGACGAGGATGCCGCTTCGGAGTTGACTCGCTTTAACACGCCATGGCTGGTAAAGGATTGCATCTGGGATAGCCAACTGACAAAGAAAGCCGTTATCTGGCTCTCGCAGAAACTGGGCAAGCCTATACTTAAGCTGACCGAGGAAGACTATAACAACCACGGCATGGCGCAGCTGGCTACAGAGTTTGGCCCTGCTTACAACATCAACATCGATATCTTTAACAAGATACAGCATACAATTACCGGCTGGCCTGGTGGCAAGCCAAACGCCGACGACACGCAACGCCCTGAGCGCGCCGAGCCGGCTCAAAAACGCGTGGTTATCTTCTCCCCTCACCCGGACGATGACGTGATCTCGATGGGTGGTACGTTTATCCGGTTGGTAGACCAAGGGCACGATGTGCACGTGGCTTACCAGACCTCCGGTAACACTGCCGTTTGGGACGATGATGTGCTGCGCTATGTGGAGTTCGCCATCGACTTTAACAAGAGCATTGGGGCGGATACCAGCAAACTTCAGCAGATCTACGACGACATGCGCGGCTTTATAGAAGAGAAGCAGCCAAACCAGGTAGACACACAGGAGATCCTGAACGTGAAAGGCTTTATCCGGAAGAGTGAGGCTTACGCCGGAGCGCGTTACGCCGGCCTTGAGGATGATAACATACATTTTATGGCGCTGCCGTTCTACGAAACCGGCAAGCGCAAGAAAAACTCGGTAACCGACAAGGATGTTGAGCTGACCATGGAGCTGCTGCAGAAGGTTAAGCCGCAGCAGGTTTTTGCAGCCGGCGACTTTGCTGACCCGCATGGTACGCACATTGTTTGCTTCCGCATTATTGTAGAGGCACTGCAGCGCCTGCAGCAAACCGAGGACTGGGTAAAAGACTGCTGGCTGTGGATGTACCGCGGCGCGTGGCACGAGTTTGAGACCCACGAAATCGAAATGGCCGTTCCGCTTTCGCCGCAGGAGGTTATCCGTAAGCGCGATGCCATTTTCAAGCACCAATCACAGAAAGACAGACCGGTTTTCCCGGGCGACGATGCACGCGAGTTTTGGGTACGTGCAGAGGAGCGCAACCGCGAAACCGCTGAAAATTATCATAACCTGGGCCTCGCAGACTATGAGGCCATGGAGGCATTCGTGCGTTACAATTTCTAAACCATCCTTTCTCTAGGACACACACATAGGATTATCAACGAGTTTAGAACCACGAAAAAAGCCCGCTCAGTTTCTGAGCGGGCTTTTCTGTTATAGCACTTTTAAGTATAAATACGGGCTTTAAGTATGGCAGATTATGGTAACTTGGAGTGTGCAGTTCCGGTTATCGGCTGTATTTGACTAATAACCGGAATAACTCCTTATATACCATAGTTGTGGTGCATTTGAAAAAAATGACGTTTAAGAAGTATATATCGACAGTGTTAAATGGAATTTTCATTCTGACAACTCTACTTTTTGCCCTTGACGGACTAACTTCATTTGAAATCAAAAGCCAGGCGATAAAGTCATTTACATATTTTGGAATTATTGTATTGACTCCTCTGACTTTGATTTGGAATCTATGGACTTTTAAAACAGGAAAATGGAAAATAATAGGCTCGACAATTCCGACATTGACCATAATTGGAATTTTAATAATCGGACATTTAAAAATTGCGTTTTCATCATCCGCTTGGAGAACTCAAAAGGTAATTTATCAAAACGGACATTTGGACTTTAAGAAAGTTGAATTTCAAATGCAAGATGTTGGAGCCTTAGGATACAACAAGAGAATTGTAGAAGTAATTTATTTGACTGACCTGTTTATGATAGTTAGTCCCGTAGAAAAGGACATTGATGACAGAGTTGAATGGGTAAAAGTTGATAAAGAAGTAAATGAACTCGGACTGAAGTTTCTATAAAATTAATAGTATGTCAAGAAGCCATCACGTAACACGGAAAGACTTAAAGGGATTTTCAAAAAAAGAAATTGATGAAATGGTTAATGACCCTGATTCATTACTTAATCAATTGGCAGATAAGCGAAAAACAAAAAAGGAAGTTAAAGAAGAAAGAAAAAATAATAAAAACGCACCACAACAAAGCATATAGCTTATGGCGGGTGAACGGCTGCCAGCAAGGTTCGCGCTCCGTAGCCAGCTTTGGTTTCGGTGGACAGAAAAGTGCTTCGAAACCGCCACAAGCCATATGCAAACCGTTAGCAGGAATAACTAAAATTAATTAACTATACATGAAAACACTCTTTACCCTTATTCTCTTACTCACATGTGGCCATTTCATACAAGCACAAACCATAGATGCAACAGCCGCAGTCCGCTACTTTGAACTAACCGACAGCCTTCGCCAGGGAAAGCCATTTAGCGATGATTTATGGAAAAGCTTTCTAAGCCTAGAAGGTAACGCTCAATACATCCAGAACCAAGCATATAATGAGAAGTACCTGAACCGTTTCCGGAAAGACCTTGAAGTGGTGTATATGCCGCAGCACGACAGCATCCTACTCGAACGCCTGAAAGACCCTCGGCAGCACTATAATACTTATCTAATACACTTTTACAAAGCCAACGAACCACAGTTGCGTGAGTACCTGCAAAACATACTGGCCGATAAGGATGCATACTTGGCTTCGCTATATGCCGAAACATATACCATGTTGCCTAAGCGGATGCACCGTACCAAACCAGAAGCTACTTTATACTTTAATGCCTTAGGCAACGACGCGCTGGCAAACAAAGGTAATGTGGTGCTCACGCTGTGGGCGACTTATATGTATGACAAAGTGAAGTATGGCATATTAGGTGGCCACGAACTTCACCACCTTGTATGGCAAATGAAAAAATATGATGTGAAAGAGAAAGATAAAAGCCTTCTCCTGATGTTGGGACTGCTGCTAAACGAAGGTGCTCCTGACCTAATTGACAAACACTATACTATGGCGGAAAGCATGCCCGAAGATATGAAGTTTGGCAGTTACATGCTGCAACTTGGCGAAGCGCAGATGCCAAAAGTGGACGAAGCCATAAGGTACATAGCATCAGGCACCAAAACTTATACAAGCCAGGAAATTAAGCAGCAGGTAATTGGAATGAGCGGGCATATACCAGGTTTTTATATGGCTGATGTGATTGAGCGTAACGGCCTAAAGAAAAAGCTAATCACCAACATTGACAATCCTTTTGAGTTCGTTTACCTCTATAACAAGGCCGCAAAAAAAGACAAGGCAAAACCTTTCCTTTTCTCAAATGAAGCCATTACTTACCTTAAGAAAGTAGAGTCAAGCGCAAGTGTAAAGAACTAATCCTGCTAACACGGCACAGGCTCCATTCTCGGCTACGCCTCGTTCGCAGCCTGTACAATCCGTTAGCGTGCATTGGAATCATGAATGAACAACAAGAGATAGAAGAACTGTTTTCGATGTTTCACGACTTTGAGATAAAGAGCGTGAGCAAATACAGGGAAACTTTGGCCTTAGAAATTGTGATTCCTTGGGGGCAGGTATGGACTCCTCCCGTGTTGGAATACCAAATAAAAGTTGAGCTGTTGGGGTGTAGAAATTTACTGTGTGAGTACTTTGTGTTCAAAGACGATGAAGCCAACAAGTCGAAGCCTATTGCACTTCGGGAAACAGAGAAAAGGACAACAAGCGACCCACAGACAATGGAGAAGTTGGGGCTTGATGTTCAAAGCTATACCTATACTCAACCAGAGACTTATGTGCTTCATTGCAACAGTTCGAAAGAAATTGCTGGTGGAGAGTTGACTTTAACAGCAACAGATTACCGAATTTCTAATAGTAATGGTGAACCTCTAACACTTGACCATCTGAAGCAATGGGCTACTGAATGGTGGGGCAGGATTAAGGAAATGTGGGATGAGCAGAAAAAATAAAGAACAACGTAACGCCGATAAAGCACATGTGTAAAGCTGCGGCTACGTCTTGCTCACCTCATGTACCAACACGTTGTTGTTACCTATCATAGTAATCTATAGAACTTTGTCTTGTAAACAACCGTTAATGTAATAACTTTGTAATTACATTTAATAAAAAGTGCTATGGAAGTATCAATCATTCAAATAGGCAATTCCAAAGGACTACGGTTGACTAAGTCCATTCTAGACAGGTATAACATCAAGGATAAAGTTGAGCTAATACTGGAAAAGGGGCAGATTATTTTAAAGCCAGTTGAGCATCCAAGGAAAGGCTGGGACAAAGCCTTCAGGAAAATGCACGAGAACGGTGATGACCAGCTTTTACTGGATGATGTGTTTGGTGATGAAAGCTTTGATGAATGGAAATAAGCCAGTATGAGATAGTCCTGGTCAATCTGGACCCTACTGTTGGAAGTGAGATACAGAAAACAAGGCCATGTATCGTGATATCCCCCGATGAGATTAATCACAACCTAAGAACAGTAGTTATCGCGCCGATGACCACCAAGAGCCGTAGCTATCCTACTCGTGTGAAAGTGAAGCACAACAATCAAGTGGGGTGGGTCGTGATCGACCAGATAAGGACTATTGACAAAGTCCGCATTGTTAAAGTGCTAGGAATTCTGAACCCTTCAGAAATAGCTTCCTGCAAAAGTGTGATAAAAGAAACATTCGTGGACTAACAAAGAACGACGATAGGTAACCCGGTGCAGCCGTAACCCCTCGCTAAGCTGCGGGCTGCGGCTGCACTAATCCGTTAAGAGACATATTATTATGAGAGCAAGCTTTATAACTTTTACGGTAATATTAACAGGAGCATTTGTTCGCTGGACCATTAAGGGATTTAAGGGCAAATTTGATGATGTAATGAGTAGACCATATGAATCATCAAGAAGGTATGATATGAACTTCTTCGTGGGTTCGTTGATAATCCTATCAATTCTCTTCCTTTTTTCAAAGCTCTATTAAGCCTATGCCCGCTATTTTTCTGCTTTCTGCTTCGAATCGGGATGTTATCCAACTCTTTTTCTTTATTGTTTTCATTGTGTTAATTTATTTATTCTATGCAGCAATTAGAGTCGCTGGAGTAAGTGTATTGAAATACCTTTCAGCAGATGTAAGTGATCCTGTAAAGTATTTGACGTTGGTCGTTCACTTGCTCAGTTCTTTAATAAGTTCATTACTGTTGCCTAATAATGTTTTAGTAACTTTCTCACTCTTTAACAACCTGTATCGCAATGGAATATGGGTACCGATTTCAATTCTTGTGCTTCTTTTCCTTCACTTGATAATTGTTGGATGGGCTTTTAGTGCTTTTTTTCTGTTGGTTGATAAATTGAAGGCATAGCTTTTAAGAGAAGAAAGTGTATGTGTACAGGTAAGCAAAATGAGTCTGGAGTGTCTGAGCCACAAATACAAAATATAGAAGTAGAATTACAGCCTCCTAACCACGTATATGCTTCAGCTACGCCTAGCACATCGTCTACACCAATCCGTTAGGCGATATTTATCTTAAAATGAAAGCAATACTGTTTCTACTTATACTCCTTTTGACCATCAGCTATGCGCAGTCACAAGGGGTTGATGAAGACTTGGAGAAAATTGCAAGGTCTATGCGTATGGTATACCTTGACTTGGATAGTTTATCTGAAGCTCATGCTGATTCACTTATAGCTGACAAAGGCGTGGAGCATGTTATAATATTTAAGTCAGGTAATGTTGGTATTGATTTCCCTTATTAGGATAAAAAGAATTGTAGTTGCGAGGATAACGGTACAGACACACGCCTCATCTGATAGCAAGGTCAGAAATATTATCTGAAAAGAATCAGATGTTGTTCTAATAAAGTAGATGAGTTTAGGAATACTGGTTTATATGAAGAGTTGATAGACAACAGAAGTAAAATATTCTCTTCCACTCGCAAATTCAATATCAAGGCAAAATATTATTCCTACAAAACACTAATCCTTATAACATCAGAAGGAAAGCAGGAAGTGAGCAAGGTAGACTACACCGATGAGGACAACAAGTACAGACAAAATAACTTGAAGCAAGCAACTAAAATCTATATAGGTTTACTTTCAGCAGAGATATATAAACATTGAAAACCGCCTATCAATCTGCAGCACCAAGGCTACGCCAGCCCATCGACTGCATTAATAAAGTTGGCGGTAAAACAGAATTATACTAAATGAAGAAACTCTTACTCTTTGTAAGCTTGCTTTATACTTTTCAGTCCAATGCACAGAACATCAAAAAGATTCTGACAGCTTCTGAACTAGACTCGGTACAGCAGGGCATCGTTCTCTACAAGGGCGTTGAAAAGAAAACTGCTATGGATTTCGGAGGGTTTGAAGGTGAAATTGCTGTCAGAAAAATCAACAGCAAAATTTCATATCACTTCATCGGAACAGCTAACAAGTATAACAGTAAGCGGGAACTGATAGAATCAATGGAGATGGATAGCTTGGGGTATTTGCAGGCATACTACCAAATACTACCAGAAGACGGAGCCATCTTTGATTGTGTTTATGAATACAAAAGAATTAACGGAACACTTTATAGACTTGAATCGCAGAAGCTATACTATGAACCAGACAGGTTATGGCAGGAAGGCTTTAGGTATAGAAAAATGACAGATGGCTTTGCTGATAAATTCACATCGCCAAACAAAAGATGTGGCAATTGGACATTCTATACTAGGAACGGTGAAGTTGAGAAAACAGAAGATTATGGAGACCCAAAGTAAGTTCTGCCGCCAACAATGCTCAGCCTTTACGCTCGGTTTCGCCTTCCCCATCGAATGCACGAGTAACGTTAAGCAGGACACTAACTCTTAACAGCCCACTCGCCTATGTTCAATAATAGAATGCTTTAAGGGACATAGATTACCCCTACAAGTATAAACTAAAAGAGGCTCCGCATGCGGAGCCTCTTTTAGTTTATACTTGTAACTAACTGTTACTGCTGTACTTTTTTGCCTTTTTCCATGGCATCATAAACAACCTGCAGGGCCTCGGTGCGGGTATTAAGCTGGTACAGTTTGCGGTTCTCGCGGGTTGGGTGCACGCGGTTAGACAGGAACACGTAAACCAACTTGTTTACCGGGTCGATCCAGGTATAGGTGCCGGTAAAGCCCGAGTGGCCAAAGCTTTCTACAGGGGCGCTTGGGGCGGCGTTGCTATCCGGTGCGCCAGGCTTGGCTGGCCTGTCAAAGCCCAGGGCGCGGTAGTTGCCCTGGTCGCAGAACTGGCATTTGCTGAACTCGCTCACCGTGTTGCCGCTGATGTATGTTTCGCCGGCAAAGGTGCCATCGTTCAGGTATAGCTGCATCAGTTTGGCCAGGTCGTTGGCCGTACCGAACAAGCCTGCGTGGCCGCTAACGCCACCCAGCATGGCTGCGCCTTCGTCGTGCACGGTTGTGTGCAGCAGCTGCTTCCGGAACAGCGAGTCATGCTCTGTAGGCACTATACGGTCTGCGCTGAAGTGCTTGTAAGGATTAAACGTGAGCGTGGTAGCGCCAATAGGTTCGTAGATGTTCTTCTTCAGGTAGGTTTCAAAATCCTGGCCGGTGATGTTCTGCACTACCAGCGGCGCAAGTATAAACGACAGGTCGCTATACACGTAGCCTGGCTTCTCGTTCAGCGGAGAATCTTTGATCTCCTTGTAGATCTTCTGGGCATACTTGCGGTGCATGTATAAGTTATCGGCTACCTTAATCGGGAAGCGTCGGGAAGAATCAGCTTTAAACGTGCTCCACTTAAACTTGCCGTTTTTCTTCACGGTCTCTTTCCAGAAAGGAATCCAGGCTTTCAGGCGAGCCTGGTGCGTCAGGATGTCGCGGTATTTCAGGTCGGCTTTGTTAGAGCCTTCCATCATGGGCAGGTACTCGCCCAGCGTACGGTCCACATCAAAGCGGCCCTCCCCTTTCAGCTTCATAAATGCCGCCAACGAGGTACTGATCTTCGTGATTGAGGCCAGGTCATAGAGGTTATCCAACTGCACTGGCTTTTCCTTTTCGTAGGTATGATAGCCAAAGGCTTTCTGGTAGATTACTTTACCATCTTTTGCAACCAGTACCTCGGCGCCAGGCGCGGCCTTCTCTCGAATGGCTTGCGCCACCAAAGAGTCTATGCCTGCGAAGTCGGCAGTTTTAAGCCCTACGGCTTCCGGCATGGTATAGGCAAAGCGCAGCCCGCCTTTGGTTTTCAGGCCATCGTTGATGCGGAAATTGTTAGAGATTGTCACCGGCAACTTGCCCTTCGCGCCTATGCCGCCAAATATCATCTGGGCTGTCAGGTCCTGCGTGGTGGCGGTTTCCTGATAGGCCGCAATCACGGCATCTGCTTTCTCGAGGCTCTCGAGGTAGGCCAGGCTATACACGTTGCCGAACACGCCTACGATGGTGCGCTGCGAGCGGATCAGGTCTTTCAGGAACAGGTTCATTTCGGCAGTGATGCCAAAGTTACTTCCACCGGCTTTCAGGTTTAGCTTGTGCACGCCGGCAACAACCAGGTTATACTTTTGCAGCTTTTCCTTCAGGGCAAACAGCTCGGCAATAGAGGTAGTCGGGGTCAGGAAGAAGGTATCCACCTTGGTGTAACGGGCCAGACCGCGCTGGAAATCGGTTTCCTTATCGGTGCCAATAGCCAGGGCTGCCACTTTTAGCGTATCCAGGCGCTGCACCGGAAGTATGTTTTGCTTGTTGCGCAGCAGCGTAAGCGAGGCCTCAACCAGTTTCTCGTTCAGGTATTTGGCGTACGGGCTGTTCAGGTCCTCGATAAGGTTCTTCATCTCAACCGGTTTCCACTTATCCAGGCCCAGCCACTGCTTGGCGGCAAGCACTTTGCGGCAACGCGCGTCTACTTCAGCCTGCGTAATCTCGCCACGGGCAATAGCCTTTTTCACCTCCTGTATGGTTGTTTTCACATCCATGGTGTTCAGCAGCATGTCGTTTCCGGCTAAAAGCGCCTTCACATCCACAATGCCCGGAGCGTAAAACTTGGCCACGCCCTGCATGTTCAGGGCATCTGTAAACACCAGTCCCTTAAAGCCTAAATCTCTCTTCAACAGATCAGAAACGATTGGCTTAGAAAGCGTTGAGGCTAAGTTTTTAGTATTGTCGAGCACCGGGATGTTCATGTGCGCCACCATCAGGCTTCCGAGTCCGTTTTTCATGAGCTGGCGGAACGGGTAGAGCTCCACAGAATCGAGGCGGATTTTGGAGAAGTTGATGATCGGAAGGCCCACGTGCGAGTCTACATCGGTATCGCCGTGGCCGGGGAAGTGCTTGGCGTTTGCCAGTACTTTCTGGTCCTGCATGCCGCGCATGTAGGCCATGGCTTTTCGGGTAACGTTATACTTGTCCTCGCCGAAAGAACGGAAACCGATCACCGGGTTATTGGCATTGTTGTTTACGTCTACCACCGGGGCAAAATTCACGTGGATGCCCAAGCGGCGGCAATGGCGCGCAATCTCGGCACCCATCTCATAAATGAGCTTTTCGTCTTCGATGCCGCCAAGCGCCATTTGGTACGGGAAGCGCGAGGTGCTGTCGAGGCGCATGGGCAGGCCCCACTCGGCATCTATACTTACCATTAACGGAATTTTGCTTTCGCGCTGGTAGCGGTTGGTCATGCGTGCCTGGCGCACCGGGCCGCCCTGAAAGAATATCAGGCCGCCAACTTTATACTTGTTTATCAGCGTGCTGATAGAGTCGATGTGCGCTTGGTCTTTGTTGGAGTACACCGGGATCATGATGAGCTGCGCGATGCGCTCCTCTGGTGTCATGGTTTTGAACACAGAGTCTACCCAGGCTTGGTTGGCGTTCAGGAACGGCGGGTCTGTGGCTGGGTTAAAGACTGTTTTGGCAGCTTTCTGCGTGCTGCTGCGGCCGGTTTTTGACGTGCGCTTCTGCGCCTGCGCCGGCAAGGAGCCTGTCAGGAACAGGGCCAGCAGCGCGAGCAAAAGTAATGGTCTTTTTTTCAAAGCGATGAGTGGTTAGTGAATAGCGTGTTTACTGGTAAATTTAAGCTTTTTATGCCAAAAGAAAGCCATCAACTAGCGGTTAATTGAGCCTCTGTTACATACATCAACGTTGAAACATATTTTTTACCAGAACATCCCTCCGTTCCTTTTTCTTACCTACTGATTTTGGTATATTTATCCTCCGCCCCGCCCTAGAGACTTAAGCTGCAACACAAGCTGTTCCAGCATCTTCTTGTGATTCGTTAACCCTCACACGCATACTTTACACATGAAAAAAAAACGATGCTTTTACCTCCTGTTACTACTCTGCCTGCCCTATACTTTATGGGCGCAGCAAGCACCTCCCAAACGCGAGTTCCGCGCCGTCTGGATTGCCACGGTAGCCAACATAGATTGGCCAAGCCAGAAAGGTTTATCCTCGGTGGTGCAGCAGCAGGAGTTCAGGTATATTCTGGATGAGCAGCAAAAAAATGGCATGAACGCCGTGGTCGTGCAGGTGCGCCCCACCACGGATGCCTTTTTCCCGAACGGGCAGGAGCTTTGGTCGCATTGGCTGACGGGCAAGCAAGGGCAGGCACCCAACCCACCCTACGATCCGCTTGCCTTCCAGATTGAGGAGGCGCACAAGCGCGGCATGGAGTTTCATGCCTGGTTTAACCCTTACCGCGCCACCTTCGATACCATCCCTGAAAACATCAACCCAAAGCACATTACCCGCACCAAGCCCGAGTGGTTTGTGCAGTATGGCGGCAAGCTATACTTTAAGCCCGGCCTGCCCGAAGTGCGCCAGTACATTGTTGACGTGATCACCGATATTGTGCGACGGTATGACATAGATGCCGTGCATTTTGATGACTACTTTTACCCGTACCCCACCCAGGATCCGTTTCCGGATGATGAGGATTTTGCAAAGTATAACAACAACATCAGCAACAAGGATGACTGGCGCCGCTACAACGTGGATGAGGTTATAAAGTCGCTTTCGGATAGTATAAAAGCCGTGAAGCCCTATGTAAAGTTCGGCATCAGCCCATTTGCCGTTTGGCGTAACAAAACGCCAGAAGACCCGCGCGGTTCCGACACCAAAGGCGGGCTAACTAACTACGACCACCTGTACGCCGACGTGCGCGGCTGGCTGGAGAAGGGCTGGATAGATTACAGTGTGCCGCAGCTATACTTCCATATCGGTTTCGACATAGCCGACTACGCCAAGCTGCTGGACTGGTGGAGCAAGAACAGCTTTGGAAAGCATTTATACATTGGCCAGGGCACGTACCGCATCAACGCCAGCGACAAGTATAAAGAATGGAACGACCCGCTGGAAACCGGCCGCCAGCTGCGCCTTAACCGCCAAACCGATAACGTGCAGGGCAGCGTATACTTCAGCTCCAAATCAGTAATGGCAAACCCAAATGGTGTGCAGGACACGTTGCGCCAGAATTTTTACCAGCACCCGGCATTAATCCCCGAAATGAGCTGGCTGGACAGCACGGCACCTGCTGCACCTACAAACCTGAAAGCAATGCAAGGTTTTGATGGCGTGCATCTGCGCTGGCAAGCCTCCGCCCCTGCCGCGGATGGCGAAGGCGCACGCTATTATGTGATCTATCGCTTTAAAAAGGATGAGGAAATCAACCTCAACTCTCCAGCTCATATCATCGGCAAGGTATTCCAGAATCAAACGTCATACTTCGATAACACTATTCTCGCCAAAGGCAAGTATGTATACATCGTAACAGCCCTTGACAGGATACAGAATGAAAGTGCCCCTAGCGTTGAAGTTAAGCTGAAGTGGAAAGATTAAATTGAATCAATCATAAACAAGAACGGCCACCCAATGGGTGGCCGTTCTTGTTTATGATTGATCAGTCAAAATACTTATCTGTCCCGGTAGATTACTATGGTTTTCGTGCCAGAGTAGTTCCCATGCATCACCAGAGTGTATACCCGGCCTCCTACTGGCGAAAAGCTGGAAGACTTTATCACTGTTCCTGCAAGACCATTTTCTTTTAGCTCAACAACATAAGAACCCGTTGGCTCAACAGCAACATAAGCCGTATTGCCTTTAAAGTTCAGCGCTTCGCCTACTGCAGTTCGCGTTTCGGGGCTCTCCGAAGTCGCAGTTTTTACCGCTGTGGCAGAATAGCTGTTCGGAGCTGCCTGAACAAGGTTAACAAACCGGATATAGCTCTTGCCATACGTAGCCGCTGGCAACTTATCCTCAACTAATAATGACTCGTAGGCACCTGCGCTACCGATCAAAAATGCTGAATAAAAGTTACCATTTGCAAGCGTAACGCTATTAGTTGCTGTAACAGCGTTACCCTGCGGTGCAGGTGTAATGGCCTGCAAGGTACGCGTGCCTGCCTCAACATTTGCATAGCCATAGTTTGAGGGGAATAAAGGGCTTTTGGCATAAGCCATCCCTTGCTCTTCCCCTGCACTGTTAGCTGCAATCGTAGAAACCTTGGTGTTATCCAAGTAATAATTAACAGCTGGGGCATCTGGCGCTGCATGAAGAAACTTGATGTATGCACCGCTGTTAACCGGGTCATTAAAGTCTTCAATTGCATTCTTTTCACAGGAGCCCAGCATCAGACCTGCAGCAACTATTGCGATTGATTTAAAAAGTATATTTTTCATGTGAGAACCTCCAATTATTTTTTGCTAAACCATATTTCCACGGTATGATAGTTTGGCGCTAAACCACCAATCTTATCTAGGGATGCCACGTTCCACATATACTCAGAGTTAAAGCGAGGGCGGAAGCGGTAAGCCGGTTCACCCTGGTTAACTCCAAAGAATTGGCTCGGGAATGTAAACCCGGCAAATACGTTATTTGATGGATCTTGGTCAATTGTTCCATCTGGATTTTCGATATAATGGTATCTCCTCAAGTCAGACCATGTTTCAATAAAGCCCCATCCCCATTGTGCAATATATTTCTGCAGCATGATGTGGCGAATGGTAAGCTCATTGGCAGACTTAGGCATAAGCTTTTCGCTTGCTAAGTACTCTGCGCGCCGTTGCTCAAATACAGCCACTTCATCTTCAGGAGTGGTAGCGTCGTTGGTTACAAAGGTTTTTGCAAAGTTCATGTGTGCGTTCACGCCCTTGGTATAGGCATCGAGGGCAACATCCTTAGCACCTTTAATCAAGGCTGCCTCTGCTTTAATAAACTGCAGCTGCGCATAAGTCATCAGCGGGAAACGAGCGTTGTTTCCGAACAGGTATTTGTTAGGTGTTGTGGAAGCAACGTTATCAGAAGCCGTGTTCCACAGGTTCCTAGGCCGCTCGTTGGCAACAGTATACTCTGAAACACCAACCGAAGGAGTTACGCCACGGTACTGGCCATCATTAGCCGGTGAGAGCATTACTGGCAGACGAGGGTCCTTTAAATGCTGTCCTGCAAAAATAGGATCATCACCGATCAAGGATGGATCTGACAGTACAGGATTCGTACCATCTAGCAAACTAACAATAAACTTAGACTGGCGATATGAATTCAGGTTTCCACGGCGTGGGCCAAAGAAGTTAGTATCAGAGCTCACTGCCCCCTCGAAACGCACTGACGCATCATCAGCGTTGCTCTGCAGTGCCTGATCTACATATTCAATTACCTTATCGGGGTTAAAGGTAGACTTGTTTGTTAACCGGCTTTCGTTTACAGCAAGCAAACCGTAGGCAAAACGAAGCCATTTAGAACGATCACCGCCATAGATCAAGTCACCCTGAGCAAGTGTTGATGCTGTCCCAACCTTACCATCTGTACGTTTTAAGTTCTCGATGGCAAGCATGGTTAAACGGCGCACCTCTTCGTATACATATTCCTGCGAGTCGTAATCGAACGTGGTACGGCCTGGCTCAAATGCTTGCTTTACAACTATCTCTCCGTGATAATCTGTTAACAGCTGCCACCCGAAGGCACGCATCACATAGCCTACACCCACAAAATCCCAACGCTCCTCTTCAGCGGCTTTGTCAATCATATCGGTTAGGTTCTGGCCCATTGGCCAATACACCGAACGCCATAGTTGCCCTGCGGCGTCGCTACCTGAAACATACCCATGGCGATCCCAGGTAAGGTCTGTATCACGCGCATTCCAGTTTTGGATGTAGCGGCCCAAGTATCTCGAATCGAACTGGATTCCTAGGGCAAGCTCAGACTGCATGGCCGGCAAGTATAAATGCGGAGCAACAACCTGGTCCGGGCCGTTAGGGTTTGTGTTTACATCCAGATAGTTATCGCAACTTGTAGTTGCTAGAGCGCCTGCTGTAAATAAAGAAGCACAGACAATCTTTTTAAAAAAATTATATCTAGTTTTCATATTAAATCTTGTTTAGAAACCTACTTTCAAACCAAAGTTGACACCGATCGGCATCGGGAAATTACCGTAATCGAAGCCAACGCCACCACTACCGCCTACTGCTGCAGAGTTTCCGTTTACAACTGGGTCAAGGCCTGAGTAATTTGTAATAATGAACAAGTCTGTTGCCGTTACAAACACACTACCCGACTTGATGAAGTTAACTTTACTCAGTAAGCTTGAATTTAAGTTGTAGTTAAGCGTTACATCGCGCAGGCGTACCCAGTTAATATCTTTCTCGATGTAATTGATATCAGGAAGGCCATATGCTGTTGACCAGTAATTCATGTCTCTTGATGGGTCGATTACTTTGGTGTTGATAGTCGGGTTAGCAGTGTTCTCTAATCCGTCCTTCACCACACCTTTAAATACCACTGGTGCTTCACGATCCAAAGTACGCATGCTTAAGCCCTTTTCAGTCAGGAAGTGCTCGGTACCATTGTAAATGTCTCCACCTTTTCTGAAGTCGAGCAGGAAGCTTAAAGACAGGTTCTTATAAGCAAACGAGTTTGTTAAACCAACTGTGAAGTCAGGTTGTCTGTCGCCTACTACTGTAAAATTATTCAGGTCGCGCAGTGGGTAGCCTGTGCTTGGGTCGATTAAGATTTCGCCGGCATCGTTACGGAAATAATCATGGCCAGTAAATGTTGTGAGCGGGCCTCCAACAACTGAACCTGCGCGTACATCCCTGTAAAGCCATGTGTCAGACACGTAGAACTCATTTACACCTGTAGGCAATGAAATCAGCTCGCTCCATAAATGCGTGAAGTTTGCTAAAACGTCCCAGGTGAAGTTAGAGTTTACTACTGGCGAAGCGTTAAGCTGTAGTTCAACACCTTCGGTTTTCATCTTACCTGCGTTGAAGGCCTGAAGTATAAACCCTGTTGCATAGCTCAAGCGCATATTCTGAACGATCTGATCTTCAGAAAGCTTGTTAAAGTAAGTCGCGTCAATGCCCAGGCGGTTGTTGAAGAACTTTAACTCAGTACCAAACTCGTATGAGGTAGTCATCTCTGGTCTTAGGTCTGGGCTTGGGCCAGTAAAGGCATAGCCAAAACCACCGCCTGTAGTAGACTTAGGCTCCAGGAAAGCACGTATGCTGTATGGGTTTGCATCTTTACCAACTTGCGCCCACGAACCTCTCAGTTTACCATAGCTAAGGATGTGGTTGATACCACGCAATGGCTCTAACTCTGTGAAGATAAAGCTTGCACCAACAGATGGGTAGAAGAAGGATCTGTTCTCGATTGGAAGCGTAGAGCTCCAGTCATTTCTTCCGGTCAGTGTCAGGAAGAGAATGTTATCATAATCCATCGTGAGGTTCCCGAACACACCGATGAGTCTGCGCTGAGATAGTCTGTTTCTGCCGCGGTGTGTTGTATTTTCAGTGTTTTCTATCGAGTATAAACCAGGAGCCAGGAATCGCTCGCCGGTAACAGCCTGAATGAAAGACTCCTGAGAGTTTACAGCACTACCCACTTTCAGGTTAGTATTAAACTTATCGTTCAAGAACGAGCGATTTAACTCGGCATAATACTGCAAGTTAAAGTTGCGCGTGTTGTCAAGAGACTGATCAAAAATACCTCCGCTTGAGTAACCGTAGGCTGACTCTGGGTGGCGAACCATGGTAATGTTTCCAGATGAGAAATCGAAACCAGCATTACCAACGAAGCGCAACCACTCCAGCGGCTCAATCATTAAGCGCGCATTAGTGATATAGCGGTTGTTTACATTGTTGATCTTGTTTTTATTGACGTTAAAGTATGGGTTTTCGATCTCGCTATCGCCGGTAGAGTAGAATCTACGCGTTCCGTTCTCAGTCATGTAAATGCTGGCATCGTCGGTGGTAGGCCATGTAAGCAAGCCTAACAACGGGCCGCCCGCACCCTTAAACGCTGAGTTGTTATCTGTATAAGTATAAGCAAACGTTAAGTCTGTTGAGATATACTTATTCATTTGGGCAGTTACTGCAGAAGACAGGTTAAACTTTGACAAGTCTGTGCCTGGTACAAACCCCTCCTGACCAGTGTAGCCGCCTGAGATGCGATAAGTAGCCTTATCTGAGCCCCCGCTTAGCGATATGTTCTGCTTCTGCGTGAAACCGTTACGGAAGAAGTTATCAATGTTGTCGTAAAACTGCGTCCCTTCCGGATAGCGTGCACCAAAGTAAGTTGTTACGTTACCTGAGTTATCTTCCACGCCATTCACTCCAAGACCGTATACTTGCTGAATCTCAGGGAATTTATTTATCCGCTCTAACCTGAAGCTGTTGCTGTAATCAATGCGAGGAGCTCCAGACTTACCTCTCTTAGTAGTAATTACCACTGCACCAGAGGCTGCATCGATACCATAAAGGGCAGAAGCTTCGGGGCCTTTAAGTATAGTAATGCTCTCGATGTCCTCCGGGTTGATATCTGCGGCGCGGTTCGTGAAATCGCTTGCTCGGTTGTTAAGCGCCGCACCACCCGAAGAGGCGAATGAGTTTGTGTTGAATGTGCTGTTACTGATCGGAAGGCCATCCACTACAAACAAAGGCTGGTTGCTTCCACTTAATGACGAAACACCTCGGATCATGATGGATGTTGACGCCCCTGGCAAACCAGAAGTAGTGTTGATTTCGACACCCGCTACGCGCCCAGCCAAACCATTGATAAAGTTCTCACGCTGCGTCTGTGCAATCGTGGCGCCTTTAACCTCTGTAACGGCATACCCAAGAGCTTTCTTCTCCTGTTTAATACCAAGTGCGGTTACAACCACCTCATCCAGGGCCTCAGAGTCATTCTGAAGCACAACGTCAATAGTGCTTGCGTTGCCTACTGTTCGTGTCACTGGCTTCATACCGATAAACGAGAATACCAGCTCGTCGCTAGCCTCTACGTTCGGTATAGTATAGAAACCCTTCGCGTCGGTAACTGCACCGCGCTGTTTGCCTTTCACGGTTACAGACACGCCCGGTAGCTGAATTTTATCAGCAGCGGATGTTACCGTACCACTTACAGCTTTGCCCTGGGCAAAACCCTCGACAT
This sequence comes from Pontibacter oryzae, assembly GCF_003576375.1. Lineage (GTDB taxonomy): Bacteria > Bacteroidota > Bacteroidia > Cytophagales > Hymenobacteraceae > Pontibacter > Pontibacter oryzae. The sequence continues at coordinate 65,217 of NZ_QWGE01000001.1, forward strand.
GTAGCAGGAGCATACATAGCCCCCACAAGATAAAGCGTATACTGTTCTTCATACTTTGTATAGTTGATATTCAGGCATGAAGATATACAAATTTTTATATTTCCAACTAATGTAAAAGGAAAATTAACTCATCTCTCTTAAGTTTACATAGCTTTATGTTGTTATTTACCCATTGACGCAACAAGCTGATAATTGCAGTTATTTAAGTAAATTTTCATTTTACAAGCATTCTATTTTTATAAAAAGCTCACTTCTTTTTATAAAATATTTATCAAAAGTCTGTTATTATATATAAACAAATAGTACATCGCTTTAAACAGCATTTTGGCCAACACTATAAATAAAGTCCAATTAAACACATATACCTAGCCCTAAACTCAATGTTGCATCAGTGATTTCTCACTTACTGAGTTATTCGTGATAATCCTATAAACATGGAGTAGAATGCCCGAAAAAAGCAACATTAGCTGAATATTGATTAGGCTGATGCAAATATGTTCAAACATTGGCTACTGACTATATTCGAACATAGCGGCTAAGGTTATACGGCTGACGATTCAAAAAAAATTTTGACTATTTTTTTGGTATTAAGTACTTGCAGCCTCGCTTTTTAAAACCCTGGTTGCTATGATCTTAAAATTGACTAGCATTTAGCAAAAAAATAAGGGGGTAAGTATAAACTTACCCCCTTAACCTCAATCAAAAAAATTTCCGCTAATAGCTTCTGCCTAGCTCGTCGTTCATGGCCTTTAACAAGGAGTGCTCACCGTTAGTATCCTGGTAAAACTCCCAGACCATGACACCGTTTGCGTGCTCTTTGGCAAGCTCGGCTTTGCGCTTTACTGTCTCGGTTCCGTTGTAATAGTACATTACATCATTTACTTCAAACGAATCCAGGGTTGGGTCTGCACCCGCCCAAAGTAAGCTGCGGTACGTAAGTGCGCTGTTGCTTGTGTTTTTGCCATAAGCCGGCACGCCTACAATTGCTTTCTCTTTAGGCAAGCCTTTGCTGTTAAGCCAAATATCCAGGCTTTCTTGTGCCATACGGTAGGTGGAGTGCTGCCCCGGATCCTCCGAATCCCAACCAATACCATCATACATCATGATATTCACAAAATCGATGTACTGGATTGACTCTTCAGCCACGCCATCGCGTACAGAACCTGGGTAAAGCGCCGGCGTAACCGCCACACTCAGGTATTTGTGCCAGGTATGCAGCGAGTCCGATAGCTCTTTAACCAAAGCCGTGTAGGTGATATTGTTTGCCTTATTGGCACGTGGGTACTCCCAGTCCAGGTCTACGCCATCCAGGTTGTGGCGCAACACAAAGTTTACCACATTGCCCACCAGGTTTCTTCGCGAACCAGGGTTGGCCGCTAAAGCAGAGTAAACGCTTTCGCCACCGGCCAGAGAAATGGCAGTCTTCACGCCGTTCTCACGCGCAAGCGTCATTACTTCATCAAAGTTTTCCCGGTTACTCAATTCCTGCAGGCTGCCGTCGGCATTTGGGTACAGGAAGGCAAAGTTCAGGTGGGTGATCATCTTATACTTTCTTACATCGATGGAATCGGGGTTGCGGCCCGCGGCATAGTATGCAACAATTTTAAAGTCCTGATCAGCCTCGTAAGTTCCGGATGGCGGTGTGATATTCTCCGTTGCATCGCCAGTGCTGTAATCATCTGGCACCCAGTCCACTTCCTCTTTGCAGGACTGCAGCGCGAAAACGGTAAGTATGGCTACGTATAAAAATCGTTTCATATATTTCTTGTGTGATTTTCCCTGGCGCCACAAAAGGCGCCAGGGCAGTTACAGAAAATGGTTTAAGAAGAGTGCCTATCTCCGCACGTGGTCAATGTCGAGGCCATAAGGTATGAACCCTTTCAGGAAGAACTCAGCAGAGCCGCTTCCATCCAGCGGGTAGCGCTTAATGCCTGATCTGCTGCCATCGCCTACTATATTCCCAGATTCGCTGATATCATCAGCGCTACGGAATGCATAATATATATAACCAGCGGTGCCATCATCCGGATCGTTATCAATTACAATATCTGTGATGTATGTATTCTCAGTTGCGCCGCCCTCGGTAGAAAAACCAGCCGTATCTTCAATCAGGGTAATATTGTCGCCATTCATGTCGCTCATATATAAGCCAACATCAAACCCTCCTCCTGCCACACTTACAGCAAAGTATATTTTGCCGTTCTTCTGATCTACTGCAAAACTCCTGATCTTCAACTCTTTCAGACCAGAAACTGCCTCAATAAACTGCCCTGCCAGGTTATACTTATACAAGCCCTTACCTGTGCCATGCTTGGAGTACCAGAGTGTATTATTAACCACCTGCAGCCCCCCATCAGTCCAGCCGTATGTGCTGGAAGCCCCAATATCCGCAGCAGTTACACCAAACTTAACGCTTGGATAAGGCGCATCCTGGGAGGATGTGGAAATAGAGCGTACACCTGCAAATCGACACACCCAGTAAACATTCCCGTTTCCATCAACAGTGCTTACAAAAGGGTCTTGCGTGTAGTCTCCGGATGTGGTTGTAATGGTGTAGGGGTTGCGCCCTTCAAGATCGACAGCGAACAACTTACCATCAGAAGCAGTGCCCCATGCTGAGTATTTAATGTGGTTGCCGGCATCGGAAATGATTATCTTGTTGTTATAAACATTAACCGAAAGCGGATGAACACCCACATTGGCTGGCAACTGCTCCGGCATACTTTCATCTACCTGCGTAAATCTATACTTGTATAGCTTGCCGCTTAGCACATCAGTGAAGTATAGCGTTTTTACCAGCTCGCCCATAACAGTCACTTCCGCAGAGGTTGTCAGGGATTCCTTCCCGTCGTCAATGGTAAGCCTAACGGTGTAAACCCCGGCATCCTCGAAGGCAACTTTTGGAGTGGCTTTGTCAGATGTCATACCATTCCCGAAATTCCAGGAGTAAGTAACCGGTTGGCCAGGGTACTGAAATACCTCTGCCGAGAACTGGGCTTCTTGCCTGAATAGTATGTTTTCGGGCACGACAATGCGCGGTTGCCTCTTCTTCACCTCTACCCATTTGGTTAGGCTTGTTACCTCGCCGTTATGCGTAGCTTCGAGCGTGACCTCATAGGTGCCCGGCAATTCATACATGATAGTGTCGGGCACGGCGCCTGTTGTTCTACTTGTATCGATGATCTCGCCATCTCCGTTGATAAGCTTGCCACCCTCGAACTTCCAGATATAACTTTCCGCGTTTTTGGTGCGGTTAAGCAGGAATACTTTGGCGGGCGCCTGTATCTCCTCTTCCGGGAAAGCAAAGTCTAACGAAAACTCGCCGTCCGGGGCTATAGTGCTGATCTCATCCTTCTCACAACTTACCGTTGCAAGAACCAGCAGCATCAGAAAAAATAGTCTGTATAGTCTCATATCCTGATTAGTAAGTTGATTCGAAGTCAGTGCTGCGCTCAGACACGGCACCTTTAGATGTAGTTACCCGCGCCGTGATCTCGGTATGGGCATCGCCGGTTTTGTATAGCTGCTTAAAGCCTTTCTCCTTGAGAAGCTCCTTGCTCAGGTTGTTCTGCAGGTAAACCCTGCCCACGCTGGAAACACCCGTGCGCGCACCACCCGACATCGTATAGTTCTCATCTCCGGCATCCGGGAAAAGCATTTCATACTCTGCTGCAGTAATGGCATAAGAAAGCTGGTTTACAAGTATTTTATAAGGCTCTTCCGGTAACTGGTCCAGCAACTCCTCGCCTTCCGGGCTATACTTGCCACCTTCAGGAATGGTGTAGATATACTCGCCCTCCAGCACGTATGCATTCCGGGAGGTCACGTAATAATTGTTCAGCGAGCGCCCTTCCTCCGGAAAGGTTTTCCAGGCAGTATTGTTATACACGGTGTCCGTCACCACCATCACCGGATCATCAGGGTTCCAGGTTTCTACCACGGTTTTATCTAGCTCAAAGTATAAACCGAAGTCTTCGTATACTTTGCGCAGCAGCTCTACTTTCGCAATGTTATCGTTTCGCTGCCAGGTAGTGATAGTATAAGTAATGGTATCGCCCAGCTCGGGGGCGCGGTTGCTGGGCGTCATCTGCACTTCGGGGCGGTAGCTATCCAGTGCTTTTCCTAGTTCTTCCATGGGCTCGTCTTTCTCGCAGGCCGCCAGGAAACACACCCCTAGGCTTAGTAAAAGTATCTTATGTATCTTCATGATCTCGTTCAGGCTTAAAGTGTTGAGTTTGCTTCCCACCAGAATTTCTTCGTTACCCAGTCGCGGGCCGAGGCACCCAGGCGCTCAATCTCCTGCGGGTTGTAGATGTACTCGGTTTGTGGGTCGTATGGCAGGCGTTGAATCCATTTGCCACCAAACTCCGTGAGCACATTTTCGGGATAGTAGATACCCGGATAAGCCGTTTCTTTGTATTGATAACGGCGCATATCTACCCACGACTCTGGCTGCAGGTATAGCGCAATGTATTTCTGCGTCATGATATCGCTGATTTTCAGGGCATCGGCTGCCTTGCGCACCTTCGCAGACTCCATGTAGTTAGAGAGGCTATCCTGCTCTACGCCCAGGCGATTCATGTTAGTAAGTATACCCTCGCGGTATGCCTCCAGCGCAGCCGGCTTATTACCCTGATGGAATGCCACTTCGGCTTTAATAAACAGTAACTCCTCTTCCAGCACATAAGGCAGCGGCGAGCTATCTGATGTCCAGTGGCCATTGTATAGGTTTGGAAACTCACTCATATCCCTACCTTCCAGTCCCAGCGAGACACGCGCGGCCTCGTATGTATTGTCCTCGCCCGGTGTGGTTAGTTTGAACAAACGTGGGTCATACTGTATGTTGGGTTCATCCACGGTCAGGTAGTTCATAAAAAAATCCGTGGGTACGCTGTAGGTAAGGTAGTTGCGGATATCAGCGAAGTTCCATTGCGGGCTTGGCGTGCTTGGCCCCCACATGTTGCGCTCCCAATCGCGCTGCGGGTTGCTGCTATAATAGTATATCGCGTCTTTCCAGTTGGCCAGCGCAGCGTTCACCTCGTTCATCACGCGGTCATAGCCCCCATCAAAGTTGGCGGTGCGCAGGTACATTTTTGCCTTGATGGCGTGCGCAAAAGACATCCAATGCTGCAAATTACCCTGATATATCAAATCTGAGGTCGCGTTCATGGTTTTATCTCCTGCATCGGAGGCTTGCAACGAGGCCATACCTTCGTCGAGCAGGCGCTCAATCTCTTTGTACACCACATCCTGGGTATCATACGTTGGGCTAAAATCACCGGTATAGGCTTCCAGCACCGGCATATCGCCGAAAGAATCTGTAGCGGTTAAGTATGAATAGGCAAGCATAATTTTGCCTACGCCTTCGTAGTTGTCGGAACCTTCCTGCTGGGCGCGCTCAATAAGGCCAATGGCGTTGCTGCCCACATCGAAGTAGTGCCAGCGCCAGGCACCCAGGCGGGTGATCTGGTTGTAATCCCAGCGGTCTTCGATGCGTGCGGTACCATAGCGCGAGGTTAGGTACATGGAGTGGTAAGTAGCGTAGCGGGCATGGGAATAAAGATGGTAAGCCATATTGCCCTCAATGCCCGGAAGCATCAGGTTTGATGAAGTGGTTACCGGTTGCACAGGGTTCTGGTTGATGTCGAGTTTCTCCTCGCAGGACGAGAAAAGCAACAGCGCCGCCGGTATTATGTAAAATATCTTTTTCATAAGAATGTCTCTGCTTTGATAAATTAAAATCCAACTGAAATACCCACCGAGTAGCTTTTCGGCAGCGGAATAGCGCCATAATCCACACCCATGGTACTACCGCCTTCAGCACCACCCGCATTTGGGCCGGCACTGTTCACTTCGGGGTCGCCGCCGGAGTAATTAGTGATCAGGATAGGGTTTTGGGCGGAAAACTCGATATTCATTCTGCTTACGTTTAAGCGCTTGGAGATATTCTCCGGCAAAGAGTAACTCACCGTGGCATAACGCATTCTGGCCCAGTTCACCTTCTCGACAAAGTTGGTACCAACGGCTGTGTAGTTAGTCGTGAAATAGTTGTAATCCAAAACCACTGGCTGGGTGTTCTTCACGTAGTTTCCGTCGCCGCGGTCCACAACGCCGTTAAACACAAACTCTCTGTCTCTCCATTCGCCAACATCTTCGGAGATACCGGCCGATGTCATGCCCAGGCGCGTTGCGTTGTACACATCGCCGCCCACTCTGAAATCCCATAGGAAAGAAAGGCTGAAGTTTTTGTAGTTGAATTTATTGATCAGACCGAAGTTTACCTTTGGCTCGCGGTTACCGATGTACTGCTGCTTGTTCTCAGAGTCGATCACCGGGTAACCATCCTCCCCGATGATCATGTAACCGTCTTCGTTGCGCTTATAATCCGTACCGATTAGGCCAAGCACTGGCTCGTCCAGCTTGGAGCCGGCAATAGCTGCAGTATATGGCTGGCCGAAAGTATACGGGAACACGCGCACCTGATCCGGCAGCTCCAGCATTTTAGAGCGGTTGCCCCAAGCGTTAAGCGTTACATTCCAACTGAAATCACCGGATTTAACGGGTGTGCCACCCATGGATACTTCTATACCTTTGTTGTGGATGCTACCGGCATTGAAGGTCTGGATCACATACCCTGTTGGCAATGGAACACGCGCCCGGATGATCTGGTCTTCGCTTTTCGCATCGTAATAGGTTGCGTCAAATGTCAGGCGGTTATCGAAGAGCCTGAACTCCACACCAAACTCTTTTTCTGTGGTTGTTTCCGGCTTCAGGTTAGGGTTACCTGCCGTAGCGTCCTTCACGAAACCGCCACCAATACCCTGATACTTGATCAGGTTGGCATCGGTGCTGTAGATCGGCGCATCCTTACCCACTTTGGCATAACTGGCACGCAACTTACCAAACCAGTGCTGCGAGTCCATCAGCTCCGAAAAGGCAAAGCTGGCACCAAGCGAGGAGTAGTAAAACGACCGATTATCGGCTGGGAGCGTAGAACTCCAATCGTTGCGGCCTGTATAGCTTAGGCTGAAAAGGGACTTATACTCTACCTTAACATCGCCGTACACGCCATACCTTCTTCGGCGGGCATACCCTTCGCCAAGGCCAATGTTCGGAGCCTCAATAACGTTTACGCTATGGATGTCCGGGTTCTGAAACTTTTCACCGGATACCGAAAGCGACTCGCCTTCGTAATACTCGCTGTTTGTACCAAAAATGGCTGTTGCATGTATATCCGGCGTGATGTCTTTGTCAATAGTGGCGTTAAAGGTGGAGGTTATGTTGGTATAGTTACCTGTGGTTTGGTACAACCGCCCTTCCAAGCTGCCCGGCGTGCCCGGTACATTCACGTAGCCATACTGTTGGTTGTAAAAATCCTGGCCCAAGCGGTAAGAAAGGTTCAGCCAGTCCAGTACATCATAGCTCAAGAGGCCATTAAGCACAATACGCTTGACCTCGGTTGATCTTGGGTTACGGTGCACGCCCCATAGCGGCGAAATAATGCCTGTGTCGTCATTGATTATATCAGGCGTGCCGTTGTTGTTGTAAAATACGTAGTTCGGGTCTCCGTTCGGGTACTGATACCCCTCAATGTCGTAGCGAAGCGGGTAGCGATAAATGCTGTTTCCCCATCCTCCTGAGCTGGAGCCAACCAGACCTTCTTTTATCGTGTTGGCGATGTAGTTTGCTGAAGCCGAGAATGAGAGTTTTTCCGACAGTTGCGAGTTGCCCTTCATTAGCAAAGACAGCCTGTCTACCTCCGTGTTCGGAATGGTTGACGTACCATTGCGGTAATTGCCCGAGAGGTAATAAGTATACTTCTCGGTGCCCCCGTTGATATTCACGTTTGCATCGTGCGTTACGCCCGTTTGAAAAAAGCGCTGTGGGTTGTCATAGATCGGTTCGTCAACTCTATACTTGCGCCCCCACGATGAAGTCGTACTGTTATCAAACGTACCGCCAAAACCTACCGTGTACAATTTCTGCTGCTCTGGCAGGCGGCCTACTGTTTCCACAACCGTATTATAGGCTGCATTAATGCGCATATCGCCTGCTTTGCCTTTCTTAGTAGTGATGATTACGGCACCGGAAGCGGCATCTATACCGTAGAGCGCAGAGGCCGAGGCGCCTTTCAGGATAGATACATTCTCGATGTCGTTCGGGTTGAAATCTGAAAGGCGGTTAGACGTTCCGTTAATGGATGCATTACTTACGCGTACGCCATCCACAATAATCAACGGTTGGTTATCGCCGGTAAGCGACGAAACGCCACGGAGGATAATCTCGGAAGGCAAACCCGGAGAACCACCGGAAGAGGTAATCTGAGCACCGGCCACCTGGCCTTGCAGGGCGTTAACAATATTGGGCTGGTTAGAGTCCTGCAGGTCTTCGCCGCCAATGGTTTGCACCGAGTAAGTCAGTGTGCGTTTATCGCGCTCAATGCCTAATGCCGTTACCACAACCTCGTCCAGGGTTTTAGCATCCGTTTTGAGCGAGATGTTAATTACGCCTTCGTTGCCAATGGTGCGCTCTTGAGGCAGGAACCCGATAAAGCTGTAAACGAGCACCTGCCCCTTCTCCGCATTTATAGTGTATTGGCCATCGGGACCAGTGAAGGTTCCGTCGGTACCTCCCTTCACTCTAACGGTTACTCCAGGCAGCGGAATACCATCATCGGCGGAAGTTACCACACCCGTTATACTTGCGCTTTGGGCGAAAGTATGAGCGTGCAAGAGGAGCAGACATAGCCCCCATAACATACTGCGTATACTTTTCTTCATGCTGTTTTTGGTTGATGTTCAGCCATGAAGATATATATTTTATCATATTAATACCTAACCCATATTCAAGTTTGACGCAATTACATCGATTCGCTAGGCCAGCCTATTAGTGTTTAGACTAAGAACCAGTGCAAATAATGTTATTACAAATAACTGATTTACAAGAATATATAAATTATAAATACTTATTTATAACAACTAATTTATACCTAATATAAATTTATATCGCAACATAGCCTACACTCACATTAAAAAACACAGGTATACAACCTTTTGCAAAATAAAAATAGTACAATTTTAAATTTACCACCATGAAACCGCTTTTTTAATTTACTAGTGATTTATCACTTACCTTTCAAGGTCAGATAATACAATATTTCTATCATCTCATATAGGTTTAAAGCGATAACACTGAATTCTTGAATTTTACAATACAAACAAGCTGCAACATTGAAAATCTGACTTCTGTTAAACGCTTCTGTTCAGCAAGGATACCGCTTACTCTATATAATACAGTCAGTTAGCTAAAGAGATACAGGTATGATGAGGTAACCAGAAGTTTCTCGAGCGGTTTAACCCAAGGCAACGTCCAGTACCATCACCACCACTAAACCAACGATTAACCCTAGCTCGGCAATGTCGGTATACTTGTCGCGCTGAGGTTCAGGAACAACTTCATTCACCACTACCTACAACATGACACCTGCGGCAAAATCCAGCTCACCAAGCACGCCGGCGATAGGCTCCACAATAGCTGATAACTATCTGTCTCAAAAGCATTTGAAAACCAACTTCCCATCCGGCGCAAAGGCATGGCCACTGCAAAGCTTTCCGGCATACTATGAATGGTGTTGGCAAGGATCAGAAGCGTGGTGCGGTGCCAGTTTGTCGAGGCCAAGGATAAACAAGGAACAGCTCATAAAACCAACGGCAGCGGACATCCAACTCAGGCCAGGGCATAGCTCCTTAGCGTAATCTATCGCGCAGGGCTCAACAAGGCGACTAAAAGCTTGCAACCAGCATCATCCCGCCCGTGCTGCCAAGTATAACAGCGGCCTTAGTTCCGTGAAGAGAAAAATATAGCCGCCCCTCCAGCTGTAACCAATCACGTAAAAAGCGTTGCTAACAATGCTGCGTATACAGGCCCAATTTCATTTAAGAAGGATACGATACCAGCCTCTAGCTGCTTCTTACCCGCCATGGCCGCTTATAGTTTCGCATCAGGAGTGAGCGCTATGTACTTATTTGGCTGATATACTGCCGCATACGCTCATAATAGGAGCCTTTCCAGTACACACGCAGGCAGGCTGGGCATTGATGGAACTCCTTGAAGTATAGCTTGGTTTTAGGCGGCAGCAAATTCAGCACCTCGCGCTTTTCCACCTCACGAAGAGGCAGGTTGCAGGACAGGCAACGACTCAGCGGCTTAAAGTGAGGTTGCAAGTTAAAGCGCGCTATAACCTCAGCCACCTGTGCCTCCGTTTGCTGGGAGCGCAGCCAATAACCCCAGGTTATGTTTTTCTGCTTCAGTAAGCCAATATCCCGTGTCAGGACAATCCGCTGTTGCTCGGCAGCCAGGCTGGCAATGGCTTTATCTGTAAAATTAGTTTCATAGATCACATCAAGGCCAAGCATGCGCATGCTTTTAGCCAGGGTGCCTAAGTGCACATCAAGTATAAACTGGTTTGGTGGCGGGTGCGCTTCTTCGAAACTAAACCCTGCGGGCCATTGCCGGGAGGGCTCAAACGGATGTACTTCTACGCTATCCTCTGCCTGTAACCGGTACCGAAACAAAACAGGCTTTTGGTTTACAAGAATCACATCAACTTCCGGGTGCGGCACGCCCAGTGCCTCCAGGGCATCTTTCACTGTCGGTGCTCCCCGGAAAGTATAGACAAACGCTGCTCCCCGAAGCCGTTTAGGCCGGAAATCTTGCAGGTTTCCGTTAAAGTAGAAGTACGCTTTGTTAATCCCACATTGACCCATACTCTCAGCAACTTATCGGGCACAAACACGCAGACCTGACCGGACATATCGCTTACGCCTGCACACCTGCTTTTATACTTTATACATTGGAGAAAGGCTAAAAATCAACGGCCATACCCGATCAGTTGAAAAGCTTTGGAACTTGCTGCATTAAGGTATAACCGCCAAGATAGGCCATTATCAGCACGACCAGCACGCCAAATACCGTTAACACCACGGGGTGGCGATACTGCCCAACAATGGATGGCTTGTAAGCGGCCAGCAACATAACCCCTAGCGTAAGGGGCAGCACCAGGCCGTTGAGCGCTCCGGCAAGTATGAGCAAGCGCACCGGCTGGCCTATTGTCACGAAAATGGCTGTGGAGACAAGTATAAACCCGATGATAACCCAGTTTTCGTTTCGGCGGATGATGCCGCTATAGGATTTCAGGAACGACACCGAAGTATAGGCAGAGCCAATAACCGACGTCACCGCCGCAGAAAGCATGACGACACCGAAGAGTTTATAGCCCACATTCCCGGCTGCCAGCTGAAAAACGGAGGCCGGCGGGTTGGAGGCATCCAGCACCAGCCCTTTACTTACCACACCCAAAGCAGCTAGAAACAAAAACACCCGAATTATAGACGCAACCGTGATTCCGGATACGGCACTGGTTGTCACCTCTGGCAGGGCATCTTTGCCTTTCACGCCGGCATCGAGCAAGCGGTGGCCACCCGCAAACGTAATGTAGCCCCCAACTGTGCCCCCTACCAGCGTCACAATGGCCAGCACATCCACCTCATCCGGCATAAATGTTTTGGCTACCGCCTCTCCCACCGGCGGACCAGACGTGATGGCTACGTACACAATGAGCAGAATCATCAGAAAGCCCATTACCTGCGCAAACCTATCCATTACTTTGCCGGCCTCGCGCACCAGAAAAACCGCAATGGCCATACCTGCAGCCAGCATGGCCCCTGTTTCCGGACTTATCCCTAGCAAAACGTTAAACCCTAGCCCTGCACCGCCCACGTTCCCGATGTTAAACGCCAGCCCGCCCAGCACAATCAGGAAGGTTACAAAGGCGCCCAGGCCGGGCAAAACGAGGTTGGCAATATCCTGGGCCCTGCGCTCCGACACGGCAATAACGCGCCAAACATTCAGCTGTACGCCAATATCAAGTATAATCGAAATAAGGATGACAAAGCCGAAGCTGGCGGCCAGTTGCTGGGTGAAAACGGTGGTTTGGGTCAGGAAGCCCGGCCCTACGGCAGACGTAGCCATCAGGAAGGCGGCACCGAGCAGTACGCTCCAGTTTCTTTTTCTCATAGGGTGGTTAAATGGCTGCGATGTTGATGTTTTCGGCACGAAGGCTTTCGTTGATTATTTGGGCAAACCTGAGCGCATGCGGCCCATCGCCATGGATGCAAATTGTATCCGCTTTTATACTTACCTCCATGCCCTGCCGCGACTGCACCTTGCCTTCGGTTACCATACGCACCACTTGCTGCACCGCCTGCTCCGGCTCTGAGATTAAAGCATCCGGTTGGCTGCGTGGCGTTAAGGTGCCGTCGTGTTGGTAGGTCCGGTCGGCAAACACCTCGCTTGCCGTGGCTAGTCCTAGCTTTTCTCCGGCTGATACCAACGCACTGCCTGCCAAGCCATATAGTATCAGCTCAGGGTCATACTTATACATTGCCTCGGCAATGGCTTCAGCCAGAGCAGGTTTTGTTGCCGCCATGTTATAAAGGGCTCCGTGTGGCTTAATATGATGCAGTTTAGCGCCCTCGGCTTTAGCAAGAGCGGCCAGTGCCCCAACCTGGTACAGCACCATGTTGTATACTTCTTTGGCGCTGACAGCCATGTCGCGGCGCCCAAAACCAACCAGATCAGGCAAGCCGGGATGTGCACCGATGGCCACGCCGTTTTCCAAGGCAAGCTTTACGGTTTGCTGCATCGTTAGTGGGTCGCCGGCATGGTAGCCGCAGGCAATGTTGGCAGAGCTTACATACTTCAGTAGTTCGCTGTCGTTGCCCATGCGCCAGGTTCCGAAGCTTTCGCCCATGTCGCAGTTCAGGTCTACGGTAGCTTGTATCATGATTGGTGTAGTTTGTAAAGGATGGCCTGCCGCAAGGCAAGCAGTTGTTTCTCCAGCAGATATAGTAAGCGTTGGGCCTCTTCCAAAGAAACCTCTTCAAACCGGATGACGCCGCCCGGTTGCACCTGGGCAAGTATAGGCAGATCAGCAGTTATGACCTGTGCGATGCGCGGGTAGCCGCCCGTGGTCTGGCAATCGGCCATCAGGATGATCGGATCGCCTTGCGGGGGCACTTGCACCATGCCATAGCTAACGGCAGTGGAAAGTAGCTCCATTTCCTCGGTTAAAGAAAGGCTGACACCCTGCAGGCGGCACCCCATTCTATCGGATTGCGTGCTAACCTTAAACTTCTCCTGCCAGATATACTCCCGGCTATTCTCGGTGAAGCAGTTAAACTCCAGGCCAGGCAAAGCGCGCAGCGTAGGCGCAGGTTGGTATGCCGGCAACAACTCCGGCTCCGGTGACCAAGAGGCTTCTATAAAGGGGCTGTCTGTTTTTGGGTGAAGGAGCAGGTCGCTGAGCAGTAATACGCTTTCGGCTTTTGCCTCTTCTTTTGCAAGCGTATCGCCGGCACGCAGCGCACGGCCTTCCAGCCCGCCCAGGCCAGCGCGTAAATACGTGGAGCGGCTACCCATCGAGGCATCAACATTAATACCTCCTGCTAGTGCCAGATACGTATAGTTGCCTAGCACGGGCCTGCCAAAGGAAAGTATACTTCCGGCTTTTATCAATAGTGGCCGCCAAAGGCGCACGGGTTGCTCATTTATACTTGCAGATAAATCGGCGCCGGTTAAAGCGATTAATGTATCATGCTCAAATAGTAGTTCCGGGCCCACCATGGTTATCTCCAGCACGGCTGCATTTTCGTCGTTACCGACCAGCAGATTAGCCATACGCAAAGCTAACTTGTCCATGGCGCCGCCCACAACTACGCCCTGTCGCTGGTGCCCTTTCCGGCCTAAGTCCTGCACCGTAGTCAGCAAACCAGGCTTTAAAACAGTTAAGCTCATGCGCTTGCCTCCTTCTTTGCCAGAAACTCACTTTCAGGGATGGGTACAAACCGGACAATATCACCGGCCTGCAACAGGCTGGGCTCATCTCGGTTGGGGTTGAAGAGTTGCAGCGGCGTTTGGCCGATGAGCTGCCAGCCGCCGGGCGTGCTAATAGGGTACACACCTGTCTGGGCGCCTGCTATGCCCACGCTGCCTGCCGGTATTTTTGTTCGCGGCGTGGCCTTGCGCGGAGTTTCCAGCCTGGCATCCATTCCGCCCAGGTACGGGAAGCCCGGCGCGAAGCCAATCATGTGCACCAGGTAATCAGTGTTGCTGTGCAGCCGGATCACTTCGTTTATACTTAAGCCGGTATGCTCGGCCACCAAGGCCAGGTCCGGGCCGTAACTGCCTCCATAAACCACTGGTAGCTCCACCACACGAGCTCGTTCAGATCTTTGCACCTGCACCTGCTCCAGCAGCGCTTCCAGTTTCAGCATCAGCTCCTCGTAGGCATCCAGTTTACCGTGTTGGCTCAGCACCCATGGGTCGTAATATACTGTGAGCGTAGTATAGGCGGGCACAAACTCCAGCAACCCTGGAAAAGGCTGTTGCTCCAGCACATGCGCCACGGCACGTATGCGGTTAAGTATCTTTTTACTGATCTTATGGCCGAACTGCAGCTCCACGGCGGCATCGCCAACCGGGCACATCAGCAAAGGAGGGTTTTGGATTATCTCAGGCATAAGTAATTTATACTTGCGTGTGTGGCTCCGGGTTCAGGTATAGCGTTTTGTTTTTGATCGGAACCAAGGCCAGCACCACAGCCTGCTCGTACAGCTCGCGCCTACTCAGGGCATTGTTACTAAGTATACCGATAGCACCGCCCTTCTGCTTTGAGTTCTCGTGGTTAAAGATCATGTCGTTGGCTTTGCCTAATTCTATACCTTGCTGCACGAGTTGCTGCACGGCAGGCGGCAGGTAAAACGTGCCCGAGCGTGCCTTGCCCAGCTGCTCCCGGTCCTGCACCACCACCCAGGCAAAGGCCGCCAGCTGGCCATACTCCTCTGCCACGCCACCTTCTATCCCGATCCAAAAATCAGCCTCAGGTTGTACATGGCGTGCATTTTGTACACGGTTTAGCGCCCCCTGCAGCGTTTCCTGCTCCGATACGGGCTGGTCGGCCACACCCGACGGAACGCTAAGCGGCTGTGCCACAAACTCTCTGTCCGGAAACATGCGGTCAAAGCCATCCAGGGCAGCCTGAACTTTTACCGGATTTTTAGAGGCAACTACTACGGTATACTTCATTTTTATATGTGTCTTTTAAGTGCGAATGGCTGCGCCAGGCAGGCTTTTAAGTATGACTCCTGGTGCAAGTGATTCGCTTATACTTTATCACCTAAAGAACGGAAATATTTCTGAGGATGCCTTACCACATAGGCGCTAACGCGGGTTTACTTCGGTGTTTAGCCACTTTTAAGTATATTTGGATAAGATGAAAAAGACGAACAGAAGAATACTGATAGCTAGCCTTTCCCTTTTAAGCGCCGCCTGCAGCGGACCGATGGCCACCACGGAGTCGGTGCCGGTGGAGGCCGGGGTTTCGAAAGAGCTGGCCGATTACCGCAAGCAGGTGCTCAGCCAGATCGCCTACGACATCAGCCTAACCATTCCGGAGCAGAAGCAGCAGCCTATTATGGGTTCGGAAAAAATCAGCTTTAACCTCTCTGACAACAGCCAGCCACTGCAACTCGACTTTAAGGAAAGCCCTGATCACCTGAAACAAGTATGGCTAAACGGGGAAAAGATTGAGGCAAGTATAGCCCAGGAGCATATCATACTTCCTGCAAAATACCTTAAAAAGGGCCAGAACGAAGTTAAGGTTGAGTTTATCGCCGGAGACCTCTCACTGAACCGCAACCAGGACTACCTGTATACCTTGCTAGTGCCGGACCGCGCCCGCACGGTATTGCCTATTTTTGACCAGCCAAACCTGAAGGCAACGTTTAAACTGGCCCTCACATTGCCCAAAACATGGAGTGCGCTGGCCAACGGAACACTTCAGGACTCCACGGTGCAGGGCATGGCAAAGACTTATACTTTTGCTACCTCCGATACCATCCCGACCTACCTGTTCTCCTTTGCCGCCGGCAAGTTCAGCCACGTGCAGCGCAACATAGATGGCGTGAACATGCACTTTTACCACCGCGAGACCGATGCCGAGAAGATACGGGAAAGTATGGGGCCGATCTTCCAGATACACCGGGATGCGCTCACTTTTCTCGAGGATTACACGCAGATTCCCTACCCTTTCCAGAAGTTTGATTTTGTAGCCATTCCCGATTTCCAGTACGGCGGCATGGAGCATGTGGGCGCGATACAGTACAAGGCGGCCAGCCTGTTCCTGGATGAGGGCGCAACCAAGGATCAGAAGATCTCACGCTCTAACCTGATCGCGCACGAAACGGCGCACATGTGGTTCGGCGACCTGGTTACCATGCAGTGGTTCAACGATGTATGGATGAAAGAGGTGTTTGCCAATTTTATGGCCGATAAGATCACACAGGTTGCGCTGAAGGACACCAATTTCGACATGAAGTTTCTGGTGGATCATTTCCCGGCGGCCTACAGCATCGACCGCACCACTGGCGCCAACCCGATCCGTCAGCCACTCGACAACCTGCAGGATGCGGGCTCGCTTTATGGCAGCATCATCTACCACAAAGCCCCGATCATGATGCGCCAGTTAGAACGTTTGATGGGCGAGCAAGCCTTTAAGGAAGGCCTGCAGGAGTACCTGAAAACCTACGCCTACCAAAACGCCACCTGGCCCGACCTAATCAAGATCCTGGATGCCCGCACCCCAGCCGACCTGCAGCAATGGAACCAGGTATGGGTAAACGAACCGGGCCGGCCAATTTTCTCGCATACCCTGGAAACCGCTAATGGCAAAATCAAGAGCCTTACGCTAACCCAACGCGGCGAGGATGGCTCTGACCGCGTGTGGCCTCAGTTTTTCGAGATCGCGCTGGTATACCCCAACCGTACCGAGCAGCTAACCGTGGACATGACCAACGCCGAAGTTAGCGTGCAGGAAGCCATTGGCAAAGACGCACCGCAATTCATACTTTTCAATTCTACCGGCCAAGGGTATGGCGTTTTCCCGGTGGATGAGAAACTGCCAGAAAAAACGTATACTTTGCAGGACCCCGTGCAGCGTGCATCCAGCTACATTAACCTGTACGAGAACATGCTAAATGGCCGCGCAGTTAAGCCGCAGCAACTGCTCAGCCTCTACCAAAAAAGACTTACGCAGGAGCAGGAAGAGCTTAACCTGAAGCTGATCAGCGGCCAGCTCAGCGATGTATACTGGCTTTTGCTTACGCCCCAGCAACGCCAGCAGTATGCCGTAGCGCTGGAGCAAAGCCTTTGGGATGCCATAGAGGCACAGAAAGCCAGCAACAACAAGAAGCTACTCTTTAAAGCCTACCAAAGTATAGCGCTTACAAAAAAAGCGCAGGACCAGCTTTACAAGGTATGGCAAAGCCAGACGCCGCCTTCCGGCATTAAACTGTCCGAAGACGATTATACCTCACTGGCACTGGCCCTAGCCGTCCGGGATTATGGCACAGACATTTTAGAGCAACAACAGCAGCGCATCCAAAACCCCGACCGTAAGCAGCGCCTGGCTTACCTTATGCCGGCCCTTTCTGCGGATGTGGCTGTGCGCGATAAGTTCTTTGCCTCCCTGGCCGATGCCGAAAATCGTGAGAAGGAATCCTGGGTGGCCTCTGCCCTGGGCTACCTGCACCATCCGCTTCGCGCCAAAACCTCTGAGAAATACCTGCCACAAAGCCTGGCGTTGTTGGAGGAGATACAGCGTACCGGCGATATCTTCTTCCCGTTTAACTGGCTGCGGGCTACGCTTGGCTCCTACCAAACCACCTCAGCGGCACGGGTTGTCCGCGAGTTCGTGGCGCAGCACCCAGACTACAACCCAAAGCTGAAAGCTAAAATTCTGCAAGCCGCCGACGACCTGTTTCGGGCAGAAAAGCTGGTGGAGCAACAGTCCGGAAGCGAAGAGCTTTGACGGCACCTAACCTAAAGTATAGAAACAAGAAAGCCCGGTTATGCCGGGCTTTCTTGTTTCTATGTAAGTTGTTTTACTGCTTCAGTAGCCTTACCGTCTGGCTTCCTTCGGCACCGCTTATTTTAAGCATGTATACACCCGGCTTGATTCTGCTATCACGCAGTTCTAACCTAAAACCACCATTTCTAGCGCGGTAGGTCTTATTGATGATCAAGTTATTATACATGTCGTAAAGTGCAACCTCAACCAGGCCATCTGCTGCGTTTTCTATACTTACATCAGCATAATCAACGAGCGGGTTAGGGTAAACTTTTACGAGGTATACTGGCTTGGCTACTGGCTCTTGCGGCAAGGCATCTTCCTCACAAGGCTTGTCTTCGCAGCTGCCAAGGGTGGCACCCAGCCTCAGGTAAGCTTCCACGCCATGCTCCGGCACATATACCGTTCGTGCTCTGGAGCCAGTTCTGTAGCACATCTCCACCAGTTGAATATTCTTGGTGCGTTGGTATACTACGTTTACCACACAAACTTGCACCGAATCGGTGGCGGTGCGGCCATAACTATCAGTGATAGTAACAAAGTAGGTGGTGCTCACCTCGGGGCATACATTTATACTTTGCCCAGACTGGCCGTTGCTCCAGCTATAGGTATAAACTCCGGAGCCGCCCGTGGCCGCGCTAGCGCTCAGTGTGGTGCAAGCTTCGGGGGCGTAGCCAAAGTATACGGTCTTGCCAGGGCCCGCATCAACAACCAGTGGAGCCTTCAGTTCGAAGCGCGTTTTTACAGGCAGGTGGTCTGACGTGGTGTTCACGTAGTTAGCAATGTAAGTAAAGGGAATGACAAGACTCTCAGAACCCACCACATACTCGTCAAACAACTCATTGCTGATCGTGATGTGGTCTATTACATTATCCTGCGTAATAAAAGAGCGCAGGCCTGCCTCGCTCAGCGACAGCGTTACCGCACGGTAATCATCCGCATCCTGCACGAATAATTGGTAGGCAGTCTGTCCGTTGCCAATCGATGCATCTACATCATCGTTATAATCGCCTAAAAGAATGATGTTGGCATTTGCATAGTGTACATCCAGGGAGTCCTTCAGCACCTGCACATCGTAAGCACGGCGGGCCAGGTCGGCGCTGGCAGAACCGGACTTCGCGTGTATATTGATCAGGTTGATGCGCTCAGTGATGCCCTCAATGGTAGCATCAACAGTGAGCATGTAAGGCAGGCGGCCACTGGACCAGAACGACGAAGGATCGCCGGTTGGGTAGTTGTTTAGGGCCTGGCTCTGTCCGGTGCGAGCGGCATCATACATTTCCTCGAACATCACGCGCGCCTCAACTACTGAAATAACTGCGGTGTTATAGATAAAGCAGAGCTTTTGCGGCGGGAAGCTTGGGTCCGGACCATTGAAGGAGTATGAGTAACGATCGGAGCATACTTTGGCGTAGCCGGGCATCATGTCCACTAGTTGCTGCAGCTGGTTATCATCAGAGATCTCCTGCACGGCAATAATATCGGCATGCACGCTATCAAGGAGCGCGGCGGCGTTCTGCAGCTGGAGCAGCTCATTGTTCGGGCCGAAATCTGGCTGCGTGGCACCAAAGAATTCCATGTTCCAGGTCATCACGTCCAGTGTTTTCGCCACCGGAATATCTGAGCCGGCCGCCTCGTAAGGTTTCGTTCCCGGAAGGTCATCTATAAAACGAGGAAGCACCTGCAATGCGCCTTTAAAGCTACTGACGATGCCCGTAATGGTGACAGGCTCTGCGGGCTTGTAACGGCCAATCAGGCTGGCTACATCGGCATCAATACGCACATCTACAGCGCCTGTCCCGTCGGTTACGCGGTAATTGCTGTCCGGGAAAAGCAGGCCCGAAGTATCTGTAAAAGTGGCGTTAGGTATGGTTACCAGCATGCCCTCAAGGGGTTTTAGCTCAGCGATGGAAGCTACAATAGGTGTAACTGGAGTGGTAGCCTGGCCTAATGGGATAAGCTCGGTAATATTCACCAGCTCGGCCATTTGGTTAAACTGATCTACCTTAGCTGTAATCTGCAAGGAGTCGCCGATGGCAAATTTGTTTTCGCCATGTACCTGGGCATCAAACACCGCAATGCCAGCCGTGGAGTCCTGCATATAAGCCGGGCCGCCAAACTGATCGGTTGCCGTGAGCACGCCGCGCACCGTTACCACCGTGCCCACAGGCAGGCTTCTGGCCTCGGCTATACTTCCTTTTTGTGGCACTTCCGGGTCTGGATCTGGGTTGCCGCCGCCAAAACTCTGGCCGGTGTTAACAGCATTGTAGGTACTGGCAATCGGACCGCTCCAGGTAAAATCAGCATATGTTGTGCCTGTACCTGTTAGCTGCAAAGAGTAATTTATGGGCGTCGAGCTACCCTCTGCCACCCCAATGTCCTCACTGGTTAAGCCTAAGGCTGGGCCGTTTGTGGCCGTCATACTTCCTTCGTAGCTCAGGAACTGAACTACCTCGCCATCCGTGTTTACCAAGGCAATGCCATCGGGCGCACCGTTTTGCAGGCCGGCAATCGGGAAGAATATCGTGCCGTAACCGCTATCCTGGTTCGGGATTGTTCCGCTTAGGTTAACTGTTTCGTAGGAAGCCCCGCCGTTTCCGTTATAGGCGATCAGCTGCCAGCCACTCAGGTCTGCGCCCGCATTTCCGGCCACTTCCACGCCTTCGTTTATATCCGTGCCGTCGTTATCATAATGCAGCTCGTTGATGAATACGATATCCTGCAGGGGCAGAAATATCTGGCCTGTGTTTACAACATTATAGGTTGAAACCGCACTGCTTGCCCAGGTAAACGCCTCATACGAGGAGCCTGCACCCGTCAGCTGCAGCGAATGGCCTATTGGCGAGCTGCTAGCCTCACTTACGCCAATGTCGGTGCTCATCATGCCATCGGCAGGACCTCCCTCGGCTGTAAATGCCCCTTCGTAGCTCAGAAACTGCACTACGTCCCCATCTGGGTTTATAAGTGCTACGCCATCAGGAGAGCCATTTTGCAGGCCTGCTATAGCAAAAAACTGTGTGCCGAAACCAGCTTGCTGATTGGGCAGTACCCCCGAGAGGTTGAGCGTGGAGTAAACGCTGCCGTTGCTACCGTTATACCCGATCAGTTGCCAACCGGTAAGGTTCGTGCCTGCCAGGCCAGCCACCTCAACGCCTTCGTTGGCATCGGCTCCGTCATTGTCGTAATGCAGCTCGTTTATGAAGACAACGGATGCCACAGGGGTTGGCTCAGGGTCTGGGTCAGGATCTCCTCCTCCTAGAGGTAGCGTTTGCTCGCTGTTGGCAGCGCCAAAGGTGCTTTGTGCCTCAGCCTTCCAGGTAAAGTCGGTGTATACAATACCAGCTCCTGCTAACTGCAAAGAGAAGCCTAAAGGTGTGTTTGTGGTTTCGCTTACGCCAATGTCCTGGCTGGTCATGCCACTGGCCGGGCCATCTGTGGCTATAAAAGCGCCTTCGTAGCTTAAAAACTGAATAACCTCGTTAGACGCGTTTACTAAGGCCATACCATCAGGTGCCCCATTTTGAATGCCGTTGGATGGGTAGTTTACCACCACAAACCCGTGGTAGAGCGAGCTATTGCCAGGGATAGTGCCCGTAAGGTTTCGGGTATCGTATGCCGCACCGTTAGCGCCGTTATACAGCACCAAGCGCCACCCAGTGAGATCGGTATTGGCCGGACCCATAATCTCGATGGCCTCGTTGGCATCAGTACCATCATTATCATAATGGATTTCATTGATAAAGACCTGCTGCGCGTTTGCCACCCCAGGGAGGTAAAGGCAAATCAATAGACCCAGCAGCCTAAGCGGGTGTAATAATTTTTTCATGCGATAGTTAAAGAAGTATATGGGTTGAACAAAACTCAAGGTCATGTGCTGCAACTATCCGTTCTACACTATCACATCTTGTTATTGTTATAGCACCACTGCTTTTACTTCATATAACTATATTGGTTTCATTTTATACATTTCCTTTTCATTAAGGAAGTGTTATTTTAAGACGCGCTTGTAAACCAAGCATATCCACAATAAAACAAAAAGCCCCCCTGTTTCCAGAGAGGCTTTCTAAACTTATAGCTAAGAGATAATTTACACCAGTATTCTCACCGGGTTCTCTAGCAGGTTCTTAAAGGTTTGCAGGAAGGCAGAACCAACGGCTCCGTCCACCACGCGGTGATCGCAGGAAAGCGTTACTTTCATCACGTTGCCAATCTGGATGTTGCCGTTCTTCACCACTGGCGTCTGCTTAATGCCACCTACTGCCATGATGCAGGCATCCGGTGGATTGATGATGGCAGTAAACTCCTCGATGCCAAACATGCCCAGGTTGGAGATGGTAAAGGTGTTTCCTTCCCAGTCAGAGGGCTGCAGCTTCTTGGTTTTCGCTTTGCCACCCAGGTCTTTTACCTCAGCCGAGATGGACGACAGTGACTTATAGTCTGCGTTACGAACAACCGGTACCAGCAAGCCTTCTTCCACCGCTACGGCTACACCAATGTTGATGTGCTTGTTGTAACGGATCTTATCGCCTAACCACGACGAGTTAACCGCCGGGTGCTGACGAAGGGCGGCAGCAGCAGCTTTAATCACTAGGTCGTTAAATGATACCTTAACCGGAGACACCTCATTGATGCTGGCACGCGCCTCAATGGCTTTGTCCATATCAATTTCCATGGTCAGGTAGAAGTGCGGCGCAGAGAACTTGCTTTCGGCCAGACGGCGGGCAATTACCTTGCGCATCTGCGATACGTTCACTTCCTCATACTCTTCGGATGGAGCGCCTGGTATGGCAGCAGGAGCAGCCTGCGGTGCCGCGGCTTTTTGTGGAGCAGCCGACGGAGTGAAGCTTTCCACATCGCGAAGCACGATGCGCCCGCCCTCGCCGGAGCCTTTTACCTGAGCAAGGCTAACGCCTTTCTCCTTGGCAACGCGCTTTGCCAGCGGGGAAGCCTTGATACGGCCATTGTCAGATGCTACAGCAGTATCCGTAACTTTTGTCTCTTCAACTTTTTCTGATGTGGCAGCCTCTACAGATGTTTCAACAGCCTCATCGGTCTGTGCGTTTTCCTGGCGGGTTTCTTTGTTGGATGATGCCGCGTTAAGCAGCGCCTTGTAGTCTGCACCTTCCTCGCCGATGATCGCGATGATGGCATCAACGGCTACAGAATCACCTTCGTTTACGCCAATGTATAGCAGTGTTCCGTCCTCGTAAGACTCCAGCTCCATGGTTGCCTTGTCGGTTTCCACTTCAGCCAGAATGTCGCCGGACTTCACTTTATCGCCTTCTTTTTTCTGCCAGCTTACAAGCACACCCTCGGTCATGGTATCGCTCATTTTTGGCATGCGGATAACAGAAGCCTTGATGTTGCTGGTGTCGGCTACCTTGGCTGGTGCCTCTTCTTTCGCAGCTACCGGCTTGGTCTGTTCCTCTTTCGGTTCCGGTTTTGCCTCTTCTTTGGCGGCGGCAGGTTTGCCACCTTTTGCCTCGTCCAGCATGCCAGAGATGTCTTCACCTTCCTTACCGATGATGGCAATCAGCGCATCAACCGGTACAGAGTCGCCTTTCTTTGGCCCGATATAGAGCAGCGTACCATCCTCGTAGGATTCCAGTTCCATGGTCGCCTTGTCGGTTTCCACTTCGGCCAGGATGTCGCCAGCGCTCACCTTATCGCCTTCTTTTTTTAACCAAGATGCAATCACCCCCTCTGTCATCGTGTCGCTCATCTTGGGCATTCTTATAACTTCAGCCATAAATCTCGTGTTGTTTTATTTGCCCAATAGGTCTTCTATTATCCGCCCAAAATTAGATTTAAAAATATTTTATTCAAACTATGTTTGCGTACAAAGATAGGATTACACCTGACAAAGTCTTTTTAAACTGCAGGCGGCACACATAGCTCCGAGGAGCAATTTACACAATCAAGCTTAAATTCTAAAAGAAATAGATGTTACTTCTGCAATTGCTATACCCTGGAGGGTTGCAGATGTGTGACATCGCAGTATTTGTTCACAGAAAACATACTTCCGGTGTAGTCTAGCTCGTAGAGGCATAGGTTCTGGTGCTGGAACTCATCCATGCAGCGCAGCGGGTAACGGAGTAGCTGGCACAGCATTACCCGCATGGCCCGCCCATGCATGCAAATAAGTATGGTTTCCTCTTCGGGCCGGCTCAGTATCAGGTCAATTACCGGCGTTTGGCGCTGGTACACTAGGTCCGGGCTTTCGCCGCCTTCAATGCAAATATCGGTATTGCCATCACACCAGGTTTGCAGGATGCTGTGGTAATAAGCGTCCTCCTCCGGTGTGATGCGCGTGCCTTCGCGGGTGCCCCAGTTTATCTCGTTCAGGCCGGTGTGCTGTTCGTGCGGTATGCCAAGGTCGATAAAGCCCTGCACCGACTGCATGCTTCGCTGCAAAGTGGAGGTATAAACCTTATCAAAAGGAATGTGTTTATACTTTTCGTAAAAAAGCTCGGCCTGCCGGCGGCCCGTTGCGTTTAGGTTGGAGTCTACGCCGCTGCCCTGCACAATGCTCTCGAGATTATAATCGGTTTGGCCGTGGCGGATGAGGTATACTTTCTTAATACTCAAAATTCTTCTACTTTTGCCTTCTTACATTAATGTGAGCGCTAATTTAGACATCACATCCCATGGATAAAAATACAGATACGATAGAGCGTGTAAAAGAGTGGTGCAAAAACACCATGATCGAGCACTTGGGCATTGAGATTACGGAGGTGGGCAAGGACTTTTTGTGCGGCAGAATGCCTGTAGATCAGCGTACGCACCAGCCCATGGGCCTGCTGCACGGCGGTGCCTCGGTGGTGCTGGCCGAGTCGTTGGCAAGTATGGGTGCCGCCCTGCAGGTTGACCTAACAAAAAAAGCCTGCGTCGGTTTAGAGATCAATGCCAACCACATGCGCGGCATCAGCACGGGCTGGGTGTATGGCAAGGCCACCCCGATCCATGTGGGCCGCAGCACGCAGGTCTGGGAAACCAAGATCACGAACGAGGCCGGCGACATGATCTGCATCAGCCGCATGACGGTAGCCGTGATCGACAAAAAATAACGTTTACAAAACGGGGCTTTATAACCCTGGCAAGTATAAACTTAATGGGTAAAGCACCCCTACACCATACACTGCAACAGTTTTTCCGGGCAGCCATGGCCGGGCAGAAGGCAGTAGCCCTTTGGCGCCAGCCCAATGCCCAAAAGATGGAAGCCTGCATACAGCTCGGCGATAACCTTTGCACCGGGCAACCACAACTGGAGCGGAGCCCCTTCGGCTTTTTATTCTGTCCGTTTGAGGCAACAGCTACGCACCATAACCTCTTTATTAAGGCGGATGTATACTTCGATGGGCAGGCCCGGAACTATACGTTTGCCGATGACCTGCCAAAGCACCAGCAGGAAGCGTTTTATACCTTGCTGGCGGCAGATGCTGTTGATGGTTGGCATACACCTGCCAGAAACGAGCAGCAAAACCAGAACGAGCAGGATTTCACCCGCGCTGTTAGCAGCGCCGTGGAGGCCATAGCTGCGGGAAATATGGAAAAAGTAGTGCTGTCGCGCTGCAAACAGGAACCGTTGCCTGAAAATTTCTGTGCTGTAACGGCTTTTGAGGCTATGGCTGAGGCTTACCCGCGCGCTTTTGTATCGCTGGTATCAGTGCCGGGCGTGGGCACCTGGATGGGCGCATCCCCCGAGATACTGGTAAGTATAAACGAGGATCAGGTTTTCCATACAGTAGCCCTGGCGGGCACGCAAACGGCGGTTGCCAACGTGGCCGATGCCATCTGGCGGCAGAAGGAGATTGAGGAACAGGCGATGGTAGAACGCTACATACTTAGCTGCTTTAAAAAATTGCGCCTGCGCGATTACTCCGAAATAGGGCCGCGCACGGTGGTGGCTGGCAATTTGATGCACCTGCGCACCGATTTCCGGGTAGATATGAAAGAAGTGCACTTCCCAACCTTGGGCACAGATATGCTGGAGTTGCTGCACCCAACCTCTGCCGTGTGCGGCTTGCCCAAGGAACCTGCGCTGCAATTCATACTTTCCCACGAAGGTTACCAACGGCGCTACTACAGCGGCTACCTGGGCCCGGTTGGCCAAGCGGCAGGCGCACATTTGTACGTAAATCTACGCTGCATGGAACTGCTGCCAAAGGAGGCCATACTTTATGCCGGCGCAGGCGTAACTTCAGAGTCAGACCCGCAGAAGGAATGGCAGGAAACGGAGCACAAAATGCAAACCATGCGCCAGATACTACTTAATTTTGAATGAGTCATTAATTGCTATATTGTTAAATTGTTGCCACGCTAAACATAGCAACGGCTAAAAGGCACTAGTAGAATACATACTTTGACATTATTTAAACCTTAACTGAGTTAACTACCCAGCCATTTAACAATTAAACAATTAAGCAGTTCAACAAAAACCATGATCCAACCTGTTGTAAATATTGCTGAGATTTGTGCCCTGAAAGGTGTGGAGCAGGTGGTTTTATCGCCGGGGTCGCGGTGTGCGCCTTTAACGATTGCCTTTGCCCGCCACCCGAAACTTACGGTACGCACAGTGAGCGATGAACGTGCTGCCGCTTTTATTGCCTTGGGCATGGCACTTACTTCAGGCAAGCCAACGGTGCTCGTTTGCACGTCGGGCACGGCGGCCCTTAACTATGCGCCTGCTGTGGCTGAGGCATATTTCCAGGAGGTGCCGCTTTTGGTGTTAACCGCTGATCGCCCGCCGGAGTGGATAGACCAGCTCGACGGCCAAACCATACGCCAGCAAAACGTGTTTGGGCAGCACATCAAAAAAAGCTATACTTTCCCCGTGGATCTGGCACACCCGGATGCCGTCTGGCAAAGCGAGCGACAGATTTCTGAGGCGTTGAACGAAGCGATGGCATACCCTGCAGGGCCTGTGCATATCAATGTGCCCTTGCGTGAGCCGTTCTACCCTGCCCCAGGCACAGAGCTGAAGTATGACAGCACTGTAAAGATCATCGAGGAGGAGCCGCAGGCTTACCAGCTCACCGAGTTTCAGTCGTTGCGGTTGCAGCAGGAGATCATGAAGTATAAGCGTGTGGTAGTGCTGGCCGGCCACATGCAACAGGATTTGCGGTTATTGCAACGCATTAAAGCTTTTGCTGATACCACAGGTGCTATTTTGGTGGGAGATGTCATTAGCAACACCCATACCCTGGACCAAGCTGTACGCTACCAGGACATCATTTTCGCCAACACCGACCAAAACACACTTGCCCAACTGCAGCCCGATCTGCTCATCAGCTTCGGAAAATCAACCATATCCAAAGCTCTGAAGCTATACTTGCGCAAGCATAAGCCTAATGCCCATTGGCATGTGCAGCCTGCGGGGCAGGTGGCCGACACCTTTCAATCGCTGACCAAAATTATACGGTGCACGCCTTACAGCTTTTTTGCAAGTATGGCTGGGAGCACTAAAAACGAAGCTTCTTTTGTTAAGGCCTGGGAACAGAGTACGCAAGCTGCCAGTGCATTTCTGCAGAAGTACGCTGGCAAGCAGCAGTACAACGAACTAACGCTGGTGGCAATGGTACTGGAGCAGCTGCCTAAGCAAAGCAAGCTGCACCTGGCCAACTCCATGTCGGTGCGCTATGCCAACATTGCAGGGCTTATGCCGGAGCAGGAAGTTGAAGTATACGCTAATCGGGGCACCAGCGGGATAGATGGCAGCAACAGTACGGCTGTGGGCTGCGCGCTTACCAGCCAGAGCACTGTAACGCTGCTAACCGGCGACCTGGCGTTTTTCTATGACCGCAACGGCCTGTGGCACAACTACCTGCCGCCAAACCTGCGTATTGTGCTGCTTAATAACCACGCAGGCGGCATTTTCAGGTTAATAGACGGCCCGAAGCAGCAGCCCGAACTGGAGCCATACTTCGAGACAAAACAGGCCCTCGACGCCCAAAACACAGCCCGCGACTTTAACCTGAACTACACCGCCGTTCATACTTTCAGCGAACTGCAAAAAGCGCTCCCGGCCTTTTTCGCCAAAGATAACGGTGCCGCCATACTTGAGATTTTCACTGATAACGCATCAAATGCTGCCGATTTTGAGCAATACCGACAGGCCGTGAGAGCACTTGCTCTCGGATAAAGTTCTTCCCATAGCCGCTGCCAACATTTGCTCTTTTGGCAGCGGCTATTTATACTTGCCCGCTTATTACTCAAAATCCACCTCACCAGCTAAAGTATAAGACTGCTTACCAAATACTTGCCCATCCAAAAATCAACTCTGCTAACTCCCTTTTTCATTTCATCACCCTTATAACATCCAAAAAATCACTAGGATCGTTTAAATAAATAAAGAACGAATTGTTTCATTTAATCTTTCTTGGCCATGAATTTAACACACGATATGAACCGCGTAGAGCGCTGGGCGGACACGCATCACCCCATGTGGCTTGATTTTTTACGCATTGGGTTGGGTATATTTTTGATGATCAAAGGCTTTATGTTTGTACAGGACACAGGAGCGCTTTTCAGTATCATGAATAAAAGCCAATTTCCGTGGGTGTCTATTGGGCTGGCGCATTATGTGGCCTTTGCCCATTTGGTTGGCGGCCTGCTGATTGCATTGGGCCTGATCACGCGGGTAGCCATCCTTTTTCAGATTCCGATTCTGATTGGTGCGGTTTTCTTTATTAACCCGGAGCGGGGATTCTATTCTGAAAACACAGAACTGTGGTCCTCCATTATCGTCCTCTTCCTGTTAGTTTTCTTCCTGATTTTTGGCTCGGGTCGCTTCTCTGTAGACCACCTTATCCGTAAACCGAAGCGCGATTGGCTGTATTGATATACACACGCGTCAGAATTTCAGGAAAGTATAAAAGCAAGTTTTAGCTGTTTGAACATCAAGCAGGCAAGGAATTGAGAAATCCTTTGCCTGCTTTGTTTGTTTTTAAAGCGTTAGCCCCCATTTTTGCACTAGCCCGTATAGTTAAGCTTAACCTATGTTGCAGCGCCAATGCTGTAGAACTATCAGAACATAACCATGACAGATAAGTACCTCACGCTGAACGGCAAGAAATTTTATTATGATGAAATTGCGGCCTACTCCTTCCGCAACAGTATTCCGCTGAATGGTTATGAAACTAAAACGCTGGAGTTTTGCCGCAATTGGCTAAATGGCTTGCAGGCTTTCCCGATACAGACTTCCGGCTCTACAGGCGTACCTAAAACCATAAACCTGACGCGCCAGCAGATGGAGGCAAGCGCCCGGAAAACACTGAAGCTGCTCAATATTACACCCGGCGACTGCACCTTTGTTTGCCTCAATACAGAGTTTGTGGCAGGTATGATGATGCTTGTTCGTGGTTTTATTGGCGAGCTGGAAATGATTATAGTGGAGCCCATCGGCAACCCTTTGCAACTGGTAAGCTCGGACACAGCTCTAGATTTCGCCTCTTTTGTGCCGATGCAGCTGCACACCATACTGGAGCAAACCCCCGAAAGGCTCGAGCAGTTGAACAAAGCCAAGGCCATACTTATTGGCGGGGCACCGGTAACGCCTACCCAGCAACGCGAACTGCAAAGTATAAGCGCCCCAATCTACCATACATACGGCATGACAGAGACGGCCTCGCACATTGCCTTGCGCAAGCTTAACAACCCGGGCGCAGCCGAATACTACGAGGTGCTTAAAAACGTGGAAATTGGGCAGGATAAGCGCGGCTGCCTCACTATTAAAGGCGATGTTACAAACAACGAGCAACTCGTTACCAACGACCTGGTAGAACTGCTTACCCCTACCCGTTTCCGCTGGATTGGGCGTGCGGATAACACAATCAATACCGGTGGCGTGAAAGTACAGACAGAGAAAGTGGAACTGGCCATTGCAGAAGCGCTGGCTGACTGGGAGAATTCGCCCCGTTTCTTTATCGCACCGCAACCCGATGAGGTGCTCGGTGATCGGATTATACTTGTTGTAGAGGGAAACCCGCTTGCTCAGGCAGATGAGGAAACGCTGTTTACACGCTTGCGCAGCCTTCTCAAAAAGTTTGAAGTGCCAAAGCAAGTATATTATAGCAAGTCTTTTTCAGAAACCGCCACTGGCAAGCTAAACCGGCAAGGAACGCTGCAGAAGCTAAATCTGCCCACCGACTAACGCCTGCCAAAGCATAACGGCTAAGCTGCCTGCGCGTAAGAAGTATAAACCAAATTCAGAATTTTATGAAGCGGAATATACTTTCAGCTATAAGTATAACACTCTTATCGGTTGGGCTAAGCAGTTGCAGCAGTAGTTTATTTACCGCCCGTGCCCCCATAGAAATGCAGCAGGCCTGGGCATCCGACAACATCTTTAAAACGCCTGAATCAGCACTATTTGACCCGCAACGGAACGTCATCTACGTTAGCAACATCAACCAAACATCCGACAAAAAAGACGGAGACGGCTTTATCTCGAAGTTAAATACCGATGGCGAAGTAGAGGAACTGTATTGGGTTACCGGCCTTAGCAATCCGCGTGGCATGGACGTACATAACAACGTGCTTTACGTAGCCGATACCGATGAAATTGTAGCCATCTCCACACAAACCGGCGCCGTGCTGGGCCGCTATGAAGCTGAAAAAGCAAAGTACCTCAATGATGTAGCTATCGACAACACAGGTAATGTATACGTAACCGACACAGACCAGAAACGCATTTACCTGCTCCGCAACGGGCGCGTAAGCACCTGGATGGATAACACCAAACGCGAGAAACCTAACGGTATTTACTTGGAGGGCGATAGGATGATTGTTGCCTTTATGAGCAGCGGCCGGGTGCGGTTGCTCGATCCTGCCACTAAAAATTTTTCAGAATGGACCGACGGCATTAAAGCTGCGGACGGCATTGCCGAAGCCACCGACGGCGCATACCTGATCTCGAGCTGGGACGGCGAAGTATACTATGTCATGGAAACAGGCAAGAAATGGCGCTTGCTTAACACCAAGGACAAAAACATAAACGCAGCCGATATAAGCTACGCCCGACAGCTTGGTTTAGTACTTGTACCAACTTTTAACGATAATCGGGTGGTAGCCTATAGACTAAGCACTCGCTAATACCGTTAAAGAATTATACCGTTATAATGTTTGAGGCAAGGCAGCTGCACCGTTACGTGTCAGTTGCCTTCTCATTTCCTGCACAGTACTGCCTGTTCCTGTATGAAAAAACTTTCCACCTTACATATTTTAAACGGCGATGCATCCCTGCCAAACTTCACCAAAGCTAACCTGCCAGGGCAAGTACTGGTCTGGCGTGAGGTACTATCAGAAGGCCCGGTCCATGCAGACTTGCCCGAGAGCGAATTCTGGCAAAAGCGGGAAGAATACATTACGCGTGCCACCAAAGAGCCTGCAGAAGCCTACCATATCAAGGTGTTGGAAGAAGTGCAGAAACTAGAGCAAGCGCATACTTTTTTCGAAGTTATACTTTGGTTTGATGCTGACCTGATGTGCCAGGTAAACCTGCTCTTCCTGCTGAGCCGCCTCCAGCAACGCAGACCTGCGATGGTCTCGGTATGCACACCTGGTCCTGGTAGCAGCATTGGCTTGCTAAACTCTGGGCAACTGCAGGCACTGATGGAAAAGAGGCAGCAACTAACACAAGATCAACTTTATAGTGCAGGCGAGATTTGGGAACTTTACGCCAGCCCTCATCCCTTAAAGCTACAGCTATACTTACAGCAGATTTCCTCGCCGCTGCCCCACCTGGACGAGGCCATGCACCTTTTCTTTACGCGCTTCCCGGATTGCACCGATGGCCTGAGCCAGCCAGAACGCGCCTTACTACAGTTTATTCAGGATGGTGCCACAAATATGAATGCCTTAATGCAGCAGTTCTGGATAGAATACCCGGGTTATGGTTTTGGTGATTTGCAGCTGGAGCAACTGCTCTCGCAGCTGCAACCCGACCTCGCGCAAACCACAGAACCGCTGAAGCTTAGCTTTTTTGGTGAGCGCGTACTGCAGGGCTACGCAAACTATAAACCGAAACCGTATTGGCTGGGAGGCACGGAAATTAATGGCAACTCCCGTTTTTGCTATGATCAGGAGACCAAAAAATTAAAACCATGTGCTTGATCTTAGTTTGGCCCAAAAACTGCATAGGCATACGTAATCTTATACCTTAAACCCGTATTGCCCATGACTTGCATAAAACCCGTACTCACCTTGAGTTTTGTCCTTTGTGGCCTATTTTTTTCATCTACTACCTTTGCGCAATCCACGGCCACGTCTCCTGTTCCGCAGGATGAGCTTGCACAAAGCTTGCAGCAGCTCGGTGAGAAAGAAACACTTTCAGGCATAAATCTGGTGCCTGGCCGCAACGGTACTTACCAACTCGATTTTTCGCAGCAGTTGGAAGAGGATGCCACTCTGCAGGTAAAGAATACTGCCGGGAGGCTAGTTTATCAAAAGCCTCTCGAGGCTGGCCGCAACCGCTCCGCTTGGCGCTACCAACTAGGCAAGCTAAAGCCTGACACGTACCTGATAGAAGTCAAGACCAGCGATACAACTTACTGGACCAAGTTCAGGGTAAAATAAAATACAAACGGCCCGGCAGAAAACTCTGCCGGGCCGTTTGTATTTCAAGCCAAAACTCCATTTTATATTTGCTTCCAGGTATTTACCATTTGATAAAGTATGGCTGCGCCAAGTTTAGCCGTTCGGCTGTCGATGTCGAGGGCTGGGTTGAGTTCGGTAACATCCATACTTAGCAGTTTTCCGCTCTGTGCTACTTGCCTCATCAGTTCCAGCACCACCTCGGGCTGTAAGCCCAGTGCGTTTACAGCGCTAACCCCAGGCGCATAGGCCGCCGCGAAAACATCCATATCCAGGGTTAAGTATACCAGGTCTACACTGTCCAGGAACGCCTGCAGGTCCTGTTCTAGCTGTTTCAGGCGGTGCATTTGCACCTGACCAGCCAAGGTATAAGTAACGTTAAGCTCACTGGCGGTTTTGAAAAGCGCTGCCGTGTTGCCATACTCCTGCAGGCCCAGCACCTTGTATACAAAATCGTTGCCGCTTGCCTGCAAGCTGTTGGCGATCTGCAGAAAAGGTGTTCCTGAACTGGCCTGTTGGGTATAGCTCCGCAAATCAAAATGGGCATCAAAGTTCAGGATACCAAGCCTAAAACCGCCACTTGATCGCTCCAAACCCAGAAAATGGCCGAAGGCTGTTTCGTGGCCGCCGCCCAGCACAAGTGGCCGGTACCCATGCTTCAAGAGGGCATCCACCTTTTTGCCTAGTTGCTGCTGCGCATCCTCCAGGTTTCCGCTAGGGCAAAGCACATCTCCGGCATCATATAACTTCACTTCCTGTGCTAAATGGTAGGCAAAAGAGGCCATGGCACTGCGCAGGGCCGCCGGGCCACCCACAGCACCTACCCTGCCCTGGTTGCGGTGCACGCCCTCATCGGAGCAAAAGCCCAGGAAAGCAAATGCTACATCTGCGGCAGGTTCAGGTATATCTTTGGTAAGGTCAAGGAAATGGATTCGCTGGTGCCAGCGCGCGCCAAGTTCGCCATCAAGTTTATCTATTCGGCCTTGCCAAGCTTTCTTAGTTGCAGGTTTATACATGGGTTGTGCTTGTAAATGCTGCGGTTAAATGCGCCGCCCTTTTTTCCAGATGTGTGCTGGTTTCAGCTTGCCCTGAAAGTATAGTATATCGCGGTGGTTATCGGTGGCAAAGGCAACCATGTCGGCTTGCTGGCCTTTCGCAAGTATACCCCTATCAGAGAGATTTAGTGCATAAGCCGCCCGAACTGTGATGGCTGCCAGCGTTTCTGCCGTAGTAAGTTTTTCGGCTGCGCCAAGTACGGCTGCCTGTACAAGCAAATCGCCCATGGGAGCAGAACCGGGGTTCCAGTCTGTAGCAATGGCCAGGCAAAGCCCTCCATCCAGCATTTTGCGCGCCGGTGCATAATGCATGCCTAGCCCTAACGAGGCACCTGGCAGCACAGTGGCTACAACACCTGCTTCTTTCAGCAGTGCAATCTCTTCCTCGCTGCTGGCCTCCAGGTGGTCTGCACTTACAGCGCCTGCCTCGGCGGCTACTTTGCTGCCGCTGGTGCTAAACTGGTCGGCGTGCACCGTCAGGTCAAAGCCCATTTCCTTGGCAGCCAACAAGTATTCCAGTGCCTCACCCTCTTTATATGCGGTTTCTTCCACAAAAATATCAACCCTACGCGCCAAGTCCTGCTCCAGCACCTGAGGCAACAGCTTGGTAACTACTTCCTCAAGGTATATTTTCGCTTCCGCATGCTCGGGTGGCACCATATGCGCCGCCAGGCAGGTTGGCACCAAATCCAGCGGGTGATGCTTGTTTACAAGTTTAATGGCCTCGAGCATTTTTAGCTCATCTTCCACATTCAGGCCATAGCCGCTTTTTACCTCACAGGTGGTAACGCCCTCCTTCAGGTGGCGGTCGCAGCGCTTACGGAGCAGGTCAACGAGTTCTACCAGCGTTGCCTCACGGGTTTTACGCACGCTATCCAGGATGCCCCCACCATTTCGTGCAATCTCCAGGTATGATTTGCCCGCAACGCGCATGGCATAGTCATTTGCACGGTTACCAGCAAAGCAGATATGCGTGTGGGCGTCTATCAGACCTGGCAGCAACACTAGTGGTTCATTTATAATTTCCAGATGATACTGCTGTTCCAGCGCCAGTTTATGCAATTTGTCGTACGCATCCACTTTTACAACTTCGGTACCATGAACCAGTATGCCCGCACGCTCTAGCACCTGCAGTTGCTCGTCCTGCACCGGTCCGGTTTTTGGCAAACCAGCCATTGTTAGTATTTGGCTGAAAGGGCCGATAAGCGTATACTTTGCGCTATCTTCTTTCATTGTTAAATCTCTTTTAAAGGTTTTTAAGGCTTGCTTATACTATAACTCCAGCCCGAACTCTCTGGCGTTTTCCTGGGCCGTTTCGTAGCCGGCATCAGCATGGCGGAAAATTCCTAGGGCCGGGTCGTTGTAGAGCACGCGGCGCAGGCAACGATCGGCACGCTCGGTGCCATCGGCAAGTATAACCATGCCTGCGTGCTGCGAGTAACCAATACCTACGCCACCCCCATGATGGAAGGATACCCAGGTGGCGCCGCCGGCTGTGTTAGCCATCAGGTTAAGTAACGGCCAATCGGAGATTGCGTCGGACCCGTCTTTCATGCCTTCTGTTTCCCGGTATGGGGAGGCCACAGAGCCGCAGTCGAGGTGGTCGCGGCCAATCACGATCGGGGCCTTTACCTTGCCCTCGCGCACCAGTTGGTTAAACAGCAGCCCGGCTTTCTCACGCTCGCCCATTCCAAGCCAGCAAATACGGCAAGGCAGCCCCTGGAAGGCAACTTTTTCATGTGCCTCATCCAACCACTTAATCATGTGTGTATTTTCCGGAAACAGTTCTTTCAGGGCTTCGTCGGTAACGCGAATGTCCTCTGGGTCGCCGGAAAGGGCTGCCCAGCGGAACGGGCCTTTGCCCTCGCAAAACAGCGGACGGATATATTCGGGCACAAAGCCCGGAATGTTGAAGGCATTTGCCTCACCACCCTGTTGGGCAAATTCGCGCAGGTTATTTCCATAGTCAAAGGTTTTACTGCCACGCTGCTGCAGCTCCAGCATAAAGCCCACGTGGCGTGCCATGCTTTTCAGTGATAGCTCTTTATATTTTGTCGGGTCCTGGTGGCGCAGTTCCTTGGCCTGCTCTAGCGTCAGACCATTCGGGACATAGCCGTTTAATGGATCATGTGCCGATGTTTGGTCAGTGAGGATGTCTGGGGTGATGTTATCTTCAATCAGTTTTCCGAGCACGTCGCCGATATCACCTACCAAGCCAACAGATAGTGCCTGTCCAGTTTTTTGGGCCTCCAGCACCCAGGCTTTGGCTTCCTCGTAATCGTGGGTCATTTTATCGATATAGCGGGTGTCGAGGCGCTTCTGGATGCGCGCGGGGTCTACGTCAACACCCAAAAAGGTGGCACCGGCCATCGTTGCCGCCAAAGGCTGCGCGCCACCCATACCGCCTAAACCGCCCGTTACAAGCAGCTTATGGCGCAGATCGCCCTTAAAATATTTATCGCCGCAGGCAGCAAAGGTTTCGTAAGTGCCCTGTAAAATACCTTGCGAGCCGATGTAAATCCAGCTGCCGGCCGTCATTTGGCCATACATAATAAGCCCGCGCTTGCGCAGGTCGTTAAAATACTCCCAAGTGGCCCAATGCGGCACCAGGTTTGAGTTGGCAATGAGTACGCGTGGCGCTTCGGCGTGGGTACGCACCTTGCCCACCGGCTTCCCCGACTGCACCAGCAGACTCTC
This sequence comes from Pontibacter oryzae, assembly GCF_003576375.1. Taxonomy (GTDB): domain Bacteria; phylum Bacteroidota; class Bacteroidia; order Cytophagales; family Hymenobacteraceae; genus Pontibacter; species Pontibacter oryzae. The sequence goes on from NZ_QWGE01000001.1 coordinate 101,526, forward strand.
ATCCTCCTCCAGTTCCAGCAGCACTTCAATTATTTTGCGGGCATCCTCTGGGGTTCTTGCGGCCTGCCCCGTTCCGCCGTACACAACCAGATCGGCGGGTGCTTCGGCCACTTCATCGGTGAGGTTGTTCAGGAACATGCGGAGTGCAGCTTCGGCTTGCCAGTTTTTAGCGTGCAGCTCAGGACCTCGCGGCGGGATGTATGTAGGGTGGTTTGCGTACTTCTGGATAAACTCAGTTTTAGTTAGTTTTGATGTTGGGTTTGTTGTGGCGGAATTCATAGTTGATCGGTTTAAAGTAAGGTTATACCCAATTATCCGAAAATTTTAGCAGAAAGTATAGTTTCAGCATCATAAATTGCAACACACATACATTCAAAATCCTATGATACCAGCCCTGCAGAGCCTACCTGAGCTTTTCGGAAGCATAGACATTTATCTGTTCGACCAGTTGCTGAAAGGCCGTGTACGAGAAGGCATGAAACTACTTGATGCCGGCTGCGGCGAGGGCCGGAACATTGGTTACCTCCTGCAAGCTGGGGTAAAAGTATATGGCGCCGATGCCTCGGATGTAGCAATCCGTGAAGCCAGGCAAATGGCTGCAAAGTACGCCCCGGAAAAGTATAAAGAGCATTTTGCAGTTGCTGACCTTGCGGCACTGCCCTATCAGGCAGCAAATTTTGACGTGGTGATTTGCAGCGCAGTGCTGCATTTTGCCCGGAACGAAGCGCACTTCCGAAGCATGTTCCAAGAATTATGGCGCGTGTTGCAGCCTGGGGGCATGCTTTTTTGCCGGTTCAGCACCACCATAGGTATGGAAGGGAAATTGATTGCGATTGGACCAAGTTTGTATCAGATGCCCAATGGCCCGGTTTGGTTTCTTGCTGATGAACCCTTAGTGAGGGAGCTAGTTTATACTTTGGAGGCAGAAATGCTTGAGCCCCTGAAAACAGTGTTAGTAGAGGATAAACGAAGTATGACCACGCTGGTGCTGCGCAAAAACTCCTAAGGTAAGTATAAAAAAGAGCCCAAACCTGACTTCAGGTTTGGGCTCTTTTTTACTTGTGGTAAATCCTACAGCGTAGACATATCAATAACGAACCGGTATTTTACATCGCCCTTCTCCATACGCTCGTAGGCTTCGTTAATATAATCCATCGGTATCACCTCTACATCCGAAACAATGTTGTGCTCGGCGCAGTAATCCAGCATTTCCTGAGTTTCCTGTATACCTCCGATGAGGGAGCCCACCAGCCTGCGGCGTTTAAATAACAGGTTTGCTGCCATTACTTCGGCAGGTGCTGGCGGTGCACCCAGCAAAATCATGGTGCCATCACGTTTCAGCAAATTCAGGTACATGTTATAATCATGCGGCGCAGAAACCGTATCGATGATAAAGTCGAAAGTTTCGGCCAGCTCTTTCATGGTTTCCTCGTTCTTGGTGATGGCGAAGTTGTGCGCCCCCAGATCTCTGGCATCCTGCTCTTTACCAGGCGAGGTACTCAGCACCGTAACATCAGCACCGCGCGAGGCAGCAATTTTAACGGCCATATGGCCTAAGCCGCCTAAGCCAACAATGCCTACCCGGTGCCCCTGTCCTATTTTCCATTCCATAATCGGAGAATAGGTGGTAATACCCGCACATAGCAATGGCGCTACATGCGACAGTTCAAGGTTTTCGGGTACCTTTAAAGTATACTTCTCATCTACCACGATCTTATTGGAATACCCACCATAAGTCAGGCTGCCATCTTTATCGTAGCCATTGTAGGTCATCACGAGGTTGTTTTCGCAATACTGCTCTAGGCCGTCCTCGCAGCTGCGGCAGTGGCGGCAGGAGTCCACAAAGCAACCGATGCCGGCCAAATCACCCTCCTTAAACCGTGAAACGTGGCTGCCAACTTGCTTCACGCGCCCAACAATCTCATGGCCCGGTACCATCGGGTAAATGGAGTTGCCCCATTCGTTGCGCACCTGGTGCAGGTCCGAGTGGCACACGCCACAATAAAGTATGTCAATGAGCACATCCTTGGCGCCCACCTCGCGGCGCTCAAAACTAAAATCGCCTAAAGGCGCACTTGCCTCCTTCACGGCATATCCCTTGCTTTGTATCATAACTTGGTTTTAAAGGTTTGAATGCAAACAGCCGTGCTGGCTGCATGTTTAAAGCGGTGAAAAGACAAATTTCTCCATCTTCCGGCACGGATGATGCCGCTGCTATTTTTTTCGTAGTGATAAAATATACCTGGCCATAATGCGGGCATCTTCCTTCTCCAGGTCCGGGTGCGGCGTCATGGGCACCTGGCCCCAAACACCAGCCCCACCCTCTAGAATTTTCCCGGCCAGGTAGTCTACGTTTTTATCATTGAATTCATACTTTTGGGCTACATCCACATACGAGGGGCCAACGATTTTCTGCTTCTCCTGGTGGCACGAAAGGCAATCAGACATGGCAATTAGCTTTGCGCCTTGTTCATAGTTTTGCGCCTGTAATTGCTCTCCGGTTGCCGCTGCACTGTCGGTTAGTTCATTTACTGCGGCATCAGTACCAACCTTGGTTTGCTCTATGGGTGCAGCCGCTTCTTCGGTGGCTGCCGCGCGTTTGTCTGCGTCGTAATAATCCTCATACTCGGAATTACTGCTGCCGCCACAACTCACTAAAAACAGGCTACAGCCTAAGATTGTCAGTATATTTTTCATGTTTTATACTTTGTTACCTGATGAGATAGTCTATACGCTAAGTGCGCGCCTTAGTGTTAAAATTCTGCGAAAGGCCTCCGTCTGCACCAGCTTAAGCAAATGATTTTCATCTTTCTAGCACTTCCTGGAAGTATGTCAGCCAATAAATATAGAAAATGGCTATCTTACCTTTCCATCTTTATACGAACACCTTTTTCATGAAAACACTTTTGCTTAGAGGGCTTTGCCTCCTGCTGTTACTTACATGCATGGCAATCCACACTGCCCAGGCTCAAAAGCTGCCCAGTATTGCCTCCAAAACTGTTGGCATGCAAAAATACTTCGGCTTTTTTCCGTTTTACTATGATGATGAAACAGGTAAAATCTGGCTTGAAATTGATAAACTGAACCAGGAGTTCCTGTATGTGAACTCGCTGCCAGCCGGCCTGGGCTCTAACGACATCGGCCTGGACCGCGGACAACTGGGCGGCGAGCGCGTGGTATACTTCAGTAGGCAGGGCCCCAAAGTAATGCTGGTGCAGCCCAACCTGGCTTATCGTGCCACCACAAACAACCCCAACGAGCGCCGCGCCGTGGAGGAGTCTTTTGCACAATCCATACTTTGGGGTTTTAAAGCCGAAGCCGCAGACGGCAGCAAAGTGCTGGTAGACGCCACCGATTTCCTGCTCCGCGACGCCCACGATGTAACCGGAAGTATAAAACGCAGCAAGCAGGGAAGCTATAAACTCGATGCCAGCCGCTCGGCGTTATACTTGCCGCGCACCAAGAACTTTCCGCAGAACACTGAGTTTGAGGCCACGCTTACCTTTACCGGTGGCGAGGATGCCGGCCGCTTAGTGCGCGAGGTAGCCCCGGACGCGCAGGCACTCACGCTGCGGCAGCACCACTCCTTCATTCAACTGCCCGATAATAAGTATAAACCTCGCGAGGCCGACCCACGAGCCGGCTTCTTCGGTATTTCTTACCTGGATTATGCCACGCCGGTAGATGAGGATATTGATAAGCGTTTTATAGCGCGCCACAGGCTAGCGAAAAAGAACCCTTCAGCCAAAGTATCAGAAGCCGTTGAGCCCATCGTGTACTATGTTGACAATGGCGCACCGGAGCCTATCCGTTCGGCATTACTAGATGGCGCACGCTGGTGGAACCAGGCCTTTGAGGCGGCTGGGTATAAAGATGCTTTCCGGGTGGAGGTGCTGCCTGACTCTGCCGACCCGATGGATGTGCGCTACAACCTCATCCAGTGGGTGCACCGCAGCACACGCGGTTGGTCTTACGGTGCTTCAGTAGTTGATCCGCGCACCGGAGAGATTATCAAAGGGCATGTGTCTTTAGGTTCTTTACGTGTTCGCCAAGACTACATGATCGCCGAAGGTTTGCTTGCTCCTTATCAAAATGGTAAATCTGAAAACAAAGCCATGATGGACATGGCGCTGGCGCGCATCCGGCAGCTGTCGGCCCACGAGTTAGGCCATACGCTGGGTATCATGCACAACTATGCAGCCAACAACAACGCCTCAGTTATGGATTACCCGCACCCGCAAGCCAAGCTAGACCGCACCGGCAACATCGACCTGAGCCAGGCCTACGGTACCGAGATCGGAGCCTGGGATAAAACCGCCATCGCCTACGGCTACCAGGATTTCCCGGCCGGCACCGATGAGAAAAAGGCCTTGGATGAGATTCTGGCCAAAAGCCGCGCACAGGGCCTGCTGTTTATCTCGGACCGCGATGCCCGCTCCCCGGGCGGGGCACACCCGGTTGCACACCTCTGGGATAACGGGAAGGATGCCACTGATGAGCTACTGAATGTGCTCCGCATCCGTGAGAAAGCTTTAAAGAACTTTTCGGAGAACAACATTAAGCCAGGCACAGCCATGAGCACTTTGGAGGATGTTCTGGTGCCTGTTTACAATTACCACCGCTACCAAACGGAAGCTGTTGCCAAGCTTATTGGCGGCGTGAACTATACTTATGCCGTGCGCGGCGATGGCCAACTAACTACTGAAGTAGTACCCAAGCGAGAGCAACAGCAGGCGCTACAGGCCTTGCTGCGCACCTTATCACCGGAGGTGCTCACGCTGCCAGAAAATATCATCGCCCTTATCCCGCCACGCGCCCCAGGCCTTAAAAGCAGCCGCGAACTGTTCGAGAAACGCACCGGCCTTACTTTTGACCCATTGGCTGCCGCAGAAGCTTCCGCAGATTTTACACTATCATTCCTGTTGCACCCGGAACGTGCCTCCAGGCTGGTAGAACTGGGCGCCCGCGACAATAACCTCAGCCTGCAGGATGTGGTAAACCAACTGGTTGACAATACCTGGAAGGGGCAATACGAGAAAGGACTGCAGGAGCAGGTGCAGCTGCAAACCGAGCAGCTTGTACTGACACACCTGCTTAGCCTTGCCCATAACGAGGCTGCCTCGTACCAGGCACGCGCTGTAGCTACAGAAGCCCTAAAAGACCTAAAGGGATTCATCGCAAGCAAGCAGCGCTCCCTAAAGAAAGATTCCTACCAGGCCCACCTTACTTTTGCGCTGGCCCGCCTGAACCGCCCGGTTACGGAAGAGGTTAAACCAAGTCGCCCACTTGACCTGCCTCCCGGCTCCCCGATAGGCAGCGGGTATTTAATGCAATGTGACTAAAACTATTTAAACGAGTATAAAGCAAACCGCCCTGTCAGAAAATTCTGGCTGGGCGGTTTGCTTTTAAAGCTATAGAGATGAAGGTTAGCCATACTCTTGGTTATCTAATTCGGCTATACTTTAACCTTTGTATACATTTAGTTTGATGCCGCGTAAACAGGTGAGTTAAAATACTTTATTAACTCAACTCCACCATCGATGCAACTTTTATACTCCCTTCAGCAGACCATTTCTGAACCTGTGAACGAAGTGCCAGCAGAGGGTATAGAAGGAGCTGTGATAAATGCGGTGCAGTGGCTGAAATTAGGCGTTGAAACGATTGGGGCGCTTATTATTGGGTTGGGTGTAGTGATTGCCGTGTATTACTTTATCCGGGCCCTGATTCCGCCGCAGATGCATAGCTACAACAAAGTACGCCTGATATTGGCACGTTACCTGGCGCTGGCGCTGGAGTTTCAGCTGGGTGCCGATATACTTTCCACGGCCATCGCCCCGTCCTGGGACCAAATTGGTAAATTGGGCGCCATTGCTGTTATCAGAACCATGCTTAACTACTTCCTGACCCGCGAAATGGCCGAGGAGCGCGAAGCCACCGGAGAAGCCGACGACAGATCGCTGACCCCGGAGCCAGCCAAAGCCAAATAGCCCTAGGTGGTAAAATAGGTAAATCAGTGGCTTTCCTGTACTTTTGCCAAAAGATGTTTTGCACAAGTACGGCGTTTAGCGCCGTTAGTGCCTTTTGCCTATGGAACCGATCAGACTCAACAAATTTATAAGCGACTCCGGACTTTGCTCGCGCCGCGAAGCCGACAAGATGATAGAACATGGCCGCGTAATGGTGAACGGCAAGCGCCCGGAAGTAGGAGCCCGCATCACTGTAAAGGATAAGGTACGCGTAGACGGCAACTTACTGGCGGTAGACGCTGTGGAGCCGGTTTACCTGCTGCTCAACAAGCCGCCGGGCATCGAAACCACCACCGATACCTCGCAGCGCGACAACATCATCAGCTTTACAAACTACCCCGAGCGCATTTTCCCGGTTGGGCGCCTCGACAAGGATTCCGAAGGCCTGATTATACTTACCAACAACGGCGACATCGTAAACAAGATACTGCGGGCTGGTAACAAGCACGAGAAAGAATACGTGGTAACCGTGGATAAGCCCATTAATCAGGAGTTTGTGGAGCGCATGAGCAATGGCGTATCCATACTTGGGGTAAATACTAAAAAATGTAAGGTAACCCAGGAAGGCCCTAACCGCTTCCGGATCATACTTACACAAGGCATGAACCGCCAGATCAGGCGCATGTGCGAGGCACTGGGCTATGAGGTGCAAACGCTGCAGCGCACACGCATCATGCACCTCTCGCTGGCAAAAATCCCGCTTGGCCAGTGGCGCAGCATGACCGAAACCGAAATAGCGGAAATGATGCGCCTGGTAGAGCACTCCACCAAAACCGAGGAAGCATCTGGGAGTAAAAAGAAAACCACCGGCACGGATGCTTCCACCAAAAGCCAAAAACCAAAGGCGCGTTCTAACGCCGCATCAAGCAGACCGCCACGCACAGGTGGCGGCCCTAAAAGCGGAGGTAAAAGCAGCCCTGGCAGCAAACGCGATAAGCCCAAAACTAGCGGAAGTGCACGAGGCTCTCGTGGTGCCTCAAAAGGCAGCCCGAAAGGCGGCAGCAGCAAAGGCAAAAGCACCGGCGGAAGACGTGGACGCTAATCCTATTTGCCGCGCAAGTATAAAGGCAATAGGTAAACCAATCCTTTTGCCGTAATTTTGAGTTTTTAAATACAGGGTGCTGCCAGGTTTTCAACGTATAAATCGGTTGCTGCGCTCGCCACAACATCATGGAACCAAAGAGATTAAATAAATTTATCAGCGACACAGGCTTTTGCTCCCGACGCGAGGCCGACCGACTGATTGAGGAAGGCAGGGTAACTGTAAACGGTAAAGAGCCGGACGCGGGAACACGCGTTACACCTAAAGACAAAGTACGCATTGATGACCAGATGCTGACCGTGCGCGAAGAGGCTCCGGTATTCCTGGTGCTCAACAAGCCGTCTGGCATGTCGGCTACGGCAGATATGGGTGTGCGCGACAACGTGGTTCGTGCCATTAACTACCCGGCCACACTGCAACCCATCGGCCGCCTCGACCGCGACGACGAAGGCGTGCTGTTTTTGAGCAACGACAGCGACCTTGTTCGTAAACTAACCAAAGCTGATAGCCAGTTAGAAAAGGAATTGGTTGTAACTGTCAATAAACCGTTTACCCCCGAGTTTATATCGAAACTAAGCGAGGCCTGCGCCTCTTTTGAGGATGGCCATCCTAAAAAGGCCAACGTGCACAAAGAGTCTACCACCCGCTTCCGGATTATACTGGAACCAGGCATGAACCACGCCGTGAAGAAAGTATGCGAGTCGTTGGGCTATACGGTTACCTACTTGCAGCGCGTGCGCATACAGGACGTTACCCTCACTAAAATGCAGAAAGGCCACTGGCGCGCACTTACTGGTGGCGAGGTAAACGCACTGAAAGAAACTGCTAATGCCAAAGCGGGTAAAGCGCCTGTAAAACCCAAGTATGATGGTAAGGATGGCAGCTTCAAAAAGACATTCAGCAAAGATAAACCTGCGTTTGAGAAAGGCGGTACGAGAAAATCTACCAGACCAGCAGTTGCGGAGCAGCCAGGTACAGGCAAACGCATCGGCAAGTCGAGGCCGGCACCTGGGCCAGGTGCTGCAGCCGGAAAAGGCGCCAGAGGTGGTGCCCGTGGCGCGGGCAAAGGCAGCTCTGCCAGAGGGGGAGGCTTTAAAGGCGGGCCTAAAAAAGGTAGCACATCAGGTCGATCACGCTAAAACAGAGTATAAGTATAAACAAGAAGCCCCTGCAGCCAATAAACTGCAGGGGCTTCTTGTTTATACTTTACCCTCGAGCACTGCTTTTACTTGCTGCTCTTCCTCGGTTTGGTTAAGGGTTGAAATACCGGTTTCGCAGTAGATCTTAAGTATGGCTAAGTGCCTTGCCCAATGGAAATTACAGGTAGCGTAAATGTGGTCGGGGTTTGGGTAACCCATATGCTTAAAGTCAAGACAAGTAAAATCGCCTTTCGTTGTAATCTCAAAGGTCAGGTGCGTGTCCGTCCAAGGGTCATTCTTGTTAAGGCAGCGCCATTCCACAAAAGTAGGCGGCTGTAGCGCGAGTACCTCCATCAAATTTGTACCGTGGCCAGCCATCCTGAACTCATTTATAAATCCCTTTTCAGCCTTCACAGTGCAATCCTGAATCCACCATTTCGATAAACCATGCTGTGTTGTAACTGCTTCATAAACTGCCTCACGGCTTGCCTGTATAAGTACCTGATGATAAATAGTTGCCATACGGCTAAGATACTATTTTTTAACAAAACCTGCTGGCAGCTTGTGCAATATCAATAATCAACCCAGTCGCATTAAGGCACAAAGTTTTACAAGCGTAGATTGATGCAAGTATAACTCCTTAATAGCTAGGTTCAACTTTCAGTTACTCCTATAAATCCTAAGCCATGTCTCCCTGCCGCAATTTTTCAGCTGGTGGTTCTGCAGAAAAATACGTGCCCGGAACGCAATAGGCCTTGGTTTGTATCGTGAGATATAATTAATTATTAACGGCTTTTAGCTTAGTAGTTGCTATTTTTTGGCCTTCCAGGCCAGTTGGGCCGGAGACTCAACATCTATATTTAGGCACAAATCTGAGATGCACGCCAGGTTATCTTAGAAGAGATTTGATTTGTAGTAGTAACGCTTGGGTTATGACTGATATCGCCAAAAAATTTTACCTCAAATAATATTGATACTGAGGAATGGCTATGCTAATTAAAAAAGGCAAGCGATGGCCCCTAGTTAGCGCCACTGCTTACCTTTCTATTAATTCTCGATCTATACTTTTATCCTTCCCAACTGCCCATTTTACCTTGCTGATAATCGCGGAAAGCTTTCTGAATTTCCTGCTCGGTGTTCATCACAAATGGCCCGTGGGATACTACTGGCTCGTTGAACGGCAGGGCGTGTCCGAAGAGTATGTAGCTATTTTCCTGCGCCTCTACTTTTATTTCCTCGCCTTCGTTTTCAAATTCCACCAGGTTCAGTTTCTCTACTGTTTCGCCGTTTACTTTCACAGCGCCTCTCACCACGTAAAAGAAAATATTGCGCTCCTCGGCCACAGAGGTAGTAAAGCTGCCGCCAGCCTCTAACTCCGCGCTGGCCATGTGTATGTCGCTGAGCGATGGGATTGGCCCTTCGGTACCACGCCAATTGCCAGAGATCACATGTACCTTCACCTTGCCTGCTTCTTCGCTTACTACCGGAATCTGGTCTTTTTGCAGGCCAACATACTTAGGCTGCGTCATTTTATACTTGGCAGGCAGGTTAAACCAGAGCTGCAGGATTTCGAGCGGGCCTCCCTCCTTTTTAAATTTATCCGAAGAAAACTCAGCATGGATCAGGCCGCGCCCGGCTGTCATCCACTGCACGCCACCAGCCTCAATTATATCCTTACCACCGCTGGTATCCTGGTGCATAATATCGCCTTCAAGTATAAACGTGAGGGTTTCGAAGCCGCGGTGCGGGTGCGGACCAAACGGAAGCCCCCGGTTATTGGCTTTGTATACCTGTGGCCCATGATGGTTAAGGAACAGAAACGGGTCAATATATTCTACCTCGCGCGTGGGTATGGCTCGGTACGTGACCAGGTCATCCATAGGCGCGTAAGCTGCTTTGTATGTATTCTTGATCTTTCTCATAGGATTTTAAAGTTCAATGTACGTACATAAAACTCCAAAGCTGGCAACTTGTTTACAAGTACAGCATGGCATAAAACAGAAAGGGAACCCATCTAATGAAGGCTCCCTTTCTGTTTTATGAAATTGATACTAAGGTAGAACTAAGCAAATAGATCGGAAGAGAGGTATCGGTCGCCACGGTCGCAGATGATGCAAACAACAACGCCTTCCTCTAACCCCTCGATCAGTCTAGTGGCTACGTGCACTGCACCACCGCTGCTCATACCGGCAAAAATGCCTTCCTCGCGGGCCAGCCGGCGGGTCATGGCGGTAGCATCGGTTTGGCTCACGTCAATGGTGCGGTCTACGCGCTCTGGCTCAAAAATCTTGGGCAGATACTCTTTCGGCCAGCGGCGTATGCCCGGAATCTGGGAACCTTCCACAGGTTGCGCCCCGACAATCTGCACGGCGGGGTTCTGCGCTTTGAGGTAGCGTGAGGTGCCCATAATTGTGCCGGTGGTGCCCATCGAGGATACGAAATGCGTTACCTGGCCCTGTGTATCGCGCCAGATCTCGGGGCCGGTGGTGCGCACGTGCGCCAAGTAGTTGTCGGGGTTTCCGAACTGATTCAGCACCAGGTAGCCGCCTTGCTGCACCTGCTCTGCCACGTAATCAATGGCTCCTTCCATAGACTTCTTGGCGGGCGTAAGTATAACTTTTGCGCCATAGGCCTCCATAGTTTGTACCCGCTCTTTAGTGGCGCTGGCAGGCATCACGAGCTCAATCTCTACACCAAATAGGCGCGCTATCATAGCTAAGGCTATACCCGTGTTGCCACTGGTGGCCTCTATCAGTTTCATGCCGGGTTTCAGGTCGCCACGGTCCAGAGCACCTTTAATCATACTATAGGCGGCGCGGTCTTTCACGCTTCCGCCAGGGTTGTTGCCCTCCAATTTGGCATAGAGTTTTACGCCGGGTTTTGTGTTGATATGTGTAAGCTCTACCAGCGGGGTATTGCCGATAAAATCTAATAAAGTCGCCATAAAGCAGGTGATGTATGATGAAGCCGCAAAGATAACCGATATGCTACCTACAGACCAAATAGTAAAGCATGTGCCGCGGCACATGCTTCAAGTGTGTTTATTTTTTAGAAAGTGTGTCCAGCAATTTTTCTGCGGCCGCCTCTGATGAGGCTGGGTTTTGGCCGGTTATCAGCAGGCCATCTTGCAGCACGTAGCTTTGCCAGTCGTCGGCTTTGCTGTACTCTCCGCCAAGTTCCTTTAGCTTTTCCTCTACTAGAAATGGCACAATGTGGGTCAATTGCACAGCCTCTTCCTCTGAGTTGGTGAATCCTGTTACCTTTTTGCCTTTAACAAGCGGGCTGCCGTCTGTGGCTTTAACGTTGGCAAGGGCTGCAGGTGCGTGGCATACAAGCGCCATGGGTTTTTGCTGCTGGTTAAATGTTTCGATCAAGTTGATGGATTGTTGATCGTTTGCCAGATCCCACAATGGCCCGTGGCCTCCCGGGTAAAATACGGCATCAAAATCATCGGCCTTAACTTCGCTCAGTTTTTTAGTCTTGCTCATTTTCTCCTGCAGGGCGGAATCCTGGTAGTAGCGTTTGGTTGCTTCGGTCTGGGCATCCGGGGCTTCACTTTTCGGGTCGATGGGTGGCTGGCCGCCTTTTGGAGATGCAAGCGTGATGTTAGCGCCTGCATCGGCCAGTTTATAGTATGGCGCAGCAAACTCCTCTACCCAAAAACCTGTTTTATGGCCAGTATCGCCTAGCTTGTCGTGTGATGTCAATACAAATAATACGTTCATTTCTCTTGATTTAAATTAATGTGTTAGCTAACTCTTCTGCATAAATTACGCGTGCACCCATAATTAGCTGTTTGGGTTATGTGCTCCATTAACAGCCACCAGCACGAAAAGTTATTGTGGAATTCTCGGGAAGTTGTGCTCCTCTACCTGCCCGTTAGGTTTATGGTGCAGCAAACGGCTTGGCCGGCTCAGCATGGCTTGCTCCCGGGCCTTCTTCAAGGCTTCCCCCGCTTCTTCCAGGGCGTGTAGCTCTTTGTCTTCTTGGTCCAGCAGGCACCATCGTTTTTTAGTTTCATTGTAGCTTAGGCGGTACACGCGTTCGCCGGGTATGGTCTTGTGACGGATCAAGTCAAGTATGAACTTACCGTCGGAGGCGTTTCCGTCAGGGTACGGCATGGGTAACAGTGCAAAGAAAATGTAGTACAACGAAAAGTAGGTAAACTGATAGGTCAGCAACCCGGGCTCAAGCCGCTTACTCTCGATCAGGTAGACAACCAGCAGGGCCGTGATGGCATTGAACAGCGTGCCACCAGAAAAGATAAGTATGTTTGCGAAACGCTCGTTACGCTTGAGGTTATCGAAGCTGCAGAAGCCATACCAAAAGTAGTACTGCCGCACTTCCAGCATACCTAATCTGAAAAGCAGTTTGCCGGTACCTACGGATACCCGTATGTTTTTACCACCCATTAGCCAGGCAAAGAACACATGCCCCGCCTCATGCACCAGCGAGATAAGAGGGAGTACAAGAAAGAATGCCAGAAAAAATTTGGGTAAATCACTTAAGCCGAACATGGCTATACATACGTGCGCGGGCCTGAGAGTTTTTCAGGGGTACAAATTACCGGTTAAGCATAACTTTAGTAAGTGTTCTAGCACTATCCACTCAAAAAAAGCGCTTCTCAGTTTCCGGCCGAGCCCTGCCACGTATATTAGGTATAGGCCCACACAATTTCCGGGGCATGCATTGCGCCCCCACCACTGACTACAAAATCACCCGGACAATTGATTAAGAAAAGGAAGAAGGGAGGTTTTTTTATGGTTAACCAGCAATCTATCAATGAATTTAAACAAAAACTGAGAGGCGCGTTAATAGAGCCACAAGATGATGCCTACGAAGCATCCCGCAAGGTATACAATGCCATGATTGATAAGCACCCGCGCTTAATTGCGCGCGCCGCTGACGTGGCCGATGTAATTACTGCAGTGAACTTTGCGCGGGAGCAGCATTTGCTGCTAGCTATACGAGGCGGGGGCCACAACGGCGCCGGGCTAGGCACCTGCGATGATGGGCTGGTGTTAGACCTTTCAGACATGCATGGCATCCGGGCTGACCCGGAAAATTACACTGTACGCGTAGAAGGCGGTTGTACCTGGGGCCACGTAGACCACGCCACGCATGCTTTTGGGATGGCTGTTCCGTCAGGTATCATTTCCACTACAGGTGTAGGCGGGCTAACGCTTGGCGGCGGCATTGGGCATTTAACCCGCAAGTATGGCTTAAGCATAGATAACCTCCTGGAAGCTGATATGGTACTGGCTGATGGCAGCTTTGTAACCGCCAGCGAATCAAAAAACGAAGATCTTTTCTGGGCCATACGGGGTGGTGGCGGCAATTTTGGAGTGGTCACCTCTTTCCTGTTTAGATTGCACCCTGCCGATACCGATTACGCAGGCCCTATGCTTTGGGAGCTGGACCAAGTGAAGCCTATTATGAAATGGTGGCAAAACTTTATCCTAAAAGCCCCGGAAGGCATGAGTGGCTTTTTCGCGTTTATCCAGGTTCCGCCGGCTCCACCTTTCCCCGAAGAGCATCATGGCAAAATTATGGGTGGTGTTGTATGGTGCTACAGTGGCCCGCTAGATTTAGCGGAAGAGCTATTTAAGCCCATCAGAAAACTCAGCCCTGCTCCAGCTATAGATCTGGTTGGCCCAATTCCGCACCCAGCCTTGCAAAGTATGTTCGACCCGCTGTACCCGCCAGGGCACCAGTGGTACTGGCGTGCTGATTTTGTAACAGAGATTCCGGAAGAGGCTATGGACCTGCACCTGGAGTTTGCCAGAAGGTTACCCAGCCCGCTGTCTACCATGCACCTTTACCCTACCAACGGCGCTGCCCACGAGGTTAATAAGGCCGCTACCGCCTGGAGCTACCGCGAGGCGAACTGGGCGCAGGTTATTGTTGGCGTAGACCCCGACCCTCGAAACAAGGATAAAATCACAACCTGGACCAAGGACTACTTTGATGCCCTGCACCCTTATTCTGCGGGTGGTGCCTATGTTAATTTCATGATGGAAGAAGGCGCAGACAGAATCAAGGCCACTTATCGCGGCAACTATGACCGCCTCGTTAAGATCAAGCAAAAGTATGACCCTGAGAACCTGTTCCGGGTAAACCAGAACATTAGGCCCAATTAAATAGAGTAGCTACAATATAAAGCCCCGAAAAATGAAATACATTCTGATTATACACGAAGTTGAAGATTATGGCAAATGGAAACCTGCATATGACGCACATAAGACTAAACGGGAGCAGGCATCACTAAAAGAGCTCTACATATGGCGCAACCAAGATAAGCCAAACGAAATCAGCGTCCTTTTTGAAGCCGCAGATCTAGATAAAGCTAATCAGTTTCGCCAATCTGATGAGTTGAAGCAAGCAATGAAAGCAGCCGGCGTACAGGGCACTCCAAAAATAAAATTACTGGATAAGCTATAGCCTATGAAAGATAGAGTACTGTTGGCATTTCACCAGCAGCACTCTCTCTTTATAGGTTGCTATTACTTTACTTAGCTGCAACACGCCAGATGGTGTTGCCTTCATCGTCGGCTACTAGCAGCGAGCCGTCCGGTAACTCAGCAATGCCCACTGGCCGGCCGTATACTTCGTTTTTGCTGGCATCAGCTATAAAACCAGTCAGAAAATCCTCATACTTGCCGTTTGGCCTGCCATCCTGAAAAGGTACGAATACCACTTTATATCCAGCAAACTCAGTGCGGTTCCAGGAGCCGTGCTGACCAATAAATACTCCGTTTCTATACTTTGCCGGGAATTTGCTGCCATTGTAAAACTCCAGCCCCAAAGATGCGGTGTGCGCACCCAGCGGCACTTCGGGCATGATGGCTTTCTGTACCAAATCTGGTCTTTCGCCTTTACGACGCGGGTCTATGTTCTGGCCAAAATATGAGTACGGCCAGCCGTAGAAAGCACCTTCTTTTACGCTTGTCAGATAGTCGGGCACCAGTTCATCGCCTATTTCATCGCGCTCGTTCACGGCTGTCCATAGTGTGTTGCTGCCTGGGTACCAGTCCATGCCTACAGGGTTGCGCAAGCCGCTCGCATATACTTTTTCTCCGGTCCCGTCAGGGTTTACCTGCAAGATGTTGGCGCGGCGCTCCTCTTCTTTCATGCCGTACTCCCCCACATTACTGGCCGACCCCACAGAGATGTATATTTTGGAGCCATCGGGGCTGGCAATGAGGTTGCGCGTCCAGTGGTGGTTGTAGCCGCCGGCGGGCAGGTCAAGCAGTTTCTCGCCCGAAGCTGTTAGCTTCGTTTGCCCTGCTTTGTAAGGGTAGCGCATCAAGCCGTCGGTGTTGGCCACGTAGAAATACCCATTTAAAACCAGCATGCCGTAGGGTTGTTTCAGGCCTGTCATGAATACCTCGCGCATCTCGGGTTGGCCATCGTTGTTCGTATCCCGAAAAAGCGTAATCTGGTTAGCGCTCTTTTGCTCATCATCCGACTCCACCACAAAAATATCTTTGTTTGGGGCTATATAAATGCGGCGCGGATGCTTTAAATCAGCAGCGAACTTGGTTACCGTGAAACCTACCGGAGCAACCGGGGTTTTACCTTGTGGCCAGCCAATAGTTTTGCTTCTTTTTTGGGCCCTGTGCGTGGTGTCTGGTGCCGGAAGTACGAGGTTTGGCTCTGTAACTGTGGCTACCGTATCGGCATCGGAGTTATAGTTTACAGCCATGCTGTCGTTGGTAGTATCCTCTGTGGTACGCGAGGATTCGGCACAACCGAGAAAGGCTAGAAAAGCCAGCATACAGGTGGGTTTAAGTATGTGTTTCATAGTTTTCAGTGTTTTAGTATTCATTGTTTATAAATGTCGCCAGCGCCGGTTTATGTTTTGGCTAACGCTGGCAGCGTCTTCGGTTTAGTCATCAAAAGATGTTTTGGTGGCAATGCTTTCCCAAGCATCCAAATCCTGCGCTACCTGGTTTAGCTTGTTTCTAACGGCATCGTAGGCAGTCTGGCCCAGCGGCAGGCGAAGCGGAGGCGAATCACTGTCCGCTAACTGCAGCACCACTTGCGCGGCTTTTTCCGGGTTGCCTTCCTGCGTGCCCGCATAGCCCAGAATCCTGTCTTTAAAGACATGCGCGGTGCCTTCGTACTCAGGCATTACGTTCTGCGTACTTTTTATACTTGAGCCCGCAAAGTTGGTACGAAACGGGCCGGGCTCAATAATACTAACTTTGATACCCAGTGGCGCTACTTCCTGCGCCAGCGCCTCGCTCATACCTTCCAGCGCAAACTTGCTGGCATTGTATACGCCAAAGCCTTGCGTGCTCCGGAAACCCGCCACCGACGACATCTGGATGATATGCCCGCCGCCCTGCTGGCGCATGAACGGCAGCACGGCTTGCGTAACCTGCAAGGCCCCGAAAAAGTTAGTCTCCATCACTTCCTTAAATTCCTGCACCTTAGCTTCCTCTACTGCGCCCAGAAAGCCAAAACCCGCATTGTTTACCAGCACATCTATCCGGCCCATGTGCCTCACGGCGGCTGCCACGGTTTCCTTCACGCCATCGGGGTTTATCACGTCCAGCAGATAGGCAAAGGTGTTGCCGGGAGCAATGGCATTAAACTCTTCCAGTTGCCTTTGCTGCCTTACCGTGCCGATCACTTTGTCGCCGCGTTTGGCTGCTGCTTCGGCCAGGGTGCGCCCAAAACCGCTTGAAACGCCGGTTATAAACCATATTTTTTCTGCCATTTTGTTTCGTTTTTTTATCAGCTTGTCTATACGATTCTATCTATGGTAAGTATAACCGGCCCAGGCGCATCTGGTTATACTTCCTGCAGCAGAATTAGTATCTTTGTAACCTATAGCCTACACCCTTGGACCACCCCATCCGCAAAATCATCCACATCGACATGGACGCCTTTTTTGCCTCCGTGGAGCAGCGCGACAACCCCGAGCTGCGCGGAAAACCTGTGGCTGTGGGTGGTTCCAAAGCCCGTGGTGTAGTAGCAGCAGCCAGTTATGAGGCGCGCAAGTATGGCGTGCATTCGGCACTGGCCTCTAAGATTGCTGCCCAGCGCTGCCCGCACCTAATTTTTGTGAAGTCCCGGTTTGATGTCTATAGTGCCGTGTCGCGGCAAATCCGGGAAATCTTCCACTCCTACACTGATCTGGTAGAGCCCTTGTCGCTGGATGAGGCCTACCTGGATGTAACCGAGAACAAAATTGGGATGCCTTCGGCCAGCATCATCGCGCGTGAGATAAAACAGCGCATTCTGGAGGAAACCAGGCTCACGGCTTCGGCGGGCGTGTCGTATAACAAGTTTTTGGCAAAGATCGCCTCCGACATGAACAAACCGGACGGTTTTACACTGATTACCCCCGACATGGCCGAGGACCTGGTTGCCGGCCTAGAGATCGAGAAGTTTCATGGGATAGGCAAGGTTACCGCCGCTAAAATGCGGAGCATGGGCATCCTGACGGGTGGTGATATGAAACGCTTCAGTGAGCAGGAACTGGTGCGCCATTTCGGGAAGGTTGGCCGCTACTACTACCGCATTGCTCGTGCACAGGACGAGCGGCAGGTGCAGCCGCACCGCATCCGGAAATCCATCGGCTCGGAGCGCACCTTTGATGCGGACCTGACCGAGGAGCCCGACATGCTGGAGCGCCTGCAGTATCTTTCCGAGGAAGTGGCCCAGGACATGGCCCGCCTGCAGGCATCCGCCAAAACCGTTACGCTCAAAATAAAGTATTTTGATTTTACCCTAAATACCCGCAGCAAAACATACCTAAGCGAGTTTAACTCGGCCAGCGCCATTTATACCATAGCCCGTGAGTTGCTACACACGCCCAACCTCCCGGCATACCCAGTGCGGCTGCTTGGCATTTCCGTTTCGAGCCTTACCT
This sequence comes from Pontibacter oryzae, assembly GCF_003576375.1. Lineage (GTDB taxonomy): Bacteria > Bacteroidota > Bacteroidia > Cytophagales > Hymenobacteraceae > Pontibacter > Pontibacter oryzae. Next base: position 119,616 of record NZ_QWGE01000001.1, read on the forward strand.
ATCAGCACGACAAATTGCAGGAAGGGTATCAGCTGACGCTGGAGCTTTGACAAATCATGTTGGTTGCCTGAGAGTAAGTTTATACTTACCCAAAAGCCGTTTCCACGGAACCCCCATCCACGCGATAATTGCTACCGTTTACAAAACTGGCCATCTCAGAACACAGGAAAGTTACTACCGCGGCTACTTCCTCGGCACGGCCACGGCGCTTCACTTTAATGTGCGGGCGCTTGTTATCCAGGAACCATGCTACGGTCTCCTCCACCGACTCGCCTCGTTCTTTAGCCTGTTGCTCCATCATTTCGTCTGTCATCGGTGTTATTACATATGCCGGTGATACACAGTTTATCAACAAGCCATCTTTAGAGTATGCCCGTGACAGGCACTTAGATAGGTTTACTACTGCAGCCTTGGCAGCATTGTATGGGCTTTCTTCCTCATAAGGTTGTAAGGCATTTTCTGAAGAAATGAGTACAACACGCCCCCAACCTAAGTCCTGCATCTGCGGAATAAAAGCCCGGCACACACGCACAGCAGCCATCAGGTCGGTATCCAAGGTTTCCAGCCAACCTTTGTCGGTTATTTCCAGAAAGTCTCCGGCAGCGCCACGCTCACCAGCAAAATGCGCCAGAATATGCGCCCCGCCAAAGGTCTCTCTCACTTTTTGAGCTAAGGCAAGTACTTCATCGTTTTTAGTAAGATCGGCTGTAAACGCTAACACTTCAGTATCATTGCCAGCATGCTGGCGCACTTCTTCTGACGCTTGTTTCAGCTCTTTGGAAGTTTTATCAACAAGTATGATTTTTACGCCCTCAGCGGCCATCATTTTAGCGGTGGCCAGGCCCATGCCGGAGTCGCCGCCCGTTATAACGGCCACACGGCCATTCATCTTTAAATCCATGATACAGTGGAGTTTATATTTCTAGTGAGGTTCATAAAGTATAATTCAGGAAAAAGCCCCGGGTTGTGCAGCTGTCCACTTATCATCAGTTAACTGAAGCAGCATTAGCAACGCAGGCTCGTTACCAACTGTGCCCGAAAGGTGCCCTTTCTTGCCGTCTTTGGCAGGTTTGGTGTGCTGATCTGCTCCGAAGGAGATGTCGCCGGGGCCCATTTCCACACAGTGCCCATCCATGGTTTCTACAAACCAGCGGCCCCTTAGCGGGATGATCCATTGTGGCTTTGGGTTCTCGTGCCACTCTCCAACCCAGCCCACCGGCAACTCTGCAAACAAAATGTTGGCTGGCTCGCCTTTCAGTAAGTGCTTGTTCCATTGTGGTGCGGCTCCTTCACTTATACTTTCATGCCTGAACCCGGCAATGGAACATTGGCGCTGGTGGCTGATGCCTTCCTCGTCCGTCCAGACGTGCCAGTACAGCAAATCGTGTGGTTGCTCTTTATCCATACTTTAGTTGCTTTCTTGTTCCATTGCGGCCTTGTAATCAATCACAGCCCCAATTAGAGAGGCATGCACAAAGGTCTGGGGGATATTGCCTAAATACTCTCCGGTTTCTGGGTCACCTTCTTCCGGCATCAGGCCCACATCATTCATGAAAGCGAGCGCAGCCTCCATTACCTCTTTAAATTTTTGCCAGTCGCGGCGCATTACCCAGTATTGCGCCACCCAGAACGTGCCGGCCAGAAAAGCACCTTCCTGTTTGGCATCAAAATCCACCAGGTGCCTTCGGAACAGGTGGTTCTGGCAATGATCGCGCTCCAGCACTTCAACTGTTTTAAGGACTTGAGGTGCATCAGCATCCACATAGGCCCAGATCGGGAAAAGTATGGCGCTCACGTCCACCGCTTCGGAACCTGCGTAGGCAGCGTAAGCCCCTTCAGAGGTCAGGCAGTTTTCATCCACGAAAGCGCGTATATCGGCGGCGGCACTTTTCCAGCGCTGCCGCTGCTCCTCTTCCTGGCTATGCTCTGAGATGTACTCCAGGCTAACGGCTGCCACTACTTTACTGGAAGTATAATGTTGCAGCTGGGTTTCCTCCCACAGGCCATGGTCTTTTTCGTGCCAGTGCTCAGTGAGGTAATCCGCAAGCCAGGCCACCAACTCCCAATGCTCGCGTGTATCGAAGCGGTTGTAGATAAGCTTGGCGGCAAGCAGCACATTACTGATGGCGTCAAGTTGCAGTTGGTCGTTGGCATCATTGCCCACACGAATGGGCAGGCTTTGGGCATACCCTTTCAGGTGATGCAGCAGCAGCTCGCCAGGCGCGGGCTTTTTATCAAGCGTGAAAAACGGCACCACTGGCTCTTCCACATGGTGCATGGCATCACAGATAAAGCTCAGAAAACGGCGCTCTTCCTCCCCATCGGAGCCGGCGCGCGTCAGGGCGCTGCCAATCATGGCGGCATCGCGCAGCCAGACATAGCGGTAATCGTAATTCCGGAAACCTCCTTTTACTTCCGGCAACGAGGTAGTGCCCGCCGCAATAATCCCCCCGTTTTCCTCGAAGGTCATCAGCCTGAGCACTCGCAGCGAGTTACGCACCTGCTGCTCGTAGGGGCCGTAATAGGTGATGTGGCTCGTTACTTCCTGCCAGCTTTCTTGGGTTACCTTATGTGCTTGTTTGATTTTTTCAGACGTAATGCCCGCTGCCTGCTCACACAGTACAAACCAGGAAGCCTGGCCAGCAGGAACATTGCAAAGTATTTGATCATCCTGAACCTGAAGCGGATGCGAGGCATACAAAAACATGCTGCCGTTTATACTTACAGCCCCGTCGGGCTCGGGTTTGAGAAGTGGCGCCTGGCGAGCGTAATCCGGCTTTGCGGAAAGCACTACTTTTAGCTGGTTCGGTGCCTCAGAAAGCATGCGGCAGATCCCGTTAAAACTGGCACCGATAGGCATAAAATCCTCAACTTTTAATTCGCCGGATGCAGTAGCCAGGTGCGTGCAAAGTATGCTGCTGTCGCTGTGGTAATAGCGGGTGCTTGCCCGAAGGTTTTCCGCTTGTATTTGCCATAATCCGCCCTTCTCCTCATCCAGTAGGCCAGCCAGCAGCGCAGGCGCATCGAAGCGGCCCGGGCAGTACCACACCACCGTGCCATCCTTAGAAATATAGGCACAGGTGCGCCGGTCCCCAATCAGGGCCAGATCTTCTATCCGTGTTTTGCTTCTTTCCATGTAGTTGTAAAGTATATGCCTAGGTACGGCTACGAGCATCTTTGCGCTACAAGAAAAAGCAGAAACAAAAAAGCCCGCTTACGGTTAAGCGGGCTTTCATATCTAAGTTTGAGTTAGCTTATGCTTCACCGCGAGCAGGGTAGTTTTTGGCTTTGACAAATTTAAGGGCGCCAAGCAGCTCATCAAAATTCGGCCTTGTAAACGGCATGGTCTGGATGGCGGCAGCGTACAAACTTCCGTCTGCCTTTACCAAATATAAACCCGGCTCGCTGAATATTTCAGGCTCGTTCTCGTTGATACCTTCAGACACATACAGCCCTAGTTCACGCGCTTTTTCAATAGATAGGTTATAGCCTAAAGGCAGCCTTTCCAATGCCCACTCCTGCTTTGTTTTCTCAGCAATCTCTTGATTGTTACTGGATATGGCAATGGTCTTCACACCCAGCGCCTCAAACTTATCGAGGTTGCTCTCCAGGTTTTGCAGGTATGTTTTGCAGATTGGGCAATGATAGCCTCTGTAAAAAACCACCATGGTCATAAATTCGGCATCAGAACCGGAAAGGCTCCAGGCATCGCCGTTTACTACTTCTACTGTTATCTCGGGTACTTCTGTTCTTGGTTTAAGCATTATCTTTTGAATTTTTAAAGTCTTTATTTGTAGATACAAATGTACGACTCACGTTTACATGGGTTTGTCGGTGAGCCGACAATTTATCAGTTTGGTAGATAACCAGACTTGCTACCAGATGTTTGCATTTCTGCGTATCAAATAGAGAAAAGCCGTAGCTTTGCAAAAAATCAGCACCTATCATGGCCGAAACCAAACTCTGGTACCTGGAAAATTTCAGCATGCTAAAGATCCTCTCTAAAAAGGAAATTGAGGAAATAGACAGGATGGCCATTATGCGCAGCATGCCGCGCAATAAAGTAATTTACTTTCCGGAGGATAGCTCGAACACCGTGTTTCTGCTGAAGAAAGGTCGCGTTAAAATATCGCGCATATCGGAGTCGGGGAAAGAAATTATACTTGCCATACTTGGGCCGGGCGAGGTTTTTGGAGAATTATCGATAACCGGACAGGCCACACGCGAAGAAATTGCCGAAGCCACCGAAGATGCGGTGATCTGCTCGGTAAGCCTTGAGAACTTTCAGCGCATGATGGAAATCAGCCCGAAGTTTAACCTGCAGGTTACAAAGCTGATTGGCTTCCGGTTGAAAAAAGTGCAGAGCCGCCTGGAAGGGTTGATTTTTAAAACGGCGGAGCAGCGTGTACGGGCGTTTATTAAAGAGCTGGCGGAGGAGCATGGCCGTGAAATTGCGCAGAACCCCGAAGAACGCGTCGTAAAATTGCAGCTCACCCACGACGAGATCGCCAAACTATCGGCTACCAGCCGGCAAACCGTAACATCGGTGCTAAACGAGTTAGAACGGCAGGAAATTTTGACTTATGACCGCAGCCGCATTTACATTAAAAAGTATAGCCAGCTTTAATCAGTCTAGCTTCAGGTTCTGGCGTAGCGGCTCGTCGGTTGTGCTGTTTTTTCTCCAGTAATCGGTTATCAGTTTTGCTTTGCGGGTGGCACGACTTGTCTCCTTTTCTCCGTTTCGGTTTGTTCTGATTTCCTCCCAACCGGCAATCTCATACGGGAAAGCAGAAGTATAAAAAATGCGCAGCACGCGTGGGTAGTCTTTATACTTTACCTCCAGTACGTTTAAATCCTGGGCAGCAAAGCCGCCCATACTATCTGCAGCTGCTACAATTTGAATGATAGCGTCTTCCTCCTCCAGTTTTTCGTGCGTCATCCGTTGGTCTAGCAACGCCGGAATGAGTTTGATATCACCGGTCGCAATTTGCTTTGGGTCGAGGCGCAGCAGCGTCCAGAGGTTATCTTCGGGCATGGCATCCAGGGTAAGTTGCTGGTCGCTTTCCTTTTCGAAGTATGAACGCAGCTGCGCATTATACTTGCCGCCCTGCCGGTTCAACTGCGTAAACGTATGGCCACACCACTCCTGCGAGCTAGCCGTTACTTTTACCGCAGGCACCGCATCATACACGGGCGTGAATACCGACAGCATCATTGAATACGGGTAAATGCCTGTCACGAACTTCTTTGTCAGGTTGAGTTTGAGCACCTTTTGCGCATCCTGCTCGTTGGCCTGCGGGTTGTCCAGTTTCACCTGCTTCTCGCGCGAGAAATCCTCTGTCACAAAAATCAACACGGCCTCCCCTTCTCGTTTCTCGCCGTAGCGGTACTGCTCCAGCGTATAGCTGTTCAGTTCGGCTTTGCCCTGATACCAGTATTCTCCAAAAGCATCAAAATCGAGTTGCCGCGAGGCCATACTTTCAGTGTTGCTTTTGCTGGCTCCGGAGCAGCCTAGGAGCAGAAGTATGAGCGGGAGAAATTTCAGGTTTCGTAGCATGGCTTTTGGATTTGATTGAGTAACGAGGACTTTAAGCTTTTTAGCCGACAAAGGCATTTTGCAACACTTCGTCAAGTTTGGTCCTTAGCTGTTTGAGGGATTTAAGCTCATTTAGCTCAGAAGCTTCCAGCAGCACTTCTACGCGGTCGGTGCCGGTTTGCAGCGCTACCAGTGGGTACTCCTGCCGCACGGGCGCAAACTTCCACTCATTTTTATAGATAAACTCTACCTCCATGGGCAGGCTCTTAATGTACTCGGCCCACTCTTCTTTCATGGTAAATTTGCCATAGGTTAGCGCGCACAGGCTGCAGGCATAGGTTTTAGGCGAAATTATTTTATGTGCGAAATCGGTTAGCTTGTTAAAGAAACCTGTTTCAGCATTGTATATGAATTGCAGTTTTTGAGCCATCGGTCTATACTTTACGGTACGATTGAAAAGAGTGGTAAAACACCAGCAGGTAGCCAACGGCCAGCATGCTATGGAAAATCAAAAGGCCATATTCTTGCTGCGCCACGCTCCAGGCGGCTACACCTAGAAACAGCAAACCTAGCAAGCCTTCGGCCCAGGTAGTATAGGGCATCCTGAAATTCAGGTAAAAATTGTCCTGCCACTTGTTGTCGCGTGCTTCCAGGTTAAACTTGGGTGTACGGATAAAGGGTGATTTCCGGCCGCTCCAACCTTCCCAAACAGCTACGGCATTATGCAGCGCCAACCCCATCGACACGGAAAGAAACAACGGAAAGTAAAGTATAAAGCTGCCCAAGCGGCGGAAAAGCGAACCTTGCTCCTGCGTGTTTGCCTGAAAGTAAACTAAGCTGATCACCAAAAAACTAAACAAGGTAATCGCCGCTACTTCAAAAATCACCTCCGGCAGAAGGCCGTGAACCTTCGCCCAAAGCAGTGGTATACTTGCCAGCGAGGCCAGTAGCACAGCCACAAAAACAGAGCTATTTAGCAGGTGAGCCAACGCATGATACTTTACGTGCAGCGGAGCGCTGGAGCGCAACACGTTGCCCAAATGCTTTACCGCCGACTCGGCCCCACCTTTGGTCCACCGGAATTGCTGTGATTTTAGCGCGCTCATCACGGGCGGCAACTCCGCCGGCGACTCCACTTCGGGCAGGTATACAAAGCGCCAGCCTTTCATCTGAGCGCGGTAGCTCAGGTCCAAATCCTCAGTCAGGGTATCGTCTTGCCAGTTGCCGGCATCCAATATGGTTTGCTTGCGCCAGACACCCGCCGTGCCGTTGAAATTGATGTAAGCGCTTAGGCTGTTGCGGCCTACCTGCTCAATGTAAAAATGCGCGTCCAGGGCAAAGGCTTGCAGCCTGGTAAGCAGCGAGTAGGTTTTGTTGAGGTGTGTCCAGCGGGTTTGCACCATGCCGGTTTTGGCATCGGAGAAGTATGGAACTGTGCGCTTGAGAAAGTATGACTTAGGTATAAAATCAGCATCAAAAATAGCAATGTACGCTCCTTTGGCTATTTCTAAGCCATACTTTAGCGCACCCGCTTTGTAGCCGCTGCGGTCGGGGCGTTGTATGTGCTGAAACTGCAGGTGCGGGTACTGCTGGATTTTCTGCTGCACCAGGGCTGAAGTTTCATCGTCGCTATCATCCAGGATCTGTATTTCGAGTTTGTCGGCAGGATAATCGAGAGTGGCCACGGCATCAAGCAATCGCTCGACCACATACTTCTCGTTGTAGAGCGGCAGCTGCACGGTAACCATTGGCCATACCTTGGGCGCAGCGGGTGCTGCAACTGAGCCGCGTTTAAGGTAGCGCCTGAACCTGTATAGCAAGTGAGCCTGGGCTACGCTGTAAAAAAGTATGAACAGCATGGCGGCGGCGTAAATCAATACAAAAACTAAAAGTAAAGCGGTCATTCAGGTTAAACGTATAATCAAAACAGGGCTAGGCTTCGGGTGTCTTAGCTCAGTACCTTCACCGACTCGTTGCCGGTAAGTATGGGAATATCAACAATGCGCTGTTGCTCCGGCCCGTTCTCCAGTTTCAGTACACCACGTGGGCAAACCGAGGCGCACACGCCGCAACCAACACAAGAGGCGCGCACAATATTTTGCCCGCGTTGCGCATACCAGCGCACATCAATCCCCATTTCGCAATAGGTAGAGCAATTGCCGCAGGAAATGCACTGGCCGCCGTTGGTGGTAATCCGGAACCTGGACTTAAAGCGCTGCACCAAACCCAAGTAAGCCGCCAGCGGACAGCCAAAACGGCACCACACGCGGTTGCCCATCAGCGGGTAAAAACCTACGCCTACCACACCGGCAAAGGCAGCCCCAATCAGGAAGCCGTACCACTCGTGCAGCGTGTTCGTCCATTGGCCCAGCAGCTCGAAGCCGGAAAAGTAATTAACTATCGTCAGCAGTGTCATCACGACGGCAAAAACCAGCACACCGTGCACCATCCAACGCTCCACTTGCCAGGCATTCAATGATTTATCGGAAAGATGACGGTACGGGTCTCCGGCGGTTTCGGCCAGGCCGCCGCAACCGCAAACCCAACTGCAGTACCAGCGTTTGCCGTAAAAGTACGTCATTAAAGGCACACCTAAAATGATCAGCAAAATTCCCCAGACAAACATGAGCATACCAATGCTTCCGCTGTTTAAAAAGCCGTCCACACGGTAATCATAAAAGAACGTATAATCCAGTGGCCAGATGTTCTTGAAGTCGTGCCAGGGCTTATTGAGCAGCACCAGAATCTCAGGAATAAGAAAGGCGAAACTCAGCTGGAAAAACATGACGGACGAGGTGCGCAGTGTTTGGTACTTGTTGCCCCGGTACTTCCGAAACATGCGTACGCCCATCACCAAAATGGCCAATGTATAAATAGTGCCATACAGGAACCACTGGCTGGCCGGCCCGCCCGAAAGCAGTTGGCTCAGCGGATCCACGAGCAGCGTCCAGTTCACGATAAACTCTGGAAACCAGTACAGCAGCACGTAGATGCCGATGAGGTAAGCGCCAAGTATGATGCCGATCACGCCCCGCGATTTGTTGGACGAGAACATGACACTGTTATGCTTGATGCCGGCAGGCTCATCGCGGTACTTGGGCAGGATGTTTAGGAGTGCGCCCGCCGTGCCCAAGGCAACGGTCAGCAACAGGAGCAGAAGCTTGTTATTGGCCACAAAACCTTCGCTGGCGGCTTTGGTGGCGGCAAACGTATAATCGTCCCAGATCACGCGGTCCCATTGCTCGTTTTCCTGCTGGCGCGTGTTGTAGGCTCCAAAGTATTTCTTAAAATCCTGCGAAAAAGCGAAACTGGTGCTATAGGTTTTGCCTAGGATAGGCTCCAGTTCCGGGCGCAGTATCTCGTAGTTTTCGGGGCTGGTAACCTGTTGCAACTTCTGCTCGGTCAGCCTGAAATTGCCCATAAAAAGCAACAGGTTAAAGAGTAGCAGCGCTGCCAGAAATATACCGAGTCCGAGTTTTTGTAGCATTTTCATGTGCATGTGTTATAAGCCGAAGATGGAAAGGATGCCTTTCTTCTCTTTCTTTTTTCGTGGCTGCAGGCTAGTACCAAACTGCTGGTTAAAAGCCTGAAGTATACTTGGGTAAAGTTTGTCGTAAAATTCCGGGTCGAAGTTGGCGGTGGGCAGCTGCTCCAGCACTTGCTCCACTGTTGTTCCGTTGCGCAGAGCTTCATCAAAAAACTCGTGCCGCAGCCGCATGCCAAATGCGTTTATACCCAACAACGTGCGTTTTTCTTCATCAAACAAAGCTCTGAAACATTTGCGCCCGTCGGGGTGCTCCCAGTAAAAGCTGCCCGTAGGTTTCTCCCAGGTGCTGGGTACCTGCCCGTAAGTTTGGTACTCGATGTCGAGGAATTTAGCGGAGTTGAACCACGGACCGGGCTTGTAGGGCACTGGCTGGTGCGCCAGGTTATGCGCCAGCGTTTCGCCGTGCATGCGGCCGGTATACCATACTTGCTCCACGGGTCGGCGCTGCGGCGGCGGCGTGCGGTACTCCACACAATCGCCGATCGCAAATACGTCGGGAATGTTCGTCGCGAAGTGCTCATCCACCAGAATGCCCTTGTTAACTTCCAGAGCCGTGTTACGCAGCAGGTCGATGTTTGGGCTCACGCCTACGGCTAAACCAACAAACTGACACGGAATCTCCTCCCCGTCCTTTGTAACTATCGCTTTTACCTTGCCTGTTCCGTCATCCAGAATCTTATCCAGTTCCGCGCCTAATCTTAAGTCGATGTGGTGCTCGCGGATGTGGCGGCCTACCAGTTTGGCCTCTTCCTGTGGCAGTACATTATCCCAGAACTCCTGCTCCCGCACCAGAAAAGTAACCGGGATATTTCGACTGCGCAGCATCTCTGCCATCTCAATCCCGATCAGTCCGCCGCCCACTACCACGGCGCGCGCGCAGCTTTGCGTGTTGGCTTCCATACTTTCCAGATCCTGGTAACTGTACAAACCCTGCACGCCTTTCAGCTCCTGCCCCGGCCAGCCAAACTTGTTAGATTTAGAGCCGAGCGCTAAGATCAGAATATCATACGCAATCGGCTCCTGCTGCTGTAGCTGTAATTGCTTTTGCTCAAAATCTATATGTGTTACCCAGTCGTGCACCAGGTTCAGGCGGTTTTTCTCCCAGAACCAGTCTTCGTAAGGTTTAATGTGCGCATACTTCATGTGGCCCATGTAAATGTACATAAGCGCAGTGCGGGAGAAGAAATGCTCTGTTTCGCCGGAGATGATGGTGATTTGCGCGGCGCTGTCGCGTTTGCGCAACTGCCGCGCGCAGGTAACGCCCGCAATGCCGTTGCCAATGATCACGATGCGGCGACCACGGGAATTGATGCAAAAATCGCCGATGGGTTTGGCTTCTATCATGCGTCGGTGTAAAGGCTTTTGTGTTAAAATCCGGTCCAAGTTAGCGTAAATACGCGGTCAAATATAGTTTCCCGACAGACGGGGCACCTGCCACGGCAGATCGCAGGCCTTTTACTCGTTCAGGCTCCAGTCGTAATCCTTATAAGTAATGGCTGCATCAGCTTTAAGCTGTGCAGTGCTGTACTTGTTCAGGTACTCCTGAAGGCTGCCCTGCCTGGTAAAATCGCCGCTAAACCAACTGAATATTTGAGACACTTCCGCCCGGTTTGTCTTTATCTGGTTATACTTCGGGTTGTTGATAAAACTCCTGGCCTGCTCTTGCAACTGCTCTTCCAGCTTGCCGGCCTCATACGCCTCAGGCCTTAAAGGCGGACAGGATTTAGAGGCGCAGTTGATGGCAAAATGGATGCGCGGCTCATCAAATTGCTTCCGCAGAATCTGATGCTCAATCTCGTCTAAGCTCGATTTCTGGTTTCCGATCCTGAAAAACTTCTTGTGCCATACCGTGTTCACTCCTGGCACGTGCAGGGTTGGGTGCAGCTCGGTTATACTTTCCAGCGGGTAATTGTCCACGATCAACTTCACGGTAAAGGCATTGTAGGCATTTATCCAGTAGGTCAATTGCTCGGCTTCGCTCCAGGCAGTTGTGTCGGGCGGGTTTTGGCTAAGTGTATCGAGGTAGCGTTGCAATTTGGCTTTATCCTGCACAAAGCCTTGGTAATTCACGTTGCCATCATCGCGTACGTGCATTTTCAGCAGCTGCGTCCAGAGTTGGTGCGAGGGCGGTGAGGTGCCAACCGCCCCAATCGGCACGCTGCCGCTACAGCTCAGCAGCAGTATAGCAAGTATACATATCAACATCAAGCGCATGGTTCTGGTTTAGGGGTTTCGTAAAATTACGTTGTCAGGTTAGATTTTTGACTTTGAGAAACTATGCTGCTAACGTGTGTTTCTGGAAAAGTGCCACAACACTCTTTCATATACGTGCAAGTTTGGCTTTGGCCACCCTTGTATTTCGACCAATAACATCATTACTAAGTCAAATCACCTTTCCTGAAGGCATTATTCCGCATACTTTTGCAAAGATAAATGTAATGCTAAGTGCATGCAGGAAATGTCGCATTCCCGACAAAACTTAAATTTAGCTCTTGTTAGCTTTGCCATCGTATCTTAAGGAGAATAAACCAATCCATCAACCATGAAACTGATTTCTAACACTTTTATACTTGCTGCCCTCGCGTTAGCATCCTGCCAACCATCTGAAGATAAAACAACGGAAACGACTGAGGAAACTACAGAAATTAACGCTGCTGCTACCTTCCCGGCATACTTTGAGCAAGTGCTGCAGGCACACGGCGGCCTTGAAAAATGGCAACAGTTTGGCGGCATGCAATACGAGCTGCAAACCGATTTAGGCGGCAACCCAGCTACCGAAACGCACATTATCGATCTGAAAACACGCAAAGATCTGGTAAAGGGCGGCGACTATACTATTGGTTTTGATGGCCAACAGGTATGGGTGAGCCCAAACCGCGCCGCTTATCCGGGTAAGTCTGCCAGATTTTATCATAACCTGTTTTTCTACTTTTATACCATCCCTTTTGTGCTGGCTGACCCTGGTGTAAACTATGAGCAGCTGGATGATCTGGAATTGGAGGGCAAAACGTACCGCGTCATTAGCACGAGCTTTGGCGAAGGCATCGGCGACACGCCGGAGGACCAGTACCGCATGCTCATTAACCCGGAAACAAACCAGATGGAGTGGCTGCTATACACGGTTACTTATTTCGGCAGCGAGAACGTGCAGTTCAACGCCCTGAAGTATGAGGATTACCAAGAGCAGCAGGGACTTTTGTTGCCAGGCAAGTTAACGGGCTACAAGTATGAAAACGGCCAAATTGGCGATGTGCGCTACAAGGTGTCGTTTGAGAACGTGCAACTGATGCAGGAGCAGCCGGCTGCCGAGCAGTTTGCCATGCCAGCCAATGCCGAGGTTGATTCGCTGGGAAACAAGTAGCAAGTAAATATCTTTATAATCTAAGAAAAGGTGCCAAGCTGCACCTTTTCTTTTGGCCAACAACCACAAACACCCGCTGCACTAACTGGAAAATATCATCCAATTGTCTGCCTGCCGACACTATTCTTTAAACATTTCAGCGATATTCGTGTAAAGAAAAGAACTTGACGCCCGCACCGCCACATATCGCCGTTTTGCTTTTTACCCGCAGCTCCGCACAGGAGGCGCAGGCAAAGCACTTCTGCCATGGCCATGCCCGCCGAAAAGCGATTGCGGCGCAGCTTATCAGCCACACCAAAAAAATTGTGCAGCAATCGGGTTTGCCACTGTTTATAGTTGATTCCGCCAGCCAGCGGGGCCATACTTTTGGGGAGCGGTTAGAGCATGCATTTGCACAAGCGTTTGCCGCCGGTTACGAGCAGGTTATCTGCCTCGGCAACGACACGCCCGGCCTTACGCCTGCCCTGCTCCGAAGCGCCGCCAGCCAATTACAGCAAAAGGACTTTGTGTTTGGGCGAGCCACTGACGGTGGCGTATACTTGATGGGCCTGAGCCGCCAAAATATGGCACAGCTCGACTTCCGGCAGATTTCCTGGAACACCAGCCACGTTTTTGCCCAGCTTTGCGTGCAAACCGCACCAGCTAAAGTGAGCATACTTGCTCCCATACTTTCCGATGCCGACGACCGAGCCGGGATTTTATGCATCAGCAGATACTCAAACTTAGGTAAGCTGAAACAGGTGCTTCAGTCGCTGCTGCAAGTTGTTTCTTCAAAACTAAGCTATACATTCTCCCCCATACCAATAGCCGCAGTAGCTTCTGAATCGCTGCGCGCGCCGCCTGTTCTGTAAGTAATCTCCCGTTTCATTTCTTGATTTTACTTACAGAATTTATACTTGATGAGAAGACTTTTCCTCATACTCGGGTATGTTATACCCATGGCCGCGGCATTGGCACAAGGCGACATCGAAGTAACCGTACTTAACCCCAAACTGGAGCCGCTGCAGGGCGTGCAACTGACAGCGCACAACGATGCTATCGGGTTTGAAACGAGCAAAACAACTAACAGCAAGGGCATTGCTACTTTTTCCGGACTTAACACCGCCGGGAGTTATACTATCCTTTCCGCTGAAACTGAAACGTATACGTTCACGGCATCCGAGCCTGTTATTTTACGCTCAAACTTTAAACGCACGGTTACGCTGGTACTGCCTTATAAGCGCGAAGTGGATTTGCAGGGAGTAACCGTGTACGCGCCCAGCACCACACGCATCAACATGCACAATGCCGAGGTGTCATCGGAAATGCGGATCTCGGAGATCAGAAGCCTGCCTGTGGAGGGACGCGATGTGTCCCGGATGCTGTACCGCCTGCCCAACGTAACGCAGGCAACCGGCTTTTTCCCGGAAGCGCCGAACGTAAGTATAAACGGGGCTAATTCGCTATTTAACAACTACCTCATCGACGGGCTGGATAACAACGAGCAGTTCCTGGGCGGCTCGCGCTTTAACTTACCGATCGGTTTTGTGCAGAACGTATCGGTGCTGACGAATAATTACTCGGCGGAGTTCGGGAACACGGGTAACGGCATTATCAACATCACTACCAAATCGGGGAGCAACGAACTGCAGGGCGAGGCTTTTTTCCTGACGCGCCCCGGTTTCCTGGATGCTTCCTCGCCCTACGCACAGCGCGATTTATCCGGCAACCAGGTGAAGGACGGTTTCCAGCGCTACCAGGCAGGTTTTGGCGTGGGCGGCCCGATCATCAAAGGGCAAACGTTTTACTACCTGAACTACGAACACACCACCGACCTGAAGGATAATTTGCTGCGAAGCCCGGCTTTGGGCGTGAACGAAACGGTGCGCGGCAAGAACTACTTCAACTACCTATCGGGCAAGCTCGACCACTACTGGAGCGACCGCTTCCACTCGGCCATTCGGGCCAATATGGGTGTGGTGGGCATTGGACGGCAGGCCGGCGGCTTGTCGGGCGGGTTAAATTTTCCGTCGGCAGCCAACGACCAGGTGCGCAACTCGCTTAACCTGGCCAGCACCAACGTGTACACCTCCGGCAACCTGACATTAGAGACAAACCTACAGTACGCCCGCTTCCGCTGGGATTACGCATCCCCCGAAAATCCCAATAGCCCTGATGTAACTGTAACCGGCCCCACCGGCGAAACAGTGGCAGTTTTAGGCCACCCCGGCTATGCCTTCGAAAGTATACAGCACACCCTGCAGGCACAGCAAAAAGCCACTTGGAGCAAGGGCATCCATACCGTAAAAGCCGGAGCCGAGATCCTGAGCACCGACCACGAGCTGTTTGGCGGCGGCAACCCAAACGGCAGTTACCGCGTGCAGCTCACGCAGGAGCAGCTGGATGCCCTGCGCGCGCAAAACCTTGGCTCAGGCTTAAGTATAAATAATATTCCGGCAGATGCGCTGGTTACAAATTACAGCGTGGAGTTGCGCCCAACCTCGTTCGGCAAACGGCAGAACATTTATACGCTGTACTTGGAGGACCAGCTACAGGCCACAGAGCGCCTGAACCTGAACCTCGGCCTGCGCTACGATTACGACAACCTATCCAAAGGCGGCAGCAACAAAGGCGATTGGAACAACCTGGCTCCGCGCCTGAGTTTCAATTATCAGCTTATGCCAAACAGCACCCTGCGCGGTGGTTTCGGTTTGTTTTATGATAAGGTGCTCTACGCCATTTACAGCGATGCCCTGCAGCAAAACAACAACTCCGAGGACTTCAAAAAGCAGATCGCATACTTTGTGCAGCAAGGCATACTACCCGCTGATACTGACCCGGACCGTGTAACCTTTAACGGCAACCTAACCGTGGGCCAGAGCAACAACTCCGGTCTGCCTTACGCTTACTTGCAGGGGCCGCCAGCCGAAAGCTTTGCCGAGCAGCGCAACCTCTTCAGCAACGAACGCCGCATCCTCAACCCCAACGGCTACGAGAACCCTTACACCCAACAGTTCTCGCTGGGCTACCAACTGCAAATGGCTACAAACAGGCTTTTTTATGTGGATGTGGTGTACAACCGCGCGCGCAACCAGTTCCGCACTGTAAACCTCAACGCCCCGGCCGCATGGGACTATAACCGTAGCCAGCAGGAAGGCGTGGCCCGCAGCAGCGCCTGGGCTGATGAAACGCGTCCGCTACCCATTTATGGCAATTATGCCATCATAGACGGAGAGCGTGTGGATGGCGTAGCGCGCAGCCTGGTGATGACGGAATCTGAAGGAGAAAGCAATTACTATGCGGCCAGCTTTAACCTGCAGAAAGACAAAGCAGAGGATAAGTTCTCGTACCGCCTGATCTATACATTGTCGTACCTCGAAAACAACACGGAGGACATTAACTTCAGGGCGATGGATGCCAATGATTTTGAGGCCGAGTGGGGACCGAGCATCAACGACCGCCGCCACGTGATCAACGCCATTTACAACTACTACCCAATCCAAAACCTGACGCTAACGGTAGCGGCGCTGCTGCAAAGCGGCCAACCGATCAACCGCATTCCGGATGCCTCGCAGTATATGGTCATTAACCGCGACGGCAGCCCGGTGCTGAATGCCGGCGGCAACCCCCTCTTCACAAACGACCTCAACGGCGACGGCTCCGCTTTCGGGGATGCCTACGTGGGCAACTCCGACCGCCAACCCGGCGAGTCACGCAACTCCGACCGCCTGCCCTGGTCCAACACCTTCGATGCAAGTGTGCAGTATTTTATACCTTTCGGGTCTGATAGAAAAAACGGCCTGGAAATTCGTGCCGATGCCTTCAACCTATTAAATGCAGAAAACTTGAGCGGCTACAGTAACAACGCCACCCAAAGCAACCAGATACAGATGGGCCCGGCCAGCAGCGGCGTACTCGTGCGCCGCAATGCCGCCCCGCCCAGGCAGTTTCAGTTTGGGGTGAGGTATGTTTTTTAGTTAGAGAGGTTGGGAGGTAGAGAGTTTTGGAGGTTAGTTGATGATTATGTATGGTGCAAGTCTTTAGACTTGTATCCTAAAATGATGTGAAGTCTGTGACTTCACTGAAGCCGGAGGCTTCAAATGCAATTAACTCTGAAGCAGTATAGAAGTTGCTTCATTTGAGTGTAAATATACGCAAGCTGAAAGCCAGCCTCATGCAGTACAAGCTGAAAGCTTGCGGAGAATAAAAATTTATGAAACATTTATACATACTTATTTTAGGCTTGCTGCTCCTGTGCAGTGCCTGCGGAAACAATCTGGAACAAGAGGCGCAGCTAAACGTGCAGCAAGCAGATTGGCAAAGTATAGAGCAGGCTGCCAAAAGTACTACGGTGCAGATGATGATGTGGCAGGGCGACCCGCTCATCAACCAATACATGCAAACCTATGTGCAACCGCAGCTGAAGGAGCAGTATGGCATCACGCTGGAAATCTCCTCTGGCCAGGGAAAGGATATTGTGGGCTTGGCATTGGGTGAGAAAGAAACCGGCAAAAAAACCAGTGAGATAGACGTGATCTGGATTAACGGCGAGACCTTTTATCAGCTGCGCCAACTCGATGCACTCTACGGCCCCTTTACCGAGCTGCTGCCCAACAACAAGTATGTGAATTGGCAAAACCCGTTCATCGCCCGTGATTTTCAGCAGCCGGTGGAGGGTATGGAAGCGCCCTGGGGCAATGTGCAGCTGGCTTTTATCTATAATGCTGATAAAGTACAAAGTCCGCCTGCCTCGTTTGACGAGCTGGAAAAGTACGTAAAAGCCAACCCCGGCACCTTTACTATCCCTAATGAGTTCACAGGTATGACGTTGTTAAAATCCTGGCTGATTGCCCTGGCCGGGAAGGATGAACTGGCCGGCGATTTTGATGAGGCAAAGTATAACAAGTCTAGCAAACAACTGTGGCAGAAGATTAATGCGC
The DNA here is from genome assembly GCF_003576375.1 of Pontibacter oryzae. GTDB lineage: Bacteria > Bacteroidota > Bacteroidia > Cytophagales > Hymenobacteraceae > Pontibacter > Pontibacter oryzae. The sequence goes on from NZ_QWGE01000001.1 coordinate 136,979, forward strand.
TAAAGCCATACTTCTGGAAACAGGGCCAGACCTTCCCGGAAACGCTTGCGCAGCTGCACCAGCTTTACGCCAACGGCGAGGTGCATTTCACCTTCAGCAACAACGATAGCGAGGTAGATAACAAGATACTTCAGGGCGTTTTCCCGGAGAGTTCGCGGGCTTACGTGCCAAAGCCGGGTACCATCCAAAATTCGCACTACCTGGGCATTATGAAGCAGTCCGGGAACATAGCGGGGGCGCTGGTAGTGATCAACTTCCTGCAGTCGCCGGAGGCACAGTACCGCAAAGCCAGCCCCGAGGTATGGGGCGACGGCAGCGTGCTGGCCACCGAAAAACTGCCCGCCGAATGGCAGCAGAAGTTCCAGAACATCCCGGCACGCAGGCACGCACCAGACCGCAACAGCATCCAGGGCAGAGCCTTTGAGGAGTTGGCACCCGAGTACATGATCAGACTTTATGACGATTTTAGAACACAGGTTATCAACCAGAACTAAGCACGGCAGCGGCGTGTATTTGCGGCTGCTTTTCCTGCTGCTGGCGGCAGCGCCCGTGGCCGGTGGTTTGCTCTACGGTCTGGCTTATAGTTTCGGGCTGACGGGCGCGCTGAGCTCCGGTTTTACCCTTCAGCATTGGCAGCAGGTGCTGGCATCAGGCGTGTTACTGCAGTCGCTGGCCTATAGCCTGTACATTGCGTTTGCAGCAATAACATTGGCTACCGCTTCTTCCCTTTTCCTGAGTTTATACTTTCAAAAAAGCCTGCGCACCGGCTTGCTCAGTTACCTCTTATACTTGCCGCTCACCATTCCGGCGGTGGTTATGGGTTTCCTGGTTTTTCAGCTGTTCACTAAATCCGGTTTGGTATCGCGGATGTCGTATGGTTTAAGTTGGATCTCGGAACTGCAGCAGTTTCCGGACCTGGTGCATGATAGCATTGGCTTCGGTATTATACTGGCGCACACGCTTATGGCCGTACCCTTCCTGACGCTGCTCTTCCATGCCATTTACCGCGAGCAAAACCTGGGGCAGCTGCAGCAGGTGTCCGAGAATTTAGGCGCTGGCAAAGTATACTTTGTGCGCCACATTGCCGTACCTATGCTGCTCAAAACCGCTGCGCCAAACCTGCTACTATACTTCATTTTTATACTTGGCGCCTACGAGGTGCCGCTGCTCATTGGCAGTCAGCAACACCCCATGGTGTCGGTGCTGGCGGTGCAGAAGTTCCAGCGCTTCAACCTGCTCGATATCCCGCAGGGCTATGCCATCAGCGTGGCCTTTACCTTGTTTGTACTGCTGCTGCTTACTATCAGCTTTAAAAAATTGCAGCGCCATGCTTAGGAAATCACTCACCGCTATACTTGCCTCGGCTATACTTTTGCCTTTCCTGTTCTTCGCGGTGCTGTCGGTGGGGCAGGCGTGGTTTTACCCGAGCGTGATGCCGCAGCGCTTTACGCTGGCTAACTGGCAGCAGCTGTGGTCGGGGCAGAGCGAGTTGCAGTTTGGCTTGGTGCGGTCACTTATACTTGGCCTGGGCGTGGCTATACTTTCAACGTTGCTCGGCTTCATCATCAGCAAGGAAATTGCGCTGGCAAAGTATAAAAACCGTTGGCTGCTGCTCGCTTACTGGCCCTTTGTGCTGTCTCCGGTGGTGCTGGCCATACTGGTGCAGCGTTTTTTCCTGCTGACGGGCATGAGCGGCGAACTTATCGGGGTATTACTCGGGCAGCTTATACTTGCGTTTCCGTTTACGGTAATCTTTTTCCAGAGTTTTTGGAGCCCTGAGGTGCTGCAACTCGGGCAGCAGTCGCAAACATTGGGCGCTTCGGCTGTTTATACCTTGCGGTACGTGCTGTTGCCGCTCGCCAAACCGCTGCTGCTCATCTGCTTCTTCCAGACCTTTCTGATCTCCTGGTTTGAGTACGGTTTAACGCAGTTTATCGGACTGGGCAAGGTAAAAACACTGACTATTCTGGTGTTTAAATATGTGAACGAGGCTAATATTTTCCATGCGGCTCTGGCTTCGCTGCTGATCATGCTGCCCCCTGCCCTGCTGCTTTGGGCCAATAAAAAGTTTGTTTTTAGAGGAATCTGATGCTCACGATACAACATATAAACAAAGCTTTTCAATCGCACACAGTGCTCGATCGTGTGTCGGTGGAGCTACCGGAGGGGCAGGTACTGGCAGTGCTCGGGCGCTCGGGATGCGGCAAAACCACACTGCTTAAAACAATTGCCGGCCTCTTGGCCCCAGATGCCGGAAGTATAAAGTGGGCTGGAGAAAGTATAAATGAAGTGCCGCCGCGCGAGCGGGAAATGGTCTACCTGTTTCAGGAGCCTTTGCTGTTCCCGCACCTCAGTGTTTTCGAAAATATTGCTTATGGACTGCACGTGCGCAAAACCCCAGAAGCAGAGGTGCAAAACAAGGTGCAAAGCATGCTGCGCGAGCTGGAACTGCAGGAGCATGCGCAGAAAAAGCCAGGTCAGCTTTCGGGAGGGCAGCGGCAGCGGGTAGCCTTTGGGCGTGCCATTATCTTTTTGCCGCGCGTGCTGCTGCTTGATGAGCCTTTCGCCAGCCTCGATGCACAGACCCGCTCCGCTATGCAAAAGCTGTTTCTGCGCCTGGCCCGTAAGTATGGCATCACCGCCCTGTTTGTGACGCACGATGTAAAGGAGGCGCTGCTCATCGGTGACTGCTTTGCCTACATGGCTGCCGGCCAACTCACGCTCTATCGTTCCAAAGCGGCTTTTATGGATGACCCTGCCACGGGTGTGCAGGAAGAGCTCGCCTTCTGGAACAATATTGAACATAATATACCAACCAATGACAAGTAAAGATTACAACCATATCGAATCGGTGTACTGGGTATTTACCCAACTCTGCAACGACGAGTGCGACCACTGCTACAACAGCTCCGGCCCTCGCGGCGAACGCATTCCCGAGGAGGACTGTATGGCCATTATCGACAACCTGCCCGACAGCATGGACCGCCTCATACTTTCGGGGGGCGAGCCGCTGGCCGATAAAAAGCTGCTTTACAAAATACTGGACCGCCTGCAGGAGCGCTACCAGGGTCGCGTACAAATTATGCTGCAAACCAACGGCGACCTGCTCAACGAGAAAATCCTGGACACGCTGCTGCAGAAAGGCGTTACCCGTTTCGATATTGCCAGCATAGACCGCTACCACAAGTATGCCGGCGCCCGCCTGATGGAGCTTGCCGACCTGTTTGCCAGCCGCGGCGTGAACGGCGAGGACAAGGACCCGCTCGTGGAAAAAGACACTTACCTTACCAAGCATAAAGCCAGCTGGGGCTATTGGGGCGCAACCATTGATATGTGGCTAGGCGGCAATTGGGCACGGGGCCGTGCCTTCGAGAAAGGTCTTTGGAAAGAGGACCCGGACCATAACTTCTGCGCCATACTTTCGGGGGGCAAGGGCTTTCTGACTGGGTCAGAAGACATCCCGCAGGAAATATCCATACAGCTCTGGAAGATAAACCCCTGCTGCCCCGGCACCAAAATTCCGCTAGGCGATGCCCGCACCGAGAAAGTGGCCGACGTGCTGCAACGCGTCTCCAAATCCGAAATCTGGCAGAAGATAAACGAGGGCAACCCGCTGGCCTTGGGCGAAAGTATGGGTATACCGGAGGATTTTGCAAAAGAGCGTACGGCGCAGCTTAAAAATATTTGCCTGTGGTGTGATGAGTTTTTTGAGAAGCACTATCAGGGTGAGGCGTTGGAGCGTAACTGCGGCGGCTGCGCTCAGAAAAACACTGGTTCAACAGTATAAGTATAAACCTAATGCCGCAATACCGGAAGGTGTAGCATGATTTAAACATGCCAACTTTACCCATACCCACTTATTGCACCATCGTTTGGTAAAAATTACATGCCTAAGTATAACCAACTGGCTAGCAGCAAGTATAGGAAGTAACAAAGTAAAGTAAGATGCAAGACGAAAGACAAACTGCAGTAGAAGCCGCCTCCGTTGCGACTCGCATAGCTGGTGCCATAGGCAAGGGGTTGGTAGCCGGCTTAATCGGTACAGCCGCCATGACCATTGCGCAGATGATTGAAATGCAAATGACAGACCGTGAGTCCAGCAACACACCGTACAAAGCTGCAAAAAAAGTGTTTGGAGTAAAGGCTAAGGATGATGAATCTAAAAAGAAGATCTCGAACATTATGCACTTAGTTTACGGTGCTTCCTGGGGCGTGCCACGCGCGTTAATGGCTGAGTTTGGAATCAACGGCGCTTCTGGCACCCTGGCACACTTCGGGGCGGTGTGGGGTACTGAGCTAACGCTGCTACCTGCATTACATGTCATGAAACCAGTTACAGAATGGAAACCTGAAGCCATAAGTGAAGATGTGATGTTCCACAGTATCTATGCTATCTCCACGGGCTTGGCCGCTGACGCCTTAGTCCGCTGGTCTGGAGACGAAGAAGATGCCTAATCTCAAGGCATTCACCCCAAACTTGTGTGACTTACAGCAAACCCTCGGTTCCAAATTCTTCACAAGAAGGTTGGCATTGTCTGTTCTAGATTGAAGCATAGAAATTCTGGCTGAAACAACTATAGCCTCTATATTCACTGGACCTACTATACAAAAGCCCGGCTCTAGATGCCGCGCATACTTTTGAAAATTGCACTAGCAACGAAGCCTGCTAGTACCCACCCGCTGTGTGCACTTTTTTAGCCATACATCGAATTTTAAAATAAGTATACTTCCATCAATTTTCACGAACTTACGTTTTTTAGCCTTACCTGCTAGAGCCAGCTTATACTTCTGAATCAGTAAACCATGCGATCTATCTACGCACTCTTATTTCTGTTGACCATGTTTCACGTTTCATCTGCACAAAATCAGACTTACCAACCTTTAACCTGGCAAGACATAGCAGCTTTGCCAATTCCTACTCCGGATCATACTATAAAGTATGGCACAGACTCTTTGCAGTTTGGAGAGCTTCGGTTGCCTAAACAAGGAAAAGGTCCTTTTCCGGTTGTAGTGGTTGTGCATGGAGGCTGCTGGTTATCGGCGTATAACCTAAACTATATGAGCCACGTCAGTGCGGCCCTAACCGAAGCAGGATATGCTACCTGGAACATTGAGTTTAGGCGCGTAGGAGATACTGGTGGCGGATGGCCGGGTACTTTCCAGGATGTAGCCCTGGCCACAGATTTTGTGCGCGAGTTAGCTAAAAAACATCCTGTTGATGCCAAGAATGTAGCCGTAATCGGGCACTCAGCCGGCGGCCATCTGGCACTCTGGCTGGCTAACCGGGAGCACATATCTGCCTCCAGCCCGCTTTACACCAAAAAACCGCTTAAGCTGAAAGGTGCCATCGCGTTAGCCGGCATTCCGGATCTGGCCACCTATGGTACGCAGCAAGGCAGTTGCAACGAGGCCGTGCCACAACTGATGGGTGGCACAGCTGCAGAATATCCTGAAAGGTATGCCCAGGTATCGCCGCATCAGATGCGCCTCGGTGCAGTGCCAAGCCGCTTGGTGCAAGGCGCTAAAGACCCTATTGTGCCGGTTAGCCAAGCCGAAAACTTCGCAAAAAAAGCTACCGCTGCCAGCGCCGATAGTGATGTGATACTATTGCCTGAAGCCGGCCATTTTGATCTTGTAGCACCTCAAGCACCGTTTTGGCCGCAGATACTACAGACGGTTACATCTGTATTCTAATTGATAGAAGTCGTTATTTTTTGGCCTTGCGTTTAGGATAGTCTGGTTTTCTTTGCGGTTTATACTTTTATTTACGGCTTCATAAACCACTACCCTATGCGTTTTAAAAGTATAACTGCCGCCCTATGCCTGGGGCTGGCCATACCAGCCACAACCTTCGCCCAATCGGTGCAGGTACCTAAACCTGTAGCCAAGGCATTGGATAAGGTGAAGCCAAACGATGTTAGTGCCCACATTGCTTACCTAGCTGATGATAAGCTACTCGGTCGCAAGCCCGGTACACCAGGCTACCAAATGGCCGTGGATTATGTTACCGGGCAATTCCAGAAGATGAAAGTGGCACCTGCCGGTGAGAATGGTACATACCTCCAAACGGTGCGTATCCGAACAGCCACTACAAACCCTGATGCCGCATTAACGCTTACATCAAACAAGGATGGCAAGGCACAGCAGCTTCAAAACGGACAGGACTTTATCCTCTACCCTAACCCTGGAAAGCCACAGGTTGAATTCAGTGCTTCTGAGTTAGTATTTGCCGGTTACGGCATCAGCGCCCCTGACCTGAAATATGATGACTACGCTAATATCGATGCAAAAGGGAAAGTAGTGGTTGTATTGCGTGGGGTTCCGGAAGGGTTTCCATCCACAGTGGCATCTTATAGTATGGACATGCAAACCATCCTGAACACGGCAGCCGAGCATGGTGCTACAGGTGTGTTGGTGGCATCAACAAACCCAAAGGGAAAGCTTCCAGATTTTTCAAGGGGAATGAGCAGCGTAATGGGAGCTGATGGCGGGGTAGCAGCATCGCGTAGCTATCATAATAACATTAACCTACTGGGTATGCTGCCTTATGCCATGCTGCAGCAAATGCTAACGGCTGTGGGCCAGGATGCACAGCAGCTGGCCAGCACCATCCATAGCGGAAAACCAGCATCAACCCCACTCCCATTTAGCATCAGCGGTACGTATGGCAGCTCATACAATGATATCGAAAGCTACAATGTGGTTGGTAAAATTGAGGGCTCAGACCCGGTGCTGAAAAATGAGTACGTTGTGCACAGCGCCCACCTCGATCACATTGGCGTTGGCAAACCCATCGACGGCGACTCGATATACAACGGTGCCCACGATAACGCCTCTGGTGTGGCCAGCCTCTTAGAGATTGCCAATGTTTACACCAGAATCAAGGCCAAACCGAAGCGCTCCATACTTATAGTTATGGTAACTGCCGAAGAACTAGGCTTGCTTGGATCTGCTTATTTTGCCAAATACCCTACCGTGCCAGCCAACCAGATCGTGGCCGATGTAAACACCGATATGCCTACGTTAATTGCGCCGCTTTTGGCTGTCGTGCCATTGGGTGCTGCACACTCTTCGCTGGAAAAGGAGGTTAACGCCGCAAGCAGCTACCTGAAACTTGATGTAGAAGCCGATCCTGAGCCAGAGCAAAACCGCTTTGTGCGCAGCGACCAGTACAGTTTTGTAACGCAGGGTGTGCCGGCACTGCACATTAAGTATGGCAACAAAACCGCTGATGGCAAGAACAACCTGGACGAGCAGGTGAAAGTATGGCGCGAGAAGTACTACCACAAGCCGCAGGATAATTTTGAAGGTGGCGTGTTTGATTTTGAGGCCGCAAAAAAATATGTACAGCTCAACTTTCTGATCGGTTATTTAGTGGCCCAGGACGCTGACCGCCCTAGCTGGAAAGAAGGCGACTTCTTTGGCTCCCGTTTCGGTAGAAACTAATAAACAAACTACCTCAACTTCTCTTTTAATAGCATCCGCAAGTATAAAAAAAGCGCCCCTGCACAAGATTTGTGCAGGGGCGCTTTTAGTGTAAATCATACTTAGCTTAATAGCTCAGCGTGATCTTGTCTTTATCATTTTTGATGACGAAGCTCTGAACCTCGTAGCCAATTTTCGGGTTGGAAGTACCTTGTGGGTCAAAGCGGGAGATTGGATCAATGAAAGAAGCGAAATCCTGCTGCAGATCCTGCTTCTTGCCATTGGTTTTTACCTTGGCCTTATCGAAACCGTGCAGCATTACCTTGATGTTCTTGAAGTTTGAGCTGTAATTGCCTTCCACTTTATCGAACGTGATGGTTTTGCGGCGCGCATCGTAAGAGATGGTGCGCTTGTAGTAATCGCCTTTCTGGTAATCGTAGCTGGCGCCATCGTCCTCGTAGTATACAAACGAGTTATTTACATCACCTTTATAAATGTGCACGGTCAGCGTATCGGTTGGCTTCTCGGAGGTATGCTGCACCAACGACTGCATCGGGATGATGCTGCTTTCCTTCACGTAAATCGGCAGCTTGCTATACTCTATCGGTATGATCTTCTCGTTAGCGCCCTGCTCTACCTGGCCTGTATACAGGTTGTACCACTTGCCTTGCGGGAAGTATACTTTGCCATAGTTTTTGCCACTCTCAAACGGCATGATCAGGAACGATTTTCCGAACTGATACTGCGTATCAAACTCGCCGTTGTATACTTTCGGGTCGTGGGTATAATCAATTGCCAGTGTGCGCATCAGCGGCTGACCTGTTTGCGAGGCCAGGTAAAAGTTAGAGTAGATGTACGGCATCAGTTTGTAGCGCAGGCTAATGAAGTTACGCGCAATCTCGGTTACTTCTTCGCCATAGGCCCAAGGCTCCGACGATTTGGAGTTTACACCCGTGTGGTTACGGAAGTATGGCGTAAAGGCTCCCAACTGAATCCAGCGGGCATACAAACCGATAGACGGGTTGCCGGTAAAGCCACCAATATCCATCGCCGAGAAAGCAACACCGCTAACACCCATACTATTCAGCAAGCGAATGCCTAGCATCATATGGCTGTCTTCGGAGCGGTTATCACCAGTCCAGATGGCGGTGTAGCGCTGCGAACCCGAAAAACCGGCTCTTGAAAGCAGGAACGGGCGCTGGTTTGGCTGGTGCTGGCGTGCACCTTCGTAGCTGGCGCGGGCCATCTGCATGCCGTACACGTTGCGGCCTTCTTTGTGCGTTGTCAGGTGGCCATCATAATCAAACAGGATGTTGTTCGGCATTTTCTGCCCCCAGGTAGCTATCTCGTTCATATCGTTCCAGAAACCGTCTACGCCGGTTTCCGCAAAGAACTTGATCTCTTTTTTCCACCATTCACGGCCATCGTTGCTTGTATAATCAGGGAAGTGCGTCCAACCTGGCCATACTTGCCCAGTGTAGTTCTCGCCATCGATATACTTCAGGAAGATGTCGTCTTTTTTACCGCGCTCATAAGCACCGTAACCTTCCTCAACCTTAATGCCCGGGTCTACGATTACCGTAGTTTTAAAGCCCATCTCCTCCAGCTTCTTGTTCATCTCGGCTGGGTTGGCAAAACGACTTTTATCCCAGGTAAAGAGCTTGTAGGCATCCATGTAATGGATATCCAGGGTAATGCCGTCTGCCGGAATTTTCTTCTCTCTCAAGGTTTGGGCAATGCGGTATACTTCGGTATCCGGGTAGTATGAGTAGCGGTTTTGCTGATAACCTAGGCTCCAAAGCGGCGGCAGGTCCATGCGGCCGGTAAGGTCTGTGTAAGAGGTAATGATATCAGCTAGTTTTGTGTGGTAGATGAAGTAGTAATCCATCTCGCCGCCCTGCGCCCCGAAAGACGAGAAACGGTCGTTGCTGGCCCCAAAGTTAAAATCGCTTTGGTAACTGTTATCGAAGAATATACCGTAGTTCAGGCCGTGGTGTATACCCACGTAAAACGGAATGGTAGTATAAAGCGGGTCCTGGCCGGTGCCGTAGCCATAGGCATCGGTGTTCCAGTTGGTATAGCCGCTGCCACGGCGGTCCAGGCCGCCGGTTTTCTCACCGAGACCGATAAAACGCTCGCCTTCCTGCATTTCCTTGTAGGTGGTTACCTCCTCGCCTATCCAGGAAGTGGTCAGCCCCTGCTCATCGCGGTTAATTACCTTGCCATCTTTGGTATAAAAAGCTACGGCAAACGGGTTCTTGCTGATGCGCGTTACAAGTGAGTCGGTGGTGATGGTTACCTCCTCGTTGCTCTGCTTGATATCAGCCTTTGCTTGCTTTGGTTTGCCCACCACGGCGTAAGAGAAATCTTCGGCCAGCGGCTGTTTGTCCATGCGCACGTGTACCACGGTCGGGCTGTACACGCTTACCTGTATGTGGTTATTGTTATCAGTGGTCAGGTTTACTGTCTGCCCGCTAATGTTCACGTCGCTTACCTTACCTACCTGGCGGATCGGTCCGTTGCCCTGCCCAACTGCGGCAAAGCTTAGCACCGTGCATGCCATGAGCGCAGCAATAGGTCTAAAAGTGATTTTCATTTTAATGTATATAGTTTGTGTAGCAAAAAGCTTAAAAAAATAACCCGGCATACGTATACCGCCGGGTTATTTGGGGTGTGGTTGCAAATTTGTAAAACAATATGCTAGCAGACTACTTTCTGAAGAGTCTTTTGCAAATTGGCTATTTCTTATTCAATGTATAGCTGTAGTAACCAGGTAGACGCAGGTCCAAAATAATTTCATAGGTACCACTTTCAGCGACTTTGATGTTGTCATTGCTTGATTTATCTAAGAAGCCATCCGCAGGTTTGTTGTCACCATAGTTCAGATCCCAGCCATCATTGGCTCTAAACTTTATTTCGCCTTCGCTTAGAGAAAGCGTAATAGTCCAAACACCTCTGATCTCATCGTAAGTCATGTCGTGGTCTGTTACATTATCATTTACCCAACCTTTGGGAGTTGCGCTTCCAGTTACAGCCCACTGTGTTTTTAGCGCTGACCAGGTTAAGGCATTTGTATTTGCTTTCAGCAAATAAAACCCTGGTTCACTAACTTTTAGGTTTCCTGCTCCGCCATCGGTAGATAATTTAGTAGCACCATCTGCGCCATAGTTGGTGCCATCCCAGCCTGGTTTGCTGGTAAACTTGAAGCCTTTGGCAATACCACTCCCCATGTATACATAGCCTTCATAAATGCCGTTATCTGAAAGTGATGAAATTTTTGGGGCTAACTCAGGCTTCCATGATTGGTACTGACCAGGCACATACAACGAGGCGTAGTCAATAATATCCAGGTAAGGCACTACTGAAACGGTAACAGGCGCAGAAAACACAGGCGCTACTTCCGGAGATATATCTGCCTTTACCCGGAACTGCATATCAGAAGCTGTTTCGTACGGCAATTTTAGCTTACCGGCCAATGCATTTAGCTCTTTTACGGTTAAGGTTTTCTCTGTTGCATTAGCTATAATGATTTCGGACGGTGAAGCAAAGTTATTTCCTGCTACATCATACTGGATGCTATAGTTTACAGCGGCAGCGTAACCATACTCAGCCGGTGTCCAGTTAAGGGTGATGGCTTTGTTTGCTGCATCGTCCTTATTTAGTACAACGCTGGTTTTAGAGGTTGACAGCGAAGGGGCTATGCCTTCCTGAATAATGATACGGTCCTCATCCTTGTCGCAGGAGAAAAGCGCCAGTGTGAACAAGCACAGGATGGTTATTTTATTTAGCCAGATTTTCATGATCTTAAACTTTATAAGTTGTAGTATAAGTATGGAACTGGCGGGCAGCTCCATACTTCTTGCTTACTATTAATAGCCTAGGTTCTGCTCAAGCTTTGTATTGGCAGTGAGGTCTGTGGTTGGTATTGGGAAGAGCACACGGAAATCTGCCACGCTTCTTCCTTCTTTCACGCCACCTTTCCAAGGCCACAGGTAAGCACTGCCTGTAAATCGCTTGTATCGGATCAGGTCGGTACGGCGGTGTGCTTCCCACATTAGCTCACGTGCTCTTTCATCAAGTATAAAATCCAGTGTGAGTTGGCTGCTCGTGATGTTACCCGATTGGCCTTTATAAGCGCGCTCGCGCAGCTTGTTAACATACTCCAGTGCCTGAGCTCTGTTACCGGTGCTGGCACCACGCAGAACGGCCTCTGCATACATCAGATAGGCATCGGCTAACCTGAACATCGGGTAGTCAGTATCCGGGTGGTTTCCAACAGGGTCTGAGCCCACATTACCGGCAGACGTCACGTTTTTATACTTGGCAACCGCGTATCCATCCGTAAAGGTAAAGATGTCGTTAATCTCTAGGGATTGGCCATTCGTGTAGAAGTTAGCGCGGTCGTCGGTGTTACCACTAACGTCGTTAAATAGGCCTACAATAGCTTTAGTAGTGCGCAAACCAGCCCAACCACCATTGATACCGAAATCGGCAGCTGGCATGCTTCCGCCCACTGGTGCGTGCACAAGGTAAGTCATACCCCCCCATGTTGTAGTGCGCAAGCCATCAAAAGTAATTGGGAACACAATCTCCGGCGACGTGTGGTTATCCGCCAGGAACAGGTCATCGTAGTCCTCCTCCAACATATACCCTGCATCTATCACTTTCTTAGTATAGGTAGCGGCCTGGTCCAAGCGCGCGGTGCCACTGTATACTTCAGCGTTTAGGTATAGTTTAGCAAGCAGCATCCAAACTGCGGCTTTGGTAGCACGGCCATACTGGGCCGTATTACCCGGTGCAGGCGCCATTAACGAGCCTTCAATATCCAGCAATTCTGACTCAACATACTTAAACAGGTCAGGGCGAGCGATTTGGTCTGGTAGAAATGCTCCTACTTCATCCTCCTCGGTTACAAACGGCACATTGCCATATAGATCAAGCGCATGCCAGTAGCTAAGCGCACGCAGAAAACGGGCCTCAGCTCTGAATAACTTAGCCTCCTCCAGGTTCGCGCCGCTAATTCCTCTTTCAGAGAGTTTTGCATCGGTTGTTTCACGGATAAATTCGTTTGTGAGCGATACCTGATAGTAAATTCGGTTATACAGGGCACGCAGGAACTCATTGCCTGGCGTCCAGTCCATATCGTGCAGGTCGCGCAGGTTACCGTCGTTCCAGGCAATAATAGCCTCATCCGTGGTTAGTTCCTGAGCCTGCCAGTACTGGCGCAGGTAGTTAGAGAAGCCTTCGTCAATACCTCCGATGTCGGCGTTGCCGGTAGGGCCAACCTGGCCAGTTACCGCATAGCCTGCATAGAGCTTGGCTAAGATGTTTTTATAGTTACTGAAATCTTTGTAGATATTCGCCGACACCACGTCATACTTTGGTTCCAGGTCAAGGCTATGGTCGCAGGAGGCAACACTAAGCGTTACTGCTGCTCCCAGTAGAATATTCTTTATATATGTAGTATTCATCTTCAGTTTTGATTAAAATCCAATGTTCACACCCAGTGTATACACACGTGGCCGCGGGTAAAAATTATTGTCTATACCACCTGCAATCTCGGGGTCAAGCCCGTTGTACTTGGTGATAACAAACACGTTTTGCGCATTTGCAGACAGGCGCAATGCAACGGCATCGTTAAACAGGCGGCCAAAGTCATAACCTAGGCTTATGTTTTCCATGCGCAGGAACGATGCGTTTTCCATGTAGTAATCGGAGAACAGCTGGAAATTGTCAAACTCGGTTTCGTTTACGTTGCTTGAAACGTTTGTAAGATAGTTAGAGAATGAGAACGCCTTGTAAGAGCCATTGTTTGAGTACACGTTATTATACATGTAGTTACCCAAACTTCCTCTTGCCACAAAGCTTAGCGTCCAGTTGTTGTAAGAAACATCGGAGTTAATACCAAGGTATACTTTCGGTTCCGCGTTTTTGTAGCGGTACTTGTCTTTCTCGTTAAATTCGCCATCGCCGTTCACGTCAGCATACAGCCCTTCAATTGGCTTTCCGTTAGCATCGTATACTTGCTTGTACACATAGAAAGTATTAGGAGCGTAACCCACTGTGTTGATCTGGATTCTGTTATCATTACCACCTGCAATACCACCTACAAAGTACCCTTCAAAATCAGGGTTATCAACTTTGCTTAAGCTGGTGATTTCGCGTTTCTGGTAAGTACCGTTTAAACCAACATTCCAGGTAATCTTATCAGTGTCTACAGGCACAAAGTTAAGCACTGCTTCAATACCGCGGGCTTCCAGGTTACCCACGTTTGTGATAAGCTCGTTGGTAAGGTTGGTACCGGCAGCTACAGCCACCAAGGCAAGCAGGTCTTTTGTATCCTTGAAGAAATAATCGAGGCTACCCGTAATGCGGTTGTTCAGGAAACCAAAGTCAATACCGGCGTTCCAGGTTTGGGTTTCTTCCCACTTCAGTCCTGTGTCATACCCTTCTGGGCGGTACAGGTTATAGAACTGGTCACCTAACTGGTACTGAGCTGTGTTATCGCTATAAGAGTAGCGTGGCAGGTATGGGAAAAAGTTAGAGCCAATATCCTGCTGACCTGTTACACCAAAGCCTAAGCGCAGTTTAAGGTTAGATACGGTGTTAGAGTTTTTCAGGAAATCTTCCTCATTAATTCTCCAAGCCAGTGCTAACGCCGGGAAGGTACCCCAACGGTTGTCTGAGCTAAAACGAGAAGAGCCATCTAAACGCACTGTTGCTGTAAGCAGGTAACGGTCTTTTAAGGCATAGTTTACTCTACCAAAGTATGATCTAAGGCGGTAGATTTCGTTTTCCGGAAGGCCTGCCTCTACGTTCGACAATGGCACACCTTCAGCATTGGTTGCTACAAAACGAGGTTTGTTATTCTCAAAATCCTGGAAAGAATAACCCGCTGTTGCTTCAATGCGGCTATCCAGACCGGCCAGCTCTTTCGCATAGTTCAGGTAAAACTCTACTAGCTCGTTGGTCTTGGTTTGCTCAAACTGCGTGCGGCGCCCGCCAGAGGAGGCATCCGGTGCGTAGTTAGCCGGCGTCAACGTATAGCCATCGCTTTCTGAGCGGTCGTAACCCAGGTTAAGGTTGGCATGCAACTCAGGCAGGAAATGGAACTTATAATCCAGCTGCACATTACCGATGCTTCTATAAGCTTCGCCGCGGTCTTTGCGCTGCTCCAGCATACTTACCGGGTTTCTGGTAGCCAGTGGGTTATATAACCCCTTGGAATCCAGCCACTGGAAGTATCCGCCGTAATCCTTGCCGAAGTTGTTAGTGGCGTATACAGGTTGTGTCGGGTCGAAGGCTACGGCTGCCCCAATAGCACCTTGGTCTGCAAACTGGCTATTAGTCTTTGCGCCTTTATAGTTTGCATTTACTTTAAGGTGTTCATCAAAAAACGTAGGGTTCAGGCTGATGCTACCGGTATAACGCTCGAACTGAGAAGTTTTCAGAACGCCTTCCTGATTCAGGTATGCCGCTGAAACACGGAAAGGGAGCATTTTATAAGCACCGCTAACGCTAACGTTATTGTCGGTTGTGAAAGCATCCTGGTAAATCAGGTCCTGCCAATCAGTGCTTGCGTTTCCCAGCAAAGCGCGCTGAGTCTCTGAACCGTTTGCGTTCACGACATCTCTAAACTCATCCGCGCTGAGCACGTCTATCTTCTTGTTTATAACAGAAAGTGAATTCTGAGAGCTTAAATTTACACTAAGCTTCTGGCCTGCTTTACCTTTTTTAGTGGTGATGATGATGACACCATTAGAGGCACGAGAACCGTAGATAGCAGTGGCAGAAGCATCTTTCAACACGTTGAAAGACTCGATGTCATTCGGGTTTAAGAAATTAAGTGGGTTAGCCGCCCCTGATGTAGCTGCATTATCAACAGGTACTCCATCAATTACAATTAGTGGGTCATTACTAGCTGTGAGCGATGCACCACCACGAATACGGATTCGGGATCCGGAGCCAGGCGCACCGCCGTTGGTAGTGATCTGCACACCGGCCACCTTGCCCTGAATAAGTTGCTCTGGCGTAGTATTCTGGCCTTTCACAAAGTCCTCGGATGTAACAGCAGTTACTGCTCCTGTTACATCGCTCTTCTTTTGCGTACCGTAACCCACAACCACTACTTCTTGCAGGGCTTTGGTATCGGTTTGAAGGGTGATATTGAAGGCAGCCTGGTTGCCCACAGCTACTTCCTGCTGCTGAAAGCCAATGTAGCTGAACACCAGCGTAGCATTGGCTGGCACGGCAATGTTAAAGTTACCGTTCAGGTCTGTAGAGGTTCCGCGGGTTGTCCCCTTCACTACTACTGCCACACCTGGCAAAGATGTCCCTGACGCATCCTTAACCGTTCCGCGTACAGTCTGCTCCTGCATCGCTTTAGTCTCAGAAGTCGCGTTGTTCCTTACTGGCGCCGCAGCAGGTGATGCTCCTTTAATGATGATGTAAACATCGTTTACCTTTTTATAATCAAGGCCATTGGGAGCTAGCACTTTTCTAAGCACAGCATCCACATTCCCCTCGTTTGCATAGTTAGAAGGTACCTGCAATTGCAGGTTTTTGGCTACATCTGCTTTATAAGAGTACTGGATGCCATACTTTGTGCGCAGGTCTTTGAGTACGCTATTCAAAGACATGGTTGCAGCACGTTGCCCTACCACCCCGGAAGCGCTGGCCATGGCCACCTTACCATCAAAGTGGGTTTGAGCTGTTCCCGAAAAATAAAGAAAGCATGCCGCCGTAATCAGGCTGCATGTCCTTATTCGGTTTGTAGATTTTTTACGCATAGGAAATTAGTTAATTGATCAGTTAGAGCTTATGATTATGGAATTATTTTGCTTCTGTACCGCCACCTCCAGTGTCTCAGACACAGTAGTCAGGATGTGGTCCGGGGAGTTTGTATTTAAAGAGGCCGAGATGCGCATGCCTCTCAAGGCCGGGTCTGCTATGCTTACCTGGTAGCCGTAACTGTGCTCCAGCATTTGGGCTACTTCACCGAGTGTGGTATTCTCAAAAACCAGGTTCGTGTTCTTCCAGGCGTTGTACAGGTTTGGGTCAACCTCTTTTTTCACGAAGCCATAGGCCTCGGTAAGCACAACCAGTTCACCGGGAGCCATGGTTAGCTGCTGCGAGGCGTTTTTGGTATGGCTCAGGCTTACCATGCCTCGCTCAAGTATAACCTGGCTGGTTTTAGTGTCGCTTGTAACACTAAACTCTGTGCCCAGCACCTCTACTGCAAGGCCATCCGGCGTTAGCACCACAAAGCGCTGGCTATTGCGTGTATGCATAACCGAGAAAAACGCCTGGCCCTTAAGCTGAACTTTGCGATCCGTGTCCGGGGTCCAGCGGGCTGGCAAGGTTATGGATGAATTGCCGTTGAGTAAGACCATCGAACTATCTGGCAAACGCAAACGCATGCGTTCTCCTGCATTAGTGGCATAGGTTACGGTTGGCTCCTTGTGGTACTGCCGCACCAAGAAATAACCACCAACCAGCAGCAACGCAGAAACAGCCGCAGCCACCAAGTATGTGCGATACTGCCAGAAGCGCATAGAGATCACGGTATCTTCCTCGTCGTTATCCCCGCCATTTCCCAGGTAGTTTTGTCGGGCGGCCCCAAGGTTGTCCCATACTTCGCTGAGCTCTGCTGCATCTATCCTTTCGCTTTGGAATGACAGATGTAGCACCAGTGTTTTCGCCTCGTCTATGGCGCTACGCTGCTCTGGAAACTCCTGCCACACCTTCTCCCAAAACGCATCGCGCGCAGGCGTAGGATGCTGCACCCATTGAATGAAAGCTTCGTCGGTTGCAAAATCTGTTGAGGTATAGTATTGGTACTCCATTCAAGCGGTGCTAAATAGTCAAAGTATCAGGTTCAGTGCCTGCTCACTAACCATATATAGCTCATCACTCACTCAATTATCCCCCTATCTGAAACTTTTTTTTAATTATTTTTGATTCGCACCCCAGAATACCATACAAATAATTTACTATCAATAGCATAGAAATAAAAAAAGCCTTCTGCCACATGTATGGCAAAAGGCTTTAAGCATTAAAATACATGCAGTAGGTAATTACTCCCCTAGTTTCACGAGTTTTAGGACCATCCTTTTGTTGCCATCACTCACCTGTACAAAGTATAAACCATCAGGTAAAGCATCTATTTTCAGTTCCTGCTGGGCCATTTCCTGTGTTTTGAGCAAGCTATAGGTTTGCACCGTTCTGCCCATCACGTCTTTAAGCTGTACCGACAGCAGGCCTCTGAAACTGTTTTCTATGTTGAGGACTGACTTGCCCGGCGACGGATTTGGGTAGAGTTTCAGTCCCTCGCTTTTAACAAGCTTCTCATCGGCAGACAACACCACTTGCGCCCAGGGCACTAAGCTTGCTTTTGGCCCCTCCAGCTTTTGGCTTGTGAAAAGCCTAAACTCGCCGGGCTGCAGCACAATGGTTTCATTCGGGTTATCCACCTTAAGCTCCTGGCCGCTAAAATAGTCGTACCACATGCCTGCCCCCGGAAAATTAGCTGACGGGCTCTGCGACTTAATATCGAAATTTCCGATCAGGAAGACCATCATGTCTGTGTTGGCCAGCGTCACTCGTTTCACAACCTTATCAAGGTCTAAGTTAAAATCGTTGGTCGCAAAAACAGGCTGTGTGGTTTTAAGGCGTATCAGTTCTGCGTATACCTGATAAAGCTTAGCCCTGTCGGGGTCTTGCTGGTATTGCCATAGTATAGGCTTTTTGCCAGTCCGTCCATTCTGGTCGATGGAGATATCATAGCCTAGCTCACCAAATTGCCAAATCATCTTAGGGCCAGGTATGGCCAACCCAAACGCTGCAGCCAGTTTCGCACGGTTAAGGGCTGTACCTTGGCTGGCTGCGTTGTAGCTCCCGGCTGATCTACCATACTGTCTCACGTCATACATGAAGCGTTCTTCGTCGTGGCTCTCCAAAAAGCCCACTACGTGCGGTTTTTGCCAGCCTCGCACTTTATAAGACATCCATTGCGGGTTCGCATTATCTCCTTTGCCTAGCTGCCGGAAATCATAGTTGGCGTTACCCCAGAAGAGCATGCCATAGTTTGCCAGTTCCTTTTCTTCTGCGTTATCGCCGAAGTGCTCTAAAATGATGTAGGCTGACTCGTCTGTGCTACGGATTTCGTTGTAAATGCGCTTCCAGGTGGCAACGCGGCCTGCGTCATAGGCACTCCAGGCACCCACGTCGCCGCCGGTAACTTTTTGGGTAAACCCTTTGGAAAGGTCGAAGCGAAAACCATCTACGTTGTATTCTTCCAGCCAGAAATTTGTTACGCGTTGCACAAACGCCTTGGTAGCCGGGCTTTCATGGTTAAAATCAAAGAACACATTGAAAGGGTGCGTAGCATTCTGGTTAAAGTATGGGTTATCGGCAGCGGGTTTATCCTTGTCCCAATACAGCTTTACATACGGAAACTCGTAATCCGCCTGGTTAAGCACAATGTCCAGAATGATAGCAATGCCCGCTTCGTGGGCGGCGTCTATAAAGCGCTTCAGATCCTGCTTTGTGCCGTAGGCTTTGTCTGGTGCAAAGTAGAATATCGGGTTATAGCCCCAGGAATCGTTGCCCGAGAACTCCATAATTGGCATCAGCTCAATCGCGTTAATTCCCAGTCGCTTAAAATAGCTTAACGTGTCGGTCAGCGTTTGATAATTTTGGGTTTTCACAAAGTCACGCACCAGTAACTCGTAGACTACCAACTTATTTACATTAGGCCGCTCAAAGTTTTTAACCTGCCAGTTATAGGGCTGCTGCTGGGTTTGCAACAGCGATACAATGCCTGTAGCGCCTTCGGGATAGGGCTTTAAGTTTGGATAGTTAGCGCTAGTAAGGTATTTGTCGTTGTTCGGGTCAAGTATTTTTTCGGTATAAGGGTCGGCTATGGCTATAGTCCCATCTACTAGGTATTGAAAGGCAACCTCCTGCCCTGCCGGCAGGTTTGCGAGCCGTAGCCAGTAACGTTCTGCATCCGGGGTTTTATGCATCAGGTATGGCTGGGTAGGTTGCCAGTTATTAAACTCTCCGATAACGTATGCATTGTTTTTATGCGGCGCATAAAGCACAAGAATCGCCTCTGTGGCGCTTACATAGTTTATACCGTCCTTTACACCAGCAGGTAAGGCAGCTATGGTTGGCTCAGGTTCTATGGTATAAGCAAAGGCATCGGTAACGGTGGCACTCGCAGTTTTCGCTTCAATAACAACCTCATGCCGCGAGCCTCTTACTGCACCTACCGCCAGGGTATAGCTCAGGCTTTTCCCGTTGGCCACTTTTTTCAGTTCCACACCGTCGTGCGTCAGGCGCAGGGCGGCATCTTCGGAAGCCTCGGCGCTTATTTCTATACTGCCGTTTGCTTCTGCAAAAAAGAATTCCTGAACCGGCTGCCTGAAGCTTACACGCAACTCATCGGGGTATACTTCAACAAACAGGTCTTCGGTTTGTGCGCTGCCATTCCCGCTTTTTAGCAACAAGCCTAATTTACGGATGGCTGTACCGGTTGGCACACCAAAATATGTTCTGGGCACGATCGTGATCTGCCACTTATTCTTGCCCATCGAGGTCATTTTACCTGGCTCGAAGGGAGCATTAAAATTTGTTTGCCCGGCAGGTTGGTACTCAAAGGCGTCACCGGTGGCGGTACTTCCGGCTCCTGACCATAAGTATACATCCGAGGTTTTTCCGAGCAGGCCGCTGGCCTTGCTATGTGTAGCTTTAGAAACATCGAAAATAAGTGTCACCGGCTTATCGGCGGTGGGAAAAGCGGGATCCGTGGTTACGACTTGCCCCAACGCCGGGACAGCCAAAAGCCAAAGCACAACCAGAAAATAACGGGCTAGCGTAAAAATTTTCATAGGCGGATTAAATTAGTATGATTAGTTGAAGTATAAGTTGCAAACAGAATGGCTCCCTTACGTGTAACGCATGCCTGGGCTCTACAATTTTTGCGGTAAAAGCAGTAAGATAAGTAAGTAATTGATTACTCTAAAACCATGTTACACCATAAAGATTGTAACCCCTATGAAAATTCAGGGATAACGCACTGATAAACTCAGCGTTATACTTCACAGCATAAATTAAGTTACTTGAGCTTCTAAAATTGTAGGTCGCTCACTAAATTATGCCTGCAAAGGAGATAAAACCCAAGAAATTGAAAGCATAGAATAGGACTTTAACCAGTGCTAACCTTATATTTTTCTAGACATTTCATACTTATTCTACTGTCTTTCACACCTTGGGCTTGTTATTAAGCAACTTGTATGTAAATTAGCCTAATCCAATTTTCGGATACGCATAGCATTTCAAAGTTTTGGCTTTGATTTATGAGTGATGTCCCAAAACAGTTTATACGCTACGTTTAGATACTAATCTCTTGCAAGCTCCTGTTCCAAGTATTTGTATGCAAAGCCATTCGCTTGAATTTTATCGCTCAGTCGTGTCCAATAGTATGGACCTAATTTCTGTGGTCGACAAAGCGGGCAAGTATACTTTCGTGGGCGAGTCGGCAAAGGTAATATTAGGCTATGCGCCTCAGGAGCTAATCGGTACCGAAGCCTATAGATTTATCCATCCGGATGAGCAAATGCGCGTTGATTTGCTAATGCGAAACCTGCCTGTGCAAAGGAAGGTTCGGATTCCGGCTTTCAGATTTCTATCCAAAACAGGCCAATGGCGCTGGCTGGAGTGTACAGCCACCAACATGCTGCATGACCGGCATGTTCGAGGCATCCTGATAAACTCCCGCGATGTAACAGAGGAGGCCAAACTCGGCTATGACAAAGATTACCATCAGGCTTACTATAAATCACTTTTTTTCGAGCACCCAGACGCTGTTTTCACAGTGAACTTAAAGGGTACGTTCCAGCAGGTAAACCAGCACATGCATTCGCTCACTGGGTATAATGATAACCAGCTGCATGGTATGCCTTATGCTAAACTAGTGGCACCCCATTCGCTGGCCGCTGCAAACACAGCCTTTACCAAGGTATTGAATGGCCTTGCGCATTCAGTGGAAATATGCATTGTTACTGCTGATGGGGTAGAAAAAGAAGTTTCGGTTACGGTAATGCCAGTGTACTTCCGTGGAGAGCTCCAGGGCGTGCAGGGTATTGCCAAAGACGTGACGGAGGTTAACAGAACGCAGAAACTTATACAGGAGCAGGCCCAGCAACTCAATAACATACTTGAAAGTATAAGCGAGCCTTTTTATGCTTTAGATGACGAATGGCGGTTTACATTTGTGAGCGCTGCTTTTGCCTCCTTTAAGGGCATGGACCGCAGTGAGCTGGTAGGCAAATGCATTTGGGAAGAATGTCCATACTTACTGAACAGCAGGTTCTATCAGCAGTGCCTCGACGTTGCGCAGCATAAAACCACCTTGCACTTCGAGGAAACATTTACCTCTCCTAAACCATGCATACTGCATTTTACTATTTACCCTACCCCCGACGGCATTGCAGTACACTTTGTAGACGTTACGCTACAAAAAAGAACGGAGCAGGAAATAAAGAAACTCTCCTTTGTGGCTAGCAAAACGATCAACGGTGTAGTTATTATGGACCCCGATCGTAATATTGAGTGGGTTAACGATGGTTTTTGCCGGCTTACTGGGTACAACCGCCAAGAAGTTATTGGTCGCAAACCCAGCGAAATGTTGCAGGGCCCGGAAACAGACAAGAAGGTAGCTGCGCAAATTCTGGAAAAGTATCGCAGCCAGAAACCTTTTTCCGAAGAAATCCTGAACTATAAGAAATCAGGCGAAAAGGTATGGTTTTACATAGATGTAACTCCGATTTTTGATCAGTTTGATAACCTTGTAAACTATATAGCCCTCGAAACAGACATTACCGAGAAAAAAGAGGCCGAGAAAAAGCTTCTGAAACTGGCCGATGACCTGTACAAGCAAAACCGAGACCTGCAGCAGTTTACATACATCATCTCACACAACCTGCGGGCACCAGTGGCTAATGCCCTCGGGCTGGCACAACTTGTGAAGAGACTCCCTAAAGAAACAGAGACTTACGATGTCGCCCTGCAGAAGCTTTACTTTTCGGTACAGAGCCTGGATTCTGTAATAAAAGACATGAACAACGTACTCTCCATCCGGGACTCGGGCCGTACGTCGCCAAGAGAGGCTGTTAACCTGAAGCAGGTATGCAATGAGGTGCTCGAGCACTTCGAGAAACAACTGAGCTATGCGGGAGCCAAAGTCCACGTTTCCATTGACCCAGCGCTCAAGCTTGCTTCCATCCGTGCTTACTTATACAGTATTCTTCATAACCTGCTTTCCAATGCATTAAAGTATAAAGCAGAGGCACGGCCGCTGGAGATCCGAATAACCGCAGAGCGCGATAAGCGCGGCTATGCGCTCACCGTGGCAGATAATGGCACCGGGCTGGATATGCACGTGGTGCACAGCCAGTTATTCCAGTTATACAAGCGTTTCCATCCAGAGTTGCCAGGAAAGGGCATTGGCTTGTTCTTAGTAAAAACACAAGTAGAGGCCTTAGGCGGAAAAATCACGGTGGATAGCGAGCCTGATAAAGGCACCACCTTTAAAATATTATTAGGAGCAAAACATGTTCAATAAAGTTTACATTGTGGATGATGACGAAGTTAGCATCTTCCTGACTGAGGCGCTGCTGGAGGCCGATAATTTTGCCAGTGAGTGCAGAGCTTTTTTAGATGCGCAGCAAGCGCTGCAGATGCTTTTACAGAGTGCCACCGGTACCGCCCCAGACACTTTGCCTGATGTCATTTTTCTGGACTTGAACATGCCGTTTATCAGTGGCTGGGATTTTCTGGATGCACTTGCCCCTTACGAGCAAGCACTTAAAAACCAATGCCGCATCTATATTTTAACTTCATCTGTGGATGAGCAGGAACGCCTGCGTGCCAACGAAACCAGCCTAGTGTCTGGCTTTCTGCAAAAACCCCTGGAGGACCAATGCCTTACGCTGTTAAAAGAAAGCTGTTCAGGCACGCTTTACTAATCCTTGTGTTTTAATTAGTACCTCTTGTGTGCGATGTATTCAACTAACCTTAACCCGGGAATAAACTCTTTAAAGCTGGAACGCTTGAACCGTCTGCTATTTAACCACTACCCAGACGCTGTGTACAGCATCACTATTGATGGGAGGTTCCATACGGTTAATGACAAGGTATGCCAGATTTTGCAGAAAGAGCGTAAGGAGCTTTTAGGGAAAGGGTATCAGCTGCACATCCACCCGGAGCACTGGGAGAATGCGCTTCAACATTTTACCTCAGCCAGGGAAGGCAATCCGCAACGCTATCAAACCGTGGTTCGGAATAGCAGTGGAGAGTCTGTCTTTATTGATGTAACCAACTTCCCTCTTAAAGTGGGAGGGCAGTTGGTGGGCATTTTTGGCATTGCCAAAGACGTAACCGTGCAGCAAGAACGCGAGCAGGCGCTTTGGCGCACCACCCAAGAGCTGCAACGCCAAAACGATGAGCTTGATTTGTTCCGCAAGATTGTGGCCCACGATTTCCGAAGCCCTATTGCTCGGATACTGGGGCTTGGCAGCCTTTTACAGAAGGACAATCTGCCACCAGCCACTCACCAAACCGCTGTGAGCGCCCTCATGCAGTCAGCGCAGCAACTAGATGCCATGGTCCGTGACCTCAACGAAATGCTATCATTACGGCATCAGGGCCAGGAAGCCAGGGAGCTATGCCATATAGAAAACCTGGTAAAACTAACTATTGCCAGCCTGCAGCAGGAGATAAAGAACGCGAATGCCTCAGTGCATATAGAATCAGAGGGGCCGCTTGAAATATTTACCGTAAAAGCCTTTCTGGTAAGCATACTACATAACCTCATTTCGAACGCGCTGAAATACCGCTCCCCTGAACGCCCTGTGGAAGTAACCGTGAGCGTGAGCAAGCAGGCTACCAAGGCCATTATAGCTGTCTCTGACAATGGCACTGGCATGGATATGGGCAAGGTGGGCACAGACTTATTTAAGATGTACAAGCGCTTTCATGCCGGGGTAGACGGAAAAGGGCTTGGTTTATACTTAGTAAGCGAGCAGGTAAGCATATTGCACGGAGAGGTTAAGGTTGAGAGCACAGAAGGTACCGGAACAACTTTTACGGTTATCCTGCCCCTTAATAACCAGCACTAACTTTTTGCATTCCTGCCTCAAAGCAATCATCACAAACAAAATACAGGCATTGCAACCGTTATAACTGTGCATTTGTGTTAATACATGCTTGCCAATAAAAATAATAACCGCGCATGCAATAAACGTTTCCAGTGGCCAGTATTAGGGCAAACTTATAGTAATTGTTGCTATATTTGCATTACGTTTACGCCTATTCTCTCCTTATCAATTTATACTACCCTTATTTTTTTGCCTCCATTTTTGTTTTGCACCTAGCCAGAGTAGGGATTACATAGCACGCGCACTTGAAACACTATACATTATGGCCATATCACCGGAACGAATATTGCCGTATTATTGCAGAAAAGCGTAGGCTTAAGTACACGAACTGCTAAGCGTATGTTTAGAAAAGTAGTTATAGTTGATGATGATGAGGTAAGCATTTTTCTGACCGAAACAATGCTCTCTGTATATGGGTTTGGGGAAGAGTATAAAACCTTCCTGAATGCCCCGCAAGCGTTGAGCTATTTAACCAGTATCTTTGAGGGGCAATCCACAGAGCAGCTTCCCGATGTAATTTTCCTGGACCTCAATATGCCCTTTATGAGTGGCTGGGATTTTTTAAACGAGTTAAGGCCACGCGCAGAGCAACTTAAAGCCTGCTGTAAGATCTTCATACTTACCTCTTCTGTAGACAAAGAGGAAATGGAGTGTGCGAAGAAATACTCTTTTGTTCAGGAATTTCTGCACAAACCCCTTGAAGAAAATGAGGTTTTGCGGCTCCTGAAAAAACCTGGCACAAATCCATAACTAACTTTCTATGAGAGAATTCCAGTATGAAAATTTACTCGTATTCGCTTATACTTTATACCTTTGCCCATACAAGCTACCTAAATATTTACCCGCGCCCGGTATAGTACCCCATGCCTAAAGCCATAGATTTTTTTGCCCGAATTGGTTTAACACTCCAAATTGTTAAAACGGCTCTGGCCGCAGCAGTGTCGTGGTTGGTGGCAACAGCCGTGCTTGGTTCCGAGTTTCCTTACTTTGCCCCACTTGCCTCTATACTTACCGTGCAGGTTACTGTGGCTGATTCCGTGGAAAAGGCTACCCAACGCATTATTGGTATCATCGGCGGTGTGGCCGTCAGTCTGCTCATCGGGCATTGGTTCAGTATCAGCAGTTTTTCCATCTTTCTGGTAATTATACTTGGCATGGGGATTTCCAAAGCGCTGCGCATGAATCCTCAAATTGTGTCGCAGGTAGCGGTCAGCTCTTTCCTGGTGTTGGCGTTTGGATTTCAGGAGGAGGGCTATGCCCTGGAGCGGGTTCTTGAAACACTTATGGGCTCTGTGGTGGCTGTGCTCATCAATGCCCTAATTGTACCGCAGAACGCTATACCTGAGGTTGAGAAAAGTATACTTGCCTGGGGCCAGCAAGGCACAAAAACATTACGCTTTCTGGCCAGCCAGCTTAGGCAGTCCGAAAAGGGACAGCTTGTTGGGCGCCACGAAACCGATGCGCTAATCGCGGCTACCGAGCAAATTATTAAAGCACTGCAATTAGCCGAGCAAAGCCTTAAGTATAACCCCTTTTTAACCCATAAGCGTACGCGCCTGAGCCGGTTGGCCGTCAGCGTAAAGCGCCTGGAGCATATCACCACTCAGATACGGGGCATACGGCGTGGTATTGCGGACCTCAACTCTGCTCATATCTTCGAATCGGACCTGCAGGACACACTGGCCCTTCAACTAGCCATGGAAGTTACCGCAGAATGCCTCACCTTATCCAGCCTAACCATGGTTGAGCAGCAGGATGTGCACCGCCCAGCCTTGGCCAATGCCATTCGGGAAGCACACCAACTCCAGAATTGCTGCCTGTATAACCTGCGGAGCATCAGCTCAAACCGCACCCTCCGCGACGTAGGAAGTATACTCACCGACCTGAATCGCATCCTGGCAGAAGCTGAAAGATGAGCGTGGGTTTTATTAGTTTTATACAAACCCGAAAGAGAAGCTTTGAATTATAGTGCCGAACATGCCCTGTAACAATGGTTAACTGCTGTACCTATCGGCTTCATCAAGAGAACAAATTAACTCGCCTCAACTTTTTGTTTAGGCTGTAACTTAGGAGCCTTGCCATTCTCTTGTTTTATACTTGCTAGTAAGGCTATAAACTGAGCAAGCCTAACGCTGTATAACCTATAGAAGGTGCCGCACCAGCGTTCAGACTCAAATTATACAAACGCCACAGATAAGTTGCTCCCCAATGCAATCGAGGCATTCTAACGGCACGGCATTAATTATAGCAGTTCCTTCTCAAAGCCTATTAAGCTCAGTATAGTCGAAAACGCCTTACTCAAACACTAAACTTTAATACCCGGTATATGTTAATCATACTTCATTAAATCAGCAGAAAAACTTATGTCCATACTTATGTCGCCGTTGCCGCTCAGAGGCATCACGCTTAAAAACAGAATTGTGGTTTCCCCGATGTGCCAATATAGTAGCCAAGATGGTTTTGCTAACGATTGGCACCTGGTGCATCTTGGAAGCCGTGCCGTGGGCGGAGCCGGTCTTATTTTATTCGAGGCAAGTGCCGTGGTACCCGAGGGCCGCATCACACCGCATGATCTGGGCATCTGGAAAGATGAGCACATTGAGGGCTTAAAACGCATAACGGATTTTATCTCGGCGCAGGGTTCTGTGCCAGGTATCCAACTGGCACATGCCGGGCGTAAAGCCAGCCACCACCGCCCCTGGGATGGCGGCAAAGCCATTGCCCCAAACGAAGAAAACGGTTGGCAAACCGTGGCCCCAAGCCCTATTCCCTTTCAGGATGGGGAACCAACACCGCACGAACTGACGGAAGCAGAAATCGGGCAGGTGGTGGATGCTTTTGAGGCAGCAACCAAACGCTCGTTGGAGGCAGGCTTTAAAGTTATTGAACTGCATGCTGCCCACGGCTATCTGCTACATGCCTTTTACTCACCCCTGAGCAACCAGCGAACCGATAAGTATGGCGGCTCCTTCGAGAACCGCATCCGTTTATTGCTGGAGGTAACAGAGCGCGTCCGCAAGGTGTGGCCCCAAGAATACCCGCTTTTTGTACGCATTTCCGCAACCGACTGGACCGAAGGCGGCTGGACCGGCGATGACTCGGTTGCGCTGGCCCTTGCGCTTAAAAAACTTGGTGTGGATCTGGTTGATTGCTCCACCGGAGGCAATGTACCGCAGGCAGAGATACCGATTGCCCCAAGTTACCAGGTTCCTTTTTCGCAGATGGTCAGGCAGCGGGCAAACATACTTACCGGCGCCGTGGGCATGGTTACCGAAGCCCAGCAAGCAGAAGAGATTTTGGCAGGTGGCCAGGCCGACGTGGTACTGTTGGCGCGGGAGCTGCTCCGCGACCCATACTTCCCGATGCATGCTGCGCTTCAGCTAGGGAGTGCGCATGCCTGGCCCCCGCAGTACGAGCGTGCCAAACCCCGAAGGTAGGTCAACACCCACCCAAATTACCCGTAGATACTCAGGAATTAAAATTTATACTATGAGCGAGAACATCATTCATGACGAAGAAGACCTGCGTTTTTACATCCTTCTGCAGGAAGAAGAAGCAGAGCTGACATATACGTACCCCGAAACCGAGGTAATGGATTTTGACCATACCTTTGTACCCGAGGACCACCGGGGTAATGGCCTCGCGGATAGCCTGGTGCGTTGCGGGCTGGAGTTTGCCCGCTCAAACAACTATAAAGTGATCCCATCCTGCCCTGTGGTGGAAGCCTACATCAAGCGCAACCCCGGTTATAAGGATATGGTACACCTCAATTAGAGGTTAAAGCCAAACAAAATACCGCCTGCCGCTCTTGGCACTGCCAGCAGAAACGGCTATCTTAGCTACAGCATCCTGCCCTCCGAAATCAATTTCACGGGCAGGATGTTTTATATAATACCAAACCAAACATACCTTTCATGAAGACACGCCACCTTCTACCTGCTCTGGCTTTAGGCAGCCTACTAAGTATGGGCACCACTACCGCGCAGGCACAAGAGTTTACGCGCCAGGACACTTTGCGCGGTAGCATTACCCCGGAGCGCGCTTGGTGGGACCTTACCTTTTATGACCTAAACATCCGTGTAAACCCTAAAGACAGCACCCTGCAGGGAAGCAACATCATCAGGTATAAGGTGCTGGAGCCCAAGCAACGCATGCAAGTAGATTTGCAGCCGCCCATTCGCATTGAGCGCGTAACCCAAAACGGCAAGGAACTACAGGTGCAGCGCGACGGCAACGCGTGGTATGTGCAACTGCAGGAACCACAGAAAGCAGGCGAGGAACGAGAGGTAAAAGTATACTATGGCGGCAAGCCGCAAGTCAGCGAAAACCCTCCCTGGAGCGGCGGCCTGACCTGGCAACGCGATGCCAACGGCAACCCTTTCATCGCTACATCGTGCCAGGGCGATGGCGCCAGCCTTTGGTGGCCATGCAAAGACCACATGTACGACGAACCTGATAGTATGCGCATTAGTGTGCAAACGCCCAAGGGCCTGATGAATGTGAGCAACGGCCGTCTGAAAAACGTGCAGGAACACGCCGATGGCAGCAAAACATATAGCTGGTACGTGGCCAACCCCATCAACAACTATGGCGTGAATGTTAACATTGGTGACTACGCGCACTTCTCAGACAAGTATAAAGGCGAGAAAGGCGAGCTGGATCTGGACTACTATGTGCTGCGCGATAACCTGGAGAAAGCGAAAAAACAGTTTACCCAAACTACGCTCATGCTGCAGGCTTTTGAGCATTGGTTTGGCCCCTACCCTTTTTATGAAGACGGATTTAAACTGGTTGAGGTGCCGTATCTGGGGATGGAGCACCAAAGCTCCGTTACCTATGGCAACGGCTACCAAAACGGTTACCGTGGCCGCGACCTGAGTGGCACGGGCTGGGGCAAAAAGTTTGATTACATTATAGTGCATGAGGCCGGGCACGAATGGTTCGCCAACAACATCACTTACAAGGACATTGCCGACATGTGGATCCATGAGAGCTTTACAGATTACTCTGAATCCCTGTTCCTGGATTACCATTACGGCACCGAGGCAGCCAATGAATACGTTATCGGGCTTCGCAAGAACATCCGCAACGACCGCCCCATTATTGGCAAGTATGACGTGAACTACCCTGGCTCCGGAGACATGTATTACAAAGGCGCCAACATGCTGCACACCCTGCGGCAAATCGTGAACAACGATGATAAGTGGCGCGCCATACTTCGTGGCCTAAATAAAGAGTTTTACCACCAGACGGTAACCACGCAACAGATAGAAGACTACCTAAGCCAGCAAACAGGTCGAGACCTTTCCCCATTTTTCGACCAATACCTGCGCGATGTTCGCATCCCTACACTGGAGTATATGCAGGAAGGTAATAAAATAAAATACCGTTGGGCCAACACGGCAGGTAAATTCAATATGCCTGTTAAGGTATACCTCAACGACGAAGCCCAATGGCTGGAGCCCACAACTGACTGGCAGGAACTGAAAAATGTAAAGAAAGGGTCAAAGTTCCGGGCAGACAAAAACTTCTACATCAACACAAGTCAGTTATCCAAAGCTTAACGCAACATATAACTTTTGAGAAAGCCCGTTCTTCAGAGCGGGCTTTCCTGTTAACAAGCTTCTTCCTATTTTTTTACATATAGTTTAAATTTCTGCGAACCCTCTGACCTATACTTTATGCGTGCGCTGCTCTCTGTATTTTGCTTAATATTTGGCCTCTTCCGCCTGGCAATATCCCAAGACACATATTACCTCCTAAAACCCAAACGTGTGTTTGATGGCGAGAAGATGCAAGAGCAGTGGCAGGTATTAGTCAAGAATGATAAGATAGAAGCTGTAGGGCTGCAGATAAACGCACCGGTTGGAACGGTTATCCATGAATTGCCCGGCACCACTCTACTTCCTGGCCTGATAGAAGGCCATAGCCATTTGTTGCTGCACCCTTACGATGAAACCTCCTGGAACGACCAGGTGCTACGTGAGTCGAGGGCGGAACGCGTGGCCCGCGCAACACAGCATGCCCGAGTAACTTTACTGGCCGGCTTTACTACCGTGCGTGACCTGGGCTCCGAAGGGGCTGGTTTTGATGATGTAGGACTAAAGCAGGCAATCGAAAAAGGGGCCGTTCCTGGCCCGCGTATGCTGGTTGCTACAAAAGCCTTGGTTGCTACGGGCAGTTATGGCCCTAAAGTCCTGTCGTATGATATTGCCACACCCATTGGAGCCGCCGAAGCAGATGGCATAGACGGCGTGACGCGCGAGGTACGGGACCAGATTGGCCACGGTGCCGATCTCATTAAAGTATACGCAGACTACCGTTGGGGCCTGAACGGCACCGCTGCGCCAACCTTTACCCTAGAAGAACTACAGCAAATCGTTAAGGTAGCCAACAGTAGTGGCCGGCAGGTGGTCGCGCATGCATCTACTGAAGAGGGCATGCGCCGCGCCATACTTGCAGGTGTTTCAACTATAGAACATGGCGACGGGGCTACCCCGGAAATTTACCGGCTCATGAAGAAGCATAACGTTGCCCTCTGCCCTACCTTGGCCGCCGGCGATGCCATCAGCCAGTATCGCGGCTGGAAAAAAGGGCAAGAACCAGAACCGGAGCACATCCAACATAAACGAAAAACCTTTAAGGCGGCCCTAGATGCAGGTGTAACCATTTGTATGGGAGGTGATGTAGGCGTTTTTAGCCACGGCACCAATGCCCGCGAAATGGAAATGATGGTAGATTACGGCATGGCCCCAGTGCAGGTGCTTAGTGCGGCCACCTCCGTAAACGCTGATGTGTTCGGTATCAGCAACAAAGTTGGCCGAATTAAAGCTGGCCTGTTGGCAGATATACTGGTAGTCAGTGGCAACCCTTTAGAAAACATGCAGCAACTCCGCGAAGTTATACTTGTGATGAAAGGAGGTGTGATTTATACTGATTAAATGCGATCAGGCGTAGGTGCCTGCCCCTCGCCGGAAGTATAAAAACGCGTAGTAGGGTATGCAAACTTAATCTCCTTCGACTTTAGAAATTCCGTAAGCACGTCTTCCCAGATCAAGTGGGTGCTTTGCCTGCGGCGCATCAGGCTGCAAACGTATCGCATAGTAAGCTCAATGCCGTTTTCGCGTACGGTGGTGTAGAGGCGCGGCTGCAGGTCTTCGTAAAAAATAAGGTGGCGCTGCGACTGGCGTTTGATTTGCTGCCGGGCGGCTTCGGTAAGCTGCTCGGCGTGGCGCTGCATAATCTCACGAAGTATACTTTTGGCATGTTGCCAGTTGCTCTCAAAAGTAATGTGCACCGGAATTTCCTGCCACACAAACGGGAAACCATAGTTGTAGTTAGCTTGTGGCTCTGTAAACACTTTCAGGTTAGGGATGCTTACCACGCGGCCTGTGGCCTGGTCTGCGTTTACCCAGCCTTGTATCTCATTCAGGCTAAACTGGAACAACCCAGTATCTATCACATCTCCAATGTGCTCGCCTATCTGTATGCGGTCTCCGATGTGGAACGGCCTTTTCCAGATGATATAGACCCAACCTGCCATGTTTAAAACCGGTTCGCGCAGGGCCAGCACCAAACCCGCCGATAGCAAACCCAGAAACGTGGCAATAGATTTAAACCCATCGAACCAGATATAGGATAGTATAAGTATGCCCAGGCCAGTGGCAGAATAATTGGTGAACTTGCGCCATTTATAGAGCTTGCGCAAGTCAGTTTCCCGTTGACCCACAAGTCGCATGAGTAGCCGGCTCATTAACCACAGTAAACTCACCGTGGCTAGAGAGAATATCAATCTACTGTAAAAATCCTGCGAAATGCCGGTGTGGGCGTGGAGCCAATAACTGATTTTATGCATACTATTCAGGTTTTAACTTCCTTACGCAGTGCTTAGCCGCTGGTGTTTACTTGCAAAAGAATTACGCTGCAGCCGAACCTTATACTTTCAAAACTGTATATAGCATGCAACACACTATAACATGTAGTATCTGTTACTCTTTCAATAAAATTCTAGACTGTTTTGATGGTTAATCAGGAATAAAAATTGTAGCTTCAAGAAAGATCTGGGGCTCAGTGATTAGAGCAAGTCATAGTTTAAACAGTGTTCAATGCCTTTGTAGCTCAAATTTTCATTGTACTTTATTATTCCTAACTTGGGCCAATTGTGCCAACTGGTTTGCTTACAAGTGCTTTAGCAAGGCAAAGGAATATTGAAACAAAGTTAGATGTTCGATTAGGGAATATTTTCGCCTCAATTGCAATGCAAGCATGCCGCCAGCTTACTCAACTACTTATGGGTACCTGGCGAAAGTGTTGCCATAACACAAAAAAGCTGCCTGGCGCCGCTAAATCTGTTAGTTTGTTAGTTAAGCAGGAAATTAATTAAAGTCTGCATGGAAGAGCTGGAAGTTTGGCTTAGGTTCAGGGAAGGAAGTGAGGCTGATTTTACATTATTATATAAGCGTTACGCGCCTGTAATGCTGCGGTACGGCAACAAACTTACCACAGACCCAGACTTGGTGAAAGATTGCATCCAACAGGTATTCTTTCAGATTTGGAAGAGTAGAGAAAACCTCTCTAACCCGCCAAGTGTAAAAAACTACCTCTTAAAGTCTTTCCGCCACGAGCTTGGCAAAAAAGCTACGTTTAAAAGCAAGCATGAGCCTTTGCCCGAGGATATTAGCCTGGGCGCTGAGGCCTCCCATGAGTCTGAGCTCATAAACTCTCAGTCTTTTGAGCTTGTACAGAAAAAGGTTCATTTGCTGCTGGCCAAACTGCCCGAAAGGCAACGGGAGGTTATCTTTCTGAAATATTACACTGGTTTGCAGTATGACGAAATATCCGACATCATGGGCATTGATCAAAAATCAGTTTACAAACTCACTTACAAAGCCATTGACAAGCTGCATCGGCTTTTCAGTGAGAAGCCCCAGCCAGCCCGAGACTCGTTGCGCAAGCGCATGAGTGGCCTTGCCAGCGGCCTGCAACCTGCAGGCACACAACCGGACAAACTGGATACAATGGAACCTCTTTCCATAAGCAGTAACACCCCCCTGTTACTCGATTTGAGTAAATTATAGTTTTTTTATAACGTAAAGTATGCTTTTGGCTATACCTATTGGTTTTTTAAAAAGAAACACTCTATCTTAAAATCTTGATTAAACTACACCTGTGATACAACCCTTATGAAAAAAGGAAACACCCGCAGTATTCTGCTCATGGCCGCCTTAATGGGTAGCCTAAGTATAGGGGGCCTAACAAGCTGCTCTAACTCTGCCTCAGAGCAGGAGACTACCAGCACGAATGAAGCACCTACCGCCAAAATCGACAAAGAGCCTTTCGGCACTACCCCTGACGGCCAGGAAATCAGCCTATATACTTTGACGAACAAAAACGGCCTTATCGTAAAAGTCAGTAATTACGGTGCCATCGTTAACTCCATCATTACACCAGACAAGAATGGCGAGATGGGCGACGTTGTGCTTGGCTTCGACGACGTGAGCGGCTATATCCCGAACGACCCGCACATTGGCGGTGTGGTAGGCCGTTTTGCAAATCGCATTGCCAAAGGCAAATTTACCCTGGATGGTCAGGAATATACGCTGGCTACGAACAATGCCCCCAACCACCTGCATGGCGGCAACATTGGTTTTGACCGCGTAGTATGGCAGGCCGAGGAGATGCCTGAGGAGAATGCCATAAAGCTTACCTATGTAAGCAAGGATATGGAAGAGGGCTACCCAGGCAACCTGACAGCCACTGTAATTTATACTTTAACCGAGGATAACGGCCTGCAGATTGATTACACAGCCACTACTGATAAGGCGACCCCGGTAAACCTGACCAACCACAGCTATTTTAACCTCTCTGCTGGAAAGGTAAATACCATAAGTGATCACATCATCCAGATAAATGCTGATAAGTATACAGCCGTAGACGAAACGCTTATCCCGACTGGTGAATTGGCTAGCGTAAAAGGCTCTAACCTGGACCTAACGCAGGCGCAACCAATCGGCAAGTTCCTGAACCAAGTCCCTGGTGGCGGCTACGACCATAACTATGTGGTAAACGGCACAGCCGGCGAGATGAACAAGGCCGCTGAAGTATATGAACCAACATCTGGGCGCGTTTTGGAAGTGTATACAACCCAGCCAGGCATTCAGTTTTATACTAGTAATTTCCTGGATGGCACGCTAACAGGCAAAAACGGCAACAAGTACACAAAGCACTACGCCTTCTGCCTGGAAACGCAGCATTTCCCGGACTCACCGAATCAGGAAAATTTCCCGTCGACTATCCTTAAGCCAGGCGAGACCTATAAGGAAAGCACGACATACAAGTTCTCTGTCAGAAAAGACAACCAATAACAACAGAGGCAGGATTATTAAAAACCCTGCAGCAGCCCCGTTTGCAATGAAAAGCCAGGCTGTTGCGGGGTTAATGCGTGAAAAGAAGCGGGTGGTTAATCACTCGGCCCTAACCGGATGCTACAATTAGAGGAGCTACACCATGTAGCTGTTATATGCACTGACTATCAGCGTTCCAAACAATTCTACACGGATGTTTTGGGAATGAAGGTGTTGCGGGAAGTATACCGCGAAGACAGGCAATCTTACAAGTTGGATCTGGCTTTGAAAGGAGGCTATGTGCTGGAGCTTTTCTCTTTCCCTGAGCCCCCAGCAAGGGTTTCGCAACCCGAAGCAGCAGGTTTGCGCCACCTGGCCTTCGCCGTAGCCGATATTGCTGCTGCCCGGGAAGAACTGCTGCGTCTGCATGTACCTGTTGAGCCAATTCGGCAAGACCCTTACACCGGTAAGCGCTTTACTTTTTTCTCGGATCCTGATGACTTGCCGCTGGAACTGTATGAATCATAATCACTGCCAAGGCAGAACACTTAACTAACTTATTAACTAACTCAACCAATTAACTTCTAAAAATATGGCCGGAACTACCCATACCGACGTGAACGCTGCCAAAGCTGCCGGCGGTAACGCCGTAACGAAAAACTACACAGGACCACTGATCACTGTAACGATGCTCTTCTTTATGTGGGGCTTTATTACCTGCCTGAACGATATCCTGATACCGAAGCTGCAGCAGGTGTTTACCCTGGAGTTGTGGCAGGCTATGCTTATACAGACAGCCTTTTTTGGGGCATACTTTTTTATCTCGCTGCTGTATTTCCTGATGTCTATCACCAAAGGCGACCCTATTCGCCAGATCGGTTACAAGAACGGAATTATAGTTGGTTTGGTGGTGGCAGCCGTGGGTTGCGCGCTGTTTTACCCAGCCGCCAGCCTGCATAGCTATGGTTTCTTCCTGGGTGCGCTATTCATACTTGCGTCAGGTATTACCATCCTGCAGATTGCCGCTAACCCTTACGTTACCATACTTGGCCCTGCAGAGGGTGCTGCCAGCCGCCTGAACATGACGCAGGCATTAAACTCTTTGGGTACCACTGTTGCCCCGATTATTGGCGGTTACCTTATTTTTGGAGCCGTTAACGAAAGCAGTGCCGGTGCCGACTCTGTTAAGTTGCCTTACCTTGGCCTGGCAGCTACCTTGCTGGTTATTGCCCTCCTGATTAAAATGGCCAAGTTGCCAAGCATCCAAAACGAAGACGAAATTAAGCCGGATGCAGGCGCACTACGCTACCGCCATCTTGTGTTGGGTATTGTTTGTATTTTTGCCTACGTAGGTGGCGAGGTTGCCATCGGTAGCACCCTGATTAACTTTTTTAGGTTGCCTGAAATTGCCGGTCTGGATGAAACAGAAGCGGGTCACTTTCTGGCTTTTTACTGGGGCGGAGCCATGGTAGGGCGTTTCTTTGGAGCTGTTGCTCTATCCAACATGCGTAATGCTGGCATGAAATACCTGATTATTGCTGGTATTGCTGCTATGGTTTTCGTATTGATGTACGCTGTTTACAGCCTCGACGAAGCCTTGATCACACTTGGGTTGATCGCGCTGAACTTTGCCGTTCTAATGATCGGTCGTTTTATCCCGAGCAGAACACTGGGTGTTTTTGCTACAACAGTTGTGGTGTTGCTGCTTATCACAAGCTTTGCGACAGGCTCTATTGCCATGTGGGCGGTAATTGCCATTGGCTTATTTAACTCCATTATGTTCCCTACTATTTTCACGCTGGCAATTAAAGACCTGGGCGTGCACACATCTCAGGGTTCCTCCCTATTGGTTATGGCTATTGTAGGGGGTGCTATCATACCACCATTGCAAGGTGCCATCGCTGATGCTACAGGTAACCTGCAGCTGTCTTTCCTGGTGCCAATGGTATGCTATCTGTATATTATGTACTATGGCTTTATAGGGTCCAAAGTAAAAGAATCGGCTGTTTAAAACGGCTGTTTCATACTTTCAAAAGGCCAGTCTGTTTGCACAGACTGGCCTTTTTTTATGCCCGAGGCAATTTATACTTTTGGGCAAGTCCGTTTCTGCTTCAGGATATTTTCATAACTTGAGCCCCGTGGGTTAACTCTTACAACTACCACACAATGCAGCCGCGCCACCCTAAAGCGTTTATTCCGAACAGAATGAAACACTACCTACCATGTATGCTTTTGGTGTTTTCACTGCTACGCACCCTACCAGCCATTGCGCAGCAAAGTGTGCAGCGGCCTGCGCAACGGCCAAAGATCGGGTTGGTGCTAAGTGGCGGTGGGGCAAAAGGAATGGCGCATATCGGTTTCCTGAAAGTGATGGAGGAAGCTGGTATCCGGCCGGATTTTATTACCGGCACAAGTATGGGCAGCCTAGTTGGTGCCCTCTACGCGCTTGGTTATACCCCTGATCAGATTGAGAAAATTGCCCTAGGCCAGGACTGGGAAATGGTATTGAGTAACCAAGTGCAGCTTAGCCAGATTGCCATTGAGGAAAAGGCGTACTACGGGCGCTACATGCTGGAGCTCCCCGTCAACAAGCTCAAGATCAGCTTCCCCAGCGGTTTAATTGAAGGCCAGGCACTGAACAACCTGCTAATCCGCTTATCGCGCGGGGCACACGGCATTCAGGATTTCAATAAACTGCCAACACCTTTCGCCTGCGTAGCCACCAACCTCAGCACAGGCAAGAAAGTAGTACTCCGTAGCGGTTTCCTTCCCGAGGCCTTGCGCGCAAGTATGGCCATCCCTACTGTTTTTACGCCGGTAAAGCTGGATAGCAGCATGCTCGTGGATGGCGGCTTGGTGCAGAACTTTCCGGTGCAGGAAGCGCTTGATATGGGCGCTGATTTTATAATTGGCGTAAATGTAGGCGGCGGCCTGGAACCGGAGCAAAACCTTAAGTCCATGCTGGATGTGCTGGTGCAGGCCACGTTTTTTACTAGTGCCTCTAACTCGGAAGCAGAGAAAAAGAAAACCGACCTTCTGGTGGATGTGCTGCCAGCGCTGCAAGGCTATACTACCGGCAGCTTTTCAGAGACGAAGCAGATCATTGAGATTGGGGAAGAGGTTGCCCGCCAGTATGAGGACAGCTTAAGAACATTGGCCCACTACTTCCGATCCTTTAAAGAGCCCATGCACCGGCCAGCCTATCATAATCTCCAGGATTCCGTTAAGATCGGCCAAGTTATTATTAGCGGTACTAGCTCGTTGCCGGAGCGCATCATCCGGAGGCGCTTGCGAGTCGATGAAAACGCTAGTACAACTATCAGCCGCATCGAGGACCACATCGAGATTCTTTATGGCACTGGCCACTTCAACAAAATATCGTATGCCCTTTTGCCCACCGGTAATAGTAGCTATCACCTGCAGCTAAATGTAGAGGAGGCCTCCGAGGCAGCCCTCAAAACGGCTATTTACT
The DNA here is from genome assembly GCF_003576375.1 of Pontibacter oryzae. Classification (GTDB taxonomy): domain Bacteria; phylum Bacteroidota; class Bacteroidia; order Cytophagales; family Hymenobacteraceae; genus Pontibacter; species Pontibacter oryzae. The sequence goes on from NZ_QWGE01000001.1 coordinate 175,441, forward strand.
ACGATTCTGAGAACCGGGCCGGTGCCACCATTAACTACACGCACCGTAACTTTTTGTGGGAAGGCTCCCGGTTTGTGGCCGAAGTGGATTTAGGTCAGAACATCCGGAGCGACATTAATTACCTGAAGTATACGGGCTATAGAAACCAGGTAGCGATGAAGCTGGCAAGCCAATACTATAAAAACGATTTCTCCCTGTTTGATGACCACGGAAATAAGATAGCTATACTACAGCAGAACACAAACATTGGCCTGTTAGGCTGGCAAACCACTACCAATAACACCTGGACGCTGGGCCAACAGTTAAAGTATAAATCCGGCCGCTTGTACCCGCAGGTGGCAGGCCAAATCACCCTAGACTCTGTTGACATTGACATAAACTGGCTGGAGCAGCTGAAAACGCGCAATTGGCAAATCGCCACTTTCTTTAAGCTCAACACCCTAAATCGTCAGGTTTACCCCACCCGCGGCTGGAAAGCCGAGGCAGCAGGCGCCTTTGTATTTGGCAATAACTTTTCTGTACGCGCGCAGGAGGACCATCCGGAACTTGAGAGTATGTTTGGGAAGGCCACTTATGATCCATACCTCAAAATAGCGTTAGGGGCAGACGGTGTAGTGCCTCTGCGGCCAAATCTGGGCCTGATGCTACGGCAAGGCCTGCTGCTTTATACTAGCAACGACTTGCCCGTTGGCGAAGAAACCATGCTCGGAGGCTACACTACGCCTTTGCATAACATGATATCTTACCGCGCGGCCGAGCCTTTTGCCTACTCCACCGACAACCTCTTTTATGCTGGGCTGGGCCTGCAAATGGAGCTGCGCAAAAAGCTATACGCACAAGCTACAACCACCTTGATTAATACCAGCTTGCTACACGGTTCCAGAAACTTGAGGGGGAAATCCACACGCATTGGGTACGGCACCACGTTTGGTTACCTTACCCCCTTTGGGCCGGTTACCCTTGGCGCTGCCTACGAACACGGCTCCGGATTGCGCGGCTTTCTTAGCCTTGGCTTCCGGGTGCCGTGGTGAGAATGAGCACATAAAATTTATACCCCTCCGGACAATTGTCCTTTCAGGCACGCAAAGAACTGTCTTACCTTTGTGGCATGCAAGATTATCTTTTCTCTGACTACAGGGCTAGGTTAGTTACCTACATCGCCAACCATCAGGAACAACTGCAACAGCAGTATATGCTGCAACTGGCAGAGGCCGGGCAGCAGCATGTATTGTTACACCAGGATGCCCGCACCCAACAAGTATACCTTGTTGCCTCTGGGTTGGTAAAAGTAACCCGCACCACATCATCGGGGCAGGCTTTTACGCTTGGCGTGTTTGACAGGGGCCAACCCTTAGGCGAGTTGGAAGTAATGATGGGCATCCCGAATTTCTGCACTGTACAGGCACTCACGCACTGCACGCTTTATTGTATACCTGCAAAGGCTTTCTTGCAGATGCTGGCACAGGAACCTGCATTTAACATCCTTATGCATCAGGCCACCGCATCCATGCTGCTTAATACAACACACAAGGCCTCCATACTTGGTACTAACCGCTTGCTTTACACTTTGCTTATTGTGCTGCGCGAGTTATCCATGCTAAACGAACTAAAGCTATCAAAAAGCCTGCTTGCCGAGTTTCTGGGCACTTCTGTTCGTAACCTGAACCGCCTGCTGGCCCAGCTCGAAGCCGAAAAAATCCTGCAGCTACGTAATGCATCCATTGGGCAAATAAACTTGCCTCTTCTAATTAAACGCATCCAGATTTATGAAACCACTATACACTAAGCAGCCATTCCCGGTAGAGGGCTGGGAACGGGAAGAGCATTTCCATTTTTTCAGGAACTTCACACAACCGTTTTTTAACATAAGCACCGAAATCGATATTACTGCACTTTACAAGTATTGCAAGCGCGAGAAGCTGTCGGTTTTTCTGGCCTACCTGCATACGACCACAGCCGCGGCACGAGCCACCGAAAACTTCCTGCTCCGCCTGGATGGGGAAGGAATTTCGAAGTATGATGCCGTAGACATTTCGAGCACTATACTTAAACCGAATAATACGATCTCTTTCGTGCACCTGCCCCACCACCCGGATTTGCATACTTTCTGCGCCAGCGCCGCCGAGGTGATTACCAAGGCCAAAGCGAACCCAAAACTGCTGTACGGCTATAACGGTCCGGATCTTTTACACAGTACCACCTTGCCCTGGTTTAAACTTAACAGCATGGAGCACGCCTATACCGTAAATCCGCAAGACTCAGTGCCGAAATTAGCTTTTGGCAAAATTGAGAAGCATCAGCATAAGGTAATGCTTCCCATTAACATTAGCCTTCACCATGCCCTGGCCGATGGCTACCACGTGCACCTGTTCCTCGAAAACTATAAGGCCCTGCTAAATGAGTTGCCGAAAGAGCATCTTAACTAAAAAAATCTGGCAAATAAATGCCACCCGCATCTTTATCGGTATACTTCCGGCCTGAATCTTTAATAAGGTTCAGGCTTTTTTATTGACTAAGCTTAACTCGCTCACTAAGCACATGGCACAACTCATCTGCCATTTTCTTAACATTCCCTCAATTAATTTGCCATTTATACTAAAAGATATTGTTTTTATTTATTATTTATCAATATATTAGACACTTAATTATAACGTATGCATTAAAACTTATACCTTATTAACATTTTCATTATGGCAAAAGCATTTTCCCGCATCCCCATGTTGCTCCTGCTGCTGGTCGTGGCAGCCACCTTTATAATTCCGTCTGTGCCGCAGGCCGCCGAAGCTACCGAGATCAATGCAGCCGACACAGCCTGGATGCTTACAGCCACTGCCCTTGTATTAATCATGACACCCGGGTTGGCTTTCTTTTATGGCGGAATGGTGCGGAAGAAGAACGTGCTGTCTACCATGCTGCAGAGCTTTATTTGCATGGCAATCGTTACTGTGCTTTGGGTAGTATGTGGCTTTAGCCTGGCTTTTGGAGAGTCCATTGGGGGCGTAATTGGTAACCCGCTAACCTTTTTTATGATGGATGGAGTGATAGACGGAGTGCCCTGGCCTGCCGCGCCAACTATCCCGCTGCTGCTCTTTGCCATGTTCCAGCTTAAGTTTGCCATTATCACACCCGCCCTGATCACCGGCGCTTTTGCCGAGCGAATTCGGTTCATTTCCTACGTTTTGTTTATCGTGCTTTTTGTAATCTGCATTTATACGCCGCTGGCGCACGCTACCTGGCACCCCGATGGATTGCTGTTTAACCTGGGGGTACTGGATTTTGCAGGTGGCACGGTGGTACATATGTCGGCGGGGTGGGCGGCGCTGGCCTCTGCCCTTTACCTAAAGCGCCGGTATGAGGTTAGCCATGCGCCTGCCCATACTTCCTATGTGCTACTTGGCACTGGCCTGCTGTGGTTTGGCTGGTTTGGGTTTAATGCAGGTTCGGCCATGGGGGCAAGCTCGCTGGCGGTGGTTGCACTGGCCACCACCACCACTGCATCGGCCTCTGCGGCACTTGCCTGGATCTTTTTTGACGCCCTCCGCGGACGTAAGCCATCTGCCATGGGTACTTGCATAGGCGCGGTGGTAGGCTTAGTAGCAATTACACCGGCTGCCGGTTTCGTTACTATCCCTCACTCGCTAGCTATTGGTGTGTTGGCGGCAATCGTCAGCAACCTGGTGGTGGAGTGGCGTACACGCTCCAGCGTAGATGATACCCTGGATGTTTTCCCTTGCCATGGTGTAGGCGGTATGGTTGGTATGCTGCTAACCGGAGTATTTGCCAGCCAGGCAGTAAACCCGGCCATCGAATTGGGCAACGGGCTAATCTTTGGCGAGTATAAGCTCTTCTTGGTGCACCTGGCAACGCTGGTCGGCGTTTCGTTATTTGCCTTCGGCGGATCATGGATATTACTGCGCATCACCGACCTGGTTACCCCGCTACGTGTATCCCGCGAGGAGGAGCAACTTGGCCTTGACCTAAGCCAGCATGACGAACGGCTAGACCACCCTGAGCTCGAGCAGCAGCAACATAAAGGCCAAATGATATTCTCTTAAAGTCTCATAGTTTCCGTTTATAGTCTGATGAACCCCACAGCTAGCTTCTTCTCCGGAGGCTGCTCGTGGGGTTTGTCTTTATTTTTATACTTTTATAGCTGGTAAGGCTATAAAAACCTGCCAGCTAACTATGGACTATACCACGCAGGCAAATATACAGCAGCTTTTCCCCCAGTTCGAGGAACCACTGCTGCAGGAACTTATTCAGGAGAGCACGATTAGGGGCTTTAACGAGGGAGAGCAAATTATCCGGACTGGACAATACATGCGTTCTTCCCTCCTGTTATTAAGCGGGCTCATGAAGATTTACCGCGAAGACGAGGAAGGCAATGAGTTTATGATGTATTACCTGGAGCCCGGCAATGCCTGCGCCATGTCTATGATGTGCACCGCCCGCAATGAGAAAAGCCAAGTTATGGCCAAAGCTGTGCAGGCCGCAGAAGCCATACTTGTGCCACAGCACCTCACCGAGCAATGGCTTGGCAAATATAAAAGCTGGCACAACTTCGTGATTGGGTCTTACCGCCAGCGCTTCGAGGAGCTGCTGCTTACATTGGATAGCATTGCCTTTAAAGCCATGGATGAGCGGCTGGTGTTTTACCTGCGTCGCCACCTCCAGAATCAAGGCTCGGAAGTGCGCCTTTCGCACCAGCAAATCGCTGATGACTTAAACAGCTCCCGAGAAGTTATCTCGCGCCTGCTTAAAAAACTGGAGCAGCGCCAGGCCCTTACCTTACACCGCAGCCACCTCGAGATCCTGAACCTGGATGCACTGTAATTCCCTCGGAAAACCATACTTGCTTGTGTGACTGATGTCACTTACATCGCGCAGCAGAAGCCATACTTTTGCATCGGATTAAACAAACAACTATGGAAATACTTGGATACCTGGCTGCCATACTCATCGGGTTATCACTCGGCTTAACGGGTAGCGGCGGCTCTATACTTACCGTGCCTATTCTAGTGTACCTGATGCGTTTCAGCCCGGTCATCTCCACGGCATACTCACTTTTTGTGGTAGGGCTTACCAGCATGGTGGGAAGCTTTAAGTTTTACCGAAAGGGGCTTGTAAACTTTAAAACTGCCTTCGTTTTTGGAGCACCATCCCTGCTGGCTGTGCTTCTTACCCGTCGCTTCGTGGTGCCTGCCATCCCGGAGCATATCATCACGCTGTTTGGGTTGCATATTACCAAAGGCATCCTTTTGATGGTAATTTTTGCGATTTTGATGGTGTTTGCCTCCTTCAGCATGATTCGCAAAAGTAAGTACAGCCCTGCACAAGAAGATAACGGCTCCCAGGACATTAAATACATTCCTGTGCTGCTTCAAGGCGTTGCGGTAGGGTTTGTTTCCGGCTTAGTGGGTGCTGGCGGCGGTTTCCTTATTATTCCGGCACTGGTACTATTTACCGGCCTGGATATGAAAATGGCAGTAGGCACATCGCTTTTCATAATTGCGGCAAACTCCCTGCTGGGCTTCGTAGGCGACATTTTCACTTACGATATCAATTGGGGATTCTTAATCACCTTTTCTGCCTTATCAGTTTTCGGTATCTTTATCGGCTCAGCCCTCTCTACCCGCATTCAGGGGGAAAAGCTTAAAACCGGTTTCGGCTGGTTTGTGCTGGCTATGGGTGTTTACATACTTATCAGGGAAATATTTCTGCAGTAAAACCACCGGTGACAAAGGTCACTGTAGCATGTGGTATTTATGCTGATATTTGTACTGTTGAACAAAATTACGCAAGACTATGATAGTTGAACAAATCTATACAGGTTGCCTGGCACAGGGCGCCTACTACATCGAAAGCAAAGGCGAAGCTGTTATCATCGATCCGCTACGCGAGATAAAGCCATACTTAGAGAAAGCTAAGCGCAGTGATGCTAAGATAAAATATGTGCTGGAGACGCATTTTCACGCTGATTTTGTATCCGGGCACTTGGATTTGGCAAAGGCCACCGGCGCCGAAATCGTTTTTGGCCCTAACGCGAAGCCTTCTTTTGATGCGCATATAGCCACAGATGGCCAGGAACTGCATGTAGGCGATGTCACGATAAAAGTGTTGCATACTCCAGGCCATACCATGGAGTCCACTACGTATCTTTTAAAAGATGAGCAAGGGAAAGACTACGCCATATTTACCGGCGATACACTGTTTATTGGTGACGTTGGCCGCCCGGACCTGGCTGTAAAGTCCGACATGACAGAAGAGCAACTTGCCGAGCACCTATTCGAATCCCTACGAAACAAAATCATGACGCTTGCTGATGATATCATTGTATATCCGGCACACGGCGCAGGCTCGGCTTGCGGCAAAAACATGAGCAAGGAAACCAGCGATACGCTAGGCAACCAGAAGCAAAACAACTACGCGCTTCGGGCTGATATGTCGAAAGAAGAGTTTGTGAAGGAAGTGACAGAGGGCTTGCTGCCACCGCCAGGCTATTTCCCGTTTAATGTGCAGATGAACAAGCAAGGCTACGAAAGCATAGACAACGTGATGCGCCAGGGACTGCAGGCACTTTCGCCGGACGCTTTTGAGGCAGCCGCCAACGAAACCACTGTTCTGATGCTTGATACCCGCAAACCCCAGGATTTTGCCAGTAGCTTTATTCCTAATGCGATCAACATAGGCATTGATGGAGGTTTCGCCCCATGGGTGGGCGCTCTTATCCCTGATATTAAACAACCAATTTTGTTCATAGCTGATGAAGGACGCGAGGAGGAAGTGGTAACGCGTTTGGCGCGTGTAGGATTTGATAACGCTATTGGTTACCTGAAAGGTGGCATCAGTGCCTGGAAAGCTGCAGGTAAGGAGATAGACACAATTACTTCTATTTCGGCTACAGAATTATCCCAGCGCTTTAAGCAAGATGAGGACATCACGATCGTGGATGTGCGCAAGCCAGGTGAATTTCAGGCCGAACACCTGGAAACAGCCTCTTCCAAGCCACTTGACTTCCTGAATGAGCACTTGGCAGAGCTGCCGAAGGATAAGACCATGCATATCCACTGCGCAGGTGGGTATCGCTCCATGATCGCCGCTTCAATCCTCAAGGCCCGTGGCTTCGATAACGTAGTAGATGTGCAGGGTGGCTACAAGGCTATCTCAGAAACAGACATGCCACGCACTAATTTTGTTTGCCCAAGCACACTTTAGTAAGTATACACATTGCTAAGTAAACCTGTAACTGCCTTCACGAATTGTGGAGGCAGTTACGGGTTTTGTGCTTACAAGTGCTTAGCCTTTCTTTCTGGAATCGCTTTGCTCCTGTACTTTATCCAGGGTTTTACGCTTATCTGTTTTGAGTTGCTTAAAGTAGCTAGGCGTTAAACCCGTTACTTTTTTAAACTGGTTAGATAGGTGCGCCACGCTACTATAACCCAGTTCAAAAGCTATTTCTTTCAGGCTGAGCTCATTATAAACAAGCAGTTCCTTTACACGCTCAATGCGCTGCAAAATCAGATACTTCTCAATAGTAATACCCTCTAACGACGAGAATAGTGAGCTAATGTGCTGGTAATCCATTCCTAATTTTTGCGCGATATACTCTGAGGTATTTATGCTAAGCTCCTGCTCACCTTTATGATGCACCAGGTCGATGATTGTAAGCTTAACTTTCTCGATGAGCTGCGTTTTACGGTCGTCCAGCAGCTCAAAACCATTTAATTGTAACGCTTCCCTTATCTGCTCCAGGTCAATTTGTGTATTTACGGAGGCTATTTCTACCTCTCCCAAGCTATTGTTGAGCACTGTATAGCCTAGTTTCTGTAATTCTTCCGCTACAACCTTCTTGCAACGGTCGCATACCATGTTTTTTATATTCAGTTTCAGCGTGGTCATTAAATGTGATGGTATTCAATTTAGGTTAACATAAACAGGTTCGGCTGGTTTAAAAAGCAGGGCTAATGCTTTTACTAGTCAATCAGTTTAGTTTTTACCTACAGTTTAGAGTATACATTATATGTAATATATAACATTTATAATTATTTTTGAGGCTGATTCTAATATTTATGAAATTACAATACCAGGACTTCTTATCTATAGAGATTATCACAGAGGAATCCCTGATGCATATTAGCTGGCTCAGAAGCTTGAGTAGCGCAGAATACAGAGCAGGGTTAAATCATATGCAGACGTTACTACCTGTGCATAGCATAAAATGGGTCTTATCAGATTCTCAGAAGCTAAACAATGTTACGATTGAGGATCAGCAATGGCTAAAAAATGAGATTTTCCCTAAGATGATAGAAGATGGCATAACAAAGGTTGCCCGTGTGGTGAAGGAGGATATTTTCACTTACATCTCCTTTGAGAACCTGGTAGAAACTGCTTATAATGAAAACGCTTTTGAGGTAAAGATCGCACAGTTCAGCTCTGTTTCAAGCGCATTGGCATGGCTAAGGCTCCCGGAATAAGCTAATCCTCTATCAGCACTCCCAGTTTGCCCATACGGTAATCTCGCATTGCTTGTAACACCTCTGTTTCAGTGTTCATCACAAAAGGACCATTGGCAGCTACAGGCTCGTTTATGGGCTCTCCAGCCATAAGTATTGCCCGAGTATCTTCTTCAGCTTTAAATCTTACACTTTCGCCATCGCTGTTAAACACCACTTGGTGCAACCCGTCCACCTGTCCAAAGCCGTCCAGCCGTATCTGTCCGTCAAGTAAATACAAGAATGCATTGTAAGTGCCTGGCAAGGGCAAAGTATAAGTTGCCCCAGCTTTAAGCGTAAGCCTCAGCGCCAACACTGGCGATTTAGTTAGCACAGGCCCTACAGCCTCCCCATACTCACCTGCAACAACCTGAATGCTAACGCCGTCTGCATCCACCACAGGTGTCTGTTCGCTTTGTAGCGCGAAATATTCTGGCTGGTCCATTTTGTAAGCGGCAGGTGTATTTACCCAAAGCTGTACGATTTCCTGCACGCCTCCCCGCTCCATAATATCTTTAGGAGGCCGCTCGCTATGTATGATTCCACGGCCTGCATTCATCCACTGAGAGCCCCCTTCGTAAACGACACTGTTATTGCCTCTCGAATCGCGGTGGTGCACCCCACCTTTATATACAAAAGTTACCGGTGAAAAGCCTCTGTGGGGATGCGGTGCAACGCCAGTTTTTTGAGGCAACACCCCCTTAGGCATTTCCGCCACATGATGATGCAACAGCAGGAAAGGATCTATCTGCGCTATTTGCTGCGTAGGAAAGGTTTGCCGCACCGGCATACCCCCCATATCTACCAATTCAGCATATAGTATACGATCTACAGTTCGGTTTTTCATATCCTGATAGTCTTAAACATAAACAGTTGCTAAGCAGGTATGTTTACGGCGCTTCAGTAGCTAGGGTGGTAAAATCCATATCCACAAAAAAGGCAACCTAACGTATAGTTGCCCTGCCTTCCTTTTGAAAGTGCATTTATTTGGAAGAAAGCCCCTTAATGTATAAGTCCGTTTAAAACAGCATACTTAATTAAGGCAGCGGTGTTCTTAGTATGCGTTTTCTCGAGCAGGTTCTGCCGATGGGTCTCAATGGTGCGCTTGCTTGTGAAAAGCTTTTCAGCAATATCTGCGTTAGTATAGCCTTCGGAAATCAGGTTAAGTACTTCTTTCTCTCGTTTAGAAAGCTCTTTATGCGCACTTTGCTTCGGTTCGGAGCCATTGCTTTCCTCCATACTTAGGTTTACCTTGCGCAGCAGATCAAGCGTGATGTTAGAGCTGATGTAAGGCGTGCCACTCGCCACCAGTTTAATGGCCAGGTGCAGCTCTTCTTTACCTGCATTCTTTAGGATATAGCCATAAGCACCCAGTTCCATCATTTGGTGCACGTAGCGCTCATGGTCCAGCATCGAAAGCACTAATACCTTTAGGGCAGGAAACTTTTGGCGCATGATTCGCAGGGCCTCAATACCATCCATATCAGGCATGTTTATATCAAGGAGAATCACATCAGCTGGTGTATGGTCCAGCATTTCTACCAGCTCACGGCCATTTGCGGCTTCCCCAACGATATTCACATGGTCTTGTTGCTCTTGTAATAAGGCCTTAACACCATCGCGTATCAGTTTGTGGTCATCAGCGAGTATAAGTCTAACCATCGATGTCTATCAAAGTTTGTCTCATTCAGAGTAATACTACTTGCATAATTGCACCGGAAATATACGCTTGCCATGCTCTCAGCAGGTACACTGGGCCACGATAATCTTTAAAAAGAAATAGCTTCACCTTATCAAACTTAGGATAGAAGAGTAAAGTATAAATAGCACTTTACACTCTATTTCCAGCCGTATGCAATATATATCTCATCAAATATATAACTATAACGGCTCTTGGGAACAGGTTTTACTAAAAATAAGTATTAAATCAGTTACATTTACGTATTTTACACCTGAGCTATACTGATTACACGACTTAAATTTGTTAAACCTTAAGATGGGAGGCTAAAACAGTTCTTATCTACATACATCTTAGTTTAGCCTGGTAGATTACCAGACCAACTTAAACCTCTGAAGTAAAGAAATATACTGTTAAGATATGAATTTACTTACGTATACAGAGGATGGAAGCAAAGAATGGGTCCGATCAGCAGAGAGGCTTTGATGCAACAGCTGAAGAGCATGCGCAAGGCGTAATATTGCGCATTAGTGGGGAGCTCGATGCTAATACCGCCATCGCCGCCGACGATAGCCTGAACCATGCGATGGCAAAGCCTGTACGTTTCCTGCTTATTGATTGCCGCTCTTTGCGCTATGTTTCTTCAGCGGGGCTAGGGGTTTTTCTATCGGCTTTTTATGCATGCCAGCAGAAAGAAATAAACATGGTCTTCTTCGGGCTTCAGCCAAAAATTAAAAATGTGTTTTCCATACTTGGTCTCGAGCGCATTATGCATTGCGTTGACACTGAAAAAGAAGCGTTGCAAAGCGTTCACAAGACTAGTTAGGGGATTTAGGTACCAGATTATGAAAACAAATAACCATGATTGTTCAGCACACCTTAGAAAACAATATCTGCCGAATTACGCTCCAGGGAATACTATTAGCATCGGAGCTTCCTAAGCTTAAGCGCATTTTCAAATCGGCGATACAACAACACGTATGCGAGGTATGGATTAACTGTGCAGAAATCATTGATGTTGAACTGCCCGTGCTCATAAACCTTACCTTATACCAGCACATATTGCAGGAAAACCGCATTGCTCTTCTATTTACAAACCTAACGCCATACCTACACAATCTCCTTGTTAAAAACCACCTGGATGTTGCTGTGTCTATTGCGGAATCTGGCACAACGGCCCAAGTTGGAAAAGTAATTGAACTATAGCGGCAGCTTTAACCGTATCCTGGTCCCCTGTATTGTATTCACCTCAATCCTTAACTTCCCACCCATAAGCTTTAGGCGTTTTTTTATACTTCGGAGGCCTATACCTTTCTCTTTTTTCAGCATAGTTTTATCTAACCCTTTACCGTTATCGCTTACCTGTAAATATAAGCTGCTTTTGGCCTCGCATACCTCTATTCTAACATGTGTGGCTTCGGAATGCTTCAAGCTGTTATTGATCAATTCTTGAATCATGCGGTAGGCAGCTATTTCTATCTCCGGGTCAAATCGCGCGCTGGCGTCATAAACAGCTAAAGCGATGGAAACATGTGCCTTCGATAGTTTTTGGCAGAGCTCACGCAGCGTTACTTCCAACCCAAAATCCTGAAGTATAGAAGGCATCAACTCAAAGGCTATTGTACGCGTCTCTTGAATGGCCTCCTCCAGCAGTGCCTTTACATGCGTGCTGGGTGTATTGGTGCTGTCTAGCTGCTCAAAGTGTAGTTTAATGCCATACAGTAACTGCCCCAGGCCATTGTGCAACGCTTCGGCAATGCGCTTGCGCTCTTCTTCCTGCGTTTGCAGGGCCACCTGCAAGTGCTGCTTTTGTTGGGCTAGCCTATGCTTTATCGTGATCTCCTTCAACTCTATACTCTCCGTGACATCGTGCAGGAAAATGATGCCACCGGACTGTACTTTGTCTGAATTAAACGTCGGGACGAGGTTAAGGTCATAAAACCCCAGTTGCCTCTTAAATGGCATTGTCTTAAGTTGCCCAGCCTTTCCGTTCAACAGCCTTTGGATGAATTTATCTACCTTACAATTACCAGCCTCCGGAAACACTTCATAAATAGGCTTCCCCAGGGCAAGAGTGCGTTGCATGCCTGAGTAATTCTCCATTTTTTTATTCCAGGCGGTAATTTTCCCGGAGGCATCTAGGGCACAGATACAGTCTATGGAGTTCTCAATAATACGCTCTAGCAGCTCATGCTCATGCGATAATTGCTCTTGTGCTTCCTTCCGCTCAAGTGCTTCGCGCTGCAGATCGGCATTTGTTTTATGAAGCATTAGAGCGAGCTGGCGGTATTCCGAAATATCGATAAAAGACAGCATTACGCCATCATCCAATTTTGAAATCAATAAATCATACCACGCATCAAGGTGCTCGTGGTTATAGTATACACTTTGGCTATATGTCTTGTTCTCCTCAACGGCCTGCACCATCAGGTCAAACATCCCGGTTATTTTTACACCCGGGAAAATTCTCAAAAGCTCGTTGTTTAATAGCTGTGAGGCATTTAGCGCGAGTATGGTTTCAGCACGTTTGTTTACAAGCACCCATTTAAAATTAACAATGCGTTGTTGCTCGTCGCGCACAGCAATAAGCGCAGTAATTCCCAGCTTTGTATTATCAAATACATGGTTCAGCATTTGCTCCTTAAGGGCTAGGATCGTAAGGTCATGGCCAATAGAGCTGACCGCCTCAACCTCACCAGCTGAATTAAACTCAGGCTGGAGTGTACAATAGAAGCAACGCAAGCCTTCTGCCGTGGGTAGGTAAATAAAGCAGCTGCGCCCTACTCCCGTGTTGAACACCTCCTTTAGCTTCATTTTGCTTTCACCGATCAGGCTATCCTCGTCACTAAGTTCTCCATACGTTCTACCGATTGCTTGCTCCCGCGAAAAGCCAAATGTAGACTCTACAGTTTTGTTTATAAACGTGTAACGAAGGTCTTTATCGAAACGAGCGATAATATCGGAAGAGTTCTCTATGAGGTTACGGTAGTTTGTCTCGTTTTTTTGCAACGCCTCCTCAACTTGCTTGCGCGCTATCACTTCTTGCTTTAGTCGCGTATTTAGCTCCTGCAATTCATGGTTTTTGAGCGATAACTGTTTATCAAGTGCGCGCGCCCCTTCGGAGTTTTGCTCCGTTGATGAAGCTTTTGCACTTGGTTTTAAGTTGTTCCTTTTCATGAGATGCGCGGCATGTAAGTAGCAATAGATATACGTAATAAGTACTAATTACAGATTTTTCAGCATAATTATGAGCAAATATGATAAAACGATCATATGAAAGCAAAAGCACCAACCATTCTGGTTAGTGCTTTTACAATTAGGCTCTACTAGTCAGTGGTTTGAGTTTTTAATAATTTCTATTGCGTTGGTTATTGTACCTTTCGTGTGGGCGGCCATACCTGCCTGCTGTCGCATCGTAGTTATGGGGGTGCTCTTGGCGCCTGTGTGCATTGCTATCATGGATAGATGGACTACCATGGCCGCCACCATAACCTGAGGATGAAGTATAGTTTTCTGAATTGCCTCCTGCGCCACTCATAGCACCGTTACCGGGCGCACCTCCAAAGTCCCCGTGCGTACTGTAGTTTGAGCCTCCGTACGCAGCTCCGCTATAACCGCCTGGCCGGCCGGTGTTATAGGCTTGCTGCTGTTGCGCCCTGCGCTCGCGCTCCATGTCATCTAACCGGTTGTGGGGTTCTGAGCCAAGCCTTCTGAATTCAGGAATACCGTATCCTTGCCGTATATCTGACAGGTATGGCTCTGAAATATGCGTATTTCTGTTATAGTTTGCGTTGAGTTCATTAGCATGACGGTCATAATCTTCGAACCGATGGGCGTCGAAATCGCGGCGGTTGCGGTAATCCTGCGGGTGCTGGCGATGGCGGTAGCGGTTTTCATACTCTCGTCCAAAGTCGCCATCGCGCGTATTGCGGTCAAAATCTCTCCTGTTCTCTTCAGCACCTAAACCGCCGTGGTAGTACCTTATTTCATCATCTCGCTTGTTCATAGTTTTAAATACTTTATAATACATTAAGTCTACCTAAGTATAAACGCGGTATTGAAACATCGGTTTTTAACACTACCCTGCACAAAAAAGCCAAAGCCCGACACAAGGGTGGGCTTTGGCTTTAAGGTTTATGTTAGATTCGATTATCGTCTTCGTCCATCGTTTTCGCTGTAGCGCTGATTTAGCCACGTATAGCTTTTTGCAGATTTAGCATTACCGAAGACGCGCCGCTCACGATCCAAATCCCGGTCATTGTAGTTCGTGGCGCCATAGCCAGTTTCTCCGTAACCGCTGAAACCTTTATTGTAGCCTTTGGAGCGGCCTTTACCATCAACAGGGAGGTAGCCATAATTGTGGTCCATAAAGTCTGTATAACTCTGGCTATGTTCCTGTCCATAACTGGAATGCCCGTAGGGCGCACCTTCGCCGTAGGCGCGATCTTTTGAGTTATACGTTGCACTACCTGACTGCTCACCATGAGTTCTTTGCCCAAAAGTAGACGTGCTAAAATTTCTTCTGCTGTAATCCTTTCCGAAGCCCTGACTACCGTAGTAATCGTTGCCACGCATACTGGCATTGTCGCGGCCATAGTAGCTGAATCCGCTTTGCTTCTCAGTAGGGTTGCTCCAAGCCGAGCCGGTGTTCATGCCACTACGGTTGCTTGTGGTTTGCTCGCTCTCGTGCTTGCTTTCGTTTGGCCCGAGTAAGCGATTGCGGTCGTTGCGATAGTCCATGGTTATGAAAATAAGGTGATAGAATGTGTCTCTCCTACTTTAACGACCGGAATCAGTGCTGGTTTTGGTATTTACTCCAAATATTCTGAGTTCTACCCGCTATTATTGTCTATTGCTGTAGATGATCTTGAATCAGTCAATAAAATCCTGTTTCAACGCGTATAATATAGAATTTACCTAATCCACTTCTCCTACACTGGTTGGCAAAAACAATACTTAGTACAGATACACCTGCCGCTTGCACATCAGTAGCACTCTAGAATTTATGTTTGCCTTATCTAAAGACCAAGTATAGCAAAACACTTTACAAGGTGCCTAATGCTATAGAAACTATCGCTCAGCGGCAGTTCTAAAAATGCCTTCTCTTTCCGTTATTACTACCTATAAAAGTATAAAATTTGTTATGGAAGCTGCTAACCGGTGGCTACCTTTATCCTGAACATAGTAAAAAATCATTTTTTATACCTATGGAGAAAGTAACAACAGATATATGTATAGTAGGCGGCGGCCCTGTCGGGCTTTTTGCTGTTTTTGAAGCCGGATTGCTTAAAATGAAGTGCCATGTTGTGGATGCGCTTCCGGTAGTGGGCGGACAGCTTTCAGAAATTTACCCTAAAAAACCAATCTACGATATCCCAGGCTTCCCGGAGATTTTGGCAGGCGACCTGGTTAAAAACCTCGAAAAACAGATTGCACCATTTCACCCGACTTTTACTCTAGGCGAACGTGTTGATGGGCTGGAAAAGCTAGAGGATGGCAGTTTCATACTTCGAACATCGGCAGGTAGTGAGATAGCCTGCAAGGTAGTTGTTATAGCGGGAGGACTCGGGTCTTTTGAGCCTCGCAAACCGTCTATCGACAAATTAGAGCAGTATGAGGATAAGGGCGTGGTATACATGGTCCGCGACCCGGAGCAGTTCCGCGACAAGCATGTGCTAATTGCTGGCGGCGGCGACTCTGCCCTCGACTGGACCATCTACCTGGCTGGCATTTGCAAAGAGGTAACGCTAGTTCACAGAGGCTCCACATTCAGGGGTGCGCCTGAGTCTGCGGCCAAAGTGTTAAGCATGGCAGAAGAAGGCCAGATTAAGCTTATCCTTAAATCAAACGTCACCGAGGTTCACGGCGAGGACACGCTGGAGGCAGTAACTGTTATGGTTGACAACGCCAACCCCTATAAGGTTGATGTTGACTACTTTATTCCGCTGTTTGGCTTGGTACCCAAGCTTGGCCCGATTGAGGACTGGGGGCTAACCCTAGACAAAAATGCCATTGCCGTAAATACCCTGGATTATTCAACCAATGTGCGGGGCATATACGCTATCGGCGACATCAACACCTATCCCGGTAAGCTAAAACTTATACTGTGCGGCTTTCACGAAGCAGCCTTAATGGCCCAGAGCGCATACAATATCATTTACCCAGACAAGAAGTTTGTATTGAAGTATACCACCGTTAACGGAATACAGGAGATATAACCATGAAAGACGCTATAAATATATTTGTTGAGCAGGAGAATGGTGAGCGTATTGAACTAGAAGCTCCTTTAGACATGAACTTGTCGGTAATGGAAGTGCTTAAAGCAAATGAGTTTCCGGTGCAAGCCGTTTGCGGTGGCATGGCTATTTGTGCTACTTGCCACGTAGAGGTGCTGCAAGGCGAAGACTTACCTGAGATGAGTGACGATGAGGCCTATATGCTGGAGTCTTTGCCACACGCAACAGACAGTAGCCGGCTTTCCTGCCAACTGCGCATCGAACCTGAATTAGATGGGCTTGTAGTACGTATCATGCCCGAAGCCTGATTTCAGAGCGTTTCAACAAAAAAGGTGCTGCCCAGGCAGCACCTTTTTTGTTGAAGCCAGAACCGTTGGAGTAGATTATTTAGCAGTTGGCAACGAAGAGTTCAAGATACCACGGTTGCCTGCCCAAAACCACAACCCGATAAGTATAAGCTCGGCCACTCCATCTAATAAGTATACTTCCCGAATTTTTCCGCTGAATACATAAAAGAAATCAACCAAGGCCATAACCAAGGCACCACCCACGCCCAGCCATTTCAGATCTGGTGTAATGCGTTTCTTGGTCCCAGCTATAAACAACACAAGCCCCACTACAATCATCAGTAAGCTAAGGCACCGAACAAGCCATAATTCTTCTTTCGGTCCGGTAACCCAGATAAAGCTATCCATGTGCACGAGTGGCCACATCGCCCCGATGCCCCAATACGCTCCATGGATTCTAGCTACAGCTCCTGCACGGTTCATAATTCTACAAGATTGATATACCTTATAGTATACGCTGTTAAAAAACTTGGTCTGATGGAAACGGGTAAATCAAGCAGAAATTTGGATACAACCTGCTATTGAAGAAGTTAACACAAAATAAAGACGTGATAAAATCGCTCCAGCACCCAGATGAGCGACATTACCACGTCTGCATCAAGGCCAAGTGCAATTCAATCGTCAGCTTTACATAGCTATAAGCTAAACCAACCTAAAGCCACCTGTCATGCATCTTTAGCCCTGCATAACCCTATTTACGCGCTTAAACCCAAAAAGCATGATTAATTAAATTTTATTTTGATTTTTACAAACAAATACGTGTTTAAACACACGAAGCTAAGTATATCTACTGAGTGAACTGTGAATATTTAAAAAATCTATATAATGCCATTTTATTTGAAATACGATACCAACCCGTTATATTTGATTTTAAATATATACTCTAATCACAAGACTTATTTATGAAAACAAACTTTCGCAACTTGCTTGCCACCGCATTTCTTACAGTAGCAAGCTATGGCGCCTTTGCGCAAACGTCTGCGGGCTCAATAGAGCTTTCCGGCTCACTTGGCTTTTCAAGTGATAATATTGATAATGGGAGTCAAAATAACAATGAAACTAAAATAAGCAGCTTTTCTATCGGCCCATCAGTAGGCTATTTCTTTGCTGATAATCTGGCGGCAGGTATAAGCCTGTCTTATGGATATAATAATTATAATGCTTCATCACTTGTCTATACCGGCTCAGGGTATATGGAAGTCGATCAAACAAATAAAACAAACTCCTATAGTATAGCCCCATACATTAAAAAGTATTATACGCTGAGTGATAAAGTTGCAGTTTCTGTTAGTGGCAGTGTAGGTTTTAGTAAATCTAAGTATACAACTGATTATGATTCGTATTACTTGGACCAAGAGTATACAACGAACGGCCTAAGAGTTGGGGTCTCGCCGGGCATCACCTTCTTTCCAACACCCAAAATAGGCATAAGCGCCTCATTCGGTTCACTGGCTTATAGCCGCAGCAAAACAGAACATAAGTCTGAGAATATGCAGCCTGACACAAAGCAATCTAGTTTTGGCTTAAATCTGGACAGCAATACCTTTTTCTTTGGCTTCGGATATTACATTAACCGATAACGTTAGCTCCCATAAAACATAAGCGCCTGAGCAGGATAATTGCTCAGGCGCTTATGTTTTATGGCTTTCGTGATAAAGTTACCAACCACTGGCCAGCACATCTGCAATATGCATTGTTTTAATGGGCTTGTTCTGCTTCTGAATGTATGCTTCCAGGTGCATCAGGCAGCTGCTGTCGGTAGACACGATAAAATCGGCGCCGGTAGCTATGGCATTATCCACTTTCTGCTCTGCCATGGCCGTTGAGATAGCCTCGAACTTAACGGCAAAGGTACCGCCAAAGCCGCAGCAGGTCTCGCTGTCTTCCATCTCCACCAATTCCAGCCCTGCCACGTTGTTCAGGAGCTCGCGTGGGCCAGCCTTAATGCCGCACTCGCGCAGGGCGCTGCAAGAATCGTGGTAGGTATACTTGCCGGGCAGTTTCGCATCTTTTATTTGGGTTATGCCCATCACATCCGTCAGGAACTCCGTGAGCTCATACACTTTTTTCTGCATGGCTCTATACTTCACCAACTTCGATGACTTCACGAAAATATCCTGATACGCATTCCGTACCATGCCTACACACGAGGCAGATGGCGCCACAATGTAATGAGAGGTTTCGTTCGAGAAATCATCCAGGAACTTATCGGCCACCTCGCGGGCTTCGTTAAAAAAACCAGCGTTAAATGCAGGCTGCCCGCAGCAAGTCTGGTTAGGGTTATAGCGTACCTCGCAACCTACTTTCTCAAGCACCTTCACCATATTCATGGCTGTATCCGGGAACAGCTGATCCACGAAACACGGTATAAAAATATCTACAATTGTTCTGCTTGCCATAGTTTATAAAAACACTGCCTCTGATGCAGCCATCGCAGCTTGCAGGGCGGTTTTGTTGAGGTTCAAATTTACGCCTTTATTTTCGAAGAAATCCACCAAATTTTCAGTTGGCATATTTCCAACCAACTCGTCTTTGGCCATGGGGCAGCCACCATAGCCGCGCAAGGCACCATCATAGCGCTGGCAACCGGCTGCGTAGGCTGCTTCCACTTTTTCTTTCCAGGTAGTTGGCGTAGTATGCAGGTGCGCCCCAAACTCTATGTGCTCAAACGCAGGAATTAGGTGGCTAAACAAGTATGAAATATTCTCGGGGCTGGCAACACCTATGGTATCTGAAAGCGACACGACCTTTACCTGTAGCTTATCCAGCTCCTGCACAAAACGGATGACTGTTTCTACATCCCAGGAATCTTTGTACGGGTTGCCGAAGCCCATGGAAATATAAGTAACCAAGGTCTTGCCCGTTCGAACGCAAATGTCCTGAATCTCGGCCAGTTGCTGCATGGCCTCCGCTATACTTTTATTTGTGTTTCGCTGCTGAAACGTTTCCGATACCGAAAGCGGAAAGCCCAGGTAATCTATCTGGCTGTGTTGCGCAGCATCCTCGGCTCCACGGGTATTTGCGATAATCGCCAGCAGCTTCGACGAGGAGGCACTTAGATCCAGTTGGTCAAGCACGGCTGCTGTATCGCGCATTTGCGGGATAGCTTTAGGCGATACAAAACTCCCAAAATCTATTGTGTCAAACCCGACTTGTAGCAAGTGGTTGATGTACGTTGCCTTTGCATCAGTTGGGATAAATGCGGAGATGCCTTGCATAGCATCACGAGGGCACTCGATTATTTTCATAAGTAAAACGTCTGTTTAAGGTTGGCTTCAAACCGGCTTCTCAAAGATACGTTTCTCTGGTAAGCGAACGAAGAAAATGCGTACCATACTTTGATATAGTAACTGCTATTAGTAGCTTATAAACATAAACTAACCGGTTGCCGTCGCTTGAGGTTTTTAGAAATAGCCATCTGCACGTTACTTTTTTCTTTCCCAGCGTGTGCTCACGATAGTATGGCTCTAATGCATAACCCGTACTTTAGCAGGTACCGCCAGCTAGCGTTACCCGCTTATACTTACAAAAAGAAAACAGCATTTGGCGCATACCTGCTCCTAACAGGCTATTACCCATCCTCTACAGGATTTTGCCAACTAAGCTACGCGAACAGCTCATTAGTTAAAAGATTAACGTATATATACCTATGGATCACTTTGCAGGGCGCACCGCTGCGGAGGCTGCTCCAGACGAGAATCAGACTGCTAAACTAAGAAGCTATGTCCTTTACTCCTCACTACATCCAAACAGCGCCCTCACCAGTACAAGCCGAGGAAAAGCGAATGCTGGAGCTGGTTCAGAAACAGCGATTGTTTTTTGATACCGGCACCACCCTGGACATTGATTTCAGGAGGCAGCGGCTCAGGCAATTGCAGCAGTCCATCCGCCAGCATGAGCAAGACCTCTTCGATGCCATGTATACCGATTTCCATAAACCAAAGGTAGAGGCTTACAGCACTGAAGTTGGTTATGTAGAGTTAGAGCTGAAAGACGCGCTGAAAAACCTTAACAAATGGGCCAAACCCCGACGCGTTAAAGAATCAGTCATAAACTTCCCGTCGCGGAGCTACATTCATGCTGAGCCCTATGGACTTACCTTAATTATTGGCCCCTGGAATTATCCTTTTCAACTCCTTATTAACCCGCTGATTGGCGCTATTGCCGCAGGAAATTGCGCCATCTTGAAACCATCGGAGCTAACCCCTGCCACCTCAGCCGTAATTTCCCGGATGATCCGGCAGAATTTTGACGACGAGTATGTTGCTGCTGTGGAGGGAGGCGTAGCCACTACTGAAGAACTGCTACGGCAACGCTTTGATTACATTTTCTTTACCGGAAGCACCAAAGTAGGTAAAGTGGTGATGAAAGCCGCAGCCGAACACCTGACACCGGTAACGCTTGAGCTTGGCGGTAAAAGCCCGGCCATAGTAGCAGAAGACGCTGACCTTAGCCTGGCCGCGCGACGCATAACCTGGGGCAAGTTCATAAACGCGGGCCAAACCTGCGTGGCACCGGATTATGTGCTTGTTCAGGAGCAGGTTAAAGAGGAGCTCATCCAGCTTATCAGGCAGTGTATCACTGAGTTTTACGGCCCTGAACCAGAGCAAAGCCCAGATTACGCGCACATCGTGAACGATGCGCATTTTAACAGGCTAACTGCTTTTTTAAAGAGTGGGCTAATACGGGCTGGCGGGCAAACTAACAGCGCGAATCGCTACATCAGCCCAACTATTCTAGATCAGGTAAACTGGCAGCACCCGGTAATGCAGGAAGAGATTTTTGGCCCTATCCTGCCTGTTATATCCATTCAGAGTATTGATGAAGCGATTCAGACAGTGAAAGCGCATGAAAAGCCGCTTGCCTTGTACTTGTTTTCATCCAGTAAAGAAAAGCAGGCCCGGGTGCTAAAGCATGCCCATTTTGGCGGAGGCTGCATTAACGACACAATATCTCATTTAATAAACCCCCACCTGCCCTTTGGCGGCGTTGGTGGGAGTGGCATGGGCAGCTACCATGGCCACAATACGTTTAACCTCTTCTCGCATCAGAAAAGTGTGCTGCACCGCGGCACGTGGCTCGACCTGCCGCAACGCTACCCACCATACCATAACCGACTGCCTTTGCTGCGCAAGCTGTTTCGGTGGTTATAGATTTAAGCTCCCGATGCCCTGCTGCTTAACCTCGTCGTGTCTGTCTGCGTTTGAGTAATGGGCACACTGTAAATCTGTCCTCACACAACAAACACCCTGACTATGGAAAATCTGATTGCATACTTAAATGAGTCGCTGGTGCCGCTCGAGGAGAAGGTAAAAGCGTATTTGCAGGTTGAGCAAGACATCCGGCACCTGGAAGTTGAGATCCTAACTCACAGGAAAAACAACGCAGCAGAGGCATCTGCCAAAGAAGAAGACTTAAACGGGCTGCTGCAGAAGTATAACAAACTGCGCGAAGAAGTGGTGCAAATGCTGCCAGAGCAAAACAAGTTTATAGAAATAAACCTAGGCTATGGGCCAAGTATGGTCGGCTACTTTACCGTAGACCATGAAACACATCAAACCCTACCTGAGCCCGTATTGCGCGTAGTTCACTAAACTTCTCATATAAAAACCGCTAAAACCGATACTTATTGATGGGATTACTCCTTCTATACCTTGCCATTGCCTTATGCTTTTCATTTCTGTGCTCTTTACTGGAAGCTTCGCTGCTTAGCATCACGCCATCCCATGCTTCTATTTTAAGCAAAGAAAAGCCTCCGCTCGGCAAAGACCTGCAGCACTTTAAAGATAACATTGACAGGCCGCTGGCCGCCATACTTACCCTGAATACTTTTGCGCACACTATCGGGGCTGCAGGTGTGGGCGCACAGGCCCAGCTTATCTGGGGCGATGAATACCTGACTGCAGTGTCTGTTGTGCTGACGATATTTATACTTATCTTTACAGAGATTATTCCGAAAACCCTTGGGGCAAACTACTGGAAACAGTTAACGCCATTTACGGTACGCACCCTAAAAATCCTAATCTATTCTCCACTTTACCCTATCATCTTGTTTTCGCAGTTTATAACCAAGCGGCTGAAAACTGAAAAGGGACGCAGCGTGCTTAGCCGTGCCGATTTTACAGCCATGGCTGAGCTTGGCATAAAGGAAGGGATTTTCAAAAAGGGTGAATCCCAGATCATCCAAAACATACTTCGGTTCAACAACATACTTGTGCGCCATATCATGACGCCGCGCACCGTTATCGTAAGCGCTTCCGGAAACATGACCATGACCGATTTCTTCCGGGATTTTCCGGATTTGCGCTTCTCCCGGATCCCGATCTACTCCGAAAACCTGGATGATGTGCAGGGGTATATCCTGAAGGAGGAGGTCTTGTACAAGATCATTAATGGCGAAGGAGACCAACCCTTAAAATCGGTGCTGCGCAAAATACAGGTAGTACCCGAGCACATGCCCATTCCAACATTGTTTAACCGCTTGCTGGAACAGCAGGAGCAGATAGCTTTAGTTGTGGATGAGTATGGAGGCACCGCCGGCCTGATAAGTATGGAGGACATTATTGAAACGCTGCTTGGGATGGAGATTATTGATGAACTTGACCAGGTGGCAGACCTGCAACACTGGGCGCGCCAAAACTGGGAAAAGCGTGCCCGGCGCTTGGGTTACACCCCTGAGAGAGAGCAGTAGTAAGATAGCATGAACCATACTTTAAAGTTGAGCTTATTTAACGTAGGCAACTAAACCACTGACCAGGAACATGACTGAGAAAATCTGCGCGACAGGATAAAGGATAACTTATTCCGTTGCGAGTGGTTTTGAAAGTATACACTTTTGCACCCATACTTGCGCTGCTCATGAAAATACTGCTTACAGGAGCCAATGGCTACATCGGGAAACGGCTTTTGCCATTGCTTATAGAGCAGCAGCACGAAGTTGTGTGCATGGTCCGTGATCCGCGCCGTTTTGATGTGCCCGAAACCCTGAAAGAGAAAGTGCAGGTGGTAAAAGGTGATTTGCTTAAACCTGACGGCTTACACCAGCTCCCCGATGACATTGAAGTGGCGTACTACCTGGTGCACTCCATGGGCTCCAGCCGCGATGACTTTTCGAAGGCAGAGAAAAAGGCGGCAGAGAACTTTGTGGCTTACCTTAATACCACCACAGCCAGGCAAACTGTATACCTCAGTGGCATCTCCAATGATAAGCAGCTTTCAAAACACCTGGCCTCGCGCAGGTTCGTGGAAGATGTGCTCGATACAGCCCGCGCGGAGTTAACCGTGCTCCGCGCCGCAATAATTATCGGGTCGGGCAGCGCCTCCTTTGAGATTATCCGCGACCTTATAGAAAAGCTGCCGGTGATGGTAACGCCCAAATGGCTTGATTCTAAGTGCCAGCCCATTGCCATTAGGGATGTGCTCTTTTACCTAACCGAAGTGCTTGGCCGGGAGGATTGTTTTGGCAAACGTTTCGAAATTGGCGGCCCAGATGTACTGACTTACAGAGAGATGCTGCTTCGGCTGGCTGACATAAGGAAGCTAAAACGCTACATCATAACATTGCCTATACTTTCGCCTCGCCTCTCATCCTACTGGTTATACTTTGTTACAAGCACCAACTATGCCCTGGCACGCAGCCTAGTAGATAGCCTCCGCAACGATGCCTACGTGCAGGATGATCGGATAAAAGCGGTGATTCCGCACCAGTGCATCTCCTATGAGAAGGCGGTTAGCCTGGCATTCAGCAAAATAGAGCAGAACTCGGTTATCTCCAGTTGGAAGGATTCGCTGGTAAGCGGAACCATGAGCCTGAACTATATGGATTTCATCCAGATACCAGAGCATGGCGTGCTTACCGACAAGCAGCGCTTAAGGTTTGACCGCGACCCTGCCGAAGTACTGGAGAACATCTGGAGCATTGGCGGAAACCGTGGCTGGTATAAAACCGATTTCCTGTGGCGCATCCGTGGCCTGATGGATAAAATGGTTGGCGGTGTTGGCCTGCGCCGTGGCCGCAGGAGCCCCAACGAGGTAAGGGCCGGCGACACCATAGACTTCTGGCGTGTGCTGGTGGCCGACAGACAAAACAAAAGGCTACTGCTTTATGCCGAGATGAAACTGCCGGGCGAGGCCTGGCTCCAGTTTAAAATCTGTGAAGAGCCCGACGGAAACTATCTTGAGCAGCTTGCTGCCTACCGCCCCGATGGCTTGCTGGGCCGCCTGTACTGGTATGCCGTTTTACCCTTCCACTTTATCATTTTCGGGGGTATGGTGCAGAACATCGTAAGCTACTCACATGCGCAGGATAGAAGGAATAAGAATGGTTAAAAAACATTCAATAGAATATCCAAACTATAGCTTTTAAAGTATAAAACTTAATATACGCCCCATAGTATAAACAATATCTTTTGCAGGCTATATAGTTGCACCAACCTTCGGGCTTTTAACAAGTGCTAGATTTATTTCTTGCCCTCTAAAATATAGTTAACTTTGCTTGCCAATAACGACACTAACTTAATGGAGGCCATTAAAGAAACTAACTTCTCCTTTGCCGGGCAAACCGGCTTTTATAAAGGCAAAGTGCGCGATGTTTATTATTTCGAGGACAAGATAGCAGTTGTTGCCACAGACCGTATTTCCGCTTTTGATGTGGTGCTTCCGCGCGCCATACCATACAAAGGACAGGTGCTGAACCAAATTGCCAGCCTTAACCTTAAAGCCACTTCTGATATTGTTCCTAATTGGGTGCTGAGTACTCCGGACCCGAACGTAACCATTGGTCACCGCTGTGAGCCATACAAGGTAGAAATGGTAATACGCGGTTACCTTGCGGGCCATGCCTGGCGCGAGTACAAAGCGGGCAAGCGTGTGGTGTGTGGCGTAGCGCTTCCGGATGGACTGAAGGAAAACGACAAGTTGCCTGCTCCCATTATCACGCCCACCACGAAAGCCGATGAGGGCCACGATGAAGACATTTCCCGCGAAGAAATTTTAGCGAAAGGACTTGTTTCAGAACAAGATTACCTTATTTTAGAGTCTTATACGCGGGCGCTTTTCGAAAGAGGCACGGAACTGGCCAGGCAGCGCGGCCTGATATTGGTGGATACCAAGTATGAATTTGGCAAGTATAACGGTGAAGTATACCTGATCGACGAAATTCATACGCCGGACTCTTCCCGATATTTTTATACTGAGGGCTACGCAGATCGCCAGCAAAATGGAGAACCGCAACGCCAACTGTCTAAAGAATTTGTTAGGCAATGGCTCATTGAGAACGGTTTTCAGGGTAAAGAAGGGCAACAAGTGCCGGAAATGACAGATGAAGTCGTAAATGGGATTTCGGAGCGCTATATAGAGCTGTATGAGGTATTTACGGGCCAAAAATTTGGACGTGAGGACTATAAAAACGTGCTGCAACGCATTGAGCAACACGTAAGTGACAATATTTTTACAGCCAAAAATTAAGTTTGTTAAAGTAGATTTTGGTACATTCGCATTTAAATCCTTTACTGGTAGACTATGAAGTACACGATTGATAAGAAAGAAAATTACACGATTATCACGATAGATGAAAAGAAGTTGGATACTTCAATCGCACCGGACCTTAAGTCTGAGTTCGTGAAATTGAATGCCGAGGGGATCAATAACCTGATTCTTGACCTGAACGAAGTTAAATACACTGACTCATCCGGGCTTAGCTCAATCCTGATCGCTAACCGCCTTTGCAACTCATCAAGCGGCTTACTAATCCTTACAGGCTTGCAGGACCACGTGATGAAGCTCATCACGATCTCTAAGCTGGAGTCGGTGCTGAACATCCTGCCTACGGTGGAAGAGGCTATTGACCGCGTTTTTCTGCACGAGATTGAGCAGGACCTGACAAACAAAGAAGACTAAGCATACCAGCCTGTAGTGGATTTCGAACTCAGGATATTGGGTAGTTCGTCGGCCACACCTTCGGCAAACAGGCATCATACCGCCCAAGTTCTTACAATTGGCAATCAGTACCATCTGATTGATTGCGGAGAAGGTACGCAAATGCAGCTGATGCTTTACAAGATAAAGCATCAGCGCATTTGCAGTATCTACATCAGCCACCTCCACGGCGACCATTACTTTGGCTTGGCAGGCCTGCTATCTACCATGCACCTGCAGGGGCGCCACATGCCATTGCACCTCTTTGGCCCTCCCGGCCTCCTTGAAATCCTTAGCTTACAATTCAAGTACTCTGGCACCAACCTCTGTTTTAAACTCATTTTTCATGAGTTAGATACTGCTTGCTACAGGAAGATTTTTGAGGATAAAGCTATTACAGTACACAGCATACCTATGGAACACAGAGTACCCTGCTGTGGATTCTTGTTCCGCGAAAAGCTAAAGCCGCGCCCACTTATAAAAGATAAGCTACCTGACTTTTTGCGCCCACCACAGTTAGTGCGCCTGAAGTGGGGCGAGGATATAAAGGACGAACAGGGAAACGTATTAGTGCATAACAGCGATGTTACACTTGATCCCAAACCAAGCCGCAGCTATGCTTACTGCTCCGATAGCCGGTATAAACCGGACCTGCTCCCCTACCTTAGCCACGTAGACCTGATGTATCACGAAGCCACTTTTATGGATGACCTTCGTGAGCGGGCAGAATACACCTACCATAGCACAGCCCGACAGGCAGCACAGCTTGCCTTGGCCGCAAAAGTGCGTCATTTGGTTATTGGCCATTTTTCGGTGCGCTACAAGGATCTCAGCCCGTTGCTAGCGGAAGCGCAGGAGGTTTTCCCGGCCACAGACTTAGCCAATGAAGGCAGCGTATTTTGTGTGCAGGACCAACCTGCTTTACCGGCCACCTGATAATTTCAGCATTGTTTTACGCCTCAACCTTGCAGTTGCTCTAAAGTAATCTGCTTATACTTTAATCTGTTCTCATTTTTGCATATTTTAGTAGCTTCAAACTTGTGTGCTCTCTGTAAGCCTAACAAGTCCACTAAACTTTATACCTCTAATAATGGCCAGAAAGAAATTCCCTATAGCGTTCATCATTCTGATTGCAATCGTTGTGCTGCTAGGGCTTATGCAGTTCGTTAAAATTGATAAGGCAAACCCGCCCGTAGAACCGTCAAAGGATTTCGTTATGCTAACGAACCCGCCAAAAGATGTTGCGCTTATACTTAAAGAGTCATGCTACGACTGCCATTCCAACGCCACTACCTATCCTTGGTACGCTGACGTTGCACCTGTCTCATGGTGGCTTAAAGACCACATCGATGATGGACGCAAGCACCTTAACTTTTCGGTATGGGCAGAATATACTCCTAAAAAAGCGGAGCATAAACTGGAGGAAAGTATAGAAATGGTGGAGGAAGGCGAAATGCCGATGACTTCGTACACGCTGATGCACGCCGAAAGCAAACTGACCAAAACCGAGAAGGAGAAACTGTTGGGCTGGCTAAAGTCTGTCAAAAACAGCTATTCCGGCATTTAAGGCAAAATTCTTAATTCACCACAATCATTAAAAGCAAGCCTGGCAAAAGTATACTGTCAGGCTTGCTTGTTTAATACAACTCCAAGAGCCGAACGCCTATGCTAACCCCAGCGCAGCACCGCTACGAGAAAAAAAGGACGCAACTATTCCTGGTCTTGAGCGGCATTTTTATCTCCAATGCCCTGCTGGCGGAGCTTATCGGGGTGAAGATTTTTTCGGCGGAGGCACTGTTCGGTTTACCGGGTGCCCAAATCCCGTTGCTGGGCGGCACCAAGCTGGACTTTAACCTGACTGCGGGCGTTATCATCTGGCCCGTGGTTTTTATCACCACCGATATCATTAATGAGTACTTCGGAAAAGATGGTGTGAAGAAAGTGAGCATACTTACCGTGCTGCTTATACTTTACGCCTTTGTGGTGATAAGCGCAGTAACCGGCCTCCCTCCCGCCCAGTTTTGGCTCGACGTGAACAGCTCCGATATGCAAGGCAATGCATTTGATATAGACTACGCTTACAACAGCGTGTACCGCCAGGGTTTAGGTATAATTATTGGTTCGGTGGCGGCTTTCCTTCTCTCGCAGTTCCTGGATGCCACGGTTTTCCATTGGCTCCGGCGTTTTACCGGCAGCAAAAAAATCTGGCTGCGTGCCACCGGCTCAACCTTAGTGTCGCAACTAATCGACTCTTTTGTGGTTTTGTTTATCGCGTTTTATGCCTTTGGCAACTGGTCGCTGAACCAAATCCTGTCGGTTGCCCTGATCAACTACATCTACAAGTTTTGCATTGCCATACTTCTAACCCCGCTGCTGTACGTGGCGCACTACCTGATAGACCGCTACCTGGGCGCAAAAGAATCCGCTGAGCTCATACTTGAGGCGGCTAAGGAAAGCGAGGCTTAAAATTATACTTCCTCAAGATCAACGCGTTACAAGTTAACTCAATTTTTCTCTTGCTTGGCTCAAAGTATTTACCATATCTTTGCACCCTTGCAAAATAGAAAATGCCTGCACATTTAGCACATACACAGATTTTCATCACAGGCTACGAGCTACACGACCTGTAACAGCTCCCCAATCTCATTTGGGGCTGCATCGGCCCCTCCATTACTATTTTTTTGGTTGATTGATTTTTAGACTGGAGGGACATTTATGTTCAGAGGAGTCGCCTTGGTTTTTTGTGGCGCGTGTAGTTTTGGTGTGCTTTCTACTTTTGTAAAGCTGGCATATAAGGAAGGTTATAACTTGGGTGAAGTAACGGGCACCCAGGTTTTTTTTGGGTTGATTATCCTTTGGACAATCGTGTTGTTGCGAAAGCTGCTTGGCGGCAAAAGCAACAACACATCGTTCAGGGAGAAACTCAAACTGGTTGCCATGGGCACCAGTACCGGCCTTGTCAGCATTTTTTACTACAAATGCGTCCAGACTGTTCCGGCATCCATCGCCATCCTGCTGCTGATGCAGTTCACCTGGATGAGCCTGCTGTTCGACGCGATTATCAAGCGGAAACTCCCTACAATCACACAGGTTAGCATGGTATTCCTGATACTGCTGGGCACAGCCCTGGCAGGCAGGCTTTTCGCCGGCAACATCCCTGACTTTGATTTAGCTGGCGTTGGATTCGGGCTGTTGGCAGCGCTTTGCTATACGTTCTTTTTGATGATAAACGGAGGTGTGGGCAACAACCTGCACCCAAGCTTAAAAAGCGCACTGATGCTTACCGGGGCCTGCATAATGGTGTTCAGCATTT
Source organism: Pontibacter oryzae (assembly GCF_003576375.1). GTDB lineage: Bacteria > Bacteroidota > Bacteroidia > Cytophagales > Hymenobacteraceae > Pontibacter > Pontibacter oryzae. The sequence continues at coordinate 205,422 of NZ_QWGE01000001.1, forward strand.
TCCCGCCCGTGTTTGTAGTAAGCGGCGCACTGTTAGGCGGCAACTTGCTGAAATGGGGTTTGCTCCTGGCGTTGTTTGGCACGGTGCTGCCTCCTTTGCTGTACGCTTACGGCATTCCAAAAACCGGCCTTGGCCTGAGCGCCATACTTAGCGCCGCCGAGCTGCCGGTAGCAGTACTAATGTCTAGCTTGGTGCTGCACGAGGAAGTATGGGCGATGCAATGGCTAGGCGTAGCAGTTATACTTAGCGCCATTGTTTTGTCTAATATCAGCTCAGTTAAAAAGAAGCATAAACACACTGCTGCGGTAGCGGCATAAGCATAAAAATAGTATTGGTTGATTGATAGGATGGTTAGGTTTTGCCTTGTGCAGATGCCTGGCCATTTCTGTTTTAAAGGCACGATAACCTGTAAACTTCTAAACCTGCGCCGGCGCACCCGATATACTATAGTATGCACAATAGCAGCCGTTTAAGCTTTTTTTAGTTCCGGCCTTAGCGCACCCTGCAAAACTTATACTTCCGGCTTTGCGGCAATTTCGCTTAATTTGTAACCGAAACAAGAAATCCATACGCTATGGCACGATACCTTACAGGAATCCAGAGCACGGGCCGTCCGCACCTGGGCAACCTGCTTGGCGCAATTATACCTGCTATCAAGTTCTCCGAAACCTCTGACCAGGAGGCGCTATACTTTATCGCAGACATGCACTCGCTTACCACCATCCGCGATGCTGAGACACTTCGGCACAATACCTACTCGGTGGCTGCGGCCTGGCTTGCGTTTGGCTTCGATACCGACAAGCACGTATTCTACCGCCAGTCGGATGTGCCTATGGTAACTGAGCTAACCTGGTACCTGAACTGTTTCACGCCTTTCCCGATGCTGGCCAATGCGCACTCCTTTAAGGATAAATCATCGCGCAGAGGGCTTTCAGACGTAAATGCCGGCCTGTTTACCTACCCGGTGCTGATGGCAGCGGATATTCTGATGTACGATGCCAACTTCGTGCCCGTAGGAAAGGACCAGATCCAGCACCTTGAGATTACCCGCGATATTGCCAGCTCGTTTAACCACCACTTCGGCGATACGTTTGTGTTGCCAGAGGCTAAAACCGATGAAACCGTGATGACCGTACCAGGGCTGAATGGCGAGAAGATGAGCAAATCGTATGGCAACATCATCGATATTTTTGAGGCCGATAAGCCGCTGCGCAAAACCATCATGAGCATTGTTACGGATAGCAAGGCGCTTGAAGAGCCCAAAGACCCGAACGGTGACACGGTATTCCAGCTTTACAGCCTGCTGGCCTCCCCGGAGGAGATTGAAACGATGCGCCATAATTACGAAGCAGGCGGTTATGGCTACGGCCATGCCAAGCAGGCGCTCTATGAGCTCATCATCCAGAAGTATGCCAAGGAGCGCGAGCTGTTTAACTACTACATGAACAACCTGCCCGAGCTTGATAAAAAGCTGCTGGAAGGCGCTGCTAAAGCCAAAGCCATTGCGCAGCCGGTGTTAGAGCGTGTGCGCAAGAAACTGGGATACTAAGTATAAAGCAATCTTTAAAACAAGTTTGCAGATAACAGAAAGGGTAGCTGAGCGATCGGTTACCCTTTTTTTGGTGTTTATACTTTAAACTTAGGCTTTTAAGTTTAACATATCATACATTATATATATCTTAAGTTCTCATTCTAAAACATGCTAAACACCTGACTTTAAAAACTATGGCAAATGCGGTGGCAACGAATATGCGCGCGGCGAAAGTCGGCACGGAGCGTTATCTTTCCTTGGATGTGCTACGGGGCTTAACCGTGGCGCTAATGGTAATCGTAAACACACCCGGAAGCTGGGGCTCCATTTATGCGCCGCTGCGCCACGCTCCGTGGCACGGCTTTACGGTAACCGACCTTGTTTTCCCGACGTTCCTGTTTGCCGTGGGCAATGCCATGAGTTTCAGCATGCGTAAGTTTGCGCTGCAGCCAAACAGCGAGTTTCTTCAGAAGGTGTTTAAGCGTACTGCCCTCATTTTCATGATTGGCGTGCTGCTGCGTTGCTTTCCGTTTGTGGCGCATGCCGAGGGCGGCGGCCTGGAGTTGATCGATTTCTCTACGGTGCGGATTATGGGCGTGCTGCAGCGCATTGCGCTTTGCTACCTTATCGGCTCACTGGTGGTGCATTACCTCAAAATCAGAGGTTCCATACTTTTCAGTGTGCTGGTGCTGTTAGGGTACTGGGCAGCTTTATACTTCTTTGGCACGCAGCCTGATCCATATAGTCTGGAAGGCAACGCAGCCCTAAAGTTCGACCTGCTGTTCTTCTCCCCCGAGATTCTCTACAAAGGCTACGGCATCCCCTTCGACCCCGAAGGCTTGCTAAGCACCATTCCGGCAGCCGTGAATGTGGTGGCTGGCTACCTGGCAGGTGTATACATTCAGAAAAGCGGCAACAACCTGAGCACAGTGCTTAAACTGGGGGCTGCCGGCGTTGTTACCATTATCCTTGCCCTGCTCTGGAATACCGTCTTCCCTATCAACAAAGCCCTCTGGACGAGCTCCTACGTGCTGCACAGCATCGGCCTGGACCTGCTTATACTTGGTGCGCTGATGCTTGTTATAGAGGTGGCAAACTATAAGCGCTGGACCTACTTTTTCGAGGTGTTCGGCAAGAATCCGTTGTTTATCTTCTGCATGTCCATTCTCATCATTAAAATGCTTAGCTTTATTAAGGTTGACGAAGAAACGCGCCTGAGCACCTGGGTATACCAAAACGGCTTCCTGAGCTGGAGCGAGGGCGAGTTTGCCTCCCTTATGTTCGCCCTGACCTATATGCTGGTGCACTGGCTGATGGGTTACTGGATGGATCGCAACCGCATATACATCAAAGTATAAAAGTGATCGCATCACAACTGAGAGTCTGCCACCTTTGCCGGGGCAGGCTCTCAGTTTTTTAGAGGGAAAGGCAGCGCAACGAGCATAAAAAAAGCACCTACTACTGCAAAGGCAGCTGCAAGTGCATCTTCGGTACCGAAAGCGGCTCTTTTACTGATCTTCTTCCTCCAGGATGATCAGGTCAGCGGAAGCGCGGTTCAGCGCAATCGGAATGTTATTGATCACTGCCGTGCGGATCAGCGTCTGGATGTCGTGCTCGTGTCCGTGCGGTGTTTCAGCATCAATAAAGAAAATCACCTTGTGCACCTCGCCCTGTAGTATTTTGGCAGCCAGCAAAATGTCTCCGCCGCTTGGCCCGTGGCCAAAACCCTGCACATCCAGCTCCAGCATATCGTTCAGCAACTTGGAGGTATTGGTTGTGCCGATCAGGTCATAGTTTTTCAGTACTTCGAGGTGTACTTTTGCCCAATTCAGCAAGTCGTTCTTTCGGCTGTTATGGGCGATTAACGCAATGGTAGTTCTCATGAGCGTATGTTTAATTTTAAGCTCTCTCTGTGAGGGCCTCTCCCAAAGATAATATTTTTTTGCAGAATTGAGCGGCAGGAAATTTTAAGAGATTTACTGTTTGCCATCCTTCAAAAAGTATACCCAAAGTAGTACTTTTCTTTTGCCATAATGGCAAAAGAACACTCTTAAAAGGTGCATTTTAGCATATTTTTCGTTATCTTTGTTCTGAATGTTATGTACATCTCTTTCATGACGGCAGTTCCTGCCTGCTTTTAGGCTCATTAAATAATTATTTGCAAATAGAGCCACCTGCCTGTATATCATTCAGGAACACACCTTGAGCCGCACCAGCGTAAGCGGCCTAGCACCATAATCCCGCATCAAGCTTCCCGAAAGAGATGGCATGCATTTGTGGCAACTGCCGCGTTTAAAATGCCTCTAAGCCGTGAACCTGCGTATATACTAAGGCACGGCTTCTTTTAGAGGCTTATTTATTCACTTAAAATCGACACTATGGGTAGATCTCAAAACACTTTCATGAAAAAGCAACGCGAGAAGAAAAAGCAAAAGAAAAAAGAGGAAAAAATGCAGCGTAAGGTTGAGCGCCAGGAAAACTCTACCGGCGGCAGCCTGGCTGAAATGATTGCTTACGTAGATGAGTTCGGCAACATTACTGATACTCCGCCTGAGGAACAAAAAGAAACTTCTCCCGATGAAGACCAAGAAAAAGCTTAGTTCACAGCTGAAATATCGCACAAGGCAGGCCTAGGATGTTACTCCAGCCTGCCTTTTTTATTACCCCATATTATACTTCGTGGCATAAAGTATAACCATGTGCAGGTGCAGCACAAAAAATAAATTCTGTGGATCAGTTCACTAAACAAAAAGCGCCTACTTGTACCATAAAGGCAAAAGCAGGCGCCAGAAGTATAGAACCGTTGCCGGTCTAACTAAGCTTTCTATTATTCAGCTGTCCAGAGAACACGCTCCTGATCAGAGAGAATCAGCAGCACGCGCGGCGGGTTGGCAACCAACACTAAGCGCATCTCCACCCCCGGAAAAGAGTCAGACTCTACCCAAACACCCTCAGTCTCTTCGTGGTCTTCCAGTTCTTTACCGTCCAGCGAGCTGGCAAGGTAAGCCGTTGGCAACAGGATGTCCGCATCAGACTTGATTTTACCGTGCACATCTTCCAGCACGTCCTCCAGCTCATCGCCGTACTCCTCGTTAAAATCGTCTTCCAGGTCGTGCAGCTCTTCTTCTATGTCATCGTAGCGCGCGTCGTTGTAGTCGAGCGCGTTTAACTCTTGCTTCTTCTCCAGGATCGCCACAATGGACTCGTTCAGGGCTTTTGCATTCATGTCGTCTCGTTTTTTTACAAAGTTGAGAACATGCCGTAGCAATTGCAAGTATTCGGAATGATAATTTAACGGCAGGCCAAAGGGTTTTGATACTATCTTAAAAGGTGTATTTTTACACAAATAAGACCTAAAAAACTAATCAAAACTATGGTAACTGATATTTTGCCACTAAACGGCACCGATTATATTGAGTTTTATGTGGGCAATGCCAAACAGGCTGCCCATTTCTACCAAACGGCCTTTGGTTTTAAGCTGGTCGCCTATGCTGGTCCCGAAACCGGCATCCGCGACCGCGCCTCGTATGTGCTGCAGCAGGAGAAGGTCCGCTTCATGTTCACCACCTCGCTCAACCCAGATTCTGATATTGCCAAACATGTCCACCTGCACGGCGATGGCGTGAAAGTGCTAGCCCTGTGGGTTGATGATGCCGAGGAAGCCTACCGCGGCACGGTGCAGCGCGGCGCCACACCCGCCCAAGAGCCAACTACACTTACCGATGAACATGGCGAAGTGAAAGTGGCTTCCATCAAAACATATGGTGAGACAGTGCATACCTTTGTAGAGCGCAAAAACTATAATGGCGTGTTTATGCCGGGCTTCGTGCCAAGGCAAAGTATACTTGAGATAGAACCCGTTGGCTTAAAGTATGTAGACCATTGCGTGGGCAACGTGGAACTTGGCCGCATGAACGAGTGGGTGAAGTTCTACGAAGATGTGATGGGCTTTAAGCTGCTGCTCACTTTTGATGACAAGGATATCAGCACTGAGTATACCGCGCTCATGTCAAAAGTAGTGTCCAACGGAAACGGCTACATCAAATTCCCGATAAACGAGCCAGCGGCCGGCAAGAAGAAATCGCAGATAGACGAGTACCTGGAGTTTTATAAAGGCGCCGGCGTGCAGCACATCGCCATCGCCACCAACGATATCCTGTACACGGTAAGCGAACTGCGCAGCCGCGGTGTGGAGTTCCTGTACGTGCCGGAAACATACTACGACGACCTGTTTGAGCGCATCGGAAAGATTGACGAAGACATGGACGAGCTAAAGAAGCTCAACATCTTAGTAGACCGCGACGATGAGGGTTACCTGCTCCAGATCTTCACCAAACCCGTGGAGGACCGCCCAACCGTGTTTTATGAGATCATCCAGCGCAAAGGGGCAAAATCTTTTGGCAAAGGCAATTTTAAGGCCTTGTTCGAGGCAATTGAGCGCGAACAGGAGCTGCGTGGCAACCTTTAGGTGCTAAAATAAGTATAGCCGCGTGTAAATGTGGCTAAAATACCTTTATTTTGATATTACTATATTTCACACCAGTTCTTGAGTTTTGCCGTAGGTAAAGCAGGAACTGGTGTGATTTTTTGTCGTGGTGCATGCTGGCGCTATACATGTTAGCCGGTTTAAGGCTAAAGCAACAAAATTATCAGCTTTCAAAAAGACTATGATCGAGACATCCATAAAACAAAAGATTGACCAGTGGTTGGCTGGCAACTACGATGAAGTAACTAAGAATGAAATTACCGGCATGCTGGAGCGCGAAGAGCACGAGGCCCTGTCGGATGCGTTTTACCGTGACCTAGAGTTTGGTACCGGCGGCTTGCGTGGCATTATGGGCGCAGGCAGCAACCGCATGAACCGCTATACTTTGGGCATGGCTACACAAGGCCTTTGCAACTACCTGAAACAGAACTTCCCCGATCAGGAGATAAAGGTTGCCATTGCCCACGACAGCCGCAACAACTCACCAGAGTTTGCCCGCATATCTGCTGACATTTTCTCGGCCAACGGCATTACGGTTTACTTATTCGAGGCCCTCCGCCCTACTCCGCAGCTATCTTATGCCATCCGCCATTTGGGTTGCCAGAGCGGCGTGGTTGTTACGGCATCGCATAACCCGAAAGAATATAACGGCTATAAAGTATACTGGAACGATGGCGCGCAGGTAACTGCCCCGCACGATAAAAACATCATTGGCGAGGTAAACAAGATCACGTCTATAGACGAGGTTAAGTTTAACGCAGATGCCTCTAAAATACACATGCTAGGCAAGGAGCTGGACGAGGCATACATGGATGAGGTGCTGAAACTTTCTGTATCCAAGGATGCTATTAAACGCCAGCATGACCTAAAGATAGTTTATACACCACTACACGGCACCGGCATTACGCTGGTACCGGAAGTGCTTACGCGCTTTGGCTTTACAAATGTGCATGTGGTTGAGGAGCAGTCTGAGCCGAACGGCAACTTCCCGACAGTAGTTTACCCGAACCCGGAGGAGCAGGAAGCCATGACCCTGGCCCTGAACAAAGCCGCCGAAATTGATGCTGACCTGGTGCTTGCCACCGACCCTGATTCTGACCGTGTAGGCATCGCCGTTAAAAACCCGCATGGCGAGTTTGTGCTGCTAAACGGTAACCAAACGGGTGCCCTGCTGATCAATTATCTGCTGGATGCTTGGCAAAAAGCCGGCAAACTTACAGGCAAAGAGTTTATCGTAAAAACCATTGTAACCACCGAGCTTATCAAGGAGATTGCCGATAGCTACAACGTTACCATGTATGAGACCCTGACAGGCTTTAAGTACATTGCCGAGGTGATCCGTGAGAAAGAAGGCCAGGAAGTATACATTGGCGGCGGCGAGGAAAGCTACGGCTACATGATCGGGGATTTTGTGCGCGACAAAGATGGCATCTCGGCCTGCGCCCTGATTGCTGAAATGGCTGCTGTGGCAAAAGATAAGGGCCAGAGTCTGTTCGAGATGATGGTGGAGATGTACACCAAGTATAACTTCTACAAGGAAGAGCTTATCTCCATCACTAAAAAAGGCCAGCGCGGCGCTGAGGAAATTCAGCAAATGATGGCTGAGATGCGCAGCAACCCGCCTAAGCAGATCGCTGGTTCAGACGTGGTAGAGGTTCGGGATTACAAGATGAGCACGCGCAAGCTGATCATGACCGGAGAAGAGCATAAGCTGACGCTGGAAAGCTCTAACGTGCTGCAATACCTGACGGAGGATGGCAGTAAAATATCGGCACGCCCATCCGGCACCGAACCAAAAATCAAGTTCTACTTTAGCGTTAAAGAACCGCTTGCCTCCTCAGTAGCATATGAGGAAACCGAGCAGAAACTGAAGCAGAAGATCGAGCAAATTCAGAAAGACTTAAAGCTGAAATAAAGACTTTCCGTTAGAGCATACTTGAATGGCTAAATTGTAGAACGTATACTTCTGCATTTAGCCATTTCGCTTTTTAGGCAGTATTACCTTGCTTTTTCAGCGGCTCGCTGTTTACTTTAGCTTCAGCTTGCGCGCAAACTTCAAAGTATATCGAACTGCTATACTTTCGCATGCGCCATGCATTTTCCTTTCTTTAAAATACCGCATAAAGTATGAATGAATCATTTCAATCTATAAAACAGCTCATTGAAAGCCGCCGCACCACCAAGCCTCCGCTCATGAACGGCCAGCAAATACCCGATGAGCAGATAGAGCAACTGCTTGAACTGGCGGACTGGGCACCCACCCACGGCCACACCGAGCCTTGGCGCTTTGTAGTATATGCCGGTGAGGCAGCCCAAAATTTTTGCCAGCAGCACGCCGCGCTGTATACTCAAAATATGCCCGAGGATAAGTTTATGGCCGATAAGTATGAAAAGCTGCTGCATATGGGCGACCAAGCCTCACACGTGCTGGTTGCCTACATGCACCGCGGCGACCTGCCTAAAATCCCGGAGCTGGAAGAAATTGCCGCTACATCCTGCGCCATCCAAAACCTGCTATTGGGAGCCACGGCTTTAGGAATTGCAAGCTATTGGGGCTCTGGCGGCATGGCCTACCACCCTGCCATGAAAGCACACCTGAAGCTCCGTGATGAAGATGTGGTGCTTGGTATTTTATACTTAGGCTATTCTGAGAAAACGCCTCGCGAAGGCAAAAGGCTGGTGCCAGTCTCCGAAAAAGTGCGCTGGGCCAGGTAAACACAAAACGCTCTCCACTTTCATACTATAGCTAAATCCCTATATTTGTAGAGCAACCATTTTGCCCAAATCTCGAAGAACGAATAAACGAAATCATAACCATACTTCATGAAGACGATAGACGAGTATAATTTTGCCGGTAAAAAAGCCGTAGTACGCGTAGATTTTAACGTGCCCCTGGATGAGAACCACCGCATCACGGACGATACCCGCATCAGGGCCGCAGTGCCTACCATCCAGAAGATCCTGAGCGATGGCGGAGCAGTTATTCTGATGTCGCACTTGGGCCGCCCGAAAGCTGGGCCAGAGGAGAAGTTTTCGCTGCGCCACCTTGTCTCCCGCCTAGAGCAAGAGTTCCGTACCAACGTGAAGTTCGCGCCTGACTGCGTGGGCCCAGAAGCGGCACAGCTGGCACATGAGCTGCAGCCCGGAGAGATTTTGCTGCTGGAGAACCTGCGTTTCCATAAGGCCGAGGAGAAAGGTGATGCCGACTTCGCCAAAGAGCTGGCCACGCTGGGCGATGTATACGTGAACGATGCCTTCGGAACGGCACACCGCGAGCATGCATCCACTGCAGTTATTGCACGCTACTTCCCGAACGATAAAATGATGGGCTACGTGATGCAAGCCGAACTGGAAAACGCGCGCCGCGTGCTCGAGAACGCCGAGCGCCCCTACACTGCCATCATGGGCGGTGCCAAGATCTCAGACAAGATCCTGATCATCGAAAAACTGCTTGACAGAGTGGATAACCTGCTGATTGGCGGCGGCATGTCTTATACTTTCGTGAAGGCTGACGGCGGCGAGATCGGTTCGTCTTTGGTGGAAGAAGATAAGCTGGACCTCGCTCGCAAGCTTATCAAAATGGCTAAGGAAAAAAACGTAAATATCATGATCCCGGTTGATTCTATCGTGGCCGACCAGTTCAGCAACGATGCCAACGTGGACACTGCCCTGAGCCACCACATCAAGCCGCTTTGGATGGGACTGGACATCGGACCAGAGGCCCGTGAGCAGTACGCCGATGTTATCCGCAACTCTAAAACCATACTTTGGAACGGCCCGATGGGCGTGTTCGAGATGTCTAACTTCTCGGTAGGCACAGAGGCAGTGGCAGAGGCTGTGGTAGAGGCAACGGCTAAAGGCGCTTACTCGCTCATTGGCGGCGGCGACTCTGCGGCAGCGGTAAACCAACTGGGCTATGCCAGCCGCGTATCCTACGTTTCTACCGGCGGAGGCGCGCTTTTAGAGTATATGGAAGGCAAAACCCTGCCGGGCGTAGCCGCCATCGAGCGCACTGATTACTAGTTTTTCAGAAGTGAGTTGATAGAAAAAGTATGAGTACAGACCAGATTTCCTATAAAACAGCCGAAGAGGCCCTGTGCGTGATAAAATCAGGGCACCGGGTGTTTATACAAGGCAGCGCAGCCACACCGCAATTTTTGGTGCGTAAGCTGGCAGAGCGGGCCGATGAGCTGCGCAATGTAGAACTGGTAAGCATAACCACCTACGGCGACATGCCGCTGGTGGAGGAAAAGTATAAAGACTCTTTTTTTATCAACTCACTTTTTGTTTCGGCCAACGTACGCGAGGCCGTTAACAGTGGTCGCGGCGATTACGTGCCTATTTTCCTGAGTGAGATCCCGCGCCTGTTCCGGTCCGGTAGCTTCCCGATAGATGTGGCTATTGTGCATGTGTCGCCACCCGACAGGCATGGCTACTGCTCTTTGGGCGTTTCCGTGGATGTAACCCGCGAGGCCATACTTAGCGCCCGCTACGTAATTGCGCAGGTAAACCCGCAAATGCCACGCACCCACGGCGACGGCCTGATCCATGTGAATAAGCTGAACGTGCTGGTTGAGGTGGACGAGCCTTTGCCAGAGGTAGACTACAGCCTGCGCATCACGAGTAGAGAGCAAACTATAGCTAGGTTCATTGCTGAAATGGTAGAGGACGGAGCGACTTTGCAAATGGGTATTGGTGCGATTCCGGATGCAGTCCTGGGCAGTCTAACGAACCACAAAGGATTAGGTGTGCATACCGAGATGCTTTCCAATGGCATTATGCCGCTGGTGGAGAAAGGCGTTATCACTAACGAGCACAAGTACCGGCACCCTGGCCGCATTGCCACGGGCTTTATAGTCGGCAACCGCAAACTCTACGACTTCGTGGACGATAACCCGCTCATACTTATGCAGCGCACCGACTACGTGAACGACGTTACCATCATTCGCTCAAACCCAAAAGTTACTGCCATTAACAGCGCTATTGAGATCGACCTAACCGGCCAGGTAGTTTCGGACACGATTGGTTTGCAGCAGTATTCAGGGATAGGCGGGCAAATGGATTTCATACGTGGGGCGGCGCTGTCGCCGGGAGGCAAACCAATTATTGCGCTACCTTCTGTTACCAACTCAGGAATTTCCCGCATTACGCCTCTGATTAAAGAAGGTGCTGCCGTAACTACCACCAGGGCGCACGTGCACTACGTGGTAACCGAATATGGCGTAGCTTACTTATACGGCAAGAACCTGCGGCAACGCGCCAAAGCCTTGATCCAGATTGCCCACCCCGACCACCGCGAACGGCTGGAACAGGAGGCATTTAAGCGTTACGGTTATCTGTAATAAGTGAGTTCATACTTTATAAAAAGCAGAAAGCCCCTCCGAAATGGAGGGGCTTTCTGCTTTTTATTTTTCAGTAAGTCTAATCCTGCTCTTCTAACTGAAAGATTTGCTCAACGGGTATCCCAAAAATTGAGGCCATCTTTAAGGCAAGAACCGTAGAAGGCACAAACTTTTTATGCTCAATGGCATAAATTGTTTGCCTGGTTACACCCAGCTTTTCCGCCAGGTCAGATTGAGACATGTTGTGCCGGGCACGTTCCACCTTTATGCAGTTAATCATTCTTAAGGTATACTATTAAGCGTAAGGCATGCTGTTCTTCCTGATATAGTATAACAGACTGTAGCAGAGCACTTGTAGGTTTATCAAATACGATGGGTGAATTTTAAAATCAGGAAAAATGATATAGCTAAGTATAACAACTGCCATCGAGACAACAAAAGTAGTTTTAATAGCCTCCAGGCGCAGGCGTTGCAGTAACTCATCGTAAACCCTATCCTGAGAGAGCGCATATACAGCTAACCCTAGAATACCAAGTATATCGAGCAGGTAAATAGTATGTTTAGATAGCAAGGCATACGTTTCATAAGTATAAAACTGAGCATCTACAAAACCAGCAATGACTGATGGAATGCTAGCCAGGATAAAAACTACCATCCCTGGAATTCTAAAATAGTGCGGAAGAAGTTGTGTTTTCATATATAGTAATTTTAGTTCCTAGCAAACGTAAACAAAAGATAGCTAAATGCAAAGTATAGTTTACATTTTAGAATTTATACTTTACTCTATACTATACTTGACGCTTAGTGCAACAGGTATCCAATTTCCTATAACTTTTAGGCTTGATAGTATAAGTTGTCATCAATAACTATGTAAAAAAAAGCCCCTCCAATTCGGAGGGGCTGTCTCTTAGCTATTGGTTGGGTTCAGGATATTGTCAATCCTAACGATGGCATCATCCACATGATACCTGGTCAGGTCGTTTGCATAGCGGTTACGGGCGCTTTTAAGCTGCTTTTGCAACTGCACCAGTTCACCTCTTACAATAGACCGAATATCAGATTGATTGAGTTCTACAGGTGTGCCATAGCGGCTGTTGCGTGTTGGCTGCTTCTGGTTCAGGAGGTAGTCCATGCGGTCGAGGTACGCTTTCTGAAGGTTTCTGCGGTAAATGTCTACTTTAGAGCCGCTGTATACTTCGCTCCAGATGCCGCGCTGCAATTGGCGCACCATATCCAGTGCATTGTAGTTTACGTCATTCACCTCGTTCTCCATCAAACGGGCCATCCTATCCGGCGATAGCAGGCTGTTGAGGTGGCGCTCCTGCAGGTTACGCACGCTCTCTACATAGTTCGCGTGGTGTATGTTTCTGCTGATTTTAGATTGATGCAACCACTCCGGCGATGAAAAGGCATTTTTCAGGAGCCAATCCAAAGAAGTAGTTTGCTCTTTAGCAGGAACTGCCGTAAAGATATATCCTTGCTGGCTAGGCTTCATACGTTCTTCGCGCACACCGCCTACATTGGTAACCACGTGGCCAATGTAGCGGCTCCACACGCCCAGCAGTTCTCCATACAGCTCCTCCAGGTCGTCGTAATCGTTGGTTTGCGCAGCCGTCCAGTCGTATAGTTTTGGCGCTACTTGCTTTAGGTTTTTAAGGCCATAGGTGCTTGCTTTTATCACATCGGCGCCTATTCCTTCAGTTTGGCTTTCCGGGTCGTAGCCACCGCTACCACTTCCAAATCGGTACATAGGGTCGTTGGCCTTCGCCTCTATCCACTTGTCTAAGGTTGGCACTTCTGCTTCAGCACTGTTTGCCTCCGGCAGGTAGCGATAGCCCCAGTTTATGACATAATGATCGTAAGGGCCAAGCTGGCGCACAAAACGGATGTCTTTATCGCCGGGCTGCGCCACATAGTTATAGCGGGCATAATCCATGATGGTGGCAGCGATGCCATACTTCTGGGTAAACTCTCCGGAGCGGAGCGAATCGGTTGGGTAAGCCGAGCTGGCCTTCATGTTGTGCGGCAAGCCAAGGGCGTGGCCCACTTCATGCGTAATCACCTCTTTCATCATCTCGCCCAGGTCTTCGATAGGCGTATCCAGGGTGCGGGCGGCCGGGTTAGCAGCGCCAGTCTCCAGCAGATAGCGGTTGCGGTAAGAGCGCAGGTGGTTATGGTACCAGATTATGTCACTCTCGATGATCTCGCCGGAGCGCGGGTCTGAAACGCTTGGCCCCATGGCATTGCGCGTAGTGCTGGCCACGTAGCGGATCACGGAATAACGCACATCTTCCGGGCTGAAATCAGGGTCTTCCTCGGCAGAAGGCGGGTCTTTGGCGATAATGGCGTTCTTAAATCCGGCTGTCTCGAAGGCCTCCTGCCACTGCTCTACGCCTTCCTTAATGTATGGGCGAAGCTTTTCGGGTGTGGCAGGGTCCAGGTAATAAACGATCGGGTTTACCGGCTCCACCAGTTCGCCGCGCTTGTAAGCCTCAATATCCTTCGGCACCAGCTTCCAGCGGCGTATGTATGATTTCTGATCGGCTTTAAGCGCCTCAGAGCCATAATCATACTGGTTGATGTTGAAATAACCCACACGGTAATCGTTAATGCGGGGCTGCATCGGGGTTTTTGGCAGCAACACCATCGACTGGTTCATCATCAAACTAATTGACCCTGTTGCTGAGTTGGATGGCGGCTCTGCGGCATCGTAAGTAAAGTCCTGCTTCACCTCAATGTTTAACGGGAAGCTTTTGGCGCTATGTATAAAGCTGCGGCTATCGTCCAGCTTGCTAACTTTATACTCTTTGCGCATATCCGCATCCAGGCCGCTAAATGCTTTCACATCGCTGGTCAGGAATTTGGTTACGTCGATTACATAGCCTGAGGAGTCCTTGGACAGGGCTGCAATATCAAAGGCATAAATAGTAGGCTGATAATTATTGGCACGCACTGATAGGCTAATCGGCAGCGAGTCTGCAGCGTATGCATTGTAAGACTTGGTTTTAAGAACGATCTTGTTCTCAAACTTCTGCCACTCTACCATTTGCTCGTTCACCGAAGACCCTGCGTTTACATAACCGCCGCCTAGCCCGGAAGGCAGGTTGGCAAAACGGCTGATCCACAGAAAATCGCGCTGCAGCAGCGAGTCCGGGATTTCATAGTAAAACTTGTCTCCTACTTTGTGGATGGTGAATACACCTTCGTCTGTAACGGCACTTTTGGTAATAACATCGCTGTAGCTTTTAATGTCGGTGCCGGAGGCTGCTTTGGAACGGGATGTGCTTGCAGTGCTTTCTTGCGTTGCAGGTTTGCTGCTGGAACAAGATGTTTGGGTGAGAGCCACAAGCAAGGCAAGGCTTATGGCCTGGTAAAGTTTTGGCATTTGCTTTAAGGGTTTTTAACTTTCTGAAAAGGCTTAAGGGATGTTTCATACATCAAATATCCTCTGTTAAAGATAAGTGTAAAATCAGAAAGTAGCTATACATGCCGGCAAACAAAGGGCAATAAGGTATGTGGAGCAAGATTATACTGTTTAAACATAGGTCATGCGTGAGGTTAAATACTTCATTGAAGGAATTTTCCTGCTTACAAAAACGCACATCATTCGAATGCCACGGCCCTAAAAACATTAAGCCCAGCAGCTTCATGCTACTGGGCTTAGGTTAGTATACTTTATACCAAAATCATACTTCTAGCAGCATTGCTGCTTTTATACTTTATCAGAATAAACCAGCCATACTTTTGTATACAAGATGAGGGTTTTATTGAGGAAGTATGGATTTAGGACACGGTGACTACTACCTTACCCTTGGTTTTGTGGGTTTCCACCTGCTCATGAGCCTTTGGCAAATCCTCGAAACTGAACACATGCGATACATGCGAGCGTAGCTTTTCTTCTGCCAGCAAGTCTGCCAGTTTTGCCTGGTCCTCGCCACTGGAGTGCACCAGGTAGTTTTTAGCTGTAATGTTACGCTTTCTAGCCTTTTCCTGCACTGCCTCTGTGGCACCGCCAAGTATAGAAACGATTGTGCCGCCATCCTTCAGGCAAGCCAGCGATTTGCGCACATTTTCCTCGCCCAGCGAGTCTAGCACAATGTCTACATCCGATACAACATCCTCAACCTGATACTTTTTATAATCAACTTCTTCGTCGGTGCCCAAGTTTTTCAGGAACTCGTGGTTCGCCTCCGAGGCTGTCCCGATCACGGTGGCATTAAAGTATCTGGCTATCTGCACAGCATAGTGCCCTACCCCACCTGCAGCGGCATGTATCAGTACACGTTGCCCTGCCTTAATGCCAGCCTCGTTTACCAGTACCTGCCAGGCGGTAAGTGCTGCGAGCGTAGCAGCAGCTGCATCGTGGTGCGATACATTGGCCGGCTTGTGGGCAAGGTGCTTCTCGGGCGCGGCTACATATTCGGCGTAGGCTTTGCCATGACCCGGGAAGTTTACCATGCCAAACACTTCATCTCCGGGTTTAAAGTATTCAACGCCTTCGCCAACCTCCACTACTACCCCTGAAATATCCCAACCTAGAATAACAGGTGGATTTTCCTTAAGCTGCTCATATAGCGCTTTTCCCTCACGGGTTTTGGTATCGACCGGGTTAATGCTGATGGCCCTTACTTTTATAAGAACCTCCCCTTGCTGCATGCCTGGCTTATCTATATCCTGCAGTGTCAGGTTACTGGCTGGCCCTGCTTCGTTTAACACAAATGCTTTCATAGTCCTGGTTTTATGTTGATGCATATTTTCCATTCTTATAAAACCTACCCAAAATTAAAAAGTTATTGGCTTCACGAAGTATAGAGAGGGCTGCGCCAAAACCTTAAAGGTTATAAACCCAACCTATCGCGCTTGTTTAGGTAGGCAAGCACCTGCTCAACGGTATTTAAGTCGCCGATACCCTGGTATTTATGGATACGCTCCATCTCGCCAGCTATCAGTCCTGCACGCGTAGCCTCTACTTTCCCCTGCGAGTGCGTGGCCTCCTCTGCCCATGCTAGCGGTTGACCAGGTTGGCTGTATAAGTATAGCGCTGGGTAATGCCGGTGGGCAGCAGTAACTGCCGCCATAAAAGCCCGTGGCTGCTGAAAGGGAGAGGCAGCAACAAATATACGCCGATAGCCCTGTGATTTGGCATGATGCACCATAGCCGTAGCTTCCTTAAGCGTATGGAGTTTATCTGTGCCGGATGGTACGGGTATAGCCTCTAACTTACCGGCTGGTATGCCGAGTTGCTGCAATTGGGCGTTCCAAGCCTCGAAGCCGGGATAGCCACTCATAGGTGGTGTGTTCAGGAACATCACTCTTGGTACCTGGTTGGTCTTAACCAAAAGCTTTGCTGTTGCAAAGACGGAAGCTTGGTTGTCTTCTGTTTGGCCGAACAGGAAAAGCGCGTCTGCAGGTTCGGAGGGCAGCGTGTCGGCAAGGGCACGGATTATTAACTCTTCTAACATGCCACCATATACGTACAAAGCCAACGCCGGTGCGCCAGTTTTACGGCAGAATGCTTACTTTTGCATTATGGCAGAAAAACAGAAAAATAACCCCTTGCACGGTATTACCCTGCAAATGATGCTTGAGCATCTGGTAGAGGTTTATGGTTGGGAGCACCTTAGCCATAAGATCAACATCAACTGTTTCAAGAGCAACCCAAGTATAAAGTCCAGCCTTACCTTTCTTCGTCGTACGCCCTGGGCCCGCGAAAAAGTAGAAAGTTTATACTTGTACACGCTTCGGCGCATTGGTTAAGTTCACCGATTTATGAGCTTTTAAGAGTTAAAATAAATTTATACTTTACAGTTGTTTTCAGCATGAAAGTGTAAGGAGGCGGAAGAGTAACTAGCTGCTTCCTCAAGGTCTGAAGGTATAAATCAATCTACAATCCTCTTGAAAACGAACTGGATACGCGTCTTTCTCCTTTACCTCTTAGCCTTCACGGCTACGTTTACATTCCTGAAACTTTGGGATTATTGGGAGTGTCTGCTACTAGGCAAGCCTACCGATCTCGCAGCAGCCCTCACCGCAATTGATTTCTCTCAGATCTACGCTATTGCGTTGCCAGTATCCCTGATGCTAGGTATGTCAAAGTATAAAAAGCTTACTAAATCAGCCCGCGGATAAAGAAGACTTCCTCTTCCTATGCTTGGAGTAAATTTGTATATTAGATCTTAATAGTCTGATAATCCGTCTGCATGGCCACTATTCCGCTTACATCCAAAACTGAAAACAAATCGGAGATCAATATTGATATTCACCAGCAGCATGTTGTAAAAACAAAGTACAAAAAATTATATTTTGCCATATCTGTCGCTTTAATACTAGCTTACATAGCCCTCCTCATCTATGACTTTGAATGGTCGAGTGTGCTTATGTTTATTGTGCTATCTATAAATAACTACCAGTTGCTGATGTACATCTTTGGCAAAGACCCATTTAACCTGCATGGCAAGAGCTACCTAAAATTTAACAACCAAGGGTTTATATATAAACCCTTGCGTAAAGCACCTCGGGAAATACTGTGGCAGGATGTTTCCGGAATCACGCTACACTTGTTCGAGGCAGAATTTCATCTTACAAACGGCGGTACTAGCGCCATCAATTTAGAGGATTTGAGCGATGACAACCTGAAGCTGGTGAAGGAATGGTTGGTTTGGAAAAAGCTTGAAATAGGTAACTAACCCCTCACCTCTAATTTCCCACTGTCTTGATACCGCAACTTACCTAAGTCAAGTAGCTCTCGGATCAGCTCCGTGACAGACTCTGCGTGCCGCGGCTCAAAATGCTGGAGCAATTCTTTTGGCATGCTGGGATTTTCCTGTACCAACTGCAAAACTTCGGAGCGCAGCGCGGTGCGGTCGTCCTGCGCCTTTTCTTTTTTCCGTGCCGCAAGGCAGTAATCACAGATGCGGCAACGACTATCTGTTATTTCCCCGAAGTACTCTAAAAGCAACTGGGTGCGGCAACGGGTAGTAGTATGTACATACCGGCCCATTTCCTTTGCTTGAGACATGGCTCGCTCACGCAGGGAATTTAGCTTCTTTGTATTTAGGATTAGGCTTTCGGCAGCCTCGCGGGGAGCTGTAAACACTAGTTGCGGGGAATCGTGCTGCGGTTCGTAGCTGAGCACTCCCAGCTTGTGCAAATAAGTAAGCTTGCGCCGAAGATCCTGCTCAGGGATTTTCAGCAGTTCCGCCATCTTGCCTTCCCGAATCTTTACATAATTTATGAAGGCCTCCCCCCCATGCATCCGAAGTATGAGTTGTATGAGTTTATCATGCTCCGGGTTCTTTAACTGAAAGCTGTACAGCTCAGTATTCTCAAGCAGAAGCATCAACCGCGATGGCATGTAATAGCTTTCGTTTAGCTGTACGTACCCTTCAGACTCCAGCCTTTTTATGGCATGGTGCGCCTCCAACGCCGAGAGCTTATACTGCTTGGCAAACTCTGCAAGATCAAAATCGAAACTACTGAGCAAGCCACTGCCTACCGCCAGCTGATAGTAATTTGCCAAACACTGATACACCCTTCTGATATAATCAACTGCCGGGTGTGCCTCAGCCACTTTGCGTTGGAGTTCGGCTGCATCATTGGGGCCACAAAGTATGGTGGCGTATGCATACTTTTCATCGCGTCCAGCCCGACCTGCTTCCTGGTAATATGCCTCCAAACTTTCGGGCAAATCCAGGTGCACTACTAAACGCACATCCGGTTTATCGATACCCATTCCAAAGGCATTAGTGGCGACAATCACCCGTACCTTATCTTCCAGCCACAGTTGCTGTACCTTGCTGCGCTCCTCAAACTTTAACCCGGCGTGGTAAGCACCAGCTGTAATGCCGCGGCTTTTCAAGAACTTTGCAAGCTCCACGGTTTGCCTGCGGCTACGCACATACACGATGCTTTGGCCCTGCATGCGCTGCAGCACCTCAAGCAGCCGCTGCACCTTGTCTTCTGTGGCTAGGCAGGAATACGACAGGTTAGAACGCGCAAAACTCTTCTGGAAAACGTTCGGACTCTTAAAATTTAGCTTATCCTGAATGTCAACTTTTACCTGCTCTGTTGCCGTGGCGGTGAGTGCAATCACAGGCACGTTGGGTAGTTCCTTCCGAAGCGCGGTAAGCTGCAAGTATGGCGGCCTGAAGTCATAGCCCCACTGCGAGATACAATGCGCTTCGTCTACGGCCAGCAAACTCACCTTCATGCGCTTTACCCGTTCCTTAAACAAATCGGTAAGCAAGCGCTCCGGCGATAAGTATAAAAACTTCACTGCGCCATAAACACAATTGTCGAAAGCAATGTCAATCTCCTTGCGACTCATGCCAGAATATACCGCCACTGCTGATATACCACGTTTTTTAAGGTTCTCTACCTGGTCTTTCATCAGCGCAATAAGCGGGGTTATTACCAGACAAGTACCCTCCATAGCTAGGCCCGGCACCTGAAAACAAACTGACTTGCCTCCACCTGTTGGTAAAAGGGCCAACGTATCCTGGCCAGCAAGCACAGTGCGCACAATGTCCTCCTGCAACGGCCTAAAGCTGTTGTAGCCCCAATAGGTTTTAAGAATGTGATGGACGTCTTGCATGAGTAACTACACTTATCAGCACAAAAGTAAAGCATGATGCACAGAAAGCATTGCCACTTATACTATCTTTCTGCCACCAGACGTATAAAAAAAGCCCACCTCGGTGGAGATGGGCCGTAATATGATGAAGTGTAAATTGTTAAGCTGCTGCAGATTGTCCGTCTTCTCGCTCTTCTATTACTTTTTTAAGCTTATCAATGGCCTGCGAAGCGCGTTCCTCGTCAAAGCGGTTAATATTCAGGAGCATCTTCGTTTTCTCCTGCCGCGTGATAGTTGGGTTGTTCAGCAAGCGAATTATTTCTTCTTTTTGCTTGGCAGAGGCGTACCTGACGCTCGCTGCCTGCTCAGCTGGCTCTTCAGAAACCGATTTTTCCGCAGTGGTAGCAGTAGATGATTTCATCGTTGCTTTTTTCTCTGTTGGCACTGCTGGCTTGGCGGTTTGCTCGTTGCCGCTATAGTCCATCTCCTCGGCAGGGGTTGGCTCGTAACCGGCAGCCCGAATAATCCATGCCAAGATATTACGGTATGCTTTACCAATGGCACGGGTTTGGGCCATTGAGGCAATAGCAAACTCCTGATAGTACTTCTTGCCCTGCTCGCGGTTAGAGCATATTGCAAATCCTGCCCCTACAACCTGCTGGCTGCGCAGGTCTAACAAATTAACCTTAGCCTGATACTTTATCTCATCATCGGTGCTGATGTTCACCACGTGCTCCATCACTGGCAAAATACCCAACCGAGAGCCAGCATATTGCCAGCCTTCAACATTTACATACTCCTTACCCTGGATATTCTGATATAACCTGTTCTCTTTAATAAACTTTGCAAGGTCAACGGCCAGGTGAAGCGTTTCGTCAGATTTAGCGATATCATAGCTTTCAACCTTCGGTTTCTTCTGTACCTTTGTCTCTTTATTTGGTTGATTCATACTTATTTAGCTTTCATAGTTATGTTACATATATTAAACAGAACTGTGTAGCAAAAAGTGCAAAATATTCAAAAAAATACACATTTTAACTAACTGATAGCCAGATAGTTAAAATGTAATTTCGCATTTTTTAAACATTGCTGAATTTGCTCAGCTCAAAAGCTAAAAGTTGAACAAATAGAATAATGTGTACGATAGCAGTATTTAAAGAGTTGAGGCTGCATTTTTCAACCGTAATTACCTTATCAAGTACGCGGGCTAAAGGGAAGTATGGTTTATCTTAGTCAATCACGATCTGGCCATCCTTCATGACAAGGGTTCGGTCGGCCATACCTGCCAGCTGCTCGTTATGGGTTACGATTACAAAAGTTTGATTAAACTCATCGCGCAACCTAAAAAAGATATCGTGCAGTTCCTGCGCATTTTTAGAATCAAGGTTGCCGCTTGGCTCATCAGCAAATATTATTTTGGGGGAGTTGATTAGCGCCCGCGCCACTGCTGTGCGCTGCTGCTCCCCGCCAGACATTTCAGACGGTTTATGATCGAGCCGGTGGGAAAGGCCAAGCATTTGCAGCAGTTCCTCCGCACGTTGGCGCACTTCTTTCTCGGTACGCCCCGCCAAAAAACCAGGCAGGCAAACGTTCTCCAAAGCTGTAAACTCAGGCAACAGGTTATGGAACTGGAAGATGAAGCCGATGTGGCGGTTACGAAACTTGGCCATATCCGTGGCGTTTAGCCGTGCAATGTTGTTGCCATCAAAGAAAACCTCGCCGGAGTCTGCTGTATCCAGGGTGCCTAAAATGTGCAGCAACGTACTTTTTCCGGCCCCGGATGCTCCCACGATAGATACTACTTCACCGGCGGCAATCATTAAATCAATGCCTTTCAGTACCTCCAGCGAGCCGTATTTTTTATGAATGTTTGTTACCTGTAGCAAATCTTTGAGATGATGGTTTTAAATATGCTGATCCAATAATCAATCCAAAGCTACAAAACAAAAAGGTATACTCGGTGCAGCAAGTATAAATTCTGAGAAAGCCGTACTTTGATTCAATCTTTTTGAAAGATCATCTAGCTTACTTTTTCCTCTGAGGCGTCCAATGGTTTTTTCTCAATCAAATCTTTAATGTACAGCTCGTTGATAACGACCATTAAAACAGCTAGCAACGGTGCTGCCAGAAACAAACCCAGCCCTCCTTCCAGAATCCCTAAAATCACCTGAAAAAACAGCAACAATGCCGGCGGCAGATCCACGGTTTTCTGGAAGATAAGAGGCGTTATTGCATAACTCTCTATGAATTGAATACCGCCGTAAATCAAAAGAGCATACATGACCACCTGCGGCCCCGCTGTTAAACCAACTAAGCCAATGGGTACAGCCGCAATCCAGGGGCCGATGTTTGGGACAAACGCAAATAGAAACGATATAAAGGCCATAGGCATGCCAAACAGGTTAAAAGCAATGGCTGTGCTTATGCCAATTATCGCCATTGCCAACAACATGGCTAACAACCACTTCTGCAGCGTATCATAGCATTTACCCAGCACTTCCATGATACGGGAACGGTACCTGACTGCGAAGAGCTTTGTAAAACCAACAGTGTATACCTTAGGGCTTATGGCAAAAAATATGGCTGTTACTATTACAATCAGGAAATCAGCAAGTATACTTAGCGTAACAGAGAATATCTGAGAAATATTGGATAGCAAAGATTTCTTCTCGGGCAGCACGTTGCTAACATCATCTGGCACGCTTTGCAGCACAGTCTGCCCTAACCCAAAGGTTGCGAGCCAATCCTGCACCCGCGCAATAGCCTCCGGAGCGGTATCGCGCATTTCTTGAATTTGTCTGCTAACCGTTGGTGCCAGGAAGTAAAAAGAGGCCACCAGAAAACCAAAAACCAGTACCACTGCCAGTAACACACTCAGGCCCCAGCCGGACCGAAGTACGCGTACAAGCCAATCGGCGATGCTACAAAACAGCGTTGCCAGCAAAATAGCTGCAAACACCAGCAGAAAAAAGTGGCCGTGCGTGCCAAGCATATAAAATGCGGCTCCGACCAGCAGTACTATGGCAGCGGTGATTACCACCCTTTTTGAATAAGTATATATGTCAAGCATCCGTATTATCTAGTAAAGTGACTTAAATCTTGTATAAACCTAATTCAACTTACTGCTTCGGGTGCTAACCCGTTACCTTTTGGATAATAATCGGGGCAGGCAGCACGCTATCGCAGGAAATATTTTAAAAACGCTTTACTTGAATTTAAGGCGATAAAAGTTTACTTTCGTGCGTCCATTAAAACTGAAAGCATGAACATACACGAATATCAGGCTAAAGAAATTTTAAAGAGCTACGGAGTACGTATCCAGGAAGGTATCGTGGCCGACACGCCAGACCAGGCAGTAAAAGCTGCCATGAAACTTACCGAGGAAACCGGTACAGGCTGGCACGTTATCAAGGCGCAGATCCATGCGGGTGGCCGTGGTAAAGGTGGCGGTGTGAAACTGGCTAAAAACCTGGACCAAGTAAAAGAAATAGCTGACCAGATTCTAGGCATGACCCTGGTTACGCACCAGACAGGCCCTGAAGGTAAGCTTGTGCAAAAGGTACTGGTAGCCCAGGACGTATACTACCCAGGCGATTCTGAGCCGAAGGAGTATTACCTGAGCATCCTGCTGGACCGCGCAAAAGGTCAGAACGTAATCATGGCCTCTACCGAAGGCGGTATGGACATTGAGGAGGTTGCTGAGAAATCTCCGGAAAAGATCATCAAAGAGTGGATTGACCCGGCTGTAGGCTTACAAGGCTTCCAGGCCCGTAAAATAGCATTTGCATTTGGCTTAGAAGGCGAGGCATTTAAGGAGATGGTTAAGTTTGTAACCAACCTTTACAAAGCATACGTGGAGACTGACTCTTCTATGTTTGAGATCAACCCGGTGCTTAAGACGTCAGACAACAAGATCCTGGCTGTGGACGCCAAAGTTGACCTGGATGACAATGCCCTGTATCGCCACAAAGACCTGGCCGCCCTCCGCGACCTGTCTGAAGAGGATCCGTTGGAAGTTGAGGCAAGCGAATCTCACCTAAACTATGTGAAGCTGGATGGTAACGTTGGATGTATGGTAAACGGCGCCGGCCTTGCTATGGCAACTATGGATATCATTAAGCTTTCTGGCGGTGAGCCTGCTAACTTCCTTGACGTAGGGGGTGGGGCAAACGCACAGACTGTTGAAGCAGGTTTCCGCATCATCCTGAAGGACCCGAACGTGAAAGCTATCCTGATCAACATCTTTGGCGGTATTGTTCGTTGCGATAGAGTAGCAAATGGTGTAGTTGAGGCTTACAAAAACATCGGCGACATTAAAGTGCCTATCATTGTTCGCTTACAAGGTACAAATGCAGAAGAAGGTGCACGCATCATTGATGAGTCTGGCCTGAAAGTATACTCTGCCGTGGTACTAAAAGAAGCCGCTGAAAAAGTGAAGCAGGTTTTAGCACAAGCTTAATACTGCTTCTGCTTTAAGTATAAAACCAAAGAAGGCTGCCGAAATCGGCAGCCTTCTTTGGTTTTATACTTAAAGCTTAAATAAGCTACCCTATACTACTTCTAGTTCCACCTCCACGTTACCGCGCGTGCCAATAGAATACGGGCAAATCTGATGTGCCTCGTCAACCATCTGTCTGGCTTTTTCCTGATCCACTCCTTTCAGGTCAACGGCAAGTTTTACGCTTAGAGCATAACCCCCATCGTCGCGCTTGTTAAGATCTACATGCGCGGTGACAGTTGACTCCGGATTAAGCCTTTCGTGATGTTGGCTGGCCACCACCAGCAACGCGCTCTGGAAACATGCCGAATAGCCTGCAGCAAACAGCTGCTCTGGATTGGTGCTTCCTCCCTGCCCTCCTAAACCTTCAGGCAATGCAAGTTTCATGTCAATAATTCCATCATCCGATTTAATTTGCCCACGGCGGCCTCCTGTTGCAGTTACTACTGCAGTATACAGTTTCTCCATAGTTATCAGTTATTTATGTGCTCTACCTTTTACGTAAAACAACCCGCTTTATGCAGGATTGTTTTATTAAACTGAAACAGCAAATAAAAGTGTAGAATTTTAATACCAGAAGTTTCATTTTGTGCGCATAGTTCCTATTTTTGCATACCTATTGCACCCGTAGTTCAACTGGATAGAATATCGGATTTCGGCTCCGAGGGTTAGGGGTTCGAATCCTCTCGGGTGCACATAACTCCGAAAACGCCTTGTAAAGTATTTTTACAAGGCGTTTTTTTATTGTTCAGAGCGGTATCTACATCCTTTTCTAAGCAAAGGCTTGGTGAACTAGCCAGTGACCTAGTTTCAAAATAAAAACAGGTCACGAATAGCAAGGTAAACCACTGATTAAAAGCCTACTACAAACAAGTTTCTCTACATGAAAGTGGTTTTTTTTAATAGGAAGAACAATAAGTATACATTCTCATTTTCTTTACTGGCTATTTTGAGCAAAGCCAAACTCAAAAAGTTAGTTAAGCCCTTATCCAAATCAGAGTTACCGTGAACAGGTAAACGGTTAACTTTATCTTGAAGTATATTCTGGTTAACGCTTTCTGAGGTAGCAACAAAGGACGGGCGAAAGGGTAAACAGTATCAATACTAACATGGTGGCTTCAACTGTCGAAGCGGGTACAGACTAAGTTATTTTATTTCCATCACCTCCCCGCCATGGTTGGTGTACTTCCCTTTTTTCAGTTTCAAATCCCAGCGCCCTTTCTCGATTTCATACTCCCTGTCAAGCTGGTTTATCAACTTTTTCACCTGCTCAATTTCTGGGGTATCGGGCTGTTGGTACAACTCAGGATAGCTGTAAGTTCTTTCTCCCTTATTGTCATGGATAGCTATAGACCAATAGTCACCGTCCAGCCAATGCACCTGATACCCGTCCATCGCTTCCGCTTTCTTCAAAAGCTCTCTCTCGTTCTTTATGACTTGATGTAAGGTAGAGGTAGTGGGTACTGTTTTTTTCATTAAAATAAGTTTGTTGTCTTTGAGGCGGTGAGTGTAGCGGTAAAGGTCAGTATTGCTCACGCCGTTCTTTTTGAGGCTATAGAATAGCTTTGATGCTATAGGGTTGGCACCCCTGAATGTTATTTCCATTAGTACAGAGTCCGCAGCGGCAAATGTCTCGGCTTGCGGTACTGATACTTCTGACTTTTCTTCCCTTCCAAGAGAGCAAGCAGAAAGCGACACTACAAGACATATAGCTACAGTTATTCTCATTCTATACTTTTTAATTTAGCCTAACGTGCTCGTGCAGCTCTTATGCTCGGCTACGCCTCGCCTATCAGCTGCACGAGTTTTTACTTAACGTACTTGGCTATAAGGCGGCGTAGCTGGCTTATGGGTATGGTTAGCAAACGTTATTCTTTAACTTGTTAACTATCTGTTTAAATATAAATCACTTCCCCTGGTTTTGATTTCTTGATTTTGTTAATAATTTCTTTACCATGTTCTACTGAACGACAAGGAATGACTATTTTATTGGGTGAATTCTTAATTTCATTTAAGACAGCCAAATTTCCAGCCATCATTTTCTCAATCTTCAGGGTGCCAATGATTTTTGGCCTAATCAGTTTCATCAGATTAATAGCTTCGAATTTTGGGAAGAGGTTTATTTGCTCAGGCTGTATGTAAACAACCTGATATGGTATTATTTAATTCTTTAGATGCTTTTTGTTGTCCTTTTTCTTATTTCTATTCTTAAAGTCACCTTCGAAAAATTGTCTTATCTTACTAAAGGGTGATAAACTATAATATGCTACAACTAAAAATATTAAACCTATCAAAATCAACAATTCTCCACCAAAACCTGATGGGGACAATGTCCTGCTATTAACACCAATAGCCACAAGTTTGTATACAATCATCTTGATGCCCCAGATGATAAAAACTATTGCCATGATGAAGGATGATATAGTCCCTATCCTATCTTTTTTACCCTTCATTTCTTTGAGATATTTCCCTTACCGCTGCTTCCAGTTTAGGTAAGTCATTCTCATTTGTTCTGAATCTGACTTCGTGTATTATATTTCCATTGTAAAGAATCATCTTATCATAGCAGAACTGGAAGAGCATATCAGCCTGCCACCATATTTCTCTTTGGGTTTTATCCTTATCTTCTCTTATTATTTCCACCTTGTCCAGATTCTTCAAGTCATGCTCTTCTTTGAATAAAAATGGTCTTAGGAAGTAGAACTTAGCCACACCATTTTCCAGATGAACCACACAGTCATAGTAGCTAACCCAAACATGCAGTATTAACCCTGACAGGATTCCTAAGCCAATCGCCAAAAGAGTATTTTCTATAACATACCCAAGCAGCAGAGATAGAACAACTACTTTGAGAATCAGAGAATAAGTATTAGCTGGTACACCTGTTTTTACCATTCTATAATTTTAATACTGCATAACCTTTAGATTAGCGCTATATCATTTTTCCAATACCTCTAGCACCCTTTTACCAGGTAAGGGAGTATTCCTCCTATACTTGAAGAGCAGCCAGTGAACTACTCGCTAACCAGGCGAAATTCCTACAGTCCGAATCAGTCTGGCTGCTTTTACTTTTCATTGCAGGCGGGGAGTCATATAGATTTTCGGGACTTTGGGCCCATGATAAAGGTTTCGATTCGCAGCTTGCCTTAACTAATGCTAAAAGATATGGAAAAGCCAATGCAACCGCAAGTCTCCCCTTTTATCCTGGGCGTCGATGTCTCCAAGGACAGTTTGGACGTATGCCTGACCCGAAAGAATGACGGAGCCCTGCAACACCAGAAGTTCAACAACAACAGGGAGGGCTTTCAGCGGATGAAGGCCTGGATGAAGCATCAGGGATGCGAGGCTGGCACTGACACCCTATGCTGCATGGAGCACACGGGCATGTACACCAGGCAACTGGTGCACTACCTGCTGGCAAGAGGCGTGCACGTGTGGCTGGAGAGCGCCCTGCAGATAAAAAGGAGCATCGGCATGGTCAGGGGAAAGGACGACAAGGTGGATGCCCAAAGAATCGCCCGCTATGCCCTCTTGCACCAACAGCAGGCCCGGTGCCTCTCGCTCTGTGGCGTGACGCTGGAAAGGCTGAAGGACTTGCAGGCAAGCAGAAACAGGCTCATCAAGGCGCTCAAAAGTATCAAGGGCACCATCCAGGAACTGCTCCCTATAGACCCTGTGTCTGCCAAAACGCTGGAGCAGGTCAACCGGAAAGCCATAAAGGGCTTGGAGAAGAGCAAGGAGCAGGTGGAGGAAAAGATGCAGGAGTTCATCGCAAAGGACGGTGAGTTGAAGCGGAAATATGACCTGATGACCTCGGTGAAAGGCGTGGGAAAGGTGCTGGCCATTTCCCTATTGGTCTACACGCAAGGCTTCTGCAGAATGGACGACGGGCGCAAGCTGGCCTGCTACTGCGGGGTGGCTCCCTTCGAGTACCGCAGCGGCACGAGCGTGATGGGCAAAACGGGGGTATCCAAGTTCGCCAACAAAGAACTAAAGCAGGTGCTGCACATGGCGGCCCTGAGCAGTATACGAAACAACGGGGAGGTGAGAACCTACTTCGAGCGGAAGGTAGGGGAAGGCAAGAGCAAGATGAGCGTGTTGAACGCTGTCAGAAACAAACTGCTGCACCAGGTAGTGGCCGTCGTCAAGAGGGGAACGCCTTAAGAGGTAAGGTTGAACAATATTTAGAGCACAGCGCTTGTTTTTATCATAGATTTCGGACTTGGCTTTGCGGTGGCTCTGCTACCGTAAAGGTGTTGTTGTGTAATGTATTTCTTCAGGAGTTTTTTTAGTATATGCAGTTCAGATGAATTGGCTACCTTGGCCCATACCTGAAATCAATAAGCTCTTTGGCCGCAGGGTCGAAAAACGCTCTATCGCCTAAATAGCAGCAATTCAAATCTACCCTTACCACCTTCTTTCCATTCAAGGTATCTTCCTCTATGCTTCTTATTCCATAATTGCATGGAGCATCAGAATACTTCTCCCCTCTTTCTTTCAGGTATATGCAGACCTTGTATAGGTAGCCATTCGAATCATCGCTCTTTGGTTCGCACTTACACTCTGAAATTGCTTGTTTAGGCTCTACAAGGGGAATCATGTCCTGAATATTCACTGGAAGGCTGTTATAGCTGAACCGTACAATCCGCTCCCCTATGTTCTGCACAAATTCACTTCTTGGCTGCTTATCGCGAAACCTGGGATCGAGTTTATACTCAATCCTGACTGGAAACAACATAAGCTGAGACGTATGTATTTTCTCCCCTGTACTGTTCGGCAGGTAGAGAGTGTCCATGTGCTTTTCTATGAAAGATAGTGGAAAGTCATCATGTCCCATGGGGTCAAACCAGAAGCCATTCTCTAAGTTTTTCGTCCTAAAGCTCTTTAACCAATTCTTTTCATCTACTTTTTTTGCGGAAACGAAGTACCAGTCACTTGTACCTATTAAACTCTTCTTAGTTATTATGACAAAGCCCTCTTCAACAAGAATGTCATCAAAGCTTGAAGTGCCTTTTCGTTCTCTTTTATAATCTACGATGGAGCTTACATAGGTGAATTTTTCAACCACAAGGCTTCCAATGTAAATCAGAGACATTAGGACAACTATAGAAAAAATGATGAATACCGTTTTCTTCACTATCTAATTCTTGATATTGCACACAACGTGCTAGTCTATGAGGCGGCGAAGCTGCCATATAGGTGTTGTTGTGCTTTGTTTTTTAGAGCTTCTCTTCAATCAATATTCTCATGGCCGTTTCAGATTCTTCAAATGCTAAGGTCAAACTTCTCTTTACTTTACTTCCTTTGTCAGGTAAATAACATTTAGCTTCCTTTTTGAAAGAGCCGATAATAGGCTCAGGTATATAGTTTATTTTTTCGACAATATTATTTCTTTGAGTGTATCCTGTGATTTTTTCATCAAGTCCAGACAACTTCACAAATCCTGTTACTGAGATCTTCTCAGGGTTAGCGGTCCATAAATTAGCTATCTCATCCTTTGTCTTTGATATTGCTATTAAATATTCTTCGTGGCTGTTCTGTTCTATGTGTGCTAGCAAATTTGGCAGATCATTCTTAAGGACAATTTCCGACGTATCATCAATTGATATTTCTATTGACTCACTTGATTTATTGGAACAAGAAAAAAGCAAAATGAATAGGAGTGAAAAGAGGATTGTTTTCATGTTTGTGAATATTAGTAGATTCATATTAAGCACAACGGTATTGTACATGAGGTGAGCGAGGCATCAGCCGAAGCTTTGCTCATGTGCTTGGTTAGCTACTGTATTTCTTCAAATAGCCACTCTTTAGCAGAAAGCTTTCAGCATCCGACATCAAGATAATGTCCGCAATAGCTTGTTTCTTGTCTTTGGCATTGTTGTAATATGCCTCGCAAATTTTAAAACCTATGAAATAGGCTAAATCGGCTGGTCGGTTTGTTCGGTAATCATACATCCAATCTGTGTCGCCGATAGCCTTCCCATTTTTGACATCATTATAGAATTCGTTCCATAACTCCCTTTCGTGTTCCACACCGTAATCATATATGGCTTTGCTTTGCGTTATCCTGCCCAACATCAGGGAAGCGATAAACTCAGCTGCCCCTTCCACTATGGTTTGTTTCAGCAGGGATTCATCTGCATTATCTCCACTTGGCTGCTGTGTATGAACAGCTTCGTGGGCTACTACACCAATGATATCACCTGTTTGGTTTCCTAGGACAAGCCTCATGAAATCATTCTTGTCAAACTCATTGAGATTGACTGTTTGGTCAGCTGCTACAATCTCAGTCCCTATCAGAATCAATCCCTCTGAAGTTGTGCCACCTGTTCTCAGGGTTCCAATAGCGAAGCACACGTCTGGCTGCTTAAAGGACGGGTAAAGTTCAAGCAGCTTATCAAAAGCAGGCTGTAGTTCGGATTTCCTGTTCTGCACGTCTTCGGTTAAGGGTCTGATTGTTTTCCAGAATTCAGGCATAGTTCTCACCAGCTGGACGTACTCTTTGGCTGTGAAATTTCTTAGCTGCAAGAACTCCTTGAAGTATGGACTTGCTTTATCCAGGTATAACTCTTGAAATGCTAAAACACTATCCGATGAAAGTTCCAAATGGTCATATGCCTTCCAGAAATTTTCTATGTCCTGCGTTTCAATTTTATAGCTAATATCATTTGATTTATCTATTTCATTAGGAACTTTAGATGGGGTGCAGCTTAAGATGAGCAAGCCACCAAGTAAAATGCTACAGAGACTCCTTTTCATTTATAATCATTTATTGTAGCTAACGTGCTGGTATAGCAGATGGTGAGGCAAAGCCGAAGCATACCTGCTATACTTTGTTACCTGCTTTTGTTTTTCTATTTCTTAGTTGATTCAAGCAACTCTGCCATCTGCTCATACCATTCAAGATATGCTCCGTCTGGCTGGAACTTAGTTTTGAATTCTTTAAAGTATACTTCTGATTTCTCACTTCCTGAAGCTGCTGCAATCATCAGGCTGTTAGCTAACTTCATTTTCTTCTCTGTGTACTCTTCTGTCGCACCGATCTGCTTTTGCCATTGTGTTGACTCAAACTCTTGCAGCGCCTGGACAATTTGGGCTTGGCTATACCTAGCTACAGAATTCAGTTTCTTTTCCCTTTCGAGTTTCCCATTCTCATAATAGAAGTATTCGGTAAGCCACTTCTCTTTTACAAGTTCCCGGTTATTACCTAAAGCCAATAGCTCTAACTTCTGTAGCTGAAGAGTGTCCTGCTCAAATCTTATTTCATACTCTTCAACTGCGCTCCAAAAATCAATGATACTGTCCTTGGCGCATTCTGACAGCACAAACTCAGAGTATATTTTTTTTCCTTCTCGTAATTCAGGATAGCCACAGATTAGGAGCTTGTTGCCATTGGAAAAAATGAAAGTTGTGTCAGGCTCTGACTCTGCATACTTTGAAGCTGCACATTCATCACAGTCTCCTTCAGACGCACCTGTACTGCCTACTACTTCTGTTTCTACTACTTGCACTACTTCCTGCTGCTTAGGAGCACATCCAGCTATAAGTAGGTAAAGTAGTAAGTATAGATTCTTCATGATTTCTATTGCAGGTAACGGGCTTGGCCATAAGGCGGCGCAGCTGGCTTATGGGTGTGGTTACAGCTAGTTCTTATTCAACAAGCATTTTCTTTATATCTTCTTCAATCTGCTCTGAAAATCCATAGTACTCCTTTCTCACTACACCCTTGGAGTCTACTAAAAAGTATCTTGGGTAGCTATTTACACTGTAAGCTTTTAATAAATCTTTGTTTCCGATGAGGTTATTGAAGGTAATCCCTTTCTTTTTTGTCAATTCAATTGCTTTCTCCTTACTCTCTGATACTATCCCGATTACTTGGAGCTTTTCGGGATACTTGTTCTTTATTTTCTCGACTTCAGGGAATGATTTTATACACGGACCGCACCACACTTCCCAAAAGTCGATCAAAGTCAATTTGTCAACTCTCAAAGTTTCTGTTTGGTTCTCATTCATTAGATTCACTAGCCTAATCTCGGGCAGTTTATTACCTATCAATTTATTCTGCTGCCGAACTTCTTCGGGAATTAACTCAAAGTCAACGAATCCATGCTTGTAGTCAGCAACAGAGCCTTCAACAGCGTCGTTTATCTTGATGTCACTCAAGGCAATTTGATGTACTGCTTTATTGCCCAGTATTTTATAGGATCTTGTTATTTTTGTTGGCAAGTAATTACTTTTGTTAAGTTCGACTAATGTGATTCTGTCGGTAACATTGTAGATTGTATCATCTTTAAAAGTATACTTCAGTATGTACTTATCATCACTTTGAAGTAGCTCGGCGGATGTGTAGGCAGAGTCAAGTTTGAAGATTTGAGGCGCAACCAGTTGGCCGCCAGGGCTACCTAGGAACCCTCTGGGGTTTGACTCCATTTTATAGGTTTTATCTTCTAGTGAGTATACAAATCCATACCCGTTATCATACAGATACTCTTTTGGGAAGTTCTCTCGCCTAACATAGAAGGAGAAGCCAAACAGATCATCTTGTTCATTTATTTCTATAAGTGCTGTACCTTTGTTGTTCCATACAGTTCCATCCTGAGCGAAGGTGTCGATCCGCTGTATATGATATTCGACTTTTTTGATCTGAGTCGAATTCTCTTCAAATTTTGAAGCCACGTAATCCAAATCTATTTTTTCTTCTGTACTGTCAACTGCAACTGCTTTACAGCCCGTCACTAGAACAGCTGAAATAAGTAAGGTTATGATTGTTTTCATATTTCATAATTTACTGTAACGGACTTGCCTATGATGTGGCGTAGCTATATTATAGGCGTGGTTAGGTGTTGTAATTATTTCTTAATTAGTTTTCTTATTAATTCTACTACCTGAAAAATAAGCAACACAGAGCCTAAAAGTATAATTGCCAATCCCCCATAGAAGGAAGCTGAACTGTAGCTTGGTTCTAAACTTTTATACCAAGGTAAGGCCAGTAAATAAAGCCCAGCCTTTATGCATAGTATGGAGAATACAAGTCTTATTATAATTCCCACTTTTATCTGGATGGTCATTTTAACTTTATTAGTCTTCTTTTTCTTTAACAGGATAAGTGTGGAAGACATAAACCTGCTTGTCTATGAGGGCTTGTTCATAGTACTCAAGTCCATTTTTATCTTCTAAATAGTCTTCTCTTGTTATAGTGTAAGCTTCATCTAATACCAGAACATTCCAATTCATTTCTTCAATTTCATTTCTGGCTACAATATCGGCTTGCTTAAAATTTTCTGACTCTATCCAGCACTTTATGTAAGCACCACCAATATCTTCCAAGTCGCCCGTTTGGCTTTGCGGCTTCCCATGATAAATCAACAAGAACATTTCTTCCATATTTTTTATACCACCTAACGTTAAGTCTAGGTGGCGTCTCGTTGGAGGGTCGCTGTGCTCTGCAAGGTTCCTCCAATGGCACCTAGACGGTGTTGGTCGAGGTTGTTTTCCCTTTTTCTCCCGGGTTATGCGGACATTGCCCCGGATTAATGCGAACTTTTTCTTCTTTAGGGAAAACACCCTGCATGGTTGGGTTATTTTCTCCTTTTAAACTCCTTCTAAGTGGCGCTTTAGCCTTCTGGCAATGACGTTAATGTGCTATTGGCGACGTTGCCAGAGGCTCAGGGCTGGCCCACAATCGATAAAAAAACTAATCAATCATTGGCCTCTCTATTGCAACCAACTCTCTGTAAAAGAGCCACCTGCCGAAGTTGAATACTTGACTTTGTCAATTCTCAACTATAACTTCGCCCGCTCAAAGTCTTGCCTGGACGCTTCCGTCCGAAAGCCAGCTTTCTCCCGGCACCGCCGAAGCAAAACTTCGGGTCAGAAACTACATTTCTTCCTTTGGCTCTTTTGCTGACCGTTGCCCGGCTTTAGTAGCCTTTGATGCCCTCCAGCCCCTTAAAAAGCCTGAAAGACACGCCACTTTAAAACCCGAAAATAATCCCAATCACGGCCAACGGCTTGGCTAAAAAGCGTTTTAATGCTTTTTAGCTTTTGTTATAGGCTGTTAATATTTGTTTCAATTAGCTCAGTAATTTTATCAAACGGTACACATACAGAGAATCCAGAGTTTGAAATATCAACATGTTGAATTCTTTCTCTATTATTATACCAAGTTGTTTCATAAGGTATATAATGAGAAACAAGTCCAATTACCCTAAAATATCCATCCTCCCCATGCTCTACTATTGGCCCTCCTGAATTGCCCTGATACGATGGACAATCTATAATAAATGTATTTTCATTCTTATTTATCCCTGATACAATCCCTTTTCTTATTAAAGGTTTATAAGCATCAAAATATTTACTTTGTCTAATACCAAGCGATGTCGGATATCCCATAAGATAAACATCATTAGCAATGCCTATCTTGTCTAGATTTCTAGTAGCTTCAATGTCAACTGAAGTGATTCTTGATGCTGTTTGTTCTATAACATATATGTAATCTTCAAGGACCAATTCTGCCGGACGTTTATGCTTACTTTTGTCTTTTTTGAGTGGTGGATTATTGGTTTTTAAATCCTTGTTTTTACCTAATAATATTATACAGACATCTGCTGTCTTTGAGTAGAAAATTTTTGCATCTAATAAATTAATTTGAAGAACTACTTTTCCATCATCTAATGGGGATGGGCAGTTGGCAATTAACAAGTCTCCATATAATTCATTTTTGTCGTCAAAGAATACATGCTTGGCAGAAACTAATAAATTATACCCTTTATATTTTAAACGGAACCCAGAACCTTTCGATTTGCCTTCATTGATTGTAAGTAAAATGGAGTAAGCAAAATTATCATTGTTTATTTTCATCCTTTAGATATTTTCTTAATTGCCTATAACTACTGTGTATAAGGAGTTATTCCGGTTATTGGCCCTTTAGCTGGAGTATTCGGAGCATGTTTATTTCTATATCCAAGCATATATTAGTAAGATTTCGGCTTGATCTCCTAAACATTCTAGAACTAAATATATAACATTCCTATAAATTATCAAGAGGGCTGATAATGCTTTCCAACCCGTGGCTCGTGATATGGGTGTAGATCTCGGTGGTCTTACTGCTTTTGTGCCCCAACAACGACTGAATGTATCGCAGGTTTGTACCCTGTTCTAACAGATGCGTCGCAAAAGAGTGGCGGAGCGAGTGAGGTGTTACCTTCTTTTGCAGGCCGGCTTTCTCTACACAGGCTCTGAACACATTGCGGATGCTGTCGGTAGTATACTGCCCCCCGTACTGCCCCTCGAACAGCCACACTTTCGGCCTGTACTCCCTGTAGTAGGCCCTAAGGTTCTCGAGCAGTTTCTGCGAGAGCAGCGTAGTGCGGTCCTTCTTGCCCTTGCCCCCGCGTATAAGCAGCAGGTTCCTGTCCGACTGCACATCGCTGATTTTCAAGCCTATAACCTCCCCTATCCGCAGCCCGCCGGCATATAGAAGCTGAAGAATACAGCGGTGCTTCAGGTTATCGGTGGCCAGGAGTATTTTCTGCACCTCTTGCCTACTAAGCACGATGGGCAGCCGGTCTGCCTTCTCGGGCCGCTCTACCTGGCTCAGATTCAGGGTGTGCTTGCCTAGCACCCGGTGGAAATAGAATTTAACAGCATTGATGCTCTGGTTCACGAAGGAGTAGGAGTAAGTGCCCGCCTGTACCATCTGCCTATGGTATGAATTGATTTCCTCCACCGTGAAGACATTGATCCTATCCAGTCCATCTTTTTTGTGGCCGTTAAAGAAGCGCAGCAGAAGCGAGTGATAGGTGCGGATAGTGGTAAGAGAGTAGTTTAGCAGGAAAAGCTTCTCTAAGTAAGGCAAAGGGCAGGTGAGATAGCCGGCATCCTTCCGATAGGTCTGTTCCCACAGCCTACGCATCACTGCCATGTCGTTTACCTTCATTGTGCCTGCCAGCCACACCTGTGCTGTACCTTGCACATCGTCAAGCAACTGGTACAGACTTACGGCATCGGTGGCTACGGCAAAGCACTTGGGCTCCTGCAACCACAGGCAGCAGGAGCTGCACTTCAGCGTTCTGTATACTAGCTCATTGTAAGGAAATGAGAGTTGGATAAATGTCTTCCCTCCATGCTCAAGTGGATGCAAGCGGATAACGGGTAGCTCCGGTAACTTCGCCAGGGGCTCAGACTGCAGGCTGCCTGAGGTTATCACAGCGCCCAGTGCCGGTCTCAGCCTTTTGGGCCTGTTGAGGTAGCGGGTGTCAACTAACGCCACCCCCTGGAAGTGTAGGTGCAACAGCTCAATAGACTCTGGGGCTTTGTGCATCACAAAGCACTTATAGGTCTTGCTGTACTTAGCCACTTTACTGGTCTTCAGCAGCTTAGTAATGCGGTGATCAGGCTTGTACCAAAGGCGAATGAACTGCTTCCCCCCGTGCTCGAGCAAGTTGAGGTACAGGACGGGGGCGCTACGGTAAGTCTGTTGCATGGGTCCGATGATATTTTTTATCAAATGTAAACCCCTTTAAAAGCTTATCCGTTTTTTGATGCACCTAAATGCGTTTACATACGTAACTATACGTTTCAAAAAACGGATGTTCTATGAAAGAGGAGAAACACTGTTCCCAGTGCGGAGGCACCTTAAGCGGCAGGTCCGACAAGCGATTTTGCTCCAACCAGTGCCGTGCCCAGGCCCACAACGCCAAGCGGCAGCAGAACGAGGGAGAACAACTGATGGTCCGCATCAATGCCACCTTGCGCCGCAACCGCACCATTCTCAGGCAGGCCAGCCCGCAGGGTAAAACCACCATCTACCGGCAGGTACTTGAAATGGCAGGACTCGACTTCCGCTACTTCACCCACCTCTACCGGACCAAAACCGGCAACACCTACCACTTCTGCTACGATTACGGATACCTGCTGCTGCCCGAGGAGAAGGTACTCATCGTTAACTGGCAGCCCTACATGGAAAAGTGAATGGAGAGACATACCCATAAAACCCACTTATGCACCAGAAGTCTCAGGGCATCCATAAAATGATCCGATATCCATACATTCGGGCAATAAGCCTTTCAATCATAATGTGCAGGGCTTTTCTTATTGCTCAGCAGATAATTTTTACCCAATAGGTGGCACTAACCTGCGAAATTGAATTAAGCTACTCCCAACTCTTGTAAATTTTTTATAGCAAAGAGACTCCCCAAATGAATGAGTTTGGGATAATTGCCCGGATATTAATCAATTCATGATATGGTTAAGTATACCCACTCCCACTTTCATAATTATAGTTTTAGTCTATAGTATAGATTACGTAGCAACAGAAACTCTACGCCTAATTTTGTCTCGTGAGAGTAAGAAGAAAAAAAAACGGTTCAAGTCAGTCCCAAACCGCTATTGCCCAGACACCATGCTGCGTGCTTCGATGTAATCTCCTATTTATTTGCTAACCTGTTAATATCATCTCCTTCCAGAAGTTTTAAGTCTTGAGGATGGTCAATCAGGTTAATCATGGCTTTGCCAATGTTTATGGTTGTTGTTACCGATTTCATTTTCTTTAGAAGCGGAAAAATAGGTCGGGTAAGAATATACATTGAATTGTAGAGCGTTGTTTTTGATTTAACGCCACGCTCGGGTAGAATCACTCCCGGCCGAAATGCATAGGCATCCTTAAAACCTTTCTTGAAGATCATATTTTCGGTTTTACCTTTTACCCGCGCCCACATGGTGCTGCTTTTTTCGGTGCTATCTGTACCTGCCCCCGAGACATAAGTAAAAAGCATGTTGGGGTTGGCCTTGAAAACGGCATCAACCAGTGCTTCCGTAACGGAATACGTTAGCTTATAGTAGGTTTCGCTACTTATACCTGCAGAAGACACACCCATACAATGAAAACAAGCATCAAAACCCTTAAAGTCATTCTGAATAGAGCAGAAATCTGTGAAATCGCTGTGTAGAATCTCCTTAATTTTAGGGTGATCAATAGCTATTGAAGACCGGTTGATCAAAAGCACTTGCTCTATCCGGTCATCATCCAGGCATTCTAATAAAACGCCTTTGCCTACCATTCCGGTGGCACCTGTAAGAATTACTTTCATACCTTTCGGAAAGCTGGCTATGCCATGTTTAGCTGCCAATAAAGGCGTCAAACTATTTGCGATGCATGATTAATTGTTTGTGATACGCGTCAATGCGGGCATGGGCTGTTCCGTCTATCAGTAAAATAACAATCATCATGGCAATTGTGGTAATGCTGATGGCCCGCCAGGTTGGCGTATGAACAAAGATGATGACTAAGGCTGCCACAATGATGATGAGAGGCACAATCTTGAAAACGATGGTTTTGTACTCGTTTAGCGTGCTTTCGGCACGCTCAATCTCTGAAGCCACAAAAGCCGAAGCATCTGTATTATAAGCTTTCTCAAACTGCGTTATTCTTGATTTGTTGGTGAAAAACAAGCCAAGCCCTATGGTTAGGAGTAAAACACCTGCAACCAGAGTGGGTATGATGTAGGCCCTTGCTATGTCGGTTTTTCCCAGTTGCCAAAACCCAAGGCTTCCGGCCATAAACGCCAGTCCGAAAAGAATGAAAAAGGGCGTTGAAAAAAGTTCGGCTTTCGCCCAGTCTGTTGCTGCTTTTAAAATATCCATGTTGTTAAGTTTTATAAGTTTTTTACCTAATAGATGTTATACTTCATCACAGTACCGAAGGCTTTAACCGAACCCTTTTCTTTTTCACTGAATTTAAATGTTAGTAACTGCTGGGCTGCATTTGCATATGAGTAGGTAAAGCATGGGGTTTGATTCCATTAATTTCAATATCGCCATGAATGAAGGATTGTGTGAAAGCACTGTTTTTGGTAACAGCTGTGGGTGGCGGAACTGAAAGCGCATCAAGGGATGCTATTTCATCGGCACTCAGTTTTACTGTTAGCGCTTCCATGTTGGATTTCAGGTGTTCTAGTTTTCTGGCTCCGATAATAGGTGCGCTTACACCGGGTTTGCTCATAAGCCACGCTAAAGCCGTTGCAGGCACTGTTGTGTTATGATTTTCGGCAATTTCCTTCAGTTTATCAAGAATTAGAAGTTCCTTTTCACCCAGATTTACACCACCCATGGCAGCCAGTCTGCCCTCCTGGTCTTTACCCTGGTTCTCTCGGCTGTATTTCCCGCTTAACAAACCACCCGACAGAGGCGAGTAAGGCGTTATGCCCAGGCCCATTTCCAATGCCATGGGTACCAACTCATCTTCTACGGAACGCTCCAATAACGAATACTCAATTTGAAGACCCACAAAAGGTGCCCAACCTTTTACCTGCGCGTACATCTGTGACTGTGCAATTTTCCATGCGGGTGTGTTACTTATACCTAAATAACGAACCTTCCCGCTTGCTACCACATGTTCCAGCGAACGCATTACTTCTTCGAAAGGCGTGTGCCAGTCCCAGGAATGTACCCAATAGATATCAAGGTAATCGGTTTGTAACCTGCGCAAAGAATTGTCCAGGTTTTCCAACATTGATTTTGATCCTGTTCCGCCACCATTTGGGTTTCCTGCGTGACCGCTGGAGGAAAATTTGGTTCCGATGACCATTTGGTTTCGCTTGGAGGAATGCTTGCCAACCAGATCACCGATGATTTTTTCGGAATGGCCATTCCCATAGACGTTGGCGGTATCCAGAAAATTACCACCCGCCTCTGTGTAATGGTTTAAAATCTTTTCTGCCTCCTGTGGGGTGGCGCCAATGCCCCAGTCCTCACCAAATGTCATGGTGCCCAAACAAAGTGAGCTAACCCTTAGCCCTGATTTTCCTAATGTTTTATAATTCATGATTTCCTTATTTATAAGACTATTCACTTTAATTATTAATATGATATTCTTTTACCCTGGAAAGGCCTGGCACATCAAGCTGACACTTACCGGATTAGCGTTTAGGCTACATCCTTCTTTAGCATGTTGCTTTGCTTTTCGGCTTCAAAACGCCATGTTATACCTGTTTCCTTTTCTGATAAAGCCCACAGTTTAGCGGCAACAGGTTTATCCTTGGCATGTGGCTCTAACTTGCACTCGCCAACCGGGCCTGTCCAATAGTTTCTTCCGGTAGGGCCATAGAAGGCGGTTTGGTCTAGGTTGGGCTCTGTGGCGCACATCAACATAGGATAAGCGCCTTTTTCCGCTGACTGTACCAATGGCGATATTTTCATCAGCTGCCAAACGAAACGTGTCATCAGACTGCCGCTGGTTTTGATAAGAGAAGTAGAAGAAGCGCCAGGGTGACAGGCATATACTTTCACAGCCGTGTTGCCAGCCTCCATCAACCTGTCCTGTAATTCATAAACAGTCATTATCTGCGCTAATTTGCTCTGGCTATAGGCATCGTTCCCGGTGTAGTCCCTGTCCCAGTTCATATCGTCAAACTTGATGGTTTTCAGGCCCATTTTATAGCCTTCACTGCCCACCACCACAATTCGCCCCTTGGATTTCTCAATCAATGGAAAGAGCAGGCCTTGAAGCGTGAAGTGGCCGTAGTGGTTCACGCCAAGCTGGCTTTCGAAGCCATCAACGGTAAGTTTCTGCTTTGGCACCTGGGCAATGGCAGCATTGCAAATCAGTGCATCTACACGCGTCACTTTCTCAAGCACCTCGGCTGCTGCTTTTTTTACAGAAGCCTGTTCTTCCAGATCCATCCGGACAAATGACACATCGATGCCATCACCGAGTTCTTTTTTATAAGTGGCCATCACCTCTTCTGATTTGCTGGCATTGCGGTTTAACATCACCACTTTTGCACCCCTGGATAGCAGTATCCGCGCTGCCTCATACCCTGTGCCGCTTGTGGTACCCGTAATCACGTAGGTTTTGCCTTGTAAGCTTTTTATTCTATCGGGTGTCCACCCTTGCTTTCCAAATGTATTTTGATTCATCTTTTTAATTTTAATTGTTGCTAAATGTTATTTCTGGTGTTATGGCCTGGGTTTATTTTATACCCTGCCACCATGGGGTAAATACCTGGCTGCTATCATTAAGCAGCACTAATTCACCAATCATGGGTGTGGCCAGTGGCAGGTTGGCTTCTGCTGCATACTTGGAGGCCATTTCCAAAGGCTCGTACCAAGGGTGTCCTCCCAAATCGAACTTGCTGGAGTGTACAGGTAATATGCGTTTGGCATTCAAGTCTTGGGCAGCTTGCACCAGTTCTTCGGGTAGTGTGTGTATCTGTTGCCAGGCTACATTGTATTGGCCATTTTCTAGAATAGCTATGTCAAAGCCCCCAAACTTTTTCCCGATTGCTGCGAAGTGTGAATCGTAACCGCTATCACCGCCAAGGAAGATTTTCTTCGAAGCTGTTTCCACTACGAAGGATGTCCACAGTGTTTGGTCGCGTTTTAACCCACGGCCCGAGAAGTGGCGTGCCGGTGTAAGGTGTATGTTCATGTTGCCGCTGATGGCTACCTTTTCCCACCAGTCTTTTTCGATGATCCTGTTTGCCGGAAAGCCCCAGTGCTCTAGGTGAGCGCCTACACCCAAGCCACAAATCACCATACCCACTTTATCTTTCAGGCCTTTCATGGTCTCGTAATCGAGGTGGTCGTAATGGTCGTGGGTGATGAGCAGGATATCCACGGCCGGCAGGTCTTCGAGTTTATACACATCAGTGCCAGCAAATGCCTTCGTTGTCCAACTTACAGGGGAGGCGTAACCGCATAGCACGGGGTCAACCAAAATTTTCTTGCCATCTACCTGTAACAGGTAAGAAGAGTGCCCAAACCATACCAGCACATCTTCGGCGGGCAAGTTTTGCAGGTCGGTTTCTACCACAGGAATAGTATGGTCAGGCTTTACATCCTGCTTCTTCCTGAATAAATAATCGTACATCACTCCTGTAAAGGTATACCCCTCCGACACCGTGGTTGTGGGACTCAGGTTTTGGAACCTGCCATCGCGGTAGTTCGGTGATTGTTTGATGCGTTCGAGGCGCTGCCCCGTAGGTTTTTTTCCGAATTGCGGTAGCTGCATATAGATACATCCTGTTGTTGTGATCAGTATTTCAAGGCTCAGCAGGGCAATACCTGCCCGCATGAACCCTTTTTGGATTCTTGTCATGTGAATAATTTCTGTGCAAAAGCGGTCTGAATGATGTTTTAGAACATCCGTTCTACCACCGAAAGCTGTTAATTCAGGTTGCGGTATTCGGAGGGGCTATAACCGGTTTGCGCTTTGAATAATTTGCTGAAGTGCTGCGGGTATCCGAAGCCCAGTTCGTAGGCTATCTCGCTAACAGAGCGTGTAGAACCAAGCAACAGATTCTTGGCCTGGTCTACCAGATACAATTGAATGTGCTCCTTAGCGCTTTTACCGGTTTCGGCTTTTAACAAATCGCTTAAGTAATAGCCCGACATATGTAGGGCCTCACCGCATTGCTGCACGGTGGGCAGGCCTTTTTCTGTCAGTTCCGGCGAAGCGAAGTAAGTTTTGAGGTATTGTTCAAAGCGCACCAGGTAATCTTTATTCAGGTTGCTGCGGGTATAGAACTGCCGGTCGTAATACCGTTTGCTGTATTTTAAAATGCTTTCGAGATTGTGCACAATCAGCTCCTGCGAGTGCTTGTCCATGTTCTGCCCAATCTCGGTACTGATGTTTTTCACCAGCTCCAGCAACATCTTCCTTTCCTTTTCGGCTACGTGCAGCGCCTCGTTTATGTCGTAGTCAAAAAAGGAGTAGTCGGATATGGATCGGCCCAGCGATGAGTGCCTTAACAGGTCAGGGTGAAAGAGGATCGTCCAGCCACCAGCCCCCGGGGGTGTGGCCAGGTGGTCGCTGTCGAAGGCAAGCACCTGCCCCGGGGCGGTAAACACCAGGGTGCCATCCTGGAAATCGTAAGCATTGCGGCCATAGAAAAACTTTCCTGTTCCGGAGGTTTTAAAACCAATGATATACAGGTTGATCAGGAAGCGGTCACTGGGTGCTTCTACGTTGGTGGGCACGTCTTCGGCATGGATAACGGCTATGAGTGGGTGCTGCGGACCCGCCAGCCCCAACAGGCGGTACATGTCGCTAACGGAAGATATGGTGGTGACTGGCTGCATAATGGTATCTGTTATACGTGCTAATTTCTTATTACAAAGATCTTACTTCTAACGCTAGTAATTGAATACGTTTTCCAGAATCCTGTATACATTTTAAGGATTAGCGACTGGCTTACACTTACTTGAGGGGTATATATAACTGCTTAAACCAAAACAGCCTGACCTATGGGACGGGCTGTT
This sequence comes from Pontibacter oryzae, assembly GCF_003576375.1. Taxonomy (GTDB): domain Bacteria; phylum Bacteroidota; class Bacteroidia; order Cytophagales; family Hymenobacteraceae; genus Pontibacter; species Pontibacter oryzae. Next base: position 249,111 of record NZ_QWGE01000001.1, read on the forward strand.
TCTGTTTATACTATAACCTACACTATGAAACTGGTCTGAGTACTTACTTTCGTACCTGTGCAGAAAAGTTTGCAATTAGAAGCATAGATTAAGTGGTTTGCACAGGCTCAGCGTATTGGCTGTTTGTTACTGCAAGCGTTAAGGTTGGCATTGCTAAAGTGCACGAGGGTTACTTCGCCATCTGCGGCTTTGAAGCAGGGTTGCTTATGGCATACAGTTCTGTTGCCTTGGTTTTTCCCTTTAAATTAATTTCACCCAGGTACTCAAACTTATACTTCGAATCAGCGCCAGCCAGCATTGTCATGGCGGGTTTAGAGACCAGGAATGACCTATTGTACTGGTTGCAGAGGCTTTGTATCCGGGCAGCTGTGTTAATGGCATCGCCATGGTAGGCTATTTCTCTTTTAATTTGCCCTACCTCCACAGCAGTAACAAGGCCAAAATGAAGCCCTGCTTTGAAGGTAGGAACACTTCCATAATGGGAGGTATAATACTGGCTCTTTTGGATCAGCTCTTGCTCAAAATCAAAAAACAGGGAGAGGCAAGCTTGCTTTCTTGTTGCTTCATAAACAGGCCAGGTAAGCACCGCCTCATCGCCTACGTATTGGTATATGGCGGCATTGTTTCTGGCTAAAACCTTGTTCAGGTCCATAAAGCAATCCCTTATCAAAGCGCTGTATTCCAGGTGGCCCAAGTTTTCGGCGTGCGTAACCGATGACTTAAGATCGAGAAACATGAAGAAGCGCTCCTCTTCCTGTGGCCTCCTATACCTCCCCAGGAGCAGCGGAATGAGTATGCCTGGCCCAAACATGTTGTTCATTTGGTTTATAAAGCTGATGACAACCGCCGTAAACGCAATGTAAACCAACAGCGACCAGAAGAAATAATGCCAGCTAACTTGGCTGTTGCCCAATATAGAGTAGTCCGTGGCTAGAAAAGCACTGATAAAGTCGAGCAGGAAAAACCTGATAAATAACAGCAGGCCCAAAACAACAATGGGGTAAATAATAATCCGGAGAAGAATCATCCGCCCGAAAGACAATTTCTGGAAGCCCAGTTTTATCAAAAGCAGGTCTATCGTGCCTAAAACTATGCCTAATGTGCCTCCGACTAAAACCGATGTAAGGATGACAGCCTTAAAAGAAAGCGGAAAGGTAACCTCCTGAAACTGCCCCATGTAAGCCGTGTGCATGTGGGTAATGAAGGCGTGCAAAAAGATGGCAATTATCCAAAAGTTAACCTGTATGCCCAGAAAACTTAAACGCGGATATCGATAGGCAATTTTACGAGCCCTTGAGGTATAGTCTATACTTGTGGCCATTGGGTTACTAAAGTGTAATTAGCTAAGGCAATGCCTTGTCATACTACTTCGCTATGTATAAGTTATACTCTGGAGTATGACAAGGGTGTTCAGCTGTGAAGTTAATAGTTTTGTACGTTACACTCTCCTTACCCTTCAGAGCATGCTGGCTGATCTGGAAAGCCTCTTTCGCAATTTATTATGAGGCTTTTGGCTGCATTGAGAACTGACGAAAGCCATATGCCATGCCCTCAATAAGTCCGCATCGTCCGTACCACAGGCAAATGCTAGGGGAGTAAAGCAAAAGGGACAGATCGTAACCTGCCCCTTTTTTAGTTATTTATACCTGCAACAGCTTTATCTCCAGTTATACATACCAGATTAAGGATTGGTAGACCATAAAGAGGCACTTTTTAGCATGGCTCTTTTAGGCAGCTTTAAACCGACAACAATCAATTCGGCAAAATCTTCTGGCTGCAACACGCTGTCTTCTGAATCGCGGGAAGCAATGCCCAGCTCTACTGACATATCAGAGGCAATGGTGCTCGGTGTTAACGTGGTAACCCTGATGTTCTGCTTACGCACCTCTTTCATCAACGACTCTGACATACCGATTACGGCAAACTTAGAGGCAGAATAAGCTGAGGTTGATGCGTTTCCGGTTAAACCAGCCGTGGAGGCTACATTGATAATGTCACCTGATTTTTGGGTTAACAGGTGCGGCAAAACCTCTTTCGTCACATAGTACATACCCAGGAGGTTGGTCTGAATGATTTGGGTCCACTGGCTAACCGGCATCTCCTCTAAAGTCCCGAATGCTGCAATGCCCGCGTTATTCACCAATATATCCACCGACCCGAATGTGTCGATAATCGTTTTGATGCCGGCCTTTACTTCTTCATAATTGCCCACATCAAACACAGCGTAAATTGCTTTTACCCCATAAGCGCTTAGTTCGGCTACGGTTGCCTGCAACACCGCTTCATTTCTGCCTGTTATGGCAACGTCAATTCCCTCTTTCGCAAATGCTATGGCGGTAGCCTTGCCTAATCCTCTGCTTCCGCCCGTTATGATCGCTTTTCTGTTTTTCAAGTTTTCCATTTCTAAAAACTATTTTTACTGTTGTATTAGATGAGGCAAATAACTGCATTTTAAAAGCGGGAAGAGTTGAAGAAGTTCAACTCTTCCCGCTTTTATGCTTAACTATTCTTGATCTTACTCAAAAACTCATGCCGAATACCCAGATAACTCGCGATTTGCTTATCGGTGAGTTTGGTGGCAATATGGGGGTAGGTTTGCACGAAATGGGAATAACGCTCTTTTGCAGTATAACTATGGCTGTGAATGACACGCCTATGGTAAGACACCAGTGCTTTCTGGAAGATGACGCGAAAGAGTTTATCTACAGCAGGGAAGGCTTCATATAGTTTTAGTTTGTCCTGCCGGTTAATGACCAGCACCGTACTGTCTACCAACGCTTGCATGTTTAAATCTGCAGGGGTTTGGTTCATGAAACTGTCTATATCCATCAGCCACCACTCCTCAGCCGCAAAGTATAGGGTGTTTTCCTTTCCGTTTTCATTTAAGTTGAAAACCCTGAAGCAACCTTCCACCACAAAGCCTTCAAATTTGCACAGTTCGCCTTGCCGCAGCAGAAACTCATTCTTCCTGACAACCTTAGGGTGAAAGCAGGCGCAAAATGCTTCGAGTTCGTGATCTGAAAATTTTACGTTCCGCTGAATATAGCGCTTCAATAAGTCGATCTTCACTGCGTATGTTATCTGTTCGCTCTTTTAGTAGTTCTTCCCTCTTTTTACCACTTAGTATGTTGTTTGTTCCCTCATTGGCTTTTCTACACAAGAAACAAATAGCTGCACTTGTTAGCGATTATACTTTGAGCCAAGGGTATCGGGTATGAAACGTAAGGCATCTCGGAATTGCGTACTTGCCTACCGAGACAAAGTTTGCTATGAACCTTAAACTTACAGATAGTTCTGCCCGTCCTATGTGTTATACCCATCGTTGTGTGCCGTTTTCAGAGTAGTCGTAGTTACTTCAAAAAACAATCAAAGATAATATAAAGAAAGTATCCGTTTTAAGGATAGTGTATTTCCCCATATTTCCCATTAGCATAATCTTCATATGCTAGCGCAACACCTTCTTGGCTATTCATTACAAAAGGACCTTGTGATACCATAGGCTCTCCGTATGTTTCTCCGCCAAATAGCAGAATATCCAGCGTCTCGTCAGATAAGTTTTCTATTTCAATTACTCCGGCTTCCTTGTCAAAGGCAATTAATTCACCTGCTCTAAAACTTTCTTCATTGATTATTGCCGAAGCCGTTGGCAAAACGGCAGCAACTTCTAGTTTTTGCGAAAAATCTATGCTAAATTTTTTTCCTGAGTTTAGCACAACATGAAATAAAAACTGCTTGGTGTAGGTGGGTATTTTGGATGTCAGTTCTTGATAACTCCCCACAATAACCCGAACAACACCTGCCTCTTCCGCAAGTTGTTTTTTGGGAACTTCCTCCGCATGTACAGGCAGGTACTCCGGTTTTTCTGCTTTTATTTTTGAAGGCAGGTTAATCCAAAACTGAAAGGCATACATTTCCTTTTGGTCGGAGCCAGCACTAGCCTTTGACCGCTCGTCATGAACAATCCCGTTGCCTGAATTCATCCATTGCACACCACCAGAACTTACCAAGGCATGATTCCCTAAACTGTCAAAGTGTTCAATCTGGCCCGTGATGGCGTACGTTAACGTAGCAATGCCCCGATGTGGATGTGGGCCTGTGCCCCCAGATGCGCTACTATTTATCTTCATGGGCCCCGCCTGATCCAAGAGGATAAATGGCCCAACAGCTTGCGTATAACCGTTAGGCAAAAAACGACTGATGGGTGTGCCACCCACCGAACTACTTTGGGCTGTATTTGAAAAGCTAATTTTCTTTTGCATGATTAGAAGGCTTATTTTTCTTCGGTTGTACCATCGGCATATTTCGCAAACCGTCCTTTCGCCCGATCAAACACTTGTTCAGTTGCAGACCATGGCCACCCGCCAAATTGAGTTTTCCGGTATTCTGCAAATCCTTGGCTTAATTCTTCTTCGGTATTCATTACAAAGGGACCACGGCTCGCTATAGGCTCGTTGATAGGTTTCCCTTGGAGTATGAGGAGATCAGCTTCTTTATCGCCATTGGTAATATGCAAACGCTGGCCGGGCTTCACTTTTACAAGATGGTTTACCGCAATTTTTTCACCTTCTACATCAATTGAGTTCCCACTGTAAAAGTATAGCGTATTGCGCACCTGCTCGTTTGCTGGTGCAGGAAGTATCCATTGGGCATTGGCTTCCATTTTTACACTAAAAATGGCTACCCCATGATCAGGGTTGGCCGCCCAAGAGTCTGGTGTTGGTTGTGGTGCCAGGTTAGATTTATAGCTCCCTGCGTAAACCTCAATAGTTGTTTTCTTCCCTTTGTTATCAATTTCATCAATTTTTGGAATGCTCTCTTTCCACAGCATTTTATAATGAGGCTCTACCAGTTTGCTCTTACTGGGCAGGTTTATCCAGATTTGAAAAATCTCCAGTGTGTTGGGCTTATCCGAGTGAAGAAGCGGAAACATTTCGGAGTGCTGAATTCCTTTTCCTGCTGTCATCCATTGTAGATCACCTGCACCAAACCTGCCTGCCCCCCCAAGAGAGTCAGTGTGGTCTACAAATCCTTGCTTTCCAATCGTGATTGTCTCAAAACCTCTGTGCGGATGATATGGAAACCCGGGTATGGTTTTGCCATGATACATGTTATAACCATTCTGCCCGGCAAAGTCATGCCCTATATTTCTGCCTGCTAACTCAGATTGCTCTACCCCCATTTTCTCGTTTCCTTTTGGGTAGTGATCAAGATGATGCACAGCCAACAAAAAGGGATCCTCAGTTTGCCAAGGTAGTTGCAGCGCTTCGATTGCTAATATTTTGCCTTTCATACGTTTCAGTTTAAGATTGCTAGTTCTGAGATCTGCTTAGATGATTGGAACGATGTATAGCCTTCCGATTGCTGCGAACAAAGCGAGCAACATCAAAACCAGGTTTGTTACGGCCTTGCTTTTTTCTTTTCGCCGGTAGTGAATTTGCATAGCTCTGACCATAGTCATGGCAAGTCCTATTGCAGCTAAAGGGGTTAATATGGGAAGGACACCAATGGCCATTGGCAGGATGATGCCTATAGCTCCTAACAGCTCCACAAAGCCTATTAACTTAATGCTGACGCCAGTGTATTGGTCTATCCAGTCTCCTAATTTTTCACTTAGCTCTTGTTTGGGTTTACTGAGCTTCATTGCTCCGGCCATGAAAAACATAAGCGCTAACAAACCTTGGACTATCCACAGTACTACATTCATTCTTTCTGATCTTAATCGTTTAAAATTTAATTACGATACAAAGATCAGGGAGCAAGAATGGCTATACATTAATGTAGATTAAGAAAACGGATTAGACTATTTCCGAGATTTCAGGCGCTGGCTTTTAGCGGCACTCAATGCTTCAGGGGTAATCCCTAGATAGGATGCGATCATGTATTGAGGTACTCTTTGTACAATGGTAGGATAGGTTGAAATAAAGTGTTCGTAGCGATCAATTGCGGATGCGCTCATAAGCATAATGACCCTACTTTGCAGCACCCTGATCCGCTTTATGATTTTCTTTTGGTCGAAATCTAACTCAGTGTTTTTTTCAATTTGGATAACCACTGAATCTTCTAAGGCATCAATATATAAATCACATGGTTCATCCCCCGAAGCATAGTCGGTAACTATCCAACCCTCAGGCCCGAACATAAAAATGTGCTCTTTCCCAGTTTCATCAATGGTATAGCTTCGGAGTAAACCAGATTCTACAATATAAGCTTTGCTATATAAGTCACCCTTTATTTGCAGGACTTGCTTCTTCTTTACATTGATTTTATTCATCTGCTATTTGGCCCAAAGTTTGATTTTCTGATATAATGGCACACATCGTTTAGCAAAGGTTGCGGACGAGTCGTAGCCGAGGATGGAGCCTGAGCCGGTTTAGCCAATGATTTTCTTCTTAAGAAGCCGCCCATAGTATACCCGTTGCTGAGTTAAACATTTGTTTAAGGGATTATGTGAATACCATGGCTTTCTTTCCTGAAGAATTATTTGCCAATTTGCTTAGTCTTCCTGCAACAAAAGTTTTTTAGCTTGGGCTGATAAGATTTCATAGGCTGCACCAAGTTCATGAACAGCTATAAAATTTCCTTAGTGTGGCCCACGTTGTTAAATTACTGACTATCATAGTCTTCTTCACTTAGGTTCAGCGTCAGGCTAATTTCCCCGTGTTCGTTGAACTCAACCAACCTTTTTCCGGATAATGCTAATACTGCAAAGCTCACGAGTTCTGAAAGTAATGGCAGTACGCTTGAGAGCATGAGATAGGCAGTTGCTCTAGTTGCTAACTCCGTGTTGAGGAACAGCAAGACAAAGATGATAATCCATATAATTGTAAAGCTAAAATAGAAGCATCGACTATACCAAGAAGGATCTTATTCTTTTTATCAATTATAGAAAGCTTCATACTTCGAGTTTTGCCAACGGTGCTGGTATAGCAGAGACGTAGCGTCAGCAAGCCTTACTGCTATACTTTGTTACCTGCTTTTATTTTTCTTCCGAATTCACTTTTATATGATTCAGCACTCTCTCATGGATTTGATGGATGATGAAATTACTCCAAGGCCGCCAGTACAGTGCAGGCTTAATATTATGGTAATACCAAGTTGTACCTTCTAATTTTGTTTGTCCGTTGGGTAGTGCTGTCAATTTGAACTGCCCTTGTTTAGAGACAAAATAATCGTGCAAATGAGGAGCGTCAATATCCCAGAAGCTAATCTCCTTCATTGGCTCTGGCTGTTCTACTACATCGAACTTTAGTAGCTTTGACTCATCCCATACCGTCACGGGTTCTACAAAGCTGCCTGTTGTAAAATTGCAATGGCGAACTGCGCCAACACCACTACCTTCGATCTTTGCGTTAATAGGATAAGCTATACCCGTTTTAAAAATGAATTCTGTCGGTGCTTCAAGTTCTGGAAACTCAACTACATTTTTCCAGACAGTCTCTGGAGAGGCATTAATTACAATGGAAGTTACAACAGAAGAAAGATGAGGTTCTTGTTCCTTTTCAATGAATGCCATAGTTGGAATTGAAGCCATGACTATAAGAATCATTGATGCTGAGCTATTCGGAGTTTTGGAGATAATTTCGTGGCCGAAAAAACTGCCCAACAATGTTAGTAGCACAGCTATCGGAGCTGCCATTGCAATACAAATCAGACCTTCTATCGCAAAAACCATTAGCCCTAGGCTAAAAACTATAAGAGTCAGAAAGGCAATATTTCTCGATTCCTTATAAGTTATAGTTCTGTTGTACCCGAACAGTATTGTTGAGGCTAACCCTATGAGCAACGGCGTTAAGATGAAAAGAGCAATACCATATTCTCCGATACCATATATTCCCCAAACAGTCAATGGTCCTGCCAACAGAATAGTTAAGGCTACAGAAAGCCACCTTCTCTTTTTTATATCTGTTGACAATATCTTGTTTAGAAAATTCATAATTGTAATTGCAGGTAACTACTGTGTAACAGGAATGTCAGTTCCTGGTATTTGCACAATATGTTTAGTGGCAAATAGGTTATGCTTAAGCAAGTTTAGTATACTGAAAGTAAAGTCTACAGAAGTCGCCAAGCATGCTATAGACAAACCTATCATTATTCATACAAGTGCATTATTCCCCCTTCAAAGTCTTTTTTGTACTTAACAGTGAGAGGACAGATGAGTAAATAAGGTTGGCTAAAGCCAAAGTAAATCCGTGCGAGAAGCTTAATTTGGTTTGAAGCTGGTTCTCTTAATTACTATTCTTGTTTTTCTGCTTTGCTATAGCTCTTATATCCTTGATTATAACCTTCTTTAAAGGCTTTTTTGTGACCTTCCCAGTTCCGAACAAAATCAATCAAGAAGAACGTTATAATTCCAATGAGAAAGAATAAAACATCTCTTTTAGTAAGCTTGCCTTTCATAGTTGATTTCGGTTAAGATTAACACTGACATACTTTTATTAAATATCCTGATTTTTTAAATAAGTCAAAAGTGGATCAACATTTAATTATGCTGTGTCTAACCACCTTAAGATTAGAATGATTTATTCACTTAATTGACTTTTTTATAAGAAATGCAAACTATAACCTTCACTCGGCTATTCGGGGTTTGCAATTCCTTCCTCGTTTTTAGCTAGTTTAAACCTTTATTCGGAATATTAAATGATATAGCCATTTTGTTATGTATAGGTATATGTAGACTTCGGTTTTGAAATGATGATGCATTGGCTGATTGTCTGCATTAGCCCTAGAAATACAATATTTCTAGCACAGCAAGCTGAATACTAGGCAAGGAGCACAGCAAGCTATACTTTATTGCCTTAAAGTACTATATAACAAAAGAATAAGATGCTCGAATCTAGGTTAATTTGATCCAACTCCTCCATAAGATTTATGCTGATACTGTACCATAGCTACCTTTAGATTACCATCGAAATTAATTGAACTCATCGATACGGTCTCGCATTCCATTGAAAAGAGGGCTTATATACTTCTGGCATAAAAACGCCGAGCCCTCTACCAATATATTTGTATAGGTAGAGGGCTCGGCGTTTTTAATTTCTAAACTAAGAAGCGAGTAACAGTGAGGCCGCTACCCCTTTAAGGAATACTGCCGTAGCCATGCCATGGCGCTAATTCTGCCTTCAAACATCTTTACCTCAAACGCTTTATTATTAGCGAAAAAGTTAGTGGCCGTTGATTCAGCAAAAGACTCAGGTGTAGTAATCATGGCGAAATGGCGTATTCCGGCTGCAGCTGCCTGTACTGCCCATTCATTAACAACCCACTCAAGCGAATGATCCCAGCTCCCAAGCACTTCGGTAGTGTCGTTGAGTACGCAGCTAAACCCCGTTTTTCTTATTACCTCGGTGTAGGCAAAGGCACCTGCTTTAATATTATCCTGAGTTAGGTATCCGACCCAGTTCGTGTGTACCCATCTGTTTTCGGTGTCCACGGTAATTGTAATAAATACCTTCCCAAATATATTCTTTAGTTCTTGTCTCATGTTACAGCGTAAGCACATTCAATTTATGCACAAAAATAAGGTAGTATAATTGTAGCACAATAAACTAAGCATCTCTTTTTTTACTTTTTCTAGTATTATCAACCAAAAAATAAGTCAAGGCTAGAATTATCTATACTATCACTATTTCTGAGCAATTATACATACAGGCTTATTATTAAACTTAAGTTGAGGATTTCTTAGTGAGTGTTGATGCTCTGTATATCAGCTCGGCATTTAGCACAACATTTTTGCTCTCGGCATTGCTATCTTTTATCTTTTCCAGCACTAACTCTGCAGCCGCCTCTCCCATGCTTACTAAGGGCTGCTCTACACTCGTTAGCTGAGGAAAGACATTTACGGATAGCTCTGTACCTGAGAAACTGGCAATAGCTACTTCGCCAGGCACTTTAACGCCTGCCTCCAAAAGGTGGTTCATTGCACCAATGGCCAGTGTATCTGTGAAAGCGAAAATGCCGTCGAATTCAATATTCTTATCGAAAAGCTTTTTGACTGCCATTTTGCCATCTTCAAACATTGTTCCTCCCGTTTTTACCACCAGTTCCGAATCAAATATACCATGCTTCGTAAGGATGCGTTTGTGGCCCTTTGCCCTCTCTACCGAATTGCGCACCGTGGCGGGCCCCATAATATGGGCAACTCTTCTGCAGCCGATACTCACCAGGTGCTCCACCATAAGCGATGCTTTAATATGGTCATCTACAATAACCCTTGAAACATCCAGTGATTTGGCGGGAATCCTGTCGAAGAAGACTAGCGGCGTACCTCGTTGCATAATCTCCTTATAAAGGCCTTCATTTATAGTTTCGTGGCAAAGGTTTAGAATGATACCATCCACGTTAAATGTTTCCAGCAACAACAGGTTTTCGCGCTCCCGCATAGGGTTTTCGTCTGATTGTAGAATCATGACCTTATAACCTAAAGGATACAGTATGTCTTGCACACCCTGCAGTACTTTTGCTGAAAACGGAGTGATCATTTCCGGCACAACAAAACCAATGCTCTTTGACTTTCCATACCTTAAGTTCAGCGCGGTTGAGTTTGGCCTGTAGTTAAATTTTTCGGCTGCCTCTAATACCCTTTTTCTAGTATCAGGATGAACGTTCTCATCATTCAATAAAGCCCTGGAAATGGTTGAGGTAGACAAGGATAGGTATTTTGACAAGTCTTTTATCGTGGTTCGTTTCATCGCGCGGCATTTAATCAAAAATACAAAAAGTTAGGAATGCATCACCCTGGGAACGTTCCCAGTTTTTGGGAACGTTCCCATTGCAGTATTCAAACAAGAAAAAGGTAAGTAATCACTATTCTTCTTAATTTGATTTAGTAATCAATTTAATTCAGGAAACCAGATATACCTTAGTATGAATATAGTAGAGAACACGTTCAAATCCGAACACATCAAGCCAGGCATATTACATATAGGCGTAGGTAACTTCCACAGAGCCCATCAAGCATTTTATACAAATGCATTACTGCAGCACGAAGACCAGGCCAACTGGGGAATTTGCGGGGTAAGCTTACTCCCAACAGATAAGAAAATAGTAGATGGCTTAAGGCAGCAAAACCTTGAATATACACTAACGGTCTGTGGCAGAAACGGACAGGATGAAATTTACAAAATTGCCGCACTGCAAGAACTAATAGCAGGCTACGAAGACCCTGGGTTGGTAATCGCTAAAATAGCGTCAGATTCCATCAAAGTAATTACGCTAACTATAACAGAGGGCGGATACAACCTGGATAAGGAGACTGGAGAATTTATACTTAGCAGCGAGGCGATACAGCATGACCTAAAGAACCCGAGCAACCCTACAACGGTTTTCGGCTTTGTGGCAGAGGGGCTGCGGGCACGCAAGAACCTTGGCAAGGGTGGGCTTACCATCCTCTCCTGCGATAACCTGCAGCACAACGGAAACACAGCCCGTAAAGCTTTTACAGCCTTTATAAAGGCGCAGGATGAGGCGCTGGCAGCATGGGTGGAGCAGCACGTTACCTTCCCGAACAGCATGGTAGACCGCATTACCCCTGCTACTACAGAACAGGATAAGCAGCGCCTGAACCAGAACAGCGGTATAAATGACCTAGTGCCTGTTTACTGCGAAGATTTTATCCAATGGGTAATAGAGGACAACTTTATAGCCGGCAGACCAGCCTGGGAGCGCGTAGGCGTTGAATTTACAGATGATGTGAGCGCTTTCGAAAACATGAAACTAAGCCTGCTGAACGCCTCTCATACCTTACTCTCTTACCCTTCTTTTCTGAAAGGCTACCGCGCTGTAGACCAGGCAATGCAAGACGAAGACATCGTTACGCTTGTGCGAAACTTCATGGATGTAGATGTTACTCCCTATGTGGAGGTTCCTGAAGGCACAGACCTTGATGCCTACAAACAAATCCTGGTAGAAAGATTCTCTAACCGAGCCGTTAGCGATCAGGTAAGCAGGCTCTGCTTCGACGGGGTTTCCAAGTTCCCGGTCTACATCATGCCAAACGTGCTGCACATGCTCCGCGATGACAAAGACATGACCAGAGTCGCCTTCCTGCTTGCCGCCTATAGACACTACCTCAAGTATCAGGTAGACGAAACCGGACAGACATACACAGTAGCTGAGCCCTGGCTCACCGCAGAAGACAAACAACTGATAGAAAGTGAGTCAGCTAATGATTTTCTGGAACTCTCGGCATTTAAAAGTGCAGATTTAAAAAGCTCCCCAGAGTTTACTTATCAGTATGAAACGTTTGCAACGGAAATCAAAGAGGCGGGTGTTACAAAGGTACTCCAGTCTATTCTCGTGAAGGATGCATCTTTCCAATTAAATTAAAACTCGTAACTGTTATGGAGATAATCGATGTAGAACCCGCCAATGTTGCTTCTAAAACTTCTACAAGCGTAGAACGCAGAAGCAAGTTACTGCCATTTGCAATTGTTACGTTTATCTACTTCATTGTTGGTTTTCTGACTACCGTGAATGAGCAGCTGCAGGCCCCCCTCAAGTTCACTTTTTTGGATGATGCCGGTAGCCTGAAAAACACCTTTACCACCCTTATTACGTTTGCCTTCTTTTTGGGGTACCTGATAAACGGAACCTTGGGCAGCAAGTGGGTGAACGCAAAAGGCTATAAAGGTACGCTACTGCGTGGTCTAATGCTGATGCTTTCGGGCTTGGTCATGTACTTATGTGCAGCTTTACTGGGCGCTAATTTCCCAAATTTAGTGTTCCAGTTAGGTGACGCCACCATAGCCTATGGCTTTATCGTTTTCGTGCTAGGGTCTTACTTAATGGGTACCTCAGCGGCCGTAATTCAGGTGGTAGTAAACCCTTATGTGGCTTCCTATGATTTAGCAGGCACACAACCCGTGCAGCGCCTCAACATCACAACCGCCATCAACTCCATCGGCACAACCTCCGCTCCTTTCTTCGTCACGGTTATCATGTTTAGTGGGGTTTCCATAGAAAACATCGAGATACACCAATTGCTTTGGCCCCTGGCTATGCTGATTGCCTGTGTGCTGGCAGTTACGGTAATAACAAACAAACTGCACTTGCCGGATATAGCCCATACCCGTTTCTCTTCCGGAGAGATGCCCCAAAGAAGCATTTGGTCTTTCCGCCATTTTGCCTTGGGTGTATTAGCCATTTTCTGCTATGTAGGCACAGAGGTGGCTATTGGCGCAAACATCAACCTTTATGCCTTTGAATTGATGGGTGCCGGGCACGCCATTAGCTTCTTCGGCAGAACCGACCTCATTATCGGCGGCATGGATTTGGGCATACACGCCTTACTATCTACCTTATACTGGGGCGGGTTTCTGGTTGGGCGCTTTGCTGCAAGCTTCTTCAGCACAGTATCAGCCAGGTTGCAGTTAACCGTTTCCGCGTCGCTCTCTACGGTGCTGGTTATTGTAGCGATGGTAACGCAAAACCTGTGGTTTCTGGTGGCAATTGGCCTGCTGCATTCCACTATGTGGAGCTGTATTTTTTCGCTTGCCACAAAAGGCCTGAACAAGTATACTTCTAAGGCTTCCGGGGTTTTTATCTCTGCTGTGTTTGGCGGCGCGGTCTTCACCATCTTGCAAGGTGGCCTGGCCGACCTTATTGGCTCCTGGCAGTGGACCTGGGTTTTAAACGTGATCTGTGAGTTGGTGATTCTATGTTACGCGCTTTTCTGGTACCGGATCAGGAAAGAGGATAACCTGGATGAAGTTATATAATAGCCACCGAAACACACCTGTCTACCTTTTAAACCTGGAAATCATGCGCAAAGTAAAATTGCTTTCGGTTTTAGTATGCATCTTGGCGGCTGGATCAGCAGTAGGCCAGGAGCTACATTCTTCGCTCCAGATCCGGAACAGCCATTTGTGGCGTGGGTTAGAGGTAGCAACAGGCTTAGTGTATACCGGAGACATAAAAGTCAGTTACAAGGGCTTTTATGGAGGATTCTGGAGCGGCGGGGATGCCAGCGGATCTTATAAAGAGTTCAACAACTTTATAGGATATAAGAAAGAGAGACTCGTACTGGAACTTTGGGATATCTATAACTTCTCCCCTGAGGCCACCTATAATAACAAGGAGTTTTTCAATTATAACCCGCAAGAGACAGGCCGTTTCTGGGATATGAGATCAAATTATACCTTAAGCACTCAGCTGCCTCTAACGTTAAGCTGGAACACCGTGGTTTTTGGCAGAGACAAAACCGCGGAAACTCGGGAAAACAAATACTCTACTTTTGTTTCCGCGGAATACCCTTTATACAAAAAACAAGGTTTAGAAGTAAAGGGTAGAGTTGGTTACAGCTTTGCCTTAAACCAAGGCGAAAACGAAAAAGCAAACTTTTTTGCCCGTGATGCAGGGATTAGTGAAGTCAGCTTTATACTGGCTAAAGATCTTGACGTGAAGGGCTATAAAATTCCGTTGGGTATCTGGGGTATGTGGAACCCCGTCAATGAAAATGCATTTCTTCAGTTCTCAGTACAGGCGTATTCATTCTGACTGCATTTTAACACAGGCCGGGAGCACTGCATCCAGATAGACGCTTGATTTAGTTTTATATCGATATAAATTGCTTTACAATAGCACATTTTTAAACTTTTACAATCTTATAATCAGATGAGTATGCAACCCAAGATTTTCTGTTTCGGAGAGGTATTGTGGGATATTTTGCCAACCGGTAAACTGCCCGGCGGTGCCCCCATGAATGTGGCTATTCACCTCCGGCGCAATGGCTATGATCCTGCGATAGTAAGCCGGGTGGGAAACGATGACTTGGGCAAGGAACTGATTACTTTTCTGGAAGAACAGCACATCAACACAGCCTGGCTTCAGATGGGCCAAACGCACCTGACAGGCGTTGTAAAGGCGAACATCCTTAACCGAAACGAGGTGGTTTATAAGATTGTAGAGCCAGTGGCCTGGGATTATATTCAGTACGATGAAAAGACGGCAGAACATATCGCACAGAGCGAGGTCTTTCTGTACGGCAGTTTGGTGGCTCGCAACAGCACTTCTCAGAAAACCCTGCTCCAGTACCTGCCGCTTGCCAAACGCAAGATCTTTGATGTGAATCTCAGGCCGCCATACTATACCCCGGAAAGGATACTGGCACTGCTGGAATTTGCTGACATCGTGAAAATGAACCACCAGGAACTGGCAGAGGTTTGCGGGTGGCTTGAGGCAGAGGGAGACGAGGCGCAGCAGATGCGGTTTATCAAAGACCGTTTTAACCTGGAGCTGGTGATTGTGACCCGTGGGGATAAAGGCGCTGCTGTGTTACATGATGCATCGGGCTATTTGGAGCATGCGGGCTTTCCGGTAGAGGTAGAAGACACAATAGGCAGCGGTGATGCTTTCTTGGCCACATTCCTGACTAACTACCTGCAAAAAAAACCACTGGACTATACATTGGAAAGAGCCTGCCTAATTGGTGCTTTTCTGGCCACGCAACGCGGAGCCACTCCCAAGTACGTGCCGCAAGAAATCAATGCAGATTATTTGAAGGCCTCTGTTTAGTTGAATGCCAAACTTAAGCTCTATACTTCATACAGGCTTCACTCTTTAAAAGCAAAATGCACAGCTATACTATAGCTGTGCATTTTGCTTTTAAAGAACTTGGGCACAAGGCTACCACTTATGCGGTTTGTGGCATCAGGCGGTCAACACTTTTTCGGCTAAGAATGTATGCACTTTCTCTACCATTTCTGGGGAACCGATTACGAGTGGGGAGCGCTGATGCAACTCCGTCGGTGTTTTAGTTAAAATACGTTCCGTGCCGTCTGTGGCCATACCTCCTGCTTGCTCAATAATCATGGCCAGCGCATTGCACTCATACACCAGCCGTAGTTTGCCATTGGGAGCCTTAGCTGTTGCAGGATAAATGTATACACCACCTTTTAAAAGGTTCCGGTGGAAATCACCAACAAGCGAGCCGATATAGCGGCTGGTATAATTCTGCTCTTTGCAATAGTCGAGGTAAGCTTTGATACCCTCAGGGAAGCTGTTGAGGTTCCCTTCGTTACAGGAGTAAATCTTACCTTCCGAGGGTGTCATGATCATGGGGTGCGAGAGAAAGAACTCCCCCAAAGAAGGCTCGTAGGTAAAGCCGTTCACGCCGCAGCCAGTTGTGTACACCAACATTGTGGAAGAGCCGTAGATGATGTAGCCAGCCGCCACCTGCCTTGCGCCGCTCTGCAGGCAATCTTCTAAGGTGCCGTCACCGCTCGCATCAGAGGTGCGTCTGTATACCGAGAAGATGGTGCCAATGGCCACGTTTACATCGATGTTAGAAGAGCCATCCAGGGGATCCATGGCCACGATGTACTTGCCTTCGGTATTTCCGGTCTGGATCACGTGATCGTCCTCTTCAGAGATGATCGTGCATACTTCCCCGCCGTTGCGCAGTGCCCGTATAAACCTGATGTTGGCGATCACATCCAGCTTTTGCTGCTCCTCGCCTTGTACGTTCTGCTGCCCGTAATTCCCGGTGATGCCCAGCAAACCCGCACGGTTTATTTCCCGGTTCACAATCTTTGCGGCAAGCGCAATATCTCTCAGCAACTGCGATAGTTCACCTGTTGCATAAGGGAACTCCTCCTGCTTCCGCATAATAAACCTGTCCAGCGTAGTACCAACAGGCAGTGCTAATTGATCGTCCATATCATCGTTTTTTATAAGAGTGTAAACAATTCTCCATACTTATTTCTCCTGTCTTATACTTTAAGCTGCCGGATCGTAGCAAGTTGTTTTACCGAACCGAGGCAGTAGCAAAATCAACTTTCAAAGTACCGGCAGGAGGCAACGTATATTTCTTCTGCGCTTTCCCGCTTGCGGTAAGTATAACTTCATCAGCGCTCAGCGAACTGATTTGCAGGGTTCCTCCTTCCACATTAAGTTTCAAATCCTGAGGTGTGTCTAAAGTCAAAATCTGGCCTACAATGTTTATACTTTGGCAGCTGAAAAGCAAAAACTCCTCGCCGCGCGCCAACACATGGGCTGCCTTTATACTTGTGGTTTTAGAGGTATAATTGCTTGCGAACAACTGCCAATCGCCCAGCTCCTTTGCGGTTGCTTCAATGCGGTTAGAGAAGCCTTTGTAAGGGCGCAGCACGGTCAGGAAAGTATAATCTTTGGCTGGCTTGGTCTGGTACACGACTCTGTTTTTACCGTTATTGCCGCCCAAGGTGGTACGCTCGATTGGCTCCAGTTGCAGGATGTCCAAGCCAGTGGCGTCTCCGAAGTTTGCCCGAGCTAAAACTGGAGCATCTTCCAGCGAATAATTGCCCTGCCATACTTGCTGGTAGCGGTGTTCAGTCGGGCTCTGGAAGCTGTCTTTCACGATCCAAAAATCATCCTTCAGGTAAATTACCTTGCGGGTATAGCTGATTTGCTGTTTGTCGTAGCCGTTGTGCGTACCGATGAACAGGTCGTGTTTTTCTGATGGCTGCCATACCTGCACCGTGGCTTTTGGCAGCACAGCGAATTTACCAAAGCCGCTGCCCCCGGAATTGCCTGCATATTGCTGCCCCTGCGGAATGGAATCTGCCAGCGCCACGTTTTTCACCCACGAGTTTTTGAACAGCTCCAGATCCGGCAGCGAGTAACGCACCTGGTAATTGGGCAGCAAAGGCACACCAAACGCGTAGGCTTGAACCCCTAAAATATCCCCGTGCTGGTGATCCGGTTTCTGCTTGGATACTCCCGTCGAGATGATCATGTACATATCATTCGGGTTCCAGCCTTCGCGCATTACGTAGTAGCCGGTTTCCGGCAGGGCTGTAGAGGTAAAGGCCGGTTTTTGCCGCTCGATATTTTGAAGAGACTTTAACTGCTCCCGCGAGGTTAGCCAGTAATACGTACTGCTGATGGCATCCGAGGCGAAGTAGCCGTACGCAGGATCGTCGAACAGCAGATAGCCTAGCAGCATGGCCTCCCCTATCTCGTTCTGCGTCGCCCAGGGCTCGTCGGTATCATCCTGCAGCACAGGGGCGTTTTTGTTCGGAAAAGCGATGGCTGATAAAGCGGTAAACATCCATTGCAGGCTCTCGGACCAGGCGGCATCTACGGGCATGTTGTTGCGCTGCGCCAGCTGGTATACCATAAAATAATTGTCGATGTCGCCGATGTGGTAGTGCACGGTGCGCTCAAACTGAAAACCGTCCGGGTTGATTTCCTTTGCCAGGTGCTCGCCGAGTAGTTTCATCGCATGCGCATACCATACTTTAGATTCTTCCACCTCCGGATAAAGCATGGCAATCATAGCCAGCGCTGTCATGCCCTTAGTTTGGTGGTTGCCATACTTGAACTGCTGGTTATCGCGGTACAGGAAAGCTGCGTGTTGCAGAAACGTGCGGATCAGCAAGAGTTGCTCTTCGTCGGAGTAATGCTCGGAGGCCAGAAAGGCGTGGTGCGCAAAGAGCCAGTTGAGCATGCGGTTCCCGCCCCGGAACGCCTCGTAGGTGCCGTTTCCGTCTTCCAGCGTCTCCACTTTACCTGCGTTAAACGCCGCGTTCAGCGAGGCCACCTGCTCCGTGAAATAGTTGATGTACTTCTCGTTTCCGGTGATGTAATGGCTGAGCGCCATATCCGGTGCTTTGTGCTGGCGCGATAAATGGCGCACGGCATACGCACTCACGTCTTCGCCTTTCAGGTTTTTGAAGGGCAGCTTCCATACTGTTTTCGCCGGGTATAGGTCCATGTGCGAAGCGGCGTTTACCGGATGGGCCGCCGCTTGTTCCGGGAAGCGGGCCAGGTAATCGCTTAGCCGTTCCTCAAAGTGCTGCCAGTTAAAATAATACCGTTCCGCCGCCTTCTGCCTAAAGTATGCCGCCAGTTGCTGCACCGCCTTTTCGCGGTTTTTCTTCCCTCCTTTTTGGTGCAGTTGCAGTGCCTGTGCCAGCGCCGGGTCCGTTGCCCCCTGCAGCACCTTAAACAGTTCCTGCTCTGTCAACACTTTGTCTGCCGGCACTTTGGGTGTTGCCGCTATAGCAGCAAAACTGGCTAAAAGGCAAAGTATAAATAAAGCGCACTTTATACCTGATCGAGTAAAACCTGAAAAGCTATACATATAAAGTTCTTGTTTTCATTTTAAAAAATGAGGTAGCTATAACCTCACCGGCAACTCGCCGCGCAAGCCATACCAATGCGTGCCTTGCCACCGTACTTGTTTTCCATCCAGGTTCACTTCGCAAGGCTCCGCTGATACCGGCCCTGTTGCCAGCAGCAGCACGCGCTCCTCACCGGAAGCAAGGCGCAACCCAACCGCTATACCTGTAGTGGATTTTGACAGCAACTCCACCGCCGCCACCTGTGTACCAGCTTTGGCATGCGGCTCCACCACCGACACAAAAGTATGCTGCTTCGCATGCGGCACCCGAAGCATCAGCCCCGGCTCATGGCGCAGGTTCTGGTCTGGGTCCGTTGCTCCTATCTGTGTAAAGAGGATTTGTGTTTTGTCTATAGCTGCAGTCGTCAGGGTATAAAATTGCTTCTTGTTCTGCCAGGTGATTTGTGCCGATCCCTTGCCGGGTTTTGCCTCGGCTTGCAGCAGCAGGTGCTCATAGCCATTGTCCTTGCCCAAAGTAGTTTCGTTGGTTGCTTTCCGCTCAAAGTTTGTGGCAGCTAATTCCCCTAAATAATAGTAGGGTAAGTCGTACTGGTGCTCGGTATCCGAGGCAAGGTCAAACACATCGAGCAGCACAGGCTCTTGCAACTGCGTATCCTGGATAAGGGCCACGTAGCGGCTCATCTTCACGCCCGGAACGGCATCGGCTGTGGTGGCTGCAGAAACCTGCACGGCTGCGTTCTCACTGTTAAAGTATAAAGCCTGCGGGGCCGACTCCTCCGAGCGCTTGATGTCGCCGCCAAAGTGTGATTGCCCATCAACCACCACTGTATTGTGCGCCACCGTTTGATGCGCCCAGGTTTTGTTTTCAGCTAGGTAACGGCCGCCGTTCTTCTCCAGGACGTTCACAAAACGTACCGCCCCGTAATCCTGCAGCACCTCCTGCCCCTTGTCGTAAAGCAAGATAGAGAGCTTATCGTAATGCCCGTGGCTGAGCCCGTGCGCGCTATACTTGAACACGGCACAGGTATGCTCCGGCGCAGCGCCGCTCCGCAAAATACCAATACCCCCATCATTTCCCTGCGCACCGTCGCGTACTGCCATCGAGCGCCAGTTAAAAGGTACAGCTTCTCCTTTGCTTAAGGCAGCGGCCACCGCTACGCCTTCCGCTGTCAGGATGACGCGCTGCTGCATGTTGGCAATGCTCAACAGCTCCGGCTGGCCTGTGTAACCATACACCAAATCCACAGCATACACCAGTTCTTCGGTCGTCAGGTTCTCTCCTTTAATGGCATCATTCATCGGGAAAAAATCGTCGTTATAAGTGAGTTGCAGCGTTGTTTGCACGGCCTTCACCAGCACGCTGTCGCGGTAGGCAAAGGGTTGATATTTGGGTTGGTGCTGCGCAATGGCTTTGCCGAAAAGCACAAAAGGCATCATAGCATAACGCTGGTAATAAGGTCCTTCGGTATAGTAACCATCCGGGGAGAAAAGCTGATCTAGCTGCGCAAAAAAGCCGCCTTTGCCATCTTTTCCTAACCCGTACAATGATTTCTGCACCAATTCCTGATCGCCCAGCACATAGCCTGTCATACCCACCGCGGCCACCGCCCAAGTACCGTGGTTATGAATGCGGTTAAAAGAGTAGGCAGACTCTTCAGACAGGAACTTCGTCATCGGGTAGAAAAGCTGTTTGTTCAGCGTGTTCCGGTCCTCGGGGCTCAGCCAAGTATAAATGCAATCGTAGGCTTGGATAGTGTGCACCAGCCACACGCAATCGTTCAGGCTTTGCCAGAAAAGCTTGCCGGGTGTTTTAGAAGTTGCCTCCGGGTGAAGCGGTAAAATCGGGTAAATTTTAGCGTAAGCCAGCAGCATGTCCCGGATATAGCGGGCGTAACGTTCGTCTTTGGTCACCTGGTACACGATGCCCGCCGCCTGCATGGTTTTGTAGTTTTTCTGGTGCTGTTTATGGGTATGCCCGCCGGCGGGGTCGCGCGGAAATGGCACGTCCATTTTCGCCTTCAGCGCTTTGTCGACCTCTTTTTTCAGTTGGGCATACGATTGGTCCAGCAAAGGATAACGGCCCAGGCTTTCCTTTATCTGCCGCGCGCCCTGCTCCGTCAGCAGCAACGACGGGTGAGCCGTTTTGACTTTTGATGACTTCTGCGCCAGGCCCTGTTGCCACAACAGCAAACAGCAAATACAGAAAAGCTTTATGCTATACTTTAAATTCATAATGGCTTGGGTGAGAAATCGGGTTTATACTTTAACTGGTCTTGAAACTGCTTTTACAGCGTGGGGCGCAGCCACTCCGGGCCTACAGCGTCGAGGCTTACAGGCAGTTCCCGATCCGGTGTGCCTTTCACTTTCCAGAGACCGTTTTTGCCTTTCACAAAGGTTTGTTTGTTTCTGGTAAAGCCCTCCACCGGTGTAGGCACGCCGATGGTGTACTTGTTATTGCGGAAGGTAATGCCGGGCAAGGGGTTTTCCATTTCGTACACCACCTTGCCGGTGGGATTGTAGTAAGTGTTGTCGGCGATGAGGGTGCGCTCTGGCAGAAGGGTTTGCTTTGCTCTGCTTCCCACGCCCAGTTGCCAGGGGCTGCAAAACACAAACGTATTGTCTTTGATAGTGACATCGCGCACCTGGTGGTAGCCGTTCAGCGGAGAATTGATAATGCCATTCATCACCACCAAACTGGACTTGTTCTCGCTGCCATTCAGTTCCTGCAGAAAGTTGCCGTATACCTGGTGGCCTTGATTGATGACACGTATGCCGCCGGTGCCCTTCACTCTGTTCCCAATAAACACATTGTCACGGATGATGTTATTGTTGCCGTGGCGCAGCACTACCGAGCCCTGCGACTCATAGAACACATTCTGCTGAATCACATTTTCCGCTGATTTGATGGAGATGATCTCTGCCTCACCATCGCAACGGTAAAAGTAGTTCTGCTCCACTACCGTTTGTGAGCGGTGCATCGAGTGGTCCGAAGTGCCTATGCGGATTGTTTCGCCACCGTTTTTGCCCAGCGCGGGCCGGTGCCCAAAATAGTTATGGTCGATGCGGTGCTTGTTTTCGAGGCTAGCCGAGTCGCTGAGCCATACCACCAGCGTGGTGCCCTCGCTTTTCTTGCCTTCCAGCAGGTTATGGTCGAAGCGATTGTGCTTGCCATAGATGTTCACCCACTTCTCGTCTGCGCCCACATTGCTGTAATCCTGAATCACGCAGTTGGTGACGCGGCAGTTGTTGGCCACTGTTTTAGAGTCTTTGCGGAAGGAAATCACCGTGTTAGAAGGCGCCATCCCATTTTTAAAATGTAGGCCGTTTACTTCCAGAAACTCCCCGGCTATCCGGATTTCGCTCTGGCCGCTCAGGATCACTTTTCCCTTTTCCTGAGCTGTGAGCACGATAGGCATTTCTGCTTTGCCTTGTCCCTCGAAAAGTATGGATACGTTTTCCCATTGCCCGTTGGCCATCACCAGTGTGTCGCCGGGCTTGGCCCTGGCAATAGCTGCTTTCAGTTCTGCCTGGTTTTTCACGAGTGTACTTGTGGCGCGGGGTGTCCAGGCACTACTCAGGCTAAGCGTGAGCAGTAACATTATTAAAACAGCGCTATTATTTCTCATGGGTATTCTCTGTCTTATACTTTTATTGCGATGCTATACTTTAGATTCTATCTTTCCTTAAACTGCCGGATCACAAAAAAGCACCGGTTAACCCGTAGCCTATACTTGTTGGGCAAGTAAGCAGACTGGCTAACCGGTGCGGGAATAGGAATTTTGGCTATCAGTTAAAAAGAATCTGTCATGTCTACTGCGCCGATGCCTGTCAGCACTTTATCAGTAATCGAAATCCAATCCATATTAGCTTCAAGCGGCACATTCTGCTGGCTATCCACTAAGAAGTTTACACGCATATAGCTGTCGGCTGATACGGCAGACTCAGTTACGGACGGTGCCAGATCCTTCAGACGAACGGCAATCAGCGCCCATTTTTTTCCATCTTCTCCAAATACTTCTTTATACTTCTCTGGGCTCAAGTCCTTTAACTTAAGTGAGTAGCTGTCATTTTTGGTAAGGTAGATTTTGATTGTTGGTGTGGTGTTATTTACGTGAAGCCAGAAGTGCAACACCGGCTGGCCGCTAGCGTTGTTCGTGTACATGCTCTTCCAGGAGCTATTAGTCTGCTTATCGAAACGGATATAC
The DNA here is from genome assembly GCF_003576375.1 of Pontibacter oryzae. Lineage (GTDB taxonomy): Bacteria > Bacteroidota > Bacteroidia > Cytophagales > Hymenobacteraceae > Pontibacter > Pontibacter oryzae. The sequence goes on from NZ_QWGE01000001.1 coordinate 272,376, forward strand.
GTAATCGAGCTACCGCCTGCGTCGCCGGCTGCATCAAACATCTTCAGGTGGTAGTAAGCGTTACCTGCCGGGAAGGCCGGCTGCGCTACTGTGCCGTTGATGGTGCTGCTAACAGTATGTGCTGACTTGCCAATAGTGACAGCCGAGAGACTTTGATCCTCAAAATCGAAGTAGGTTTCTACGGCGCTGGCAATGTAGGCTACCGGGTTCTCAACCACCTGCTGCTGCCCGTTGTTAGTATACTGCAGCTTAAGGGATGTATTGGCAGTAGCCCCACCTGATGCAACAAACGTGAGGGCTCCGGCCTGCTTATCTGTTATAGTGGCTTCTGTGGCGCCAACAAACACCTTTTCCACCATATTCATATTCTGACCTTCCAGCGAATAACTTTTCCCTTTTATGATGAGTGGCGTCCAGTTGCTAACACGCGGAGACGGCGTTATCACCTGTATTCCAGATTTCACGGATACCTTCTCGCTGCCCGATGGCGTGAAGTAAGTATAGGAAACATCCACCACCTGATCGTTAGAGAATAAAGGAACCAGCACAGCAATGGAGGCGCCACGCTGGTAAATAATGCTTGCCTCCTTTTCACCGAAAAGCACCTTATCAACTACATTTAGCTTTGTGCCGCCAAGAACAACCACCTCATTGGCAAAGAGCTCCTCCTTAATATCGGACAGCTCCAATTGCACTGCAGGGGTTGGGTAATTGATCTGCAGTGTACCTTCCGAAGTTCCGTCTTTTTTAGCGGATGTAAGCACCCTGACCTTTCCGCTTTTGGCCTGCGGTGCCACCTGCACTACCAGTTCATTGCTATTTACGCGGCGATAGATCGGGCTTAGCACGCCACCAATATACACGCTGTCTACAAAGTTCAAGTTCTCGCCGTAGACTGTCACCAGTCCTTTTACGTCTGCTGCTGCCGGCTCGAACGACGAGATCACCGGGCTTACGCCTTTTATTTCTTCCAATGTTTGGTCTACTTCCTCGCCATAGCAGGAGGTCATGAGCACCAGTACCACCAGGAACTGGAGTAACCTATTATATGATAGCTGTAACATGCTGTTTATACTTTACTTGTGACGATATATTTTGTGATTCCGAATGGCTTGCGCCAGCCTTAATACCCGATATTTTGGGTGATTCGAGGGTTTACATCCAACTCAAACTGCGGAATAGGCAATACGAGCTGCCAATCTGAAATAGGGCCAGTTGCAAAGAATCCCTGATCCGGGTTATTATAGTATGGCTCGGTTTGGAAGTGCGTGTTCATTACTGATTTCGCCAACCCAAGGCGCAGCAAATCGAACCAGCGCTGGTTCTCGAAGGCGAACTCTAATCTTCGCTCTTTCGCCAAGGCCAGTACAAAGTCATAGTAGTTTCCGGCATTCATGGCAGAGTACGGTTCGCTTCCGGGCATAGCACGCCTGTGCACCTGGTTTAGGTATCCGATTGCCTCCTCCGTTGGGGCACCGTTATTTTCGTTAATTGCTTCAGCTAATAGCAGTAGCACATCAGAATAACGCAGGATAGGCCAATCGTTCTCGGCATCCTCGGCTACGGCAAACTTGGAGAGGAATTTAGTAACGAAGTTTATGTTTGTAACTTTACCGCTTTTACCAACCCAGCTTTGAGCCATTGAAGCCTCTTTCCTAGCGGCGTCTCCTTCATCGATAAAAGCATTCGTGATACTTTCGGTTGGATAGTTATACTCTTCACCATCTCCTGTTACTACATAGTTCTCGCTATTGTCTGGGCCGAAAAGATTTGCAAATGGAGAGCCCAGCCCTACGTTGCCGGAGGTATAGCGCACGGCAAATAAAATCTCGCTGCTGTACTCGTTGCTGATACTGAACACCGAAGCATAGCTGCTCTGAAGATTATACTTACCTACAATCTCGCGCAGTAGGCTTTCGGCTTTCTCTACATCTCCAGGGCCTTTTGCTGTGAGAAGCGCCTTTGCCCAAAGTGCCTGTGCCGCCCATTTGGTTACGCGCCCTTTGGCTACGTTGGTTTGCAGCATGCCTGTAGCCAGTTCCAGATCATTAAGCAGAAATGCATATACCTCTGCCTCGGTGCTGCGCTGGTAATTTTTACCGATGGCTTCCTCCCCTGTCATGGAGTTTTCTGTGATAAACACGCCGCCCCACAGTCTCACCAGGTTAAAGTACGCCAAAGCTCGCATAAAGCGCGCTTCACCCTCGTACTGCCCACGAAGCGTTGGGTCTGCTACCACCTCGATGTGGTCCAGCACGTCGTTAGAAAGCGCGATGGTGCGGTATGCGGCACGCCAGTAATTTTCCACATACTCGTTCAGTGGGTTTACCACAAAGCGGTCTAGGTCACGCACCGTGGTATGGCGGGCCACACTGGCGCTTGGCGTTATGGTTGTGTTATCGGAGCGAATCTCCGTGAGGGCCCATTCATGCTCCATTAAGCCATGCAGGCTGTTGTAGGTGGCGATTAGGGCTTGGTTTATGTCTTGTGCGTTTTGGTAAAAACCGCCTTCTTCCACTTCGGAGATCGGGCGCAGGTCCAGTTGGTCCTCGCAGGAAGAAACAAAGCAGGTGGCTGCTACCAATGACAGGCTCAGGCCTGTACGCTTTAAAATTGTATGGATAGTTCTCATTTTCTTTGCAGCTTAAAATTTCACATCAATACCCAAGGTAAGCGTACGCTGGATCGGGTAGGCACCACGCTGGTACCCCACGATAAGTGGCGACTCGTAAAGCCCGCTCGTCATCTGTGCTTCCGGGTTAAGGCCTGTATACTCATCAGACATCAGGTACAGCAGGTTATAACCAGAAACATACACTCTGATATTCTCCAGTTTTACACGTGAGGAAAGTGCCTTAGGCAACGTATAACCTAGCACGGCACTACGTAGTGCAATGTAAGAGGCATCGTGTACCAGGTAATCTGTGTTCACCCACTCGCGGCCGTTTTTCTCGCGTGGCTTAGAGGCTGCGTAATCCGGGCTGAACCAACGGCCATCTGTAAAGTCGTGGTGCAGGTAACGAGACTCTGTATAATACCCGTCGCCGCTGAACACCTCAGCTCCCTCAGACCCTTCTAAAGTCACGCTCAGGTCAAAGCCTTTAAAGTTTACTCTGTTCGTAATGCCCCAAGTATAATCTGGGAAAGGACTGCCTGTCGCGGTACGGTCATTTGCGTCAATCACGCCATCATTGTTGATGTCTGCCACGCGTATGCCGCCCGGAGCATCTTCGGCAGAGTGCGGGTTGGCGTTAATCTCCTCTTGGTTCTGCCACACGCCAATCATTTTATAGCCATAGAATTGCACCATCTCCTCACCTACCTTAGAAATGTACTGTTCCCCGCGCTCACCGGTATTGATGAACTGTGGTGCGCCCCCCAACGAGAGCAGTTTGTTTCGGTTAGCAGAGATGTTAGCGCCTACCTGCCATGTAAATTCTGGCTTGTTCAGCACGTATGCGTTCAAGGAAAGCTCCAGGCCTTTATTCTCGATGCGGCCTATGTTGTTCCAGAAATTGCGGTAGCCAGATATGGCTGTGATGTTTTGCTGATAGAGCAGGTCTTGTGTTACCGAGTAATAGTAATCTGCGGTTAGCGTTAAGCGGTTAGAAAACAAGCCTAAGTCTACCCCATAGTCGAACTCAAGCGTTTTCTCCCAGGTAATGGAGTTGTTTGAAATCGTTTCGTTGATCTGGCCAAGCCCTTGCGCCACACTCCCGATGCCGTCACCGAAAACGTAGTTTGCCCCTGCCAGGGTGTTCAGGTTCACATAGTTATTGATGTTGTTGTTGCCAGTAAGGCCAACGCTAGCACGTAGTTTGAATACGTTGATTGCCCCTAATTTATCAGCCCAGAAGGCTTCGTTGGCAACATTCCACCCAACAGAGGCAGATGGGAACCAGCCATACTTTTTCTTATCACCGAATCTTGAAGAGCCATCTGTACGCATTGCTACGGAAAGCAGGTACTTGTCTCCGTAGGCGTAGTTGATACGGCCTAAGTATGAGATCAATGCGTCTTCTTCTTTTAGAGTAAAGGAGTTGGCCAAGTTAAGCGTAGTAGCGGCATTTACTGTAGGCACATAGTCTGTAGGCTGCTGCGAGCCCTCTATAGAGGTGTACTTATAGTCTGTGTACTGGTATGTATAACCTGCCAGCGCATTTACTGTATGCTGCCCTTGCTCCCACTTGTAATCCAGGGTATTTTCGCTCAGGATGTCTTTAGAGAGCAGCGTGTTGTTTGAGGAAAGGCGAAGGCCAGCGTCATCGGCCTTAGAGTTGCGCCATCTGTCGTAGTCTCTATATTTTATGTATGTGCCGAGCGTCGTTTTAAAGCGCAGGTTCTTAACGATATCCCACTGCAAGAATGAGTTGGCAACCAAACGGTAATCATACTGGTGGCGCCACTCGTTTTCCATCCGTGATACCGGGTTGTTGTTACCTGTGCCCCAAATGTTTGAATTTGTTACAGTTTGTTCGTTTCCTTCAGCGTCTAGGTAAGTGAGCACGATATTTCTGTAGTGCCTGCCATGGGCATATTCTCCTTCGGCGTAGCCTGTGGCAGCAGAAGTATACGCATTGTGCCTAACCGGCGACCAAGTATGAGAGCGGGTAAAATCAGCAAAAGGCACTGCCGATTTTTGAGTATGGGTATAGGTTGGCTTTAAGTCTAAGCCGATCTTAAGTTTCTTATTTAGCTTGGCGTTGATTTTGGCTGAGAGGTTAAAACGATTCATGCTGTTATCTTTTAGCATACCCTCATCATCAACGTACTGCCCCGAAATAAAATAGTTGATGTTTCCGCCACCGCCAGAAACGTTCATCAGGTAGCTTTGCATCGTGGTTACATCGCGTGTAGCTTCGTCCTGCCAGTCGGTTAAGCCCGAGTTATCAGCGATAAGGCGCATCATGCGCTCTCTCGACGTAAAGTCCAGCACCTTGGCTTCCCGTCCTTCGCGGGCAGCCTTCGCATCCTCAATCAGTTGGTTTTCACGTAGCAGCATATCGGTATATGCATAAGCATCCATCACATCCTCTTTCTTATAGAAGGACTTCACACCAAAATATGACTGGAAATCGTAACGTGGCTCGTTTGCCTTACCCTCTTTCGTTGTAACCAGGATAACGCCATTGGCTCCGCGCGAACCGTAGATAGCCGTGGAGCTTGCATCTTTTAAAACCTCAATGGAAGCGATACTGGCTGCATTTATAAATTCAAGGCCATCAGTAGTAGGGTAGCCATCTACTACTACCAGCGGAGAGCTTCCTGCACTGATGGAACTTACCCCACGTATGCTTATTTCAGGTGCCTCACCAACCTCGGAGGTAATATTCTGCACCTTAACACCTGCAATCTGGCCTTGTATAGCTTGGTCGATGCGCGAAACAGGTATCTGCTCCAGATTCTGGTTCTCGAGCCTGGCGATTGATCCTGTCAGGTGTGATTTTTTTTGCTCACCATAGCCAACAACCACTACTTCGCTTAGCTGCTTGGTGTCGGTCTGCAGCGAAACGTTTAGCTGCTTCTTTCCTTCTAGCGGCACGACCATTTCCGTAAAACCGATGTACCGAAACAATAAAGAGCTATTAGGTTCGGCTTTTATCTCGAAACTACCATCCGGCCCTGATACAGTCCCGACAGCAGTACCTTGCACCAGTATAGTTACACCAGGCAGAGGCTCCCCTCCATTATCAGTAACTTTTCCGGTTACAGTGCCTGCCGCTTTATTACTTTGCACGGTTTGAGAGTAACCGGTAGCGCAATACAACAGCAGCGCAGAGAATAAGAGAATATTTCTCAGCAATCTCCCGATTTGTGGCTTTGCAGGTAAAGCATTTTGCATAATTTTAATGTTTTAAGGTATAAGGTTAATTGAGCTTCATTTGGTTTACCGTAAATTGGTTAACCAATATAATCAATTTTATTTCACATCTATCATTTCTGCAATGCTTTTTTTATATTTTTTTTCCAGCTTAATAAAGTAATCACTCACCAACGTAAATTACTGATATTTTGACTTTTGAAACCAATAGCGTGTTGCTGGTTTCCTTGGCAAAATTAGCCAGCTGGTCAAGAATTCCGAATACCCTGAATAGTTAGTAATGCCTCACTTGTTGCTCGCTCAATGGCAGCATAATTGTACTTATCAAGTATTAACTTTGAACCCGCTCCTACACAAGTTACACCTGCTTTAAACCAAGGGGCCAGTTTTTCCTCCTCAAGTGAAACACCACCGGTTGGCATTACCTTTGTCCAAGGACATGGCCCTTTAATAGCCGCTATAAAGTTTGGATTTATACTTTCGCCAGGAAATAGCTTTACTATCTCGGCACCCAACTCCTCAGCAGCCGAGATTTCGGTTAGGGTTTGGCAGCCAGGCAACCATAACACCTTACGGCGGTTACAAACTTTAGCGATGTCCTCGCGAAGCACCGGCGTTACGATAAACTCAGCACCGAGCTGCATGTATAAAGCGGCGGTGCCCGCATCGGTTACAGAACCAATGCCAAGTATAAGCTCAGGCAACTCAAGGCGTGCATACTTTACCAGCGCAGCAAACACCTCATGGGCAAACTCTCCCCGGTTGGTAAACTCCACTACCCTGGCTCCTCCTCTGTAACAACTACTCAGAATTTGCTTTGCCGCTGCCAGGTCAGCTTCGTAAAACAGCGGAATCAGGCCTGTAGCTTCCATAGCTAAGGCTACTTCTATTCTTGAACGTCTAGACATTTGCGTTTTTTTAACGGGATACACGGGCAGCAACAGAGCTCCCTTCCATGAGTTTGGCAACATCGGCCACTTTTACCAGATTGGCATCTCCTTCTATACTATGCTTCAGCGCAGATGCGGCTACAGCGAAGTTCAGGGCGTACTGCAAGTCATCTGGGTGTTGGAGCAACCCATAAATAAGACCGGCCATAAAGGAGTCTCCTCCGCCTACGCGGTCAATGATTGGGTTCAGGTCGTAAACTGGAGATAAAAGTGATTCGTCGTGCTGAAGCATCAATGCAGCCCAGGAATTATGGCTGGCATTTATGGTGCGGCGCAGGGTAGTTACAGCCGTTTTGATGTTTGGAAACTTTTGAACCAGTAGCCGCAGCACCGCCTCGTTATAGGCTGGGTCGTCAATATCATACCCTTCTGCTTTAATACCGAAATAGTGCCAGGCATCATCAGGGTTTGCAAGTACCACATCGGTAAGAGCCATTAACTCTGTCATGACTTCCTCCGGCGAATCGGTGTACTGCCACAGCTTGCTACGATAGTTCAGGTCGCAGGAAATTTGCAGGCCAAGCTGTTTAGCCATCTTTACGCCCTCCAAGCATACTTCTGCCGCGCTCTGCGAAACTGCCGGCGAAATACCGGACCAGTGAAACCAGTCATGCCCGGCAAGCTGTGCTTCCCAGTCTATCATGCCTGGCGCCAGCGCAGCAAAGGAGGAATGGGACCGGTCGTAGATAACTTTGCTGGAGCGGAAACCAGCCCCGCTTTCCAGAAAGTATAACCCGAGCCGGTCACCGCCTGTATAAACTCCCTGCGTACCAACCCCGTACCTGCGTAGCTCCTGCCACACGCACTCACCTAAATCGTTGGCAGGCACGCGGGTAATAAACGAGGACGGAACGCCGAAGGTAGCCAATGAAATGGCCACGTTTGCTTCTGCCCCTCCGTAACAGGCATTAAACTGCCTGGCTTGCCCAAACATCTGGTGCCCCGGCGTAGACAACCGCATCATGACCTCTCCAAAACAGGCTACTTTTTTCATAAGGCTTTATGTTAATTATTAGCAGAAAATAATACAGTTAATGTCGATGTTGGTATCTTTATCATGACTACCTCCAGCTACCTTAACCACTTTCCCTGCTAAACTCATACTATGTTTACTATTATAAACCGATGATAATTCTAAGGCTATTGTTATATACCAAGAGCTTGGCCACCACCTACTTGTATGGTTTCAGCGGTAATAAATGACGCATCTTTGCTAGCCAGGAAAGAAACAACAGAAGCTACTTCTTCAGGCTTGCCCAATCTCCCCAACATAATATTGTCCTTCCATGAAGCGAATACCTCAGGCTTAGTGGCTTTAATCTGAGCGTGGAAAGGCGTATCGATGGTACCAGGAGATACAGCATTTACCCTGATGCCGTATTCGGCTAGGTCTTTCGCCAGTGCTCTGGTGATGGCATGAACCCCGGCTTTGGAGGTGCCATAAATTCCTGCTCCAGGTCCGCCAGCATTCCACCCTGCGTTTGAAGTGTAATTGATGATAGAAGCGTTTTCTCCTTTTTTTAAGTATGGGATAGCAGCTCTTGAAGTAAAAAACACTGAATCAAGGTTTAGCGCCATCACTTTTCTGTAGAATTCAGTGGTCATTTCTTCAAATCTTGATCTACCTCCTAAGCCTCCGGCATTATTTACCAAAACATCGATTCTGCCGTAGTTTTCGCCAATTCTATTAAAATTGCCGTTCACCTCATCTTCATTGGTAACATCAAAACCATAATACTCCGCTCTGATACCTTCTTTTCGAAGCTCTTCCACCTTTTCAGCTCCCGCATTATCGTCTATACCGTTTAAGATCACTGTAAAATTATCTTTACCTAATCTTTTTGCCACTTCAAACCCTATACCTCCAGTGGCGCCTGTAACAACTGCTACTCTATTTTCATATTGATTTTCCATAATCCTTTATGATTTAATTAGGATTGTTATAAATTATTTGTTAAAAAATTAGTTTAATACTGTTTCTTGTTTTGCTTTCACTGTGATAGGCTTAATCTCGCCGCTAAGTACCCACACAGCAAGTATGGCAAGCGGCACCAGAATTGCGCCCAGTACAAAGAAAGGAACATAAGAATCTACTGTGATCACGGGTACCAGCCACGTGGTAATAAGAGTGCCCACAATGGCAGCCGTACCACTGACACCAGCCAGAGAACCCACGGATTTGCCCGAAAAGAAATCACTAGGCAAGGTTTGTATGTTGCCAATAGCTATCTGAAACCCGAACAGGATAACCGCAATTAGCAGGACAGCCATTAGCGGCGTAGCTGCAAATGCGGTTAGAATCAAAGCAGGGAGCATGATAGCCCCGCCAAGCGAGATGATGATTTTGCGGGTTCGGTTAACACTCCAACCCTTTTTAAGCCAGAAGCCAGCCAGCCAGCCCCCGAAAAGGCTTCCGATGGCTGCCCCTACATAAGGCACCCAAGCGAACAGGCCTATCTGCTTCACGTCAAAGCCAAATCGGTCAGCTAAGTAAATCGGAAGCCACGACACGAACAGCCACCACACAGGATCGATGAAAAAGCGAGTCGCGATTACAGCCCAACTTTGGCGGTAACGCAGCATCTCAAACCAGCCTGGGGCATATTCCTCCTCCACAGACTCAGCTACCGCATCAGGCGCTTTTTGGCCCGACAAGATATACTGACGCTCTTTATCGGTTAACCAAGGGTGCTTGCTCGGTGAGGCCTTGTAAAGAATTACCCACGGAATTATCCAGATGGCACCTAAACCTGCAATTACCACAAATGTAGCACGCCAACCGATAGCCACATACAGCAAGGCAATGATTGGCGCAGAAACCACAGCTCCTATGGATGCACCGGAGTTAAATATACCTTGAGCAAAAGCACGCTCCCGGATAGGGAACCACTCCGCATTGCTTTTAGTAGCACCTGGCCAGTTGCCCGCCTCGCCAAAACCAAGCGTAAACCGGAAAATACCGAAGGAGGTAACTGATTTTGCAACTGCATGAAGCGCAATGGAGGCTGACCAGATAACAATGGAAAGCACGAAACCAGCACGTGTGCCCAGGCTATCGAAGATCTTACCAAATGCAGACTGGCCAACAGCGTACGCCACCATAAAAAAAGAAAGGATCAGGGCGTAATCCTCTTTGCCAAGGTTAAGGTCTTCGGCAATGCCGGGCCACATCACGGCCAGGGCATTACGGTCGATGTAGTTGATTACCGTGGCTAAGCCCACCATGCTCACGATAAACCACCTGAGTCCTTTTACTTTCATGTTGTAAGTGTTTCAGGTTTAAAGAAATCCTCGCGTATCGGGCTAAAAACGTCAATTAGCACACCTGCCTCCTGGCAAACGGCGCCGTGCCATACGTGCGGCGGAATGTAAAAGCCATCGCCGGCGCGCAATACTTTCTTCTGGCCGTCTATCTCCACCTCGAAAGCGCCACTCACCACGTAAGTTGCCTGGGCATGAAAATGCTCATGTACGGCACCAACGCTCCCTACCTCGAACTGTACTTTTGCCATCAGAATCGTTCCGTCGTAACCCATCAGCTGACGCTTTACACCAGGAGCTACTTCTTCCCAAGCCAACGTTTCACCGAACAAGTACTCTTCACTTTGCTTTTGCATATCTTTTATTTTTTTAGTTTGAAATAGTGATAAGGTCCTACCCAGTTCAGTTTGCCTGACTGCGTTTTTATGTTATGCTTAGATTTAACTGCGGGATTTGTGGCCAGCGTAAAAGCGCGCAAGTCGCCGTTCATCGTCTCTATCCAGATAATTTTGGCACCGTCCTGCTCTTGCAACCGCAATGACTTTATCTGGCTGCTGGCCTGGGTGGTGTACTCGTCCTTGGCGTTAAACTCGCCGTGTGGCTCCAGCACCGACACAAACACCGTTTGCCCGGCATTGCCTTTTTTGCGGAGCATCAGCCCCGGCTCGTTACGAAGGTTAAAGTTAGGGTCGTTGGCACCGATACGCGTGAACAGCATTTCGGCGTTCTCACTACCAATGGTGGAATAAGTATAAAACCTGTCGCCGTTGAGCCAGGTAACCTGTACCGTACCTGCAGGCAGCTTGCCTTGCGCCACCTGCCACAAGTGCTCGTAGCCATTTTTCTGCCCCACCGCCTTCAGTTGTGAGCTATTGTTTTGCACATCAAAGTTGGTGTTGATCAGCTGCCCCTGGTAGTATAGCGGCAGGTCGTATTGCTGCTGGGAATCTTTTGCGTTTATCTCAAACACATCAAGTATGATTGGGTTATCAAAAGCTTCATCACGAAGCATAGCCATGGTGCGGGTAAAGTTCACGCCTGGGTATACTTCCTTTATCTCCGCCGACATCACCTGCACATCTTTGTTAGAGACGTCGAAAAAGCGCGACGTTGGGAACGACTTCATGCCCAAGTCATAGTTGCCTCCGAAGTGGCTCTGCTCGTTTACCAGCACCGTGTTATGCGATACTGTTTGCTTGGCCCACGTCTTGTTTTCCGGTAGGTAATGCCCGCCATACTTGGCTTCCACATTCAGGTAGCGCGCCGCGCCGTAGTCCTGTATAATTTCGCTACCGTTGTCGTAGAACAGCCATGTCAGTTTGTCGAAGTGGCCGTGGCCCATGCCTTGTGAGCTATACTTCATCACCAGGGCCTCGTCTTTATCCTGAATGCCGGAACGGAGTACGCCCACAGCGCCTTCGTTGCCTTTGGCGCCGTCGCGCAGTTCCATAGAAGTAAAGTTGAAAGGCTGCACCTCCTTGTTGTCCAGCGCTTTTGCCACCTGCACGCCTTCCGCAGAAAGAATTACCTCGCCCTGCTTCTCGGCAATAGAAAGTAAGCGTTTGTCCTGGGTGTGGGCATAGGCTATGTTGGTGCCGTACACCAGCTCTACCGAGCGCAGGTCTTTCTCTTTCAGGGCATCGTTGAACGGGAAAAACTTCATATCATAAGTCAACTGCAGGGCCGTGTTGATGGCTTTCAGGAGGATGTTATCGCGGTAGCTGAAGATCTTGCGCTGCGGCTCGTTATTGGCAATGGCCTGCGCGAAAACTACAAACGGCATCAAGGCATAGCGTTGATAGTAAGGGCCTTCGGTATAGTATCCGTCCGGGGAGAACAGTTGGTCGAGCTGCGCCATAAACCCACCTGTACCTTTCTCATCAAGTCCGTATAGCGCCTGCTGCACTAGCTTTTTATCATTGAGCACATAGCCCGTCATGCCGACAGCGGCTACTGCCCAGGTACCGTGGTTATGGATTTTATCAAATGTCTCTGCTGATTCTTCGGAAAGGAAGCGAGCAGCCGGGTAAAACAGGTTTTTCTCTATATTTTGAATCTCCTGCTGGCTCAGCTGTCCTTTCACGGCATCGTAAGCCTGGATAGTATAAACCAGCCACACGCAATCATTCAGGCTTTGCCAGAACAGCTTGCCCGGCGACTGCTCTTTGCGCTCCGGGTGAAGGCCCAGCGTCGGGTAAAGTTTTGCGTAGGCGTTGAGCATGTTTTTTACATACTGCAGGTATTTGTCTTCGCCAGTCACCTGGAACAAAATACCAGCCTGGTGCATGGCTTTATAGTTGCGCTTGTGCTGCTCGTGCGTAAACCCGCCGCCGGCATCCTTGGGCATATGCACGTTTATACCAGCACTCATGAGCGCATCGGTGCTCTGCTTCGTTTCCTGAAAACTGGATGTAAGCAAGGGCGCATTGCCAAGCGTAGCCTTAATGGCGGCTACTCCGTCTGGTGTAAGTATAAGCGTTGGATATTGCTGCGGGTTTTGCGCGTAGGCCGGTGAAGTATAAATCATCAGCAGCAGCGCCAGCGAAAAGGTGAAAAGGGTGCGTAGCGTGTGTATCATGTACTATAAGTTGTTTCCGTTTTGGTTCAGCTTTCCATCGCTCCAGAGGGCACCAAGTGGTTTTCCGTCGCTGCCTTTGCCAGATAGTTTTGAGCCAGACTTGAGTTGAAAATTGCCTTGTCCGGGTTGGGTATATTCTGGTTGCACTGTGTACATGTGCTTGCCAGTTACATTGCCATAAAAGGAGTCAATTTTGCCGGACTGGTAAAGATTAGAGTAGTCGATGTGGTTATACGACCAGCGTGGGCTTTCGAAGAAAACCGCTCGGCCACCTTGCCCGCTGTTACTGAAAATGCTGTTCGTGATTTCGGCCCATTGCACGCCAACCAGGCGCAGTACCGAGCCAAGTTCTGTGTTATTCACTTTGTTAAAGGTGCAATGGTCCACTTTCAGGTATGGGCCGGCCGTACTTTCGTCGTTGCCACCACGGTATAAATCCAAGGCGCTGCCCATCACTCCGTTAAAAAGGCAGTTCTCCAGTATAATGTACTCTGCGTTATACTTGCCTTTATCCTCGCGTTCGGCAGATAGGTTAATCGCTATCCCTGAAATATCCTCGAAGGTGGAGTTGGTGAAGGAGACCGTATCTGCAAAGGTGCTCTGGTAAGCCTTAAAAGCGCCTGCACCGGACTCGTTAAAACCGTAGAAATCGCAGTTATTCACAAATAGGTTGTAGTGCTGGATCATCGGTTTCGTACTTGTCCGGATGGCCTGGTCGGCCACGCCACCGTCTGAATACCCGTTGAAAGCGACTCCCTCAACTTTAACTGTTCCGCCCTTTGCTATAGCAAGAAGCGCCTGCCCTTTGTCGTTGTAGCTCATCTGGATGACAGGCTTTGTCGCGAGGCCGGACTTGGCACGCAGCGTTATCCCGTGAGGCAATTCTAGAGTTTTGCTGATGCTGTACTCCCCTGCTTCCTGCAGCTCGATAACCGCTCCTGCTGCAGCGTTTTGTATGGCCTGCTCCAGTGCTCCTTTATCTCGTGTAACCTTTGTTATAGAAGCTGCCGCGTTTGTGTTTTCAGGCTTGTACCAGCTTACGCCGGTTGTGTTGGCATCAGCAGGAAGTTTTGGAGTGAGTGTTTCATTTTGGGATGCCCACAAGCCTTGCGCTGTTTTCTGTAGTTGAAGATTTGACGGCTCAAATCCGTTTGCCTTAAAGCCTTTCGGTGCACCGATAATTTTATTGTTTTGGAAGGAAACCCCGCTGATGTCATCCAGGGCGGTATATGGCGCTTGCGCAGTAGGTGTATAGAAAATGTTGTTCTGCACTTTTACGTTCTGCGGTGTGGCGGTGCGCTCGCTGTCGCTGCCTACGCCAAACTTCACATTCGCGCAGTTCATAAAGGCGTTGTCTTTTATCACAACGTCCTTTACCTGGTGGTAGCGGTTAATAGGCGAATCAGGCACTCCGTTCATCACACCGAGCGCAGCAAAAAAGCGGTCGCCCTGCAAATCCTGGAAATAATTGTTCTGTATCGTGTGGCCCGCATTTATTACTCGAATACCGCCGGTGTTCTTGCGGTTGTTACCAATGAAGTAGTTGCCCTCTAGTAGGTTATTGTTGCCGTGGCGCAGCGCCAGCACACCCTCCGACTCATAAAAAGTATTGTTCCGAACGATGTTATCTCCGGATTTGATAGAAACGATCTCCACCTCGCCGTTGCAGCGGTAAAAGAAGTTATTCTCCACAACTGTGTTGCTGGATGTAAGCGAGAAAGTGGACGTACCAATGCGCATGGTTTCGCCACCGTTTGAGCCAAGGCGAGGCCGCTCACCGAAGTAGTTATGGTCGATGCGGTGGTTATTCTGCTGACTTTCTTTGCTATTGAGATGTACAACTAAGGTTACGCCGCTATTGAGTTTATTATTCAGGTAAGTATGGTCTACGCGGTTATTTCTACCATATAAATCAACCCATGCGTCACTTTTAAAGCGGTCAGGCTGGTTGTATCCGTCTATCACACACTCGGTAACCCGGCAGTTATTGGCCAGGTTGTCTTTGTCTTTTCTAAATGAGATAACCGCATCATCCGGCGTATAGCCATTCACGAACACCAGCCCCGAGACTACTAAATATTCTCCGGCAATCTTTAAACTGGATTTCCCCTCTAATTTAACAGCCCCTGGGTGCTGCGCCATCAGTACAATAGGTTTCTCTGCCGTTCCTTTTCCTTCAAACACTAGGCGGGCGTCGCGCCATACCCCTGCTGCCATACGCAGTGTATCTCCAGGTTGTGCATTGGCTACTGCCGCCTCAAAATCAGCTTGCCCAACAACTGAGTCGCTAACCTGAATTGAGGTATAGGTTTGCGTGTACGTGCTACAACCAAACACTATAATGGAAACAAAGCTTAAGAAAAGTTTAGAACTTCTAGTCATAACAGCTATAGATGATAGTCCTTAGATTAAGCGTCTTTTATAGATTTGATTAATCACTCATCAGAAACAAAACAAGGTTCCATTGTGCTGCTGATGAATTATAATCTCTTTATATTGTTTTGATCAGAATTGGTCTTAAAGATCAAATTCTATTAACAATTACTAAGCTAAGGATTTTTTTTGGTTTACTCGCAATTGGTTGACCAATTTATTTTTTAAATTCTAATTGCTAACATCTATTGCCTATAAAGTATAGCAGCCATTATAAGATTTAGCTGCTATACTTTGCTAGCGTTAACCTTTAAAATTTACAACATCTTTTAGGTGGGTACTCATAGCTGCTTCAGCCTTATCAGGGTCTTGTATACTGATGTACTCTAAAATATCCATATGTTCCTCTAGAGCACCGTAAGGTCTGCCTCCGCCGCAGACATTTTGCTGGGTGAAGTGCGTGAGTATGTCAGGCGTTACAATGAGCATCAAAGATTTGAGTACGCTGTTTTTGCTAGCCTCAGCAATGCGGATATGGAACATCAAATCTTCTTCGATCCCTTGCTTTCCATTTTTAACTTTGGCCCGATAAGCTTCCAGCGCTTTTTCCAGATCAATCAGGTCTTCCGGGGTTCTGCGCATGGCCGCTAAGCGTACAGTCTGTTTCTCAAGTATAAGTCGTGTTTCAACTAGAGAGTGAAAGTCATGCCCTTCTACCATTAGCACATCTGTGATTAACCCTTCCAATGCCGTGATGCCCAAGCCTGCCACTACGGTTCCGCTTTGCGGTAAAGTTTTTACTATACCATAGAACTCTAGCTTCCTTATAGCGTCTCTGACATAGCTCCTGCCAACGCCTAGTTTCTCACATAGTTGGCGCTCAGGTGGTAGTTTGTCGCCAGGCTTCAGTTGTCCTGAAGAGATAAGTTCCTTAATTTGTTTAATGATCTTATCTGCAGGCTTCTCGACTATTATCTCTTTAAAGTTGTTCAGTACTTCCATCGCCTTTCTATTTCGAATAATTAATTAACCGGTAATTGGTTAACCAATTATACGCATATTATGTTTCCTCTCCAATATTTATTTATTTTTTTTCACCTATAAGCTTGATGAGCAGCTAAAGCTCCTGTCTAAGTTCCTCTTAAAGTTTCATGTAGCGCCTAAACCTAAAGAGCATCTCATCTATTTCGGCTAAGTATCAGGTTCAGTTTTTAAGTAGAAAACAACTCGATGAGTTGAGCAAGCCAGGTAAGAACCCGTCAGCTTTGAAACCCTTGGTAAACTCAGCCAATCATACTTCAGTACGAATCCTGTTAAAAATAAAAGTGCCAACTACTCAATAGCAATTGGCACTTTTTATATCGCCCTAGATGCCTTACACCTTTAGCCTATGATATGTATAATTCGGCAAGAGTTATCCACCGTAGGTTAATACCTGCATGCTGTAATTGACTCTATTTGTAAATGTTGCTGTTATTTCTAAAGCCTGTTAGCGGCATGTACCAATCAGGGAAAAGGATACCGCCACTTTGCGCCCACTCTGCAAACTTTAAGTATGAGGCAGTAATATTCTTCTTCTCATAAGGATACTCAAACTCCAACGGTAGGTGTAACGCAAACGGCAGGTTGGTTTTGGTTTTATAGTATACGCGCTTCGCCAGATCAGTACCATCCTGAGACTTCCCGAAAAAGGTTTGGTCAACGAGGTCTGTTGGCTCCATGCCAGGGAGGTGCACCTCCTGCCCTCTGTTCTTGTTAACCATGATGAATGGGTTAAAAGGAACAGTACCCATTACGCTCGCATCTATAGCCTGCGTAAAGTTGATGTGTAACTTCAAGGTATCGCTGGTTCCTTTCGGGCGATCAGCCTGCGTATTAAACGTACCACCCGTGGCTTTAATGTGGTCAAAGGCATCGTCAAACACAATAAAGGTGGCTTTGCGCTGTGAGGCTTCGGTGCCGTTTGGGTTAAGTTTTACATAATTGTGTTTCAGGTTGCTTCCGCTTGCTTGCCTAACAAGTTCAGGGGCAATCGGTAACTGAAACCCAAAGCCATTATGGAAGCTTGCACCGATCGCTTTTACTACGAACTTGCCGTTTAACTCCACAATTTCATTTTTCGCGTTCGCGATGCTCAGATATTGATACTGCAACACAAGGTCGTTCATGTCAAAATCTCCCTGCGCCGGCCATAGGTCCTCAAAGGCTAAGGTGCCGAAGATGTCCTTCGCAGGGCTATAGTTTGCATAAGCGCGTGTAGGATCTAGCGGGAACCTGTCAAACTCATCGGCCACGCCATCCTGGTCACTGTCTAAGCCTGTTTGCTTCAAAACCGGCATACTGCCATTATCAATAGCACGGTATGGGCTAGCTGTCACATAAAATACTGCATCATTAAAATCCTGGTCACATTTGAAAGGAATGTTATCCCGGCGTACGTCTTCAAAGGCAAGCAGCAATTTATTCCTTCCCTGATCTTTGATTAAGACGTTGTGCTGGCGCAGCAATTCATCGGGCTCAGGATTCAGAGCGGGGTTAGAGTATACAGTGTAGTTTCCTGTTCCCACAGTTCTGGTAGAGTTGCTCCAGCCGTTGCTAACTAAAAACCAGCCAATACCTGTATTGGCCGGAAAACGACCGATCTTGACCTTGTTTCCGGATGCAAGCCCACCTCCACTGCCGCTATAGGATACATTTGGGAAAATAATGGTTTTCGTATCTATATCAGCCACCGTTTTCGGAGGGTTGTCCAGCGGATAGGTATAGAAACCCAAAGCATTCAACCATCCTGCGCCTTCGTGCACAAAGGTTACCCAGATGTCAGCCAGTTCCAGCACTTTTATATCTGTTTGGTTAGAGCTTGCCAGGTATTGCGGGTTAAAGGTAGGCACAGGCTTACTTTCGGGCAGCGTTGCATTAATATCCTTTAGAAACTGTGCATCCACGACATCGTTCTCAGCTTCAAGGTATTTGGGCTTACCATTTGTTTCGTAGGCACCCAGGTAAGTATAGCCGCTTGCCGCTGCCTGCTGCTGGTTCAAAACCACTGCTTCGGCGCTGCGCATTGCGCTAAATCCCTGTTTCGCCAGGTTAGCCTGCGTTAATGGGCGAAAGGTATATAGCAGTTGGCCATTATGTATGGGCACGCTTACCTGGTCTGCAACACCCAAGTAATTGCTTACCACTACAACTTCGCTGAGTGTTACAGGCCACTCGCGCACCATGCTCAGCACCCCTGCTACACTCATGCCTCCCTCGGCCAGCAACTTGCCACCTTCTTCTAAAGGGGCATTGTAGAATTGCACCATGGGCAGCTGCATTGGAGTGCCTGCATCGTCCTGCGCCTTAACAATGATCTTGACTGAACGGGTAGAGGCGTAATTAAAATTGGATGGCACGACTAAATCGCTCATCTGAGCGCCATCAAGCGGCAAGCTTGGCCCTTCCTGCTCTGGCTGGCAAGAGACAATCACACTTAAAGCTAAAAGCGGAGCCGCTAGAAGTGCCCCTATCCGGACATTTTTTGATTTGTATAGGTTTATCATGTAGTAAAGCTAAAATCTGGTGAAATATTGTAGTTTAGGAATACAATGCCTGTGCCTTTCTTTAAGATGTCTGATTTCCTAAAGCACAACCCGCGCTATAGTCTTGATACTTATCAACTTAGGTATTGTATAATATTTTGCGTTAGGCGTAAAGTGCTAGGGAGCCGGTTAGTAAGTCCCATGCAGAGATCAAACAGAAGTTAATTTCCCGCTGAGGCACCCGCTCTTTTTACTTTTTCCCAAACACCGGATTGCCCCCCACGCAGGTAGCGGAAAAGCCCAAGCCAGACGGCATAGTTCATGAAGCAGAAGTAAAAGGGGATGAAAAACAGTTTAACCTTAACCTTCCTATTCTCGAGGAGCATGCCAACCGTTGCCATGCCATAGAACGTGAGTTGCCCCAGCAGCAAGGCCTTGTACATATCTTCTGTTTGCCAAAGTCCAAAATTCAGGAACAGCAAAAGCGGCAGGCAGAAGGGCGTAACCGCCCACCGCAGCACCCTGTGCGAAACATACTGAAAACTAAGCAAACCATACCTGAGCGGGTTTAGCAGGTACCTAAGCCTGACGATGGACTGAAAGCCGCCAGCTGCAATACGCACCTTCCGCTTAAGCTCTTCCTGCACTGAATAGGAAGGATCTTCGAGCGCAAAAGCCTCCGGCTCATACACCACACGGTATTCCTGAGCTGCCAGGCGCAGCGAAATCATAAAATCATCCAGAATCGTATCCGGCTCAACTGGCTGGTAAAGCGATGTGCGCATGGAGAAAAGCTCGCCAGCTGCGCCCACCACAGTTTGCAAATCAGTGTCCAGCTTTTTTAAGAAAGACTCATACTTCCAGTAAATCCCCTCCCCTGCGCCGGCAGCGGCATCACTTTCCAATGAAAGCACTCGCTTTTCACCAGCCACCGCAGCAACAGCCGGGTCCGCATAGTGGCGCACAATGTTCAGCAACGCCTCCGGGTTAAGCAATGTATTGGCGTCCGTAAACACTACGATAGGCGTATCAATTTGCCGCATAGCCCTGTTTATGGCCTCAATTTTGCCACGTCGCTCCATTCCTCCCATTACCTCAACCTCCGGCACGCCCATAAGGTATGCATCGCTCCCGTCTGTAGAGCCTTCGGTTACAAACAGTATGCTGTATTTAGCTGACGGGTAAAGCAGGCTTAACGAGTTCTCTACTTTAGCAGGCAGGCAATCCAACTCATTGTAGGCCGGGATCACCAGGGTAAGCGCAGGCAACGCATCATCAGAAGATATACCTGCCGGGCGGCTACGGGCTCCTTTTATCCTTACAAGCATGTAAGCCACCACGCCATACCCCAGAAAGGTATAGGCAATTATAAAAAACACAAACCAGAATATGTATTCCATGCAAACGATAGTTTAGTTAGTTGTGTGCCCGTGATTGCTATTGGCTCTTTCCCATTGGGCTGTTGCCGGGTTGTAACGCTTAAGAATGCGAGCGGGGTTGCCTCCAACTACGGTATATGGCGCCACATCCTTGGTCACCACACTTCCGCCAGCCACCACGGCATGCTTGCCGATGCGGACGCCGGCTGTAATCACGCTATTGGCCCCAATCCATGCTTCATCCTCCACAACAATGCGTGCTGTAGTACATGTCTGGTTTTTGATTGGAATGTCTATGGCTTCATAGCTATGGTTCAGCCCCGATAGAACCACGTGCTGTGCCAAGATCACGTCGTTGCCAACTTCCACAGGCCCTATAAGCACACTGCCGATACCGACTCTGCTGCGCTCCCCAATAAGCACCGCTCCCATGCCATTGTTGATGGTACTGAAATCCTCGATAGTAGAGCCTGCACCCAGGCTGAACGGCTGGAAGGGCATCACATCTATGCGGGTGCTCCGGCAAATGCGCGCGCCTGCTCCACGGCGGTGTATAAAGGGGTTTAGGAATTTCCGTACCCACCAGCGGGGCCGCGCCTGCCGGGCAGGCATCAGCAAGTATAAGGCTAAGGACTTATACTTAGGGTTCTGTTTTACTAATTGTACAAATTGGGCCATATACTTAGTATTCTGATTCTTTATGAAGCGTATTATCTAGAGTGTTTAAAATGGCGGCCACACTGTTTTCCCATGAGTGGGCCGATGCAGTCTCCCGCCGGGCAAGGGCGCGCGCTTCGTCATCTTCTTGCAAGGCAAGCGCTATGAGTCGCAGGAAATCTTCCAGGTCGGTTGCCAGGTACACACTGTCTTTAAAGTACTCCATAAAAGGCGTAGCTGTAGACACCGTAGGTTTGCCCATGGCCAAGTACTCATCTATTTTCCGGGGGTAGTTCCCGACCGTGAGCTCGTTTACCAACTGCGGATTTAATGCCACATCAAAGCCTTTCAGATATTTAGGCAGGCTTGCAGGCTGCTTATTCCCCAAAAAATGCACATTAGGCAAACTATGCAGCTCACTTTGAGCAAATGCCTCATCCTCAGGGCCGACCAGCACAAACTGCCAGGCGGGCCTTTGTTTGGCCATACCTATCAACAGTGCCAGATCCAGCCGTAGAGCTGTCAGGTAGCCGATGTATCCTATGCGAGGTGCCGGGATGTTTTGTAGCTCAGGTGCTTCTGCTATACCATCTTCAAGAAATTGCTCCAGTTCGCACCCTTGCCCAACCATGAAACTTTTAGGGTTATACTGCTCGGCAAAGCTTGCCAGGTAGCCTGAATTGGCTACAACGGCATTCGCTTTGGCAATAAGCAGTTCCTGTGCTTTTTTGCCGTGCTTCCGGTGGTATGGCACAGTAATAAGATGATCCCTCAGATAGTATAGATATGCGGTTGGCTTTAACAGCTCTTTGAGGTAAAGACCCCGCTCAATCATGTTATCATTTAAGAGCACGAAGGAGTCAAAATTCAGGCGTTTTGCCGCCAGCTGAATAGCGCCAGCCAATAACTGGTTATTCCGATAGTTCAGCTTATCAAAAAGCCAGCCCGGCGGAAGCCAGTTGATTGACTCCAGCATCACCCGTGGCGTGAGAACCCACAGGTTTTCCTGCACCTGCTCCAGGTCATCAACTTGTTGCCTTAGCACGGCTTTACGCTTCTGGGTAACAGGGTCTGTCCCTGCGCGCCAGGCAGTAAAACGGTCCAGCGCAAAATTAACATACAGCACCTTGTGGGTCCTGGCCAGCTCAAGGGCTATGTTTTTACAGTTAGACCCTATCCCGATATCCCAGGATTGCATGCTTACGAGTATAAACTTACGCACTGGCATATACCTGCTCTTTAACGCCCGCTACTTTTTTGTATTCCTCCAGCATTTGCTCGGCACTGCGACGCCAGGAAAAGCTTTGGCTCCGGTGCAAGCCCAGCGTACTCAGGCGGTTGTACAAATCAGGGTCCTGCAGCAGTTTTTGAATAGCCTGGCTTAGTTGCTCAGGCTGATTAGGATCGACTAGCAAAGCAGCCTCACCGGCCACCTCCGGCATCGAGGATGTATTGCTGGTAATAACGGGTGTACCGCAGGCCATGGCCTCCAGTATTGGAATGCCAAAACTTTCGCGCAGCGATGGGTATAGAAATAAGGTAGCTAAACGGTAAAGTAACGGTAACTTACTATTTTGCACATAGCCGCAAAGATGAATGCTAGGTTCAAGATGTGTTAGGTTCAGCTCTGACAGCACGCTGCGTAGGCGCTCTTTGGTAAAATCCAGAAGCACTAGCGGCATTTGCAAACTTCCCTGCGCTGCAAGCTGGCCAAGCGCAAGCAACACACCCCTCAGGTTTTTCTTGGGATCCGTGTTTCCAAGGAAAAGCATAAACTGCGTCGGCAAACCGAAATGCTGGCGCAGTTGCTCTAGCTCCGCTGCTGGCGGCTCCTGAAAGAAATGCCTCCCAACCCCATTGTAAACCACGCCAAGTTTACCCTCATCTAGCTGCAACCGGTCTTGAATGCGGGCACACTCGAAGGCAGAGACTGTAAGTACACGGCTTGCAATGTGTGCCACCTGCGGCACGTTCCACCGGCGGTACAAATTGCCTAAGCGTTGGTACCAGGTGCCTTGGCGCAGGTTTACCTGCTCCAAGTATATGATGTCGTGCAGTGTTAGCACCAAAGGAACCGATAGATTGAGCGGAGCCGTATTACTGGTGCAGTGCAGCAGGTCTAAGTGTAGCGGCTCCGCCGCACGTGCCAGGCTCCATTGCTCCCATACCGGATACCCGCCTACCCCGGCAATCTCTATAAATTTGAAATTAGGCGTTTCCGTTAGCCCTCCGCGGTCCTCATCCGGCTTCACGAAAACAAAGTACTCGTTGTATTTATCCAATTGCTGGAGCTGTCGAATCAGCTCCAGCGCCACGATATCCATCCCGTGCTTATGCCTCCGAAACAGCCGCTGCGCTTCGATTCCTATGCGTAGTTTCTTCATTACTTGATGTCGTTTGTAGTATGAGGCGTATGGATAAACCGCTTATTTGCCCCTTTCAGGCGAAATATGGTAAGCAGGAAGATTAGAAAGGCTTTAGGGAGATGGAGCACCGCCTTGAGTGTCTGGAGGCGGTAAAACTTTTTGGGCACCGATAAGAGCATGGCCGCCACATTGCCTAGGAGAAGGCCTCCCCAAAACGCAGTGCCCGGATACATTGCATACCCTGCAACGACGTGCAAAGCGCCGCTCAGAAATGCCAGCAATAAGATCAAGCCACTCAGGATAACACGGGGCAGCAAAACAAACTGCACAATCTTATCCATGTAGTCCACATTCCCTTTTGCCAGCAGGTGATACACCCCAGACGTGAAGTAAGCACCCAGGTAATGGAACTGGGCCGATAACCAACGCCTGCGCTGGTTGCCAAACACCTCTGCCTGCTGCACTTTTTCGTCATACACGTAGGCTTCCGTTGCGTAAGCAATCCGAGTGCCGTTGCGCAACAACTTAAGTTCTAACTCTTTGTCGAACCCTCCCACGGCTTCTATGCTGTGCATTAAATCGCGGAAATAATCATAGGAAAAACTCATTCCTGACCCGATTAGGGCAGCAGATAGCCCCAATGCACGATGCCCTTCCCGAAAGATATGGTTGTTTATTTCCTCAGACAGGCCATCCAGCACGGCGAACCCAGTGTTCTGGTTCTTCGCTACGCGGTGCCCCTGAATGGCCTGCTCTCCTTGTTGCGCATACACATCCATTTGTGCCAGAAAGTCGGGAGCCATCACGTTATCAGCGTCTAAGACCAAAGTATGATCAAAAGTGCCCGTAATAGTTTTCAGCGCTGCATTTATGGACTTGGATTTTGTACTTATCTCAAATTGTACCTCAACAGTTTCTATTGGGAGTTCGCGCAGCTTCAGGATGGTTTCAGGCTGCAGCGAGTCCGCAATAACGGCAACACGGTAAAGCTCCTGCGGATACACCTGTTTCAGGGCTTCTCTGGCAGTATGCAGAATCACGCCGTCTTCCCGGTAAGCAGGTATCAATACTAAGAAGCGAGTTCGCGGCGCCCCGCCACGAACCCTACGGCGCGGAAAATGACCGGCCACTGCAAACACAAGCAAGTATAACGTCATCAGGGCCATTGCCAAAAACAAGGCACCCAGAAAGAACTGTAGAAGTAGAATCATGGAAGAAATATTTTAGCGGGTAAAAGCGTATTTATGAGGCATCAGGTGCCAGCACATGCCACGCCAGCACGCACGAAGCAGGTCGAAGCGCCTTTTAAGTGCAAACTGAAGCAGGTTTTTCGGGGCAGCTATACTGCAGAAGTATGCTACACTCAGCCACAAGACAGGGCCCTGCACATTGCGGCGTAAGTATAGAAGCCGGTTGCGGGTCATGTAATAGGTTTTTAAGGGAGTGTCGCGGCCTACCGCCATCGATTCTTTGTGCCATACCCTAGAGCTGCCCACATACCAAATCTCATAGCCTGCCTTATTGATCATGGCGCAGTAGTCCATCTCCTCATAGTATAGGAAGTACATTTCAGGCATTTTCCCAACCTTCTCAACCACCCTTGCCGGCAAAAGCATGGCTGCCCCATGGGCCCGAGCAGTGGGCTCGGTTCGGCTGAAGCGTGCGCTGTCCTGCTCTCCGAAGCCTATGGACTTTCCGCGCCCAGTGAATGGGTTGATGGGTGTGCTGCCTGCGTATTGTAACACCCCGGGGCTGTGGTGGAAAACGAGCTTGGCACTAGCTGCGCCTATGCTCGGATTGCCCTCTAGAGTGCTGACCAAAGGCTCCAGAAAGCCCGGCTCTACTTCGGTGTCGTTGTTCAGCAGCAAATAATATTCGCCTTTGGCAAGGTCTAAGCCCAGGTTGTTCCCTCCGGCAAAGCCAAGGTTCTCCTTAGAGCGCAGCAGCTTTACGTGCGGATAGCTGCGCTCAATTTCACTTGGATCCTCGTGCGAGGCATTGTCTACGATGATAACTTCGAAATTAGGGTAACTCACCTGTTCCAGAGACTCCAACAGCTGCAATGTGTATTGCAGCCCATTGTAATTAATGCTAATGATGGATACCATTGGCCACTCACGCACGTGCTCCTTCTGCTCCATAGTATTATGAGTATAGTTTATTCTGTCTGTCATCTAAAAACTGC
Organism: Pontibacter oryzae; assembly: GCF_003576375.1. GTDB lineage: Bacteria > Bacteroidota > Bacteroidia > Cytophagales > Hymenobacteraceae > Pontibacter > Pontibacter oryzae. Next base: position 297,470 of record NZ_QWGE01000001.1, read on the forward strand.
TTGGGCAAATAGAGGTATACCATGGTCATGTATACCAACACTCCTGTGGGCATCTGCCCTAGCAGTTGGTTGCCATAGCTGGCCAGGATTATCCCACCCAAGCCCGAAAAAATGGCAATCATTTTATACTTGAGGTCGGGCGGTTGCAAGTTGTAGATGTTGAGAAAGCCTATTCCCATGATGAACAGCAAACTGCATACATGCAACACTAGCCCCACAATGCCCGACTCGGCCCAGATTTTCACATACCAGCTATCAAGGGCGGTTTGCGCCAGAAACGAGTTTGGGCTGAAGCGCTGCCCCCACGAACCGCCTGACCCGATTCCGCCCCCGAAGGGCCGGGTTGCCAGGAAGTCGGCCAGTTTCCGCTGGTTCTCTATGCGCACCAGCAAAGAGGCATCGTTGGGGTCTAGGGCGGTGCGCAAGCGGTTGATCTGGTAATTGCTCTGACCAATGGTTGTGTACTTCAGAAACCCAAACGCTAACCCTCCGATAACCAGGCCAAGTATAATTAAGCGCATGTTTCGGATAGCTATCAGGTAACACGCCCCGCCCCCAACTATCACAAAAAAAGCGCCCCGCGTACCGGAGATCAGCATGCCATAAAAACTCAACAAGGCGATAAATATAAAGATCAGCCTCCTGGAAAGCCTGCGCTCTCCCATAGCCAGAATTCCTGCCACTACTGAGGCGTGCGCCTGGGAAGCCCCAAACTGCCCGGCATCAGAGTAAAATGAGAACACGCGCAGCTTCCCGAACAGGATATGCGTTACTGCACCTCCTGCATTGAGCCATGCCTGCTCAGCCGAGTCGGGGCCAAACGCAAACTGCCGAATCCCCCAGAGCGTGCCTAGCAGCGACAAGCCCAGCCACAGCATCAGCAACATGTCCAGATCCTTCTCGCTGCGCATCAGCAGGAATGTGAGTGGGATGATGAACAGCATGTACAGTGAAACTCCGCGCACAGCGTAAAACCAAGCTTGCAGACTGCGTGCTTCGGGATTTACTATCTCAAAAAGCGTATAAACAAACCACAGCACCGTGAGTATGGTGAGGCTATTGTTGAGTTGCTTTGTGTCGAAACTGCGTTGGCTAAACAGCACCCCTAACAAGGTTAGCACCAACAATAGGTCGATGCTCAGGCCCAAGGGCGCCGGCACGTAGCGTGTTAAGCCATTCGCCAGAAAGCCAAACACCACCACCGTCAGCAAACCATACTTAGGTTTTGCCACAATCAGGCTAACCCCGAATATGGCGCACGGAATAGCGATGTAGGCAAGCGCAACCAATAGCCCGCCGTAGGCAACCCCTACCGCTAAAACAGCAGCCAAAGCCAGAATGCCGATTGTAGGCAGGATATTGGTTTTGGCAAAGAGCCATATGTTGCGTTGGGCCTCCATGTTAACTCTTAGGATATGCCAGTGCCCATAAGCGGCGGCCTAGGCCTGCCACGTCTCCGGCAGCCTGCAGTAAGGCTTGCCACGCACTTACAGGCAGGTAGCGCTGCAAGATCATATTTCCAAAAAACACTCCTGTCGCAAACGTGAGGATACTGGTGGCAGCTACCAACTCCAGGTTCTCGAAGCGTATGGCAACTAAATCGCCGAGCACGTTAACAGAAAGCATAAGTATGACTTTGACAAAGTTGAGTGCGGGCCGCCCTACAACGTCAAGCCCCACGCCAGCCAACCTATCCAGCGGTAGCAAGGCAGCGTACACCGAAAGGATCCGGAGGATAGTTGCCGAGGCGACATACTCCGGGCCACCCACCAGCGTAACCAGCTTCTCGGCCCAAATGAAACAGATAAGTGCAAGCGGCAGCACCAGCAGGGCCAACCTGCCGAGGTACATGCTCCAGATTCTAGCTACATCTTCCTGATTGCCTGTGGCGTGGCTCGCAGCCAAGCGCGGGAGGGCCGTGGCAAGCACACTTCTGACTGGTATCTCAACAATCTCCAGCAATTTCTGAGGCACGTTGTAAAGCGCTACCCACTGCGCTGGCATAAACAACCCAATCAGGAGCGTGTCTGAGCTTCTGAGCAGGTTGGAGCCCAGCATCGTGCCCATACTATACTTGCCAAAATGAAGCATTTCCCAGAAACTAGCGCGCTGCACAGAAAAAATGCTGCGCAATTCAGCCCAGCCTAGCGCCAGCGCCAGTAAGCCTGCCACCAATTGCGCCAGGGCAAAGGCTCCTGCTATAGTGGGCAAAAGCGCCCACGGGGAGGCTGCCGATGATATGATCATCAACAGGAACAAGCCCGAACTCACCAGGCGCATGATCAGTATCCTATCGAAGCGGGATATTACTTGCTGCACCCAGAGCGCAACCTGCATAGGCAAGGTAGCCAGGGCTACAAGCGCTAACCATTTGCTGTAAAACACAAGACTTTCCAGTGCGGCCAAGCTGCTGAAGCTAAGCATTGCTCCGGTAGCGAGGACCACCAAAAGTATGGTTACCATACTTGCCAACGACCAGGCGGCACCATAGTATGGTAGCGCGACTTCCATGGCCACCCCGCCGGTATACTTGGTAAGCGCTGTTTGCACCAGACCAGACCGCAGTAGCTCGAAAACACCGAAGCATGTTACCAGCATGACCCACTGCCCCAAATCCTGGGGAGGTAGAACCCTGGCAAGCAAAGCAAAGCTCAGAAAGCCCATGCCGGACGCAGCCAGGTTACCAGCCAGAGACATTAGGTGCGGGTTACGGAAAAACTTATTGATTAACTTCATTTTACCGTGTCAGTTTCTCCTTGATGATCCTTCTCAGCCAAGAGCGTTTTTTGGGAATTTCGCCTATAATATCGTACAAGAACTCTGTTTGCACCTTGTTCAGGACAACATGTGCCGGATGCTTTGCTACATCTAAATACCTTCCTAGCGAGAATTTGTCTGCGTTGCCCCAACGCCGATCGGCATCCAAAACCAACAACGATAGCTGCGCCTGTTGTATAAGCTCTAAAGGCAGCACATGGTCTGCAACAGCCGGAATCTCGAGGAAAAGATAAGTATAGTTGTTCGGCGCAATACTTACCGATATCACATCATCTAACGCTTTCACTGGTTTGTTTATACTTTGCCGTTGCTTATAGGTGCTGACTAAACTAGTCTGGCGGGCCTGATCGGCTTCGGGTACTAGCAGGTGCGCTCGCTCGCCAATTTGCTGCAGGCCAGCCACCAGTTTCTCGCCAACCGATGATTTTCCCTCACTTGCATGGAGGCTAAACAGGATACAGCAAATCGTTTCTCCGTGCGGTATAGCCTTGGTAGTTGTTTGGAGCGTGCTAATCAGTTGGTTCAGCAATTTGTCCTCAACCAGATCCAGGTGCACACGCCGGTCTTTTTGTTCCTGATGTGCGGAGGCGCCCGCAAAAGGAAGGCCTGTGAGCGTTGTGGCCCGTTGCGGCGACCTTACCGATGTATCGAGCAACTCTTTGCCCAAAACATACCCGAGGCTTAGGACCACCCCACCCATGAAGGCAGCTATCACCAGCACAAGGCGCTTTGAGGGCTCCGGCTCGGTAGGAAAAGCAGGTTGGTCTACCATCTTCAGGTTTGTGGAGAGCTGCAGGTTCTGCTCCCGAAGCCTGCTCATGTTAAGGCTATGCAAGTTCTCCAGGTACTCTCGCTCGGCCACCCCTACCTGGCGCTCCAGTTTGTTTAATCCCGAGCCAAGCGGAGCAAAAATATCATACTGCTTTACATACTCTTCCCGGATGTCGCTAAGCACTTCTACTTTGGCGCGCGACTTGTCAAAGGATATCAAAGCATCCATCCAACGGTTGAATAAATCATCTGTGGGCACGCCCTGAGTTGAGAAAGAGCGCCCGTACAGGTCCGCTACATCAGCGCGCAGTTCCTGCTCCAACCCGGTTATGCGGCCATTCAGACGGGACACATCCGACAGGTTGGCCTCCAGGTTTTGGTTCATCTGCAGCATCGTTAACTGGCTCTGAAGTTCTGTAAGTTGGAGCCGCTTCTTGTTTATAAGGCTGCTTTGGGTGGCAATTCCGGTACGCGATGAAAGTTTCTTTTCCAGATCTTGGAGGGCTGCCTCTAAACCCACCAAGCTGGATTTCTCTTCTTCTATGGCCAAGTTGATATCCCGCTCCTGAGACGCGATAATTTTGGACTGCTCATAGAAGTTTATGATGCGGTTATCAGATGAGAATGACTTCAGGTCTGCTTCCACCTTGTTTAACCTGTCCAGCGAGAACTTGAGCTGTTCCTCGAAATATGCTACCACAGAGCCGGTTTCGCCTACTTTAATGTCTTTGTATCGATGCATAAAAACCTGGCATAAGAGCTCTACAGTGCGTTTGGCAACTGCTGGGTCTTCTGCGGTGTAGGCAATCATCACCATATCGCTGCTCCCCTGGCGCTCTACCTTAAGGTTGGCCTGTATGCCCTTCAAGCTATAGGGGAGCTCTTCGCCATGTATAATTTCGAGCAAGCGCTTGTCTTGGCGTTCCAACACACGGTATAGCTCTTTTTCGGTTTCTGCGACAGATTTTTTCCGCAATTGCTCCTGCCAGGGCGTGGTCATCCGCTCATTTAACTGCACCAGGGTAGCCTCGGAGCACACATAAGGGTCAGGAGCGGGCATCATGAGGTGCTCTGCAAGCAGGCGCACACCAGTTTCCTCTAACGTGCTGCGAGCCTTAATCATGTTAATCAGGTTATCAAAGGCATTGTTGACGGAGAAATAATCTATGCGGCTATCCCCCCCGCTCTCTAAAGTATAGCCAGATGCAAGCCCAGTGTAAATCATGGTGCGTGCCACATAGCTTTTCTTGCCGTCTCGGGTTAGCAGGAACACCGTTACGGCCATAGCCAAAGGCAATAGCACCAGCAAGCGCCGGTTAGCTAAGAGAATGCGTAGAAGGCGCAAAAACGTCATAGGCTCTTCTCTAGGTGCTTACCCGTAAGCTCATTAAGTAGATAAAAGCTAGTATAAAGCTCGCGCTTGGCCACCTCAAATTCCATCTCAGCTTTGGTGGCAATTTCGATGATGCGGGCAAATTCCGTTACGTCGATGTTGGCTTCGTTAAATTTTTTCTCGGAGTACATGCGGTTCAACTTTGCCACCTGCAGCACCTCAGACTTAATCTGCAGCACACGCTGCGCAGACTCTGTCTCAAAGTATAGCGCAATCGCCTTTGCGCGCACTTCCTGCTGCGTTGCCGCATGCCGGTGCCTTGATACCTCGTACTCGTGCTGCGCCATTTCCACTAAGCTTTTTCTGCCAACCACATCATACAAATTAACCCGCATGGTAATGGAAGCCCTGTATCCGTTGTTAAAATTGTTGATAGACTGTGCCCCTCCATTTTCCTGAAGAAGGAACACCTGATCGCTTGCGCCATAACTCAAATCGCCCGTTAAACCCTGTAGCCATTGCTTTTTGGCATTGGAGATAAAGGCTGTGTTTTTATCAATATAAGATTTCTGGATCTTTACCAATGGCGCGGCAGTTTCTGCCCATAGCAAAACAGTGTCTAAGGGAGGGAGGCGACGTTGGATGGCTGTAATTCCGGGCTCCGCAGTTTGTGCCAAGCTTACAACAGGAACGCTCCCTAAAAGTAAAAGCAGGATGTAGATGTGCTTCATGCTATACACAATAGCTAAGGGTGGTTTTATACATTCTCTGTTTGCAGCAAAGCAGGAAAGGTGCGTAAAATCAGTTTCACATCACCCCAGAAACTGTAAGTATGCGCATACTCGATGTCTAACTGTATCCGCTCTTCTTCCGAAAGGTCACCTTTGCCTCGCTTTGTCACCTGCCATAAGCCGGTAAGCCCGGCTGGGGCTGCGAAGCGCTGGATATACTCGTCTGTTGTTAGCTTCTCTGCTTCGTAGAGCGGAAGTGGGCGGTTCCCAACCAAGGACATGTCCCCGAGAAAGATATTGAACAGCTGTGGTAACTCGTCCAAACTGGTGTTGCGCAGGAAAAGCCCTAGGCGCGTGATGCGCGGATCGTTCTGGAACTTCATAAAAGCCGCTGCTGCATTTTTCTGCGACAGGAACGTGCGCTCGCACATTTGCTTCCCGCTTATGTAAAGCATAGAGCTACAGGCATGCCCTAACCGTGCACACTCAGGGCATCCCATGCTTCCGGCAGTATCGCTTCCCTTTTTGGTATACATGTTAGCATCGGCCATGGCGGCAATGTCCTTGTCGGCCCCTGTGCGCATGGTCCGGAACTTATACAGGTTAAAGACTTTATAGCCTGCCCCTACGCGCTTGGACAGGTAAAGTACTGGCCCTTTGGAATCCAGCTTTATACACAAGGCTACTAAACTTAGCACAGGGAGCAACAGCAGCAAAGCTGTTCCGCTGATAAGGATATCCAGTATGCGTTTTGCCACTGGTGTTTTAACGCCTTTGGGAGTCTGCTGGCGCTTTCGCTCGCGCAGCAGCCGGTGCTTTTTTACAAGATACTGTATGCGGATAAATATCTCCTGACCCAGGCCGTCCCGTTGGTAAAGGTCGTCTGCTCCCAACTTAAGTGCCTCCGACTTCAATGCCGGGGTGATGCTTTCTGAAAGCATAATGACAGGCAGGTGCCGCAGATACGGGTGCTTGCGCAGACTCTGTGCTGGCACTTGCTCCTGCACAGAATAAAGCATCACGTCTACCTTATTCTCCTTAAGATACTGCAACCCCTCCTCTAAATCGCTTACGTGCTGAAAGTTTGCTTTCTCACCAAAAAACCTAGCTGCCTGTATGGACGATTCCATGTGCTTATCAACATAAAGCACTTGCAGGCGATTCACTTCTACTCCTTCCATGGCTCAACCCAGCACTATGCCATAACGCTTTTACCTGATCGCCTTAAGATGCTCTTTATCCTGGCTTTCACCTCGTCGGGGTTAAAAGGCTTCACGACAAAATCATCAGCACCTAAGTTGAAGCATTTGATGCGGTCTTCGCTGCTTTCCAGGCCAGAAAGCATCAGAATAGGCAGGTCTCTGAAAAAAGAACTACTCCTGATTGCCTCAAGCATTTCATAACCAGACAAATACGGCATATTTACATCGGCAATCACCATGTCCACCGTATTTCCCGCTTCCAGCCATTCCATAGCCTCTAGGCCATCATTCTTCAAAACGACGTGATAGTCATCCTGTAATACAAATTCAAGTATGAGCTGGATAGTTGGCTCATCCTCCACTATTAGTAAAGTGTGCTTCATGCTATTTATAATTTATCTTATTCATCATCGCTTTCCACAAGACTCCATCTCTGCCAAAATTTATACACATAGCACAATCAGCAGAAATAAACATGATTATTACAACACAAAATAATGAAAGCCCCTTGCCTCTGAAAGAGCAGGTAGTTTATAATTTAAAGATCCAATCAAAGGTTCATTTTTCGCGTAAAAATCACTAAATAAAACAATTTACCACTATTGTTATATTTTTATTCCTGTGGCCATAAAGATGCACACACATTTTAAATTTTTCAAATTTAACGAAGCTGAAATAATAAATTAATACAAAAATAAAATCAACCAAACCCAAAGCCTTTCAAAGGATAAATTATTGGATTTTGCAAGCACACAAATTACTATCAATGATTATTTACAGAAAATGAAAGTTAAAAGCTATTCCGTGACACCCTAAATACAGCTTTTGTTAATACTATTTGCACCTGCAAACTATAAGTGGGTTAATTTAGAGGTGAGTCGGTTTTAGAATCTAAGCATGCTGCTATAGCGCAATCAAGATTAAGCAACGAGAAGGACTGGAATGGTTTTAAAGAGCCTAAGCCTAATTTAGAGCAGTAACAGAGTCCTTAGAAAACTAAAACGCATAAGCCTAGCTCACTATCAGGCCGGCTTATACTCCATTAAGATGTAGCCAATATTTTACAGCAGTACTTTTGAGTGCTTGGTATTAATTAGAGTCTAGTACAGACTATTGCGTCGCCTAAGTATAAACTCATCATCGCCATCAAGCGTGGGTTGTGTCACGGCAGCTTTATCCAGTTCTAGCCTGCGGTAGTGTTTAAGTGGCATACTTAGTTTTTGCGCTAAGTATGGCCTGTTCACCCCGTTATGGATTATATTATGTATGCAACTGAAATGTTTACCGCTTGGCATTTAAATAGAGCTCAACGAATTCTTGTGAATGGATCAATCGCCATTTAGGCGTTGCGTACATTGCAGCTACCAATTTGTTGAACAAAGAAGCTGAGGTTGTATAAAGCACTAAAATCAGTATCTCTAAGTCTGTTCTATACTTATCTTAAGGCTTGAGCAACACTTTGAGTATAAATTTCTTAGCGGGTTGAAAACTTGTAGATGGTTTTAGACTCGTAAGTTTGGCCCGGTTCAAGTATGGTTGATGGAAAATCTGGTTGGTTTGGGGAGTCCGGGTAATGCTGCGCCTCCAGGGCGAACCCGTAATGCCTCGAGTACAGTTGCTCGCCAATACCAGTAAGCGTGTCATCTAGGAAATTACCTGAGTAAAACTGTATGCCAGGCTCAGTCGTGAGCACCTCAAGCACACGCCCGGTTGTTGGTTCGTAAACAGTGGCGGCTTTTCTCATCGTGCCATGCTTTCCGTTTAGCACATAGTTATGGTCATAGCCGCCTGCAACCTTTCTTATTCGTTCCCCGATGGTGCGGGGCGTAGTAAAATCCATGGCCGTATCTTTTACACCGCGAAGCTCACCGGTTGGTATCAGTGATTCGTCTACCACGGTGTAGCAATCAGCGTTGAGAGTAAGAGCATGACCAAGAATATTGTCTGATTTACCGGCAGTTAGGTTGAAGTAACAATGATTGGTTAGGTTTACAGGCGTGGCTTTATCAGTCGTGGCCTTATATTCCATACATAATTCGTTATCATCCGTTAGGGTGTATGTAACTGTAATGCTTAAGTTTCCGGGGTACCCTTCCTCCCCATCTTTGCTTAGATAGTTAAAGCGCACTGCGTTCTCCTCTGGCAGCATCTCCGCCTGCCATATTACCTTATCAAAACCCTTAGTGCCTCCGTGCAAATGGTTAGGCCCGTCGTTGGTAGCTAATTTGTACATTTGCTCATGGAGCGTAAAAGTGCCTTTGGCAATCCTATTTCCGTATCGGCCAACAATAGCACCAAAGTAAGGCCCGCTCTTGATATATTCCGGGCTTGTATAGCCTGCCAAACTTTCAAAACCAAGCACTACGTTGCCTAGATCTCCATTTCGGTTTGGTGCTAGCAGCGAGGTAACAGTGGCACCATAATCAGACAACTCTACTTTAACACCGCTTGAATTAGTTAGTGTAAAAAGTGATGTTTCCTGGCCTTCAGCCGTTTTTCCGAAAGGTTTTTGCTTTATTTCCATATACTTATCAAGTTCTGTGGAGATTAACGCACCATATTCTTGCAGGTTATTCAAGCCGGCACAATCAATATTATGGCCTGCGGCCAAGCTGTTAATCCCTGAAGGCTGCTAACCAATCACTCCTTTTATTACATGGGTAAGTAGGTGCTAGTTGCCTAAGCAGCAAATTTGATTACAACAAAAGCCTACCTGAGGCACTACTGACGGAAAAAAAGCTCTGGCCGCAGAATTTATACTTTGATTACACAAGTGTTGCTTTAGATTTGAACGCCTCTGTGATGACCTCTGTGAAGAATAGGCACGCCATATTTGTAAAGCAATCTTCTAATACAATATAGAAACTTACTATTTCCTTTCTATCATACAAATATTACTGTGTATACTTTTATAAGTTAGAGATGCTTGTTGATTCTCCTAGAAAATTGCACCCTTTTTGGTAAATCAAAGTATAGATGCTAAGCACAGGAAGTGCCCGTGCTGATTACGGCAGCAGGAGATCTGGCAGTAGCAAACTTCAACTCTACTTAAAGCCCCACATAGCATATTTTGCACTTATTTAAGCGTTGACCTGCGTAAGGCCTACTAGTCTGCACGCAATGCGGCAAATGCTATAACCTGCCTGCTATACTTTAATACCTTAATATGAGCAATTCAGACATGAAGACATACTTTACACCCGAAGAGCTGGATGTAACAAACAACCAAGTTCTAAAGGAGATCTATAATAGTATCAAAGACAAGATTAAAGACATCGAGTACCCTTGCGTAGGCGCGAAGGCCGCCCTCAACTCCAACCAAATACGCTTTGCCGTATACGATACGCTGGCTACCGAAACAACAACCCAATCGCTGGGGCAGGACCTGAAGCAGTACATTGCCGAAACGCTGGCTGCAAACAGCGAATACATGACCATGATTGCGGTATTTAAAAATGAGGAGGAAAACTCCGAGCTTGGATTCGAGAAGAAACTTTGGGAACAACTGCAGTTACTCCATAACAGCGATGACAGCGAGCAGCCCTGGGCACCGGATGTAAGCAGCAACCCTGCCGACACAGATTTCAGCTTTAGCTATAACGGCACTGCTTTCTTTGTAGTAGGCCTGCACCCTAACGCAAGCAGAAAAGCCCGTAGAATTGGATACACAGCCATGGCCTTTAACCTGCACAGGCAGTTTGAGCAACTACGCGAGAAGGGAGTATATGACAACATGAAAAAGGTAATACGCGAGCGTGAACAGGCTTACGATGGCTCCATCAACCCCATGCTCAACGATTTTGGTGACGGACTGGAAGCACCCCAATATAGTGGCCGCCAAGTAGACGAAAGCTGGAAGTGCCCTTTTTTGGCGGGAAAAATGTAATAGTAATCAAAAGAAATATAGCACAAAAATCAAGGCATGATCGAAACGATTGAAAAGCAAAGTGGCGCGGCATTTAAACTGCGAAAAGGCGATAAGTTAAAAGTTGTGGACCCGCAAGGCGAGCAGGTTAGCGACATGGTGCTGTTTAACGCAGCGGATAAACGCGAGAAACTGTCTTCGGGCAAAACGCTGGATTTTGAAGAGACGATCCTGATCACCAAAGGGCACCACCTCTGGAGTAACCGCAGCCACAAGATGATGGAGATATTGGAAGACACCAATGGCCGCAACGATTTCCTGCTAGCCCCGTGCAGCCCGGAAACGTTCCAGATCATGCACCAAAACCCCGAATACCACCCGAGTTGCTTCGAGAACCTCTATACTAACCTCGCCCAGTTCGGTATTGAGCCAGACGATGTACCTACTGCGTTCAATATTTTCATGAATGTACAGTTTGCCGCAGACGGTAAACTCTCCGTGGACCCGCCAACCAGCAAGGCTGGCGATTATGTGTTGCTGGAAGCTAAAATGGATCTGATCGTTGGCCTCACTGCTTGCTCCGCTGAGCAATCCAACAACTATAGTTTTAAGCCTATCCAATACGAAATTATTCCGGCATAACTTTAAAAAGGCTGAGAAACTGCGCGTTAAAGTGTACCTCTTCCGTTGCAGCATCTCAGCCTTTTTTCGTGCTTTTTTATCAATATAAGTTTCTTTTAATACACGTTACAAACTTGCGTGTAAAAATTCGAGAAAAAAGGTTGAACTTAGGCTCCGAAACAGCTCCCCACGTATGGCAACAGGACTTCTTGCTTTATTAGATGATGTATCGGCACTGGTAAAAGCCAGCGCCGCCAGTTTAGATGATGTACCTGCACAGGTAAGCAAAACAACCAGCAAAGTATCCGGCATTGTAATCGACGATACAGCCGTTACGCCCAAGTATGTTGTTGGGCTCGACCCTTCCCGGGAGCTTTCGATCATTTTCCAGATCGCTAAAAAATCCCTGATTAATAAGATTATCTTTTTAAGCCCCGCCGCGCTATTGCTCGGTTTTTTTGCACCCTGGGCCATCACACCAATTCTGATGCTTGGCGGTGCGTATTTATGCTACGAAGGGTATGAAAAGGTGCATGCTATGTTTAGCAAACACCCGGGAGCAGCGGCAGAACAAGGCGAGGCCCTTAAAGCCATAACCCCGGAAGAACTGGAAAAACAGCGTGTGGCAAGTGCCGTGCGCACAGATATGATCTTGTCCGCTGAAATTGTAGCCATTACTTACTCTACTGTAGCAGAGGAAATACTAGTTACACAGATTGCAGTAATGTTTAGCGTGGCAATTTTCATAACTGTGGCAGTTTATGGTTTTGTGGGCCTGATTGTGAAAGCAGATGATATTGGCATCCACCTGGCAAAGGAAAAGTTTAGTGCCGGAACCAGACGCATCGGGCGCGGGATTGTGCGCATCATGCCAGGCTTTTTAACCGCGCTTGGGTACATAGGAACTGCTGCCATGCTTTGGGTTGGTGCCGACATTATTGCACACGGCATTCCGTTTACCAGCCACGCCCTCGATAATTTAGAGCACTCGTTTAAGCAGGTGCCGGCACTTGGCTGGTTGGCTAAGGCTATTGTGAGTGGTTTGGGGGGTTTAGCCTTAGGCGCCCTTATTGATAAGATCATAAAGCTGGCTAGAAGACTCTTTTAAGCAGCTTAAACTCAAAAAGGCCCCGTTTATACTTACAGGTATATACGGGGCCTTTTCATATACGTAAGGTCGGGCCAGCTACTACAGCTGACCTTTCACCTGAAACATAAGCAATCTATTACTTTTTAACTCGTCAGGAATTAACCTGAAAGCCTAGCTTATTCCGTGGCTATACTTAGCCCAAGGTATACTTAGGGTGAACACATTTACTTGGTAGATCTTAATGATATTTTAGTGCCTATTAACACAAAAGCGCCATGCAACTTTATAGTTGCATGGCGCTTTTGTGTTACAATTGCATGTAGCCCACAAGCTAGGCCAGTTATTTTTTGAGTTGGATGATAAAGGTTGTGCCTACCCCTACCTCACTTTCTGCCGAGATGCTACCGCCCATTGCTTTGATCTGAGCTTGCGCTATAAAGAGCCCGATTCCTTTACTATTTTCCTGCCTATGGAAACGTTGGTACAAACCGAACAAACGGTCTTTGTATCTCTTGAGGTCAATGCCCAAACCACTGTCTGAAAAGCGAATCTCAATGCCCTTGCCTACATGTTTTGTACACAGCTTTATGTTAAGGTCCCGTTCCGGGGAGCGGTATTTGATGGCATTAGTGAGCAGGTTGAGAAAGATACTGTGTAGGTAGCTCGGGTTTGCGTAAGCATACTCCGCTTCATTGCACGCTACAGACACTTTTGCACCGCTCTCCTGAACAAGACTTTCAATAGATTTTAAAACCTCCTCAAAGCTGCTCTGAACATGTATATGCTCCAGCTTAAGCCCATTGTTGTTCTTGATGATCAGTACATCCAGCAAATCCTCCAGCGTGTCATTCAGTTTGTGCGTGGCCTCGTTAAACTTGTCTATCAATTTCCGGTTCATCGGGTCAATGATGGCATCTAGCTTTACGAGTTTAAGTATACCTAGCAGGTTTGCCAGCGGAGCCCGCAGGTTATGCGAGGTAATATATGAGAATTGCTTGAGATCAGAGTTGTTTTGCTTTAGCTCCTCAATGAGTAGCTCGCGCTCTACTTCATACGTTTTCGCCTCAGTTACATCATGCATGGCACCAACCAGGCGTGTTGCTTTCAGGTTACTGTCGCGTATAATGTATGCGCGGTCCAACACATGAGCATAAGAACCATCTTTTTTAATGAACCTATACTCTTCTTGCCACAAGTCCACGTTGGTAGCCAGGATCGCTTTATGGAGGGACTGCTCAATGCGTCTCTGATCATCCGGATGAATGCGCGAAATACGTATATCGGCGTGCTCATCTTCGCGGGCCTCATGCCCAAATATCTTTTCGAAAACCGGCCCGCTGTAAATTTTGTCCGTCAACACATCCCATTCCCAAATAGCATCATTGATGGCAGCTGTCGCTAAGTCATAGCGCTCATTGCTCTGGCGCAATGCTTTCTCAATAGTTTTGTTCTCCAGTAAGATTTGCAACAAGTTGTTAGAGCTCTCTATAGAGTGCTCTTCTTCAGGGGTAGGCAGCCTCTTTTCCTGATAATACACGGCGAATGTGCCCATAACCCTTTGGGTAGAGCTGATGATAGGTATAGACCAGCAGGATTTTAAGTTTGCGCGTGTTGTAATACTGTTTAGTTCCTCCCAGTTAGGGTCTGCTCCAATATCTATTGAGAATTCTTTTTTTGCTTTAACGGCAGCCGTGCCGCAGCATCCGAGCCCTTCTCTTACTGCAACGCCGTTAATGGCTTGCAGGAAATAATTGGGCAAGCTTGGGGCTGCCAAAGTATAAAGACATCCGCCTTCGACCAGCAGTACAGAACACAGCATACCCGGATGAATTCGCTCTAAACCTCTTAAGTAGTAGTTTACTGTATCTTTAAGGTCACTATCCGGTTTTATATTAAGCTCCAGCACTTTTTTACCTAAGTGATCCAGCTCCTCGGCATGCCTTTGCTTGGTTATGTCCTTAAAGTAAACCGACAAGCCTTCTTCCGAAGGATAGGCACTAATGCTGAGCCACGTCTTGAAAACCGAGTAGTAACCGATAAAGCTAACTGGCTTATACTTGCTCTGAGCCAGGTATAGTTTTTTGTAAAGGCCGTTCAGGCTGGGGTTCATGAACACGTCCCGGAGGTCTTGGTGCAGGAGTTCGCCCCTTTTTCTGCCTGTAACCCGCTCAGCTTCCTGGTTCCAGTACGTTACCACCCAGTTGTTACTGATAGTGAAAAAGCCATCGGTTATACTCTCAAGAATGGTACTGATCTGTTCACGGCTTTTCCGCTGCTCTGCTTCCAGTTTAGCTCCATAAAGATTGGCATTATCTATGGCAACCGCCGCCTGTGCCGCTATATTCTTGACCAGCGTTTCCTCATACTCCTGAAAAACGCCAGCTTTAGGGTGCCCAAATAAAATCCCTCCAAGCACAGCACCGCTTTTAGAAATCACAGGTATGGCCATATAGCTTTTGACAGGTAAATGCCCTGCAGGCATGCCGTGGTAGGGCTTGTTTTTCCCGTAGCGTTCATCCTGTGTGATGTCGTTTGACCGGACTATGCTTTCACCATGGAATGTAGGCCCGAATATGGCGGTTTTGCGTGGCATCGGGAAACCAGAGAAGTCATCCTGCTTGGCACCTGAAAGGGCGTAAAGCGAGTATATCTCGCCCTTTTCGTTTGTTCTGTTATAGAAAAAGGCTCCAAACTCTGCTTTGCTGATTTTGGTGGCAATGTCGATAACTTTTTTAACTACTTTTTCCAACTCCAGCTCAGAAGTGAGCATGCTACCCACCTGGTTGATTAGCTTTAACTGCGTGTCTTTCTCTTGCAACTCCCTATGTAGCCGCTCTACTTCTAGGCGCAGTTCCTGTTGGGTAATGCCATGCTGCTGAAAGCCCATTTTGAATCTGGTTTCGTAAACTTCTTGCTTTTAAGTTCTGAAAGATACAGAAAGCTGCGATAAAAATGCACTTCCATCAAACAGGCATTTGGGCTTGTTGCTATTAAGGCCTAAAAAGCCTGCCACACATATAACATAGGGTACATAACTATTTGCTTACCGGAGTCCGAAGGGGCAATGCAAGTTTTCATTCATACTTACAGTCTTTCACCTGCTGTTTCATTTTGCTCAAATCCAGGCTCACCGATACCTTTCCCTCGAAAATTTAAACCCCAGACAGGAAGATTAAGTATTACACTTTGTACCTATTTCGATTTCACGATATAATGAAAACAAACTTATTTATATGTGCTGCATGCCTTTGTGCCAGCACTGCAGTTCTAGCACAACAGAACAAGGCAGCTATACTCCAGGCAGGTTCTGAAAACGCCGCCTTTATTTTGCAAACTGGTAAAACAAACTCTGCAAGCCAAACCCAGCAAGGGTACCGCAACACAAATAACCAAGCCACGTTGGTGCAAACCGGCGACGATAACACCTCCTTTCAAAAACAATTAGATCTTACTTTCGGTAGTGGTGCCGATGTTATCCAGACCGGAAAAGGCAACTACGCAGCGCAAACGCAGGATAGGGCAGCCAACAGCCAGCTTACTATTGAGCAATCAGGGGATGCCAATAGCGCCCGCCAATCTCAGTCTGATGTAGCGGCAAACGCTGCCTATATTTATCAATCAGGAAATCAAAACCTGGCCGAGCAGAACCAAAGCTATCTGGGCGCAGAGAATAACCTGGCTACCATTTATCAGGCAGGTAATGAGAACAGCGCCACGCAGCACCAGACGCAGGGCGGAAACGCTGCATTAATCACACAAACCGGAGCTAATAACACAGCATTTCAAACACAGCGGTTCTATAGCACGGCTACTATTACCCAAACCGGCAACGGCAATCAGCATACACAAGACCAGTTCAGCAGAAGCTTTAATAACACTGCAACCTCAAGCGCATTAGGAAACAATAACTACGGCTACCAGCGCCAGTTCAGCAGCGACAACACCTCTACCATAGATCAAACTGGCAACTACAACTCAGCTACGACAGCGCAATCTGGTGGGGGCTTTTATATGCGTGGGGGGCACATGAGCACAATTGTTCAGGAAGGCAATAACAATCAGGCTGAGGTTGAGCAATTTAGCCATGGCGATGCCTCACATCAAAGTGTTATTAACCAATCCGGCGAGAACCAACGCGCTGTGGTTACACAACACTCGCGGTAACAGGTTAAAGACAAGGGGCCAGGCTTAAAGCTATAAACCGCCAAGCGCCGTTTTGCCTGGTTTAGCATAACGGCGCTTGGCGGCTATAAGTATGATTTTATAGCGCGTATGCTACCTTTTCATGGTCTGCCTGTGTGCTATATGCTTTTTGAAGCTCAATATGAAAGGTTGTACCTACGCCCTCTTCACTTTCCAGATTCAGGCTACCCGATTGGCTTTCTACAAAGTCTTTGCTAAACATCAAGCCCAGTCCGGTGCCTTTTTCCCTGGCTGTACCCAGCGTGGTGTAGCGCTCTTCCTGAAAAATCTTCGCCTGCTCCAGCGCAGACATGCCTTTTCCGTTATCAGCAACGCTTAGCACCATTGTTTGCTCCTGCTCCTGCGCCCGCGCCTGCACAACACCACCCGGAAATGTAAACTTCAGCGCATTCATCAGCAGGTTTCTAAGTACAAAATCTAGCCGCTGCTTATCTGCCAGCACCATGGCGTTTTCGGCAACATCGTTTACCAGCTTAATCCCTTTTTGCTGCGCTACTCCTGCTACAAGCTGCATGTTTTCCTCAATCAATTGCTTCAGCGCTATCGGCTCCAGGTTTACTTCCTCGCCATCCAACTGAGCCTTGGACCAGAACAAAAGGTTCTGGAGCAGCGCCATTACCCCTGTCATTTCCTTGCGCATAAGGCCTGTAATCCGGAGCCGCTCAGTTTCTGAATAGGATTTGGCCATTAAGAGGTTTATAATACCCTGCACTGATGATAGTGGCCCGCGCAAATCATGCGAAATTATAGAGAAAAGCCTGCTTTTCAACTGGTTGGCATCTTCCAAATACTTGTTTTGTTCGGCCATGGCGCGGTTAAGCTTGTCCAGTTCGGCGGCGTTCTGCTCTATCACCGCGTTTTTTAGTTCCAACTCAAGCCCATACACGCGCCCCTTTTGGTAAAACCGATACCAAACCAAAGCCAGAGTGCCAAGCAGCAGCAGCGCAACACTCACCAGCAACAACATGTAATTGGTACGCCTCGCCAACTGCTCGGCCCGCAGCATGGCTTTTTCGGAGGCTAGCTGTTGGTCCTGTTTCTGCCGCAGGATATCGAGGAAATGCAACGCGTAGCTTTTCTCCTGCTGAAACATCTCTTTCTGCTGGTCAACCTGCACATCCTCCCAATAGATCACCTGTTGCGTATCGCCTTTCTTTTTATTTATTTTAATCAGGACATCCACTGCGTCAACCATTAGCTGGGAGGCAGAAATGGCTTGTGCATCTTTAAGCGCAGCCTCTGCATAAGCCACTGCACGTGCATACTGGTTGCGGCTGCAGGCAACCTGCGCCAGTTTGGTCTCAGCCAGCGACATGCCATACCTGTCGTTGCTATTCTTGTCTATTTCGAGGGCGCGTTGGAAGTATGCATCGGCTTTAGAGAGCATATTTTGCTTCTCATAAATCAGCCCTAAGTGAAAGTATGATTTCTTTAGTCCGTACGTGTAGCCAATATCCTCGCTTTCCTGTTGTGCCTCCCGGACATAGGCTATTGCATCCGTATTTTTTTTCTGCTTAAGCTTTAGTAAGCCTAAGTTATTTTTAATGTTGATGGCATCTTCGGTTTCGCCGAGGTAGTGAAAGTGCTCAAGTGCCTGCAAGTATAGTTCTTCGGCCTTTGCAAGGTTTTCCCCCGCAGCCAAGGCATTGGCAAGTTGGTGGTTGGCACGCGCAATGTTAAACGTATCGCTTATACTTCTGCTAAGTTCCAAGGAACGATAGTAAAGCCCCAGAGCTCTTTTTTCATATCCGTTCTGCATATAAATTCCACCTTCGTACAAGGCGTTGATGGCTTGTCCCCGGACATAATTTAGGTCATTTGCCAACACGGCAGCCTCTTGCAACAGGTTAAAGGCACGCTCTAAACTATGGCGCTTTTCTCTAAATGCAAGCTCGTTGAGAGAGTCCACCGCAGATTTATCCGGGTGAAGCAAACCCTTTATAGCGGACTGGGTTGAATTACCGAAGGGAGACACCACGGCAAACCCTGTGAATTTAACCGAGGCTAATAAAAGAAACAAGGTGAATAAAACGTGCTTCATGGACGATAAAAGAAGCTAATCAAATAATACTATTCCAATTACACACCCCTTCTATGCCACAACTGCCAGATAAGAGAACGATTGAATTAATTCTATTAACAAAAAACAACATCAATTAGCAACACAACCTATATCAACTGTTAAAACATTGGTTTTAAATTTTAAATAACATAGTCTAGATCTTACAGAGTCTACTTCATACACACAGTCCGCATCAAACCATCTTGTATTTTTAAAATATTAAATTCACCAGATACAAGTTATTTGAGTTGCATCTGTAAATATAATTCTTACTTTTAAATTATACTTATTTTGTACTTTTATTTTACACGTAACCATTGCAATACGCTAATCAGATTTAATCAAAGGGGATGTATTGCAGTAATTTATAAGACTTGTGTTTTACGGATTTGCTTGGATACACATTGATCCTTTTTGACCTTACTACAGTATATATTTACCCGAAAAAACAAAACGGGACAGCATTGCCTGCTGCCCCGTTTTTTGAACTATAGAAATGCACTAGAACTACCCTCTTCCTCTGCGTTCAGGTGCTTTTATGGTAAGCTCTTGGGTTGCTGTATTGCCGTTTACTGTAGTTACCTCTGCAGTATACTTGCCCGGGCGAAGGTAAACAACACCATTTTTAGCTGCCTTAAGGGCAACGGTTTCTTCCCCCTCTTTTTTAGTGCTGTTTAATGCAGCCGCATAGGCATCAGCCTTTGCAGCATCCACTGAAAGGTTATATGCCACATAATTTAGGCCTCGCTCGCTTTGGTCCTGCAACTCCTTTACAACTTCACCTTTATCGGTTTTAATGCGAATAGTGCTTGCACCGGCCGTTGAAGTATAAAACGTAATAGATACCTCAGGTTGGGTAACATCTCCCCAGGTATAGCTTTTCTCGCCCCAGTTACTGTTATGCATTACAGAATTAATAGTATAAACGTGCAGTTGCTTGGCAAGCACCTCTGGGGTCAGGCTTTGCAGATGCTCTACGGAAGCAATGTAGATGGAGCGCCCATGCGTTGCCACCACTAAATCGTTTTCACGCGGGTGCACCACTAGATCGTGCACCGAAACCGCAGGCATTCCGTTGCTCATGGCCATGAACGTTTTCCCCCTATCCAGCGATATATATAGCCCATGGTCTGTGCCTACATACAGCAGGTTCTCATTCTTAGGGTCTTCCTTAATTACGTTTATTGCCTCCTGTGGCAGGCTGGCACCAATGCGTTCCCACTTTTTGCCATTGTCTTCGGATACATACAGGTAAGGCGTGAAATCATCCCAGCGGTAGCCGTTGAGTGAGGCATACACACGATCTTGCTTGTGCGCCGAGGCAACCACCGTAGAAACCCAAAGGTTTTGCGGCAACTTGTCAGACACCCTTGCCCAGGTATATCCTCCGTCTTTTGAAGTATGAATCAGGCCGTCATCGGAGCCAGTATATAGCAGCCCGAAGCGAAGCGGCGACTCATCTATACTTGTAAGCGTGCCATAACCTACATCGCCTTTTCGGCCTCCACGGGTAAGGTCACCAGACAACGCTTCCATATCTTCGCCTTGCTTCAGGGAGCGGTGGAACTTGTTGGAGCCAAAGTATAAAATATCCTGGTTGTGGCGGCTCAGAAGTATGGGCGCTTCCCAGTTAAACCGCAGTGGGGTCTCGCCTAATTTATGGCTTGGTTTGATGAAAGCGCGCTCTCCGGTTTGCTTGTTTAAGCGGGTGTAGTTTCCGTACTGCGAGCCAAGGTATACAATGTTATTGTCCCGCCAATCTACCTGCACCATCATGCCATCGCCGCCTCCCAGGCGCTCGTATGGGTAACGGCCACGGCTGGTCCAGCCCAGGCTTTGCTTATAGTTGCTTGGCCCATACCATGTGCCGTTGTCCTGCAGGCCGCCGTATACGTTGTAAGGCTTGGCCATATCCACGGCTATGGAGTAGAACTGCCCTACCGCAGGCGTGTTGGCATACAGCCAGGATTTACCATTGTCGTAGGTGATGTTCACGCCGCCATCGTTTCCGTTAATCAGGTGGCCGGGCTTGTCGGGGCTTACCCAGAGCGCCTGATGGTCGGAGTGTACGTTGTCGCCTTCTATGTTTTTAAATGTCTTGCCACCGTCTTCTGACATAAGCAGCGGCACGCCAAGTATGTAAATATGATTGGGGTTGGTTGGCGCTACGCGCACCACGCCAAAATAGTACCCGTAGCTGGAGTACATATCATTTATAAAATCGGCGTGAGTTTTTTTCCACGTCTTACCGGCATCATCAGAGCGGTAAACTTCGGCCCCACGCACCTCGGTGGCATAGGTTTCCACGGTTGGGTCTGTAAGGTATGCTGTGATATCGGCTGGTTTCACCTCGCCGTTTTTCACTTTCTCCTTCAGGGTTTTAGCTGTGTATTGCCGCGGGAAACGGTTGTCATCCAAAAACTTGTTCAGGCTTTTATCATCCAGTTTTAAGAACTCCTCCGACGACATGCCATTGAACAGGTCGCTGTCTAGCATATCCGGTTGGTCTTGCTTCTCCTCCTCCACCGGCCGGCGATCATAGTTATCAACCAGGGCATAAATAATGTTGGGGTTATCCGGAAAGAGGCTGAGGCCGATGCGCCCCACATTATCAGAATCCGGAAAGCCATGCTGCGCCGTGCTGATATCGGACCAGGTCGCGCCACCATCGGTTGATTTGTATATACCTGATGATTTACCGCCTTCCACAAAGTTCCAGGCGCGGCGTTCGCGGTGCCACATGGCCGCGTATAAGTTATTTGGATTTTTAGGGTCTACCTGCAGGTCAATGGCTCCTGTGTTTTCGTCCAGGTAAAGCGTTTTCTTCCAGGTTTTCCCACCATCGGTAGTCTTGTAGATACCGCGCTCTTTATTAGGTGAGTATAGGTGCCCCACGGCTGCTACCCAAAGCGTATTCGGGTGGGTAGGGTGAAGTATGATTCTGCCGATGTGATGCGTATCCTCGAGGCCCGTGTGCTGCCAGCTTTTGCCGCCATCCGTGCTTTTGTAAACACCAACTCCAGCGTAAGATGAGCGGCTGGAGTTGCTCTCTCCGGTACCTACCCAAATGGTTTCGTTGTTTTTCCAATCTACGGCAATATCACCGATCGTCATTACAGCCTGTTCGTCAAACAGCGGCTCAAAAGAAAGGCCGTTGTTGGTTGTTTTCCAGAGCCCACCCGACGCAAAGGCGGCATAGAATGTAACCGCGTCGTTAGGGGAAACATCAATGTCTGTGATGCGTCCGCTCATAACGGTAGGCCCTACGTTTCGGAAGGCCAGGTTAGTTACCAAAGAGCCTTCTGCCAGTTGTTGGCGCACTTGGTAAGCTCTAAACCGATCTTTTGCCGCAGTTGGCGTAGGTTCTTTTCCTTTCTTCTGGGCCACTGCCGATCCGCCCAAGGCAAGAAGAAGCGCCACTGATAGTAAATGTTTTTGCATGCGTTAGTTGTTAATTTTAATGGTTTAGCTAGCGAGCACTAGTTCATTTCTGCCTCCCGTGTAAAATGTCACGGTTAGCTTTCAGGTATGAAAACTTTAATCAGGAAAGCTTATTTTCAGTAAAGTATGATACTTCAGCCGAGAACTTAAAACAGAATAGAAAATTATTTTTGTTTTCTGCTCAGGTCACATCGGTTTAAGATCAAAAACACTATTGCTGAAAATGAGGCAATTAACTTTAGAAATGCTTAGAACAGCGCTAAAAGTTAACAAACTCATCTAATTTCAGGTACACTTCTAGCAAGTTAAAGACATGTTTAGCTTGCAAAATGCGTTAATATTCGTACTTTTGTGCCATCAAGATAAAAGCGATTTTATACTTGTTCGGGGTGTAGCGTAGCCCGGTATCGCGCCACATTTGGGATGTGGAGGTCGTAGGTTCGAATCCTGCCACCCCGACTTTTGAAAAAAGCCCTGTAAGATATACTTGCAGGGCTTTTTGTATTTCGTTAGACCCTTTCCATTTTTCTCCTAAAATCAGCTTAGCGCTCATATTTAGCCATACTAGTTAAAGCAAAGCCAGTAGGCCATGTATAAATTTTCTTCTGCCTGGGCATCCTTTTACAGGCTCCACTCCTGTAGTATAACTACCACAACCTGCTTACTCAGAATTAAAATCAGGTGCTGCCCACCTTCTCCTTTGGCTGCATAAACAGGTGTTTTATCGGCGGTCACTAGCAACCGCCAGCAATAACCGTATCCAACTGCCTGGCCTGCGAGAGACATCGCTATGTGGCGAGTAATTGGTGAGCTTTTGGCTACCCAAGCTGAATCCAGTATTTGCTTACCATTCAGGCGCAATCCATACTTACTTACTAAAAACTTTAGGTTTGAAAACAATTTGTGGGTTCTCTACAGAAACTCGGCACCGTGTCGCTCCGATTGAGGGCGCGCCTGTGTAGGTTGGGATCAAGCTGCGGCGCATTATCTAACCTACGGCTTAGCATGGTGTACCTGGGTAACAGCGGAAGAATTACACAATTTCCTGGCTCGTGGATAGTATACCTTGCGGCTTGATTTTTTTTTAAACAGCGAGTATCGTTTCCTTATACTTCTTAAACGTTCTCAAGTATTTTGGCTAAATGGCTTAAATGATCCTAGATTTGGGGGATTATATGTACAGTCTTGTTTCAGACCTAAGTATGCATATGCAACCTTTTGCTATATATTGCTATCCTTACTGAAGTTTACTTACCGTTGTTAAAACTTATGCTAAAAACTCTACTAAGCTTTTGCCTACTCTTTTACAGCATCTCTGGCTTTGCTCAAAACCTGCACCTTAAAAACGTAAACATTATAGATGTTGAGTCCGGAAAGTTACTCCCACAAAAAGAGATCGTGGTTACGGATGGCAAAATTGCATCTTTTAAATCAAAGAAGCGAAAAGTTAAGAACTATCAGGTAATTGATGGGCAAGGCCGCTATGTAATACCTGGGCTATTTGAAATGCATGCGCATATCGGTATACCTAACAGAAATTATTTGGATACCTTCCTTAAATATGGCATTACCGGCGTGCGGGTTATGGCAGGTAGTGAAGGGGTGCTTGCCTGGAGAGATTCTATAAGTATGGACCTCATGAGCGGCCCAAATTTATTTATTGCTTCACCCTTATATGATGGCAACCCGCCACTTTGGGCAGACAACCACAGTGGCCCGGTACTAGAAAACATAAGCCAGGTTGAGCGTTTAGTGAAGGCGCATCAGCAAAAAGGGTATAACGAGATAAAGGTTTACAATCGGTTGCCTGCGGAAGTTTACTTGGAAATACTCCGGGCCGCTGATGCGGCAGGCATGCGTGTTAGTGGGCATATTCCCTACACCTTAACGAGTAACGATTTCGGAGACCCGCGCCATACATCTATTGAACACCTGGATGGATTTATCCAGTTTGCCACTTCGCAGTCTCCGGCTATGGAACAGGGAAAAGAGGAGTCTGCACGTATGTCACTTTACCCTTACTATGATAAAGCTAAGCTGGCCCCTTATTCAAATCGGATAAAGCAAAACAAAGTGTGGTTATGCCCAACACTGAGTCTGTACGGAAATTTTAACAGCGCAGAAGTGCATGAGGAATTAAACGAGGTAAAGCATCTAGCGCCAACTAATGGGTTAATGGGTTGGTGGTTAAGCTTACCTGAGCAAGTTGGTGAGAGCTTCAAGGTAAAATTCGATTTTAACAGGCAGGTGCTGCAAGATCATTTCCTAGACTATGCAGACCACATATTGGCTGGAACTGATTCTCCTAACCCTTATAACTTACCTGGTCTTGCCTTGCACCACGAGTTGCAACACCTTACAGAAGCTGGCTTCTCAAATGCAGCAGTCCTAAAAATAGCTACCTATAATGCTGCTAACTACCTTGGCGTGTTGGATATGCACGGAACAGTTGCCATTGGAAAATATGCAAACTTGCTGTTACTAGACGGAAACCCGCTGGTAGATATCCAGAACACTAAAAAGATACACCAGGTGCTGGTAAAAGGGCAGATAAAAACAGCTAAAATTAACTATTGATAAGCGAGGTTTGCTTAGGAGTACTGCTGTTAATTAAACTCCACTTAAAGTGTAAAAAGGATATACACCCCTTTTATAAGCCTTATAATTTATGAAGCTTATGTGGCAATAAGTCTTACAGTTACCTTTATATGGTATTAATAGTTGCATCGGCTTTTTATATGCGAAGAAGAAGTAAAATTTTACGACTATATATTTAAGTTGGCTTCGCCATATTACAGCCATGCCCATTTGTTAAGTTTTATACTCAGAATAGATGATGGATAAATCCTTAATTAGCCATAAACAGCTGCTTTGGCTGTTAGTGTTTCTCTTGCTTCCACTGGCTAGCTTTGCCGAAGGTGGTGTAAAAGCAATTGGTGCTTTAACAGAGCTGTTCGTGTACCTAATTTGGTTTCTGGCTTTCATCTCTTTACTGCTATCTTTGATCTGGGGAAAGAAGCATTCCGAAGCAAGGGTTATTGTCTACTTGCTTTGTGGCTTTTCATTTTTGACCTGGTGGATTGGTTCATTTTTTCTCGGTGGAGCACTAAGTGCATCTTATAACTTAGCTAACTTGGTTTCACTTGGTATACTGGTGATGACGAGAGTTCGAAAAGAGAGCAAAGCACCATCAAGGCATACCTAAATTTACTTGATGCCTTTTTAGCCTTCACTAATAGGTCATTTTACTAGAGCCATACTTGTACTAGAAAAAGATATTACCAGCCCCTATGTATATACTGTTTTACATTTATGCACTTCTGTTTCTATCGTTGCTAGGTACGGCCTTTGCGACCTTTGTTAACCTGATTCTCTACTACATCATTGATAGTGTAGATGTAGAAAATAGATTGAGCCTTTATACCCATACTAAAAATACATTTCTAGTTGCATGGCTCGCTAACATAGTGCTGTTTATCATTATGATCTGGCATTCTATAGGTACCCGTAAATTTGAAATGGTTGTTGGCCTGGAAGGGCAGGTTGTATTTTGTGTGGTAACTTCCATAATAGCCTTTATTAACTACATGAGGCTTAGAGAACCAATACTGTTTGAAGAGTAACTCCAGCGTATTCTAAAGAATATCATTAATACCGGGACAACTTTACTTTCAACCTCAATAGTGCTATGCACAGCGTTTAGTTTAAGAGCACAGAGTTTATTTTCTGTTCTTTATCTAAATGAAGAAACAGCTGTACACAACGGGGTGCCTAAGCAAATAACTGAAGTTAGAACTTTCTACAACTCCAAGGGAATAGAAGTAAAGCAGGACATCACCGAATAATGGCTATAAGTAATTGCTTGTTATAGCTTACTTTTGAAAATCTCGCTTCTGAGGCAATATTGCTATGTCTAAACAGGTGGTAATTGCGTTTGAACTTCACCCACTCCGATTAATAATTAAGCGCTAAGATTTGTTAATCGTGTTATTATAACTAGATCAGTGTGAATACTTATTATAATCAATTTTATTTCATTTTGCTTTAAGCAAAACAATCATCTCTCTAATAAAAACCTGATAAACACCAATAGTTTTGAATTTAAATCATTGACTATCCTCTACGACAAAAAAGATAGATCCCTATATTCTTTGCCTTTCTATATCCTTTGCTTTGAGGCATTGTGGTAGTCATTGGCTAAATAAAAATTAAATTTAATCATAAATAAGATTAACTATAAACAAAATAAAATTAAATTCGATATACATATAATGCAAAATAATTCAGGATTAATCTTACAATACTGATGAGATTAAGCTTTATTTTAAAAATTTACGCGTATGAAATTTCAAATTATTACCTCAGCATTATTAGTGTTGGCCCTATTATGCTTTAGCGCCAATGCTCAGATTTTAACAGTTTATAAAGATTTTGATTACGAAGGCACTACTCAATCTTTTGACGAAGGCTTTCATAAAGGCTATTTTAAAATCGGGAATGACGTTATCAGCTCACTGAAAATAAAACCAGGTTACAGAGTTGTTCTGTATGAGCATGGCATAGGAAATGGCAAGGAACTAACCTTGTATAGCGACACCCCTAACCTGAGCAATTTTGATTTCAACGATATTACGTCTAACCTTAAAGTAGAAAAGGTAACCAATACCTTGGCTGCTGGAGAAACGTTGGATACCGAACAAAGATTATACTCTGAGAATGGCGAATACTACTTGGTCATTCAAACCGATGGTAATCTATGTGTATATACTGCAACTAATGCCTTTAAATGGTGCTCAATGGCACATGGCTTTGAAGGTGCTAAACTCAGCATGCAGACTGATGGCAATTTAGTAGTATACGATGGCACAAACGAGTCAAAGTGGGCTTCTAAAACAATGGGCTATTTTGATCAAAAGTGGGCAAATACCAATAACAAACCAGTAAAATTAGTGTTGGAAGATGATGGTACGTTGAATCTTTACAATGCTTCCGGAGATGCTGTATGGACTAACGAATAGGTATAAAAAGAAGCACCTAGCGCGAGAAACGGCGATGAAAGCACCGTTTCTCGCGCTAGGTGCTTCTTTTATTTAGCCCTCTAAACACAGCGAAAGCAGACCAGACTGCATCATGGCACCTAATAAGTTAAAATTAGTATAGCTCTTGCTCATGCGTTTCATCAGATTCGTCTTGTTATTGTCCGGCGCAATTCCTGCCGCTCCCTGCCAGACCAACTTACTGGCTATTTATGAATAAGGCGCAGCGCTGGCGGTCTCCGCTTGGTAGCGGCCAACTTCCACTTCACCACTTTTCCTGGAATACCACCGCAGCCTCGCATAAAACATGGCGCACCGGTTAAAATGTTGTTTTTGCAGGCTCGTTGTTTCTGTATCGCTGTCTTATGCTTATGCCTGGTGAGAATAAAACCAATAGTGGCTAATCAGGTTAAGGTTTTCGCCTAATTCAGTCTTCAGCACAGGTATTGCTGGGCAGGCAAAAAGTATGACCACCAGAACCTAGCCCGATAATTCAATTTTTGTATTGATACAGGTGCTCGCTATCGGTTATAGTGCATAACCTATACTTCCCATTATTCTTTTGGAGTGATACCTTATTTCAAAGATTCTACTTTTATAAACTAAAGGTATACTTACCTTGCCTTTAAAAACAACTTTACTGGCAATGAAGCACTTATATAAATACAGTTGCAACACAGGACTTAAACCGCATTACTGGCACTTCAATTGCTTGGCACAAATACAGATATATTAGTTTAGTTTTATTTACCTTTAGAGGTTAATTGGCAGAAGTATAATTTTGCCATTCAAATCTCATTAAATAAGCACGATGAACAACACAGCTCAATTGTTACAGAATAACAAGAAGAAAATTCTGGAAAACTGGATGCAGAACCAGCTAGCCGATGAAGCCCTGCGCGATGATCTGATCTCGAACGAGGAATTGCGCCGCCAGTCGGATGAGCTGCTGAATGGCTTGGCAACTGCCACTGCCTCCGGCAATGTTGAGAATACTTACGCGCCAGAGTACGAAACCGTAACTGAGATCCTTTCAGATATTTCGATTACACGTGCGCGCCAAGGCTTCACCCCGCGCGAAACAGGCATGTATGTGCTTAGCCTGAAGCAAGCTATCAATCAGGTACTTGAAGAGAAACTATCAGACCAGCCAGAACAGCTCTACAAAGAGTTGAGCATTATAAACAAGTTACTGGACAACCTGAGCATGATTACTTTCGACACCTATATTAAAGGCCGCGAAGAAGTAATACTGCGCCAAAACGATGAGATAAACGAAATCTCTACGCCGGTTATACGTGTATGGGAAGGTATACTTGCTCTTCCAATCATCGGAACGCTCGATAGCGCACGCACACAGGTGGTGATGGAAAACCTGCTGTTAGAGATTGTTAACACAGGCAGCAGCATCGCCATACTTGATATCTCCGGCGTGCCAGCTGTAGACTCCTTGGTAGCACAGCATTTGATCAAAACTGTTAGCGCCACGCGCCTAATGGGTGCTGAGTGTATCATTAGTGGTATCCGTGCCGAGATTGCGCAAACCATTGTGCACCTGGGTATCGACCTTTCGAACATAAAAACAAAGGCTACACTTGCAAACGCGTTGCAGCTTGCCTTTAGCATGCGTGGCGTTGAGGTAAAGAAAACCGCCAGATATACAGGCCTTAACCTGAATAAATAGTAGTAGTAGAGAAGTGAGCCATGGATAGAATCCCAATTTTAAAGATGGGGCAGTTTTTGCTCGTAACCATACAAGTGGACCTCTACGACAGACTAGCCCTGAACCTAGAGAATGACCTAATCAATATGGTGAGCAAGACCGGTGCCCGCGGTGTGCTCATCGATATTTCTGCAGTAAGTATCGTTGACTCATTTATGGGTCGAATCTTGGGCAATATCGCCTCCATGTCTCGTATCATGGATGCTGAAACGGTAGTAGTGGGCATGCAGCCCGCTGTGGCTATTACCCTCGTTGAGTTAGGCCTTACCCTGCAAGGGGTATACACCGCCCTCGACGTTGAGAAAGGCATGGAACTACTACATGATAAAATCGGCACCATAGAGCACCCAGAAGACGAAGAAGAGGAGGCGCCGCATGATGATATTGACTAAAGACACGATGCAAATCGTGCGCGAGCAAGATGTAGTACCATTTAGGAACCGGGTTAAGGAATTTGCCACCAAGATTGGCATGAGCCTGGTAAACCAGACTAAATTGATTACAGCTGCCAGCGAATTAGTGCGTAATATGCTTAAATATGCTAACGGAGGTAAAATTTTGCTGGAAATTATCAGCAAAAATGCCCAAACTGGCGTAAGGTTAACCTTTATAGATGAAGGGCCTGGTATTACTGATATTAAGCAGGCAATGCAGGATGGCTTTTCTACCGGTAAAAGCCTCGGGCTTGGTTTACCGGGCGCTAAACGCCTTGTAAACGAGTTTGACCTTAAAAGCAAACCCGGCGAAGGAACAACTGTTACGGTTACGCACTGGAAAAATGGACGTTAGTACCCATATTCGCTTATTAATACCTGATAAATCTTATGCTAGCATAGCCAAGCGCGAAATTAGTAAAATGGCTGATGAGGCTGGTATGGCACCAGCAGACATTGGCAAGCTAAACATCGTGGTGTCCGAGATGACATCAAACCTGGCAAAACACTCGAAAGAAGGCGGTGAACTGCTTGTTCGGCTAATTGGCCAGGTAGGGATTGAAATAATATGCTTGGATAAAGGCCCGGGAATGCCCGAACCACAGCGAATGCTGGAAGACGGTGTTTCGACGTATGGCTCTGCTGGTGAGGGCTTGGGGGCCATAAAAAGGCAGTCCGATGTCTTTGATATGTTCTCGCAAGTTGAGGTTGGCACTGTTATACTGTCGCGGGTGTATAAATCTGACTTTAACCTACAGCGGCATCTTCTGGAAATGCGCCATGAGATTGGCTATGTAATGGTTGCTAAACCAAACGAAACGCTCTGCGGTGATGGCTTGGCTATTATCCAGAAAGGCGCTGAAACATACTTGCTCGCTCTCGATGGGCTAGGGCACGGCGCTCATGCCAACGAGGCAGCCCGGGCTGCCGTAGAAGCATTTAGAGCCTATGCTCCGCATCATCCAGTTGATATGCTGCGTCATGTGCACCAGCAGATCCGGCGCACGCGCGGCGCCGTTGGCATGGCCGTAAATATCAGTAGCAACAGCCACAAAATCTCTTACTGTGGCATTGGTAACATAAGTGGCAAGCTGTATGCGGCTGATATATCGCTTACAGGCTCACCGTATAAAAACATTATCTCTTACAACGGGATACTTGGGCATAATATTCCGGGTACACTAAATAACCAGCAATTGGACTGGGGCCGCAACAAAATGTTAATTCTACATTCTGATGGCCTCAGATCAAGGTGGGAGCTTACCAAATATCAATCGTTAAACCGACATCACGCCACAACTATCGCTGCTGTTTTATACAAAGAGCAGAGTCGCCAAACCGACGATACGATGGTCTTGGTATGTAAAGCAAAGTATAAGCCCGATGCACCGAAGTATAATCAAGATTAACATCAATAATGAGCTTGATGTAGTACTTGCTTATAAGCGCTCTATGCAGCTTTCTGAACGCTTGGGCATGCCATTGGCCAACCAAACTAAATTTGCAACTGCCGTTTCTGAGATTTGTAGAAATGTGGTTGAGTATGTTGGCAACGGCTCGATACGGTTCGGCCTTAGCACGCATGGGGGCTCTAATTACCTTTTGGCTCAGATTGTTGACCGTGGCCGTGGCATCGGCAACCTCGAAGATATTTTAGCTAACCGCAACTATGACCGCAGCGGGCGCGGCTCAGGCATCCTAAACTCAAAAAAGCTTGTTGAGAACTTTGAGATTGAAAGTTCTTTTGAAAAAGGGACGGAGGTAAAACTCTACAAAAGATTACCGAATCATGTTCCGGGCATTACCAAATCAATGCTAGAGAGCTGGGTGAATGAGTTTGATCAGGAATCAGACATTTCGCCTTATGCCGAAATAAAGAAGCAAAACATGCAGTTGCTCGAGTTATTGGAGCAACTGCGGATGCGCAACCTAGAGGCAGAGCAGCAACTCAAGGAAATCCAACGGCTTAACAGGCAATTGCAGCAATCTAACCAGGAAATCAACCTCCTGCTGGAAGAGCGCGAAAAGAAAAACGAACTGTTGCAAAACGTTAACCAAAACCTGGATGCGTTTGCGCATACGGTCTCGCATGACTTGCGTGCGCCCCTGCAAAACATTAATGGCTTAACCTCTGCGCTGGAAGCATGCCTGGAGTCGGAGCACTTGGCAGAGGCGCAGCACATGCTCCCGTTGCTGCGCCAGCAAACGCATAAAATGGACCGCCTTATAACTGGCATACTTGCCTACTCATTGGCAGGGCACCATAATATCCAAAAGAAGGTGGTAGACATGGCTCCTCTTCTGCATCAGGTTATCACTTCCATAAATGTGCCGGCTAGCTTTGTGGTTAGAGTACCTCAGGAGTTACCTGTGCTTTACACCCAGGAAATCTATCTTTACCAGGTTTTCAGCAACCTTTTGAGTAATGCCATTAAGTATCACGATCAGCCAGAAAGCGGCCAGATTCAGATATTTTATGAGCAAGGCCGGGAAAAGTTAATATTTTCGGTGATGGATAATGGACCTGGCGTTGCGCCGGAAATGCAGCCCCAGATTTTTAGCATGTACGAATCAGGCAACTCCTTTAGCCGGGCCGACAGTACTGGACTTGGGCTATCAATCGTAAAGAAAATTGTAGAGGAAAAGGGCGGCAAAGTATGGCTTGAATCCAAAGGCCGGGGTAGCCGCTTTTGCTTTACCTGGCCTGCCTCTGAACTCGTAAAGGAATAAATAGCATAAAGCAAAAGCGGCGCTGCAGATATTGCAGCGCCGCTTTTGCTTTATGCTATTTACTAAAAAACTCTGCTAGAATTTCTCGGATATCATACTTCGTAAGCGCTTTGGAATAATGCTTGCGTACCTTGCTGTAGTGCTTTAGCCGTTCCAGGTCATAAAAGCTGGCCGATGACGTCAGCATTAAGATAATTACAGGGTCGGCTGCATCCATGTTGTGCTTCTGGTACTCATCCAAAAACGAGAAGCCATCCATAACAGGCATCTTTATATCCAACAGGATAAGATCGGGCCTGGCAAAGGCTGGGTCTGGCTCTGGGCCATATGCTTTGCTCATGTACTCCATTGCCTCCTTGCCGTTTTTTAGGACCTTATACTCTTTAGCCACCTGCATCTCGCGCATCAAGCGCTCATTCAGGTAGTTTGTAGTATCATCGTCATCAACCAGTAACACTAAGTCCAACGGAAAATTATAAGGGGTAGTTAATGAGTTCATATTTGCCATTCTACTTCACATGCTACAGGCAAACTCACCCACAGCAACAGCTGACTTCCTATCTTTTGTTTAACATTGCAAATATCGTTATAAGGAATGCCAAAACAAACTATCAATGCTTAATGTGCTTTATTATGAGCATTTAATGTCAAAATATCAGCGGTGGGCTCAAGAAGTTAACACTAGGGTAATATTGCACTGGCTAAACTAAGCCTGCCAGTACTTCATGAGGCACTAGTATAGCATCCCACTTCTCTATCATGCTTTTACTGTTCATACGTTGCCGTGCAAGCGGGGCAACGTATAAATCCTTTTACCTGTAATCGCAGTATTAAGTCTGTAGCGCCACTATGGCCAAAACCTTAACAAAGCTTGTAAACTATGGATTCATACCCTCTAAAGCCAGAACACATGCGGGCTCCGGACCACCTTACCAAAGGCGAAGTGCAGAAGAGCCTGGATGAGTTGGATAGCAAAATCAAAACGTTAAAAGCGCGCGTAAACGCAACCACAGCTGACTCTAACAACACGTACCAGGAACACATTGCCGGCCTGGAGCGAAAAAAGGAGCTGATCCTCCAGAAGATGGGCGACCCAAGTAACGAGCAGCAGCATTGGAACGACCTTCATAGCAACATCAACGACTTGCATAAAGATGCAGACAATATGATCAGGTAAAAGAAAGCCCCGACAGTTTAAACTGCCGGGGCTTTCTTTTATGCTTTATACTTACTAATCTTAGCCAAGAGCCGGCTCACGGAAGCCTACCCAAGTAAAGCGCTTAATCACAAACTCAGGGTTAGTGAAAGAGGCATTACCTGCCGGGTTGCCGCCAGTAACGTGGAAATCGGAGAAGCCAGCATTCTGGTTTACATAGATATTTCCGGTGAGGTTAAAGCTAACAGGCGTTCCGGCCAGGCTCATCTCATCCATAATCATCTCCTTTATGCCGGAGTCTGTGGTATAGGCACCGCAGGATATTGCACCGTGGCTCATTGCCATTTCCTTCGCTATCGCTACTGATTGTGCCGTGTCGTTGGTTTTGATGATCAGAACCACTGGGCCAAACAACTCACGGCTATAGCTTTCTTTTTCAGAGGCATCCACCTCATAAATAACAGGCGTACAGGTGCGGGCGTTTGAGAACATTGGGTTCTCAAAATCGCAGGTGCTTAGCACCTGGCGGCCTACCACCGACTCAGCGCTTTTAACCCGCGCGGCAGTGGCCGGGTTCTGTATGGCCCCCAGGATGTGTGGGGCAGCCTTTGGGTTGTTTACAAGAGCAGTAACAGCGCCTGCAATTTTCTCTACTACTTCCTGGTAAGGCACTGTTTCGCCACCAACTTTAACGCCAGTTTCCGGTACGTAAAAGTTCTGAGGGGCAGTACACATTTGCCCGGAGTAAAGCGTAACGGAAAAGGCCAGGTTCTGCACAACCTTATCCAGGTCGTCCATGGAGTCAAGTATGATGGAATTTACCCCGGTTTTCTCTGTAAAGGTAACTTTGCCCGGAAGGCTTTCAATGTAGTTCCCAAATTCGGTGCCTCCGGTATAGTCAATCAGTTTTATCTTTGGGTTTTCCGCCAGATCTTTCGTGATCAAATGGTCATTTGCATCAACACCTAGTTGGCAAATGTTAGGGTCCAACCCATTTTCCTGGAGCACCTTCTGTACCTCAGCTACCACAATGGCTATCGGGAGTACCGCTTTCGGATGTGGCTTAACAATAACCGGGTTACCGGTAACAAGGCTGGCAAACATGCCCGGCACCGTATTCCAGGTCGGGAAGGTAGAGCAACCAATTACCAGCGCAACGCCTTTTGGCACGGCGCGCCAGCTTTTATTCAGCTTCAGGTTATACTTGCCCATAGGTTTTTCCCACTCCGTGCTCTCCGGGAAGCGGGTCTGCTCTTCGTAACCGGCAGCAACTGCCTCCAAAGCACGATCTGCGGCGTGCGGCCCCGATGCCTGGAACGACATCATGTATGCCTGCCCAGTAGTGTGCATGG
Organism: Pontibacter oryzae; assembly: GCF_003576375.1. GTDB lineage: Bacteria > Bacteroidota > Bacteroidia > Cytophagales > Hymenobacteraceae > Pontibacter > Pontibacter oryzae. Next base: position 331,998 of record NZ_QWGE01000001.1, read on the forward strand.
TGGCATAGGCGATGTCGAAGAAACGCTGCTTCATATTCTCCAAAGCTTCCACTAAAAGAACTGCGCGTTCGGCGGGCTTTACTTTTCGCCACTGGTGGTATGCTTCCTCGGCACGGCTAACTAGAGTTTCCGGCGAAAAAAACGGATACGTAATGCCCAGTGGCTGCTGCTCATACGGCGATTCCTCCTGCCCTACCCAGGCTTCCGGGTTTTGCTGCAACAGCTCAGTAAACTTATTATTCAGTTGATTCTTGTAGTTCGTGCGGCCTTCTTTATCAGCGTTCTCGCCGTATACTTCCGGCGATGGGTTTTCAGGGTAGCGTGCATAAAACGTACGCTCATGCAGGGCCTGAACCGCCTCTTTTAATGTGTCTTGATGCTTGTCCACCAAATTTAAGTTCATAGTTGTTTTGATTATATCTTGGTATGGATTAGAAACATAGTATCTGATGCGTCAGATGAAGGAAAGATACGGAAAAAAAATGTAAGGCGGCAGTAGGCTCTGATTTCATCAGCTATTTTTTGTACTTTTGAAGTATCTTTCTCAGTGATAAACTGATCAGAAAATAATATAATTTCAGCCTATATATCGAGCAGATGTTTACCCTTTCGTCGCTGCTTTTACGCAGTATTTATACTTTGTTGGCTTGCCTAGTAAGCCTGCCACTGCTTTATGCGCAGCGCCCTATGGTAGAAGCGGGCAGCCGCACCATACCTTACAAAGTGGTCTATAAACTAAAGCCGCTGCAATTGCAGCTTGCCCGATCAGGCAAAGGCGCATCCATGAGCCAGGCCCTGCAGCAAATTGGAGCAAAAAAGGTAGCACAGAAGTTTCCGGAAGTGGCTGCTGCGCAGTCTCTTGCTGCCGCCCGCCTGGCTACGCCTGCCGTGGATCTCTCACTGATTTATGAACTGGAGTATACCCCAGGCTATACGTATGAGCAGGTCCGAACCTTGTTGCTGAATACTGGCCAGGTTGCCTACGTGGAGCCGCTTTACATTAGGGAACCGCTCCACCAGCCTAATGATCCCGCCTCTGACTCAACCAAGACAACCCAATATTACCTGAAGCAGATAAAGGCATATGCAGGTTGGGCCGTTGAGAAGGGAGACACCAATACCGTAATCGGGGTTTTGGACACAGGTTTCAGGTTGACCCACCAAGATCTTAAAACTAAGGTGAAGCATAACTACGCCGACCCAATAGATGGCATTGATAACGACGGGGATGGTTACATCGACAATTTCAGCGGATGGGATTTTGCTGATAAGGACAATAACGTAACAGATGATACTCCCTGGAAGGGACATGGCACTGCGGTGGCTGGCGTTGCCGCGGCAGCCACAAACAATGGTTTGGGCATAGCCGGAACAGGGTACAACAGTAAGTTCTTGCCGCTTAAAGTTTTCTCGTCTTACGCCAACGGCGCTTTTGGGGGCTACGAGGCAATCGTGTATGCGGCTAACAAAGGCTGCAAGGTAATAAACCTTTCCTGGGGCGGCTCGGACTATTCTCAGTTTGAGCAGGACGTTATTAACTATGCGGTGCTTGTAAAAGATGCCCTGATCATAGCCTCTGGCGGCAACACAAATGCTTTTATAAATATCTACCCTGCCTCCTACGATAACGTGCTTTCTGTGGGTGGAGCAAATAACCAGGACGTAAAGTATAAGGACCATACGTACAACTACAAAATCGACCTGATTTCTCCGAGCTCTGGCATTTATTCAACTTCGGTTAGCAGCGATTCACGGTATGGCTATGTAGGCGGTACATCTTTTGCCGCCCCTACAGTAGCTGGCGGTGCGGCTTTAGTTCGCAAACGCTACCCAGAACTTAGCGCCGTGCAAGTGGCCGAGCGCTTGCGTGCAAGCACTGACCCTATCTATCAATTGGAAGGCAACCAGCCTTACCTGGAGATGCTTGGCACTGGCAGGTTCAATCTGAAGAAAGCACTTAAAAGTGAAAGCTTAAAATCGGTGCGCTGCGTGGCATTTACACCGCGCCCAAGGCAACAAATGGGGGCCGGCGAGAATGTGCTGATTGATGCCGCCTTTACCAATTACCTCACCCCTACTCAGAATCTCAAAGTTAGCCTGACAGCTTTATCGCCGTACGTAACTATAGAGCAGGCAAACCTGAACCCAGGTGCTGTAGCAACTATGGGTAGCTTTACCACCGGCGATCATCCTTTTATAATCAAAGTTGCCGAAAACGCTCCTACAAACTTAACTGTGTACTTGCGTGTGGGATTTAGTGACGGTAACTACTCAGATTTCCAGCATTTCGAATTAATCGTTAACCCGGATTACGTTACCCTTACCGCCAACAACCTGCACCTTACATTGAACAGTTACGGGAACATAGGCTACAATGGCTTAAATTTTAAGCAGGGCGTTGGGGCAAGCTATAAAGAAAGTGCCTCCCTCCTGTTTGAAGGCGGATTGATGCTTGCCACTGAAGATGGCTTTGTTGCCGATAATCTCCACAATGACTCCTGGAAAAACGATAGTGATTTTAAAAACCTGAGCCTTATAAAGCTGGCTTATGACACACCCCTAGCCGACCAGGAAGTGCGCACACTTATGCAAACCAACCTGGAAGGCCACCCAACTATAGACATTAAAACTATTGGCTATGCCTGGGCTACCAAACCGGACCAGGATTATGTCATCGTTGAATACCAACTGACAAACCGTTCCGAAAAGATGATACAAGAGTTGCACGCCGGCCTGTATGCCGATTGGGACATTGGAAGCTACACACAAAACATGGCTGGCTGGAATGATGACCTGCAATTAGGTTACGTGTACAACTCTGCAAAACCACTTCCTTTTGCAGGTTTAAAACTGCTAACACCCGAAGAAAAGATTATCTACCATGCCTCCGACAATATCAATGGAAATGACTCTACTGTGGCCATTGATGACGGCTTTAGCAACGAAGAAAAGTATAAGATTATCTCAAATGGTAAGAGCCGCTTGCGCGCTGGTGGTGAGACTGGCAATAGCGTATCGCATGTTTTAGGTGGCACGGCCTTAAACCTTGCCCCGGGCGAAACAAAAGTAATCGCCTTTGCCGTACTTGCCGGTGACGACCTGTCGAGCTTGCAAGCGCATGCGTTAGCAGCGCAGCAGAAGTATAAAAGTATCAAAACCGGGCCGGCTCCCGTGGCTACTAACTATGAAATTTGCCCTTACAGCCCGGTAGTGATTGCACCGACCGGTGGCAGCAAATTTAATTTTTATGCTGATGCGTCAGCTAATGAGCTCTTGGCTTCAGGCGCCAGCTTTACCATTCCATCTGCCCAGCAGAGCCGCACTATTTACGTGATAAATGCTGATTCGCTGTTCAAAAGCGAATCTGTACCGATGCAGGTTAATGTAGTGCCTTTCCCTAAAGCATCATTTGCCCAACTCCCGATGGATCTGCAAACCGGCGAAGAGCTTTCATTGACAGATGAAAGTGAAAATGCAGTATCCTGGAAATGGCGTTTTGGAGATGGGGACAGCGCACAAGTGCAGCATCCAACGCATACTTATAAAAAACCCGGAACGTACGAGGTAGAGCTAATGGTTACGAACAAGCTCAGTTGCACGGTAAGCTCCTACAGCCGAACAATCCATGTGTATGACACTGAACCTACCCTGTACCCTAACCCAACCTCGGGCAGCTTAACACTTACGCTTACCAGCCCGTTATCGCTGGATGCTATGCCAGAACTGCAGTTCACAGATGTATCAGGTAAGGCGGTGCCCGTTGTAAGCACAGGTTCTGATGAAACGCACTTCTACTATGACCTGAGCCACTTAAAGGCAGGCATATACATTGCGCGCACTTTGTATCAGGATAAAGTATACGTTGAGCGCATTCTGATAGGTAAGTAAAAAGTATATCCTTTCAGGAAACTCACTAAGAGTAACATACAATAAGCAGAAAGGCCTCTCCATACGGAGAGGCCTTTCTGCTTATTGTATGTTACAGCTTGCGGTTACGCGTTAGCGCCCTGCTTTTGCTGCAGTCTGATCAGGTTTAGCGCTGAACCAGCTTTGAACCATGCAATCTGACCTTCGTTGTACGTATGGTTAACCATGAAGCTATCCTGGCTGCCATCTGCGTGGTGAAGCACCACTTTCAGCTGCTTACCTTCCTGGAAGTCCTCAAGGCCAAGGATATCGATTGTATCAGTTTCCTCGATCAGGTCATAATCCGCTTTGTTTGCGAAAGTAAGACCCAGCATACCTTGCTTCTTCAGGTTAGTTTCGTGGATACGCGCGAATGACTTCACAATAACGGCACGAACGCCTAAATGGCGCGGCTCCATGGCTGCGTGCTCACGGGAAGAACCTTCACCGTAGTTTTCGTCGCCAACTACAACCGTTCCGATGCCAGCAGCTTTGTACGTACGAGCAGTTGCAGGTACGGTGTCATAGCCACGAGTCATGTCGTTGTATACTTTGTTAGACTCGCCGTTGAAAGCGTTAATGGCACCGATCAACATGTTGTTTGAGATGTTATCGAGGTGGCCACGGTACTTCAACCACGGGCCAGCCATAGAGATATGGTCTGTAGTACACTTACCTTGCGCTTTAATAAGCAGTTTAAGGCCTTTCAGGTCAGTGCCTTCCCATGGCTTAAAGCCTTCCAGCAGTTGCAGACGGTCAGAAGCCGGGTCAACAACTACCTCCACAGTGCTTCCGTCTTCGGCTGGTGCAGTATAACCTGCATCCTCTACGGCAAAACCTTGCGTTGGCAACTCAATACCTTGTGGCTCATCAAGCATAACCTGCTGGCCATCTTTGGTAGTAAGCGTATCGGTAAGCGGGTTAAACGTTAAGTCACCGGCAATAGCGAAGGCTGTAACGATCTCTGGAGATGCCACGAACGCGTGTGTGTTCGGGTTACCATCGTTACGCTTAGCGAAGTTACGGTTAAACGATGTGATGATAGAGTTTTTGCGGTTTGGATCGTCAGTGTGACGCGCCCACTGGCCGATGCACGGTCCGCAAGCGTTTGCAAGAACAACACCACCCATTTGTGCAAATGTATCCAACAAACCATCGCGGGCTGTTGTAAAGCGAACCATTTCAGAACCCGGCGTGATAGTGAACTCGGCCTGTGCAACCAGGTTTTTATCTACAGCCTGCTTCGCGATGGAAGCGGCACGCGTAAGGTCTTCGTAAGAAGAGTTAGTACAAGATCCGATCAAACCTACTTCCAGCTTAGCTGGCCAGTTGTGCTCTTTTACAACGGCTGCAAACTGAGAAATTGGCCAGGCGGCATCCGGCGTGAATGGTCCGTTTACGTGCGGCTCCAGCTCAGAAAGGTTAATCTCGATCAGTTGGTCGTAGTATGCAGCTGGGTCAGCGTACACTTCGTCATCGGCGCGCAGCATTGGCGCAACCTCATCAGCCAACTGCACAACTTCCTCGCGTCCTGTAGAGTTCAGGTAGGCGCGCATGCTATTGTCGTAAGCGAAAACAGATGTAGTGGCACCGATCTCAGCACCCATGTTACAGATAGTACCCTTACCAGTACAAGACATAGACTCGGCACCTTCACCGAAGTACTCCACAATAGCGCCCGTACCACCCTTTACAGTCAGGATGCCAGCTACTTTCAGGATAACGTCTTTCGGAGATGTCCAGCCGTTCAGTTTACCAGTCAGCTTCACACCGATCACTTTCGGGAACTTCAGCTCCCAAGGCATACCGGCCATCACATCAACAGCATCGGCACCACCCACACCGATCGCGATCATACCCAGACCACCGGCGTTTGGCGTGTGAGAGTCTGTACCGATCATCATACCGCCCGGGAAGGCGTAGTTCTCAAGTACTACCTGGTGAATGATACCTGCGCCTGGCTTCCAGAAGCCGATACCATACTTGTTAGATACTGAAGCAAGGAAATCGTATACCTCTTTGTTTTCATCGTAAGCGTCATTTAAATCGGCTTCAGCGCCTACACGTGCCTGAATCAGGTGATCGCAATGCACTGTTGAAGGAACCGCTGCCTGCGGCTTTCCGGCCTGCATGAACTGAAGCAAGGCCATCTGTGCTGTAGCATCCTGCATGGCTACCCTGTCTGGCGCGAAATCTACATAAGACTGACCGCGCTGGTGTGCGCCTGTGGCCGGTCCTTCGTAAAGGTGCGAATACAGAATTTTCTCTGTAAGGGTAAGCGGCCGGCCAACCTTGCTACGGGCGGCTGTAACACGCTCTTCCATGCCGGCATACACTGCCTTGATCATTTCTAAATCAAATGCCATAGTTTTGCTATTGTTAGTGTGTTAAACTCTATTGATTAAAGTTCACAAATGTACGAAATCTAAATATCTTGAAAAACATTAGCATACACGAATATAGGTTGCTACATTAATATGCATGCATAATTACCGAAATGTGGATATTCATTCTGTATGATGTACTTTTGCAATCTGATAAAAATTAATTCTGCGTGAATGAAACAGCTAACTCTTAATACCCCGTTCAAGTTAATTTTGTTGTTGGCCCTGCTAGGCTCCCAACTCCTAACTGCCTGTACATCTATGACATCCTCTGAGAATACAATTAAGCCGGGCACCTGGCGCGTAAGCCTGCAGCATGCCCAGGGCAAAGAAATACCATTTATCATGGAAGCTGAGGAAAAAGCTGGCAAAACCGTGCTTTACCTGATCAATGGCGAAGAGCGCATCCTTGTGGATGACATTCAACCACAGGGCGACTCCCTTAAAATCGGACTGCACATTTTCGATGCCGACCTGATTGCTAAGGTAGAAGGCGATAAAATGACGGGCCGCTTCGTGAAGAACGATACCGCAACGCCATACTCTGTTCCGTTTACCGCAGCGCACGGTAAAACCAGCCGCTTCTCCGAAAGCCCTGCCGCCGCCTCGTTCGACTTCGACGGCAAGTGGGAGGTTGTTTTCACAGAGAGCGACGGAGGCACTTACAAGGCAATCGGCGTGTTTGAGCAAAAGGATAACCAGCTGAACGGCACTTTCCTGACGGAGACCGGCGACTACCGCTACCTGGAAGGACAAGTGGATGGCAACGAGCTAAAGCTTTCTACCTTTGATGGCAACCACGCTTACCTCTTCACGGCCAAGCCAACCAACGACAGCACCCTAACCGGCGACTTTTACGCTGGCATGAGCGGCTACGAAAGCTGGACCGCCAAGCGCAACCCGGCGGCTAAACTGGCAAGCGCCGATACCCTGACTTACCTAAAACCTGGCTACGAAACGCTTTCCTTCACCTTCCCGAACCTGGAGGGCAAGCAAGTATCACTTTCTGACGAGAAGTATAAAGGCAAGGTGGTACTGGTGCAGTTGCTTGGCTCGTGGTGCCCTAACTGCATGGACGAAACCAACTTCCTGGCGCCATACTATGACAAGAACAAAAGCCGCGGGCTGGAGATTATCGGCCTTGGCTTTGAGCGCAGCCCGGAATTCGACAAAGCCGCCGCACGCCTGCAGAAGATGCAGGAGCGCATGAACGTGAACTACGACCTGCTGGTTGCCGGCGTATCGGATAAGGAGGCTGCCGCTAAAGCCCTGCCTGCCCTGAACCACGTCCTCTCCTTCCCTACTACCATCTTCATCGGCCGCGACGGTAAGGTACGCAAGATACACACCGGCTTCTCGGGCCCTGGCACCGGCAAGTACTACGATGACTTCGTGGCCGAATTCAACAAGACCATGGAAGAGTTGCTAGCGGAGAAGAACTAATTATTGGTTGTTTATTGCTGATTGCTTAAAGTATGAACCCCGCTTCTGATGATCAGAAGCGGGGTTCATACTTTAATGGCTTTTCTAAAGTTTATACTCCCACGCAAACACAATAAGAGCTTACACAGGCTTTCGCAGTTTTATTATCCTGAACGTGCCCCCCAAAGCCGCGGGCTCATTTAGCTCTGGCACTAGCGAAGTATGCTTAATAATACTCCCAATACTTCGATTGATATCAGAGAAAAGTGTGCCGGCGATGAGGTTAAGAAAGCGCCGGAGCATGGAAGGCTTTTGACCGTCTGGCAAGAACTTGTCGAAAACCATCACCGAGCCTCCCGGTTTCAACGTGCGCTCCACTTCTTTAATGCAAGCCACCGGGTCCGGGATCACGGCAAGTATGAGGTGCAGCACTACGGCATCGAAAGAGGAATCTGTAAAAGTAAGCTGCTGCCCGTTCATGACTCTAGCATCTACCTGCAAGTTCAGGCTTTCCGCGCGCTGCTTCAGTTTCGTGATCATGCCCGGCGTAATATCGATGGCGGTGAGGTTGGTGTAGCCTTGCAAGTATGGAAGGTCCAAACCGGTACCGGCGCCAAGTATAAGTATGGCATCACTGGGTTTTGCCCCAAGCAGCTCAACCGATCGCTTTCTATATTTCCTGAAAATCCGGTCGGCAATAAGGTCGTACACTGGCAGGTATAAAGTATAGCGCAGGCGGTTCCAAGGGTTGGTGTTCAGGCTCATCGTTCATAGCTTAATATGTGTTACCGAAGCTAGCACTACTCCCTATACTTAACGTTACAAAATTCCAGCGAACTTTTACAGAAATTTTAGCTCGGCCTAAATTAAGACTATATCTGGCGCAAGCCCCCGCTTGTGCCTCTATAATGAAAAGGATAAGCAGGATGTATACTTTCAAGCTTTACTATAAGCAAAAAATTCGGCAGCACACGCGGACGCTTGCGCTAGTTTTTTATCTACAATTAGTAATTTATTCTATTTCTCGCGCTCTATAGTATAAGCAATCAGGTTTTCGAGGGAACGACGCGATGGGGAATCAGGGAAGGTATGAAGTATGGCTAGCGCTTCGGCATGGTACTGGTTCATCTGTTGTATGGTGTACTCGATGCCACCGGATTGCTTCACAAAGTCAATCACGTGCTGCACACGTTTGTTGTCGCCGTTGTTGTTCTTTACGTTGTAGATAACCTTGCGCTTCGTCAGCCAGTCAGCTTCGCGCAGAGCGTGGATCAGCGGCAGGGTCATCTTCTTCTCTTTGATGTCGATGCCCACCGGCTTGCCAATCTCGGCAGTGCCATAATCAAACAGGTCGTCTTTTATCTGGAAGGCAATCCCCACTTTCTCACCAAACAGACGTGCTTTCTCAATATCCTCTTTAGAGGCACCGGCAGAGGCAGCGCCCACCGCACAGCAGGAAGCGATCAGCGAGGCCGTTTTCTGGCGGATGATGTCGAAGTATACGTCTTCAGTAATGTCGAGGCGGCGAGCTTTCTCAATTTGCAGCAACTCGCCCTCACTCATCTCCTTTACGGCATTAGACACGATCTTTAGCAGCTCGTAGTCGTCGTTTTGCAACGAAAGTAGGAGGCCTTTTGAAAGCAGGTAGTCGCCAACAAGCACAGCTATTTTGTTTTTCCAAAGGGCATTTACAGAGAAAAAGCCACGGCGGTAATTGGCATCATCCACCACATCGTCGTGCACCAGCGTGGCTGTGTGCAGCAGCTCAATCAGGGCGGCGCCGCGGTAGCTGGCATCGGAAATGCTATCGCCAAACAGCTTAGCCGAAAAGAACACAAACATAGGCCGCATCTGCTTCCCTTTGCGCTTTACGATGTAGCTCATAATCCGGTCCAGAAGCAAAACCCGCGTCTTCATGGAGGCACGGAACTTCTTTTCGAACTGCTGCATTTCGGGCGCGATGGGCGCCTGTATTTCTTTTAGGCTTATGCTCATGTGTTAACTCCGCAATATTACGGCCTCCGGCAGTGCTTTCCAAACGCAGGCTGGCAAAACAGCATTTAATTGTTAAATTGCTGCATAGTTAAATTGTTAGTTGCCACATGCTAATTGCATCTTCAGTGAGAGGTTTATTCTCAGTATCGGCTTGGTTCTTTAGTATACTTTGGTGTAGCATTCATTCTGTAAGTATTGACTAAGCTTAGCGCATCAACTATATCAACAATTTAACAATCAGCCATTAAGCAATTAAAAAAGATGAAAGTTGATTTTGTAGTATACCCCGAGCATGGCCGCCCTTTCACCGCCGATGCCACCTATTGGCCCGACAGCCAGCCCAAACCAATCGTGTTGTTTGCGCATGGCTTTAAAGGATTTAAGGATTGGGGGCACTTTAATTTACTGGCAACATACTTTGCCAAGCATGGCTTTGTGTTCATCAAGTTTAACTTTGCCTACAACGGCACCAGCGTGGACAATTACGAGGACATGCACGACCTGGAAGCCTTTGGCCAGAACAACTTCAGCCTGGAGCTTGACGACATGCAGGCCCTGCTAAACTTATTGCATTCCGACAACCCACCAATAACAGCCAACGAACTGGACCTAAGCCGCATTTACCTGGTGGGCCACAGCCGTGGCGGTGGTGCCGTCATCCTGAAAGCTGCCGAAGAGCCGCGTGTAAAGGCACTGGCTACCTGGGCTGCCTTAAACCGCTACGACAACCGCTGGGACGAACTGCATATGGGCCAGTGGAAGCAGCAAGGCGTGCAATACGTGCTCAATGGCCGCACTGGCCAACAGATGCCGCTATACTATCAGATCGTGGAAAATTTCCTGGAGAACAAGCACCGCCTCGACATCCCGACTATTGTTAAAAACCTGAAGCAGCCGCTCCTGCTGCTGCATGGCGAGGAAGACGAAACCCTCCCGACCCAAATGGCCCACGACCTGAAAACCTGGAAACCTGATGCCGAGCTGCACCTGCTACCCGCCACAGACCACTCTTTTGGGGGCCAGCACCCATACCCGGAGGAAGAGCTGCCGGAAGCTGCGCGTGCCGCCGCCGATCTAACCATAGACTTTTTCGAGAGGCATGCCTAAGGTATACCTGCTGCTGGGCGGCAACTTAGGCGACAGGCTGGCTTACCTGCAACAGGCTAATCACCAGATAAACACGCATGTGGGCCGGGTGGCCCGCCAATCCAAGGTATACCAAACGGCGGCCTGGGGCAAAACTGACCAGCCTAACTTCCTGAACCAGGTACTGGAGGTGCAAACCGAACTACGCCCCGAACTGGTGCTGCAGCGCGTGAACAGCATTGAGCAGGAACTGGGCCGCAAGCGGCTGGAGCACTGGGGAGCCCGCGTTATCGACATCGACATACTTTTTTACGACGACCTTGTAATGCAAACGCAACGGCTCAGCGTTCCGCACCCGCAACTGCACCTGCGCCGTTTCACACTGCTGCCCCTCTCCGAACTGGCACCCGATATGGAGCACCCTATACTTCAGCAAAGTATAAAGTTACTCTTAGAGCAGTGCCCCGATGTGTTGGATGTGCAGGTGTTTGAGGGGTAGTTGTTTGTGAGCAGATAATAGTAGTCTATTCCATATAACAGTGAGCCTAGGAATAAAAGCCCTATACCTCTTCTTGATGATTTGTTCCTTTTCCTGTGCTACAAAGGCACAAAATGAAAAGAACGCATTGTTATGCAGAAACGATATTGAGAAGTATAGTTACGACACACTTTTAAGTCAGTGCTACCATCTCTCTTACAGTGTTTATCAGGATTCAATAACGAATGACTGTTTTCAGAGCCCCAAACTTGTAGCAGGCAACAGAAACATTAGACAATTGAGTGAAACAAGCTATCCGATGCTTTATAAGAACCTTGGATACATTGGAGCTGACTTCGGCAAGTTCTTCCTCTTTGTCCAGTCATTCGGTTAAGGAAACCCTCATCAGATACAATTGATTGAAAAGCAGTCAGGTGTAAGGCTATTAGAAGGAACTTGGGTAGATGTAGATGAATCTGAAATGGTTATTCTTTACCTTATAAACCTTTATGGAGATGATGAGGAGCTTAAACTTCGTGATCTAAAGACTAACAAGGAGTTTATAATCAAAGACTTTTCCTGTTCAGAATGTGCAAAGGAGCAAATCGGAGGATTACGGAACTGCGTAGAGATTGACACTGTAAACTCTGATGTAATTGTTTTAAAAATTGAGAACGAATTTGAAAAAATCGTACGGAAATATAAACGCTAAACTACAGTTTACCACAGCTGCTGCCTAAGCATGAGACTACATAACACACTTTGGCTACTTCTTGTAGGGCTAGTAATTTCCTGCAATAGCCCGATTGCTGAACATCAAAATTCCATACCAACAGACTCAACTGTAAAACAGGCTGAAACAATGCCAAACAATGTAGCTTCAAGTGCCGGCTCATCCTACGAGGAAAGTATGGATGACTGTATTTTCGATCAGGAAACCCAGACAGATGAATTCCTTAAAAACGTTAGCGAACTCAACAATTACAGCTGGGATAATGACAAACGCACTGCCACAGTTATACTTGAAACCGGTGATACATTGTTAATTTACAGGGGCGGATGCAATCACTTTAGCGTTGCAGCCGAGTTCAGGTTCAGAAAGGATAAAACCGATTATTCTAGATGGAGCAACGTGTACGAGAAGGTGCTGTGGATCGCCAACTTGCTAGATAAGGAATTTGATTACAACGAACTCAAGCAAGCCATAAATTCTAAAAATCTGACCTATAAAAGGCTTGAAGAGACAGAAACAGATGAGGTGCTCTTCAATGATCCAAGTTTGCAGGAACAAAATTACAAGATTGAAAGGAAGCTAGGGCCAACTGCACAAATCATCTCATTGAGCTACACGATTAATTAAGTCCTCATTTGCAGCTTTGATACGCACCTAGTCAAGCAGTTCGGTTTAAAGCGAAGTATAATAAAAAGTATAAGGCCCGCCCTGGCAACTTGCCAGGGCGGGCCTTATACTTTGGTAAGCGCCAGCTGTTACTCCGCAGAGCTAACTTCGGCAGTGCGCTCGATCTTTTTAACAAGTCCCTGAAGCACTTTGCCTGGGCCGCACTCCACAAAGTGCGTGGCGCCGTCGGCTACCATCTGCTGCACCGACTGCGTCCAGCGCACCGGGGCGGTAAGCTGCATTATCAGGTTTTGCTTGATCTCGGTTGGGTCGGTGTGCGGCTGTGCGTCCACGTTTTGGTAGATCGGGCAGATGCCTTGCGCGAAAGTAGTCTCCTCGATGGCCTTTGCCAATTCCTCTTCGGCTGGCTTCATCAGCGGCGAGTGGAAAGCGCCACCTACCGGCAGAGGCAGGGCACGCTTGGCACCAGCTTCCTTCATTTTCTCGCAAGCAATCTCAATACCTTTGTTAGAGCCTGAAATTACCAGCTGTCCCGGGCAGTTATAGTTGGCGGCAACTACCACCTCGTCTTCCACGGCAGCACAAACTTCCTCCACCTTCGCATCGTCCAAGCCAAGTATGGCGGCCATCGTGGATGGGTTAGCCTCGCAGGCAGCTTGCATCGCCAGCGCTCTTTTAGACACTAGTCGCAAGCCGTCTTCAAAGCTAAGTACTTTGCTGGCAACCAGCGCCGAGAACTCACCCAGCGAGTGGCCTGCCACCATGTCCGGGGCAAAGTCTTTGGCTACGGCGGCCTGCGCCACCGAGTGCAGGAAAATAGCTGGCTGGGTAACTTTGGTCTGCTTCAGTTCCTCGTCGGTGCCGTTAAACATGATCTCCGTGATGTTGAAACCAAGAATCTCGTTCGCCTTGTCAAACAACTGCTTTGCTTCTTCATGTTGCTCGTACAGGTCTTTGCCCATGCCAACAAACTGAGAGCCCTGTCCGGGGAAAACGTATGCTTTCTTCATTCTTATTTAAAGTTGATAAATGGCTGTTTCGTGAAATTGTTTGATTGTTGCATTGCCACATTGTTTAATTGGCAGGTTAAGCTTTGGTGCTGTGAGTTCCATCATACTTTTAAAGCACGAGCAAGTATAAACACAACTGCAAACCCTAAAGACAATAACAATCAGCAACTAACAATTACCAATGAAAATTAAGCTTAGCCCACAAACCTGGCCCTTTGCTCGGGGCTGGGTAGCAGGCAGCTTTGGTTGCGGCCGGCTACTTTGTAGCGGTTACGGGCTACAAAGCGGTACACAAAATCGCGGAAAGATAAAGGAATAATCCGGAAAACCGAAAGCATGGACAAGGGAAAATCGAGGTGGCGGGCAAGGCGCAACACCGCTTCAGACTCAGCGTACAGCTTTCCGTTTTCAAAGAAAAGTATGGAGTCGGGCAACGGATCGGGGCGCTTCTTTTTGGAAACCAGGGCCTCCAGCGCACCAGATTGCAGTGCAGCAAAGTATAAGTTGTGCTGGCTGTTATACTCTAAAACCAGCTGCACGCTGGCCTGGCAAAAGCCGCAGGTTCCGTCGTAAAACACGATTGGTTTGCCCTGCAGCTGCTCCAGGTTATGGTTTGTTATCATCTTACAATCTCTACCCAGCCTTTATACTTGGTACGTGCCTGGGCAGGGTCCAGGGAGTAAAACTCTACTTCAGCTTCATAGTAATAGGTGCCATCCGGCAACCTATTACCGTCTTTATCTACGCCTGCCCAGTTAATATAAAGCCCTTCACCGTCAGTTATTGTTCCGCTGTTGTATACTTCCACGCCCCACCGGTTTACCACCTTAAAGCGCATGCTCTTGATAAAGGCTTTCACTTTTGGCCGGAACACATCGTTCAGGTTATCGCCGTTCGGGGTGATGATGTTGGGAAGTATAAATGAGATACAGTTATCCTTGCACTCCTCGTTGCTAAACGCGCTTTCGGTGCCGTTAATATCCGTGGCAGTTACTACATAGCAACCGGCAAAAGACTGTAAGTCATTATGCGTATAAGTGGTTGCAGAAGTTGTGTCCAGGCGCGTGTATTCTGCATCTAGGGATGGCTTGAAGTATATTGTATAGTAGTCTATATCTGCCGTACAATCGCCGGTGATGTTTGGCACCCAGGTTAGCACATTTTGGTACGGCGGCTGCGTTGGGTTCTGCGCAAACTGGTCACAATCCAGCACATCGAGGCTAAGCTCTGGTGGGCAAACCAGTTTTGGCAGGGTGGCGCATACTTGCTGGCTGTTGTTTAACAACGGAACCGGTAAGCCTTCAACATCATACTTGCCAGCTGTCTGCACATAATAGCAATACTCCGTGCCACGCTGCAGTTCCTCACCTCCGAATGTGCCTTGGTCGGTGTACGTACCGCTTGTAGCTGAGGCAGATACACTATCAATTAAAGTAAAGGTGCCGTTTATTTCACGGTAGATATAATGCCTCAGAGCACTGTTATCCCATGGCACGTCATATGCCCAGTTAAGTGAGATATTTTTGGCATCATTCCCTTCTGATGGGGTTAAGGTCAGGTATACGCTCGACGCTTCGGAGCTATCGCGTAGCACTGTAGGTTGGCCGCCAGGGGCAGGTGTCTGGTAAAACTCCAGTCGGTAGCGGTAGGCGTTTGCAACTGTGTTCAGGCCTGAGTCCACAAAAGTAGTGTCGCTCATGTTACGGGTACGCTTCACTTCGGTAAAGCCTGTGCCAGTTTCCTGTCCAACCTTGCGGTATAGCACATACTCCAGCGGCGGTGTCAGGTTCTGAACGTCCATCGGTTGGCTCCACTTTACGGTAATCTCCCCGTTGGTTTCGTCAGTCTCATCCACCGTGACATTTGTTAAGTATGGGATATCCTGATCTATCACAACACAAGCTTCGGCAGAAGCTATACTTTCGCCTCGGCCGAGCGGCGGGAACGTAGCATAGATGATATAGCAGTACTCCACACCAGCCTCCAGGCCTGCCCCCTTGTTATTATCAAAGAAAGTAATCTCACCGGTGTTTACTTCGCCAATCAGTACATAGCCTGTTGATGCGGGCACGCCTGTCTGGCACTCATCCGGCACAAAGTTGCTTGGTCCTTCGCGGCGGTAAATTCTTATTTTATCGGCATTTTGGCAGATGTAGGGGTCCCAGGTGAGAGTTACGTTACGGTCTGCGCTGGCGGCTGCCAGGTTTTGCGGTGGCGGACCTACCACACGTATGTTCCATGGTTGTAGGTCGGCCAGGCGCTTTTCGTTATTTGGCCTAACATCTTCTGCCCTGAACACGACCTGGTACGGTGATTGGCGCACATCCTGGCACGAGGTTGACCATACAAGCTCTCCGGTTGCAAGGCCTGCGGTTTTAGTAACCTGCCTAAACGTAGCCGGCGGCACAATACCGCTACCTGCCACTGTCAGGTTAATCAGGTCACCATCAGGGTCAGTGGCTTTAACGATGCCGCGCAAGGTTGTGCCTGCCACCACGCAGGTATCTTTTGGTTCTAACACAGGGGGCCGGTTCTCGTTTTCCTCTACCCTTATCTGCATGTCGCGCACAACCTCGCCTATTTTAACAGCTCCGCCGTTTGGCCCGCGCCGCCACTCTTCCACAATAAAGGCAATGTTATACTCCCCTTTCACACAGGGAGCATCCCAGGTAAGCTGGCCTGTATTTACATCCAACGTAAAGAATGCGGGGCCGCTGGCATTGGAGGTCTGGCACTGAAACGTGTTAGAAGGTATACTGTAGCCTGGCACCACGGCTATGGAACCGTTTGGCTGCTGGTAGCGCGGGGCAATCAGTTTAAAGGAAAGGCTGTCTCCATCTGCATCGAATGCACCTGGGTTGTGTACGAATTTACGGTTTATAGCAGCCTTATCGATAGGAGCAACTGTAAGAACCGGTGTGCTGTTAAAGCCGCGCAGCGCATTTATGTCGATTGTAGTAGAAATGAAGAAAGAGCGCTGATCAGATGGCGGGGCCATGTTAAGAATCCCATTATTACGGTTCTCCCCGATCCAGAAGGTCGTAAAATTTCCGTCAGATGGGTAAGTATATTCCCACTTAAAAACCTCTTTATCCGTGTCAGCACTAATTGGTGTTACTGAGAGGCGGGGTACTTTAAGGGTGGTTCCTGCTCCTGTAAAAATCGTTGCCTCAGGGTCTTCGGCCCCAGAGAAGTGGTTGGTGTAAATAATCATGGTGAAGAAGAAGCGGCGAGGGTTCGGGTTAGGCGTAGTATCCCTCTTGGCTGTTATGTCTCCTGCTCTAATGTGGGTAGCCTGTACTTCAGCGGAAGCACCCAACAACATCAATATCAACAACACCCATAACAGATTACCACGCAGCAGATACAGTAGGCGTATAAGGTTTGGCATATATAGATCGGGTTAGGCAGTAAATATAGGTATAATATTAAACTATTATTTCCAGAAATTATTGTCAACAAAATGACTTGCTGGGGGTTAGTACAGTACGGGTTTTAAGTCCTACGGATACCAATTTAGATTGATTCAAAATATGAAACCAAAATTGTTTTATAGGAGGTCGGCATGTACCTTTGAGAATTAAAAACGCATAATTAATCAAACTTTAACTAATACAGATGAATTGGTTTACTAAAACGTTTTCCAGTACAATCGGACGCAAGGTTATCATGTCGATCACAGGCTTGTTCCTGTGCTCTTTCCTGGTGATCCACTTGATTGGTAACTTCCAGCTTTTTAAAGACGACGGAGGTCTGGCATTTAATGTCTACTCAGAGTTTATGGGGCATAACCCGATAATCCGAACCCTGGAAATCGTCCTGTTGCTGGGTTTCGTGTTTCACATCTATGATGCGTTTGTACTTACCCGCCGCAACAAAACTGCCCGCCCGGTTGAGTACGCAAATACACGTCCTTCAGAGAATAGCACTTGGTCTTCCCGCAACATGGGCTTGTTAGGTACTGTTATACTTGTATTCCTTATCATCCATTTATACAACTTCTTCTGGCGCGCGCGCTTCGGTGATATCCCTGCTGATGCTGACGGTGTAGAAAACCTGTACATGGTTGTGGTTGAGTCGTTTCAGCAGTGGTGGTATGTATTGCTATACGTTGTTGCGATGGCGGCTCTTGCCTTCCACTTGATCCACGGTTTCCAAAGCGCTTTCCAGACACTGGGCCTTACACATAAAAAGTACACGCCGTTTATCCAGGCTTTCGGTTATGCCTTCTCGGTTCTTATCTGCCTGGGCTTTGCTATCATGCCGCTGTACTTTTTCTTTTTCTTTTAATAACATAAACTTTCCATAGTTACTATGATATTAGATTCAAAAATCCCGGAAGGCCCTTTAGCCGAAAAGTGGGAAAAGCATAAATTTGACATGAAGCTGGTTAACCCAGCTAATAAGCGTAAGTATGATATTATTGTAGTAGGAACTGGCCTTGCCGGTGCATCTGCTGCTGCAACTTTTGGTGAGCTGGGCTATAACGTAAAAGCGTTCTGCTTCCAGGATTCTCCGCGCCGTGCACACTCTATTGCTGCGCAAGGCGGTATAAACGCTGCTAAGAACTATCAGAACGATGGTGACTCTGTATTCCGTCTCTTCTATGACACAATTAAAGGCGGTGACTACCGCGCCCGTGAGGCAAACGTTTACCGCCTTGCCCAAGTATCTGTAAACATCATTGACCAGTGCGTGGCTCAGGGTGTGCCTTTCGCTCGCGAGTATGGTGGTTTGCTGGCTAACCGTTCGTTCGGTGGTGCCCAGGTATCGCGCACATTCTATGCCCGCGGCCAAACAGGACAGCAGCTACTTCTAGGTGCTTACTCTGCCATGAACCGCCAGATTGCCTACGGTAAAGTGAAAATGTACCCGCGTACAGAGATGCTTGACCTTGTTACCATTGATGGCCAGGCCCGTGGTATTGTGGTTCGTAACCTGATTACCGGGCAAATCGAATCGCATAGCGCACACGCTGTGGTGTTAGCAACAGGTGGTTACGGCAACGTGTTCTTCCTTTCTACTAACGCAATGGGCTCTAACGCAACAGCTGCCTGGAGAGCGCACAAGAAAGGTGCTTTGTTCGCGAACCCTTGCTTCACGCAGATTCACCCAACGTGTATCCCGGTATCTGGTGAGTATCAATCTAAGCTTACCCTGATGTCTGAGTCATTGCGTAACGATGGACGTGTTTGGGTACCTAAAACTGTTGAGACAGCTGAAAGACTAAGAAAAGGCGAAATTAGCGTAAACGATATCGCTGAAGCAGACCGTGATTACTATTTAGAGCGTAAGTATCCAGCCTTCGGCAACCTGGTTCCGCGCGACGTGGCTTCACGTAACGCTAAGCTAGTTTGCGACGAAGGACGCGGTGTAGGTTCAACTGGCCTGGCCGTTTACCTCGACTTTGCTGATGCCATTAAGCGCGACGGCCAACCAGCTATCGCAGCCAAGTATGGTAACCTCTTCGAGATGTATGCAAAAATCACTGACGAGAACCCATACGAACGACCAATGCGCATTTACCCAGCGGTACACTATACTATGGGTGGCCTTTGGGTTGATTATAACCTAATGACCAACATCCCGGGTCTATACGCTGCTGGTGAGGCTAACTTCTCTGACCACGGCGCCAACCGCTTAGGTGCATCTGCCCTGATGCAGGGTTTGGCTGACGGTTACTTTGTGTTGCCTTATACTATCGGTGATTACCTGGCTCGCCTACCATACGATAAAGTTTCTGTAGATCATCCAGCCTTCAAAGAAGCTGAACAAGCTGTGATCGCTAAAAACAACCAGCTGCTCGCCATCAACGGTACGCGCACGGTAGATGATTTCCATAAAGCTTTAGGCCAAATCATGTGGGATTACTGCGGTATGGCTCGTAATGCTGAAGGACTTACTTTCGCTAAGCAGGAGATTCGCAAACTGCGCGATGAGTTCTGGCGCGATGTGAAGGTAACCGGCGTAAACGAGGAACTGAACCAAACCTTGGAGAAAGCTAACCGCGTAGCCGACTTCCTGGAGCTTGGAGAGCTGATGGTAGATGATGCCCTTAACAGAAGCGAGTCGTGCGGCGGCCACTTCCGTGAGGAATCTCAGACACCGGAAAACGAAGCCCTTCGCGACGACGAGAACTATACTTATGTAGCAGCCTGGGAGTTTACAGGTGTGGGCAACGAGCCGGTGCTGCATAAGGAAGAGTTAAAGTTCGAAAACGTGAAGCTTACGCAGCGTAGTTATAAGTAATTGATAGATAATTAAAAATTAGAGATTAAAGATTAGAAATGAGTGCTACTACTAGATTAGGATAAGCGTCAGGTCTAATGATTTCTAATTCATAATTTATAATTTCTAATTAAAAAGAAATGGCTGGAAGTAATCCAAATGCTAAACCAATGGACCTTACGCTAAAGGTTTGGCGCCAAAAAGATAGAAACTCACCAGGTCAGATGGTGACATACCCTCTAAAGGGAATCTCTCCTGATATGTCTTTTCTGGAGATGCTTGATGTTTTAAATGAAGACCTGCTACGCAAAGGCGAAGAGCCAATTGCTTTCGACCACGATTGCCGCGAAGGTATTTGCGGTATGTGTAGTTTGTTCATCAATGGCCGTGCACACGGCCCGGAGCGTGGCACAACCACGTGCCAGTTGCATATGCGCCATTTCTCGCACGGCGAAACTATTACAATAGAGCCTTGGAGAGCTGCTGCCTTCCCGGTGCATAAAGACCTGATTGTTGACCGCTCGGCTTTCGATCGTATTCAGCAGGCTGGTGGTTACGTGTCTGTAAACACTGGTGGTGTTCCGGATGCAAACGAAATTCCAATCCCTAAATCAATCGCAGATAAGGCTTTTGATGCGGCTACTTGCATCGGTTGCGGCGCTTGCGTGGCAGCATGTAAAAATGCGTCGGCAATGCTGTTTGTTTCTGCTAAAGTATCTCAGTTGGCTATGTTGCCACAGGGTAAAACAGAGCGTAAGACACGTGCTGAGAACATGGTAGCTCAGATGGACATTGAAGGTTTCGGGGCATGTACTAACACAGGAGCTTGCGCTGCTGAGTGTCCGGTTGGTATCTCTTTGGAAAACATTGCTATGTTAAACAGAGAGTACATGGGCGCGAAACTTACTTCCGAAAACGTAGCTTCTTAAGCGCGTTATACTTCCAGAGAAGGCGAGGTGCTATGTAAGCGCCTCGCCTTTTTTATTTAACCATGTAGTGGCTATCTATACTCGACAAAGCATACTTTGGTGAAGCCGAACTAACAGAATTGAGACCTAAAAGCTATAAGCTCCTTTAACAATTACTACTGAGATCATACTTACATCAGGCACAAAAAAACCTGCATCTAAGACCCAAATGGTTATTGAAGTTGAACTATAAGCTACAAACCATTAAGAGAGTAGCATTTCCTATTAGGTTTTAGACATCGCAAAACTCCCCGCAGATTTAACCATCTTGGCTTTTTATGAGAACACTGCTAATGAAGCACTAAAAGCTTATCGAGAGAATTACCACTTCTAACAAGTTTTCATTTGCGGTGCCTAAGTATAACTTTTCGTTTCCGGGTGTATTAGAAGCTCACTCATGGGCTAAACTTACCTGTTAATTTTAGAAATAAAGGGAGCTTAATCTGACTATCACCAGTTATGTAAAATAGCAGGCTGTCATTGACCCGTCTTTCAGATATGGGGCATGCACCTGCTGGCAATGCGCCTAAAACTGGCACACATCGTGAAATACATCAATCGCAAGTAGCTCGCCTCCAAACTCCATGATAAGCTGCTGGATGGATATCTAGAGAAATTGCTTCGTTTTTTATGAAGACCCAAGTATAAAAAGAGAGGGAGCTGTAACTTAATGCAGCTCCCTCTCTTTTTATACTTACTCGTAGGATACGTTTAGTCTACATTATCATGCAAGAAACGGTTATCTCCAAGAATTTCATTATCATCGTTAAGGTTAAAGCGAGAGATATTACGCTCCGATGAGTGCGATACTTTATCCAAGGCTACATTACGACGCAGGTAAGCAGGAACATCCAGCTTTTCCTTTATTGCTTCTGAAGTAATCTCCGAGCTCAGCATACGTAGGCGCTCACGACGCTCTTCCGCACGGCGCTGCATCAACTCGCGCTCTTCTGCAAGACGGCGCTCAGCTTCCTGCTCCCGGTCAGCCTGCGTGGCTTCCTCTCGCTGTGAGTTATAGAAGCTATCATTCTGAGAACTGCCATCCAATTCGAAAACGATACGCTGTGGCTGTGCTTGTTGTGGCTGCTGCGGTTGCTCAGCCTGACGGCGCGGAGCACTATCGTTAAACCCAGATGACTGTTGTGGCTGTATAGGTGCTTGTGGCGTTACCACAGGAGCCGGAGCTACTTGTTTAGGCACAAAAGTAGCCACCTCTGGCTCTGGCTTAACAGGCTCCGCTACTTCAATTTTTTTTTGGCTCTCCAAGTCAAACACCGTTTTCTTTGGCTCAATAATGCTTTCAGCATCGCTGGCAAAACCTGTAGCTATTACCGTTACGCGGATGCTCTGGCCCAATGTTGAGTCAATTCCATGACCGAAGATAACTTCAGCTTCCTGTCCGGCTTTATCCTGGATATACTCTGTAATTTCAGTCAGTTCATCCATTTCCAGTTCAGCCTGCTCACCAGACATGATAGAAAGAAGGATTTTCTGTGCACCATGAATATCGGTGTTATTGAGCAACGGAGAAGAAAGCGCTTCCTCTGCGGCACGCAGGGCACGGCCTTCGCCCTCTGTTGTTGCAGAACCCATCACAGCAGCTCCAGAATCTTTCATCACCGTTTTCACGTCTTCAAAGTCGACGTTTACTTCGGCTGTGACTGTTATAATCTCAGCGATAGATTTAGCAGCAGTAGTCAGGACATTATCAGCCTTTGCAAAAGCCTCACGGATGGTCAGGTTACCGAACATCTCTCTCAGCTTATCGTTCAGGATCACTAGTATCGTATCGCAGTTTTCGCTCAGCTCTTTCACGCCATTTTCTGCAGCAACCTTCTTCTTTTTACCCTCAAAGGCAAAAGGAGCAGTTACGATACCTACTGTAAGCACGCCAAGTTCTTTGGCTACTTTGGCAATTACCGGAGCGGCACCTGTACCGGTACCACCACCCATACCTGCCGTGATAAACACCATTTTAGTGTCGTTGCTTAGCATCTCCCGGATTTCTTCTTTACTCTCCAGGGCTGCTTGCTTACCTTTTTCAGGATTAGCACCTGCACCAAGTCCTTCTGTCAGGTTTTGGCCAATCTGTAACTTGCTTGGCACACCGCTACTTTTCAGCGCCTGTACATCGGTGTTACAGATAATGAATTCAACGTCCTTAATCCCTTGGTTATACATGTGGTTAACGGCATTGCTGCCACCACCTCCCACGCCGATCACCTTTATAATAGACTTACCGTTTGCAGGCAAGTCAAATGTGTATGCTGATGTCATGCTAATTTCTCCTGCTCTAATGGGTTAGTAACTTTGTTTGTTGTCTATGTCATCTGATAAGAAGCCCTTTAGCTTCTGCAACAGCCCCCCGCCATTGTTGCTTGCCGGGCTTTTTTGCTCAGCAGGCCTAACATAGTCATGTTCTTCTGTTTGGATGTAGCGTTCCACACGTTGGTCTAATGGCTGATAGCCGGCCAATACCAAGCCAACGGTAGTGGCATACATTGGGCTTTTCACAGCTTCGATCTTTGAACGGCCTAAGTGCTCGTTCGGGTAGCCGATACGCGTGTCCATGCCAGTAATGTACTCCACCAACTGCACAAGGTTCTGAAGTTGCGCCCCGCCCCCAGTGATCACAATACCACCGGCAAGACTGTTGGCGTAGCCTGAGCGAACGATCTCAGCATAAACCAACTCAACTATCTCTTCCATTCTGGCTTCAATAATAAATGCCAGGTTTTTGATGGATATCTCTTTAGGTGTACGGTCGCGCAGGCCAGGTATAGATACGATCTCGTTATCAGATGCCTCATCGGCTATGGCTTTGCCAAACTTCACCTTCAGTTGCTCGGCCTGGTTCTGCATAACCATGCAGCCCTGCTTAATATCTGAAGTGATGATGTGCCCTCCAAAAGGAAGAACTGCCGTATGGCGGATAATATTGTCCTTGAAGATAGCCAGATCTGTTGTACCTCCACCAATATCTACCAATGCAACACCCGCTTCTTTCTCCTCATCGCTCAGCACTGACATACTTGAAGCAAGCGGCTCAAGTATCAATTGATCAATTTCTAAGCCAGCGCGGGTTACGCATTTGTTTATGTTGTTAATGGCATTGGACTGCGCCGTGATAATGTGGAAGTTACCTTCCAGGCGCACACCAGACATGCCAACAGGGTCTACAATGCCTTCCTCGTAATCTACTTTATACTCCTGCGGCATTACATGAATGATCTCGCTGCCTGGAGGAGTTACCAGCCGATACATATCGTTTGTAAGACGGTTCACGTCCTCCACACGGATCTCGTGGTCTGTTACCTGGCGTGTAATACTGCCATTGTGCTGCAGGCTCTTTATGTGCTGGCCGGCAATCCCAACATTTACGACACCAATATTAATTTTTGCCTGCTCTTCAGCCTGACTTATCGCCTTTTTAATGGCTTCAACAGTCTTATCGATATTGCTCACGATGCCTCTTACTACACCCTCCGACACGGCTTTACCCATGCCCAATATCTCTAGCTTGCCAAATTCATTTTTCCGACCAACAAGTGCGCAAACCTTGGTTGTGCCAATATCCAAGCCTACTACAATTTTGTCGTTCTGCATATTTTCGTTCGTTATTCGCAAATAATCTGTTCTTCAAACTCAACATTAACCCGTTTGTACCGGTCCCACCCCATTGTTGGCAGGATTTCTTTGTACAGCACGGCTAATTTTTTAAACTTCTCTTCTACCTTAACGGGCTTGCCAAACTCTATCGTATGGTCGCCTACTTGTGGTAAAAAAGATACTTTGCCCTTACCATCTATGTGCATCTGGGCAAGTTGGGCCTTCCAAAACTCATCTTTCTCGATGAACTGAAGCAATGAAAGGTAAGACTGGCCTAAGGAGTCTTTAAAGAACCCTTTATCAGTTGGCTTAATAAGAGCTGACTTAGTTATCGGGATTACACGAGCGGTGTACCTATCAGAGAGTGGGAGAATGTTCCCCTCGGCGTCAATGTAAACATCTTGATCTTGTCGTATAATTCTAGCAATAGGCCTGTTCTGTTTTACAAATACCTGTATGTTGCCATCTAACCCCCTGTAAACCTCTGCATCCTTTACAAACTTGTTGGCTTCGATGCGCTTCTCAAGGTTTTTCAGGTCGATGTCCTGATTCGAAAGCCCTTCCAGTTTCCGATCTCCCTCGCGGGTTAGCAGATTCCGAACCTCCTTATCCCCAATAAAGTAATTGTTGTACTCATTATCAATTCTTATTGACACTTTTTCACAGATTTTTTCATTTTGACGTGAAGATGAAAATGCTGCCAAAGCGCCGATCGTGACAATGCTACAACCTGCAAAAATTAAAGATTTTATTCTACTATTCAAGCCCATTGCGTTTATTTTCTAAAAAATTTCTGATAGGCCTCACTAATGTATCAATATCGCCTGCTCCTAGTGTAGCTAAAACCTCAAAATTATCATTCTGAAGCAGATTTTCGAGTATATCGTTCTTCTTCAATATTTCTTTTGACGCACAAGAAACTTGCTGTAAAATTAAGTCGGAAGTAACTCCATTTATAGGTTTTTCGCGCGCGGGGTATATATCCAAGAGTGCAAGTTCATCTGCCTGGCTCAAACTTAGTGCAAATTCTGCTGCAAAATCGCGTGTACGGCTGTAGAGATGCGGCTGAAATATCACTTTAATTCGCCTACCCGGGTACAAGGCCCGCAACGATTTCATGAAAGCATCAATCTCCTTTGGATGGTGTGCATAGTCATCTATATAAACCACTCCTTCATCTTCATACACAAACTCAAAGCGGCGCTTTACACCTTTAAAAGACTCTATGCCAGCTTTTATACTTTCCGCTGGCACTTGAAGCACTTGGGCAGCAAGTATGGCAGCCAGCGTATTCTCAGCATTATGGAAACCCGGCACCCCGAGCCTTACCCCGGATAGGTTTGCAAAAGGAGTAATAGCATCAAACTCGAACCATCGCCCTTCTATCTGCAAGCCATTAAGGTGTGCATCACCTTTATCGAGGCTGTACTCAAACACGTGTACGCCTTCCTGTATTTTATCGGTTAACCGCGCATCGATGCCCTCATGTATAAACAAATACCCTCCCGGCTTCACCTGGCTAATAAAATGCTGGAACGTGCGCACCAGCTCTTCCTTGTCGCCATAGATATCCAAATGGTCTGGATCCGTGGAGGTGACTATCGCCACATCCGGGAACAGCGTCAGGAAAGAGCGGTCATACTCATCGGCTTCTACTACCACTACTTCTCTATCAGCAGTGCCTTTGCCAATCAGCAGGTTGGAATTTAGGTTAGTGGAGATGCCGCCTAAAAAAGCAGAGCAATCCACGCCAGCATGGTGTAGCAAGTGTGCCACAATAGATGACGTGGTTGTTTTGCCATGCGTACCCGCCACTGCAACGGTATACGCCGAGGCAGTGATAATGCCCAGTACTTCAGAACGCTTTTTAATTGCATAATTCTGCCCTTTCAGGTAAGCCCACTCCTGATGGTCTGCCGGTATGGCCGGCGTAAGCACCACTAAGGTTTTCTCAATGTCCTGAAGGATTTCCTGCGGCAACAGCGCCGGGTCATCCTCATAGTGTATAGCAATGCCTTCCTGCTCCAGTGCCTCGGTCAGGGTGGTGCGCGTTTTATCATAACCCCACACCGGATACCCTTTGGCATGGAACCAGCGAGCAATGGCGCTCATCCCGATGCCGCCAATGCCTAGAAAGTATACATAGCTATAGTTATCCAGTCTCACTTGATCAACTTTATCAGTTCATTTACAATATCAATGGCGGCATTTGGCCGGGCCATTTTAAGTATATTCTGATGCAGGCGCTGCTGCTCCTTCTCATCCTGCAATAACTGCAACGTGGTTGAGATAAGCTTTTCAGCGGATTCTGCGTCTTTTACAAGTATGGCTGCCTCTTGCTGCACGAGGGCCATGGCATTTTTAGTCTGATGGTCTTCGGCAACGTTAGGAGAAGGTACTAATACTGCCGGTTTCCCGGCCAGGCACAGCTCCGAGATAGACAAGGCTCCTGCCCGTGAGATGACAACATCTGCGGCGGCATAAGCCAGATCCATGCGTTTGATGAACTCATGCGCCCCGATGCCCTGCGCTTTATACTTTACCTCCAACTGCTGTGCCTGCGGGTAAAACGCCTTTCCCGTTTGCCAGATCAGCTGGTAACCGGCTTTAGCTATACTTTCCAGGCCGGCTGCCATACTTTGGTTAATGGTTCTGGCCCCCAGGCTTCCGCCAATCACAAGTATGGTTTTCTTGTCGGGGTTCAGGTTGAAGTGCTGCATGGCCTCTTCGCGCTTGCCCTCTAGAGCCATAATATCTGAGCGAACTGGGTTTCCGGTCAGCACTAGCTTGTCGGCCGGGAAAAAGGATTCCATGTTCGGGTAAGCCACGCATACTTTATCAACCCGCTTTGCCAGCAATTTATTGGTGATGCCTGCGTAAGAGTTCTGTTCCTGTATTAAGGCCGGGATGTTACGCGCAGTGGCTGCGTACAGTAACGGGCCACTGGCATAGCCTCCCACACCTACCACGGCATCAGGCTTAAAGTCTTTTATAATTTTATGCGAGGCGCGGATACTGGACAGCACCTTTAGTGGGAAAGACAGGTTATCCAGCGTGAGACGGCGTTGCAAACCGCTGATCCAAAGGCCCATGATCTTGTAGCCTGCCTCCGGCACGCGCGTCATTTCCATACGGCCTTGTGCGCCGACAAACAGAATCTCTGTTTCCGGGTTAACCGTACGCAACTGGTTGGCAATGGCAACGGCAGGGTAAATATGCCCACCTGTGCCGCCACCGCTTATAATTACACGATATGGTCTTTGCTGCTTAGGCATTGGCCGGTACGTTTATAGGTGCATTAACTGGTGTGCCGAGGGCTTCGCGCTGCGCCTCATCATCGGTGCGACTCACGCTAAGTATAATTCCGATGGAAATTCCGGTAAAGATCAGGGAGGTGCCACCCATACTTAGCAATGGCAACGGCAAACCAGTGATCGGACCTAAACCAACGGCCACGGCCATATTTACCATTCCCTGCAATACTAAGCTGAAGCTTAGCCCAGCGGAAAGCAGACCGCCAAAGGCTCCGTTGCTTTTGCTAACGGTTACCAAGCCGCGGTAAAGCAGAGCCAGGTATAAAAAGAGCACTACCACACCTCCCAGCAAACCATATTCCTCAAGTATGATGGCATAGATAAAGTCGGAGTACGGGTGTGGTAAAATGTCGCGTTGGTCGCTGTTACCAGGTCCTTTTCCTACTACCCCACCGGTGGCAATGGCGATGTAGGATTGCTCCAGTTGAAAGGGCACCTCGTTCGGGTCCATAAAATCCTGGAAGCGGCTAACGGCGGTTTCCATACGCTGGCCTGCTGCCAAGGCTCCGCCTCCCACTACTACACCTATCAGTACCACGCTTGCCAGGTACTTAAACGGCACACGCCCGATGAACATAAGAAGCATACAGGTGGCGAAAAGCAGAACGGCTGTAGACGTGTTGGTAAGCGCGATCAAGGCGCAGATAACTACCGTCCAGATAAGCATCGGCACTAAGGTTTTTTTCCAATCGGCCAGCTCGCGCTGCTTTTTAGAGAGCATGCTTGCCAGATAAGAAATCAGGGCCAGCTTGGCTAAATCCGAAGGCTGGAAGGTCTGGTTTATCACCGGAATCGTGATCCAGCGGGAAGCATCGTTAATGTTGGAGCCGTAAAAGAAGGTCACTATCAGCAACGGCGCTGAAATGATAAGCGCTACCAGCGAAAGCCTGGAGTAATAGCGGTACGGGATTTTGTGCGCTGCCCACATGAAGGCAAGGCCTACCAAAATCAGGAAGGTATGCTTGAAGAGGAAATACTCTGTGTTGCCTTCCATCTTCTTGTAAGCCAATGTACCGGTGGCAGAGTAAACCACCGCCACGCTTATAAGCGAGAACGCAATCACGATACCCCACAAAACGGAGTCGCCCTTCAGGTTTTTCTGTAACCACTGCTTTATCATACTCTTCCGGCTTAAATATTATTTCTTCAGCACAATTTTCTCCACAGCCTCTTTAAATCGCTGTCCGCGGTGTTCGTAATTATCAAATAAATCGAAGCTTGCGCAGGCTGGCGATAGCAACACTACATCGCCGGGCGTTGCCAGCGAACGGCTCAAGCGTACGGCATAGTCTATAGAAGTTGTTTCGGCGATAATCGGCACAATGCGCCCAAATGCCTGCTTTAGTTTTTCGTTGTCTTTGCCAAGGCAAACCAGCACCTTTACCTTTTCACGGGCCAGTTCTCCCAGGGTGCTGTAGTCGTTGCCTTTGTCCACGCCGCCGGCAATCCAGATAATAGGCTGCTTAATGCCTTCCAGGGCATACCAAACGGCTTCCACGTTGGTGGCTTTGGAGTCGTTGATGTAGGTTACCTCTTTGGCAAAGCCCACATGCTGCAAGCGGTGCTCGGCGTTCTCAAAGGTCTCCAGGGCCTTCTCGATGTCTTGGTCAGCCACGCCCATCAGTTTTGCCACCCCTACGGCAGCCATGGTGTTATATTGGTTATGCTTCCCGATCAGGCCTGAGTTGGAGGTATCCACTGTGCCTTCGTAGAATTTTTCTGTAACCCGGATGTTCTTGCCCTCGAAGTATACTTTGGCGTTTTCCGCGCCTTCCAGCGAGAAAGGCATAGCTGTTCCGCCGAAATTCGCTGAATCAAAAGCTTTGGCAATGTTGGCATCATCGGCGTTGAAAAGGAAGAAATCTGCACCGGTCATGTTCTGGGCCACGCGCAGTTTAGAGGCTGCGTAGCGCTCCATACTGTTGCCGTAGCGGTCCAGGTGGTCCGGGGTGATGTTCATCAGCACGGCAATGTGCGCCTTAAACTGGTACATGTTATCCAGTTGGAAACTGCTCAGCTCCACCACGAAGTAATCATACTTGTTTTCAATCACCTTCTCGGCCAGGCTCTCACCGATGTTTCCGGCCAAGCTCACGTTTAAACCTGCGTTTTTCAGCAAGTGATAAGTGAGCAGCGTAGTAGTGGTTTTGCCGTTGGTGCCCGTGATGCAGATAAACTTTGCTTGCGTGTAACGCGCGGCAAACTCTATCTCCGAGATCACCGGGATATCTTTCTTTACAGCCTCCTGAATGATAGGCGCTGTATCCGGAATGCCCGGGCTCTTCATGATCTGGTCTGCGGCAAGTATGCGCTCGGTAGTATGCGTGCCTTCCTCGTAAGGGATGGCAGCCATAGCGAGCTTAGCCTTGTATTGCTCCTTTATCTCGTTTTTATCAGACACAAACACTTCGAGGCCCTTTGTCTTTGCCAGCAAAGCTGCCCCTACACCACTTTCTCCCGCACCAAGTATCGCTAATTTCATAGTATGTATTTGTGTTATGCGTTGTCTGTTTATTATCTGAGCTTAAGCGTTGCCAATGTTAGGATGGCCAGCATGATGCCTACAATCCAGAAGCGGCCTACGATCTTAGACTCGTGGTAGCCCAGCTTTTGGTAATGGTGGTGCAGCGGCGACATTTTAAAGATGCGACGGCCCTCGCCATATTTCTTTTTGGTGTACTTAAAGTAACTCACCTGCAGCATTACCGATAAGTTTTCTACTAAGAAGATACCGCAAAGTATAGGTATAAGCAGCTCTTTGCGTATGATAAGCGCCAAAACCGCAATGATGCCGCCTATGGAAAGGCTGCCCGTGTCGCCCATAAAAACCTGTGCCGGGTAGGTGTTGTACCACAAGAAACCCACGCAGCCTCCCACAAAGGCAAGACAGAAAATGGCCAGCTCACCGGAGTTCGGTATGAACATGATGTCCAGGTAATCAGCGAAAATGGTGTTACCCGAAACGTATGTAAAAATGGCCAGCGTAGTGCCAATTATGGCAGATGTCCCGGCAGCCAGGCCATCAATGCCGTCCGTGATGTTCGCGCCGTTAGATACTGCCGTGATGACCAGGATTACAAAGGGAATGTACAGGTAGCAAGACCAACCCTCAAACAATGGGCCTGCAAAGGAGAACAGGTTGCAATAGTCTAGCTCGTTGTTTTTTCGGAACGGGATAGTAGTGATCATGCTATGCACATCTACAAACTTAGTAGATGCGTTAACCGCAGATGTCGAGCCGTCGCTGAAGATATACTGGCGCACCACCACATCATCGTTGAAGTATAGCGTCAGGCCCACAATCAGCCCCAGGCCAATCTGGCCCAAGATCTTAAACCTGCCAGCCAGGCCTTCTTTGTTCTTCTTGAATACCTTGATGTAATCGTCTAGGAAACCGATAAGCCCGAGCCAAACCGTAGACACGATCATCAGCTGCACGTACACGTTGTCAAGGCGCGCAAAAAGCAGCACCGGCACAAGTATGGCCATTATGATGATAAGCCCGCCCATCGTTGGCGTTCCCTTTTTTTCAATCTGGCCTTCCAGCCCAAGGTCGCGGATTGACTCGCCAACCTGCTTGCGCTGCAAAACTTTTATAAGCTTTCCGCCAAAGATCATCGCGATGAGAAGCGACACAAGTGTAGCCATACCTGCCCGGAAGGAAATATACTGGAAAACTCCAGCCCCGAAGAGATCGAACTCGCGGTCCAGGTATGTGAAGAGGTGATAAAGCATTTAGTTAAAATTCGGTTCCTTTGGCTGTTTTTAAATGTTTGGTATTCGGGGTACTGGTTATTTGCCGAACTGCTCGAACATGTCGCGCAATATTTTCTTATCATCAAAATCGTACTTCACGCCCTTTATCTCCTGGTAGGTTTCGTGGCCCTTGCCGGCAATGAGTATGATGTCGTTTGGCTCGGCCAGCATGCAGGCAGTTTTAATGGCCTCCTTACGGTCCAGAACCGATAGCGTTTTCTTAAAATCCAGGGGTTTTACGCCTTTCTGCATATCGTCCAAAATGGCTTGCGGCTCCTCAAAGCGTGGGTTATCCGATGTCAGGATCACTTTATCGCTCAGGCGGCAGGCAATATCGGCCATCACTGGGCGTTTGGCAGCATCGCGGTTCCCGCCGCAGCCCACCACGGTAATCACCTTTTGGTTCGGGTCTCTGATTTGCTGGATGGTGTTCAGCACATTTTCCAGCGCATCCGGCGTGTGCGCATAATCCACGATGCCAGTAATTTGAGAATCCGACACAATGTAGTCGAAACGGCCAGCGGCAGAGTTCAGGCTAGAGAGCACGGTCAGCGTTTCCATCGGGTCCTCGCCCAGCAACACGGCCACGCCATAAGCGCCTAATAGGTTGTATGCATTAAAGGCCCCGATCAGCTTGCACCAGATTTCCTGGCCGTCCACCTCCAGGTGCAATCCCTGAATAGTATTATCAATTATTCTGGCTTTAAACTCCTCTGCCTTGCGTAAAGCATAAAAATGAGCGCTTGCCTTGGTGTTTTGCACCATAATTGGCCCTCGTTTATCATCTGCATTAACCAGGGCAAAGGCATTTTTAGGCAGCATATCGAAAAAAGACTTCTTTGCCTTAATATACTCATCGAAACTACCATGGTAATCGAGGTGGTCGTGGGTGATGTTGGTAAAAACACCACCTGCAAACGTGATGCCCGCCACGCGTTGCTGCACCATGGCATGCGAGCTTACCTCCATAAAACAGTGCGAGCATCCAGCCTTTACCATTTTAGCAAGCAACTCGTTGAGCCTAATGGCATCCGGCGTGGTGTGCGTGGATGGAATGACCTCCTCGTCTATTTGGTTCTGCACTGTCGAGATCATGCCTACATGGTAGCCCAGCTCCCTGAAAAGCTTATGCAAGAGCGTTACAGAGGTAGTTTTACCGTTGGTACCAGTTACCCCAATCAGTTTTAGCTTACGGGAAGGATGCCCGTAAAAAACCGATGCCATCTGGCCTAGCGCCTCGGGTGTGTTTCTCACCTGCACATAGGTCATGCCTTCCTGCAACTGTGCTGGCAGCGTTTCACAGATAATGGCGGCAGCCTTTGCTGCCTCTGCCTTTGGTATAAACGCATGGCCATCTACCTGCACGCCGGGCATGGCAACAAACATCACCCCTTCCTTCGCTTGCCGCGAATCGAAGGTGATGGCCTGCACTTGTACACCAAGCGGGCCATGCGTGCCTAGCACGTTTACATTTTGAAGTATGTTTTGCAGTAGCTGCATTAGCTAAGTATAATCGTAATCGTTTTTTCTTTATCTATATCGGTTCCTGGCGCCATCGACTGTTTCTGTACCCGCTTGCCGCTGCCCTGTACTTTAACCTGCAGGTGCTGGTTGCCAAGTATGAACAGCGCATCGCGCAGGGTCATGCCCACCACATCGGGCACCTTATTCTCCAGTACCGGGTTTGAGGCAAACTCAAAGGAGCGGCGCTTCGGCGACACCTTCACCCATTCCTCGTCCGTGTTTTCGGTGTGCGTGCTTAGACCAATTGTATTGCAGATCATTTTCAGGTCATCAAAGCTACCTGCCTGCAACACGGGCATACTGTCTTTTGCCGGCACCACGCGCGCATGCATAGGTTGGTGCATGGCCAAATCACGAGCATAGGCTTTATCAGCAAGTTCTTTAAACACCGGGGCTGCCACATCGCCACCATACACATTCACACCTTTTGGGCTGTCTATAATCACGATGCAGCTATACTTTGGATTGTCGGCTGGGAAATAACCGGCAAAGGATGCTGAATACTCGCGTACATAGCGGCCATCTTTTACCTTGCGGGCTGTGCCGGTTTTACCTGCAATTTTATAATCTTTACTATGGATGTTTTTGGCCGTGCCGTGCTCTACTACACCTTCCAGCATTTCGCGCATCTTCTTCAGCGTTGCCTCTGAGCATATTTTCTCGTTCAACACACGCGTGCTAAACGATTGAATAACTTCATCAGCTTTGCGAATTTCCTTCACGATGATAGGCTGGATCTTAACCCCGTTGTTAGCCACGGCATTGTACATGGCAAGGGTTTGCAGCGGCGACAGCTTCATCTCGTAGCCAATAGCCATAGAGGTTAGCGTGGTGCCGTACCAGTTTTTATCCTGTGGGCTTTTCATGTATGGCCGGGCCTCGCCTTCCATCTGGAAGCCAAGCGTGCTATTCAGGCCAAATTTATGCAGGTAGTCTACATAGGCTTGCTGCTCCGTGCCAAAGTACTTCTCCATCAACTTCACAACACCGATGTTGGAAGATTTTTCAAAAACCTCTTTCACGGTAAGCACGCCGTAGCCGCCAATCTTAGAGTCCGACATCACGGTGTTCTTGATACGGTAACGACCATCGCCGGTATCCACGGTGTCGGTCAGTTTTATATCCGGGGCGTGCTCAAACAAGGCCATCATGGAAGCCAGCTTAAAGGTAGACCCTGGCTCCGTACGCCCCTGGTTACCAACAGCATAGTTATAATCCTCAATGTATCCACCTTTGGTTTTACCGAGGTTCGCGATTGCTTTTACCTCACCGGTCTTCACCTCCATCATAATCACGCAGCCATACTCCGCGTCGGTTTTCTGGAGCACCTTATAAAGCGCGTTTTCGGCTACGTCCTGCAGGTTAATGTCCAGCGTAGTCTTTATGTCATAGCCGTGCAGCGGCTTAACCTCGGTGCCATCATAGATTGGCTTGCTTCCGCCCGCAATACGCTCAAAAAGAGCCTCGCCGTTAGTACCAGCCAGGTCGCCGTTAAAGCTATATTCCAGACCAGCTCCGTTTTTATCCTCGTTTATAAACCCGACAGTACGCTCTGCTAACAGGCCAAAAGGCTTGAAGCGCTTTTCTACCTTCTCAAAGATGACACCTCCCTTATTTTTGCCCTCACGGAAAATAGGCCACTGCGCCATCAGCTTTTTATCTTGGTAATTGATCTGGCGGCTGTTCATGCGAATATACCTTCGGCCAGAATGGCGGGCGTTCTTTATTTTACGGCGGTAATAATCCTCAGATCTGTCGCCGTAGAAACGAGCAAGCAGCATGGCCAGGGAGTCTACGCCGCCGTTAAACACCTCTGCCTTCGCTACGGTTGGGTCGAAAGCCACGCGGTAGAAAGGCAGCGACGTGGCAAGTATACTTTCGTTATCAGAGAGGATGTTGCCGCGGGTAGCAAATACTGGCTTATAAAAAATACGACGCTCTTTGGAGATGCTCTTCCACTTCTCCCCGTCGAAAAATTGAATGTTAACGATTTTATACACGATCGCAAACGCAAAAAGGCATACCAACAGGAATGCCACTCTTACTCGGATCAGTATGGATTTCTTAATATTCATCTGCCGGCACAATCACTTGATATGGTGGAGATGAGCTTTCTTCCAGGCCAAGCGGCGCCACATTGCGGGCCACCTCAGACTGTTTACTGGCTTCCATGTAGTCAGACTTCAGCGTGGAATAGTCTGCGCGCAGGTCTTCCACCTCTACTTTAACCTTATCTATTCTTCGGATGGTTTTTTCGGCGAAGTGCGTATTGCCGATATAAAAAAGGGTTACGCCAGTCAGGAAAAGCACCCGTGGCATATACTTCAACGGAACACCCTCTTCGAATAAGGCATCCACATTAGCATACTTCTCAACAAGCGCAAACAGGCTGAACCCTCTTTTCTTAGGCTTCTGAGATTCTTCGGCCTCTGGCTTCACGCGCACCGAATTGGTTTTCGGGGCAGCTGGTCTTTGGTTGAGTACGTTTGAAGCCATACGTATTTACTTTAGCTAATCGTTTGTTTTACTTTTCTGCACGCGCCTCCTTTTTCTCAGCTACTCTTAGCTTGGCACTTCTGGAACGGCTGTTTTCCAGCAGCTCCTCTTCTGATGGTGTAATCGGCTTGCGGCTTACAGCCTCCAGCGGCTTTATCTCATTTCCGAATAGATCTTTTTCCACCTCCCCGAAAAATTTACCCTTTGCAATGAAGTTCTTCACCATACGGTCTTCCAGAGAGTGATAAGAGATCACGGAGAGTCTTCCGCCGGGCTTCAGCACCTCTGCTGCCTGCTCCAGCATCTCTTCAAGCGCCTTCATCTCATCGTTCACCTCAATGCGAAGCGCCTGAAACACTTGCGCCAGGTATTTATTCTCTTTCCCTTTCGGCGTGCAGGAACTGATCGCCTGCTTGAACTCGCTAATAGTTTGGAAAGGTTGCCTGTTGCGTTTCTCCATCACGGTCCGGGCCAGTGTCTTGGCGTTCTTCACCTCTCCGTAAATCCCAAAGATGCGGTGCAGCTGCTCCTCTGAGTAAGTTTCCAGCACCTCCTGGGCGGTAATACCAAAATCGGCATCCATGCGCATATCCAACGGGCCATCAAAACGGGTTGAAAAACCACGCTCCGGCACGTTAAACTGATGCGACGAAACGCCTAGATCCGCCAGTATACCATCAACCTGGCTTACGCGGTATAGGCGCAGGTATTTCTTCAGGTCGCGGAAGTTAGCTCGTACAAACTGAAAAGTTGGCGCTTCCAGCTTTTTAGATTGCTCCTGCGCATCGCTATCCTGGTCAAAACTATACAGCTTGCCTGTTGTGAGCTCCTGCAGAATACGCGCAGAATGCCCGCCGCCGCCAAAGGTCACATCCACATATACACCATCCGGCTTAATGGCGAGTGCCTTAACCGACTCCTCCAGCAATACTGGGCGATGATACTCCATTTATAAAAGTGGCTCTTCAGCCGGTTTATCACCCAGAAACTTCTGGGCAAGCTGTGAAAAACTCTGTTGATCCTGGATTAGGAACTCCTCATACTTATCAGGGTTCCAGATCTCTACCCGGTTGCCTAAGCCCACCACAATAGCTTCCTTCTCAAGCGATGCAAACCGCGCCATGGTTTTTGGAACGATAAAGCGGCCAGCACCATCCAGTTCGATCTCGGTATTTCCGCGAAAGAAATTGCGCTGAAAGTGCCGATACTCTTCGTTGAACTCATTCAGGCCCGCTACCTTGTCGTAAATCACTTTCCACTCCGCTTTTGGGTAAAGCACTAAGCAAGGCTCAAACCCTCTCATCAGCACCACATGATTGCCCGACGCCTCCGGCAAGTTGGTTTTTATCTTCGCAGGTAAAACCAACCGTCCCTTAGGATCGATCTTGCACTCATATTCGCCAGAGAGAAAGTTCATAGGCAATGGTAGTTTAGCCCGTATATTCTTTGGACTATACAAATGTAGCCATTCAACAAAAGATCGCAACCACAATCTACCACTTTTTACCACTTTGTGGATAAATTATGGTAATCCACACCACTTATCCACATTATCCACATTCGGATGGCTTCATTTTGGGGGTAACTTTATTTGCAGCATAATTGCTTTTTATTTAAAATACGACCCCCAAAGGCACATTTCGGCTGATTATCAGCAAATTAACTTGCTTAAGATAGTATATAGCATATTTTATATAGCTACCAACCGCAAAAGTGGGGCAAAGTGGCAAGAATAGAATAAAAAGTAAGGGATTTAACCAAGGTAGGTGAAAGTGGCAGTTGCTTTTCATATCTTTGCAATATGAAAGGCAATTTCAAAAATACACTTACCATACTACTCATGTGCAGCGTGCTGCTGGGGTCTGTGAGTATTGCCTTTCAGAAACGACTGTGCCAGCTAAGTGGCGTTGTAATTACCAGCCTTTCAGACAATGATTTGGCTTGCTGCGCCACCGATAGCGGTAACTCCGCGTTTAGGACTGATAGCTGCTGCACAACGGAGCTGAATCTGGCCAACCTTGCCCCAGTTGACTTAGGCAAGAATGTCACACTTCGACTGGTTGGCATCCTGGCCCCGGCCACGCTTATGCTTCCAGCTTTCTACGCTGAGCAAGAAAAGGCCTTCGCATTCAGCGACACCTCGCCTCCGCATTTCAGTTACCGATTGCTTCATTTCATCCAGGTCTTTAGGCTATAGTAAATTCAGATTTCGCTGTAACAGGCTAAGTCATGCCTGCTGTTTTTACTAAAAGCTAATTTTAAAGACCTATGTTAAAATATTTGAGTGAGCATAAAGTGCTCGCCCTGTTCATTAGTACGCTACTGTTATCCTCTGCTTCGCTATTGCAAGCACAACACTTAACAGGAAAAGTAGTGGACAAAGCAAACCCTAGCCAGCCGTTAGTCGGCGCTAACGTAATCTGGCTTCAAACTGACAAAGGAACTGCAACCGATGCCTCTGGTAAGTTTACCCTCTCGCTATCGGATGCGGCTAAACCCGTTGTTTTAGTTACCTACGTTGGATACACACCGGATACAATAAGTGTAGCCGGCCGCTCTGACATTACCGTTGCTCTGGAGGCCGCCAAAGGCATGACGGAAGTTGTTATTGAAGGGGAAAAAGAACGCCATTCAGCGTTAACGCCTACGCAAACGCAGTTCATCACAACCAGTGACCTTGAAAAATCTGCTTGCTGCAACCTGGCCGAAAGCTTTGAAACGAATGCCGCCGTGGAAGTAAGCACTACCGATGCCGTTTCTGGTGCCAAGCAGATTCAGATGCTGGGGCTTGATGGCTCTTATACATTACTGACCACTGACAACATTCCTGCCCTGCGTGGCTTGGCTACTCCTTACCGCTTAAATTACCTGTCGGGCACATTTATCGAGTCCATAGACATTATTAAAGGGATGGGGTCTGTGCTGAATGGCTATGAATCTATTTCCGGTCAGGTGAACGTTACCTTACGGGACCCAGAGAAAGCCCAGCGCCTTTATATGAACCTCTATGGCAACAGCTTAGGCCGCTATGATGCAAACCTTAACCTGGCTGGCAGCCTCAACAAAAAGTGGAGCACCATCCTGATGCTGCACACCGACCAGCTGCAACACCGCTCCGACCGCAACCACGATGGTTTTATGGACCTTGCTACGGGCAGCCAGTATAATGTCTACAACAAGTGGAAGTATGTTTCTGGTGACTGGGTGGCAGAGTTTGGACTGACTGCCTTACAAGAGCAAAAAGTAGGCGGCCAACTCGATTTTGATGAAAACACCCCCAAGGAAGAGCAGCCGCACTACGGTATAAAATCAGATGTTGATCGCTTGGCCGGCCATACCAAAACCTCTTATACTTTTGCAGGTAAGCCCTACCAGAGCATTGGGCTCATCACATCAGCCACGCACCACAAATTTACGTCGCAGTATGGCTTACGCGACTATGATGGCGAACAGAACAGCGCCAATGCACGCCTTATTTTCCAATCAATCATCGGAGATACGCGTCATACCTATAAAACCGGCCTCAGTTATACTTTCGAGGATTACAGCGAAAACCTAAACGACTCGCTCTTTAACCGCCGCGAGATCGTTCCGGGTGTTTTTGGAGAGTACATCTACAGCAATACACATAACCTAACCGTGGTAGCAGGCGCACGCCTTGATTTCCATAACCTGTACGGCACGCAGTTTACGCCCAGGCTCAACGTTAAGTATGATATCTCACCGAGAAGCATACTTCGGTTTGCCACTGGCACTGGCTTTCGTGTATCCAATATAATTGCCGAAAATACTGCCACCTTAGTAAGCTCGCGGCGTTTTGTTGTGGAGGAGGATTTAGAGGCAGAGAAAGCGTGGAACATTGGCGGCTCGTTTACTCATTACTTCGAGGTAGCAGGCCGGCCTGGCACTTTCGTGACTGACTTTTACCATACAAGCTTCATCAATCAGGTGGTGGCAGATATGTATACTATGCCTGGCTCAGTGTTATTCTATAATTTAGGCGGTCGTTCTTATGCCAACAGTTTCCAGGCGGAGTTACAGTATGAAGTGCTCCGTGGCCTGACTGCAAAAGCGGCATATAAGTATTATGATGTCAAAACCAGTTACAAGGATAAGTTATGGCAGAAACCCATGATACCTGAACACCGGTTCTTTGTGAACATTGGTTTTGCCACACCTTTTGAAAAGTGGCGCGCCGACCTGACAACTCAGTTTTTTGGCCTAATGCCACTTGCTACAATGCAAGAGGATCACAACCAGCCCTTGGAACATAAAGCAAACTCAGACCGTTTTGCTACGGTAAACACGCAGGTAACTCGTGCATTTAAGCGTTGGGAAGTATATCTTGGGGCCGAAAACCTGCTTAATTACCGCCAGCCAAACCCCATTTATGGGGCCAATGAGCCATTTAACGCTGGCTTTGACGCAAGTATGGTGTGGGGCCCTGTTACCGGGCGTGTGTTATACGCAGGCCTTCGGTTTAAACTCGATTAATTTCTGAACTAACTAATAAACTTATTATCATGAAAAAACTACAAACCCTACTCCTGAGCTTTATACTTACCTTTATAGCTATAGGAGCACAAGCACAAGCCAAAAAAGAAACTACTCAAACAGTGGAGATCAAAACATCAGCTGTTTGCGGCATGTGCAAGAAAACACTGGAAAAGGCAATGGCCTACGAGAAGGGCGTTAAGTCTTCCAGCTTAAATGTGGAGTCTAAAGTATTGACAGTGGTATTTGACAGCCGTAAAACTGATGCAGCCAACATACGCAGTGCCGTGAATAAAACCGGCTATGATGCCGATAAGCAACCGGCTGACGCACGCGCTTACAACCGCCTCGATGAATGTTGCAAGAAAGAAGCTGGAAGCCATTAAACTGGTTCATGTATAAACAGAAAGGGGAGCTCTAACCAGCTCCCCTTTCTGTTTATATGTAAAATTTATACTTTAAAATTTAAACCCGACATGCATACCGACGGATAGAACAGGCGTGCCTTTGGAATAATGAAAATATCCGACTCTGCCGCCCGCTACTCCATTTTTAAGAATATTAAAATCATTTTCTATAAAGCCAACCACACCCGCTTCAGATGTTTTAACATGTGTTACGGAGCCGTCCTGCGTACCTACATTTTCTAGGCTAGAGTTAATTTCTGCACGATGCCTTGCCGTTGGGCCGCCCCCTATGCGAAACAAAACCGATTCACTTTGCATCAGGTCGAACGTAACTTCTGCGGAGCCCATGTAAAAAGTATTCTGCACAGTGTAAATTTGCTTAGAGTTGTCAAAGCGCTTAGCAGACAGCATTCCAAGATTTAGCCCCACTGCGAGTCGGTTGCCTAAATAATGGTTAAAGCTGTTGCTGAACATAAGCCCTTGGCTGTCGTTCTCGGCAAGCCATACAAAACTTACGCCTGCTTTGAGAGTTGCGGGATCTTTACTATGGCCAATCCTTGATGCGCTTTGGCTATAGGCAGAAAATGGCTGGGAAAGCATAAGCACACTTATGCCAATTACTGCAATGGCAATAGAGAACTTCATGAGGCTTGGGGAGAAAAGGGTGAAACGTAAAGGGTTAAGGTATATACCAAAATCCCTATAACATACGGCACACCCTTAACCGCTGTTGCACTTCCCTACCTATCGGCGTAAAAATAAGCACAATTCTATATTTTGGCTTTGTATAGCTGCCACCACGGCAAGTATGGTTTGTCGTGGTGCTCGTAATGGTAACCAAAGAAATAGCAGCTTATAAAAGCCCATAGGTGGTTCTTAGCCTGCGTGGATGATTTGTGCGGGTTTTCTGGTTTATGCTCCCCGCGGTGAGGCAGATACGTACCAAAATAGAACAACTGAAACGTGGCAAGTATGGCTGGCAACATCCAGAACAGCACCACGTTCTCCAGCGGGAAGTATAGCTTTAGCACGTTAAACGTTATTGCCATTAGCAAGAGCTGCCACCAAGTAATGTATTGCTTCAGAAAGCTGAAATACCAGGGCCAGAATGTTCCCTGATAATAGTCTGGGTCATGCGCTGTGGCTACATGGCGGTGATGCTGGTGATGGCGCGGCAACAGCCTAGGGTACCAATTGTAAGCAAAGAGAAAGGCTGCAACGGTGCCAACGGCTTTGTTAAGCTTTGGCCTGCCAGGTGCCACTACGCCATGCATAGCATCATGCGCCGTAATAAAAAGACCGGTGTACAAATGGGTTTGCAGTAAAACAAATAGATACGTGAGCGGCGACTGTAACGACACGGGCCAGCCCAACAGGTAAACTAATAACGCCAGCCAGCAAGCTATTACTAGACCTGCTATAAAAATCCCCCTATTATCGCGCTTTGCCATGTGTACTCTAAGGTTTTGCAAATCAGGCAGTTCTTTAATAGGTTAACAGTGCATCACGCACTTCTTCCATCAGCCACATTGGAGTGGAGGTAGCTCCGCAAATACCTATCGTTTCTCCTGTTGTAAACCACTCTGGTTGCAATTGCTCAACTTTGGAGATAAAGTATGTTTGCGGGTTAGTCTCTTTGCAAACCTGGTAAAGCACCTTTCCGTTGCTGGATTTCGTGCCGGATACAAACAAGACTTTATCAAACTTAGCTGCAAATTTACGAAGTTCTTTGTCCCGGTTCGATACCTGACGGCAAATGGTATCGTTGGCGTTTACCTCATACCCTTTGCTCTCCAGCTCACTCTTGATGGTGTAAAAGCTATCTGTGCTTTTAGTGGTTTGGCTGTAGAGGGTAATGTTTGCGGGTAACTCGTGCTGCAATAACTCATCCATACTTTCGAACACTACTGCCTGGCTATTGGTCTGTCCTAACAAGCCCATCACTTCCGCGTGGCCATGCTTGCCGTATATAAAGATTTTCTCTCTCTTGTCGTAGGATGTTTTGATTCGGTTTTGCAGCTTAAGCACGACAGGGCAAGATGCATCTATTAAAGTAAGGTTGTTTTTTAGAGCAAGCTGGTAGGTTTCGGGCGGTTCACCGTGTGCACGGATCAACACTGATTCGTGCTGCAGCTCGCGTAGCTGCTCGTGGTCGATAATGCGTAGGCCCCGCTGCTGCAAGCGTTCGACTTCTTCATCGTTATGCACAATGTCGCCGAGGCAATACAGGTAGCCTTGTTCTTCCAGGAAGTCTTCTGCCATCTGGATGGCGTACACTACACCAAAGCAGAACCCGGAATTTGCATCTATCGTTACGTGCAGGTTTAGCATATACTTTATACAGCTATTAACTCAGATTGTTTAATGCTTTTTCGCTGTCTTAGAGCTTCATAGACCGAAATAGTGAGCAGCAGCATCAGCATAGAGTACATCGTATCCTCTACCGGAATGGAAACAATTCGCAGCCCTAGATTAAAGCTGTCGTTATACCACACAATAGGTAAGTAAGTCAGGACTCCGTTTACCAACAGAAATGGCACCAGATGTACCAAGTAAGCCAGGTAAAAGCGCCCCAGGTAGGTCGTGCCGAAGTACCGCAGATGCACCAGATGCAGGATTGTTAGCAGTGTAAACGTAATAGAAGTATAAAGTGCCGACGCATTAAATGCTGCTACAAGTATAAGCACCATCATAAGCGCCATTGCCACGGGCTTAGCATAAGGCTGCAGTATATCTTTGGGGATGTAAGCATTCAGCACATCATAAATAAACACACAGGCATACGGCACTGTCAAGAAAAACAAGATTTCCTCCAGCGGTAGGTTAAAGATGTAAATACCAGTAAGGTATTCCTCATTAAACCCCCAGATACCTGCCTTGGTAAAAAGCACATCCCATAGTATGAATAGCAGCCCATTAAGAAGTATGGCCGGGAATAGCGCATCCCAATTTTTAAAGAATGCTACCTTCTTGTCGAAAGAAAGTGCGAACGGGAACAGAATCGTAAATATGTTCAGGTACAGGTATAGGTACATTTAGCCTTGCTATTAATAGAATAAAGTAAGGTTACGCGTAATATTATATTAACAGAAGCCTATCTGCTTATATTCGCAAATAGCTTCTTAAAGCTCCCTGCACACCTATAAAATGCTTTAAGAAGGGGTTAGATTTTAATTTTTTGCAGCGTATTCCGCTCCTCTTCGGTACAATGGTCTTTGGTGAGCAAGAAATCGCGCATGGTGCGGGCCAACTCTACCGACATCCCGGACTTAGGGTGCGCCTTTAAGCTATTAATCACTATCCTTTTATCTTCCTCCACATGAGCACTCAGGTTGAGGTAACGGGGCACGTAATGCTCGACTGTAAAACGCAAAAACCGAATTTCTGGATTGTTGGCGTCCAGGGCTACAGCTTCTTCAAAAATAGCGGCAGAGGCTCTTAGCTGCTTCAGCTTACTGTATGGGTTCCAGACATATTTAGCCATTACAGCCTCAGATGCTGCCTTATAAGCCAGAACCAAAGGCTCCTTCTCCTTATAGGCGCTCATTTTCTTATGAAAACGGTCCGCTGCCTGCTCATCCTTGCTAGCCTGCAGGTATTCACCTCTCAGTTCAGAGACTTTATAGCCTGAGGCTCCATCTGCCAGGGCAACATTTAGTATCAATAATAAAAGTATAAACGGTAATTTCTTCAGCATTTAAATGGCGTTGAATCTGTACTTGAGGTATGAACTAAGCAATAATGCAAACTTAGTATTATCAGGTACTCTTACGCGCTCTTTTAGAATATGGGTTGCCGGCAAGCCTTGTATCTTCCGGAAAAGTTTAAGGTAATATACATACGCTAAGTACACGCCCATGCGCGCAGACCGCGGTAAAGCCATGATACCGGCGTAGGCATCATCAAAATCCTTGCGGATATCGTCTTCTATTTCGGCTTTGCAGTGGTTACTAAAGTTTCGGTACTCCACCTTAGGGAAGTATACCCTGCCGCGCTCTTTAAAATCGCTTTTCATATCGCGCAGGAAAT
The DNA here is from genome assembly GCF_003576375.1 of Pontibacter oryzae. Taxonomy (GTDB): domain Bacteria; phylum Bacteroidota; class Bacteroidia; order Cytophagales; family Hymenobacteraceae; genus Pontibacter; species Pontibacter oryzae. The sequence goes on from NZ_QWGE01000001.1 coordinate 376,464, forward strand.
TTACTTTCTGGAAAGCCGCGCCCAGGCTGCAGGCTGGTTTTTTAAGCCGGTCAAACATTTCGTGATCGCCCTGGCAAAAAACCTTCAGGCACATTAAGCCCACTACCTCGGCGGAGCCATAAATGTATTCTTCGTATAATGCCCGGTCGTACACATGGTCGTCCAGGTCCATTTCCATGCTCTTCAGGAAGGCTTCGATATAGGCTTTATCGATACTAAACTCGTTTACAACGCACTGAAATGCATGCAGCACCGGGTTCAAGCTTAATTTCTGATCAATCGCCTCGTAGGTTTGCTTTTTGAACTCGGCCAGCAGCTTGCGCTTATCATGCGCATGAAAGGTATCCACTATCTCGTCGGCGAAGCGCACAAACCCATAAATGGCATATATGGGCAGATGAAATTTCTTATCCAGCGTTTTAATACCCAGCGTAAACGATGTAGAATAGGCTTGTGTAATCACCTTACTACACTGCATACATGTATCTTTAAAAAGTGGCTCCATGCGCTTCTGTTATTCGTGGCTTATACATTGGCGGTAACAGGCGGTGCAAACTCTTTCATTATTTCCGCGGCCACTACCTGCCCTGATATGATAGAAGGCGGCACGCCAGGACCTGGCACCGTAAGCTGGCCCGTATAGTATAAATTCTTCACCTTCTTGCTTTTTAAGCTGGGCTTTAGGATGGCAGTTTGCATTAATGTATTGGCCAAACCATACGCATTGCCTTTAAAAGCATTGTAGTCGCTTATAAAGTCGTTATGCGCGTAGCTGCGCTTATACACTATGGCACTCCTGATGTCCTGTTTTGTGAGGCGCTCCAAGCGGTTCATGACCAGGTTAAAGTATTTCTCCCGCACCTCTTCCGAGTCCTGCAGGCCCGGCGCCACTGGTATAAGTATGAATACGTTTTCGCTCCCTTTCGGGGCAACGCTAGGGTCTGTTACTGATGGGCAGGAAACATAAAAAAGCGGTTTACCAGGCCATTTTGCATGAGTATAGATTTCTTCGGCGTGCGGACCGAAGTCCTCGTCAAAGAAAAGGTTGTGGTGCTGCAGGTTGTCTAAACGCTTGTTTACGCCCAAATAAAACAGCAAAGAGGATGGCGCCATTACACGACTCTCCCAATAACTATCAGAGTAGCTCTGGTAGGCTTTCGGGAGCAAATGCTTCTCTACATGATGGTAATCTGCGCTTGCTACCACTATATCGGCTTCAAACGTATCGGTTGAGGTATGCACTGTAGTTAACGTACCATTAACTACCGCTAGCTCCTGCACATTTTGGTTATACCGAAACTTTACCCCTTTTTCAGTTGCCAGTTTCACCATACCTTCCACAATTTTATGCATCCCGCCCATTGGGTACCAGGTCCCCAGGCTGATGTCTGCATAATTCATAAGGCTATAAAGCGCGGGGGTGTTTTGGGGCAGCGCGCCCAGGAAAAGTATGGGAAACTCCATCAGCTTTATCAGCTTCTCGTGTGTAAAGAACCGACGGATATGCTTATGAAATGATTGAAAGACATCCATACGCAGCACATCAAGCAGCAAAGCCGGACTCATAAACTCTGTTAAGGAGCGGCCCGGCTTGTACACTAACTGGTTGATGCCCACTTTATACTTGTAGGCTGCCTGTTCAAGAAATTTATCAAGTTGCACGCTGCTGCCCTTTTCCATGCTTTCGAAAAGCGTATGTAGCTCTGGCAGTTTGGCAGGTATGTCTACAAAATCGCCCTCCCCAAAAACTACAGTATAAGATGGATCAAGGCGCTTAAGATTGTAATAATCGGCAGTGGATTTACCGAATTTGTTGAAGTATGACTCAAACACGTCGGGCATCCAGTACCAGCTTGGCCCCATGTCGTAAGTAAAACCCTTAGCAGAAAAACTTCTGGCCCTGCCTCCGGGGCCACTGTTTTTTTCCAGCACGGTTACCTCATAGCCTTGGTCGGCCAGGCTTGTAGCAGCGGCTAAGCCCGAAAAGCCAGACCCTATGACTATCACACGTGTTTCATTCATACATTTCGTTACTTATACCTTAGGCATCTTGCTGATACACTTTGAGCATGTTCTTCAACTCCTTACGAGCAATGTGTATGCGGTTTTTCACCGTCCCGATAGGAATCTGGAGCTTCTCGGCGATTTCGAGATACTTAAAGCCAATATAATACATCATAAATGGTGTACGGTGCTCTTCGTTGAGCCCAGCAATTGCCTTATTGATATCGTTCATGACGAAAGTAGCAGTGCCTTTGTTTTGCGTTACGTAGCTTTCGTCTGTGTTAAGGTACTGAAGATATTCTGAACTATCGATATTACTGCTGCGCTTAGTTACCTTATTATAGTTATTGATAAAGGTGTTACGCATAATGGTGTATAACCAGGCTTTTAGGTTAGTACCAGTTTTAAATTTTTCGCGGTTAGTCAATGCTTTTAACATCGTCTCCTGCACCAGGTCTTTGGCGTCGTCGGCATCGCGTGTCAGGTTCATTGCTACTGGTCGCAGCGACTGAGCCACATTCTGTACGAGATTATTGAATTCTAGAGCAGTCATTATTTTTGTTTAATGTTTTATGGCAATACCATAAACAAATATACGACACGCTCCTGAATAAATCTGATTTTGTCTAAATTAATTTCGACGTTGTTTAAACGTTTTCGACAAACACCTAATTCATACGTGTGTACGTACATATTTCTCCGGCGAACGACGCAAACAAAAAATCCGGTCAGTTGCCACTTCTTATAAACGAAATTGGCAACTGACCGGATCATCCGGAAATAACTAATATCAGTTAAACTTAGCGATAAACTCTGTGATACAGGACAGACGCTTTACATTGTCAGGCAACACTAAACCATCTGTACGGGTTAGGTAGCCATAGATGTACACCGTACTTGCCGGAAAGCGTTCGGAAAGCCTGTTTACATAACTTTGCACCTGTTCCCGCTCCGGCACAGAGGTAAGCACCGTACAGATAAAGTCCGCCTGAAATTGCTCGTAGGTCAACTCAAGGTCTTTAAAAGGAAGGTTCTGGCCCAGGTATATAACACGCTGTTTATGCGCCCGCAGGATATAGTTCATATACAGCAAGGCCAATTCATGCAACTCCCCTTCTGGCAAGTATAAGATGTAAGTAGGTGAATCCTCCTGCCACTGCACTACTTGGCCATCAATAGCGACTAAAAGCTTTTGCCGGATCAGGTTACTTACAAAGTGCTCATGCGCCGGCGTGATATTGCCCGTTTGCCAAAGTATGCCAATTTTGTTAAGGAAAGGATAAATTACGCGCAACATCGTTTCCTGAAACCCCATTTGAATAGTGGCAGTAGATAGCGCCCTGTCGAACTTATACTCGCACATATCAACCATAGCGGCCACCAGGGCACTTACGTGATGCGAGCACTCGCAAGGTTGGTCGCAGAGTTGCTGTACCATCTGCAGGATTTGCTCCTGCCCCATCTTCGCAATTTTAGAGATTTTATACCCTCGCTCGTTCAGCAACGAAATATTGAGCAATGATTTAAGATCGGCATCATCATAATACCTGATATTAGTCTCTGTGCGTTTTGGGTTTAAGATACAGTAGCGCTGTTCCCATATCCGTATGGTGTGCGCCTTGATGCCTGAAAGATGCTCTAGTTCTTTAATTGTGTATTGTGCCACGTTTCTCCTGTTCCTTATTCCTCACAATTTCCAAAGCCGACCTAAAGTAGCGAGGGGCAACCCAAAGCATACCAAAAGACTCGGATCCATGCTTACCATGCGTTTTATGATGTACTTTATGCGCCATGTTTAAAGCCTTAAGGTAAGCATTAGACGTTTTTCCAAAAAACTTTATTCTGCGGTGGATAAACACGTCATGAATTAAAAAATATGCCAAGCCATACATCGTGATGCCCGCACCTATCCAAAACCTGTAATCTATGGGGTCGCTGCCAAAAATAAAGAAAAGCATAGCTAACGTACCGTAATAGGCAAAAAACAAGTCATTCAGCTCAAAAGCATGATTATGCTGAACATGATGCGACTTATGTAAGAACCATAGAAAACCGTGCAGCACATACTTATGCATAACCCAGGCCACGCCTTCCATAGTCACAAAAGTCAAAAGCATGATCCCTAAGCCTATTAGCATAACGTTAGAACAATAAGTTTAACGAATAGTTTAGAATCTTAAACAAAAAATCACCACTTTACCTGCTCCTTATTGAGGAAGGCGGCAATACCACGCTGGCAATCTTCACTGCCACGGGCTACGGCATTCATTTCAGAAGCATACTGCAAACCTTCCTCCAGGCTCATGCCTTGCACGCGGGCAATCATCTCTTTTGTCACCTCCATAGATTGCTTAGAGTTTTCTTCGCAAAGTTTACGGGCAAAGCTAAATACGCGCTGCTCCAGCTCTTCAGAGGGAACTACATAATTTACAAGGCCATACTGGGCAGCCTCTGCAGCAGAAATAAGGTCTCCGGTAAGTAAAAGCTGCTTTGCTCTGGCCTCACCTATTTTGCGAAGTAAAAATACCTTAACAATAGCAGGTATAAAACCGATTTTCACTTCTGTATAACCGAATTTTGCCTCAGGCACCGTAAAGCCGAAATCACAAATTGCCGCCAACCCGCATCCGCCAGCAATGGCATGCCCGTGAATTTGGGCAATAACTACTTTTTTCAAAGTATAAATCATCCGAAACAGCTCCATCAAGTGCGTAGAGTCGATCAGGTTTTCGTGGTAGTCGTTTTCCTGCAAGCGCTGGATATAGGCAAGGTCAGCGCCTGCGCAAAACACTTTGCCGTCAGCGCGTAGCACAATTACTTTACAGGCCTCGTCCTCCTCGGCAAAGGCAAAGGCCCGCTTCAGCTCTGTTACCACTTCAAAATTAAGCGCATTACGTTTTTCAGCACGGGCAAGCGTGATGTAGCCTACACGCTCCTTCACCTCGTAGCGTACAAATTCCATCGTTTGCTGCTCAGTTGTATTGGTTAGATCAGTCATGATTCGTTCTATATAGATAGTATGGCTAAAATAGATACCTGGGTTTCAAATATACACAAGTATGTGCACAACGCCTTGGTTAAGCAACATACCACTTGCATCTAAGACTGCCTGATGCAATAACTGCACTCGTAGCCTATATATGCTTACAACTACTAACTATTCTCCTGCGAAAACGTTTATAAAAATAAATTTGCTAACGAACGTTAGGTTGCTTATATTTGTTAAATAACCATGGAAGCAGTTTTGAGCAGAAAAGAACAAATAGAGAAAACAGCCACAGCGCTTTTTAAGTCGAAAGGCTTTTCCGCTACTTCTATGCGCGACCTTGCCAATGCTCTCGGCATAGAAGCTGCCAGTATTTATTCTCATATCAAATCGAAAGAGGAGATTCTGCAGCGCGTTTGTTTTAATATGGCCCGAGAGTTTTTTGAAGCCATTGATGCTGTGGAGGCGAAGGAAGGTAACGCTACTGACCGCCTGAAGCGCGCCATTGCAGCCCACGTGAATGTGCTGACGCAGAACACCGAGGCATCGGCCGTTTTCCTGCACGAGTGGCGCCACCTGAGCGAACCCATGCATGGCACATACCTTTCGCTGCGCGACAAGTATGAGGCCCGCTTCCGCGAGATTATCCGCTCAGGCATGAACAATGGGGAGTTTACAGTGCCTGATGAGAAATTTGCAGCCTTGACCATACTTTCCAGCCTTAACTGGATTCATACTTGGTATAAACCGGAAGGCAAAATGACACCGGCAGAGATTGCCCATAATCTTACTGAAATGCTTTTAAACGGCCTGACTAGCAGCAAACAGGCCTTGCACGATACATACTCTCACCTTAATACACCTTAACTAATCTAACTTTATCTGCCGGGCTGCTCATACAGTCCGGCATTTTTTGTCGAACCTTAAAACTATATATATTATGTACGGAGGAGGAAACGTTTTCGAAGCCACCAAATTCGACGACCTGCAGACGGAAGACCCTGCAAAGCTGGCCGAGTTTGAAGCACGCATTGCCCGAGGTGAAAAAATCGAACCAACCGATTGGATGCCCGAACTATACCGCAAGCAGCTTATCCGAATGATAGAGCAGCATGCGCATTCTGAGATTATCGGATCGCTGCCGGAAGGCACCTGGATTACCCGTGCACCCGGCTTCCGCCGTAAGATGGCGCAAATGGCCAAAGTACAGGACGAGGTTGGCCACGCGCAGCTTTTATACTCTGCCGCCGAAACGTTGGGCAAGTCGCGCGAGCAGATGCTGACCGATCTGATCAACGGCAAATCAAAATATTCTAACGTATTTAACTATCCTGCCCTAACCTGGGCCGACTCTAACATAATCTCGTGGCTGATTGATGCTGGTGCCATTGTAAACCAGATGGCAAACGCAAGAGGCAGTTATGGTCCTTACTCCCGTGCCCTAGAGCGCATTTGTGCTGAAGAAGCCTTCCATCTGAAGTATGGCCACGATGCCGTAGTGCACATGGCTACTGGCTCTCCGAAGCAACGCGAAATGATACAGGCAGCCCTTAACCGCTGGTGGGGACCGATCATGACGTTCTTTGGCCCGTCTGATAAAATGAGCACGCATACTGAAACACTTATGCGCTGGAAGGTAAAAATGGCCTCGAACGACGAGTGCCGTCAACAGTTCCTAGACATGTACGTGCCGAAAATCTGGGAGCTTGGCCTTACCATACCAGACCCGAATCTGAAGAAAAATGCTGAAACCGGGCAGTGGGAATTTACGGAGCCGGATTGGGATGAGTTTAAGCGCGTAATAAACGGTGATGGCCCTTGCAACGCCGAGCGCCTTGCCGTACGCCGCACCGCCGAAGAGCGCGGCGCCTGGGTGCGAAGAGCCCTGCTTAACCCGAAAGCAAAGTACGTGAAACCATTGGCATAGCCAATGGCAATTAAAAATTAGAAATTATGAATTAGAAATTGATCTGGAGTGAAGGCATAACCCTTTTTCTCATTTCTAATTTCTAATTTTTAATTCATAATTATCGAAAAATGAGCTTAAAATCACTAGATCCCCGAGTAAACCGGCTGAACCTGCCCGACGGTGAGGTGCCTGCTATGGAGCCGAAACAGGAACTGGATCAGTTTGAAACATACGAGGCCTTTCATCAGAAGAAAGACGGTGCAGCGTTTACCTATGTTGGCCCGGTACACGCGCCAAACGAAGATGTAGCCTTTCTGTTTGCGAAAGAGCAATATAGCCGCCGCTTTGCGTGCGTTGGCCTTTGGGTTATCCGCACCGAGCATATTCAGGTTACACCCTATGGCAATGATGGCGAAAATATCTACGATACCCTGCGCGCTGCGCAACCAACCGAGCAAAGCGAACAGCCTGAGCCTTACGAGATTTTCCATTTGAAGAAGCGCGGCAAAGCGCATACCCATGCCGGAAGAGTAATGGCCACGTCATACTTAGAAGCTTTGCAAGAAGCAAAGAGCGCTTTCGGTGAGAAAGGCCCGGTTGTAAATATTTGGGTGGTTAAATCGAAAGATGTGCTGCAATCTGCGGAGGAAGACAAAGATATGTGGACAACCATCCCCGAGAAAAAGTACCGTGAGGCCATTGCTTACAAGGTAATGGACAAAATCACGAAGTATAAGGAAGAGAACAAAACAACTGCGCAATAATGAACGAGTTAGCTATTAAAGACCTGCTATACAAACTGGCCGATGACCAGCTTATACTTGGCCACCGCAACTCTGAGTGGACCGGCTTCGGCCCGATACTGGAAGAGGACATTGCTTTCTCATCGATGGCACAGGATAAGATTGGCCACAGCCTGGCTTTTTACACGTTGTTGCACGAGCTCGGCGAATCCGAACCTGACACAGTTGCTTTCACTCGAAACGCCAACCAGTTCCATAACAGCCAATTGGTTGAATTGCCAAACGGGGAGTATGATTTCAGTCTGATACGCCACTTTCTGTACGACAATGCTGAGATCATCCGTTTTGAGATGCTAGCTCAATCGAGCTATGAACCTATCGCCAAAGTTGCCACCAAACTGAAAGGCGAAGTAAAGTACCATGTGCTGCACGCCAACACCTGGATCAAGAACCTGGGCTCGTCTACTGAAGAAGCTATACTTCGTCTGCAGTCATCCTTAACCGAGGCATTACCTTACGCATTGGGCATGTTTGAGCACTCAAAGTATGAGCAGGAGTTGATAGATGCCGGTATTTACGGAGGCGAGGAAGCTGTAAAAATAAAATGGCTGAAGCGTATACAGGCGGTTATAGAACAAACAGCACTTAAACTACCTGACCTGGAAAGTATAGCTCCGAAATTCGGAGGCCGTTACGGCGAGCACACCGAGCACTTGCAACCGCTGCTAGACGAGATGGCCGAAGTGTTTAAGATTGACCCTACTGCCGAGTGGTAGTTTAGTAACGTATCACTACACACGAATCACGTAGCACGATTTATCATTTGTCGTGATACTTGATTCGAGATACACCTATTGTATTACGCCCAAAATTATGCTGAAAAAAGACGACATATTAACCCTGCTGGAAGAGGTAAAAGACCCTGAGATACCGGTGCTCTCGCTGGTAGACCTGGGAGTGATCACGGGTGTGGAGGTATCGGAAGATGCGCACGTAACCGTGAACATGACACCTACCTTTGCCGGTTGCCCTGCCATGGACTACATGAAAAAGGATGTGGAGCGCACACTGGAGAAGCATGGCATCAGCAAATACACGGTTAATATGACCTTCGACAAGCCTTGGGACAGCAACAAGCTCACCGAAAAAGGCCGGCAACATTTAAAGGAGTTTGGGCTGGCCCCTCCGCCCAAGTATGATTTGATACTGGACCTGGATATTCTGGAACATGTAAAGTGCCCCTACTGCGACAGCGAAGACACAACTATGCGTACGCCTTTTGGGCCAACGCTCTGCCGCTCCATGCATTACTGCAATAACTGCAAGCAGATGTTCGAGCAGTTTAAGCCGCTGTAAAAACACTTTAGAGCCCGATACAAGGCTAATAAAAAAGAAAAAGCTTATCGTATGCGATAAGCTTTTTCTTTTTGCTTGAGTTATACTTAGATATCCGCCATTTCTGCTTTCACGAAATCAACCAAGCTCTTAATATATTCTGTGCTGAAATCGAATTTGATGCCGGCAGCTTCGTATACTTCGCCGATGGATACCGTGTAGCCCAGGCTTAGCGCGCGTTTGTAAGCAGCCAATCCCTCTGCCGGGTTTTCCTTATAGTTCTTCCAAACAGCAATAGCTCCTAACTGCGCCATAGCATACTCTATGTAATAGAAAGGCACCTCGTAAATATGCAGCTGCTTTTGCCACATGAATGGTTTATACTTCTCGAGGCCATCCCAGCTTACAAGTTTGTGGTTGTAGGTGTTAAAGATGTTGAGCCATTCCTGATGACGCTCTTCCTGTGTTTGCTGCGGATGCTCGTAAAGCCAGTGCTGGAACTTGTCCACGGTGGCAACCCACGGGAAAGTTTCGAGTACGCTTTCCAAATGTGTTTTCTTGGCGCGCTTCAACTCATCCTCATCCTCAAAGAATATGTCCCAGTAATCCATCGAGATCAACTCCATAGACATAGATGCCAGCTCTGCCACTTCTGATGGTGGGTGTTTAAAGGCATTCAGCGGCAGCTCCCTTGTCAGGAAGGAATGCACGGCGTGGCCGCCTTCGTGCAGCATCGTGATTACGTCGCGCAGGCTGGAAGTGGCATTCATAAAGATAAACGGCACGCCGATCTCATCCAGCGGATAGTTATAGCCGCCTGGTGCCTTTCCTTTTCTAGATTCCAGGTCCAGGTGGCCCATTTCGCGCATAGTTGCCAGGCAATCGCCGAGGTAAGTATCCAGTTTATAGAATACCTGTACTGTTTTCTCCAGCAGCTCCTCCCCTGACTTGAATGGCTCCAGTGGCTTTTTTCCGCTAGGGTCTACGTCCAGGTCCCAAGGCCTAAGCTGCTCCACCCCTAGTTCAGCTTTGCGCTCCTCATCAATCTTGGTGAGCAATGGCACAATGGTTTCCTCGATAGAAGCATGAAAATCGAAGCAATCCTGCGGCGTATAGTCGAAGCGGCCCATGGCGGCAAACATGTAGTCGCGGAAGTTCTCAAAATCGGCATTGGTTGCAACCTGGTGGCGCAGCTTAAGCAGGTCATCAAAAAGGCCATCCAGCTTATCGCGGTCCTGGTAGCGGCGCTCTTGTATGGCACGCCATGCGGTTTCACGCACGCTTCTGTCGGTGCGCTTTAAACGATCGGCGGCACGTTGTAACGTTATCTCTTCCCCATCTAACGTTACGGTCATGGCGCCGGTGGTAGCGGCATACTGCTGCTGCTTGGTGCTGATCTCGGTTTGGAGCGGAATGTTTTCTTCCCGGAAAATTTCCAACGCCCTCTCAACCCCGCGCAGGTAGATTTTATACTTTTCCTGATCCAAGGCATTCACGTAAGGCGAGTGCATCAGCTTCAGGTTAAGCTCATGATCCAGTGGCGCAATGTTCGGCTCAATCTCGGAAATGAAATACTGAAACGCATTGGTGGTTTCCTCGTTCTGGGTGTCGCAGGTCATCCGGATGTAGCGCCAGCCAAGATCTTCGGAGAGTACGCTCTCAAGTTCGCTACGATCCTGCATCCACTTCTCCAACTCTTCTACATTGGCTATATGTCGGGTCTTCAGTTCTTCGAAGTAAGGTTGTATGGTTTCCCATTTATCAACATTGAAGTCCTCAGACAAATAGGCCCTTGGCTTTCGCGTTGGAATGTTTAGGTTTGTTTGTTGTTGTATTGTCATTATAGCAATATATATTTTAGAAGTACAATATAGGTACTTCTTATGAAAGTACAAAAAAAGAGCAGCGCCACGAGAAAAAATCCTCCGGCGCTGCTCCTTTATACGTTTAAATGGTTCTACCCGATCTCAATCACGACGTTAGAAGACAGCGGATGCCCCACACAGTTAAGCACATAGCCTTCGTCCATCTCGGCATCAGAAAGCCCCTCACGTTCGTCCAGATGCACTTTCCCGCTGAGGCATTTACCGCGGCAGGCAGTGCACAGGCCGGCCTGGCAGGAGTACGGCAAATCAATATCTTGCTCAAGGGCTGCCTCCAAAATTGTCTGGTCCGGCTCCACTTCGAAGCTATACTCTGAGCCCTCGTAAATTACGGTTACTGTTTGGGTTACAATCTCTCCCTCATCGTCAGAAGAAGCTACTTCGCCATGCTGCGGCTGTTCTTGCTCTTGGCCAGCGGCTTTGCTGCTCACGAAGCTTTCCTTGAAAATTCTGTCGGTTGGCACATGCAGTACATCCAGGGCGTGGCGCACTTCTTCCATCATTCCTTCAGGGCCGCACATGTAGTAGACAGCGTTCTCTGTTTTTGCCAGTTGCAGGCGCTCCAGTATCTTGATAATCATACTTTGGTTCATGCGGCCACGGTGCGCGCAATCGTGCTTGGGCTGGCTGTAAATGTACTCTACGTGCAGGCGGTTCGGGTACTGCGTTTCCAGGTCTTGCAGCTGCCCCCTGAAAATAACCGAGTCCTCATCGCGGTTACCATACAAAAGGGTAACCTTACTGGCTGGCTCCTCGCGCAACACAGCTTTCAGGATAGACATAAGTGGGGTAATGCCGCTGCCTGCCCCAAACAGCAACACCTGGCGTTGGTTATCCGGGGCGCACGTCAGGCAGAAATTCCCGATAGGCTCCATCACCTTCATCTCTTGGCCAACCTGCAGGTTATCGAGCAAGTAATTAGACATCAGTCCGCCTTCCACTCGCTTCACGGTTACAGCAAGGCGCGGTGCCTCGTGCGGGGTGCTGCTAAGCGAGTAAGAGCGGCGAACCTCCTTGCCTTCTATCGGCAAAATTAAGGTAAGAAACTGTCCTGGCTTATAGTTTATGGTTTGCTGCGCTAGATGCTCAAAAAAAATTGTGGCTGCATCAGCCGTCTCATGGGTAATGGCTACCACCTTCAGGTTAAGGTAAGGGCTACTCATACTTGTTATACTTTTACGCTATTGTGTCTTCGGTTAAAACTAATTTAAGGCTTGAAAGTTACGATAATCCCGCCTGTTCTGAGAATGTATCGTATAATTTTTGAAATTAGTGCTTTTAGGGCACAATAAAATAATTTGAATATTGGTTGTAAAATATATAAAAAAAAAGCTGCAAATTTACAGCACGTTATGAAAGCAAATGTGTTCACTCACTTAATGCCCCATTTCGCCGTACTTATACCACAATCTTAAAATGAAAACAACATGTTGTACAAACTAACGCTCAAAAACTCCGAGAAAACTGTAGTAGTAGATGATGTAACTTACGATTATATACAGAACAACGCCTACCTGCAACAAATTGAGTTCCTGAAGCACCTCCGCATCCACTCCAACGGATACGCTTTCTTCCAGAAAAACTGGCCCCTCAAAAACGGTAAATACCGCAACGAAACCATTTACCTGCACAAGATGATCGGCGAGCAGATGCTCGAAAAGCCTGAAAGCGACCTGAAACTGTACGTGCACTTTAAAAACGGCAACAAACTAGACTGCCGCCGCGAGAACCTGGAGTGGGCACCGCTTTGCAAAATTGTTCGCAACACAGCCAAAACCGAGAATAAACTAGGTGTGCGCGGCGTACATAAAGAGGCTCAGAAATACCGCGCCATTATCCACTTCAACAAACAGCGCATCAATCTCGGCACATTCGAGACACTACAAGAGGCAGCGCTGGCATACAGTAGAAAATCAGAAGAGCTCTTCGGCAAAACCAAAAGCCTTAAAACCTTCTCTAAAGTCTTAGAAGAGGAAGAGGTTACGGCCTTAAGCTAATTTCTACTTAACTTGCGTGTAGCCTCACGAATAATTTATTAAGGCTACACGCAAGCTTATGAAAAACCTGAAAAACCTTTCCGCCATACTTAGTAGGCATAGCCATGCTTTTGGCCCGGTAGTAGCCCCGGATTTAAATGCCGCAAACGTTTGCCTACTCGATTTTACAAGTAATAACACACTTCTCCAAAACACTGACCTTCGGGATACCACTGCCTTTAACGCTGCCTTAGAAAAAATGCTGGCACAGAAGCGAGCAACGGTTGGCATAGGCGGTTACCTCGAGAACCGCTTTATCTACCGACGCAGCAGCCATTTTGATGTGAGCGCTGAAAGCCGCAACCTGCACCTAGGCGTGGATATTTGGGCTGCTGCCGGCACGGAAGTATATTCCCCTTTAGATGCCTCCGTCCATAGCTTTCAGGATAACGATAACTTTGGCGATTACGGCCCAACCATTATTCTGCAGCATGAACTGGAAGGCACCACATTTTATACTTTGTATGGCCACCTTAACCGTGAAGCATTGCACGGCCTGCAGCAGGGACAACTTATAGCCAAAGGCCAAAAGATTGCCGAGATCGGCCCTTACCCTGAAAACGGTAACTGGCCTCCTCACCTGCACTTCCAAGTTATTGCGGACATGGGCGATAAGTATGGCGATTTTCCGGGAGTTGCCACAAGCGCGGACCGTGAAACGTATGCGCAGCTATGCCCAAACCCTAACCTTATCCTGCAATGCCGCTATTTGTCTTCGGCTTGTAAAACCCTCTAATTTTCCGTAAAATGCAATTTTGGCCGTTGCTACAGCAGGCAACGCCAGTCTTTTCTAACTTTTAATTATACTTTAGCATGATGCTGGACATTGATTCCATCCGCGAGATGGTAGTAAACTTTGCTGTACTTTATGGTATAAAACTTTTAGTAGCCTTTGTAATCCTGATTCTTGGGACATGGGTTATAAAGCGGTTGAATAACCTGATACAAAACCTGATGTTGCGCAAAGGCGTGGACGATTCGTTGCGTCCATTTTTAGGTAGTATACTTAACGTAACCTTGTGGGTGCTCTTGATTGTGTTAGTTGTAGCACAGCTAGGCATGGAAATGACTTCTTTTATCGCTGTACTTGGCTCTGCAGGCCTTGCCATCGGTTTAGCCCTGCAAGGCAGCCTTTCCAACTTTGCCGGTGGCGTGCTTATACTTACCATCAAGCCTTTTAGAGTTGGCGATTACATTGAGGCGCAGGGCCAGGGCGGCACAGTGCACCTGATCAACATATTCAACACCGTACTGAAAACTGCCGATAATAAAACGATTTACCTGCCCAATGGCCCGCTAGCCTCGACGGTGGTAACGAACTATTCGGTAGAAGCTACACGCCGGGTAGAACTGCTTTTCACTGTGTCGGTACATAACGACATTGGAAAAGTGCGCCAGCTTATACAGGAGCTGATTAACCAGGATGAGCGCGTATTGCAGGAGCCTGCGCCAGCTATTGTGGTTACTAACTTTGCAGAGCATTCCATAACCATCAGCACCCGTATCTGGTGCAACCGCCCGGATTACTGGCCTTTGTTCTGGGACATGAACGAACGCGCCAAAGCCGCTTTCGAGCAGCACAACATCGCCATGCCAGTGCCAAAGCGCGAAGTGCTTTCGCACTCGGCCAACGGTCAGGCGCCTGCGGCGGTTTAAATAGAAGCCACAAGTATAAAAGAAGAGCGGCCCCTCACAGTAAGGGGCCGCTCTTCTTTTATACTTGTGGCTTAATTAATCAAACTTTATGGCTTTTACAGGTTTTATCCGGGCGATCATGGCGGCAGGTATAAGTATGGCCATCATCGTTAGAAGTAAAGTTATCGCATTCAGGCCTATAATAATGCCAAGATTCCAGCTAATCGGCACGCGGTCCATGTAGTAGTTCTCAGGGTCAAGGGGGATCAACTCAAAGTAATATTGCAGGGCACAAAACCCGAGCCCGATAATATTTCCCCAAACCAAACCTTTAATAGTCAGTTTAAGGCCTCGGAAATAAAAGACTTTTCTAATCTGGCCATCGGTGGCACCAACAGCCTTTAGCACGCCAATCATGTTTATCCGCTCAATAATCATGATGAACACCGTGGAAACCATGTTAAACGTAGCCACGAAAATGATCAGCACCAGAAATATAATAACGTTCTTACGCAGCAACTTTAGCCAATCGAAGAGCTGGGCATGCCGGTCAGTAATTTTCTCCAGCTGCAAGTCATAGTTCATCTGCTCAAACACCAAGTCAGCAGCCTGGTCAATCTGCTCAAAGTCTTTTAATACAACTTCTACGCCACCAACAAGGGTATCTGGCCAGCTGTTTAGCTCACGTATTAGTTTTATGTCGCCGATTACAAACACCTCATCAAACTCTTCCAAGCCTGTGTTGTAAATGCCCTTTACAGTTAACTTTCGGGCACGCGGCGGGGTTTGCACAAAGTAAAAGATAGCATCATCACCAACTTTAAGGTGCAGTTTATCGGCAATGCGTTGGCTAACCAGTACGTCTTTCGATGAGGTTGTATCGTTATACGAAATCAGTTCGCCCCCTTCCAGGTTCTGTTGCATCGCGCTCAAATCATAATCTCTGCCCACGCCTTTCATCACCACGCCCAATACTTCATCATCGGTCTTAATGATAGCCGTTTTACGCGCAAAAGTCTGGACTTTTTTAATACCGGGGATTGAATCTGTAACACCGATGTTATAACTTATCGGCGCGCCCTCGTATGAGTTATTCGTGTCATACTTGCTGATTTGGAGGTGTGCGCCGAAGCTGAAGATCTTGTCGCGGATTTCGTTTCGGAAGCCTTCAAGTATGGCAAAAGACACAATCATGATAGCAATGCCTGCAGCTATGCTTATAATTGCTATTTTTGTAACAGACTGGGTAAAAGACCCGGCCTGCACTTCAGATATTTTATCGGATATATATTTGGAGATGTTCACTCGCCTTAAATCATTTTAACAGCCTTAAAGATAGGTATCAATTTTGACTTCTACCTTACAAAAACTATGACACACCCCTACCTCCTGCTTTCCGCCGCGCTGCTGCTATCGTTCGGTAGCTGCAGCTCTAAACAAGTGCCAGCATCTGCCCCTGCTAAAACACAGGCCGCTGCACCCGCAGCCACCCCGAAAGCCGCTCCGCTTAAAACCGGCGCCCAGCAGTTGGGTTTATACTTGCCAAAACTGCAAGGCAAACGCGTGGGCATGGTAGTTAACCAGACATCAACGGTTGGAAGCACGCATTTGGTAGACACGCTGTTAAGCCATGGCGTAGCGATTAAGACGATTTTTGCGCCAGAGCACGGCTTCAGAGGCGAAGCCGATGCCGGAGCGCATATTAAAGATGCCAAGGATGCTAAAACAGGGCTTCCGATAATTTCGCTGTACGGTAAAAACAAAAAGCCGCTGCCAGAGCAGATCAACGACCTCGACGTGCTTGTGTTCGATATTCAGGATGTGGGCACCCGTTTTTATACTTATATCAGCACCATGCATTACATAATGGAGGCTGCCGCAGAGCATGGCAAAGAGGTAATCATACTTGACCGCCCAAACCCGAACGGCCATTACGTGGACGGCCCGGTGCTTGAGATGGATCAGCAGTCGTTTGTGGGGATGCACCCGATTCCGATTGTACATGGCCTTACAGTAGGTGAGCTTGCCAATATGATAAATGGCGAAAAGTGGCTGGAAGGGCAACTCCAGGCAAAAATAACTGTGATCCCGATGGCCAATTACAACCACAACATGGCTTACGACTTACCTGTAAAGCCATCGCCGAACCTGCCAAACGCGCAAGCCATTGCCCTATACCCATCAATCTGCTGGTTTGAGGGCACTGACGTGAGCGTTGGCCGTGGCACGCCTACACCATTCCAGCTAATCGGTAGCCCATACTATCAGAAAAAAGATTTCAGCTTTACACCTGTTAGCACGCCGGGCGCCACAAACCCGCCCCACAAAGACCAGATTTGCTACGGCAAAGACCTGACAGATGTAAAGGTTGCCGATAAAATTGATCTGGCTTACCTACTGGACATGTATAAAAACTCTACCAACAAGGATAAGTTCTTCAACAACTTTTTTGAGCGACTAGCCGGCAACACCAAACTGCGCGAGCAGATTAAGGCTGGCAAAACCGAAGACGAGATTCGCCAAAGCTGGGAACCGCAACTTTCCAACTTCAAACAAACACGCAAGCAATACCTTCTTTACCCAGATTTTAGCTAAAAAATGACCCAGGATTTACGCATTGTGTTTATGGGAACGCCGGACTTTGCCGTGCCTACCCTGCAAACACTCGTGGAACATAAGTATAACGTAGTAGCCGTGATTACTGCACCGGATAAACCGGCAGGCCGTGGCCAAAAGCTTAACCAGTCGCCGGTGAAGGAGTATGCCGCCGCGCAAGGTATACCTGTGCTGCAGCCAACAAACCTTAAATCAGAGGCTTTTCTCGATGAGCTACGCGGCTACAACGCCAACCTTCAAATAATTGTGGCTTTCCGCATGTTGCCGGAAGTTGTATGGGCAATGCCAGCGCTTGGTTCCTTTAATATACACGCCTCCTTGCTGCCGCAGTACCGAGGCGCAGCGCCCATAAACTGGGCCATTATAAACGGGGAAAAGGAAACCGGCGTGACCTCTTTCTTCCTGAAGCACGAGATTGACACCGGCGATTTGATCTATCAGGAGCGTGTTCCTATTAAAGATGAGGATGACTTCGGCACGCTTTACGAAAAACTGAAGCATACCGGGGCCGATCTTGCGCTACGTACAGTGCAGGCCATTGAGCGTGGCGAGGTGCAGCCACAGCCACAGGTGGTAACCTCCGAGACAAAACATGCCCCTAAAATCTTTAAGGATACCTGCGAGATTAACTGGAACCAACCAGCCGGGCAAGTGCGTGATTTTATCCGTGGCCTGAGCCCATACCCTGCCGCCTGGGCAAAGCTAAACGGCAAAACGTTCAAACTCTTTAAAACAGAGGTCGTTCAGGATGTTGCTTATACATCGGAGCCCGGCACAATCCATACCGATAACAAGACGTTCTTGCACGTGCAAACCGCTGCTGGCGCGCTTTCCATACTTGATTTGCAGATGGAGGGCAAAAAGCGCATGTCGATCCAGGATTTGCTGCGCGGATACAATTTTAACGCTTAGCCTCGTTAGCCATGATAGCCATTGTAGTAGCCGCCGACGAGAACAACGTGATCGGGAAAGACAACGACCTGATCTGGTACTTGCCCGCCGACCTAAAGCACTTCAAAACCTTGACGATGGGCCACCCCATGATTATGGGCCGTAATACCTATGAGTCTATAGGTAAGCCGCTTCCGGGGCGCACTTCCATTATTCTCACCTCCAGGCAAGATTATAAAGCTGATGGCTGCGTGGTAGTTCATAGCCTGGAAGAAGCGCTCGAGAAAGGACGCGCCCTTGATGAGCAAGTATGCATTATTGGAGGAGCTAAAGTATACCAGCAGGCCTTAGCCTACACAGATACGATCTATCTGACACGCGTACACCATACGTTTGAGGGTGATGTATACTTTCCAGACCTTGCCCCGCAGGATTGGGAGCTTGTGGCAGAAGAGCACCATGCCCCAGACGAAAAGAACAAGTATAGCTATACCTTCCAGACGCTGAAAAGGAAGTAAGTATAAACAAGAAGGCCGCTGAAATTCAGCGGCCTTCTTGTTTATACTTGGCAATGTATTCTTAGCGCAGAATATACAGCTTGCCATACCCGTTTTTAAAGGCTCCATCACCGAAGGTGTTTCGGTGCTTCATTACGTCCTCGCCCTTGCTCATGATAACACGATAAAGATACACGCCATTAGCCAGCTTATCACCATACATATCGGTGCCATCCCAGGCATACTCTGTTTTGTTATTACCGATGCGCAGCGGCCCCAATTCTTCCTTCATGATCTCCTTGATAACCTTACCGGTTATGGTCAGGATTTGGATTTTCATGTGCTCAGGAATAGTGCTGCCCGTGATGGTAAAGATGAAATTGGTCTTGGTTGAGAACGGGTTCGGGAATGGATAGAAGTTCGACACGCTCGACTCACTCACCACCTCAAAACCGATGCGGTAAGGCGTTACGCCGGACTCCTTGCCTGCCGCATCCTGGGCACGCACCTCCATTTTATACTTGCCGTCTAGGAGCTGCTCAGGCCGATACTCCAGTTGAAAGTCATTGCTTTCAGTTGCCGGTGTATACGTTACCTGGGCATTACCCATCAGGTTAATGTCCTGCTCCTGCCCTTCGGGGCTAATCAGCACCAACGACATTTTGGAGGGATCTTGCAGGAACACATGCTGGTTTTCATCTTTCACAGTAACGCTTATCAGCGGGCTCGGCGATACAATGTCTCCGTCCATGATATGAATCCCATCAAAAGCAACATCCATGATCGGGTGAAGCTTTGAGTTTACCTTGAAACTTACTTCATAAATATTATTGCCATACTCTTGCTCAGGCAAGATGCGCGGGTTCACATAAAAGCTTAGCTTGTAGTCACCATCAAATTGTTGCGTCGCTATAGTATGGCTGAAGTAGACCGTTTCGTTGGGTCCGATCGGTTTAATTTTAAAGCGTGATGTTGTAGCCTGAATCCCCTCACCGCTTAGTGATACCTCTACGGTCACCGAGTCTGAAAACGCCGTGCCTGTTACGTTCTGAAAGGCCATCGGCACAGTTAGCGTGCCACTGGAAGCTAACTGACTCAACTCCTCGCTACTTGCTTTTACCAGATCCGGCCTAATGATACCTTCCGGTGCCGCCTCATAGAGTACAAACCACTCTTTAAGTTGCGGGGCCGTTCGCTTGGTCGAGTCAGACAGAAAAGCTGCAAGCTTAAGGTTAGGATACTGTGCAGCATTAATATGAGAAAGGCTGAAAGCTCTTGTCGTGATATTTTGTTCCAAAACTGTCTCCATACTGCTGGCATCTACCCCGATCAGGCTCAAGGTATACTTGTCATCCCCTTCTCCATATTTTTTAATGGTGTGGTGCACTGCCCCCCAACTCAACGCAGGCCCTATGGTAGTAGAAGTCAACGTACCGGCTTGCCTGTTAGAAAGAAGCGTAACATCCAGCTCTATACTTTGGGAGGAGGCCGGTGTTCCACCCTCACGATTGGCCTCTTCCTCCGAGAAAGTCATTTCCTGAGCTGTGCCCGGCGCCGCGCCTTTCTGTCCGACCATAGCAAACGGGTCTCCGTTCTTCAGTTTATCAATCAAGGAAGAGCCTATGCTTCTAAAAGCTGCTTTTGCCTCTGCTGGTAATGTGGTAAACGGAATATTTTGCATCCCTATTACCGCTACATAATAATTGGCAGGTATGCTGTTGATAAAATTGATAAGCTTTGTAACATTTGCTGACTTGCTCAGGTCATCGGAGTCGAAAATATGCGGAAAGGTAGTACAAACCCCTTGCCCCGGCACATTCTGCAGTGGCTCCAACGTTATGTTATTAAATGCAATTATATAAAAGCGCGGCTGGGTATACTTATAGTATGTTGGATTACCGCAATAGTAATTCATTTGCTGATTACCATCGATGAAGAAGCCATAAGGAGGATCATAAAAGTGGATATCTCCCCCTGCTGTTCTGATATTAATGAACTTGCGTATGGTTCCGAACTTCCAAACCTCTGTTTTTTGATCCAGCGAGTCAACGCCTGCATGGTTTATTTCAGAAAATTGGCCTTTATGGCTTTGCGACCAGCCAGACTTTACTCCAGCTATATTTCGGAACGAGCTATTCACCCACACTGTATCTTCGCCGGTAACATAGCTGCTGAACCGGGCACGCCAGAAGTAAACAAGGCTATCAGTGCGATTATTTAGCAAATCCACTTCCCATGAGGTAAGGCTGCTATTTTCACCGGTTTTTTTCTTTAACCACGGACTATTGAAACTGCTTGTGGTATCAATCTCGTAATAAACCCCTCGCTTCTCTGCTGTAGAGCCTGCTTGCACCGTTAAGGCTGCTTTATTACCACCTACAATGCTATACTTGGCCGGCGACACGATCGACAGCCCGCTTGCTGATACATATTTTTGGAAAACAGCAGTGTTATTATCCTCGTGCAGCTCATCATATTTGTTCGGGCTATCCAACGTAATCTCAAACGTATTCATGCCAAGTGAGGCAATATTCTTATTGCTGAGGTACAGCTCAACCTTTTTGCTGTTGTATACTTTGCCTACCGCTGCAGTTTCAGTCAGTTGGGAGTTATCCGGTAGCGTGCGTTTCACAGAAACAGTCAAAACACTGTCGATAGCCTTGCCCAGGTTTCGTGCATCAAAGCTCAACACTAAAGTATCAGACGATGCGGTCGCTATATTTCCCTCTGTGTCTTTTAGATCAAAGCTATTCCCTGCGAACAGGTAATCAGGTTTGCTTGGGTTATAAATCTTTAGTGCTGGATCACCTTGCAGTAGCACTTCTAATACCATCGCCGTGGCGTAGATACTATTTGTTGTTTGGTTAACCCTTTTAATTGCCTCTTTCTGCACTTCACCTAGCGTTTTGCCGTAAAACTCCGGGTCCTGAAAGGCCACTGTGTAAAAATAGCTGGTGTACAAGTTTAGGTACGTTGGGTAAGCCCCGCCAATATGCGCCATAAGAGCTACAGCTCCTCTGTCCGCTGTATTTAACCAATCCTCTCCAAATGTAGGGTTACTAGAGCTAAACACATCACCTACGTTACAACCATTCATTACTATAATTGGGTATCGACCTTTATTCCTGTAGGTACTTAATGGACTGGACACAAAACCGATGTCTAAATCTGTAGTTCCGGGAGAACTATGGCCGAAAAAAGTGATCATAGAGACTCCTTCATTTATCTCTTTAGAAACATCAATCGACTCAACAACCTCACTTAGGTTTTGCCTGGTTTTCTTTATTGGATTTGCTCCTAATAATGGCCCCGAGGCAATGGCAGCATAATTATTTATGTAATTCGTAAATTGATTGATCTCCGTAGATGTTTTGCCTCCTCCTAAAAGTAACAGGTTTTTACGCCAGGCTTCACCCTCTTCAGCAGCCTCATATTCTTTTACTTTATTCAGATAGGCAATAATTTGATCGGGTGTAGTTACTAATAACCTTCCTGTTGGAAAGCGCGGCTCATAATCATCATTTCTAAAATCAGCCGAGAATAAAATATCAGACCCAGGATGGGTTCCAAGGCCTGTTGGCACCAAGTCTAAGGCTCTAGATGTAGCCGATTTATAACTCAGCATCCTTATTTCATACCCTTTACCCATGTAGAGCATAAATTTTTGCCTAGGCGACTGAGCCAAGTATGAAGATAGCCGCCTAAGGGCATTAGACGAAAACTCCCCGTAATGAAACTGATTTACTAGGTCGCTCACAAATACAAGCAACGTATCGTATCCTCCGCCTGCTGCAGAGCTCCGGTAAGCAGCATATTCTTTGGGAGCAGGTATAACACTACCCCCTGCTGGTTGCATTAGTTTTTTGTTAGTTATGATCACAAAGTTTTGATCGGCGGGGTTGTACTTCCTAAACTTAAGAGTTTCTGGCAAACCCGCGGGTACCAGTGCCTGATCGGTTCTGGCCAGTAGCACCTTGTGTTGTATAGGACCACCGTTTAGCACAAATCCTTTTTTAGTGCCGTTTACGTAGCCTGCAGTGCGAGTTATCTGCTGCTGATCCGTTACATCGTAAGCGATCAAAGTACTTGGCGCACCTGTAAACTCAAAGTATGGTGTGGCGCCTCTGAGTGAGTCGGTATATATAGTCAGAGATTTCCCAGAAAACACAGTCTTTTGCGGAAACATCAAACTAGCGTAGGCTAGCCCCACTGCGCCTACTGCGCCATCAATGGTTTGAGGAGCCAGCTGCAAGGTCAGTTTGCTACTTTGGGTAATGATATCAGAAAATTGAATTTGCTGCTTATTCTTAGCAAACTCGTATGGCCCAAACGTACTGGAATGGATTGTGCGCGTTGTGCCATTGACCAAGTTAATATTAACCAAGTGGTTTTTATCGTTGGGGCCAACCGTTACGTAAGTTAGCCATGGTAATGGGCCGGTAGTTTCAACGTTAGTGACACCACTTATGTCAAAGTTCTGGGTTGATGTTCTAACACTGGAGAAGTAACCTTCTCCCCTATCCATCCAAGGCATTCGATTAGCTCCATAAAGCTGTCCAAGCTGCAACGAACCTGTTTGCAAGTTTGTCGCTTTTTGCAGATGGTATGGCTCAGGTGTGCGGCCTGCAACTGCTGGGTTTGATTCCTGCATGCGCCTGTTGCCTCCAGCAGGATTAACTGTCAGGAAATAGGCTGCCGTATCAGTATACATACTATGCAGCTGATGCACTTGGTGTGCTGGGTTCTTATAGAGTTCCTGGTCAAGCACGCCATCGTTGCGCTCACCATAGAACTCCAGAAAGTCAGCCGCATCCAGCCTGCCATCAGCTTCGCCTTCCACATAAATAGCCACTTCTCTGCCTCTACGGAAAAGTTGTAGATGCTGGGGGTTCACGTTCTCGAGTCCCAGACTTTTAAGGTAAGTATAGTTGAGCTTATAGAGTCCGGTTTCAACCACCTTCAGCTTATGGTATGTTTTGGAGTAATCGATCCATTCGTTACCGTATACCTGCTGTGCGTGGACCGATACAGTTATACAGCAAGAAAGAACTGTAAAGGCTATAGTTAAAAAGCGTTTCATGTTGTAAATATTATACATGGGCTTAATTAGGCAATTCAGAGATGAAATTAATCGAAGGCGTAGCCAATGGAAACAATAACAGAGGAGGTATTTGAGCCTCCGATGGTGTTGCTCTCACTGTTGCTGATGCGCGACATAGCTAGATCCAAGGTAAGGCCCCCCGTTTTAATGCCCACCCCAAAATTTGGCTGCATGCGTTTGGTAGTGCTTCCGTCAAAATTGGTGGTTTGCTGGTAGTTGTTAAGACCGCCGCGCACAAAAACAGCATTGTTATATGCTAATTCCAATCCTACATGCGGGTCTACAGACACTACCTCAGACTCAAACAACACATTCCTGCGGCCGTCAAAAGTCAGGTCAATGTCAGTGGCAAGTATGGCTGAAAGCTTGTCTGTAAACTGAAAGGATTTGCCAACGCCTAGTACCAACCGAGGCAATGTAAGCTCTGCTGTACTTTCTGGAAGGTCGTTGCCAGTCTGTAGATATGCTTCTTCTAGGGCTTCTACATTATGTGTCCAGGCGGTGAAGGTGGTTGTAATGTCTTTGGCCATGAGGCCGAACTGCCACGAACCGCGCTGCAACTGCGCGCCGGCATCTATCCCAAAGCCATAAGCATCGGCAAAGTCTCCTACATTGCGGTAAATGATCTTGACATTCGCGCCCAGTTGCAAACCCTCTATCAGGTTGCTGCGCCGGGCATAGGACAGCAGCAGGGCATAGTCGGCTACTGAGAAGAAACGGATGCTATCATACTGAATGTAGCCATATTCATTTTGTAGCCGGCGGGTGTCTGCAATATCATCCACGCCAACCCGAATTAAGGAAATACCCAGTGCACTGCTAGAGTCCAGGGGCATGGCAAAGCTGCCGTAGTCGTTTTTGGCAATGCCCGCAAATAGCTCTGAGTGCATAAGCGTTACGTTATACTTATGCTCGAGGCGCAGAAGGCCTGCCGGGTTCCAGTAGCCGGCAGTGGCGTCGGAGGCGATGCCAGCCTGCACGTTTCCCATACCCAGGGCACGCCCCCCCACTCCTATATTTAGAAACTCATTGCTATACTTTGGTGTGGCAACCTGGGCGTTCGCCGCCGACCATGAGAGCAGAAACAGCGCCACCAATAGGTAACGGTGCAGATATTTGATCATTCTTGACAGTATATATTATATCACTAGCAATTAAATTTTATTGCACTTTCCGAAAGAGCCCTTCAGAAGCAGCTCAATAGCTTTTGTGCCCCCTTAACACAGCACAGGCACTTTTAGTTGAATCCGGTTGCAATTTATTTCTATCCAAAACTACTCAAATTATTATAACAAACTGCTAAGCCTAAAACCATTATGAGAAAAGAGGCGTAAAGATTTTTAAACAGTACCTTGCGTTACATAGTACCTTATTATATCTTTGCCTCAACATTATAACGGGATCATCATGAAAGTAGAAAACACACAAGTGCAGATGCGGAAGGGAATTCTGGAATTCTGCATCCTGGAGATTATCTCTCGTGGTGAAGTTTATGCGTCCGATATGCTGGAGGAGCTTACAGCGGCCAAGATGATCGTTGTGGAGGGTACGCTCTACCCCCTGCTCACCCGCCTGAAGAATGCAGCGCTTCTGGAATACAACTGGGTAGAATCTACCTCAGGTCCGCCACGAAAATATTACCGACTCACGCCTACAGGCCAGGAGTTTCTGGAACAGCTCCGAAAAACCTGGTCCGATCTGGTTGACTCCACAGAATATATTATCCGAAATAAGAAAGCTCAGCAATCATGAAAAAGAACATAAGTATAAACTTGCAAGGCATCATCTTCCAGATCGAGGAAGATGGGTATGAGCAACTTAGCCGTTACCTCGCCTCTATCAGAACGTACTTTTCTAACTATGAGGGCCACGAAGAAATTGTAGCCGACATTGAGGCTCGTATTGCTGAGATTTTCTCTGGCAGAATTTCTCCGGCAAAACAGGTCATTACCCAGGACGATGTAGCCTACCTGATTACACGCATGGGCGATGTAACCGACTTTGAAGTGGAGGAACCGGTAGAAGAAGAAACGTACAGCCGAACCAATGCGAACACCGGCCACACCGCCAGCGAGCCATTCGAACACGCGGAAACAGGCCCTAAAAAGCTTTATCGCGACATCAACAACAAAGCAATAGCTGGCGTATCTTCAGGTATAGCCAATTACTTGAGCGTTGACCCGCTCTGGATCAGGCTATTCTTTGTGCTGCTCGTGTTGTTGGGCGTGGTTTCAGCTGGCGTTTCTGCTGCAACAGGCGTGATCATCTACGTTATACTTTGGATTGCCATGCCGCAAAGCGCGTTGCTGCCAGAAAATAAGGTACGTAAGCTCTTCCGTGATCCCGAAGACAAAAAACTTGCCGGTGTGGCCAGCGGTATTGCCAAATACTTTGGTGTGGACGTGGCTGTTATCCGCTTGCTTTTCCTGGTTTCTATCTTTTTAGGAGGCTTTGGTATACTTGCTTACATTGTGCTCTGGATTGCCATGCCCGAAGCCGTGACGCTAACAGAGCGCATGCAGATGCAAGGCGACCCTGTGACGCTGGCAGGCATTGAGCGTACGTTGAAGGACAACCTAAACATGCGCGACAGTAACGGTGAGGAAAGCCCTTTGGCTAAAATCATACTTTTGCCGATCCGCTTAATAGCTCAGGTAATTAGCTGGCTTGGAAAGGCATTAGGGCCTGTGCTTGCCTTTCTCGTAACTTTAATACGTGTTGCTGCGGGTGTTATCCTGCTGGTTATTTCCGTTGGCCTTACCATTGCGCTTTTCTCCACGCTCTTTGTATCGCTGGGTATTGTAGATGAGGCACAGTACATGAGATTTGGTGATTTTCCAGCCTCCGTGCTTCTCGGGGGCTTTCCCAGGCTCGGATTGGTGGCAGGTTTCTTTGTAGGGCTTATTCCATCGCTGCTGTTGTTCGTGCTGGGTATAAGTTTGCTGCTAAAACGCACTTTTATGCGGGCCATTGTTGGCTGGTCGATGTTCGGTGTATGGCTGGTGGCACTTTTTACCATGATTGCAACCATCGTTATATACAGTAACAACTTCCGGCGCAGCGGCGAGGTGATTACCTCCAGAACCATACCTGTTAGCAATATAAACACCCTAACGCTGGATGCCTACGACACAGATCTTGACTACGATAATATCTACATTGAAATACAGGAAAGTAACGGCCAGGATGTTGAGATAATGCAACGCGCCGAGGCGAAAGGCAGAACCGAAGAAGAAGCCAAGCAAAACGCCCGCATGATTACCTACCGCGCCGTGCTAAACGACTCCACCCTGCGCTTTGATGATAGCTACGAGTTTAAGGACGATGCTGTTTTCCGTGACCAGGAACTGAGCCTTGTGGTTAAACTGCCTAAAAACAAAGCGCTAAGGCTTACAAGAGACTTCACGTACATGCTCCCGAGCTCTGCGCTGGAGGGCGACTACAGCCGCGACAAGATTGTGCGCAACACCTGGCAGGTAAGCGGAGACAGATTAGTTTGCCTAACATGCGCCAGCGACACCCTGGATGTTGACGATGACAATGATTTTTCCAACGACCGTCAGGAGTTTGATATGGACATCGACGATGACATGAGCTCAATTGATATGCGCGGAAGCGTATTGCTAAACGACGATGAGTATAGCTCCAACTCGCGCACAGTGGATGCACGTGATTTCAGGCGTGTCTCTATTAGCGGACCATACCATGTACAGCTCCGCCAGGGCGATAACTACAGCGTGGTTATACGTGCCGAGCGTGATGAAATGCGCCGCATCGATGTGGAGCAAGATGGTGATGAACTTGTGATAAAAACGCAGGACAAGTCTTTTAACTTGTTTGATGACCGTGAACCAGTTCTTATTCAGATCACAGCACCCGAAATCAGCGACATTGACCTGAGCGGCGCCATCAAGGCAAACATCTCAAACCTAAACACGGATAACCTACGTATGGCGTTTTCCGGCGCAATTCAGACAACGGCAAACCTGAACGTGAACAGCCTGAAAGTAGATGCCTCGGGCGCAACAATCAGCAAATTTACAGGCAAAGCACAGCGCTTTGAGCTGGATGCAACCGGTGCCTGTGGCATAGATGCTGACAACCTGGAAGCAGAATACGTGGACGTGGATGTCACTGGTGCCGGCGTGGCCGAAGTGTATGCAACCGGCACCTTGCGGGCAGATGCATCAGGCACAAGCAGGATTGTATATCGCGGGAATCCTAAAAACACAACCATTGACAGTTCAGGCCCTAGCAGCGTAAAGCGCCGCTAAGCCTGCAAGTATAAAAAGTGTCCGGCTGAACAAGTATAGATTCAGCCGGGCATTTGTACCAACCGCCACTTAGTACAAAATAAAACTACAGCCTATAGCGGCTAAGTATACATTCAGAGATACAGAAGTACAAAATATCAAAAGTACAAACTGAACAACAGATTGCCTGTTGTTTACCAAAGTACTTTTTTAGTTGTTTGATGAGTGTATTTGGTGAAGTCCCAGCTCTTTTCCTTTTTCCAGGAGAAAAGCATAAGCTTCGTCAAACTCATTTTTAACCTTTCCCTCAAGTATAGCTTCGGTAAGTATTTCCTTCAGCTCGCCCACTGTTTTAGATGGTTTCAGCCCGAAGGTCTCCATAATTATCTCACCGGTTATTACAGGCTGGAAATTGCGCAGCTTGTCGCTTTCCTCCACCTCAACTAGGCGCTTTTCCACCTTATCAAAATTGTGCAGGTAGCGTTTTACCTTGGTATCATTTTTTGAGGTGATATCGGCGCGGCATAGCTTCATCAGGGCATCAATATCATCGCCGGTTTCAAACAATAGCCTTCTTATAGCCGAGTCCGTTACCGATTCTTTCACCAACGCGATAGGCCGCAGGTGCAGCCTTACCAGTTTTTGCACAAATTTCATGTGCTCGTTTAGCGGCAGTTTCAAATCCCTGAATAGCTTTGGTACCATGCGGGCTCCGCGGTCTTCGTGGCCATGAAACGTCCATCCGACTTTGGGCGAATAGCGCTTTGTATCAGGCTTGGCAATGTCGTGCATGATGGCAGCCCAGCGCAGCCAAAGGTCATCGCTCACCTCCGCTACATTATCGAGCACCTGCAAAGTATGGTAAAAATTGTCCTTGTGAGAGTTTCCGTTAATGGTTTCCACACCCTGCAGCTCCACCATCTTCGGAAAGATAAGATGCAGCAGCCCCGATACGAAAAGCAGTTTAAAGCCATAGCTTGGCACCGGCGAAAGTATGATCTTGTTCAGCTCATCGGTTATGCGCTCCTGCGACACGATCTTGATGCGCTCCTTGTTGTCGATGATGGCGTCAAACGTGTCCGGGTCTATATCGAAGCCAAGCTGGCTGGCAAAGCGGATAGCGCGCATCATGCGCAGCGGGTCGTCTGAAAAGGTAATGCCAGGCTCCAACGGCGTCCGGATAAGCTGCCGGCGCATGTCCTTCACGCCTTCGAACGCATCGATCAGTTCGCCATAGTTTTGGGTGTTTAAGCTAATGCCCAATGCGTTGATTGTAAAATCGCGGCGGTGCAGGTCATCGTTTAGCGAGCCCTGCTCTACCTCTGGTTTACGGGAGTGCTCGCGGTAAGACTCTTTTCGAGCACCTACAAACTCAACCTCCCACTCTCCGGCGCGCAGCATGGCCGTCCCGAAATTTTTGAAAATGGATACTTTAGGCCGATTTGGCAGCTTCATGGCTACCTGTGTGGCCAGGGCAATACCGTCGCCCACACATACCACATCAATGTCTTTGGATGGCCTTTTAAGGACCAGGTCTCGCACAAAACCTCCGATTACATAGGCATCTACGCCCAGTTCAGCGGCCGCTTCGGCTACAACATTAAAAATGGGGTGTTCGGGTAACTGTACTTTATCCATCATCTAAAAATAAAAAACCTCAGGCAACAAGTAGTGCGGCCTGAGGTGCAAAAATAAGGATAACCAGCGCAATAACGAAAATAGCTTATACTTTAACTGCCAACCTGGTTAACGCTCTAAGGCTGTATAGCATAAGCTTGTTTATGAAGCATGCTACTCGCAACTAATCCCGGATAACCTGCTGCGTGCCGTCTGCCTCTATTTTAACGATACGCGACGGCCTGGCCGCCATGTCATCGTCCTGGCGCCAGCCAACTACAAAATCCACGCGTTTTTTTATTTCTTCGCTAATATCTTTGAATGATTTTGGTGCTGGCTCCCCGCTTATATTTGCTGAGGTAGACACAATTGCACGACTGACTTGCCTGATAAGCCTGTGGCAAAACTCGTCTTTAACGATGCGTATTGCCACTGTCCCGTCGTTGGCCAGCACTTCTTTGGGCAGGTTTTGCGGAGAGGTGAAAACGTAAGTAGTTGGTCTTTGCTGCTGCTGCAGCATTTCTTCAAAGCCTTTCGGTAGATTGCGGACATAGTGCTTTAGCATATCAATGTCGGCAACTAACAGAATCATAGATTTTGATTCTTCGCGCTCCTTTATCTTGAATATCTTTCGCACAGCCTCATAATTCTCGGCATCGCAACCTAAACCCCACACCGTATCGGTGGGGTAAAGAATAACGTTACCTAGCAGCACTTCTTCCTCAGCGGCCTGTATTTCCTTAACAAGTTGGCTCATAGTTTTAATTGCTAAATTGTTAGTTGTTAATTGTTGGTTGCTTTGGGTTTAAAACTTAAAGTAATCAGCAATTAACAAACAACTATCTATTTTATCTCCTGGGTTAGCTCTATCAGCACGCCGTGGGCGCTCTTTGGGTGCACGAAGCACACCAGTTTGTTATCGGCGCCTTTCTTCGGCTGTTCGTTTAACAACGTAAAGCCTTCTCTTTTCAGGCGCTCCATTTCTGCGTAGATGTCCTCCACCTCAAAAGCGATATGGTGTATGCCTTCACCCCGCTTCTCGATATACTTGCTGATGGCGCTATCGGGTGTAAGACCTTCTAGCAGTTCTATCTTTGTACCTCCTATTTTAAAAAAAGATGTATTTACGGCTTCAGAGGCTATATGCTCTGTTTTATAAGGTTCTACGCCTAAAAGCGTCGTGTATAAGGCATTCGCTTCGCTGAAGTTCTTAACAGCAATCCCAATATGTTCTACGTTTTTCATTTCAAAATTGTAATTAGTCTAAGTAAGGTTTTTTTGCTATTTTTGCGCCGGATTCAAAACTAATAATTTCTTCAAACTGTTTATTGAACAGGACAAATTACGAAACCAAAGTTATATGCTATCATTACCTATATATTTGGATAACAACGCCACAACGCCACTTGACCCTCGCGTGCTGGAAACCATGATGCCTTACCTTACCAACGTGTACGGTAATGCTTCATCTCGTAACCACGCTTTTGGATGGCAAGCCGAAGAGGCTGTTGATTATGCCCGCGAGCAAATTGCAGCACTTATCAACTGTTCTCCAAAGGAAATCATCTTCACATCAGGTGCTACAGAGTCAGACAACCTGGCGATTAAAGGTGTTTTCGAGATGTATGCCTCTAAAGGTAACCATATTATCACACTTACCACAGAGCACAAAGCGGTTCTGGATACCTGCAAACACGTTGAAAAAGCTGGCGGTAACGTTACGTATCTTAAAGTAGATGAGAAAGGTCTTATAGACCTGAACGAACTGGAAGCAGCCATCACAGATAAAACCATACTTATCTCCGTGATGTATGCCAATAACGAAATCGGGGTGATCCAGCCAATCCGTGAGATTTCTGCTATCGCCAAAAAGCACGGTATCCTGTTCTTTACCGATGCTACGCAGGCTGTGGGCAAAATCCCGGTTGATGTAGAGGCGGACGGCATTGACCTGATGGCTTTCTCTGGCCACAAAATGTACGGCCCTAAGGGTGTTGGCGCATTATACGTACGCCGCAAAAACCCACGCGTTAAGGTAACAGCTCAAATTGACGGTGGTGGCCACGAGCGCGGCATGCGTTCCGGTACCCTGAATGTACCAGGCATTGTTGGCCTTGGTAAAGCAGCCGAAATTGCCAAGCAGGATATGGAAGCCGACACCAAGCGTATCGCTGCCATGCGCGACAGACTGGAACGTGAACTAACTACCATCGAGGAGTCTTATGTAAACGGTTCCACAGAGCACCGCTTGCCACACGTGTCTAACATCTCATTTAAGTATGTAGAAGGCGAAGGCCTTATGATGGGCGTGA
The DNA here is from genome assembly GCF_003576375.1 of Pontibacter oryzae. GTDB lineage: Bacteria > Bacteroidota > Bacteroidia > Cytophagales > Hymenobacteraceae > Pontibacter > Pontibacter oryzae. The sequence continues at coordinate 408,282 of NZ_QWGE01000001.1, forward strand.
AAGACCTGGCTGTGTCTTCTGGTTCTGCTTGTACTTCTGCATCTCTGGAGCCGTCTTATGTGCTTAAAGCCTTAGGCCTAAGCGATGACCTGGCGCACTCTTCCCTACGTTTTGGCTTGAGCCGGTTTACGACAGATGAGGAAATCGATTTCGCGATTGGTCATGTGAAGCAAGCGGTTAGCAAGCTTCGTGAACTGTCTCCGCTATGGGAAATGTTTAAAGAAGGTATCGACCTGAACTCTATTGAGTGGGCAGAACACTAAGAGATAAATTAAAAATTAGAAATTAGGGATTAGAAATGATCTTCATTCTGGTTCTTAATTTCTAGTATAATTTTTAATTCCTAATTTTTAATTTCTAATTAACTAAAAGCTATGGCTTATTCTGATAAAGTAATCGATCATTATACCAACCCTAGAAACGTTGGTACTTTAGATAAATCTAAAAACAACGTGGGTACCGGCCTTGTTGGTGCTCCTGAATGTGGCGACGTTATGCGCCTTCAAATTGAAGTAGATGAGAACCAAGTAATTACAGACGCAAAGTTCAAGACGTTTGGTTGCGGATCTGCTATTGCTTCATCATCATTGGCTACAGAGTGGCTTAAAGGAAAAACAGTAGATCAGGCTTTGGCTATCGATAATATGGCCATCGTTGAGGAGCTTGCGCTTCCGCCAGTTAAAATCCACTGCTCTGTGTTGGCCGAGGATGCTATTAAAACAGCCATCAACGACTACCGCGTGAAAAACGGCCTCCCAGAGTTGGAGATGCCTAAGTCTCACCACTAAGAAACCCAGACTCTATGGAGTCAACTACAGATGTGCACGTAGAAAGTGTGCGTATTCAAAAGCAGATTGAGAACCACTTAGGTATAAGCGGTAGCAGTCTGCTTTTTGAATTCAGGCAACTTGATAACAAATTGCGCCTTGACCTGATCACGGTAAACCCGCGGCACCAGCAATCTTTCCTGTTTCACTCAGAGGTAGGTTACGACAGGCTGGATGTACTCCGGAAAATGCTGGAATATGTTACCAGTTACCGCGACATGGAGAGTTCTTATACTGTTCAGTGGATGTCCAGGGACGAAAAGGAACTGAACACGTCATACTTCAGGGCACGTAATATGTATGAGGCGCTTGATAAATTATACTTTGGCCGAGACATAAATACCATTACAGTGTTTAGTGTGGTGCTTAATCCTGTCTCCTAAATTTTGAATTATGATCACAGTATCAGATAAAGCAAAAGAGAAAGTTTTAAAGCTGAAGCAGGATGCGCAGCTCGACGACACGTTTCGTTTGCGCGCCTCTGTTGCGGGTGGTGGCTGCTCGGGCCTTTCCTATAACCTCGATTTTGACGACGAGGTAAAACCAATGGACCAGGAGTTCGAAGATAAAGGCGTAAAAGTAGTGGTTGATATGAAGAGCTTCTTATACCTGGCAGGCACTGAGTTGGACTTCTCGGATGGCCTAAACGGCAAGGGCTTTTTCTTTAACAACCCAAATGCCTCCCGTACCTGCGGCTGCGGCGACAGTTTCTCTGTTTAGACGCAAACACAATAAGTATAAAGCGAGGCTCTGCTTTTCAGCAGAGCCTCGCTTTATTTAAAGGAGCGCTATAGTTTCTCAAATCGATAAGCATGCCGCTTTCCATTCAAATCCAGCAATTGTAGTACATACATACCAGAGGGCAAACTGCGCACATCAAAAACGCCCGGCAAGGCTTGACCTGAAATTGCAAATTGCATGACATGCCTGCCCCGCATATCAACAATCAGCGCATTACTAAACGGTAAGTTAGCAGAGACATTGATCTCATCAGAAGTGATGGTTGGGTATACCTTAATAACATGATTTAAAGCACGGCTTACCGATACAATGCTGGAGTAAGTATACTTTTCATCATCATCAACCTGCTTTAGGCGGTAAAAGGAAGTGCCTGGCTGAGGGTTAGTATCAGTAAAAGTATACTTTGTTTGCCATTGGGTAGAGCCTTGCCCTTGCACTGAGCCTATTCCGTTAAAGTTGCGCCCGTCAGAGCTGCGTTCTATCTCAAAGTGGCTGTTTTTATCCTCGCTGGCTGTTACCCACTGCAGTTCTACAGCATCATCGCTATTTCTTGCTTTGAAGCTTACCAACTCTACAGGTAAAGGTGTAGGAGCGGCAACTGCCTCTATATTCCATTTCACAGATACGTCATCAATAGCTAACCCATGGTCGGCTTCTACCTCGTCTGCGTCTTTCCAGCGCAGCATCAGGTAGTGGCCAGCAGGTATATCCACAGATAGAATATGCTCCAACATGCGGCGGTTATCAGCGGCGTTCCCATTAAGTGCTCCGCCAGATTGATGAAACTTTGGACCGTAAAATTTCAATTCTGGAACCTCAGTCCAGCCTTTATCCGAATTGGGTGAGGGCACAAAAGTATCCTTACTGCTAGTAATCGCATACCAAAATGAGATAACATGCTGCCCCGCCGTGCTGTTAGATATACGCCATTGCTCGCCCATATAGTTAAGCTCCACAGATTTTATGGTGCTACCCGTATTGTTCTGCAGAAGCAAAGTGTAAGCAAACTCCCCGGCAGTAGAGGAACTCAGCGAACCTAGTGCTCTATCTGTAGAGTTGATGGCTCCATAGCTATACAGGCCTCCCGTATTCGCCGTACCGGGGTTTGCAGTGAGTGCATCAGTAGGCTTTGTTCTGTAGACGGCCCAGCCCGGGAAGTAATAAGCTCCGCTTGCCCAAACTCCCGCTCCTGTTGCAGGCATTCCGTCAAAATTTTGGCCATATTGATTATGTTGCAAACCCATACTTACTTGGGCAAAGCCATTGTTTGCCAGCAATAGACTACAGACCAAAGCAAGGAAGCCCCAGACAAACGTAAACGTTGTTCTCATCGAGTTTAAGGAATTTGCTGAAAGTATAAAATGATCGTTACAGGTTCGAAGCCGAAACCTTACTAATTTTCCTATAGTTCAATGCGTTTGCCCTTTTCGTATACTATTCTCAAAAATCAGTATTTATACAGATAGCTTATTTGGCAGTTCTAGAGATAAATAATTTATAGCTTGATATACACTATGGCTTTAACTGTTTTGGACTGATTATTTAAACACTAAATACTATTTATCAAGCAATTAGAATTTAATTCAAAATTTATAAACAATAGCTATAATGATATAATCTTAATTGATTTGATCAATAATTGATAAGGCAATAAATTTGAGGCATCAATAAGATACTTCAATTCTTTTTATATGAACGATAATGAAAAAAGCACACGCCTAACTACAGCTTCGGGGAAACCTGTTTATGAGTACGAAAACTCACAATCGGCTGGGCCGCGTGGACCACTGTTGCTGCAGGATTTTTTCCTGCACGAAAAGCTGGCGCACTTTAACCGGGAGCGTATTCCGGAGCGTGTCGTACATGCCAAAGGTTCTGGGGCTTACGGCACATTTACTGTTACCAATGATATCACAAAGTATACAAAGGCCAACCTATTTAGTGAGCTTGGTAAGCAAACGCGTATTTTCCTGCGCTTCTCTACAGTAGGTGGCGAAAAGGGAAGCGCCGATGCAGAGCGCGACCCACGAGGTTTTGCCCTGAAATTCTATACAGAGGATGGCAACTGGGACCTGGTAGGGAACAATACGCCAGTCTTCTTCATCAAGGACCCAAAGAAATTCCCAGATTTTATCCATACTCAAAAGCGCGACCCATACACTAACTGCAAGAGCGCAACCATGATGTGGGATTTCTGGAGCCTAAACCCGGAAAGCCTTCACCAGGTCATGATTCTAATGAGCGACCGCGGCACACCGGTTTCCTACCGCCACATGCACGGCTTTGGCAGCCACACGTTTTCGTTTATCAATGCTGAGAATGAGCGGTTCTTCGTAAAGTTCCATTTCAAGACAATGCAAGGCATTAAGAACTTTACGGACGCTGAAGCCACGCAAATGAAAGGCATCGACCCGGACCATGCGCAACGTGATCTAGTGGAGTCGATCGAGAACGGTGATTTCCCGCGTTGGGCCATGAAGGTGCAAATTATGCCAGAAGCTGAGGCTGCTACCTATAAATGGAACCCATTTGACCTCACAAAAGTATGGTCGCAGAAAGATTACCCGCTAATTGATGTAGGTGTGATTGAGTTGAACGAGAACCCTGACAACTTCTTTGCACACGTGGAACAGGCTGCGTTTGCACCAGCGCATATTGTAGATGGTATTAGCTACTCACCGGACAAGATGCTTCAAGGCCGTTTGCTTGCTTACCCAGATGCCCAACGCTACCGTTTAGGCGCTAATTACGAGCACATTCCAGTGAATCGTTGCCCATACATGGTATCAAACTATCAGCGCGACGGACAGATGCGCGTGGATGGTAACGGTGGTAGCCAACCAAATTACTTCCCGAACAGTTTCGATGGCGTGTATACCGATGAAAAGTACAAGCAGCCAGCCGAAGATCTGGGCCAGCATGTTGTTGCCGATTGGTTTGACCGCAATGCAGAAGGCGAAAACGACCATTATACCCAACCAGGCAACTTGTTCAGGTTAATGTCGGCGGAAGCAAGGCAGCACACAATCAGTAACATTGTAGGCGCCATGAAAGGTATTAGCGGCGAAAAGCGCGAACTGATAATTAACCGCCAACTTTGCCACTTCTTCCGGGCCGATATCAGTTTAGGGCTTGGCGTGGCGCAGGGCCTGGGGATTGATGTAACCCAGCACGCAGGTTCTATGATGCATGGTAATTAAAACCAACCATCTATAATCACTGAAAAGCAGTACCGATTATGGTACTGCTTTTTTTGTTTCTGCACTACATAAAAGTGCCGTTTTGGGCTTAGAAGTTTAAACGTAGCTGCGTTGGTGCAATATTAGAGCCATAAAACCGGAACTTTTAGTTCTAATGAATTGTATTAATTTATGTTACATGAATACATGTTCATATATGTAAGGGAGCTAATATTAACACACTATAGCATGAGCGGTTTAAAAGTAAGGTTCGAGCAGAAGAAACTAGAACGGGCAGCGTATGTGCTTAAAAGCGTGGCTCACCCCATTCGGATCAGCATTATTGACCTTTTGGAGCAACGCGATCGGCTGACGGTTAGCCAGCTTCAGGAAGTTCTGCAGATAGAGCAGTCACTTCTTTCTCACCACCTTACCAACATGCGCGATAAAGGTATAGTGAACACCCACCGCCAAGGGAAAAACGTCTTCTACTTTTTAAAAGACGCCACAATTACTGATATTATCGGCTGTATCAACGGCTGTAAGTTATTTTAGTGGCAGAGCTCAGCCTTCTCATTTGCATTGAAGGATAAGATTTATACTTTAGTAACTTCTCTGGATTCATCAACCGCGTTTTAGCATACACAAACATGAAAAACATTGCTTTAAGTATGATAGTGGCACTACTGCTTTTTAGTTGCACCGCCACGCAGCCACAAGGCCCCGTAGAAGTAAAAAACATGACGCCAACAGCCTTTAAATCCCAGCAAATGGGCCGTAAAACTGTTGTTATTGACGTGCGCACACCCGAAGAGTATGCTTCCGGCCATCTGGACGGTGCCTCTAATAGCGACTTCCGTAACGGTGACTTTGCCAGAGAGTTGGAAAACTGGGACAAGGACAAAGTGTACTACCTATACTGCGCCTCTGGTAACCGTAGCAGTAAGGCAGCAGCCTTGTTAAAAGAGGCAGGCTTTAAGCACATCTATAATCTTGGTGCATACCCTGACCTGAAACAAGCTGGTTTGCCAACAACCACCGAGGCAAACTAGTAAACTAACTGCCTAAACAGCTTTATGCATAGCTCCGCTGCCCAAAAGGCCGGAGCTTTTTTTAACCTAATACCAAAGTATACTTTAAGGCCATTCACGTTCTCCACAAACTATGGTAAGTATGGATTTATACTTTAAAAAGGAAATAATCCTATATTTCTTGCAACATCGCTATACATTGATGTATCTTTAATCGGAATTGGAGAAGTAGAAGTATGCGCGTATTACACACCTCAGACTGGCACCTAGGCCAGCGGCTCGTAAACCTGGAACGAACCGAAGAACACGAGCATTTCCTGAACTGGCTGCTGAAAACTATAGAGCAAGAGCAGGTAGAGGTATTGCTTATGTCTGGCGATGTGTTTGACAATGGCTCACCCTCCAACACCGCATTAAAACTTTACTACAACTTTCTGCGCCAGGTATGCGGCACCTGTTGCCGGCACATTATTATAACCGGCGGCAACCACGATTCCATCTCCACGCTGAACGCGCCAAAAGAGCTGCTTGAGTATTTCAACATCCGTGTTATTGGCGGGGCCTCGGCCAATCCGTTGGATGAACTGATTGAGCTGCATTGCGATAAAGGTGAGTTGCGTTTGGTAGTTTGTGCCGTACCTTTTCTGAGGGATAAGGATATTCGGCTCTCCATGCCCGGAGAGTCTTTTGAGGAACGCGAACAGCGCATTAAGCAAGGTATAGCTGCGCATTATGATGCCTTTGTGCCACACGTGCTCTCCTACAAAAGCCAGAATATTCCGGTAGTTGCCATGGGGCATCTATTTGCTGCCGGGGGCTCTGCTTCAGAAAGCGAAAAAGAAATACACGTAGGCAATTTGGGCCAGATTGGAGCCGATCAGTTTCCGAAAGCCTTTGACTATGTGGCGTTGGGCCACCTGCACCGGCCACAGCAAGTTAACAAAACGCACCATATCCGCTACTCCGGTTCTCCTATTCCTTTAAGTTTCAGTGAAGTCTCTGATACCAAGGTCATTTTTATACTTGATTTCAAGGATGGCAGGCTTGCTGACCTACGGGAAGTGGAAATACCGTGCTGCCGAAAACTCGTGCGGTTTAGGGGCTCCCTAGAAAAAGTGCTGGCGCACCTCGCTGCCTACGACAATGGTGCCTATACTTTGCCAGCCTGGGCCGAAGTTCAGCTGGAACTTGACGCCCCCCTACCCGACCTGAATCAGCGCCTGGAAGAGGTGCTCCAGCATCGTCAGCAGGAGCTTCAAGTGCTGATTCATAGGCCTCCGATTTACCAGAAAATGGCCCAAACGCTGGAGCAGCAGGTACATGAGGAGTCTGACTTACACATCCTTACCGAGAAGGATGTTTTCCTAAAACGCTGCCAAAGCGCCTTTCCAGATTCCGATCATAGCGAGCTAGTTTCCACTTTTTCAGAGCTTCTTGAGCTGATGCGCCAAGAAGTCGAAAGCTAAACCTGCACGGCTACTTTTGCCTGCCAGGCAATGTGATACGCTGGCTTCGTGCTCCTACAGAAGTATAACATCGCGTTGCGAAAGATAAATCTGCCAAACCCGAACGTAAAAAAGTTCTACCCATGAAAATCCTCTCTGTCCGCTTCCAAAACCTGAACTCATTAAAGGGTGAGCATGAAATACGATTCGACCAGAGCCCCTTGGCCGAGGCAGGGCTTTTTGCCATTACGGGGCCAACTGGGGCAGGCAAAACAACCATTCTGGATGCCATAACGGTGGGACTGTATGGTTTGGTGCATCGCCACAGCACGGATAAACCTTTGGAGCTGATGACCCGGCACACGGCAGAAAGTTACTCAGAGGTAACGTTTGAGGCTAATGGCAAAAAGTATCGCTCTAAGTGGCATTTGCGCCGCAGCCGTGGCAAAGCCGACGGCAACATTCAGCCGGTACACATGGAGCTGTTTGATTTTAGCGGGGATACGCTTTTCGACTTAAAGCCCAGCGAAGTGCCGGGAAAAGTGGCCGAACTGTGCGGGCTTGATTATAACCAGTTTCTCCGTTCCGTGATGCTATCACAGGGGGATTTTGCACGTTTCCTGAAAGCTAACCCGAACGAACGGAGCAGTTTGCTGGAGAAAATTACCGACACAGGCATTTACTCCCAAATATCACAGTACGCTTTTCAGAAAGCCAAAGAAGAGCGCCAGAAACGCGAAGACCTCGAGCGCCGCCTGCAGGATACGCAGTTGCTGCCTGAAGAACAGCGCAGCGCTTATCAGCAAAGTATAGCCGACCTCCGAGACCAGGAAACGCAACAGGAAAACGCCATAAAAGCGCTGCAGGAAAAATTGCATTGGCTGCAGGCCGTGGCACAGCTGAAGGCACGGCAAACCCATCACCAGAAAGCACTGCAGTTGCAGGAGCAAAAGCTGGCAAGTATGCAGCCGCAGTTCCAGAAATTGCAGCAACACGAGCAGGCGCACCAATTTGTAGGTGAGCTTGCCGAAATACGCAACGCAAACAGTAAGGTATCGGAGGTTAAAGAAGAACTGCAGTTGCTCCAAAAACGCGTGCCTACACTGGAAACCGAACTGGAAGCTGCCGGAAGTATAGCCTCAGAAACTACCAAGCGGCAGCAGCAGCAGCAGGAGGCAATGCAAAAGCTGGAGCCGCTGTTGGCAAAGGTAAATAAGCTTGATCACCAGCTTTATACTATTAGGGAGGCGTACAGTAAAAATAAAACGGCCTATCTCTCTTTTGAAGAAGCGCTGGAGCTACAAAAGCAAGAGCTGCAGGCAAGGCAAACCCAACTGGAGGCACTCACCAACGAAGCTACAAGTATAAAATCCTGGCTAGAGCAACACACCAAGCTTCAGGATTTAAAAGAAAACTTGCCAGACCTACGCGCCACCCTACGTGATTTGCAGGAAGCGGAAAAGCTTATAGAACGCACCCAGCAGGAAGAGAAGGAGCACCTGCAACAAAAGGAACAGGATGCACAGCAACTTCTTTCCCTGCAGCAGGAACAGGCCCAACTCAACCAAAGGCAAGTGCAGCTTCAGGCATCTCATACCGAGAAGCTGGCAAATTTGCAAAAATTGCTTGAAGGCAAAGAGCTTCAGGACTTAGAAGCAGCTGCGCAACAGCAGCCCGCGCTGGTGGCCCGCTACGAACGTATGCAGGAACTTGCCCAACAGCACACCACCCAGCAGCAGAAGCTCCAAAACATAACGAAGCAATTGGCTCTGCACCAAAACCAGGAGCAGCAGTGGCAACTGCAATTACAGGAAATTGCCGCAAAACACACCCTAGCCCAAGAGCACCTGGAGGCTCTGCAGAAACTTGTTGCTCTGCAGCAGCAGATCCAGCAATACGAAGAGGCGCGCCATACATTGCACCAGGGAGAACCCTGCCCCCTTTGCGGGTCCGAGGAGCATCCTTTTGCTGAACACGGCTATACCTTTGACCTGCCTGAAGAAGTTAAAAAGCGGGACCAGCAGCAGGAGCTTGTCAAAGCATTGGAGAAAAGTATAAACCAGCTCCAGCTACAGATCAGCAGCTTAAAGCAGCAGCAAACTTTGGCACATACTACCAAGTCAGAAACTGAAAGCGAAATTAATCGCCTAAGCCAGTTATTCGGCCAACTTACCGCTGGGTTGCCACAATCCTTACACATTAACCAGGCTGAAGAAGTAACCGCCTACCTGCAACAGCACCGCAACACCGCTAATGCCCTGCAACAGCAGTTGGCCCAGGCACGCACATTAAGCCGCGAACTGGAAAGTATGAAACAGCAGCAACAATATAACCGCGAGGCGCAGGTGCAGGCACAGGCAAAGTTTAACCAACTGGAGCAGTCAGGTAGATTGCTGAATAATCAGTTACAAAAACTGCAGGTTTTACTTACCGATGCCCGGGAACAACAGCAAGTGCACACCGAAACCGCTCAGTCGTTTGCTGCCGCATATGGGCAAATGTATAAACCGGACCAGCGCGAGCAGCTCATCCAATCTTTAGAACAGCTATCGGTGCAGTTTTCTCAAAAACAGATTGCCCTTCAGGATATGCGCGAGAAATACATTGAGCTGAAGGAAGTGGTTAGAAGTATGAATAACCGTGTGCAGGAGCTGGAAAAAGAACATCAGGAGCGAAAAGCTGCCCTGAAAGAAGAGCACGAGCAATTAACACAGCTAAAAGAAGAACGCCAACAGCTTTTCGGTGATAAAGACCCGGAACAGGAGCGGCAAAGTGCCGCAAAAGCACTTAGAGTCTGCGCCGAGCAGGCCGAAGCGGCACGTGCCAAACAAAAACAAAAGCAACAGGAGCTACAGGAGGCGCGTAGCCGGCACAGCGAATGCCAACACAAACATCAGCAGCATACTTCAGTGTTAGAAGAGCTGCGCCAGGGGCTGATGGTTGTTCTCCGTCAAAAAGGTATAGAAACAATTGAGGCGCTTACACAGATGCTGCTGGAGCGCGATGAGGCAGACCGGCTTGCCAACCTGAAAGCCCAGGCAGAAAAACACCTGACAGAGCTACGCAAATCCTGTAGCGATGTGAAAGAAGAGCTGGCACAGCAGGAAGCAAAGCTCCTAACCGTTGATACAATAGACACACTGGAGCAGCAGCAGCGCCACAACGCAGAAAAGCAGCGCGAACTTATCGCCCAACGTGCACGGTTAGAGCAGTTGCTAGAGCAGGATGCTAAACAGCGCGACAAGAATAAAGAGCTTGCCTTGCAGCTTCAAACGCAGCAGCAGGTATACCATCGCTGGGCACAGTTATCAGACCTTATTGGTTCGGCGGAAGGCACCAAATTCAGCAGGTTTGCACAGGGTCTTACGCTGGCAAGGCTGGTGGAGCTGGCAAACCGCCACCTGCAAAAGCTTAACGACCGCTACCGCATCTTAAAATCCTCTGCCGAAGACCTGGAACTGCTTATAGTAGATACTTATCAGGCCGAAGCCATTCGCCCTATGAATACTTTATCGGGTGGCGAGAGCTTTCTGGTGAGCCTTGCCCTCGCCCTGGGCCTCTCCGACCTTGCCGGGCGGCGTACCCAGATTAATTCCCTGTTTATAGATGAAGGCTTTGGCACACTGGATGCTGAAACGTTGGATGCTGCCATCTCTACCTTGGAAAATTTACAGGCAAGCGGTAAAATGATCGGTATCATATCGCACGTGGAAGCCCTTAAAGAGCGGATCCATACACAGATAAAAGTACAACGCCAACCCGGAGGAGTTAGCAAAGTAGAGGTTGTGGGATTATAGATATGAGGCTCAGAGCATTAAGTTGCAGGAAACTATATCAGGCTCAACTAAAAAAAGATGTATTGTAAGCTTAAAATATTTGCATATTACATTTTTCGTTTCATAAATTGTGCTTCTATAATTAACCTACATATTCAATCAAATGAAAACAAACTCTACTCGCTTAGCCAGCTTTCTGCTGGCAATTGTACTGCTGTGCTCTAGCTGTGCCTCTGGTTACAAAGCTGTAAAACCAGAAGCTTTTTACTACAATGCTCAAACTGAAACCGATGGCATTGCCTTTAACTACAAGTATGATGTGTATGGCAGCACCGGCAATAAAAAATATGCTAAGCGCGAGAAGAAAAAGCTGATACAAGTAGTGGCAGTTAAAATTATAAACAACAGTGGCCGCATTCTCGATGCCTCGCAAGATATTCAATACTATGTAGGCCAGCAGCAAGTAATGCCTGTTGCCCCTGAAGTAGTGCATAGCCTAATTAAACAGAGCACTCCATCTCACTTGCTGTACCTGCTGTTATTTCCGGTAACTCTTACAAGCACCACAACTGTCAACAACATGGAAACTGAGCGGAATTCATTTCCTATCGGTCTAATTTTAGGCCCAGCACTGGCAGGCGTAAACATGATTGTAGCCAGTTCAGCCAACCAGAAAATGCTTCAAGACCTGAAAGACTATAACTTGGCTAATCGCAAAATTATGCCCGGCGAAACTGTGTATGGCATGTTTGGCCTCTCCAACAGCGGCTATAACCCTATCTCTATTAAAGTGAAAGAATAAGACTGTTATTTTAGATTTAAAAGGCTGGCACAAACTTATTTGCGCCAGCCTTTTAATTTTCGAGGTACACATGTTCTGAGTAAGATATGTACTAAGCCCTGCTCCCTGCTAAGGTATTTAGTGGACTTTTTTATACTTTGTTGCTGTTGGCTAAGTATAGCGATACCTTTGTGTATAGCTTATTTGTAACACCAGACACTTCCAATGAGAAAATACCTATACTTGCCACTTCTGGCTCTTGGGCTACTCTCCTGCCAAAGCGACCATAAGGATGCGCAGCAGCAGTTTCGCGAACGCCAGGAGGCCATCCTCGATAAATCAGAGCCGGAAGCCCCCCTTGAAACTGCAGAAGACCCGGGAGAAGTATTGCCCAACAGCACAGAAGAGTTAACCCGTAGCACAGACCAGCCGGCAACCACTACCGGCGATAAAGTAATTGGCGTGAAAGATGGTGATACCGTTGAGCTGCTCAGAAACGGGGAAAAGCTGACTGTACGCCTTTATGGAGTGGATACGCCCGAGAAAGCACAAGCATATGGCCAAAGAGCGAAACAGTTTACCTCAGACCTTGCGTTTGGCAAGCAGGTCCGCCTTATTATCCATAACACAGACAGATATGGCCGCACCGTTGGCACAATCATACTCCCTAATGGGCGCAGCCTGAACGAGGAACTGGTAAAGAATGGCTATGCCTGGCACTATAAAGCTTACTCTAAAGATGTTAACTTAGCTAATGCCGAGACCGACGCCCGCCGCTTTAAACGTGGCTTGTGGCAGGACGCAAACCCCATTGCCCCCTGGGATTACCGTAAGGAAAAGCGCAGCGGCAACAGCACGGCTACATCAAGTACTGCCAATGCTCCCATACCTGCTGGCGCTACCAAACGCACCGTATATTTGTGCAATAGCTCCGGCTCAAGCGTTTACCACCTTGATTCGGACTGCTATGTGTTAAAGCGTTGCAAAGAAGAGGTAATTAAAACAACTGAGGCATCTGCAATCCGTGAGTATGGCCGCCGTGCCGATAAGACCTGCAGCAAATAATATTTAATGACTGTTTAAAAAGTAAATATCAGCTACCAGACCCTACTTTTATGAAACTTACCCTTACAACGCATGCAGTAAGCAGATTCGGAAAACTTGCCTCTATGATTCTATGTTTGGCATTTTTCTCGTGCCAGCAGCAAGAAACAGCTGATGATGCTACTGCTACAGCTAAATCTCCTGCGCCTGAGATTGCAACCAGTACGAGCGAGCCACGACCTGCACCAGCGTTTTATGTTGTGCCGGAGAAGCTACTAGAAAAACGCGTTTGGATCTGCGAAGATGGGTCTGCGGATGTTTTCCACCTTAAGCACGATTGCCCAATACTCATCCAGTGCAAGGGCAAAGGCTCTTTTAGAAATTTATTGCTACCAAAAGCCATAGAAGACTATGGCCGGTATAACTGCCAGGAATGCAGCAAAGAGCTAGACCATATATTTGACGAAGAAACTGTTAGAACCATTAAAGGCTAGGACAATAAAGGCTCTGCAAATGCAGAGCCTTTATTGTCCTAGCCTTTAATCTTTGTACCCATGCAAAACCAGCAGCGGAACTTCTGCTTGGTAGGTCATTCGCTCGGCCAGGCTCTGTGAAAAGAGACTTCTCAGAAAACCCTTCTCTTTGCGCACGATGGCAAGTATATTTCCACCAGCTTCCCTGTAAAACTGCTTCAGGCCTTCGTCACGGTGCTTGCTCAAAACCTCCTGCACCGAAAGCGGCACATTTGGAAATAGCTCACGCAACTCATTCCAGAAATGCTCTGCATCTTCGCCATCAGGCTCGCGGCCATCTTTAACTACGTGCACTACATCAATTTTAGCACTGAAATAACTTCCGAGTTCGACTACTTCCTTTAAAGCATTTCTATCCTCTGGGCTGTAATCTGAAGCATAGATAATATGTTCCATCTTTGGATCAGGTGCAGTTTTGGGCACCGAAAGCACAGGGCATTTCACTTCTTCAATAACAGCTTCCGTATTGCTCCCTATCAGCAATTCTTCTACAGTGTTATCGCAGCCAGTAGTACCCATCACAACCATATCATACCCTTCCTGTGCAGTTAGGTGGTCGGTAATATCGGTAAGCAAAGCTTCCTTTAGGAGGTAATCACACGTAAATCCCCCATCTCTGTTAGCGCCGTGCTTTTGCTCTAAGAGCATCACCATCGATTTTAGCTTTTCTGCGGCACTACGCATCTGCTCCCCCAGCAGTTCGCTTGCCACTAAAGCCGTTTCCGATGTATCGACAATAGGCAGGTGTACTACATGGATAAGAGTCAGGTGTGCCCCGGCATGCTGCGCCATGTACACAGCATACTCCACAGCCTTTCCCGAGGTAGCGGAAAAGTCTGTGGGACATAGTATCTTTTTCATGTTTGTATTTGATTTGTTGTAGTTTGTATTATTATATCCCCATTTTTCTATGTATACGCGCGTCTAGCCAAGAGATAGAACTTTATTTCAATAATCTGTGAATGCATTTGAAGAAGTGCTGAAACAACAAAGTATAAACATCAGATTAGTAATAGCATACACCTATTTTGCATTTCAGGTTCTTTCATAATATTTTATAGATTCTTTCTCTAACTCTTCAGCAAAATACTAAAGCCCCACCTGTTAACTATAACGGGTGGGGCTTTATACTGAAGGTAAGAACTCGGCTATCAACCTGTCATGAGTGCGCCCGGAGACTGCTCTTGGTTAGTGTTTGCCTGCACTAGTCGGTCCAGCATATCTCTGGCTTCCTGGCAGGTGTCCACGTGGTACTTAGCCACCGACGAAGCATTACCTACTTTTATAGTATAGGCCTCGCGAGGCATCGCTTTAAAGATATCTTCATCGCCCCAGTCATCACCTATGGCCATAACAAACTTATGCGGGAACTTACTTAGCCAATAGCTCGATGCCTTGCCTTTATTTATCTCTTGCGCTTTCACCTCAACAGCCATTTGGCCATCCAGCACCTGCAGGTTACTGTTAGATGCCAAGAAGTTTAGGTGGCTCACCAATTCGCGTGCACGCAGTTCGCCTAAGCCGGTTTCTACCCGGCGGTAATGCCACACCAACGAGTACTCCTTTTCTTCAATGAATGATCCTGGCGTACGGTCTACGTATAGATCCAGGATCAGGCGAATGTCTTTTTTCCAGTCGTCCATTAGGCTTAGCATGGTTTGCCAGCCTGTGCCGCGCTGTTTTATCCAAACACCGTGTTCTGCAATAATATCGATGTTGAGATGCCCCAGCCAATCCTGCATAGTAGCTTTCTCGCGGCTGCTCATAACTACAACGCGGTTCTTCGGGCTGCTGCTTAGGCGCTCCAGCAAGGCCATCAGGTCATCGTCAGGGCGTGCCATCAGTGGCCTGTTGCGGTAATCTACTAAAGCACCATCATACTCAAGGAAGAATAGGCGCGAGCTAGCCGATTCGTAAGCATCGCTCATTTCCAAGAAGGTAGACTCGTCGAGGTAAGATGTGGCCAGCGATAGCTGCTTGATCTTAACATAAGACAGGCGATCCATAAACATGCTCACCCAGTGGTGGATGTTATAGCGCTGCAGCGATTCCTGCATGTTGCGCATGTGCACAACTTGCTGATCTTCGGGCATAGTCAGCGCCTGGTGGATGGCCTCAACCATCTGGTTTATATCATTCGGGTTGATCAGGATAGCATCGGAAAGCTCTTTGGAGGCACCAGCCATCTCACTTAAAATCAGAACACCTTTTTGATCTAATTTACTGGCTACATACTCCTTGCACACCAAGTTCATTCCGTCGCGCATAGGTGTTACTAGCGCTACATCGGCCATGCGGTAGAAGGCAGATAGCGTTTCCAGCGGATAAGACCGGTAGAAATACTGTATTGGGTTCCAGCTTATGTGGCTGTACTTACCGTTTATACGGCCCACCATCTCATCTACCTCCTCTTTCAGTTCTTTATACTTCTCAACAGCATCGCGGCTAGGCACTACCAGCATCAGCAGGGTTACCCGCTCATGAAACTCAGGGTAGCTCTCCAGAAACATCTCGAAAGCCCGAAGGCGTTGAGCAATGCCCTTAGAATAATCGAGGCGGTCAATGGAAAGTATGATTTTTTCGGCATTTAGGTTGCCACGGTAGATGCGTTCTCTTTTCTTAACTTCCTCCAGAGCAGCGGTGCCCGAATATTTTTCATAGTCGATTCCCATCGGAAAGGAATCTACCAGCATGGAGCGGTTAGGTGTGTTTATCCAGCCGTGCATGCTACCATAACCTACGATTCGATTTACAGAGCTCAGGAAGTGGCGCATGTCGTCATAGGTATGAAAGCCCACTAAGTCAGAACCCAGCATACCTTCTAGCAGTTGCTTACGCCAGGGTAGCAGGCGGAATACTTCATAGCTAGGGAACGGGATATGCTGAAAGAAGCCAATAGTGCTGTCCGGAAGCTTTTCACGGAGCATACTTGGCAACAGCAGCAACTGGTAATCGTGCACCCAAATAGTATCTTCAGGGCCGGCCTGAGCCACCACCGCATCGCAATACTTCTGATTTACTTCCACGTAGGTTTCCCACAGCTGCTGGTCGTAGATGGCATACTGGCTGAAGTAGTGGAATGTGGGCCAGAGGGTTTCGTTACTGAAGCCTTCGTAGAACTCCTTGATCTCGGTTTCGGTGAGGAAAACGGGATGCATGTTTTCGGGTTTCAGGTCGGTGGTTATCTGCTCTTGCTTCGCTTCCTCAGTAACTACCAAACCGGGCCATCCAATCCAAAGGTTGTCGCCTTTTTTATAGATTGAGCCTAAGCCGGTCGCCAACCCCCCTTCACTTGACTTGTAGCTCAGTTCGCCGTCTTTCTCTTGTAGTTTTACAGGTAACCTGTTAGAAACGATAATCAGTTTTGCCATGCGTTGTGGTAATTTTCTTAGCAGCCAGTGCAGCAGGTATTTGGGCGCGGAAAGGAACTGCAGCCGTATGCTAAGTTAGGTTTATCTCCAGCGGTTGACACACATCAACCTAAAGCACATACGTAGATTTTGCGCCTCACGTTCTCTAATATATCAATTTATATATTAACAAAAAAGTGCATCCTGATTCTCTGTCAGTTATAACCATTACGGCAAATACTAAGTATTTCCCCTGATAAAGTAAGAGTTTACGCACCCATGAAATACCTATTATCAATTTACGAGCGCTACCAGGGAGAATTTGCGGGCTTGGCCATACTTGGGGTAGCAGTTATGCTCGGCATACTTACCAAGTTCCTGTTATTTAAGCTCTTGAACCTGTTTAACCGCCGCGAGAACCCCGTAACGGTAAAGTCACTGACAAGGCACCTGAACGGGCCGCTCTCATTTTTCATGCCGCTACTTTTCGTTTCTATTGCCTTACCCTTGCTGCCTTACAGCCCTACTTTGCTGCGTAGCTTGCGGCGCCTGACTGAGATCCTGGACATTATTGCGTTTGCCTGGATCCTTGTAAAGCTGACCGACGTGGCCCGCGACCTGGTGCGCCACAAGTATGCTATCGAGAAACCAGATAACATGCGAGAGAGAAAGCTAATTACGCAGCTGCAGTTTCTCCGTAAGATTACGGTGGTCACCATCATCTTTCTGGCTACATCGCTTATACTTCTGAGCTTTGAGCCCGTGCGCAAGCTGGGCACCGGCCTGCTTACCTCAGCAGGCGTGGCTGGCATTGTCATTGGTTTTGCGGCTCAAACCTCTATTGCAAACTTACTGGCTGGCCTACAGATAGCATTCACGCAACCGATCCGCCTGGATGATGTGCTGGTGGTGGAAAAGGAGTTTGGCCGCGTAGAGGAAATAACACTTACCTACGTGGTACTGAAGCTCTGGGACAACCGCCGGCTCATACTTCCGTTGAATTACTTTATCCAAAACCCGTTTCAGAACTGGACCCGCACAGGCTCCGATATACTTGCCACCGTGTACTTGTACACGGATTACACTGTTGCCATAGAGCCACTTCGTAAAGAGTTTGACCGAGTACTTGCACACACCGACCTTTGGGACAAGCGCGTATCGGTGCTGCAGGTAACCGACTCGAAGGAGCGAACGCTAGAGCTGC
The DNA here is from genome assembly GCF_003576375.1 of Pontibacter oryzae. Lineage (GTDB taxonomy): Bacteria > Bacteroidota > Bacteroidia > Cytophagales > Hymenobacteraceae > Pontibacter > Pontibacter oryzae. The sequence goes on from NZ_QWGE01000001.1 coordinate 426,193, forward strand.
GCGCACTCATGAGCGCAGCTAACTCAAGTATAGCCTGGGACCTGCGCTGCCATGTGCGCGAGAAACTGGTTGAGTTTATCCAGCGCAGCAACCCTACAGCCCTTCCCAAAACGCGCAGTGAGTTTGTGGGAGATAAATTGCCGCCACTGGCCGAGCTTTCGTAACTTGTGCATTCACTCTCGATCTCTGACCTAAGTATACATGATGAACTTTTTTTACGGTGTTGACCCGGTTATAATGAACTGGGTACTGATTCCTGCCTTAATCTTTTTTGCCCGCATCTGCGATGTAACGCTTGGCACGCTGCGCATTGTCTTTGTATCGAAGGGCAACAAAACGGTAGCTCCTATACTTGGCTTTCTGGAAGTGCTGATTTGGTTGGTGGCCATAACACAGGTAATGGAAAACCTGAACAACGTGGCTTCTTACCTGGCATGGGCCGGAGGGTTTGCCATGGGAAATTTCCTGGGCCTGCGCGTAGAGCAGAAGCTGGCCCTTGGCCAAATGGTAGTGCGCATAATTACAGTGGAGCCCGCTAACCAACTTATAGACCGCCTGAAAGGCCATGGCTATAGACTTACCTGTATTGATGCCCGCGGAACGCGCGGAAAGGTAAACCTGCTTTTCCTGATCGTGAAGCGTAAAAAGCTACAGCACGTCATTGATATCGTCCGGGACTATAATCCTCACGCCTTTTATTCTGTGGAGGACGTCCGCTCGGTGTCAGATCTGGAGGTAAATCAAAAGGAGTCCGAACGGCATACTTACCTACGCCGTGCGTTCCCGCTAAGAAAGAGCAAATGAGAAAATACAATTTAAGTACAAACGCCCTCCCTGAAGCAGTTTTATACTTCAGGGAGGGCGTTTGTACTTACTGGGGTTTATAACCTGATCAGCTTCTGAGCTTAAAGTAAACCACTGCCATCGGCGGTAATACCAGCGTCAGGGAGTGATTATGGCCATGGAAAGGCTCTGGTGAAGTATGGATGACATCTGGGTTGTGCTTGTTACTGCCACCATAGCGGCTATCATCAGAGTTGAACACCTGCACCCACTCCCCTCCGTGCGGCACACCCAAGCGGTAATGCTCATGCATGGCCGGCGTGAAGTTGCAAACCACTAACAGCTCTTCCTGTGTGTTGTTGCCTTTGCGCAGGAAACTTATTACCGAATTATGGGCATCGTTCAAATCTACCCATTGAAACCCTTGTGGATCGAAAGTATGCGCATACAGTGCCGGTTCCGCCTTGTAAACGGCATTTAGCTCCCGAAGCAGTTGCTGTATCCCCTGGTGGTAGCCAAACTGTAACAAATGCCAATCTAGGCTGCTGTCGTGGTTCCATTCACTGGACTGCGCCAACTCTGCCCCCATAAACATAAGCTTAGCGCCGGGGTGTGCATACATGTAAGCATACAACGCACGCAGGTTAGCAAACGCTTGCCACTCATCGCCGGGCATTTTGCGCAGCAACGACCCTTTGCCGTGCACCACCTCATCATGAGATAAAGGCAGCATAAACCGTTCGGAGAAAGCGTAGATTATACTAAATGTAATTTCACCCTGATGATAACGGCGGTAAATCGGGTCTTTGGAAAAATAGTCCAGCGTATCGTGCATCCAACCCATCATCCACTTCATGTTAAAGCCCAGGCCGTCGTGCTCCACTGCGCCGGTAACTGCGGGCCATGCCGTAGACTCCTCGGCAATGGTAAGTACTTCCGGGAAGTTGTCGTGCACCGCCTGGTTAAACTCCTTAAGCAACGAGATGGCCTCCAGGTTCTCCCGGCCGCCATGATCGTTCGGGATCCACTCGCCTTCTTTGCGGCTGTAGTCTAGGTATAACATCGAGGCAACTGCATCTACGCGCAGGCCATCCACGTGGTACTTATCCAGCCAAAACAAAGCATTGCTGATCAGGAACGAACGCACCTCGTTGCGGCCATAGTTAAAGATATAGCTGTTCCAGTCTGGGTGGTAGCCCTTGCGCGGGTCGGCGTGCTCAAACAGGTGCGTGCCATCAAAGTATGCCAGCCCATGCTCATCCGACGGGAAGTGCGATGGTACCCAGTCCATAATTACGCCAATCCCATTCTGGTGCAACACATCAATCAGGTGCATCAAATCCTGAGGAGATCCTAGTAGACTATGTGCGGCAAAATAACCGGTTATCTGGTAGCCCCATGAGCCGTTGAAGGGATGGTGCATCACAGGCATGAACTCCACGTGCGTAAAGCCCATGTCTTTTATGTAGGCCGGCAGTTCTTCGGCTAGCTCGCGGTAAGTAAGCGGGCGGTTATTGTCTTCCGGTTTGCGGCGCCAAGAGCCCAGGTGCAGTTCATACACGCTGTAAGGCTGCGGCTTGTCCAGCATATTTTTTCGGTGATCAACCCACTCCTGGTCCTGCCACTCATACTGCAAATCGTTAACCACCGACGCTGTTTGTGGTGGCACCTCTCTGCAAAAGGCAAACGGATCGCTCTTCTCAACGTGGTATAAGTGATATTTAGACTTAATGTGATATTTGTACATCACACCAGTTTGCACCTCCGGTATGAAGCCCTCCCAAATACCCGAGCCATCGTGCCGCACATGTAGCTGATGGCTATCGCGGCTCCAGCCATTAAACTCACCCATTACCGATACCTCATCCGCGTTGGGTGCCCACACCGCAAAGTATGTTCCCTTTTGCCCTGCCATTTCCATAAGGTGCGAGCCTAGCTTCTGATACAGCGAGTAATGTTTTCCCTCCCGGAAGAGGTATACATCGTAATCGGTGAAGCGGCTGGCATACCACACAGGCCTATCCTGCCGCTGCTCTGCAGGGGCTTCGTCCACTACTTTAGTTTTAGCCCTGCCACCGCCGCGCTTCATTTTAACTTTCTCCTGCACACCTCCCGATGAGGCGACAGGCACCACTAATTCAGTCTTGGTAGCTTCCTTTTTACTGGCTCGGCCCCGCTTGGGCTTCGTGTTTTCATCAGCGGCCTTGGTTGCAGGGGCACTAGCTTTAGCAGCAGTTTTTTTGCTGGCACGCTTTGCCGCAGGTTTTTTCTTGGTTACATCCTCCGCAGCGTTTGTCTCCTCTTTCTTTTTGCGTGAAGTAGTGGCTTTGGAAGTTATAGCTGTCGATACCTTGTTTATATCGTTAGTCTCGGTGGTTGCGCTTTCTTTTTTCTTAGCCATTCTTATACTTTTTCATGATGTATTTAATGCCTCTGATAGGGATTAGCACCCAATCCGGACGATTGTTCAGTTCATAACCCAGCTCATAGATAGCTTTCTCTAACAAGAAAGTATGAATGAGCACCTCGAAGTCATCTTCCTTAGGCGGCACAATGCCTGTGCCCATAGTTTTGCCCAGGTACGTGTGCATAAAGAAGCCGCTGGCGTAATGATACCACTGCTCCGCCCAAGCCTCCAAATAAGCTGAGTCTTCCTTACGCAGCCCTTCATGCTGAAACAGCGCGCTGTAAGCCGCATAATGGAACGATCGGATCATACCGGCCACATCGCGCAGGGCAGAGCGCTTAAGCCTACGCTCACTAAAGGTGCGCGCCGGCTCGCCTTCAAAATCGATAATGTAGAAATCCTTGCCCGTGAACAGCACCTGGCCTAAATGGTAATCGCCATGCGTCCGGATCTTCTGCGTATCAATTTTACGCGCGAAGATCATTTTCAAACGCTCAAGAATTTCTTCGCGCATTTGCAGCACTTCCTCTGCCTCGCCGCGCACGTGCTCCGGCAGGTTTGGCAAGTGCTTAGCCAGGCTATCGAAGTTACTCCTAACCAGCGAGGTCAGCGATGAGTAGAGCGAGCGTTGGTAATGCAGCGAGAAGTTTTCAGGGGTAAAGTCTTTATTATTGGTAACGGAACCCAACGCAAGGTGCATTTCTGCGGTACGCTGGCCCAGTAGTTCCACACGTTCCACGTGCGCGCCTCCAATCTGCATCTGCACCTCATCCGGGATTTCAGCAAAAGGCAATGGCCGCGACAACGAACCAGCTGGCGTTTTGGCTTTCACATGCTCGTTCTGCGTCAGGAGGCGTTCATACAAGCGTTTAAGCGCATCCCCAATATAGCTCCAGGCGTCGCCTTGGTTTGGCACCAGCTCCTGCAGCATCATCAGCACCATCGGCTGCTTTCCGCTTTCATGTTGCTCCAGTGAGCCCAGGTAGCGTGGCACATGGTCAAAACCGATCTGGTCGGTTAGCATTTGCACTACCTCTACATCCGGGTTCAGGGTACGGTCTAGCTTACGGTAGACCTTCATAAAGAAGGTGTTGTTGTACACAATAGATGTGTTGCTCTGCTCTCCCGACAGGATTTTAGAAGTAAGCGCCCCTTCAATGCCTTTCAGCTCCGCTGCTACGCCTTTGTTACTAAAACCTACCAAATCGGCTCCGTTATGCCGGAGGCGCTTCCGCTTCACCATCAGTTGCAGCAGCATATGACGGAAATCTTCGCTGTAGAGGGCATCGTAAAGTATACCTTCTTTTCCATCTACAGCCACGCGGGCAATTACGGCGTTGGAGTGATGATCGCGCAGCTCCTGCTCCTGCTCGCCTGTGGCAAAGGCAATCGGTAGTTGATAAAGCTCCGGCAGACCTTCGTTATAGCTAACTTCTACAAACAGCATCGCAGCCCCAATTTTGCCTAAAGGTAGCGGCATACTTTGGATGACCTGCATGCGCTGCAGGGTACGGGCCTTGCCGCCAAACCAGCGGCGCTGCCAGATGTATTGCGGAAGCACGCGGCTCTCCAGCTCGCGCAGCGTGTGGGCAGGCAGTTGCTGCTTTAAATTTGTTACCTGCATGGCAGGCTTGGCTTGATCCTTCTCCGATTCCTGCACCACTTCTTGCGGGCGCAGCTCCATCCAGTAGTAGCCGTGGCCACCAATGGTAAACAGGTATGGGTTCTCTTTTATACTTGGGAATTTGTTCTTGCTGAATACCTCCATTGGCACGTGGCTTTTGTAATCCTGCAAGTCAAGCTCTACGGCCTCCGGGAAGCGCGACAGGTTCGCGATCACAAGTATGGTTTCGTCTTCGTATTCGCGCACAAAAGCCAGCACTTTGGAGTTGCTCGGGTTCAGGAACTTTATAGTTCCTCGGCCAAAGGCTTTGTAGCGCTTGCGCATGTTTATAGTGCGGCGCATCCACCAGAGTAATGAGTTACCGTTGTGGTTCTGCGTATCTACGTTCACGGACTCATACTTATACTCCGGATCGATGATGACAGGCAGGTACAGCCGCTGCGGGTTAGCGTCTGAGAAGCCGGCGTTGCGGTTATCATCCCATTGCATAGGCGTGCGCACACCATCGCGGTCACCGAGGTAGTAATTGTCGCCCATACCAATCTCATCGCCATAGTATACCACCGGCGTGCCGCGCAACGAGAAGAGCAGCACGTTCATCAGCTCTATCTTGGCGCGGTCGTTGCCCAGTAGCGGGGCCAGGCGGTGGCGTATACCCAGGTTAATGCGTGCCTGCGGGTCTTTGGTGTATACTTTATACATGTAGTCGCGCTCCTCGTCAGTCACCATTTCAAGCGTCAGCTCGTCGTGGTTACGCAGGAACATGGCCCACTGGCAGCTTTCGGGTATGGCCGGCGTCTGGTTAAAGATGTCGATGATCGGGTAGCGATCCTCCATCTTCAAGGACATAAACAAGCGCGGCATAATCGGAAAATGGTAGTTCATGTGGCACTCGTCGCCCTTGCCAAAGTATGAGGCAGAGTCTTCGGGCCACATGTTAGCCTCGGCCAGCAGCAGTTTTCCGGTATGCTTCTGGTCTACGTGCGCGCGCAGCTTTTTCAGGAAATCGTGGGTTTCGGGCAGGTTTTCGCCGTTGGTTCCTTCGCGCTCAAACAAGTATGGCACGGCATCCAAACGGAAGCCATCCACGCCCAGGTCAAACCAATAGTCGAGTACCTTAAACACCTCCTTCTGCACGGCAGGGTTATCGTAGTTCAGGTCGGGTTGGTGCGAGAAGAAACGGTGCCAATAGTACTGCTCAGCCACTGGGTCCCAGCTCCAGTTGCTAGGCTCATAATCCGTGAAGATGATACGAACGTCCTTATACTTATTCGGATCATCACTCCAAACATACCAGTCGCGGTACTTAGAACCCTTTTTGGCACGGCGCGCACGCTGGAACCATGGGTGCTGATCAGAGGTATGGTTTATAACCAACTCTGTGATAACTTTTAGGCCACGCTTATGTGCCTCACGCACAAACACCTTAAAGTCCTGCATGTTGCCGTAACTCGGGTTTATACTGAGGTAGTCGGCAATGTCGTAGCCGTCGTCGCGCAGGGGCGATGGGTAAAAGGGCAGCAGCCAGATGGCCGTTACGCCTAAGTCTTCGAGATAATCCAGCTTCTGCATCAGGCCTTTAAAATCGCCGATGCCATCGCCGTTTCCGTCTTTAAATGCCTTTATATGAAGCTCATAAATGATCGCATCTTTATACCAGTGGATATTGTCGTCAAACTCGAATTTTTCGTCTGCCATAATTGTGGTCAAAAGGGTTCTTTTCTATTCGTTGGTGTGGTGTTCGTTTGGTAGCCAGTTATCGTCGAGGTTATCGTGGCCCATGCCCTCGCTCGCCTCTTCGATCCTGAAAACATGTACAGGCATTTCGTGCGGGCGCAGTTCCACGTAGTTAAACTCGCCAGTCCAGGTATACTTGCGCTCAGTAAGCAGGTCGTGTACCAGGTATTGCTTGTCGGCAGGCATTTTTAATTTCCAGAGTGGCGCTTTCACCCACCCGCTTTGTGTCTGGTGCGGGTCAAGGTTAACGACTACGAAGATCTTGTTCTTAAAGTCGCTGCTCCACTTGGCATAGCAAAGTATAGCCTGGTTCTCGCACTCGCCAAACGCGATGTTCCAGGTGGTTTGCAATGCCGGGTTTACCTGCCGTATTTTATTGATGAGCGTGATCACTTCCCGGATTTTGGTGAGTTTGCCCCAGTCCCAGTGTTTCACTTCATACTTCTCTGAGTCATAGTACTCTTCCTTGCCCGGAACGGCCTGGTTTATCCCAAACTCATAGACAGGGCCATAAAGCCCATAGTTAGAAGATAGCGTTGCCGCCATAACTACACGTGTGATGTGTGCTGCCTCACCACCCTCTTGCAAGGCATAAGGTAGTATATCCGGGGTGTTCGGCCAGAAGTTAGGGCGGAAGTATTCACGAAGCTCTGACTGTGTCAGTTCCTCCATGTACTGCCGGATTTCCTGCGCTGAGTTACGCCAGGTAAAATATGTGTATGATTGCGTAAAACCTATTTTAGCCAAGCGCTCCATCACGCGTGGCCGCGTAAAGGCCTCGCTCAGGAAGATAACCTGCGGGTACTGCTTATGGATTTCACCGATAACCCACTCCCAGAAAGAGAAGGCTTTGGTATGTGGGTTATCCACCCTAAAAACAAACACGCCTTGCTGTATCCAGTGCATCAGCACGCGCTTCAGCTCTAGCCATAGGTTTTGCCAGTCTTCAGTCTCGAAGTTTACAGGCAGTACATCCTGATACTTCTTGGGTGGGTTTTCTGCGTACTGCACGGTGCCGTCTGGGCGCCACTTAAACCACTGCGGGTGTTCTTTGACATAAGGGTGGTCCGGGGAGCACTGAATGGCAAAATCCAGGGCGATCTCCAGGCCATGCTCCCGTGCCTTCTGCACAAACTCCCGGAACTCATCCAGTGTGCCCAACTCAGGCAAGACAGCATCGTGGCCGCCGGTTTCAGCACCGATAGCCCACGGCGACCCAGGCTCGCCGGGCTCAGAGGTTACAGAATTGTTTTTACCCTTTCTGAAGGCATGCCCAATCGGGTGTATCGGCGGCAGGTAAATGGTATCGAAACCCATTTCGGCAATGCGTGGCAGCAGGCGCTCACAATCTTTAAACGTGCCGTGCTTGCCAGCCTCCTGCGCTGCAGACCTCGGGAAAAACTCATACCAGGCACTGAACAGGGCTTTCTGGCGCTCCACGTCCAGTTGAAGGATCTTATTGTAGGTGGATACGTTTTGCTTATCGCAGCAAGCCTCCATCAAGTCGCTAACGTCCGGGCCAGTGGCAAAGGCAACATCCTCTGCATGCGACTGGCTGTTGCGCAGTTGCTCTGCCCACTTGCGCAAACGCTTCTGCTGGCCTGGTTTTGCATTTTCCGCAGCGGCTTCCATCAGCTGAGCCCCAATTTGTAGCTCTACCGTAATGTCCTGGTTGGCCTCAAACTTCTTTTTAAGCCCCTTTTGCCAGGAATAAAAATGATCCACGCGGCCTTCAATGGTATACTCATAACGGCCCATGGCATCTGGCGTAAAAGCACCTTGCCAGCGGTCGTTTCCCAAAAATGTCATGGGCACTTCCGTCCATTTCCTGCGTCGCGAATGGCGATACAGCAAGGTGGCCTTAACCTCATCGTGCCCGTCGGCAAAAACATCGGCAGTTACTATTAGCTCCTCACCAACCGTGCGCTTCGCCGGAAACCGGCCACAATTGATTTCGGGTTTCACACTTTCTATAACAATTCGTTTGGTTCCTTCGAGTTGTTCCATGGAGATTACATTCAGCTTTAACCGTTGTACGTACTTATATAAGGTAAATATGTTTCGTTCTATATTTCCCAATTACTGATAACGTTTGTCAGTAACGCCCCTGCCCTAGTTAAAGCGCTTAAAAAAATACCTAAGCAAACAGAGCGCTTCGCTAAAAAGGTACAACCTAATACCCACAATGCCAGTTAATACGTGCTGTGAAAAACTATCCAATCTATGAGCATACTTAGAGAAATAGGGGCGCATTATTCCCCAGACAGCGGCACCGTTTTTACAGTTTGGGCACCTAAAGCAAAAAAAGTAGAAGTGGTGCTCCATAAGCCCGAACCCATACAAATATCCTTGCAGCATGAAGCCATGGGCTACTGGACCGGCCTCAGCGAATTTGCCACCCCGGGCACCCGCTATACCTTTGTGCTCGACGGTGAGACAGAACGCCCTGACCCAGCCTCACAGCACCAGCCCGACGGCGTGCATAAGCCCTCCGCAATTGTAGACCACCATACATTTACCTGGACCGATAAGAAGTGGAAAAACCTGCCCCTGCACGAGTATATCATTTACGAGTTGCACGTGGGCACTTTTACCAAAGCCGGAACCTTTGATGCGATGATCGAGCACCTGCCGGAGCTGAAAGAGCTTGGCATCACCGCCATTGAGATCATGCCGGTGGCCCAGTTCCCTGGCAGCAGAAACTGGGGTTACGACGGTGTTTTCCCGTTTGCTGTCCAAAACTCTTACGGTGGCCCCGAAGGGCTCAAAAAACTGGTGAATGCTTGCCACGCGCAAGGGCTTGCCGTTATTATGGACGTAGTGTATAACCACATGGGCCCCGAGGGCAATTACCTCAACGATTTCGGCCCATACTTTACCGATAAGTATAAGACCCCTTGGGGCACGGCACTTAACTTTGATGACAATTATGCCGATCCCGTGCGCAACTTCTTCTTCCAGAATGCCCTGATGTGGCTCCGCGATTACCACATTGATGCCCTGCGCCTGGATGCCGTGCATGCCATTTATGACATGGGTGCCAAGCATTTTTTAGAAGAATTACAAGAGCATGTAAAGGAACTGGAAACACAACTCGACCGCAATTTCATACATATAGCGGAGAGCGACCTGAACGATGTGCGCCTGATAAACCCGACAGAGTGCGGAGGCTATGGCCTGGATGCCCAGTGGAGCGATGACTTTCATCATGTGGTGCATGCTATGTTTACAGGAGAGCAGGACGGCTACTATGTTGGTTTTGGTAAGCCTGAGCAACTGACAAAGGTTATGCAGCGCGCCTTCGTTTACGATGGGCTATACTCCGAGCACCGGCACCGTACCTTCGGCAACAGTACAGAGCATAATAAAGCCGAGCAATTTGTGGTATGTTCCCAGAACCACGACCAAGTGGGGAACCGCATGCTGGGCGAGCGCTTATCAGAGTTAGTCGATTTTGAGACCCTAAAAGTTATAGCAGGCCTCGTCATCCTGTCGCCATTTCAGCCTATGCTGTTTATGGGCGAGGAGTATGCTGAGCAAAATCCGTTTTTATACTTTGTGAGCCACAGCGACAAAGACCTGATTGAGGCAGTGCGCAAAGGCCGCCACGATGAGTTTAGCGCTTTTGCCTGGCAAGGCGAGGCCCCAGACCCGCAGAGCAAAGACACTTTTGAGCGCTCTAAGCTCACCAGAAGCTATACTTCCAACCCAAAACAGAACCAGCTGCGGGAGTATTATAAGCGCCTCATCCAGATACGCAAGACCACCAGGTGCCTGGCAAAGCCGGATAAGAGCAAACTAATTGCGCGCATAGATGAAACCGATCAAGTCTTGCACCTTATCCACCGTGCAGCAGAGCCATATGCCTACGCCCTCTTTAACCTAAGCGATACAGAACAGACCACTCGCTTGCTGCAACCAGACGAAGCCCACGGCAACTGGAAAACCTTACTCACTTCAGCCGCTGAAGAATGGGGAGGCTCCGGAAGCAGCCAGCCCGAACTACTGGAGCAAAAGGCAGAAATAACCCTGCCTCCAAAATCAGTACTCATACTTGTACAATAGAAAAGCGATGGACAAATACATATGCATACACGGACACTTTTACCAGCCGCCCCGTGAGAACCCCTGGCTAAACGAAGTAGAACTTCAGGAGTCGGCAGCACCGTACCACGACTGGAATGAGCGCATCTCCGAAGAGTGCTATGCCCGTAACTCTGCCTCGCGCATTCTGAACGCAAACGGGAACATCGTCGACATCATCAATAACTACAGCTACATCAGCTTTAACTTCGGCCCTACCCTGTTGGAGTGGATGAAGAAAAACGACTCAGAAACCTACCAGGCCATACTTGATGCCGATAAGGAGAGCCAGAAGCGCTTTTCGGGCCACGGATCGGCGCTTGCGCAAGTTTACAATCACATTATTATGCCGCTGGCCAGCCCACGCGATAAGCAGACGCAGGTAATCTGGGGCATTTATGACTTTAAACAGCGCTTTGGCCGCGATCCTGAAGGCATGTGGCTGGCCGAAACCGCCGCTGATACGCCTACTTTAGAGGTTCTGGCCGAGCATGGTATAAAGTTCACTATACTTTCTCCGTACCAGGCAAAGGCTTTCCGGAAGCTGGGCGATACGGAGTGGACCAATGCCGAGGGTGCCCGCATTAACCCGCGCCGCCCTTACTTGTGCCGCTTGCCATCGGGACGCAGCATTACATTATTTTTTTACGATGGACCTGTATCGCAGGGGATTGCCTTTGAGCGCCTCCTGAACCGGGGTGAGGATTTTGCCAACCGGTTGGTTAGCGTGTTTGATGAGCAGAGCAAAGAGCCGCAGTTGATGAACATTGCTACTGATGGCGAAACCTACGGTCATCATCACCGCTTCGGAGAAATGGCCTTATCCTATGCGTTAAATCATATTGAAGAGGAAGAACTAGCCAAGATAACCGTGTACGGGGAGTACATGGAGCTTTTCCCGCCCGAGTATGAGGCACAGATTATTGAGGAAAGCTCGTGGAGCTGCGCACACGGTGTAGAGCGCTGGCGCAGCAACTGCGGCTGCAACACCGGCGGCCATGCCCACTGGACGCAGGAATGGCGAAAGCCCATCCGGGTGGCCTTCGACTGGCTCCGAGACCAGTTAGTGCCTTTATATGAGCAGGAAATGCAAACGTTTGGCGCCGATCCGTGGAAATGCCGCAACGCGTACATCCAGGTGATCATGGACCGATCGGAGCAGAACGTGGAGCAATTTATCAAAGACCATACGTCGCGGCCACTAAGTATGCAGGAGAAAGTGCGCTTCCTTAAACTGATGGAAATGCAATATCATGCGTTGCTGCAATATACAAGCTGCGGATGGTTTTTCGATGAAGTATCGGGCATCGAGACAGTGCAGGATGTCTTTTATGCGGCCCGAGCCATACAACTTGCGCAGGATGTAACCTCCCATGACCTCGAAGCAGAGTTTATAAATTTGCTGAGCGAAGCCGAGAGTAACCTGAAAGATCGTGGCAATGCCGGCCAGATCTATGAGCAATCCGTTAAACCAACCATCATTGACCTGCTGCGCGTGGGAGCGCATTATGCCGTATCGTCCATTTTCCAGGATTTTACGGAAGAACTTGACCTGTATAGCTTCACTGCCATCTCAGAAGAACATGACTTTACACAGGCTGGCCGCCAACGCCTTGCCGTGGGTCGTGCCGTTATCAAAAGCAAAGTAACCTGGGAGCATGTAATCATTACCTATGGCGTGCTGCACCTCGGCGACCATCAGCTGTTTGGCGGCGTGCGGGAGTTTATGAGCCACGATGACTACGAAAGCTTGCGCCAGGAACTGAAAGCGGCGTTTGAGCGAGGCTACGTGAGTGAGGTGATCATGCTGCTGGATAAGCACTTTGAGTCGCACAACTACTCGTTCTGGCACTTGTTCAAGGATGATCAGAAAAAGATATTGGACCAGGTGCTGGAGCAAACCATGGAAGGCGTGGAAAGCAACTTCCAGCAACTATACGACAACAACTACTCCCTGATTGCGGCGATTAAAACCATCGGCATGAAGCTGCCCCGCCCGCTGCAAACAACCGTAGATTACATCGTGAATACACGCCTGCTGCGCGAGTTTGAATCCGAAGAACCAGACCCGCAGGAAGTGCGCCGGTTACTGGATGAGGTAAGGCGCATGAAGGTAAAGCTAAGCTATGATCAACTGGAGTTTGTATTGACACAGCGCGTGGGCCACATCATGAACAGCATACAGGAGCGGCCGCAGGATGTGGTAACCATGAAGCGGCTAATTAAGCTGTTGGCGGTTATTAACGGCTCCAAGCTGGAAACAGATTTTTGGCAAGCACAGAACATCGCTTTCCGGATGCAGCAAACTACCTATAAAGAAATGCATCACCGCAGCATGCAAGGCGACCAGATAGCCGCTGCCTGGTGTCAAAAATTTGAAGAACTCTATCAAAACCTGAATTTGAACCTTTAACATATGGTATACATTCCGTCAGCCACATACAGGCTGCAAACTTCGCCTTCTTTTAAGCTCAGCGACATCAGAAAGCAAATTCCATACTTGCACGAGCTGGGCGTTAGCACCATTTATTCCGCGCCGTTTTTCTGCGCCCGCCCCGGCAGCGAGCACGGCTACGACGTAACCGCTGCTTATGACATTAGCCCTGATATAGGCACCAAGCAGGAGTTACAGGAAATATCGCTGGAGTTGCGCCGCCGCCACATGGGCTGGCTACAAGATATAGTGCCCAACCACATGGCCTTTCACCCGGATAATGTTTGGTTAATGGACGTATTAGAAAAAGGCCCACAGTCATACTTTTACACCTTCTTCGATATTGATTTTCACCACCCTGATTTTAACGGGCAGGTGATGGTGCCGTTCTTGGGCGAACCCCTTGATAAGATTTTAGAGCAAGGCCAACTGGAGCTAAAGCTAACGGAAAAAGGCATCAGCCTAAATTACTTCGATAACGTTTATCCCGTGAGCGTGTCGAGTTACCGGCCTTTGCTGCAGGAAGCTCTCAAAACCAGCAGCGACCCGGAGGTAAGCCCGCTGGTTGCCAAATGCCTGAAAGACCTGGAGCATAGCGAGGCAGAGGAAAGTATAAACCCGGCCTCATGGGGCAACCTTAAAAAGCGTATCTACAAGGCGGAGCCGCTGCGCAAGGCACTTCAGGATGTTCTTGAAAGTATAAACCAGAACAAATCCAAGCTCAAAAAGCTACTCAACAAGCAGCACTTTATACTTTGCCACTGGCAGGAAACCGAGCGCACCATTAACTTCCGCCGCTTCTTTACCGTCAACGACCTGATATGCCTGCGGATGGAGCAGCCGGAAGTGTTTGAGCAGTATCACCAGTTTATAAAGCAACTCTGCGACCAGGAACTGCTGCAGGGCGTGCGCGTAGACCACGTAGATGGCCTTTATGACCCAAGCGCTTACCTGAAACGCCTGCGCCAGTTGCTGGGGCCGGAGAAATACATTGTGGTTGAGAAAATTCTGGAGGGCGAGGAACAACTGCCTGAGCGCTGGCCCATACAGGGCAACAGCGGCTACGATTACCTGGCATTGGTCAGTAACCTGTATACTTCCAGAGAGGGCCGCCGCAAGCTCACCGACATTTACCGCCGCCTGGTGCCTAATGCGCCCACTAACTACGAACAGCTCGTTTTCGATAAGAAGATGTTCATCCTAACAAATTACATGCAGGGCGAACGCGAGAACCTGTTGCGACTGCTGCAGGAGCGCCATCTGATTCCGCTGGAACCAGAGGACAAATGGCGAAAAGCCCTGGAAAACCTGCTCGCGGCGTGGCCGGTATACTGTATTTACGGCAGCCGCCTGCCGCTTTCGGAGCACGAGATGCAGGTAGTTGACAGCGCCTTTGAAGAAGCGCATAAACAAGCGCCTGAGGTAAAAGATCAATTGAACCACCTACACAGCTTGTTTACACTTACCCCAGAGGATGACGAGGAAAGTAAGCACAACAAGCTATACTTTGTGATGCGCAGCCAGCAGTTTACAGGCCCGCTTGCAGCCAAAGGCGTGGAAGATACCACCTTCTATAATTACAACAGGCTGATTTCGTTGAACGAGGTAGGCAACAGCCCAGATATCTTTAACCTCGGCACTGAGGAGTTCCATGAGCGTATGCGGCATCGCCAGCGCGTTTACCCACACTCTATTAATGCTACCGCCACCCACGACACCAAACGCGGCGAAGGTGCGCGCATGCGCCTGAACGTATTGAGCGAACTGCCCGAAGAATGGGAGCACAAGGTACAGGGCTGGCTAGAGATCACCAAAAAATATTCTTCAGAGCCAACCAACAACGATTTATACTTTCTGTTGCAAACCCTGCTCGGTGTGCTGCCTATGAATGGCGAAGTGGACGACACCTTGGTAGAACGTGTGCAGGAATATCTTGAAAAAGCACTGCGCGAGGCAAAAGTGAAAACAGACTGGTCGGCGCCTAACGAGAAGTATGAACAAACCATGAAAGACCTGGTGCGCCAACTTCTGCTCGAGGACGATGACTTCATGCACTCTTTTCAGCCTTTCTTCCTGAAGATAGCGCATTATGGCTGGGTATATTCGCTGTGCCAAACACTGCTTAAAATAACATGCCCCGGCGTGCCGGATGTGTACCAGGGCACTGAGTTCTGGGACCTGAGCCTGGTAGACCCCGACAACCGCCGCCCGGTAGACTACGATCTCCGCCGCCGCTACTTGCATGAGCTGCAAGACCAGGAACAGAAAGGAGCCGAAAAACTGCATGAGCAATTACTGCATCATCCCGAAAATGCCAAGGTAAAACTGTATTTATTGCACAAAGCACTTATCACCCGCCGCGATCTGCAACCGCTCTTCAACCAGGGCGCATATCTTCCGCTGGAAGTTAAAGGCGCTAAAAAGGAGCATGTGCTGGCCTTTGCCCGACACAACCAGGGGCAATGGGCGCTGGTTGTGGTTCCGCTGCTGCTGGTAAGCCTAGTGGATAGCCATCATCATGCACTGGGAGAAGATGTGTGGCAAGACACGCATGTTGTTTTACCTGACGGTGCTCCTGCGCAATGGCAGTCTGCATTTAGCCAGAACAGTTTAAACGCCTCCGGCACGCTGCCCGTAGCAGATGTATTGAAAACTTTTCCAGTAGCATTGTTAACCGCCAACCCATCATGATCATACCCGAACGCAGTGCAGGAATTCTGCTCCATATCACCTCGCTACCCTCCCGCTTTGGTATCGGCGACCTTGGGCCTGATGCCTATACGTTTGCCGACCAGTTGCAGGAAGCTGGTCAGCGCTATTGGCAAATTTTGCCGCTCAACCCTACTGAAGTTGGCTACGGCAACTCACCGTATAGCAGCCACTCGGCGTTTGCCGGCAACCCACTTCTGATAAGCCCTGATCAACTAGTGCATGATGGACTACTGCAAAACAAAGACCTCATACACAGTGAGTCGTTTGATGAAGCGCGCGTTGATTTTGAGAAAGTGAGCAGGTTTAAGATCAGGTTGCTGCACAAGGCTTACAAAAATTTCACAGCCGAGATGCCGGATGCCCTATGGAAAGCCTTTGTTACCTTTCAGAAAGAACAAAAACTTTGGCTGCAGGATTACGCACACTTTGCAGCTTTTAAGAAGCATTTCCAGCACAAAAGCTGGGTAGAGTGGCCCGAGGAAATAAAGCGCCGCCAAAAACAGGCTTTAGAAAAACTTGCCGAGCAACTCAGCGATAAAGTAGAGTTCGAGATGTTTCTGCAGTTCCTGTTTTACCGCCAGTGGGAGCGACTGAAAACATACTGCAATAAAAAAGGCATCGTATTTTTTGGGGACATGCCTTTTTATGTAAGCCACGACAGTGCAGATGTATGGAGCCACCCCCACATATTTAAACTAGATGCTAAAGGCCGCCCTACCGCTGTTTCGGGTGTGCCGCCGGATTATTTCAGTGAGACAGGTCAGCTTTGGGGCACACCCGTATTTGACTGGGAAAAACTGCAAGAGCAACATTTTGATTGGTGGCTGCACCGCATTGAGCATAACCTGCAACTCTTTGGCTTGCTGCGCCTCGACCATTTCAGGGCATTTTCCGCGTATTGGGAGGTACCAGCCATCGAGGAGACTGCCATCAATGGTAAATGGGTAAAAACTCCAGGTTATGCACTTTTAAAGCTAGTTAAAGAAAAATTTGAACACTTACCTATCGTGGCCGAAGACCTTGGGGAAATAGACCAGCCCGTGCGCGATCTGATGCATAGGTACGACCTGCCGGGCATGCGCGTGCTGCTATTCGCTTTCGGTGAGGATTTACCAAACAGCCTGTATGCCCCGCATAACCATACGCAGAACAGCATTGTGTATACCGGCACCCACGATAACAACACCGTACGCGGCTGGTATGAGCACGAGGCTTCCAGGAGCGATAAGCGCCGCTTGCGCCAGTACAGCAACCATTATGTAAACATCGATAACGTGCATGGCGTAATGATTTGGCTCACGTACATTTCTGTGGCTCAATTAGCGGTTATACCTATGCAGGATGTGCTCGGGTTAGGCAAAGAATATATCATGAACAAACCATCCACGGGGTCCGGCAACTGGGAGTGGCGCCTCCAACCAAATCATTTCACGCCAGCCCACAGGGCCGAGCTAAAGGAACTAGCCCAACGCTACGGCAGGTGGCAAGACGCAGCAACTTCTCAAAAATAAGACTAGAACCAAGTATATTTTATCGAGAGCCAGGATAGTAGATTAAACTTTTGCTATCCTGGCTTTTGTGTTTCATAAAATCCTTAAATCCTATATATTCGTGGGCTTTTAGATCAATTATGCACCTCCCAGCTATGAAACTGTTTTACTTTATCCTGGCATTTATACTTTTGTGTGCCTCAGAGAGCAAGGCACAGCAAACTTATACTCCCATCACAACCCAAAAGGCGTTTATCGGGTATCGCTTTCATACCAATGGCCAAAAGAACCTTAGCCCACAGGAAGTTATCGCGTTGCTACGCACAAACCCAGACGCACATGCGCTTGCCCAAAAAGCCCGCGCTAACAAAGTTTTTATCGACATTTTAGGTGGTGCCGGTGGGTTGATGGTCGGATACCCGCTTGGAGCCGCCATGGCCAACGGAGAACCCGATTGGACCCTGGCAAGCGTTGGCGCTGGATTAATACTAGCTTCGGTTCCGTTCACAATTAAGTATAACAAGAAGATAAAAGAAGCTGTTGATACCTATAACGCAGGGAGCCCTGCAGCACAAACCCAAAACAGCTCCACATCTTTGTACATTGGCTCCACCCACCATGGCGTTGGGTTTACGCTCGCTTTTTGATACCCTAAGCAGCACTTGCGGAAGCAGCCATTTTTATACCTTAAATTGCTGTTTCAGGCAATTATTCCAGAATAATACGTTATGGTTTTACCTCCCGTTCAAACATTGATCCCTTAACCCCGTGCAACAACTATGAGCGATTTTATACATCGGCCTAATTCGCTAAAGAAAGTAAGGCATTATAAGTTCAGGGGTTTTGCTAGCCGTTCATACGTATTGTTTGCTTTATTGCTGGTTGCTTTGTTATCCACGTACAAGAAAGCGAACGCTGCAGTGCCTGTGTATACCCTGTTGCAGGATGTTGGCCAGTTTGAGATGGCCGGTGTAGTACTCGACAAAGCAACTGGCGCTCCTATTGCCTATGCCAACCTTCTGGTAATCGGGACTAACAAGTATGCACAAGCTAACAGCAAGGGAGAGTTTACGCTTTCTTTATCAGCTTCCTATTCAAATGCTACTCTCAAAATATCTTCTTTAGGCTATAAAGCCGCCGAGTTAAGTATAAATGCCTTAAACAAAGAGGCGGGCAAACCTGATAATCTGAAGCTGTACTTGGCACCTGCGCCTGCCAAACTTAGCGAAGTGGAGGTAAAGGCTAAAGCGGCCAACTGGAAAACAAGCAAAGTAGGGTTTCACATTGACGAGGGCTCTCCTTTTCATCATGCCTTTGAGCCGCTCGAAAAATCGCTGATCACGAAGAAGGGCCAGGAGATTGGAAATAAAATCCATTTCAGGAAATACCCGGCATACTTGCAGCAAGTCAGTTTTGGGTTATCTGGTTCTGGTAACCTGCCTATTGCCGCGCGCATCAAAGTATACTCCCTCAAGAAAAACCAGCCCCACGAAAACCTGCTGAAAGAGAACGTAGTCGTGCAGATTCCACCACACTACACCGGTTGGGTGCAGGTAAACGTAAGTGAGTACAACCTACTGCTGGAAGAAGATTTTGTAGTGGTTTTAGAATGGATAAACGATGCGAACAAGCTTTCGGACAACTCGCTGATGACCTATGCTAACTCTCCGAAAGGGCAAATAACTTATTACCGCACAAGCACCGACCAGCCGTGGAGCTGGCTCCCGTACTATAGCATCGGGCTTTATGTTACGCTCCTTCACGGATAAGCCTGTACCGCTATGGTAGCAAAAAAGTATCAACTATTGTAGAAGATAATCTTAAATAAAACTTAATAGCTTATACTTCTGTTTGTTATACTGGCCCAAAAGCTTAACTTAGTAGCTGTAGTACAGTAGTTAACCATCCTTTAACGCAAGCTGAAACTATGGCGCAACAAACAGCCCTACTCGCTCTTGACACAAAAGCACGCAATTTTGCCCTTCTAGACACGAACTCCGATAGGCTTGTTTCGCTGCACGATGTGGCTTCTGCCAAGGCTACGGTTATCATGTTCATCTGCAACCATTGCCCTTATGTGAAGCATATTTTGCGAGAGTTGGTACAACTTGCGAATATGTACAAAGCCCGGGGTGCAAGTTTTGTGGCCATCAATGCCAATGATGCCGAGCAATATCCGCAGGATGGTCCGCAGCAGATGAAAGCGCTGGCGCAGCAGATGCATTTTCCTTTCCCTTACCTCTACGACCAAACCCAGCAGGTAGCACGCAATTACCAGGCTGAATGCACACCGGAGTTTTATGTGTATGATGGCAACATGCGCCTGGCATACCATGGCCAGTTCGATGACTCACGGCCCAATAACGGCAAACCGGTTACGGGGCATAGTTTAAGTCAGGCTTTAGATGCCCTAATTGCTGGCCAGTCTGTATCGCAGGAGCAGTTGCCAAGTGTGGGCTGCGGTATTAAGTGGCGTTCGGCATAACATCAATCGAAGGCGGCGGCACGTCTTTTTTGTTCTCGTTTAGTAGCTCTGCCATGGCTGTCACGTGGTCAAGGTATTGGGAAGTATACTTGTCTGATGACGCATGAATGTACATGGCCGTGCCGCCCTGCACCTGCTTAATAATATCCTCGTGTTCCTCCATCGGAATGGCAGGGCAACCTAAACTACGACCCAAGCGGCCAGCCTGCGCAATAAACTCCTCCGTGGCATATTCGGCCCCATGCATTACAATGCAGCGGTCTTTGGCGTTGGTGTTAAAGCCTTTGTCCAATCCTTCCAGTTTCAGTGATAGGCCATGTTTGCCGAAGTATGTGTTTTCGGTTACGTAAAAACCAATACTACTCATGTATGACTCGCTCTTGTTAGAGAAGTTCTCGGCAAACTCCTGCCCTGAATTTCTGCCATGCGATACGTAGGTATTGTAAAGCACTTCCTTTTTCTCCACATCAATCACCCATAAGCGCTTCTCGTTTGATGACTTGGTGAAGTCAATGATCGTGATGTATGGTTTGTCGGCCACCTCGCCCCTGTGCTTCATGTTGTAATAACCGGTCAGGGCTTTATCGAACACCTCGAAGCGGAGGCCGGTTTCCTGTAATTGCATGTTGCTGTACAGGTTATAGGCCAGCTGGTTAAAGCGCATGACCTTATAATTGGCTATCTTTTTCTTAAACTCGCTTTTGTTGGTTATAGGCATGCTTGACCCGCTGTTTACAGGCGTGGCCATTGGTGTAAGCACCAGCGGTGCAAATAAGGGCAGTAGGTTGCGCTTCAACTTTCGGCGCATATATCTCCATCTTGGTTTTCTCATCACATCCAAAAAGTTGGTACGTTTAAGGTTTTACGAATAGGCGCCAGCCCGGTTAATTTCTATTCCTATACTTTTTTGATGTTGAACCAACAAGTCATACTTCAAGGCATCATTTTTGCCTAAATCGCTGTACTACACTACCAAATAACCTAACACATTTTTTAGGCATGAGAAACAGACAAACAGCAATACTCCCTTATATTTTTTATACTTTGTCCGTCCTTGTTTTTGCGGGTTGCAGCCAGCAGCAAACCCTGCGTGGTGTGTTTGGCCAGCAAACCCCTTACGAGAAGTATGCGGCCAAGCTAAAAGATGCAAAACTGGATGAAACGGCCCTCGGAAAAATGTGGCTCGAAGCCGGACAGCACGCCTTGCAGGACTCCATTTCTATTACACTTCCCTTTAAAGAAACCGGCTATTTTGCGGCAGAAACCCCGCGCGCTCTTGGTTACCGCATCGATGCCAAACGTGGGCAGCGGCTTGTGGTTAACCTGGCGCTAAAGGCTGCTGAGCAGCCAGCCGTGTTTATGGATGTGTTTGAAGCCGGGCCAAACACGCCAAACCACGTAGCCACTACCGACTCCAGCGCGCAGCGGTTAATCTACGAGTTTACCGAAGATCAGGAGCATATCCTGCGGGTGCAACCAGAGTTGCTGCGCAGCGCACAGTATACCTTAACCGTTACGGCAGAACCTACGCTGGCTTTTCCGGTGGCCGGCAAAAGCAGCCGCAACATAGCCAGCATTTGGGGTGACCCGCGTGATGCGGGAGCACGCCGCCATGAGGGCATCGATATTTTTGCTAAGCGCGGTACACCTGCACTCGCTTCGGCCGCAGGCACCGTTCGGCGCGTAGACACCACACCACGGGGCGGCAAAGTAGTTTGGCTCACCGATGCAGACCGCAGGCAAAGTCTATACTATGCCCACCTCGATAGCCAGCTGGTTCAGGAGGGGCAACGCGTGCAGCCCGGCGATACGCTTGGCCTGATCGGTAACACCGGTAATGCGCGCACCACCAGCCCACACCTGCACTTTGGCATTTACCGGTATGGTCAAGGCGCTACTAACCCTTACCCTTATGTGCACCAGGCAGCTAACAAGGCGCCTGCCGTTACTATTGATGCTGAACTTATTGGTAACTGGGTACGCATCTCGCCTAAAGCAGCGAACATTCGCTTGATGCCAAGCACCAACTCGGCGGTGTACCAATCGCTGCCGCGGCACACGCCCCTGAAGGTTACTGGGGGCACATCGTCTTGGTACCGTGTTGCGCTTCCTGATGGCCAGGAGGCGTATGTGGCAAGCAGCGTGGTAGAGCCTGCTAGCAAAGCCATAAAGTATGAAAAGTTAAGTTTAGACATGGATTTGCTGGATGATGCCACCCCGAAAGCAGCAGCCAAACAAAGCTTGCCCGCAGGTAGCAGTGTTGCCATACTTGGTAAGTATAGTGCTTTTGAGTTAGTACGCAGTGCCAACGGAGAGCTAGGCTGGATTAACCAGAGGCTATCGCTCAGCCTGAAATAAACCAAGCAGCATCAGTATATATACTTTCTTGGCTATCAGCATCTTGTTCATATTTTCAGGGCAAAGCCATGCCTAAAAAGCGGGTATAGTATCAAATTCTGATTATATTTACACTTAAGTCGTAAATAAAAGCCTCTTATAATTTGAAGTTAGCTGCTATAGATATCGGGTCGAATGCGGTGAGATGCCAAATCTCCAGTGTACTGAACCAAAACGGAAACGTGTTCTTTAAAAAAGTGGAGTATGTGCGCTATGCTATCCGTTTCGGCGAAGATGTTTTTAATACCGGTTATATCAGCGATGTTAAAGTCGAGAAATTCATAAAGCTGCTGCAGGCTTTCCAATTGCTTCTGGATGTGCACGACGTGGACCATTACATGATTTGCGCGACATCGGCGATGCGCTCCTCTATAAACGCCCCCGAAATTCTGGAGCGTGTAAGGCAGGAAGTTGGCATGGAAATTCAGGTGATCGATGGCGAAACGGAAGCTGACCTGATCAACAAAGTAATCTTTAATTTCCTGGATGAGCGTAATTACCTGCACATTGACGTAGGCGGCGGCAGCACGGAATTTAATATTTATGTGAACCGTGAGAAAATCGCCTCGCAGTCGTTTGAGCAGGGCTCTATTAGGCACATGCATGGCCGCGATTCCGAAGTGCTCTGGAACACCATGCGTAGCTGGATAGAAACAAACTCGCGCAAGCACCACCTTTCGCGTGCCGTGGGCACCGGCGGAAACATCAACAAAATATACGAGATTGCCGGGAAATCTGCCGGTAAGCCAATTTTCAGGAAGCAGATAGAGGAAGTAGCTTCCCAGATTGCAAATACAAGTATGGAGGACCGCATCACTAAGCTTATGCTAAACCCCGACCGTGCCGACGTAATTGTGCCAGCCTCTGAGATTTACCTCTCCGCCATGAAATGGGCCAAGCTGGAAAGTATGATTGTGCCAAACGTAGGGCTAAAAGACGGCATGCTTTACTCGCTGTACGAGCGTTACCACCCGGAGCGGTTTGTCATCACAAAGATCAGTTAACTATTATTTTTCATAAAAAAGGGCTGCAACCTTACTCATAAAGAGTGGCTGCAGTCCTTTTCTGTTTTATCAAAAGCGTTACACCAGACTCACTTCCTCCTCGCAGAAAGCCTTGCCATAAAATACTTTGTGAATATCTACAGCTTCCTCGTTCACGCCAGTGCGTTTCTTTATGTACGTACCGTCCTCGCGCATAATGTATGAGTTCTGGTTATCCTGGATGTTATAGTACAAGATATGGATAGCCTCACGCTTCAGCTCCTCATTCGCGATCAGGAACAGGGCCTCGATGCGGCGGTCGAAGCTGCGCACCATAACATCTGCGCTGCCTCCGTATACTTTCGGGTCGCCGTTGTTATGGAAATAGTATAGGCGCGCGTGCTCCAGGTACTCCCCTACAATACTTTTCACGGATATATTCTCGCTTAGTTCCTCACGGCCTGGGCGCAGGCAGCAAATACCACGCACGATCAGTTTAATAGGCACGCCAGCCTTAGAGGCTTTGTAAAGCTCATCAATCACCTCACGGTCCTCCAGGGAGTTTATCTTGATCACAATGCCGCTTTGCATCCCTTTCTTGGCGTTGCGGGCTTCGTGGCGTATCAGCTCGATAAGCTGGTGGCGCATACTTTTCGGAGCCGTAAGCAGGTATTTATACTCGTTTGGCCGCGAGTGGCCGGTAATTACGTTAAAAAACTCCGACACATCATGGGCGTAGATCTCGTTGGTCGTTAGCAAGCTAACATCGGTATACAGGCGCGCCGTGGACTCGTTGTAGTTCCCGCTGCCAATATGCACGTAGCGCGTTACCTTCTCCCCTTCCTTCCGGATGATCATCAGGAGTTTGGTGTGTGTTTTATACTTGCTGATGCCGTAGATCACAAAGCAGCCGGCTTTCTCCAGGCGCTCCCCTTCCTTGATGTTGCGTTCCTCATCAAAGCGGGCTTTCACCTCGAACAGCACCGACACGTGCTTGCCATTTTCGGCGGCTTTCAATAGCGCAGCCGTTACGCGGCTCTGATCGGCCAGGCGGTAAATGGTTTGCTTTATACCAAGCACCGAGGGGTCTTCGGCGGCGCGCTCCAGCAGGTTTACCACGGGCTCCATGCTGTTGTATGGGTGGTGCAGCAGCACATCATGCTCCTTCAGGTACTCAAACATATCCACG
This sequence comes from Pontibacter oryzae, assembly GCF_003576375.1. GTDB lineage: Bacteria > Bacteroidota > Bacteroidia > Cytophagales > Hymenobacteraceae > Pontibacter > Pontibacter oryzae. The sequence goes on from NZ_QWGE01000001.1 coordinate 450,517, forward strand.
CCATCGCTCGGCAGGCTAAGCGGCTGCACCGATGCTGGCTGCTTAAAGCCCTTGTCGCGGAAGTGGCGGTGGTTCACGATCTGCCACAGGCCGCGCAGGTCCAGCAGGCTGTTGATGGTAAAGACGTTGGCATTGTCTATGGTCCAGCGTTCTTTCAGGATGCGCATCATAAACTGCGATGGATTGCGCTCAACCTCCAGCCTTACCACACGGCCTTTTTTCCGGGTCTTCAGCTTTGCCTTGATCTCCTGTACAAAGTCTGCCTCCAGATCATCAGACTCCTCCAAAGTAAAATCGCCATTACGCGTGATGCGGAACAGGTTCACCGAAACGATCTCCACGTTGCGGAAAAGCTTTTTTATCTTCCAGCGAATGATGTCTTCGATGGGCACAAACACGATCTTGTCCTTGCGGTTGATCTCGTAAAAGCGGGCCAGGTTTTGCGGAATCTGCACAAACGTAACGCGGTCCTGCGGCTTGCCCTCGTCGGAGGTGCGGGTCACCACGCCAAAGGTCAGCAGTTGGTTCATTAACAACGGAAAACCGTGGTAGTTATCGAACACCATGGGCGTGAGCAACGGGAAGATGGTGTTCTTAAAGTATGAATCGGCCTTCTTCTGCTCTATCTCGGTCAGCTCGCTGATCTTGAGTATATCGCAGCCGCTTTTCGCAAACAACGGTTTCAGCTCGTTATTGAACGTAAGGTACTGGTCGTTCACGAATCGATGCGCGTAATCGAGCAGCTTTTTACGAAACGGTAACTCGCGCAAGCCAGAGTAATCGGTGCGCTCCTTACCGTAATCGAGGTAGTTGTACAAGCTACCTACCCGGATCATGAAAAATTCATCCAGGTTAGACGAAGTGATGGCCAGAAACTTCAGCCTGTCGAAAAAGCTTTTGTTGGTGTCGCGCGCCTGGTCCAGTACGCGGTAATTAAAGCGCAACCAGCTTAGGTCGCGGCTAATGTATTTACTCTTTTTTATCTGGTCAGAAACCTTACTGATAAGCATGTTCTCTAATTTTTGGCGGCCCCTTTGATTGCCCATTGGCTTAAGAAACCCGCACTACTTCATAATCTCAAAATATAAGGAGAAAGAATAGCTATTCCTTCATATTGCAAAGATAAATTTCGTGCCTCGGATCAGGCAAAATATGTATCTTCGTTTTTAAGCGCTGCGCTTAAATCAACTTAAAAAGCTTGTAATGAGCCTAATTACCGCTAAAACTTACCGTTTTACCCGTGCACTTGTGCTGGCAAGTATGGCTGGCTCCTGCCTGACGGTGTTGAGCCTGGCGTTAGGTTTTGGCGAGCTGTACCCTTTTGCAACCTGGAAACTCTACACCCAACCACTCGGCAGTAAGCGCGAAGTAAAGGAGTACCGCATCTATACCCAACAAGCAAACTCTAGCACCTGGCAAAGGCAACCCGTACATCCGGCCGCTACCTTTACGCAAGATGAATACGTGTATACTTTAAACGCCCTCACCCAGGCCGCCACTGCCGCTACCGGCGATACCCTGGCGGCACAAACCCGCTTGCTTTTGTTTACCCGCACAGTAGCGCCTGGTGCAGCTAAGTATAAAATTGTGGAAGAGCGCTACAACCCGCAGGAGCTTCTCCAAAACGCCAACGCCTATGACACCCTTACAATTGTCCGTTTCCGCTAAGGCCCACGCCATGTTTCAGGAGGTGGAGCCTGATGCACGGCGTAACGGGTTTAACTTCTTTTTCGGGGTGATGGCTCTACGTGTGTTTACCTTACTTTGGCTGTTCTGGACGGTAAAAAAATACTTCCTGCTGCTGCAAAGGCCCCTGGAGTTATTCTGGCAACACAACTTTTATCTTAACTGGCTAATGCCTGAGTTGCCTGGCAAAATGCTCTTCCTGAGTATAACTGCCTTGGCCGCTATACTTAACTTGCTGCAACTTATCCGGCTAAGAAACAGCGCATGGCTACAGTTACCTTTGGCGCTTTGCCTGCTCTGGCTTAACCTGCCGCAATGGAGCTATGGTTTTCTGAGCCATGTGAATCATCTTTTCTTGCTGGCGCACCTGTTCCTGATTTTCATCCCGTTGCACAAGCATAGCTGGCGACAGCCGGATCAGTACACGAGCAAGGCGATTAACTGGTTTTATGCCGGGCTTTTGTTTACCTATACACTGGCCGGCCTCTGGAAAATCCCGTCGATACTTTACAAATTGCTGACAAGCTCACCGGATGTGCATTGGCTGCACCCGGATGGAGCGCTCTACAATGCGTTTGTCAGTTTCCGCAGCTATGATTTGCCACTTCATTTTACTAAGCTTTTTACAGCAGTGCCTTTGGTGTGGCAGGCAAGTTTTATACTTACGGTGTACGTGCAAAGCATCAGTGTTTTTGCGGCATTCCGGCAGCAGCTCCGCCCTTGGGTTGCGTTGTTCTTGATACTGTTCCACGTGGTAAATATGCTGGCGTTCCAGACGCATTTTGTAGTGGCAATTTGTGTGCTGCTCTGCCTTTTTCTGCCTTATGATTTACTGCTTCCAGCGCTGTTCAGGCCCAAATCTTTGTCCGGCTCCCCGCACATAGCTGCAACCAGCTTGGAGCGCCAAAGAAACCGTTTGTCGCAAAGGCATTATTACCTTTCCGGCATACTTTACCTCCCTGGTTTAAGAACATTGGCCCAAACCCTTCGCCCATTCCAGAAGTAAGCAAGACCTACGCGCAGCATTCACGTATCCTAAAAGCAATTGCTAACTGTAACTTGCTTATACCATGGATACAACGAAAATGCACGAACCCAATAAGACTATCTTTCCGCCCTTGCCATTGGAGGAGTGGGAACAGACAAAAGATACGCTTCACTTGTATTTTCAAGTCATCGGTAAAATAAGACTAAAGCTGATGCCCCGCCGCAACCACTGGTGGAATGTAACGCTGTATGTAACTAGCCGTGGTTTAGGCACTGGCCCCATCCCTTACGAGTCCTACACGTTTGAGATCGACTTCAATTTCATTAACCACCAGCTGCAAATCCAGACAAGCACAGGAGCTTCCGAACATATACCCCTACAGGACGGCTTGAGCGTTTCATCCTTTTACACACAGGTGATGAAGTCGCTTGAAGTACTTGGCATCCAAGCTAATATTCTGGCTAAACCTTTTGATACCAAAAGCACCATACCCTTTGCCCAGGACGATACGCATACTTCGTACAACCCGGAGCAGGTAAACCGCTATTGGCGCGTGTTAGTAGCCGTGGATCAGGCAATGAAAGAGTTTAGCGGGCGCTTTTATGGCAAAACCTGCCCGGTGCACCTGTACTGGCACCACATGGATTTAACCGTAACCCGTTTTTCAGGCAAGAAAGTACCTGTTAGGCCAGAAGCAAGCATTGTGGAGAAGGAAGCGTACTCGCATGAGGTAGTCAGTCTTGGTTTTTGGGCAGGCGATGATAAGGTACGTTTCCCGGCATTTTATGCCTATACTTATCCTTCGCCGGATGGGCTGGACCAGGAGCCGCTAAAGCCCGATGTAGCCACCTGGGTAGACTCTAATGGCAGCCCGATGGCCATACTTAATTACGAGGAGATGCGCCAGTTAGAGAATCCACGACAGGCACTGCTGGACTTTCTGGAAAGTAGTTACCAGGCTGGGGCAAAGCTGGCTGGGTGGCCAGTACAGGAGCTGGAAGTGAAGCCCCTCACTGAATTGTAAGCTATATTTACGCTTTTACCTTAGATCACTTTTTACAGAAATCTAACTTCTTCGGCCACTACCTGCACACATAATGTATCGCCAGCGGCAAAATTGGCGCGATCAGTACGCAGGGTTAAGCTAATGTTGCCTGCCTGCACATCCACCTCGTGGTAGCTGCCAAAGTACCGGCTTTGTAAAATAGTTGCCGCTATGCCATCTTCCGGTGTTATTTTTATACTTTCCGGTCGGATGAGTATGCTTTTCTTGATTGATTTGCTATCAGGAGTAAGACCAAGTATGGCAGCGGATTCGGAAGCCACAAGGTTGTAATCGCCGAAGAGGCCGGCAATATACTCGCTCTCGGGTTGCTGGTAAATTTGCTTGGGCGTGCCTTGCTGCAGTAAACTTCCTGCGCGCATCACTAAAATCTCATCGGCCCAGGAGAGCGTATCCAGCGGGTCGTGCGAGGTTAGCAGACAAGTAACGCCAAGTTCTTCGCCAATAGCATGCAACACTGATTTCAGCACCTTTTTATGAACCATGTCGAGGTTCGAGAACGGCTCGTCCAGCAGCAACAGCTCCGGCGAACCAGAGAGCAGTCTGGCCAGGGCAATCCGCTGCTTTTCGCCGCCAGAAAGCTGGTTGGTTTTGCGTTGCAGCAGGTGGCTGATGCGGCAGATTTCGTATAACTTTTCCGCCTCTTCCCCTGAAAATGTATTGGCATACCTTAGCACCTGTTCCACGCGCAGCGAGTGCGGCAACTCGTAATGCTGCGACAAGTATGAAATGCCGGGATGCCCGGCTACAAGTTTCTCCTCCGGCCCTATCACTTTCTCGCCCTCAAAGAATACGCTCCCACTATCGGGCTGCACCAGGCCGGCTATAATCTTGAGGAGCGTGCTTTTTCCAGAACCTGTTTCTCCAGCAATGGCGACTTTCTGAAACTCCTTTTGGCTAAAGCTGATGTGCTGCAAAGCAAACCCATCCTGCTGCTGTTTACAGATGTCTGTTACGTCTAAAAATGCCATGGAAAGAGGTGTTGCGTGTAGGAGTTTATACTTTATTAAGGTAAATGCCTGCCGCAAGTTACGCCTTTTCTATTCCTAAAAAGGCATTGCTTTTAGCTGCAAATGATATACATACCTTCTCCCCGGCCTTGAACAGTTTAAATGCCTCTTCTGATACCGATAGGCTAAAGGTTTCAAAGTATAACGTATGGCTCGTGATCTTCGGCTGAGAGGTTGCAGCTGCGGCAGGGTTTCCGTGCCAGCCCCAGTTTGTTTCAGTTTTTTTGTCCGTGATTTTCTCTTCCAGAACCAGCTTGGTGCCATTTCTCAGATCACGAAGGTAAGGCCTGACCATCCAAAGTAAAAAGATCAAAAATCCGAGGATAGACAGCGAAAAAAGAATACCAGCAGTAAAGAAAGTATTAAATGGGGAAGCTTTCAAAGACATGATCGCAGCAAGTACAGCAAGCGTGATGATTTGCATCACGATGCCCAAAACCAAGTATCCTGCAATGCATTCTGTCAGTTGCTGCTTTAATTTATACTTGTCAGATTCGTTTAGTGTATGTGTCCTCACAACCGTTTCCATTCAGGCTACTTTTGTGCTTTTATCCTCTCCAGCATCGCGTTAAGCGCTGCACGGTCATATACTTTCCCGGCTTTTATCACGGTATGTAGCTTGCTTGTGTTGGAGATGTCTTCTAAGGGGTTAGCATCCAGAATGAGAATATCGGCTATCTTGGCGCTACTGATACTACCATAAACAGCGCCCAAGCCAAAAAACTTTGGCCCGTTTATAACGGATGTTGTAAGTGCCTGTTGCGGCGTGAGCCCAGCTGCTACCATACTTTTCAGCTCCTCGTGCAAAGATTCTCCGGGATAAACAAAGGAGTTAAACGGGCCGCTATCAGAGCCGGCAACCAGGTTTATACCTGCCTCATACATGGGCCGCATCATGCGCTCGGTAAGCTGGCCCATTTGCTGCCGCATGTCGTTGCCGCGGGCTTTGGCGCGCTTGGCGCTCTCTAGCCTGCCCTGGTACGTTTGCTGTACTCCCGTACCGATATAAGCCAGCAAAGAATCCCTGGAGTGGTCGGCGTCGGCCAGTTCGGCAAGGGTTTTGCCAATGTGCAGCGTTGGCGTGATGTAGAAATCGTTTGCAGCCAGCTTTTCGAAAACCTTTGTGGCAAGGGCTGTATCATAGCTTTCCACAATCTGGTTCATCATGCCGTAGCCCAAGTTCAATTTGGTAAGGCTATCGGCTAAAGGAGATGCTGCTTTCAAGACATAATACATGTGCTCGGAGCCATCCAGGCCAAGATCTACTGCCGGTAAAATATCAGCCGACAAAGGCATGTGGCCAGTCGTTTTGAGCCCGCGCTTCTTTGTTTCTTTTATGATGCTGTAAAAGGATTCTTTGGTAAGGCTGCCATCATACATTTTCACATAATCCACGCCTAGTGCCTGAAGTGAGTCCAAGGCATGCTGCACATCAGCCTCACTATCGACTGTTATTGATCCGGGCCAGGCAGGCTTTGGGCCATCCAGTTTAGGGCCGGGCGTAAAAATAGTGGGGCCAGTCAGCTCCCCTTTACGAATTTGCTCGCGCCACTGCATTACGCTGGGCACCAGATCCCCACCGGCATCCCTTACAGTGGTTACGCCATAAGCAAGAAACAGCGCCAGAAAATCCTTGTTTTCGGCCAGCAGCGTGTCGCCTCCCCTGAAGTGCACGTGCATATCCCAGAGGCCCGGCATCACATACTTGCCCTGCGCATCCAGCGTTTGGGTTGAAGTATACTTGGCCAGATTTTCTGCCGCATCCACCACCCGAATGGTATCTCCTAAAATGGCAATAAGCTGATTTGGGATTAACGTACCTGTCTGCACATCCACGATGGTGGCGTTCGTGAGCAGCAGATCATACGTTTGGGTTTTTATACTTTGGCAGGCGCTAATAAGTAGCAGTACGCTTAGGTAAAAGATTAACAGCTTTTTCATAGTACAACATGGTTGTTATGGGATAGATTTGGTAAGATTTAACCGCGCACTTTATACCGTTTCCGGACGATGATGGTGAGCATCGGAAAAAGTATGAGGCCCATGTATAACAGCTGAAAGTTATTGCTTTTGCCGCTGCCTATCATGATGCCGGCAATTATTCCGATTGCCGTAAAGCCGCACACAAGCAGGGCAAGCTCCGGCACACGCAGTCTTATTTCCATAAGGAGTTTAAGTTTGTTTGGTTATAAAAGTATAAGGTAGTAAAGTAATCCCAAAGTATAGAAAAACAAAAGCCGCTCTGTTGACCAGACCGGCTTTTGAAAATCAAATGTATACTATAAACTACCAGAGTCTGATTCTGTCTTCTGGTGCTTTGTAGAGCTTATCGCCTGGCTTCACATTAAACGCCTCATACCAGGCATCCATGTTTACTGGTGCGCCAATGGTGCGGTACTGCCCCGGCGAGTGTGGGTCTGTCACGATTTGCTGTGCGGCTGCTTCCGGCAAAATGTTACCTCTCCATACTTGCGCCCACGACAGGAAGAAACGCTGATCTGGCGTAAAGCCATCGATCTTCTCGTTAGACTTGCCTTGCTCGGTCATCTTAAAGGCTTCGTAAGCGGCGTTCAGGCCACCCAGGTCACCGATGTTCTCGCCTAGCGTCAGTTTACCGTTCACGTGGATTGTATCCAGCACGGTATAAGCATCATATTGCTCCTGCAGGCTTTTGGCCTTCTCTTTAAACTTAGCCAAGTCTTCTTCGGTCCACCAGTTGCGCAGCGTTCCGTCTTTGTCGTACTGGCTACCAGAGTCGTCGAAACCGTGCGAAATTTCGTGGCCGATCACAGCGCCGATACCACCGTAGTTAACGGCATCATCCGCGTTCGGGTCGAAGAACGGGAACTGGAGGATACCCGCCGGGAAAACGATCTCGTTCATCACCGGGCTATAGTATGCGTTTACGGTTGGCGGCGTCATGCCCCACTTGGTTCTGTCAACTGGTTTGCCAAGCTGGCTTACCATCTCGTTGTAGCCCCACTCGCCGGCGTTGCGCAGGTTCGCGAAGAAAGCATTGCGCTTGATCTCCAGGCCATCGTAGTTTTTCCATTTGTCAGGGTAGCCAACTTTCGGCGTGAAGGCGTGCAGTTTGGCCAGCGCTTTCTCCTTGGTGTCGGCGCTCATCCAATCCAGGTTGTTGATGCGGATTTCGTACGCTTTGATCAGGTTATCGATCAACTCGTTCATTCTGGCTTTCGCCTCTGGCTTAAAGTGCTTCTCCACATACAGCTGGCCAAGCAGTTCGCCAATGGTGTTATCTGTAAGCGAAGACATGCGCTGCCAGCGCGGCGTCTGTACTTTCTGGCCCGATAGCGCTTGCGCGTATGCAAAGTTAGCATCTACGAAAGGCGTGCTCAGGTATGGCGCAGAAGACTTAAGCACGTTCCACTGCAGGTAGGTTTGCCAGTCAGCGGTTGGTGTGCTGGTCAGCAAGCCATTCAGCTCCGTAAAGAATTTTGGGTTGTTTACCAGTATTGTGTCCTCGCCGGTAACCTTCATTTTCGCCATAAGCGAATTCCAGTTTATGTTTGGCGTGGTTTTGCTCAGATCAGTTACAGCAAACTTATTATAAGTTTTGTATGGGTCGCGCATCTCCACGCGGGCCATCTGCGCCTCGGCCATCTTCTTTTCCAGGTTAAAGATGGTTTCTGCGTTTTGCTGTGCCTTGGCAGCTGGTGTACCGGTTAAGGCAAACAGTTTGGTGATGTATGTTTTGTAGGCTTCCTGGATTTTCTTGCTGCGCGCATCGTCCTTCAGGTAGTAATCGCGGTCTGGAAGGGTTGTACCGCCCTGGCTCAGCTGCGGAATCATGGTGTTTACATCCTTGCGGTCCTGGCCTACATAAAAGCCGAACATTGGGGAAGCTATGCCTTTCGATTTCTGGTAAGCTACCTCGTTCAGAATCGCGTTTACATCTTTTACAGATCCGGCGCGCTTCAGGTCTTTCTTGATTGGCTTATATCCCAGTTTGTCTATCGTGGTGCTGTCCATGGCAGAGGCGTAGAAATCGCCTACACGCTTCTTCACGGAACCATTAGAAGCGCTTTTATCAGCGGCTGCCTCGGCAAGTATTTCTTTTACAGCATTGATGTTAAAATCGCGAAGCAGGTTAAAGCTACCCCAGCGTGTTTCTTTGGCCGGAACAGGGTTGCTTTTCAGCCAGGCGCCGCTGGCGTAAGTATAAAAGTCATCGCCAGGCTTCACCGACATGTCCATGTTGGACTTATCAATAAACTGATCTTTTCCTTTTTGTTGAGCGGTGGCATCTGCGCCATACAGAGCTGCAGCACCAAACAGTAGTAGTCTTAGGTGGTTTTTCCAGTTCGATACGTTCTTCATCGAAGGGTAATTTAAGTTAAAGTGTTAGATAAGTTTTTCTGCAAGTGAGGTCGTTTAGCCACGATTCTCACCTCTAATGTAATGCTTAAATTTTAAATTCAGGTTGAAATTCCATTTAAGCTGTGCTGAAGTATAAAGCAAAATCCGCTCCAACAATGTTTAAACTTCAATAAGGCATACTTTAAAGCGTTGGCTTTAATCAGTTTTGAAGTATAAAAAGCAGGAAGTGACTGAAATGTTTCCTGTGAGTTGCTGGCGTATAAATTTCAGAGATTTATACTTTGTGGTTACTTCGCTGCATGTAGTACAAGTCGAAGCCTGCAGCCCAGTAATCGCGCTCGATTTTTAGCAGCTCAAAGCCAAGTTTTTGATAAAACGCATACACCAGTTGCGTGGTCCTGACAACAACAAGCGCTATATCGGAGTTACTGCGCAACAGATCTAGGCGATGTGTAACAAGCATTTGCCCAATGCCTTTGCCCTGCATGCTGGGTGCAACAATATCCCAGGAGAGCCGGGCAGTTTGCTCACTCGAGAAGTAGTTTATGCCACCAGCGCCAACAATCTCAGAGTCTAACTCCGCTACAAAGTAATCTTCCACTTCGCTTGCAAGATAATTGGCAAGGTCAGCTTCTTCGGAGGGCGCAAAGTATGTTGGCGTGTTCAGCTGCAGCAGCCTGATAACGGCTGCCTTGTCTTGCGGGGTGTAGTTGCGTATTACTATAGCCATGCGGGAAGTATAAAAAACAAGCTGTTAGGCTCGCAAAAAGGTGAAGTTTTGCATTGGAGTAAATATCTACAAAAACTATGTGTACCAAGCCCGGGCAACAACTTTATACTTTGGTTTATTGAAGATCAATCAAACACATGCGCTTCATAGTCTTTCCACCATTTTTCCAGGTCAACTTTAGGCGTTCGGCAAATGTAAACCGGAATCTCATTCTCCTCCCCGATTGCGTATTGGTGCCTGATAATTCTGACTAGCTTCACATCCTCAAACACGTGTTCTACAGATGGTTGCTCGTTGCCTATACTTATCCAGACATCCGCGTTCTTGTTGCCATAACCCCAGTTCCAAAAGCTCCCGTGCCGGCTGATAGGGTTAGGTAGGTTATATTTCTTTCCAAGTATTTTTAGCGCCCCGGCCTCTCCGTAATTCTCCGCCCAAATAACGCAGTTTCAGGGATTGGTAAACGCTATCTACCAGCTGCACTTGCTCTTCCCATCCAAACATATCGGCATAATCGCCTTTAAGCTCTACGCGCCCATTCTCGGTTTCAAGCCCTGCATACTTGACATAGGTGTCGATCGGAAGTATAGGTGTAGCTTCTGGAATGAAATATATGGAATGAAGCAGCACAACAACCGCAATAACAACTACCATGGCGGGCTTTCGGGCGAATATACTTTCTACTTTAACGGCTCCGCTTGCAAACAGCACCGGGTAGATGGCAAACACATAATAAGCCTTGGCATTTAGGAGCCACATTGTACTGATAATCACGATGGCGGCGACTCCAATTGCGCGATACTTTCTTAAACGTTTATCGATTAACAGTGCGGTTAACCCCAGGAGACTTATAATAAGCGTGAACGGGAAATTGAGCTGTTCTAATCCAAATTCCAGTGGGCTTACCTTATCCAGTTGATTCGCATGAAGGGCTTGCAAGTGCTTTATAAGCGGAAAACCATGTTGCGCTTGCCAGATAATGTTTGGCAGGAAAATCAGAAAAGAAAGCACTCCTGATACGTATAACCACTTGCTCCTGTAAACAGCTCCCTTCCGGTAAAAAAACAGGCCTACACATATGCCTAAGGCCCACACTAGTATGGTGTATTTGTTCAGTAAGCCTAGTCCTAAAATCAGGCCTGCCAGTATGAGATACTTTTTGTGTTGGGAATTGATAAACTTGATGACAAGGTAAAATCCTAGCGTCCAGAATAACTGATCAAAAGCAACGGGTTGAAATAATGTATGATTCCGGTAAAAAGGCAGAAAAGCCAATATGCAAAAGCCTGCAAGCAATACGGCTCTGGACTTACCTCCTAGCTCAATGGCCATCAGGCAACATAAAATCAGGATCGTGATACCGGCCAATGTTGGAAAAAGCCTGACCCCGACAAGCGCGTAATCGAAAAGCCAGTAAGATACTTTGCCAAGTACGCCTATTAGCGGCGGGAACTCCATAAATCCCCAATCCAAATGCTCGCTTACAGACAAATGAAGTAACTCATCCCGATGAAAACCATAATTCCTATTGCCAAGCCACTGTACGATGAGTTTAACGACAGAAAGTGCGAGAATTATGGGCAGGTATTTTTTCATCCGATTGCGTGAACTGCTTTTGATAGTTAGCGTGGATTTCTGGCACAGCCATATACCTTGCGATAACTAATAGGCAATGTCAAGATAACTGTGGGTTAAAGCAAAATCAGTTTCGGCTAGAGAGCTTTGATGAGACGGGAAATCTCGAAATTGTTTTTAACTAAGCTTATGATTACAATTACTACTAGCTGTTTTTACAAGCTAAGTAAGGCAATAATGGGAGTGTAATTTAAACTGTGTCACTTCACTATTTCCATTTACTGGCCCTTTTGCTGTTCTGGCGTGAGTCCTTACAGCAAAAGGGCCAAACTTTTTAAGTGCGTCTCACTTCAAGTCCAGCTGCATCCTGTCCCCGAACCAGATCGATAGTTGCTGGGCCGTCTGGCTCCAGTTGCTCAGCGGCATGACCCATTTCCTGCTGATGTTCTGGTGAGTCAGGTAAATGAGCTTCATCAGCGCCATATCCGACGGGAAAGCTCCCTTCGTTTTAGTTACCTTCCTGATCTGGCGATGAAATCCCTCGATGGTGTTGGTGGTGTAGATCAAGTGGCGGATAGGTTCTGTATACTTAAAATACGTGGAGAGTTTGTCCCAGTTTCGTTGCCAGCTCTCGAGCACCTTGGGGTACTTTGAGCCCCACTTCTCCTCCAGCTCCAGCAGCCGCAGCTCGGCCAGCTCCTTCGACTCAGCCCGGTACACGGGCTTGAGGTCCCGCACGAACTCCTTCTGGTCCTTGGAGCCCACGTACTTGAGGCTGTTTCTTATCTGGTGGACAATACAGCTCTGCACTTCGGCTTGGGGGAAGACACTGCTGATGGCCTCGGCAAAGCCCCTAAGGTTGTCGATGCAGGCGATGAGCATGTCGGCAACGCCCCGCTGCTGCAGATCCGTCAGCACACTGAGCCAAAAGGTAGCCCCCTCGCTCTCGGAGACGTACACGCCCAGCAGCTCCTTGTGCCCGTGGCGGTCAATGCCCAGAATGTTGTAGACGGCCTTGGAGACGGTGCGCCCTTCCTGCCGCACCTTGTAGTGCATGGCGTCGAGCCAGACGATGCAGTAGAGCGGGTCCAGCGGCCGGGCCTGCCACTCCTTGACCTGGGGAACGATCTTCTCGGTGAGGGCCGCCAGGGTGTCGTGGGAGATGTTCATGTCGTACATCTCCTTGAGGTGCGCGGAGATGTCGCGAAGGCTCATGCCCAACCCGTACATGCTCAATATCCGCGGCTCCAGGTTCTCTGCCAGCACCGTCTCCCGTTTCCGGATGATCTGCGGCTCAAAGCTAGAGGAGCGGTCGCGGGACGACTCCACCTCGATGGTGCCGTCTGAGGTGCGGATCTGTTTGCTGACTTTGCCGTTGCGGCGGTTGCCCTTTCCGCGCTCCTCCGAGTCCAGGTGCACGTCCATCTCCGCGTCTAAAGCGGCCTCTAAGAAGTGCTTCAGCAGGGGGCCAAGCGCGCCGTCTTTGCCGAAGGTGGGTTTGCCGCTCCGGAACTCTTCCAGGAACTGGCGCTTGATCTTCTCCAGATCCAGCTCGTTTTTCTCTTCCATGTTGACTGTGTTAAAGGTAATATTACTAATCCTTTGACACAGTTTATCTTACAGCCTCGCAATAATCGAGCTTTAAGCCGGAGCAATTTTAGTTAGTGCTTTTCTCTGTTCTTAGAGTGATATTTCCATTAACTAAATCCGTGTCCGATTCTTTTTCACAACCATTAACGATGGTAGCTCTTAGTCGTCCTTTATCATCCTTGCCAATCCCAATTCTAATATTAAACCAGCAATCTTCAGTTGTTGTCTTATACTCGCTTGAACCATAAGCTTCGCCGGTAATATTATCCTCATCCACTTCCGTGGCGAGAAAGAAATAAGGACCTAAATCTGCTTGTCCGCTCTGCTTTTGAAGTACTTTACTATTTTCATAAAGTATAAAATCAAAATGTATAGTGGAGCTATTGATTCGCTCAACTGATAAATTATACTTCTTACCTTCTGTCGTTGCAAGGAACTCGTATCTCTTGCCCAACTTTAGATCACTAGGAAAATAAACTGTGTCGTTGCCTACCAACACGTATTCATCAACAAAACGTATTCTTTCAGGATACCCACTGTTTCTTAACTCACTTAAAAAGTTTGGTGAGAGTTGTGTTGAGTCATCAATTATAATATTACTCTGATTCTCCTGAACCTTATCATCCTCCTTTAAAGCGGCAGCTTCATTTGTATCGACTTTAACAGATGCATGCTTGCTACAGCTGATTAGAGCCAAAAGTGCTGAAACAAGCGCTAATAATTTAACCTTGTTCATGATGTAAGTAACAGCTAATTTCTAGTATAAAAACAGTATGAACTGCCAAGATTTACAGCTTTTAATGTTTTGTTGACAGGAGTTTTAAAAGGTTAACCTGGATTGAAGCCCCATATTCCGAAATGGATATTCTTTTTTGTAAATAATTTTTGATAGTCGAAGCAAACATTCTATTACGCTCTTTAGTAATATTTCTACATCATCCTGAGAAATTGAAATTTCTTCCTTAGGGTGAACAAGACCATTTCTAACTTTTAACGATTGTTTTAACGGTCCCCACCAAGCTTCAGATTCTCCTGTCAGATAAGTTTTACTGTGTTTGAAATATAAATATTGAATTCGATCAGTAAGTCTTTGAATTTTTAATCTTTCTGTAACAATAAACTCACCATTCTTTAACTCAACCTCCTTTTCTTCAAGAAGGGCTTTCTCATGAATTGGAGTAGTGGGAAAGTTTACTAGTTCTTGGGAAATACCATTAATATATGCCTCTAAAGCTGATATTCCTATTAATACAGCCGAATGTTTATATGCCTTTTTAGCATCTTCGTCTTTAGATTCCTTAATCTTTTCTAGGAAGCGTTTTGCCTCTTCCAATAAGAGAGCTGAGAAGTCATCGAAGGCTGCCATTACAGTTTCTTTTCCATTTCTTGAACTCTTAGATTAGCCTCTTTTGCATGATATTTTTCAATAGCTAAATCCACCATCTTTTTGTTAATACCGGTTCCTTTTTCAGCTTGAAGAAAAAATAATTCAGTCAATCTTCCCCTGTCTTTAACATCAGTTCTGGTACCTAATCCGCGATAGTTTTCAGGATCTGTTTTATGTCTACCCTTTGCAAGAACAGATGAGTTTAAAGGGTCTCCGGACGTTCGATTTGATAAATCATAGTGCCTCTTTAGTCGTTCGCTATTTTTGTGCAATACACCTGCAACAAATGCCCAAGAAGCTAATACAGAATAACTAAGTGCTTTTTCTGAAAATTCAAAATTTTCTTTGACTGAGAAGTATTTTTTTTGTGAAGCAACAAGCTCAGCATATGCTTTGCCCATTTCAATCATTTTCTTATCGGTCCAAAGTTTTGGGGTTTGTCGTATTATTTCCCATTCCTCATCTACACCACCTGTGCCACTGATAGCTGGAGTAGTACGTATAATGTTAAATTCTATGTCCTTTATTCTTTTTCCATTAACATAATTGACAATCAACGTTCTGGCGCCTCGTACTGAAATTTGGCTTCCCCTTTGCTTTTTATCCGCAAAATCTTGACTTGCTTCAAGTATACCACATTTTTGGCACCAATCCCTCAGTTCTGGACCTTTCACAGTTTCAAACATTCGGTCTAGCAAGTCGCTCGATACGGCAATGTTTGTATTCGAAATTAACTGAACATCAAGTCTTTGTTCCATACTTAAATCAAAGTATAGTTTAAAACCGTGAAATTCGTTAATCTCTTTCTTCAGCGCCCTTTCGATAGCTAAAAACCGATGTTGACCACCAATTATTTTTAAGGGTTTATCAGGTTCAAAATCAGGGTTATATTCAGCAACAATATTGCTGAATATCCGTTTTTCTTCCGCGTCTTGAAGCATTTTCAAGTATGCAGGGTTGTTTTCGACTACTTCTCTATTTGCTCTATAATCCGATTGATTTTCGGGGTCTAAAGGAACATCAATGGTTCCTTTATTGCAAATATCCTTCGCCTTTATATGGCACTCAATATAAAAGGCTAACGTTTTATTGTCAGTATGTATAGTAATATGTTCCTTTTCCTGAATTTCAAATTCTTGAAGAAAATTATTTACAAGTTCTTTAACTTGACTTTGTTTATAAACTACTAATTGATCTATGTGGTCAAATCCTAATTTCATATACTATATATCTAATCCCTTCCAACTTATTGATAACTTTAACCTTATTCCGTATACACGCGAAAATTCGATATATAATACCGAATAACTCTATCAATATAGCATTTTCCCTTTATAATCTAACAAAAAAAACGGCGGCCATACTTTAAAGTATAGCCGCCGCTCTGAGTTATTTTTATGGCCTAGGTATTACACGTCTACGCGGGCATACTTGGCGTTGCGCTCAATAAAGTCACGGCGTGGGCCAACCTCGTCGCCCATCAGCATCGAGAACAGGTGGTCGGCTTCTGCGGCAGAGGCGATGTCTACGCGCTTCAGGCTGCGTGTTGTTGGATCCATGGTAGTGTTCCAGAGCTGCTCCGGATTCATCTCTCCAAGACCTTTGTAACGCTGCACGCCTACACTCTCCTCACGGCCTTTGCCTAATTCGGCAATAGCATCTAAGCGGTCTTGCTCGGTCCAGCAGTAGCGCTCTTCTTTACCCTTCTTAACAAGGTAAAGTGGTGGCAGGGCAATGTAGATGTAGCCTTTCTCCACAAGCTCCTTCATATAACGGAAGAAGAAGGTCAGGATTAGCGTACGGATGTGTGATCCGTCCACGTCAGCATCCGTCATCACGATGATTTTGTGGTAACGTAACTTATCCATGTTCAGGGCCTTTTCGTCTTCGTGCGTGCCGAAGCTTACACCAAGGGCCGTGATCATATTCTTGATCTCCTCGTTCTCGTAGATGCGGTGCTCCTGTGCTTTCTCTACGTTCAGGATCTTACCACGAAGCGGCAGAATAGCCTGGAACTTACGGTCGCGGCCCTGCTTGGCAGATCCACCCGCCGAGTCACCTTCTACCAGGTAAATCTCGCAGTTTTCCGGGTTATTGTCAGAGCAGTCGGCTAGTTTACCCGGCAAGCTGGTGCTGGATAATACGTTCTTGCGCTGCACCATTTCACGTGCCTTACGGGCGGCAAAACGGGCCTGGGCGGCAAGTATAACTTTATTTACAATAGTGCGTGCCTCTCTTGGGTTTTCCTCCAGGTACTGGTTCAGCATTTCGCCCACAGCCGTATCCACGGCACCAGACACCTCTGAGTTACCCAGCTTGGTTTTGGTCTGGCCCTCAAACTGCGGCTCCTGTACCTTAACAGAGATAACAGCCGTTAAGCCTTCTCTAAAGTCATCACCGGCAATATCAATCTTCACCTTGTCCAGCATACCGGATTTCTCGGCGTAGCTCTTCAGGGTACGGGTAAGGGCGCGGCGGAAACCGGCTACGTGCGTGCCACCCTCTATGGTGTTGATGTTGTTAACATAGGAGAAGATATTCTCGGTGTACGAGGTGTTGTACTGCAGGGCAATCTCCACAGGTACGCCGTTTTTCTCGCTCTCCACATGGATAGGCTCCGGAATCAGGTTCTCGCGCGCATCGTCCAGGTAGGTAACAAACTCCTTCAAACCACCTTCCGACAGGAAAGAATCCTTCAGAGGCTCACCCTGATCGTTTAGCTCGCGCAGGTCTTTCAGGTTGATGCGGATACCTTTGTTCAGGAACGAAAGTTCGCGCAGGCGGCTGGCTACGGTATCATACTTATACTCAGTGGCCGTAAAGATCGAGGCATCTGGCTGGAAGTGTACCGTGGTACCGGTTTTATCGGTTTCGCCAATCTCGCGAACAGGATATTGCGGCACACCAATGTTGTAGTGCTGCTCATAAATTTTCCCATTGCGGTGCACGGTAACATGCAGGTCTGTGGATAGGGCGTTCACGCAGGATACACCCACACCATGCAAACCACCGGATACTTTGTACGTGTCTTTATCGAACTTACCACCGGCGTGAAGCACTGTCATTACTACCTCTAGGGCAGAGCGACCTTCTTTGGTGTGGAAATCCGTTGGAATACCACGGCCGTTGTCCGACACCGTGATGGAATTGTCTTCGTTGATGGTTACTGAAATCTCGTCGCAGTGACCGGCAAGGGCTTCGTCGATAGAGTTATCCACTACCTCCCACACCAAGTGGTGCAGGCCTTTAATACCGATGTCGCCGATGTACATGGCCGGGCGCTTACGAACTGCTTCGAGCCCCTCCAGTACCTGAATGCTATTTGCTGAATAATCGTTGGCTAATGATTTATCTTCTACTTCACTCATTTGTGTTATCAGATAGATTGAATAGGTAAAATTACCACTTTTATTTCGTTTAAACTATACTTTTGAGCGGAGTACAATGTGCGCGACTTGGCACAGGCGCATCGTCCTATTTCAAGTATAGCCTAAGCTACTAAATTTTAACAAATTGCTAACCTTAATAGTGCCTCTGCAGCAGCCCTACGCCTATAAAAAACACAAAAAATCGGATATAATATTGGCAATTTATCCGGCAACAATCAGAAGTATAAATTTTGCCAGCGGCCTTGGCTACCAAGCGGTGTTACGGGCACCAAAACCTTGCTTACAGGTAAGGCCGCTGGCAACAAGTATAACCCTGCCACTTGCTGCCCGTTTTCTAAGAGTGTACTTTTCTTTTCCAAAACCTAACCTGATCTAAAGCTATGAACTTCGACAATTATCTGAAAGACGGAAAAACCTGGCTCAACAAGCTTTGCGCTTACCTTGGTATTAAAGACGAGCAGAAAGCAGCCCGAATTTTCAGGGCGGTGCTGCACGCCATCCGCGACCGTATACCTACCGGCGAGGCGCTGCACCTAGGCGCACAACTCCCTGTGCTCTGGAAAGGGGTTTACTACGACGGGTTTACCATGCATGAGCCTGTGCGCATCCGGCACGAGGACGAGTGGCTCGAGTTTATCCGCACGAAAGACTCTGGTGCCGAGGAAGCAGATTTCCCAACGCTGGACCATGCGTTCTATGCCTTTCAGGATGTGATGGCTTTTCTGCGAGATCACCTTTCCGAGGGCCAGTACAAACAGGTAGCCCAGGCCATACACTCAGATATTACGGTACCAGCCTAATCCACATACATTATAAAAATAAAACACTAAACGCCCTGGCCCATTATATGGCCGGGGCGTTTACATTAGCATAGTCCGCAAACTTGCACTTGCCAGCAGGCTGCCATACCTTTGCAGCATGTGGCGTCGCTACTTCATCGGCATAAGTATTCTGGTCATCTACCTGATGACTACCTTCCGCTATCTTGTGCCACTCGTGCATTACCAGCTGGATTACGCATACATTTCTGAGGTGCTTTGCATAAACCGCGACCAACCGCAGCTTCAGTGCCACGGCACATGCCATCTGCGCAAAAAAATCAACGCATTGCAAACCAGCCAACAGCAGCAGGACGCCGTGCAGCACTTGCTCCACGCTTTCCAGCCAGTGGAGGCCATGCCGCACAGCCAGCAGTTTGTTCCCATATTTGTTAAATCAGGAATACTTATTCAGCCTGATTTTCATTTATACAGAACATGTACCACCGATCAGCCTGCTCTTTTCCATCCGCCCCAACAGCAGCTTTATACATGAACGTATAGGTCAACCGGTCATCTCATGAAAGGATACCTGCTATACTTGCATGCCGATTATCTGGCAAAACTAAACTTATAATACTTTTGGGTGGATAAATCATACTTCTGCCCCACTACATAACTCAACAATGAAACGATTTTTTATACTTGCAATCTTACCCCTTGCACTGCTTGCTGGCTGCCAGAATGGCGCTTCCGAAACGGAGCAAAAAGCCGAGTTGGAAGGTAATGTGATGGCTATACACGATGAGGCCATGGCAAAGATGGGTGATATCTATAAATTGCGGCGCCAACTGCGTAGTCTGCGCGATACCCTGGAGCAGCAAGCCCAACCCGACAGCGCAGCCATACTTGCCCTGCAACAGGAACTAAGTGGGCTAAACCAGGCCGACGAGGTAATGATGCAGTGGATGCGCCAATACAAGGCCCCAGACACCCTGCAACACCAACAGGCAATGACCTATTTGCAGCAAGAATTGGTTAAAGTTACAAGAGTACAAACCGTGATGGACAGCACACTTCAGGCTGCCAAACAAACCCTTAGCACCCATGAACAAAAGAAATAACTTTAAATCAGGTATAGCGGCAGCGGCCTTTATGTTAGCTGCAAGCGCTTTTTACGGCTGCAACTCTGGAGCCGCCAGCGAGCAAACACTTCCTATTTACGGCGAACGCGAAACCGTGGAGCGCACCGTAGATGGCAAAACGATTGTAGACACTATCTACCACCACATCCCGGATTTTGCCTTCGTGGACCAGGATAGCCAAGTGGTAACTCAGGAAACCGTGAACGGAAAGATCTACGTTACTGATTTTTTCTTTACCTCCTGCCCTACCATCTGCCCGAAAATGAAGAGCCAGATGCTACGCATTTACGAGGCCTACAAGGATAACCCAAACGTAGTCCTGCTTTCGCACTCCATCGACCCTACCCACGACACCGTGGCCGTACTGAAGGATTATGCCGATAGGCTTGGCATCGAATCAGGGAAGTGGCACCTGCTTACCGGCGAAAAAGACAGCATCTATGATATCGCCATGAAATACTTGGTGCCCGCCCAACAGGATGGCAATGTGGAGGGAGGCTTTACGCACGGTGGTGATTTTATGCTGATTGACACGCAACGCCGCATCCGGGGCCACTACGATGGCACTAAGGAAGAATCTGTAGACCAGTTGATGCAAGACATGCAGCTGTTGCTGAAAGAGCAGAACCATGACACAAAATAAACTGACAGCGGTGGTGCTGGGCGCTTTTGCCCTCACCACCCTTTCCCAATGCTTCACCAAGAAAAAGGACGAGGGCAAGCGCCTGTATGAGCAGCACTGCCAAAGCTGCCACATGGAAGACGGCAGCGGCCTGAAAGGCTTGATTCCGCCACTTGCCAGCGCTGATTTTCTGCAGACCAACCGCAACAACCTTCCCTGCATTGTTCGCAAAGGTATGTCTGGCACGGTTACGGTGAATGGCGTGGAGTATAACAAGGAAATGCCGGGTGTAGAAAGCCTGCGCGATGACCAGATCACCAACCTGCTCAACTATATCCATACTAATTTCGGGAACAATAACGAGCGTTATACCATGCCGGAGGTAGAAAAGCTACTGCAGGCTTGCCCACGCGCGCTGAACTAAAATTTTGACTTAAAAAGGGCTCCAACAGCACGTATCTTAAGCGGAAGCAAAGTATGGCTTGGGTTATACTTTCAAGGCTGATGCCGCAACTATCTCATCCAAAGTATACTCCCCTGCTTCATTAAACCAGTCGCTGATAAGGCGATAAGAAATCGAGAACTGAGGCGGCATGCGCAAGGTGCCTTGCTCCAGGCCAGACTTAATCTGCGCTCGCGTAAACCAGCGGGCATCCTCCAGCTCCTGGTTATCCACTTTGATATATCGGTTCGCGGCAACAGCTCTGAAACCTACCATAATAGAGCTCGGAAAAGGCCAAGGCTGCGAGGAGTGATAGGTTATACTTCGCAGGCTAACGCCGGTTTCCTCCATGGCCTCACGGGCCACTGCCTGCTCCAGCGTTTCGCCGGGCTCCAGAAAACCAGCTATTACCGCATACATTCCTGGCTGCCATACTTGCTGGCGGCCCAATAAACACGCATCTCCTTCAGAAATAAGCACGATTACGGCTGTATCGGTGCGCGGGAAGTGTTGCTTCTGGCAAGCCTCGTGGCTGCATTGGCGAACGTGGCCAGCATAGGTGCTGTGTGTTGGGCCGCCGCAATCCGGGCAAAAAGCATGGCATATGTTCCAGTGCACGATGCCACGTGCGTACGCAAGCAGGGCACTTTGCTCTTTGGGCAAGTGAAGCGCTGTCTGCCTTAGGTCATGGAAAGTATACGGCTCCGGAACCAACACCGGACTAAGCTCCGAAAAACCCAAGGCAAAGTATGGCACCTTACCTTCGGAGCCTAAGTAAACCCTGACCTGCGCATGGTCAGCCAAGGCCTCTGCCTCTACAGCGCTAAGTATGGCCGCCTCATCCTGCGTCGGCAACAACAGGTTCAGGTTATTGTTAACAACCAATACGCGTGCCTTCTTGTGCTTCCACAGCTGGTCCATGTATGCCGCATCTGGCCTGAGATCAGCATATCGATTTAGCGGATTATGTGAAAAATAATTCATAAAAAACCGGATTTCTTTTGCTGCGAAAAGGTAATGTTTGCTATCTAAAGTATAAAAACCGCGCACTTAACAATTTTGCTCAGTTGCAAGTTAACTCGATGACCAAATCAACTTACAAGCCTATGCCGCCAGTCTTAACCCAAAGGCCGCCAATTTGTTTTTCACATTCCAATCAAGAGCCAGGCGCAGAGGATGCAATATTTTAGCTATCTTAGCATGCTCAATGCATGAAGCAAACCGCAGATTTACTGCTTTGTTCGGCATCAACAATGCTAAACACTATACTTGCGCAGCTTCACCAATAGACAGACAGGTAACACGTCCGCTATAGGAATTTTATTCTTACTTATACTTTTTTACGCAATTACTATGCAACCATGGGGCTGCTCTTTGGGTCTAGAGGGTAACAACGGCTACCCATTGCGCTGCAACAGTAATACGTTGCCGATTTAATTAAATTTATTTAACTACTATGCACAAATTCTTCAGAAAATCACCCTTAGGCAAAGCTGCCCTCGTTCTTTTTAGTGCAGCTGCTTTTACCCTTACCGGCTGTATGGACGATGATACAGAGATGCCTGAACCTACACCTGCCGCCTTCGTTTCGTTTTACCACGGCTCCCCAGATGCCAACGATATAGATATTCAGCTTAATAGCCGCGTGCTTAATACGCAGCCTTTCAAGTACTCAACATTCTCGGGTTACCTGCCGCTGTCCCCGGAAACGTACAACATCAAGTTTACGCAAGTTAATGCCGCAACAGCGTACGTAGAATCAACACCTACTTTTAAGAACGGAAAGGCTTACTCTATTTTTGCAGTAAATACGCTGGCAAACATGGAAATGCTTATTGTGCAGGACAGCGTAAAAGCACCTGCCTCAGGCAAAGCTGGCTTGCGCATCATCAACCTTTCACCGGATGCGCCCGCTTTGGATATAAGCACCACCGGAACAACCGTTCTTGATTTAGCAACTGATGTAGCGTTTAAGGAAATCACCCCTTTTATGGAGATAGATGGCAAAACCTATACGTTGGAAATTAAAAATGCCGATACTGATGAGGTGCTGCTTACTGTAACCTCAACCAATTTCCAACCTAATGTCACGTACTCATTGATCATCAGAGGATTTGCCACACCACCTTCCGGCAATACCAATACCCTGAACGCACAGGTAATTAGTAATTACTAGTACAGGTTAAAATCTGATTATTCTTAAAATTGCAAGTCTCTGCAGCATTTGGCAAATGCTGCAGAGACTTTTTTATAGGCGTATTAAATTATGACCTCTCCCTAAAACTTGTTACAATCAAATCATTTGCGCCCAAAATCTGCTGGGTTTTCACCCCAAGCTTTTGTTTCCCATTTCAACACTTTATTAGGATACTCATTTGATTTAAGCCATTTAATTGCCCTATCAATCAATTCAAATAGCTTTAGATTTTTCTCATTCCTTTTATGATTAGTTCCAGCTTCTTTATCTTTAACCCAACTAATCGCATTTCTACTATCAGAATATATTGGTAGGGTTAACTCTTTCTGCTTGCAGTATGCCAAACCATGCACTATAGCTAAAAACTCAACTATATTATTTGTCCCATCTTCAAATGGGCCTTGATGAAATAAAAGTTCTCCCGTATTTGTATCAACCCCTTGATATTCTACTATACCAGTTGCAGTGTTCCAAGCACCATCAACGGAAATACTCTCGCGTATCGGATTACCAACTAAAATTGATTGCTCAATTGACAATTCATTAACTTGCTTATTCTTCCCAACATAATCCTTACTTGAATTTTGAAAAGCTTGATCTGCTAAATCTTTTGTAGTAAAAGATTTATAAACAGCTTTAGGGAACCCTTCAACCTGTTGTTTACAATCATCCCAAGTTTCATACACCCCAGTTTCTCTCCCTTTCCAAACTACATAAAATTTCTTTTTACCCATAAGTTAATGTTAACCTAACTAGCTTAAATAACTCAAGTTGCGATTTAGTATTTGCATATAAACGATGAAGCCACTCAGGCTTGTAAAGGAAAAAGTAACTACACTTAAATCCCCTACTTGCTATGAATGACTTCACGATAGCAATTTACTGTTTTGTTGACCATTACCTGCAAATAGCGGGCAGAAAAGCGTCAGCCAAGCGCAAAGTCAGTGATGCAGAAATAATCATGACAGCCTTAGTATCAGTCCGCTACTTTGGCGGCAACCTGGCAGTAGCCAGCAGCTATATGCAGCAGCACCAGAAGTGCCGGATGCTGCACCGGCTAGGTGAGACGATTGCGGCCATCTTCCTGGCTTTGGGAGAGTGCCGCAAGCAGCTTAACACCGCAAGCGAGTATGTGATAGACAGCTTCCCGGTGGCCGTGTGCCGCAATATCCGCATCAACCGGTGCAGATTGCTGGAGGGTGAGGCCTACAGGGGCTACAATACTTCTAAAAGGGAGTACTTCCACGGGTTTAAAGTGGAGGTTGTCGCAACTGCTGGGGCCTGCCGGTGAACTACTTTATAGTGGCGGGAAGCGTGCACAATGGCAAGACCATGCACCTGGACCTGCCGCCGGGAAGCAGCCTGTATGGGGACAGCGCCTACACTAACTATGAGTTGGAGGACCTGCTGCTGGAGTGTGAGCAGGTCAGCCTGTTCGCCCAGCAAAATGCAATAGCAAGCGGAAAGACAGCCCGGCGATGGGCTTTTTAAAAACTGTGAAGAGGAAGAGAATAGAAACAACCTTCAGTGAAATAAAAGCGGCCTTTTCCCGATCTATCCACGCCGTGGCCCCGCAAGGGTTTCTGCTAAAGATAATGCTCTTCCTGTTCCCTTACACCATCAATAACTGTATTTAATCGCAACTTGAATTAATTATTCTTATTTTAATTATAGAATTTAAATTTTATGTATTGTACTATACTTTTACATAAATTTTTTCAAGTCGAAATTAGCAAAATACAACATCTTGATTAAATCACATTACAACCCTAATATATCGGAAACATTATATATATTGCAGACAGAAAGCAAATTTAATGAGGCAAAAAGCAGATGGAGAATGTCGCCTTCTTTGATCTTGAAGTAAGTAAACAACCTAAAACACGAATCAAAAGCATTGGGGCATGGTTTAAAGGCTCATCCTTGCATGCAACTTCAGTTTACGATTTTGAGCAGTATCAGCAGAGTGCCAGGTTCCTTTGTGGCCATAATATATTGGCACACGATCTTCCGTTTCTTAAAGCTGCCGGTGCTTCTGAAAATTTCTTTCGCAAACGGTTTATTGATACACTTTACCTTTCTCCGCTCTTCTTTCCTAACCGGCCTTACCACCGGCTTATTAAAGACTACCAACTAGTAAGCGATCATTATAACAACCCTGTTGAGGATTCAAAAATAGCTGCTGATCTTCTGGAAGACTGTATAGCTGCTTACTTCAAGCTGCCTTTGCCATTAAGAGATATAATTATCCAACTGCTTTGTAAAGAAGCAGCCTTCGGTGCCTTTTTTGAATTATTAGAAGAAGAAAACCAAGCTAAAGAAGAAACCCCACTCGAAAAGCAGATTCAGTCTTATTTTAAAAACAGAATCTGCTCTAACGCTGACCTATACGCGCTTATATATCAACAGCCAGTTCCTGTAGCATACGCGCTGGCTCTAATCAATGCGCCAAATCAAGGCTCCATCATCCCGCCTTGGCTACTGCACCGGTTCCCCGAAATAGTTACAGTTTTGCAACAGCTAAGAGGTACGTCTTGCCAAAGTCCCGCCTGCCACTATTGCGAAACGTTTCTATCACCGGTAGCGGGATTAAGAAAGTACTTTGGCTATGACGGGTTCCGGAAGTTTACGCAAAGTGAGCAGATACCATTGCAACAGCAGGTAGTAGAAGCTGGACTTAAAGGTGAATCATTGGTTGCTATTTTCCCTACTGGAGGTGGTAAATCTTTAACGTTCCAGTTGCCCGCCCTCATGAAAGGAGAGGCAAACCGGGGCTTGACTGTAGTTATATCTCCTCTGCAGGCACTGATGAAAGATCAGGTAGATGTGCTCCGGAATCGTTTTGACATCACTACTGCTGTCGCTATCAATGGGTTGCTTTCTCCTTTGGAGCGGGCTGATGCTATTCAAATAGTGCAGGACGGGGGCGCAAACTTGCTATACATATCTCCCGAGTCTTTACGCTCTAATACAATATACCGGCTGTTAAAAGGACGTCAAATTGAGCGATTCGTAATTGACGAGGCGCACTGCTTTTCTTCCTGGGGCCAGGATTTTCGGGTGGACTACCTATACATTGGTCGCTTCTTAAAGGAACTTGCCGAAGCCAAGAACCTGCCCCACCCTATACCGGTTTCCTGCTTTACCGCAACGGCTAAACCTGAAGTAGTACAGGATATTATTCACTATTTTAAGGACCAGGCAAACCTTGATCTGAAGCTGTACCAAACGAGTGCATCCCGTAAAAACCTGATCTACAAAGCTTCGAAGGCTGATGGAAAAGATGCAAAAATGCAGCAGTTAAAAGACCTGCTACAGGATGTTATAGAGCCGGCCATTGTATATGTGAGCCGGACTAAAACTGCTGAGCATGTTGCAGAGGAGTTGAAAAAGACGGGTATAAAAGCAGCAGCTTTCCATGGTAGAATGGATTCTGACCTGAAAATCAGAATCCAGGACAGCTTTATGGCAGGCGAAACTAATATAATTGTGGCGACTTCTGCTTTTGGAATGGGCGCGGATAAGGAGAATGTGAAGCTGGTGGTTCATTACGATATTTCAGACTCCCTGGAGAACTACCTGCAGGAAGCAGGACGTGCGGGTAGAAAAGCGGATATGGAAGCCAATTGCCACCTGCTTTTCGACGAAAACGACTTGAACGACCACTTTGCCCTGTTAAACCAGACTAAACTTTCCAGAAAAGAGGTTGGCCAGATATGGAAAGCTGTGAAAGATTTTAAGAGGCTGAAATTTACTAAGTCTGCTTTGGAGCTGGCGAAACAGGCTGGGTGGGATACAGACGTCATGCACCTGGAAACACAGGTGAAGGCTGCGATAGCTGCACTAGAGGATGTTGGCTATTTAAAAAGGCAAATGAACTCGCCCCGGATATTCGCGCAAAGCATACTGGTACGAAACGTAGAGGCTGCTAACAAAATCATACAGGCAAATCCGGACAAATTTCCAGTTGATCAGTTGCAACATGCCATCCGTATTTTCCAATACCTGATTTCCAGAGACGACACGATGGTGGATACGCTTTCTGACCATCTGGGTATCGAGAAAGAAACAGTAGTAAGAATTCTGCTTCACTTTAAAGAGCTGGGCCTTTTAGGAGACACAAAGGATCTGACAGCCCTCATAAACCCTACTAGAAGCGAGAAGAATTCAGAGCGCTGCTTCCAGCGTTACGCCAGTTTGGAGAAATCACTATTAAAAGTGCTATTACCCTCAGAAGATGCTCCTACTGTTTTTCAGATACACCTACGGGATATAAATGAAAAGCTAATAGAAAAAGGACACGAAAACAGCTCTATAGAGGCAATCCGGAACCTGTTGCAATACTGGGAGCATGAGCATTACATCAAAAAGGAGCGGATCGATGCCCATACCCTACTTTACCGAATTGGGTTTCGCAAAGAAAAGAGCGCGATAAAAAAGTCTATCGAAGATCGGCTTAATCGGGCAGCAGGTGTTGTGCAGTGGCTTTGCCAGCAGAACGCACTCGAAATTGCAAACAAAAAGAAGCAAGATGATGCCGCCCTTGAATTTTCGATGGTGGAAATGAAAAAGCAGGTAGAGCTGAATAACATAATGCTTCCTAAAGCCTCACTTACGGAGTATGAGGCAGACTTACTGTACCTGCACATTATAGGATCCATCAAACTGGAAGGTGGATTGTTTGTACTATATAATCCTATGACCATTGAGCGGATTGTAGATGATAATCGAAAGCAATACACCATAGATGACTACAGCAAACTAGAGCGGCATTACGAGAAAAAGGTAGAGCAGATCCATATCATTGGTGAGTATGCTAAAAAGCAATTACGTAACCATATGGAGGCTCTCAGTTTTGTAGACGATTACTTCCGGCTAGGCTATGAGGCTTTCGTACAACGGCATTTCCGAAATGAGAAAGGGAAGCTGAAGCAGCCGATTACTGATAAAAAGTACAGGGAAATATTTGCTGCGCTCTCTCCAGATCAAACCCAAGTAATTAAAGATAATAAGAGTCCTAACATTTTAGTTGGTGCCGGGCCTGGTAGTGGCAAAACCCGTGTTCTGGTGCACAAGGTGGCAGCACTGCTGATGATGGAGGACATCAAACCGGAGCAATTCCTGATGCTTACCTTTTCACGACCTGCTGCCACGGAATTTAAGGAAAGGCTTTACAAGTTGATCGGTAAATCTGCCTATCATATTGATATTTATACGTACCATGGCTTTGCTTTTCAGCTTTTGGGCCGGGTGGGAGATTTAAAGAAATCAGACAATGTGATAAAGCAAGCCACAGAAGCTTTGGTGAACGATGACATTCCTGCTGACCGGATTAAATGCAAGAGTGTAATTGTGGTGGATGAATACCAGGACGTAAGCCAGCAGGAGTATGACTTCCTGAACAAGATCATTGAACTGGCCGATGATGTACGGGTGATAGTAGTCGGGGATGACGACCAAAACATCTATGAGTTTAGAGGTTCTTCGGTAACCTTTATGCGTGATTTTGAGCGTGACCGGGAGGCAACTAAATACCTATTCAGCACCAATTACCGCGCTTGCTTTAATTTAGTACAGTTTTCTAACCAGTTCCTAAAACTTTTCTCCTCTGATAGGCTCAAGGCTGGCTTACCCTTAATGGCTCACAAGCAAACTTATGGAACTATCAGCCTGACGCGCTACAAACCCACTTCTGACCTGGTTACGCCATTGCTACAAGATGTGGTAAGACAAAAGCTTACAGGTACTGTTGCCGTACTGACGCATACAAACGAAGAGGCCTTGCTGGTGCAAAACCTGCTGCTTCAAAACAGTATCCCTACCCGCCTTCTCATGGCGCAGGATGGGTTCTCTTTGCGGCAATTACTGGAGCTCAAATGTTTCAGTTGGTACATACACGATAAAATCAGCAGCGAGCTTGGCTTCATTTCGAAAGAGGAATGGG
The DNA here is from genome assembly GCF_003576375.1 of Pontibacter oryzae. Lineage (GTDB taxonomy): Bacteria > Bacteroidota > Bacteroidia > Cytophagales > Hymenobacteraceae > Pontibacter > Pontibacter oryzae. The sequence continues at coordinate 479,384 of NZ_QWGE01000001.1, forward strand.
ATAAAAGCCGAAACCGAATTGAACAGAAGTTTGCCACTTCCACTAACCTGAGCTTAAGCTTAGAAGTTATCACTGAATTTGAGCGCACAGCTGGTGAGCGAAAGTTCTGGTCAGACTGGCTGGCTTTTATGCAGGAGGCACGTGCCGAGGATTTCATTTATCCGGAAGCAAACAAAGTGTTGGTTTCTACCATGCACAAGGCCAAAGGAAAAGAGTTTGACCACGTGTTTCTGATGCTACGTAATTACCCGTTCCGAACAGAAGCAAATAAGCGGGTGGTTTATGTAGCCATTACCCGAGCCAAGCAATCCCTGCACATACATACCGACCAGGCTTACTTTAACCACATTGACGTACCACAGCTCAGGAAAGTGGACGATGACAACATTTACCCAGCTCCCCTGGAAATGCAGCTAGAGCCCACGATGAAGGATGTATGGCTCGGCTTCTTTATGAGGCACGATATTATCAAGGCTATAAAACCACTTAAGGCTGGCACCGCTTTACAGGTATCACAGGAACCTACAGAGGGTCTAGCGGTTTCAGGCACTCCTGTAGTAGTCTTTTCACAAAAGTTTAAGAAAGAGCTTGATAAGTTAATAAGCCAAGATTATAGGTTGTATAACGCCGAAATAGCGCATATTGTAGTTTGGTATTGTGAGGATGATGGGAAAGAGTACCGGGTGGTTTTGCCAAGGCTAATTCTTAAAAAATTTACACCAAGTTTAACCTAAACAAATACGACTTAATATTTACTTCCAATACTAGCTGCCAAAATGAATAAAGAAGAGGCTTATATTATTCTGGATGCCTTGGCTGAAGGGTGTTCCCCATTCACAGGTGAATTTCTAGAGAATGACTCAATATTGAACGAGAGAAAAGTTATCAGAGCCTTACAGGTGGCACTTGATGCCTTGAATGTAAGACCTTTTCCAAATCAGCAAATGACCCCTAAATCGACAACTCCAGTGGATGTAAAAACTGTGCTGGCTGTGATAATAGTTATGAAAGCTGCTAATTTGGTACCCTCTATAAGTAAAATAGCTAAATATCTATTGGGGAGTAAGCAATTCAAAAATAGTGAGACTGTGCGACATGAACTTTATGGCTCTTTAAGACATGAGTTTACCTATACATCCTTAAAACCAATTATAGCTCAATTGGCAAAAGAAAATCATGACATTTCAACAGCTCTAGTTGCTTCTTCAAAAGTAAAACCTTGGGAAAATGTTGATTATTTTGAGCAACCGACCTTTTGTACCCTCTCAGACAAGGCAGTTAATCAATTAAAAGAAAAAATCACTGAGTTAGGTATACAAAAGAGTCCCCCACTCCTTTCGGACTATATTATCCAAGCACGAACTATTTACCCAAGAGCGTATGAATCTTGGTCTGAAAAAGAGCTAGAGTATTTGAGTAAGGCATTGAAATATACGAATGATTTGCACCTTCTTTCTTCCTGTTTCCAACGAGGTGAAAACTCACTAAGAGGAGTAGGTAAAAAATTGATATATGAGTGTAAGGTAAATGAGGCGTAGTTTGAGTTAAAGTTTAGCTGATGGTTGGGCAAGATGCTCTTAGTCAAGATAGTCAGCATGCACTAAATTTTTTCCGAGCCTTGATAAAAAAATGTCTTCTTGTTGAATCAAATGAGACATGTCCATATCATCCGATACATGTACACCATCAACGATAAACTTTGTCTCTTTTCTTTCATTGTTCCCAAACAAACTCTCAGAATGTGCCTTTGCAGAATTTAATTGTTCAGATAATGGATAAATAAGACCTCCGATCATAACGTTACTACCATAGTAATGCATGTAAGTATGAATCTGGTAAAAGTCACTTCTATCGAGGTCATCTTTTAGCATCCGCATAGTCTTAAACTTGGCATCAAAGACAGCTATTTTACCACTGCTCTTATGTTTCATAACAATATCTGGAAACATCCTACGTCCATAAAACATACTCTTATATAAGGGCAGCTCCTCTTGGGAATTAACGTCCCACTCACTAAAGTGCTTACTAAGCAACTTCTCTAGATATAGCTCGAACAGTTGAGAAATATCAAATAAGAAGCCATAAGTCTCTAATCTATTCTGCTCTTCATTAGCATCAAGTTCAAGTTGTAATAAGATTATTTCTGCATATTCGAGCACCTTCCTAAAAGAAGCGTACATAGGGTTATGTAGAGCCCTGTGGCTCTTAGCTTTCAATATAGTATCCTTACTTGTAAAGCGCCCAGAGTAGTGCTGTTTGAGTAGCTGAGTGATGCTCAATAATCTTCTGTGAATTTCCCTACCAAACTTACTTTCAAGCTTTTTGCAAGTAAGATAAAGTACGTCCACTACTTCTTGAATGTAAACTTGCTCGCGGTAGGTGCTGGTTATACTTCCCCTGAATGGAATGTTAGTTTTTATATAGGTGTTAATGTCTACTTTACCTCTTACTTTATTGCTCTTTTGGGTAAGGGTTTGGTACTCATGAGGAAGACCTAGTACAGCAGCTTTTTCAAACGATTGAATAAATAAGTAGGCAATTATAAATTCAAAATCATTTACTTTCTGATTCTTTGAGGAAGGAGTTTTCTGATTATCAATGTAAATATCATTTACAAAATTTAGCATTCTTCGGAGAAACGCATCTCCGTATCTCGTCGTGATATTAAACTTACAACCCTTGTGGTAAATAACACCTGCATATAATCCAGTTTGTACTATATACTGCTTTTCCCCTCCTAAATGTTCTTTAGAATATAGCTTTAAAATTAAGCGTTCCTCTTCCTTTTTACCTTTTAGATCTTTGAATCCAAATAGTTTAAGCTTTTTAAGATTGCTATGGTGAGTTGTTAATTCAAATACAGATGAAAACAGCCTATTCTTTTGAGCTTCAAATTTCTTTCCTCTTGTCCCAAATCTATTTTTTAAGTCATTCTCACTAAAAAAAGAATTTTCATAATAATGATTATTAACAGGAACAGTCACTTCCATGGCACCTACTTTTTGGAAAAAGGCTGCTTGAACTTAGCTAGAGACTCGTCTAGCCTTTTATCTAATTCGCTCTCTGGGTACAAAGCTCTTAAATACTCTTTTAGTGTCGGCCTTAAATGAAGCTCAAATAACTGTTCAATATTATTGGGGGTAATTAACTTATGTTTAGCTATACCTGTCATTTTCATAAAAAACGAATGGCCAAACTCATATGACTTCCCTAATCCAAGTTCATTAGAAATATGATTGTTAAGCTTTTCACAAGCCTCAACATAAGTTTCTATATTATCAAAACCACTTCCATTTCTAAATTTAGTTTCTTCAAAAACTACATCATAGTTACAGTCCTTACGAATCCACTTGAATCTTCTTCGAAGTGCTAAATCAAAAGCATCGATGTTTTTATCTACATCATTCATCATGCCTATGAAGTAGACATTGCTAGGTACACCAAAATATGCATTATCATCTATCAACTCATAAGCTAACTCTGTTTTAACCTCTTTTTCTAACTGCTCTATTAATGTTGAATATTGAGTTTTTATCAAATTATTTGTGTCGTTCGATATAACATCATGCCGATAGTCCTTTTCTAGCCTTGATAAGGTCTCACCAAAAACAGAAGATAAGTTAGCTCTATTGATTTCATCAACCACAAAATAAAACTTCTTATGTGGCTGCTTCTTTGCTTTTTTACAGAAACGTTTAAAAACGCCGTCAACTAACTCAAATTTAATGTTGCCTCCATCTGTAATACCTTTAGGTTTAATTCCCTCTATAAAATCCTCGTAAGTAAATGAGGGGTGAAACTGTACCATTTCATATCGATCTCGATCTCCTTGGCAAACAAAATTTAGACTTTGCTGTACGGCGTAAGTCTTACCCGTTCCAGGAGGACCGTATAGAATAGCATTTGGAGTATTATCATCCGCAATACCTTTGGTATTACTATACATCCACAAGAAGCTAGATAAGATGTACTGATCAACAAAGGAGCTATCATTCAAATCAAATAGTTGTTGAACAACGCTATTTATAGTAGCATTCTTACCAAGGTTATACTTTTCTTCGCCATTAATAAATTCACTGTAGAGCTCATTAATTACATCATCAGAGTAGACATAAATAAAGTCTGTCTGGTGATCAAGTACTGCTAGCTTTCTAAGAATTTGCTTTGCTCCTAAATTGCTACTCTCTACAACACGAACCTTCTCTAGTATATTGGTGGCTTTAACTATACTTTGGAACAAAGGCTTTATTTCATTATCAAAAGTTTTTTCCGCCTCTTCTCTTGTTGCTTTTGGGTTATTTTTACCAATAGTATAGGTTGTATTATCACTGTTTAGTTTTACTCCAAAGTTAATTGCCGTTCCTGGTTTAGATGAACCAAACAGAGATCTAGTGCTGCGTTCTAAAAAATTACACAAATACCCACCTTCAAGCGATCCATCAGAATTACTTAACGTATTAGTGTAGTCGTCTAATGAGAAAGAGCCGTCAATGATTTTATTTTTATAAACATGCCATGACTCTATTGTCGCATCATGTTTTTTTTCAATTGCTTTCCGGTCTTCTTTGAAGTTTACATTAAAATCAATCCACAACTGTTTTAATTGATCTTGCCGCTCCTCACTTAAGACGCTATTATTTTCCATTTCCTGTTTTATTAAAAGATAGTCTTGCTCTGTAATGCTTACTATTCTACCTCTTGTGTCTTTGTTAGATATTTTAGAGTGCAGTCTGTCTTTATCGACATTATATAGCCATTTCTTTATGTGGCATATCTTTACAAGAAAAACATTATCACCATTGCTTATTATAAGTTTACTAGTTTCCGCTACTATGGCTTCACCCCAATATACTTTGGTTTCAAACTCTTTTAATATAATTTTATCTCCTACTTTTGGTTTATTCGCTAAGCGCACATTAGGTCGGAAATAATACTCTCTTGTTTGAATTATAGTCTTTGTATCCCAAATAGAATCGCCATATTCATCTGTTGGATAGTTAGCAAAAATGAAGTATTCTGTATTAGTTTTAGCCATTATTCTTTAGGCGTTTAAGAAGGTAGCCTAACCGGTCAGCTTGAAATTCTTTATAATTAAGGCCTTGAAACACATCACTTTTATCATTGTTACAGAAGTAGCAAGACAGAACGCAGTTGCCTAGTGAGTATTTTTCCTTGGGCAACAGTCGGTCAACTTCTAACCACATACTTCGGCTCTGCCCACGCCCGAGCACTCCATTTTGTGGAAATCGATTTGAAACAAGGATGCCTGTCATTACAATTTCCTAGCTTTCTTCCTCCCTTAACCCGCAGTAGTGACATACCTTTTCTGCTGATTCGTACCAGCTTTTGAACTCTTGATAGTCTATATAGCCACACTTCCCTTCTCGCCTTCTTCTATCAAAATCAGCTTTTAGTTTATCTTCAGGTTTTGCTTTGTATCTAAAATTCACGTTGGTATAAGATTTAATATATAAATCATATAGAAGCTATGGTTCGAGTAAAGCTTTAAACTACGATTACTGTCAAGAGGTATAAGTTAAAGCCACCAAATATGCAGCTTTATAAATATATCACTTTATGATTAAATATTCATAGATTTTGTACTAAAATGATAGTAATATCTATTCCCAAATATTAACTATTCTCAAAACGATACTCGTCCTTTTACTAAGATAAAAATAATGGGCCAGACATTGCTGGCCCATTATTTTTATCTCTATTAATATGCTTAGTGTTTTGTTAATTGACTGTGTAATTCTGAATTTATAGAATTAAGAAGGAGCATTAATGAGATGTAGTATCAGTACAATGTAATTTGCGATCTTCTTTCATCTACCGTCCACATATCAGCTAATGCAGTAGCTTGTTTCAGTATCAAATCAACAGCATCCTGTGAAAAATCAGGTGGATAACCATATCTCCTAAGGAGCCTTCTCACCATATTTCGAATTTTGGCTTTTACACTTTCCCTCACTTGCCAGTCAACTGTGGTACTTTCTCGCAGTCTTGCCGTTAATTCTATAGCGACTTTCTTTAAGTTCTCATCTTGTAAAGCATTCTCACCAGTATTATGCTCTGCCAATGCAAAATAGAACCTGATTTCATCCTGCGAAAGCCCTAAATCTTGTTCCCTCTTAATAGCCTCCACAAAATCTTTATGCATTTCGATGAGCAACTCTATAACTTGAGCAGTTTCAATAGCCCTATTGTTGTACCTTCTCAAGGTATCAATCAGACGATCGCCATACTTCTTCTCTTGAACTACATTTCCTTTCGTTCGGGCTTTAATTTCATCCTTGAGCAATCTCTCTAATAATTCAACTGCAAGATTTTTATGAGGCATTTGACGTACTTCCCTTAAGAATTCTTCAGAAAGCACACCAATATTCGGCTTTTCTAGCCCCACTAATTGAAACACATCATCAACTCCTTCAGGAATAATAGCATTATCCAGAATGCGCTTTAATAGAGAGTTCTTTTCTTCGTTCAAACGCTTCTGATCTACATTCATACTCTTTATGAATGCAGTTTTTATGGCATTAAAGAAAGCTATTTCTAACTTCAACTCTTGAGCTTCTTCAAGTGTGCTGCACAAAGAATAAGCTTTATTCACAGCTGCCATCAGATCCAAAAATCTGCGCTTTCCTCTTTCACGCTCTTCCAGAATATGGTTGGCAGCAGGAATTAGCAACTTTAAAGGCTCTGTTTTGTAGGTACTGTAGTTAAAGCCGTACATCATTCCACGTACCGCATCCAGATTTTTTAAGAGAATATGGTAAGCTTCTTGAGTTTTAAGAGTTGGTGATCCTTTTCCTTTAGATTCGGTGTAAGTCCTTAAAGCTTCTTTCAATTCATTAGCAATGCCAATGTAATCGACTACTAAGCCGCCCGGCTTGTCCTTGAATACTCTATTAACACGTGCAATGGCCTGCATCAGGTTGTGACCACGCATGGGTTTATCAATATACATGGTATGACAGGCAGGGGCGTCAAAGCCTGTCAACCACATGTCACGAACGATTACCAATTTCAATTCATCATCAAGATCTTTGAATCGCTTTTCTAAATCCTTTCGAGTGCGTGATGTATAGATGTGAGGGCGAAGCAACTCCTTGTCTGCAGCAGAACCGGTCATAACGATTTTTATAAATCCTTTGGCAGGATCTTCATTATGCCATTCAGGCCGTAGTGCAGTAATTTCATTGTACAGATTTACACATATTTCACGGCTCATACATACAATTATGGCCTTACCTGGCAATAGCTTAGTCTTACCTTCGAAATGAGCAATGAGATCCTCAGCAACTTCTTTCAAGCGGGGTTCAGCACCAACCAATTTTTCCAAAGCCGCCCATTTGCTTTTAGTGCCTTCGCGCAGCACCAAGTCTTCCTCATCTTCAATTATCTCTTCTACCTCATCGCTTAGCTTGTCAATCTTTGCACGATTAATATCCAATTTTGCTAGACGACTTTCATAATATATTGGGACAGTAGCGCCATCATCTACCGCATCCTGAATATCATAAATACTCACCTCGTCTCCAAAAACAGCTCGAGTGTCTTTATCACCCTGAGAAATTGGCGTACCCGTAAAACCTATAAAGGTTGCTTCTGGAAGGGCATCGCGGAGATGCTTTGCATAGCCGTATTTATATTGCCCTGTTTTTGTATCTAACTTGGCTTTATCTCCATATTGCGAACGGTGAGCTTCATCGCTAATGACAACTACATTTGTCCGATTGCTGAGCTGTGGATGCTTATTTTCTCCATCACGTAAACCAAATTTTTGAATTGTTGTGAACACAATCCCCCCAGATTTGCGTGTAGCAAGAATTTCCCGCAAATCTTCCCGACTTTCTGCTTGGATAGGAGTTTCACGTAATAATTCTTCAGATTGAGAAAAGGTTTTAAATAACTGTCCGTCAAGATCTGAGCGATCCGTTACTACAACGATTGTAGGATTCTGCATCTCAGGCTGCTGCATAAGCTTACCAGCATAGCAAACCATAGAAATGCTTTTTCCTGATCCTTGGGTATGCCAAACAACTCCTGCCTTTTTTGATCCCCGTTGAACTCGCTTACTATAATCCGCTCTAGGTTCAGCCCATTGATATTTCTCTTCTAGGTTGGCAGCTACTATAGTAGCCTGTACAGCATTTCGTACTGCATGAAATTGATGATATGCTGCAATTTTCTTTATCAACGAATCTCCATCTTGCTCATAGAGTACAAAATGGCGTAGATAATCTAAGAAAAGTACCGGTTTAAAGAATCCTTTGATAACGGCTTCTAACTGATACTCCAGCAAAGGCCGATCATCCTCATTTTCAATAGTTCGCCAGGGGAGAAATCGTTCTTTCTTCGCTGTGAGTGAACCAATCCGGGCGGTAATACCATCGGATACTACTAGCGCCTCGTTGTAGATAAATAAATCTGGAATATCTTCTTTGTAGGTTTGCAGCTGATTGTAAGCATCCCATAAATCCGTATCTTCATTGGAAGGGTTTTTTAACTCCAAAATGGCTATAGGAAGTCCATTGATAAAAACAAGGATATCTGGTCTACGAGTAAACTTAGACCCTGAGATAGAAAATTGATTAACCACTGAAAAACTATTGCGCTCAGGGTGCTGAAAATCTATAAGATGAACTAGGTCCTTTTCCTTTACTCCGTTCCTTTCAACGTCAACATCAATACCCCGCAATAGCTGGTAGTGAAATATCTTATTTTGTTGTATAGACGAACCTGCCTCTGGGTTCTTTAACACCTTGACCACTTCTTCTAGCTTGCTGATAGGAATGTCAGGATTCAATTTTTGTAGAGACTGCAACAACTCTTTCTCTAGAACTACTTCCTTAAATGAAATCCGCATCGGGTTCTCACTCTCCGGTGCGATATCTTTCCCATTCAAGTAATGGTAGCCATTGTCCTGAAACCATGATAAGGTTACTTTTTCAAGCTCAATCTCATTTATCATGACTTCTTTCTTTTAAAATTAACTTTCTTTTCTATCAGGTCGAGAGCTAAAGAAATCATTTGCTCTATCATCTCATACTTTCCTTTTGGGAACCAAATAGGTCTAATATTTAGGCTGAGCAGTCTACTTTCTACATCAATTTTCCATTGCGGCTCTTCCGGATTTTTATTCTCTAGAATAGCAAAGTGATCTGGTATGTCAAATTGATTCTCAGATTTAACGTTGTTAAATAAATCTAAAGTCTTATCTTGTTCTAGGCTACAGCCAAGAAACAGTAGAGAATAACTAATATAAATCTGCCTCAAAGTCTTTGGTAATGGCTTTGTAAAATCTATTTCACTTGTTCCATCCTTATAGTAAGCATTGCTATATTGACTTTGGCAAAAAATGTAGCTGTCTTCGTACTCATAATCCCCATGCAGTTTCAGAATACAACGATCGTTTTTTATAAGTTTTGTAACAAACTTTTCTTGATTGACTCCTCTCATAAACCCTTGAAAGGGTTTTCCATCAGACTCAAAGACTACTTCTAAGATTTTATCATAATTAGTAGTGATCACACAGCCTGAAGTCACTTTGGTTAATAGTCGAGGGACCCCCCATTTTACAAGGTCGTTTTTCTTCTCTAAACCTAATGGAAACTTTTTTCTTATATAATGATTAAAAATAGTAGGATTATATTGGAAAAGACATTCTGCAGCTTGTAGATAATCATAAGAAGAAATAAGATCTTCAACACCATTAAGTTTACCCAGACTATCATTGATATTCCTTAATGCTTCTTCCCAAAGTGGAAAATCAAAAGACTTGGAAATACCTGCTCCAATAAATGGTGCCACTCGTTTACGTTCGATAGCATCTTTTAATTCTTCAAATACAGATTCTTGTTCTGAGGTATACAAATACTCTATTAACTCATTGAACTTTTCTTGAGCTTCTCCATTTTGAAAATTGTCTAATTCATCATAGTAGGTTCCTCTCTCCACCCAGAAAAGAATTTCACTTGGCTTGAATTCATAAGGATCTCTATCACCAATCAAACTATTTATTGAAACTAATTGGTCACTATCGAATACATCATTAAACTTTCCATTACTCACATAACCGCTTTGCAAGATATCTTCAATCTTCTTTATAGCATGTTCGTTATCTTTGACAGTTTTGTTTTCCATGAGCTCTTAATTAACTTGAAGTTTACCAGACAAGAGTTTCGGAATCAGAGCATCACGTTGTTGCCTTAAATATTCAATTTGCAGAGTGTAATTTGAATCCATATCATAAAGGGGTAGCAAATAATCTTCTATGAGTTCAAATCCATCTTGATCAGGATAAGGCACTCGCAATCTTTTCATATCTGCAACAGTCACATGCCCAAGACCAGTTGTTTGTTTATTTTTAGCAATATTTATCAGTTCTGGTTTGAGATATTTAAGAAGATTGTATATATAAGCTTTCTTAACATCTGAATCAGTATTGATCAAAAAAATATGCTGATTAAGCCATCCCTTGCCACCAAACCATTTGAAAACCTCCAATGATGTCTCAGGACTACCTGACCATGAATATAGAAGTGCTCCATTGTCAATAGCATATTTTTCTGCAATTGCTTTTGCAGTGAATTTTGTTTGTGAGGTAATTCCTGACTTCAACTCCGCAATTTTCACTATAGGAAAACCATCTCTTTCACTCGAAAAGTCAGAGGATTTAAATACTGAACCATTTACATACTCCGCTGTATCATAAAGCGCTTTCCATTCCCACCCCATTGGAATTTCTCCTTCGTCACTTTTTACCAATTCTTCTGGGAAAGAGTCTGCTGTGGCGGCCAGTTTTTGATATTGCTTTTGGAGTAGCTGTTCAATTTCTGCAGGCGATTTACCTGAAATAGCCTGTATAGCAGCTAGTTGAGTATCTATACCACTAGCCTTGGCTGCAACTTTTGCTCGTACTGGATCAAAGTCTTTAAACCATGAATTAAAAATTGTTTGGGATATGGATTCAATCAACTTAATGATTGCTCTACAATTATCTATTTTCTGATCATATAGCCTTATAGCTCTACCTATTGACTTTCTGTCCTTAAAATCTTTTGGAATATTGATAGTAATCTGGTGTGCATTTTCTCTATTAAGTCCTGGAACTGCAGAATCTGAGTTCATTTTAGTCAGCTCAAGTTGTTTTAATAGGTAATAAGAGAAAAACAATTCATCAAGATCATCCTTTATAGCATAAAAGGTTGTATCAATTGCCCAAAATGGAACTGCAGAGATGCAAACCTCTCCTACAGAGCCCTTTCTACCTATTATTATTCCTGGTCTATTTACAAGTGCCTCATTATGTATTCCGACAATTCCATTAGAACCATACACTGGAACTTCACCGTCTGTTCTGTTTGTTGATTTGAGAGCTTTTCCATAAATAAATGGGAGATACTCACCAAGTGTAGTCGTTTTAAACTCCATACCCTAGCCCTCCCAACTGTTCTTTAATAAGTTGCTCCAGTCGGTCACTTGCATCAAAATGAGTTTTTAGTTCTCCTGTCAGCCGCTTCATTTTTTCATCAAAGGGTTCTACATCTCCTTTAGTTTCTGCGCTGCCAACATAGCGACCAGGAGTAAGTATATATTCGTTTTTAACAATCTCTTCAAGTTTGACACTTTTACAGAAGCTGAGAACATCTTCATAACCTTTGCCTGTTTGCCAGGCATGAAATACATCAGCAATATCAGCAATGTCTTTCTCAGTAAAGTCGCGTAACACTCGGTCTTTCATATAACCTTTTTCACGAGCATCTATAAAGAGTACTTCTCCACTGCGATCCCGCTTGGAATCAGAGCTCTCTTTGTTCTTGGTCAGAAACCAGATACAGGCAGGTATTTGAGTATTAGTAAAGAGTTGTCCTGGTAAAGCCACCATACATTCTACTAAGTCGGCTTTGAGTACACTTTCTCTAATTTCACCTTCACCACTAGTTGTGGAGCTCATAGATCCGTTAGACAAAAGCAAGCCCATAGAGCCATGCGGTGCTAAATGGTAAATCATGTGCTGCAACCATGCGAAGTTAGCATTACCCTGTGGTGGTGCTCCAAACTTCCAACGTGGATCACCCTCCAACTTTTCGTTCCACCACTCCCTCATATTGAAGGGTGGATTTGCCATGATGTAATCAGCTCGTAAGTCAGGATGCAAGTCATTAGTAAGGGTATTGGCTGGGCCATGGCCGAAGTTAAAATCTATACCTCTAATGGCCATGTTCATGGCTGCCAGCTGCCAGGTAGTATGATTGTATTCCTGTCCATAAACAGAAATATCTCCTATTCTGCCGCCAAACTTTTCTACAAACCGCTCACTCTGAACGAAGAATCCACCAGAACCCATAGCAGGGTCGTATACTCTGCCTTTAAAAGGTTGGAGCATTTCCACAAAAAGCGTCACAATGGATTTAGGCGTATAATATTGGCCTCCTTTCTTACCTTCGGCGCTAGCAAACTCCCCCAGAAAAAACTCATAGACATGCCCTAAAATGTCTTTGGCATGCAAAGAGCCGTATGCGGGAGGGATGGTATTTATGTGGTCGATCAGCTCAGACAATTTATCGTTGTCTAGGTTGAGCCGAGTGTATGTTTTATTGAGTATACCTTTTAGTTTAGAATTATCTTTTTCGATAGCATCTAGCGCATCATCTATTAGAAAATCTGCCCCTTTCATTTTTTCATACTTCTCTCCATTAGGGTTTTTCTTCACCCAAGGCAGATATGCACCAACAGGTAGTTTTGCTAGCTCTACTAATTTATTCCAGCGAGCACGCTCAGGCACCCAAAACACATTTTTCTCTGTATAAGAATCTCTTACTTCAAGCTCGTACTGGATTTCTGCTTCGTATTCCTCAGGTGTGCCAAAATCATTTGGATTTAGGAAGATTTCATGCTCCGGGTCACGCAAATTTCTATCAAGCTCTATTCTACGCTCCTCGAACGTATCACTAACATATTTTAAAAAAATAAGCCCTAGAACAGCATGTTTGTATTCAGCGGCTGAGAGTGTCGTTCTCAGTTTATCGGCAGCTATCCAAAGCTTTTTGTCTAATTCCTGTAAATACTTTTGCTCATCTGTATTTACTGACTGATTTGTAACTAAAGTCATTATTGATATTTTAAGAAATATACTGGAAATATTACCTGCCAATGCATAAGCCAGTAATACTTGAACCTTGAAAATCCTCTTAGTTCATTACAAGATAGTAATTATAGAATACTTTAATCAAGTTTAAACTTTAACAGAAAATTTAGTTGGGCCTAAGTAACTATTGGCCTGAAGGTTTAACTTGATCAATGTTGAGCAGTTTCTAACTAATAAGTTGGCGAAGAAAATATTTCAGTTAATTTTTTAGCCAAAGCTTCTTTGGTTTCCTCAAACATCTCGGCAAATTTTAAACCTCTACCCTCATCTTTCACCAGCTGACTGTTATTGAAAATTGGAAGTTGAAAAGCCTTAACCTTAACCAGCTTTCCTCCTGCCAATTCATCCTCAATTAACACCTCACTTACCTGCTCCTGATAACTATGAACTGTGTTGGGGTAAAACAAGATAATTTCATCCGTATTAAAGCGCACAGCATAGGCAAGCATCTGGTACAGGTCTGCTTGTGATATGCCCTTCTTTGGGTCCTTCTCATCAGAATAGACAATTTTATACTTTGTGTCCGCTATTACTTTTCTCTCCCCTACCTTCAAAAGTAAATCAGGACGTAACGCAAATGCTTCCTCCCTATCCAGATAAGTGGAACTTACCTGAGCCTTAGCCTGCACTTCCTTTACTTCTCTTTCTATAAATCCAAAGATGAAATCTTCGAATACATATTCCATTGGAAGCAAGAATGCAAAAAGCTTCAGGTCTTGTTTATAATTAAAGGAGATGCAGTTAGTTAAGAACAGGGAACAATAATCTCTTACCGTTTCAAAGTCCCCAAACATGGGATTAAACTGGATGCTGGCACATTCTTCGGCAGTAGCCCTCACATCACTCACTTCATCCAGGATAAAGAGAATCTCTCGCAGGTATTTCTTGTTCTCTGAGCTGGTGGTATTCCGGAACAGCAAGTTTGCGACATACTTAATGATCCGGTTAAACTTGTTGTCCAGCTCGAAAGCATCGTAAGTACAGTTTAGTTTATGCCATCTGCCCCTGGCAATATTTTCGTTGATGTACGTGCTGGTATTTAGCCTTCCTTTGATATACCCTAACTCATTGCTGACCTCCTCATACTGCTGATATATGGCATTAGAAAGTAGTTTTTTGGTGTACTTCGCAAAAAGGTAAATCAGCACTTCAAAGAAATCGCTCTTATGATCTCCTAGTGCAGTTTGGTAGTTAGGGAATTTAATTTTCTTACAGTAACTCAGCCACCACAGCATATGCTGTTGCATACCCTGGGTGTGTGCCTCTGTGTAGGTAACCATTGGATCGTAAAATATTTTTGGCAGCAGGTTTATCCGCTGCCCCTCAAACAAGATAACGCCCACATACTTGTTAGACTTTACCTCCCTGGTCTTGTGCAGGAATTGCACAAACTGCTGCACCTCTATCTTGTCGGCTTGCTCCTCGGTGTAGTAGCTACTTTTCTCCCTGCGCTTCCAAATGCTATCCAGAAACACCTCCAGTTCATCAAAAGAATCTGGAAGGGCTTCTTTGTTCTGATACTCAAACAGGTTAATCACGTTTGCCCTTTATTTCAAGCGGCCAGGCTGTATCGTCTACTTCCATTCCGGCATGCTGTAAAATTCCTCTTACTTCCTTGTCATCGTTCATAAAGTACTCTAGCAGCAGGGGGATAACCTTTTTGTTCATCTTATTAAGAAGGCTATCGCTTTTCTCCATAAAGTAAGCATGCCCTATCTGGAAATCGTGCCCCTTTAGCTCGATGATTTTCCTGTTGATCTTTTCCAGTACTTCCTTGTCTTGTAGCTCCACGCCATTGAATTGATATTTCGGGTACATAGCCTCAAATTCAAAGCGCCTTCTGAGGGCAATGTCCAGTAAGGCAATGGATTTGTCGGCTGTGTTCATAGTGCCAATAATGTAGAGGTTAGACGGTACGATAAATTCTTCTCCCGAAGGCAGTGTGCACCGGAGAGGAATGGCACCATGCGAGCGTTTGTCTGGCTCAATAAGTGTGATCAGCTCACCGAATACCCGCGAAATGTTGGCTCGGTTTATTTCATCTATCACGATGACGTAGTTTTGTCGCTTTACTCTAGCTGGTGCTATTGTGTCCATCGGTAAATGCTTTAAGACATACCGGTATACTTTAAAGAAGTAAGTAGCGTGCTGCTTGGCCAAACCTGACACGGAGCTAAGGTATTTCACATCGCGTCTGCTGTTTACGCTGTGCTTGTAGAACTCACGTAAATCGCCAAACTTCATGCGGTTTCCGCTCGCATGATTTTTCCACCGCTCACCAGTATAGCGGAAGGCATCTTCCTCTACCTCCGTAATGGAGGCAGTCTCATTAATTTTGAAATTATCCTCGCCATCCTGGATCTCCTCTATAAAGCCTTCCAGGGCTTTGTCAAAAAGAAACTCCTTGGATACTTCCTCAGGCGCCTTCTCTGATAAGGTGAGGTTCTTCAACGCCCTATCCGCAATGCGCTTAAAAACACCGTCTACTTTCCTAAATGATAACTCTGCATCTTTATCTGTGTCAGGGCGCAGTCCCTGTATAAAGTCCTCGTAGCTATAGTTCTGGTGAAAGGTAATGAACTCAATCCTGTTGCCTAGGTTTTCATTGAAGATTCTCTTGGCCTCTTCGTAATTCTCTACTGGTCTTTCCTCAATTATCTGGGCTGCTCTTAGTAGGGTTGTGTAAGTCTTGCCTGTTCCTGGAGGGCCGTAGAAGATGGTGTTAAGGGGATAATTCATGTTCTCTTTTCTTGATTCTTTCTTGCCCCAGATGGCATTGATGTGCTCTTCCTTGTCGACTATGCTGATAGTGGACCAGTAACCGCCGTTGAAGCCGACCTCAGACGGTACAAAGTCCTTCTCCCACTCCACCTGTAAACGCTTTCCATTATTCGGGTTAGCCGTTACTCTTCCTCTGGCCTTAATCGCCATAACAGGCTTTGTCTTCTCTCTTGTGAAAACGGACTTGATAGCAATGCGGCTGCCTTCGAGCACGGCACTCACCTCCCTTAGGAACTTATCGTCATAGCCGTTTTCCCAGATGCCTTGCTCCACGAACCTCTCGGTTTGGTCCTCTGGGCTGTGCTCGTCCCAGTAGGCACCCACCAGGTAATGCGCAGTATCCTCAAAAAGGCGGCTCCTCACCTCCCAGCCCTTGGACGCCTCAATGATCCATTTGTTGTGCAGGTGGGCAAATTGCACGCGAAACTGCGACACTTTCTGCGCCTGCCTGCTCTCTTCGGCAGGCACCGTGATTGCATCTAGAAAGTCATTTAGATTTAACTTCTCTGCCTCCAGGGTTACCCATCTTAAAGGCTTTTCCTTGCTCCCGCCCTCTTCATTACTTATAAGTAAGCTTGGGTATCTTTCCCGTAAATGATCTAAATATTCAGCTGGAACATGGAAGCCTAGCTTCACAGAATCGCCTTTTCTATGAACATTAGTTACATATCGCCCCCCTATCGTTAGCTGCACGCTTCTGTGCTTTACGAAGGCTGCGGCATATACTAGCTGATCATCGGTGGATAAATTAAGTTTAGAGAGCACATGCCCGGCAGCATCAAAAAACTTCTCGACCGCCTCACGGTCGTTGATCCGCTGCACCGTAACTTTTAGCTCCTCCCACTTGTCTAGGTTGGCGCCATCCGAGGGTCCATTTTGAGGCTGCAGCAAGCCACCTATATACGGCAGGTCCTGGCCTGCTTGAGTGCTGTATATAGAGTTAATCAGCCTGCTCAGCTCTACAGGGGACTCAGTAAGATAGGCTCCTTGGTTCAGCTCCAACTTCTTATTATAGAACACCTTGCCTTGCTTCCTAATCTGGTCTAACTGTGCTCTGTTCTCTTCCCGCAGCAGCTTGTCTCTAGTGACTACTGGGTTTAATATCCTAAAATCCTTCAATGGCACCATATAAGCCAAGCCCACTCCGTTAGAGTGCTGCGATCCATCTGCCTCGGTAAATTTTCCTGCCGCCAGTGAGATGCCGGTGATGCCATAGTTGTCCGTCAGGTGCAGTATGACATCATTCGGCTCTACCTCCCTCATAGTGCTGTAAATGTCTACGCCGCTGCTACTCTTCGTAGCCGACCATAAGGCCTTGCCTAAGATAGGCTCTCCCTTCAGCCTATCGTCTCTGCCCTTGACGAGCTTTTTCTCAATCCAAACCTTCATACGCCTGTTTGTTTTTCTTACAGTCAGTTAGTAGTAGTTAATAGTTCTACTTTTTGAGCACAGCAATCAGCTTCAAAAGTATAAATATATACATATACAATATCGTAAAGAAACGTTCTACTTATATTTTCTAAATGGAAGTAGATGGTAGTATGGCATCGTTATAATTACAAAACTTCATGTCTCGCTAAATAGAAGATAAAGTTTGAGCACCCCTTTTCTACAAAAGCTATTAAGCATCCGGATCTCGTTATGAAGTCCGCTAAATTTAGTGGAAGTATTACTGTCCTACACTTTAAGCGCTAAAAGCAGAGTCGCTAATTTTAAGATGTGCAAAAACTGTATTTAAACAAAAGAGTGCTAATTAGATTCCTTTTGTAAATGCTTCATTTCGGTAAGCCTATCTGGGCTTGAAACAGGGACAGCAGTCCTAGAGGTTACCCATTCCATCCACTGAGCAGTTGTTTCTCATTTTAAAACTCGGCCCTCATAGTTTACTTCTCAGACGAAAGTTTTTCTAAGGGTGTGGAGAGTTACTATAGGAGCTTTCTTTAAATAAAGAAAGCTCCTATAGTTGTTGATTATATGTACAATGTTTTAAATAATGAGAACCTTCAAGGTGTTATTTGCACATAAAAAAAGCCCCTCTACGCAATGTAGAGGGGCTTTTTGTGATCCCGTTTGGATTCGAACTAAAATACAGCATAGAACATCAAAAGACAAAAAACACCTTTAAACAAGCTTATTAGGGGCTTTATTTTTCTACAAAACAACAAAAGATAATAAAATACATCATTGCACTTGACCTATAACTTGACCCATATTACCTTTCATAAAAAATTGAAAGGAAAGAGATGGCTACCACCAAACTTATCATCCGAGAAAATAAACCTAACAAAAAAGGGGAATGTGTTATCTATGTTCGGTACACCCATGAACAGAAATCTATACAAGTAAGCACAGGTGAAAAAATTCTACCTGGGTACTGGGATGCAGAGAACGAGAAAGCAAAAAGATCTCTTCGTGGTTACACTACCCTTAACAGTGCCATTGAAGCTAAAGAGGATGAAGTTAAAGAGATTGCCAATATAGCTAAATCTATAGGTGTTGATCCTACTATAGAGTACGTCAGAGAAAAGTTAAGTGAGTCCAAGGCACCTAGCAGTAAAAAAGAGCCTGACTTTTATGCCCTTTATAAAAGCTGGGTAGAGGAGAACAAAGGCAGAAAAGTCCCAGGGTTTTTAGCCCAGCAGCTGAGCACGCTAAACCTCATTGAGGAGTTTGAAAAGGAGAAAGGCTATAAGATTACCCTTGACAGGATTGATATGGCCTTCTATAATAAATTTACTACCTGGCTAATGGTAGAAAAAGAGCGAACCGCAAATACAGTAGGAAAACACATCAAGCACATTAAGGCTTTCTTAAATCATCTAACACACCTCGGAATTAATCAAAATCTTGCGTTCAAGAGCAAAAGCTTCAAAAGGCTTAATACAAAAACAGACATCATTTACCTCACCCGGAAAGAGCTTGACAAGCTGTTTGATTTTGATCTATCTAAAGACAAACGCCTAGATAGGATCAGAGATATTTTTATCTTTGAGTGTGCCACAGGATTAAGATACTCAGACATACAAAACCTAAAGCCTGAGAACATAAAGGAAGATTATATTGAATTCACTACAATTAAGACCAGGGACAAGCTGATCATTCCTTTAAGCAAGTATGCCAAGCATATTATAAAGAAGTATGACGGGCAGTTACCAGCAACCATCACTAACCAAAAGATGAACAAGGCTCTAAAAGACCTTGGAAAGCATTGTGGTATTGACAGCGTAGAGCAGAGGGTAACATACACCGGCAGCAAAAGAGTTGAAAAGAACATTCCTAAACACGAGCTATTAACCACGCACTGTGCTAGGCGAACTTTCATTACCCAAAGTTTGGAAAGAGGTTTAAGGCCAGAGGTTATAATGAAGATCACCGGACATAAGGATTTAGCTACTATGATGAGGTACGTAAAAATTACAGAGAATACTGTTAAAGAGGAGATGTTAAAAGCTTGGGCATAAGTACAAATTAGGTTGTATGTGGTATTATTTAGACTGTTCCGGACTTGGTATCTCAAAAAGCTTCTCAATAAGCTTCGACGCATATTGTACGTATAAACAGAAACACCAGGAGTTATCTTCTGATATTGAAACATTTTCAGGAAAACTTGAATTTTTTAAAAATAATAAACAATTATTCATATTCCCCTTCAACCACTTCACTGTAAGACTGGATAACGAACCTCATTATAAGTTCGATTTTAAACCTTCTGAATACTTAGCAGAAATCTATATATACAATCATTGGTTTGTGGAGATGAGCATGGATTGTTTAACCAATGCCGCTCATCAATACACTGATATTCTATTTAAATCATGCGCGCAACTTTGGAATAATTTTTTAAAAAAAGAAGATGACCTACCACCACTGAAAAAATTCGTTAAGTACGAAAAAATGAAATTTAGAGAATTATGTGAGCTTTATGCTCCAGGAAGATTTGACTTTTATTATAAATTTGACATAAATAAAGATGATTTTTGGGGGCCAAAGCATGAAATATCTAAAGATTATTGGACGGAGATTTTTGTCAAAGAAACCGTAGATTATATAATTAAGCTAGAGAGATACAATCAAAAAAAAATACATGAGCAATTAGCTCTAGCTAACTCGTCTATCAATTTTAGTGAAGCCCCATCTTTACCAGCTAAACCAGCAGCACGCACAGCAGTTGATTCAAAGACTAAAGAAGTTACATTCCTACAGTTATTTCGAAGCAATCAAGAGAATGTAGATCGTTTTATTACCATGCTTGTTAAATATGAGTATCTAACTCATGACTTGAAATGGAATTTTGATTTCTACAGGCCCGGATTGTTAGTGCCTATCATAGACTATCTTGAAAAAGAAAGTATCATAAGAAATTTAAGCAACAGAAGTAAACTCGGTGAAATCTTCAATAAGCAGTTCGGCCAGATAATGTCGATTAGAAATTATAGCAAGCCCAAGATGACGTTGGGCCTAGATAGTAACTTAAGAAGGGATTTGGAAAGCTTAAAATAATAGTATCTTGTTTGGTCCAAGCTGTTCCAAATTGTTCTAAATCGTTCCAAACAGAACAACGATAAGCTTTAATACATAGCGAAGGATAACATTGCAGAGTATTTAAAACTCATAACAATTATGTCCTTCAAATTACCCCAAGAAGTATTTGACCAGATAGTACTGGCAGCGCAGCAAGGCTGTGAAAACGCATTCCTAAAGTATAAAAAGGAAACCCCTTCTCCTTTACCTCCCCTTATTAAAGAGTTCTTTACAGAGCCCGAATCACGCGAATTTCTAGGTGGCATCAGTCGCTCCCTTTTCAATAAGATTAGGAAGCAAGGCATGCTAAACACCTACTACTGCGGTGAAGGACGCTGCCTCTTTAGCCGCGAAGAACTCATCTATTACATCAAAAACAACAACCCTTCTTTAACTCCTAAAATGCAGATAGCTGCTTAATCTCCTGCCTGTGTTTCACTCAAGTAAATTCACCACTTTAAGTACGAAATGAATACTAATGTTTTACAATACCAGGTGCAAGAGCTATCACGAACTGATTGCTTTTTGAGGGATACTGCGTCACCGCCAAATAATCACATGTATAGCACATATTCCCCGCCCTCCCCCGGCCTAAACCAGCTGGCTGGCATTATCAGCAAAGAGCGCAGCATACTGGAGACATACGCCGCCAGTTCAACGGCTAGCCAGAAGGTAGTTGAAACCAGAGACAGCCTTCTACAGTCACTGGCAGGAGCCTACAACCAGATATATGCTGAGATTGTAGCAACGAAGAGGTTGCTGCACACCGACAGGTGGTTACTGGTAGAGGAACAGATCAAGCTGCTGCAGGAAAGCGCACCGCTTGACGGCATTCACATTAGGCTGACGCTGGGAAACGGGAACAGATACGGATTCATAAACCTATAGCGTCATGATAGACTACACTCCCGTTTCCGCAGCCAACGCGACTAGCAGGCTAGTTCCCCACGGTCATAATGGTATACAAGATGCGTTTGCCATGGATATGCCGAGAAGCCCTAGCCACTGTAAACCAAAGGATTCCGGCGACTGGCCGGAAGGAATACAGGCGAACATCAAGCTGATTGAGGATAATGCTTCCAAAGCCATTGTGCGATCTCCGCCCATCATCAAGCTAAACGGCAAGGGAATCATCTGGAAAAGGACGATCAACATCATCCAGGGCAAGTTCGGCTCGCACAAGAGCCGATTGGCTGAGATGCTTCTAAGCCTACTGCTTTCCGGCAGGTACTGCGATACGGACTTCTGCGACTTCACCAAAGACGAGCTGATTCTGTTTCTGCTGGCGTACGTGGATACAGAGCGCAACCAATCGGAGCAGTTTCCGATGGCCATTCAGCATATCAGAAGGCTAGCCGGGCTTGATCCCTTCCAAAGCCACGACCGATTGATTCCCTACAGCCTAATAGGGTTTGAGAGGCAGCAAAGGCTGAAAGCCCTGAAAGCGTTTGTGGAGGCGGCGATGCAGAAGTCATCTCACCATCTGTTTATCCTGCTAGACGTGGTAACGGACTGCATTGGGGACTTCAACAACGCATCGGAGTCGCTGGAGCTGTTTGACTTTCTGAACCGGCTCATCAACGACCATAACATCACCTTCCTGCTCATCATCCACGAGAACCCTGGCACTGACAAAGCCAGGGGGCATACTGGTACAGAAGCTTCCAATAAAGCCTCCACCATCATGCAAATAGGTTTTGAGAAGGTCAATAACAAGGACAGTGATTTAATCGCAGTGAAGTTCCTAAAGCTTAGAAATGGTAAGAAGCCTGATCCGCTCTACCTCTACTTCGATGAGAGCAGGCACTGCCTGTCACGTGCTAGCCAAGAGATGATTAATAGCACCATGCAGGAGAAGCGGAAGAAAGCAGACACCGGTATGATAGCCGATTGCCTACGTGAGCTACTGATGGAGCCAAAAAAGCAAAAAGACTTGGTGGAGGAGCTGTCGGCAATGTTCGGTGCCCACGCCAACACCGTTAAAGACCGCCTGAAGGAGATAGCAGAGCAGCGAATGACGATCAATAGCGCTAACGGCATCCCGTGCGAACTGGCCATAGAGGAAAGTGCCGGTAAACCTACCATGTACAGCCTAGTTCCTAGCCTGGAATCATGGGCAGCGTAGTGTATTTACCCAAACACGAACAGTGGCCTATATAGGCGGGTGTTTGTGTTTGGGTACCTTCGCGGCCCTCCAACCCAATGCTACATTACCATTCCACAAAATTAACCAAAGGCTGTACTCTCAATGGCGCAGCCGACATTACCTATCATTTAACAATAAAATAAATCGATTCTTAACCATGGAAAAAGAGAACATTGCCGCTCAAGTGCAGCGGCTGCGGATGGCAGGCGCCTCCATCCGCGATATCGTTAGAACGCTTGGTGTAAGCAAATACACCGTGGAAAAAACGCTCAAAGAACTGGAGGCAATGAGGCTCCAAACGATCCACCTAGCGGTGTCTGAAGACTCGGTATCAACAGCAACAGACACTGCCATGACTGTTGCTCAGACAGCAACAGACGCTGATCAGACAAGCCCAGACAGCAGTCAAAATGAGCAACAGACAGGCAGCAACACGTTGCTATCTCGTGTTGATGCACTACTAAACGGTGCTTCTACAGAAGAAATAGAGCCTCAAAAAGCCGAAAAACAGCTGAATAGCACCTATTCCTTTGATGTGATGCAGCTTTTATCGGATTACAAGAAGCTCATGGTGTTGTTGCTCCGTGATGTGAGCCAGGGGCGAAATGTGTGGCTGAATGTGGTCAATAACAAGTACCTAAAGGAGCTGGCCAGGCTGCAGGAGGAAGCTAGGCATCTGTGCCAGCGCGATGACAGGGAGTATGAACGGCTACAGCTAATACAGGTGCTCATAGCGTGTGAGGCTTATCTGAGAAACGTGCTGCTGACACCGGAGGCGCACGGCTCCATGTTCGGCCTTCACTGGGTGATGCTACCAAAGAACGAGCGGATACTGGCACTGTGCCGGACAAAATTTAGTGCCGAAAATCTATTTACCTACACCCATGGTTGTGAGGCAGCCGCATAACCAAACCATCAAAGGAATAAAAAAATTAAGATGAAAACCTTAAAAGCAAATTACATAACACCATGACTCCAGAAGAAGTTTTTAACCGAGAAGTGGCAGGCTTGATCCGTGATTGCCCAAATTTCGAGGCCTGCATAGTTATTAAAGAACATATGAGGCGGCACGGCGAGAAAAGCTATTACCAAGCCCTGCAGCGCCTTGGTGCCAGCATTGGGATAGAGTACCACGTAGTAGAGGCTAAAAGCCCCAAGACAGGCAAGTTGGAGGCGTGGTGGCCTGCCATCCAGTATAGTAGAGGTAAATCTAAAACTGGCAAGAAAGAAGTTATAAAGTTCATATCAGCTCCATTTGATTGCCCTATCAAGTGCTATGACTACCTGGCACGGCATTATGTATATAAGCTGAATGATACGCCGAATCTGGCCACTCATGTTTTTAAGCAATTCTACTCTGAACCCATTAAAAGTTTACCATTAGCTCTGTAACACTTTTTTAGTAATAGCTTTAGTTAAACATAATTGAGATAGTAGAGCAAAAGGAGTCTTTTCTTAGGGCTTCTTTTGCTCTACTATCTTCTTGGCTGACGACTGAAAACAATTTAGACAACCACCGAGTATCTATTAAGTGTATAGTATACATTAAGCTGCTCTTTTTGTAGCTTGTCCCAGTCCTCCTGACAAATACTCAACTGCTTTCGGCACTCCTTTGCCACTTCGATATTCATATATACGGCAACGTACTAATACCATCTCCTACCGACATTAAGTCTTTTTTTTAGATCATACTTATCCATTCTATAATATTCTAGTATATCTATCTCATCCTCCTCTAACGCTTTGTCTTTTCTGTAGTGCCAATAAGAATTAAAATATCCCTCTCTCAAAGAAAATACAACTTCTTGTAAGCCATCAGTAAATTCATGTTCAACATTTTCTACATAGAATTGAGTTGTCCTCATATATGCAGAAAAGAATGGTAGATTAATATTCTCTCCAACCCTTGGCATTACAGGCAATTGATCTACTTCTAAGTAAAGGTATTTGTCTTTAGTCATACCTCTCAGCATGAATGTATAGCGCACTTTAGGAAAAGAAAAAGTTGGCACTACCTCATCCCCAAGCCCTAAATCATCATAAACTTCTAAAATTTGCCTCCTCAGCTCTGCATAGTTTAACCCTAGGGCTTTAGCTAATTCTTTGATAGAGGGTAATGGTACGCTTTTGCTGTAGTAGTCATTGTCTATTAGGATATGTTGAAGCAGCTTTGTGTATGGCTTATCTTGTTTTAACAAAGCCAATCCATTACTCTTCATTAGGATAATGTTTGAAAGTACATCTTTGGTTGATAGCTTATCTTCTTTCACACTTCGCCAGGTTGATTAGTGACTGATTTGATGATTGGAGCAGACATTAAAAAATCACGGTTTTACATCCTTCTAAAACAAAAACCAGAATCACCTTATACATGTTATTACAGCCTTATCACCTCAGAATGCTGGCCAGTACCAGTAATGATAACCTTCTGAACAGCTCTGGAGATTGCAACATACATAAGAGACTTTTCTGACTGCGTATGTTCTTTCTTTCTGTCTTCATCCCAATTAACAGAAGCATAAGGAAGAAATGGACAGGTTCTATTATTCACATCTGCCAGGAAAATAACTTTGAACTCAAGTCCTTTCATACTATGGAAAGTAGAAAGCCTTACACCTGTCTTATCGCCAGCTTTCTCATTAGACGTGATATCGTACCAAGGTATATTCGCCTTATAAAGTGCGGATTTGAGTCCTCTTATTTCATCTTTCGTTCTGGCGCAAATGGCAACCTCAGATAGCAGAAAGTCTTTAGACTTTAACTCTGTAATCTTTTCTTTGATATAGCTGATTTCATCGTCCTTGGACTTGAAGATTTGGTAAGTAGGTACATCGCCATGAAATAGCGACACATATCCATTCTTAGATTCTTCTTCACCATCAAAGTCACTAAAAGCAATATCCTGAATCACAGAAAAGGCTAACTTCTTTATCTCCTCAGATGTTCTATAGTTTATACGAAGTCTTTTGCTTCTGTTACCTCTTATATTTATACCTGCTTTTGAGAAGTATATCTTTCTGTCGTAAATCTGTTGAAGAGGATCACCAACCAAGAAAAGGTCATTCTTCTTCTCCTCAATTAATGCACGCAAGAACCGCAACTCAACATTAGAAAAATCTTGTAGCTCATCTGCAACACAGTGAGCAAAAGGCTTGATGGAGTTTTCCGTAAGATAATCTGTTAACCTATTATAGATTTCTTCTTTATCTATATATCCACTTTCTTTTTTATACTTATCATAACTTTCAAATACGCTCCATAAATTTTGCCTTTGCTTCCTTGAGATGGCTTTCCCCCTACCCACTCTTGAGGTTCTCAGGTATTCCTGAAGTGACTTTACATTATTATGAAGTATAACTTGGTTGTATTCGCTTATAATAAAATCCCTGTCGAACTCAATTAGATTTTTTTCTAATAACTCGTCCCAAATCTCCTCTGCTGAGCGCACAGATGAAAAGCCTATTACCTTCGTATTATCATCTATTAAGCGGTAACTCTTTGCCAAATCATAAGATAAAGCATCTATATTATTGACCACGACTTTATACTGATCCATCCCCAAATCACTAACCAAGTCCTTTAAATTACTTGTAAGTGCTTTAGTATATGTAGTGAAGAGAACAGGTCTACTATCCTGAGACGCATTAACCAGGTATTTAAGTCTGTGTAAAGCTGCTACTGTTTTGCCTGTACCAGCTCCTCCAGTAACTTTTATAGGACCGTTAAAGTCGCTCTCCACAAGCTTTCTTTGAGTTGGATGTAGAAAGAACTTCCATTTATTCAGCTCACCTGCCAATACCTCATTAAATACAGAGTCATCAGTAAATTCAATAAAACTTCTCTGGTTGTTTACACTCTTAAGCTGATCCTCGAATTGAGTAGAAGCTACTTTGCCTTCTTCAATCTCATAAATAAGATTTTCAATATTAGCGCCATCAGCTAAATAGAACAGATTTTCAAAAGCATCAGCTGGAAGGTATTTCTCCAATGCCTCTAGGCCATCCAAATCAACTACTTTCCTGACAGAAGGTATTAGCACCTCTGGTAATCCGATTTTCACAAGATCTTTATCCGTATAATCTGTAAAAAGCTCAAATGAAGTTTCATTTTGGGAGCTACCTTGGCTATCAGTTTCAACTAACTGTTCAACATCTGGCGAAGTGAACAATTGGATGGATTGAGTATTGGTATTCCACTGAAAGATTTTATTGGTGGCCCAAGCCATAGCCTCGTCATGATTATCTACCCATAAAAGATAATAGGTGTCCCCTGTTTCTGGTGCCCTTAATATTATCCTGTACTTCTGGTCAATCCTGGCAGTTCTAAGCTGCTTATCTTTAAATGTAGAGATAGGCTCCAGATGTATAGCGGCTGACTTAGAATTCTCCCTGAACTTCCTTTGAAACTCAATCACCTTTTGCTGAGTCCCTCTTGGGAGTTTAATCAATGAGTCAAAGAATTTATCGTAGATGAGTAGCTTCATTTTCTATAATATCTAAATCAAAATTTTTAATATGATAAACCTTAAATCCAGCCTTCTCAAATACCTTTATATCTTCATCGCTAAAAGGATCAAAAACAATTTTCTTGCTTCCAATAACTAACTCTGCCTCAGCAACTACCTTTCCTTTATCGTTAGTTAAGGAGTTTATCGTCTCTAGATCAAGATTAATAAACTCATCTACACATTGATTAAAGTAGTATCTGATTACAGCGTAATATTCCTCTCCGAACTGCTCCAGTAAGATTTCTAAAGGATCACCTTCGTCACTTTCATCTATATTAATATGACCCTCGACCAGAACGTCATCATTGGTAACCTCTACTATGTCTGCTGAATCAAAATCACCAAACTGCATTAGGTTGAAGTAATGCCAGAACCATTTCCAGTCTTCCTTGTCTATATGTAGTAAGGGCTGTAGTTTAAACCTGCTTATAACCTCCCCTTTTACAAAGGATACAAAGGTGCGTGACTCAAATAATGGGCTATTTTTAACTCCCTGGAATGTGAGTAAACCATCCTTTAAAGTTGCTGCATCTTTTATAAATACATTGTTTCCGATGAAAGGCTGAGAGAAGTTTAGAACTTTCTTGAGGTCAGCAAAGTCAAAAGATGGCTGATACAGATTCTCATGATAAAAGCTCAGATAAAGAGCCAAAAGCTTTTTGAAAGATGGATTGATAACTGGGTTCTCCAGCACTACCAAAAATCGTTCTAAGCTGTTCTTTGCACTGATAAAGGGAACAGAGCTCCCCTTAACTATTTTATTCAGATCTTTTCTGGTTTTCGCAAATGGATTAGAGGAAAGAAGTTCAGCTAAAGAGTCATCCTTATCTTCATCGAACTGCTCAAGATCATACCAAGTGAGTGTCCACGTTTTATACTCTGGATTATCAACAATAGCCTTACGCTTCTGAACATCAGTACTAAACCTGTTATTTTCTCTGGAAGCATGGTACTGATAACCGTCTAAGTATATAGCGAACTTAGGTATCCCTAATAAATCCTCTCCCTCTACTGTCTTACCACCTCTTACAAAAGAAGTGCACTGGAATATAAAGTCAGTTCTGGTTAAAAATGCAACTCCATCACTTGGTCCCAAATCTACCTGCGGCCTGATATGATAAGATACATCCAAACCCTTACTCTTAATGGTGAGAGTATAGTTTATTACACCGTTTTCCTTTATATCCTCAAACTGCCATCCCAGCTTATCTGCTCTTTTTCTTAAACTGCGAATAAAGCGTTCCTCTAACTCTGATTCTTCAATTTGGCCAGCACTGGTAACACTACCCAAGCCATATTGCATTTTTTCCCAGCCTTCATTCTGTTCAAGTATCCTTTTGAACCGTTTCTCGGCTCGTGCTCTACTCAGATCATTTCTATAAAATTGGTTTCCGTAGGAGTATATACATCTATAACAGCCATCTTTCCCATTATGCTGACAAGCACAATCTTTGATAGCCTCATATGCATTCTTCAGTAGCTTACTAAATTCAGTTCTGTCAAATAGCTTCTCTAAATAACCTGTTCCTCCAGGTACTGTGTCATAGAGCACCAAGTACCTGTCAAATTTGAGTGTCTTGTTATTATACTCTTTGTATTTGCTAATAGAAATGTGCTGAGGGTTTCCCTTGTAATATTTTTTAAGTCCTAGCTCTATACCTGCCATAAACTGTAGAATCTCTTCCTCACTGTCTAGTTCCTGAACAGGCAATAGTATCTTAAGTGCTTCTGTAGAAATACTTCTGAAGAAGAAAATCTCTTGAAAAACCTCGTCTGGCTTGCCTTCATATTCTTTCTCCTTATGAATACAGAATGCATAATGAGCCTTATATTCCGGCTGATTGTAATGTGATGAAGATTTGCCACAGTGGCGACAGGTTATAAAACCATGGGCAGGTACTTCTTTCTCGTTAACAACTAACTTTCTGGCATTAACAACATCAGTACGACCCAGGTTAGTATTCGTAATGGTAACCTGCTTTACAAACTCTATCCCAAATGGAATGCGTTTCATTGCCCACGCACCCTGAGAAGAATCTTCTTTAAAATTAAAGTGGGTGCTTAGGTTAAACTGTAGACTGTCTCGCTCATCCTTATTATCTGTCAGAGTAGCATCAGATTGACTGTTAAATGACTTAACAGTTGTTAGCTTTGCAAACTTATGCACATTGGAGGCAGCCCCCCACGATTCATGACCGCATTTAGGGCAAGGACCTTTTTGGGCAGTAACGGCATCCTCTAAGTGATCACAGTTGGAACAAAATCTGTTATCATGATACACCGACTGATCAGACCAGTCGAACGTATTTACGCCCGTAACCTTAAACTTAAAACCTTGCGAGTAGAAATGATTATCAGGCGCAAACTCTTTCAGAGCAACGCTAGATGACCGTACTATTTCAAAATCTTTGTTAATAGGTGGCTTTGTACTGCCAATAGCTTTGTTGCCTAATACTTTGGCGTTTAGCACTACCCCCGTCTCAGGAAATGCATAGTTAGGAAGCGCTCCTATGTTTGTCAGGTGCTCTAGAACACTACGCTTCTCAAGGCTTTTCAATATCCCCCATAGGTTCTTCTTTTCACGCTCCTGCTCTATTCTATCCGGATCCTCCACACCTAGGTTTTGCTTTTTGATGTGTAGATCTATCTCTTTTCTCTTTTTCGCTATAGAAAGATATTCATCCTGTAGTTTTTTGAAAATAGACTTATAGAACTGATAAAATGCATCTGACTTTAAACTGAGCAGCAGTTCACTGAACACCTCTTCTTCAACCTCATTTTTATACTCTTCTTTGAATCTTTCGAACAGCACTTGCTCTTTTGATTTTATAAAGGAGAGTATCCTGTTCATAAAGAATTCTGGAGCATGAAGATCACTCGTACTGATTCTCAGAAACCTTACTTTGGATGGTATCTCATTAGCTGTTGGGCTAAAGCTTGTCCAGGTATCTATACAGAATGCGAAGAAATGTCTCTTTAAGATTTCCTTGGCTTCCAGATAGCACCCTGGCGTGGCAACTTCGCCTTCCATAATATCTTTTGGTTCGGCAAAGTAGTAGAGGTCATGCGCCTTACTTTGGGCAAAGTTTAGAATGAAAGCAGAGCCGCTTGATCTACCTGCCCGACCTATACGCTGTAGGTAATTTGAAGGAAGAGGAGGCACTGCATTATTGATAGCAGTATTTAGTGTACCGATATCAATACCCATCTCCAATGTACTGGTAGCAACCAATGCATTCAGCGAGTTAAACCTAGATCGGTTCTTAAAGTCATTTTCTTTTAATTCTCGCTCTTTGCGCTCTAACAGACCTGTATGGTCTGCTGCGTAAATCCTAGGT
Organism: Pontibacter oryzae; assembly: GCF_003576375.1. Classification (GTDB taxonomy): domain Bacteria; phylum Bacteroidota; class Bacteroidia; order Cytophagales; family Hymenobacteraceae; genus Pontibacter; species Pontibacter oryzae. The sequence continues at coordinate 509,833 of NZ_QWGE01000001.1, forward strand.
GACCGTGTTCTATTATAAACAAGCTGATAATAGTTAGGCTTTGCAGTACTCTCCGACTGTATATAATGACCATTGCATTGGTAGTTTATGCAGCTGGCTCTATCAATAAAGCGTTGATTACCCGAAGTGTATACTTTATGCCCACACCCACTACATTCCAAAGTATATGCTTGATTCAGAGCGAATACTTTGTCGGGGTTAATAGCATAGTTGCTTATATTGTTGGCATGAGCCACGTCAAAGATCTCAGCCTCTACAAGCTTTGCTAACAGCTCCGCATAAAACTCATTTACAAGATCAGGGGTGTTAGGTGCCATTAGAAAGCACTTTCTGAAGTAAGCATGAAACCAGTTGGTGTTTCGAGTATAGGTACTATCTAATACGCCCCTGTTGTCTCTTTCTGCTGTTAATATGCGTGGTATCCTTACTCTTGGACCAAACCTATTATTCAGGAAATGGCGTTCATCCCGCATCCAGTTCAAATCCCACAACCTCAGATCTCCATTTCTAAATTTGGAAAAGTAGGGGTGATTAATTGCCCCTCTGGTTCGAGTTCTATAAAGAAGAAGTGTAATGAACCTCAAGAACTCATCTCTACTGACCATGCCCAGGTTATTGTGATCCATCCAAGGCTCCATCAATTGCCATAGCTTTTCAAGAGATGGTTCATCAAAAGCAACTGCTGAAGAGGTTGTTTTCTCGAGTGTCCTACCTATTAATGCATTGTACCCAAACTCACTGAATATCTGCCATTTCACCCTTTCATCAAATTCTCTCTGAAAAGCAGTAGAGTAATGGCCCTTCTCATAATAATCTGCTGGAGTGGCTTTACCAATATAATCAGATGGGAAGAAGCGATAATAGAATGCATCCAGAACAGAATGGCCGGTTTCATCTGCTTTTTCTTTCCAGTAGCTGATGAACTTTTCAGACAGATCCGTTAAGGATATAGGTTTATCCTGTTGGTTGAGTACTTTCTGTAATGAAGCCCTGAATGTAAAGTTGTAATTCCTTGCTTCAATAAAACCAGCCTGATGGGCCGCATCCTGTACGCTATTTGTAAAAGCCAGCACCTTTCGCTTTTGCTCAGGCTGAGCATCCAGGTCAGTGGCTAACACCTGCCCTACAGCTATTGAGCTGAGGGTAGCCACCCGCGTACCAATTATACTCAGGCTGTTACGGGACGTACATTCTGGACAAACATGATCATTAAATCCTCTATCATTTATTTTCTTTACAGCTACAACCTTAACCCTGTCTTCTGCTTCACTATCATAGAACTCAAAGTTAGAGTTGTTGACTTGCTTTCTGAAAATGTCCGTAGGCTCATAACCATCTATGGGTTCATGCTCAGGGGTATTGATTAAGTAAATGTGCCTGTGGTTTGAGAAGAACTTAGAATATACATCCTGTATATCCTGTTCCAGTCTATTCTTATTATCATGCTTTTCACCTAACCAACCACTTGCTCCACATTCCCTACAAAACCATGGTGGCAAAGCCTGAATACCGTTTGGCGTTACATCATCCTTCCATGTAAAGACAGGCTCTTTTGTAAAGCTTCTTAATACCCCACTCAGCTCTCTGACCCAAAGCTGAGTATTGACAAAAAGAAAAGGAAATTTCTTTTTACTATTGCCACTTTTAGCCTCTGTAATCAGAGCCAGTAAAGACTGAAGAACTGTTTCCTTTGGATTGAATGCCCCTACTGGATCCAACTGAGGTAAGCCTTTAAAGTCAAGGTTAATATCACTGAGCGCTCTGATAATCTCCTCTACTGTTTTAACACCCGATTCACAAACTTTTAGTAGATCGTAGACTATGAGCTTATTCTTCAGATAATCACCCAACTCAAGACTATTGGTCTCCTCGCTCAGGTTCCATAGCTTAAGTTGTCTCTTTAAATAGTCCTCGTAACTATCATCAACTAAAAGTTGGCTTTTCCTAAGGCTGTTGATACCCGGCCAGTTATCATCAAGCTCACTCTTGTCCCTGTTGCCATAGAACTCGTCAATAGAGATTCTATTTTCGGTAATAATGGCAGTACTGTTAAATTCCTCTCCAAATACTCTCGCTGCGTAATCTGCCAACATTTGGGGTGCTTCCTCTCCAGATCCAATTGTAGCCGAGGTGCCAACAGGGCATATCTGTCCTTTAGGAATATTTAGTTTCAGCTTTAAGCGACGAATCAGGTTGGCTACGTCTGTACCTTGGGCCCCATCATAAGTATGAAGTTCATCCAATACGAGGAACTTGAGCAGTTCAGTATCTTTAAGATTTGCGGACCATAGACTATGGTACTTGCTTTGCATTAAGCCATAGTCCAGCATTTTAAAGTTTGTGAGCAGAATATCCGGAGCAGCGTCTACTATCGAATCTCTGTTCTCAATAATATTGTCAGCACCCATTGTTTTAGGGTACTTCTTGGCATCTTTGCCTTCGCCGATGAATAAGCCCGCCGTTATAACTCCTCGTAGGCGATCATCCTCATAAATCGCCTCAGCTAAACGTTTAGCCTGGTCGGTGGCTAAAGCGTTCATTGGGTACAGGATAATAACCTTTATACCTGTTCTGTGTCGGTTCTGGTAACAGTAGTCCAACAGGGGGTATAGAAACGCCTCTGTTTTACCAGAACCTGTACCTGTCGTGACGATAGCGGGCTCAGGGTTTTGTCCATTAGCAGTGCTAAGGCGGTGCCAGCTTTTAACCTGATGATCATAGGGAGGCCAGCTTGGTTTGATTTCTAAAGGTATAGTGGCAATGTCTTCTTCTTTCGCCTTTACAAAAGGAAGCTTGATAGAAACAAAAGGGCCCTTGAAGATACCGTTATTATTGTCTGTTAGGAAGTCGTAGAACGCCTTATGTACCTTCTTATCCTGAAAGGTAAAAGTGGCATTCAGATAGGCTATAATGGACTCTCTTATTTCGTATGCTTGTTGAAGACTGAGCATTTAGGGATCAGGAATACAGTTAGAATGAGCTATTAGTAAGCTTGTTTTAATTTTATAAATCGAAAGAAAATTCTTTATCGAGAGCCCGCAAATATTTTAAAGCCTCGCTCGATCCTGAGAGAGCACCAGCCAACTGTTTAGGCCCAACAACAATGGAAGCTAATTTTGCCCTGCTGGTTGCCACATTGTATCTGTTCCGGCTCAGGGAGTAGTCTTTTGAGGTATCTGGCAAAATATAGAAACATAGGTCTACATCCAGACCTTGTACTCTATCAACTGTTTCAATCAATACCTTTTTACCTTTGAGTTCAGGCAGCAAACTTGATTGTAAAAATTTAGCTGTGTCCACAAAGGGGGTCAGGATAGCTACTTCAAGCTGCTTTGTGTCAATTTCTTGTATGGAGTTCTTCAAGAATTGTAAGGATAAGCCCGGCTCTTTTGTGCGAGGCATAGCCAGTTTTATAAGCGTTGGACCTCCATCTGGATGAATATATTTCTCAAATGAGCCTAAATGTGCCAGATACTTTGTTTTAGTTTTCTTATTGCCCGATTTAAGAGTGTTCTCATAAAAATAGTTTGTGTAGGATACTGACCTGCCTGTTAATCTATATGAAATGATTTTTCTTAGGTAGGCATAATCAGAAATTTGAACGAAGGTTTCTAACCCGTTTATGAGTTTATAAATGTGTTTCGATATTCGCTCAGGTCTGTTCTGGTTTACGATAGGCTCAAGCTGGTATGAATCTCCAACAACTATTACTTTCTTACCCATTTTTAGAGCTCCGGCAATGGTTGTCAGAAATGCCTGGCTTGCCTCTTCCACGATCACATAATCAAATACAGCCTGATTGAATTCTTCCCATGCATTGGAGAAAGTATAATACGTCGCCAGTATAAGGCTGCCAGGGATTGCGGTTACCTGAGAAATAGGCTGTAGCTTTGGAAACTGAGCTATCTCATTAGTTTTTAGACTTCTCTTATACACTACACCCTGATCTAGGTATGGCTTCAAGAACTCTTTGTTACAAACCTCTACTACAGCTTTATTAGTTTGGGCAGTAAGCAATACTGAATTATTTTTTGACAGCAACTCAGACACAATTTGCGCAACTAAATGAGTTTTGCCTGTACCTGGAGGTCCTTGTATCGAAATAACATTTTCCTTCTCAGCACGAGATATTAAATCCAGATATTGCTTATCACTATCAACCGTTATCTCCGGAAACCGATTTTCCTCTAATGTATATTCAAAGTTAAGTAACCGGCAGTAACTGGCATTAGAAGTACTGTTGCTCTTTACCTCTTCTGTTAGCTTTTTTAAATTGATTAAATACTCATAAGGTGGCTCTTTAGGCCCCAATAGCACTACTGCATTTGGCTTAAGCCCATTTAAAAATTCTGGACTTACATCATTGAAAATTCCAGCTATTCTATTAGGATCTCCAGACAATGATTCAGTGTAGTTAACCAATTTAACTTCAGTAATATCTTGTTCTGCAACATCACCTATAAAGTCTTGATATGTCCTTCTTCCCCAGCTGCTCTCATGCACAAACTCTGGGCTCACCAAAAAACAAAGATATTCGCTATCTAGCCTTGGCAACTTCTCACCAGCACTAAGCTTAAAGTCTATGAATATATTGCCCCTTTTAGGATCATAACCAGTATACAAACCTCTGTGAAGCTTACCATTGGCTTTTAGTGAAGCTGCCGATGAATAAAATATCTCTTTAACGGCCAACTCAAGCGTATCCAGTTCTCTCTGGTAAAACTGATTCTGCTCATCAAGTGTCATCATTGCTCCTTTTTAAAATGTGCTTGGGTCAAAATCAGACTGACCTTTGAGTGACTGATTTTGCTTTCTTTCCTCCCGAGAATCATAAAGTTTCTTTCTCATTTCTTCTGAAGTCACGAACATGAAGTGAGACTGATATTGGCGAGCCACACTAATCACCTGCCGAAACTGCTCTTTATCCTTATTATTCTTTGCCCTTAGCAAGAAGTAACTGTTTTCTGGATTCTCAATCAGTTCATCTATTCCGACAAAATGCTTTACTTGTCCATTAGGATAAAGAACAATAACGCCTGTTTCAGACTCATATAAGTCTTCCATTATACCAGGAGTAAGGAACAGTAAACCGCCCACAGCAGAATGGAAGTAAAATTTATAAGATATTCCATCTTTCTTGGCATTGTATATTGCATTACCTGATATAAAAGATACAGAGAATTCAAAGCCTGAATCCGCTAAGTGTATAATTCCTTTCTGCAACGCCTCTTTATTCTTAGACATTTGTACTACTTTGTCCAAGTCTCGGAAATCTCTCACTATTTCCTCATACTCTGTTGCATAATTTGGATCATCATAATCCTCCTCTTCTCTTCTTCTAGGCTCAGATTTGTCTGCAATTATACCTTTTACTAACTCAAGTATATGTGCAGTATCACTTAACTGAAGAGATAGTGCTAATTCTTGATCATCTTGTATGTTAGTATAATATGAGCCATCATGTTCCAATACCTTTTCTTCAGTTTCATAGACAACAATTGCCTCATCAAATACAGTATCCATCCTGCTAAATTCAGATTGAATTCTATAAATTTTATAAGTGTCTCTGTAAGCCCAGTTTTGGTAGAACTGATTGCCCCACAGTTCTGCATCTTCTATACAAGCAGGATCAAGTACGTTCTTTTCGATTTCAACTGCCTTTTTCCCTAAAATTAACGATAGCTTCACGGGACAAAAAGATGGAATTAGAGGGATATTATTCGCATTAGCAACAACGCTAACTTGTCTAATTTCTTCTTCCGTAAAATCAGAAGGGATAAAATATTTTGCAGCTTTGGTAAAGCTATAAGCTGTTATCCCATCTTCTTCAAAGCTCTCTTGTATTACATGGCTTATCACATGCCCTGCCTTCCCCAGCATGGCCTCACATAATTCTACATAAGCTTTGGCTTGATGTGAAGAAAGAATTTCAAATGTGCTGACTAACCATTCAAGAGTGCGGTTATATGCGCCAATTGGTATTTCCTTTGAATGAATTAAAGATGAGTAAGTATCATCAAATTCATCTTTCAGGAATTGTTGACGGAGTTCAATTAGGTCCGAATCTGCCCCTTTAAGACCTGACTTATAAAGAAACTCCAGATTAGATTTATCTAGTTTACCCCAAGTTTCAAGCCATTTAGGAGGCTCCTCAATTGACCCTTCAAGCCTAAGTCTAGCGTCAAGTATTATAGCATCATGGTTATTAACTTGCAAACATTTTAACAGAGGAAGAAAGTGATATGCTTTTTGTTTCTTTATCTCATCTAAAAATCCATTTGTGAACCTTTCTGATAATCCAGAATTGAAATTAAGGCCAGTTATAAGTTTAAAACCAGCATCAAAAAGGCAAACTGCAAAAGCAAGTTTATAGCCTGAATAAGTTTTATCTTTCTTAAATATTTCTTCAATTTCTTTAGCAGTCACTCTATGAGGCTCAAATAGTTTTTCTAGCTCTTTAGATGACCACTTCGGGAGTATAGTTTTGATCTCTTTAATTGAAAGCCCCTTGTTATTTGTTTCAATTAGCTGTGAGAGCTCAAAAACATATTGCTTGTTACTTTCGGTGTTACTTTTTAGTACAACATCCTGAGCTGTATTGTATTCTTCTCTGGTTTTACCATCAATGGTAATAGCTTTCCTTACACAATTTAATAAGTCAACTTCTGTCTTTGATAACTCTTCTTTTAATAATATAGGCTTTATTAAATTAAGAGTTGACAAAGACCACGTATTAGTACCTTCATCAGTAGTATAAAGCGGAATTTCAGAAATATTGCTTAAAAACTTAAGCTCTCTTTCAGCACCTTTCCCCTCTATAAACTCAACGAGCTTGCAATCGTATTCAGCCTCATTTAAAAGGTGATCAATCAACTCCCGCTCATACATAAGCTTGAGATCTTCTAAGGCTTTGTCTCTTATGCTACCTGGCAACAGGAAATAACTGTTCTCATAACCATTAAAAGAACACGCATATTCGTACAGTTTTTTATTTGCCCTGACCTGATGTGTACCACCAGTCTTATTAATCCCTATCTGAATATTAGAGCTATCTGTACTTTTTAAAAGTACCCGATTAAACAATGGCTCTTTATGTTCAGACGACTTTAAATACTTAATCAAAGCATCAATGGAAGATACAGGCACCTCTAAATCACTCTGCATATAACTTACCACAGACTCATCTTTACACTTAAAAGCAGCACTTTCAATAAAGTCAAGCGCTTCGTAAACAGGAAGGCTAAGTTTATAATTACTGCATTCTTCCAGAATCTCTTTTACAGCATGAAATTCATCCCTTGTTAGATTCCTAAGGGCATCATTATACAGCACATTACCAGGAATGTCAAAAAGCAATTCATCAACTGTAGAGGTACAGATAACCTCTATACTTTGGCGGGATAAATCCTCATATTCACTCTCGTCTAAATACTTTTTAAGTGCCTCATAAAATGAGGGCAGAGTATCTGCATTTACTTTTGCCTTAACTAATTCTAAGTGTTTCTCATTACATACAATTTCATCGATTACCTTGTCGAAAGTAATGGTAGCGTCAGCTAATGGAGTATTCTTGATTAGCTGCCAGTCAGCAAATGTTAAATAAAATTGATTGAATGATGGATGAAGATTTGGTGTATCTTGATGGACAAGTGCTTTTAGTGGGAGATTAAGGCCTCCTTTTGTAGGGAAAATAGCAAGTTCTGAAATTGCTATTTCATAATAATTACCTCTTATAGACTTAATAAAGCTTAATAGGTTGATTGCCTCAGCAGTGTTATAATCTTGTGAAGCGGCTAACGATTTTATTTTACTATAGAGTAGCTCTGCATTTTTGTTAAGGCTTTCATCTGTTACTAGAGTATTGATAATATTGGTATACGAACTAAAATCATCTGAAAACCTTAATCCTGTCTTAACCAATACATCTGCATATTTTTTCAGTTTGCTTGTAGTAATCAATAAAGCATATTGGTCCTTTTCATTGAGCCACTCAATATATCCAGATGTTAGTCTAAGTTCTTTAGCTTCGTAAAACCAAGATTTGCTATGATTATCAAAAGAATGCTGAATGTCACATGAAATTTCTTTATTAAACTGAAAAAGATTAAGTGTACATAGCACTTCAGTAAGTTTATCTGTAAGCTGATGTACTTCGCATTGAGGTATCAAATCTTCTTCAACCCAATTGATAAAGGGTTTGATAGTTTCTGATGGGACATTTACCAACCATTTTTTAAGAGCTAGGCATTTTTCATCATCAGCTAATGCTTCCAGTAATTCAGCATATCCTATTTTGGTAATCTCCCCGAATACTTCTTTCTTAAGTATTCTGCTATCAATATCGCTAGCTGGCAACTTTTTGCCTGTACCTGTTATCTCATGATATAGCGATACAGGTATAACTTTTGTAATACCGATCAGATCTAGTACGGTATCTTTCTGATGCTGCAGTTCACCGTCCTCGTTCCGTATAAATGCTACTTCCTCTATTGCTTGTAGGTATGAATTGTTAAAATACTTAACTAGCTCGGTTACGTCATTGTCCTCTGCTTCCATCTCATTAGGCAGGAGCAGGTTTAGATAATTAGGTTCATCTTGGAGAGCAAGGTTTGCTACCCATTCAACCATCTTTTTGCCTATCAAACCCATCAATAAATGATTCCATGGATTATCTCCTTGTAGCTCTTCACGATTTGAAGAAGGTATAAAATCCGCATTTACTAGAAAAGGCAGTCGAAGACGATTCTCACGCATAGGTAAGTAAGTGTAGAAGTAAGAGAACCTTTCATTCTTCTTAAAAGAAGGTTCTTCATCTACTTTACCTTTAAAAACCGGTGCGGCGAATGACACAGTAGCAGCTTTGAATGCAGCAATTTTGGGAGGTATAGTCTCCAATTTTTTACCATCTTTAGTACTAAAGAAGTAGCGTTTTTCCCCTATTTCTATAGTATCTTCTTCTTCACAGCGAACTAAATCTATATCAAGCTCTTCAATTAATTCGTCGTTTACAGGTACTGCAAATTCTTTAGTTGTATAGGTTAGAAACTCAGATGGCTTTGGCTTTGGGAAATCCAGCTTTATGCTAACTACATCATCTTGCTTCTTCTTATTAACTCTAAGAAAATGATTACTGAATTGCACGAGAGAAGTATTTCTTAAGAAAAGCAGGAATCTGCCATCATCAAATAACTCCTTTATCTCATTTTCATAACCTGTTAAGCTATTAGCTCCTATTTTAAGTCCAATGCTTACATTGTTATTCTTTGTGAAATCACTTTTCTCTAAATCATCAGGCAAAGTGTCTGCCCACAGAGGCAGTAGCTGCCATGGAATACTGGTTAAGCCCTGAAACTTCTTGGAAGCACTTGCATATTTCTTTTGATCATCTTCACGCAGCCCTGGATACTTGATGTATTTATCTCTGCCCTCAAAGTAAAACGTATTAAAGCTTTTATAGCTTTCGTTGTATCTATCAAACTTGAAGTTGAAACCACCAGATTTAATGATAACTTCTTCAGAATCTGTAAAAACTGACTTAAAGCCTATACCCTTATAACCTGTTTTATCCTGGCGCTTCTGTTTGGTACTTTCTGCAGCACTTGTGATAGACTCTACATCATCTTTATCAAAAGGAAGTCCATCATGCATCAGGATAAGGTAATCACCTTTTGTCTCCAGATAAAACCTAACATCTCCTGAAGATGTAGGCACATCATCTGCATTCTGCAAGAGCTCAAAAAACATCCGTTTTCTTGAGGAATAAAGCCCTTTTCCTACCTCTTTTAGTAAGCTGGCAATAATTAAGTTGGCATCTGGGTTATCCAGGCGTTCAAAACGTTGCTTTATAACTTCCTGAAAAGGGTTATTATCTAACTTTTTGTATCCTTTCTTTTTATCAATATTGAGGTAATACTTATCTCCGGTTTTGGTACGGATACTCTCAGGTGCTAACGCAATACTAAACTCATAAAACCCGCCATCTTCTAACTCAAGGATACTTATTGGTATACCAACCCCCATTCTGCGGCCTGTATCAGGGTGAATTAGATACTTACACTCATTAGCAGAGATAAGCTCGTTCAGATAGCCGCGTTCATCATTTAATTTGGAATATATACCGTAGAAACGGTTTTCAGGCACGTGCTGTGCCGACAAGAAGTCTTGTATGGTCATGGTAAGGAAGGTATTTGTTTTCGATAGCTATATAGTAAAAGCAAGATAGTAATTAGTTTATAAAAAATATAAGCCTGTAGCCTTATAATTTAATATTATAAGGCTACAGGCTTATATTTTGCTGCGCTATGTTAGCGTTTATGCTTCTGTGGTAGGCGCTACTTCTACAGGTTCTTGCTCAAAAACCTTCTCAAAATGCTTCCAGGCCAGCTTGTAGTCTTCTACCCGATCACACTTATCGAATGGGGCGTAATAGGTTACTTTTTTGCCATAGTATAGCTCACTCTTCTCTATGGTATGATCATATGTTTCGCCTTCCTGCAGGTTGCGTATTTGCTCCCATACAGGACGATCTACACCTACACCTGTAAGGCCTTTAGAGCAGGTAAAGACAATATTTCCTTTCTGATCATACCAGGTATCATCTTCGTTCTGTTGTAGGACAGGGAACTGCACATTGTAGATAAGTATAAGTTCTTCCAAGCTCAGACCAAGAGCCATGGCAGTAATTACATCTATCTCAACGAGAGCCTGTCTACGTTCAAACCAGTTACGTAACGGAGTATCCCATGTCCATTCTTGGCTGAGGATCGAGAAAGGCTTTAAGCGAGAATCCCCCTTACTCCACTCATCTAAAACAAACTCCGCTTTCCAGCTTCTTTCCCAAAGGGTGGAATAGTATTGATTAAGACAGTTAAGTAATAGCACTCTGGCAATTAAAGCCGGTTTGTATTCATCGCTAACACCTAAAGGGAAGGATTGTATTGTAACATCATATAAATTTGATCTACCTACCGTCTTGATGAAGAAATCTAAAACTATAGAAGATGTAAGGGCTGAAAACTCGAGCAGTCTTTCTGTGTTTTTAAATATTAAGCTTATCACACCATTTACATGTGCAGCTTTAGGTGGAAGAATTGAACCAATAAGTGTTCTTTCACCTGATTGGCTCAACATTTTCCGAAACCCTACTTTATAGTGATCAAGCCAGTTGTCATACTTAGGATTACTTTCTCTATCCTTACCTATTGCAAAACCTCTCATAATACTACTATATTCCTCTGTCACATTATGAGGAACATAGTTTGTTCTTGGAAAATAGCTTGAATCTATAAGTAATGAATCTACATTATCATATTGATGGTGCTTTATACAGATTTCTTGAGGACACTTAAATAATGGATTTCCAACATAAAAGTGGGGCCCACTATAAATCATTTCATAGCTTTCAAAATCAGGATACTTGGTACTACGCTGAATATATCCTTCATTAACGTCGTTTGTTTCATGCCAACCCTCACTTATTTTAGTTTCATATTGACTTACAGACGAAGAAAAGCTTCCAAACTGTTCTAGTACACTCATAATCTCCTGAGCATGAATACTTACAAGCCTTGCCTCTTCCCATTTATTACTTCCTTCAAAGGTATTCGCTAGTATTCTAAGTCGTTCCTCATCTATTTTTATTAGCCTACTGGAATGGGGCTTAATGTTCCAGGTATAACTCCCTGTTGCGTCATCTTTAATTTTAAGTCCATGGCACATTCCAGTACCATCATGCTTCTCACTTGAGCTAATAGTAGCTGGATGATATAAGTTGTTTACAGATACAAAGCTTATATCTTTCTTTCGACCAGAATATATATTAACACTATAAGTTACCCAGTGTAGAATCTCGGAGAATAATTTTAAAGTATTGACGAACTGGAAGTGATACTTTAACCTCGGATAAATTTCCTTCCTTAGAGTCTGGCCTTTAGGATCATCATATACTCCTTCTGGGTGTAATAAGCCTAAAAATCCTTTTTCAGAAATCCAGTTGAAACCATTCGAAAGAACACATTTATAAAGATTAGTTTGCTGCCCTACTAATAAAGGATAGTTTTGATATGCGTTCATGAACGTGGCAGCAGATTCAGTTCCAACATATTCTTCAAAGTATGCTTCTTTATGTGCTGCCACCTCTAAGAATGAACTTTGTAGCTTACGTACTTTAGGAGCAGAAACTTTGCGAATCTCTAGTTCAGGGAAAGCTTCACCCATAAGCCCTTTCTCTTCAAACTGCAACTTCAGCCATGGCGGGTTACCAACAGCAATATCAAAGCCTCCTCTTTCCCTAAAGACCTCGATAAACTCTAACTGATAATGAAAGAAGCGGTGTTGCTTATTTAGTTGGGCAACAATCTGCTGCCGTTTAGAAGAGAATAATTCCTGACGCTTATCAGTAACAAACTCCGAAATAGCTTCCTCAACAACTACCTTTTCATCATCATTTCTGTAAAATTGCAGTTCGCTTTGTTTTACTCCTCTAAGCGATTCACTCTGCATAGATTTAGTAGCATTAATACCATCCTTCTTGTCCTCAGGCTTAAAGTCAAGTATAGCTGCTACCTCATCGAACCATTGCTTTCGGGTAGGTAACTCAGAAGCGTCGCGCACATCCCAGAACCACAGGCTACACCAGTAGTCCATCACGCGCTTCAGCTTAAAGTATGGCGCATTTTTGCCAAAGCGAGCCTCTACTAGTTCCTCTTTCTCAGCATAAGAATGGAAGTGCAGCGTTGGCTTTTCAACACCAAAAATGCCCGGCAAATCGCGGGTAAAGGCATTTACTTTCTGCTGAAAGCGGTAATGTTGTTCAAGTAACTTATCAATCTGCTCAGAAAGCTTTTGTAGTAATTGGTACTCATCGGCACGTAGCGGCTCACAAAACTTTTTGCGCCAGTCGCTTACGCGCTTGGCCTCGTCGGGGTATTCGCCTTTAAGCAACTTTATACCTGCCGAAGGTACCATGTTCACATCTGGCAACAGAAAATGGTATACTTCATCTTCTTTTCGATTGATCTTCTCTTTGCCAAAAGCCAATGCCTTAGGCGCCTCGTTCCACCACTCTTTTTTCTCACACTTTGTACCTGCTTTACCAATAGGCACAAAAGCAAACTGCTTATGGCGGTATACCTTTAACCAGGCACCTACTACGGCATTACCTACTCCCAGGCGGTAACCGAAGAAAGGCGTATGCATTTCTTTGTGTATCACGTTAAGCCACAGCGAGAGCTTGCCCAGCTCTACTGCGGTTGGGTTAAGGTCAACGCCATAAACGTTGTTCAGGGCAATGTATGCTTTAACTTTTTGCAGCTCCTCTCTGAACTGGTCTGGGGCTACTTTCTTTTTAACTTCTTTCTGTCGGTAAGCCAAATAAGCTTCTGCCAACTGGTTTATTACCTCGTTATGGAAAGCGGCAGCGCCCATGGCAGGCTCCAGTATCTTCAGCTCTAACAGGTCCAGGGCTTTCATTTCGCCTTTATCCAGCTTTTCCAGTATCGGCTTAAGGGTATACTTTACCGTACATTGGGTAAGTACCTCTGGGGTATAATAAGAAGCAGATTTCTGGCGGTCACGGCCACTCAGGCGGTAAATGAAAGTACCTTTTTTGTGCACCACCATTTTATGGTCAGCGTCCTTCAGCACTTCGCCTTCATCAAAGTCGTCCCGGCGGTGGCGTGGCACCAGGTAAGTACCCTCGTTTGGCTTGCCTTTCGGGTGTACTTCTATGTATTCTGTCTCGGCAAAGAAACCTCTGAAAGCCAGCAAGCTCTCATATACACTACCCAACTGGTTTATACCCAGGTTGGCATAAGAGATTCGACCACGTGCCTTGCCTTTCTGCTTACGGGAGAGTGATAGCTGGCAAATAATGTCCTGCCATACTACGTTCCTTATCTTTACCTGTGGCAGGTATGTTAACTTTCTGTCTTCAAACAGAGGGGTATCCAGGCTTCGAACTCTAAAGCTCCTGTTATCCTGTTCTTTTTCTCGGTAACCGCTATTAAGCAGGTTAAACAAGCGCTGCAAAGATTCGTGGAAGAAATAGCCATTTTGGCTAGATGCCGTATTAAGTGGCACCTGCTCCAGGTCGCGCAGCATTTCCAGGGAGTAGCCATGCTGGTAGGTCTGGTCGTTAGCAGGCAGTATGTCCAGATCCGGGCGAGACTCTGCATAAAACAGGAACAACAAACGGTATACCATGGTAAGGCAGTCATCCTTCAACTTCGCTGCATCCAGTTTCAGTTCTTCCTCTTCTGGTTCGCCTGTTTCCAGGGTCTCCTCATCGCTGGTAAGTGTACCCTCAAGTATGGCTTTCTTGTGTGTTATATTCTGGAAGTACCATACTGCCTCATTTGCCAGCGCTTCTACGGCATGTATTACCCCTTCTTTTAGGTCCTGAGTTACAGCATAGGCACTTTTATGCGAATCCTCGTCTAATTGCTCCATCAGCACGATGTCCGCATCTGGTGCCAGCGTTTCCTTGCTTATCAGGAAGTAGAATAGCGAGTAGTAATTCCTGTTCTTAGCGGTTTCATTAAACAACTCCTCCAGGTCAAACTGCAGGTAGCTACCTCTGAACCACTTCTCCTGCTCCAGCAGGAACACTACATTACCCGCCAACAGCAAAATATACTTTGGTCTGCGGTGCTGGTCTAACAGGAAAAGCTCCGATACAGCTTTGTTGATGATGGCAGGAGATATTTTAAGATCACGCGGTACGGTAAACACATTCTCCCATTGCGAACGGTGGTAGCGCTGCGGGTTCTGTACAGTCGTATCGTCTTCTACGTTGTAGCGCTGCTCAAACAGGCCATCAGGCTCCTCATCCCCTTCCTTTATCAGCGCCTGCATTTCCATGATCATCAGGTGCGGGTTCTCGCCTCTGAAGAGCCTATGGCGCACAGGTATAACCTCCTCATCATTGATGTAGAAAAGGTCTTTATACTCTGGCTTATCACCCTCATACCCTAAGGCGTTAAGCACAAGCGTATGAAACTCGTGCGTCTTGGTAATCTTATCCTTCACCCGTAGGCGGTCTTCCAGATAGCTTTGCTTAAAGCGGTAGTACTTATCTTTCAGCGCACTGATACGCTTGTTAAAAACCGTTATATCCTCTGCCGCATACCCAGACTTGTTCAATACCTTGCTGGTAAAGTCTTCGTCGAAGTAGTTGGAAGAGAAGTAATCGCCTATATTTTGTATGAACTTAATCATCATGTGCCTTTAGTTAATCTGTTTTCTGGTGCAGCTGACTAGTTATAGAAGACAGCCAGTATTTTCAGGTATGCGTCCTGGTTAAGCGAGGTAAGATCTTTGTAATATTGGCTCGACCTGCTCACAATAGTTTCAATCTCACGCTCCGTATCTTCTTTCTTTCGCATAATGATACCCGTCATGGTTTTATCCTGAAAGTCGATAGCTACCTGCTCTTTGGCAGAGGCTTCCCAAGCTTTCAACTGCTCCTGGTATTTCGTAAGCAAGCCTTCCATTTCAATTTCCTTCTGCACTTGCAGCTGGCGCATGTATAATTCCTGCCCGAACTGTACAACCTCTGGCAACAAGGACGTGAGTTGCGTTGTATCTGACTCAGCCACATATTCTGTGCTCAGGTCAGCATCTAATTTATACTTGTCTACAAACTCCTTAAGCGTATAAGGCTTGTCAGCTATACCTCCCGCCATACTCAAAGGCACTACAAAGAAAGAAGACACCACAGCCTGCCCCAGGTTATTCGTGATCTGGCCATGCACCACAAAATATGCTCTGCCCTCTGGCAGCCTAGATAGCTTTGCCACAAGCGCCACATCCTTATCTACACTCGCTTCTAACTTCGTCATGAAGTAGCGCATAATAGGGTGCAGATCATATAGCATCTGAAACTTGGCCCACTCCCCTTTTTTCTTCCGTGCCTCCTCTATGGCATTCTGCACCGTACCCTTATCAGTACTCAGGCGGTAAATGTCGTTTACCTTCACTTTCGCCTCAGGTGGCAAGTCGTACAGTATAGCGTTAAGTTCTTTTGTATTTCTGATTTCCAGATAAGTAGGATCAACAAAATTTGCATCCTGCTGCTCCAACAGCTGCACACTCTTTAGCTGCTCAATCAGGCTTTGGTAGAATTCGTTGTCACGCTCAAACAGCGTCGCAACCTCTTCAACAGGCTCCTCCTCTACATGGCTGTCTGTTATATCACCCTCTCCTGCAAAAAGCGCGTCCAGGTCAAAATCAATATCGTCGCTTAAGAAACCCTCATCCTGTTTTGCAATAGCCTGCTGTACAATTTGTTCTTCCTGACCTGAGTCATAAAGTTTCAGTACTGAGCCAGCATCCCCTAAGGTCTTGTATACCTCTTCCTCCTTTTTAGTAAGGTTCTCAATGATGTGCAAGTCCGTTTTTAATCCCTCTACTTCAGAAGTTGCTACTAGGTAGTAGATATAAGGCGTGTTTTTCTGGCCGTAGCGATCTATCCTACCGTTTCGTTGCTCCAGGGTTATCAGCGACCAAGGGATGTCGTAGTTAAACATCCTGTTACAGTAGTAGTGCAGGTTAACCCCCTGAGAGCCTGCGTCAGAAGCAATCAGAATCCTAACATCAGAGTCTTTCTTACCGAAGTCTTCAACTATACCCTGCTGCTCCACATCTGTTAAGCCGCCATGAAATTCAACTATAGCTTTCTCATCAAGATTGAAGTCCTGCGTCAGGCGCTCCCGTAGGTATTTTATGGTATCAATTCGCTCAGCGAAAACGACAATACGATCGTCCTTTGGTCGGCCACTCCAGCCCAGCTTAACAAGCTGATTCTTGAAAGCTTCGTACTTGGAGTCCTTTTTAGAAGCAAGTATAATCTCTAGGCCTTCTTTTAGACCTTTCAATAAATCAAGATTATCCTCAGCCTTTTCTGTCTGCACACCAGACTTCTCAATCCTGTCTATTCGGTTACAAATAGTTGAAAATGCAGCCTTAGGTGAGGACATATAAGCTTTGAACAAGCCGATCGCAAAAAGAAAGTCCCTTTGCTCCGCTCGTTTGTTCTTACCAAACAGGTTTTCCTCTGTCTCTTTATCCAAGTTCCTGAGTGCCTCAAACTTAATCTTTTGTTGCTCTCTCAGGAAGTCTTCTTCTACATCAGTAAGCGGCGCATGTATAGGTACAATCTTGCGATCCTGAAAATTGGCCTGTACCTCCGCATCAAGGATGTGATGTTTAAAACGTCTAACGTAATATGGCTCCACGTCAGCTTTAGCGTAGTCACCAGTACGAGGTATAGCCGTTGGCTCAATCATGTTTATCAGATTGGCAAAGCTTTCCTTTTTACCGTTGTGTGGCGTAGCAGATGTAAGCACCAGCGACTCACATTTAGTAGCCAAGAACTGCGCAAGGTCGCCTCGCTGGCTGGAAGAGTTGGCTACCGTATGGCATTCGTCGATAACAATAATATCCCAGCGTGACTTTTCGATGTAGTGTCTGAATTTAGCGTTATTCTTTAGTGTGTCGATAGACACAATAGTCTTGTCGTAGTAATCGAACGGGTTCTTATTGGCGGGTAATTCTGCCTTGATCTGGGCTATACCTTGTGAATCAAGACGAACCAAAGGTATAGCAAACCGATTCCACATTTCCTGCTGAAACTGCCCCAGAATAGATTTCAAGGCCAGCACCATCACACGCTTCCCCTTTCCTCTCTTAATCATCTCAGAGAGGAAAATACCCACCTCGATGGTCTTACCCAAGCCAACACCATCAGCAATCAGAATACGGGGACGTGGTAGCTTAAACGCTTTAAGAGTGGGATCAAACTGGTAGTCGGCTACATTGAAAGCAGCTTTCTGAGCTATACATATCTTGTTACTGTTAGTAACAGAATTTCTTAGCTGCGTCTCCAGGTATAGCTTTGTTTTCCTATACCCATAATCGGTATCGGCCTCTAGCTTGGTATTTACAGGATCCAGCACCTGAATATCCGTATCTAGTTTAGAATCGAATGTAAATCGCTTTCCTTTTACCAGTTCACTTATCCCTTCTGCATCCAACAGAACAGATCCATCATAGTTTTCAATGATATTGGTAACCAGGAAATCCTCTCCTCTTGTAGATATTCTCGTGCCAGGGGCGTATGCAATGCTCATCTCGTGGGTAAATATTATATCATAAAGATATAGTAAAAATCCATAAAGATACAATGATCTATTTAGGTGACTACTATCACCTACTTAACAAATTGTCAAAACATTGATTATAACGAGAAATGAGTTCTTTGCCCAGCATTATCCCCCCACTTGAGCTGCAAACTATATATGAAGATTTTAACTCCTATCTTTGTTTCACAGCCACCGATCGGTTATGAACGAAAAAGAACTAGTAGAATTTATTAACAGGTCAGACAGATCCGTTCTAAAGGAGTATTTAGATAGCTTAAAGGCTAAAATAGAAACAATCAACACGAGAATAGAGAGAATCTTACTGTTGCTTCTGCTTACATTTATATCATACTTTCTAATTCAGGACGCTTCTATATCCAATATTAACCTCGGTATCATTGAGCTCAGCAAAGCAGAGGTAGGCACTATTATGATACCTCCAGTTTTTGCTTTCCTTTACTTCTACTATGCGGTTCTTAATAACCACTTAGCTGTTACCCTCAAAATGAGCAAGGTAATGGCTCACTATCTACTATACAATGAGATAAAGTCAGTCTCTCAACTCAGCAACCCTGGGGATATAATTCTCCAGTTCCTGCCATTCTCATTCCTGTCTGATTTGTTTAAAATAAGCCTGAGACCTTTAGCCTTTGGTTGCATCTTTATAATACTTGCTCTTCCTATATTGCTTATGATTGGGTTTATACCTTTTTGGTTTGAGTACTTTACTATCAGATACTTGATAGAAAACTATTGGGGGAAGAGCATATTAATAATGCCTGCTGTAATAGTGAGCACGTGGTTTGCTATTTTAACAGTGGTGTATATTATAAAATTTGCTTTTGAAACTCAGAACCTCGAAAAAGGTAACGTGGCTGATTAGCATGTAAGCGAGCATCAACAAATTAAGTTATAGGTGCTGAATACTACTGATAAGCAAGAATCAACTTGACCTATAACTTGACCCAATAAAAAAGCGCCTGCAAATACTTGATTTACAGGCGCTTTCTGAATTAAATGTGATCCCGTTTGGATTCGAACCAAAGACCTACTGCTTAGAAGGCAGTTGCTCTATCCAGCTGAGCTACGAGACCAGCGTTTATCAGGAGAGCTAATGCTCTACCCTTAAACAAAAAATTTCGGAATCTCTTCCGAAATTTTTTAGTCGGGGTGGCAGGATTCGAACCTACGACCTCCACATCCCAAATGTGGCGCGATACCGGGCTACGCTACACCCCGAACTATTTTGCTTTCAAACTAGCGGCAGTTCAACCGTTTTGCCTGATTGCGGTGCAAAGGTAAAATAAGATTTCCGATTCGCAAAAGTTTTAGAAACTTTTTTAATCATCATCTTACAGCGGAGAAGGGGGGATTCGAACCCCCGGTACCGTTACCAGTACGGCAGTTTAGCAAACTGCTGGTTTAAGCCACTCACCCACCTCTCCGTGGTTTCTCTTACTGCTTAAGAGATTGCAAACATACTACATCAGTTGATATAACGCAACCCCCTCCCCTAAAAATTCAGCCAAAAACTTACTTATTCCGCCTAATAGCAGGGCTAACTATCTGATACAGCAAATCTTGCTTGTCGCAAAAAATCTAAAATTATTTTTTGGCTGGCAGCTTTATACTTGTCATGCTTAGGGAAACGTTCTTTGCAACCAGGTTTTATAGCCATCCTGTACCTACACAAGGCATACAGGTGTGGCGCAGGTTTAGTATATTTGTGATTGGCTGTGCCTGGGCGGGCAAACACACCTGCTGCGCACCACCCTTAACATATGAGCTGGTACCAAAATCTAACGATACTCGAAATTCTGTTCGGCACACTATTTTTTGTGCTGTATATCGCGTATCTGCTACGTGTGCGAAGGGTGGCTCTCTTTTTCAACAAGCGCCCGCATGGGGTTTGGTTTAAATTCCTGCTCCGGCATATTTATCTTTTCCTTTTGATCATCGCCATACTTGGCCCCTCATTCGGTGCCATGAAGAAGGAAATAAAAACCATTGGCAAGGACCTTTACATAGCCGTAGACCTATCCCAGTCTATGGATGCCACAGATGTGCAACCTTCTCGGCTGGAAAAAGCCAAGCACGAACTGCAAAGGTTGATCCGGCGCTTTAATTCTGACCGCATCGGGCTGATGGTATTCTCGAACGAGGCCTTTGTCCAAAGCCCGCTCACCTTCGACCAGAATGCCCTCATACTTTATACCCAAACGCTGCGTACCAGCCTTCTGCCCTACTCCGGCACCGACTTTGCGCCTCTACTCCAACTAGCACTCGAAAAGCTGCAACAGGAAAACAATACAAGTGCCGAGCAGCAGAAGGCGCGGGTGCTGGTACTGATCAGCGACGGAGAGGGTTTTGGGGAAGAAGTAGAAAACCTGGCAGAGCAGCTACGGGAGCAGAGCATACGTGTTTATACTTTGGGGGTCGGCACCACTGATGGAGGCCGTATTCCGGCAGGGCGCTCGTTTAAAAGGGATGGCGAGGGGCAGGTGGTTACAACGCAGCTACACCCCGAACCGCTGGTACAATTAGCAGAACTAACGGGCGGAGCATACTTTGAGGTAAACGACCGCGTGAGTGAGGTAGGGAAACTCATTAATGCCATAAACAATATTGAGGGAGAATTGCGTGAGAGCAAAACAATTGACGTAACAGCCAATAAGTACATATACCCGCTTGCATTGGCGCTCCTGCTGATTCTACTGGATGTGTTAATTACGGTTAAACTGGTGCGGATATGAAAACAGCGCTTGCGGCCATACTTCTCATCAGCTTATTCGGGGGGGGCATTACCGCCATTTCACGTATCAACAGCAACGCCCGGAATGCCGCAGCAGCCTATGCCCGCCATGATTACACAGAGGCTGTTGCATCCTATAAATACCTTGTAGAGGACCTGGAAGTAAATGATGACCAGCTTCGGCTGAACCTGGCACACGCATACTACCAAGCCAGCTTATACCCCCAGGCAATGGCTAGTTACCAATTGCTCGCTGACCATCCTACACAGCATTTGCGGGCAGTCGCCCACCTGCAGTTAGGCAACATCTATACCAAGCAGAAAAAGTATAAACAGGCACTTGCCTTTTATAAGCAAGCCCTTATTGCAGAGCCTTCCAACGACGCAGCCCGTTACAATTATGAACTCCTAAAAAAATACCTGGAACTACACCCGGAGGCTGCCAAGCAGGAACAAGAGAAGCTCCCCGAAGAGAATAATGATACCGCAGCGGAGAACGACAGCCTGCAGGCACCTCCTCCCGCCGAAGAAGACCTGGAGCCGCAGCCTAAAAAGAAGCCCGACCCTCAGGGAGACCAACAGGAAGAGGTAGAAACCACTGAACCAGACCTAAAGGGGCAACAAAAACAAGACACAGGCACTAAAAGCCAGGATAAAACCACAGGTGACCAGGAACGAGAGGAAGCCGCAGGAAATACCCCCGGCGACCAGCAAGGCCAGAACCTGAGCAGCGAATTCGACCCGAGCCAGATGCAACGCAGCACCAGCAGCGAGGGCATATCGGAGGAGGACCGGCGCGCCCAGACACGCCGCACCAGGCTGCAACAGGCCAACATGAGCCCCGAAAAAGCAAAGCTGTTACTTGATGCCATGCGTAATGCCGAGCTTCAGTACATCCAGCAGCTCCCCAAGAAATCAACCCGAAAACCCGACCGCAGCAAGCCGGATTGGTAAACCATATTTACCCATGTAAGGCATCCCTTCTCGGGGCAACTTGCTTTTCGTCGGGGAATTATGGCTGTTTGTTGAGCTGGGTACCCGTTTTAGATAATATAGGTGCTGGTGGCAGCCACGGTTACCGCTAACCATGCGGGTTTTTATATCTTTGCATACTACGCCAATGCTGTTGCATAGCCGCTTCGTTTACTGCCATTGCCACAAAACACCTTCTAAAACTTATGAAAAAAGAGCTAAAACAAGTACTTGAGGTACTGCAACTTGCCGAAAAGCTAAAGTATGAAATGCGCCACAGCTGGCTTTCCAATGGCCGCCAGGAGAGCGTGGCAGAGCATACGTGGCGCATGTCGCTGATGGTTGTGCTGCTCGAACCATACCTGGATTTTGAACTAGATGTAGCCCGTACCCTTAAAATGGTAATTGTGCACGACCTGGTAGAGGCCGAGGCCGGCGATATTCCGGCCTTTGAGGTTAACACCGCTGCGCTGAAAGCCCTAAAGCGCCAAGCGGAATTGGCTGCCATCGAGAACCTGCGCACTAAACTTGGCAACGGCATTGGCCAGCATGTGTTCGAGCTTTGGCACGAGTTTGAGGACAAAGTTTCTTACGAGGCCCGGGTTGCCAATGCATTGGATAAGCTGGAAGTACAGCTGCAGCACAACCATGCCGACATGAGCACATGGATCGAAATTGAGCAGGAGTTTGTGTTCCTGATGGGCCGCCATACCGCCTTCGACTCCTGCCTCACTCAATTTAAGGAATTGATAGAAGAAATGGCTGTGCAAAAGATGGAGGCTGCCGGCATTGATGTGGGCACCGTGAAACAACGCATGGCTGCACAGGTCCCGGCCTGCTTATAAAAGCCATAAAGCATTTGTACCACGCAGCGCAGCCTTTGTGCCTTGTGCGTAAACAGCTTGGCAGTACTTTTGCAGATGAAACTAACTAACAAGCGCAGATATCATGCTTAACAAAAGTTCAAAGCTTTATAGCATTCTAAAGTATAAATGCCCTAGATGCCACGAAGGAGACCTTTACACCCACAAAGGCTGGAGTTACACCAAATTCAGCCGGATGTATAAGAGTTGCCCCCGCTGCCAACAAAGCTTTGAGCCCGAACCCGGGTTTTACTACGGTGCCATGTATGTCAGCTATGCCTTAACTACAGCGCTTACCATAACCATACTCGTGGCCATGAGCGTGTTATTGGATGAGACTACGATGACCAGCTTTTTAGGCTCCCTGGTTTTAGCGTTGCTCCTGTTCTACCCGTTTATCTTCCGGATGTCGCGGGCAATTTGGATTAACTTTTTTGTACATTATAAAAAGGATGCAGCCTCCTCGTCGGCGCCTGAAGCCAGAACATAGCTTACCTGCACCACTCATGACTATATTTGAACTTGTAGCTCCTCAACTCTAATAAGTGGCTTTGGGTAGTCCGATAAGCAGCCCAATTATGCATATACTCGCCTCATGCAACATAAGGATCATTTTAAGCGGTTAGAGCATCTTTACCATCAGGCCAAGATACAGGAGCTGTTTAATGGCAGCAGCATCTGCGTAAGCCACAGCCGCGCCGAGATTACGCTGCCTGTGCAGGCGAAATACTTTCACGGCGCAGATGCCATGCACGGTGCTGTATACTTCAAGCTGCTGGATGATGCAGCATACTTTGCGGCTGCCTCCGTGGTGCACGATGTATTTATCGTTACATCTTCATTTCAGCTTAATCTGCTGCGCCCGGTAAGCAACGGCTCCGTGCGGGCAGTAGGCATCTTGCGGTCCCATAGCAAAAACCTGTATGTAGCTGAAGCAACCCTTTATAATGAGCGTGGCAAAGAAGTTGCCTTTGGCACAGGCCAATTTATGCGCACTACCAAACCCTTAGCCCAGTTGGATGGATACGTGCAGGTATAAGTACTCTAGCTTCTAGGCGTTTCCAACGGCCTTATTGCTTTATAAAACTCTCTGTTTGATGTAGCTGTTCGCCTTGCACCTGAATAATGTATTTACCTGCTGCCAGTTTATTTAGCCTGATTGTATGCACAGCCATTCCTGATAAAACCAGCTCCCGCATGTGCTGGCCCTGCATATTTAAGATGCGTACCGCGTAATTTCCTTCAGGAAGCGTGTTTAGATCTAAATGCAGTAAGTTTTTGGCCGGGACTGGGTATACACCTAACCTTGCCTCAAACATATTGCTTATTTTAACCGATGCCACTTTGCTATACTCAAACGTTCCACTAAAATCAACTTGCTTGAGGCGATAATAAATATTGCCAGTTGGTGCCTGCATATCTAGGAAAGTATACTTTAACAGGTTGTTGCTGTTGCCCGCGCCTTGTACGCTTCCTATCTCGGCAAATGCCCGGCCATCCAGGCTACGCTCAACCACGAAGTAATCGTTTTCTCTCTCGGAGGCAGTTGCCCAACTCAGTATCACCGCATCGGACTGCTTGTGAGCGGCAAACCTTACAAGGGTAACTGGCAAAGGCGTTTTAACACCAGGATCGCGGAAGGATGCATTGATACTCACTACCTCTCCGTAATTGTCTGCATCGAATAAATCTACCAGCCCATCCATATCTGTATCGTAATAGTACCCGGTTCCAAACTGCAAATAGTCTGTGATGCCATTTCTCTCAGCATCGTTTAGCCAGGTAGTAGATTCGTTTTCAGCTGGGTAATAATCTAAGCTTCCGCCAACTGCCCTGGTCCTGAAACCCTCTCCCAATAGTTTTAAGTCATCAATAGAACTTCCGCTGTTATTGGCATCGTGGGCTTCGTGTTCATCTGGGGTGCCGTCGTTATCGCTGTCAGCGTCCAGGTAGTCCGGTATGCCATCGGATTCAGTATCAAGCGGAGCAATAGGTGTGCCTTCTGAGGAGCATCCGCAATCGGCATCAAAGCTGTCGTCTAAGCCATCGTTATCAGCATCTGCACCCGATTTAGTGGTAATAGCACCTAAGTCCTGAGCCTCTATAGTGTCTGGTACGCCATCGTTATCAGAATCCGAATCTAAAAAATCCTCAACACCATCACTGTCCGTGTCCGGCAAAGTATAGTTCAGCAGCCCAGTATCGTCGCTGGTTTCCACGCTGTTGGGCAAGCCATTGGTGCCCACGGGGCTTGTTAGCCGAGCCAAAGCATGGTCATAGCTAGCGGGCGCAATTCCCTTATGGGCCTCCAACACGTCAGAAATGCCATCGCCGTCTGAGTCTAAGTCTTTTAAGTTCTCGAAATTGTCCTGATCCTTATCATCAGTACCTTCCAGGTCATCCGGTATGCCGTCGTTGTCGTCATCCAGATCGTCCTTATCTTCTATTCCATCCAGGTCAAAGTCCAGCTTAATAGGCACTGTGAAAGTTGCTGGTGTGCCATCTGCAGCATTCTCGTTGTCAATTACGGTAAAGGCAAACGATACATTTGCTTCATTTCCATAGGCAGGGTCAAAGTATAAATTTCCAGCATTTGCCCATGCGTAACTCGTGTTGGTTACAGCCTTATCAACGCCTATATAAAGTGTACCTTGTTGCGCTGTTGGTAACTGTTTTATCTGGAAATGAGTGATGCTGCCTTCAGGGTCTCTGTCGGCGCCACTCAAAGCGACTAACTGCGTTTTAGCTGCCGAGCTGGAAATGGAGGTAGTGTTTGTAACATTATTGGCGACAGGCTCACTGTTAATTGGAATGACTGCTCTAGCTGGCGTCGGGTCTTCTTCTCCTGAATTATCTACCACTGTGTAGTCAAACACAACATCGGCAAGGTTAGCTTCAGCCGGATCGAAGAAAAGGTAGTAAACATTAGAGACAGCATAAACTATATTGGCTTCAACAACTGTATTGTTCAGCTTTAGGATACCTTGTGCTGCCATGGGAACTGATGTAAACTTAAACCCTACAATAGTGCCGTCCGGATCCGAAGGCCATGAGGTAGGAATAACCCTTAGCAGCGTGCTCCCGGCAGTATTTAGCAATACCTGCGAGCTCATTGGCCTGGCTATTGGCTCGAGATTTATCGGGATGGTGAATGTGGAAGGGCTTTCATCTAATTGCCCTGCTGCGTCCTGTACGGTGTAGGCAAACGTTACATTAGAGGTATTATCAGGTGCCGGATCGAAAACCAACAAGTTGGCCCATGACCACGGATAGTCCACATTAACTGCTGCTGCTTCCCCATTCACTGTGAGCGCCCCAACTGCTGCTGCAGGTACTGAGGTTAACCGAAAGTAAGCGACTGCATCATCACTAGACGCGGTCAACGTGCTGAGCTGCGTAGCTCCAGCTGTTTTAAGGAGCTTCGCGTTTGTAATGTTCGCTGCTACAGGCACCTTGTTAATCGGGATGGTGAAGGTGGCAGGGCTTTCGTCGCTTAGTCCTTCCGCATCTGTTACAGTATAGGCAAATGTAACGTCCGTGGAAATACCGCTGGCAGGTGTAAAGGCCAATAGGTTAGCTGCTGACCATGGATAGCTTGTATTTAGTGCGGCAGCCGCCCCATCTATAGTAAGTGTACCTTGAGCTGCTGAGGGCAAGCTTGTAAAGCTGAAAGAAACTACTGCGCCATCGTCCGTGGCTTGTAGTGCACTAAGTGCTGTAGCGCCTGCTGTTGCCAGCATAATAGGGTTTGTCACATTCTGTGCCTCCGGCGCTAAATTCTCAGTGAAGCTTGCCGGAGTTTCATACTTTTCTCAAGCTATATTAGTAACTGTAACCGCTGGCTTTACAGTATTCCCTATCTCTCTGGCACTAGCAAAAGCTTGAAGATTCCCGACTAATGCAGCCAAAAAAATTGTAAAGTATTTAACAACTTTGAGCGTAGATATTGATGGCATAGTTTAGGTTAAAAGCATAAAAACTGGACGGCCTTAGAAAGCAAAGTAATTCAAAACTAACCATATATAGTTAAATTAACATAGTTTAATATGTTGTTTTATCAGGGTTTACTTGGTGTATAAGATTGCATTAAACATACAATATTCTCTTAATTCAATTTAATCACAACTGACACAAATACAGCATATTAATATAATCCCATTACAAATTTAGAGTACAAGACATGAATAATACTTTAACCTAGATTTTATAAAAATCGGAGAAGCTTTAGCAAGATTGTAATTCGCGATAAAATCACTTTTCAAAAAAAAACAGTTTATAACAAAAAATCCGTAGCGAATGCCTAATGTGCAGAAGCTTATACAAATTTCTAGTGCAATCCATACTATAAAACAGTCTAATCCTTACAGTAGCCTACACAGTTTTGGCTTCACATTAAATTATATAATCAGCATCAGGAAAAAATAAATTGATTCAGAAACAACCACCCTCACAAGCTGCTAGATTCAGCAAAACGCCAGCATGTATAGCTGTACGCTCATAAATTAATGATGCAATTTATATTTGAATCGCAGATGAACTTGGGTTTATTATTGCTGTCGCACGAGGCCCTGGATTGAACTCGACTTAGCTAACGATCGTTTGTTTTTGAGTGGAAATCACTGTAACTTCACAACAAAACGCAACAATTCAAATCAAAACTATGCAAACCAAAGAAGTATATATTATCTCGGCAGTACGCACGCCAATCGGTTCATTTGGAGGTAACCTGGCAGGCCTTTCGGCTACGCAACTGGGCGCCGCTGCCATAAAAGGTGCACTGGAAAGAGCCGGTGTAGATAAAAGCAAAGTACAGGAAGTTATTATGGGTAACGTACTTTCTGCCAACCTGGGCCAGGCACCTGCACGCCAGGCAGCCATTTTTGCTGGCCTTGGCCACGAAGTGGAGTGCACTACCATCAATAAAGTATGCGCCTCGGGTTCTAAAGCCATTATGTTTGCGGCCCAGGCTATTATGCTTGGCCATAAAGATGTGATCGTGGCAGGCGGTATGGAAAGCATGAGCAACGTGCCTTACTACCTTGACAAAGCCCGTTTCGGAGCCAAGCTTGGCCATGGCCAAATGACAGACGGCTTGCTGAAAGACGGCCTTTGGGACGTTTACAATGATTTCCATATGGGAAATGCTGCTGAGAATACGGCTAAAGAAATGCAAATTACCCGTGAAATGCAGGATGAGTATGCCGTAAGCTCTTATAAAAAAGTGGCTGAAGCCGCAGAGGCTGGTTTACTGAAAGATGAGATCATACCAGTAGAAATTCCGCAGCGTGGCAAAGACCCGATCACAGTTTCTGAAGACGAGGAGTTCAAGAAAGTAAACTTCGAAAAGATACCTGGCCTGCGCCCTGTGTTTGATAAAGCGGGTACCGTAACCGCGGCCAATGCCTCTACCCTGAATGATGGTGCAGCGGCCCTGGTACTCATGAGCAAAGAGAAGGCAGAAGAACTGGGCGTGAAGCCAATCGCCAAAATCCTAGGCTTTGCCGATGCCGAACAGGACCCAATTTGGTTCACAACCACTCCATCGCTGGCTATCCCGAAAGCGCTTAAAAACGCTGGCGTAGAAGCTTCTGACGTAGACTTCTACGAGATAAACGAGGCTTTCTCGGTGGTGTCTATTGCTAACAACCAAAAGCTTGGCCTAGAAGGCGGTAATGTAAACGTATTTGGTGGTGCGGTATCTTTAGGTCACCCACTTGGGGCATCCGGTGCGCGTATTGTTGCCACACTTTGTAATGTGCTTGATAAAAAAGGCGGCAAGATTGGCGTAACAGGCATTTGCAACGGCGGCGGCGGCGCATCAGCTATCGTTATCGAGAAAATATAATAATTGCCCTCAGGCATATAATTTGCAAGAAGCCTTACGTTTTAGAGCGTAAGGCTTTTTTATTAAGTATTTTTTCAAAATTCGAGTTTAACTGGTAATAGTTGCCAGCAGCAATCTAAGTTGTACCTAGTTGGTTGGAATGATTGAAGTATAAATCCTGTTTACCCACTAGCATTTAGAGTAACCCTGATTCTGATAAAGTATAATTTATAAATAAACTATGCATAAACTGCTCGTATTAGTATTTGCGCTGTGTCTGTCGCGGGGTATGGCAATGGCCCAGCAGGAAGTCAGGACCTACCACGACGATGCCCATACAGTGCTGAAAGAGCTTTACACCATTTACCCTGACTCGCAGATTGTCGGGAATTACACGCGATACTATGCTACCGGCGAGCGTGAGGCCTTCGTGAAGTTTGTGGCCGGCAAAAAAGACAGCGTTTACACAGAGTTTTACCCAAGCGGCCAGCCTAAACTGCAGTTAAGCTACGCCCAAGATGTAAAGCAAGGTCCATTTAAGGTATACCGCCCAGATGGCAAAGTTTTACAGGAAGGCTACTATGAAAATGACCAGCAAAGCAAGCTTTTCAAAACCTACAATGCCGACGGCTCGCTTTTAAAAGAGACTGAGTTTGTAAATGGTTTTCCGGAGGGCATTGTGCGAGAGTATTACCCCTCGGGCAAACTCAAATCAGAGATCACTTACAAAAACCAGAAGCAGAATGGACCAGCCAAAACCTATTATGCCAACGGCAACCTGGAAACTGATGCTGTTTACAATAACGGCATGATGGAAGGCTCCTACAAGACATACTTTGAAAACGGCCAGGTGCAAACCGAGGTGCAAAACGTAGCGGGCCAGAAACAGGGCAGCTTCAAGAGCTACTTCAGAAACGGTAAGCTAAGTACTGAAGGTAGTTTTTCGGCGGGCAAAATGCATGGCTTGGCAAAATCATACTTTGAGAACGGCAAAACCCGCAGCCTGATAAATTACCGTAACGGAGAGATTAACGGCACGGCACAGATCTTTTACGAGAACGGTATACTAAAAGAGGAAATTAACGTCAGCAACAGTGGTGCCGACAGCAAAACCTTGCGCTACTACCCTTCTGGCAACCTGCAGGAGGAGGAAATCCTGAAAGACAAAAAACCACACGGCACCTGGAAAGTATACTTCGATACACCTGAAAAAACAGTAAAGAAGGTCGATAATTATAAGGCAGGAATCCGAGAGGGCGAGCAGCTTACCTACCACGCAAACGGGCAAGTGCATGAAAAGCGCATGTACGAGAAAGATAAAATTTTAGGACAGAGCTATACCTATTACCCGTCCGGAAAGGTGAAGTCAGAAACAGGACACAAAGACGGGTTGCGCTTTGGGCCTTTCAAAGGCTATTTTGAAGATGGCAAAACAGAGGTACTTGGCCAGTTCCGAAACAACCGCGAAACAGGCACCTGGAAGTATTACAGCCCAGATGGCAAAGTTATCAAAACGAGGATTTACAGAAACGGGCAGGTGATTGAGGAGAAGTAAGCGCTTGTCGTTAAAGGCCTAAGTATAAATCTTGGATTTAATTAAGAAAGGCTCGCCTTAACTGGATTCACTCTGGTTGAGGCGAGCCTTTCTTAATTGTTATATTTTGATTAATCTCTTCGCTTGAGTAGTCTGCGCAAAGGCTTTAGCGCCGCAAAATTTATGGCTGCACCTGCCACACAGTAGATACAGACTTTCTTTTGCACTGCCGTCATGTTCATCAGATACTGCGCAGCACCTACTGCCTGCCCAAGCAGCACACCTGCCAGTGCCACATCTAACACGCGCGATTGCTTCCTAAACCTGGTTGCGGCAGTGGCCAGCCCAATGGTAGCAGTATACGCTCCAAGGCTAACCACACCGTCGGGCAGGCCTAGTATAACTGCATCCTTAGAGGAGTTCACTTTCTCCGTATCGAAGAGCTTGCCTGGCAAGTCAGGCAGTTGCCGAATGGCACCTAACTGGAACAGCGAGATCAACCCAAAATCTACAAGGCCTAAGGTCGCTAGTGTGGCAATATCGCGGCGGCAGGATGCTGCTTCGCTGGAGTTTTCTCGTACTTCGTCTATCAAGGATTTTTCTTGTTTCATAGCTTATGTGTATAGAGTAGCTTGTACGCAACCATACTATAGGAGTTAAGCAGGCCTACTGCCACCGCTGTTCCTATGCTTACAACTATGAGGTATTAGGCGGCGTACCTAGTTCAATAACTAACATGAAATAAAACTCATATAATATGGCAGAAGAAAACAAGCAGCACGCCTACAAAGGGGTGGCAGTAATTACAGGAGCCTCCGCAGGTTTAGGACGAGCCTGCGCCCGCGAGTTTGCAAAAAAGGGTTACGACATAGGTTTACTTGCCCGTGGGAAAGATGGTCTGGAAGGTGCAAAGCGTGAGGTGGAAGAGCTCGGCAGAAAAGCAGTTTACGTACAAGTTGATGTAGCCGATGCCGAAGCCATTGAACAAGCCGCTGTAACAATAGAGCAAGCGTTAGGCGAGATAGATGTATGGGTAAACAATGCGATGAATAGCGTTTTTAGCCCGGTTAAGGAAATGAAGCCTGACGAGTATAAACGTGTTACCGAAGTTACCTATCTGGGCCAAGTGTACGGCACGCTTTCCGCGCTAAAGCGCATGTTGCCTAAAGACAAAGGCTCTATAGTATTGGTTGGTTCAGCGCTGGCTTATAGAGGCATTCCGCTGCAATCGGCCTACTGCGGAGCTAAACATGCTATTCAGGGCTTTTACGATTCGCTACGCACCGAGCTGATGCACGATAAGAGCAACGTAAAAGTAACCATGGTGCAGTTGCCAGCCATGAACACCACGCAATTTGGCTTCGTGAAAACCCGCTTACCAAACAAACCACGCCCTATGGGTAAAATTTACCAGCCTGAGGTTGCCGCGGAGGTTATTGCCTATGCTGCCGAACATGAGCGCCGTGAGTACCGAGTTGGTTATCCTACCTTACAAGCGATTATTGGAAACAAGATTGCTCCTTGGTTTGCAGATTATGTACTGGCTAAAACTGGCTTCGAAGGTCAGCAGACAGACAAGCCCGAAGATCCTAACCGCAAAAATAACCTTTGGGAGCCAATTCCGGGAGACCATGGGGCACACGGCACCTTCGATGACGAAGCCACATACTCTAGCCCTCAATCCTGGGTAAGTATGCACCGCGAGCAGGTGCTGGCAGGTGCTTTGGCCATTGGTGGTTTATTATTGGGAAGTATGCTCGCCTCTAAGCGCAAGCAAAACGGCCAGGAGGATTAACTAGCCACTTATACAAGAAAAGGCAGCCAAAGTAAACGTTGGCTGCCTTTTTGTTTGTTATAGAATGCATTAACGTCCAAAGTCGTCTTGCACGCGCACAATATCTTCTTCGTTTGATGGATTGCTGGCATCTGTATGTTGCCAGATTTCGGCCAAGATACCCCAGCTATCCAGCCCAACCAGCCTGTGGCGCTCTCCTTGCTGCAGCTTAATTTGATCGCCAGGGTACAGGGTTTTACGCTCCTGCTCCTCATCGGTAGCGCTGGTTACCACGCCAACAGTTCCTTTCACTACCTGCCATATTTCGGCACGTCGGTGGTGATACTGCCACGATAGCCTCTTTTCCGGGGCTACTACCAGAATCTTAGGGCTAAGTTTGCCTGAAATTTTCAGGTCATCTATAGAAATGCCTTTAAAGTATGTATCTGCAAAGCGTTGGGCTTGGCTCTCGTCAATCACAAAAAATCCGCCCCAAGGCCTGCTTTGATCTTGCTTATCAATTATAAAGCCTTTTTCCTGAAGCTCTTGCTCCAGTTCACTAAAAAGCCTTGATTTAGTTTCTTCTTGCTGCACCATTTGTTTCTGTAAAGTATAGCGGTACTACCTTATTAGTTCTATCTTGAAATATAGGCATACGTAATTATTCGAGGAAGTGTACATTAAAAATTTGGTTCTAAAAAAAGAGCTTAATCATGAAAAATGCGACCCCGAATACAGAATCGCATTTTTCATGATTATGATGGTAGAACCTTTAAAGCAACTGCACCCGAAGATACAGTTTACGATTTTAAGCCCACTTTTTTAGTAGCACAACCAAATCACGGGTAGTGAATGGCTTGCACAAGTGGTCGTTCATGCCCGCTCCTATACTTTTTGCTATATCATCTTTAAAGGCATTAGCAGAAAAAGCGATGATAGGGCTGGTTACATTTGCACCCCGAAGCCGCGTAGCCACCTCCAGGCCATCCATGCCAGGCATCTGTATGTCCATAAATATCAGATCGAATGGCTGAGACAGCGCAATCTTGAGGGCCTCTTCACCATTTTCAGCTGTGGTTACAATTGCTCCCATGTTCTCAAGCACATCCTGCATCAGGATAATATTGATCGGGTTATCATCCACCACAAGTATCTGTTTGTTCTCAGGAAGCGTAAAGTTTTCCTCGAAGTCTTCCTCTTCTACATCCATTGTTTCGACGCCTAAATATTTAAGTTTGACACTGAACCAAAACGTTGATCCGGTTACCTGGCCAACCACAGGGCTTGTAATACCCATGGCCCCATGCATTAGATTTACTAGCTTTTTACTGATGGCTAACCCCAAACCAAAGCCGCCATACTTGCGCGACATAGATTGATCGGACTGCGTGAAAGAATCAAAGATAATCTCTTGCTTTTCCATTGGAATACCGATCCCTGTATCATGCACAGAAAACTTGATCTCCGCTTTGCCCTGTGCCTCATCTAAAGATACAAGATCGCAATGCACATGTATACTTCCGGCTTCAGTAAATTTAATGGCATTGCTAATCAGATTGATCAGCACCTGATTAATGCGGGTTGGGTCCGAAACAACAACGCGTGGCACTGCCTGGTCAAACGTGTAGCTAAAAGCTATATGCTTACTTTCGGCTAAGTACTTATAAGGCTCCAGGTGCGAGGCTATGTTTTCGCGCAGGTCAAAAGGAATAGCCTCAATGGCAATTTTATCCTGCTCTATGCGGTGCAGGTCTAGGATATCGTTTAGTAGTTTAGTTAAGGTAGAGCCAGAAGTCCTGATTAGGTTAACGTACTGTGCCTGCGTGGGCGTCATTTTCGTGTCTAACAGTAGCCCTGTAAACCCCATAATCCCGTTAAGGGGGGTCCGTATCTCGTGGCTCATGCTGGACAGAAAATTGGTTTTAGCCTCGTTGGCCGCTTCCGCTTTTACCTTTGCATCGTGCAGTTCTGTTTCTTTGCGTTTCTGCTCTGTAATGTCCTTGGCAACGATCAAAATCCCGTCTGTTTCCTGCTGGTTGTTCTTAAGATAAGACAAAGAGCAGGATGTAGGAATCTTACGGCCATCTGCGGCACCCAGCAGCAACTCCAGGTTGAGGCACTTGCCTTGGAGCTTAAACTTGGAAAACATAGCCTGCAGGCCCGGGTTATCTCTGAGCTTGAACAGTTCCATCACTGGTTTGCCAATCAGTTCCTGCTCGCGGTATCCTGTTATCTCTACAAAGGCCTCGTTCACATTCCGTATAGTACAGTCTGTGTTAAGAACCACTAGCATATCTACCACGCCTTGGTAAATGCTTTGCATAAAGTCCCTGGATACTGTAGAGTTTTTAAGCTCCTGCCCAAGCATACTTATACCAGCTATGATTGCATCTAGTTCATCGCCTGTTTCAGATATATCAAGTTGGTAGTCGAAATTGCCATTGGCAACTTCGGCTATCAGTGTAATAATCTCTTCTATTCTTTCCTTGAGAACCTTCACGTACTATTGTTTCAACTCATTTAAACGGCTAAGCCGTCATTCTCTTTCAACTGCAATGGTAGCTTCCATCATTTCCATCGCAAAGTTGTCCTTAGCCTGATAGTAGCCTACTTTAGGGTAAGGCACGGCTCCTATTCTTTTTTTCTCAATCGTAGCCGAGATTCCGAAGTTAATTTTTTGGCAGCCTAACGCGTTTGCTCTGTTTATAACCTCAAACAATGTCTGCCTGTATACGCCATACGCCATCAGGTACTCGTAATCCATCCCAATGAGCATCGGGCTGTATACTTTATCTGCATTAATATGACAAAAGCAGACAGCCACAGGGTTTTTATTTATAGAATACTCCTCTTTTATGTACAAAACAATAAATTCCCACGCCTCGCTGTCATTTATGTTCTGAAACAGCTTTTCAGGGAAATGAAACGAATTTATCGCAAAGTTATTATTCTTTACGTTTCTAAAAAGCTTTATCGCAAAATCAAGCTCTTCCCGGGATAATTTACTTTTTGTTACAACATTATAACACTGTCTGTAACGCTTAATTTTTTGTACAAAATGACGTCTGTTTTTTTGAGAAAGCCCTTTTACATACTCTATTTCAGTTTGCTGCGTCAAGTTTTCAATCACGCAAGACTCCGGCAAATCGATTTTTACAAAACCCTGATTCACCATAAAATCATTCATTTCGGTATCATCTGCATCAAAATCGCGCAGCAAAATGTTGCAGACCTGCTCTCTTTCCTGTTCCCTAAACATCTCTGCAAGCAAAAGCCTTATGGCTTCCTGCCAGTTGCTGCTTTCCCTGTCTAGGTACATATGGTTGCCTTCGGTAAAAAGGCTGCCCATAATCATGCCTTTTGAAGTAAGGTAATATGGATTAAGTTCGCGCTCTTTTTCGATAGCTTTGGAAACCGATGCCTGCGCAAACATATCTTCTTTGTGTAGCGCTGTCACGGTAAAGGTCATCAGGACTGTACGGCCTTGGTGGTCTGTTACCACATAGTACCTAAAGTCCCAGTTGTTTTCTATGTCGGGGTTGTTGCTGAAAGACGCCTCCAGAAACTTCATACCTTCCCAATCGAACATTGCCCGGTGGCCAAGGTACTTGTTCCAGTTTGTTTTCGTGATGGACTCAATGGTAGTATAGACCTCGATAGCCAGCGATTTCTCCTGGGCTGCCGCTGCATTAGCTGAAACACCGGCATCTAGAGGCTTCATCTTAAATGCTTTACGTATTTTTTCGTGCGTCTGATTCGTTTCCAGTAGCGCATTGTTAAAATTGTGCTCCAGTTTCCGTACCATCATAGCAATTTCCTCAAAAGAGTTGTTCCTTGATATGGTTATCCGGATCCCGATATTTTTTGCCGGTACAGCCGGGAAGGTAGCCAGGTTTACATAGATGCCATCGCGGAGAAGTTCCTGAACCAAGTGATTTCCCATTTCCATGGTACCGGTTCCAACAAAGAAGATCGGGCTGTTATTTTGGTGCACCAGCGGTAAGGCAGTGTTTGCGAGCAGCTCGTTAAAACAGCTAATCTTCTGTTGCAGTTCTTGCTGGTATGTGTAAATCTCGTCGCTGAGGTGAATCTTAGCCGAGGCAATGGCCGCACCTAAAGTTGCGGGCTCAATCTGTACCGAGAAAGTAAGCGGGCCGCCAAAGTTGTTTACTTTGTGGTACCATTCCTCGTTCGGAAACAGCGACAGCCCTCCGCAGGCGCCAAAGCCCTTGCCAAGGTTGGCAGTTAATATCATTTTGTGGTATAACCCATCCTCCATCTGGCTCATTACATAGCCTGTGCCATGTTTCCCGGCCCAGCTCATGCCATGCGCATCATCCACGTACAAGTATAGCTGCTCATACTTCTCAGCAAGTGCAATCATCTCTTTAATTGGTGCGTAATCACCATACATCGAGTACACGCCATCGGCCATATACCAGATGCGGTCATGCTTGTTTCTAAGCTTCTTAATGCGGTCTTCCAGCATCTCCAGGTTGTTGTGCCGGATCATCTCCACGGTTACACCCTGGCTCAGCATTTTTTTCACCGCTTCCTGGATACTGGCATGCGCCTGGTGGTCCAGTATGACCAGGTCAGACTGCCGGATAATGCTGGGAATGGTTGTTAAATGCGATAAGGTGCAGTTCTTGGATATTACAACGTGAGCCTGGTACATTTCCTCAACCATTGCCTCTAACTCCCGGTATAATGGGTTGGATATATAGGTTCTGGACATTGGAAATTGTGTGCCATAACGCTCTATGGCATTAATGGCGCCTCTTTTAACTGCTGGGTGATGCTCCAGGCCCAAATAACCACAAGTACCAAAATGCAGGACTTCTTGTCCGTTTAGTGTAAGTGACTTTCCTGTTAATTGCTGATCTTCAGCATGCAGGTGAATAATTCCTTTCTTTTTAGATACAGAAAGTACAGAATCAACCGTATCTAAAATATTGTTGTGTCTAATTTTTGCCACTTATTTTTGGTATAATTGCTATTCCGATGAGGTGGAACAAGATAAGTAAAGTATTTATTCCCTTTGATGAGAAATCTAGAAAAAAATAATTCTACAAAATCTTTAGAGACATCCTATGTTAAAATGTTTCTACAAGACGGTATTCTCCATTTTTATTACAAGGAAATAGAAACCATGGACCTGGACATGGCAGTAACCTGTGTTAAAGAAAGGCTAGAGTTTACAGAGTATAAATC
The DNA here is from genome assembly GCF_003576375.1 of Pontibacter oryzae. Lineage (GTDB taxonomy): Bacteria > Bacteroidota > Bacteroidia > Cytophagales > Hymenobacteraceae > Pontibacter > Pontibacter oryzae. Next base: position 546,906 of record NZ_QWGE01000001.1, read on the forward strand.
CTACCCTTGCCTGGTGGACGTGATTATGCTAAAAAACTCCACAAAGGAGGCCCGTGATTATCTGGCAGTGCAGGGCAACGAGGGGATTACAGCCAATGCCATACTTGTGAATTCTATGGCTTTTAAGATGATGGCCAATTTCTACATTATGGTCAACAAACCGCGGAACCCAACCCGTATGTTCACTGATAAGGCTAGCGCTCTGGAATGGCTGGAGCAGTTTAAGGGTTAAGGGTTTTAAATTTTTGGCTGTTGTGATAATTACTATTACTACTTGCTAGAATAGTTGCCATAAGGCAATCAGTACTATTGCTGGTCGCTTAGAAAAGTTCTCAAAACAAAAAAAGCACTTCCGATTCAATCAGAAGTGCTTTTTTATTGACTGTGGGCCCACCTGGGCTCGAACCAGGGACCACCTGATTATGAGTCAGGTGCTCTAACCAACTGAGCTATAGGCCCGTTCCCTTTTTTAAGAATGTGCTTCCTTTGAATTGGGAGTGCAATTTTACATATTTGCATTCAATATATCAAATATAACTCAAATATTTTTTTCAGTGGATTTAGCGCAAATCAAAAATATCATCTTCGACCTGGGTGGCGTCATCATCAACATCGACTATGACAAGAGCATTCGGGAGCTGCAGAAACTATGCAAGGACAACTGCAACATTGAGTTTAGCCAGAAAGAGCAGTCACACTTATTCGACCTTTATGAAACCGGCGCTAGCTCCAGCCAGGAGTTCCGGGACAGCCTGCGCCAAGTATATAGCATTGACGCGACTGATGAACAGATAGACCTGGCCTGGAACGCCATGCTGCTGGATATACCAAAGGAGCGCATCGACCTGCTGCTGGAGCTTGGCAAAAAGTATCGCATTTTCCTGCTCAGCAATACCAATGCCATCCATTTAAAGCGGTTCAATGAGATTGTGGCGCACAGCTTTACCATCCCGAGCCTCGATTCTCTGTTTGAGCGGAGTTATTACTCGCACCTGGTAGGCAAACGCAAGCCGGATACGGCAATCTTCGAGCAAATTATAGCTGAGAACGGCCTTCAAAAAAGCGAGACGCTATTTATCGATGACAGTGTGCAGCACATCCATAGTGCCGATAAACTAGGCCTGCATACATTGCATTTGCAGGCGCCACTTACCATTAACAAGTTCTTTGCTGATGTTGCAGTCTAAACGGCAGCAGTATGGCTTACACCTGCTGTTGTTCTGCATTACCTTAATCACCACAACAATTGCCGGGGCGGAGTGGCGCTTCGGCAAGCTGTTCTTTCTGGGCCCGGATGGGGTGGACTGGACCGGCACGATTTCCTGGGGTGAGTTTGCGGCCGGTTTATACTTTTCATTGCCGTTTCTGGGTGTGCTTACGGTGCATGAGTTCGGGCACTATTTTACGGCGCGCTACTACCGCACTGCCGTAACACTACCATACTATATTCCGCTGTGGTTGGGCATAACTTCTTCTATCGGTACCATGGGGGCATTTATCCGCATCAAAGAGCGGATTTTCTCGAGAAGGCAGTTTTTTGATATTGGAGTGGCCGGGCCGCTGGCAGGCTTTGTGGTGGCAATACCGTTATTGATTTATGCTTTCACGCATTTGCCGCAGCCAGACTATGTTTTCAGTATCCACCCGGAGTATAAGCGCTATGGGCTTGACTATGCACAGTACGTGTATCAGGATGGCTTTGGGAGTTTTTCGCTTGGCAAGAATCTGCTCTTCATGTTTTTCGAAGAGTATGTGGCAGATTCTACACTGGTGCCCAATAGCTACGAGGTAATCCATTACCCATTTGTGTTTGCGGGCTATCTGGCCTTGTTTTTCACTGCCTTAAATCTGCTTCCGATAGGCCAGCTTGATGGCGGGCATGTGCTTTACGGGCTTATCGGTTATGAGCGCTTTAACAGGCTCTCTCCTATCTTTTTCGCGTTCTTTATACTTTATGCTGGTTTGGGCGTGATCTCGCCACATAGCGACCCCGTGTGGTCCGAAGAGCTGTTGGTGGTGTTTGCCCCGTTTGCTTATTGGGCCTACCTCAAACTTTCCGAAAACAGGAATTTTGCTTTAGGAGCCACAGCAGCTATGCTCCTGCTTCAGTATAGCCTGGCTGCCTTCTTCCCGGAACTGGAAGCATACTTCTGGCTCTGGCCTTTTTACCTGCTATACCTTGTTTTTGTGCTGCAGCCTGCTGCGCCAACCTTAAAGTATAATTTGTACCTGGCTAGTGCTGTGCTGGCTGCACAGGTCGGAGTCTCAGCGCTCTTCCCTGGCGCAGATGGTTATAGCGGCTGGCTGGTGTTTGGCTTACTGCTATCCAGGGTAATGGGCATATTTCACCCCTCCTGCCCCGACGAGCGCCCACTTACTCCCTTTCGCAAAGTACTTGGCATTCTCGCTTTTATCGTGTTTATACTTTGCTTTACACCCACGCCGTTCATTATAGAGTAATTATACATGCCTTTAAAACGTGAAGAGGGAACAGCTATAAAAACTGTTCCCTCTTCACGTTTTGAGATGTTACAGCTTAGCCGTTGTAGGCCAAGATCCCGCCTAGCAGGTTTCTAACATTTGAGAAGCCTTGTTGTTGTAAAAATGCTTTTGCTGAAGCCGAGCGTGCACCCGAGCGGCACTGCACAATCACTTCTTGGTCTTTCAGTTCCTCTAAGTCTTCTACACGCTGTGGCAGGGCCCCTAGAGGGATGTTCTGGGCCCCAGGGATGGATGTTTCCTGATATTCCCAATCTTCGCGTACATCTATAATAACAGGGGTTTCGCCTTTGTTTAATCTGTCTTTCAGCTCTTCGGCTGTTATGTCTGCGGATGCAATCATGGTTTAGTGAGTATAAGTTTTTTAGTAATTATCGCTTTTCTATTCTTAATACGCAAAGTGTAAAGCCCGGGTGGCAGATGGCCTAGCTGCAAGGGCCTCAGGCTTCCCTGATACGCTTGCTGATACACTTCTCTGCCAAGTATGTCATGGATCACTACTTCTTCGTAAGGCTCGCTTAAATTTACTTCTCCGGTGCTTGGGTTTGGGAATACACGCATGGCCGCTGCGAACAAATCATCCTCCAGGCCCAGCGCTTCACCTACAAGTACGGGCCGCATCATAATGGCGCCTTCAAAGCGTGTTTCCTCGGCCCAGCCGCCAGAAGCGGTATAAGTAAACCTGCGGCCCGTAGCGCGTTCATTTCTATCAAAGCCTATGTTGATGTACTGCGATCCGGTCTGTGTCCAGCCGATGAAAAAGCTGCCTTCAACGGGCACTAGCTTAGTTAAATCAACTTCGTAAAATGCATTGAGTGAATTGCTGTATTGTATCTGGAAGCTCTGCTGATGCAAGGTCTCCCCGGGTACACCGTCATCGTTAGCCCAAACCCTGAAGGTGATGGCCGTGCCTGAAATATCTCTGCCCACGCGCGGAAAGTATACCCTGAAAGCCCTTAGCTGGTCTGGTTGGTTTATGTCGTAGCGTTGGGCCACCTGCGTGTTTCCAGTGCCTACAAAGCTGAAACCGGCTTCGGCTGTGCCATCGTCGTAGGCGTAATAATCTGAGAAGGTGGTGATGCGTGATGTGCTGTCATTGGCCCGCTGCCTTGGGTCTTGCTCTTTCGTGTTGAGTAAAATGCCATGCAGAAGGCTGAATGATCCGTTGTTTGGCAAATTAATCCCGTTTACGCGGGGCACACCCGCTACAGCATATTGCCGCGCCAAACCCGGCACAAGGGCTTGATTGCTTAAAAACGTATCAGCTTCCGCTTCTTCATACCTCCGTATGTACCCGCGCCAGCTTATGGCCCCCGGAAAATTGCCTAAGTTATTTATGGTAGCACTTACTTCATCAGCCAGCTCGGATTCTGGGTTTTGCAAAAACTGCCTGGCAGGCATGGCGGTATAGTTTTTCAACAGCTTGCTTACGCTTTGGCTAATGGCAATGTCGCGGGTGGTGTTCTGCCCTTTCCGGCGGTTTTTGTCAAGTTCCACATAGTCCAGGTTCCAGACATCGGCTAAGCCATTGCGCAGCCCCACATTCCGGAACCTGAACCTGAAGCCGCTATGGAAGTATCGCGCCTCTTTTACGCCAACAAACACCTGCTTAAAATCAGTGACCTCGCCTGTTGCCGGCTGCCGCCATACTTCGCGCCATGTATCAGTATTATCTTTAAATTCTAATACCAGATAGCGCAAGTTATTCTCAGTTAGGTCGGGCACATCGCCCAGCCCACCCGACTGCCAGTAAAAGCTTAGGTAAACCGAATCTGCTGGTGCAAGGCTGCCCAAAAGGATATCCGTGGAAGTAAGCGTATCAGAAGCGCCGGCGGTTACGGAGTTTGGCAAGTATGGCTGTCCCTGTGCGTTCAACCCATCGAAGCTTGCCACGTTTATCGTGATCGGCTCCAAGGCATACCGGTTATTTACGAAAACACCGGACCTATTCCAACGTGTTAGGTCTAGGTTATTGGACCCAGAAAAGTCATCAAAAAAAGGCAAAGCCAGTGCGGCAGCTTTTCGCAACGCCCCATTTATTGGCTGTGGCTGGCGTGTTTCTTCTTGCAAAGGTTGCAAAACGGCCTGCGCCTTCGCCCCTACCGCGCTGCAAAGTATAAAAAGTATAAACGCAAGCTGTTTTCTCATATCAGGCTAAATTAGCTACAAAAGTTACGGGTTATTCCGCAAAGTATAACCTATGGTAACTACACTTTCTTTAGAACGAAAACGCCCGCCATTTCTGGCAGGCGCATTTTAAAATTTCTTACTGATTACTCGATGCCCTGCACGGGCTCCTGCCCGGCAACCCAGAGGTCCACCAACTCGCCTACGCGAATTTTTGCGCCTACCTCGGCAAATGGCCGTTGTTTTAATACGGTTCCGTCGGGTTCGTCGCTGCCCTGCACGTAAATGATATTGCCGATCTGCAGACCTTGCCCCACTAGTAGCACCGATGCTTCGTCCACTGGCATACCGATCACGCTTGGCATCTCAAACTCGGTGTTGCCCAGGCCATCCCCCACATGCAGGTCAACCAGAGATCCTTTCGGTACCATATCACCCGGCTTCACTTCTTTTCCGTTTATAAACTGCTTTAAAACCGCGTTTTGCTGCAAGTCGGGCACATAAGTGATCTTACCTTTGCGCAGGTCATAGCTTTTCAGGATAAGCTCCGCGTTCTTCACAGAGCCGTCTATCAGTTTTGGCATTTTGATCATCGGTGGGTTTTTCATGTTCACCGAGATGTAAATTTTCCGGTCTTCCTTTACCTTGGCACCTGGCGCCGGATCCTGCGTTAGAATCTCGAAAGGTTTCTGGTCTGGCTTATAGGTAGAGTCGTTAATGAAATAACGCAGGCTCTGCTCGTCCAGTAACTCTTCGGCATCCTGCAGCTGCATACCGGTAATTTTAGGTACCGAAATCGTTTCGCCGTGGTTAGTTGTAGCAGGCAGATAGTAATAAAAGAAGCCTAAGACCAGGGCTGCCACAATAGCACCCATGATCAGCAGATGCTTTACAACATCTAAAAATGAATTCGCTTTAAACATGCAATTAAATTGCTGAGGGTTGATCGTTAAATTGTCAGAAAGTTGCTGTAATCGCAATTGAAACTCAACTTTCTAACATGTTAACTTTATAACTTTATAACTTCTATATTTCCGCTTTCAATCGGGTGCGCTCCATGCCGTATTGCAGAATGCGATCAATGAAATCGTATGGTTTGTATCCGTTAATGGCCGTTTGGTGGAAGATGCAGGTGGCAGGCGTCATGCCTGGCAAAGAGTTCACCTCGATAATGATCGTCTCTACCTCATCGTTTTCCAGCACGCGCACAAAGGCATCGATACGGGCATAGCCTTCGATGTTCAAAATCTGGGCTACATGCTTCAGGTCTTCCTTCACCTGATCCGATATTTTCTGGCGGCGCTGCGGGTCGGTGGCGTAACGGGCTGGCGTGATGTTCTGGCCCTCGCCTGCCAAAAACTTCTCCTCCAGGCTTAGCACCTCGCCTTCGGCCAATGCCTCCGATGCCTCGAACACTTCGTAATTAACAGTACCGTCCGGGCTATACTTGGTCAGTAAGCCGCCTGTAATCTCCAGGAAGTGCTTCGCGCTGTTCCTACTGATTAGCGTTTCCACCAAAAAACCCGCTTTGTTCGGGAACTCCTCCTTAAAGCCCAGCGACAAGGTGCGTGCGCAGTCCGTGTCAAGCTCTTCCATCTCCCTGAAAATCAACGTAGCAAAGGCTTCAAGCTCTTGCCTAGTCTTAATCTTCTTTACGGCAGAGCTACAGCCATCGTCGGCAGGTTTGGCTATGAACGGGTATGGAAACTCTTGCTCTATACCTGTAAAGAAGGCCTCCTTGTCTTGCAGCCAATCCTCTTTCATGGCCATCATGTGCTTGGCTACAGGCACGCCATGCTTGGCCAGTAGCTCGTTGGTTTCATACTTGTTAATGGTGATCCGCGATGAGCGGATGCCTGAACCATTGTATGGAATGTGCAGTTTTTCCAGCTCCTGCTGCAGCGCACCGTCCTCACCTGGCCTTCCGTGCAGGGCTATAAACACGGCATCTACCAGGTTTTTCAGTTGCTCGTAGGTAATGCGCTGTGGCTCCTGCAGGGTGCGGCCTGTATATTTCTTGGTGATGCCTGAGGCCTCCTCGGTGATCTGCGCCAGTACCGGGTGCGGCTTTCCGCCCTGCTCAAAGTATAAAACCTTCTCCTTAATGTCGTCGGCGTTATCTTTCAGCATGATGTTGATCGGAATCGAGTACAGACGATGCGACTCATTGCTGCCAGTCAGGAAGATTGGCAGCGGCTCATACTTTACCGAAGACGAAAGCTTCTCGTAAATATTGCGCCCACTCTCTACCGAAATATGTCGCTCCGATGAATAGCCACCCATAATCACGCCTACCCGAATCTTCTCCTGGCGGTGGGCTTGCTCGTCTTTTATACTTTTATCCAGCTGCTGCAGCAAGCGCGTTAGTTTTACGGTATCCTTACCGGTTTTCAGGCGCTCCGCAACGGAAGTCCGGATGATGTAGGTCAGGAACTGCGATGGGTTCAGGCCGATCTCTGCAGCCTGATGGAAGAAGAAAGACGAAGGCAACATGCCCGACGTTGTGTTCGGGTCGTTCAGGAAAATCTCCCCGCTTTCGGTAATAAAGCCATCCAGGCGGGCATACACGTTGAACCCAAAAGCTGTGAACAGCCTGCACGTATCCTGGCGTATCTGCTGTATCTGCTCGGTTGGCAGGTTGATCGGTGTGATTTTGCGGCTCAAGCCCGGAAGGTACTTCGAGCGGTAATCGAATACCTCGCTGCCTTTCACGATCTCGGTTGGCGGCAACGCTATCGGCTGGCCCTGCTCATCCTGCACCACAATGCAGGAAAACTCGCGGCCTTGTATAAATGCTTCCACAAGCACCTGCTGCTCATGTTCCACGTTTGTCAGCGTCAGGCTATCGGTAGCGGTGCTGCTAAACGTATGGTTAATGTAGTTGTAAAGCTCCTCTGGGTGATAAATGATCTGGCCATCCTCAAGCACAACCGGCATGCCAATCCCCTCACGGATATCTACCAGCTGCTTAATGCTTACGAGTTGCTTCTCCTCGCCCATGGCTAACCACTGGCTCTTATAGATGGTTTTGGTGAAGAAGCTACGGTCAACGCCTACTTCAAAGGCCTCAAAATCATTTTCCTTGATGATGGAAACCCCGATAGATGAACCCTGGTGCGGCGCCTTAAGTACCAGCGGCAGTCCCAAGTCATTAATCAGTCCCTCAAAAATCTGCTTGCGGTTCTGCTTCTCTCTCCAGGCGGTATATTGTATGGTTCGGTAATCAGGGGTGGCAAAACCGTGCTGCTTCAGCATTTCCTTTTGCGCAGCCTTGTCAATACCGATAGCCGATGGAAGTATGCCTGAGCCAGAGTATGGGATGTGGTACCACTCCAACAAGCCCTGTATGCTACCGTCTTCGCCATACGGGCCGTGTAGCGCCAGAAAGGCAAAATCAAAATGCTGCTTAAACTCGTTCGGCTGCAGGCGCTTACCGGCCTTTGCAATTATCTCGTCCTGTTCGGCAATGCTCAACTCGCCCAAGGACTCTAAGTAAATCTGAAGGCTATGCTCGCTTTCGGGCAGCGCCTCTACGGGTGGGTAAAAGTCGCGTATGGTGCCTTTGTAGATAAACTGCCAGTCGAGCAGGATAAAATTGCCCAGGCTATCTACAAATACCGGAACGGCTTCAAAAAGAGATTTATCTAAATTATCGTAAACTGTACGACCACCCGCAAACGAGATCTCACGCTCGCGCGACGGCCCACCGAAGATTATACCTACTTTCATTCGTGCAAAGGTAACAATTGGAGCTCCTAAATTAGTTAGAAGGCCAAAATTTAAGAAACTATACTTTATAAAAGAAACAGAAGCCCAGACTTGTCTCTTTAACCATGCAACAATAACCAGTCTGCTTCTATTCCATTCTGTGCTGGCCCACTTGGTTTCATACTTCCGGCAGCATAAACAGATTTTATACCGAGCCGTGTGTTGCACTAATGCGACTGCCGTAGCTTGTCTGTTATTGAAAAATTATACTCCAATTCTTAAAAGGCATACTGCAGCGTAAGCAGGCGTTTGCGTAGCTATACTTTTATAGAACGGCAAACCCTCTAAAACAAGAAAAGCCGCTGGCTTTTGGCTCAACGGCTAATCTCTCCTTTGGCTATACGTTCAGACTTTTAAACCTTATGCGGTGTTTGTGCAGGGTAAACGCACATGGCATAGGTCTATTGTCTTTTATCTTTTGATTTTCAATTCTGTTTAAAACGGCGGCTCTTCATCAAAGTTAGAAGTCGGGAAACCTCCGCCTCCGTTGCTTCCGTCGTTCATGCGGCTACCCAAACGGATAGACCCCGGCGAATCTGCATCGAAGGTGCTGTTAGGCAAGGCGTTAAATCCCCCAAGGCCATCGCCGCCCCCGAAGTCATCATCCAGGTTTGTAAACTTAGTATACTTTCCTATAAATTTCAACTGCACGTTCTCCAAAGAACCGTTACGGTGCTTGGCAATAATCACCTCGCCTACTCCGGCAGTCGGGTTACCCATCTCATCCTCAGTGATGCCATAATATTCCGGGCGGTATAGGAAGAGCACCATATCGGCGTCCTGCTCAATAGAGCCCGATTCACGAAGGTCTGACAACATCGGGCGCTTATCGCCGCCACGAGTTTCTACGGCGCGGCTTAGCTGCGAAAGCGCAATAACCGGCACGTTAAGCTCTTTGGCAAGCATTTTCAGGGCCCGCGAGATGGAGGCAATCTCCTGTTCACGGTTACCGCCTCCCTTGCCGTCTGCGTTTCCGCTCATCAGCTGCAGGTAGTCGATAATGATCATCTGAATATCGAACTGGGCCTTTAAACGGCGGCACTTGGTACGAAGCTCACGAATAGAAAGGCCCGGCGTGTCATCGATATAGATTGGCGCCTCGGTTAGCTTAGAGATTTTATGGTTGAGCTGCGCCCACTCATACTCTTCCAGGCTTCCTTTTTTGATCTTCTCAGACTCCAGCTCTGCCTCCGATGAAATCAGACGATTCACCAGCTGCAGCGAGGACATCTCCAGGGAGAAGATAGCGACACCTTTCTTGAAATCAACAGCGGCATTGCGCATGCACGAAAGCACGAAGGCCGTTTTACCCATCGCAGGGCGTGCCGCAAGTATAACCAGGTCAGACTTTTGCCAGCCTGAGGTTACGCGGTCCAGGGCCGTGAGGCCGCTTGGCACCCCGGTAAGGCCATCCGACTGCTTGCGCTTCTCCTCCAGTTCCTTAATGGCTTGGTGCATGAGCGAGCGCATGTCGTCGAAGTTTTTGCGAATGTTGGATTCCGACACCTCGTACAGCTTGGCTTCCGTTTTATCGAGCAGCTCAAACACGTCAGTGGTGTCCTCGAAGGCGTTTGCCAGCACCTCCGATGAAATAGAGATCAGGTCGCGCTTGATGGAGTTCTCCGTGATGATACGGGCGTGGTACTCAATGTTGGCGGCCGAGTTTACGCGTGTGGTAAGCTGGGTTACGTAGTATGCGCCACCGGCAAGCTCCAGCTCGCCATGCTCGCGCAACTCCTGCGTTACGGTAAGTATGTCTATCGGCTCAGACTTATCGAACAGAGCAAGTATGGCTTTGAAGATGCGCTGATGCGACTCTTTGTAAAAACTCTGCGGGCGCAGAATATCGATTACGTTGGTAAGGGCATCTTTCTCCAGCATCAGAGCGCCTAGCACGGCCTCCTCCAAATCTAGTGCCTGCGGCGGTTTTTTACCCAACTCCGAAACCACGGGGGCTTTTTTCTGCCATCCGTTCCGGTTGCCCGCAGGCCGCACATTCATTTTCATCTCCTCCATAAGCTACAAAGATAAACCCTTAAGTATGCCGTGCCCGAAAAATATGCGTAAAAATTGTTAACCGCGGTTTCAACACCCCACAGTTGTTCTACACACAAGTTATCAACATCAATATACACATATCCACAAAGTATCAACATATTAACCTATAGCTATTTTATATTAACTAAGTACTTATAACTTTGTCTGTTTGAGAACATACAGTGTTGCATATGGAGAAGAAGGATTTTCAGCACATACATCTGATCGCCATGGGCGGTAGCATCATGCACAACCTGGCACTGGCCCTGCACGACAAAGGCCTGAAAGTGACTGGCTCTGACGATGAAATATACGAACCGGCCAAAAGCCGACTGGCCGCTGCCGGCATACTGCCGGAGCAGGAAGGCTGGTTCCCGGAGAAGCTTGACACCAGGCCAGATGCCGTTATACTTGGCATGCACGCTCGCGCCGACAACCCCGAGTTGCTGCGCGCCCAGGATCTGAACCTCCCGATTTACTCGTTCCCGGAGTTTATCTACGAGCAGAGCCGCGACAAGCAGCGCGTTGTAATCGGCGGAAGTCATGGCAAAACGTCCATCACCTCCATCATCATGCACGTGCTCAAGCACCTTGGCCGCAAGTTCGATTATGCCGTGGGTGCACAACTGGAAGGCTTTGACCGCATGGTAAAGCTTACCGACGATGCCCCGGTGATCATTATTGAGGGTGATGAGTACCTTTCGGACCCGATAAAGCGTGTGCCGAAGTTTCACTTGTACCACCACCACATTGGCGTGATCAGCGGCATTAGTTGGGACCATATCAACGTATTTCCGAACCCCGAGATGTACCGCGAGCAGTTCCGTATTTTCGCAGAAATGACACCGAAGGCCGGCACCCTGATCTACAACCAGGACGATGAGCAGGTGCAGCTGGTAAGCGTGCCGCGCAATCCGGCCGATATTTCATACATTGGCTACGGCGTGCACGAGCACAGCATTCAAAATGGCAAAACCATACTTCATACCAAGAAGGAAGGCGATGTGGAAGTGCAGCTTTTCGGAGAGCACAACCTGCGTAACATCAACGCAGCCAAGGAGGTCTGCAAGAAAATCGGGGTGAAAGCCCACGATTTTTACGAGGCCCTGAAAACCTTTAAAGGCGCTGCTAAGCGCTTGCAGAAACTCGGCGAGGCGGCTACTGCAAACATCTACCGCGACTTTGCGCATGCGCCCTCTAAAGTTAAAGCAACCACCGAGGCCGTGAAAAAACAGTTCCCAGAGCGTGACTTGGTGGCCGTGCTGGAGCTGCATACTTTTAGCAGCCTAAACAAAAGCTTTATCCCGCAATACGCCGGCGCCCTGGATCTGGCCGATGAGCCGATCGTATACTTCAGCCCGAAAACCATTGCCCACAAGCGCATGGAAATGCTGACGGAGGACGAGTTGAAAACCGCCTTCGGCAACCCGAACCTGAAAGTATTCACCGACTCCGAGGCCCTGGAAAAGCACCTGCTGGAGCGCGACTGGCAACATGCCAACCTGCTTCTGATGAGCTCAGGAACCTATAATAACATAAACCTGGAGGCGCTGACACAGGCGGTTCTGAAAGCCTAGCATACATGAAACTGAACCTGAAACGCCCCATCGTATTCTTTGACCTCGAAACCACAGGCACCGACATCGGCAAGGACCGCATTGTGGAACTTAGCGCCCTGAAGGTAATGCCTAACGGGGAGGAAGTCCTGAAAACGCGCCGCATCAACCCAACGATACCGATTCCGCTGGAGTCGAGCCTGATCCATCAGATCTACGACGAGGATGTGGTCGACTGCCCTACATTTAAGCAAGTAGCCCGCGACCTGGAGAAGTTTCTGGAAGGCTGCGACCTAGCAGGCTATAACCTGCTACGCTTCGATATTCCGTTGCTAGCCGAGGAGTTTCTGCGCTGCGATGTGGATTTCGACATAGAGAACCGGCATATTGTGGATGCCTGCCGTATTTTCCACCAGATGGAGAAGCGCACGCTTTCTGCGGCATACAAATTCTACTGCAACAAAACGCTGGAAAACGCCCACAGTGCCGAGGCAGACACCATTGCCTCTTACCATATCCTGATGGCGCAGCTAGATCATTACGAGCAAACGCCTTACGAAACTGCAGAAGGCACCACAGAATACCCGGTGCAAAACGATATGGGCGCGCTGCATAAGTTCACCTTCCAGAAAACCGCTGACCTTTCGGGCCGCATCGTTTACAACAACTCTGGCCAGGAGGTTTTTAACTTCGGAAAGTATAAGAATGTACCTGTAGAGGACGTGCTGAAAAAAGAGCCAAGCTACTACGACTGGATGATGAAAAGTGAGTTTCCGCTTTACACAAAGAAGATCTTAACCCGCATCAGGCTGCGCAACATGCAAATGTCATAAGGCAAATCATACTTATACAAACAAGAAAGGGTGAGCTACATAATGTAACTCACCCTTTCTTGTTTGTATAAGTATGATTTATTTTCTGCCTGAACCTCTTGTGGAACGAAGCACGGGCACGTTTTTTAACAGGCTGTTATTTTCTGAGAATTTGTGCACGCAGTTGTTGCCTGGCGCCCTTGACGAGCATTCGCAGCCCGTAATGCGGTTGCCGGAGAACGTGAAGTAACAGAACCCGCAACCCGCCGATGACATACAAATATGCTTGGCGCCATTGCTACTCAGGTAAAGGCTGTTATCGGCAGCAATATCCAACTCTAAAGCCATACTTCTAAAATCTCCGTTTTGCATACCTATCCCTACCAAGTAGTAGGCAGGCTCATCCTCTTGCGTTTCCTGCACTTTACGGATCATCACTTTGTCAACCACGGTACCATCTCCAAACTCCTGGATAAAAGGCTGCATTAGCTGGTCAGTGGAAACCATGTAATCCACGGTATCAAACACAACTTGTGCCAGCAAGCGTCCATCGTAAGGCGGCGGAGCTTCCGGGCCTTCAACAGCCTCATTGCCTTCCTCCTGTATAAACTCCCGGCCCGAACAAGAAGCGCCGATAATTGAAACAAAGAGGAGGAAGTATAAAAAGTATACGGGTCTAAGGGTAGCGTTTTGAGAGCTACCATTTCCGGTTTTATGCATGCGGGTAATCAAGTTGTTATCTAGCTTTATAATACTGTAGCGCTTCTGGCATGTGCTTTCTTAAGTCAGCTTGCCTGGTTCCTGCACTTGGGTGCGTTGAAAGGAATTCAGGTGGAGCCTGACCGCCATTGGCTTCCATTCGTTGCCAGAAAGGTACTGCTTCTTCTGGATTATAGCCAGCCATGGCCATAAAAATCAAGCCTAAGCGGTCAGCTTCAGACTCTTGCGTACGACCATACTTCAGCAAACCAAGCTGAGAGCCAACACCATACACAGCAAGCGCTAAATTTTGGGCGGCACCCGGCTGTGTTCCGGCCAATGCCGATAAAGTTTGTCCGCCAAATTGCTGGGCCAGTTGCTGGCTCATGCGCTCGTTACCATGTTTGGCAATGGCGTGGGCTATCTCGTGGCCCATTACTACGGCAAGGCCTGTTTCGTTTTGGGCTACAGGGAGCAAGCCTGTGTAAACCACCGTTTTGCCACCAGCCATGGCAAAAGCATTAACCTGATCGTCCTGAACCAAGTTAAATTCCCATTCAAAGCCTGCCAATTCGTTTTGCAACCCATTGGCGGCCATATAGCGCTCTACAGCGTTCTGTATGCGCTGGCCCACACGCTTTACCATAGCTGTGGCTTGTGCATCCCGAGAGAGCTTGTTTTCCTTCAGGAACTGATCATAGGCATCGTAGCTCAGGGCCTGCATCTCTGCATCAGATACCAGGTTTAGTTGGCGGCGGCCTGTAATCGGCACCGTTGTACATCCTATCAGCATAACTATAGCCAACAGAAAAGCGAAAGTTTTTTTATACATCATTCTAAAATTTTAGTGGCATCAAAAATATTGAATCAAAATTTGAACCAATTTTTGAAAACCAAATGCAAATACATCAATTAATTACTATACTTCTATACTTAAATCAGCCTATCATTTGTTAATATCTCATAATCAGAGGCTAATAAAAGCAGCAAAGCATGCTCAATTATACGTTTCCGGCTATTAAAAATGTTATAAGCTGTCAGCGCTATACTAATTGCACCGTTTTAGTGTTACAAGGGACGGCAGTAAACTATAAATTACCATACGTAACTATAAATTTTGGCCACTTTTAATGTGGCGCTACGTTATAAATCCTATTTTTGAAAATAGAACTGAAAATACGCATTCCATGAAAATACTTGCTATCGGGCGTAATTATGCCGAGCACATTGCCGAACTGAAAAACGAGGTGCCAGACGAGCCCGTCATTTTCTTTAAGCCTGACACGGCCGTGCTCCGCCATAACGAGCCGTTTTATTACCCGGAATATACCCAGGATGTGCACCATGAGGTGGAACTGATTTTACGCATTGGCCGCGAGGGCAAGAACATCGAGAAGAAGTTTGCGCACAAATACTATGATGCCATCGGTCTGGGCATAGATTTTACCGCCCGCGACCTTCAGGCCAAGGCCAAAGCCAAAGGGCTGCCCTGGACACTGGCCAAAGGCTTTAACGGCTCAGCCCCGGTTTCGGAGTTTCTGCCGCTCACCGATTTCCCTGACCTGAAAAACATAAGCTTCAGGCTAGACGTGAACGGCGAGACGAAGCAAAAAGGCAACTCCGGCATGATGCTGAACGATTTTGACGACATCATTGCTTACATCTCTAAATTTATAACCCTGAAGAAAGGGGACATTATTTACACAGGAACACCCGAGGGCGTAGGCCCTGTTAAAATAGGAGACAGACTGGAAGGATATGTTGAAGATAAGAAACTCCTCGATTTTGAAGTTAAATAAAAATTTACTGGCCACGGCCATACTTGCCATTACCAGTGCCTGGGGCGCACAAGCCCAGGCACCTGCCGCAAACCCTTCGGCAACGGCTGACGCCAATTACTTTTTGTTCCCGATTAAGCCCGGAGAGCGCAATTACCTGTCGGGTACGATGGGCGAGATCCGCTCGAACCACTTTCATGGCGGCCTGGATATTAAGACCGAGCAGCGCACTGGCCTGCCTGTGCATGCCGCCGCCGACGGCTATGTTTCACGTGTGAAGCAATCCAGCTACGGGTATGGTAACATTGTGTACATTACGCACCCAAACGGCTTGGTGACCACCTATGCTCACTTGCAGGAGTATTACAAGCCGCTGGCCGATTTCATGCTGCAAAAGCAGTACGAGAAACAGGTTTTTGACCTGGAACTATTCCCGGAGCCAGGCCAGTTTCCGGTAAAGCGCGGCGATGTGATTGGTTTATCCGGTAACACGGGCGGGTCCGGGGGGCCGCACCTGCACTTCGAGATCAGGGATAAGGAAGACCGTTTGTACAACCCGCTCAAGTATAAGTTTAAAGAGGTAATAGATACCACGCCACCGGATATTTACAGTCTGGGCATTTCGCCGCTGAACATACATGCGCGCGTAAACAACGAGTTTAGCCGCGAGGAGTACCGCACCAAGCAGGTTGGCACCAACTATAGCATCTCGGACACCATTTATGCCAACGGCCTGATTGGTTTGGAGCTGCAGACGATTGACAGGCTGGATGGCGCTGCCAACAAGAACGGCACACAGGAGGTAACTTTGTTAGTGAATGGGGAGCAACTCTACAACCATTACATCGACAAGGTTCCTTTTGAACTATCACGCCAGGTATCACAGCATATTAACTATAACCAGTATAAAATGCGCGGGCGCACGTTCCAGAAAGCCTTCGTGGACTATGGCAACGACCTGCCGCTATACAAGGCG
Source organism: Pontibacter oryzae (assembly GCF_003576375.1). Taxonomy (GTDB): domain Bacteria; phylum Bacteroidota; class Bacteroidia; order Cytophagales; family Hymenobacteraceae; genus Pontibacter; species Pontibacter oryzae. The sequence goes on from NZ_QWGE01000001.1 coordinate 563,158, forward strand.
CGCGAGCGCGATGGCCGTATCGTAGTTCAGTCAGACTCGGTATACAAAATCCAGTTGGTGGCCCGCGACTCGTACAACAATACCTCTACCCTGACCTTTATCATAAAAGGGCAGCGACCAACCTTTACCAAAACCGTGGCTGCTGTAAAAAAACCGGCCATTGATTACGAGATCGTGGGGAATGTGCTGAAAATAAGCGCAACTGATACCAGCTCCACGCCGCAGAACATTGAGCTATACGTGGGCAAGCAGGCACTGATGCTGGTACCAAGCTACATGAAGAACTCTACCTCGGTGAGCCTCTACGACCTTCGCGCCGGCCTCCCTGACTCCATGCGCTTTTGTGGCTTGAGCACAGATTTTAACCTGCAGCAAATGGTGCCGCCGGCTAAGGATTTCCTGTTCACGAACCGCAACATGAAAGTGCTTTTCGACAAAGAAACCCTTTACGATACCCTCTACTTGCAAACCAGGCTGGACGGCGATGTGTATACCATCGGGGATTATTTCACCCCGTTGCACAAGGCCATTAAAGTTACCATCACTCCGCCAACCCAAGTTAAGGACAAGAGCAAAGCTGCCGTATACTTTTTAGGTACCGGGCGTGGCCGTGGTTACACAGGTGGCAAATGGGAAGGCAACTCCATTACTTTCACTACCAAAAACATGGGTAAGTTTAAGGTGATGGAAGATTCCAAAGAGCCATACATCCGGTTGGTGAGCAAAAACAGGAACGGCATCAGCTTTAAGATTTCAGACGATCTCTCGGGTATCAATTCATTCAACGCTTGGGTAGACGGCAAGTGGATACTGATGAAGTATGAACACAAGACTGCCACTATCTGGTCTGAGAAATTGGACAACAGCACTCCACTTTCCGGAGAGGTTATCCTCAAGGTAAAGGACAATGCCGGCAACGAGGCAACCTATACTTCGCGGATTTAACAGCTGCCGCAAACATTGGAAAAAGGACCAGGAAATATCCTTCGCCTAACGATAAAGACATCAAAAAACCTATGCAACTAAACATCGGAGACAATGCGCCTGATTTTGAAGGCAAAGACCAAAACGGAAATACAGTAAAGCTAAGCGATTACCGCGGCAAGAAGGTGATTCTATACTTCTACCCCAAGGATAACACCAGCGGCTGCACCGCCCAGGCCTGCAACCTCCGCGATAACCACGCAGACCTGCAGCAGCAGGGCTACCAAGTGATCGGCGTAAGTACCGACAGTGAGAAATCGCACCAGAACTTTATAGCCAAGCACGAGCTGCCGTTTACCCTGATCGCCGATACCGAGAAGGAAATTGTACAGCAGTATGGCGTTTGGCAGGAGAAATCGATGTATGGGCGTAAGTATATGGGTACCATGCGCTATACCTTCGTTATTGATGAGGAAGGCATCATACAGGACATCATTACTAAAGTAAAGACCAAAGAGCACAGCGCACAGATTTTAAAGTAAACCAATCGCAGCTACCCAATTTAAGTAGCTGCGATTTTTTGTTATATTTACACTTGTACGAACTGGTGGCAATGCTTTTCAGCTATAAAGCTAAGCTCGCTCTAGTACAGCATCTTAACACATTCCTACATATTAAACTTAATTAAACTGTGAATCCACACAACCAAAGCATTGACGAACTGAAGCAGACTGCTGCGCAGGTACGTCGCGATATCGTACGCATGGTGCATGGCGTAAACTCAGGGCACCCGGGCGGTTCGCTGGGCTGCACCGACTATTTCGTTTCCCTATATTTCAGGCTGATGAATTACAGTACCGACTTTACGATGGAAGGTAAAGGCGAAGACCTGTTTTTCCTCTCTAACGGGCACATTTCGCCGGTATGGTACAGTGTGCTGGCGCGTGCCGGTTTCTTCGATGTTAAAGAACTGAGCACGTTCCGTAAGCTAAACTCCAGGCTGCAGGGCCACCCTACCACCCACGAGGGGCTGCCAGGCGTGCGTATAGCCTCAGGCTCATTGGGCCAAGGGCTTTCTGTGGCTATCGGTGCTGCTCAGGCTAAAAAGATAAACAAAGACAAAGGCCTGGTATACGTACTGATGGGCGATGGCGAATTAGAGGAAGGCCAGGTTTGGGAAGCCTCCATGTACGCCCCACACCACAAAGTAGACAACCTGATTGCCACCGTAGACCGCAACGGCCAGCAGATAGATGGCTCCACAGAAGAAGTAATGAGCCTGGGCGATTTACGCGCAAAATTTGAAGCATTTGGCTGGCATGTGCTGGAGGCTGATGGCAATAACTTTGAATTACTCCTTCCTGCCTTCGAAGAAGCTATTTCAGCCACAGGCAAGGGCAAACCTGTCATAATCCTCATGGATACGGAGATGGGCTTTGGTGTTGACTTTATGATGGGCTCACATAAATGGCATGGTGTGGCGCCAAACGATGAGCAGCTGGAAATTGCGTTGCAGCAGTTGGCAGTGAAAGTGGCCGCTGACTATTAACAGAAACGTAGCCCAAGGCAACATACTCGTAAAGGCATTATGGCAAAGCAGTGCAGAAATCTGGCTCTCCTGTTTACGTTGCTGTTGCTATCAGCTACACAGCTTGCTTTTGCCCAAAGCCAGAAGCCAGAGCCTAAAACTCGCATCCTCTTTTTACTGGATGCCTCTGGCAGCATGCTGGCTAAGTGGGAAAACAGCGACCGCATGGCTGTCGCCAAAAACCTGCTGGCCCATTTGGTAGACTCGCTGGAGCGTTACCCGAACGTAGAGGTAGCCTTGCGCGCTTACGGACACCAATTTGGCCGCGAACGCAACGACTGCAAAGACACCAAGCTGGAAGTGGCATTCGGGCAAAAGAATGCTGCAGCCATTAAAAGCCGGTTAGATGGTATTGTGCCACGTGGAAACACGCCCATAACTTACTCGCTGCAGCAGGTAGCCAGTGATTTTCCGGAAGACCGGTCGCGTAACGTGGTTATCCTTATCACCGATGGGCTGGAGTCGTGCGGAGGCGACCCTTGTGCCACCTCCGAGGCGCTTCAGAAAAAAGGTATCTACCTTCGGCCCTTCGTGATTGGCATCGGCATAGAGCCAGAGTACGAGAAGCAGTTGAGTTGCATTGGCCAGTACTTTAACGCGGCAGACATCAAGACCTTCGAAACCGTACTGTCCGAAATCGTAACGCAGGCTCTCAGCCAGACAACCGTTAGCGTAGAGCTGCTCGACGACAAGGACAGGCCAACCGAAACCAACGTAAACTTGACCTTTGTGAATGCCCTGACGGGGGCACCTGAGTATGACTACGTGCACTACCTGGATGGCAAAGGCCGCCCCGACGAGTTGGAGATCGATGCGCTGGTGCCCTATCACCTGCAGGTAAACACAACACCGGTGGTGCTGGAGCAAAACCTGAGCATCAGGCCCGGAAGGCACAACGTTATTAAAGTGAAGGCTCCGCAGGGCGAGTTATACTTGCGCCAGGATGGGGCCATGCCTTACGGCCAGCTGAACGCCATTGTGCGCCAGGCTGGTTCCGGGCAAACGCTGTATGTGCAAGGCTTTGGTAGCCGCCAGAAATACTTAGCCGGCACCTATGACCTGGAGCTGCTAACTATGCCACGCATAACGCTGCCCGGCGTTGAGGTAAAGCAAGGCCAGACCAACACGGTTACTATTCCGCCGCCAGGGCAACTAGCTATACCTTCGCAGGTGCAGGGCTACGGCAGCGTGTACCTGATGGAAGATGGCGGTGCCCAGCGCTGGCTATGCAACTTACCCGAGGATAACAGCAAGGTAACACTGGCGCTGCAGCCCGGAAAGTATAAATTAGTTTACCGGATAAAATCCGCGCAGTCAAGCAAGTTTACGTTTGTGCAGGAGTTTACCATCCGGTCGGGCGCTACAACAAGCGTCAAGATATTTAACAGATAAACAATGTATGGTGTGCTGCAACAGGCCACTATTCCTGACCTTAAGAAGAAAAAAACACAGATGAAAGAGTATACTTATACAGAAAAGAAAGACACGCGCTCCGGCTTCGGTGACGGTCTGCTGGAAGTTGGCCGCCAGAACCCGAACGTGGTAGGCCTTTGCGCCGACCTGATCGGCTCCCTGAAAATGGGTGCCTTCCAGAAGGAGTTTCCGGAGCGTTTTTTCCAGGTAGGTATTGCAGAGGCCAACATGATGGGCCTTGCCGCCGGCATGACCATCGGCGGGAAAATACCTTACACAGGTACGTTCGCTAACTTCTCCACTGGCCGCGTCTACGACCAGATCCGCCAGTCTATCGCCTACTCTAGCAAAAACGTGAAGATATGCGCATCGCATGCCGGCCTTACGCTGGGCGAAGACGGCGCCACGCACCAGATCCTGGAAGACATCGGCATGATGAAGATGCTGCCCCACATGACCGTGATCAACCCATGCGATTATAATCAAACCAAGGCTGCCACCATCGCCATCGCCGATTACGATGGCCCAGTATACCTGCGTTTTGGCCGCCCATCGGTTCCGATCTTCACGCCAGCTGATCAGAAGTTTGAGATTGGCAAGGCCGTGATGCTGAACGAAGGAACTGATTTAAGTATATTCGCCACTGGCCACTTGGTCTGGAAAGCCATACTTGCCGGTAAGATCCTGGCAGACAAAGGCATCTCAGCGGAAATCATCAATATCCATACTATCAAACCATTGGATACAGAAGCCGTGCTGGCTTCTGTGGCTAAAACAGGTTGCGTGGTATCGGCAGAGGAGCATAACCGCATCGGTGGCCTCGGCGACAGTATTGCGCAGGCGCTGGCCAGCAGCAAGCCTGCCCCACAAGAGTATGTGGCCGTAAACGATAGCTTCGGGGAGTCGGGCACGCCGGATGAACTAATGGAGAAGTATGGCCTGACAGAGAACGACATCGTTGCAGCCGCAGAGCGTGCCATCAGCAGAAAAAACGCTTAAGCAAGAAGTAGCAGTTCAGCTGCCTTTATACTTTTACAACCGAGGCGCCGGAGGTATTCTGGCGCCTCGGTTGTTTTATACTTGTCCGTTTCTGATGGCTCAAAGTATAAAATTCGAAAAAAATTTAGCGCCCGTTAAACCTTTCCTTCAGGAATCTATCTGTATGTTAGGAGGAAGAAACGAGGCGTATAGAAAGTAAAAGCGCCTTACACTGCAGCAGCCGACATACCTTGGAAGACAAAGAGCTTTTAGAGAAATTCGCCCAGCCTGAGAGCCGAAATTTGGCCTTTAACCAACTTGTGCGCAAGTACCAGCAAAAGATTTACTGGCACATACGCAAGATGGTGATCGACCATGACGATGCCGATGACCTGACGCAGGACGTGTTTGTGAAAGTATGGAAGAACCTGGACAACTTTCGCCAGGACGCCCAGCTTTATACGTGGATCTACCGTATTGCCACCAACGAGTGCCTTACGTTTTTATCCAGCAAACGCAGAAAGTTTTTCCTGCCTATAAACGACATCACCGCTGAGCTCATAGAAAAGGTAGAATCTTCTCCGGAGTTGGCCGGCGACGAGGTGCAGCAGAAGCTACAGAAAGCAATCCTGAAGCTACCGGACAAACAGCGCTTGGTCTTTAACATGAAGTATTACGATGACCTAAAGTATGAGGAAATGTCTCAGATCTTGGGCACATCGGTAGGTGCTTTAAAGGCATCGTACCACATTGCGGTAAAAAAAATAGAAGAATTTATACAGCAGGATTAAACTTTAAGGGCTCCCGCTTATCTAACAGGCAGAGTAAAAAAATATGAAGAAGGATTTTAAGCTTAGCGATATACCAAAGCGAAACCCCTACCAGGTTCCGGAAGGCTACTTCGATCGGCTACCCATGCAGATAATGGAGCGCAGAGGCACCGAGGTTCAACACGGCTGGCAACAAGTTTGGTGGCGCCCGCTGCGCATGGCCTTGGCCCCCCTGGTACTGCTCCTGCTCTTTGTTGGCGTATATGTTGCCAACCTGCCCGAGCAAACGGTTGCGCCCATAGTTAACCTGGCAGCGGTTTCCGATACAGATATTGTTGATTACCTGAGCACTTATGCCACCCTCGATGCGACTGACTTTGCAGAGCTTAACACCCTGCAAGGGCATGAGCTTCCGGCAGATTTTCTAAATGTTAGTGCTACAGCCGCCGAAGCAGAGCTGGAGTATTACACCCTTGATGATATTGATTATTAATCCACATGAAACACTATACTTTTATTTTGATTTTATGCTGCGCACTCATCACCCTAGGCAGCACAGCAAGTATGGCTCAAAACAACCGACTGCAAGAAAAGCGGGAAAACGTAGAAGCCGCCAAGATAGCCTATCTCACTGATAAACTAAGCCTGACGGCGGATCAAGCTCAGAAATTCTGGCCTTTGTACAACGAGTACGAAGCCAAGCGCCGCAGCCTGATTACAGGCTATCGCAGTGGCTACCGCCGCGATGTGGAAGAGCTGACTGAGCAGGAGGCCCAAAACAGAATAGAGACCATGTTCTCTATCAAAGAAAAAGAACTTGCCTTGGAGAAGGAGTATGCCGATAAGTACCTTCGGGTAATTTCGTCCACGCAACTTATAAAGCTTTACCGTGGCGAGCGCGAATTCACGAAAATGCTCCTCAAACGCCTCGACGACAGGCGGGCAAACAAGTAACAAAAATTGGCTAAAGTTGATTACGAGAAGGCACTACCGGAAACGGGGTGCCTTTCTCATTTGATATTAAACATAAAAGCTGAGTTGAAGCAGTTTATTCTTCAACTCAGCTTTTCATACTTTTAGGCAACTAGCGATTGCTGTATTGCTGCCTTCTCAGTTCAAACCATCAAAAATTTTAGTTAATAAGCATCCAGCAGGAAGTTGATATCATCGGATGGCTTAAATTCCATGGGTTTCTTTGATTGCAGAAACACGCGCGCGGAGTGAGGGCCAAGTAGCCTTACGGTATCCCCATTAATGCGCAGCATGCTGCCTTCGCGCAACCCAATTACTGGCTGGCGGTTATGGTGGTGAAACTCTGCAATGCGTGTGTCGCGGGTTTCGCCCATATGCGTGGAGCTTGGATCCGGGTCCAGGAAATGCGGGTTTATATTGAATGGCACAAGCTGCAGTGCATCAAAGGTCTTTACATGCACTATAGGCATATCGTTGGTGGTGCCGATGGTGCGCCCTGCCACATTGGTTCCGGCGCTGGTGCCCATGTAGGGCATGCCTTTATTTATGCGCTCGCGCAACGGCTCTACCAGTTTGTTAGCATATAAATTACGCAGCAGCACAAAGGTGTTTCCGCCACCTATAAAAACCGATTCAGCCTCTTGCACTGCCTGCACTGCATTTTCATACTCATGCACGCCAGTTACGCTAACTCCCCATTGGGCAAAAGCTTCGCGCGCCTTGGCAGTATAATCACTATGCGAGATGCCTCCTGGGCGGGCGTAGGGTATAAAAAGTATGGATTTCTTCCCTTCCATCAGGGATTTAACCTCCTCTTCGGCGTGCTCTAGGTAGCCGGTGCCGTGCGTGGTAGAGGTGCTGATCAATAGTAAGTTTTTGCTCATACCCAAAGTTAGAAATTTTGAGTGGCTGATACTGCATTTGATTTAATGTTGCCTGCAAAGAGGCTGCATTACCCCCTGGACACGGGCTAAGAGTATAACCATTTACCTGTTTCGCTTCTGTTGCTTGAGTTTTAGCCGGATGGTTTCCGTGTAAGGGTCCAGCTGTTTATAGCTAGTAAGGGCACGCACCAGGCCTATACTCTTTAGGTCATACAAAAACCATAGTTCCACATAAAAATCATGCAGCCAGTACAGGTCAATCTTACACCAGCCTTTAATGCGGTGGTGCAGGTAATGCCCTTGTTTTAAGGCGAGCTCTGCCTGTAGGTGAGGAGGCAGCTCATTAAATTCTTCAGCACTCATGTGTAAAGTTTCTACGTCGCTATCCAACATTGTATGAAAAAAGGCTGCACACGGCAGCCTTTATAGTTTAACGTAAGAAACCTGATTTTGGTCTAGTTCAGATGCAGGGTGTACAGCTCGAAGCGGTTTGAGGCAAAGCTCCAGTGCGACGGCGATGGATGGATTTCAATGCCATCTTCGTCCATAATCGTAACAGCAAACCCATCGCCCTGGTTAAGAGGCTCGGTAAAATGCTTTACGGGGTACACCTTGCCTTCCATGATCCACTCTTCCGGCTCAAAAGCTGGCATCGAGGCATCTACGCACTTCGCGTAAACGGCCATATAACTTGGGGGTACGAATAAATTAACCATAGTAAATAAACTTTCCAGAAAGATAAAAAATTCCTGCAAAACAGGAAATCGGGCTGGCCTTATTTTTAATTCAAAAAAACAGGTTCAAAAAGCGTGCCCAGACACTAACAACTACAAAATGCCTCTGAAGTTTTAGCATTAAATCTGCTCATCCAGACAAATGTGGTGAGCTGGCGGCGTAAGCTATTGGGTTTAACAGCCTAAAACTGCCATACACCGTATGAAAAGGCAGTGATCTATACTTTAACTTAAGACGAACTTATGGAAACGAACGCTGAGAAAAGCAGGAGCAGCCACCGGCATTCCTTTGTGGTTGCACCACGGGTGTGGGGTCTGAAAACTGTTTTCGTGAACCTTTATTTTGTGGCCAACCCAGATGGCAGCTGGGTGTTGATAGATACTGGCGTACCCGGTTCTGCCACTAAAATAAAGCAGGCCGCCGAAGAGATCTTTGGCAAAGACAACCGGCCACAAGCCATACTTCTTACACATGGCCACTTCGACCATACAGGCGCTGCAAAAGAACTGGCCGAGGAGTGGAAAGCACCGATATACGCGCACCCACTGGAGCTTCCATACCTTACCGGCCTCTCCAGCTACCCCCCACCCGATTCCAGTGTGGGTGGCGGCGCGATGGCTTACATGGCCTTTACCTACCCTAAAAAACCTATTAACCTAAAAGATAAAATCAAGGTGTTGCCCAACGATGGCAGTGTGCCAGGCTTGCAGGGTTGGCGCTGGCTACACACTCCGGGCCACAGCCCAGGGCATGTCTCATTTTATAAGGATGAGGACCGCACGCTCATAGTGGGAGATGCATTCTGCACCTGCCATGCAGAGTCTGCGATATCGGTTTTTAGCAATAAGCGCGAAGTGCATGGCCCGCCAGCATATTTCACACCGGACTGGGGCTCTGCGCACCACTCCGTAGAAAAACTAAATGATCTGAACCCCGAGGTTGCCGCTTCAGGCCACGGCATGCCTATGCGGGGCAGTGAGCTTAAAAGCCAGCTGGACAGACTCGTGCATGACTTCTGGATGGTGGCTGTTCCCAAACATGGGCGCTACGTGCATGAGCCAGCCGTGATGGATGAGTCTGGTGTTGTATCGGTGCCGCCGCCTGTTAGCAACCCCGTACCTAAGGTATTGGCTGTGGCGGGTGCAGTTGCCGCAGCGGGGCTTGCATGGGCTGCCTTTAGTAACCGTAAAAACTCATCCCAGCAAAAACATGCCTCCCAAAACCGGCCGTATTCCCATAACCGTGTAATGCAGGGCACTCCCCCCGGCATAGACCCAAACCAGGACGACCCGCAGGCGCACACCAATAATTATCCTTAGAAAGCAAAAGCGGCCAGATATATAATCTGGCCGCTTTTATTAAAAATTGTTTTGCTTGCGCTATGAATGGTTCTTCCTACCCGAACCACTTTTGTTACCTCCGCCATCTTGCTTGTTAACAGTTGCCCAAGCTCTTTTTTCAGCTTCTTTGTGGCTTACGCCGCGTTTCTCATAACTTTCTTCAATATGTTCTGCTTTGCGTTTCTGCTTGTCGGTGTAAGCAGACTTATCTCCTTGTGGCATTTTGTCTCCTTTCTTCTTAGTCAAACATGTATTTAAGCTTCTCAAAGCACAGTTTATAGTACGAGTGATTTCATCTGTTTGGTTTGCAGCATTTCGGTACATCAACGTTTAAACATACTTATAAAAAGAAAAGTTTTTCTTACAGGAAGGTTATCATTTGTAAAAGATTGAACATAGCGTATACATAATTTTTATTTTCCGGTATGGTTTGATTGTGCTAACTTAGGCTGCGGATCATTAACACAGTATCAATTGGCTAAAATAAGCTATTTTAACTGGAGCGGCGGCAAGGACTCCTCGTTGTGTCTTTATCATGTTTTGCAGCAGAAATCCTATACAGTTAGTGGTTTGCTAACTACGTTGAGCGGTGCCAACGGCAGGGTGACCATGCATGGCGTACGTGAGGAACTGCTTGACCTGCAGGCGAAACAGATAGGCCTGCCCTTGCAAAAAGTATACTTACCTGAACAAGTCAGCATGCAAACATATAACAGGCTAATGTTGGAAACCATGCAGCCCTTGCAAAAGCGTGGTGTAACCCATGCCATTTTCGGCGACATAAACCTTGAGGACTTGCGGGCATACCGCGAACAGCAACTAGAGCAAGTCGGCATGCAGGCAGCTTTTCCGTTATGGGGCCGCGCTACCAGGGAGTTGGTAGAAGAGTTTATAGCGCTTGGTTTTAAGGCTGTAGTAGTATGCGTTAACGATAAACTGCTTGATAAGTCGTTTGCAGGCCGGCAACTGGACAAAGCTTTCCTTAACGATTTACCGCCATCCGTGGACCCGGCAGGAGAAAACGGGGAGTTCCATACCTTTGTTTATGATGGGCCTATTTTCAAGCAGCCTTTAAAGCATATATTGGGCGAAGTTATACACAGAAGCTATGCGCCCCCAGCCGACCCAGACAACAACTGCTTTAAGAAAGAAGATACGCCCACGTATGATACGGGCTTTTGGTTCTGCGATTTGTTACCTGCATAACAACCCCTAAAACTTAACCACACTGATTATCATAAGTATAACCATTATAGCATGACGCCCAAAATCCGGTTAGGTATAGTAGAAGACAAGCTCTCCCTCGTTAAAAACCTGGAGTTATACTTTGCTGCGTCTGAGCATGTGCAGTTGGTTTTTACTGAAGACAGGCTCGAGCCGCTTGCACACCTGTGCACTACCCTAACACCGGACATTGTACTCATGGATGTGGATTTAGGCGCATTTACAGGTATGGACGGTCTGCTTAGCATCAGGCAGACACACCCATCAGTAAAGGTACTTATGTTTACAGTCATCGACGATGAAGCCACCCTTTTTGAGGCCATCGCCAATGGTGCGGATGGGTATATATTAAAAGACACGCCGCTCGAACAACTCGAACACTCTATTATAGAGACATATAAGGGTGGCTCGGTAATATCCCCTTTGCTTACCTCGCGGCTACTGCATGTGTTCAGGCAGAACAGCATGGCCCAAAATGCCCTCACTATCCTCACTCCCCGGGAAAACGATATCCTTAAACACTTAGTCAAAGGGTATTCCTACAAACAGGTTGCCACAGCTTTAGGTATAAGCCTAGGCACTGTTCGCAGCCATATTGAGAATATTTACAGTAAGTTAGGCGTAAACAGTAAGGCCGAAGCAGTAGCTAAATTCTTAAACGGTAGCAGGTAACCCCCTTTTGTTTGGTTGTATAATTTACCTAACAGCATTCCAGCTAATTATTCCTTTTAAAATCATAATAGTACAATTTTAATTTTTAATACCTGATGTTTATCCGGTTGTGGCTTACTTGAACAATCAATAGATTTGTAAAATTTTTATAGTCGAATTTTAAATAATTGCAAGAAACTGCATATCCAACTTTTAAAATGTAGTTTTACTTTAGATATATATTTTCTAATATTATAGAATATAATATATTTTTCCTCAGCTTTTTATTGAATAATATATAGTTAAACTTTTACAACCAACCCTTTTTATGATGAAAAATCTACTCTTCCAGAGAAGGAAGCGTATGCACTCTGCTGTGCCCAAACGGCCCGGTACGAGTGGCAGCAAATGGAAGCTAAGCCTGATGCTGTTCGTTTTCTTTTTCTTGCTGCAAGCCTCAACGGCCTTAGCATCCCACTTCCGCTACGGCAGTATCTCTTGGCGGTATGTTAGTGGTAATACTGTTGAAGTGAAATACTCTCAGGCTACTGCCAGTTTTGGCTCTACGATGGTAGTAGGTAAGCAGGCATCTTCTGCATACATCGATATGGGAGATGGCCGCAGTCTCAGTATTCCGTTGACAATAACGGCTGTTAACAATTCTGAAGGCTGGTACTATGCCGAGGGTGTTGCAACCTACACCTATGCTAATGCTGGCACCTATACAGCCTCTTTCACAAGTGGTAACAAAATATCTGGCTTGCAAAACAACAGTAATGGCTATTGGAACATTACTACTCAGATAACAACAGGTAATAATAATAGTGGGCCAGTACTAACACTGCCTACAATAGTTAACGTCCCTAAAGGCAGTATTACGGCCACATTTTTAGTACCGGCAAATGATCCTGATGGAGACCCAATATCATTTAGGTTAGCAAATGGTACTGAATTACCAGGTATCCAATCCAATACGCCAGGCACGCACCCTAGTGGCATTACTGTTAATAGTGCCACTGGCCTCGTAACTTTTAATACCTCAGACAAAAATACAGGAGAGCTATACAATACTGCTATTGTTGTAGAGGATAATAAAGGAGCTACTAGTATGGTAGACTTTATTATCAAAATCACCGAACCTTCTACCCCACCGGCTTTCGACTATGCCGTTACCCCTTCTGCAGGCACAATTTATAAAGTGGCTCCGGGGCAGCAGGTGCAGTTTAACATAAAGGCAACTGACTCTGATGCAGGCGACGTAGTAACCCTACAAGCAACCGGCGTACCTGCAGGCGCAACTATAAACCCTGCCTTCCCTACTTTAGGCAACCCAGTACAAGCTTCTTTCTCGTGGACTCCTACGGCGAACAACAAAGGAACAAACGTTATCAACTTCGTAGCACAGGATTCTAAAGGCGTGCAAAGTACCTCTTCTGTAGTAATACAGGTGAGCTTAGCCCCTAAGTTTGATGTCCCCCCTACACCAGCCATTGGCCAGCATAACGTTGTAGCGCCAGGCACTAACTTAACTTATACAGTACAGGCTTCTGACCCTGATGCAGATGACAAGGTTAGTATTGTTTCTGTAGAAGCCAAAAAAGCTGACGGCACGTGGGGGCCACTCTATAGCGGTGCCTCTTTCAGTGCGCTGCCTACCCCTGCTGGTAACAGCACTTCAGGTACTTTTAGCTGGACGCCGGCTGCCAGTGATTGGGGGCATAAACATGTAAGGTTTGTTGCCGAAGACACTTATGGCGATCGAACAACCCATGAAGTTAGCCAGTTAGTTAATACTATACCTGTATTTACAAGTTCTCCTATAACCACTGCTACAGTAGGGCAGCTATATGTATACAATATCACGGGAACAGACCCTGATGTTACATACGGCGATGCACTAAAATTAATGTCTGGTGCACTTCCTTCCTGGCTTACATTAACTGATAACGGTAATGGCACAGCTGTTCTGTCGGGAACACCGAGTCCTTCAGATGCAGGCACTGCTAACCTCGCGTTGACACTAGAAGATGAACACCATCATAATGGCGGCATGGCAATGCAAAACTTCTCCATCGAAGTTAAAAACATTCCACCGAATGAGATTTCTGGAACAGGAACAAACAAAAGGGCTACCTACGCAAACGCTACAGTTATCGATGATCAAATAGTTGTTACTGGTTCTGAAAACATAGAAGGCCTCCGCGTTTACATTGAAAGCGGATTCCAAGTAGGCGACAACTTATCCTTTACAAGCCCACTACCGGCAGGAGTGATGTATAGCTATAACGCAGCTACTGGCGCATTGATTTTTACAGGCTCTGCCTCTTCTGCAGAATGGCAGTCAGTTTTAAGAACGGTACAATTTTCTACCACCACTTCGAACACTGCTAATAGGACCTTCAAATTTATATTGGGAGATTTAGTGAGCTTGACACTTAATGGTAAGTCTCACTTCTATAAGTACATCACCACTCCTTTTTCTTGGACGGGCGCTAAAACAGAAGCCGCTAAACACACCTTGTTCGGAATGTCGGGTTATTTGGCAACTATCACATCTCAGGCTGAGGGCGACTTCATCAAGAATAAGCTACAGGGTGATGGCTGGGTAGGTGGCTCAGATGATTTCTCGCACATCAATGCAGCCCTTGGTACTAACCAGTTCGCAAACCAAGCTAGTGCAGAAGGCAAATGGTATTGGGTAACTGGTCCGGAAAAAGGCACCGCGATTTCTACCGGTAACGTCACTCCTGTTTCAGCCAACGGCGCTTATATGTTCTGGAACCCGCAAGAGCCTAACAACTCGGGGAATAACGAGCATTACATGCAGGTTTACGCTCATAGCGGAGGTAAATGGAATGATTTACCTAATACCAGTACTCTAGGCTATGTTGTAGAATTTGGTGGTTATACTAATGATCCGGCTCTCAACATAGAGTACGCAAGAACCTTTACATACTTCAAACTAGCAACTCCAACAGTAACAGATGTTGCAGGTAAAACACAGGGAGCCATAAACGATAACACACCTACTGTAAAGGGTACTGCTGCTCCCAATTCAGTAGTAACAATTTATCTAAATACTGCTATTGTAACTACCGTTACAGCAGACGCTGACGGTAACTGGACTTATACCTTTACTCCTGCTCTTACAGATGGCTCATATACTTTAGAAGCCAAAGCAAAGGATAGTGATGGTTTTGAAAGTGATAAATCTGCTCCGTTTACCTTTACTGTAGATACGAATGCACCTATCGCCCCTGTTTTCACTGCTTTATCTTCTGATAACGGCACAGATGCAAAAGATGGTGTAACGAACGATGCTACATTAGTACTATCAGGAACAGCAGAAGCAAATGCAACTGTTGCTATTACACTAGCCGGGAATACAATAGGCACTACCATTGCTGATGGTACCGGCGCATGGTCCTATAGCTACGAGGGTACTACTCTTCCTGAAGGCATGCACGCTTTCTCAGCTACAGCAACTGATGCTGCTGGCAATACCAGCCCTGCCAGTGCCGCTTACCAGGTAACTATAGATCAGACGGCACCAACGCTTACCATCTCAACAACTGCTACAAGCCCAGCTAATACTGCTTTTGAAATTAAAGTAGAAGCCAGTGAAGCAGTTTATACGTTAACCAAAGAGTCTTTCACAGTGATGAATGGCGCGCTATCTGGCCTTGTTAAGGATGGTTTGACTTACACGGCTACCGTTACGCCTGCCGCAGACGGAGAAGTTAAGGTAAGCCTTGCTAAAGACCTGATGACAGACCTAGCAGGAAACATGAACGCTGCGTCAAACATACTTGCCCTGACCTACGATGCTACGCGTCCGACGGTAGCAGTAGCAAGCCAGTCACCAAACCCTGTGAACGCTGCCTTCGGCATCAGCATCACCTTCACTGAAGATGTAACAGGTTTTGAGTCCGCTGACATCACGGTGGCGAATGGCACGGTTAGCGGCTTCTCGCAAATTGATAACCGCCGCTACACGGCCATGGTTAACCCAACCACGGATGGGCAGGTTACAGTTTCGTTAGCAGCCAATGTGGCCGCCGACGCCGCTACAAACGGCAACGAAGCCTCTAACTCGCTGACGCGCCTCTACGACGCCGTTCGGCCGACAGTGGCTCTTGCCAGCGCGGCAGCCAACCCAGTAAACACAGCTTTTGAGGTTAGCATCGTGTTCTCCGAGCCTGTCTCAGGATTCACGCTTGACGACATCTCTGTTTCAAACGGTACGGCTGCCCAGTTCACGAAAGTGGATGACGCCAAATACACCGCCACTATCACACCGACTGCTGATGGCGAGGTGCGCGTGGCAATTGCCGCCAACGTAGCCGCAGATGCCGCCACAAACGGCAATGAGGCCGCAGAAAGCTTAATTAGAGCTTACGACGCAACCAAGCCTGAAGTAACAGTAGCGACCACAGCCCCTAACCCAACTAACACCACCATTGCGGTAACGGTTGAGTTCTCGGAGAGCGTTACAGGTTTTGAAGTGTCGGACCTGAGCATAAGCAACGGAACAGCAGCTGATTTTGTAGCCATGAGCGTAACCAAATACACAGCTATTGTTACACCTGCGGCAGATGGTGAGGTAACCATCGCGGTTGCCGCCAATGTAGCCGCAGATGCCGCCACAAACGGCAACAAAGCCTCTAACACCATCGCAATTACCTACGACGCTACTGCCCCTAAAGGCTATGCCGTCGCATTCGACCAGGCGCGTGTAGACGTAACAAACGTATCGAACGCTTCTGTAAGTATAACAGGCGCAGAAGTGGGTACCACCTACGCCTACTCTATTCAGAGCAGCAACGGGGGTACCCCTATAACAGGTACCGGTACGGTAGCAGCGGCGTCTTTCCAGCTTAGCAACCTTGACCTGACCGGCCTGAACGATGGTACGCTGACAATCAGCCTCCAACTGACTGATGCCGCCACCAACCAGGGTGCAGCAGCAACAGCCGAAGTTATCAAGATTACGCGCAACATCGTTTCTGTGGCCACGCCGGCCACGATGCAAGTGCCAATCAGAACTACTTTCGGAAAAATTGGGCTGCCTACGCAGGTGGAAGTTACTTACAGCACCGGTGAGAAGGAAACCATTGCGGTAACCTGGCAGGAGGGCAATTACAACGGTTTCGTTGCTGGCCCTTACACCCTGGCAGGCGACCTGACCCTGGCCGCAATGACGACTAACATTGATGGCCACAAGGCCAGCATCACGGTGGAGGTGCAGCCAAACAAGGCGCCAACAGCCCTTGCCCTGAGCAAAAACACCTTCAAGCCGAACACAACCGCAGCTGATGTGATTGGTGAGTTCGCCACCACGGACGCTGACGACCCAGCTGCGCCACTTTTCGAGGAGCACGTGTACACGCTGGTGAGCGGGCAAGGCGATGCGGACAACAGCCTGTTCGAAATCAGAGGCAAGGAACTGCACCTGAGATCAAACCATGGCCTGTCTGGCCAAGTGAGCTTCACGATCCGCGTGCGCTCGACTGACCCTTACAACAACACCATCGAAAAGGCCTTCACACTACAGAAGACAGCCTACGAGGTTGCCACCGAGGACGTGAAGATCGTTAACGCCTTCACTCCTAACGGCGACGGTTTCAATGACAACTGGACGATTCCGGAGCTGCGCTTCTACAACAACGTGTACATCCAGGTTTTTGACCGTTCAGGTGTACGTGTGTTCGAGACCACTGATCCGGAGACCGGCTGGAATGGCCGTGCCGCCAACGGGCAGCTGCTGAAAGGGCCTTACCTGTACATCGTGGAGGTAAAGGATATCAATTGGGTGAAAAGAGGTGTCGTGACAATCCTTAGCAAGTAATTAGAATGAAAAAAGTAGTATTATCCATAGCATTTGTACTTTCTGTTCTGGGCCTTCAGGCTCAGAACAGAAAGCATGTGGCCAACTTCTCGCTGTTCCAGCAGTACTTTAACCCGTCGCTTACCGGCTACGAGGGCTCCATGCTGAAAACCTATTACCGCAGCCAATGGACAGGCTATGAGGACGCGCCGAAGACCGTCTTCGCCTCCGCCGAGCTGGATCTGGCTGACATCAGAGACTGGAAAAGCAGCAACCGATTGAAGACCGCCGACCAAGAGGCTTACAGCCGCCAGGCGGGCGGCACCCACGCTTTCGGGCTGGCTGTGCTGCGCGACGAGTTCGGCCCGTTCTCCGAAACGCAGGTGCAGTTTAGCTACGGTGCCCGCGTACGCCTTTCTGAGAGGCTTGCTCTGCGCTGGGGCGCGGCTGCAACCTACAGTGCCAACCGCCTGGATGGCAATAAGCTGGTTGTCGATAACGAATTAGACCCGATGTACCAGGATTACACAGGCTCCCAGGCAAAAGCCGGCAAGGCAGACGTAAACCTAGGCCTGACGCTCACCTCCGAGAACTTCTACGTAGGCTACGCCATGCAAGACGTGCTCGCCGGTAAGGGCATTACGGGCGGTGATGACTACCTGGACGGTACCTATGCCCGCCAGCATGTGGTGCAGGCGGGTTACCGCGCGGCTCTCTCAGAGCAGTTTGGGGTAGTAGCCAATGCCATTTACCGCCACGACAAGTACCTGGATGAGACGGTGGAGGCACAGCTTAAGGGCGTATTTGCCAACACATTCTGGGCCAGCGCGGGTTACCGCAAGGACTTGGCCTACACTGTTGGTGCGGGCGCAAGGCTCAGCCAGTTTAAGGTGGGTTACGTGTACGAAGCTCCGGTTCAGGATGCAGAGCACATTGCCCGGAGCACCAACGAGATCACGCTGACCTATAACCTAGTTTCGGTGAAGTACCCTAAGTTCGGCAAGAAAGTAACCATGTGGTAATCTAAAGCAACAATGAAGAAAGTTATTTACACTATGGCACTGTTCCTGGCGGCTTCGGCCGCGCAGGCACAGGCGCCAATCAAGCATACGCAGGATGAGTTCGTCGACGTGACCATGCTCGGCGATGACCTGTTCCTCTACACCAAGAAAGAAACCCAAGGCCAATACCTTTACCGCGAGGCCAAGGGCAGTGAGCCCGTGAGGGACACGCAGCTCAATGCTGGCACTATCAACGCTGTGGTAGGCAATAACCCTGCTACCGGCGAGCTGTACGTGTACCAGCAGAGCGGCCGCCGCGACAAGCGCATCGCCGTTTATAAATACGAGGGGGGCGGCTTCACTAAAACAGAGGAGCTTGAAGTACCGCGTTTCCGCAACAACTCTGAGAACCTGGGCATGTACCTCTCTGGGGACAGAAGTCAGCTCATCATCTCCGGAGAACTTTCCAAGTCCGAGGGGTACGATGACCTGTACCTGAGCCAGCGCCAGGACGGCAAGTGGAGCAAACCCGTGAAGATGGGCGGAAGCGTGAACAGCCGCCAGGCCGAGTTCGCCCCGTTCATGGCCTCCGACTCGCTGTTCTTCTCCCGCAAGGAAGGAAACGCAGCCTACGTCTACGCCGTTCCTGTGAAAGACGGACAACCAGCCGGTGAGCCTACAAGGCTGGAAGGGGCGGTGAACCAGCAGGACGCCTTTAACGCCTACTATAAGAAAATTGGCGAGCGCGAGCTTTGGGTATCCTCCAGAGCCGGCGATTACTTCGCCTACCTCAGCGAGCCTGCCCCGGCAGTGGTGGAAGCGCCTGTGGTTGAGGAGGAGGAAACGCCTGCCGCACCGATGGCTCAGACACTCTACTTTGGCTTTAACGAGGTATACATGGGTACTGATGCAGAGCAGCAGCTCAAAGCGTTCCTGGAGGCCCAACAGCCGGGCACAACGGTGGCCGTAAAAGGCTTCTCCGACGCCAAGGGCCCTGTGAAGGGACGTGAGAAGGTGAGTCGCCAGCGCGCCGCCTTCGTGGCCTGGTACATCCAGGACAAGTTCAGCGAAAAGAACTTTACCGTGGAAACCGCCAGCCAGGTGCTCGACACAGTAAGCGAGCAAGGCCGCCGCGTGGAGCTGCAGGTTAAGTAGAATAACTCAGCTTTATTTTAACAAAAGGCCCTTGCCAGCAGGCAGGGGCCTTTTTGCGTTTAAAAACTCCGCATAATTTTACATTCCGGTTATGTGCACGTATAGTTGCTTACCTCCTTTTCATAACTTATACCTCGAATTAAACTTCCTTCAAAAATGAATAAACTAAAACTCATACTTTTCGATGTGAATGAAACCTTGCTGGATCTGAGCCCGATGGAGCAACGCATGAATCAGGCTTTCGAAAATGAGAACGCCTTTAAGCTTTGGTTTTACCTAATGCTGCAGTATGCCTGGGTAGAAAACAGCATTGGCACGTACAGTAACCTCGGTGAAGTTGGGAAGGCTACCATGAGCATGCTAAACAAGCAATTAGGAAAATCTGTGACTGAGCAAAAACAGCAAGAATTGCTACGTATGATCCGCTCACTAAAGCCGCACCCCGATGTTAAGCCTGCATTGGCTCAATTGAAAGAGGCTGGTTTCCGGCTTGTAAGCTTCACGAACTCGGCACAGCAAGTGGCAGAGGAACAGATGAGAAACGCAGGCCTAGACGAGTATCTTGAAGAAATAATGAGTGTAGACCTTGTGCAAAAGTATAAACCAGCCCCGGAAACTTACCTTAAAGCAATAAACCACCTTAACGCAAGCCCAGAAGAAACACTATTTATAGCGGCACATGGCTGGGATGTTGCTGGCGCGGCAAACGCCGGCCTGCAAACGGGCTTTATAGACCGACCTGGCCAGGCGCTTTACCCACTGGCCCCTACCCCAACCTATCAAGGAAAAACGTTACTGGAACTGGCCAGCCAACTAACCACACTATAGACTTAGTACGCGTTGGCAATTCGTCCTTTCCTACATATTTATGTACCTTAGCGCCATGATTTCGATGAGGCAATTATTTCTGCAGCACCAGGCGCAGACATCAGATTTCCCGCTGATGATAGAGGTAGAAAAGGCAAAGGGCGTGTACATGCACGGCAGTAACGGCGAGCGTTACCTTGACCTGATTTCAGGGATTGGAGTTAGTAACGTAGGCCACCGGCACCCGCGCGTGCTGCAGGCCATACATGAGCAACTGGATAAATACATGCACCTGATGGTTTACGGGGAGTTTGTGCAGGCACCGCAGGCAAAGCTCGCCGAGGCCCTTACCCAAACCTTGCCCGAGCGGCTCAACAATGTGTACTTGCTAAACTCGGGCACCGAAGCTGTGGAAGGCGCCCTGAAACTGGCCAAGCGTTATACTGGCCGCACCGAACTGATCTCCTGCCGAAACGCCTATCACGGATCTACGCAGGGGGCTTTGTCGGTAAACGGTAGCGAGAGCTTTAAAAACGCATTCAGGCCTCTACTGCCCGATGTGCGCCACATTCAGTACAACCACCTCCCCGACTTACAGGATATTACCATCCGCACAGCTGCCGTTATCATAGAGACGGTGCAAGGCGAGGCAGGTGTACGCGTAGCCACCAATGATTACCTGCAACACCTGCGCGCGCGTTGCACCGAAGTTGGCGCGCTGCTTATACTAGATGAGATACAATGTGGCTTTGGCCGGACCGGTACTTTTTGGGCTTTCGAGCAGTTTGGCATAGAGCCGGATATACTTTTGTGCGCCAAAGGCATGGGTGGCGGCATGCCCATCGGGGCTTTTATCGCTCCGCAGGAGATTATGGCAGCCTTTAAAACGGACCCCATACTTGGGCACTGCACGACCTTTGGCGGCCACCCGGTAAGTTGCGCGGCCTCGCTGGCCACACTGCAAACCATACAGGAAGAAAAACTGCTGGAAGGAGTTACTCAGAAAGCGGAGCTGTTTAAAAAGTTGCTGGTGCACCCGCGCATCAAGGAAATAAGAAACTGCGGCCTGATGATGGCAGCAGAGTTCGAGAGCTTCGAGGTGCTGAAAGCCGTGATAGACCGCGCCATACTTAACGGGGTGCTTACCGACTGGTTTTTGTTCTGCGATAACTCCATGCGCATTGCCCCGCCGCTGGTTATTACCGCAGCTGAAATTCAGGAGGCTTGTACTGTTATACTTAAATCCATTGATGAAGCGACAGAGGCGCTGGCTTAAGCGTAACCTCATACCATAGACTTAGAAAGAGAGATACCACGCCGGTACCTCTCTTTTTAATTTAAGAAACCCGAAGATATACGCTTGCCCAAAGGCTGTGCCACCAGCAACCGCTGCAACGTTTGCACGTACTATGCGAAATTATACTTCACCCCGAAGTATAGAATCAACGCCTGACTTTTATGGAAATAGCCCTTGTGCTAACGCTTCTGGTGATTGCTGTGGTGCTGTTTGCCACTGAAAAACTGTCGGTTGAGATCGTGACGCTGCTCATGCTCATTATACTGGCCAGCACACGCATTATATCCGCCGAGGAGGCTTTTGCCGGCTTCAGCAGTGACTTTATCATCATTATCGCCTCCATATTTATACTTAGCGCGGCCCTTCAGGAAACCGGCATACTTGATTTTGCCGTGGTGCGGCTAGCCCGGCTTGCCAGTAAAAGTAAGAACCTGATGCTGTTTACCATTATGCTGGTGACAGGTGTGGTATCGGCATTTATGAACAACACCACCGTAACAGCCATGTTTGTAACGCCGCTGGTAGGCCTCTCGCGCCGGATAAACACGAGCACCTCTAAATTGCTGATGCCCCTTGCTTTTTCGGCCATACTTGGTGGTACCTGCACGCTTATCGGTACTTCCACAAACGTGGCCGTGAGCGGCTACATTGCCAAAAGCGGCTTGCCTCCCATAGGCATATTCGAGATTTCCGGAATCGGCTTTGTTATTTTCCTGGTCGGCGTTGTATATATGATGACGATAGGCCAGCGCATGCTGCCCAACCACGAAGATCAGCAGCTTGCCGATGAGTATAAACTGCAGAAATACCTCACCGAAATCATCATCAGGGAGGACTCTCCGTTGGTAAATCAGCTGGTTTTTGCATCAGACCTTACTACCCTAAGTTTCCGCATTCTCAATATCATTCGGGGCAAGGACAACTTTCTGCCCGATTTCCGGACACGCATACAGGCCAACGATGTGCTGCTGGTGGAAGGCGACCTGGATAACCTGATAAAGGTGAAGGAAACCAAGGGCATCGACATTATGGCCGACGTTATACTGGAGAAAGACCTTGTTACAGATAATATCCGCTTGGCCGAGTTGCTTATTGTGCGACAGTCGAACTTGATTGGGCGCACAGTTAAAGAAATAAATTTCCTACAGCGTTTTGGGCTAGTAGTGCTTGCCATTTCGCGCTATGGCGAAACCCTGCGCAGCAAGATTGGCAGCATACAGTTGCAGCTCGGGGACCTGCTGCTGGTGCAGGGCTCTCCGGAGCGCTTTAACCAATTGCGTACCTCCAGCAACGTAGCCCTGATTGGTGAGTTTGAGCCATTACTGTTTAAAAAGCGCAAGGGCATCATAGCCATCTCCTGCTTTGCGGTAGCCATACTTCTGGGCACCATGAAGATCCTTCCGCTGGCCATTGCCTTTCTGCTAGCTGCGCTTTGCACCATACTTTTCCGGTGCATCAGCTCTGAGAAAGCTTATGCTGCCATCGATTTTAAGCTGCTCATACTTATTGGGGGGATGACAGCTTTCGGCACGGCCATGGAAAATTCCGGGGCAGCCGACTTTCTGGCTGAGGGCATAGTAAGCGTGTTAGGGTCCTTTGGCAAACTGGCAGTGTTGGCGGGCTTTGTAGTGCTTACGGTGCTGCTTACCCAACCCATGTCTAACGCCGCTGCTGCACTGGTAATTGTGCCCGTGGCCCTACGCACCGCCACCACACTGGGTTCTGACCCCAGAGCTTTCGCCATTGCCATCATGCTGGCAGCATCTGTATCGCTGGTTACGCCTTTTGAGCCTGCCTGTATATTGGTTTATAGCCCTGGCAAGTATAGGTTCCTCGATTTCATTAAAGTAGGCTCGCCGCTTACACTGCTGCTAATTATAGTAATACTGCTTATGGTTCCGGTATTCTGGCCCATGTAACAGCCAGGCTATAATGCCAGTAAAGTATAAGAACCAATATGTTAGCCCATGAAAAGGATACATTACTTGTTGGCCTCAGCGCTATTTTTGCTGGCCTGCTCCCCAGAAAATGAACAGGTGCAGGATGAGAATATAGATGTAGGCCCGCCATCAGAAGCCCTCGACTCCATAGCAGACACACCTAAAGACGGAGTAGCAACCGATAATAATAACATAAACCCTACCCTGCCTCTTCCTCAGCCTGTTATGCAACTCCTTGCTCAGAAGTATGCAGGTTGGCAAAAGCCCGAGCTTTCCGAGGCAGCGCTACAACACCCCGAAGTACAGACAGGCAGCGCCGCCATTACCCGCGGCGATTTTGACGGGGACACCCGTCAGGATGTGGCACTGCAGCTGCAGCAAGGCAAAGAAGTGGTTGTGGTGGCAGCCTTGCAATATGAAGAAATGAATTATAAACTAGTGGAGCTCAAGCGGGATATTCTGTTCAATAATAGAGGCAGCCTGACCAGTTTATACTATTTATACACCTTAGGCCCAGGCCAGGAAGTTACTAACCAAGAAACCGGGCAACCTACACGGTTGCCACATGATGCCGTAGTGCTCGGCATTGAAGATGCCGCAACCTTATACTACATTAATGGCGACAGCATACAGAAATTTAATATTGCAAAGGATTGAAGAGAACGGGTCCTCTGATTATCGGGTGTTGTTTATACTTTAAGCCCGAAGTATGGAAGCAATAATAAAAGCCAGACTCTGAACAAGCACTACCTAGAAAACAGTAACATACACAAGCCTGTAAGCTTTTCTTAGTACGCTGCCAAGTACAGCAGATACCCAATAAGTGCAGCCGCCATGGCACCAAAACTGAACGCATAGGCACTAAACCGCAGCGCAAGCCGCTTGTCCACGGGTTGTATAGCATGCGCGTGCCGTCTGATATAGAGCAGAAAAACAAGTATAGCCAACACAAAACTGCAGAACCAGAACATACTAAACCGCAGCATAAAAGCCACGGGCACGTGGTGCAGGTAAGCCCCCTGGAAAAACAATGGATCTGAGGCCAGAAAGAAGGCGCCCATTGCCATAAGTATACTTGCGTAGAGCGATAGAACCAGGAAATAATACTGAGCGTTTTGCCCCATAAACCAGGCTAATAATTCAGAAAAGATTGCGCCTCTTGTTTAATGCTGTCGCGGGTGAGGCCATCTTTTACACCCATCGTGATTTTGCGCACCAGCACCCCTACAATCGATTTTTTGAAACCTAATTTTGAAGCCATGTTAATACAGAAATCCATTTCAGTCTCGTCTACAATGCCGTCAGCCAGCATCATCTCCACAAGGTCATAGATTTGGTCAAAACGCTCGGAGTCGTTGGTTGGGAGTTGTGATTCAGTGGCTTTAACACCTGCTACAAGGTTGCGGACATCATCCGCTTTCATGCCGTGCTTTTTGCCGATAGAAATGATAAAGTTCATCTCAGCAGGGTCCAGGTGGCCGTCAATCTTGGCCAGAGCCCCTAGATTTGTAATGTGGCTCTTTAATCTTTTTGTTTCTTCGCTCTCAAAAAAACTGAACATACGTTGCCTGTGTAGGTTAAAATACTTTACTTGGACTTTAATTGTGCTGACACAGTTGGGAGGGCGCAAACCAGGTAAGTTATTTCCTCAGGTGGCGCAACGCCACAAGGCAACTCTCCCCACAGATAGTCAGGTATCTGGTGTCTCGATCTTAACATACGACTTTCTCTATTTAAAGTAGTAGAATATCGCCAGTTTTTATTTTTAAGGCAAAACTAGCACCTTCTGCGCCGGCCGTCAGCATAAGCTAAAGATAATTTAATATATCTTTGCGATTTAATAAGTAACTATATCACAACTAAAAGACACAACAACACCATGAAGAGAATAGGGGTTTTTACTTCCGGCGGCGACTCACCAGGCATGAATGCATGTATCAGAGCAGTAGTAAGATCAGCCGTTTATCATGGGTTAGAAGTATATGGCATTCACCGCGGTTATAAAGGTATGATCAAAGGCGAGATTTACCGCATGGACTCGCACTCGGTGAGCAATATCATTCAGAAAGGCGGCACGATCCTGCGCTCTGCGCGCAGCAAGGAGTTTATGACCCCGGAGGGGCGCCAGAAAGCCTATGAACAACTACAGCAACATGGCATAGAAGGACTGATAGCCATTGGTGGCGACGGCACATTTACGGGTGCAAATATTTTCTTCGAAGAATACGGCATCCCGACGGTAGGCGCACCAGGCACCATTGATAACGACCTTTACGGCACCGACTATACCATCGGCTACGACACAGCCGTAAACACTGCCCTTGATGCGATAGACAAGATCCGGGACACGGCCGACAGCCACGACCGCGTATTCTTTATCGAGGTAATGGGCCGCGACTCAGGCTATATTGCCATTCCTTGCGCTATTGGCGGCGGTGCCGAGATCGTGATGATCCCAGAGACGGAGACAAGTATAGAATATGTGGTAGATACGCTGCGCACAGGCTGGAACCGCTCTAAGACATCCTTCATCGTAATAATTGCTGAAGGAGATGAAGCCGGTAATGCCTCGCAGGTAGCAGCGCAGGTGCAGCATGAGCTGCCATACATGGATGCCCGCGTAACCATACTTGGCCACGTGCAGCGCGGTGGCTCGCCTACAGCTGCTGACCGCATGTTGGCTAGCCAATTAGGCATTGCCTGTGTAGACGGCCTGCTGGCAGGGCGCAAGTGCGAGATGGCTGGTATCATCAGCGGCGAGCTTACTTACACACCATTTATCGAAACCATTACAAAAGACAAGCTGATTAACCCGCAGTATGTGAAAATGGTAGATATCCTTTCAGTATAAATATAAACTATAAAGCTGAGGGCAGCCGCCCGGACCAAGTATAATCCCTTGGTCCGGGCGGCTGCCTTTGTTTTTATACTTTGATAATCCGGTTTTAAACGCATAATCAATTAAGTATACCAGAAAACCTATCCCTATTCGTACAAATCCGTAAAAGCAGAGCACGAACCAAAACCTAAGTCTTATCGCATCTGCCAAACATACCGGGAAAATCATCCTGAAGATCATACTGTGGCCACTCGCTATAGTGCTGGCCCTACTCCTATTACTAATCATTGCCTTGCAGTTCCAGGGTGTACAGAATTTTGTGGCGCAGAAAGCTGCCAATTACCTTGAGAACACCATCGGGACACGCGTAGATATAGGCGGCTTTACCACCGACTGGCGCAATGCGCTTGTGCTCGAGAATGTGTATCTAGAAGACCAGCAGCAGGATACGTTATGGTACTCCGAGCGCCTGGGTGTTGACATGGCCATTTTCTCGCTGATCAGTGGCACCGTGGACATCAGCAAAGTAGACCTAGATAACGCCACCCTTAAACTGCATATACGGGAGGATAGCACTACCAACTTCGATTACATAACCGAGGCTTTTGCGACCGATACGGCTGCTGCCCAACCTGCCGATACCACTGCCGCCATGCAGATCTCACTGGGTATCATTAACCTGAACAATGTATATGTTGTATTTCAGGATGAGGCTGGCGGAAACTATATACGTACGCGCGTAGGTGAGCTGACCACCGAGATGGAAGAACTGGACTTGGAGCAGCAACGCTACCTGGTAGACGAAATTGCCCTGGCAAACACATGGGTAGACTACGAGCAAACCAAACTCCCGCCACCTGATACTGCTGCCACCGAACCGCTGGAAATGGACTTTGGTATAAACCGTGTTAGCTTCGATAACATACTTGTGCGCTACCTGAGCCGGCCCTCAGACCAGAAAATAGAGTTGAAGTTGGGCAAATCTGAGATGGTTGCCGATAACATTAACTTAAAGGAAGCCCGCATCGACCTGGAGAGCTTTACCCTTGAAAACACAGACCTAAAGTATATACAGCAAAAGTATAAACCCGTGGACTCGCTGGCTGTAAACCCAGCCAAAACGGCCGAAGACCTGGACCAATCGGTAGAGCAGGCAAATGGCCAGGCTATGAACTGGGTGTTTACGTTAGCAAACCTTGATATGTCGGGGGTAAACGTAACCTTCGATAACTTTAACATGCCGAGGCAGCCCCGTGGTATGGATTATAACCACCTCAAGTTTACCAACATGGAGCTTGAGGCCGAGGACATACTTTACAGCCTGAACCGCTCCAGCCTGGACCTGAACCAATTTGCCCTGAAAGAGCAGAGCGGATTTGAGTTGCAGAATTTTCAGGCAAACATTCGCCTCGACTCTACCAGCGCCAGCCTAACCAACCTGGACCTGACCACCGGGCATAGCCAACTGCAAAACCGGTTAGCCATAATCTACCCCTCGTTGGAAGCAATTGCCGAAAAGCCCGAAAGCGTGGGCCTGAACATAGACATCAACAACAGCTACATAGGCATGCAGGATGTGTTATACTTTATGCCAGATATGGCCAGTAACCCGTCCTTTAAAAGTATAGCCAACTCCACCATTAAGCTAAAAGCCAATGCCAGCGGGCAAGTAAATAATGTGCAGATACAGGAATTCCAACTTGAAGGACTCAGAAACACGTTTGTGGATGTGAAAGGCAATGTGCGCAACGCCATGGACCCCGACAACTTGTACATGGATCTGGATGTAGACCGCTTCACTACGACCCGAACTGATATTCAGGCACTTTTACCCGCAGGCACCGTTCCGCCGGATTTCCGGGTCCCAGACCAAATTTCCTTAACCGGTACCTATAAAGGCTCTGTTACCGCATTCGACGCCAACGCAGACCTGCGCACATCGTTCGGCAACGTAACTGCCACCGTTGATATGGGCGCAAACGAAACGTTTGCAGCCACTGTGCGCTCCGGCGGTTTCGACCTGGGCCAACTGTTTACCGATAGCCTGGGCGTGGGCAAAGTAGCTATAGACGTTAAGGCAAATGGCCGTGGGCTAACTCCTGAAACCATGCGGGCGCTTATTGATGCCAAAATACAACAGGTTGAGTATAATAAGTATACTTACCGCAACATCGATGTTAACGCTAACATTGACCGAAACCTGTACGCCATACGGGCAGTTGCCGAAGACCAAAACCTGAACTTTAACCTAACAGGCGACTTTAACCTGCGCGATACCTTAAACCCTGCCTACACATTCGACCTGAACCTGAACAAGGCTGATGTGCAGGCGCTTAATTTTTACCCGGAACCGTTGGCTGTGAAGGGGCAATTTAGGGGCAGGTTTACCGGTGCGGATGCCAGCTCTATCAGTGGGCGCCTGGCGGGCAGCGACCTAAACATCAGCGTTAACCAAAAAGCTTATGCGCTGGACTCGCTGTTAATGACCCTGGAGCAAAGCGGAGAAATAGCTACTATGGATCTGAAATCTGACGTAGCTGACGCGCAAATGCGTTTCGAGAACTCTTTGGCTACTTTGCCAACCGCTTTGCAGAAGCATTTCTCGAACTACCTGGATATGCAAC
This sequence comes from Pontibacter oryzae, assembly GCF_003576375.1. Lineage (GTDB taxonomy): Bacteria > Bacteroidota > Bacteroidia > Cytophagales > Hymenobacteraceae > Pontibacter > Pontibacter oryzae. The sequence goes on from NZ_QWGE01000001.1 coordinate 592,127, forward strand.
CGGATACTCCGTTCCCGGCAAACCTTAACCTCGGTGACTTCACGTTTGCGCTAAACCTCAAAGAGACTGGCCTAATAACCGCTTTTGTGCCCGGCCTCGAGCAGCTGCAGGCTCCTGAACCAATCACGGCTTCTTACAATGGAGACACCCAACAGCTGCAGTTGGATGGCAATATCAGCAAGATAGTTTATACGGATTATACTATACGAAACCTGGGGATGCAGGTGCGTGGCAACAGACAGCAACTTGGCTATACTGTTAGCTTGCAGCAGCTACTATCGCCATCGCTAAACGCCAAAGGTATAACGCTGAGTGGCGCCGCGCTAGACGATGAACTTGCCGTGCGGCTGGCTATAGCCGGCGACACTACCACCCAACAGAATGAGCGTTTTGTATTGGGCGGAATCCTGAACAGCCTGGGCCGTGGCTACCGCTTCGCCTTTAACCCCGACCAAGTGGTAATCAACGGTGATGCCTGGACAGTGCCACAGGATAACTATCTGCAATTCGACACAAATCTGCTGTATGCTAACAACATTAGATTATCACGCGGCAACAGTGCACTTGCCTTAAACAGTACTGGACCCGTTACGCCGGAAGCACCGCTAAACGTAACCTTCGAGAATCTCGACATTGCATACATCATGCAGACTTTCCAGGACCAGGACAGCCTGATTGCCGGTGTAATAGACGGTAACGCCACTGTTAGCAACCTGATGAGCGGCACTTTAGGCTTTACCTCAGACCTAACCGTTACTGACTTCACCTATGAGGGCATACCCGTTGGGGACCTGGCCCTGCAGGCAAGCAGCGCCGGCAGCAACCGCTATAACCTCGGTGTTAGGTTAACCGATAATGGCAACCAAATGCAGGTTGATGGTTTTGTAGAGACGCAACCAGATGCTACCCTATTAAACCTGAACGCAAACATTGGTAGCCTGAATATGGCCTCATTGGAAGGATTTACGGCAGGTATGGTAAACCAGATGGATGGCCGCGCCAACGGCAGGTTGCGCATAGCCGGCACAGTAGCAGACCCCAACATTACCGGTGACCTTAACTTTAACCAGGCACAATTTAACATTGTAATGCTAGGCTCCCTGTTTACGCTCCAGAATGAGCGCCTAAACTTTAATGAGCAGGGCATCAGCTTCCCTAATTTTACAATCACTGATTCCTTAGGCAACGACCTGGTTATTACCGGAAACATACTTACCCAAACCTACACTGATTTCCAGTTCGACATGAACGTGGATACGGAGCGCTTTTTGGCGCTAAACTCTACAGCTCAAGACAACGATTTGTTTTACGGCACTGTGTATGTAGCAGCTAATACCTCTATTACCGGCGATATGGCACAGCCTGTTGTTAAGGTAAAAGCCAGCGTACTGGATGGTTCTGACTTTACTGCGGTGATACCTGCCGATGCCGCCGGTGCCGCTGAACGCGATGGCATTGTAGAATTTGTGAACCTTAACCCCGAGCTCACCGCTATTATTGGCGCTCCGCAGCAAGATACCACCGAGGTATCAGGCTTTGTGGGCGCAGACATTCAGGCACAGCTCACTATTACCGATGCTACGCCCGTAACCATTATCATTGACCCAACCACAGGTGATAACCTGACCGTAAGAGGCTCCGCCGACCCACTATTTATCGGCGTACGCCCAAGCGGCGAAATAAACATGACAGGCCGCTACACCGTAACAGATGGCCGTTATAGTATGGATTTTTACGACCTGGCCTCCAGAGAGCTGGACATTGCCGAAGGCAGTTACATAAACTGGACCGGCGACCCTTTGCAGGCAAACATGGATATTACTGCTATCTATAACGTAGAAACAGCACCGCAAGAGCTGGTTGCCTCACAAACTGCAGGTACGCTAACTCCCGATCTTCAGAACCAGGTTCCGTTTCAGGTATTTGTTTATGTGCGTGGCGAAATCCTGACACCTGAAATCAGTTTTGATATTCAGTTACCGGAAGAAGAAAAAGGCAGTGTATCACCGATGGTAATTAGCAGTCTCGAAAGCCTGCGCCAAGACGAGTCTGAGCAGAATAAGCAGGTGTTTGCCTTGCTGGTGCTCGGTCGTTTCCTTGCCCCTGACCCATTAACGAGTTCGGGTGGCGGTTTCGAGGCATCCGCACGGAACAGCCTGAGCCAGGTTATGAGCGACCAACTGAGCCAGATAACCAACCGTTATGCAGGCGGACTAGGCCTGGAATTAGGTATAGATTCGTACCAAGATTACTCCTCGGGCTCTGCCCAGGGCCGCACCGACCTGAATGTTGCCTTGCGCCAACAATTCCTGAACGATAGGCTAACTGTTAGAGTAGGTACAGATATAGGCCTGGAAGGTGGCAGCCAGTCTAACCAAACAATGAGTGGCTTCGGCGGCGATATTTCCGTGGAGTACTCTTTAACGGAGGATGGGCGTATCCGGGTGCGGGGCTTCCAGCGCAGCCAGTATGAGGGCGTTATTGATGGCGGAGATGTGCGTGCCACAGGCGTCTCGCTGATTTACGTGCGGGAGTATAACAACTTCTCCGACTTGTTCCGCAATCTGGAGGCTAGAAGAGCCCGCGAGGCAGAGCGTAACCTGGAGAATGCTAAAAAAATTAAGGAAGAAGAAAAAGAACTTCAAAGAGAAGGTATAGAATAAAGATATATGTTAAAAACTCAACCCTGGGTTAAGCTTTCAGGCATCAGAACCTGTACAGTACTAGTTATACTTTTGCTTTTATCGGGCTGTAACGTTACCAAAACAGTGCCCGATAACGATGCCCTTTTTACGGGGTACAGCGTTTCTGTGAACGATGAAAAGGACAGCAGTAACCGCAAAGCCGCACTGGAAACAGAACTTACAGCCACCGTTCGCCCTAAACCAAATGCTTCCATACTTGGGTGGCGCCCCAAATTGGGCATTTACAACGCCTTTTACACAGAAAAGGAAAAAGGCCTGAAGCACTTTATCATGACAAAGCTGGGTGAGCCACCCGTTCTACTCTCAGAGGTTGATACCGGAAGTATAAGCGGGGTAATGAGCAGCCGCCTCCACAACCGAGGTTACTTTAACAATCACATAAGCAGCGAAGTAAAGTCTGAAAATAAGAAAGCAAGCATCAACTGGACGGCCTGGGTAGGTGAGCCCTACCGCCTGCGCAATATAAAGTATATGCTCGATGATTCGTTGCAGGCGCAGCAAGCCATTGAGCAAACCAAAGCCGAATCGCTTTTAAAACCAGGAGACCCTTACGACCTTAGCGTGATGACGCAGGAACGCGTGCGAATCGACGCCAATCTTAAGAACAAAGGCTATTACTACTTCAGCCCGGACTTAATGATTTACAGCGTAGACACCACCGTGGGTAACCGCCAAGCGGATGTGCTGTTGCGCATTAAACGTGCCGCTTCGGCGCAAGCGCTAAAGCCGTATACCCTGGACGACATATACATCTTCGCTAATTACTCGCTGGGCGATAGCCTGTCCACGAGCGATACCCTGGATTTTAAAGGATACCACTACATACCCAACGAGGACTATGTGCGTGCCCGCCATTTGCTGGATGGCGTGTTTCTGGAAAAAGATAGTATTTATACCCGCGAAAACCATTTACTCACTATTAAACGCTTATCCGGTTTATCAGCCTACAAATTCGTGAACATAGATTACGCGACTGATACAGTGAACACGGATAAGCTGGATGCGTTCATCTACCTAACTCCCAGCCTTAAAAAATCGCTCCGTGCCGAGGCGCAGATGGTGAGTAAGTCTAATAATTTTACCGGGCCGGGTTTAACGGTATCCTTCCGAAACCGCAATACATTTAGAGGGTCTGAACTGCTGAACGTTGAATTTACGGGTAGTTTTGAGACTTTAGTTGGAGGAACTGGAACAGGCACAGCGCCTGAGGGCGTAGAGGACAATAGCAGTGGCAACCTGACTTCCTATGAGCTGGGCGTGCAGGCTACGTTAGCTATTCCGCGCATTGTATCGCCGTTTAACCTGCGCAACCTGCGCACGGAGTTTGTTCCGCAAACGCGCATAGGCCTTGGTTTTGATTTCCTGAGCCGGGTAAACTTTTACCAACTTAACTCCTACAATGCATCTTATGGCTACAGCTGGCGCCCAAAGCAAACATTAACGTTTGATGCCACGCCAATTAACCTGCAATATGTGCGGCTTAGTAATACTTCCGAAGTTTTTGATACCTTGTTAAAGGAAAACCCATACTTGCAGCGCAGCTTCGAGAGCCAGTTCATAATCGGCTCTATCTATCAACTAACTTATAGTACCCAGATGTTCGAAGAACGCACGAGCCAGGTTTTTGATAAGGTCACCCTGGATCTATCTGGGAATCTGGTTAGCGCGTTTCAGTCGCTGGCCGGCGCGCACACCCCAACCGAAGACGACCCGCGCACCCTGTTTGGCGACCCTTATGCCCAGTACGTATTGTTGGATAACGATTTCAGGCATTACTTAAACTTTGGTAAAGAGAGCCAGCTTGTGGCTCGTTTGGCTACCGGCGTGGGCTATTCTTACGGCAACTCCACTACCCTGCCTTATGTAAAGCAATTTTCGATTGGCGGGCCAAACAGCATCCGGGCCTTTCGGGCACGGAGCGTAGGGCCCGGCACTTACGATGTGCCAGACGAGCTTGCCTTTTCATTTTTTGACCAAGTAGGCGACATCCGCCTGGAAGCCAACCTTGAGTATAGATTTCCTATCTTCGGATTCTTTAAAGGCGCGGCCTTTGTGGATGCCGGTAATATTTGGCTCCTCCGCGATACCTTCGATGAAAACGGAATAGTAGATAAGCCAGGCGCGAAGTTCGAGTTCAACAATGCGTTATCTGAGCTGGCGGTTGGTACTGGTCTTGGCCTTCGCATTGATGTTGATTTCTTTGTGATCAGGCTGGATGTGGGTGTACCGGTGCGTGTGCCATACTTGCCCAAAGGCGAACGCTTTGTTCTAAACGATTTTAACGGAAGCTTTAGTGGTGAAAACAGCATGGTGCTGAATATCGCCATAGGTTATCCTTTTTAGGTTTGATTGAGAGAACGAGTGATAGGATTGAGTGATCGTGATCTTAAACAATCACTCAATTCTACAGTCGACAAATAATGATTAATTAACCTGACCCTTAATAAAGGCTGTTATCTCCTGCCAATGCTTTGGGTGGAACCAGGTATACTCATTGGGGTTTTTAGTGAACCAGGTTAACTGACGCTTGGCGTAGCGGCGGCTGTTGCGTTTGAGCAAGCGTACGGTTTCCTCCCAATCATACTTGCCATCCATGTAATCGAAGATCTCCTTGTAACCAACTGTTTGTAGGGCGTTATGCGCACGGTACGGATACAGCACTTTCGCCTCTTCTAATAGCCCTTGTGTCAGCATTAGGTCCATGCGCTGGTCTATGCGGGCGTAAAGTTCTGCACGGTCGCGGTTCAGGCCAATTTTGATGAGGTTGAAAGGGCGGTCCTGCTTTTTGCTGTTCCGGAACGAAGAATAGGGCGCACCGCTGCTCAGGCATACTTCCAAGCCCCTGATAACCCGCTGCGGATTGGCTTTGTCAACCTGAGTAAAGTATAATGGGTCAAGTTCTCCCAGTTGCTCCAGCAATGGTTCCAACCCGGCTGCTTCATACTTTTGGGTAAGTGCTTGTCGTATTGTTGGGTCGGTTTCAGGCATCTCGTCCATACCCTCCAGCACGGCACGGATGTAGAGGCCGGAGCCTCCGGTAAGTATAACTACATCGTGCTTTTTAAATAGCTGCTCCAGCAAGGCCAACACATCCTGCTCATAGGCGCCTGCATTATACTCCTCGGTTACACTATGCGAATCCACGAAGTGGTGCGGCACACCTTGTTGTTCCTTTTCAGTAGGCTTTGCTGTGCCTATGTGCATTTCTCTGTAAAACTGCCTAGAGTCGGCTGATATAATCTCTGTGTTAAAATGCTTTGCCAATTGCACGCAAAGGTCTGTCTTGCCAACGGCTGTGGGCCCAACCACTACTATCAGGTGCTTTTGCTTTTTCATACTTCCCATAACTTCTGATAAAATGCCACTAGTTTTTGCGTTTCGTGTTGCCAGTTCAGCTCCTGCCTTGCCAGTTCGCAATTATGGCTAAGTGTAGTATGCAAGGCTCTATCGGTTAGCAGCAGGCTAAGCTTCTCCCTTATTTCCCCCACATCCATACTTGTAAGCAGGCCTACATTATACTTTTGGTTTAGCTGCCGGTACTCTGGAAAATCAACGACTAGCTGCGGTACCCCGGCATGAACATAATCGAAGAACTTATTTGCCAAAGAATAATAATAGCTTAGCCCACGGTTCTCCAGAAGCATCACTCCTACTTGGCACCGCCGCGTAATTTGCAGCAGTTCCTGTGGCAATACCTGTCCTTTAAATTCTACCTTATGGCTGATGTTAAGCCGCGCGGCCAGCACTTGGAGCTGAGGCAGCACGTCGCCAGTGCCACAAACAAGCAGCTTGGCATCTAAGCCCACCATGGCATGCAGTAGGTGCTCTAAGCCCCGGCCCTCATTAACAGCTCCCTGGTAAAGTATGGTCCGGGGCGCTTTGGCAGGCTCCTCAAACGTACATAAGGGCGGCACATTGCGAACTACTGCAAACCGGGTGTTATACTTCTCCAAAAAAATTGCCGCAATCGACTCACTAACGGTATAAGCATACTTAGTTCGACGCACGATGAAGCTTTCGATGGCCACCCAGACGGCTTTTACAACTTTTCTGTCTGTTACTTCCACTACCTCCGGAAAATACTCGTGGGCATCGTATACAAAGGGCTTACCCATGCTTTTTGCCCTGAAGTATACTGGCAGTGCCGTATCAAGGTCAATTGCACAATAGGCGTCGTATTTACGGCGGCCAAGGTAGAAGTATAAACGGAGCATGAACTCCAGGTAAAACAGTTTCCCTTTGCTAAAGTGGCACTGCAGCCTGTGTTGCCGATAAGGCTGCGGCAGGAGTGGCTTAGACCCCGTCTTTGCCCGGCCTACCAGTTCTACCTCATACCCTGCCTTTGCCAGCGAACCACAGATGCGCTGCATCCGTTGATCATGGTTTAGGTCGGTGGTAACGGCAAAAAACAATTTCTTCATAAGGGCTGGCCAGGGTTTTTAAGTCTAAAATGCACAAACAATGGCACTAAGGTGTTCTAAGGCTAACTGCGGTAGGCTTAGATGCAATTTTTTGCTAAATTATCGCTTTATTTAATAATATTTACATGTAGCTGTTGTGCCTGGCTTTAACGGCATAGATGGCTCCTTACCTTTAGTTGATAAAAATGCCTTATATTCCTAACAGGTCACAAGATGAGAAAAGCACCCGGTTGGCATCTGCCTTGCTGCAGGTGTTAGTGCAATTAGCAAAGCCTTCTCATGGCATTGTGGTGGCACTTCCCTCCGGCCAGGTATTGGCGGCAAATGCCCAGACTATCAACTACAAACCCAGCGACTCTGATTTTAGCACATCGCGGCACCTGCGCAGCCTTATGGGAGTGTCGCAGGAGCGCTTTCAGGCCATACTTGATGAGCTGCAGCAGCACCGGAAGTTAACTGGGCTTGTAGAGCATATGGCTACAGCGCATTGCAGCTCATACACATACAGCTGCCGTCTGGTGCATTTCCAGGAAGAAACATTTATCTGCGTGGAGCTTGCCAGCATTGGGCAGGCCACGGCACTTCTTCCTTACGACGGCGACAGCTACCATGAGGTGTTTGAGGCAAACTCAGAGCCGATGTTCCTGCTGGACTGTGAGGGCAAGTTTATCGATATCAACAAAGCTGCCTTAAACCTTGCCAAGCTCAAGAAGGAAAAGCTGACAGGCACATCCATACTGCATGCGTTTGGGCTGAACCTGTTTGAGCGCGTGGCCCTAAAAGGCCAGATACAGCAAACGCTGCAGGTAGGCAACCAGAAATTTGAGTGGTGGCTACATGAGTCCAACCACGATCTAATGCCTGTAGAGGTAACCCTGCACAAGGGCAAGTTCAAGGGCGAGGATGTGATCTATGGCTCGGTAAAGAATCTTAACGAGTTGATCGGCTCCGAAAAGGATATTCGCTTCCGCAACCATCAGCTAGAGTTTGTAAACCAGCTCATTACAAAACTATCAACTTCCGATAGCCAGCACGAGGTATTGCACAACACGCTTGATGAACTGCTGGAAAAAAGCGACGTGACCGGCGGGTGTGTGTATACCTATTCCAGCCTGGATAAGGTAGCTAAACTCTCCTACTCTGCCGGGCAGACCGGTGAGCATCAACTTCTTGAAACTATCACATTTAATGCCGAGCAAATCAATGGCTTGCTAACCACTGATAAGCGCAAGGCATTGCTGAGGGTGCAGGATCTGCTGCAGATACAGTTGCGCCGGACCCTAACCGTGGTGCCTATTACCACCGATAAACAGGTGCTTGCTTTTATACTTATATGGCCAGCCAACGAAGCCCGCATGACGCAGTCATTCGTTTCCTTGCTCGATTTTATCGGGACGGCCATTGGCAACTACATTGCGCGCCATCAATTGCAGCAACAGCTTACGCACTCCGAGGATAAGTATAAACTGCTTTTCGAGTCGTCCTATGATGCTATCCTGTTGTTTAAAGACGGTATTGTGGTGGATTGCAATGACAAAGCCATCGAACTTTTCCGCTGCACCCGCGAAGACTTAGTAGGCGGAACGCCCGAGCATTATTCCCCGGAGCTACAACCCGATGGCCAACGCTCTGTAGATAAAGCCGAGCGTATCATGAAAGATGTGCTTGAATCGGGCCGGTCTGTAACGTTTGAGTGGAAGAACTGCCGCAAGGATGGTACTGTGTTCGACACGGAGATAACCGTAACCCGGCTGATTTTAGATGGCGAATGCTACCTTCAGGCCTTTAAGCGTGATATTACCCAACGCAAGCTTGCCCAGCAGGCCAAACGCCGCGAAGAAGTGTTGCTGGAGTCTATGGAGCAGTTCCGCAATTTCTTGGATAAGGTTAACCTGATTTATTACAGCCTGGATACCGAAGGCAACATTGCCTTTGCCAACGACTATTTCCTGAACTATGTTGAGTACACCGCCGAAGAACTAATCGGGCAGAATTTTTATACTTTGCTGGTGCCAAAGCATGACCGAGCACAGCGTATCAGCGATTTTAAGAAGTCTCTGGAGACAAAGCAACTCAGTTCATACTACGAGCGCGATGTGATTACCAAGTCTGGCCAGTTGAAGACCATCCGCTGGAACTGCATGTTTGAGTATAACCAGGAGGGGCAGATTACCGGGCTAACCAGCGTAGGTAAAGACATGACGGATAAGCGCATCGCCATGGAGGCTCTGAAGGATAACAAGATCCGCCTGCAGGATCTTTTCGACAATGCCCACGACCTGATCCAGAATATCTCGGTAGACAACAAGTTTATCTTCGTTAACAAAGCCTGGAAAGACCGCCTAGGTTATACCGACCATGATATTGAGTCGCTGACGCTGAACGACATTGTACACCCATACTATAAGGCCAAGCTGATTTACCAGCTGCGCAACCTGTATAAAGGCGAAAATGTCAACAAAATAGAAACAGTGTTTCTGACAAAGGCAGGCAAGCCTGTGCACCTGATTGGAAGTATAACCTGCAGCTGGCAAGACGATCGCCCGGTAGCCACACGCGCCATCCTTCACGACATCACGGACCGTATTAAGGCTGAGCGTCTGCAGAAAGTATACTATAGTATCGCGAACCTGGCCATCAGTAGCAAAGACCTGAACTCGCTCTACTCGGCTATCCACCGTGAACTGAGTAAGATCATCGAGACCCGCAACATTTACATTGCCCTTTGCGACGATGACCACAAGTTCTTGAACTTTGTTTACCTGGTAGACCAGTTTATAGACAAAGCGGCCAAGTCCAGAATGAAGCGGCCATTCTCTATCGGTTTATCTGAGTATATCATAGAAACAGGCAAACCGCTATACATGCAGAAAAAGGAGCTTATGGAGCTCTCTAAAACAGATGGCATTACGGTATTTGGCGCCATGCCTGAAGTTATACTTTGTTCCCCGCTAGCCATCGGAGAGCGTATTATCGGGGTGATTGCCTTACAGGATTATCAGAACCCGGATGCCTACGTGCACACCGACATCGAGATTCTGCACTTTATCTCGAACCAAGTGGCCCTTGCCATTGAGCGTAAGCGCAACGAAGAGCAGATTAATACCCAAAACGCGCGACTTAACGCTATTTTCGAGTCGGGTTCGCACCACATGTGGTCGTTGAACCGCAACTATGAGCTTACCTCCTTCAACCGCAATTTTGCCACATCTTTCGAAAACCGCAATGGCCGCCCGTTAGAGTTATACACTGCCATCAATGATGAATCGATGGTGCACGAGACCTCTTATGCCTTCTGGGAAGACAAGTATAAACAAGCATTTGCAGGCCAGCCACAGCATTTCGAAATATACCTGGAAAACCCAGAGAGTTGGCGTGAAGTATACCTGAACCCTATTTACCTGGAAGATGGCTCTTTTGAAGAGATCTCGGGCATTGGGTTGGATATCACGGACAAGAAGAAATCGCAGTTAGCGCTTGCTGAGAACGAGGAGAAATTCCGAAGCATTTTCGAGTCATTCCAGGATGTGTACTATCGTGTTTCCATGGAAGGCACCCTTGACTTGGTAAGCCCGTCTCTTGAGCAGCTCTCAGGTTATACCGAATATGAGGTATTGGGCATGAAAACCAGCAAGTTCTTTGCCAGCAGAGAGGATACAGAACGCATCCGCGAACGTGTGATGCAAGAAAAGAGCATCCGGGATGTAGAAGTGGAGATGGTGCATAAAGACGGCACCCACAAAACCATCGTGCTCGATTCCAAACTGATATATAACCAGCAAGGCGAGCCTATAGGCGTGGAAGGCGTGGCCCGCGATGTGTCAGAACTGAAGCGCACTCAGGTAGCCTTACTGCGTGCCAAAGAAGAAGCCGAAAACTTGCTGAAGGTGAAGACGCAATTCCTGGCAAACATGAGCCACGAGCTGCGCACCCCCATGAACGGCATTATCGGTATGATTGACTTGCTGAACCAGATAAACACAGACCCGGAGCAAAGCGAGTACATCGACACATTGCGTAAGTCATCCGATGCCCTTTTGGCCATACTTAACGACATCCTGGACCTGAGCAAGATACAGGCAGGCAAACTGGTAATTCAGGAGAACGGCGTTGATGTTTATGAAACCCTTGGCAAAATACACTCGCTCTTCGTAAACCGGGCCCAGCAGAAGGACCTCAACTTTACCTATACCATTGACCCGGAAGTGCCGCGCCATATCGTTACCGACGAAACGCGCTTGCTGCAGGTCTTGTCGAACCTTACTTCTAATGCCATTAAGTTTACCAACGCCGGCGATGTAAGCATACATGTAGGGGCCGAGCAACTCGACAGCAAGCATTTCAGGCTGCATGTGCGTGTTAAAGACTCCGGCATTGGCATTACGCCAGAAGGGCAGCAGCTCCTGTTCAATGACTTTACCCAGCTGGACAACTCCTCTACCAAAACCTTTGGCGGTACTGGCCTGGGGCTGGCTATCTCAAAACAGCTCACCCACCTGCTGGGCGGCGATATTGGGGTAGAATCGGTGATAGACAACGGCAGCGTGTTCTGGTTTAACATTAGGGTAAGGCTGGCAACGACAGCAGAGATAGACGCCCAGAAGCTGCGCCAGCAACAGCACTCACAGGAAGTTGTAACGCTTGATTACACGCCATACGTGCTGCTTGTAGATGATAACCAGATAAACCAGAAAGTTGCCCAAAAGCAGTTGGAGCGGCTTGGCTGTATTACAGACATAGCCTCCAACGGTTACGAAGCCATTGAGCGCGCCACAAAGAATAAGTATAACATCATCTTCATGGATATTCAAATGCCGGAGATGGACGGCGTTACGGCAACCAAGCACATAAAAGAGCAGCTTGGCAGCGATTGCCCGCCAATAATCGCCATGACGGCCTACTCCATGAAAGACGATGCGGCCAAGTTTATGGGCCAGGGCATGGACGACTATGTCTCTAAACCTGTAAAGAGCACTGATTTACACGCCATGATCAGCAAGTGGGAAAGCAGCGCCTGGCATGCGTTACCACAAACTACCGAAGAAGTACAAAACCAAGATACTGAAGAACCAATCATCGACCTTACTGTGGTAGAGCAGTTAAAGCAAATTGGCGGCGATGATTTTACGAAGCAATTGTATACCGAATTTGAGGAAGAAGCGGCTGAACTCATCGCAGAAGCCAAAAAAGACCTGCTTGTACAACATTACACAGGTATTTTAAGTACATTGCATCAGCTAAAAGGCACTGGCTTTACCTTGGGCATCAATCCCCTCGCAGAACTTGCCAAACAGCTGGAGCACGACATAAAAAAGGACAATTTGGAGCATATTGATGAAAATTTCTCCAAATTGCAGACCCAATACGAAAACTATAAAAAATCTTATAAGGACATTATATTCAGTTAGCAAATGGCAGAAAGCAAAACTATTTTGATCGCTGAGGATAGCTCCGTTATCCTGAACCTAACGAAGAAAATCCTGGAGCTGCAGAACTATAAAATTCTGGTAGCGAAAAATGGTGGCGAGGTTCTTAAGCAAGTAGAGGCCAACAAGATTGATGCAATCCTGATGGACCTGAACATTCCGATTAAAAACGGCATGGACTGTACCAAGGAAATTCGCGCCAGCAAGGATCCGGAAGTTGCGAACATTCCGATTATTGCCGTAACCGGCAACGCAAACAACTATAGCATGGAAGATTTTAAGGCCGTTGGCATTAACGATTATCTGCCAAAGCCGCTAGATTTTGACATGCTGGTTCAAACCGTAAAAAAGTACACAGTAAAATAACAAATGCAGCTTAAGTACACGCGGCCCTTTTTAAACAGGTTGGAGGATATTTTTGCAGAGTCGGATTTTGTGCTGCGCTACGAGAAAGGCAATTTTAAAGCCGGCTACTGTGTGCTAAGAGACATGAAGGTAGCTGTAGTAAACAAATACTACAGCCTGGAGGGCAAAATAAACTGCCTTTATGATATCCTTCGCACCATTTCAGTGGATGAAAGCCGCCTGAGCGATAAAACCAGGCAACTTTATCTCGAAATCTGCAACGAAGAACACGCCCATTGAAAGTAACATTATTAGGCACTGGCACCTCGCAGGGCGTTCCCGTAATCGGGTGTACCTGCGAGGTTTGTCGCTCCGTAGACTACCGTGACCAACGCCTTCGCGTGTCGGTACACCTGCAGGTCGATGGCAAAAGCATCATTATTGATTCTGGCCCCGATTTCAGGCAGCAGGTGCTTCGTGAGCGCATCAAAACGCTGGATGCCCTGGTGTTTACCCATGAGCACAAAGACCATACAGCTGGCCTGGATGATATCCGTGCCTTTAATTTCCTGCAGCATAAAGACATGCCAGTATATGGCGAAGAACGTGTGCTGGAGCAACTGAAAAGAGAGTTTGCCTACATCTTTTCGGATTATAAGTACCCTGGCATTCCGCAGGTAGCGTTGCACCCCATCAACGACCAGCCCTTCGAGGTAGAAGGCGTGCCATTCGTGCCAATCCGGGTGATGCATTACAAGTTACCTGTGCTTGGCTTCCGCATCGGGGATTTTACTTACATCACTGATGCCAATCATATCTCTGAAGAAGAGAAAGAGAAAGTTAGAGGCTCAAAAGTCATCGTCCTGAACGCTCTGCGCCACGAGCACCATATTTCACATTTCTCGCTACAGGAAGCTGTAAGCCTACTTGAAGAATTGCAGCCAGAGCAAGCTTACCTCACGCACATTAGCCATCTGATGGGCTTGCATCGTGAAGTAGAATTACAACTCCCCGACTTTATCCGGTTAGCCTACGATGGGCTGCAGTTTGAGGTATAACTCTACGTTATAGCAGATACAAGCTGCCAAGGAATTAAAACTTTGCTGAGTAGCCTCTTTGCCCTAACGTACAAAGCTTGCGCTATCACCACCTTTTCCATTATCTGAGCATGCATCTTAATTATTATTTTCTTCGGCAGTTAGCACAGGCTTTGCGCACCAAGCTGGTAGGCATGCAGGCTGTAACGGCATTCAGCCAAAACAAGGATGAGCTTATACTTGGCTTTGCGAAGGATGGAGAAGACTTTTATATCCGGGCTAGCCTTGTAACGCAGTTTACTTCCCTGTCTTTTCCGGCCGACTTTAGGAGAGCGCGGGTAAATACCGCTGAGCTAATGAAGGAACTCCAAGGCCTGACGGTGGAAGATGTGGTGCAGCACCAGAACGAGCGCAGCTTCTATTTTATACTTTCAGGCGGTTATACTTTGCTGTTTAAGCTATTCGGCAACCGGTCAAACATTATACTTTTTGAGGGTCAGGAAGCGATAGAGTTGTTTCAGAAAAAATTTGCAGCTGATGCTGAGCTAAACCCGTGGGCCATGGATCGCTCTTTACCTCAGAACCTGCCAGCTTTTGAAGCAGCTAACGGTAACCTGCGCAAAGTATACCCCACCTTTGGTGAGCTTCCTGTTTTGTACCTGGAGGAACGCGGCTACAACAGCGCCACCCTGGAAGAGAAATGGGAGTTGGTGCAAAGTATGCTGGATATAATTAGCTCTCCAGAGCAATTCTACATAATCCGCCTGAATGGTAAGATAAGACTTTCGTTACTGGCAGTTGGCGAAATACTGTACACTTACACAGACCCACTAGAAGCTACAGACAGGTTTACGCGTTTATACTTGTCTGAAACTGGTTTTGAACAACAATACGGGCAAGCTAAGCAACAGCTGGAGCGCAAGCAGCATGTTACCAAAACGGTGATGGACCAGAGCTCCAAAAAGCTTGAAGAACTTCGGCATGATCGCTCCTACTCCCAAACGGCGGATGTTCTGATGGCCAACCTAACAAACATCCCGCCCAGGGCCGCTGAGGTAGAGCTTTACGATTTTTACACCGACCAGACCCGTACCTATATCCTTAAGCAGAACGAAACACCACAGAAGTTTGCCGAGCGCCTCTACCGCAAAGCAAAGAACCAACACGTAGAAGTGAGCCAGCTGGAAGAAAAGGTTGAGCGGAAACTCGAAGAGCTTATTGTTCTGGAAGATGCATTGCAGGCGCTGGAGGCAGTAGAAAACTATAAACAGCTCAAGTTATTCCTGCGCGAGTATAGCCACCTTGTAGGCAGCAAACAGCAAGAGCAGGAACAGATTCCGTTTAGAGTGTTTGAAAGCGAGGGCTTTAAGATACTAGTCGGCAAAAGCTCCCAAAACAACGACCAGTTAACCCAGCGCCATGCTTACAAGGAAGACCTTTGGCTGCATGCTAAGGATGTGTCGGGGTCTCATGTTATCATTAAACATCAAGCTGGGAAAACCATACCTGGCACCGTGCTGGAGAAAGCCGCCCAACTGGCCGCATACTACAGCAAGCGCAAATCAGACTCGCTGTGCCCGGTTATTTACACACCCAAAAAATGGGTGCGTAAGCCTAAAGGCGCCCCTGCCGGGGCCGTTGTTGTGGAACGAGAGAAAGTGTTACTCGTTAAACCTGAAAACCCATTTGCAAGTGCTCCAGGCAGCAAATAATCTTACTAAACACCTAATTTTCTAAGTGCCAGCAGGCAAAGGGCAATTGAGCCGGATACGTTTACCTGGCCGCTCATAATCATCTGCTCTACTTCGCCCAAAGGCACTTTTAGCACTTCAATACTTTCTATGGCATCCAGGTCTTGCTCAGCTACTTGGCGCACATTTCGTGCCAGGTAAAAATAGAGCTTGTTGGTATCTTTGGTCGGGTTATCAATGGCCTCCAGAAGCGGCTCCATATCATCTGTAGTATAGCCTGTTTCCTCCAGCAGTTCGCGCTTGGCAGCTTCTTCTGGCACATCTTCATGGTCATCTATAACACCACCAGGCAGTTCAATAAAAATTTCGTTGCCTGCATGCTTGTACTGCCTTACAAACAGCACATGGTTATCCTCGGTGAGCGGAAATGTAAGCACAACATTTGGCCGAACGCTCACATAATAATCGTCAAGCACCACCCCGTTTGGTAGCTCAACCTCATCGCGGCGCAGTTTATACCATTTTTCGTTTACCACCATTTCTGATTTAAGGGTTTTCCAGGGCTGTGGTGTATGCTTTTCTATATTCATAAGGGCAAGTTAAACTTTATTAGCGTAAAAAAAGCCAGGCACAAGGCTTGGCTTTTTTTATAATTTGATGCAACGTTAATAAGTAGGGTACTTTAAATATAAGCACTAAATGCGTGTGGCGGCAGGCTTTCGTGGTTACATTGCCTGGCTTACAGTGCCTTTGGTATTTACAATGCTGTATGTTGTTGCGCCTAAGTCTTCGACGTAGCGCATCAGCTGGTTTACCCGATGAGTTGTAGTATGATTTGCCATTACTTTTTTGCGCGCCCGCTCAGCAATTAGCTTACGGTCGGATTTACATATTTCGCGGAGGTATCGCAGGCTATCCTTGGCTGAGGAAGCAATCAAGATTTCTGTTTCGGGTTCAAAAAATGTTTCCAGGCCATCCCAGTTATCCGTGATAATTGGCGTACAGCAAGCAGCTGCTTCAAAAAGCCTTGCGCTCGGCGTATATCCAACCGTAGCCATATCAGCTCGGGTGATATTTAGGGTAAAGCGTTGGCTATTGTAGAAATGCTGGTGTTCACTTGCTGGCATATCCTCAATATACTGCACATTAGCTGGCCACTTTATACTTCCCGGAAACTGTTGCCCGGCCACCGCAAACCTTCCGAGTGGCCATTGCTTGGCAGCATCAACCATCAGTTTTTCTAGTTGTGGCTGGCGTTCTTCAGAATAAATGCCCTGGTAACCCAAGTCCCATTTAGTCTCTACTAGCTTTGGAAAGTATACTTCAGGATCTACAGATCGGTAGAAGGCCCGAGCCATTGGTGCGTGATACGTCTGCTCCAGCATTTCCAGGGTAGGCCCACCTGTTGAGGACAAGTATAAATCGTACTTCTGGATTAGGTCTGGGTGCAGATACTCGTAATCACCGCGCTCAAGTTTGGCTAGAGTCACCGGCGTGTCCAGGTCATAAAAAGCCTTAATACCTTTCGCCGTGTTCACAACCCACTCTCCTACTTTCACTCCCTGGGGCACATACGAGCCCACTATCACCATGTCTGCCTGCTTCACCTGTTCTGTAAAGCGCACTTCAAGGTCTTCTAACGAAACATAAAGCGCCGTTTGGCAATAATCTGGATTTGGGAGGTCGCGCTTGCCAGTATTCCATGGCACGTCGCGCTCTAAAAATAGTACATGGTGGCCTTGCTTGTTCAGTTCTCTCACCAAACCCCTAAACGTGGTGGCGTGGCCGTTGCCCCAGCTTGAGGTGATGGATAAACCAAGAATTACGATGTTCATGCCAATGCTATGTTAATCTGTTTTTATTTAAATGAAGGTGCTATGCGATACGCAATATATACGTAGGCGCAAGCGAAACTTCCTGTTATAATCTGCTTTTATATAATACTTTTTTGTCTCAAACACTCCGGTACTTGTGGTGGCCACCTTCGCGCTGCCCTTTGCCAACAGTTTTATGCACAAGTAACCGGCTCCTACAGCTAACTTTAATGGTCGCGTAGCTGTGTCTTACATCTATACTACCACGGTTTGCTTTAGCAACTGGCGGTAAACATGGTCATAGTCCTGGCCCATTGGATCTGCCGTGTAGCCATGCGAACGTTTTACGGCGCGGCACGCCATTATATTGCGTGCAAACTCATCCTCTATCAAATCGTTAATGGTATCGCGCAGATCGTCGGCGCTGCCTGGGTTTACGTACTTTGCAGCATTCCCCCAAATCTCTGCCTGACTTTCGGTTTTACCCACCACCAATGCGCAACCTGACATGGCTGCTTCCAGAATCGTTAACCCAAACGGCTCATACTTTGCCGGCAAAGCATAAATGGATGCTCTGGATAACCAGTTAGATACTTCTTTTTCAGTAAGCTGGCCTAAGAAGTGTACGTTCTCTAGATCTACTTCCTTGCCTGTAGCCGGGTGCTTGGCATCGCCGGCAATGTATACAGGCCAGTTAAGGTCTGATGCAATATGTGCCAGCATGGAGATATTCTTAGCCTCGTCCCAGACACGGCCCATGCTGAATACAAACGGCTCTTTGTCGCCGAACTGGAAGCTATGCTGCCCGCGCCCATTATAAACTACAGTGCTATTTTTGAATGGCCCGTATAATTCCTGAGCCTGGTGCAGCATGGCCTGTGTTGGGGCAATAACCATGTCAGCTGCTTGCAAGCCAGCCATAACAAGCTCTTTATACTTTGCCCAGGCATTAGGGGCTTCCTCGTCTTTCACGGCTTTCCACCACGAGAGCACGCAAGAATGCACCACCACTATGGTTGGCACGCCAAAATCCAGAGCGCCGTGCGCCATGCTGTTCAAGTGTACCAGGTCGGGCTGCACCTCGTTACGCAGCTTCATCAACCATTCTCCGGCCTGGTTTACATCATCCCACGCATTCTCCATCCACTCAAGCTTGTAGTTGCTCTCGTAAATTGTCAGGTTGTCAATTTCGTTGGCTTGCCTGCGCTGCTCCTCTGATAAAGGCGCACCCATAGTTGCCAAAGCAACCTGCGTTTTAAATGGGGCAAGTGCTCTTACCAGCTCAAGTGTGTAATTCCAGACACCTCCAACAGTGTCTGCCGTCATTAGGATTTTTGAAGGATGATGTGCTTCCATGTTTTTTTATTTTCTGAAAATTTTATCGAGTACCTCTGTAAGCCTGTTTTCTTTCTCTTTAGAAACACTTGCTGCTATAGCATCCAAGTAATGCTGATCTAAAGAAGCTGTTGGATCGTTTTCTGGGTTGTATAGCGTTTGTGTATTTGGGCCAGCATAGCGCTCAGCCATAAACTGCCCAGGTTTACCTGCTATGCTCTTAAAAGCCACCCCGCCATTAATACCATAAAAAGTGGCACTCAGCATCGGCTCATGAGTTGGGGCCAAGTGCCAGGAACAGCACAACTGTAGACTTATATCATTTTCCAGTTCAAGCAGTACCAGACCGTAATCGTTAGCCTCGCGCGTATTCTCGCTGCAGCGTTCACCATTGGCATACAAGTGGCCTTTAGCATCAAGTATCTTTGGAAAACCTGTCGCCCAAAGGCCAAGCTCCAACAGTGGAGCACCTAGCTCAATAACGCAGTTGCGGCCTTCCAGTGAAGTGTTGCAAGCCTTATGGGAAATCAGCTCGATGGCATATAAAGGCCCTAACTCGCCGCTTTGCAGTACTTTGTATACTTCCTGCATTGCCTTGGTATGTCGGTAAGAGCTTTTGCCCAGCCCCTGGCTTTGTTTCAATGTCGGCTTACCTTGGCTTAACAGGCTTGGGTACGCTTCCTGAAATCTGATGGCACTGTGGATACTGGTTAACTCTGCTGATAAAATGGTTTCTTGCATGGTAGACGGTACTATCAGGGCTCTTCACTGGTACAACAGCATACTATAGAGATCAACTAACATGAGCCAACATACGATACGTCAGCAACAAGTATGATAAAAGGCGTTATGGCAAACTTGGCATACTCTTTTGCGGACAGCCGACTCTTGTTATACCCCGTGTATAAACTTATAAATTGCATGATTGTGCCCCGCTTATGCTGGGCCCGGAGCTTTAGGAGAACCTACAAACAGGCGGCGAGATTATGCCAACCACCTTAGGCAGTTTAGAGGCCAACTGTTCTTTTCCGGTGCACTCTACTACGCGGCAAAAGTGCATTACGTTGGTGAGTTCTTTAACTTTTTCTATAATTTTAACAGGATTGTTTATAGCATGCCTCTTACGTTTTTGCTATTCTCGGCAGAATCCACCCTTAACAAGCTTTTTATCAATAGCTTACCACCTGCTGTCATCTATATATATTGGCTCCTCCCTCAGCGGCTGCCAGTTGCAAAAACAAGAAATAAGTATTTATTTTAATTAGCTACAAGTATACTTTTAGCAACTGCAACCCCATTCTGCTGCCATGGACCTTGACTTTAGAACTGGCCCTGAACTGCAAAACAAGCGCGTTTTGCTTCGAGCGTTTCAACCATCTGACCTGACAGAAATGTCTTCTATTGCTTTTGAAGAGGATATCTGGCGATTTATGCCTACCCGCATCAGTAACCATGCTGAGCTACAAGTTTGGGCCGACACAGTAGAAAAGGGCTTCAGTGCTGGCACCCGCTATACTTTCATGATTATTGATAAGGCCACGGGGCGGCTGGCGGGCAGCACCAGTTACGGGAACATATCCGCTGCGGATAAACGCCTCGAAATCGGGTGGACGTGGCTTGCCAAAGAATTCAGAGGCACCGGCCTCAACAGGCACTGTAAGTTTCTGTTACTTTGCCATGCATTCGAAAAATTGGAGATGGATCGTGTTGAGCTGAAGACGGATGCGCTAAACATGCGCTCCCGCAAGGCAATGCTCAAACTGGGCGCTATAGAAGAAGGCACTCTGCGCAGCCACACACAAATGCACGATGGCCGCCGACGCGATACTATTTACTATAGCATCCTTCGAGATGAGTGGGCTGGCATTAAACAAACCATATTTGCAGACCTAACCTCCTTTACACTGCCAGCATAGCAGCACGGGCAACCACAACGGTGTTTTAGTGGTAGGTATTAGCGTCTACAAGCGCCGTACACTTTGGAAACAGCTACCTCCCACAATCCCAGCAGAATCTTTCTTATTCGCCATGCACGCCCCCTTGTAAAGCGCAAAGGCTTTTTTGATGTAAAAGCTGCCCGCCAATATATTTCTGATTATGATGCTGCACAGGTCGAGAAGTTTGTGCTCAGGCATGAGGCTATCCCATACCAACAGATACGCAAAGTATACTGTAGTACGCTTATTCGCTCGCAGCTAACCGCCCGCGCCATTTTCGGGGAGCAGGTTTCCCTCCAGATCGACCGTGTGTTTCGGGAGTTTGAGCGCCGGATATTTACCTTGCCTTTTATTCGGTTACCCATAAGCTTATGGCTCATTGCAGCCCGCGTGCTCTGGTTTTTTGGGCTAAACAGCAGCGGCATCGAAACCTTTAAGCAGGCCCGTGCCCGAGCCAGGCAAGCTGCCCGGATACTTGCCCAGGATGCTATGGCAAACCAAACAACAGTGCTAGTAGCCCATGGCTTGCTTAACAGCTTTATCCGGCGCGAATTAAAGCGGCTGGGGTGGCAACAGCGCATCAAAGGCGGCAATAGTTTTTTGTCTGTTCATATGTTTGAGGAAGTATAAATCGCACCGGTAACCTATCTCTGCAACTTCAGCTTCGTTTTTTAGTATATACTACCGCCAAAAGTAGCTATGGGCTATCTGACTCCGCATTTTGCAACAAGCGCAAATTCCCCCGCGGGCAGCTGTTATTACTTCTTTCGGCTGCATTTTTCAAATTCTAACGAAACATTAATTTTATTCTAATCAGCAATTTATGAAAAGAACTTTACTCCTGAGTTTATTGATGACCTTTGCGTTCTTGTCGGGCGCGTGGGCTCAAACTCAGACCGTATCAGGGAGAGTAACCGCTGCCTCTGACGGATCGGCATTACCCGGCGTAACCGTGCTTGAGAAGGGCACCACTAATGGCGTGACCACAGGAGCAAATGGTGACTACAGCCTCAATGTGCAACCAAACGCCACGCTTGTTTTCAGGTTTATCGGGATGACTACCCAAGAAGTGGCTTTGCAAGGCAGAAACACACTTAATGTACAACTAGCAGCAGATCAGAAGCTGCTTGATGAAGTTGTTGTTGTAGGTTATGGTACACAGGAACGTCGTGAAGTTACTGGTGCCACCTCTAAGGTAACTTCCGAAGAATTGAAAGACCTGCCAGTGGTAGGGGTAGATCAAGCTTTACAGGGAAGAGCTGCCGGAGTTCAGATTTCTCAGAACTCCGGAACACCCGGCGGAGGTATAACAGTACGCGTTCGGGGTGCAACCTCAATTTCTGCCAGTAACCAACCTTTGTATGTAGTGGACGGTGTTCCACTAACAACCGGAGACTATTCCCAATTAGGCTATGGAGGGCAGTCAGTAAATGCCATATCAGACATTAACCCTAATGATATCGAATCTATAGATATCCTGAAAGATGCTTCTGCAGCAGCTATATATGGTTCGCGTGCTGCAAATGGTGTTGTCATAATCACTACAAAACGTGGGTCAGCCAAAAAAACCCAGATCAATTTGAGCGCATATACAGGTGTTCAGAACATGTGGAATAGCCCAAACCTTTTAGATGCCGAGCAATATAAGGAAATAATGGTGGAGGCGTATGTGAACGACCAATACCTAGCCCCTGGAGCTACATTTGATGACTTTGTAGAACTATATTATGGCGAGTTAGACTTTGAGCCTACCAATACTGACTGGGTTGAAGAAGTTACCCGTTCAGCTTCTATAAAGAACTATGAGATTTCGCTGAGCGGAGGTGATGCTAAGACACGCTATTACCTGTCAGGAAATTACTTCGATCAGGAAGGCATAGTGATCGGCAGTGAATACAAACGATATTCGACCCGCTTAAACCTGGATCATAATATTAATGATAGATTTTCGGTTGGCACAAGCATACAACTGAGTAGAGCAGAGAACAACCGAATTGTAAGTGATAACACTCTAAATGGCCCTTTTGCTAACTCCTTGGCTGCCTCACCAATCTGGCCAGTATTTTATGAGAGTGGCGCTTATACTCGACCTAACTATTTCTATACTAACCCTGTAGCTGAAGGCCGGGAAAATGATGATGAAACAACAAACTTACGTGCCGTTGGTAACATCTTTGCAAAGTACACCCTAACACCTGGGCTGGATTTACAAGTAAAAGGAGGGTATGATGCCTTAAATGTGGATGAGCGCAGATATACCCCTACAAACTATCCGGGTTCTTCTGCCACTGCAGTAGGAGGCTCCGCTACTAAAGCCGTCAGCACAATCACCAAACGTCTGTTAGAGGCTACATTGTCTTATGCTAAAACCTTCAACGATGTTCACAAATTAAACTCTGTAATAGGTACCAGTAACGAGCGAAACACAATTGACCAAACGTTTGTAACAGGCGAAGGCTTCCCAGGTGAGCAATTCAGGTATGTAAGCAGTGCTGCCATTGTAAACGATGGAGGTGATTTTGAAACTCAGAATTACCTTGTATCATTCTTTGGCCGCGTAAACTATTCATTCCAGGATAGATATTTACTAGGGGTAAATTTTAGAACGGATGGCTCTTCAAGATTTGGTGAAAACAACCGCTACGGTTTTTTCCCTTCAGTATCGGCTGGTTGGAGAGTATTGGAAGAAAATTTTCTTGCTAACGTAGATGCACTAAGCGAACTCAAACTGCGTGCTTCCTATGGTGTTACAGGTAATCAGGAGATAGGTAATTTCAACTACTTAGCACTATACTCCGGAGCAAACTATACAGATAACCCCGGTATTGCTCAAACCCAGATTCCTAACTCTGATTTAAAGTGGGAAGAGACGAAACAGTTTAACGTTGGGACAGATATAGGTTTCTTAAATGGGCGTGTAAATGTGGCGCTAGACTACTATATCAAGAATACTGATAACCTCTTATTTTCTCGCCCGATCCCTACACAAAACGGATTCGGCAGCTACCAGTCCAACATAGGTTCAATAGAAAACAAAGGTTTCGAGATTGCTTTAAACACTATAAACTTTGATGGTGGCGGCAAGGGCTTTTATTGGAGCACAGACTTTAACATCTCCTTCAATCGGAATAAGGTAAAAGAGCTTTACCAAGACCAGGACATATTTTATGGCTTTGGAGGAAACTCTTTGGTGCTTCGTGAAGGGCAGCCTATTGGTACCTTTTATGGTTACATTTCTGATGGAGTATTCAGCACCACTGATGAAGTTCCCGTTTCAAGGCAGGCAGAAGGCGTACAGGCCGGAGATATCAATTTCAGGGATATCAACAACGACGGTATAATAAACGCCAGCGACCTTACGATTATCGGAAACGCCCAGCCAGATTATGTGGGTGGCCTTACTAACTCTTTCCGGTATAAAAACTTCGACCTTAATGTGTTTATGCAATTCTCATACGGCAACGATATTGCCAACCCTGCCCACCAATACCAAATGCATTTAGGTAATGACTTTTTGGATGACAACATGTTAGATGATGTGCTTGGCCGCTGGCAAGAAGAGGGAGATATCACAGATATTCCACGTGCAACCGTAGATGATCCCAACAATAACAACAGAAGCAACTCTTCCCGCTTTATATATGACGGATCTTATCTTCGCATTAAAAACATGACACTCGGCTATACATTGCCGCAAAGCTTAACCGAGAAAGCTAGTATTAGAAATGCCAGGATTTATCTTCAGGCTCAAAACTTAGTGACGTTTACAGACTATCCGGGTTTTGACCCAGAGGTAAACTTTGCAGGTACATCTAATACCACCCTGGGTGTAGACTTCTATACTTTTCCGCAGGCGCGCACAATCACTTTTGGCATAAACATAGGTTTATAATCTTCAGGTATATAAAATGTTATGAAAAAATATACAACAATACTTCTCACGCTTTTAGGACTTTCGGTCTTTACAGCCTGCGAAGATTCACTAGACTTGCAACCAACCACTGCTATAGATGCTGGTGAGGCTGTAGTAGATTATACTACGCTTAGCAGGGCAGCACTTGGAGCTTATAGTGCGCTTCAGTCTTCAAATTATTATGGCCAACGCTATTTATTGTATCAGGACCTTTACAGTGATAACCTTTCGTTCTCAGGAACTTTCACAACAGATCGGGAAGTAGCAAACCGTAACATAGATGCTTCTAATTTGCAAATATCAAGCACCTGGGCAGCTATTTATACACTAATAAACCGCGCTAACACTGTTATTCGCCAAGCAGATCAGTTAGATAACATTACTACGCAGCAGCGTGATAATATAAAAGGCCAAATGTTGGTTTTGCGTGGCTTAGCCTATTTCGATTTAGTAAAGGTTTTTGGAGGCGTACCAGTTATTCAAACCCCTACCACGGTTATTGAAGAAATTCAGTTTGAGGCAAAGTCAACTCAAGCACAGGTATATGACGCAATCATTTCTGATCTGAAAATGGCAGAATCTATACTTCCAAGCAATGTGGGGAGCCCTCAAGTGGCAAATATATGGGCAGCGAAAGCTCTGCTTGCCCGTGTTTATTTACAAAGAGGTAGCAACGCTGAAGCGGCAACTTATGCTAGTGATGTTATCATGAATTCCCCGTATGAGTTAGAAGCTAACTTTGCTGATATTTTCTCGAACGAGGGGAACAGCGAGGTTATACTTGAAGTTGACTTTACTTTAAATGATCAAAATGTACTAGGCTCTGCTTCAGACCCTAGTACTCCCGGGCAGAAATTTTACGTATCCACAGAGGCATATAATGCCTTGCAGGCATCTGACGCGAATGCACAGAATGCCTCAACTCCAACAATGCAATACGAAGACGAGCGATTTGAAGCAACCACCACGCTTCAAGGTACGCGCCGCCGCCTTATAAAGTATAGCGATATTGTAAACAATGCTGATGATGTGCCTGTAATCCGGTTGGCAGAAATGTATTTGATACGAGCGGAAGCAAATGCACGACAGGGCATTGCAGTAGGAGCAGCTTCGCCGCAAGTTATCCAGGATATAAACACGATCAGGACGAGAGCTGGGCTAAACCCTGTGCTAACTTTAACAAATGCTGCAGCTCTTAACGAAATACTGGAGCAACGAAGATTAGAATTTATTGGCGAAGGTTTAAGATTTATAGACTTAAAGCGCTATAATATCACATGTTTAGAACTTGAGTTCTGTGAAGATGACAATACAGCTTACAGGAACTTGTGGCCTATACCCTTGCAGCAGATCGAAGTAAATCCAGCGCTAACTCAAAACCCAGGCTATTAGGTAGCAACCAATTTTAAAAACCCGCCCCTGCCACAGCAAGGGCGGGTTTTTTTATACCTTCATGAATTAAACTAAACTTTTAGTTTTAAAACTAAGTAAATAGTTATACATTGAGTAGCAAATTAAAAACACCCTGATGAAGGAACTGACCAAAGCCGAGGAAGAAATAATGCAGGTACTCTGGAAACTGGAGCAAGCCTTTGTTCGCGATATACTCGAAGAGCTGCCTGAGCCCAAACCTGCCTACAATACCGTTTCCACCATTGTGCGCATCCTGGAGACGAAGGGCTTTGTGGGCCACGAAGCCTTTGGTAAATCGCATAAGTACCACCCGCTTATTGCCCAGGACAAGTATAAGAGCTTCTTCCTGAAAAACTTTATGAGCGGATACTTCGGTGGCTCCTTCGAGAAACTTGTATCCTTCTTCGCCAAGGACAATAACTTAAACGTGCAGGAGCTGGATGAACTGATGCGCCATGTAAAACAAGACCTCCCCGAAAACCCTGATAGCGATGGAAGCCATACTTAATTACACACTCAAAGTTGGCATCAGCATGCTGGCACTCTATCTGTTTTATTACGCACTGCTTCGCCTAAGCAACAATTTTAAGTTTAACAGACTATACTTGTTGCTTGCCCCGTCGGTAGCACTCTTGCTTCCTTTGCTCACGCGCCCAACTATACTTGCGCGGCAAGCCTTTCTAGGCGAAAACTTGCTGGCCATACAGCTGGGCCAAGTAACGGTAGGTGCAGGCCAGCCGACTATACCTTGGGCGCTAACGCTGCCAATGGCTTTAACTGGTTTATACTTTGCCGGTGTGGCTTTTGTACTGGTTAAACTCATAACGCAACTCTGGCGCCTGCACCAAACCAAAAACCAGGCTACGCTAACAAGCGAAATCGCTCATGCAAAAGTATACTTGATGCCTGATTCCTACCCAACTTTTGCCTTCGGGAAGTATGTTTTCCTGAGCACAGAGCAAAGCAAGCTAAATGCAGCTGAGCAGCAGCAAGTACTGGCTCACGAACTTGCGCACGTAAAGTATGGCCATACCAAGGATGTGCTTCTTTATGAGCTATACACGGCTATACTTTGGTTCCATCCGGCCGTGTGGCTTTTGAGGCAGGAGCTCCGCAACGTGCATGAGTATCAGGCCGATGCCGAGGTGGTGCAGGAGCACCAGGTGCAAACGTATACTTCTCTTTTATCGCGGGAGGCGCTGTTTAACATGGGTTTGCCAGTAGGCAGTTATTTCACAAAGCCGCAGGTGCTTTTGCGGTTGCGCATGCTGCAGCAAAAAGGGCAGCAGGCAGGCTGGCTTCGCCCCTTGCTTGCACTTCCGCTGCTTGCCTGCCTGGCTTTTGTGATGGCGCGGCAACAGGCAAGCGCTGATCCAGTATCAGAAACTCCGGAAAAGTATGAAAAGCCTTATACTTATGTAGAAAACATGCCCCGCTTTGAAGGCGGCGAAAGCGAGATGCTGAAGTTCCTGGGCCAAAACACCCGTTATCCCGAGCAAGCCAAAAAACGGCAGATAGAAGGCTTGGTCGTGGTTAGCTTTGTCGTCAGAAAAGATGGCTCTCTGGATGAAATCTCCATTGTAAAGCCACTGGAAGAAAGCCTCGATGCTGAGGCTCTACGGGTAGTAGCACTTATGGAGGGCAAGTGGCAACCCGGCAGCCAGGATGGCAGAAACGTGCCCGTACGATATACCCTGCCTATGCGCTTCAGCATTAGATAACATTCATAAAATAAACAAACAACTGTTTATCAGCTTCTTAAAAAGCTGATATAGGATTCTTATTGCCTTTATTTTCAAATATTTAAAACAAACAGATATGATAAACAGAAACAACCTCCTGAGACTGACAGCTGCTTTCCTGTTTTGCTTGGCTGCAAGTATGGCCTCACCAAGTGCCAAAGCGCAATCCACCGACAAGGTTTATACTTCCGTGGAACAGATGCCTGCCTTTGAAGGAGGCCAGCAAAAGATGCTTGCGTTTTTAGGGCAGAACATTACCTACCCGCAGGATGCCAAAGCCGCAGGAGTGCAGGGCCTGGTCGTGATTACCTTCGTGGTAGATGCCGACGGCTCGTTAAAACAGGTGCAGGCAGTGAAATCCCTAACTAAAAGCACGGATGAAGAAGCCATGCGCGTGGTAAAAATGATGGTCGGGAAATGGACACCTGGCAGGCAAAGCGGTAAAGCAGTGGCTGTGCGTTATACCTTACCCATAAAATTTGCGATGAAAGAAACAGACTCCAGTACGCAACAGCCACAGTTTATTGGCGGGCAAGAGGCTATGCACCGCTTTCTAGCAGAGAAAATAGCCTTACCAGAAGCAGCTAAAAAAGAACATTTGCAAGCAAAGGCAGTCGTAAGGTTTACCGTTGAGCCAGACGGAAGCGTATCCGGGGCAGAGCTTAGCGACATGAAAATGAAGAAAACCATCGGCCCAGGCTCCGAGCTCGATTATATGGATGCCACAAGCTTTAACCTGCAGCACAAAACCATACTTGCGCAGCTATCAGAAGCCGCTCTTACAGCCGTAAAGGCAACCTCAGGCCACTGGAAGCCAGCCACACAAAACGGAAAGGCTGTAGCCGCAAAGCTTACCCTGCCAATTCAGTTCGCAAACGATGCGCAGAAAGAGTAAAGCCATACTTTGCAAACACTTCGGCTCAAAGTGCTGTATCTTTTAACTATATTTAAATCTCAAACCATCACCCTTCACTAATGAACTACAAACTTTTACCTGCCTTGCTTTTGCTGACAGTTGGCCTGCTTATGGCACACGCAGCCAATGCCCAGCAAACTAACTCGCATACAGACAGCACCAAAGTATACAAATATGTTGAGCACATGCCGCAGTTTCAGGGCGGCATGACTGCCATGATGGAATTTCTAAGCGCAAACATTACCCGTACCGGTTCTCAGCCCCCTGGTATGGTAATACTTAGTTTCGTGGTTGATAAGGATGGCTCCGTTGGCGATATCCATATCATAAAAAGCCTGGCACCAGCCCAAGACGTTGCCAGCATAAACGCCGTGGAGGCTATGAATGGCCGCTGGACACCCGGCATGCAGGATGGCAAAAAAGTGCCCGTTCGGTTCACTTTACCCATTAAATTCGGAGATGCCCGATTCGAGAAAAGCAACCCGGAGGCCATGCCCGAGTATAAAGGCGGTGTAAAGGCGTTCAAGGCTTTCATGAAAGAGCACGTGAAACAGCCAAAGCGCACCGCAAAGCACGGCACCGTAGTCGTATCTTTTCTGATTAATGAGGATGGCTCTCTTAGCGATTACAAGCTGGTGAAGAGTGTAGACAATGTTTTAGATGAGGAGGCGCTCCGACTGGCAAAGCTCACAGAAGGCAACTGGTTGGCTCCCGTTCAAGACAACCAAAAGGTAAAAGTGCGCTACAACATGCCGGTAATATTTTAAAGGGGTACCATGCTGAAGTATACATTGTGCTTACTGCTTATTTGCGTTATTACAAGTACAAACGCCGCTTTTGCCCAGCAGGATTCTACCGCGCATAAATATACGTATACCGAAACATTACCTGTGTTTGAGGGTGGCGAACAGGCCATGTTCCGATTTGTGATGTCGAATATTAAGCTGCCCAAAAACCCACCAAAAGGCACTGTGGTTTTAAGTTATGTGGTAGAAAAAGATGGCGCTATAGCTGATGATCAGGTTGTGAGTGGCCTGAGCCCAGCTGTAAATGCCGCCTGCATAAAAGCCGTAGAAAAGATGAGCGGAAAATGGGTGCCAGGCACACAAAATGGCAAGAAGGTGCCAGTAAGGTTTACAATGCCAATCAATATAGGCCCGCCAAAGCACAAAGACCGAAACTAAGTATGAAAAATAAGCCCGGAAGTAGCTATAAACTGCTTCCGGGCTTATGCTTTCTAGAAATCCCAATCCTCGTTGAGCATGCCGATGGCATGGTGTGCCGTCAGGTCGAACTGGCAAGGCACAATCGAGATATAGTTATTTACAAGCGCCCACTCGTCGGTGTCCTCGCCTTTGTCAAAATTCACGAAGCTGCCCGTCATCCAGTAGTATTTGCGGTTGTTCGGGTCGAGGCGCTCATCAAACTCCTCCTGCCATTTGGCATGCGCCTGGCGGCAGATCTTGATGCCTTTGATCGGCTCATCACTTTTCTTCGGGAAGTTAACGTTCAGGGCAGTGTTCTCCGGAATGCGGTTCACAATGGCCTGGCGGATGATCTTCTCCACATAAGCCTCTGTATGCGAGAAATCGGCGCCGTGGCCATAATCGCAGAGCGAGAAACCGATGGCAGGCAAGCCCTCAATGGCCGCCTCAATGGCTGCCGACATGGTGCCGGAGTATAGCACGCTGATGCTGGAGTTAGAGCCGTGGTTAATGCCGCTCACCACCAGGTCAGGGGTGCGCTCGCGCAATACATGGTGCTTGGCCAGTTTCACGCAATCGGCCGGGGTGCCGGAGCACTCATAGGCTTCCACGCCCAAGTCTTCCAGTGCAATCGATCTATCTAAACGCAGCGTATTGCCAATGGTAATAGCATGCCCCATACCCGACTGCGGGCCATCCGGTGCCACTACAACTACCTCCCCTATCTTCATGGCCACACGTACCAGCATTCTGATACCCGGGGCCGTAATGCCGTCGTCGTTAGAGACCAAGATTAATGGTTTAGCCATTTTAAACTATTTATAGTTGATGTATAACAAAATAAATTAACTCGAATTACGTGCTAATATACTATAACCTGTAGCTGCGCATCAAGGTTTAAAGGTAAAATAACAGAAGGAGGTAAGCGGATGCTGAAGAACATATTTTACGCAGTATTGCTGGGCATAGGAATGGCTGCCTGCCTATCGCAGCAGGATGAAGACACAGAAACGAGCAACGAGGCAAGCACCCAAGAAACATCTCTGGAAATGCCAGAGGAAGCGAGTACAGCCGCTCCCGAACTGTTTAATATTGCGCAAGGCCGTGTAGGTGCAGTAACGATTGGCATGCCCCTGGAGGAACTTCAGTCAAACATTCCCGCAGGGATGGCCTTAACCGATACCACCCTGCTGCAGGAAGGCATGCAAAGTACCGCTTACCTTCTGCGCCCCGAAGGCCAATTAAAAGGCTTATTAATAGAACAGCAGTGTATGAATGCATGCCAAGTATGGCGCATTGCCGTATCTAACCCCGATTTTAAAACTGCAAAAGGTATTGCCGTTGGCTCAAAGTATAGCGAGCTACAACAGGCCTATGCTGTAGAACAAATTACCTTTGAGGAAGGCAACCTGGTGGCCTTAACGTCGGAGCAAGGCATCAGTTTTATGCTCGATAAGAGCCAGATACCCGCCAATCAGCTCCCGAGGCTAAACAAAGAAAATGTGCCTGCCAATACGCTTATCAAAACAATCTTAGTATATTAGCCTCTTGCTATACTAGTTGCTTCTTCGTATACTTGTCTCTATGGCTATACTTCGCTCAAGTTACAAACTCCGTCAAACAGGGTTATTGTTGCTCCGTGTGGGCATTGGTACGATGTTTATACTGCATGGCTGGCCCAAATTAGCTGGTGGCCCCGAGCAATGGCAGATGATCGGGCAAAGTATGGGCATGTTCGGTATTGGCTTCGCGCCTACCTTCTGGGGCTTTATGGCTGCCTTTGCAGAGGGTGTAGGCGGTTTGTTGCTAGCACTGGGTTTCTTTTTCCGCCCTGCATGCTTCTTATTGTTGATCACGATGCTGGTGGCAACTACACATCACGCCATGGCCGGCGATGGTTTTGGAGGCTACTCGCATGCGCTGGAGGCGGCTATCCTGTTCTTCTCGCTCCTCTTTATCGGCCCCGGCAAGTATAGCCTCGACAGCAAAGTTTTCCCCAAAGACAAAGGCAGAACCCGCAAGTATTTCGCGTAAGCATTTGCCTGCCCCTAACTTCATTCTTTCATGATATCCTAACGTAGAAATATAGAAATGCCCCTGCCTTATCAATCCAAAGCAGCTTTAAGGCATTGGTGCCTCCGCTTGCAATACATTTCCCACCTCCCCACCCTCTTTACTTTAAAACCTTCTAACTTCTCAAACTCCCAAACTCTCTACCTCACACACTCTCTAACTTCTCCCCTCTCTACCATTTCCGCGCAGAAATCTGTATCATTGTTTTCTCACCATCACTCCATACCTAAACTATGATCAGCACTTTACTGCTTAGCGCCCTGCTCTCACTGGGCAACCCCGGCCAGGATAACCCGAAGTTCATCACTCCTTACGAAAAAGGGAACGGCAACCAAACCGCTACATACGACGAGGCCATTGGCTGGTACCAGCAACTCGACGAGGCCTACGAGGAAGTGAAAATGATGCCGTATGGCGCTACCGACGTAGGCCGGCCGCTGCACCTGGTAGTAGTTTCCACGGATAAGGATTTTGACCCGGCCTCGATCCATCAGAAAAACAAGCGCGTGCTGCTCATCCAAAACGGCATTCACCCGGGCGAGCCGGAGGGCATAGATGCCACCATGATGCTGGTGCGCGACTACCTGCAGGACAAAAAACTGCGCAAGCAGCTCGATAACGTGGTACTGGCTATAATACCGGTGTATAACATAGGCGGTGCGCTAAACCGCAACAGCCATACCCGCACCAACCAGAACGGGCCCGAGGAATACGGCTTCCGGGGCAATGCACGCAACCTGGACCTAAACCGCGATTTCATCAAAACCGACTCGCGCAATGCCCAGACCTTCCACCAGATCTTCCGGGAGTGGGACCCGGACGTGTTCATGGATAACCATACCTCCAACGGGGCCGATTACCAGCACGTCATGACGCTGATCGCCACGCAGCACAACAAGCTGCACCCCGCACTGGCGGGCTACCTGAACGGCAAAATGGTGCCTACCCTGTACAAAGGCATGGAGCAGGATAAATTCCCGATGATGCCGTACATGAACCACGTCGGCGACACACCGGAGCAGGGCATTATCGGCTTTATGGAGTCGCCGCGCTATGCAACGGGTTATACAGCCTTGTACCATACTATCGGTTTTGTGCCGGAAACCCACATGCTGAAGCCCTTTAAGCAGCGCGTACAGGCAACGTACAAGCTGATGGAGAACATGATAGAAACCGTGCACCACGATGCTGACGAGATTGGCAAACTGCGCCAGCAGGCCAAGCAGCAATCACTCACGCAAAAACAATTTGCTATGGACTGGAAACTGGATACGACCAAAGTTGCCAAAGTTCCTTTTCTGGGCTACGCCGCCAAGTATAAACCCAGCGAGGTAAGCGGCCACGAGCGCCTGTACTACGACCGCAAGGAGCCTTACAAAACCAAGCTAAACTATTATGATGCGTTTACGCCAACTATAACCGTGGAAAAGCCAGTGGCCTACATTATTCCGCAGGCCTGGCGCGAGGTGATTGAGCGCCTGAAACTGAACAAAGTAGAGATGCAGCAGCTGCAGCGCGACACCACCATCACCCTGGATACTTATTATATTACCGATTATAAAACTGGCCAGCGCCCGTACGAAGGCCATTACCTGCACACCAATGTAAGCGTGGAAACCAAGCGTATGCCGCGCCAGTTCTTTAAAGGCGATTACGTGGTATACCTTAACCAGCCATCAAACCGTTTTTTGGTGGAAACGCTGGAGCCGCAGGCAGTGGATTCATACTTTAACTGGAACTTCTTCGATAGCATCCTGATGCAGAAAGAGTATTTCTCGAGCTACGTGTTCGAGGACCTGGCAGCAACATACTTAAAGCAAAACCTGGAGCTGCGCCAGAAGCTAGAGGCGCGTAAAAAGCAGGACCCGGAGTTTGCCAAAAGCGCCCGCGCCCAGCTGGATTTTGTGTACCGAAACTCACCGCACTACGAATACACATACCAAATGTACCCCGTAGGCAGGCTGATGCAGGACGTAAAACTCCCGCTTTAATAAAAACCAAAACGAGGCTGCCAGCAAGTATGGCAGCCTCGTTTTTTTTAGAATCCACAAAAAACCTGAAGAAGCAAACTTACACTTCGATCTCCCCAGTTAGGTATGTCACGGCCTGCCCGGTTATTTTCACGCGCTCGCCCAGGTACTGACAGGTTAAGTCACCTTTTCTGGCTGAAAGCTGCTGTGCCGTAAGTATGGTTTTGCCCAGTTTTCCGCTCCAGATCGGGGTTAAGGTAGTATGTGCCGAGCCGGTAACGGGGTCCTCGTTGATGCCTGCTTGCGGGGCAAAGAACCGCGACACAAAATCCACTTCAGTGCCCGGCGCAGATACAATTACACCACGCCCGCCTACGGTTGCAACCAGGCTCAGATCCGGGTTAAACCCTTCCACTTCCTGTTGCGAGCCGAACAGCAGCAGGTAATCGGTTTTGCCTTTATAGGCTTCTAAAGGCGCTTTCCCGAATGCCTTTACCAAGACCTCTGGAACAGTTACCGCCTCATATGTATCCGTCGGAAAATCCAGCGTGAGCGCATCGTCTTGTTTTTCCACAGTAAGCCGTCCTGACCGTGGTGAGAATAAAATGATGTTCGGTGTGGGGTGCTGGTAATACTTAAAAAGCACGTAAGCACTGGCCAGCGTGGCATGCCCGCACAGGTCTACCTCCACAGTTGGTGTAAACCACCGGATTTCATACGTATCGCCTTGTTTTACGACAAAAGCGGTTTCGGCCAGGTTGTTCTCGGCGGCAATCTGCTGCATTTTATTTTCCGGGAGCCACTGCTCCAGCACGCACACGGCAGCTGGGTTGCCACCGAACACCTTGTCGGTAAAGGCGTCTATCTGATATAGTTTAATTTTATTCAAGGGTGATCTCTTAGACTTTAAATCCTTTTGATATGCTGTAACCATAATCGTCAGCTTTTAAAAGCTGACGACTTGCAGGCCTTAGGCTTTTAGATAGGCGGAGTACATCCATACTAACTTTTCTTGCTCCCGGATATAATCGCTCATCAAGGCGCTGGTTCCTTCGTCGTCGGCCTCAGAGGCCAAGGCCAATAACTCCCGCTCAGAGGAGATCAAAATCTGAAAACCATTCAACACTTCCTGCACCGCCTCGTTGCCACCCGACACGTTGGCTACCTCTTTTATGCGTGCTGCCTGCAAGTAATCCGTAAATGTGTGTAGAGGCGTATGGCCCAGTGTCAGGATGCGCTCTGCAATCTCATCAATCTTAAGAATGGCATCGTTATAGAGCTCCTCAAACTTAGCGTGCAGCTCGAAAAATTTATTACCGGATATATTCCAGTGGAAACCGCGCGCATTGATATAAAACAGTTGATAATTTGCCAGCAAGGCATTCAGGTTTTCTGCGAGTTGTCTCGCTTTTTCGGCATCAATGCCTATTAAGTTTTTATCTGCCATATTTCTTTTATGTTTAATTAGTGAATAGGTATAGCTGTTAAGTTAGCATCTCAGCTCTGAATCTAAAAATTAAATTTGCTTGCATTTATTGTACGTATACGCATGGTACCAAGGCATTACTTCTTCAGCATAGATGCCGAATTGGGCGTAGACAGCAGTTCCCCGAATACCTCCCAGCGCTTCTCGGGATTATTGGCAGTGCCGCCGTGGCGCTCCACATACTGTTGTACCAGTTCCTGGCCCAGGTTGTAATTGATAACGTAGCTGCGGTAGCGGTCTATAAAACGGGTACGCTGCAAAGCTTTGCCCTTATCGTAGAAGTTATACTTTACCAGCCAGTCAGCGGCTTGCTCGCGTGTTATTTCGCCATTCAGGTAGCGGCGCGCGGCCTCGTTACCGGCAAAATCCAGCTTGTTTATCTTACCGAGTATATTGTAATAGCGCTCTGCCTCAGAGGCATCCAGCCCGGCTAGCGGGAAAAGCACATCTTTCTCAAACGTTAAACGCTCCTCTGCCGGGAAGGCCACCTTTACACCATAGTTAGCGCTGCCCTCGGCTATCAGCGACTGTGGGCTAAACAAAGGGTAAACAGAATATTCTTTCCATCCTTTTTCGTTCACTAGGTGCTGCTCCAGCAGGGTATTAAACACATGGTGGCCTGGGTAACCCTCATGGCCCGCCAGGTCGATGGCACGCTGTATATAGATCGGGAAATCGGTGTTAATCTGGATCAGGCTGTAGCCGTTGCCTTGGAAATAGTTATAGCCCGACCACGGTTTATCTGTCACGAACTCCACCTTAAAGTTCTCGTTCTCCGGCAGCTCGTAATGCGCTTTGGTGCGTTTGCGAGCCTCGTTTATAGCTGCCTGAAACACAGTGTCCAGTTTGTTCTTCGGTATTTCGAACTTCGCTTGGTATGCCGACCAACGCTCCGCAACGCTTCCTTTTCCGGGTAGTTCGGCATCAATGGCGGTGAGCAACGAGTCGAAATAGGCTTGCTCATAGTGCGGTGGGTTGGCATCGTAGAGCAGCTTGGCCTCTTCATCAAACGAGAGCATTTTGCCCTGCACCATCTCAATTTTAGTGATTACGGCCAGCACTTGTTTCTGAAACATGGCCACGCGCCTTTTCTCCAACTCCGTCAGGTTTTCCAGCTCCTGTGCTTCCAGGTTTTCCTGTATCAAGCGCAGTTCAGTTAGCAGTTCCTCGGCAGGTAAGGAGTCCGCGGGCGTGCCGTTTGGTTTCCAGTCTTCGGGGCCGTAATAGGCATCCACGATATCGCTGTCGTACTGGCCCAACTTCAGGACGGTTTTAACATAGCGCTCGGCCAGTTCGTCCATTGGTAAGGCGTTTTGCTCTTTTTTATCTGTGCCCGAACAAGCCCAAAGGCTTACCGCCAGCAGCAGAAGCAATGCTTTTTTCATAGAATTTTGTTTTAGCAACGTATGATTCAAACACTCAAGTTAAGCTTACTTTGGCAGAGAGTAAAGTAATTTGACGCGCGTAGCCATCAGTAAGTGTAAACCTATTAGCCTGAAGCGAACGCTGCACCTGGCAAGTTTACTCATTCTTTTAAAGCATACCCAACAAGCGCCGTATAGCAGTTACGCATTATCAACAAGAATAAACTATGAAAGAACTTACTGTAAAACCTGTTTTCCTTGAGCCGCATGGCAACATCTCAAACAACCAAACCCTGCCCCTGCTGGTGTATGCGCAGGTGTTTCAGGAGCAAGAAAGCTTAGCTGGCAAGTTTAAGGAAGCGTTTGCCAGCAACAACTGGCAAGGCGCATGGGTAAACGGTGTGTTTGATTACCACCACTACCATAGCAAAGCGCATGAGGTTTTGGGCGTGGCAGCGGGCACAGCTATACTTATACTTGGCGGACCTGGAGCCGAAGAGTTAGAAGTACAAGCTGGCGATATGCTGGTATTGCCGGCTAGCACGGGCCACTGCCTTAAATCAGCATCTCCGGATTTTAAAGTAGTAGGCGCCTACCCGGCAGGGCAAGAAAACTATGACATCTGCACCGAAAAAGACAATCCTGAAGAAAAGCGCAGAACCATTGCCGCGTTGGCTTTACCTACATCTGACCCAGTGGGTGGGCCTTTGCTGCAACACTGGCAGAAGTCTGTTGGCTGAACAATTGGTGGCTGCGGGCGTTTAGTTAGTAGCCCAACGGGGCTATTGCTGCCCGGAAATGGTGCAGCAGCTTGTTAGTTTTAAAATGTAAATACCGTGAACGTATTAATAGCAGGTGCCCATGGCACTACCGGAAAACAAATTATTGAAATTCTAGCCCGTTCGGGGAAGCATACTTCTTATGCCATGATCCGCAAGGAGGAACAGGCCGACGAACTTAAGAAACTAGGCGCCAACCATGTTGTGATCGCCGATCTGGAAGGTGATATCAGCGAGACAGCCAAGGATATGGATGCCGTAATTTTCGCGGCTGGCTCTAAAGGCAAAAACGTAGTAGGCGTGGACCAAAAAGGTGCCGAAAAACTTGTAGATGCAGCTAAAGCCGCCGGAGTAAAGCATTATATCATGCTAAGTGCGTATGGCGTAGATAACCCGCGCGGTGAGCTGAAAGAGTACCTCGAAGCCAAAGCTAAGGCTGACCAGTACTTGCTGGATAGCGGTTTGACTTACACAATTGTGCGCCCCGGCCATTTAGGTAATGATGCCCCAACCGGAAACGTGAAAACAGCCGAGCACTTTAGCAGCGCCGGAGAAAGCAAGATACCGCGCGCCGATGTTGCCGATGTGCTGGTACAGTCGTTGGATGTTGCAAACGTTAGGAACAAAACATTTGAACTCCTAACCGGCGACACACCAATCGCTAACGCCCTGAATCAACTTTAAATAAAAAAGCCCATCTCTTAAATCTGGAGATGGGCTTTTATCATACTTGTGTTATTGAGTAAACAATGCATCCCATCTTATCCGGGTGGTCTTGCACCAGATCTGTGGCTTTGCTGTGCCGCAGCATGTAGAGCATCAGTAAATCGCCGGAGGCAGCGAGCGTGAAAAGCAACCCGAATAGAAAGAGCAGCAGTTGGCCGGTTATCATTCCTACCAAAGCGGGTAGCACGCCCATTACCAGCCCAGGCATCAGGCCACCCAAAACGTAAGGCCGCAATGGCAGCATTTCGCGGCAATGGCAATATGGCGTGAGGTAGCGCCAATGCACCCCATAACGTATCGATTTTAGGCCATTTCTGCAGAACACTGCCCAAGTGAGTCCGTGCAGCAGTTCATGCACAACAGCACCAAGTATAAACACCAGCAACATCAGAAACGGATAAAACAAGGTGCGTGCGCCATGCTCCAGCACAAAACCCTCCATAGCTGCAAAACTAAGCTGGCCGGGCCAAAGCAGAATATAGGGCACCAGGTACAGAACCAGGATGGGCAACACAAACACCAGCGCCTGCCGGTTGGCTTCCGCTGCCGTAAGCGTCAGCTCGGTTTGCCTGTATTGTCCTTTTTGCATAGCTTTTATACTTCGGCCTTTACCAACTGCTGCAGGTCTGAAAGGCTGCTGATGCGCGGCACCTCGGCCTGTACTTCGCCAAAACCATAGCTGGCAAGTATAAATGGCACCTGTGCTCCCTGGCTGGCATCGTAGTCGCCTTGGGTATCGCCGATGTAAACGGGGTTCTGCAGGTTATTGCGCTGCACCACGGCACGTATGTTCTCGCTCTTTGGCAGGCTTTGGTCGCCGTAACAGGCAATGTCGGTAAAGTATGGCTGCAGGCTATAGTACTGCAGGAAAGCCTCTATGTAGCCGCTCTGGCAGTTGCTCACGATAAACAATTTATACTTGTGCTGCAGGCTCTCCAGTGTTTCCTTTAAGGCTGGGTAAAGCTCGCCACCTTTATGGTGCAAGTACTCTAGTTCCATTTTAGCGGCGGTTTGCTGCAGTTCGCGGCGCTTTTCCGCACTGATGCCCGGAAAAAGCTTTTCGTAAATGGCATCATAGGCCATGCCCGCAATACCGCGAATATCCTCACGGGTCAGAGTAGTATCTACAAAATCGAACTGCGCGATGGCGGCATTCCAGGCATCGGCAATCGTTTGGGTAGAGTCCCAAAGGGTGCCATCCAAGTCAAAAATCAGTCCGTCGTAGGTGGTTGTATCGATCATAGGTAAAGTCTCTAAAATGTAGAGCCACAGCAAAGTATGCAGCCCTTTTGGCTAGGCATTCTGTCAAAAGTATACTTTCCCAACACGCCACGCAAAAATAAGTTTAAACACTGGTACAGCCATCCTCTTTGTTGCATCAGCAGAGGAAATTAGTTTATAATTTGAGTGAGCAGATCATACTTCATTTTGAAAGCTATAATTCATAAAAGTACGGGTTAAGTTAAAAATCCTATATTTGTTAAAGCTGATATATGTTTATCAGCAGCAACTTAAGTCTTAAAGGTGTGTCAGTTATACTTGAAATAGACAAGCTTAGCAAGCGCTATGGTAGCATTCAGGCCGTAGACAGGCTCTCGCTGCAGATAGAAGAAGGAAGTATCTACGGATTGCTCGGGCCAAACGGCAGCGGCAAAACAACCACGTTAGGGATGGTACTGGATGTGATACGGCCTAGCTCCGGCAGTTTTTCGTGGTTTGGCCAGCCCGTTTCGCGCAGCACCAAGCACCGCCTGGGCGCGCTCCTCGAAACGCCAAACTTCTACCCTTACCTCACTGCACAGCGCAACCTCGAAATCACCGCTGACATTAAAGGTGCAGACAAAAAGCAAATCGCCCATGTTTTGCACACTGTTGGGCTGTCTCATCGCACGCATACTACCTTCAAAGGCTTTTCGCTGGGAATGAAACAGCGCCTGGCCTTGGCCGCTGCCCTGCTTAACAACCCCGAGGTGCTGGTGTTGGATGAGCCAACCAATGGCCTGGACCCCGAAGGCATCGCTGAAGTGCGCGAACTCATACTTAGGATCGCCGCCGAGGGCAAAACCATCATACTTGCCAGCCACCTGCTGGATGAGGTGGAGAAAGTATGCACACACGTGGCGGTGCTGCAAAAAGGCGTGTTGCGTGCCGAAGGCCCAGTAAGCACAATCCTTTCGGCAAAAGACCAGCTCATTATCAGTGCTGAGAATACAGTAAGGCTGCTGGAGGTACTAAAGCAACTGCCTTTTGTAGAAAGCTACCAACCTGAGCGCGACCTGGTTCACCTTACACTACAGGAAGGTTACGGTGCAGCCGAGGTTAACAAAGCTATGTTTGAGGCCGGGGTGGTACTGCAACAGCTCACGCTGCGCCGCAAGAGCCTGGAGGCTCAGTTTCTTGAAATTATTAAACAGCAAGCCTAATGAACCTACTCCGCATAGAACTGCACAAAATACTGCCTTACCGCACGGTTTGGGTTATACTTGCCATTTACGTGGCCCTCATGCTGCTTATACTTTTTGCCAGCAGCAATGTATCCATCAACGGGCAAGAGCTGGGCAGCCAAATGTATAACCTGCCGCAGTTTTGGCAAACGCTCACGTATATAGCCAGTTTCTTTAACTTACTTTTTGGTATTTTGATGATTGTGCTGGTATCGGATGAGTATAGCTTCCGGACGCTGAGGCAGCAGGTTATTGATGGCTTATCGCGTATGGATCTGGTACTGGCGAAGTTCTACGTAGCCTTGGGCCTGGGCGTGCTTGCCACAATTTTTGTACTTGTGCTGGGTTTATACTTTGGGCTGGTGCATGGGCAAAACCATGCGTCGGATGCTATTTTTGGCAAGATCGACCACCTGTCTTATTACTTCTTGCAGGCAGTGGGTTATATGTCGCTGGCTATGCTGTTTGGCTTTATTATCCGGAAAAGCGGTTTGGCTATTATTGCTTTCATCGCGTACGCGCAGGTAGTGGAGCCGCTCATACATTTCCGCCTGCCCGATAACTTGGACAAGTATATGCCTATAAAAGTGCTAAAAACCCTTACACCCATGCCGGCGCAGGATGTACTGGACCAGATGACTACCCCCACCGAGCTCCTGTCTTTGCCATGGGCGGCAGTGCTTGCAGCAGGCTACATTGCTCTTTTCTGGGCGATGAGTTTTTATACTTTGAAGTTAAGAGATTTGTAAAAAAGCAGGCTGCTACTACAATGAGTTAAAGTAGTTCACGATAGCTACCAGCTGATGCGGCTTTTCATAAGCAAGGCGTTTATCTTTCACATACTTCTTAACCTGCTTTCCTTTTTTTCCAAACACTTGGTACAGGTCTTTACGCACGTTTCGGAGCGTGATGATTTCGCCGTCTGGCAGCAATAGGTAATAAAGTGGCTTTATGTGGTTTATCCATTCGCTGCCAGGCACATAGCTATCCGGGTCGTACAGGAAGCCCTGCGCTGAGTAAGCTGATAGGTTTTCGGGCTCTGTGTGGATATAGTTTTCGCGCATGATCAATACCACTCCACCTTGGTTAAGCTGCTCAAAAAACGTTGGCTTCTTAAAATCCGAGTAATCACGGTCCATGTCCCACATCAGCGACCGAAATGTTGTAGACTTGCCGCTAGGCTGCTCTTGCACAATAAAGTATTTCACATTCACCGGCGAGAAAGCACTCAGCGTGCCGTCCTCGTTCTGAATGTTGATAATTTCCTGCGTATGGTGATAGGTGACAGGGCCGTAAATGGTGTCGCCAGACGTTAGCACGATTTTACCCATCGGCCACTCCTGTATATCAACCGCAGGCCGATACTGCGCCTGCCCGATTAGTGGCACCACTACTAGGAAAAGTATCAGACAAACTATAAACGGGATTGTATAATTATCATTTTTCATAAGTCTAAGAAGCTGTATTTCACACAAATCAACATTATCTTCAGGCTACTTCTTAGCCTGATTCACCAATTATATGCCTCTATACTTTTGTATGATTTTCAGCGACAAAAGTTGCTCGCTTGCCTTAGCTTATTCCCATTGCAACTAAAAAAACCTGCACAAGTTGGCAAATTACCACTCATGCAGGCTCTTAAAACAATTTTTATACTTATTATTTTTATTTGTTGATTTTCAAATCTTTAAGTATATCGTGCCCTAACTTATCTCGCTTGGTTGTCAGGTATTTTTGGTTATGCTCGTTAGGAGTAACCTCTATTGGCACACGCTCTACAACCTGCAGCCCGTAGCCCTGCAAACCAGTGCGCTTACGTGGGTTGTTAGAGATCAGGCGCATTTTAGTAATGCCAAGGTCACGCAGAATCTGGGCACCCACACCGTAATCACGCTCATCCATACCAAAGCCGAGCTCCAGGTTAGCTTCTACCGTATCAAGGCCCTGCTCCTGTAGCTTGTATGCCTTCAGTTTGTTGATCAAACCAATGCCGCGGCCCTCCTGGTTCATGTATACCACCACGCCCTTGCCTTCTTTCTCTACCATGCGCATGGCCTCGTGCAGCTGAGGGCCGCAGTCGCAACGGCAGGAACCGAAGATATCGCCGGTTACGCAGGAAGAGTGCACGCGTACTAAAACTTCTTCACCTTCCTCCCACGTGCCTTTTACAAGCGCAAGATGTTTGGCTCCGTTGCTGCGTTGGGTAAATGCATACAAGTCAAACACGCCATAGTCGGTTGGCAATTGTATTACAATCTCACGCTCTATCAAGCTTTCTTCGCGCAAGC
This sequence comes from Pontibacter oryzae, assembly GCF_003576375.1. Taxonomy (GTDB): domain Bacteria; phylum Bacteroidota; class Bacteroidia; order Cytophagales; family Hymenobacteraceae; genus Pontibacter; species Pontibacter oryzae. The sequence continues at coordinate 635,157 of NZ_QWGE01000001.1, forward strand.
GGTAGGCAATCAGGTCTTTAACGGAGATCAGCTTCAGGTCGAAACGCTCGGCTACTTTTATCAGATCTGGCAGGCGGGCCATGGTTCCGTCTTCGTTCAGGATCTCCACCAGTACACCAGCCGGCGACAGGCCTGCCAGGCGGGCCAGGTCTACGGCAGCCTCTGTATGGCCAGCGCGGCGCAGCACGCCTTCTTTCTTAGCTTTAAGCGGGAAAATATGCCCTGGCTTGCCCAGAGAATGCGGGTCGGTGTTAGGGTCAACCAGTGCCTGAATCGTTTTAGAACGGTCCGAAGCCGAGATCCCAGTTGTGCAGCCGTGGCCAATCAGGTCAACGGATACGGTAAACGGCGTGGCATGCAAAGCCGTGTTCTTGCCTACCATCAGTTCTAAGCCAAGTTGCTCGCAACGCTCCTCTGTGAGCGGCGCGCAAATAAGGCCACGCCCGTGGGTAGCCATGAAGTTTACTATCTCCGGTGTGATTTTCTCGGCCGCGCATATAAAGTCCCCTTCATTCTCGCGGTCATCGTCATCCACCACAATTATTACCTTGCCTTGGCGAATATCTTCAATGGCAGCCTCGATGCTATCAAGGCTTATCAACTCATTTGGATTATTTTCCATGTATTGTGTATATCAAAAGGCAACTCCTGTTAACTGTCTAATTTATAAAAAAACAGAAGCTTTTTACCTCTTTACCAAAACTACAAAAACAGCCACATTGTTCATTTAAGGCAAAGGCCTCTCTTACTGATTATGAACTTTAAGCACCAAGCAAAGGTAGAAAATAGCCTTCTATTAATGAAACATTATCTATTTTCACCTCTTCGTCTTTGTAATGCCTAAAACCAACCGTAGTGAAGTGTTCCGTTATAGTAGCTTGTTATAATAACCCAGATCTCATATTGGAAACGCTAGATTCTATCCAGAAACAGACATACCAAAATTGGGAGCTGGTATTGGTAGAGGACTGCTCCACAGATAACACTTTAGAGGTACTAAGACGGTTTGTAGCCCAGCATAATTTAGCAGATAGGTGTAAGCTTATAGCCTTACCTCAAAACCATGGAGTTAGCTTTGCAAAAGGTACCGGAGTTCAGCATAGTAGTGGAGAAATTATTGTGATCTGCGACCATGATGATGCGTTGGCCCCAAATGCTCTGGCGGAAATAGTGAAAGCCCACCAGGCTTACCCAAAAGCTAGTATTGTATACACTCAGCGGTATAACTGTGACTACCAACTGCGCCCGCTGGAGATTGCAGCCTGTAGCCAAGTAGTATATTCAGATATCCTGGAAGATCAAATTAGCCACCTGCTCACCTATAAGCGTAGTTGCTATAACCAAACCTCAGGCTATGATCCGTTTTTCAAACTTGCCGATGACAGAGACATCATATATAAACTCGAGGAGGTAGGCGAGGTTATATTTTTAGAGAAGCCGCTATACTACTTCCGGATTAGTGACAGAGGTATATCGCAGGGTTATGAAGGCTTTAATAATTCGAGAGATGAAAAACTGATTGCCGCACTAAACGCAGTTACGCGCCGCAACGCTTCGAGAGTTAAACAAATTACACATAAAGCGTTTTCACAGTTTCTTGCAGAACATTATCTGCTGCAAGCTGAAGGGTATATTTTGATGGAAAAGCCACTATCACTGTCTTTCCTAATTTCTCTTCTGAAATCCTTTTATTATAATCCTTTATCCAACCTAACACGCAAACTAAAAGCGCTCTTGCTCATTACCAGAATTAAAAGATCGCTAGTAGGTATACTTTCTCGAAAGTAACTTACTTATTAACCACAATACCAAGCATTTCGCCGAGCTGGTTTTCGAAGGCTTTCAGGTTGAGGATGTAGTTTAGCTGGCGGTCCTGCTCTCCGGGGTCGGTTACGAGGCGCAGCTTTTCCATCTCGGTTTTCAGAAGCATCTGTACTTTCATGCGCTTCAGGCGAAGTATGGCCCGCTCAATGCCGTACATCAGCAGGTCTTCCTCGTTTGGCACATAGATCTGATGGGTTTCCCAGTTGTGGCTCAGGTCGTAACGGTTAGAGATCAGCTCAATCACCTCCGAACGGATTTCCTCGTCCGGGTCGTTTACCAGGTCTTCCCCTTTTACTACATAGCCTTGCTGAAACTGCTGTAAAATGCGGTTATGAAGCTTCACATAGATTGGGATTTCCAGTTCCACGTCCTCCAACTGCTCCAGCATGTATTGGATGACGGTTTGGTTCTCATCAACCGCTTTTGTTCCGTAGCTTATCATCATCCGAATTACCTCGCGCTCATACCTCTTTAGCACATCCGCATCTGAGGCTGGCTTTTCGGGCTCGGGGGCCGGCGCAGGTGCGGCATAGTTTGGCTCCGGGTTGCCCGGGCGTTGCTGCTGCCGGCCCTCCAGGTGCATTTTGTTATACTCCGAGATCAGCACCTGCTCATCAATATCGAAGATCAGGCTGCAGCTGCGGAAGAACACGGTACGCTTTATCGCATCAGGGATTTTGGCGATGGAGGCTACCACCTCTTTTATGGCTTCGGCCTTACGAACCGGGTTGCCTGCAGACTCCTTCGCAAAAAGGCTGGTTTTAAAAGAGATAAAATCCTGCGAATGCTCCTTCAGGTATGTTTTAAAAGCCGCGTCGCCAACTTTATGGATGTATGAGTCGGGGTCCTCGCCTTCCGGAAAAGTCACTACGTTCACGTTCAGGCCAAGCTCCAGAATCAGGTCGATACCGCGCAACGAGGCTTTTATACCTGCCGCATCGCCATCGTAAAGCACTGTAATGTTCTGGGTATAGCGCGAGATCAGCTTGATCTGGCCTTCGGTAAGCGAGGTTCCGGACGAGGCCACCACGTTCTCGATGCCGCCCTGGTTCAGGGAGAGCACATCCAGGTAGCCTTCCACCATGTAGCACATGTCCTGCATGCGCATGGCCTGCTTCGCCTGGAAAAGGCCATAAAGCACATTGCTCTTGTGGTAGATGTCAGACTCCGGCGAGTTGAGGTACTTCGGGCTTTTCTTGTCGTTGGATTTTAAGGTACGCGCACCAAAACCCACCACGCGCCCCGACACGTTATGGATCGGGAACATGACACGGCCCCGGAAGCGGTCATACTTCTTGTTGTCCTCCCGAACGATGGTGAGGCCGGTTGCCTCCAGGTACTTTTGCTGGTAGCCGGCTTTCAGAGCGGTATCGGTCAGGTCGGTCCACTCGTCCAGGCTGTAGCCCAGCTCAAACTTGCGGATGGTGTTGCCGCTGAGGCCGCGCTGCTTCAGGTAGGATTGCCCGATGCTGCCTTGCTCGTGGCTGGTGAGGCGCTGCTGAAAGTGCTTGGCGGCAAAGTCTGACACGATGAACAAGCTGTCGCGCTCGCTTTGCTCCCGGGCATACTCCGGGTCATGCTGCTCCTCGGGTATATCGATGCTATACTTCTTGGCTAGGTACTTAATGGCCTCCGGAAAGCTAGTGCCCTCCACATCCATAATAAACTGCACCGAGTTGCCGGCCTTGCCGCAGCCAAAGCACTTGTAAATGCCCTTAGCCGGCGAAACCGAGAAAGACGGTGATTTTTCGTGGTGAAACGGGCAGCAGGCCCACATGTTCTGCCCCTTTTTCTTGAGCGACACAAAATCACCGACCACTTCCGTAATATCGGCTTGGTTCAGTACTTGGTCAACAATTTCTTTTGGGATGAGAGACATGGGCAAAATTATAAGCGGATGGCAAAGATAAAGCTTAAATCGGTAACGCCCGAATGCCGGGGCGTGTCATTTTATACTTGTGCGCGGGAGCCATCTCAGAAAACATCTCTGTTAAAACATTAAGTATAAAAGATTTACTATCTTTAGCTTATCAAGCAAGCGCGCATTTATTAAGGTTATCCATTCATCAGAAAAACTAACCCACGCCATACTATGAAAAAGCAAAGCACCTGGCCCTCGCTGCTCTCCTTTTTTATACTTTGCCTGCTCCCTCAGCTTGCGCAGGCACAGCAACTGAACCTAAGCTGGCAACCCCGCCAGGACCTGAACGTGCTGCTACCACCTTCGGTACGCGCGTATGAGACCAACGGCCAACTGGCAGACGGAGCGCCGGTGCGGGCCATGTACACCACCATCGACCTGCGCGATAAAAACCTGCAACTGCGGGCCGTTGGCGACCCGGCGAACCGGCAAACCACCAAGCAGGCTTACGACCAGTACGATGCGATCTTTGCCATCAACGGCGGATACTTTGCGCCTACCTCCTCGGTGAGCCTGTATGTGGCCGATGGCGACGTGAAAGCCCCCGGCATCAGCAAATATCATGAGCGGTTTATAACCCGTGGCGCTTTTGGCCTGGTAAACGGCAAACCTGAGATAACCTGGACGGCCAACCCAACCGGCAATTTGATCTACAAGTATGAGCAACCTCATAAAGCCGGGCAACAGGCACCAACGGCTAAAGCCGGCACACGTTGGCTGCCTAGCCAGGCTGTGGGCGGCGGGCCGGTGTTAGTGAAAAACCGAAAGGTGCTAGATGTGGGCGAAATTGAGGGCTTTGGCGTGTCGCACCGTGGCCGCAACCCGCGCTCTGCCATTGGCTACCTAAACGAGCATACTTTGGTAACGATGGTTGTGGATGGCCGCCAGGGTGCCAGCGCAGGAGTTACCACCGTGGAGCTTGCCCAGATGATGCAGGAGCTCGGCTGCATTGATGCCCTGAACCTGGACGGCGGCGGCTCCTCGGCCATGGTGGCGGCAGATGAGGTAGTGAACCTGCCCGTGGATGTGCCCAACGGAAACCGCAACAGCCTGCGCCGAAACGCAACTGCCCTGGTACTAACGGAGCTGGAGAAAAGCCCGAAACGCAAGATTACCTACATCGATACCGACAGCCCATACTATACCGAGCGGGGCCTTTGGCGCGATACCAACCACGCCAACTTTTACGGCACCACCCTATCCCGGCAGGCAACGGCCAACACGCATAACAGCGCCACTTATACTTTCCAGAGCATAACCACAGGCAAGTACCAATTGGCCACCTGGTGGACCGTGGATACCAGCACAAATGCCTCGGAGATACCCTACGTGCTGCACCGCGGGCAAAAAACAGACACTTTATACTTACACCAGGATAGCTTTGCCACTAGCGGGCGCTGGAACGTGCTGGGCAATTTTATACTTAGTCCCGAGGATTACCTGGAAGTGCTGGCACAAGGCAAGGGTAAAAAAGTAGTGACCGATGCCGTGCGCCTGGTTGCCCTCGAAACCTTCCCCGAAATGCCCGCCCGCCGTGGCGACCTGCGCCTGGCCGTTATCAGCGACCTGAACTCCGGCCTGGGAGCGGCAACTTATGAGTGGCAGGTAGACAGCATCATCCAGCGGATCCCGCGCATCTGGCAACCTGATTTGGTGGTTTGTGGCGGTGATATGGTGGCTGGGCAGGGTGTGCCGGAGGCAGAAGCGCTGGAAAAGATGTGGCAGGGCTTTGAGGAGCACATTGCCGCGCCGCTCCGCAAGACCGGGCTTCCCTTTGCCTTCACGCTGGGCAACCACGACGGTTCCCGCTCCTTTCAGGTAGAGCGCGAGGCGGCCGGCACTTACTGGACCAAGCCTCAAAACCTGCCCGCTCTGCAGTTTATCGACAAAAGCCACTTCCCGTACTATTACTCTTTTGTGCACGGCGATGCCTTTTTTGTGTCCTGGGAGGCCTCCTCACCGGAGATCACCGAAGAGAACCTGCAGTGGCTGGCCAGGCAGTTTGCCACGCCACGGGCTCAACAGGCTAAATTCAGGTTTGTGCTGGGCCACATGCCGCTTTACAGTGTGGCGCAAGGCCGCGACTCCAAAGGCAACCTGCTTCAAAACCCCGAAAAGCTGCGCCAACTGCTTCAGAAGTACCAGGTGCATACCTACATCAGTGGCCACCAGCATGCCTATTACCCAGGCAAGCGCGGCGCGCTGGAGCTGCTGAATGCCGGGGCAGCAGGCTCCGGGCCGCGCTCGTGGCTTACTTTAGATAAGGCGCCAGCCAATACTATTACCTTGATGGATGTGTTTTACGAGCAGGACACCGTGATCTATACCACATATGCTATCGGGGCGGAAAAAGCGGAACGTCTGGCCGTGTTCGATGAGCGTGAATTACCAGCCATCATCACCGGAGAAAACGGCTTTCTGCTTCGTCGGGATGTGCCGCTCGCGGAGCAGGCAACTGGTACGTTTTATACCACAGACACTCCGCAAACTGGCTCGGGCAGCGCAACAGCAACGATAAAAGGCGATAAGCTATACCTTTCAGGCGCCATAACAGACCCTAAAATCAAACTTAACAGGCACGAAACCACGGCTGGCCTTTACCGCGGGCAGCACCTGCAGCAAGGCCAACTGCTTTATCCGCTAAAAGTAAATGCCCGAAAAGGCAGCTTTAGCGGCAAATTTGAGCTGACCGAAGACCTGCAGGAATTACTTTCTGCTGGCGCTTTATATGTTGGCATAGGCACAGCGCAACAACTTCGCGCCCAGTTTTACCCTGCAAGCAACCAGGCACCTGCCGCAGTTGCTGTAAGATCGCACAACAGCCGCAACGTGTATGCCGTGCGCCAAACCGAAGCCCTTTTTAAAGTTAGCTGGGAGAAAGCGGCAGACCAAGACGGCGACGTACTAGCCTATACTTACCAACTGGCCCGCGACAAGGACTTTACAGATGTGATTTGGAACAAGCCCACGGGCCGGGAAACAAGTATAAAACTGCAGGAACAGGACTGGTTTGCCTTGTTGGGAAGCACTGCCGTTGGCCAGCCAATTACGTTTTACCAGCGCATACTTACCACCGATGGCAAACACCTAAGCACAGGCCCAACCTCAGCGCTACAACTCATGAAAAGCACCGAACCGCTAGAGGATTTCGTGGAAGTTCCAGCGCCAAACTACGTTTTCGCTGGGAAAATTCAGGAAACAGGCGCTGGCTATGGCGCAAAGTGGGATAAGTATGGCAAACTGTGGCTGGCAAGCTACGATGGCACCTTATACATTCAGAACGCTGATGGCTCGGATGCGCCCTTCTCCCCTCTCACACAGGTTAGCGTAAACGGCGAAACGTACAATTTGAGCACCATTGGAGGGATGGGCCTGGATGCAGACGGAAACATACTTATCGCCAGAAACCGCACGCTGCTTAAGATCGATGCAGCCACTGGCAAAGGCATGGCCGCCTGGGAGGTTCCGGGGAATGGGCGGGCCATTACCTCACCGCGCGCAAACGAGAAGGGCGAGATCTATGCCATGTCGCTGTTCGGCGAAGACCCGAACTACGTGTTGCAGCAAAGCAAAACCCAGCCACATACGTTCGAGCTGCTCCGCACAGTAGAATTGCCTGGCCGCATCCTTGCCCGCGAGTTTGCCATGTCCCCCGATGGCCTTACGCTATACTTCCCAAACCCCGGCAGCCCTTACATCCAGGTTTACAGCAGCAAAGATGGCAGCACGTATGACATGCAGGAGAATATCAGCAGTATTGCCGCAGGCTGCAATGCCATTGAGGTTGGCCCCGGCAACACCCTCTGGACAGCCGTGCGCTCCAGTGGCGTGGTTCCGGCCACCTTCCATGTAAGAGATGAGCAGACAAAGAAAATGTGGACACTCCCGCTGCCTGAGCTGAACGGCGCCGAAGCCAGAGGCTTGGGCGTATCAGCCAACGGCGACACGCTCATTTTCTGCAGCTGGGACAAAGAAGGCGGCTTTTACAGGTATGTCCTGAAAAAGGAAGGAGGCACCGCTTCAGCTAAGTAGTGGTTTGCTTTTGACTTTGGGTTAGAAGTATGATTTTTGGGAATCGGCCATCATCTCATAACAAGCTTCAAAAGTAACCTAACTCATTCTAAAACCAACAAAAACCTAACGCACCTGGCGCGAATCTCCAGATTCGTGCCTACCAATAAATGTTGAGTCTCCGACGCAACTGGCCCGCAGGGCCAAAAGAAAGCTAGAATCGAAGCTCATGTCCATGGCGCAAGTTTTCAATTTGTGGCTTTGCATACTTGCCAGTTTGCAACTGGCTTTCTGCGAAATCAGAAAAACAACTTAAGGTAAGTCGGCTAGCCAACGTATAAACCAATCCGACACAAGTATAAGGTGTAGCATGTGCAGATTAGAAAATCCGCTTCAGGTTGGTTCCGGACAGGGATGTCCGGAACAGCTGCGTAGTAATCGCTGCAACTTTACCCCTTCAGCAGATCATCATATAACCTGTAATTCTCTGCATCAAAGCATACAAAAATCACCTCTTTTATATTTGAATCGTGGTTTTTAAAGTATGATTTTACAGCATCCACGGCTACCTGGGCGGCTTTATCCTTTGGGTAACCGTACACGCCGGTGCTGATGTTGGGGAATGCTATACGTTGCAGCCTCTTTTCCTCTGCCAGCTTTAGGGTGTTGCGGTAGCAGTTTGCCAGCAGATCCGGCTCGCCTTTGCTGCCCCCGCCCCACACGGGCCCAACGGTATGGATAACGTGCGCCGCAGGCAGCTTTCCGCCTGTCGTTATCACGGCCTCTCCGGTGGGGCAACCACCCTGTCGGGCGCGTATCTGCTTGCACTCCTCCAGAATTTGCGGCCCGCCTGCCCTATGGATGGCGCCATCAACGCCGCCCCCGCCCAGCAAACTGCTGTTAGCTGCATTCACAATTGCATCGGCTTGCACTTTTGTAATGTCGCCTTGCTGCACGGTTATACTTGTCTTTCCTGTTTTCATCACTCTATTTTATACTTAGGCCACCCCTCCAGGGGCATCTATCAACTTCATAAAACTTATACTTAGCCATACTTGTTGCACAGTATACGCGCTGCCTTTTCAGGAGGAGAATTTTGTTTGTATCTTTGCAGCGCGATTCGAAAGCATACATATATGGCAATTACGAAAGAAGATATATTAAAAGCCCTCAGCTATGTAGAGGAGCCGGATCTGGGCAAAGACCTGGTTACGCTGAACATGATCGAGGACGTAGAAGTTAACGGCAAGAACGTGAGCTTTACCGTGATCCTGACCACACCGGCCTGCCCACTTAAGGACCTGATACGCAACGCCTGCGTAACGGCAATCCATACCATGGTGGACAAAGAGGCCGAGGTAACCGTGAACATGACCTCGCGCGTGACGTCAGGCCGCGGCGATACCTCTGAGGTGCTGCGCGGTGTTAAGAATATTATTGCCGTTGCCTCGGGTAAAGGCGGCGTGGGTAAATCTACGGTAACCTCTAACCTGGCTATAGCCCTGGCAGAGAGCGGTGCAAGAGTAGGTTTGATCGATGCTGATATTTCCGGCCCATCCATCCCGACAATGTTTGGCGTGGAAGATGAGCGCCCACGCATGATCCAAGGCGACCATGGCAAGAACTACATTGTACCGGTAGAGAAGTATGGCATCAAGATGATGTCGATCGGTTTCCTGACGCCTGCGGATGGTGCCATTGTGTGGCGCGGACCAATGGCCAGCTCAGCGCTCCGCCAGTTTATTTCTGACGTGGAGTGGGGCGAACTGGACTACCTGCTGCTGGACCTTCCTCCGGGAACTTCAGACATCCACTTAACTATGGTGCAGGCCCTTCCGGTAACCGGAGCCGTAATTGTAACCACGCCTCAGAAAGTAGCCCTTGCTGATGCCATGAAAGGTTTGCAGATGTTCCGCCAGCCACAGATTAACGTGCCTGTGTTGGGCGTTGTGGAAAATATGGCGTACTTTACACCAGCGGAACTTCCGGAGAATAAATATTACATTTTTGGAGAAGGCGGCGGTAAAGAGCTGGCTGACAAGTATAACGTGGCACTTTTAGGCCAGGTACCGCTGGTGCAGGGCATCCGAGAGAGCGGCGACACCGGAACTCCTGTAGTATTACAGAACGATTCGCCGGCTAGCGGTGTTTTCAGAGAGTTGGCCCAGTCTGTAGCACAGCAGGTATCGCTGCGCAACGCTACCATGGCCAAAACGAAACCAGTAGAAATCAAAAGCTAAGAATAAATGGCAGCCCTAAACGAAGATCAGAATTTCATGTTCCGCATCGAGTCGGCCCTCGACCAAATCAGGCCTTACCTAGAGGCAGACGGCGGCAACGTGAAAGTATTGGAAGTAACAGACGATATGGTGCTGAAGCTTGAATTGCTTGGTGCGTGTGGCTCCTGCCCCATGTCTACCATGACCTTGAAGGCCGGCGTAGAGCAGTCTGTGTTAAAAGCTGTACCAGAAATCAGAGCTGTAGAGGCTGTGAACATTACGCCTACCGTGGTTTAACCACAACGGCACAAACCATATAGGAGGCCCGGCTGCAGTAGTAGCCGGGCCTTTTTTATACTTACTGAGAAGGCAGGCATCAACCTAAAAGCACTTAACCTGCCTTTCATGCGGCATTAGTGTTATCGCCAAGTTCATACTTGCTTATCAAATGGGTATATGCAAAAAGCTGCAAACAGCTACCATCAGCGGCTAAAAATCTTATCTTTGTAAAGATAACCTTGAACTACCCGATACTATGATAAAAGCCAACGACCCAACGCTGCACTCCTGGATTGAAATAGATACCCACAGCGATTTCCCGATCCAAAACCTGCCCTTTGGCATTTTCACCACCCCGGACCGTGACCCACGCGTAGGTGTTGCCATCGGAAAGTATATCCTGGACTTGTGCGAGCTGGGCCGCCGCGATTTTTTCGAGTTGATAGACCTTGATCCAACCGTTTTCCATAAGCCATCCTTAAACGACTTTATTGCCCTGGGCAGACCGGTTTGGCGCGCCGTAAGAAACCGCGTGTCCGAGCTGCTCCGCAACGACAACGAAGAGATCAGCGGGAACAGCGAGCTGATTAGGGCCGTGCTGGTGCTGCAAAGCGAGGCAGAAATGCTGCTCCCGGTGAAGGTTGGCAACTATACAGACTTTTACTCCAGCATTGAGCACGCCACCAATGTGGGCACCATGTTCCGGGATCCTAAAAATGCGCTGCTGCCAAACTGGAAACACATCCCGATCGGGTATCATGGCCGCGCCTCTTCCATTGTGGTGTCTGGCACGCCTATTCATCGCCCTAAAGGCCAGACCAAAGCACCTGATGCCGAGGCCCCGACCTTTGGCCCTACTAAGCTCCTGGATTTTGAGCTGGAAGTAGCTTTTATTACCGGCAAGGAAACCAAGCTAGGGGAGAGCATCACTCCAAACGAGGCCAGCGATTATATTTTCGGGCTTGTGCTGTTCAACGATTGGTCGGCACGCGACATGCAAACCTGGGAATATGTGCCTTTGGGGCCATTTCTGGCGAAAAGCTTTGGCTCCTCCATATCTCCTTGGGTAGTAACCTTGGATGCCCTGGAGCCATTCCGCGTGAAAGGCCCCGAGCAAGACCCAAAGCCGTTGCCATACCTGGAGTTTACCGGCAACCATAACTACGACATCAACCTGGAAGTACTGCTCCAACCAGACAGTGGCTCGGAGAACAGCATCTGCCGCTCTAACTACAAATATATGTACTGGAACATGAGCCAGCAGCTCGCGCACCAGAGCAGCAACGGCTGTAACATTCAGGTCGGCGATATGTATGCTTCGGGCACCATCAGCGGGGCCGACAAAGGCTCTTACGGCTCTATGCTGGAGCTTACCTGGCGCGGCACCAACCCTATCCAGCTTTCCGATGGCTCTGAGCGCAAGTTCATCAACGACGGCGACACCGTGATCATGCGCGGTTACAGCGAGCACCACGGCATCCGGATCGGCTTCGGTGAGGTTAATACAACGGTTTTACCGGCAGTGTAAGGCTGGTTGCTAATTGATAATTGCTAATTGTTAGGACCATGCTAAATCATTTTTGTTGATTAACCAATTTAACTCTCTAACTTTTTAACTCTCAACCTCCCAAACTCTCTAACTCCTAAACTCTCTAACTCCCAAACTCCCATGCCTACCATAGACCCACAGGACGTAAAAACAGCGGAAGTACACGCCTTGCTTTTGGGAGCCATTGCGCCGCGCCCCATAGCCTTTGCCAGTACCACCGATGCGCAAGGAAACGTAAACCTGAGCCCGTTCAGTTTTTTTAACGTGTTCAGTGCCAAGCCCCCCATACTTGTGTTTTCACCGGCCCGGCGCGTGCGCGATAATACCTCAAAACATACTTTGGAAAACGTGCTGGAGACACGCGAAGTGGTCATCAACATTGCCAACTACGACCTTGTGGAGCAGATGTCGCTGGCCAGCACAGAGTATGATCATGGCATAAATGAGTTTGTGAAGGCTGGCTTAACCCCGGAGGCATCAGTATTGGTGAAGCCACCACGCGTACTGGAGGCACCGGTTGCTTTTGAGTGCAAAGTGAATGACGTGATCAGTTTGGGTCCTGAAGGAGGCGCAGGCAATTTAGTTATCTGCGAGGTTTTGCTGATACATGTAAAGGATGAGATTTTGGATGAGACAGGCAAGATCGATCCTTTTAAGTTGGATGCGGTGGCACGCATGGGCGGCGACTACTACCTCCGTGCAAACGGCGACTGCATTTTTGAGCTGCCAAAGCCTATCCGTAACAAAGGAATCGGCATCGATCAACTGCCTGATTTTATCAGAAACAGCGAGATCCTGACGGGTAATAACCTGGCCAGGCTAGGCAACACAGAATCCATACCTTCTGCTTCAGAGGTTGAAGGGTTTAAGGCTAATCCTATAGTGAGCTATACTCTCAACAAGTATAAAGCCGACACAGAAAAGCTAAAACAGGAGCTTCAGCAACTCGGTAAAAAGCTGCTGGAAGATAACCAGGTGCAAGAAGCCTGGAAGGTGCTTTTGCTGAGTAAATAAAGTATGCCAACAGTAGGCTCTTAAACTAGAAAAAGCAGTTATCTTGCATTATTACTAATCGGAAAGTATAAAACGAAGAAGGCCCCCAAAACTGCGGGCCTTCTTCATTTTATACTTCCTCGTTATGTCGTTTGGAGATCCAGCTCCTCGAACCGGGAGTTTTTGCTGATATACTCCGGTACGATCTGCTTCATCTTTCTGACAACCTGGAGCTCATCTTTTGTTTTATTGAGCTTCACTAGTTCATCAATATCATTTACTACGATATCATAGCTATACTTTCTGACCTTTGAAATTTTGATCTTGCTATGATGCGTCGGGATGGTTTGCTCCTCTTCGTTAAGCAATTCTTCGTACAGTTTCTCACCCGGCCTTAAGCCAGTAAATGTAATCGGAATATCCACTTCCGGGACCAGCCCGGCCAGTTTGATCATCTTGCGGGCCAGGTCCACAATCCTCACAGGCTCACCCATATCAAAGATAAAGATCTCACCACCATTACCCATGGTTCCAGCTTCCAGTACCAGTTGCACGGCTTCTGGTATTGTCATAAAATATCGGGTAATGTCGGGGTGTGTTACGGTAAGCGGCCCGCCACGCTCAATCTGCTGCCTGAAACGCGGAATAACTGAGCCGTTAGAGCCAAGCACGTTTCCGAAGCGTGTCGTGATAAACTTGGTCTGCGATACTTTGGTATATGGGTGTGTATTTCCGTTTACTTTGCCATGGTGCAGGTTGTTGAGAGACTGTATATAAATCTCAGCGATACGCTTAGAAGTGCCCATGATATTGGTAGGGTTCACAGCCTTGTCCGTAGAGATCATCACGAACTTCTCAACATCAAAGGTAAGCGAGAGGTCTGCTAAGTTGCGCGTTCCAATTACGTTGGTCATAATGGCCTCGCATGGGTTATTTTCCATCATCGGCACATGTTTGTAGGCCGCTGCATGATACACTACTTCTGGGGCATAATCCTTAAACAAAGTATACATTCGGTTTGAGTTCGTAATATCACCGATAAAGATGGCCATGTTTGCCCCTGGAAAAGCTTCTTCCATCTCCAATTGCAACTCATGCAGCGGAGACTCCGCCTGGTCGCAAACTACCACCAAAGCCGGATTATAGCTTAGAACTTGCCGCACAATCTCGGAGCCAATAGAGCCTGCACCGCCAGTTACCAGCACACGCTTGCCTTTCAGGTCGCTACTGATGCGGTTGTTTTCTATCACGATTGGTGGGCGTTGCAACAGGTCCTCGATGCGCAGGTCACGCATCTGGGTTAGGCTAAGCTGCCCCGACATCCATTGCTCGGTGGGAGGCACCGTGAGTACCTTAATACCAAGCTCCACGCATCTTTCAATAAACTCCTTCAGGTCATCCGTTTTCAGGTCATCTGCAAATACAATCAGTTTGTCTACCTTTTGCTTTTGCTGCAGCCTATCTAAATCACTGATGTGGTATACCCTTTTCTGGTGAATGTCTTTATCAGTCTTATTAGGATTCTCATCGATAAAGCCCACAATGGTAAAGCGGTTCATCTCGCTGGTTTCTAAGGCTTGCTTTAGCAGGATCGAATGGCCATTGGCGCCATAAATAAGCACACGCTCATGCTTTCCAGGGCCACCACGCTTTAAGTATAAGAAAATAGCTTTCGCCCCCATTCTAATGAGCGTAAGCAGCGTAGCCGATACAAAAAAACTAATAAGCAGGACAAGATAGATATTTACCGAATCAATTTTATGCACTGGAGAAACCCAGAAACCAACCAAGGCAGCATATACCATGCTTGTAACAAGCACGGCTGAGAAAATGCGGTAAATATCGTAGATGCTGGAGTAGCGGATAAGCCCAGTGTGCACCCGCATGGAGTAAAAGGTAATAAGGGAAATTACCCCGAACAGCCCAATATAAACCAGAAAGTGCCCGCGCATAATCTCCTCGAACTCAAACTGTTTAATGATGAAGAAAGAGAGTGCAAAAGACCAACTCATCACCAGCTGATCCATAAGCAATACTATCCACTTCGGAAGGGACTTATTCAGAAAAATTTTCATACTATATTAATGCACAAAATTTGCACAGCCACCGCCTGCTTTACACAAACCAACAACATGCAAAAGCTGTTCTTTATTTAAACCTTTACCTATACGCAACTAAACCTTAATTGTAAAGATACTATTATTCTCCCAAAGGATATTAACTTCAAGGCCTCACATAAGCATCAGAATGCATGCTTGGGTTTAACTGTTAAGTTAGAACGCAAGGGAAAAAGTTTAGTTTTGCTTGTCAAAAAACTCTGTATTTAATTATAGTTTTATACATTAAATTAACACTATATTCAAGAGTTAATTTTTTAGACTAAGGCCAATGCTACTAATTACAGTGCAAAAGTAATATTTAAATCTGACTATCCTTGCATGCGCTAACAATCTGATAGTATTACTGTTCTACAAAAAAACAATAGCCCCTAGAAAACTTTATTCCAGGGGCTATATGATTATTACAATGTTTAAACCTTGGCTTATACTTGCTTGGGGTGCAATGCCTCAAGCATTCGTTTTTTTACTCTATCTAAGTCTGTATTTGTAAGATTGGAGCCCGAAGGCAGGCATAGACCATTCTCAAACAAGCGTTCGCTGGTTCCATCGCCATAAAAAGGGGCGTCAGCAAAAACAGGCTGCAGGTGCATTGGCTTCCATAGCGGCCTTGATTCGATATTATCCTGCTCCAGGTGCAAACGCAGGGTTTCTCTATCTATCTCACCGCCCTCAATCATAACGGTGCTAAGCCATCTGTTAGAGTAGTAGTCTTCATTGGGCTCCTCAGCAAAACGCATGGAATCAACCCCGGCAAAGGTTTCCTTATAAAACTCATAATTGCTGCGGCGCTTTTCTACACGCTGCGGAAGCACCTCCATCTGTCCGCGGCCAATACCCGCGCAAATATTGCTCATGCGGTAGTTATAGCCAATATGCGAGTGCTGGTAATGCGGGGCGTTATCCCGGGCCTGCGTAGCCAGAAAACGCGACTGCTTTATCCATTCCTCATTTTTAGAGATCAGAGCTCCTCCGCCTGATGTGGTAATGATTTTATTACCGTTAAAGGAAAGTATGCTCATGGCCCCAAACGTACCCAGCTTCTGCCCTTTGTATGATGAGCCTAAGGCCTCCGCGGCGTCTTCTACGACAGGTATTTCATACTTGTCAGCGATGGCCATGATGCGGTCCATCTGCGCGGGCATGCCATAAAGATGAACGACAATGATGGCTTTGGGCTTTTTGCCCAAAGCTAACCGGTCCTGAATAGCTGCCTCCAGGTGCTCCGGCGACATGTTCCAGGTCTGCTCCTCGCTGTCTACAAACACCGGTGTAGCACCCTGGTAGGCAATGGGGTTGGCAGAGGCCGAGAAGGTCATTGTCTGACAAATTACCTCGTCACCGGCCTTTACACCAAGTATGATTAAGGCCAAATGCAGGGCAGCCGTACCTGAGCTTAGCGCTGCCACATGTACATCCTCTCCTAAATAAGCGGCAATATCTTCTTCAAGACCATTTACGTGTGGGCCCAAAGGTGCAATCCAGTTGGTTTCGAAGGCCTCTTGCACGTATTTAAACTCGTTATCGCCCATGTGTGGCGAAGAGAGCCATATTTTTTCGTTCATATTAACAATGTTTTATAATCTTTGATGGGTTGCCAACAGCTACTACTTTATCTGGCAAGTCGCGGATAACAACTGCCCCGGCACCTACGGTACACCATTTCCCTATACGCACGCCCGGCACCACCACTGCTCCGGCGCCAATCCAACTGCCCTCGCCTACGTGCACGTTACCGCATAGCACCGCGCCGGGCGAGATATGCGCGAAGTCACCGATCACGCAATCATGATCTACTTTAGCACTGGTATTTATAATGGCATGCTTGCCAACTACGGCATCAGCTTGTAAGATAGCGCCCTGCATGACCACGGTTCCTTCTCCCACCCGCGCTGTTGGCGACAAGATAGCAGTTTTATCAACAGCAGTTCCGAAACGCACGTCAAGTTGTTGGGCAATTTTCTGCCTGATCTGGTTGTGGCCAATGCTAATGATGAATGGTTGCTCCAGCTTTTCACCTGGTTTATACTTTCCCAGCACGGGCAGCCCTGAGAGCTCCTTTAGCTCCGGGTTGTCATCAAACAGACCCTCAACAGCTACTCCTGCTCCTTGCAGGATATCGATAATCACTTTTGCATGCCCGCTGGCGCCGTAGAGATACATGGGATGAGTTTGGAAGTTAGAAAGTTAAAAAGTTAGAGCGTTTAGATTATTCTGTAGGGACAGGTCGCCACCTGTCCGAATCGTTCCCTTGTCACTTCATACAATCATCTTCGCTGGTGCGAGCTTGTAGCTCGTACCTTACATCTTAACGAAGTACGAGCTACAAGCTCGCACCAGCGGAGGTATACTTTAAGTCACTGCCTTCTGCGCGGACAGGTCGCAACCTATCCCTACTACATACGCACCTAAAGTTACTGCTTATTGCCCTGAAACTTAGGCATGGTTGCTACACCTTCAGCACTAATTCCTTCTGATTTAAAAATCTTGTAAATGGTGAGGAAGATGATTTTTAGATCCAGCCATGGCGAGAGGTTATCCACGTACCATACATCATACCTGAACTTCTCGCTCCAGCCAATGGCATTTCGGCCGTTTACCTGAGCCCAACCTGTTATGCCGGGGCGCACCTCGTGCCTGCGGCTTTGCACCGTATCATATAAAGGCAGGTACTCGACCAACAATGGCCGTGGGCCGATAAGCGACATGTCGCCTTTAATAACGTTCAGCAACTGCGGAATTTCATCAAGCGAGGTTTTACGCACGAACTTCCCGACAGCTGTAAGGCGCACCTCATCCGGCAACAAATTGCCTTGCGCATCCCGTTGGTCGTTCATGGTTTTATACTTGATTACCCTGAATATCTTACCGCCTTTGCCCGGGCGTTGCTGCAGGAAAAACGGGCTGCCCTGGTTGGCAATATACAGCAACACCGTTACAACCAGGAAGACAGGGAACAGCAGCAAAAAAGCCACTAGGCTAAGTATAAAATCGAAAATGCGTTTAAGGAAATTACGGTATAGCCAGTTCATGCTTGCTTAAATGTTCTTGGTACTCCTGATACAGCAATCCCCAGAAATGCTGCTGGTCGTAGCGATCAACGATCATACGGCGGGCGTTAGCTTGCAGATGCGCATACAGTGCTTTATCTGCCAACAATTGCTCCATCGCCTCCTTCAGTTTTTCCATGTTTTTCGTAGGGATGATCAGGCCATTCTCCCCTTCCACTATTATTTCGTTGCAGCCGTTAATATTCGTTACGATGCTTGGCAGATGGAAACACCCTGCCTGCATGGGCACGTTCGGGAAGCCCTCACGGTACGATGGGAAAGCCAGCGCCTGACTTATGGCCAGGTATGGCCGCACATCATTTTGATACCCCACAGAAAGTATGGCTGGGTTAGACTCAATTTCCTGAAGCGTTTCAGGTGGCAAAGGATCCAGATCCTGCTCCAAAGGCCCAACCAGCAGCAGCTTGGCCTGGCTATACTTTGTATGCAGTGCCTTGAAAGCATCAACCAGTTCTCGGATGCCCTTATCTTTTACAAGCCGGCCAATAAATACAAATACAAAATCATCCGGCTGAATGCCTACGTTTTTTTTCAGTTGTACCAGCTTTTCGGGCTCCAGGGCTTCTGTAGCGAAGAATTCTGTGTTGATGCCGTTGCTGCTTCCGTTGCCTATAACTTTCACTTTAGCGGGCTCGCAGAAACCACTGCTAAGTATAAAATCTTTTAAGACCGTCGAGTTCGGGTATACTTTGGTGGCGCAGGCATAGGTTAGCTTCTCCACGGCATTTAACACCACGCGTTTGGCGCCAGTTGCTTCCATAAGGGGTAGTCCGGCCACCGTGTGCAGGCGAACCGGAACACCGGCTAGTTTTCCGCCAAGCATCCCAATAATGCCCGCCTTCGGAGTATGCGAATGTATGATCTCCGGTCTATGCTGCTTGCAAAGTTTGTAAAAAGCCCACAAAGATTTCAGATCCTGCAGCGGCGTTACCTTTCGGGTCATTGGCACCAGCACGTGCGCACATGCTTGCTCTTCTATCACAGCTTTCTTTTCCGGACCATCCGCTGAAATCATGATCGGCTCAAAGCCACGGGAGCGCATATAGGGCAGCTGCCCCGTAATTAGCTTCTGCAGAGAAAGCGGTACTGTTGTTATGCGGAAAAGTTTTGCCATAATTACCCCACCCCGGCCCTCCCCTAAGAATAGGGGAGGGTGGAGAAATTTAAGTTTTTACAAAGTTAATGATAAAGCAACAGGTTAAAAATTCTCCTCCTTAGACAAGGAGGAGTAGGTGTGGTTGGCTACTACCTCGCCACAGTAGTCTTTAAACTCTCCTTCTGTATATACTCCTGAATCTCCTGCATGGTCATACTTACCATGCCGTATTTTTGCTGCAACTGCTTAAAGTGATTAATGATCACCTGCAAGTCAGCCATACTTTTCTCAGGGTAGTCGCCGAAGTTGTGCGGGTGCCACCACAGATGATAACATTCCTGGCGTTTAGCCGCCTCAGTCATCTCGTTCAGGATACGCTTTAACCGCAATTTATTAAGTACCTCCTTGGAGCCGTTTACTGGCCTTAGAAAACGACTGGCGGGTATAGCCAAGGGCAAGCCCTCCTCACGCTTTAGGGCAGACAGTGGGAAAGAAGTTCGCTGCCCAAGCGGGAAATAACCATCGCCGGTCCGGAAAATCTTATTCAAAAGCTTATCTCCTACCGTATCTTCCCAGAACCAGTCTTTTGGGTTAGACCTTACACTGGTAATTCCTTCCTCATAACATACCTGCAGGTACTCACGGTTAAACTGGTTACGGGGGAATACCAGAGACCTAAGTTCTCCGAATCCTTTTTCTGAGGCTATCTTTTTAGCAGCCCTGATATCGCTTCTAAATTGCGCTATGTCCTGGCCCTCCTCCTTGCAGTAGTAATGGCTAAATGTGTGTGTAGCCAGTTCCTGCAAAGGAGTCTTAGAGATCCGGTCCACCAACTCAGGGGCAAAGAAATTAGAGTCAAGCGAATGGTCTGCGCCGTATACCTCTTTTAAACGATATGCAGAAAGCATATAGTTTTGATACGCCGGTTGAATTTCGGGCATCGTTTTCTGCCACTCCTCCCAATCCTTGGCAAAAAGCATTCCAACCGTAGCCCAGGTTACATGTATCTCTTCCTTGGCAAATACATCCAGCAACTGAGGGATAATTTTACGGGTGTTACTAAAGTAACGCTGTTTCTCCTTCAGAACTACTTTATCGAACACGCCCCAGTATAGCTCAAAGTCCAGGGATATGGTAAAGGTGGGGATGTTATGCATTAGACTAATCTTAACCGTTTACGTGGTGTTGTGACCATGGCTTCGCCCTCTTCTGTAATGCCTGTTTTCTTCCGGTGCTTATACTCCATAAAAGCAAGTATAATAAAGAAGAAAAAATACATTACCATGCTCTTCTGCCTGATCACAATGCCTAGGTTTGCCATAACCATAGATAGCGCAATGGAAGAAGAGATGAACGTAACTAAACTCATCTTAACCAGCGAAGAAGACTTCTTTAGAAATGAAATAAAGTCCTTATCTACCAGTTTCCAGACCAAGGCCAGGTAGAATAAGTTCTCCACAGAAATGTATAAACCTAACGCCCCGGGCGCATCAAAAAACAGTGGCCTAAACCAGAAGGTAAAAAGCTTTAAAGGCAGTGGGTAACTATTTATGTCTACTCCTGACCCGGCACTATCCAAGCGGTTAGCCTGAACCTGCGAGAAGTTCTGAAAGCTATCCAACACATTATTTTCATCCAGCTTGGCAAAAGCCAGAATTTGATCATACATTAAAGCTAAACCACCTATAAAAGCGACATACACTAAAGCCTTTTGGTAGAATGGCACCTTCTCATTACCTGTAATATAACCACCAACGGCACCTATGCCTAAAAACAAGAACATGTGCGGCCTTACATGGTAGACAATAAGGGAACCTACCAGCAACGTTAAGATCCTTTTTTGTGGCGCAACAAGGCCGTAGGCAAACATGGCTATTCCTAAGAAAATTAAAGAACCCTTACCTAAGGATGCCGTCCAAAAGTGCATGTTAGGCAAAAAAAGCAATAGCATGATCAAGTCATAACCATAGAATTTAAGTGATGACTTAACCTGCTCTTTAAAGAAAATATAAAAATATATAAAACCCAAGTAGCCAAACCAGGCAAACAGCACCATAGCCATTTCATAGCTAAACCCTAATGAGTTAATGAAAGGAAATGAAACAAAGTCTATAAATCTAGTACCTGTCTGATAAATGCTTACCCACGATGTGTAAACAAAATCTGAAGCGGCTCTTTTGTAGTATGCTTCAGAATCTGAGCGATTTATAACAGCATACAGGTAATATATTAAAGCAAATAGCGTATGCCACCAATATAAGTTGGTCAGGAGCTTAAGTTTAATAAAAGGGTACTGCTTTTTGAAGTAACCTAATATAACCTGGCTGATGAAATAGAGAAAAATAATTAGTAGGATCGCACCAATCATATTAAAACAACTCCATATCGCCTAAGGCATATCCCCAATTTGATGCCTCTACTAACGCATTGAATTCAGAATCTGGGAGCCCAACATTACGCAGTGTTACAATGGGTCCTTTGTTTACAACAGGTATAAAACCAAAAACGGGATACTTCTTGCCGACTAACTCAAAATGCCTGCCTGAGGCAGATGTTAGAAAGCAAGCCTTGCTAACTTCACGAAATTGCCGGTTCAGCTCTTTTTTTGCTTTTAGGTCAAACACGGCATCATTTATAAACAGATCCACCACTCGCATTTCTGAGCCAAAGCTGTGCTTTTTGATCCTAAAGAACAGTACAAAGGATCGATGATCCGAAAGGAAATGATAATCGAAAAGCGGGTTGTTTTGGTAACGCCAACTTATGTATTCCGGAGAAAGAAACGTATGAATTTGCCCTGTATTTGAAATAGGATTACTGAATTGGGGTAGTGCTGCAGAAAGCCGCACCCAGTTCTGATCAGGAATAACAGGTAATTTGTCTTTTTTGTAAGCAAAGGGATTCACTTTAAGTTTTAGTGCCATTCGCCCTTGCTCCACCCAACCCATTTTCAGGTAACCGGGCTTACTGTTATCGTTTGGGGTATTGTACACTAAATGTATCCCATCCTTCTTAGCGTCTTCTAAACCCTGTAGGGTCAGTTTCTTAAAAATACCTTTTCCCTGGTAGTCTGGGTGGGTGGCTGTGTCTACTGCGCGGATAGCTTGTAGTATCTTGCCTTTGTATGCCCACTGCCATTTTAAAAAAGCACGAACTCCGACTACCTTTCCATCTTCTTCTGCCACTAGGACCGGAGAAGCACCATGTGGGTTCTCTATATGTTTCCAGTTCCATAAGCGCTCCGACTTCTGTATCAGCCCTTCGCCTAGAGAAGACTTTAACAGTTCTACAATAGCTGGGATATCTGCTTCTGTTCCTTTTCTTATCTGCATTGTAATATTAATCCAACTTTTTCACCTCACCCGGCCCCCTCCTAAAAGCAGGAGGAGGTGATCAAATATGTCAGTGTGACCTATTGTTGATATTCTTATGTTAAACATTTACCTTAAATAGGTAAATATTTGCCCAGCCCACGAGTAGAATTATTTACTACTATCTCCCTCCCCTGTTTTTAGGGGAGGGCTGGGGTGGGGTTTTCAGATACAAATATAGCTCTTCTAGCTGCTTTGCCATTTTGTTTATGCTGAAATCAGACTGCACCCGGGCACGGGCTCCTACGGCCAGCCGCGCAGTTAGATCCGGATTCTGCAGCACCTTTACTCCCATATCTGCTAATTGGTTGTATTCATCCACCTCACAAAGCAAGCCGCTCTCCCCTTCTTTCACAACTTCTGCTACACCTCCTGCCTTGGTACTTATTACAGCGCAGCCACAGCTCATGGCTTCCAGCAAGGCAATAGGTAAGCCTTCAAAGACAGAAGACATCATGTATACATCCATTGCGCTAAAATAGGGCTTTACATCTGTTTTTAACCCAGGCATATGCAGGCGTTCTGTTATGCCTAACAGCTTCCTTTTAGCCAGTAGCTCCTCTTTCAAAGGTCCATCGCCCACAATAATAAAATGTGCCTCAGGCACTCTCTTCAGTATCTCGGCAGCTATTTCCATCCAGATATCCAGGCGCTTCTGAAACCGGAACACGGAAACAGTACCAATAACCGGGGCACCCGCCGGAATGCCAAGCTCCTCCCGTATCTGCAGACCAGCCTGAATATCCCTTGTAAAATGAGTAGTGTTAACACCATTCAGAATGTTAAGCAAGTATGGCCCCTTAACATTAGCATTTATTTGGGTGTCTTTAGGCGCTATTATACTTATCTTCTTAAATGCTAAGCCAGCATTCTTACGTATAGACTGCTGCACATCATCCGACACGGCAACCGCAGCATCCTGCCAACCGAAACTTAGCTTGTTCAGCCAATACGTAACCTTATTATAACGCTCCCACTTGTTATGCTCTGTGTAAACAACCGGTACGCCTGTTTTCTTGCCAACCAGCCTTGCAATAACACCAGCCCAAGGCAGGTGGCTATGAATGACATTAATATTGTTTTCCAGCACATAACGGCTGATCTCCCCTACTCGCTGAAACATCTGCAGGTTGTTGTTCGCCTTAAAGCAGATCGTTTTAGCTCCTTGTGACTCAATAGCAGGTACCATCTGGTCTTTCCAGGGGAGGAAATAAGCAAAATGAAAATCGAATTGCTCCCGGTCATGTACCTTAAGCGTTTCTGGCAGTAGCATTTCGGCTCCGCCGCGCCCCAGGGATTTGATCAGGTGAAGAACTTTTGTTTTATGATCTAACACGAATTATACGAATTAATGATGCTCGAGCCATTGGCTTAAATAATTCTGGCAAGAGGTGAGTTTGAGAATTAAGCCAGACTGTTTCCAGAAATCACACATTCATAGGCCTCTTTAAACCTTGCTGCAATTAGGGAATTCATATACTCTGAAGTAACCAGTTTATGGGCATTTTCGATTTTTAGCTCAACAGCTTCACCACCTTCCAAAACTTCCTTTACCGCATTGGTAAAACCTAACGTGTCCCCTTTTTCAATGAGCCATCCGGTGTTCTTAGTTATTACTTCACTAATCCCTCCTACATTGTTTGCAACAGCCGGCGTTTTACAGTACATCGCTTCTAAAATAACACCTGGTAAGCCTTCAATTAAGCTTGGCATCAGGAAAGCGGATGCATGTTTCAAAACTTGCAAAACGTCGTTTCTATAACCAGCAAAAAGTATCCTATCCTTACTGGATAAAGCAGCCGTTTTACGTTCTAACTCTGCTCGCAGGCGGCCATCCCCAATGATGATCAGAAACACTGTCGGATCATTTTTAGCAATAGAATCAAAAATATTTATCAGGGCCTTATGGTTTTTCTCTGGCACCAGGCTCCCTATATTTACAAGCACTCTAAACCTGGAATAAATATCCTTTAGGTCTACGGGTGGCTCAGAGGGTATTTCTTGTTCCTCAACTCCTATGGGAATTGTCTTGATTTTAGTAGATGGGAAATTAAAGGTCTGTTTAAAGTCTTTCTCGCAAAGCTGGCTTACCGATATAACAGCTTCCAAATGCTTCACAAAAAAACTATTTAATAAACGTTTGGACTTAGTAGTTATGAAATCCCCCATTTTATTGGCATTTCTAAAAACTATAGGTACATCCCATCTGTAGATGATCTTACTTAAGACTGCAAACTTTAAAGTATCACCTGCATTAGCCTGGATCAGATCTGGTTTTTCTTGATCAATTAAATCAGCAAACATCTTCCAAGCTTTCAGATCAAAAAAACGATTGTTTAATGGTCGTTGCAAGTGTGTTATCTTACCCCTGAAGGGAAGTTCTGAAGTACCAGTAAATATAGAAATCATATGAACTTCTACATCTGATTTTTGTAATTGATTGGAGAGTTGTGAAGCAAAAATTTCGGCACCTCTAAGTTGAGGCTTTTGTACTAGTTGAAGTATTTTCATGCACAGCAGATATCAAACTTTTATTACAAATGACAAAACTCTTGCCTTCTAAAATCTTCATAAATTACTTTTATTATACAAGCTCTAAATTTTAGTATGTTTACAATTAAGAATTTATACAAGTTTTATAAAACTCTATATGCTGCCGGGCAATTAAGTTAATATCGTATTTTTTCAAAGCTTCTTTCTGTGCATCTTTTGCCATTGTAACCATGTGGTCACTATTGTTTATAGCGTAAATCATAGCTTCTTCGATAGACTCTATATCTCCCACCTTAAAAAGATATGCTGATTTAAGATGTTCAACAGCCTCTTTATTCATTTCTATGTCAGAAGCAACAATTGGTATACCAGCTAACATAGCCTCAACTATGGCACCACTAAATCCTTCATAGTGAGAAGGGAATACAAATACATCACATTTATTGAGGTATTCGCCAACATTATTGATGTTCCCTAATAAAGTAACTTTATCTTGCAAATTGTTTCTATTTATGTATTCCTCTAGTGTAAATCTAAACTTCCCCTCACCTGCAATTAAAAGCTTAGTATTAGGATATTTTTCTTGTACTCTATGATAGGCCATAAGGAGATCTAACTGACCTTTGCTCTCTAGCAATCTACCAACAGTAACAAACTCACATTGTGATTTTGCAGATAATGTGTTGCGCTCTAAAGAGTTCTTATAGAGAGACACCTCTCTTCCCCTATATATTACATCAATTTTGCTTTCATCCAGCAATAAATTTCTTGCATTACTTTTCTTTATACTGTGAGAATTTGCAAGAAACTTATAACAGTACTTTGCAGTGAACACATTAAGTACCCAAAACAAGCCAATTTTTAACTTCATTGAGTATGATAACCTACTAAGGGCACTACTAGAGTAAGTATCACTTACAAAATTGCTAACAATTTTAATTTTTAGTCGCTTACAAACTATTCTTGATATAATGTCTGATCTATAGAGCGTAGAAACAACCAAATCAGGTTGTTCACTCTGACAGAGTTGTGAAAACAACTTGATTGCTTTGTTGAAAGAATATTTACCATCTATATCAAAGCACTTCAGTTTGATGCCTGCTATTTCAAAGCTCTTTTTTAAGTCGTACTTATTATAGAATACAACAACAGTTATATCAAACTCTTGAGACAATCGTGAAACAATATCTAAAGTGCTTTTCTCTGCCCCTCCAGTTTGTAATGTGTCTATAGTAAAAAATATTTTCCCCTTTTGCATTATTTTTCAAGAGAGCTAGATTTTAAAACTCTCTTCTTCCCAACTTTGTAAAGAACCCATCAATTAGACCATCTGAAACAATTTTAGTAAGTTTAAAACTGTATCTTAAATCTCCATACTTAAGACTCGCAATAGATTTAGCTATTTTCCTTATTGCAATCGCTATACTAGCAGAATAATATTTGTTACTCTTTGTTATAGAAATTAGATTTCTGGTACTATAATACTCCCTCCATAGGGCTCGATTTTTAATTTTGATACCAGCTTTTCGAGTATAATTTATTCTACCAGAGTGTTCCCTGTACTGTAAGAATAAAGATGTATTGACAATTGATTTATAACCTGCAGCTTTCATCTTCAAGTCAAAATCTAGTTCTTCAAAACCAAAAAATAATTTCGTTTCAGGTAATACACCTGACTTGATGGCTTCACCACTTACTATTTTACATACTCCTCCAGCTATATTATCAACCTCTAAATATTTGTTTTGGCGTAAAATTTCATTCGGGATTCTTTCTACAACACCTTTTGTCTGATTAAATTTATGACCAACAGCGCCTAGTTGACCACATTTGTTAGGATATTCCTTCAATGTTTCAAATAACATTTCGAAACTTTTATCAATTATTGGAGGGTCATCATCATCACCCCAAAATATCCATTGATATCCCTCCCCGGCTAACGTTTCTAATCCAATCTTCGCAGCTCCTGCAGGCCCAGAATTATAACCAACTTTTAAATATTCTAAGTCTTCACCTAGCTTTTTTCCAATAAATAAGGCTTCAGTGTTATCTGAAATACTATTATCTACGATAAGAATTTTCTTTGGTGGATAAGTTTGATTCCGAAGCGACTCTATGGTCTTGATTAAAACATCTGGCCGCTCAAAAGTCATAATAAATGCAGCAAAATCTTTTTCTGTCTCTTTATTCATATCTGCACATTCATCTATAGCAAATACCTTACAAGGCGTACGTAGTTGATATAGGAGCCAGGGTTATACTTTATGGCCTTTATCATATATGTTAGACTATCCTTTCGCTGTTTTAATTTGTAACTAGCAAAAGCACTAATTGCATAAAAGTTTGAGATTCCTCTTTTATCACTATTACTCATAAAGTCGTGGTGCTTTTCAATAAATCTTAAATTACCATGTCTTATTTTTTCCCAATTTGTCCTTATACGATCTCCCTCATGTACATTGATTTGAACCAAAGGTTTTTCAATCGGTAAAACCTTTAGCTTTTTACCTTTGAGTACTATCATCAGACGAAATCCTAAATCTGTATGTTGATTAGCACTCATCTGACTATCATACTTTCCTACCTCAAAAAACAAGTCTTTACGAATGAAGAAAGAACCTGCAGTAAATTTTAGCCTTTGATTATTCCCAAATATACTTGTTTCGAATAGAGGGTCTTCAATTATTTTTTTCCCATTTTCAAAACTTCTTAATGCAGCAACACATATCAAGCCTGTATCAGAAAGTATTTGTAAAGACACTTGTTCTAGCCAGTTCTCTAGGGCTATGTCATCACTATCAAGGAAAACTAAAAAACTACCTACAGCACAATCAGCACCTACGTTTCGACTATCAGCTGCACCTGAATTTTCCTTTTTTATATACTTTATTCTTGAATCTGTAGTATATGCTTTTACAACATCTGCGGTATGGTCTACAGAACCATCATCGATTATTAACAACTCCCAATCAGCAAATGTCTGATCCAAAACGCTTTGAATCATTTCAGGAAGTAAATCAGCTCTGTTATAGGTTGGTGTAATAATTGAGAACAAAGGCATATTATTAATTATGTGAGTTGGCTGATCTAAAAGGATATCACTGAACTGTGACCGTTTTTGCCTTTATCGTTAAGTAGATAATACGAGGCCAATAAGCTACAAGATTGATAAAACCTTTGGGGTACCCCTTATACAATGTAAAGAAATGGTTGCGAAAGAATTTTCTAATTAAGTAGGTCCTAACATGCCTATTAAATTTTCTTGTCCCAATCAATTGGTAAGCGTAAAACCTAGCCATCGCTGCATGATAAAAGTACTTTCCACTTTTATTCTTCGCGCTACTCATAGAGCCTATGTGAGTTCTGATATAAATTAGGTTTTTGTTAGT
The DNA here is from genome assembly GCF_003576375.1 of Pontibacter oryzae. GTDB lineage: Bacteria > Bacteroidota > Bacteroidia > Cytophagales > Hymenobacteraceae > Pontibacter > Pontibacter oryzae. The sequence continues at coordinate 663,490 of NZ_QWGE01000001.1, forward strand.
TACAGAAATTCGGAATGATGGATTTAATGATAACTTAATATTAAACAACCACTCTTGAGAATTATGGATTCTTTCATCGAATGGAGATGTATCTTCAAAAATAGATTTCTTCCACAGGCCACAGGCTGTCTGCCATTTCAATTCGCCAATGACTAAATCATCCGTAATGTTTACAGATGTTAATATATCTGACCAAGATTTGTTAAGTAATTCAATTTTTCCATTACTATCCTTAAAAAATTGTGCGTTACAAAAGTTAACGGTTGCATCTCCATTTTGAATGCCATTCAATTGTATATGTAAGCAATTTAAATCGAGTAAATCATCTGAATCAAGCCACTTAACATATTCTCCTGATGCAAGTTGCAGACCGTAATTCCTGCAAGCATTAGCGCCTTTAGGCGTATCAGATGGCCTCTGCATATAAGAGATTCTATTATCAATCTGTGTAAATTCATTGACAATAATTTTAGTATTATCACTTGATCCATCATCAACAACTATAAGCTCCCAAAATTTATAGCTTTGAGCTATCACACTTTTAATTGTTTCAGATATAAGATTACCTCTATTAAAAGTTGGTACTATGATTGAAATTTTGGGTGTATATACTTCAACTTTCACTTATTCACTTTATCGAATTATAAAACTTTTTTTAACAATTACGACTTGAACTTATAAATATATTCGAAAGCTAATTTAGTCTGCTTACGTCTATACAAATGATTATCACCTTCTTATGATTTTATAATGTGTCACAACCCAAGACTTAAGTAATTTAGCACTCAAATTAAAGTATCTATAAGATTTAATATATGACTTAATTATGCTTACTACATCTTTTTCATTTTTTGACAAAAATACTTTTCTAGCGAAAATTTTTGTTTTAATTAAGTTCTTATATTTCTGGTCTATTACTAACAATAATTTTTCGTATGTCTTTAAAATTTGAAGTTGTTTGTATTTTTCATTTTGCAAACTCCAGACCCCGCCAGAATGTACTCTGTAAGCGGAGTGGGCTATCCCTTCGACAAACTTTGCTTTACCATATTGCCCTAACAGAGCAAATATAAATATATCAACATTAGGAACATCCTTGATAGTATCTGGATATTCTTCAATTAAGCCATTTCTAAATAGAACTGTATTGGTTGGTATTAGTTGGCCACTAATAATATTTTCACTCGATAAAATTTTCTTACATTTCTGACCAAGTCTTTCCTCCTTTACTATCTTGTTGTACTCATCTACTATTCTACAATCATGAAATGCGATGACATAATCATTATGTTCGTTCAAAAATTGTACTTGTTTTTGCAGCTTATATTTGTCTATCCAATAATCATCACCTTCACATAAAGCGATATACTTACCCTCACACTTTTTGATCGTATCTATCCAGTTGCCTACCATCCCTATATTTGTGGGACTCCTATAATATTTTATCTTATCCTTATATTTATCAGCATAATACAAGCAAATATCACTTGTACCATCAGTAGAGCAGTCGTCTCCTATTATTATTTCAATTGATCCATTTGTTACCTGATTCAAAGCACCTTCAATTGCTTGCGCAATAAAATTTTTATGGTTATAAGTAATAATACAAACAGATACTTGTTTGATTCTATTCATCTACTATCAGTTGTAGTGATACAAAAACCTTTTTCCCTGTTTGTTTATCTATATAATATGCATTTTTATAGGTGCCATGGGTTAAAGCTCTTAATTTATCAAGTATCTCTTCCATTGTGCCTTTTTGCTCTAAGTCTAGAAGTAAAAAGTTATTAAAATCTTTTTTTAGATATAAGTTTCCCTTTTCTTCAGGTCTTATTTTATTATAATTGCCATTAATTATTTCAGTAAAATGCTTTTCTAGTAACTCTAACTCTTTTTTTACAACTCTATTATAAAGTGTTAAAGAGGTATCCCATGAATATTGTGGGACTATTTCTCTAGCTATTATAGCTCCGTTATCAAGCTCTTCATCCATCTCATGGATTGTAGCACCAACAGGTATTTTGTGGATGATAGCAAAAACTTGAGGATACCAACCTCTGTTGATAGGGTTATATCCTGGATGAATGTTGATACATCTCACCGAATTAACTAACACAGCTGGAAACAATTGTTTACAGTGAGCGGAAATCACTAAATCATAAATAGCAATGATTTCTGAAACTCTTTGTTCAGACTTTAAATTTATAACAGTAATCTCACCTAATCCCGTAAAATCTTCCAAATTTGAAGAGGGACTAATTGCGTACTGTATATCAATTTTATCAGCACTCTTTTTGGCAATAGAATCGAATGATTTTAGGATATGTTGATTATCCGAAACAACCAATACCTTTTTTACCATAACTTAAATTTCAAATTATTATACATTCTAAGAGTATTCTTAAATAAGGTCGAGAACCATATGAAGATACCGCCTTTATAAGCTACTGATTATTTTACAAATTTTCTCCTGCTCCTCTTTTTCTAGATTTAAAAATAGTGGAAGACATAGGATACGCTTTGATATATCTTCCGACACAGGGCATGCTTGGTATGCCACCACCTTGGTATAAGTATTGATAGAAGGATAAAAGTACCTACGTGGGAAAATGTCAGATGTATTTAGTGCCTTCTCAACTTTTAAGAGTTGCTCCTCGCTCTCAAAAATGATAGGAAAATAGGAATAGTTAGTTTCTCCAACTTTTACATCCTGAAACTGTACTCCTTCTATGCAATTTAACAGCTCTCTATAATACTGGTACTTTTTCTTTCTATCTTCTAATACTTCATCGTAATATTTAAGATTGGCAAGACCTAGAGCAGCGTGCACTTCTGTTAGCTTTCCGTTGAAACCATCTTCCACAACGTCTTTGTTCTCATCGTGGCCAAAGAATCTAATTCTTTTGAGTTTAGCATCAAGTGCAGCATTAGTAGTAATACATCCTCCTCCCTCAGCTGTGTTCAAAAGCTTTGTAGCATGTAAGCTAGTAGCCGATATATCACCATAGTTTAATAAGCTTCTGCCTTCATATGAGGAACCAATAGCGTGTGCTGCATCATAGATTACTTTAAGATTATGCTTTTGAGCTATGGCAGCTATCGTCTCTACATCACAGGGGTTACCGAACACGTGAACGGGCATAATTGCCACCGTCTTATCCGTAATCAGAGCCTCAATTTTAGCCGGATCAATATTTAGTGTATCTGGATCAATATCACAAAACACAGGGGTGCAATCTTCCCATTTTATAGCACTTACTGTTGCCACCCATGTAAATGGTGTCGTAATAATTTCTCCTTTCAGCTCCAAAGCTTTAATTGCCATTTGAATAGCAATTGTGCCATTTGAAACCACAGTCATATAATCAAGATTTAACTTTGACTCTAAATCCTTTTCTAACTGTTGAACCAAAGGCCCATTGTGTGTTAATATCCCTCTCTCCCACACTCCTTTCAAGATTTCTACATACTCCTCTAACGGTGCAAGTGACGGTTGCGTCACAAATATTTTATTATCACTCATTTAGCCTTAGTTTTGATTTGTTCTAATAGTCTTGCTTGATTGATGTTGCTTTTATATTCAAAAGATTTAATCTCTGCAGGTTGCATTGAATGTGAAAAATACAACAGCATTTTCTTAAAGTGGTGGTCTGGCTCCAATACAATCTTTTCTTTACCCTGCTTCGTTTCTATAATCACTTCTGGTTTATATCCAGGAGGAGCTGTAAAAATTCGATTAGTATAAATCTTGCCTTCGCTACCCCATAGTTCAATGTTACACTGGTAAAAATGGTCAAACCCGAAAGCTATCTCAGCAAACTGTTTTCCATTCTTCTGCTTCAGATAAGCCCCTCCCCATATATCAACGGATGACTCTGCTTCATAATTCAAGTTAGAAGCAGCCACATCCAGATCTTCTCCTAAAAAGAGCTGAGCTATCTTCGTCGGATAAGCTGCAGCATCTAACAATGCACCACCCCCAAGTTCAGCCTGATACCGGATATTATCTTTATCCGCAAACGGAGGAAAACCAAAAGAGCTTCTCAAGCAACGTAGAGCACCAATTCTACCTGATTCTACTAATTCTTTAATAAATTCTAACTGGCTGTGAAAGCGAAACTGAAAATTCTCTAGTAACACTAAACCTTTTGATTCAGCTAATTCATTTAACTCCTGTACTTCTTGCAAATTACATCCCAGCGATTTTTCGACAAGTACATGAACATTTACTTCCAATGCCTTTTTCACCCATTCATAGTGCATAGAATTGGGCAGCGGGATATAAATTGCATCAAGCAACTCAGGCTTAAGGATAGCATCATAATCACTGAAAGCTCTTGTGTTGAATAATTTCGAAATTTCTTCAGATTTTTGTAGGGACCTGCTTGCGATACCTACCATCTCAAATTGATCCGGTAAATCTAAGATTGCAGGAATAATTGATCTTACTGCAATGTTAGCTGTACTGAGAACGCCTATCCTTATTTTCTTTTCTTTCATTTAATTTTCAATTCATAAAAGAAACAGCTGCGATCAAGCTGCGGGCCTGGATGTTTACGTAATTATTAAACTTAATGAAGGTTTGCAGTTGGTTTAGCGTCATCCAGATATAATTTTCTGGAAGCTCCATCCCCACATCGTCACCTGCTAGTACAAGCATATTTCTGTTCTGCTCTCTATAAAATCGCCCCCCCTCCTCTGATTGGATAGTGTCAAAAATAATTTGTTCAGGCTTTGCATCTAATACATAAGCTAGAAAAGGAAGGCTTTCTATACCCGATATCCTGTAGTTACCTGTTAGGCATTGAACAGTTGGAGCAAATTCAATGATGTCGAAATTTCCAGCTTCTAACTTAGTTTGCACTGCAAAATGTAGCACACCGTCTATTTCCTTGCATACAAATGCACATATACCTTCCTGTGCAGGTTCCACCATGGGTTGGCACCAACTTACCACCTCTCGGTTTTCGATCTGAACTTTTGTAGCAATCACTTTGAAATATTTATCATCAACATGCCTGATGCTGTCGGCTTCAATTTTCCACTCACTCATTGATGATAGTGGAACTTTTTCAACATGCAGTTCTAAGAAACTTTTCTGTTTTGTAATAAACTTAATGATATCGTCGAAAGTATGTAGTGCTTTATCCTGCACCAGTGTGGACTTTAATAGCTTAGAGGCGATCCTGTTTTCTTTCATAGAGGGATTTGTATCATTATAAAAGTCTACAATATCTTCATCTAAATCACCATAAGGTATTCCTGATATTATAGTTCTAGTATCCATGTTCACCAGGTTATCCTCTACCATTAATAGCTTTATTTGCGCCAGTGTGAGCCAAATAAAGTTGTCATAAAGTGGAATATCATGATCCACCTTAATAACGATGTTTCTGTTCCTTTTTTTCAAGAATCTGGCCCCCTGCTCAGACTGAAGCTGGTCGAGAAGTACTTGTTCTGGCTTGGCGTTTACAAATAAGTCTAAATAAGCCGGTGCCTTACCTTTGTGTACTTGGGTATAATTGCTCTTTGTTGCCTGCAGCGTAGGTGATAACTGTACATTATTCACATTACCAGGCTCTATTTTTGCCTGCAGCAAAAAGTGCAGGACACCATCAAATTCTTTTGTTACAAAACCTAAATATCCTATTTCAGGTTGATTGATTATAGGTTGCTCCCATTCACTTACGCCTCCCCAATTCGTTTGAACTTTGATGCCGTCAATAGAGAAGAACTTACCGCTATCGTGTTGCAGGCATCTACCATTCTCTGCGAAATGCCACTGCTCCAGCTGGTCGAATGTGATTTTCTGAACACTGACTAACACCTTTAAGTTTTGTTCTTTAACCCATTCTCTTACCTGAATTACATCATTGAATGGGTTCTTTACAGATAAAGCACTTTGAATGAATTTTATATTTAAGTTATGCTTTTTCATTAATAGGGTTATTTTAGATACATCTTACCTTCTGTTATTTAACTTTACTATAGGGTTATTAGAAGCTATCTCAAAAATACCTTAACATGATTTTCATGCAGGCCAGCAGTACGAAGGCCAAGTAGTTTTTCAGCTTTATACTCATGCCTGACCAATGTTCTTCGAAAGTTGAAGAGCCAGGCAAAGAAGCGCTCCACCTTCCATCTTTTGCGGTAGCGCCTGAGCTTTCGGCCATCCTGCGTCTTTTTTCTGACTCTGTTTTTTCGGTGCGGGGCAATCAGCTCCACGCCCTTCTCCTTTAGCTTCTCATCCAGCTGGTCTGAGTCATAGTCTCTGTCACCGATCAGTCTCTGGGGCATGGGCTTGATAAAGCGCTCTTCCAGCACCTGCTCCACCAGCCCTACTTCGTGAGGAGAGGCGGAGTGGATTGAGACAGATAAAACAAGACCTGCAGCGTCCGTGACTGCCATGAGTTCGGTGCCTTTACCGCGTTTAGTCTTGCCAACAAAAGCCCCCCTTTTTTGGCCATGCAGAAGGAGCCATCAATAAAACATTCGCTCAAATCCACACCGCCTCTCTCCATCAAATCCTTTGCCAAGGCCTCCACCAAGTGCCGCATCACGCCCTGCTGTTGCCACTGCTGAAACCTGCGGTGGCAGGTCTGGTAAGGCGGAAACCGGGCGGGTAAGTCCTTCCAGGGGGCACCGGTACGCAAGATCCACAACACGCCTTCCAGCACCTGACGCTTGTTTCTGGCCGGTCTGCCGCGCCCGTCAGCTCGTTTCATAGGATCCGGAATCAGATCCTGTATCCTTTCTCATTGCTCATTTGTTAGCTCCATGAGCAACTAACAAGAGAATCTAAAACCTAATTCCTATTTTTGAGATAGCTACTAGTCAGTAAGTTTCATGCCCCTCTACTGGGGTTAAAATTGATTTTGTAGCTAGTATCATCTTTTTAAAACAAGTTTTTTAAAATCTACAGTAGCTGGCATTTTAGATAAATAGCTAATACTTAAATAAATACCAAAGTACAATATTCCTACTATAGAAATTCTGATTACATCAATTGAAACATTAGGTTTGAAATAATGATTATCTACAGTCCAAATGACTACACCAACTATTAAAGCTAATAATATTTCAGGTAAAATATCTTTCAGTTGCTCCCCTACATAATAGTTTATCATTCTACCACTATACCATGTATTTATAAAAAAAGCGATAAATGAAAAAATTAATTGGAAGTATAATAGTCCATAAATTCCAAATGGTACAGCACAGACTATACCTATCGTAATGATAACTTTTTTTATGATTTCTAATTTTAAGAAAACATCACTCCTACCTTTTACTTTCAAAATGTTTAAATTATAGGAATTAAGTGGATACATAATACCTACTGCGCAGAGAATTTGAAAGTATGGAACAGCTGGAAGCCATTTCTCTCCAATAAGGAAACGGAAGAGCGGCTCAGCAATAATTGCTAAAAGCACCAATATAGGAGCAATCCAAAATATCACCTGAAGCATTAATTTCTGATATGCCATTTTTAATTTAGCATCATTATCCTGGATTGATGAAAACAATGGATATGTAACCTTATTTAAGGCCTTGGATATATTGTCGACAGGTAATTGTTTGAGAGATTGTGCTCTGGTGTAGAAGCCAAGTTGTGCAGCAGAGAAATATTTACCAATAATTATATTATAAACGTTAATATAAATAACCTCCAGAATACCTGAAAGTGTTAATTTGTAACCGAAATTAAAATGTGTTATATATCTCTCCTTATCAAATAAGATACTTGGGCGCCAGCCACTTCGTAACCATAATTGAACTGCTGATAATAATGACTGGAAGAGATTCATATAAACTAAACTCCATACTCCAAACCCATTAAAAGCTAATACAACTCCTAAAATTCCTCCTCCGATAATTGATGGTATTCGAATTGTCATTAATAGTTTAAAGTTCATTTCTTTTGACAATCGAATTCCTTGAACACTTACAAAAGCATTAATGATAAAAGTCAAGGAATATACCCTAATCATATCAATAAGAATACTCTTATTGTAAAAATCAGCTATCAAGGGAGCACAAAAAAATAAGATAATATAGATGACGATACTTGCAGCTAAATTTATGAAGAACACAGTAGAAAAGTCACGTTGATCTGGATTTACAGTTCTAATCAATGAAGAAGTTAATCCACTATCCACAAGGGTCCCCCCCAAACTAATAAAAATAGACAACATACCTATTAGACCAAAATCTTCTGGCATAAGTAATCTTGCTAACACGATGGAGACAATGAAATTAATCGCTTGTACTCCAAATTGCTGGCAGAACGTCCAGAAAAGGCCTGATATTGTTTTTTGACTTAAACTCACTTATTATTATTTTATCCCAAAAGTCTTAATAAATACTCGCCGTAGCCGCTCTTGCGCAGCGGATCAGCCACTTTGCGCAGCTGCTCTTCATTTATAAAGCCCATGCGCCAGGCCACTTCCTCGATGCACCCAATCTTGAGGCCCTGCCGCTCCTCGATCACCTGCACAAAGGTAGCCGCCTGCATCAGGGACTGGATGGTGCCCGTGTCGAGCCAGGCGGTGCCGCGGTTGAGCACGCCCACCTGCAGCTTGCCCCGTTTCAGGTACTCCTTGTTCACGTCCGTGATCTCGTACTCGCCGCGCGGGCTGGGTTTCAGGTTCTTGGCAATCTCTACCACTTCGTTGTCATAGAAGTATAAACCGGGCACCGCGTAGCTGCTCTTCGGCTCCCGGGGCTTCTCCTCTATCGAGATGGCCTTCATTTGCTCATCAAACTCCACCACGCCGTAGCGCTCAGGGTCGTGCACGTGGTAGGCGTAGATCACGCCGCCGTCCGGGTCTGCGTTAGCCTGCAGCAGCTTACTCATACCTGCTCCGTAGAAAATGTTATCGCCCAGCACCAGCGCTACCTTGTCGTCTCCTATGAACTCCTCCCCGATCACGAAGGCCTGCGCCAACCCATTAGGCACTTCCTGCACCTTGTAGCTGAACTTGCAGCCGATCTGGCTGCCGTCGCCCAGCAGGCGCTCAAACATAGGCAGGTCGTGGGGCGTGGAGATGATCAGGATCTCGCGGATGCCCGCCAGCATGAGCGTGGAAAGCGGGTAGTAGATCATCGGCTTGTCGTAAACCGGCATCAGCTGCTTGCTCACGGCCAGCGTAAGCGGGTGCAGCCGGGTGCCGGAGCCGCCGGCAAGTATGACTCCTTTCATGTAATCTACACTTTAGTTGGTAAACTGGACAGAGAAGTATGGTTCTTACAACCTCGCATCTGCCAACTCCTTCGGCAAAACTCCCTTCACATCATAAACCACAGCATTCGGCTTACAAAGCTTAGTCAAATCCAGCTTCTCAAACTCCTTATGCGATACTGCCAGAATAACGGCATCATAAGTAGTAGTTTCATCAAGGGTGGTAGAAGAATCCCATCCATATTCATGCTTCACTTCTTCAGGTGTCGCCCAAGGGTCATAAATAGAAAGGTTCATATTGTAATCCTTAAGTGTGGCCAAGATATCTACTACTTTCGTATTGCGCACATCCGGGCAGTTTTCTTTAAAAGTGATGCCAAGGATAAGCACATTCGCATTCTTAACCGGGATATCCTTTTTCACCATCAGCTTCACTACTTCATGGGCTACATACGCTCCCATGCCATCGTTAAGCCTTCTACCAGCAAGTATAATTTCCGGGTGATAGCCAACTTCCTGCGCCTTCTGGGCCAGGTAATAAGGGTCAACACCAATGCAGTGCCCTCCTACCAGGCCGGGTTTAAACTTCAGGAAATTCCACTTAGTACCGGCGGCTTGTAGCACATCATCCGTATCAATGCCCAGTCGATTGAAGATCTTAGCCAGTTCGTTTACAAAGGCAATGTTAATATCGCGCTGGGCATTTTCTATAACCTTCGCAGCTTCCGCTACTTTAATAGATGTAGCCTTATGTGTCCCGGCTGTGATTACCGAATTGTACAACGCATCTACCTTATCTGCAGCCTCTGGCGTAGAGCCTGAGGTAATTTTCAAAATTTTAGCAACTGTGTGTTCCTTATCGCCAGGATTGATGCGTTCGGGAGAATAACCAGCATAAAAATCTTCATTGAATGTTAAGCCGGACACTCTTTCTAGCACTGGAACGCATTCATCTTCTGTTACACCAGGATACACCGTTGATTCATAGATTACTATATCGCCTTTTTTCAGCACCTTGCCTACAGTTTCGCTGGCTTTGAAAAGTGGGGTCAAATCAGGGCGATTATGCTTGTCTACTGGTGTTGGGACTGTAATAATGTAGAAATTACACGTTCCGATCTGCTCCAACTGATTCGTTACAACCAGCCCTTTATCTGCAGAGCAATCCTGAGTAAGCACCTCGGCCAGCAGTTGGTCCGAGACTTCTAAGGTACTATCGTGTCCCGCCTTTAAGCCAGCTATACGTTGCTGGTTAATATCAAATCCGAATGTTTTAAACTGCTTTGCGAATTCTACCGCAAGGGGAAGACCAACGTAACCAAGTCCGATGACCGCAATCTTGGCATTTTGTATTTCTGCTAGCATAAAGAGCTTTACTGATAGTTGATTTTAGAAGGTTAGCATTAACTCATTTTAAGCAATTACGCTATCCGCCAAAAGCAAATTTACCTTTATCCCCCGACTTTAACAGGTTTTTGGTGCAAATTTTCTAGGTCTTAACATTTACTTAACTGGCAAAAAGCTATTACAGCTGCAATGAGCAAGCACGCTTATACGGCTCTTCTGCTACTAGGGTTTTTAAATAAAGGAGCTTGATTTGCTACAGATGCACTAGTTAGGATTTTTGACAGGAGATAATTCTTCTGAAAGCCAGGCGGATAAAACTGGAAAAATAATTTTCTTGAGCACTGATTTATTTAAGAAATTCAAGACCTCAGTTACTACAAAAAACAAAGAGCCGCTGGTAATAGCGGCTCCTTAAAAATGTAATGTTATGCGACTACCCTAATTCCGCACCGCGATCATCAGACCCAGCTCTTTGTAACGCATACCAAACTTCTTGGCGATATGGGCGTTGGTGAGGCTGCCTTTGTAGATGTAGACACCGCTGCGGTAGTGGTCGTTCATGAAGAGCACCTCGTTGATGCCGCCATACTTGGAAAACTCGGTGAAGATTGGCGTAAAGATATTGGAAAGCGCCTGCGTGGCCGTACGCGGAACGCGGGAAGGTATATTCGGTACGCAGTAATGGATCACATCATATTTGCGATAGATCGGGCGTGAGTGTGAGGTAATCTCGGAGGTTTCAAAGCAGCCGCCCTGATCGATACACACGTCGATGATGATAGAACCGGGGTTCATCTGGGCCACTACGCTTTCTTCCACCACGCAGGTGATCTGCCCTTCGTCAGCCACAAAAGCCCCAATCACCACATCCGCCTGCTTTATCTCATTGTACATGATGGCTTTATCCAGGGTAGAGGTAAAAATCTGGGCGTTTACGTTGTGCTTCAGTCGACGAAGCTTGTATATATGGTTGTCAAAGACCCGTACTTCTGCGCCCAGGCCCAAAGCAGCGCGGGTAGCGAATTCGGCAACAGAGCCTGCACCAAGTATAACTACCTTGGTTGGGGCTACGCCAGTAATACCTCCAAGTATGATTCCTTTTCCTTCGTTGCTGCTGCTCAGGTACTCGGCGGCCACCATCATCACGGTGCTGCCGGCAATCTCGCTCATGGCGCGCACTACGGGTTTGGCATCCGATTTATCCCGGATCAGCTCGAATGAGATGGCATTTATTTTCTTGCGGAGCAGGGCGTTGATGTAGTCGGAGGTGAGGTTGCCGAAGTGCACGGCAGAGATAAGGGTTTGGCCGGGGCGCAGGTACTCGATCTCGTCGTAGGTTGGCGGTGCTATTTTAAGTATGATATCGGCTTCGTATACTTCCTCGGTGGAGTATACGATTTTAGCGCCAGCTTCGGAGTACTCGTTGTCGGAATACTTGGAGTGGCTGCCGGCTCCTGCTTCGATATGGAAGCGGTGTCCCTGGTCGGTTAGCTGTTTAACGGAGTCAGGCGTAAGGCCTACACGGTTTTCCTGGAAAGAATTCTCCTTCGGGATACCTACAAACAAGCTGCGGCGCCTCTCCTCCACGGCCATCATCGACTCTTTTGGGTACAGCGCCTGGCTGGTGGCCAACTTCCCTAACTCTACGGCAAACTTCTCCGTCATACTTTATTTGTTAATAGCTTTATTTTTGCCTTATCTTGGATACAGCCCCGTTCAGAGGACTGGAGGTTAGCACTTGTTTTCATAGATAAACTCCAGCAATACCCCATTATAGTAATTACCCCACGCTGGTGCGAGCTTGTAGCTCGTACTTATTATTATGCAGTGGTACGAGCTACAAGCTCGCACCAGCAAAAGCAGCTTATACCAATTATACTTATACTTCAAGCGCGTACTAGCAGCAGTTTAAGTATTCGCCTCAAAGCAACCGTTCCCGCGCGGACAGGTCGCGACCTGTCCCTACAAACATGCTTGTACTTATATCTATCATATAGCGGTACGAGCTACAATCTCGCACTAGCAAAAGAGTTCATACTTATACTTTATACTTCAACAGCACGAGCTGCAAGCTCGCAGTAGCGTAAAAGCAAAAACAACTTTCTAACCTCACAACCTTCTAACTTTCTAACTCCAAAACTCTCTACCTCCCAACCTCTCTAACTTCCAACCTTCTCTCCTTTCCTTCGTCGTCCACATCCAGCTGCACAAGCAGGTAGCGCTCCGGCAGCAGGTTTGGGATCATGGATGGCCACTCGATCAGGCAGAGGTTTCCGGACTCAAAATATTCAGGAGCCCCGATATCCAGCGCTTCCCGCTCATCGTTGATTCTATAAAAATCGAAATGGTAAATTAGTTTCCCGGCAGCGCCTTCGTACTCATTTACAAGGGCAAAGGTAGGGCTGCTCACGTTCTCTTGCACACCCAGTTGGCGGCATAGTTCTTTGATCAGCGTGGTTTTGCCTGCACCCATCGGGCCTTCAAACAGAATTATCGGCTCCGATTTGGCTTCCTCTATAAGCACAGAAGCCGCCGCTGGAAGATCTTCCAACGACGACATCTTGATTTCTGCTCTTACAACACCAGTGTTATACATTCTTCGGTGAAAGCGTTATGTAAGGTATAATCATCTCCTCCAACGACACGCCCCCGTGCTGGAAGGTATCCTTGTAGTAGTTTACGTAATAGTTATAGTTATTCGGGTACGCGAAGAAGTAATCCTCTATCGCGAATACAAACGTAGTGGAAACGTTGGCTTTAGGCAAGAAAAATCTCTCCGGCTTGCGCACTGTAAACACATCTTTGTCGGTATAACCCAGGTTTTTACCGTGCTTGTAGCGCAGGTTGGTGTTCGTGTTTCTATCGCCGATGATCTTGAACGGCCTTTTTACCCGGATGGTGCCGTGGTCTGTGGTGATGATCAGCTTGCCTTTTTTATCTGCAATGGCCTTCAGCGTATCGAACAGTGGCGAGTGCAGGAACCAGGATTTGGTGATAGAGCGGTACGCCGACTCGTCCGGAGCCAGTTCGCGCACCATGTTGCTGTCGGTGCGTGCATGCGAGAGCATATCCACGAAGTTATACACGATCACATTCAGCTTGTTGTTATCCAGGTTACTGAATTTGCTGAGCAAATCGCGGCCAGCCTGCACATTGGTAATTTTATGGTAGCTATGCTTATCCGTTACGCGGTTCTGCTGGAACTGAATGTCCAGAAAATCGGCTTCATGCAGGTTTTTACCTTCCTCCTCGTCATCGCCTACCCACATGTTCGGGTATTTTTTCTGAATTTCGGTAGGCAGCATACCCGAGAAAATGGCGTTACGGGCATAGGCCGTGGTGGTCGGAAGTATGGAATAGAACATCTCCTCGGAATCCACAGTGAAGTATTCTGAGATCAGCGGCTCCAGCACCTTCCATTGGTCATAGCGCAGGTTGTCTATCAGCAGGAAGTATACAGGGCGTTCGGTCTCCTTCATTAAAGGGAACACGCGTTTTTTAAACAGTTGGTGCGACATCAGGGGAGCTTCCTCATCGCCATCCATCCAGTCTTCGTAATTATCCATGATAAACTTAGCGAAGTTTGAGTTAGCCTCATCCTTCTGCATGTTAATCACGTCGGCCATACTTTTATTCTCCGTCTCGTCGATCTCCAGCTCCCAGTACACCAGCTTTTTGTAGATATCTGCCCACTCGTGCTGGCTCAGGCGCTCGCCAAAAGCCATGCCCAGCTGCCGGAAATCGCGCTGGTAGCTCATGTTGGTTTTCTCGCTTACGAGGCGCTTGTTCTCCAGCACTTTTTTAACCGAAAGCAGAATCTGGTTCGGGTTAAGCGGCTTAATCAGGTAATCAGTGATCTTGGAACCGATAGCCTCTTCCATAATGTGCTCTTCCTCGCTTTTGGTGATCATGATCACGGGCACGGCGGGGCGTATGGTTTTCAGCTCGTTCAGGGTTTCCAGGCCGCTGATGCCGGGCATGTTCTCGTCCAGGAAAACGATATCAAAACTGCGGTCACGGAACTCTTCAATAGCATCGGCACCACTGTTTACTGGGGTAATATCATACCCGCGATCCTCTAGAAAAAGGATGTGCGGTTTGAGCAGGTCGATCTCATCATCGGCCCATAAAATATTGTATCTTTGCATAGTTTTATACTTGTGTAAGTATGGCTAAAAATGTTAACTGGTTACAGCGCTTGCTTGTTTAAAAAACGAATAGCAACACCCTATATTAAACCATAACAACCAAAAGTAGTTATTAATTGCCTTGCACCTGGCTGGCTGGCTAAAGTAGTCGGTTCTGCCGCAAAGCAGTTTGATCTAATAACTGCCCCCTTGAGGGCAGTTTGCAAAAAGTATAGCTCTTCTAGACATAACGCTAATAAACTACGCTTACAAAGCTGCGTTAGAAGCATTACTTTTGCATTACATACTACCCAATATCTTTCTGTGAATAAAAAGAAGCTTTTCAACGACCCGGTATACGGTTTTATCACGGCTCCGACCGAGCTCACGTTCGATATTATAGAGCATCCATACTTTCAGCGCCTGCGCCGCATTAAGCAGCTTGGCCTCACGGATATGGTTTACCCTGGGGCGCTTCACACCCGTTTTCACCATGCCCTGGGCGCCATGCACCTCATGGATACGGCTCTGAATACCCTGCGCAGTAAAAATAACGAAATTAACGATACTGAATACGAGGCCTCACTTATCGCCATTCTGCTGCACGATGTGGGCCATGGTCCGTTTTCGCATGCCCTGGAAACTGCCATCTTTAAGAATGTGCACCACGAGCACCTCTCGATGCACATCATGCACTTACTCAACGAGCAATTCAACGGAAAGCTGAGCCTGGCCATCGATATTTTTCAAAACAAGTACCACCGGCGCTTCTTTCATGAGTTGGTATCGAGCCAGCTGGATGTGGACCGCCTGGACTACCTCAACCGCGATAGCTTTTACACCGGCGTGTATGAAGGCAAGATTGGCGCTGACCGCATCATAAAGATGCTGGACATAGCCAACGATAAGCTGGTGGTAGAGGAAAAGGCCATTTATAGTATAGAGAATTTCCTGGTGAGCCGCCGCCTGATGTACTGGCAAGTATACCTGCACAAAACCGTAATCAGTGCCGAGCACATGGTGCTGCGCGTGGTGCAACGTGCCCGCGAGCTGATGCAGCGCGGCGTAAACGTGCCGGCAAGCGCAAACCTGCGCTTCTTCCTGTCCTCAGACCTGACCATGGAAGACTTTAAGCGCGACAAAAGTATACTTGAACGCTTCGTAGCTTTGGACGACCACGATATTTGGGGCGGTATTAAGGAGTGGGCCACCCACCCGGACTTTATACTTTCTTACTTGGCGCAAAGCATCCTGAGCCGCAAACTCTTTAAAGTATACCTTTCCAACAAACCTATAGAGCAGGAAATGCTGCTTGGCATAAGTGAGTTGGTGCAGGAGAAGTATAAAGTCTCGGAAGAAGACGTAAAATACCTGATGATCTCTGGTAAGATCAGCAACAACGCGTACGATGTGGAAGGCCAGACTATAAACATGCTCACCAAAACCGGTTATGTGGTAGATGTGGCAGAAGCCTCCGACCTGCCAAACATCCGGGGCCTGAGCCATAAAGTAGAAAAGCACTTCGTCTGCTATCCTAAAGAAGTGGCGCATTAAGCAGTACCGGTTTTATACTTTATCAAACAAGCCTGGCAAGTTTACTTGCCAGGCTTGTTTGATTTAAAGCAACACCAAAGCATTAGGCTTGCTTGCTACTTATTTCGCTCACAAAAAGATGAAATAAGCAAGTATTAGAAAGCAAGGTAAAAATCCTGCCCCCGGTTGATTTAACTACTCAAAAAGCAACGCGGGTAAATAATATGTTGCCTTACTGAAAAACTGCAGAAAGCAATCTTATCCTGAATACAAGACATTTCTGCCCTCAAATTCCCTCCCCTTACTAAACTATATTCTAATGCAGCATGTGCTGGCCGCTAAGTTTTTGTTAAGTTTGCACCCCCAAAGCGTTAGCGTTTTTGAGTTTTTGCTCTAATTTTACAAAATGGAATTTACTGTTCAACAGATAGCTGACCTGCTGCAGGGCAAGGTAGAGGGAGATAATTCTGTCAAGGTCAGAACTTTAGCCAAAATTGAGGAAGCACAGCAAGGTGCCTTGGCTTTCTTGTCAAATCCAAAGTATGAAGCACACCTTTATAGCACCAATGCGAGCGCTATTATCGTTTCGGAACAACTGAAACTTAAGGGTGCGGTACATGCTACGCTCATTCGTGTAGAGGACCCATACTCTAGTTTCTCCACGCTGCTGCACTATTACCAAACCGCCTTGCTAGCCTCTAAAACCGGGGTGGAGGAGCCTTGCTTCATAGGCCAGGGCAGCCAGATTGGCGAGAATCACTACCGCGGCGCTTTTTCCTATATCGGCAACAACTGCAAGATCGGTGAAAACGTGCGTATTTTCCCACAGGCATACATCGGCGATAACGTGCAGATCGGTGATAATACCACCATTTTTGCAGGAGTAAAACTATACGCAAATACCGTGGTGGGCAGCAACTGCACCATACATTCCGGCGCCGTAATTGGCAGCGACGGTTTTGGCTGGGCACCTCAGCCAGACGGAAGCTACAAGGCCGTGCCGCAAATCGGAAATGTAGTGCTGGAGGACAATATATCCATCGGGGCTAATACCGCCATAGATTGCGCCACCATGGGCTCCACCATTATCCGTAAAGGCTCTAAAATTGATAACCTTGTACAGATTGCCCATAACGTGGAAGTAGGCCAGCATACGGTTATCGCTTCGCAGTCAGGCATTTCAGGCTCAACAAAAGTTGGCGACAATTGCGTAATTGCAGGCCAGGTTGGTATTGTTGGCCATATTTCCATTGCCAATAAAACTACTATTGGCGCACAATCAGGTGTCTCTAAATCGGTGAAACAGGAAGGATTGATCATACAGGGATCGCCTGCCTTTGACTACAAGCAAAACCTGCGCGCCATGACGGTGTTCCGTAAGCTGCCAGAGCTACAGCGCGACCTGGAATTACTGAAGGGGAAAGTATAAATCAACGCGTTACCTAAAAAGCTTTGCCAGTTTAATCCATAAAAATTGGCAATAGCCTATATAAAACCTTAAGTTTGCAGGGCAATGGGCAAATGCTTTCTGAAGCATGGCCCGGCACCCAGGCCGCTTGTTTGCAGCCGCACTTGTTACTAAAAGACAAGCACTTAACACGACTACAGATACGTGAATGAACGATAAACAGCACACCATTAAAGCTCCGGTAACGGTATCGGGGGTTGGGTTGCATACTGGCGTGGTCTCGAACATGACGTTCAAGCCCGCGCCTATCAACCATGGCTACAAGTTCCAGCGCATAGACATGCCAGGCCAGCCAATTGTAAACGCTGACGTGGATAATGTGGTGGACCTGTCGCGTGGCACAACGCTTGAGCAGAACGGTGCCCGCGTAAACACCGTGGAACACACCCTGGCCGCCCTTGTTGGCTTGCAGATAGACAATGTACTTATTGAGCTGGATGGCCCGGAGCCCCCGATCATGGATGGCTCGTCTATCGAGTTCGTAAACGCCTTGCAGGAAGCTGGCCTTCAGGAGCAGAATGCGCTGCGCAACTACTTCGAGATCACACAGGGCATCAGCTACAAAGATGAGGCTCGTGGCGTTGAGATAGCGGCCCTGCCCCTGGATGATTACCGCCTGACGGTAATGGTAGACTACAACTCGCCGGTGCTGGGTAGCCAGCATGCCTCCATCACTGACCTGAACCAATTCGAAAAAGAGATTGCCCCATGCCGCACGTTTGTGTTTTTGCATGAGTTGGAGATCCTCTTCAAGCAAAATTTGATTAAGGGCGGTGACCTGGATAACGCGATTGTGATTGTGGACCGTGTGGTGCAGGAAGAAGAACTAACGCAACTCTCTGAGCTCCTAAAAAAGCCAAAGGTAGCGGTAAAAGAGGAAGGCATTCTGAACAATACCGAGCTGCGTTATAAAAACGAACCTGCGCGCCACAAGCTGCTTGATATGCTAGGTGACCTGGCTCTGATCGGGCGCCCGATTAAAGGGCAGATTCTGGCAGCCAGACCAGGCCATGCCGCAAACGTTGCCTTTGCCAAAAAGGTAAAGAAGATGATCCATGAAGCGACCATCAAGAACGTGCCTACTTACGACCCTAAGAAGAAGCCGGTGATGGATATTAACCAGATTGCTGCTACATTGCCGCATCGGTATCCATTCCTGCTGATTGATAAAATCATCCATTTAGACGAAACGACGGTAACCGGCGTTAAGAATATAACCATGAATGAGCCTTTCTTTCAGGGCCACTTCCCGGGCAACCCCGTGCTGCCTGGCGTGATCCAGATTGAGGCAATGGCTCAGACGGGCGGCATCCTGGTGTTAAACACTGTGGAGAACCCCGAAGATTACTGGACTTACTTCCTGGGCATTGATAAGTGCCGCTTTAAGCGTAAGGTAGTTCCGGGCGACACTATAATTTTTAAATGTGAACTGCTGGCTCCCATAAAGCGCGGTATTGCCAAAATGAGCGGTCAGGCTTTTGTAGCCGGCCAACTGGTAATGGAAGCAGAAATGTCGGCAAGTATAGTAAAGAAAGACGCATGAATCAGCCATTAGCATACGTACATCCAGAGGCTAAAATCGCGCAAAATGTTGTAATTGAGCCATTTGCCACGATCCACAAAAATGTAGAGATCGGCGAAGGTACCTGGATCGGTTCCAACGCTGTGATTATGGAAGGCGCCCGCATCGGAAAGAATTGCAAGATTTTCCCTGGCGCAGTGATCTCTTCTATTCCGCAGGATTTAAAATTTGCCGGCGAGGTGACTACAGCGCACATCGGAGACAATACTGTAATCCGTGAGTATGTAACCGTTAGCCGCGGCACTATTGATAAGATGAAGACCTCTGTGGGCCAGAATTGCCTTGTAATGGCATACGCCCACGTTGCCCATGATTGCATGGTTGGAGACAACTGCATTATTGGTAACTCGGTGCAGATGGCCGGACACGTGGAGGTTGGCGATTTTGCCATCATCAGTGCTACTAGTGCCATTCATCAGTTCGTTAAAATCGGGTCGCACTCCTTTATCTCGGGCGGTTCATTGGTGCTGAAAGACGTGCCTCCGTTTGTGAAGGCTGCCCGTGAGCCACTCTCTTATGCAGGCATAAACTCTATTGGGTTGCGCCGCAGAGGCTATGTGAGCGAGCAGATTAACGATATTCAGCATGTATACCGCCTGCTGTTTATGAATGGCCTTAATAACAGCCAGGCACTCGATAAGATTGAGGTTGAGCTGTCGCCGAGCCGTGAGCGTGACGACATCATTAATTTTGTGCGCAACTCTGGCCGCGGTATCATTAAAGGCTATTTCGCGAAAGATGCAAATTAACCTAACGGGTTTAGGTAAACGTTATAATTACGAGTGGATTTTCCGGAACCTGACTTATACCTTTGAGTCAGGCACCGCTTATGCCATACTTGGGCATAACGGCTCCGGTAAATCCACTCTTCTTACTATTTTAGCCGGGCATAACCTGGCCAGCGAGGGCGAGCTGTCATACCTTGCGTCTGGCAAAACCATTGCCCCGGACCATGCCTACCGCCACCTCTCGCTAACTGCCCCCTATTTGGAGCTTGTGGAAGAGTTTACGCTGCTAGAAATGCTCGACTTCCATACCCGCTTTAAGCCATTGCGCCACAGTTTAAGCAACTTGGATCTCGTGGACCGCATGGGTCTGCAGAAGTCAAAACACAAGTATGTAAAGGACTTCTCATCGGGTATGAAGCAGCGCCTGAAACTAGCCTTAGCCATTTACTCCGACAGCGGCATGCTGCTGCTTGATGAGCCAACCACCAACCTGGACCAGGAAGGCGTTGCCTGGTATCAGGAGCACATTGCTCAAAACCGGGAAGGCCGCCTGATCATAGTCGGGTCCAACATCCAACACGAGTATAGTTTCTGCGACCAGCAACTGCGCATATCTGATTACCACGTAAACTTGGATAAGCGAAAGCCGTAATAAATTGCTTGTTGCTAATGCTAAATGTTAGGTATTTGTATACTTACTTGGCACAGCTATACATCGGGCAGGCTACAAGAAGCTGGTAACAATTCTATAATTTAGCCACAAACGGCTACCAAATTTCGTTTTGGCTGCCTAACTTTGTAATCACACCAAAAGCATACTATGGGACGCGCATTTGAATTCAGAAAAGCCCGTAAATTTAAACGCTGGGATAAAATGTCGAAGGCCTTTACACGCCTTGGCAAAGAGATAGCTATGGCCGTGAAAGAAAGCGGCCCCAACCCTGAAACAAACTCACGCCTGCGTGCGGCCATTCAAAACGCAAAAGGCGTTAACATGCCGAAAGACCGCATTGAGGCTGCCATAAAGAGAGCTTCCTCTAAAGAGGAGAAAGATTACGAAGAAGTAGTATACGAAGGCTATGCGCCGCATGGCATTGCCGTAGTGGTAGAGTGCGCCACTGACAACCTGAACCGTACCGTGGCGAATGTGCGCATGCACTTCTCTAAAGGCGGCGGATCACTGGGCAAAACCGGCTCCCTCGATTTTATGTTTGACCGCAAAGGCATTTTCAAGATTTCTGCAGAGGGCAAAAACCTGGAGGAGCTGGAGCTGGAACTGATTGACTTCGGTGCTGAGGACATTTATGAGCACGAAGGCGAAATCATCATCGAAACGCCGTTTACTGAGTTCGGTAACATGCAGAAAGGACTCGAAGAACTAGGGCTTGAAGTAATCACGGGAGAGGTTCAACGCATCCCTACAACTCGCACCGAACTGACCGAAGAGCAGGAAGAAGAAGTGCTTGGCCTTATCGAGCGCTTCGAAGAAGACGATGACGTGCAGGCTGTATACCACAACATGGCCTAACCACTTATAGGCATACATAGCTATGGCTGCTCAAAGTTCAAGCTTAGGGCAGCCATCTTTTTTTAATTACGCGTAACCAACAGTAACCACCCAAAAACTCCTTTACATGCTCCTCTACATACTTTTTGCGATAGGCTTTGTAATGCTGATTAAAGGTGCAGACCTGTTGGTTGACGGCTCCTCCTCTATCGCCAAACGGTATGGTTTGCCAGATATGGTTGTCGGCCTGACAATCGTTTCTTTCGGAACATCCTTGCCAGAACTAATTATTAACATACTTTCCAGTATGCAGGGGCAGTCGGAGTTGGCCATTGGCAACGTTTTCGGCAGCAATGTGGCCAACCTGCTGCTTATACTTGGTGTAACAGCGCTTATATGCCCGCTGCCCATCAAGCGTAATACTATACTTACTGAGATTCCTTTCTCACTTATAGCAACTTTGCTGGTAGGTTTTTTGGCCAACGCTACTCTGATTGATAACCGTACAGAATTATACATCAGTCGCCTAGATGGCGGGATTCTGCTATTCTTCTTCTTGCTGTTTATGGTATACATCTATAACATAGCAAAAACCAACAAGGATGAGGTATTGCCACATACCGATGACATGCCTCTGATGCCAATCGGCAAATCCATGGTGTATATTGCATTAGGCGCTATTGGCCTTTTCCTGGGCGGAAAGTGGGTTGTTGACGGCGCTGTAGGCATGGCTCAATCGCTGGGGCTTAGTGAGTCTTTTATTGGTCTAACCGTAGTGGCCATCGGTACATCGTTGCCTGAGCTGGTTACCTCGGCTATGGCTGCCTATCGCCGTAATATTGATATTGCAGTAGGCAACGTGGTTGGCTCTAATATTTTCAACCTGCTTTGGATCCTGGGCATTAGCGCCCTGATAAACCCACTGCCTTTTGATGTGGTCAATAATTCAGACATTATCATGATGATATTGGCCAGCACTATGCTTATACTTGCCATGCCTTTTGGTAAGCGCAACGCCATCGACCGCTGGAATGGTATCTTCTTTCTGGCAACATACTTTAGCTATATAACATACTTGGTTATGCGTGGGTAAGCAAATACTCACTTTTCTTAATAATCTAATTCCCTTCCTGCTTGTTTATCATTATTTGCTGAAGCTATTTGCTTGCAATTAGCCAATATTAGTTAGGCATTTTCTGCTTTCGCAAGAACTACCTGTATCGTTAAGTTATGACATTTGATACTTCAATCTTCTACCTTTTGCAAATAAACCTCTCGGCCTCTATACATAGAGATTTTCCACCAACAAACCACAAAAATCTTACTATCAGCCATTTAAAAGCAATAATTAATATTTGTAGTAGTCATGACGTAGTGCTTAAGTAGTTAAGCTGTAGATACTTCTTTTGGTTTCCCTTAATTTCTATATAACATTAACCCCACATACTAGTAAGGCAATTAAATCTTACAGTAGTTAGCCAAAGTGAGGTATGTAACATTTTCATCAGGAACTCTGCACCTAATTCAGTAATTGATTAATCACGAACAAGAGTAAACCCAAGCTCACCTAATATAATAACCCATGAAGAAACATTTATACACAGTATTGGGCTACCTTACCCTGACTGCATGCCTGCATACAACTGCACAAGCAGTTAGCCCTGGCAATCGGCGTTACCTGCCTCAGGAAAAAGTGCAGACAGCTTCTGTAACAGGAACAGTAACCGATGAAAACGGTACTGGATTACCGGGAGTAACTGTAGTACTTAAAGGCACAACCAAAGGAACAACCACCGATGTAATGGGTAAGTACTCCTTACCAGTATCGGACGGCAACGGCAGTTTAATCTTTTCATTTATAGGCTACCTCTCGCAAGAAGTACAAATTAATGGCCGTTCCACCATAAGTATCTCTCTTAAGCCGGATGCAAAAGCACTCGAAGAAGTAGTGGTTGTGGGTTACGGAGAGCAGAAAAAAAGCGTGGTTACGGGCGCTATTTCCAGCGTGAAAGCCTCAGACCTAGACAATATGCCCATAACCCGTGTTGAGCAGGCACTACAGGGCAGAGCTTCCGGCCTAACCATCACATCCAGCTCTGGACAACCGGGAGCAGCAGCTACTGTACGGGTACGCGGTACCACTACGATCAATAACAGCGATCCACTTTACGTGGTTGACGGCGTGCCAATTGAGGGTGGCATAGATTACCTGAACCAAGCCGATATAGCTTCTATTGAAGTGCTGAAAGACGCGGCATCGGCTGCTATATATGGTGCGCGTGCCGCAAACGGGGTCATCATAGTTTCTACCAAGAAAGGCGCAAGCGGCAAAATGCAAGTAAACTATAACGGCTACTATGGTGTGCAGGGCCCATGGCGTAAGCTTGATCTGTTAAACGCACGCGAATACGCCACACTGTATAACGAAGCTAGCGTTGCAGGTGGCGGAACCATCCGGTTTCCGAACCCGCAGGAGTTAGGGGAAGGTACAAATTGGCAGGATGCAGTCTTTAGCGATAACTCCCCCATACAAAATCATGAACTTAGTTTATCAGGCGGCGGTGAGAAATCTACGTTCTACTCTTCTTTCGGCT
Source organism: Pontibacter oryzae (assembly GCF_003576375.1). GTDB lineage: Bacteria > Bacteroidota > Bacteroidia > Cytophagales > Hymenobacteraceae > Pontibacter > Pontibacter oryzae. The sequence continues at coordinate 687,557 of NZ_QWGE01000001.1, forward strand.
ATTTTGACCAAGAAGGCATTGTGGCACCTGAGAACTCGCAGTACAAGCGATTTACAGCCCGTTTTAACTCAAACCATAACATAACCGATGCCATCACCTTCGGAAACAATATTGGGTATACGCGCATATCGGCAGTAGGAATTGAGCCAAACAGTGAGTGGGGTGCACCGCTTACACGTGCCATAAACATGGATCCGCTCACACCACTTATCGAGACAGATCCTAGTAGGCTAAATGCCAGCCCATACGCAGATCAACCAGTGGTGAGGGATGCTCAAGGCAGGCCATATGGTATTTCGCAGTATATCTCTTCGGAGATATTAAACCCAATTGCCGCTTTGCTTGTAGACCAGCGAAGAGGTTGGTCCGATAAAGTTGTAGGTAACGCATATGCCGAAATTGAGCCGTTGAGCGGGTTTAAACTGAGATCTACTATTGGCGTGGACCTGGCTTTTTGGGGCGACCATAGCTTTTCTCCTGTTTTCTACCTGAACACGACAAACAACAATACCCTTAATGATTATACGCGCAACAGCAACAGGGGCTTAAACTGGTTGTGGGAGAACACAGCTTCTTACACGCGTACCTTTGGCAAACATAACGGAACAATACTAGTGGGTACGTCTGCGCAGAAAAACAGCGGAGAAACACAGGGAGGCACAAAATCCGGAATTCCTGTTGCACATTTGGATGATGCATCATTAGCTTTTCCTGTATCAACCGAGAATCAGTTTTTCTGGGGTGGGGAGTATGAAAACACGCTCTCCTCGCTTTTCGGCAGGGTAAATTATAACTACGATGAAAGGTACCTGCTAACTGGTATTGTGCGCCGCGACGGCTCCTCAAGATTTGGCCCAAACAATAAGTATGGTGTATTCCCATCAGTGTCTGTGGGTTGGGTTGCCTCACGCGAAAACTTCTTCCCTCAGAATGACATTGTGAACTTCCTTAAAGTCAGAGGCTCTTATGGTGTGGTAGGTAACAACCAGATAGGTTCATTCAGATACCTGGCTACTGTGGGCGGCGGCCGTAACTATACTATTGGATTTGGGCCAAATGCAGAATTAATTAACGGGGTTAGTCCAAATGCATTGTCAAACCCTGATTTACGCTGGGAGGAAACATCGCAGTTAAACATTGGATTTGAGTCAACGATCTTTAGTGATTTCAGCCTAACAGCTGAATATTACAAGAAAAAAACATCTGATATGCTCCTTGACATTACCATTCCGTGGTACGTGGGTAACATTGGCCCGGTTGGTAACATAGCAGATATGGAGAACAGGGGTTTTGAGATTGAGCTTGGCTATAACAAAACCCTTGGTGAGTTCGACATAAGCCTGGGCGGGAACGCTTCATACTTAGAAAACGAAGTAACATACTTAGGCGGTGATAAAACATTCATTAACAGGCAGACTTTTGGGCCTTCTGGTGAGGTGATTACACGCATTGAGGTTGGCAAACCGGTAGGCTTCCTCTACGGCCTGAAGAATGATGGTATTTTCCAGAACGAGGAAGAAGTAGCAAACTATAAAAACAGCGATGGGCAGTTACTGCAACCCAATGCACTTCCAGGAGATTTCAGAAGAGTAGACGTAAACGGCGACGGCATCATCAACAACGATGACCGCACCATGATCGGTGACCCAACTCCAGACTGGACCTACGGCTTCACGGCTTCTGCAAAATGGAGAAACTTCGACTTACTGGTATTTGGCCAGGGTGTTGCCGGCAACGACGTGTTCCAGGCAATTCGCCGCTACGACCTGCAAGGCGCTAACTGGACAACTGAGGCACTAAGCCGCTGGACTGGCGAAGGCAGCACCAACGAGTTCCCAAGACTTTCCTTCAACGATGTTAACAAGAACTTCAGCAGCAGCTCGGACTTCTATGTGAAGGACGGTTCATACTTTAGAATAAAGGTAATACAGGCAGGCTATTCCTTACCAGAAAACCTTATCAGCAAAATTGGCCTCAGTAAACTGCGTGTATATGTAACCGGAAATAACTTGGTAACCTTCACTAACTACACCGGATACGACCCTGAGATTGGCGGGGGCAGCTTTGGCGTGGACCGTGGTATTTACCCGCAGGCTCGCTCATACATGGCAGGCGTAAACATTGGCTTTTAATCAGTTAAGAGAATCAATTATGAGACTTAGATATATAGCATATTCAACTTTATTTGCTGCAGGCCTTACCGTATTCAGCGCCTGCGACAAAGACTTCCTGGAGCTGCAGCCCAAGGGAACACAACTGGAAGGCAATTTTTACCAAAACGAAGAGCAGCTTTTCCAGGCGCTGGTTGCTACCTACGACGTTATGCAATGGGGCAACAGCGGTGGTTACACCATGAAGCAGCCTTTGCTTACAGTGGCTTCTGACGAGGCTTTTGCCGGCGGCAGCGATGCATCTGACCAACCAAGCTGGGTGGCCTGGGATAATTTCACCCTGGATTCTTATGTATCTCCATCCAAGGGGTTCTGGCAAAAGAATTACTCTGGCATCTACCGCGCAAATCTTCTTCTTTCAAAGATAGATCAAGTGCCAGACCTGAGCGAACCTATAAAAGCCAGAATAACTGCAGAAGCCAAGGCGCTGCGAGCATACTTTTACTTCGATCTGGTGCGCTTGTTCGGAAACATCCCCTTAATAACAGAGCCAATCCCGATAGCAGACCTGTACACGCAAAGGCAGGCTAGCCCAGAAGCTGTTTATACTCAGATCGAAAAAGACCTGAACGAAGCTAAAGCCGTTTTACCAGCGACTATCCCAACAGGCGAAAAAGGCAGGCTATCTAAATATGCGGTTACAGCCATACTTGGTAAAGTAATTATGTGGCAGAACAACAACGCCAGAATGGCCGAGGCTGCACAGCTTTTCAACGAGGTGAATACCTCAGGCATTTACGCCCTTCAGCAAAACTTCGCTGATATTTTCCGCCCGGATAACCAGTATAACTCAGAGTCTATCCTGGAAATACCTCACTCTAACAAAGCAGCCTGGGGCGACTGGGGATGGGTAAATGGCGGAGAAGGCAACGTGGCGCCACAGTTTGTAGGCCCAGCCGATTACAATGGCCCTACCTTTGCAGGAGGCTGGGGTTTTGCGCCTGTTTCTCCGGACCTGGCAGCCGCACTCACCGGTGATCCGCGCTTTGAGCATACCATCATCGATGGCAAGAAGCTGAAAGCGGAGGGTGCAAACTACAATGCCCGTTATCAAAACACGGATTACTTCATCCGTAAGTATGCCCCTGTAGCCGCTTATCGCTCTACGGTAGGCACGCCTGAGCTAAACTGGCCGATCAACGAGATTGAAATCCGATTGGCAGACACGTACCTGTTAGAGGCAGAGGCACTGCTGCGCAGCGGCGGCGACCTGAACCGTGCCGCATCCCTGCTGAACGCCGTGCGTGCTCGCGTTGGCCTTGCTCCTGTGGCTGCCACGCTTGATAATATATACAAAGAGCGCAGGCTAGAGCTCGCTACCGAAGGGCATCGTTTCTTTGACTTGGTGCGCACCGATCGGGCTGCCGCTGTTCTGGGCCCCTTGGGCTTCCAGCCTAACAAGCACGAGGTGCTGCCGATCCCGCAAGAGGAAGTTGATATAACAAACGGCGTTCTAAAGCAAAATCCAGGTTATTAATCCATATAAAAGAACGGATCATGAAAATGATAAAACATACTCCAAATATACTTTCTTACCTGGCAATAGCTTTGATCAGCTGTTTTATTGCTGCCTGCTCGCCAGATGACCAAGATAAAGAATTAGGGCCGGCCCCTAGCTCCGACATGGTAGCCTTCTCCGCTACTCCAACCACTGGAAATGCCAACATCATCACGTTTAAGAACGAAACTCCGGGCGCTTTTAAAGCTATCTGGGACTTTGGCAACGGCGCCACTGCCGAGGGCGAGCAAGTAGAAAGCTCTTTTGCTGTGGAAGGCGACTATACCGTGAAACTAACCGTGTTTACCAACGGTGGCTACGCGTCCAGCACAAAAACCATACGTATCGATAAAACTGATTTTAGCATGCTAAACAGGGAGGATTATAACTTCCTGACGGGTGGTACCGACAAGCCAAACGGGAAAACCTGGGTATTTGATCCGGTAGGGCCTATGAATTTCGGTGGCCCTCCTACTGCTCCTTCGTCATGGTGGTCACAGACCTTGGCTGAACAAAATGATTGTATGAAAGACGACAAGTATACTTTTAAGCTAAAGGATTTTGCATTTGAAAACAAAAGCGGCGGCGAGATGTGGGGTGTGCTTGACGGACAGGAAAACGTTTGTGTGCCTCAAACTGCAAAGCCAAGCACCTGGACGATCTATCAGGAAAAGGGCAAGACCATGTTATCCGTGAGCAATGGCGAAACAATTGCCTGGGACGATAACGAAGGCGTTTATGAGCTAGTGGAGCTTTCCGAAAACAAGCTGCACATCCGAAAAGTATGCTGTGGTGGCTCTGGTGTGCGCAACTATGTGCTTGTGCCAGAAGGATTTTCGCCGCCGGTTCAGGAAAAGCCTTATAAAATAATTGACATCAACGATAACTTCGATGTGGACGGGAACATCACCTGGAAGAAGGAAAACCTAACCTTGAACGAGAGCTACGATAACCCGGCGCCGGTGCCCATCAACACCTCTGCCAAAGTGGCCATGTATGTGAAGCAGGAAGGCCAGGCGTATGAGTTTGCTAATATGTTCACCGATTTCAGCCACAAACTGGATCTGCGCGAACGGCATGTATTTAGGCTGAAAGTGTTTATCCCGAGCTATAACGATTTCACCACAGCCAACGGCGAATCTTGGGCTGACCCACGTCTGCTGAAGCAGGTATCAGTAAAACTACAGGATGGCACGGCAGCACAGCCATGGGCAAACCAGGTAGAAATAAAACAGCAGGTGAGCCAGCTTGATAAGTGGGTAGAGCTGACCTTCGATTTTGGTGCAGCCGATGTGCGAAGCCGAAAAGACCTGGACAGACTTGTGATACAAATCGGTGGCGAAGGCAACTTTATCCCCGGCATTTTCTTCCTCGATGACTTCGAGCTTCTTAAGTAAACGAAAAACATTCATAAGCGAGCCAGTATGCACACAACTGGCTCGCTATTAATCCGCTGCTTGCAGGCTTTATAGTTTGCAGCATTACCCAAACGCTTTTACCTATGCATCGCACACTTATCAATAAACTACTATTAACGCCATACTTTGTCTGCATGGCATTTACCTGTGGCTCCTGCTCAAGCAGCGATTCTCCGAAGCCAGTTATCACTTTGCCCAAGGCTCCAACCGATCAGAATTGGACCTTCGAAAGCACTCCTGTCTGGGCAGATGAGTTTGACTATAACGGAGCACCGGACCAAAACAAATGGGGCTACGATATTGGAGGCAGCGGCTGGGGCAACAACGAACTGCAATACTATACCAACCTTACAAGCAACGCAAGCGTGGCAGATGGTAAGCTTACAATTATAGCGCGAAAAGAAACGAAGGAAAATCGCGAGTATACATCGGCAAGGCTGGTATCCAAAGGCAAAGGCGATTTCCTGTATGGCAGGTTCGAGATACGGGCAAAACTGCCTACCGGCAAAGGAACCTGGCCAGCCATCTGGATGCTGCCAACTGACTGGGCGTACGGCAACTGGCCTAAATCCGGCGAGATAGATATTATGGAGCATGTAGGCTACGACCAGAACAAGATACACGTTACAGTGCACACCGAAGCCTACAACCACAGCAAAGGCACTCAAAAAGGGAATAGCAAGGTTATACCTACTGCCAGCTCCGAGTTTCATACCTACCGCGTAGACTGGACGCCTTACGCCGTTAGAGGCTATATTGATGGTGCGCCTGTATTTGAGTTTACCAACGAAGGAAAAGGTTATACGTCGTGGCCGTTTGATAAGCGCTTTCATATCCTGCTGAACCTGGCAGTTGGCGGAGACTGGGGAGGGGCCCAGGGTGTTGATGCATCTGTATTTCCGCAAGCTATGGAGGTTGATTATGTGCGTGTTTACAAGATGAAAGACGCTTAACCAGCCTCACCCAAAACACTACCCCTATAACTGCTAACCACAGGATATACATCTTATACCATGAAGATTAAACATATTGCATTCGCAGCGTTTTTAAGCGCCGCTTGTCTGCCTGTTGCCCAGGCTCAAAAAAGCAACCTAACAAAAGCATCTAAAGACCGAACTGCATCCAGTGCCTTAACTCTCGACAAGAAAGTAGAAGACTTGCTGAGCAAAATGACCCTGGAGGAAAAAGTGGGCCAGATGGCACAAATAACATTAGATGTAGTTGGAAAGGGCGAAAACCGTTTTACAAGCTATGAGCCGCTGGAACTGGACAAGAGCGAGTTAAAAAAGGCCCTTGTCGATTATAAAATCGGTTCGGTGCTAAACACCGCCAACAACAGAGCGCTTACACCCCAAAAATGGTACAGCATCATCAGCCAGATACAAAACGTAGCGTTGAAGGATACTCGTTTAGGTATCCCGGTGATTTATGGCGTAGATGAGATACATGGCGCAACGTACACGGCTGGGGCCACCATGTTTCCGCAGCAGATAAACCAGGCAGCAAGCCGCAACCGCGAGCTGGTAAAACGGGGCGCAGCCATTACCGCTTACGAGACCCGTGCCAGCTCCATCCCCTGGAATTTCTCTCCTGTACTAGACTTAGCACCGGACCCACGCTTCTCCAGGCAGTTCGAGTCGTTTGGCGAGGACCCATACTTAGCCGCTGAACTAGGCGTGCAAATGATTGACGGGTACGAAGGCGATAACAACGACATCGGGCACGCAGAGCACGTAGCCTCTTGCATGAAGCACTTTTTGGGTTACCAGGTGCCAACTACCGGAAAAGACCGCACCCCAACCACCCTTTCCGAAACCGAGTTGCGCGAGTATCATCTCCCCTCTTTTAAGGCAGCCGTTGATGCAGGGTCTCATACTATCATGATCAGTTCTGGTATTATTAATGGTGTGCCTGTGCACTCAAACCACGACATCCTGACGAAGTTGCTCAAAGAGGAACTGGGCTTTAAAGGCCTGGTAGTCACAGACTGGGGCGACATTGAGTACCTGCACACCCGCGACAAGATTGCCGCAACGCACAAAGAAGCTATTATGCTGGCTATAAATGCTGGTATAGATATGTCTATGGTTCCTTACCAATATGAGACCTTTTGCAATGGGCTGGTTGAGCTTGTGAAAGAAGGTAAGGTGAAGGAAGAGCGAATAAACGATGCTGTGCGCCGCATTTTACGCGTAAAGTATGCTCTCAACCTCTTCGAAAAGCCAACCACTAACCCAAAAGATTACCCAAAATTCGGGAGCAAGGAGTTTGAGCAGGCATCTTACCAAATGGCCGCCGAATCTATCACGCTGCTGAAGAACCAGAATGATGTACTGCCACTTAAAAAGAATGTTAAAGTTTTAGTAACCGGCCCTAATGCCAACACCATGCGCACGCTCAATGGCGCCTGGACCTACTCCTGGCAGGGCGAGAAAGTAGATGAGTTCACTGAAAAGTATAACACCATACTTGAAGCCGTTCAGAAGGAAATCGGGGAGCGCAATGTAACGTATGTGCCAGGCGTGAGCTATAAAATGGACGGAAAGTATTACGAGGAAAGCGCTGACCAGATGGACAAGGCCATAGCCGCTGCCAAAAATGTAGACGCAGTTATACTTTGCCTTGGCGAGAATACATCCACTGAAACACCTGGCAACCTAAGCGATCTATACTTGTCTGCGTTGCAAACTGAGCTGGCCCAAAAACTGATCGCCACAGGCAAACCAGTTATACTTGTGCTCAACGAAGGCAGGCCACGCATCATCAGCCGCATCGAGCCAGATGTAAAAGCTGTGGTTCAGATTTACCAGCCGGGAAATTTTGGAGGTGATGCCCTGGCGGATGTGCTCTTCGGTGATGTAAACCCATCCGGCAAGCTGCCTTATAATTACCCACGCTATCCGAATGCGCTGGTACCATACATACACAAACCATCCGCGGAGCAGCAAACGGTAGCAGGAGTTTACAACTACGAAGCCGACTATAACCCGCAGTATGAATTTGGGCATGGCTTGAGCTATACTACCTTCCAATACTCCAAACTTACATTGAGCAAATCTGAGATCGGCAAAAATGAGCAGCTTACTGTTTCGGTTGATGTAAAAAACACCGGTACGCGCGAGGGCAAGGAAACAGTTCAAGTATTTACCTCTGATTTGTATGCCAGCGGCATCTCGCCGGACATGAGGCGCCTGCGCCGTTTTGAGAAAATATCTCTCAAGCCAGGTGAAAGCAAAACTGTAACGTTCACCTTGTCTCCAGAGGATCTAGCCTATATCAGCAGAGATGGCAAGAAAACGATAGAAGCTGGTGATTTTGAGGTTAAAATTAACGACCAGAAGCAGAAGTTTACACTCCTGGATTAAGTATACCCTATTTCGTAAATGCAAAAAGGTATGAGCAAATCGTTCATACCTTTTTTTATACTTTAGAAGTATGAAATTCATACTTTCGAGCTCGTTAATAGTTTAGCATGAACTCCGTGAGGTTGTCTTCTTGGTCCAGGTTTATCTTTTTCCGGATTCTATACCTGCTGGTTTCCACGCCCCTTAGCGACAGTTTTAGCAACGATGCAATTTCTTTGCTGGTGAGGTTAAGCCGCAGGTAGGCGCAGAGCTTCAGGTCGCGGTGCGTCAGGTCTGGATAGTCCTCGTGCAGGCGTTTCAGGAAATCCTGGTGCACCTGGTTAAAGTGTAGCTCAAACTGCTCCCAATTCTGCTCAAACTTCACTTCCTCCTCCACTGATTTCAGCAGCTTTTTCAGCTCTTTCTGAGTGGTTTTACACTTAATTTTCTCGATGGTTTCCTGTAGCTGATCCCGCACCTTATGCACAGCCTCTACGTTATGCATCACGTGCACGGCTGAGCTGGTAAGCTCTTTGTTTTTATGGATGAGTTCATTCTCCAGCTTTTCGTTATTGAGCCTGATAATCTCTCTTTCAGCCAGCAACACTTCCTCCATATGCTGCGCCTCTTTGAGTTTTAGCGCTCTTTCTTTCTCTTCCTGTAACCGCATCTTTGTCTTTTGAATATGCCTTTCCATCAGATATTTTGTGAGAAGCAGGAGCAGCAATGTTATCAAACCATAAGCCATGTATGCAACCCAGGACCGGTACCACGGCGGTAGCACCTCAAACGTATAAGCCGCCTCCTCACTTTGGTTGCCATACACGTTCTTAGCACGCACATGAAACGTATAAACTCCTTCGCGCAGGTTGGTATACTCTTTCTGCAAGGAGGTAGTCCACGGCGACCATTCGCTTTCATAGCCTTTCAGATAATATTGGTATTGCACCTTATCGACATCACTATACGTGACAGCCCCAAAGCTGAATTTAAGGGAGTTCTGCTTGTAATCAAGCTCGCTTATAGCGGAGGTGGGCTGCTGCAACGTTGCCAAACCTCCTTTTTGATAGGCGCCGCCAAACAAAAGGGAATCCTGTGCCTGCGATGTAATCGTAACGCTCCTGATCAGTACTGGAAAGGATTTGATTATACTTCTGGTCTCCTGGTATGATGGGTGATAGTGCACAAATCCATCATCTATACCTATAAGCATGTTTAGCGGGTTGTAATGCATCATGTGCTCAAAGCCGCCGATTAGCTTACCTTGCAATTTGTTAAAAGTGCTCTTCTCTACTTCGTAGCTACCATTGCTTCTTTTCCGAAGCACGCCTATGTCGTCTCCGGCAGAGAACCAGATATTGCCTTCGCTGTCTTCGGTAAGCTTCCGGATGTGTTGCCCCTGGTCGAATAGCTTGTTCAGCTCGGGATGTATTTTGAATCGGTCTGTGGATTTATCGTAAGTATACACGCCAGTTTCGCCGGTAAAAACCAGTTTGCCGTCAATCTTAAACACGCTCATGAACACGTTCGATGGAAACCCAGCCCGCTTGTCATAAAAGCTTATCGCGCTTACTTTGTCCAGTTGGTCTGAGAGCTTAAGTTTATAAATGCCTTTATAACCGTGGGCAATCCAGATGTTACCATCGGCATCTTGCTCTATCACCCGCGACGACTCATCGAACCCTTTGATTTTGCGCTGAAAAACCAGCCGTCCATCTACAAATTTGTATAGCAAAAGCCCGTTGTAGGTACCACATATAATATAACCAGGGTAGGAAGCCAGTGGCATGAACATCCAAACTCCACGATGCTCTGATAGCCTTACAGCTTTATTATTAACCAGTTCAAAAGGCCCGTCATGATGCGAAACCAGAAGCTTACCGTTGATTTTCTGGAGATTATAGACCTGCCCTTGGGAGTTTTCAACCTGCTTAAAGTTAGACGGTTTAAGCGGGTTCTCGGTATTAGACCATGTTTTGTAGTATAAGCCATCGTTTGTGCCCAGGTAAAGCACATCGCCATGCAGCAGAGAAGTATAACCTGTGCCCGGCAAACCGGTTTTGGCGTTGAATAAGCTGAAAGGAGAATTAGTTTCTACGTAGTCTATGCCTTTGTTTAGCGCAAGCCAGAGGTTTCCGGCTTGGTCTTGGTAAACGCTGCGCACACTGCTGTTCTGCAAGCCTTTATCACTGTTTAGGTGCTGCCGCGGCATCCCTTCCTTATCTATAATCAGCAAGCCATTGTGCACAGTGCCTATGGCATACGCATCAGGCAGGCTTATTACCGAAAAGATTTTATTCTTAGTCAGGAAGTCTATTACCTCCCAGTTTACCGGCTCAAAATGGTTGTAGCCGTTATAAACGTATATTCCGCCTTCTTCTGTAAAAACCAGGAACGTGCCGTTTTTGTAAGGCTGTATGGACATGATTACATGATCGCCCATTTTTTCGCTGCCTTGCATGAACACAAATTTGCCTTGTTGCAGCGTGTATATCCCTTTTGAAGGTACAGGCAACAGAAGTTTGTTTTGAACCAGAAAAGGAAAACCCGTGGGAGATGCCGGAGCCTTGTAAACTTTAATAGATCCATTCTGAAAGTGGTACACAGTATTTACTGTGCAATAGTACACCCCATCGTCCGAGGTATAGATTTTCCAGACATCATTAAAGCTTCTATACTTCGGCGCGATTTTATCTTTGAGCGAAACATAGCTCATCTGGCCCTGCTCATTGGGTTTAAGGTAACCGAAGTCGTCCTGGCCGCCAACATAAATGCGCCCTTTCTTATCCACGGCAAGCGAGCGGGCAATTGTTTTGTTTGCCAGCGGAATCTGACGCCAGTAGTTCCCGTCAAACTCAAGCACGCCATAGCTATTCCCAAAGTACATCACTCCCCGATGGTCCTGTACTATAGCCCAGTTCTGGGGCGTTGCCTTGTAATCGCTGTGCGTATAGTTCTTGATATACGGAATACCCTCATTCTTCACTTGTGCCCATACTGGTGCACAAAGTAAGTACATTACCAGCAGCCATACATTCAACTTAATCACGATGGGTCCCACACTACAATCCCCTGCTTAAAGTATAATTTTAAAAATTTTATTAACTTTCCTGATCGCTTTAATCTGTAACAAAGTATGTGTGCATGTCGGATACTTCTGCTGACGTTAGCATTTTGTCAGCATCTGCCACATTCTCTTAAAACCAGCAGTTACACGTTTTGCTGAGCACAAATTATACTTTAAAATTCGCAAATTTAAACGATATCTCAAAGATCAGTGCTCACCTGTAGTCTGAGCAGGCATATTACACTCAAGCTACATTTTACTTTCGGGCAGCGCACTGGCCAAAACTGGACTCCATAACCAAAAAAATAGCCGGCTTCTTTGCAAAGCCGGCTGGTATGGTCTGTTTGAAATCCTGCGTGCGTACTGTTACACTAATAATTCCAGGGATACAGGTCTGGCTCTTTGGCCCCACGGCTTTTCATGCGGAGCGGGTGCACGGCCTCTGTTTCATCAAAATAGATAAACGCATCGTAGCGATCCGGAATTACGGTTGGCACATAATTACCGAACATCTCAAACTTTGGGTCATACACCACGCCAATGGCCCTATGCCCGATACGCTCCTGCAACCCCGGCAGGTGCTTGATATCTTTTGAAAGTATGATTTTATCGTCGGTGCTGATGCTGTGGAGCATTTCCTCCCAACTGCCGCTCATGGCTGGCGGCACATCCATTTTCTGCATGGGTGCCCCCCATGATTTGCCTGCTATAACAGTACCCTGGTACGAACCAAAACCTACAAGGCGCACATTATCACGGCCATACTTCTCGCGGGCCAGTTGCCCGATATTGAACATGCCATTATCGGCCATGTCAGTATAGCGGGCATCACCTATGTGCGTGTTGTGCTCCCAAACAATGGCTTTCGCATCTGGCCCATGAAACTCAAGCAAGTGGTCCAAGGTCTCCATCATGTGTGTGTCGCGCAGGTTCCACGAGTTTTCCCCACCCCGTATCATGGCCCGGTAATAACGCTCGGCGTTGGCTGCCACCCGAGCATTTTGCTGCGTATTAAAATCCTGCTCCGGGTCATCGGTGTAGGTGCGGTGCTGCTGTACGCGCTGCAGCATTTCTATTACCTCGTTTTCGCAGTCAGTGGGAACAAAAGCGGTGGCCTGGGCATAGGTTTGCGGGTCGCGGTTAAAAGGCTCGAAGCAATTAATGGCTAGCCTGGCTGCCTCTGCCGCTTGGCCATCATTGTGTTCCAGGTAGCGCACAATCTGGTCCAGCGACTCCCACAGGCTGTACACGTCCAATCCGTAAAAACCGGCCTTCTCCCGCGGGTTATGCTGGTTGTTGTGCTCGCGTAGCCATTCTATAAGGGCGGCCACTTCCCAGTTAGCCCACATCCAGGTTGGCCAGCGGCGGTACACCTGCAGCACATCGGCAATCTTGTTTCCTGAGTTTTGGTATCCTTTTATCAGGCGGTTCACGGCATAGCATTCAGGCCAGTCGCCTTCCACGGCAATAAACGTAAAGCCTTTTTCTTCTATCAGGCGCCTGGAAATGGCCGTGCGCCAGGTATAGTATTCGGAGGTGCCATGGGAGGCCTCGCCGAGCATTACTACGCGGGCATCGCCAATCTCCTGAATCAGGTTGTCCAGGTCTCTTTCTTTGGTAAGTGGAGTATATTGAAACGGTTTGTTCGCCATAGTTTCCTGCTGCTAAAGTATGCTGCTGCCCGTAGCCGTAAATTTGGTGTATTGTACTTTTGTTGAGGTATTTATGTTCCACAAAAAGAAGCGCCCGCTATACTTATGAGTAAAGCGGGCACTCAGGCATGTTAAAGGCTGTTAATGGCTTACGACTGGTTTTGCTGGGCAAACACCTTGCGCAATAGCTCTGTGGTGCGGGCCCACGGGTTTTCACGGATTTTAAGCTCTTCCTGGGCCACAAGTTTAAATAAACCGTCGATGGCTTTTTGGGTAGCGTAGTCGTCCAGATCGGGATTAACTTTTTGCACCATCGGAATCTTGTTATACTGGTTAACAATGTCTGTATAATAGCGCGTGGCATTCGTTTTTTCCAGCGACTGCACCATAATCGGGTTGAAGGCTGTATAAAGTTGCTGCGACGTGGTACGCTTCAGGAAGTTGGTAGCCGCATCTTTCTCACCCCGAAGTATGGCCCAGGCATCCTGAATGGTCATCTGCTTGATGGCGCTCACGAAGATTGGCACGGCACTTTTAGCGGCATCTTCTGCCCCACGGTTCAGGGTAAGTATAAATTTATCCACTTGGCTCCCTAACCCTACCTGGCGAAGCGTATTTTCCACGCGCTGCACATCCTCCGGAAAAGGAATTTTGATAAGCGGGTTACCAAAATAACCATTGGTTTGCGATGCCTGGCCTGCACCGTTGCTAATGCCCACTTCTAATGCCTGTTTCAGCCCAGCAGCCACTTCATTTTGCGTAAGAGCGCCGTTGGTGCCTGCCAGCACGCCATCCATTGTTCGTTGCACATCGGCCACGGTGCAGGCAGAAGCGCCCAAAGCCACGGCTATAAAAGAGGTGTAAAGTAATTTCTTCATAATGTTAATTTAGTACTTAGAATCTAGCCATCAGGCCATAGACGTTAGCAGTACGGTTACAAACAAGATTATAACTGCTTTGTTACAGATGCATTTACCATACAGTATATTTGAGGTAGATTACACAAATCTAACAGCTAGTACCTAACCAAACATAAATCAGACCAAAATATATATGAAAGCAGTTATTGCTGAGATAATCACGATCGGCGACGAGATTCTTTATGGGCAAATAGTGGACACCAACTCCGCCTGGATGGGCACACAGCTCACCGGCATTGGTGTGCGTGTAAAGCAGATCACTTCCATTTCTGACAGTGCCGAGCACATTGTTAAAGCCCTGGACGATGCCCAGACCCGCGCCGATATTATTATTATGACCGGCGGCCTGGGCCCTACCAAGGATGACCTGACCAAGCACGTGTTGGCCGATTACTTCCATACTTCCTTAAAGCTGCACGAGCCCTCACTGGCTGACGTAACCGAAATCTTTAAAAACCGGGGCAGAGAAATCACCGAACTCAACCGCCAGCAGGCTTTTCTGCCAGAGGCTTGCACGCCCGTTCGCAATGTGCTGGGCACCGCCCCAGGGATGTGGTTTGAGCAGAATGGAAAAGTTTTTGTCTCGATGCCGGGCGTACCCTTTGAGATGAAACGCATGATGACGGACACGGTTCTGCCACGGCTGCAACAGCAATTCAGGACGCCAAGCATTATCCATAAAGTAGTGCAAACCGTGGGCCTTCCCGAATCTATACTTGCTGAGCGCCTGGAAGTATGGGAAACAAGCCTGCCCGAGCATCTAAAACTGGCTTACCTGCCCCACCTCGGTGGCGTGCGCCTACGCCTTACCGGCCAAAGTATGGAGGCGGACAGATTGGAGAAAGAACTGCAGCAAGAGATAGATAAGTTACAAGATATTATTCCGAACTATATTTTTGCCTATGGCGAGGTAGTGCTGGAAGAGGCCATTGGAGAATTGCTGAATGAGCGCAACCTGACCATTGCCACCGCCGAAAGCTGCACTGGCGGCTACCTGGCCCACAAACTTACAAGTATAAGCGGTAGCTCGGCTTATTATCAGGGCAGCGTAATAGCTTATCACAACCAGGTAAAAGTGCGCGAGCTGCAGGTACGCCCTGAAACCCTAAAACAGTATGGCGCCGTAAGCGAGGCTACCGTACGCGAGATGGCAGAGAATGTGCGCCTCAAATTCGGGACGGATATTGGTGTGGCCACCAGCGGCATTGCCGGCCCCGATGGCGGTACTCCGGAGAAACCCGTAGGTACAATCTGGATTGCATATGCCGATAAAACACGCACTATAACCAAGCTGCTGCACTTTAATAAAGATAGGTTGCTGAATATAGAATACACGGCTATGGCCGTACTTAACCTTGTGCGCCAAAGTTTAACCGCAACGGTTGAGGAATAGGCTAAAATCCTTAACTTTGTTTGCGAATTTAAGACACAAGCAGCAAGACACAGGGCGCAAGACTTGTTTTAAGACAAAGGCAGCATCTGTTCTTTTCGTTTCATTCATAACCTTGGTTTGTGTCTTGAGTCTGAAATCTTACGTCTCTAAAAACGAATAACGATATATATGGCACTTGTAGAAATGGTAATGCCCAAAATGGGCGAGAGTATCATGGAAGGTACCGTTCTGAAATGGCTCAAAAACGTGGGTGACACCATTGAGCAGGATGAGTCGGTGCTGGAAGTAGCTACAGATAAAGTGGACACAGAGGTACCTGCCTTGCAAGGTGGCGTACTGAAGGAAATTCTGGTACAGGAAGGTGATGTGGTAGCCGTTGGCGCTCCAATCGCAGTGATCTCTACTGATGGGGAAGACACTGGCTCGGCCGCGGCTCCTGCTTCTTCAGAAACTCCTGCCACACCGGCACCTGAGGCAGCACCTCAGCAAACCGCTGCAGCTTCTGCCCCGAGCGAGGCGTTTGCCAAGCTGGACCAACCTGCCTCTGGCCGTTTCTACTCTCCGCTAGTATTAAACATTGCCCGCGAGGAAGGCATCTCGATGCAAGAGTTAGAGTTTGTTCCGGGTACAGGTAAAGAAGGTCGTGTGTCTAAGAAAGATATCATGACGTATGTGGAGAACCGCCAGAATGCGCCACAGCAACAGGCTGCCCCAACACAGGCACCTGCCGCTGCTCCAGCGCAACCAGCAGCTGCTCCTGCGGCACAACCTAAGCCTCAAGCTGCACCTCCTGCCGTAAAACCAGCGGCTTCTTACGGCGGAAACGTAGAGCTGATCGAGATGGACCGTATGCGCAAAATGATTGCCGACCGCATGGTGGACAGCAAGCGCATTTCTCCGCACGTTACCTCTTTTGTGGAAGCCGATGTAACCAACCTGGTTAACTGGAGAAACAAATGGAAAAACGAGTATAAGAAGCGCGAAGGCGAGAACCTGACCTTTACGCCGATCTTTATCGATGCCATTGCCAAGGCGATCAAAGATTACCCGATGATCAACGTGTCAGTGGATGGTGGCACCATTATCCGCCACAAAGACATTAACATTGGTATGGCTGTGGCCCTGCCAAGCGGTAACCTGATCGTTCCGAATATCAAAAACGCTGACCAGCTTAACCTGAACGGCCTGACCAAGAAGGTGAATGACCTGGCAAACCGTGGCCGTAACAACAAACTGACACCAGATGACCTGGCAGGCGGCACTTACACGGTGTCTAACGTGGGTTCTTTTGGCAACGTAATGGGTACCCCAATCATCATGCAGCCGCAGGTTGCCATTATGGCTGTGGGCGCGATCAAGAAGAAGCCTGCCGTGATCGAGACACCGGAAGGCGACCTGATCGGTATTCGTCACTTCATGTACCTGTCGCACTCCTATGACCACCGCGTAGTGGATGGCTCGCTGGGTGGCATGTTCGTGCGCCGCGTGGCCGATTACCTGGAGAACTTTGACGTGAACCAGACGATTTAATTTAGACGAAGCATCCTTTACAAAAAGGTGCTTTGTTCTTATGTATAAGTGTAAAGCCTGCTTCTTAACCGGAGCAGGCTTTATTATGTAAATTTTTTTAAGAAAAGCTGCACCTTTTGCCGCAGTCAAAGTATAAATTGGCGAATTACTATACTACTGATCTGTATTCTGACATCATTCTACTAAAGCAACAATGAAAAATATACTTCCCTGGATTTTAGCCGCTGTGTTTCTGTTTCTGGCCTTTTACTTTTACTGGCAGCAACACGAAGCCGAAAATCGGCTACAGATTGCCGATAACCAGGTAGCCGCGATAGACAAGGAGTTGAAGAAGCAGGCAGAAGCCAGCGACTCAGCCGGGCAGGAAATGATGCTTCCTCCCGATACGATGGATTTAGTGCCGCCCGGAGGGGCCGCTTTTGTGGATGAGCTGGGGAGCCTGAGCCAGGGCGATGTGCAGCGCCTGAAGCGCAAAGGGCTCCAAAACCCGGAAACCGACCTCATGAATGACCTACATCGCAAGCAAACCAAACTTATACCTGCAACTGGCACACTGGGGGGCACCATGGCCATCCGCGACAGCCGCATCCTGAACGACCGCTATGCCATGGCTTATTATGAGGACGGCCACAACGGCGGCTACTTGCTCCTGAAGTATGACGTGCGCGACGGCAACATCACCTGGAAAGTGATTGATAGTTCTGCCTTATAAAATCGATTCAGGAAGAAGCGCTGTAAGCCAATGTAAGTATCAGGCACATATTTTGAGAAGGAACAGCAATATATAACGCATAAACCTAACACGCTATGGCTATTCTGAACATACTTATTCCTTTGCTCTTCTCTTTGCTGCAGGCCGATAACACTGCCCTTCAACTCAAGCAAGATCTGCAAAAAGACCTGAGCCGGTTACAGCAACGCAACAGTTACTTTATCAGCGATAACAGCACCGACCAACCATCAGTGAAAAGTATCGCCAACGATTTGCAGCTTTTTGCATTAGTGGCTAACCTTGATTTGAGCCGTACAACCCATAACACGCAGCAGCAAGGGCCGCACCAGATCCAGCAGTGGACATTTAGTGAAGGCCAGATCCGGCGCGTGGTGCAGGTAGAAAGTATAATTGCCCTGGACACAGTAGTTACGCAGCGCTACCTCGAGAACCGCCCTCCTACTCAGCACCGCGTTCAGAATACTTTCACTTTCCGGACATACTTCGTTTCCACGGATGATGCGCAGCATAAACTGCATTACCTGACAGAGGCTGAGCAAGGCCTGCTCGCATATACCCTCGGCGAGAAGCAAGTTGAAGTAAGTTATACTTCGCCTAAAGAAGGCCTGACTGACATACTGGCTAAGTATAAAAACGAAGCAAAACAGCTGAGCTTAAGTTTGTAGCAGTGATACTCAGTGGCTCTTCGGTGGGCTATCCGAGGGGTTAGTTGTGTCCACAATCCGTACCGGAATATCTTTCTAATACCATTAAAGCTTGAACTCCTGATTATTGGTTGGCATGGCGAAGCCATTAGCCAGCAGCACATGGGTTGCAACATACATTATCATTCCTTTTAGCTGATGCACTGTTTTTTAGAGGTCATGCATCAGCTATCCTCCCTTTAAGTGGTTTTTTTCCGAAGCATGTTTTATCAGCCATGTTGCACGTGCCTTAAAAATCTAGAGCGTTCTGCCGCCGCAGAGTATACTTCAGTAATTATGTCGCAGTGCCGTCAGGTCTGTTTGGGCAAGTCGGCCAACACCTATGGCTGCGCGACATTATTCTGACAGAATGACATAAAACATTGGCTAATTCTCCATTGGCACATGGCTTGTTAACTGAGTAGTAACCATAAAAAAGAAATTAAATCAGCAACTATAAATAAAACTATAGAATGGGAAAAATAATAGGCATTGACTTAGGTACTACAAACTCTTGCGTTGCCGTAATGGAAGGTAACGAGCCAGTTGTTATACCTAACAGCGAAGGCCGCCGCACTACTCCGTCTATCGTAGCTTTTTTGGATAACGGAAACGGCGAACGCAAAGTAGGTGATCCTGCCAAACGCCAGGCAATCACTAACCCGCAAAACACTATCGCTTCTATCAAGCGCTTCATGGGCCACAGCTACAACGAGGTAAGCGAAGAAGCAAAGCAGGTATCTTACAAAGTACAGCAAGGCAGCAACAACACTGTGCGCGTTCAGATCGGCGACCGCGAGTACACGCCACAGGAAATTTCTGCCATGGTGCTTCAGAAAATGAAGGCTACAGCAGAAGAGTACTTGGGCACAACTGTAACTGAAGCGGTTATTACCGTACCGGCATACTTTAACGATGCTCAGCGCCAGGCTACTAAAGAAGCCGGCCAGATTGCAGGCCTTGAGGTAAAGCGTATCATTAACGAGCCAACAGCGGCAGCGCTTGCTTACGGCCTGGATAAAAAGAGCATCGACCAGAAAATTGCGGTATTTGACCTTGGTGGTGGTACATTTGATATCTCTATCCTGGAGCTTGGCGACGGCGTATTTGAGGTACTTTCTACTAACGGTGACACGCACCTTGGTGGTGACGACTTTGACCAGGTGATTATTAACTGGTTGGCTGATGAGTTCAAAAACGACGAAGGCTTAGACCTGCGCAAAGACCCAATGGCGCTTCAGCGTTTGAAGGAAGCAGCAGAGAAAGCCAAAATCGAGCTTTCTTCTTCGCAGGAAACCGAAATTAACCTGCCATACATTATGCCGGTTGATGGCGTTCCGAAGCACTTGGTACGTAAACTGACGCGCGCAAAATTCGAGCAGCTTTCTGATGACTTGATCCGTCGCTCTATGGAGCCATGCAAGCAGGCCCTGAAAGATGCCGGCCTTTCTACTTCTGATATCGATGAAGTGATTCTGGTAGGTGGTTCTACCCGTATCCCGAAGGTGCAGGAAGAGGTTGAGAAGTTCTTCGGCAAGAAGCCTTCTAAAGGCGTTAACCCGGATGAGGTGGTTGCCATCGGTGCCGCTATCCAGGGTGGTGTATTAACCGGTGAGGTAAAAGACGTACTCCTCCTGGACGTAACGCCACTTTCACTGGGTATCGAAACAATGGGCGGTGTGTTCACCAAACTGATCGAGTCGAACACAACTATCCCTACCAAGAAATCTGAGACGTTCTCTACTGCTTCGGATAACCAGCCATCGGTTGAGATCCACGTACTGCAGGGTGAGCGCCCAATGGCAAAGGATAACCGTACCATTGGTCGTTTCCACTTGTCAGACATTCCGCCAGCGCCACGTGGTGTTCCGCAGATCGAAGTAATTTTCGATATTGATGCCAACGGTATCCTGCACGTAACTGCCAAGGATAAGGCAACCGGCAAGGAGCAGAAAATCCGCATCGAGGCTTCTTCCGGCCTGAGTGATGAGGAAATCGAGAAGATGCGTAAGGAGGCAGAAGCCAACGCCGAAGCTGACAAGAAGGCAAAAGAGGAGATTGAGAAGCTGAACACAGCCGACTCTATGATCTTCCAGACCGAGAAGCAGCTGAAAGAGTACGGCGATAAGTTGTCTGCTGGCAACAAGTCGAACATCGAGAACGCGCTGGCTGAGCTGAAAAAAGCACACGAAGCGAAAGATGTGGCCGGTATCGATGTAGCTATCGAGAACCTTAACAATGCTTGGAGCGCAGCCTCTCAGGAAATGTATGCCGCTACACAAGGCCAGGGTGCCCCAGGCGGCGACGGCCAGCAAGGCCAGCCAGGTGCTGAGCAAGGCGCAGCCGACGGCGGTGTAACTGATGTTGACTACGAAGAAGTAGACGGCAACAAATAAGCATCCAACACTCAAACCATAAAAAAATCCCTGTCGGTATCCGACAGGGATTTTTTGTTTTAATATGTTATTGCCATAATATAGCTGTAACTAAATTTTTTACTGCTATGAAACGACTTATACTACTAATTGGCTGCACATTCATACTTGTGCAGGCTAAAGCACAGGTCCAAGAAAGGACATTTTTTGTAACTGCCAGCGGTGGTGCAACTATCCATAAGGAAAATAAATCCAGTAAAGCCAAGTCCTTAAAGCTTGGTGGTAGTATTAACTATCAGCTCAACCATAGTTGGTCGCTTGGTTTAACTACAGAGCATACTATTTCTACCTCAGAATCTAATCAAGGGGCAATTCTATCAAGCGGGTCTGGATACAGCAGCTACAGGTCTTCTTCCGAAGCACAGTTTAAATCCTGGTTTATTGGGCCACAGGCACGTTATTACTATCCTTTACATAATAAGATATCGTTATTTGGAGAAGCGCAGACTGGTGTGTATTGGGAGTCTTCGGAGTCAAAAAGTGCTTCCGCATCTTCCGGTTATCTTGGTGGAAATTTCGTTTCTACTAACGGTTCCATAGCAAAAGATTACAGCTCATTTAAAGCTAAAGCGGCTCGCGCCATCGTATCCCAGGGATTGTGTACTTTATCAAACCGCGTTTCGGAATTGAACTAAAAACGAATGTTATGAAGTATGATCACGGATTAGGCGACAGCAGGCTTCCTGAAGGAGAAGAGTTGCCGAAGACTTTTAATATTGATTTTAGCTTGGCAAGCTCGCGAATTGGCGCAAGCTTTTATTTCTAGAGAGCTATAAACCAAAAGGCCGGTCTTGCACCGGCCTTTTGGTTTCATTTTCATACTTAATCCAAGTCCCGATCTCCTCTTTTCAGCTCTTCCACAGAGCGCATCACCTTATCATTTAGGCTGATCTTATACTTTTCCAGCTTGTCGGCTACGGCTGCATTGTTGGTACCGATGATCTCGGCGGCAAGTATACCGGCGTTCAGGGCGCCATCCAGGGCAACAGTGGCTACAGGTATGCCACCCGGCATTTGCAGGATAGACAGCACCGAATCCCAGCCATCAATAGAGTTGGAAGACTTAACCGGCACGCCGATAACAGGCAATGTGGTAAGCGAGGCTACCATGCCCGGCAAATGCGCTGCACCTCCGGCTCCGGCAATAATTACTTTCAGGCCGCGTTTGCGGGCATTTTCGGCATACTCTAGCATGCGGTGCGGCGTGCGGTGCGCCGATACAATGGTCAGCTCGAAAGATACGCCAAGGGTTTCAAGTATCTCGGCGGCGGCATCCATTACGCGCAGGTCAGACTGGCTGCCCATAATAATGCCTACCAGCGGCTGTTGGGTGTTTGTGGTCTCTTCGGCCATATTATGCTTTTACTTTGATGACATTTTTAATTTGATCGGCACGCTGCTGCGCTTCCTCAATACTCTCACCGAGCACAGTGATGTGCCCCATTTTGCGGGCAGGCCTTGTGTATTTTTTACCATACAGATGGATGTACACACCCGGAACGGCCAGTGCCTCCTGCAGTCCTTCGTAGCTTGCCTCCCCATCGTAGCCGGGCTCGCCCAGCAGGTTCAGCATCACCGCTGCACTCTGAATATCGGTGGCGCCCAGCGGCAGGTTGAGGATGGCGCGCAGGTGCTGCTCGTACTGCGAGGTATAGTTTGCCTTGATGGTGTGGTGCCCGGAGTTATGCGGACGCGGTGCCACCTCGTTCACTAGGATCTGCCCATCCTTGGTTAGGAACATCTCTACGGCAAGTATGCCCACCATGCCAAAGCTCTCTATCACGCGGGTTGCAATCTCTATGGCGTGGCGCTGCAGTTTGTACGGCACGTTGGCTGGCGCAAAAAGCGAATCCACGAGGTTGTGCTCCGGATGGAAGCTAAGCTCCACTACCGGGAAAGCGGTTACCTCGCCGTTGGCATTTCGGGCCACAATCACGGAAATCTCCTTCTCAAAATCCACGAGTTTCTCCAGCACAGTCGGCTCCTCAAACGCTTTTCCGAAATCGGTTTCGCTGGCTAAACGCGTTACGCCACGGCCATCATAGCCCTCGCGGCGCAGCTTCTGGAAGGCAGGCAGAAAAGCAGCATGTTGCTGCAGCTCCTGCTTATCGTTAAGAAGTATAAAATCGGAGGTTGGGATGTTGTGCTGGCGGTAAAACTCTTTCTGCAGGCCCTTGTCCTGAATGGTGCGCACGGTTTTGGCGTCAGGGTATACTTTCACGCCCTCCTGCTCCAGCTTTTCCAGCGCATCGGCGTTAACGTGCTCAATTTCAATCGTCAGGATATCGCAGTTCTTGCCGAACTCATACACGGTGTCAAAATCACGGAAACTGCCCACGTAAAACTCGTTGCAGATATCTTTGCAGGGTGCGTTCTCGTCGGGGTCCAGCACCAGGGTATAGATGTTAAAATCGAGACCGGCCTGCATGAGCATACGGCCCAGTTGCCCGCCGCCAAGTATGCCTAGCTTTACTTCTCCTTTCATGTAGTGTAACGGTTTTTGGTTGATCTCCTCAAAAATAAGGAATATGTATGGAGACCGAAGACAAAACTCGGAAGAAGTCATACTTTTTATACTTTACAGAGCTAGTGTTAGCGCCTTATGCACAGTCAGCTGCAGTAGCACAGCACTTTTATGTATACTTTATACTTTGTATTAGATCAGCAAAGGGCTATATTTAGAGATTAACTTGATCTGCAAATTCCCTCTATGGAAATCATACTTGCTACTTTTTCTGCCTTGTTCTCTGTGGTTAACCCGTTTGGGGCCATGCCCGTGTTCCTCACCCTGACCCAGGATGACAGTCCGGCCTATAGAAATCATCAGGCGTTGAAGGCCTGTTTGTACATGGTAGGTATTCTGGCGGTGTTTTTTCTGGCTGGCCAGTACGTGCTTAACTTCTTTGGCATCCGCATCCACGACCTGCGTATTGCCGGCGGCCTCATGATCATGCGTGCCGGTTTCGAGCTCTTAACACCGGGTGCCAGTAAAAAGAAAATTTCGCCGGATGTGGTAGAGGAAGGCCAGCAAAAAGACGACATTTCGTTTACGCCGCTGGCCATGCCTATGCTTTCAGGGCCAGGTGCCATTGCGGTGAGTATTGGTTTGTTCACTACCTCGCTTTCATACTTCGATATGACCATGATCCTGATCGGGATTTTCCTGCTGGCCGGCGTGTCATACATCATCCTGCGGTTTTCGTTTCAGCTGACGCGCTTTATGGGTAAGGGTGGTCTGGCGGCCTTGTCCCGGATCATGGGCTTTATCGTGCTTTCCATTGGCGTAAACTTTATCGTGTCGGCGCTTACGGCTTTATTTTTCACGGAGCAATAGTGCTTTTTCGGCAGCTTTATACTTGTTACGGCTAACTATAGGTAGCTTTTTTTGTTGCAGGTACGGGTTGGATGTAGTATCATCGCCCTCAGGAATTTTAAACAACCATGCAGCTTTACACGCACGACGAAGAGAACACCCCGCTTACCCTTTCTTACGCCAGTTTCTGGACCCGTATGGCAGCCCTTTTTATTGATGCCCTGATCATATCGGTGGCTGTGGCTATCATGCTTTCTATACTTGGCTTACCTTTAGCACCTGACCTGGATGATATTGAGAATCGCCTGAAAATGAATGGAATTAGTGCTTTTCTGGGTTGGCTATACTATGCGGGCTTGGAGAGCTCTGCAAAACAGGCCACGCTAGGCAAGCAGATTCTCGGCATTTTTATAACTGATACCAATGGCTACCGCATTACTTTTGCGCGCGCCACTGGCCGGTACTTTGGCAAAATGCTCTCGGGGCTCATTCTGCTGATCGGTTACATTATGGCCGCTTTCACGGCGCGCCGCCAAGCCCTGCACGATAAAATTGCAGACACACTGGTGCTGCAGCACCCGGGTAAGCACAACAGCTAGGCTTCTGGCTGCAGTAGATTAAACCCTTGCACTGGCATTTGGTCCAAAAGGTGTATCTTAATCTACAAAGCCCATGAAAATACTAAGAAACCTAGCCTTTGCATGCTGCCTGGTTTGCGGCGCTATGCTTGCGCTTACGGCTTTTGCCCAACGGGGCGGAAGCGATAATTCCGAGCTCCGAAAAGAAATGCAAGCTTATACACAGGAAAATGTACTTCCGGTGCTGCGCCAGCAACGCCTGGAGTTTGACAAGCAGCTTTCTGCAGCCGACAAGCAACAGGTTGAGGCCTTACGTAAACAGTTAGAGGAGTTGCATACTACCCAAAAAGCTATCTTTCAGAAACCTGAAAAGGGCGAACCAAGAACTCCACTAACCGATGCGCAAAAATCTAAGTTAAAGGTGCTGCGCGAACAGAAAAAGCAGATTATGGAAGCGGCCCAAACTCTTGCCAACAAGTATGACACGCAACTATTAGCTATAAGAGATGGCCTTGCTGACGAAAAAGCCACATGGGCCGCAGACTTAAAAGCTATATCAGAGAAACATAACAATGCCTCTGAGGCGCCAAAGGCCGAGAAGCCTGGCGGCAAAAAGCATAAGCCGCACGCACGCCGTAAGCACCACCAGGCCTACCATAGCCTGCTTCGCCCGGCCCGCTTTATACTTTGGGATGCCACTCAGGACGGCGCTAGCGAAAAGACTGAGACAATGGTTTACCCTAACCCAAGCACCGGCACTGCCAGCCTTGCTTATACTGTCGCAAAACAAGGCAATGTAAAAATCACGCTGCTGGATGCTAACGGCAATACTTTGCGCACGTTGCTAAATGAGACACGCGCAAAAGGCAGCCATCAGTTAGAAGCAGATTTAAGTAATTTGGCGAGCGGCGTATACTATTACCGCATCGAAACGCCGGGCAATTCCGAAACAAAGCGCATAATTAAAAAATAAGCCTGCAAAACCCATAATTAGCTTTAAAAAAAGCTCCTGCCTTAACACTGCAGGAGCTTTTTGCTTTTATAGATATTCATTTAGTACCAAATAATACATAAATTAATGGTTTAAAGACAACTAAGCCTAGGCCTTTAAGTATAAAAAGGCATAACATCATTTATCCTTATGGATGCTACTTTTACAAAAAGTAATGAAAGTATAAAACTGGCAAGCTTGGGCACACGCGTCGTAGCCTTTTCGCTGGATGTATTGCTATTGCTTACCTTGGTAGGCATCACTGATTACTTTACGTTCAGTAGCGATGACCAGGCTCTGCTCCTGAAACCCGAGCGGCTCATACACCTGCTTTTGGCCTGGCTATACTTTGCGGGCACCGAAACCTGCGCCTGCCAGGGCACATTTGGCAAGCATATCCTGCACCTGCGCGTAACCGACGCCTACGGCAAACGCCTCACGTTTAAGGCTGCCACTATACGCTTTTTTGCACGCCCCGCTACAGTGCTGTTGGTTATATTTCGCTTTCTGGTAAACTCACCTTACGACACCCGACATACATTCCATGATAGGTTGGCTGGCTCGCAGGTGGTAGCGCAATAGGGTTAGTTAACCTCCTTATCGTAGTCCAATATGGTGATGTTAAACATCGGGTCGGCGTTCCACTCCTGAGCCCTTATGCGTTTAGTCAGCACATCTTTTACCACCGTTTTAACCTGTTCATCGGTAAGTGCCTTATTGCGGTTGTACAGGTAAAGCTCACATATAACCGGGTTTAGGTCGGGCAGTGTGCCGCGCGTGAACCGGGCATTTACCTCTATTGTTTCTATGCCTTTTAGTTTGCTAAGCTCTGTGCGCATCACCTCTGTGATTTTTGTGTTGAGGCTAGACTTTTGCAGCGATGGCTGGCTGGCAAACTGCCAGTAAAGCATGCCGGCAATAACGATGGCTGAGGTAAGCAGCGAGCCTTTAAATACTGCTTCGCGCCCATCCGTAAACTTCGCGCCCTTTATAGTTACATTACCCATAAACCTGAATACCAACGCAGCTACAAACTGAATAACGACCAACTGGAAAATCAGCAGGAAAACACCGCTTTGCACCAACTGCCAGTTATTTATTACCAAGCCAATGCCAATTAGCCCCGTTGGTGGAGCCAGCGATGCCGCCACTAGCATGCCAACCGCAGCGCCAGCTACCAAATTATCCCGCTCTGACTGTATCAGGTTAATGCCACCCGCAATGCCAGCGGCAAGCGGTAACAGAAAGGTAACCTCCGAAATATGGCTCACGCTTACCATCATGGGTGTGGCATGTTGCTGCTGCATGATAAAAGTAAGTATAACCCCCACTAGTATGGCCATGCCAATGGCCATAAAATAGCGCAGCAGGCTTTGCTTAAGCAACCCCATTTTACCAGCGGCAGCCCCGAGGGCAGCATTCATAGCCGGGCCCGCAAACGGCGACACCAGCATGGCAGCTACCAGCAGGTAACTGGTATTGGTATAAAAGCCAACCCAAACAAGTATAGCCCCAACAGCTGAGTAACTCAGTAGCCCAACTTTAGAGCCCACACTCTGCAAACCGCCTAAATAAATCTCGAAAGGGCTGCGGTTGGTTACGTCGGCGACTTGATCGGGCGCTTCGTTCTGCGGCGGGTAGAGGGAAATTACACCGCGCGGGATCAGGTTTATTTCAGCATCTTCATAGTGTGCTATATCCTTTATGAAATCGTTGACCTGTACGTTACTTAGGTACACCGTCACCAGCTCACCGTTTGCCAAGGGCTGCACCGAAATGTTTTGGCCTTGATGTCCGTCAGCAATGCTTCTTACTTCTTCCCCTTCTCCCTTTTTTACCTTTATAGTTAGTTTGCGCATGATTCGTGTTTTTTGTCTACTACGTACGCATACGATTGCTTTGGGTATTATCCTATAAAAAAGCCCGTACTATATTATACAGCACGGGCTTTTTTATGGGATAGCCTGACTAGCGGCTGGCGGTGCCGTAATGGTCGGTGGCCACGCTGGCGGAGCCGTCCGGGGTTATTGTTACTTTAAAGATGTAATCATACTCCATATCGGTAATGTCTGGCACTGGTCTTTTGGCTCCTAACGCTTCAATAATCGGCAAAATAGTGTTTGAGTGGCCCGAAACAACTACTGTTTGCCCCGCATTCTCTTTCAGGATGGTATCCTTTATGCCTGCAAAATCGTGTGCCTCGTAGAGTTGCACCTCCAGCTTTCTTGCCTCCGCAAGCGGTTGCACTGTGTTCTTA
Source organism: Pontibacter oryzae (assembly GCF_003576375.1). Lineage (GTDB taxonomy): Bacteria > Bacteroidota > Bacteroidia > Cytophagales > Hymenobacteraceae > Pontibacter > Pontibacter oryzae. The sequence continues at coordinate 715,540 of NZ_QWGE01000001.1, forward strand.
GTACGGGTATACTTTGTGGCATATAAGGCACCTATCTGCTGGCCCTGTAGCAGGTTCCGAAGCGCCTCTGCCCTGGTCTGCCCTTCCGGTGTTAAGCCTGGGTCTTCGTTTCCTGGGTCTGAGATGTCTTTTTCGGCATGGCGCACCAGGTATACAGTAGTGGGCAATGCTTTATTATTCGCAAAGTTTTGGCCTTCTACTCTAGAGTCTAGGCTCTGCGGCGACTGGCGGCAGGCAACAGTGGCCAACGTCAGCAGAAGCAGCCAAACATTTTGTAGTAACAGTTTCTTCATAAAAGAATAGATTTAGTTAGATTGTTATGATTAAATTAAGAGTAAACCAGCTGCTCGCCGGCAAGTTTAACGTCATCAGCCTCTCGGGTACGCTTCTTTTTCTGGAGCAGCTCTACTAGCCTCTGCCTTACGGCACGTTGATAAGGGTAAAGCAGCAGTGAATTTTTGTAAGCCTGAATCGCGCTGTTCAGCTTGCCTCGGGCATCCAGCCATTGTGCTTTTGCTGTAAGGTTTTGCGCCTGTTGTACCACTGTTTCGGGTTTAGGGAGTTTAGCCAGTATACTTTTGGCTTGCTTTTCGTGTCCTAGCTGGGCTAATACGGGTATCAGTAGGTAACGCTCCAGGGCAGGCAAGTTTATACTTCCGTCCAGAAGTGGTTTTGCTAGAATTGCCGCCTGATCTTTTTGCCCTAGCTGCAGTTGGTAGGCTGCCATGCGCACCATATAATCTGCGCGCGGGGCCCCGGAGGCCTGCAAAATACGCTGCCCCTGCTCCAGCGCATCATAGGCTTTCTGGTAGTTTCCCTGGCTTGCCAGTACTTCTGCATACTGCCTGCGCAAGGTATACTGCTGCGGCTTTAGGGCTACGAGCCTTGCCAGTTCCTGCACCGCTTCCTCTGATGGCCGGGTAGTGCCTTTCAGCCAGTTGGCGTAAGCCAATGCCTCGTCGCGGCGGTCGCGGAGGTAGGTTGAGATGGTTGGAGCATTGGCAACGTAGGCTTCGGCCACAGCCATGGCCTCCGGCACCATGCCGTAATCCACAAAAAACTCCCTGAAATGCTCATTTGTTCGTGCCTGCATTAAGAGGTCGTCCTCCAGCTCACTTGCCTTTTTGTACAGCGCTATTTGCTGCATCAGGGCATCATGCGCGTTAAGCTTTTTGGTGCGCTTCATGGCCTCCAGCAGTCCGGCCTCTGCTACATACACAGGTGCGTAATCAGGGTTTATACTTTGGGCGCGCTCCAGCCAGGTTCTGGCGGCTTTGTAATCCTGTTGCTGCCGTTTTACCCGCACGTATGCCAATAGGGCCGGCTGATACTTGTTGTCCCAGGCCAGGGCACTGTCAAGGTACAAACTGGCTTTATCGGGTTCTTGCTGCCTTAGCGCGCGCTCAGCCAGATTTAGGTATACTTGTGCCCAGTTGCTGGCCATTGCCTGCTTGTCGCCAGCCAGGTAGGCCCGCTGCCGCGTCACCAGTGCATCCAGGAAAGTATAAAGCTCAGGGTCTTTGGCCTTCAGGTCGGCGGTGGTGTTTACAGATTTATGATTAAGCGGATGCACCTTTACCGGCTCAAAGTATGCCGGATACGTCTGGGCAAGATACTCGTGCTCGTTGTTGGCGGAGTAATAATCCAGGGTACGGCCTTGCTGCATGGCTTGGTGGTACAGCCTGCGCACAGCGCGGTTCTCGGCATCCGTGAAAACACTGCCATGAAACAGGTGCACGTACTCATGAAGTACAACATTGCGCTCCAGGTATGAGCCCCGCACCACATACTCTATGGCCGCGGCACCGCTTCCCACACCGCGTATATCCATCCATTGGCGGTTATCGAAAGTGGTTGCCTGCCGGAAGTAGCTGGAGCCCATGGCCTCTGCCAAGTCTACGTGCAAAGGCGGTATCACGAACTTCTCGCCCTGCTTCGACAAGAACGGAAAGTATACGATACTCTCATACAGCTGCGACCATACCATTTGCTGCACCTCCGTGCCCGGGTAGTATGACACATCCGGGAAAACCCTGGCAAAGTTAACAGGGTCTGCGATAACCGTTTGCTGCACCACCTGCTGCAGCGAGTCGTAGTTGTGCAGGTAGGTGAGCTGCTTTTGCTTAATAACGGCGGCAAGCGCATTATGAGTCGGGCCGTAGTGTTTCTTTTGCTGCAGGATGCGCTCAAAAATAGCCTGCGCCGAGTCGAGGCGCGTGCCGCGATCCATCTCGAAGGCCATGTAGTAGGCCGATCCGCGTAGCATCTGCGGCAGCACGGAATGTTTATAGCTTTGCTGCACCTGCTGCGCAGCCTGCAGGGCTTGTGTAATTTTATTTTCTGAGAGGAGTTTGTTAGCAGCCTTTAGGGCATTGCGTACTTCCTTATCTTCCGCTTGGGCATAGTCGGCATAGGTCAGGTTGGTGTGGCCGTTACCCCAGTGCCAGTGCGTTACATAATGCAGTGGGTTCAGCGCCAGGGCCAGCTCCCATTGGGCAGCCATCGCGTTTAGTTGTGTGGCATCTACGCGCCGCCAGATGGCATAGCCGTAGTTAAAGCGGGCATCCGCATTAAAAGGGTTTAGTGTCAGGCTGTTAATGAGCGGCTGCTCGGCCAGCTCGGGCTTCTGGTTCCAGAAATGCACATCGGATTCCAACAGCCAGGCATCGGCATTCTTAGGGTTCCACTGCTGCACGTCGTTTGCCCAAGCCAGGGCCTCGTTATACTTCTTCTGCAGCATCAGCACACGGCCAAGGGCTAGGGCGGCTGCCTCGTCGTGGGGGTTTTGCTTGAGCAGCGCTTGCGCGGTGGCTAGTGCCTGCGGCAACTGCCAGGCCTGCACCTGCAGCTTGCTGCGCAGCAAAAGCGCCTCGCGGTGGTTAGGCGTGCTTTTCAGCACTTCGGTTACCAACTCCTCGGCGGCGGCAAAGTTGTTGCGCAGCATGTAAAGCCTGGCTTTGGCGAGGTTGGTTTCGGGGTTGGCCAGTGCCTGGGCAAGTATACTTTCGGCCTGCTGCCAGGCGCCAAGCTCTAGTAGCCGGTTTGCCTTCTGCGCCGGGCTAAGCTCGGAACGCCCTACCTCGGCACGCTCTTTCTCCAGCCGCTGCCGGGCAAGTGTAACCTCATCCGGATGCTGGGCAAGGGCTGACAGGCTGGAAGCCAGAAGTATAAAGGCAGCAAGTATGGCTCTTCGGAAGATCAAAATACGGGTGATTAAAAACGGAAAGCTTACGCCATTTAAATTTAAGACTTTCCGGCTTTTGATAAAACCCTTCCGGCATTATCTTTAGTTGAGAATCAATAAAGTATAACCATGCGCGAGATAAACTATACTTGCCCTAAGTGCGGCGGCACCCACGCAGAGGTGGATGAGTTCAGGGCAACCGGCGGCTTTCTTACTAAGCTGTTTGATATCCAGAACAAGCGCTTTACCACTGTAACCTGCACCAACTGCACTTACACCGAAATCTACAAGGCCAGCAGCAGCCAACTAGGCGATGTGTTCGACCTTTTCACTTAAAAGCTAATGGTAAACGTGTGCCAGCCAGTTTGGTAGCCATAATTCACCCGCCAGCCATGCACCTGGCAAATTTGCTGCACAATGGCCAGGCCCAAGCCCGTGGAATGGTTGCTTTGCTGCCCTTTCCGGAAGCGCTTAAACAATTGTGCGCTGTCCAGCCCGATGGGTTGGCCTGTATTGCGGAATACTAGCTTATCCTTTGTTAACGCCCCCGAAACAGTGCCGCCCTCCGGGGTATAGTGCACGGCATTGGCCAGCAGGTTCGAGATCAGCACCTCGCAGAGATAGGTATTGGCACGCATGCGTACCCGCTCACAGCTTAGTTCCAGGGTTATGTTCCGGAGCGTAAACAGCTCCTCCATCTGGCCGGCCTGCTCCTGCAGTTTCTCACAGAGGTTTAGTTCCTGCTTATCCGTGAAGGCGTTATTATCCAGCTTGGCTAGCAGCAGCAGGCTTTTGTTCATGCGCGAGAGCCGGTCTACGCCCGATTTTGCATGCACAATGTGCTCAGCCATCTCCTCAGAAACCGGGTATTGGCTCAGGCGGTCGAGCTTGGAGCGGATGATGGCCAGCGGGGTTTGCGTTTCGTGGGAGGCGTTCTCGGTAAACTCGCGAAGCGAGGAGAATTCCTGCCAGCTTTTGTGCGTCATTTCCTCCAGCACTTCCCGAAGTTCCTCAAACTCACGGATGCTGGATTTTTGCAACTGCATCGGCTGCGGCGCGCTCACGGAGAACTGCTTAAGTATATTTAAATTCTGAAAAAAGGGCCGCCAGATACTTCGGGCCGCCAAATAATTGATAATTGCACCCGCTAGCACCAATGATGCAGCCATCACCAGGAAAACAAGAAAGATGGTCCTGAAAAACTCCTGCCAGCCTACGTGCGCATCCATCACCATGATCTGGTAATTCTGCCCGTTAATGGTGCTGGTTTTACGGAGGTATTTATACTCCTCGTGCAGGTGCTGTACCCTGTCGTACACCAGCGAATCTCCGAAGAGCTCTGCTGTGGGCCCTTGGCTTACCTGCGCGATGGTGGTAAGCGGCACGTTCGGCAGTTCACCTCCCCTTATCTGCTCTACAATTAGGTCATACTGCAGGCGCAGCTCTTCGTCTATCTCGTCATCTACCAGGCCGCGCAGCACCAGCATGAGCGTAACCCCGGCTGCAACTAGAATAAGAGTTGTAGCCAATAGGTATAACAGGGTAGTTTTGTGGAGCAGCTTCATGAGGCGGCAGTCCATTTATAGCCCATGCCATACACAGTCGTAATGTAATCGGTACCAGCTGTACTAACCAGTTTCCGACGCAGGTTTTTGATGTGCATATACACAAAGTTATAGTTATCGGCCATATCATAGTCATCCCCCCACAGGTGCTCGGCAATAGAGCGCTGGCTAAGCAGCCGGTTTTTGTTGATGATGAAGTATAGCAATAGCTCATATTCTTTCTTTGTGAGTTGCAATTTCTCCCCTGCCACGCTTACTTCATGGGCCTCTGTATCCACCTCCAGTTCCTCAAAGGTTAGTACAGCGCTACCTTTGAAATCGCGGCGGCGGATGAGGGCATTGATGCGGGCATTCAACTCTTCCATGTGGAAAGGCTTGGTCAGGTAATCGTCGGCCCCCAGGCCAAACCCAGACAGCTTGTCATCCAGCGAGTTTTTTGCAGAAATAATCACAACACCTGTTTCGGGGTGCAGATTTTTCAGCTGACGGAGCAGTTGCAAACCGTTACCGTCTGGCAAGGTTATGTCCAGCACCACTACATCGTAGGCATACAAGGATACCTTGTCTTCGGCGAGTAGGTATGTCGGAGCGCTTTCGCACAGAAAGCCCTGCTGCCCCAGGTAGTGTTCTACTTCCTCCAGCAAAACCGGCTCATCCTCAACTATCAATAATTTCATACACCAATATTACTTGTAACCACTTAAGCTAGAAACAAAATATACACTTGCAACCCAGGCAGCTGTCAATCTACAGATTGTCTACAGATTCTGCCCTTACCTTCGCCATGCTCAGGGGTATATCTTAACCTTTACTTTGCATCATAGAGATACGTACTGTAAAACTAGTCATTAATCCGGGGAGCATGAAAAAACGGTTTCGCATACTTGTAACAGGCAGCGCAGGCTTTATCGGCCACCACCTGATGCTGGCGCTGCAGCGTGCAGGCCACCACACTGTGGGCCTGGATGCGCTAAACAATTACTATGACCCGAAATTAAAGTTCAGGCGCCTGCAAGAACAAGGTTTCAACACGGAGGAAATTAAGTATGATACCCTCCTAAGCAACAGCACATTACACGGTTCATACTTTATTCAACTGGACCTGGCCGACGCCCCTGCCCTGCAGCAACTTTTTAAGGCCCAGGCTTTTGATATTGTCATTAACCTGGCAGCCCAGGCGGGTGTGCGCCACAGCATAGACCACCCAGAGCAGTATGTTGCCAGTAACCTGGTTGGCTTTGCCAACATCCTTGAGTGCTGCCGCCGTAATCGTATCAAACATTTGCTGTTTGCCTCGTCCAGCTCGGTGTATGGCCTAAATCAAGATATACCATTTAGCACCAGCCACCGTACCGATGAGCCGATCTCGTTTTACGCAGCCACCAAAAAGGCTAATGAGGTAATGGCGCACAGCTATGCCCACCTCTACAGCCTGCCTATTACAGGCTTGCGGTTCTTTACAGTGTATGGCCCTTGGGGCAGGCCTGATATGGCATACTATATTTTCTCGAAGGCCATTGTGGAGGGCAAGCCAATTCGCATTTTTAACTACGGCGATATGCTCCGCGATTTTACTTATGTGGATGATGTGGTGGAAGGCGTAATGCAGTTGTTAGACGTTAAGCCTGCAACCGGCAAAGCGCCTTACAAGCTTTATAATATTGGCAACAACCAGCCCGAGCAACTAATGGAGGCGGTGGCTATACTGGAGCGTTTGCTGCAGCGCAAAGCAAAGCTGGACCTGCACCCTATACAGCCCGGCGATGTGCGGGCCACTTTTGCTGATGTGGAAGACTTAGCGCTGGAAACAGGCTTTAAGCCGCAAACAAGTTTGCGTGAAGGCTTATCAAAATTTATAGATTGGTTTAAGATGTACCATAAAATAAACGAAGTACATGCTTTGCAGGAGGGTTAATCAGGCTGGGCGTTTTTGCCCCGAAAAGTATGCCCGCTCCAGTCGGCGCAAGAGCGTAACGGATAGCAGCAGCCATAAAAAGCCCATAGCATAGCCAGCAAGTACATCGGTGGCATAGTGCACTTTCAGGTATATCCGGCACAGGCCGATTAGCAATACAAGCAGGGCCAGGAAAACGATAAGCAGCAAACGCCAAACATTGTTGTGCACGGTGCGCCAGATAATATAGATCAGCAACCCGTAAAAAGCGCCCCCGATCATGGCATGGCCACTCGGAAAGCTCATTCCGGATTGCTCCAACAAGGCAAAAGCCGGCCTGGGCCGCTCAAAGAAGCGCTTCATGAGCTGGTTAAGTATGGAAGTAGAAAAGGAAATAAGAAGCACTTTTAGCGCAAACCAACGCAAGCGAGGGTAAAAGCTAAAAACCAGCACAACCAGCGGCGGTGCCACTAACAGGTACTCTACGGAGGCAAAAAAAGAAATAAAGCGCATTACCCGCGTCATTCCGGGTGAGGCAATGCGGTCTGCGAAGGCGAAGAGGCTGGTATCCAGTGCGCTGTCGCGGGCTGAGAAAACCAGGTAAGTCATTAACAGAAACAGAAGCAAGCAGACGAGCAAGGCTGCGCTAAGCGCCAACACCTCCAAAGAGAGCAAGCCGAGCAGGCGCGCAAATGGTTCTGTAAGTTTTTGCTTCATCACAGAAAATACGTACTGCCGCAGCTTGGTGTTGAAGCGTAACTTTAGCTCGCCTGCGGTTGTAGTGAAGTTTATACTTTAAATAAAGCCCATTAAGCAGATGCTTGATATTAGTTTACAGACAATTACGCTTACAGTGCTTGTGCCGGTTTACAACGAAGAAGGTTGTCTGCAGCGTTTCCGGGAAGCGATGGACGCCTTCCTGGCCGAGTCGCCGGTGCCTACGCAGGTGCTCTTTATCAACGATGGCTCCACGGACAGCAGCCTGCCCCAGATCCGTGAAATCTGCCAGAAATATGGGGGCTACAGCTACATTTCCCTGGACCGCAATCACGGCCTGAGCACTGCCATCAAGGCAGGTATAGACCACTGCCGGACAAGCCATATCGGCTACATCGACTCCGACCTGCAAACCTCGCCGCTCGACTTTATGCTGCTGCTGGAGCATTTGCCGCAGCACGAGATGGTTATCGGCATCCGGGCCAAACGCAAGGATACGTTCATCAAGAAAATCTCCTCTAAAATAGCCAACGGGTTCCGCCGCTACATGATCAACGACGGCATTCAGGACACAGGCTGCCCGCTCAAGATCATGGATGCCGCCTATGCCAAGCGTGTGCCCTTTTTTGATGGCATGCACCGCTTCCTGCCGGCCCTGATACAGTTGCAGGGCGGTAAGGTAAAGCAGTTGCCGGTGCAGCACTTCGAGCGTTTTGCGGGCTACTCCAAGTATCACCTGTTTAACCGCTTATGGGGCCCGCTAAACGATACGTTTGCATTCCGATGGATGCGCAAGCGCTACATAAAGTATGCGATAGCAGAAGAGTTTGAGAACCAACCTGTAACCAATGGACATATCTGAGATGCTCATTTACGGGGTGGGCCTGCTTGCGCAACTCCTGTTTTCGGCACGTATCCTGATCCAGTGGATTACCTCTGAGCGGGCAGGGAAGATACTTTCGCCTGCCTCATTCTGGACCACAAGTATGATCGCCTCTATCCTGCTGATGGTGTATGGTGCCTTGCGCCACGACATTGTAATTGTTGGTGGCCAGTTAATTTCATACTTTATTTACATCCGCAACATCAAGCTAAAAAACGTTTGGGATGATCTGGCTGCCCCGGTGCGTTGGGGTGCACTGGTTTTTCCGTTTGCTGCCCTTGTCTGGCTAATTTGGAGTGAGCACTACAGCTTCAGTTACATAATGGAGCACAGCAAAATATCAGGCGTGCTGATAGCCTGGGGCGGTGCCGGGCAGGTAATTTTCACGTTAAGGTTTGTATACCAGTGGTATTATTCTGAGCGTTTGGGTGAGTCTGTTATTCCAATAAGTTTCTGGGTTATCAGTTTGCTGGGCAGCCTCATGATTATATCTTATGCCGTGCTGCGCCTGGACCCGGTGCTCTTTTTGGGGCAGATTTTTGGCGTGGTGGCCTATAGCAGAAACTTTATCATCGGGCTCCGTGAGCAGCGTCTGGCCCAACAACCCTCTACCTCCAACTAACAGCACCCGATGTTGCACCCTGACACCCTGCACAGCAATCGTTTTTTTTATAGTCTGCTGCTGATCCTGTTTTTGCTTTTGCTCTACAATTTAGGAGGATGGGGCGTTGTTGAAACCAGCGAAGCCCGTTACGCCGAGATCAGTCGCGAAATGTGGCAAAGCGGCCAGTGGCTGCATCCGCGCCTACTAGGCATACAGCACTTCCATAAGCCACCGCTTACCTATAACATTACAGCGCTGGGTATGCAGCTTTTTGGGCCGAATGCCTTTGGGGCACGCTTCTTCCTACAAATATCCCTGGTGCTGCAAGTATGGCTGGTTTACCTGATCGGGGGGTTACTTTTCCGGGATAAGCGACACGCGCTTACGGCAGCCATCGTTTACCTCACCATACCAGCTGTGCTGCTGGCCGCGCGCAACCTCACCACCGACTCGTTTCTTACCACCTTTGAGTTGGCGGCTATCTGGGCCTGGCTAAAGTATAAAACTGATGCAAAAGCCTTGTGGCTATACTTGTTTTACTTTTTGCTGGCACTGGCTTTTCTTACCAAAGGGCCGGTTGGCCTCATTTTCCCGGTGCTGGTGGCAGTAGGTGTAGGCGGCGCTTATGCTTCGGTGCAAGTTAAGAAATCGGTGTGGCACCATCTTCCGGCCATGCTGCTATTCCTGGTGTTGGGTGGCTCCTGGTATGTATACTTAATGCGGCAGGACCCGCAGTTCGTGGATTACTTTCTGTTTAAGCATACCGTCCAGCGCTATGCCAACCCGGAAACCTTTGGCCGTTCCAAGCCCTGGTGGTTTTACCTGGTGCTTGCGCCTGTGCTCAGTTTGCCCTGGTCGGCCATACTTTTTATCAAAAAAAAGAAGTTAAAAGAACTGCCTGTACCGCTTAAGCGCCTATTTATACTTTGGGTGCTGGTGCCGCTGGTGTTTTTCTCCTTTTCAGGCTCCAAACTCATACTTTATATTTTACCGCTTTTTGCTGGGCAGGCGCTACTAACCGCCTGGTTGCTCTTTGCCTTGCCCGAAGCGGTGATGCGCAAAATTGTAAGCGGCAGCATTATCTTCCTTGCGGTGCTGGCGCTGGCTTTGCTGCTTGCCCCGCTGTTACCGGTTGGTGTTGCCCTGCCACTTTGGGTGCTGATTTTTCCGGTACTGATGCTAGGCGGCCTTTTTATACTTTGGCAGCGGCCGCTGCCTTCACAGCAAAAACTGCTGTACAGCGCCCTCCTGTTTACCCTGCTGCTCTTGCCTTACTCCACGCACCTGATGGGCAGCAACCCGCAGTTTACCAATGGCAGCAGGCCCCTAGCCCAAATCATTAAGGCAAACCACCTGGAGCAGCGGACTATAGTGGTGTACAATAGGCTGTTGCCATCGCTGCCGTTTGAGCTGAATAAAGACATTATCTCGGTGCAGGACGATAACGACGATCTTAACCGCGAGATTCAGTTTGAGCGCGATGAACAGTGGCGGGAGCAGCTTTTGCAGATGCAGCAGCCCGAAGACGTAGAAAGGCTCCACAACCTGATAAGGCAGCAGCCTACGGTCATGCTTATTAAACACGAATTGCCGGTGGAGCGGAAGTGGATTTTAGCGCGTTATAAAAACCAGGAGAAATGGGGCAGTTGGACGGTATACTTTTGAGGCTGGCGCTAGCGTTTGTTTGCGCAAGTGAGTTAGCAAAGGCAAGTAGTTAAAGTATAACAAACCACCCGAATGGCCGAAAAACAAAAAAGGCTGATCCGAAGATCAGCCTTTTTATGATTTAGTGTGCGCAAGAAAGGACTCGAACCTTCACACCTTGCGGAACTGCCGCCTGAAGACAGCGCGTCTACCAATTTCGCCACTTGCGCTTATGTCACTATATCAATATAACATCCCAAAACCCTTTAACCCTTTGTGTTGATTGGGACTGCAAAAGTAATAGCTATTTTATGAAATGCAATACCCGCCTGACAAAAAATTATTCTTCCTCTTCGCGCTCATCCAGCACAATTGGAGTAATCTCTTTGCCCGAAAACCGTTCGAGGCGGCGCAGGGTTGTTATGCCAATAATAACCCACAGAAAACCAGCAGCAAAGCCAGCCAATACATCTGTGGCATAATGCACGCGCAGGTAAATTCGGCTAAAACCAATCAGCACTACAAATATGACAAGCAAGCCAACCAGCGTATTCCGGAGATGTACGTTTTTAATGTTGTGCCATACCAAGTAAATCAGGAGGCCGTAAAACGATGCCGCCACCATACTATGCCCGCTCGGGAAGCTCAGGCCCGATGCCTCTACCAAGGGAGCCATGGGCCGCTGCCGGTCAAAGAAGTACTTCAGCACCAGGTTTAGCGAAATGCTGCCCAGCGCCACAACCGGTACTTTTAGCGAGTTCCAGCGGTGTTTGCGCACAAACAGAAAATAGGCAACCAGAATCAGGGCTGTAGGCGTGAGAAACTGCCGCGACGCAAAAAAGGTAATAAACTTGATAAAGGCATCCATATATGGGTTGCCGACACTGGCAGCTAAGTCAAAGGCGGCCTCATCCAGCCCCACGGTTTCGCCCTCCGCTACCTCAGCACCAATATACAGAAAGCCAATGATGCAGACCAGGAAAAGCAGCCACACAAAAATCAGCTCGACGGTAAAGAGGGCCGCCGAGGCCATTATTCTTTTATAGAAACTTCGGATCATATCAGTTTAGAATCGTTTAGGTACTATGCTAAAACAGGCAGCGTGTAGCCATGTACTTACGCGTAAAATCTTTTTTTGAATATATTAAGAACTATGAAAGACGGTATCAGGTTGTTTGTGGCCGCCACTTTGCCTTCTTCCTTAAAGGATTTGCTCGAAGGGCAGCTGCAGCATTATAGCCACCCCAACATTCGGGTATTGCCCCGCCAAAACCTGCACCTCACGCTATACTTTATCGGCAATGTGCCCAGGCAGCAACTTGCCCACATCCAGCAGCAAACCGCGCTGATCGCTAAAAAACATGCAAGCTTTACACTAACGTTTGAGCAGACCGAGCCGGGGCCAAAGCCAAAGCACCCGCGCCTGATCTGGGCACGCTTTGCCGCGCACCCCGCTTTTGAGGCACTTAGCCAGGATCTTACACGTGCGCTCTCAGAACATCCCCCGAAAACGCAAAAATCGATTCCGCACGTTACGTTGGCGCGCTTCCGAAAAGACCAAAAAGCTCCACAAAACCTGCCAACGATATCAGAAGATGAGCCGCTATACTTGCCTGTTCAAGAGATATCGCTCTGGCAGTCGGTGCTTGGCTCGCCGCACCCAACTTATTCCATACTCAATTCATATGCCTTAGCATAAAACCTGCCGTTGGCAAATGCAGTAAGATAAGCACTGTTTACACTAACCGCACAAAACTATGAACCAAACTGAGCTTACCGAGCTGGTAATGGGTCTTAAGGACAAAGGACTGACAGTGGCTTTTGCTGAGAGTTGTACGGCTGGCCTGCTGGCCTCAGAGTTTTCGAAGGCAAAAGGCGCCAGCGATGTACTGGTGGGAAGCATTGTAGTATACCAGCCCAAAGCCAAAAGAAAACTGCTCAAGGTAAAGCAGGAAACCCTGGACTTGTATACCGCTGAATCGCAGCAGGTAACCAACGAGATGGTGATGGGCCTGAAGAAAAAACTGGATGCCGATATCTGCATTGCCACCACCGGATTGGCAGGCCCAGGCGGCTCCGAAACCCAGGAAAAACCCGTAGGCACCATGTTCGTTTCCTTTCTCTATGACGGCAAGGCCGAGGAGTTCCGGGAGGTGTTTGAGGGCAACCCCGAAAGCGTGCGCAAGAGCTTGGTAGAGTACATCCTGCAAAAACTTAACGGTGTGCTGGAGCAGCATTACGACCGCTAAACGCTATCTTGCAGCAAACAGATCTATACTTTGCCTCAGCTCCCCGACAGCGGATTTACACGTGTAGCCTTTTTTTACGATGCCCTAAAAAAGCTGGTTTATGGCCATGCTTTGGAGAAAGCACAGCTGGCCTTGCTCCCGCTAGTGCCGCAGCAGGCGCGGGTTTTGGTTATTGGCGGCGGCAGCGGCTGGGTGCTGGACCAACTCCTCAGCACAGGCAAGCAACTCGACATATTATACCTCGATGCCGCCCCGGCTATGCTGCAGCGCGCCACGCAGAAGTATACCAACTACCAGCAGCCGCACGGTTGCCGCGTGAATTTCCGGTTAGGCACCGAACAGGCGCTGCTGCCACAGGAGCAGTTCGAGGTTATACTTACGCCCTTTTTACTTGATCTTTTCCCGCCGCTCCGGCTGCACCGCCTGATGGCACGGCTCTCTCAAGCGCTGGCCCCGAACGGCTTATGGCTTTTCGCTGATTTCTGGCCTATAAAACAACCTATGCCCTGGTGGCAAAAAGCGCTGGAGCGCGCCATGTATACTTTCTTTGGAGTGATGAGCGGGGTTAAGGCGCAGCGCTTCCCAAAGTATGGCCGGCACTTTCAGGCTTTGGGGTTCCAGGAGATTTTCTCGGAGCCGTTTTACAGTGGCATGGTGCAGGCAAAGGCCTTCCGGAAAACCCTGCGCTAACATTTATACTTCCCAAGCCTCGCAAAGTATACTTGCCAGGCGCGGCAAACATTGCCCGCTTAGTTTGCAATTGCTATATTTATCGATTGATCCACACAAACTAAACCAATGAAAATAAAACTCTACGGCCTGCTGGGGATAGCGCTTGGCCTGATGCTACAACCGGCGCTGGCACAGCAGCAGGTTAAGTATGAGCTGTCGTTCCCGAATGCGGTGCACCACGAGGCAGAGGTAAAAGTTACCTTCTCCGGCGCCACCGGCGATACCCTAAAAGTCCTGATGCCGCGTACCTCGCCGGGCCGCTATGCCATCCATGAGTTCGCGAAAAACGTGTACGACGTGCGGGCCACCAATGCGCAGGGACAGCAGCTGCAAATTTATCGCCCGAACACCTCTGAGTGGGATGTGATCGCCCCTAAAGGCACCGTAACCATAAGCTATACCTTGTTTGCTGACCACGCTGATGGCACCTACGCCGGGGTAGACGAAGCCCACGCCCACCTGAACATGCCTGCCACCCTGATGTATGCCCGGGACTTTGAACAATCTCCCGCTTACGTTACCTTTAACATGCCGCAGGGCAGCAACTGGAAAGTGGCCACGCAACTCAGGCAAGAGCAGGGCAACACCTATTTTGCGCCTAACTTTCAGTATTTGATGGATAGCCCAACCGAGCTCAGCAACTTCGACGTTGCCGAGTGGACCATAAACGAGGGCGGAAAGGAGAAAAAAATCCAGGTTACGCTGCACCACAAAGGCACACCGCAGCAATTCGAGGAGTATGTAGCACGCACCAAAAAGATCGTGGCCGAGCAGCGTGCCGTGTTTGGGCAGTTGCCGGATTATGATTTTGGCCGCTACACGTTTATAGGCTGTTACATGCCGCAGGCCTCCGGCGATGGCATGGAGCACCGCAACTCCACCATACTTACCAGCTCTCGCCCGCCGGCCACAGCCATGAACCCGCTGCTGAACACGGTATCGCATGAGTTTTTCCATTCCTGGAACGTGGAGCGCATACGCCCGAAATCGCTGGAGCCGTTTAACTTTCAGGAGGCGAACATGTCGGAGGCGCTTTGGCTGGCAGAGGGCTTCACCAGCTATTACGGCGACCTGACAATGGCACGTTCCGGCATTTTTAGCCTGAAGGAGTATGCCGACGGGCTGGCCGGCGACCTGAACTACATGCTGCTCTCGCCGGGCCGCGAGTACCATAGCTTGATAGAGATGAGCCGCCAAGCACCCTTCGTAGATGCTGCCCGCTCCGTGGACCCTGTAAACCGCCACAACACCTATATTTCTTACTATACTTACGGCAGCATGACAGGCCTTGCCCTGGACATGGCGCTGCGCCAGCAATTCAACAAAACTTTAGATGATTACATGCAGGCGCTGTGGCGCAAGTATGGCGCTCCCGAAAAACCTTACACCATGGCCGACCTGCAAGAAACCTTGGCCGAAGTGAGCGGCGATGCAGCTTGGGCAAAGCAGTTTTTCAGCCAGACTATTTTCGGCAGCAACCTCCCCGACTTCGCCCCGCTGCTGGCCAAAGCCGGCTTAGAGCTACGCCAGGCTAAACCGGGCCAGGCAGCTATCAGCATGGTTTACTGGAAGTATGGAAAAGACGGTGCAGAGATCATGAATGGCACCTACGTAAACTCCGCCGCATACAAAGCCGGCCTCGACCGCGCAGACGTGATACTTACGCTGGATGGCCGAAAGATCAGAAAGGAAAAAGACCTGCAGAAAGTACTGAGTAAGCATAAACCCGGCGACAGTGTACCGGTAACTTATAGCCGTTACGGCCAGGAGCGCAGCACCACGCTGGTGCTGGAAGAGCCGCAAACGCTGGAAGTGGTGCCTTACGAGCAGATAGGCAAAACGCTGACGCCCGAAATGCAGAATTATCGTGCGGCCTGGCTTGGCAGTAAAACCAGCAACGTGCAATAAATACAGGCGCTGGCCGTTTTTAACCTAGTTGCTTTTAAACGATACAGGCCTTACCTTAGTATAAGAATTTATACTTCAGATATTTCCACGTGAAAAACATATTCAGATTCATACTTGCCGCCACCTTGCTCTACGCAGGGCAAAGCATGGCGCAGGGCGTAAAGCCCAGCCTTGATGCAGCGCCAGTACCTGATAGCACCGTAGCAGCCCCAGCCGCATCGGCACCACAGGAAGCTGCACAAAAACCAGCCTGGACGGGCCCAAAACTAAGTTATAGCCTGAACATGGGTGCTAGCTTCAGCAATGGGTATGGCAGCGCTAGCTTTATAGAGCCGTCGGTTCGGTATCAGGTAAGCAACCGCTTCCGCTTGACTACCAGCCTGGCCTACATACGCACCACACCTTACAGCACCTCGGTTGCTGGCCAGGAAGGCACTACTGTGTTGTACCGTAACAATGGCGGTAACCACTACATTGCCAGCGTGGGCGTTGATTACCTTGCCAGCGAACGACTGATTTTGAGCGGCAACATCTGGCGCGATTTCTCTAACATTCCGGCAGACCAGTTTAACGCTGGTTTCAACAGTCCGGGCCGCATGGGAGCCGATTTCAGGGCTACTTACAAGATTACAGAGAACTTCTCGGTAACGGGCGGCATCCGCTACACTGATGGAGCATCGCCTTATTCCAACCCCCACTACTCGCCATTTGCACCAGGATTAGGCGGCCGCAACGGGTATTGGAACTAAGCAAGTATAAAAAACTAATCTGAAAGCGCTTTCCCGGTTATCGGGGAGGCGCTTTTGGTTTTAGAACAAGCTTGTAAAAACAGCTTAACCTATTTCTTTGCAAGTCTGTTATAGTATAAAAAAACGATACGAACTTTGAAGCAGCGCAACAACCATATTCGCCATGTAAAAAACGATCGCCTAGCAACGATCAAGCCCGGTTATAAAGGAAACAAAACGATAAAAGGGCAGTTTGCGAATGGCGAGGAGCTTTATAACCCCGACTTTACCAACGTGATCCGGTGGCAGTTTACTCAAAACCCGCAGCGCCAGGAAAAGAAGCAGGATACCTATACGCCTCCCGTGCAGCAAGGCCTCGATTTTATCCATGACGACAAGGACATGGTAGTGTGGCTCGGGCACGCATCGTTTTTCATACGCCTGCAGGGCATCACCTTTCTAACCGACCCTGCTTTCTTTGATATTTCCTTCATGAAGCGCAAAGTCGGGCTGCCTTGCCAACCAGAGGCGCTGCGTAACATTAATTTTATACTGCTCTCGCACGGCCACCGCGATCACCTCGATAAAAAATCAATCCAAACTGTTTTTAGCAGCAACCCGCAGGTAAAGGCGCTCGCACCGCTGCAGGCCGGCAACCTGCTGCGCGGCATTGAGCCGCAACTGCCTTACCAGGAGGCCGGCTGGTTTCAGAAGTATGACTTGGTGCCCGACCACCTCGAAGTATACTTTATGCCCGCCTCGCACTGGCACCGCCGTGGCGTAACCGACGTGAACAAAGTGCTCTGGGGAAGCTTCGTGATCAAGACGCCAACCATGGCTTTATACTTTGCCGGCGACTCGGCTTTTGCGCCGCACTTTGCAGAGATAGAGGATTTGCTGGGCCCGATGGATGTGTGCCTAATGCCGGTAGGCGCTTACAAACCTTCTTTTCTGATGAGCAAAAGCCACATGAACCCACACGAAGCCGTAAAGGCCTACAACCACTTGCGCGGCGGCATGTTCATCCCGATGCACTATGGCACCTTCGACCTCTCGGATGAGCCTGCGAGCGAGCCGGTGCGCCTGCTGGAACAGATTGCGGCCACCGGGGCCTTGCAAGGCCTTCGTATTCCGGCCATTGGCGAACCGGTGTTACTACATGATTTTGCTTAAAACTAGCATAGGAATCAGGTTTTGCTATATTTGTAAACTATACGCAAACATAGCACTTACCAACCACCGCAAAACATTATGTCTCCTACCCTTGTCATTGGCTTGATTGTAGCCTACTTCTGTATCCTGATATTCATCTCGTATCTAACCAGCCGGAACACTGACTCTGAAACATTTTTTCTGGCAAACCGCGCCTCGCCTTGGTATGTGGTGGCCTTCGGTATGATCGGCACCTCGCTATCAGGCGTTACCTTCGTATCGATTCCGGGGATGGTGGCTGCCGCGCAGTTCTCCTACTTGCAGTTGGTGTTGGGCTATTTGCTGGGCTACATTGTTATAGCCACCGTGCTCATGCCAATGTACTACCGCATGAACCTGGTCTCGATTTATACTTACCTGGAGCAGCGCTTCGGGTATTGGTCCTATAAAACCGGGGCAGGCTTCTTCCTGCTTTCCCGTACGCTGGGCGCGGCTATTCGCCTGTTTCTAGTGGCCGGTGTGCTGCAACTGGCCGTTTTCGATGATCTGGGTGTGCCTTTCTCCGTTTCCGTAGTTATCACCATCGCCCTCATCTGGGTATACACTTTCCGGGGCGGTATGAAAACCATTATCTGGACCGATACTTTCCAGACAACCGCCATGCTGCTGGCCGTGGGCACAAGCATCTGGCTGATCTCGGATGAGCTGAACCTTGGCTTCCAGGGAATTGTGGACACGGTGAAGGAAAGCAACTACTCGCAGGTGTTTTTCTGGGACGTGAAGGATAGCAAGTACTTCCTGAAGCAGTTCTTCTCCGGCGCTTTCATTGCCATCGTGATGACCGGTCTTGACCAGGACATGATGCAGAAAAACCTAAGTTGCAAGAACATCGGCGAGGCCCAGAAAAACATGTTCTGGTTCAGCATAATTCTGGTGTTCGTGAATATCCTGTTCCTGGCCCTGGGCGCCCTGCTATACATTTACGCACAAACAAAAGGCATTCCGTTGCCGGAGCGCGGCGACGACGTGTTTCCATTCCTGGCCCTGAACCACTTTACATACTTCTCGGGCATCGTGTTCATACTTGGGATCATTGCCATAACCTACGCCTCCGCCGACTCGGCGCTTACGGCTCTCACCACCTCCTTCTGCGTAGACTTCCTGGACTTTAAGGGCCGCAGCGAGCATGAGCGCGTGCGCCTGCGCTATATCGTGCACGCTGGCTTCTCGGTGGTTATGGTACTCGTGATCATCGCCTTTGATATTCTGAACAACGAAAACGTGATTACGGCGGTGTTTAAAGTGGCCGGTTATACCTACGGCCCGCTGCTTGGCCTTTATACCTTTGGCCTCTACACCAAACGCGCCGTGCGCGACAAGTATGTGCCGGCCATCTGCATGATCGCGCCGCTGCTTACCTTTATCATCAGCTACAACTCCGCAGACTGGTTCTGGGGTTACGAGTTTGGCTTCGAGGTGCTTATCCTGAACGGTTTCCTTACTTTTGCCGGGCTTATGGCCTTATCATCAGGCAAGATCGGGGAATTGGAACTGGCGCAGAAGCAAACAGCATAACTTATACTTTACTTCGATACAACTGAAGGAGGCGCAGCATCTGCGCCTCCTTTTTTATGCGGTGGCCATACTGAAATCTGTGGCTTTAAAGGATTATTCGCTGCATACTTGCGCCAGATGAACACGCTGTAAATGGTTAAGCTTTTCGCCTGCTGTTTCTGGCCTTTCAGGCCAGTGGAGCCGGAGACTCAACATTTATAGGGAGGCACGAATCCGAGATTCGCGCCAGAGGTAATGCACGGACAGGTCGCGACCTGTCCCCACAAGACGGTTACAGTTGCAAAAACAATGACTATCGAAATGATCCCAGTCTTTGGGTGGGGGTAGGGGCCCTCGAAAAAGAGCGCCTTGTAGATTTCCGGTGACGAGCGCAAGCGAGGCAGCCCGAGGCACGAGGGCAGGAAATGTACACCGCGCGATGCCCAAAGACGCGGCCTCCCGGCCTAGAGGACACCAAAGCCAGCAATGACACAAAACAGCACGAAAGTCTGGAGGATAAACTAAAGCCAGCAAGTATAGCCCAACATGAATTACAAGTATAAACTACAGTTTTCACGGATTTGAAAATTCACAATCGCCTTTTTTCGGCATAGATTGCTTACCTTTGTAAGATTTTGCGGGGCAGTGGCATCATTCGGCCTAAGCAGCTGTTATACAGCCATACCCCAAGACGGCGAGCCGGCTTTGCCAAGCTGGTGCAACCACAATAACATTTAAGCAGCATATCATTAATGGCAAAACGCGGATTCGGGTTCAGCGGCGGCGAACAGGAGAAAGAAGGCAAGAAGAAGATTACCAAAGAGAGCTTTCGCCGTGGCCTCCAGATTTTTGGCTACGTACTTCCCTATAAGTATAAATTCATCGTCGGGCTATTGTTTCTGGTGTTTTCCAGCCTCACGTTTATGGCTTTCCCCTACTTGGTAGGCAAGCTTTTTAACTCCTCTACCGGCAACCCAAGCGGCCTGCTACAAGACATCAACATGATAGCCATGGGCTTGTTTGTGGTGATATTACTACAGGGGATTTTTTCATTTTTTAGGGTGTACTTTTTTGCGCAGGTCAGCGAAAACGCCGTGGCCGACATACGCCGCGACCTGTACAGCAAGTTTGTGCAACTCCCGATTTCCTTTTACGAGAAGCGCCGCGTGGGTGAGATAACAAGCCGGATAACCACCGATGTAGCTCAGGTGCAGGATGCCATGTCCATTACGCTGGCAGAGCTGTTTCGCCAAACCACTACCCTGCTGGTAGGCGTCATCATCATTATGTGGACCTCCATCAAGCTATCGCTGTTTATGCTGGCTACTTTTCCGGTGCTGGTGGCCCTAGCGCTGGTTTTTGGCCGCCGCATAAAGACGCTCTCCAAGAAAACACAGGACGAACTGGCAAACACCAACGTGATTGTGGAGGAAACGCTGCAAGCCATTAACACAGTAAAGGCGTTTACCAACGAGATGTTTGAGGTAGCCCGCTACCAAACTACGCTGGGCAAAGCCGTTAAAACAGCACTTTCCGCCGCATACTATCGTGGAGCTTTCATTACGTTCATCATTATCGGCCTTTTCGGAGGCATTATACTTGTTATCTGGTACGGAGCCACTCTGGTAGCCAACGGCGATATTGATGGCGGCAGCCTGATATCCTTTGTGCTTTACACTGTGTTTATTGGTGCCTCTGTAGGTGGTTTAGGAGAGATTTACGGCAAGGTGCAGTCTGCCTTAGGAGCCACGGAACGCATTCTGGAAATACTGCAGGAGCAGGAAGAACCAACCGACAAAGGCGTAAAAGCGTTGAGCGAAATACCGCGCGTAACCGGCAACATCGCTTATAACCAAGTAGCTTTCTCCTACCCAACCCGCCCCGATTTACAGGTGCTCGGCAACATTAACTTTAGTGTGCAGGCTGGCGAGAAAGTAGCTTTAGTTGGCCCAAGCGGTGCCGGTAAATCTACTATCATACAGTTGTTGATGCGCTATTACGATGTGCAGGGCGGAAGTATAGAAGTGGATGGCCGCGATATCCGGGACATGAACATGACCATGCTGCGCGGCAATATTGGCATTGTGCCTCAGGAGGTACTGCTGTTTGGCGGAACCATCCGGGAGAATATTGCCTACGGCCGACCAGAAGCAACCGAGACCGAGATTATAGAAGCCGCCCGCAAAGCCAACGCCTACGATTTCATTATGTCCTTCCCGGAAGGTATGGATACCCTGGTGGGTGAGCGCGGCATTAAGCTATCTGGTGGGCAGCGCCAGCGTGTGGCCATAGCGCGCGCCATACTTAAGAACCCGGCCATACTTATACTTGATGAGGCAACCAGCGCCCTTGACTCTGAGTCGGAGCACCTGGTGCAACAAGCCATGGACGAGCTGATGAAAGACCGCACCACCATCGTGATTGCGCACCGCCTGGCAACCATCCGCAAAGTGGATAAGATTCTGGTAATAGAAAACGGTGAGATTGTGGAGGAAGGCTCGCATGACCAACTCTCCATGAACCCCGAAGGCATGTACGCGAACTTGCTTAAGCTGCAGTTTGAGCTAAGCTAATTGCCTGTTAGATATCAAAGTATAAACCCTGCCACGAACGTTCGTGGCAGGGTTTATACTTTAGAGCTTACTGTTCCAGCAGAAACACCTTCTCCTCAGAGTTTTCCAGCGCGAGACCCCATTTCTTCAGAATCGGCTCTTCCAAGGCTTTCTCGCGGTATTCGTCTGGCGTCATGATCGGTACGCCATATACAATGGGGTAATACCTGCGGCAACTTGGGCAGGTTAACAACCCTTCCAGTATATCTCCGTTTTCGTGGCGCTTAAACACCTCCGACTTAGGCTCCTGCTTATCCACAGGGCAACATAGTTTATCTAAAAATGAATCTTTCATGTGGTATACTTATCTAATGCTTGTTGATAGGCGGCTGCGGAAACTTGTGCTGAATCGGCTTGCAGAATGCCGGAAATAACCGCTACGCCATTAAATTCCAACCCTTTCAGGCTGGCCATATTTTCTGTGGTGATACCTCCTGATAGGAAGAAAGGCATACTTGTAAGCTTACGTGCTTCCTTTATGGTTTCGGGTTTAACCAACTCGCAGGCGCCCGCCGAAGCCGACGGGAAAATGGAGCAGAAGGACACATAATCAAGCTGGTTTTGGCTGGCCCATTGGATCACCTCCAGGTTATTGCTGCAGGTTATGCCATACATTTTACCCTCGCCCAGCTGTGCTTTTATCACCGGGAAGTTTTCAGGCACTTTATCGAAGTGCACGCCGGCCAGCGCGGTATACTTTAGCAGCTCCCATTCCTCGTTTATCAGCACCGGAACAAAGTATGATGCGGCCAGTCGTACTAAATCAGACAGAAAGTTTACTTTATCGGAATGCCTGAAATGAGTTGGCCAGTTGTTCCATACTTGCAGCACCCGTACGCCGCCTGCCAGCGCATCCGCTACTTTGGCGAACAGCTCGGCTTGCTCCATGGCGGGGTCCACTACCAAGTATACACCGCCTGTTATGTTATACTTCGCGATCATTTCCAGCCAGCTTTAAACGCTTTGAAAAAGGCAGTCCAGTACGGGTCCTTGCCATCGAATACAAGCGGCTTTTCCTCCCCGTTTTCTATGATCCGGAAGCCCTCTGTTTGTGCAGTCAGCTCTCCTACTACGGTTGCTTTGATACCTTTTGCATGCAGGTGGCTAATCAGTTCCTGCTCGTTGCCGGGCTTAACGGCCATAACCATAGAACCGGCCCCAACGCTGAACCGATGGTCTATGCCAAACAGGCTGGCAATTTGCAACTGCGCTTCGCCGGTGGGCAGTGCGTCGTTATCAACCCTAAAGCCGCAACTGGAAGCATTCGCCATTTCGCAGATGGCGCCTATCACGCCGCCCTCTGTTACGTCGTGCATGGCTTTGAGCGCCGTATTGGGTGCTAGTATTTCGCGGGCTGCTAGCGCATCGGCCAGCGAGGAGGTGCGGTAAAAGTTTGCGCAGCCCTGTTCCCATACTTCCTTGCCAAGCTTTTGCTTCACCGTTTCCGGGAAACTCATGGCCAGAATGGCTGTTGAAACCAGCGCCGTTTCCTTGGTAACGACAAGTATATCGCCAGGCTCGGCTTTATTGCTTGTCAGGATTTGGTCTAAGGGCGCTGTCAGGAACATGGTTCCGCCACCCGAGATGGTGGAGTTTTGCCCCTCGATCTGCCCGGTATGGCCGCCCGTGATGGCTACGCCCGTATCCTGGCAAAACTGGTGGATGTAGAACCAGTATTCACGGAACGCTTCCAGCGAGAGTGTTGGCGGCAGGTTCAGGACAAACTGCCCATACATGGGTGCAAAGCCGGTGGATGCCATATCGTTTACGAGCAGGTGCACCGACAGCCAGGCCGATTCTTTCAGGCCTATGGAAGGGATAAGCGAGAGCGGGTCGCTGGATATGGCCATGCCCAGGTTATTTCCTAAGTCGATCACGGCTGTGTCCACGCCAAACTGTGGCCCTACCAGCACTTCCTCCCGTATGGCGCCGTGCTGGGGCAGCAGCACCTCTTTAAAAGTTGCGCCCGTCAGTTTGCCGGAGTTATTATCAAATGCGCTCATTATTTCACATCGTTTAAGCGTACATGCATCCCAAAGAAATCTCCGTAGGGCTGGTGCCACTGCTGCACCGGGAACCACTCCGGCAGGCCCGTCGCCGTCCAGGTTATAGTATAATCGCGGCCTTTCAGAGCCTCCGCAATTACGGCCATCAGCTTTTTGGGAGTATAGAATGTGGCTGTTACATAAAACGGGTTCTTGCCGAACATCTCCTGAATGCGCCGCCGCGCCACCTTTGGCGAGTTGCGGTTCATCATGCCGAACACAATGCCATACTTGCCCACACGCACCGCCTCCCGGATCACTTTTACAGGGTCTTTGTAATACTCAAAGGTGGTGATGAAGGCCAGGGCGTCGAAGGTATGGTCTTTGAACGGCATGTGGTGCGAGTCGGCCAGCACAAGGTCGCCATCGAACAGGTGCACGCCCTGCCCCAGCATAAACGGGGAGATATCGCCGCCGCTTGCCTCTACCCCAATCTCTTTCCACCAGCGCGTGAAGCGGGTGGTGCCGCAGCCAAACTCCAGCAAGGTTTTTACGCGCGTGTCTTTCTTGATCAGATCGCCGATCACCTTCTTTTGCCATACTTCGGCCCGCTTGTAGCGGCCTTCATACCAAAGCTCATAGGTATCGGTGTGGTCGCGGTTGAAGAACCACTCCTGGCGGCCCTGCCATTGGCGCAGATCCTGGGTTACAATGTCGAATTTTTGTTTTTGCAGATTGCTCACAGCAGGTATTTTAAAAGGTTTAAAATAGCCTGACTGATAAAGCAGATAGGAATGAAAGGGCCACGCCCAGGTGGGCGGCGCCAAACAGATACGATACATTTCCTACCCTGGCATTATCCAGATCAGGTTGCGGGTATTATCTCAGCCTTAAAACCGCGTCGGTCTTAAAGCACCCCGAGTACTGTTTGCTAAGGTATAAAAAATTATTAAAAAGCTAACCTTGGCGCAGGCTAAACATTACACTTGCCTGCCTGTTGGCAGAGTGATGGCTCGCTGGCAAAAGCCTCTGGCTAAAATCAAGGATATTTTGTAATATTACTTTCAAATAAGCATACACTTAAAGTTATATCATGAAGAAAACGTTTATCAGATTTGCACTTTCGGCAGCACTTATGCTTAGCGCGGGAGCACTTCAGGCACAGGGCATTAAAATGCCAGCTCCAAGCCCGTCTCAAAAAGTTGAACAGGCCGTTGGTCTTGCCACTGTTTCCGTGGAGTACTCGCGCCCGTCGGTTAAAGGCCGTACCGTGTTCGGCGACTTGGTGCCTTACGACAAAGTATGGAGAACTGGTGCAAACGCTTCCACCAAGATTAAATTCTCTGACGATGTAACCATCGCAGGCAACAAAGTACCTGCCGGCGAGTATGCTTTGTACACAATTCCGGGCAAAAGCGAGTGGACCATCATCATCCACAAAAACACCAAGCACTGGGGCGATGGCGGAAAAGACTATAACCCAGCCGAGGACCTTGTGCGCTTTAAGGCTACACCACAGCAAAATACACGCAATGTAGAGTCCTTTACCATCAACTTCACAAACCTGAAAGCTGATGCTATGGATGTGGAAATCCTTTGGGCAGATATGATTGTGCCGTTCACGGTGAAAACTGACGTGGATAGCAAAGTTATGAGCCAGATACAACAGCAGGTAATTAACGGCACGGACGTGAACCCGGGCCTATATGCTGCCGCTGCCAACTATTACCTCGAAACCAACCGTGACCTGAAGCAGGCGCACGAGTGGATGAAGAAGGCCAACGCCACCGACGCCAAGTTCTGGAATGTGCACGCACAGGCCAAGATCGAGGCAAAGATGAAAAACTACAAGGCTGCCATTAAAACCGCTGAAAAATCGATGGAAATGGCCAAAGCCGCAAACAACGACGATTATGTGCGCCTGAACGAAAAGGCGATTGCCGACTGGAAAAAGATGAAATAAAGCTACCTTTGCTTTTACCGTATAAAGAAGCCTCCGGACGTATACTTCGGAGGCTTTTTTGTGGCACTTTAAACGAGAAAAGAGTTGGAAGATAAGCAGCATTCGGAAGAGCACCTGGGCCCGGCCCGCGAGTATTGGTGGAACGAGGACTACCTGGAACTACTGGCAGAGCGCCTGTACATCCGTTATACTCAAACGCTGGTTGATATTGGCTGCGGCAAGGGCATGATGGGCTTTAAGTTTTCGAAGTATATGCCTGCCGGTGGCAAAGTATACGGCGTAGATTACGAACCGGGCTATATTGCAGAGGCCAAGCAACGCGCGCAAAGCGAGTTCGGGCACACCAACATCGATTATACTTTTAAGGTGGGCAACGCCGATGAGATTCCGCTGCCAGATAACATTGCCGACGTTACGCTCTGCCAAACGCTCCTGATCCACGTGAAAAACCCGCAGCGTGTGATACAGGAGATGATCCGGGTGACTAAGCCTGGAGGCTGGGTGGTTGCCCTAGAACCTAACAACCTGGTGCCCAACCTGATGTTTGACCGCTACGGCGAAACCGATTACAATGTGGAAGCCATGCTGGAGGTGCTGGAAGTGAAGCTGCGCATCGAGAAAGGCAAGAAACAACTCGGCGAGGGCTTCAACTCACTGGGCGACGTCATGCCCGACCTCTTTTTGAAAGCTGGCTTACAGGATATTAAAGTATGGATTTCGGACAAGGCGCTTTCCATCATCCCGCCTTACGACACGCAGGAGAAAATGCTGCGCGTGGAGCAAATGCTGCAATGGATCGAGAGCGAGGCCATGGGCTACGACTACCAGGACAACCTGAACTACTTTATGGCCGGCGGCGGCGATAAGTCTAAGTTTGATGCATACTGGCAAAAGCTGCTCTACAATAAAATCATGCTGAAGGAAAAACTTCAGAACGAGGAGTATGTATCGGCGGGGGGGAGTTTGGTGTATATTGTGGCGGCGCAGAAACCGCGCATATAGCTGGTTTGCGGGCTGGCCTTATACTTGCGTTTTTGGTTAATACTGGGCTGTACTCGCTAGCTTTGGTTTACCCTCCAGCCTCGCTTGCTGTTTTGTTGCACCTTTGGCTTTGGTGCCCTCTAGGCCGGGAGGCCTCGTCTTTGGGCATCACGCGGTGTACATTTCCTGCCCTCGTGCCTCGGGCTGCCTCGCTTGCGCTCGTCACCGGAAATCTACAAGGCGCTCTTTTTCGAGGGCCCCTACCCCCACCCAAAGACTGGGATCATTTCGATCGCTACTGCTGATGCAACCCGAACCGAATTGTAGGGACAGGTCGCGACCTGTCCGCGCGGTATCCCGCGCTATGCAACTACGGCTATATGTTTGATTTTTCCCTGCCGCAAGTTTTCAACTTGTGGCTTATCATGGCGTTGAGTTTGTAACTCAACTGGCCCGAAGGGCCAGGTAAAGCTTTGCTAAACGCTTTACCGCTGCTTTAGAATTAACTGCAAGTAAGACCTCACAACCTGCATCAATCAAAACCCATACTTTCTAATGCATCTCTAGGCTGCTAGCTCCTCTTTCTTCTTCCCAATTAATCCTTGAAGTATAAACCCGAAAACAATCACGGCAACACACCCGATTACATTGAACCACAGGAAGGCAACATCCGTGAAATAATAACAGGAAAGCACGATTGCTTCGGCAAGTATGGCTGCAAAAAATACAGCATTGCCTTTAATGCTTTTGAAGTAAAAGGCCACCAGAAAAATGCCAAGTATGGTTCCGTAGAAAATGGAGCCGATGATATTCACCGCCTGAATAAGGTTATCGAGCAAGGAGGCATACGTTGCAAAAAGTATGGCGATCAGGCCCCAGGCAATGGTAAAACCTCTGGAAGCATTCAGGTAATGTTTAGGGCTGCCGTCTTGCTTCACGGAGCGTTTGTAAATATCAACGACGGTGGTTGATGCCAGGGCATTCAGTTCGGATGCCGTGGACGACATTGCCGCAGAAAATATAACTGCCAGCAGCAGGCCCACTAAACCGGTAGGCAGGTACTTCATCACGAAGGAAATAAAAACATAGTCCGTGTCGCGGGTCTCGGCCTCAGGCACAGCTTTTTTGATGACTGCTTTTACCTCTTCACGCACGGCTTTACCGGCAGCAGTATGGCTATCGACCTGCGCTTGGGAAGTGGCGATGGCTTGCTCGTTGTCGGTTTTGAGGGCGGTTACCAGCCCTTGCACTGCTTCTTGCTTCTGCTCGAAGATCTGGCTATACTTTGTTTCCAGGGTGCGCAGTTCGTCGGCGTAGGCAGTAGCGTATACTTTGCTTTTAGCGGCTTCGTTAAAAAATACAGGCGGTTGGTTAAACTGATAAAACACAAATACCATCACCCCGATAAACAGAATCAGAAACTGCATCGGGATTTTAAGCAAGCCGTTGAAGAGCAAGCCCAACCTGCTCTCCCCCACTGATTTGCCACCCAGGTAACGGGCCACCTGGCTTTGGTCGGTGCCGAAGTATGAGAGCGCCAAAAACAAACCTCCCGTAATCCCCGACCAAAAATTATAGCGGTCGTCCCAGCTGGTTTTCCAGTCCCAGTCAAAGTCTACAATGTTCATCTTACCCATTTTACCAGCTACGGCCACGGCATCGCCGAAGGCCACATTGGCAGGCAGGTAACTCACCACCATTATCCCCGCGATGATCATGCCGCCCATCATAACGGCCATTTGTTGCTTCTGCGTAACACTAACGGCTTTTGTCCCCCCCGAAACGGTGTAGAAAATCACCAGAATACCAATGATTAAGTTAGTGGCGGTCAGGCTCCAGCCCAGCATGGTAGAAAGTATGATGGCAGGCGCATAAATGGTGATGCCTGCAGCCAAGCCCCGCTGCACCAAAAACAGAAATGCAGCCAATGACCTGGTTTTAAGGTCGAAGCGGTTTTCCAGGAACTCGTAGGCCGTGTACACTTTTAGACGGTAAAAAATAGGAATGACCGTAACCGAGATGATAACCATGGCAATGGGCAAGCCAAAGTAGAACTGCACGAACCGCATGCCATCCTCATAAGCCTGCCCAGGCGTAGATAGAAAAGTGATGGCACTGGCCTGTGTGGCCATGATAGACAAGCCGATCGTCCACCATTTCATGCTGTTATCGCCTTTCAGGTAGCCCTCAATATCTTTGCTGCCGCGCGTTTTCCAGACGCCATAAGTAACAATAAACCCTAGTGTGCCAAGCAGCACAACCCAGTCGAGTGGCCTCATTCGTAGTATTTTGTGATGATGTAAAACAGAAGGATCAGAAAGCCAAGGTTAGCCAGCACCAGCCAGTACATACCAGACCAGCTTTTAAAAAAAGGTGGCTTTAGGCCAGGCTCTTCTTCGGGTATCGGGTGTTCCATATTTTATTTAAGGATTATCAATGCACATGAGCTTTCAAAGAATCAATGAATCTACTTTTATAGAGTACAAATTCATTATCAGATACTGGTTGGAACCCCAACCTCATAGCAACTTTTAATGATGCTTCATAATTTTCTATTCCTACTGTACCCTTCGTAATCGTAATTCTAATTTTTTCTTCTTCTAAAAATTTATGTGGCAAAATCACATTCTTTAGTGCGTTAGATAAGTAACCTTTCTTTCTACTTTTTGTCTGAACTAACCAGTATAGATCACCAACTGCATCAACAACAGCGCCTACATAAACATTACTGGTATCTTTTATGAAATAGACTTGCCAGTTGCTGGACTCTGTAAATACTTCACCATAATAAACATTCTCTGCTAGGTAATCCACAACTATTCTACCACTAAATGCCTCATTATTTAGAGAAACTATCCAACTCTCAATTAATTCGTCAGTCATATTATAATCTTCAAATGAGATTACCTAGCTTTTGCCTCTCCAGAAACTTCATTTTCTGCCTTACCCAGCGATATTAGGTTCGTGAACAAGCGGTAGGCACCAGGAACGCCGGCTGGCAGCTCCCGGAACCAGGAGTAACCGGTATAAACATAGTAGCCTTCGCCATACTTGGCCACCAGCAAACCTCCGTCACGGGCAGGTTCGCCAGGGTCGTTGGCCGAAAGTATAGGCGTGAACTCATTGCCCCACTCACTCGGGAAATATAAACCACGCTCCTGCACCCAGCCATTAAAATCCTGCTGTGTAATCTTGTTTGGCGAGTTTAGTACCGGATGCTCTGGATTTAAAAAACGGACTTCGGCATCCTCTACCGTTACACGGTCGCGGGAGAGTTTCAACGGGTAAGGCGCAATCTGCGGCAGGTTTAGGCTGTGGTTGGTATTGTACTGCACAATCAGGTTGCCGCCCTGCTTCACGTAGTCCAATAAGGTTGGTTGGTAAAACCGGATGCGGTCTATGGTGTTGTAGGCGCGCACGCCAAGTATAACGGCATCAAACTGCTTCAGAAAGCTCAGTCGCATGTCTTCATCTTTCAGCAGCGTTACGTTGTAGCCAATTTGCTGCAAGCTGGCAGGAATCTCGTCGCCGGCGCCCATCAGGTAGGCTACACGTTGGCCGCGTTTCTGCAAATCAAGTTTCACTATTTTGGCAGTGGCCTCTGGAAAAGTAACCTGCGCCGGAATGTGGCTGTAGTTTATCTCGTTCAGCCCCTGGGTATAGGTTTTGCCATCTATAGTCGCTATCGCCTGCAATTGCGCCTCCTGTGCCTCCTTAGGTGGGTAAACTGTGAAGGTTATACTTTGCTCCGCTCCTTTGGCAGCAAGTTTAAAGGCTGCTGTAGCCGGCTCAATGCGCCAGCCTTTCGGGGCAGAAAGTCTTACATCGCCCGATATATCATCCTTTCCAGACTTTACCAAAACTTGCACTTGCTTGGGCTCTGGGCTGGCAAACATAAACACATGCTCTTTCAGGTTAACAAAAACCGGCGGCGTTATTACAAAAGGCCGGTATACTTCGCCCTCCACGGGGTCGGTGCGTTTGTAAATAACCGGAACCGTAATGCTCAAGGGTTCTCCGGCTACTGATAAGCTAAAAGTGGCCTGCGCGGCGGCAGGGTTTTCAGGCAAGCCTACCTGCTGCTGGTTTTGCACGGCAAACATACCCAGCGTTCCCTCCTCGCGCAGCCAATATGGCTGGGAATAAAACGAATTTTTCGGCAACGTATGGTTAACTGTATACTTTAGCGGCTCGTTATTTTTTAGGCTAATATTTAGTGTCGTATCAGTGTTGGCAACGCTGTAATTTATACTTTTAAGCACTACAGGCACAGCAGACCGGTTAATTGCCTCTACGTCCAGCTTAACTGGTTGCCCAGAAGCGGCGGCAAAATCATTGGCAGTAACTTCTAGGTATAAGCCCAGCGCGTGCTGCAGCACATCCTGCAGCTCTTCCAGCTTTACACGCTTCCAATAGTTATCGGGCAGTTTCTCCAGCTCCTTTTTGGCGGCCAGAAGTATAGGCACCACGCTGGCAGGCTCGGCTGGCTTGTAGTTGTTAATTGCCTTTTGGATGAGTTGCTGCACTTTTTCACCGCCTTTTATACGACTCCAAGTGGTGTTCACTCCCTCGAACAGTTGCTGCTGGGCTTTGTCGCCGGTGGTGTGTTGCAGGTACTCCAGGTTTGCCCCCCGCGACCCGTTTGCCCCAAAGCCTTGGCTCTTGTGCATGCTACGGCTCTCGGCGGCAATCTCGCCGTAGGATTTGCCTAAAAGCGGGTTGTATCCGCCAACATCTATTTTCAGCAGCTCTTTCCCGAATTTCTCAAACTCCTCCTGGCTTCTGAAAGACCACACACCGGTATTCCATAGCAAGCGTTTCGCCTGCCATGCCTCTACATACTTTAGCTGCTCCGGGAAGCGCTTTGGGTCTGCGGCCGCCTTAAATGCCTCTTCGGCAAGTATGGCGGAGGCGCTGTGGTGCCCATGGCCGGCCCGCTCATCCGGCGGGAAACGCGTTATCATAACATCGGGCCTAAACTTTCGGATAGTCCAAACCATATCGGCCAACACCTGCTCCTTGTCCCAGATGGTAAAGGTTTCTTCTGGGTTTTTTGAAAAACCGAAATCGTTGGCGCGGGTAAAGAACTGTTTGCCGCCATCGGTGCGGCGTGCCTGTAACAGTTCCTGCGTCCGGATGATGCCCAAGCCTTCGCGTATTTCAGGACCTACCAGGTTCTGCCCCCCGTCGCCGCGGGTAACGGCCAGGTAACCGGTATTATAGAGTTTTTCGTTTGACAGATAGGCGATCAGGCGCGTGTTCTCATCATCGGGGTGCGCCGCAAGGTATAACACCGAGCCAAGCACGTTCAGCTTATGCAGGTCTTGTTGCAACTTGGCGGCGGATGGCTTTTGAGGCATTTGGGCCTGCAACGGATACAGAAAAAGCACGAAAGCCGTGGTTGCCAAAAACGCCCTTAAAGAGTATACTTTCATAGTACTAAGGTATCCAACCAGCTAATTAAGTTATTTAGCGATTTACTGTTTTGTAAAGTTAAGCATTTCTAAGAAGGCATAATAAGTTGGTTTCTAACTTTCAGCCAGAAAGTTGCGTGTACCAGACAAATAACAAAGCTTTCTTTCCATACACCTCTTTGCTCTAAAAAGTGTTCGAGTTATGCCAGAAAGAAATAAAATACGCACTTTTAAAAAATCATACTTATTAATTGCAACTATATCTAATTTAACCTATGTTTGTGATGCACATTAGAACTTTTTCTTTATTTCTTATCAATTCTTAACCCAAACCAATGTGGTGGTGGTGCCGTACGTACTCACTGGCAATCTAAGTGGGCCTGCGCCTCTACACTTATATGTGAAAGAAATTTATGCCTGTTCAAAGAGAAAGTGACATTAACGATTTTGCGTACGATTACCTGCGCAAACATTACATTACACACTTAGGCGTTAAAAATGTGCAGGTTAATCGTGCCGAGAAAACTAAACGAGGTCACACTCTCGATGGCCTTTTTTCGTTACGCATCACGCCTGATAAGCTTTTTGTAGCATCGCTGCACACCAACTCTTCTAAACAGATTACCTCCATACTTTTAAAGTATAAGAAAAACGGGCTCAGCAAGCTGCGCTATGTAACAGCCTTGTCACTATTTATAACTATTTCCCTGATAACCTGGAAATTTGCTGGCGCAACGCTTGTTCTGGCTATACTTACAGGCTTGGGGATGGCCACGACAGGTTTCGTACTTCATACGGTACTGGACAAACAAAACCGCTTTCGTAAAATCTCAAATTTAGTTGACGCGCTAAAGCTAACGCCTGCCAACGAGCAGTGGTTAGGCCTCTCAATCAGTAGCTTGGCATTCAGAAACAACAGCTTGGCAAATAAGCTGCTGGAGTTGTGCGAGCGCCGCGGTATTGGCCTGATCACGGTGGGCAAACGTGTCAAAGTGGTTATCATTAAAGAGCCTCGGCCTCAAACATGCCAGCAAGGCGATTTTCTGACACATTACGAGGCCGAACAGCAAATCAGAAAAGCCCTTCTCGGTGACTCATACCTACGTGTAGCCTGATCAGTAAACATACTATCCATACTTTTGGAGCCCTCTTGTTGATTTATTGCAACAAGAGGGCTTTTGCATTAGTACAACACCCCAAGTACCCTAGTGCACGCCTATGAAAGCTGATGACACTAATATCTGATCATCATTCCGGTAATTGCGTTAATCTGATTTATTAGCACAACCCTAAACATAAAACGAAACTAACACCTCATGGACGCTCGCTTTATACTGGATTTCCTGAGACGGTTGCAACAGCACAACTCCAAGGCATGGATGGACGCCCACCGCGAGGAATACCAGCAGGCCAAGGCATACTTTAAGGAAATGGTTGAGCAGTTGATTGCCGACGTGCAGCAATTCGACCTATCGGTGCATAGCGTAACTGTTCAGGAATGTGTGTTTCGGATAAATAAGAATGATTTCTCCAAAAAAGGCGAAGCGCCGTATAAAGGGCACTTTGGAGCCGGAATCTCTGAGGGCGGCCGCCACTCGCCATTTGCCAACTATGTGCTGCTGTTGGAACCAGACGGGCACACAAGAATTGGCGGAGGCATCCGGAAACCAACTGCAAAACAGCTCGAGCTGATCAGGGAGGAGATTGACTACAACCCAGGCCAACTTCGGCAGGTGCTGGAGGAGCCGGCATTTAAAGCAATGTATGGGGCGCTGCGCGGCACGCAGCGTAAGCAGGCACCCAAAGGGTACAGCAAAACACACCCAGAACTGGATTTGCTAAAGTATAACGGATTTCAGGTACTGCACTATTTCAGCGATGAAGAAGTATGCGCTCCTGGGTTCTTAGAGCGGCTTCCGGCCATGTTTCGGCAGGTAAAGCCTTTGCATGATTTTCTGAATACAGCCTTAACCGAATTAACGTGAAAAAAATAACACCACTCTACTTTCTCATAACTGTGCTTTCAGCTACTTTTCTTTTTGCCTGTAGCAAAGAGCCCAAGCGCATACCTGATACTATGCCCGACGTACATGGCTACATTACAAACATAAAACGCGCAGCCACCAACGACGAGGCCGTGAAAGCTGAAGTAGCCGTAAAAGCCCTGGACGGAGTAGAGGCCCAATTTAAGGATGCAAATATAAAAATTGATGAGCACACCCTAATCGAGGATGAAACCGGGAAAATGCTCACCTTGAAGAACCTCCGCGAAGGGCACGAAGTCCAAGTATGGTTTGATGGGGAAGTCATGGAGTCGGACCCTGTGCAGGCATATGCAAAAGCCGTGCGTATAAAATACTAGCCATGGCAGCACCAGACAAGAATTACAACTGGCACAAAGTATACGCCTCCGCGGCAGAGGCAGCCCAAAAGGTACCGATGCGCAAGCTCCAGAAACTGGATTTGGCAGGCCGTGAGATTTGCCTTGCCCATACCCAAGCCGGCTTTTTTGCTGTAGCTGATGCCTGCCCGCACCTTGGCTACTCCTTAAGCCGTGGAACGACTAATTACCTGAACGAAGTAGTTTGCCCTTGGCATAGTTACCGCTTTAACCTTGAAAACGGCAAAGAGTGTGAATACCGCTCCCGTAACGCTACAACTTACCCCGTAGAAGTCAGGGAAGACGGACTTTATATCGGTCTCCCGGCCGAGGCCAAGTCCCGTAGCTAGCGCTGTCTCCCAAATTATACGTGGTATGGGGCAGCCATGTATCCGCAATAAACGTAAAACAGGCAGTACGGCACGTAAAACGATCTTGCCACCCCTCACCTCACCCCATTTACATGAAGGCAGTTAGCTTCAGAACAGAATTCGAAGATTTGCTGGCAGCTTGGCCTGCGCCCATTGTGCTAAAACATTTGGAAGGCGATACTTTTATGACCTTGTATCAACGACCCGATTTTATAGAAGCGCACTGGCAGGGCCATATTACTGCCAGCGATGTGGTAACGGCTGCCAAAGTATACTTGGCACTGTTGCAGCGACACACCTGCTCTCATAAACTGCTTAACGATAAAACAGAAGTTACCGGCGATTGGGCCGAGGCTAACGACTGGATGGAGTTTGAATGGCTGCCTCAGGTAATGCGCGCCGGTATGCGCTGCATGGCACATGTTTATTCCGGCAATATGTTTAGCCGTCTCTCTGCCAGAGACTTATACCTTCGGGTAATGCCCCGCCTGCAAATGGCCAACTTCAACAATCGCGCAAATGCCATAGCGTGGCTTACTTCCCGGAAGCCAACTCAGGACAGCGAACTCACATCTCCCTGATAACTTGAACGGCTGCCTTAAAAACTGGCAACCGCTGTCGGAGACACTGGTGTAATTTCCACTGTGTCTAGTAAAACATTCATTACAGGTTCTTCTAGCTCTGCAGGCACTTCGCGTACTACATATACTTCTTTAGGCTGTGTTACTCGATAGGTTTCCTGAACGGCAAAACCAAAACCAAATATTGAGGCGGCGATTAAAATGAGGATTTTCATAGTAGTAGATCTTAATTGGTAAAACTTAAAATTGACATTACAAACATACTATACAGTACTATGTATCACAAAGTACTGTTGCATAAAACACTACCTCATTATACCAACTATACAATTTCATCCGTGAATGCTGCTAAAAGCAAGACGAATAGCGCATTTATTTTTCACGTTGTAATTACCTAATATTCAGGGAGTCGATTAAATTAACTTGCTTCTTGAAATTTGGAGGGAGCCAGCTAAAATGGCTATAGAAGTGTCAAAAAGCTGTATCTTCGCGCCCTTATTATTTATCTGATGCAACAAACTACCAAACCCATACAAAAGGAGGAAGCAGAGGCGAAAGGAGGCTTTAAACGCGAAATAACCCTTTTCGACGCTATTATGATCGTGACAGGCGGCATGATAGGCTCCGGTATTTTTATTGTAACCGCTGATATCTCCCGTGCAGTCATCAGCCCGGCAAACATGCTGCTGGTCTGGGTTATTTCAGGCTTTTTAACCATGGTAGGTGCCGTGAGCTATGGCGAGCTTTCCTCTATGTTCCCTAATGTGGGCGGCCAGTACGTGTACCTAAAGGAGGCTTACAACAAGATGGTGGCCTTCCTTTATGGCTGGACACTCTTTCTGGTTATCCAGACGGGTGTAATTGCTGCCGTAGGTGTTGCCTTTGCCAAATTTACCGGCGTGCTTATCCCTTGGTTCAGCGATGCTAACGTGCTGCTACAGATCGGTAGCTTTAGTTTTAGCACCGAGCAGTTGCTTGCCATCACCAGCATTATCTTCCTGACTTACAACAACTCCAGGGGCGTAAAGAGCGGCAAGCTTATACAGAACATTTTCGGCAGCACCAAACTCATCGCTTTGTTCGGGCTTATACTTTTCGGTCTGCTGTTTGGCGTAAACGATATGGCCGTAGAGGCGAACTTTTCCGATTTCTGGGGCGCAAGCGGGTCTCCAACTTCAGTGCCTGTGGGTCTAGCCTTGGTTTCGGCCATAGGTATGGCTATGGTAGGTGCCCTCTTCTCCGCCGATTCCTGGAATAACATCGGGTTTTCCGGTGATGAGATCGTGAACCCGAAGCGCACCATCGTGCTAAGTATGGTAATAGGCTCTGCTATTGTGATGGGGGTTTACCTGTTGATCAACCTGGTATATTTGCTTGTGCTGCCTATGCACGGTACTGCAGAGGCTACCACCGTATTAGGCCAGGGCATTACAGCCGCCGCCAACGACCGTGTGGCGACAGCCGTTGCTGAAGTGGTTGGCGGCTACCAAGCCACTGTTGCCATTGCCCTACTTATCATGGTTTCTACCTTTGGCTGTAACAACGGAGCCATACTTTCCGGGGCGCGTGTATACTACGCCATCGCCAAAGACGGTCTGTTTTTCGAGCGGATGGGTAGGCTTAATAAACATGGTGTGCCTGCCTTTGGATTATGGCTACAGTGTGCTTGGGCCTGCATGCTCTGCCTTTCCGGCACCTATGGCAACCTGCTTGATTATGTAGTGTTTGCCGTAATGCTTTTCTACATACTTACCATCATCGGGGTATTTATACTTCGGGTGAAGCGACCGGACTTGCCACGCCCTTACAAAACGTTTGGCTACCCCGTGTTGCCTGCGCTGTACGTGCTGCTTTCTTCTGGCATCTGCCTTATTCTGCTCATCGATAAGCCATGGTACACGTGGCCCGGTTTAATCATCGTTGCGCTCGGCATCCCTGTTTATTATTTGGCCGCACACAAGTTTAGCAAAGTAAAATAGATTAAAACCTCTAAGAAAGGCCCGGAAACGTTAATCCGGGCCTTTTTGTACGAAGTAGCTGCCATATAACGGTATTCAGAAACGCATACCTCATGCACACGTAGTACAGGTTTGTATCATCGGATCTGAATCTATGGAAATAAATAAACTAGATGCCATCCCTCCGGGGTGGAGCTATAACCCTGCCTCGTGGGGGCAGCGCCTTCCTATTGTAGGCTTTGCGCTAGTAGGCCTGGCCATTGCCACCTATCTAGCCTTGTTTCAGCTGCACGTTTTTGATACGGTATGGGAGCCTTTTTTCGGGGGCGACAGCCGTAAGATCCTTACCTCAGCCACATCCAAGATTCTGCCCATCCCTGATGCTGCACTTGGTGCCATCGGATATTTCGTGGATGCCCTGGCTGGTATAATTGGCGGTATAAGGCGTTGGCGCACCATGCCCTGGATAGTGATTGTATTTGGCTTGGCAGTGGGTCCGCTAGGCTTTATAAGTGTGCTGCTGGTAGTGCTGCAACCAGTGCTTTACGATGCCTGGTGCACGCTCTGCCTTTGTTCTGCCGCAGTATCTGTTATCATGATTGGGCCAGCTATGGATGAGATGCTTGCCAGTCTGCAGTACATGAAACGGGCAAAGGATGCCAACATATCAACCTGGAAGGTTTTCTGGGGCTACAAAGAAGTTCAAGGCAAAGTTTTATAAGTATGTGGGCACAAATTATAAATGCGATACTAGGTATCTGGCTCATGGCCTCTTCGGCTATACTCGGCTATGCCAGCGCTAAAACTATTCCGGATAACGAACACATTGTAGGTCCTATCATAGCTACTTTTGCCATAATATCCTGGTGGGAGGCAACCCGTGTGCTGCGCCTGTACAACGTTCCGCTAGCCGTTTGGCTTTTGCTAGCCCCTTGGGTGCTCGGTTACGATCATAGCCTGGCAACAGCAAACAGCATGATTGTGGGCGCACTTGTACTAGGTCTCAGCTTTGTAAAAGGGAAGATCGAAGACTCTTACGGTGGGGGCTGGGCCTCACTCCTCAAATCGGATTCTGTCCACGCAAAAGAAGCGCAGAAGCGAGGAAAGCGGTAAACTAGGCACCTTAGTTAACTTAAACCTTTCTAAAGCAATTAAGGTTGATTTACGGTTGCCTTAAAACAAAAACTTCCTCAGCAAAACCTACGGCGTTACTCCCGTAAAAATATACCATGAGCAAAGCATACTTTATAAGCGGCCTGGGTGCCGACTGGCGCATGTTCCAGTTTTTGAAGCTGCCAGACTTTGTACCGATAGAGCATGTGCATTGGGTGGAACCCGCAAATATAGACGAACCGCTTAGCAAGTATGTACACCGCCTAACAGATCAAATAACCGACCCTGACCCGATTTTAGTGGGTATGTCGTATGGTGGTTTGGCAGCAATTGAGTTGAGTAAAATTCTGCGGCCGCGCAAGACCATACTTATCTCCAGCCTGGCTACCCGGCACGCACTGCCCACCATTTACCGGAAACTGGGCAAAACCCACCTGCACCGCTGGATGCCCCTTAAGCTTATGCAGAGCACGTACCCGCTGGCACCCTTCTTTTTCGGGGCACATACGCCCCAGGAGAAGCACTTGCTGAAGGGCGCTATCCTGCATATCAACGAAAAAGTGCTGCGCTGGTCTTTAGGGCAGTTGCTGGAGTGGCCACAGGAGGATATACTGCCAGGGCTTGTGCAAATACACGGAACCCGCGATAGAGTTTTGCCGCTTTATCCTGATCACTCCGATATTATAAAGATAGAAGGTGGGGAACACCTGATGGTAATGCATCAAGCAGATGAAATAAGTGCTATCTTGAGCAAAATTTTAGAAGAGACATGGACAAAAGCAGATATATCATAAACACGCCAAGTGGCCAGCAGGTAGACCTCACACACGCGCACATTATCCGCAGCAATAACCTGTACCCGTTTGGGCAGCACAACTACGCCATCTACGAAACCCCGGAAGGCGTTTTTGTGAAAGGCCTGAACAGCGGCGAGCGCGAAATCATGCTCACGCACTTTGAGCTGATGGAAGAAGCCGATGCCCGCAACTACAGCCATCCATACTTTAGAACAGATAACTAATTAGCCTATGCAACTGAGTTTTTGGGAACGCGAAACATACTTCAGCAACATTGATGTGCTGATTATCGGTAGCGGCATTGTTGGCCTTAACGCCGCGCTGCACCTGAAAACCAAACAGCCACAGCTAAAGATACTGGTGGCCGAGCGCGGCTTGCTGCCTACAGGCGCCAGCTCAAAGAATGCGGGGTTCGCATGCTTCGGCAGCCCCTCCGAGCTGCTCGACGACCTGCAGCATCACTCCGAAGAGGAGGTTTTTGGCCTGGTGGAGCGCCGCTGGAAAGGCCTGAAGCGCCTGCGACACAACCTCGGTGACAGCGCCATTGATTACCACCGCTGGGGCGGTTACGAATTATTTGAACCTAGCCAACAACAACTTTTCGAAGCCTGTCAAGACCAACTGCCATACCTAAACAAGCAGCTGCATGGCATCATCGGGGAGCCACAGGTTTTTCGGGCGGCCGACAACAAGATTAACGACTTCGGATTTAAAGGCATAAATCACCTTCTGCTAAGCACTGCCGAAGGGCAGATTGATACCGGAAAGATGATCCTGGCGCTTACCCAGAAGGTGCAGTCATTGGGTGTGTTGGTACTGAACGGCCTTGAGGTGCTGGCCTTGCAGGAAAATGACCATGACATCAACGCCGTCACCGCGCAGCACATAGACCTTAAAGCCAAGGCAGCCCTGGTGGCTACAAACGGGTTTGCGCAAAAGCTGCTGCCCACGCTGCACGTGCAGCCGGCACGCGCCCAGGTGCTCATTACAAAACCAATCCAGGACCTAAAGTTTCAGGGCACCTTTCACTACGATAAGGGCTACTACTACTTCCGGAACATTGGCAAACGTGTGCTTTTTGGGGGAGGCCGCAATCTTGCCATAGAGGCGGAAACCACCACAGAACTTGGCATGACCGAGTTGATTCAGAACAAGCTGGAAGAACTCTTACGCGAGGTTATACTTCCAGGCACTGCCTTTGAAGTAGATCACCGCTGGAGCGGCATTATGGGTTTGGGTACCAACAACTCTAAAACAACGCTGGTGCAACAAGTATCGAAGCGTGTAAGCTGCGCCCTGCGGTTGGGCGGCATGGGCATTGCCATTGGCTCATTGGTGGGCGAGGAAGGTGCCGAACTTGTGTTGCAGCAAGTTTAAATTACTAAAAAACAAAAGAGACAACCCGTTAAATCGGTTTGCCTCTTTAAAAGTGTACTAAGCGATACTCTAAGCGCTCATCCATTTGGGGGCCGTTTGGTTATACATAGGCGCTAAGATCCGTTGGTGCTGCGCTTCCTTCTCAGCATCGTAAAATGCTGCATACTCTTCTTCCCCCATTTCCTCACGCAAGGCTATGTGATACAGCGCCATTTCCGGGTATAACTTGTATTGTTCTGCTCGCTCTTGAGGGCTGCTTCTGTTAAAATCATAGAAACTCTTCATGGTTGGTTTAGCTCTTAAATATTTGATTTATAATTATTTGACCAACCTTAACATACTCTTTACCTAAGCATTAAGTTATGAGCTTTTTTGCAGATCTGGGCTTTAATTTGGTTCAGGCGTGGTATTGGCTAAAAAAAATATCGGAATACGTAAAATCTTATTTACGTTAACCAATTTTAGGAAATCGAATAGCTATCGCATCATATTTAAATAGCTGAATTAACTATAGAAAATATTATAAATCAACAGGTTACAATAACAAATGTTTCATACCAATTCCCCTCAACACCGTTTCGCTTTATAGCAAGCGCACCGAATAACTTTGCAAAGTATAAAGAAACAGCACCTGACAGAATCAGGTGCTGTTTCTAGCTTATAGCTACTACTTTAGCACATAACCTTCGTAGTGGTATGCAGCTTTGACTATTTACGCTTATTTGGCAAGGCCCAAAACTTCTGTTCCCTGTTCAAATACAATGTCCACTGGTATGTTAGCTTTGGATAGGCGGTCCAGGTCGGCTTGCAGTTGCGGGCTGATCTGGCCTTGCTCGTTAAGTAAAGAACCCACGCCTGCGTAATCGCCGTTGCCCTGCAGCGTTAGTATCTTTTCGGACAGCTTGTTCATGGCCTCGCGCATTTTTTCGTAGTTTACGCGGTACTTACCGGTTTGCTCATCGCGGGCAAAGGCCCCATTCTCTTTAAAGAAGTTGAAGCGTACCATGTTCGCCTTGCCGTGCGCACTGGCTGCTCCAAAGCGCACCGAACGGAAAATACCGGCCAGGAAGGTAGTATAATATTCTTTCAGGTCGCCTTCAACCTCGCCTTTCTCGTGCAGTTGGGTAATCATGTACAACCCAAGGATATCGGCTTTCCCTTCTTCCAGCGCAGATGCGTGCTCTTTTAGGGCCTCGCGAACCGTGCCTTTGCTGTTAATAGTGTTTTTAATGCCCAAGCCATGCGCCACCTCATGGAACATGGTGTTGGCAAAGAAGGCATCAAAGGTAACGTACTGCTGCTGGTCCTCGGCAATCAGTTCATCGGCAATCGGCTCCATGATTTTATCAAACTTGGCTTTCATGGCGTTTTTAAGCTGAAGGCGGCGCGTGCCTTTCTTCAGCTGCACCTGCTCATCGTTTGGCAGGTTAATGGCAATGGTTTTACTACCAGCGTTGCTATCGCCGGCATAGTATACCACATCATAAGCGTTCAGGTCAGAATCAGTGCCTGGGGTTTCGGATTTGTACTTGGCTGGCACCGGCAGGCCGCGCTGCAACTCGGGTAGGAAGGCGGCATACTTAGACAGCCTATCACTCCACTCCATATCTTTTACCAGCACATACGCTTCGTGGGCAGCCTTGTAACCGAACAGCTTATCCTCATACGTCTCTATCGGTCCGATCACGATATCCAGCTTGTTGCTCTTCATGTCCATCCAGGCCAGGTCGCTTGGCTGGTAATTGTCGGTGAGCAAGGCCTCGGCGCGCAGGTTGAGGTATTTTTTAAGCCCTGCATCCTCGGCCAGGCTGGCGGCTTGTTTCAGCAGGTCGGCAGCGCGCTGTACCTCCTCCTTAAACTGCACGTGGTAAGGCACCGTGGTCAGTTTACCACTGTCATCTCGGCGCAGAAACGTATACTGGCTGGCTTTATCCTTTAGGTCTGCTTTCTCAAACTCCTCCTTGGTAATATCGGCCGGGTAAAAATTGGCTCCCTCAGGCTTTGCACCTACGCCGGCTATGAACGGCTCGTTGTTATTCAGGCGGTCCCAGGGGCCATAGTTTATCTTTACATACTGCTTGGCAGCATCGCTATCCAGGGTTGCCAGCAACGAGTCGCTTTGCCCGTAGGCCTCGTACCAGAACAGTTTGTTCATGATCTCGGACGCCTCTATTAGCAATGGCAGCATTTGTTTTTCCTTCTCACTCAACTTGCTCAGGTCGGCAGTCAGTTTTACCGAAGTATAGGTATCCAGTTTCTGCTGGAGGCTGTCCAAGGTTGCTATTTCTGTAGTTGAGGTAGCGCTTTCGTTAGTGTTGCTGCTACAGCCAAAAGAGGCTGCAGCCAAGGCAGAGGCTACCAGTATGTGTTGTGGTTTCATTTAGGTTAGTTTGATTAGTTTGATGTGGAAGATACTAATTTTTACAGTGAGGGCAAAAATAGCGCCAGCCCAGCCGATTGGTTTTCAAAAGCGCGCGGCAAGGGTATAATCCGGAGCGGCTTAAAAATGAAAAAGGGCAGGCAGCCATGGCCCCTACCCTTTCCGAAGTATAAGTATAAATTGTAATGCTAAAATAAGCCGAACAGCTCGCCCTGAATTTTCTCGATGATGCTGCCCAGGTCCTCCGGGTTTGCCACAAAATCAATGTTGTTAACATCTATCACCAGCTGCTTGCCCAGGTCGTAGCTGCTCATCCAGGTGTTGTAGTGGTCGTTGAGGTTGCGTAGGTAGTTAATGCTGATGCTGCTCTCATAGTCGCGGTTGCGCTTTTCAATTTGCCCGATTAGCTTTGGCAGGTCTGCTTTCAGGTAAATCATCAGATCCGGCGCCTTTACCATGCTGATCATGGACTGGAACAGGGCGTGGTAGTTCTCAAAGTCGCGCGTGCTCATCAGGCCGGACTGGTGCAGGTTTTTAGCGAAGATGTGGGCATCCTCGTAAATCGTGCGGTCCTGTATCACATCGTGGCCGTTTGCCTGGATTTGCTGCACCTGGTTAAAGCGGCTGTTCAGGAAGAAAACCTGCAGGTGAAAGGCCCAACGCTCCATATCCTCATAAAAATCCTTCAGGTAGGGATTGTTATCCACTGCCTCCAAGTATAAATCCCATTTAAAATGCTGGGCCAGCTTTGTGGCCAGCGTGGTTTTGCCGGCGCCAATATTGCCAACGATCGCGATATGCATGGTAATCTGTTATTTAAATAAATCAGGGTTACAAAAGTACGGCTTTTTCAGAACCTGTTATCGACAAGTTCCCCACCGGGTTATCAACATTTGGGTGTTGATAAGTATATATGCTTAACCACCCTCCCGGGCAAACGTACACTTAAAGTATTAACCAAACACACAAAGCTATGACAAAAGGACACAACCAGGCTGCCAACAAACAAAGCCAGCCACACGCAAAAAGTTCTGACGATAAAAAGGAAAACCGCCACCTAACCGACCAGAAGCAGAATAAAAGCCCGAACCAGGGCCGTAACGAGAACGAGAAGCAGTCTGGAGGTACAAAAGGGCAAAACGCCATTTAGGCTTAACCCCAAAAAAACAGAACGCCCCGGCAGTTTTATACTGCCGGGGCGTTCTGTTTTTGCTTAAACTATACTTAGCGGCTTTCGCGCATTTCCTCGTAGGCGTCTTTGGCTTCGCGGCCTTTCTTCAGGGTGGCGAACTCTACCTGCAGGGCGGCAATCTTTATCTTGTCGCCAGTGCTCAGCAGGTCCAGCGTGTTGGTTTTGCGCGTGTTTAGTTCGCCCAGCACGAATTCAGCATAGTCCCAGTCGCGTAGGGTCCAGTCGCGGCGGTACTCGCGGGTGTATTCCAGCGCCTTATTAAAGGCATCGCGCAGGTGTACGGGCTTTATTTTGCTGATTTGAGTGGTGCCTGTCATCTCACGCTCCCAGCGCTCCAGTTCCTTGCCGTCCAGGTCAACTAGTTGGCTTTCGTTGCGCACTTTCCACTCGGTATAGCGCTGCTTGTAGGTTTCATACTCTACCCTCGAT
Organism: Pontibacter oryzae; assembly: GCF_003576375.1. GTDB lineage: Bacteria > Bacteroidota > Bacteroidia > Cytophagales > Hymenobacteraceae > Pontibacter > Pontibacter oryzae. The sequence continues at coordinate 759,887 of NZ_QWGE01000001.1, forward strand.
TTCTCCGACAGCTTTTTAGTGTTGCGGTCTAGGCTGTAAGACAGCTCCTCAAACTCCTTCTTCACTGTGGGCCACTCGGCGGTAATGGCACTATCGGCCTGTGCGCTGCGCTGCTGCATCCAGGCGCGCATCTCAGCCAAATCTTGCTCCAACTGCGTTTGCGCTTGTGCCATGCCCATGCTTGCCAGCAATAGCACTACAGCCAATATCAGGTTAACTCGCTTCTTCATAGTCTTTAGATTTATCCTTTAAACTTTAACAAACCCTCTACCGTAAATATTGTGCCACAAATATATTCCTGAAAGACGAATTTAACTTTTCGGGTTGATTTTTGCATATCAGAAGTTATAACAGCTTAACATACCTGGCCACGCCTGCCATTATCTTTTCGGAATGAAGTACGTTAATAAGAAACAGCAAGCACACCGCCATAACCCTGATTCGCTACACCATTACCCATATGAGCAAACACCACCAAGCTAGCTTCCATGAAACCGTAGTTTCCATGACCAGCAATGACGACGTGATCCTGAGCGTGGACGACTTTCCATTTAACACAACGCTTAGCCTCTCGCCGTTAATATCTTATTGGCAGCACAAAGCACAACAGGACCCTGGCTGCAACACAGAGCGCGTCCGACAGTTGACAGACCTGCTCAATAATACGCCCGAGCTGCTTGGGTCCATCAAAGACCTATCAGTGATAGAGAAGCACATAGATGCCATAGACCTGCTGATGGAGGATATTTTCCCGAATGCCCTTTGGGAAAACGACCTTAAGGCTGTATCTGTGCCCTTTAGGTTCGAGAGTTTTTATGCCAGCCCCAAACTGGAGGAGCTCAAGCTGCTGGAGGGCAGCAATTATTCCGAAAAACTGAATATAGACCAGAAGACACTACTTTTCCGGCTTACGCTACAAGCATACACTATCATACTTGAGAAGTTCTATAACGCAAACTTTTATGTGGATGAGCCCTTTGTGTTCACCATAAACGATAAGTTTACAGGTCTTCAGCGCCACTATAAAGTAGACATCGACCTGAAGTTTATGGAAGTGAAAGCTACCAAAGAAGTGAAACCGCTAGCGGCGCAGCAAATCAACTTCTTGATTAACCGCTACAACGACCTGGACCTTTGGATGCAGCTCCTCCCCCCGGAGAACTTTGAGTTCAGTGGTTTTGCCATCTATGATTTTACGGAAGTAACCATGGAGGAAACGATTTCCTCACTCCGTTACGACCTGCTTGACAAGGACTCTATCAGCAGCGAGGAAGGTTTTGAAGACTTGCAGCAGAAGCTGCGCGTGCTCTTTGGCCTACCAGGCATACAACTGGGCTTTGCCTCCTGCCCTAACTTGCGGGAGTTTGATACCAGCTATGCCCGCCGCATCTGGAGCGGCCTTATACTTACTCAGGATTGCGATCTGGCCCTCAGCGACCTTAGCGGATCTATTTATGAGCCGGTTCTAAGGCGCGGCCATACCATTGTGGTAGAAGACCTTAATGTGTTGCCTAACCCATCCCGCATCGAGCAAAAGCTGCTGGAGGCTGGCTTGCGAAACCTAATTATTGCGCCACTGCAATACGAAGGGCATACAATTGGCCTAATGGAGCTGGCTTCACCCATACCCGGAGAGCTTAATGCCCTTTCCACTATCAAGCTGAAGGAGATTCTGCCGCTGTTTGCCCTGGCTATGAACCGCAGCCTGGACGAGTTGCGCAGCAGCATCCAGAGCATCATCAAGGAAAAGTATACTGCTATTCACCCTATTGTGGAGTGGCGCTTTACGCAAGCGGCCATTAACCTTCTGGAAAAGATAGAGCGCAACGCCAGTTCCGAGATTGAGCCGATCGTGTTCCGGGACATCTATCCGCTTTATGGTTCTTCAGACATCCGAAGCTCTGCGGCAGAGCGCAACAAGGCCATACAAGGCGACTTGCTGGAACAGCTAGTGTTGGCCAAAGAAGTTATACTTGCCGCCAAAGACAACATGCCGCTCTCCATATTAGATGAGCTGATGTTTAAGATCGACAAGTACTCACAGAGCATTGTACACGAGCTGGGCTCCGGAGACGAAGGGCTCATACTTGATTTCCTGCGTACCGAGATTGAGCCGCTGTTTGAGCATTTCCTGCGCCGAGATTCGGCCCAACATGCCATACAAGCTTACCGGTCTGCTATCAACAACCCTTACAAAACAGTATATAATAAGCGCCGGGCCTACGAGGAAAGCCTGTTTATGATCAACGAGACGATCTCGAGCTTCCTGGACCGCGAGGAAGAGAAAGCCCAGCACATTTTCCCGCATTACTTCGAGAAATATAAAACTGATGGCCTGGAGTATAACATTTACATTGGCGCCTCGCTTCTGAACAACGGCGATTTCCAGCCAATCTATCTGAAAAACATGCGCCTTTGGCAACTTATGCTAACCTGCGAGATTGCCCGGCGCATACAAAAGCTACGCGCCAACCTGAAATTGCCGCTGGAAATCACGCAGCTTATACTTGTGCACTCTGATTCGATCTCCATCCGTTTTCGCCTTGACGAAAAGAAATTTGACGTGGACGGAGCCAACAATATCCGCTACGAAATCATTAAAAAGCGCATTGATAAGGCCACGGTTCGCGGTTCAGAAGAGCGCCTTACCCAGCCCGGCAAGATAGCGATAGTATATTCTCAGCAGAAAGAGGCGCATGAGTACGTGCGTTACCTGGAGTTCCTGCAATCAGAGGGATATATAGAAGAGGAGATAGAGCACCTGGAGGTGGAGGAACTACAAGGCGTGCAAGGCCTGAAGGCGTTGCGTGTTACCGTGAACCTGCGCGAGAACCTGCGCCATAATATCGAGGCCGGCGACGAGCTGCTTAATATTGCTCAATCGGCAAGCTTAAACTAAAAAAACGACTCTATATCAAATATATTAAATCTTATATTTATTAAATTTTTTAACTTTTTTTCAACTAGCTTCGTAGCACTAAAAAACACGCATAAACACCTGTAAATAAACAACTTATCAACATATTATATTTACTTCAATTTGCTTTAACTAGAGATTTGTTTGCAACAAGTGCAATTTTTTAAAAAAGAATGGCGTTCTCACTGAAACTTGCCTGCCAAAGGTGGTGGCAAGTGTTGTTTCATCAAATCAACTTTTAGCCAAATGAAACTGAGAAACAAATTCTTACCTGCTATGCTGATGTTAGGTGTAGTAGCGTTTAGCTCTTGCGACAAGCAGGAAAATGAATCGTTCCAGCCTGAAATGGAGCAGGGCAAAATCTCCCACATTCTGGTAGACTCTGCGGAGGTGACATCCTACAACTTCTCCGGAAGCCAGTTAAGCCAGATCAACCACTTTGATGAGGAATCCGGGAATCTGGAGAGCTTCGAGAAGTATGAGCGCGACAGCAAAGGCAAATTACTGAAAAGCAGTGTATTTGCCGGCGGCAACAAAAGCCTGCTTTCTGAGCAGACCTTTACCTACGAATCTAATGGCCAGCTTTCTAAAAGCAACATGGCTTATTACAACGGCAGCAAGCTGGAATATTCGGCCTATGCTACTTATGAGTACAATACTCAGAACAAACTTGAGAAGAAATCAGTGTATGAAGGAAGCGATGCTGACAACAAAGGCAAGCTGAAGTCTTACACGCTGTATGAGGTGCTGCCGAATGGCAACTACACTCAGGAAAAGCAGTACGTGATTGACGATAACAACGATGCGAAGCTGTTCTCTACAACCACATACTCTTACGACGCCAACGTGAACCCATTTAATGAATTGGCAGAGCCAGGCGTGGCTAGCAGCCCGAACAACATGGTGGCTGCCTCCACGGTAGTGCACAACACTAAGAAAACATACAAGTATAGCTACTCCTACACGTATGATGAGCGTGGCTACCCACTCACGCAAACGGTGGTATCGCCGAACGGCAAGCGCCAAACGTATCGTTACCTGTATAGCAACTAACCTATACTAAAGCTACATTAGCAGCAGCGGCTCCTGGCATGTGTCAGGAGCCGCTGTTGTTTGTGCCAGGCCAGCTACTGCCTACATTGCATACTTATCAACAGAAATGAGTATATTGGGTAGATCTAACATATAATACAATGGCTAAAACCAAAATAACGGTAAATAACAACGGCTCGCTGCGCGTTGAAGGCGAAGATTTTGAGATAGTTGACAAGAACGGAAATCCCTATGGTTTGGGAGGCCGCACACTGGTTTCGATCTGCAGGTGCGGGCTATCTGCTAACAAACCATTCTGCGATGGGGCCCATAAAGGCCACTTCGAACACGAGGCTGAGGCCTTTGACCTTCCGCCTAAAAAATAACATCCCCTATGGCAGAAAGCCTGGTAACCATAGCCACCTTTAACGAGCCTACCGAGGCACACATCCTGAAAGGCCGCCTCGAAGCTGAGGGGATCCTATGCTTTTTGGGAGATGAGCATATTATTGGCGCCTACCCACTGTATGCGATGGCAGTTGGAGGCATAAAACTCAAAGTTACCGAAAACGATGTGGACGAGGCTAAAACCATACTTCGCCGCATCTGGCAAGGCAACACCCTCTTCGACTATGATACGCTAGACGAGATGGCGCCGCCAGAGCCTGAACCTGCAGCAGCGGAAGCTGTGCTATGCCCGCGTTGTGGCTCTGACCAAACGAAGGAAAAGCCATACTTTCTACAGGCTTTTTTCGGGCCAAAGTATGAATGCCGCTCCTGCCTGCATCGCTGGAAGCCATAAAACAGAAAAGGGACCTTATCGGTCCCTTTTCTGTTTTATATTCATGCTAAAGGTTTTCCGAGAATGGAATCGGGAAACTCTCCCATACATTATCCTCCGGGCGATCGATCGGTAATTCTCCTAAGCGGCCATAGCGGCGCATATCAATCCAACGGTGGCCCTCGAAGTATAAAGAGAAACGGCGCTGGCGCAGCATCTCGTTTATTAGCGCGGCTTGCGTAACAGGCCCCTGGTAAGGGCCTAAATTGTGGCCTGCCCGTATGATATTTAGTGCAGTTACGGCGTTCGTAAGCTGATTTGTCCGGATACTTGCCTCAGCGTAAATCAGGATAAGCTCCTCGTTGCGGATGATCGGGATCGGGTCGGTGTTGCTTGTGTAAATAGCTACATCGTAGGCACCGGTTAGCCCGCTTTGGGTAGCTGGCGCATCTCGGAGCGATACTTTGTTAATCCGGTCATCCCCTGGCGAGATATCCTGCACATAGCTTGGGTGGGCAATCCTTATCTCTCCGGTGGCATTGTTTGGCAAAAACAAAGGGTTAAGTTGATCCCCGGGAGCTGTGCTGAAAGTATAGTAAACGCCTCTGGAGAAGTTCGTATTTAACTCCAGGAAAGACTGGGTTAAAAGTGTAAGGGCATCTGCAAAGTTCTCGCGGTACACGGCCACACGGGCTGCCAGGGCACGGTTAAACTTTAGAAAGCCAGCCGGATTATTAAAGCCCGTAAACCCTGTTACATCGTCCGGCGCCGCATAACCACTCAGCGAGAAAGCAAACAATGTACCCGCTTGCTGCAAATGCGCAGCCGCTTCGTCCAATAATACAGCGATCGCCGCCAGCGCTGTTGGTTTATCCACGATTGGGCCCAGGTTCTCCGGGTCTGCCACATCCAGCCTGATTCCGTTTTCGTTCATCAGCGTAAGGTTCATGAGCAATTGGTGCGCCTTTATAGTTTTAGCAAAGCCCAAGTACCCTTGCCGCTGCGTTTCTGTGATCAGCTCGGTATTATTTACGGCATCGATCAGGATGTTTGTGTTTTTGACAACTCGGTAGCGTGCCGACCACGGGTTTGTAGTATAAAACGTGTTGTTATCGAGCACGGCGCTACCCGCTCCCAGCAAATCGGAGGTAAAGCGCGGGTCGGACCCTGAGAAACGATAGTACTCCCGGCCAATCACGCCCACATCATCATAATAAGTGCCCAGCACGTTACGCATCCCGGACTCGGTGCCTACCACCAGGTTATTCAGGTCATCTACGGTGGCATTTTCCATCACAGACTCTATGGTAGGGTTGTTGGGGTCTGCAATATCGTCTATCTCGCAAGAGGGCAAGAACAGCAGGACCGCTGAAGCCGCTATAGGTATAAATCGGAGGTGTTTTATATATCTGTTCATCATACTCATACTTTAAAACCCAATAGAGAAATGGAAGAAATAGCGTTTGGACATCGGGAAAGGCATTACATCAACCCCGGTAGAAAGCCCATTGCTGCCAAAGTTTGATACTTCCGGGTCGTAGCCGTCGTAGTCGGTGATGGTGAAGAGGTTGTTGGCTGATGCTCCGATGCGCACGGACCGCACAACATCCCCGAACATGCCGCTCAAAAACGCGATAGGAACGTTGTAGTATACCCCTATTTCGCGGAGGCGCAGGTAAGAAGCATTCTGCACGAAAGTCTCTGCAGACACGCCAAGGGCATCTACCCGTTCTTCGGCATTCGGGATGCCATCGCCGTCATCGTCGTCGTCATAGTCAAAGGATGTGCCCCCTAGGTCGGTTAGCAACTGTGTAAGGTTGATGTTGTCGCCGCCTTTTTTCCAGTGTAGCAGGAACGAGAAAGATAGGTTCTGCTGTATGGTAAAGAAGTTGTGGAAGTTCATCTGGAAGTCCGGAGCCGCATCACCTAGCTTTACCACGCCTTCATCGCCCCGGATACCTACAATTTGCGTAGCAGACTCGCCTTCTTCTATAAAAAAGGTACCCAGTGTGCTACCGAATGCCCCAAGCGGAAAGGCAGGTATGTCCAGTTGCGTAATTTCGGAAGTGTTTCTCCAGTAGCTTACCCTGGAGTCCCATTTTAAGCCAGGTGTTTCTACAGGGGTGGCGCTCAGGGCCAGTTCTACCCCTCGGTTGCGCAGCTCGCCGGCGTTAAGCACTTCTGTGGTAAACCCTGAGGAGGCCGGCACGCTTCGGAATACAATCAGGTTCGATACTTTTTTGTTGTAGTAAGTGGCTTCCAGCAACAGCTTGTTTTCCATCAGGCCAATGTCTATCCCTGTCTCAAACTCTTTTTGCCGCTCCTGTTCTATCTCCTCGTTGCCAAGCTGGGTATTTGGCAGCAAGCCTCCGCTACCCCCTACGTTAGACGATACCAGCGACGTATACTTAGCGCCAAAAGGCGGAAAGCCACCAGACTCACCATAGGCAGCCCGCAGTTTCACAAGGTTAAACCGGTCGATGCTCCAGAAGTCGAAGTTGGTGAGGTTTACAGCCAGGGAGAATTTCGGGAAGCTGTTGAAATCGTTAACCATGGCATTGTTCGAGGATTTATCCAGACGTATACCTGCGGTGGCTATCACGCGGTCGCGCCAGTTAAACTCTTCCTGGGCAAAAAGGCCTTTGTTCCGAACTTTCAAACGCGTTTGATCTACGGTTACAGCACCGGCTTGGTCTAGGTTAGATTGCGTACCAATAAGTTGCGTGGCCACGTTCAGGGTTTGGTCCTGGTTAAAGTTTTCGCGGGTTACGCCAACCGTGGTGGTCAGGAAAACGCTGTTATCCGAAAGGTTGAGGTTATTTACCAGAAAGGCTGCATAGTTCGTGTTCAGGTTGTAATTATTGCCTTGGATGGATGCGCCCCCGGTGCCGTTACCGTTCGATTGAAACTGCAACAGCCTCGGAAAAAGCGCCCGCGTACGGAGGTTGTAAAAGTCCAAGCCAGCCCTGATAACCAGTTTCGTGCTACTCATTTCGCTATCCTGCAGTTTAGTATTCAGGGTAAGGCCACCTAAAAAGCGGTCGGTGTTTTCCTGGTTCGTAATCAGGTCGCGGGTTTGCAGAAAGTTAGATGCCCCGAACGGGTTGTTCGGGTAAAGGCCGTTTTCGTCCGGGAAAAGGTCCACGAAGCTCGGCGTAGAGGACAAGGCCACTCCAAACGAAACCCCTTTGTTATCATTGTTGGTAAGCCCCCGATCTGCGGTGGAGTTAATGTAGTTTGTGCTCAGGCTAAAGTCGAAGCGGTCTGACAGCATGTGGTCTAGGTTAAAGCGCAGCGATTTTTTGTTGTAGCCGGTTTTCTCTACGATCCCTTCCTCATCCTGAATCAAACCGCCTACAAAAAACTGGGTCCGCTCGCTGCCTCCGCTTACATTCAGGCGGGTGTTGTAGAGCATGCCCGTGTTACCGTATAATTCCTCTTCATAATCTATAAGCCGGCCAGCATCGCGGGCTGCAACAAACTGCGGCACGGCAGCGGCGCCAAACGAGGCACGCACGCGGTCTTCGGTTAAGGTGCGCATACCCAGTAGCTTCGAAACGCGCGCGATACCAATATCCTGCGAGAAATCAACAATAGTTTTACCGGCTGCGCCCCTCTTTGTAGTTATAATCACGACACCTGCTGATGCCAGTGAACCATAAATAGCTGCGGCAGAGGCACCTTTCAGCACTTCTATACTTTCAATGTCGTTCGGGTTGAGGTCGGCAATGCGGTTAGAGGCATTGTCTTGCGTGGATGAACTACCGCCGCCGCCTGCATTGGTAACGGCATTCAGGCCCGATGAAATGGAGGAGTTATCTATAATCACGCCATCCACAACATAAAGCGGCTGCGCATTGCCAAAAATGGAGGTAATGCCTCGCAGCTTCATTGCGATGCCGCCTCCCGGCGCACCGGAGTTAGACACCACGTTTGCCCCTACCAGCTTTCCACTGATGGCCGCATCCATGGTTTGCGGCGTTGTAATACCGGTTATCTCCCTAGTGCTAATGGTGGCAACAGCATTGGCTGCATTGGCTCTTTTAACGGTGGTGGCAAGACCTGTAACCACAACTTCGCTTAAGCTAGTAGTACTCTCTCTTAACCGTACATCTAGTGTATTAACGGCTGGTGTAACATCAAAGGTTTGAGAAGTATAGCCAAGGAAAGAGAAAGTCAGCTTACCTGATGCGCCTGGCAGTGTAATGGAGTAATCTCCGTTTGCATCAGTATTAGTACCGGTGGTGGTGCCTACCACTACCACACTTACGCCGGGCAGCGCCTTCCCCGACCCAAAGTCGGTGACCTTACCGCGCACCGTGGTTTGTGCGTAGAGGCTAATTGGAATAAAGCACAGAAGCAGCAGTAGCAGCTTCAGAGGGTAAAGTTTCATCATAGGGATAGCTTTTTTGTAATAAATCAAACAAGACCCATGTTATCAATGAGTTAAACACCCTAAGCTATACGCTACATACTACAATAAGTATAAATTTATCAGCAAATAATTAAAGTTTAAACATATTACATCTACTAGGTTTGCAAGGAGATACACCGTTGTAAAACACAGGCATACTAACTTTACAGAACCGAGCATCCAACCGCATTAAACAAAATAGCCGCAGGCAGTATCGCGTGCGGCTATTTATTATTCGGCTTAATGAAGTATGATTTTACCCTGCCAGTTCGTTCACGAAATCCACGTATTCCTGGCGGGCATCGTCCTGGCTTTTGCCTTCCTGCTTTTTCCAGGCATCCCACTTCGCGATGTTCTTAAAATCAAAGCCGCCCGGGCGCTCGGTATTCACATCGCCCTCGGATGCTTGCTTGTACAAGCCGTATAATTTCAGGAGCACATCGTTGCTTGGTCGCTCCTGCAGAGTTTTAGATTTTGCTACTGCGCTTTCAAATTCTTCTTGTGTGGCCATAGTTTATATATTTTGCAAAGTTTTAAGGTGAGTCTAAATTACAAAAATTTAAGCTGCATGCATAACTTATTGTCTCTTTTGAATACCATTCCTTTTTGATACATTTATAAAACGATAACCAGCGTGCCGAAGCCGCATTTAACCTTAAACCATATATTGGCAATACTATGAAATGCAAAACAAAATCCGTGGCCGTTTGGGGCCCGCTGCTGGCAACTGCCCTTGTAGCAGGCACAGGCTGCTCAACCAGTAACACAAGCAGCAGCCCAACTGATACGACTGCCACTACCACAAGCCAAAGCACTGCTCCGGAAAGTATAACCCTGCAGCCCCCGGTTGCCAAAAAAATCCCGAAGGAGCTAAGCATTCATGGCGATACCCGCACCGACAATTACTACTGGCTGAACGAGCGCGAGAACCCAGAGGTGATTTCATACCTGAACGCCGAGAATGCATACACCTCAAAAATGCTGGCTAACACCGAAACCCTGCAGCAAAAGCTCTACGACGAGATAGTGGGCCGCATCAAGCAAAACGATGCCTCGGTACCTTACCGCGACAAAGGCTACTGGTATTACGTGCGTTACGAGGAAGGAAAAGAGTACCCGATTTACGCCCGCAAAAAAGGAAGTATGGATGCCGCCGAAGAGGTGATGCTAAATGCTAACCTGCGTGCCGAGGGACAAAGCTATTACTCCGCCGCTGGCCTGGACGTAAGCCCCAATAACCAACTTCTGGCTTTTGGCGAGGACACCGTGAGCCGCCGGAAGTATACATTGCGCTTTAAGAACCTGCAAACCGGAACCCTACTTCCTGACCAAATCCCGAATACCACGGGCAGCGCCGTGTGGGCCAACGACAACAAAACAGTATACTATACCATGAAGGACCCTGCCCTGCGATCCTTCAAAATATTTAAGCACACGCTGGGCACGCCAACCGCCCAAGACGAAGAAGTATATCACGAGGCCGATGAAACCTTCAGCACCTTTGTGTATAAGACCAAGAGCGACAAGTATATCATTATAGGCTCGGGCAGCACCTTATCGAACGAATACAGGTACCTGGATGCCGACAAACCCGACGGTAGCTTTAAGGTGATTCAACCCCGCGAGCGCGGCCTGGAATACAGCGTGGACCACTTTGGCGATAAGTTCTACCTAGTCACCAACAAGGATGGCGCAACCAACTTTAAGCTGATGCAGACGCCGGTAACCAAAACCGGGAAGGCCAACTGGAAAGAGGTGATACCACACCGCCCGGATGTGCTGCTGGAGGGCATCGAAATATTTAAGGATTACCTAACGCTGCAGGAGCGCAAAAACGGCCTTTCCCAGATACGGGTGAAAAGCTGGAGCAACTCCGCTACCGATTACTACATCAACTTCGGAGAGGAAGCCTATTTGGCGTACATCAGCAACAACCCCGAATTTGACACCAAGGAGCTACGCTACGGCTACTCATCGCTCACCACTCCTTTCTCAACCTACGCCTACAACATGCAGACCAAGGAGAAAGAACTGCTGAAACGAGATGAAGTGCTCGGGGACTTTAACCCGGAAAACTACGAGGCAAAACGCATTTACGCCACCGCCGAGGATGGCACCAGGATCCCGGTTTCGTTGGTGTATCGCAAAGGCTTGCAACTGGATGGCAACAACCCCACGCTGCTCTACGGTTATGGCTCTTACGGCAATAGTATGAATGCGGCTTTCAGCTCGGTGCGCCTCAGCATGCTGGACCGTGGTTTTGTGTATGCCATCGCACACATCCGTGGCGGGCAAGAAATGGGCCGCCAGTGGTACGAAAACGGCAAAATGCTGAAGAAGAAAAACACGTTCACCGATTTTATTGATGCCGCAGAATACCTGGTGGATCAGAAGTATACCAACCCAAATAAACTGTTTGCACAGGGTGGCAGCGCAGGCGGCCTGCTGATGGGTGCCGTGGTAAACATGCGCCCCGATCTATTTAAGGGCGTGCTGGCAGCGGTTCCGTTTGTAGATGTGGTAACCACCATGCTAGACACCAGCATTCCGCTTACAACCGGTGAGTTTGACGAATGGGGCAACCCCGCCGAGAAACAGTACTACGACTACATGCTGTCTTACTCGCCCTATGACAACGTGGAAGCCAAAGCCTACCCCAACATGCTTGTTACCACCGGCCTCCACGACTCGCAGGTGCAGTACTGGGAGCCAGCCAAGTGGGTAGCCAAACTCCGCGAGATGAAGACCGATGACAATATGCTGCTGCTGCACACCAACATGGAGGCAGGCCACGGCGGCGCTTCCGGCCGCTTCCAACGCTACAAGGAAACCGCCATGCAGTATGCCTTCCTGCTAAACCTGCTGGAAGAGGAGTAGAATTGTTGGTTGATGGTTGTTGATGGTTGTTAAATTGCTGGATGATTTAATTGTTGTTTATTGCGGAGTTGATCTCTATTGAAATTCTTTTAAATACGACAGTCACCCCTGTATAATGAGTAAGGCCGCGCCAAAGCGCGGCCTTACTCATTAATAGCAATTAAGCCTTAAACAATTAAACTATCTAACAATTAAGCCTATTTATCCATCAAACCATTTAACAATCAGCCATCAACAACCAACAATTAACCAAATTTTAGCACAATCTTGCCGAACTGCTTGCTGGCTTCCATGTAGCGCATGGCTTCTTCTGCCTGCTCCATGGGGTATACAATATCAACAACCGGCCTGATCTCCTTTTCTTCCACTAGTTTCAGCATGGCGGCAAAATCCTGGGCGGTGCCCATGGTGCTGCCGTAAATAGAGAGTTGCTTCCAGAACAGGTCTGCCGGGTTTAGTTGCCCAATCATACCCGTTGTGCCGCCATACATGCTGATGCGCCCGCCGGGTTTGGCTAGTTTTACGAGCTGCACAAAGCCCTCCCCTGCCGCACTGTCTATGATCACGTCGAAGCCGCCGGTCTGTGCCTTCAGGTCTTTTCCCCAGTTTTCCTTTTTGTAGCTGATGCCCCCAGCGGCACCCAGGTCCTGGGTCAGGCCAATTTTCTCATCCGAGCCAGAGGTTACCCATACTTCGGCACCAGTTGCAAGGGCAAACTGAATGGCAAACAACGCCACACCGCCACCGGCCCCGGTTACCAGCACTTTGTCGCCGGCCTGGAGCTCGCACTTAGTAAACAATGCCCTGTAAGCCGTAACGCCAGCCAGCGGCAAAGCGGCAGCCTCCTCAAAACTCAGGTGGATGGGTTTTTGGTGCAGGTTTTCGGCAGGTACTTTTACATACTCGGCAAAGGCGCCATCCTCGGGCATGCCCATTATTTTATACTTTGCTGAATGCACCCGCGGGTTATCTCCCCACCCGGTCGAGGGATCAACAATCACCTCCTGGTTTAGCCAGTTTGCATCAACACCTTCCCCAAGCTCGGTTACCACGCCGGCGCAATCAGAGCCAAGTATGGCGGGATACTCTTTTATAAAATAGCGGCCTTTCTGTATCCATACATCGCGGCGGTTAAGCGCGGCTGCCTTCACCTGCACAATCGCCTCGCCGGGGCCTGCAACAGGTTTTTCCTTTTCTATTATGGTAAATGGTTTGTTGATATCCTCCAGGTATACTGCTTTCATAAGTACAGACTTTTAGTATTTAATACGGGCTCACTTTTAACAAAGATAGGGTTTAAGCGAGAAGGTGAAAGTATGGCCGGCATTGGCATTTACTTTTCCAGCCCTTATCTTGCAGCCACAGCAACCCCTAACCTTATGACAAGCATCCGACTGGCCAACCATACCGACCTTGCGACTATACAGCAACTGGCCGAGGCAACCTGGGAGCCGACATACCGAAGTATACTTACGCAGGAACAAATCGCGTACATGTTTGATGTTATCTATACCCCGGATGCCCTCACCAAGCAGATGCAGAATGGACAAACATTTATGCTGCTTCAGGAAAATAACATACCTGTAGGCTTTGCCGCTTTCTCTGTAAAAGAATTGGCAACCCAAGTATATAAACTGAATAAGATCTATCTCCTGCCAGAAACACAGGGCAAAGGCTACGGAAAAATGTTGCTGCAAGCCGTGGAGCAGGAAATTAAAAGCCGTGGCGCACACACCCTGGACCTGAACGTAAACCGTTACAATAAGGCCAAGAGCTTCTATGAGCGCTGTGGTTACCATGTGCACCACGAGGAAGATATAGCCATTGGCCCGTATTGGATGAACGACTACGTGATGCGTAAAGCGCTGTAAATACAAAGAGCAGCCAATGGCTGCCCTCTAAATAGCTCACTTTAAACTTCACTATAATTTTTTAACTGGATAGGCTTTATTCAAGACTTTCAGGGTTCGTGCCTGAGCAGTTTTACTTTCAAGGTGCACAGAACAACGCCTGCTGCACGCTTGGTTTAGCAGCACTGCACAGCCAGTAAATAATTTGGGGTTTTTAATAACCTTATACTCTAAGCTACAGATATTGGATGTTATATGCAAATAAATTTATAACTATATATATTTACTTAGAAAATACATGCGCCTGTAGTTCCTATATTACTCTTTTGCCTTACGCGTTGCTACACTAAAAATCCCGCAATTGCACAATTTACCTCACACTTCTTTTCGCCTATTAGTTTATAAATGGTTCTTATTAAAGGAAACGCAGTGCAAAGTGTATATCCATCTGCTGTTATACCTATACCCTGCCCGGAACAGGTTTGGCATATAATTGAAAAAACGGCTATCTTTCAGATAAGAGAAAATGAAAGCCTATATGAAAAAAGCAATCTTCCCGGCTTTGCGCCGCGCGGTGATAGTGGCAGCCTGCCTGCTGCCTTTGTTGAGTTGCAATAAAACAACTGATAACACCAACTCGACAGAAACCACAGCCGATACCGAAGAAGAGCAGGCGCTGGAGCCCTTAACCTCAGAAAATGCCGAGGCCAAACTAAGAGCCTACGCAGATAAGAACCAGGACAGCCTTGCCGTAATCACCACGCGCCACGGAAGTATAAAAGTGCGGCTATTTAAGGATACGCCTCTGCACCGCGCAAATTTTGTGCGCCTTACCAAGGCCGGTTTTTATAACCAGGGAGAGTTCTACCGCGTGGTAAAGGGCTTTGCTGTGCAGGGTGGCGACTCTGATGAGCGCGAGATGAAACAGGGCGCCTACAAGGTGCCACAGGAGTTGAACCCAAAGCACGTGCATGTGCGCGGCGCACTGGCCATGGCCCGCTACGGCGACGACCGTAACCCCGAGAAAGAATCCTCATCGCATAATTTCTATATTGTTACCGGCGAGTCTGTTACCAAAGAGCAATTACTGGCCTATGAGCAGAAACACGGCATAGATTATACGCCTGCCCAGGAAGCAGCTTATTTAAAGTATGGCGGTGAGCCCGGCCTTGACATGGAGTACACCGTATTTGGCGAGGTGGTAGAAGGCATGGATGTGGTCGAGCAGATTGAGCGGGAGCCCGTAGATGGCTCCGACTGGCCACGCCAGATCGTGCCGCATACCATCAAGATCGTGAAAGAGTAATACGTTTATACTTTAAACAAAAGCGGCGCTGCAGAAATGCAACGCCGCTTTTGTTTGGTGTGGTGCCAGGCTTAAGTCTAATATCTTATATCTAGCACCTAAGATCTATTCTACCATATCTTAATGCGCTTTTCATCGCTGCGCACCATGGCGTCGTCCTGCTTGCAGCCGAAAGCCTCGTAGAACTGCGGCATGTTGGCCACGGGACCGTTTGTTCGGAAGCGGCCCGGTGAGTGCGGGTCTGTCAGAATTTGCTGGTTCTGGGCTTCGTCGCGCATGTTTACACGCCATATCTGCGCCCAGGCCAGGAAGAAACGCTGCTCTGGTGTAAGGCCGTCTATCTTGCCCGGGTTTTTCTTGGCCAGTGCTTTCTGCAGGGCTGTGTAGGCAATGTTCAGTCCCCCGATGTCTGCAATGTTCTCGCCCAAGGTTAGCTTCCCGTTTACGTGCAGGTTATCCAACACGGTGTACTGGTCATACTGGTCGGCGACGGCGTTGGCGCGCGTGTTAAATTTCTCCAGGTCTTCTTTGGTCCACCAGTCTTTCAGGTTGCCTTCGTAGTCATACTTGGCCCCCTGGTCGTCGAAGCCGTGGGTTAGCTCGTGGCCGATTACAGCGCCCATGCCGCCGTAGTTAACCGCATCGTCGGCGTTCGGGTCGAAGAACGGCGGCTGCAGGATACCGGCCGGGAATACGATCTCGTTCATACTTGGGTTATAGTAGGCATTTACGGTTGGCGGCGACATGAACCACTCCTCGCGGTCTACGGGCTTGCCAATTTTGCCAATATTATCGCGGAAGGCAAACTGGCTGGCGCGCATCATGTTGGCCGCATAAGAATCACGGCTGATCTCCAGTCCTTTGTAATCTTCCCACTTATCCGGGTAACCGATCTTCACGGCAAAGGCACCCAGTTTTTCCAGGGCACGCTGCTTGGTTTCCTCGCTCATCCAGTCCAGGTCGCGCACGTGCTCTTTAAATGCCTCCTGAAGGTTGTTCACCATTTCAATGGCTTTTTGCTTGGCCTCCGGCGAGAAGGTTTTCTGCACGTAAAGCTGGCCCAGCGCCTCGCCCAGCGCACCGTCTGTGGCACGCAGCACGCGCTTCCAGCGTGGCTGCATCTCTTTGGCACCGCTCAGTACTTTGCCGTAAAAATTGAAGTTCTCCTGCACAAAGTCCTGGCTCAGGTATGGCGCAGATGTGCGGGCCAGGTGCCAAGTAGTATAGGTCTTCCAATCATCCAGCGATACGCTCTTAAACAAGTTGTTGAGCTCTTTAAAGAAAGCCGGCTGGCCAACAATGATCTCTTTAGAGGCTGTGGCGCCCATACCTGCAAGCAACTGGCTCACCTTTAGGTTAGGGTTTTGCTTGGCAAACTCCTGTATGGTCATTTTGTTGTAATTGGCATACGGGTCGCGCAGGTCTACACGAGCTTTAGAGGCCTTGGCCAGCTTCATTTCGATGTCCATTACCGTCTGGGCTTTTTTCTGAGCGGTTCCCGCATCCTCGCCCAGCAGGACAAACATGTTCTGCAGGTGCTTTTTGTACTCGGTGCGGATGGTTTTAGAGCGCTCGTCACCCTTCAGGTAATAGTCGCGGTCCGGCAGGCTCAGACCGCCCTGCCCTGCTTGCAGCGCATACTGCGTGCTCACCTTATCATCCTGCGACACATACATGCTGAAGTAGCCGCCAACACCCTTTGTTTTGAGGTCAGCCACGGTTTTAACCAGCTCATCAGTGGTTTTAATAGCGCTGATCTTATCCAGCTCCGGTTTGATTGGTGAGATACCTGCCTCGTTGGCCGCCACCGAGTCCATACCGGCTGCGTAAAAGTCGCCGATCAGTTGGGCAGCGGAGCCTTTGGCAGCCGTTGTGTTGGATGAGGCCTCGGTTAAAAGCTCACGAAGTATAGCGTTGTTCTTCTCTGCCAGCTCGTTAAAAGAGCCCCAGCGGCTCTCAGATGCTGGTATTGGGTTGTTCTTCACCCAGCCGCCGTTAGCGTACTGGTAAAAGTCTTCGCAAGGGCTCACGGTAGTATCCATATTGGCCAGATCCAGGCTGCGGTTTACGCCGGCCTCCATGGTATCTACCGCATCCCCTTCTGTTACCGACGAGCTGCAGCTACCAAGCAGCAGCCCGGCCAGCAGCGCCGAGTAAGGCAAAAAGTGTGTTCTCTTCATATAGTTTATACTTTGTTTTAGATGAAAGATTTAAGTTACACATTTTCTGTGGCAGGCGCAATTGGGCTTGCACCAATGCCTTCAGCCAGCAAAGGTTAAGAGCAGCTACAGCTTCAGCAGCTTTTTATACACCTGCGCCAGTCGCTTTTGGGATACGCCCAAGCGATACAACGTATAAATCAGGAAGTAGCCCCCCTGCAAACGGTACACACCAAGCTTTTTATACTTGCGCGCCGATGTGGTAACGAAGCCAGGCAAAACCGCAAAGCGGCCATACTTGCGCAACCTGCCAATAACTTCCTGATCCTCGAGCAGCTGCAGGTTTTCGTTGAAGCCGCCGGCCTGCGCAAACACCTCGTGGCATACCATCAGGCTCTGGTCCCCGAAGCGCACCGCATCCACATCAAAACGTGTAAACCAGGCATTCAGCCGCAAAAACCAATGGGCATCATCAAACCGAAGCCGGTAACACGCACTGCCCACACCAGTCTGAGCCGCAGAAACAAGTTGCTGCTCAAAGCCTGCTGGCGGAAACGTGTCGGCGTGCAGAAAGTATAAAATTGCACCTGTAGCTGCGGCCGCGCCCTCATTCATCTGAGGCCCGCGCCCTTTCTTGGCGCATACTAGCACACGCACACCCGCTTGTTTGGCTATACTTGTAGTTGCATCGGTACTGCCCCCGTCAGCAAGTATGATTTCTGTGGTTGGGCTGGTGAGTTGCCGCAGGTAGGTAAGCAGCTGACCGATGCCGGCTTCCTCGTTCAGGGTGGGTATAATGATGCTCAGCGTCAAGGCGGGATTTTTAGCGGCTATTGGTTGTAACTCAAGTTCTGCATACGTTTACCTTGCAAAAAGTTATATCTTACCGATAACCTGTTTCGTGTTTTGTAACTTGTGTAGTTTTTCGGTATTACCTTCTAACAAAGTATAATTACTGGTGAATAAAGCGGCCTAGAAATTTATTCTGTAGGTATTCTAAAGCCGAAAACAGCAGTTTTTAGACCGCTTTCATACTTTATCCGCATAAAATGAGCTTACCCTGCATCGGCCTTCTGATTTTTGAGCGTACGGTTTATGTCCCCGCCAAGCTTTCGGCAGCGCAGGGGCTGTTGGCTATTGCGGCTGTGTGGGGGCTGATAGAGTTGCTGAAGTATGGCATAGCGCAGATGCGTTTGCGGCCATTTATCCGTGCGTTGCGCCGGCAGCAGCCTGCCTACTATACTCAGTTATCTCAAATGCAGCAACGGCAGTTCGAAAAAAGGGTGGCCAACTTTCTGGTGCAGAAGAGATTTGTTGCCCGCGGCAACGGCTTTGAGGTTACGCTGCCCATGCAGGTGCGGATTGCCGCGTGCGCGGTAGAACTTACTTTTGGCTTGGGGCACGTATACTTTTCACATTTTAAAACCATCCTGATCTACCCGGATCGCTACTACTCTACTATAAACAAGCGTTACCATTGTGGTGAGGTAAATACCCGTGGCTTTATTGTGCTGTCGTGGAAAGACTTTGAAAGCGGATATGAGAACAACGCGGACGGCTTTAACCTTGGCCTGCACGAAATGGCCCACGCCCTGCACCTTGAGAATGTGATCAGAAACAACGAGTATGATTTTCTGGATAGGCAGCACTTAGAAACCTGGAATAGGCTTGTAACAGCTGAAATGGCAAAGCAGCCGCAAACAGCACCAAACTTTTTAAGGCAACAAGCCTGCCACGACGAGCATGAGTTTTTTGCCGTTGCAGTAGAGTCCTTTTTCGAGCGGCCACACGATTTTAAACTGAGCAACCCAGCTCTATACACAGCGCTTAGCCAATTGCTTCAGCAAGATCCGGCCCGAGGAGTTTACCAATTATAACTTACATATCGATGCAGGACTTAAGTTGTTTGTCCTGATACGGAAGCTACTTTTGCACCTTCAATCATCCTGTGGATCCTGCTCTAAAAACAAAAATCCCTGACTAAAGTATAGCCAGGGATTTTTGCTAAAGTATAGCTCTCTTACTGCACTGGGCGGTTTTTCACGTACTTATCAAGCCACTGATCCATCTCCCACAGCATATGCAGGATAGACTCCTTGGCACGGTAGCTATGCGACTCGGCTGGCAGAAACACCAGCCTGGTTGTGGCGCCGTGGCCTTTCAGGGCATTGTAAAAGCGCTCGCTCTGGATCGGGAAGGTGCCGGAGTTATTGTCGGCCTCACCATGGATGAGTAAGATTGGCTCATTTACTTTATCCGCAAACGAGAACGGCGACATCTGGAAGTATACTTCCGGGGCATCCCAGTAGCTACGCTCCTCAGCCTGGAAACCAAACGGAGTAAGCGTACGGTTATAAGCACCGCTACGAGCAATACCCGCTGCAAACAAATCAGAGTGGGCAAGTAAGTTACCCGTCATGAAGGCACCATATGAATGGCCGCCAACGGCAACGCGTTTAGGATCTACTACGCCCATCTTCTCTACTTCGTCGATGGCGGCTTTTGCGCTGGCAACAAGCTGCTGCACATACGTGTCGTTTGGTTGCGCATCGCCTTCGCCTACAATCGGAATATCTGTTCTGTCGAGTACGGCATAGCCCTGCGTTACCCAAAACAGCGGAGAGGCCCAGCTAACGCGTGTAAATTCATAAGGCGAGCCTTTTACCTGTCCGGCGGCATCGGCGCTTTTAAACTCACGCGGGTAAGCCCAAAGTATCATCGGCAGCGGTGCATCGCCTTTTTTGAAGTCCTTTGGCAAGTATAAAACGGCTGTCAGGTTTACGCCATCAGCGCGCTTGTACTGCAGCAGTTGCTTCTGCACGCCTTCCAGTTGCGGGTTCGGGTGCGGGAAAGCGGTTACCTGCGTCAGTTTTTTATCGTCGATGTCGCGCACGAAATAGTTTGGCGGGTCGTTTTCAGACTCTCTTCTCGTGATGATCTTTTTCTCTTTCAGGTCGATGATATCCACGGGGCGCTCATAGTAAGGCGCTTCTGATCTCCAGAGTATATCAGCTTTCTTGGATTTCACGTTGAACGCACTCACAAACGGACGATTTCCCTCCGGCGAGCCGCCCTCAGAAATCATGTAGATATGCTGCTGCTTTTTATCAGTTAGCAAGATGCTGCGGCCATATTGGTTTTTGGTGAAAACCGGAGAGCCTGGGTCGTTGTAGTTGTCCTCGTAAGAGCGGTCAATCAGCACAACTCCGGCTTTGGAAGGCTTGGCAGGGTCAATAAGGGTGCTCCGCTCCTGGCGGTTTTTCCACCAGCGCTCATTCACAATCGCCATTCCATCGCCCCACATCACGCCACGGTAACGCAGCTTGGTAGAGGCCAGCTTGGTAGGTTGTGCTGTAAAAGGTGCGTCCAGCATGTACACGTTATCCCGGATGGTTGCCTCTTTGTTGGCATCGCCACCATCCTGCGCCTCGGCCCAGTAAAGCGTGGCAGGCTTATCGGGGCGCCAGCTGTAGCTGCGCGGGCCTTTTGCCACGGCATCAAACGCGATCGGAATATCCTCGGCCAACGGCAATTTGGCAAGCTCTTTTACTTTCTGGCCATTGCGCTTCCATACTTCCACGTTGTATGGGAAGTAGTAATGCGGCACCAGGTATGAGTATGGCTTCTGGATGGTTTCCACTAGCAGGTACTGGCCATCCGGAGATGTCTCCACACTTTTAATGATGCCCGCCTGGCCAATGGCTTCCTGCTTTCCATCCACAGAAACCAGCTTTAGTTGCGTTTGCATGTAGTAATCAAACAGCTGCTCATCGTTGCGGTTCTTGAGCAGGTCCTGGTAGGTGCGCGATGGCTTTGCTTTGCCGATGTTCTGCTGCACGGTAGGCCCGGCTGGCGTGGTGGAAGCCACTGGCATCTGCCCGCGTTTCTCATCCACGAACTTAACCACCAGCGTTTTGCTATCCGATAGCCACTCGAACGGGCGGCCACTGTACGCATCGTTTATAACAGCCTCGGTTAGTTTTCTGGCCTCTTTGGTGCTTAGGTCGGCAAGCCAAAGCTCTATGCCGTTTGCTCTGGTGTTAGTAAAGGCCACATACTTCTCGTCCGGCGACCAGCTGATGTTAGAAAGCTGCGCTTGCTGCGGCAGGCCCTTCACCTGGAATTCGTCGGCGTTGCTTACTTTCTTCAGCTTCAGGTTATTGTAGTAGCTGCTGCGGCTGGGCCCGTTGGTTGCCGGGTTAATGCGCATGCCAGCCAGGCGGCTCTCTGGTGCCGATACTTCCTCGATGCTCGGGTAGCCCGGGCTCTCAAGCAGCAGCATCCAATCGCCTTTGGCGCTTATACTTACCGATGGCGTGCTGGGCGCCTCAATAATAGATGCGATGGTTGCCGGTGGCCGCTGGTAACCCGTGTTGGTTTCCTGGCTGCCTTGTGCCAGCGCGGCACCTGTTGGGCCTCCTAGCAAGAGCAGGCACAACAGGCGGGAGGCTACAACCCGCGCCGTTTTTGATTTTGTAAAATTCATACCTTTCGTTGATAAAGCTTAGGTTAGATAAAGTTGATTTAATAAGGTTGACTAAATATATGGATGAAGGTTTAACTATATAGCGAGATTTTATACTTTTTAATCATTATATTTATAGGGTAATATACTCAACTTCAAGGCTATGCAAAACACACTAAAACTGATATTAGCCACTTTGCCTGTATTTATGGCAGAAACCGTTATGGCCCAAGCACAGCACATAAGCAAACTTGAAGTGCCCAAAAAGCAAGTATATATTGTGGCAGCCTCGCACTTGCAAATAGATACACTCATCCTCCATGACAAGGCTATACTACAATTTGCGCCGGAGCAACAGCATACCTTAAAGGTAAAGTATGGTTACATAGGGGACAAATGTACCATAACAGCTGCTGGCGAAAACGGCAAACACGGGCGCTTAGGTGTGTCAGGAGAAGGTGGCTCTAGCGGTGGCAGCATTGCCGTTGACATGCATTTTATGAAGCTCGGGAGCCTTACCATTGATACACGCGGTGGCAACGGTGGTGATGGCTACGTAGGTAAACACGGCCAGAAACCACGCATAGAAGTCAATACTATCCGGGTGGCAGATGGAAAAGGAGGATATACTATTGTTGAGAAGGAGCACCTGGTAGACGGCACCTCCGGGGAACATGGTACCGCCCCTGGACCAGGAGGAAATGGTGGCGATTTGATTCTGAGCTATAGTAGTAACGGCTTCATTCCCACTTTTAACCGCGACGATGCGCCTCATAGCGTTACGGTGTTATACCAAGCGGGAGAGGATGGGAAGCAAGGGCAAGATGGCGTATCTTTTACAACCGGGAATGGCCACGTCGGCAGTTTGTACCAGGCTTTTGGAGAACCTAAGGATGGCAAAATCAACATATCTAAAAAACCTGGGGCAGCTGGCACTGCCTCTGTGAAATAAGCATCATCGCATACTTTAAAACTATTCTATATTATACTATACTATGACCAAAAAACCTCTACTCCTGCTCCTGCTGTTCCTGCAGGTTGGCCTAGTGGCGCAGGCGCAACAAGAACCTGTAGACCTGGATGCCGTGCACCGCATTAAACAGGAAGGCCTGCAAAACTCGCAGGTTATGCAAACGGCTTTCTATCTGACCGATGTGTCGGGGCCACGCCTTTCCGGCTCGCCGGGACTGATGCGTGCCAGCGAGTGGGCCAAAAAGCAGCTAACCGATTGGGGCCTTAAAAATGCGCAGCTAGAAGCCTGGGGCGACTTTGGCCGCGGCTGGGAAGTAGAAAAATCATACATCGCCCTCACAGCACCTTATTACCAGCAGCTTATTGCCACACCAAAAGCCTGGACGCCGGGCACCGATAAGGAGATTTCAGGCGAAGCCGTGCTGGTGCAATTGGACAAGGAAGAGGATTTGCAGCAGTACAAGGGCAAGCTGCAGGGCAAAATCATACTTACCAAAATTGATGAGCATGCTAAAACTACATTTGAGGCTGATGCAAAGCGCTACTCCGAAGAAGAACTGCACGACTTAGCCATGAGCCTGGAGGCCACCCGCAGCCAAAGCCGCTGGACGCCCGAGCGCATAGCCGAGTACCGCGCCCGCATGGCGCTGCGCAACAAGGCTGCGGAGTTCTTTCAGCAGGAAGGTGCTGCGGTTATACTTAGCTCGCGCGGTGGCACGCATGGCACGCACTTTACCAGCAACGGCGCTGCGTACGCCCCTAACGCAAAAGCCGCGCTGCCAGAAATGGAAATGGGCCTGGAGGACTACAACCGCATTGTGCGCCTGCTCGAAGCCAAGCAACCCGTGAAGCTAGAGGTAAACACCAAAACCCGCTTCGTTGATAACGATATGAAAGGCTATAACGTGATCGCTGAAATACCAGGCACGGATAAAAAGCTGAAAGATGAGGTAGTTATGCTGGGCGGCCACATCGACTCGTGGCACGGCTCAACAGGCGCCACCGACAATGCCGCTGGCGTAGCCGTAATGATGGAGGCTGTGCGCATACTTCAGGCTGCAGGCTTTAAGCCAAGACGCACCATCCGGATTGCGCTGTGGAGCGGCGAAGAGCAAGGGCTTTATGGCTCCAGAGGCTACGTGAAGCAGCACTTCGGCGACCCGGCTACCATGCAACTTACCAAAGAGCACGAGAAGCTATCAGCATACTACAACCTGGATAACGGCACGGGCAAGATCCGGGGCATTTACTTGCAGGGCAACGATGCCGTGCGCCCGATCATGGAGGCGTGGCTGGCCCCGTTCAACGACTTGGGCGCTACCACCACAACCATTCGCAACACGGGCGGCACCGACCACCTGGCATTTGACGCGGTAGGCTTGCCGGGTTTCCAGTTCATCCAGGACGAGATCGACTACGATACCCGCACGCACCACACCAACCAAGACTCCTACGACCGCCTGCAGGCCGATGACCTGCGCCAGGCAGCCACCATTGTGGCATCTATGGTGTACCACACTGCCATGCGCGACAAAAAACTGCCTCGCAAGCCGTTGCCAAAACCGCGCGAAGCATCCTGATCTAAGTAATCGCAAAACATATTATCTAGAGCCGACAGCCAAACTGTCGGCTTTTTTTATACTTTGCGACTTTTAATTAAAAGAACTAAAGCCGGTGGGCAGGAGTTATACTTGCTGGCAAATGCAAGCGCTAAACGGCATGCTATAGCCAGACCCGGAATTAATTAGTTCGTACAGCCACTACATGAGCAAGAGTTTTAACACACCCGAAAAAGTGATTTACGTTTGCACCGGCAGCAAGTGCAAAAAGAAAGGCGGCAAAGATTTAGGCAAGCTTTTCAGGGGGATGATCAAGGAAATGGGGCTGAAAGGCCAGGTGGAAGTCGTGAAAACCGACTGCACCGACCGCTGCGATTACGCACCTGTTATCTGTATGCAACCCGATAACGCCTGGATGCCAGAAATGAATGAGGCAAAGGCCAAACAGGCTTTCCAGGAGCATATACTTACCAAAGAAGTATAAACAGAGAGCGGGCGCCAGATCAACTCCGGCGCCCGCTTTCTGTTTATACTTTTAATTCTCAAAGATTAGTCTTCGTACGTGTCCTCATACTTTACTTTCGGCACGCGCTTGTCGATCTCGTAAAGGCCGGTGCCTTCTTCGCCGATCACCTCGAAAAGCTCCAGGGCACGGCGCGCCACATACTCTTCCTCGATTTGCTCTTTCAGGAACCACTGCAGGAAAGTAAACGTCACGTAATCTTTCTCTTTCTGGCACTTATCGGCAATGCGGTTAAACGACTGCGTTACAGCTATCTCCTGCTGCAGTGCTTGCTCAAAAACACTCCTGAAGGTGTCAAATTCTACCTGCACGTTAGTTACATCCGGTGATACGGCGCGGCCGCCCATATCAGATACATACTTGAACAGGCGCAGCATGTGCTCACGCTCCTCATCCGACTGCTTTTTAAAGTAGCCTCCGCTAAAATCAAATCCGTTGCGGTCGCACCAGCTGCTCATGGCAAGGTACATGGCAGAGGCTTCGGCCTCCATTTTTATCTGCTCGTTCAGTGCTTTCTCTATCGTTTCTGTAAGTGAGGTTCTAAGTCTCAGTAAGTCTTTCATAAGATTGGGTGTTTCGTATTGGTGTTTAAAATGCGCGTGGCACTTCCTAATTTCATACTTAAGATACACACTTTAGTTGTGATGTGCGCCACGTTCCATGAAATTCGGAAATAGTCTAAATTAAAAAAGCACAGCGGTTGGGCTGTGCTTACGTAAAATCGGGGTGATCTGAAAAACTATACCAGCGTGGCATTCAGGCACTCTTGCAGCATGCTGTTAAGTTCTAGCACAAAACGCGCGCCTGCCAGCAATTCTTTAAATGTATGAAGTTCGCAAAGAGTAAGCACGAAGCAGCGCTCGCAACCGCACACGGTAATTATACTAAAGTCCGAGGACCGGGCCGGGCTGCTAGCCATGGCAGCCAAATCTATACTATCCACGGCATGCTTTAGGCGAAGAAAGGCATCGACTTTAAGCACTGATAGCTGCCCGCCAAAGTGCAGCAGCAGGCGGTTACGGCGATCACATTGGTATACTGCGCCTGCATCCGAAGTATAAATCTCTGATAGTTGGGTGACAGTATCAATCATGTGATGTAAATTAGCTGTAAACGGCACTGTTTGTAATGCAAATCTAAATACTATTTAGAACCAGTCCAAATAAATACCCAGCTTATTTAGAATTAGTTTAGATATATATAATTTATGAGTGATCAACTTGAAAAAGTAAACCTGGCTGAAAAGTTCGCACAGTTCTCTGACCATTGGAACCCGCGCGTGGTAGGCGAGCTAAACGGGCAGCAGGTGAAAATAGCCAAGTTTCTGGGCCCTTTTGAGTGGCACCACCACGAGCAGGAGGATGAGTTTTTCCTGGTGATAAAAGGTGCGTTTGAAATGCACCTCCGCGACAAGGTGGTTACACTAAAGCCAGGCGAGTTTATGATTGTACCGCGTGGCGTAGAGCATAAACCTGTAGCTAACCAGGAAGCCGAAGTATTGATGTTTGAGCCAGCCAGCACCCTAAACACCGGCAACCTGCAAGACAGCGCGCGCACACGAAAGGACCTGGAAAAGATCTGATTGTTGGATTGCTAATTGTTGCTTGTTAAGTATGAAGTATACTTTGCGCAACTACGCATACTTCATACTTAAAAGTCCTTAACCTTTTGCGCTTTAACCAGCATGGTTTTCAGGTTGAGCCGCACCAGGTCGCCCATGTTCTGGCACTTTAAGAACTCATTGGCCTGGTGGTGCTCTGCTAGTTCCTGCTTCAGCTGCGTAATTTTTTCTGGGGTAGATATCTCGTCGGTGCGCATGCAGTCGATGAGGTCTTTGAGGCGGTAGCGTGCCGATTTGAGGCGCCGGAAAATCAGGGTCCGCTCCTCGTTTTGGTACTGCTTCACCACATCGGGTTTCAGCAACTGCAGTACCAGCTCCACAATGGTGTTGTTGTCTTTAAAGAACTGCGGCAGGTACATGGTTTTCTTGCCTTCGTAAGACTGCTGATCAAAGTCGATGGGGCGCACGCGGTACTGCTCGTCCTCGAAGTCGGGGGTAACATCCACCACATAATTATAGGAGCGCATATCGCCGAGCAGGCGCACAAAGCAACGCTCGTTAAATTTCACGAACTCCTTGGCAATGCGCACCTTGTTCGTTGTAGGCCGCTCCAGCACCTCCTTTATAAAAACATCGCCGGGGATTCCGGCAATGTGCTCCTCAATCAGCGAATCGCCATCGACCAGGTAGTTTATGCGGCTCGGCGACAGGATGTGCTCCAGCTCCAGGCCATACATGCGCGAGGCATCGGCGCGTTTCACGTAGAAGTAATCGTAGTTGTCGTTGAGCTGGTTCATGATCTGCACCCGAAACGGGTTGGAGTTGCCAAAGGTGCAGTAATCTATCCGGGACACGTATAAATGCTCCATCACCGACATATCGCCATCGGTTTTCAGGAGCGCGTAGATCATGGTTAGCCCTCCGTTAAGCTCCTGCTGCATGTGCTGGTCGTAGATCACCGACTCCCAGAGCGTGTCGTTCCCGGCCTTGTCGTAGTATGGATAAGCATCGGAGTAGTGCAGCAGATCCTCGTAGCGCACCGGCAACTGCGTTTCGCGGTCGTAGTGCCGCAGATACTTCCGCAACCCTTTACTGATCGGGTAAAACAGCTTTTTCTTAGAGATATACACGGGAGTTAAGAAGTTAGAAGGTTAAAAAGTTGGGAAGTTAAAAAGTATAAGTGGTAGAAATGAATTGCTACAACTTATACTTTTTTTACCTGCAGATAAGTTACGATTAACCCTAATCAATCGCTACACTCTGCACAGACAGGTGACTTTCTAACCTTTTAACTTTCCAACTTTCTAACTTTCAAGCAGGTTATTCTGGTTTAGCACGTCCAGCACTTCGGTTTTGTAGAAGCGGCCAATCGGGATTTCGGTTTTGCCGATGTCTACGGCTGTGGCGGAGAAGGCCTGGATCTTATCGAGGGCCACGATGAAAGAACGGTGAATGCGCAGGAACTTGTCGGCGGGAAGCTTTTCTTCCAGGAACGATATTTTCTGATAGGAAATGATCTCCTTGCTGTCCGTTTTTACCCGGATGTAATCTTTCAGGCTTTCGATGTAAAGTATGTCTGCCAGCATCACCTTCACCATCTTTTTATCGGCTTTCAGGTAAATAAAGGCTTCCTGGTAAGGCTGTGCGCTAGCGGGTGTAGTGGTAGGTGTTGCAGCAGCCGGGAATGGCTCCGAAGCGCTGACCTTGGAAACGGCTTTCAGGAAACGCTCAAACGCGATGGGCTTTAGCAGGTAATCCACGGCATTCAGTTCGAACCCCTCTACGGCATAATCGCGGTAGGCGGTGGTAAAGATAACCCTGGGCGGGTGCGCCAACGATTTCAGGAAATCTATGCCTGTAAGTTTGGGCATCTGAATATCCAGAAACAGGAGGTCGATGTGCTCGTTTTGCAGGCAAGTATACGCCTCCACGGCATTATTGCAGCGGCAAACAAGCTCCAGGTTATCCAGCCTTTCGATGAAGGTCTCCAGCACATCCAGCGCCAGCGGCTCATCATCCACGATCATACAGCGTAGTTTCATTTTTTTATAGATGTAAGATGTTAGACGTTAGATTTTAGACTTTATAACGGGGTCTCATACTTCCTATACTTTTAACTATCTGCTTTATCAAAGTTTTTAGTATTCGAATATCTAACGCCTAAGTATCTAAAGCCTAACGTCTAAAAAGTAATTACCAGCTTAGCAGCGTAGTTATCGGTTTCATCCTCCACTTCCAGTGCGTAGCGGCCTTCGTAGAGCAGCTCCAGGCGGCGTTTCAGGTTTTTAAGCCCGATGCCCGATGCCATGTCGCGGGTGCAGTTGCTGGCTTTGTCGCTGCACTTGCAGTTCTCTACCAGCAGCACCAGCCTCGTGGAAGTCACTTTTATATCTATGCGCACCCAGGCGCCTTTTGTTTCGGTGCTTACGCCATGCTTAAAGGCGTTCTCCACGAAGGGTAGCAGCAGCATCGGTGCAATTTGCTTGCCGGCTATACTTCCGGTGGCGGTAAAGCATACATCCACACGCTCGCCGTAGCGCATCTGCTCCAGGGCTATGTAGTTTTTAATGTAGGCAAGCTCCTTCTCCAGCGGCACAGTGGCGGCATTGGCATCGTAAAGCATGTAATCCATCAGGCTCGACAGCTTCAGGACCACCTCCGGGGCATTATCAGACTTTTTGAGCGTGAGCGAGTATAAACTGTTCAGCGTGTTAAACAGGAAGTGCGGGTGAATCTGCGCCTTCAGGAACTTGAGCTCAGCCTCCAGCTTGTCCTGCGTGAGGTTGCGGGCCGCCTGCTGGTGCTGGTACCAGTTTTTGAGCAAAGCAATAACCGCCGTAATCGCCACCACATAGTTAATATTAACAATATTCTTGACGAAGCGATAAAAGGTCAGGTTATCCTCGGTGCAGGTGGTGGGGCAGAAAATCGGGTGGATAAGGAATGGCAGCAGCACGAACTGCATCAGCGCGCCAATGGCACCCATCAGCAGCAGCAGGTACACAAAAAACTCCAGGTAGCGCCGCTGCAACAGGTAGCGCGGCATCAGATAGTACATATTAAAGTATACCAGTCCCATTTTAAAGGGCAGCTCCACCAACTCCACCATAAAGGCGTTGTAGTAATCATCGATGTAGCTACCGTACAGCAACCCGAAAAAAACCACATACACGGTCCAGAAGGCCAGGTGAAGCAGCAGACGGTTGTGCGTAACGTTGCGCAGCGCAGGCAGGCTCCAGGTAGCACCCGTTTCCAGGGCAGTGGCCGAACTCAACTTTATCTCCATGTTACAAAGGTATAGTTTATTCAGCTGTGTGCTAGCGCCAAAGCCCCGCTTTTAGACGGTTAGCAGCTGCTTCTGGTTAAGTTGCAGTTACTGCTTGCTTAACGGTTATCTGCAGGAGGAAGGATCAAGCTGTTAATAATTAGGAAGTAGTTAGGCTGATTAGTTTTAGTAGTATAACAGTGCTCTCCCCAAACCAGCTATTTAAATTATATTTCTTTTCGGTTGCCATTCTTCTAAAGTAACCCACTGCCCTGCTCTAGATCTTGCCATCAAATGTTTAGAGCATA
Organism: Pontibacter oryzae; assembly: GCF_003576375.1. GTDB lineage: Bacteria > Bacteroidota > Bacteroidia > Cytophagales > Hymenobacteraceae > Pontibacter > Pontibacter oryzae. The sequence goes on from NZ_QWGE01000001.1 coordinate 789,876, forward strand.
AGATGAACATACGTTAGATGTTATTTAATGGAGGTCTATATAGTACCCTAAATATATTGTATATTCGTTAGTACACTCCTACTATTTGTCAAAAACGACAGGTAGTAGGAGTAGGGACTCGTGTTATACACTAGTTGTGGGTAATGCAAAGTAACGACTTAGTAAAAAATAACTAATCAAACGAGAAATTTAATATGTCAGATAAAGGAAGTGTATTTCAAAAAGGCGGTGGGGGAACAAACTTTGAACAAGCCATCCAAACTGCATTCTTAACTACACTTATTATTCGTGGAGATGTCCCTTGTGTCGCTTCAAGCGAATTGACAGAAGTAGCATTTCAAGTTACAAATAGAGGCTATCAAACCGACGACCTTTTAGCTATTGCAAAATCAACAAATGCAGAACATCGTTTGCTTATTCAAATAAAGCACAACATTTCGTTTACAGCAGACAATGCAATTTTCAAAGAAGTTATCATTGCCTTTTGGAAAGATTACAACAATACTTCAATATTTGATAAAACAAAAGATAAATTAATTGTAGTAAAAAGTGGTTTGACGAAAGATGAAAAAAATCATCTGAAATCACTTTTTAATTGGGCAAACACTCACGCTTCAGAAACAGATTTTATTTCAGAAGTAAACAGAATTAAGGGGAAGAAAGAGCGATTAGATGTATTCCGTTCAGTATTGAAAGGAGCCAACAGCAACACCGACTTAACCGACAAAGAAGTTTGGGAATTTTTGAAATGTGTTGATGTTTTGGAATATGATTTCTCAAACGAAGGTAGCGTTGATAAAGCTTATTTTCTGAATCTTATTAAGCTAAGTAAAAGCCAAAATTCGGCAGCAACTGAAAAGGAAATCTGGGATAGTATTTTTGCTTACGTTGGAACACTCAATCCAAATGGTGGAAGTGTAACAATTGAAAGTATTAGTACCCAAGATTTCTTTAAGCATTTTGATAATGCTCGATTAAGTCCATATTTCAAAGCTGTTGAAAAACTTAAATCAGATAGTAAGGAAATTTTACGACCAATAAAAAATTCAATCGGAAAAGGCGAAAACGCATTTCAATTACCAAGAATAGAAGTAAGAGAAAAAATATTAGACGTATTAAGTCGTAATCAACTTACGGTTGTAACAGGAAAGCCAGGTGTTGGTAAATCGGCAGAAGTCAAAGAAATTCTCCAAAAAGATTTTCCTAACGCAAGTGTTTTTGTTTTCAGGGCAGACCAATTCAACGAATCTACTCTAGCAAAAGTTTTTTCAAGTCAAGGTGTAAATGAAACAATTCAAGACATTTTCTCTTGTATTTCTCTCATTCCTGAAAAATTTATTTTCATTGACAGTTTGGAAAAACTATTGGAAGCAGACCCCGAATGTGCTTTCAAACAATTATTGGCCTTGCTTAAAGAACACCCTGAAATAAGAGTAGTTTCTTCATCACGAAGATATGCGATAGATTTAATAACGCTAAAATTTGGGATTGATAAAAACGAATTAGGTATAGTTGATATTCCAACACTTGACGAGACAGAATCACAACTTGTGTCTAAAAAATTCCCACAATTAAACAGCATTCTACAAAATGATAAGGTCAAAAAACTTCTTCAAAGTCCAAAATATTTGGACTTTTCAATCTTAGCAATTAGCAAAACTAATGAAGATTATTCTGAAGTATCGCTGATTGAATTTAAAGATAAGTTGTGGAATTCATTGGTAGTAGACTCAACTAACACAAAAAATGGACTGCCAATTAAGCGAGAAGAAGCATTTAAAGAAATTGCATTAAAAAGGGCTAGAGAGATGAAACTCTTTACAAAGGCCGATAAGTCTGATGCGGAAGCAATAGTTTGTTTGGAAAATGATGAAATTGTATTTCAGGAAAACAACAACAGAAAGTATTCACCAACCCACGATATATTGGAAGATTGGGCTTTGGTAAAATACGTTTCTTCAAAATTTGACGATCACCCAAAACCAAAAGATTTATTTAGCAATTTAGGAAATGAACCTGCTATCAGGCGAGCCTTTCGCCTTTGGATTGAAGATTATCTAATTGACAATAGCAGTAAAATAAACGAATTAATTAAGGCAACAGTTTTCGACGGAACAATTGAAAAATACTGGGCGGATGAATTATTAGTTGCCGTTTTTAAATCTGAAAACAGTAATTCGTTTTTTGGCGCTTTTGAAAAAGAACTTCTTGATAACAATGCAAAATTGTTGAATAGGTGTTTGCATATCATAAAAACTTGTTGCAAAGAGAGTGATCCGAAAGCCAACAATAGTAGTTTTCTTCTGCCGATTGGTTCAGGTTGGAAAGAAGCATTGTTTTTTATCCAAAAACATATTGATCAAGTAGAAACAATCAAACTTTCAATACTCAATTTTCTTTCAGATTGGTATTACAGATTACTTTTTCAATATAGCAAGGTTGGAAATCCAGAATTAGAAACAGCTAAATCAATCGTTCTCAAATATCTACAAGAAATTGAAGAACAAAAAGAATTTTGGCAAGAAGAGAACGCCAATAAAAAATGGTCTAATTTAATTTCCATTTTGTTTGATTTAGCTGAAATTTCGAAAGAAGAAATCAAACAACTTATTGCAAGGGCCTTTGATAATAAAGAAAATCGTGATTCCTGGCGATTAAATTCGTTTTATGAAAATGTGATTGAAAAATGTCTCTCAGGAATAGGAAACCACCGTTTAATAAAAGAATTGCCTGAACTTATTGTTGAAACAGCTTGGAGAAATTGGAAATTCATTCCTCCCAAAGAAACCGATTCCTCAAGTGAAATTAGATTCTTATCCAAAAACCCTTTGCGTAATGAGGAATGTTGGGGAATTAGAGATAGACATTCATTTTCTCCTTCGGGAATCTACAAAACACCCGTTTACAATTTGCTGTGGGCTCACCCAATTATTGGGTTAAAATTCATCATTGATTTCACTAATTATTCGGTTGGTTTTTATGTGAATGCTACTTGTGAACATAAGCACAAGATTTCACAAGTGGAAATTGAGCTAAATGACGGAGCAATGGTGAAACAATATGCTGCCTGGGAATTATGGGCGGCATACAGAGGTTCAAGTGTTACCAATTATGCTTTGGAATCTTTGCTAATGAGTTTTGAAAAGTTTCTTTTGGAAACAGCTAAAAACAGAACTGATGTAAGTAAGAAAAATCTAAAATTCATATTTGACTACGTTTTTAATAACAGTAATAATGTTGCCCCATTAGCAGTATTGACAAGTGTAGCCATTGCCTATCCTGATGAAGTTGAAGAATTGATGTTGCCTCTTTTATCAGTCCATGAATTTTATGAGTGGGATCAAAGCCGAGCACTTAAAGAACATTTAACGCTTGCGCCAATGGATAATAATATTGCATTTGCACAAGAAGAACGTTGGAAATCAAATCAACTTTCTCATAGAAAGCAATATACAAGAGGTTTAAGTGATTTCATTGTAAATTATCAACTCAACTTTAAAAAGCATAACAATCAAATTCATGCTCTTCTTGACAAACTTAAAGCAAGAATCAAAGACGATGATGTGAATTGGAAAAAGCTACTGAATGAAATTGACATAAGAAATTGGGAAGTTCAACCATATGATGAAAAACTTGGCGGGTTTGTTGTTCAACCAAAGTACGAAGAAGATGTTGCTGAACATTTGGCATCAACTAAGGATTATTATGAAAAACAAAATACATCAGCTACCTATTCAGGATTAATTTCAAAAGCGTACAAAAAAGAGGAAGCCATTAGTTTTGAAAAGTGGGCTGAAGGCTACACATATTATTCTAATCCTGAAAATTTTGATTTACTTTTCAGCAAACCCATAACACTTGCTGTTGTCGGTTTAAGTGAATTTTCAAATGAAATTTCAGAAGAACAAAAAACTTGGTGTTTAGAAACAATTGCAAATGCAATAGGTTCAATTCTTCAAGACACGTTCAGTAGAGATTATAGTCTTAATTTGAGCGTTAATTTAATGGAAAAGGAAATTGCGTTATCTTCTTTTCATTTACTGATGCAATATGCAGATAGCGATGAAGATAAAAACGGACTAATAGCTATAATGATTAATATGCTATTTGCACCTTTTGCAGACCACGAAATAGATGAAATCACGCAATACGTTAGGAAAATATTTTTTAAACAATTTCCTAGTGAAGCAAAGAGAGTTTGGCTTGGGCTTATTAAGTTTTCAAACTACAAAAAAGCTAATCCAAGTTTCTATGGATACCAAGATGAAGACAGTTTAAAAACTGCACAGGAAAACGAAGAAGAGTATGTTCAAAAAGTTTCATCAGATAAAGGCTTAAAATTAGACCTTTCCGAAATTAGTTTAGAAAATTGTGAAGGATATTTACTTGCAAGAGCCTTTATAATTACCCCCTACGATACAGACGACAAAGACTTTTCAGATTTTATTAATCATATAGTACCTATTGTTCTTGGAGATTTAACCAAAAAGGAAGATTATTCATATAACAAAAGCAGAAATTCACGACAACTTCATCACAACTCAATTTCTGATCTTGAACAATACCTTGCTAATTTATTTTTGAATGCGAATCTTGATTTTTCAAAATCGGTTTTAACAACATTAGTTAACTCTTTATCAGACTCTTCTCAGAGTCAAAAAATTGGAAGAGATGGTCTCCTTGATTTTGTAAATACTACTTTAGATTACTTCGTGTTAAAGTTATACGATAACGGAAATTTGAAAATAGACCAAACAAAATACTCACAGCAACAAGCAAACTTTTGGAAATTGTGGGAAGCTCTTTTTGAATTAATCCCACCCAGAGCAAATCACCCACTAATCAAAAAGCTTCTTTTTGATATCAGATATTTGCTTTGGGATCTTCAAGGCAAGCCGAATGAAAAAAATTGGGAAGTTTTAAGAGGCAAGAAAGATTTCTATAAAAAAATACTTCTTGGAAAAGGGAAAAATAATTCATCCTCTGCGGTCAATGTGTTTTCAACGATTGGAGAGAATGAATTTTTACCTGACGGCCTAAGTTGGCTAACAGAGATATTTAAATCTGATATTACCGCTTCATTGTCTTTGACAACCAGTTCGGCAGAAAGAATGATAAAACGTCTTTTCTACAATCACATTTCAAAAATTAAAAACGATAAAACGTTAATAGAAGACTATATTTTTATATTAAACCGTATGGTTGATTTAGGTTCTTCTGAAGCGTATTTGTTCAGAGAAAATGTAATCACTTATAAAAGCCCTGGAAATTAAAAAGCACCAACCCACAACAATGGCTATTTGCAATGCGGATTCTGGTACTAAACTGAAAGTAAAACCTTAAACAAAGTTATCGACAAGCGGATATTGAAACACCTAGAAGATCCGCACTACATATAGCCAAAAACCGTTGAAAAACAATACAATAACTTAGATTTTTTAGTTACTGTAAAGCATGCTGTGAATTATGTCAAAACAAACGATGACAAACGGGATAGTTGACTTTGTTTTTCTCTTAGCCGTCGCAGTTTTGTTCCTGCATGGGTATAATAGTTATAGAAATCAGCAAGAGCACACCAGCGAAAGAGTAATTGCTGTGAACTTCTGGAATCCATCACATTCTTTATTGCTGTTTGATTCTACCCAACAATTACCATTTGATTCTAGTACTGGAACTTTCAAAAAAATCTACTTAAATGGAATAGAAAGGAGTGACAGTTTGAAAATGATTGAGATTAAGGAAGCTCTTTTAAATTTCAATGCGAAGAAGGAGGAGGGCCCTGGTGTCCAGATTGTGTTTGGTGACAGCTCAAAGTATAGCGACTTCATTAAAGTTCTGGACTATTGCTCCAAGGAAGACATAAGGCAATACTCACCTTATAAAAATACTATATGGATTCCCGCAAAACAGAATCTTATCAAATGACTTATAAACATAACCACCCAACAAAGTATAGCAGTTAAGATTCGGCTCCGCCTTATGGCCAAGTACGTTAAAACTTACACCAGTCACATTCCCTAACTCAACGCCTAAAGCCCTATGCAAAACGAAAGAGTGTTTAAAATGTCATTTGCAGGAGTTTATCCGCATTACATCCAAAAGGCAGAGAAGAAGGGCCGCACGAAGGCAGAGGTAGACACGCTTATTTGCTGGCTAACCGGTTATAACTAAGCATCGTTGCAGCAGCAGATAGATAGCAAAATTAGTTTTGAAGCCTTCTTTGCGCAGGCCCCGCAAATGCACCCCAATGCCTCCAAAATCACCGGGGTTATATGTGGCTATCGTGTAGAGGAAATCGAACACCCCTTGATGCAGAAGATTCGCCAACTCGATAAACTGATCGATGAACTGGCAAAAGGAAAGGCAATGGAGAAAATCTTAAGAAACTAGCAGGATTTATACTTCCAGCTGAGCAATGAAAGCTAGCAGGCACTTTTTCTAAGCTTTTCCGGACTATCAAGTTCGGAGGCACGCAGCCGGGGACTTCCTTGTACCCCGTGGTACTATTTAGGCGGATTAGGAAATCCGCTTCAGGGTTGGTTTCGGAGAAAGAAGTCCGAAACAGCAGGTACAACGAGGTATTTGCCCAACCCCTCAATCATTATGATACTTCTCCCCTCTAAGGATGGTAAACCCGCGGTATAGCTGCTCGAAGAAGAACATGCGTACCATCTGGTGTGTGAAGGTCATTTTGGAGAGGGAGATCTTGTCATTGGCGCGGGCGTAAATTTCCGGGGAAAACCCAAAGGCGCCTCCTACTGCAAACACTAGGTTGGTGGTTACGGCATTCAGCTTTTTCTGTAGGAAAGTAGCGTACTCTGAGGAGGTGAAGCTCTTGCCTTTCTCGTCCAGCAGAATGAGGTGGTCGCCGTCCTGGAGCTTCTGAAGTATAAGTTTACCTTCGGCCTCTTTCAGTTTGTCGGGTGTTAGCTTGCCGCCGCCCTTTACGTCAGGTATGATAACAAACTCCACCGAATGGTAGTGCTTCAGGCGCTTCAGGTACTTCTCAATTCCCTCTTCCAGAAAGGCCTCGTCGGTTTTGCCTATTACAAGTAGCTTAATTTTCATGGGGTGGCGGTTTTCTGCCAATATCGGGCTTTGCCGGGGAGTTTGCAATCCGGTTTATCAAGTATGGCCATACTTCATCAGTAAATCCCTAACTTTAAGGAAGCTAAAAATTAACCAATGGAACCCCGAATTACCCTGCTGCCTGCCAAAAAACTGGTTGGCAAAAGTATCCGCACCACGCTTCACGAAAACCAAACCGTGGTGCTGTGGCAAAGCTTTATGCCGCTCCGCAAGCATATCCATACAATAAGCCCTAACCTGTACGCAGTGCATGTATATGATTCGGTGCTGACAGAAGCCTTCACGCCCGAAACGCCTTTTGATAAATGGGCAGCTGCTGAGGTTGCCCCAGATACGCCCACTCCGGAGCAGTTACAGGCATTACTGCTGCCCGAAGGGCTTTATGCCGTGTTTATACACAAAGGCCTCCCAAGCGATTTCCCGCGCACGATGGCGCAAATTTACTCGGAGTGGCTGCCGCAATCGAAGTATGCACTGGATCACCGCCCGCACTTCGAGGTTATGCTCCCCGGCTACAGCCCCACCGCCCCTGATGCCGAAGAGGAAGTTTGGGTGCCGGTGCGCAAGCGCTGAACGGCCTCGAAAGTTTACTTACAGCAGCTCCTGGCTTGGGTCCCAGAACAGCTTTTTAAACTCCACCACCTGGTTGTCCTGCACTTTTACGCCTTCCTGCTCCAGCCGATCCTGCATGGCGTTGGGTTCCTCAAAATGCTGGCTGCCGGTAAGTATGCCATTTCGGTTTACCACGCGGTGTGCCGGTATCTGTACGCCCGGGTGCGAGGCAATCAGGGCCCAGCCCACCATGCGCGCCGAGCCTTTGGCACCTAAGTAACTGGCAATCGCCCCGTAGGAAGTTACCCTCCCCTTCGGTATCAGGCGCACCACTTCGTATACATTCTCAAAAAAATTCTCTTTGTTACTTTTTTTTGCCATTCTGGTTTCCGCCGTTTAAACCTTCGCTAAGGTTGTTTGTCTTTTAAATATGCCTGTTTGTAGAGTTTAAGATACGCTAACTTTCATTATACCTAAGTATGGCTGTATCTTTAATGCTGCATCCAGTTTTTTTTATGAGTTTCCGGAGCCGCATGCAAATGTATGCGTTACTTAGCTATAACAACCTGTGTTTAAACATACATGAACAAAACCATTAAAACCATCCTTATACTAGTAGCTGCAACTGCTGTGGCCTACCTTGCTTATAACAAACTATCGGGCGGGTCAGACGAGCCTATGGCTAAGAACGGTGGCGGGCCATTAGCCAAGAAAGTGGCGGTAGATGTGTTCGTGGTATCGCCTTCGGCATATCAGAATAAGATTTCGGCTACGGGTACCGTGCTGCCCAACGAGGATGTAGAGCTACGCAGCGAGATTTCCGGCCGTGTTACAGGTATAAACTTCGAGGAAGGTAACCGCGTGCGCAAGGGCCAACTGCTGCTAACGGTAAACGCCGCCGAGCTGCAGGCAGAGCTCAAAAAGCTGCAGTCGAACCAAAAGCTGTATCAGGACATGGAAACACGCCAGCGCACCCTGCTCGAGAAAGAATACATTAGCAAGCAGGAGTATGACCAGGTAAGCAACCAACTGGCCACTGCCAACGCCGATATCCAAGCCCTGAAAGCAACATTAAATAAGGCCTACATTCGCGCGCCTTTCGATGGGATTATCGGTTTGCGCCAGGTAAGCGAGGGAAGCTATGTATCATCTAGCACTCCAATTGCCCGTATAGTGGATGTAAGCCCTGTCAAAATTGAGTTTGCCATACCAGGCCGCTATGCCCACCTGGTTGAAGAGGGCACTAACATCACGTTTGCCTTTGAGGGAAGCCCAGAGGAGTATCAGGCCCGGATCTATGCCATCCAGCCTAACATTGACCCCGCCACCCGCACCCTGCAAATCAGGGCGCTGTACGATAACAAAGACGGAAAGATCAAGCCCGGCGCGTTCGTTAACGTGAGCCTGGCCCTGAACGAAACGGATGAGGCGATCCTGATCCCGACGGAATCCATTATACCTGAAGCTACTGGCCAGAAGGTATTCCTTGTAAAGAATAACAAAGCAGAACCGAAGATGGTGAAAATCGGGCAGCGCTCCGAAACCATGATCCAAATTACAGAAGGCCTTGAACCCGGCGACACAGTGATCACCTCAGGTATCCTGCAGGCCAGGCCTGGTTCGGACCTGAGTATCAGAAAAGTACGGGTAACCGGCCAGAAATAAGCCTGTAAGCAGAAAACAAACAAGCTAATCCCCGGGGGCCCGCTCCCGGACCTTTATCGACAAGTATGGCAAGTCTATCATCCATAAGTATAAAACGCCCGGTATTAGCCATCGTGATGAGCATAACGATCATCGTGTTTGGCATTATCGGGATTACCTACCTGGGCGTGCGCGAGTACCCTAGCGTGGACCCTCCTATCATTAACGTATCCACATCCTACACCGGGGCAAACGCCGAAACCATCGAATCGGAGATAACCGAGCCGCTGGAGGAGGAAATTAACGGTATTGCCGGTATCCGTACCCTGACCTCGAGCAGCAGCGAGGGGCGCAGCAACATTACCGTGGAGTTTACCCTGGGAGCCGACCTGGAGACAGCCGCCAATGACGTGCGCGACCGTGTTTCCAGGGCACAGCGTCGCCTCCCCGACGATGCCGACCCTCCAACAGTCTCCAAAGCCGACGCCGACTCTAATCCTATTCTGATGCTGGGTATCAAGAGCGAGACCCGTTCTTTGCTTGACCTATCAGATATTGCGGCCAATGTGTTTAAAGAGCAGCTGCAAACTATAGATGGTGTAAGCTCCGTGGATATATGGGGTGAGAAACGCTATGCCATGCGCCTCTGGATGGACCCCGATAAACTTTCTGCCCTAGGCGTTACGCCCGTAGAAGTTCAGGCAGCGCTATCACGCCAGAACGTAGAGCTACCGTCAGGCCGCATCGAAGGTGCTACAACTGAGCTTTCGGTGCGCACCATGGGTCGTATTTCTACGGCCGAGCAGTTTAACAACATTGTGGTACGCCAGGATGCTGACCGCCTGATTCGCTTTCAGGATATTGGCTTTGCTGAGATAGCCCCTGAGAACGAGAAAACAGTGCTTCGCTACAACGGCATACCCATGGTAGCCGTGGTACTAATACCGCAGCCCGGATCTAACCAAGTAGAGATTGCCGATGAGTTTTACAGGCGCTTGGAGCAAATCAAAAAAGACATCCCCGATGACCTCGAGCTGATTATTGGTTTTGACAACTCAAAGTATATCAAGGCATCCATTGCCGAGGTGAAGGAAACTATTTTTATCGCTTTTGGCCTGGTAGTGGTTATTATCTTCCTCTTCCTCCGCGACTGGCGCTCTACCATCATACCGGTGGTGGCTATTCCGGTTTCGTTGATCGGCTCCTTCTTTATCATGTACATCATGGATTTCTCCATCAACGTGCTCACTTTGTTGGGTATCGTGCTGGCTATTGGCTTAGTAGTGGATGATGCCATCGTGATGCTGGAGAATATTTACGCCCGGATTGAGGATGGCCAGGACCCTATGAAGGCGGCAAAAAAGGGCTCCGCAGAGATATACTTTGCCATTATCTCTACCACTATTGCGCTGGCTGCCGTGTTTATGCCGGTTGCCTTTTTGGAGGATACCACCGGCAGGTTGTTCCGTGAGTTCGGTATTGTGGTGGCAGGTTCGGTTATCATTTCCTCTTTCGTGTCGCTGACGCTGACGCCCATGATGTCGTCGCGGATGCTAAAGCACCGCGAAAGGCCAAACTGGTTTTACCGCAAAACAGAACCTTTCTTTGCCTCCCTTACCAATAGTTACCGTAGTAGCCTCGAGAGCTTTATGAGCGTACGCTGGGTGGCATTCATACTTATTGCTGTTTCGGCGGGAGCTATTTGGTGGCAAATGAGCTCCCTGCAATCCGAGCTAACCCCAAGCGAAGACCGGAATGGCCTACGCATAAATGCTACTGGCCCGGAAGGTGCTTCGTTCGAGTTTATGGACTCTTACATGAGTGAGCTTACCTCTCTGGCCAACGACTCTATCAGCGGTATCTCAAGCATCGTTAGTATGACGCGTAACTCAAACTCGGGCTTTGTGCGTTTGCGCCTAGTGCCGCCTGAGGAGCGTACGCTTACGCAACAGCAAACCGTGGAGCGCATTACCGGTCTGGTAGGTCAGTTGCCGGGTGCCCGTGCCTTCGCCTCCGGCGATAAGGGCTTGGGTGGCGGACGTGGTGCCGGCCAGCCAATCGAGTTTGTGGTGCAGTCTCAGAACGTGAACAAGCTCCGCGAAATCATTCCGCCATTTTTGGAGGCCGCGCGCCAGGACCCTACATTTAACTTTGTGGATGTTAACCTGAAATTCAACAGCCCGGAACTGCGCGTGGAAATTAACCGTGAAAAGGCGCTGTCGTTGGGTGTGGATGTGAGCGATATTGCCCAGACCATGCAGCTTGGCCTGAGTGGGCAGCGCTTTGGATATTTTGTGCGCGGCGGAAAACTCTATCAGATTTTGGGGCAAGTTGGCCGCCAGAACCGTAGCCAACCGCTGGACCTGCGCAGTCTATACGTCAAAAACAACGCTGGCGAACTGATACAGTTGGATAACCTGATAGAACTAAAGGAGGAAAGCGCTTCGCCGCAGATTTATCGTTTCAACCGCTTTGCTTCGGCTACGTTCAGTGCCTCTTTGGCAGAGGGTAAAACCATCAGCGATGGTATAGCCATCATGGACGAGATTGCCGATAAGACCCTGGACGAAACCTTCCAGACATCGCTTACCGGCCAGTCCAGAGACTTTTCCGAGAGCTCAAACAGCTTGCTTTTTGCCTTCTTATTGGCCCTTGGCCTGATCTACCTGGCGCTTTCGGCCCAGTTCGAGAGCTTCATCGACCCGATCATCATTATGTTTACCGTGCCGCTCGCGCTGGCGGGTGCCCTGGTAAGCTTGTGGTACTTCGACCAGACGCTGAACATCTTCAGCCAGATTGGTATGATTATGCTCGTTGGTTTGGTTACGAAAAACGGTATCCTGCTGGTAGAGTTCTCTAACCAACGCAAAGAGGAAGGCCTTAGCAAACTGGAGGCCGCCACAGATGCTGCAGTAGCCCGTTTCCGCCCAATCCTGATGACGTCGCTTTCAACCATACTTGGCACCCTGCCGATTGCATTGGCACTAGGAGCTGGCTCCGAAAGCCGTACATCTATGGGTATAGCCGTGGTGGGTGGCCTTATCTTCTCGACAGGGCTTACGCTTTACATCATTCCGGCCATTTATTCATACTTCTCCTCGAGCAAGGCTACCCGTGTAAGCCACGACGATGATGAAGATGATGCACCGGTAAATAAGCCTACACAAGTGCAGTTTCCTGAGCCTGAACCAGCGTTCAGTAAATAGCCTATTCAGTTCATTTTGATTTAACCGATAGTTAAAACTATAAATGTCATCACTAAAAGCCACAGTATTGCTGATTTTTGCAGCAGTACTGCTTCTGCCCGACACAGCCCTTTGCCAGGAAAAGCTATCCCTGCAGGAAGCAGTTAGCATCGGGTTGCAGCAAAACTTTGATATACAGATCGCAAACCGCCAGGAAGCCATCTCCGAAAATAACGTAACGCTGGGGAATGCTGGCTTTTTACCTACTTTGGACGCCAGGGGCGCAAGAACTTTTAGCGAGAACAACTCCAGACAGGAATTCCAGACCGGCCCGGACCGAGAACGCACAGGCGCCAGCTCTAATGTACTTTCTGGCAACGTAACCTTAAACTGGACGCTGTTTGACGGCATGGGCATGTTTATAAACTACGAACGGTTGAAAGCCCTGGAAAAATCCGGTGACCTGTTTACCCGCGAAACCGTGGAAAACACCCTGGCCGACATTACTTTCAGCTATTACGAGGTAGTGCGCCAGTTCACAAAGATCAATGCTCTCCGCGATGCCATCACTATCTCGGAAACAAGGGTAGAAATTGCTCAGGCACAGTATGACATAGGCGTGAGCGCCAAAGTGGAGATTTTGCGTGCGCAGGTAGACTATAACGCTGACCGCTCTGAGCTCTTACTGCAGGAAGAGGCCTTGCAAAACGCTAAAATAAACCTGAACCAGTTACTGGGCCGCGATCCCGATATCAACTTTATACCTTCTGACTCTATTGTAGTAGATCCTACGCTGCGTTTCGCGCCCAGAGAAGGGAGTCTGATCAGCAGCAACCCACTGCTACAGCGCTTGCAACTGAACCGTGAAATTGCGCACCTTGATATCAAGGCGATCCGTGCCAGCCGTTTCCCTACTATTGGCTTTGGCAGCGCATATAACTTTAACCGATCAGAGGCAGAGCCACTCAATGAGTTTCAGGCGCAGTTTAACCGTAACGTAGGCTATAACTACGGCATTACTGTAAACCTGCCAATTTTCAACGGCTTTAACATCAACCGCCAGGCCCAGAATGCGCGCATTGCGCTGGAGTCGGTAAACCTGCAGTTTCAGCAGGAGCAGAACCGGGTACAGGCAGACCTAGCCCGCGCGTACAGCCAATATACCAACCGCCTGCAGCTACTCGATTTGGAAGAATCAAATTTAAAACTCGCCAAGGAAAACGCAGAGATTGCGTTGGAACGTTACAAACTAGGCCTGCTCACAGCTATCGAGTTACGAGAGGCGCAACGCAACCAGTTGGTGGCCGAGAACCGCCTGATAGATATACGCTACCAGGCCAAAGCCGCCGAAGTAGAGATAAAACGCCTGACCAGCTCGCTTGTGCAAAATAACTAGCTTTGCTTTTCTCCGTTTAAGGAAGCACAATATGCAAGTATAAAAGTATAGCCATGGCTATACTTTTATACTTTAGGGCAATACCTTAATCAAAAGTATGGATAGTATAGAATTAGAGCTTTTTCAGATTCTTGGCATTTCGTTGGGCCTGGGCCTGCTGGTGGGGCTTCAGCGGCAACACGATCAGTCGGAGTTGGCAGGCATACGCACCTTTCCTTTAATTACCCTTTTTGGTACTATCTCCGGTTTGCTGGCGCAGCATTTTGGTGGCTGGGTAGTGGCAATGGGCATAGCAAGTATGGCTGGGCTTGTCATAGTGGCTAACCTTATCAAGCTTCGCAACCCGCCATTCAGCCCGGGCCTCACCACCGAAGCCGCTGCCTTGCTTATGTATGCCGTGGGGGCCTACCTTGTTTTTGGCGATAAAACCGTGGCTGTGGCCATAGGTGCCACAGTGGCCGTATTGCTACACCTCAAAAAGAAACTGCATGGCTTCGTGAAGCGGATTGGAGAAAAAGACCTGAAAGCCATTATGCAATTTGTGGTGATCTCCCTGGTAATACTACCCATCTTACCCGACGAAACCTATGGCCCTTACAACGTGCTGAATCCGCACAATATCTGGTTAATGGTGGTGCTGATTGTGGGCATTGGTCTGCTGGGCTACTTTGCCTATAAAGTCTTCGGGCAGAAATCGGGCACGCTGCTGGGAGGTATTTTGGGTGGCCTAATCTCAAGCACTGCCACTACCGTAAGCTATGCCCGCCGCACTAAAGACCATAACCATACCAGCACTACACTTGCGGCTCTCGTTATTTTTATTGCTTCTGCCGTATCAATCGTCCGTATTATTGTTGAAGTTGCTGTGGTTGCGCCGGGCACAATAGCCACTGTGGCTCCTCCCCTTGCTGCAATTTTCCTGCTGATGCTGATACTTGGCAGCCTGATGTACTTCTTTAAAGGCGATGACCAGGATCAAATGCCGGAGCAGGGCAACCCCGCACAGCTTAAAACTGCTCTAGTTTTTGGGGCCGTTTACGCCGCTGTGATGCTAGCCACTGCCTTTGCCAAAGATTACCTAGGCAGCAGCGGCCTCTTCATTGTAGCCGTTATTTCCGGCCTAACCGATGTGGACGCCATCACGCTTTCCACTGCCCGCCTCATGAATATTGGCAACCTTGAGTTGCTTAGTGGCTGGCGCATCATACTTACTGCCGCACTATCCAACCTCGTTTTCAAGGCCGGATTGGTAGGTGTGCTTGGCAGCCGTGCGGTGTTTGGCAGAGTTGCATTGATGTTCGGAATTGTATTAGCAGGTGGTTTATTGGTGCTTTGGCTATGGCCAGCTAATTTTATATTGGCTCTAGAATAGCATTAGAAGCCGATAATTCCAGCAACTCGCAAGATTAAGTTAAAGCTATAGTTCTTCGATACACCTAAGTATAATTCAATTGTATTTCAATTCAAGGTAAATAGATTATCAAAAACACTTTTGCCTATTTACGAACAAATCAAACACATTATTAATATTTTCATTGCTTAAATTATACTTTATTCACAATCCAGCAATCATTCATTTGCTTTTTTAACAAGGCTTCTGTAAATTATAGGTTCCTCTACTCGAAAGAGTTATGTAAAACACTTAGTTTCCCTTTGATGAACCAAGATAATTACAACCCTGCCGGACTGTACAGAAGCGAATTCGAACACGATGCCTGTGGCGTTGGATGCGTGGTAGACCTGAACGGTAAAAAATCCCATAGCATTGTAAAAGACGCCCTGACCATGCTTACTAACATGGAGCACCGCGGCGCCACTGGCAGCGACCCTGAAACAGGCGATGGCGCCGGTATTCTGGTGCAGTTGCCGCACACCTTCCTGAAAAAGCAACTCAGCGAGTTTGCCATCAAGCTGCCGCAACAAGGGGCTTATGGGGTAGGCATGGTTTTCTTCCCGACAGTGTACGAGGTAAGGGACAAGTGCAGGCAGATCATCAACCAGTGCGTGCGGCAGATGGGCTTCATACTTCTGGGCTACCGCCTGGTACCGGTTAATGGCCGGGTGCCCGGGCACGAGTCGAAGGCAGTGGAGCCATACATTGAGCAGCTGTTTGTGCGCCCTACGGAGGCAAGTATGAAAGAGGATGAGTTGGAGCGAAAGCTTTTCGTGCTCCGCAGCCTTATCACTCACGAAATCAACAAGAATGTGAAAGGCGAAAACGGTACGTTTTACATAGCCAGCCTTTCGTCGCGCACTATCATCTACAAAGGGCAACTAAAAACCGACCAGGTAGCGCAGTATTACCACGACCTGCGCCACCCGGATTTTAAGTCTGCGCTGGCCGTGGTGCACTCACGCTTCTCCACCAACACCTTCCCGAACTGGAAACTGGCCCAGCCCTTCCGGTTTATTGCCCATAACGGCGAGATCAACACCATCCGGGGAAACGTGAACAAGATGAAATCGAAAGAGGCGCTGATGCACTCGCCTTTGTTTACAGAAGAGGAACTGAAGTGGCTGCTGCCGGTTACTAACCCCGCCAACTCCGACTCGGCTAACCTGGATGCCATGGTGGAACTACTAACGCTGGCCGGCCGGCCACTGCCGCACGTAATGATGATGCTGGTACCCGAGGCCTGGCAGGATAACCGCTTCATGGACCCCTACAAGAAAGCTTTCTATAAGTATCATGCCGCCCTGATGGAGCCCTGGGATGGCCCGGCCGCCCTGTTCTTTACCGACGGCAAGCAGATCGGAGCCACCCTGGACCGCAACGGCCTGCGCCCTGTGCGGTTCTGCGTAACCCGGCAAGGCCGCTTGGTGATGGCCTCAGAAGCCGGAGCCCTACCAGTTAACCCGAAGGATGTAGTGCGCAGGGGCCGTTTGCAACCCGGCAAAATGCTGCTTGCCAACCTGGAGGAGAACCGGATCTACGAAGATGAGGAAATCAAGCAGATGGTTTGCAACGACAAGCCATACTTCGACTGGATTGCCCAGAACCGCATAAAACTGCACCAGCGCCCCGACCCTTCGTTTTGCCTGAACACGGTATCGGCTGATGAGCTGCGCCTGAAGCAAAAAGCTTACGGCTATACTTCCGAAGACCTGAAGCTGATCATCCGGCCAATGGCTACTACCGGAAAGGAGCCGCTGGGAAGTATGGGTTCGGACACGCCGCTGGCCGTGCTCTCGCGCCAGAGCCAGCATGTGGCCAACTACTTTAAGCAGCACTTCGCGCAGGTAAGCAACCCGCCGATAGACCCGATCCGGGAGCGGCTGGTCATGTCGCTGTTCACGCGCCTGGGCGAGTCGCTGAACGTGCTCGACGAAACGCCGGCGCACACGCGGCAGGTGCATATTTCGCACCCCGTGCTCAGCCACAGCGATTTTAACAAGATCATCAACCTGAAATCTGAGGGTTTTGCGCACCATACCATAAACGCCACCTTTGCCACCACGCACAGCGGTGCGCTGCAGGAGGCTCTGGATGAGATTTGCCAGCAGGCAGAGGCAGCCGTGGCGGCAGGCAACAAGATCCTGATCATCTCTAACCGAAACGTGGAAGCCACCCGCGCAGCCATCCCTTCGCTGCTGGCCGTGGGCGCGATACACCATCACCTGATCCATAAGCGCATCCGTACCAAAACTGGCCTGGTAGTAGAGGCAGGCGATGCCTGGGAAACGCACCACTTTGCCACAATCATTGGCTACGGAGCCAGTTGCGTGTACCCATACATGGTTTACGACACCATACAGCACCTGCTGGAGCAGAAAAAGCTGGATGTGGCGCAGCCCTTCACCTATTATGCCGATAACTTTATCCAGGCAATCGGTAACGGGCTGCTCAAGATACTTTCCAAAATGGGCATCAGCACACTGCAGGCTTACCAAAGTGCCCAGATATTTGAGTGCCTCGGCTTTGGCCAGGAAGTGATCCAGAAATGCTTTAAAGGTACGGTTAGCCGCCTGGAGGGCCTTAATTTTGAGGACCTGGAGCAGGAAGCGCTTATCAAGCACCAGGCCGCCTACCTCGGCGACCAGAAACTGCTGGAAACCGGCGGCTTTTTCCAGTGGAGAAGAAGCGGCGAAGAGCATTTGCTGCGCCCCGAGATTATACATCTGCTGCAAAAATCAACCCGCCTGAACGACTACGGCCTGTACCAGCAATATGCCACGCTCCTGCGCGAGCATCAGCAAAAAGCCATTACACTACGCCATTTGTTTGAGTTCAGGAAGCGCCAGTCGGTGCCGCTGGAGGAGGTAGAGCCCGTGGAAAGTATACTGAAGCGCTTTGCCACAGGGGCCATGTCTTTTGGCTCGCTGTCGCATGAGGCGCACAGCACGCTGGCCATTGCCATGAACCGCATCGGGGGCAAGAGCAACAGCGGCGAGGGCGGCGAAGACGAGGCCCGCTACATTGTTAAAGAAAACGGCGACTCGGAGCGCTCCGCCATTAAACAGGTTGCCTCAGGCCGCTTTGGCGTTACCAGCCATTACCTCTCCAATGCCGATGAGATACAGATAAAGATAGCCCAAGGTGCCAAACCAGGCGAGGGCGGCCAGCTGCCGGGCCACAAGGTAGACCACTGGATTGCCCGCGTGCGCCATTCTACCCCGGGCGTTGGCTTAATATCGCCGCCGCCGCACCACGACATTTACTCTATCGAGGATTTAAAGCAGCTAATCTACGACCTGAAGAACGCTAACCCGCAGGCCCGGATAAACGTGAAGCTGGTGGCTGAGGCCGGCGTGGGCACCATTGCCGCTGGCGTAGCCAAAGCCAAAGCCGATGCCATTATGATTTCGGGTGCCGATGGAGGCACGGGTGCCAGCCCGCTCAGTTCTATCCGTCATGCCGGCCTGCCCTGGGAGATTGGCCTGGCCGAAGCGCACCAAACGCTGGTGAAAAACAACCTCCGCAGCCGCGTGGTGCTGCAAACCGATGGCAAGCTGATGACCGGCTACGACCTGGCCGTGGCTACCCTGTTAGGTGCCGAGGAGTTTGGCGTGGCCACCGCCGCCTTGATTGCCGAAGGCTGCATTATGATGCGCAAGTGCCACCTGAACACCTGCCCGGTGGGCATTGCCACGCAAAACCCGGAACTACGTCAGTTATTTACCGGCGAGCCGGAGCACGTGGTTACCCTGTTCCGGTTTATGGCCGAGGAACTGCGCGAGATCATGGCCTCGCTGGGTTTCAGAAGTATAAACGAGATGGTGGGCCAGCCGCAGGTGCTGAAAGTGCGCAACGACCTGAACCACTGGAAACTTAAAAACCTGAACTTCGATCCGATCCTACATAAAGAGGTGGTTCCGAATAACGTGGGTATCTACAACCAGATACACCAGGAGCACGACATCGAGCAGGTGCTGGACCGCAGGCTGATCCGTGACTTTAATAAAGGTAAAACCGGGGAGCTCAATTACCGCATCATCAACGTGGACCGCTCAGTCGGTGCCATGCTGTCTAACAAGGTATCGCTGAAGTATGGGAAAAACGGATTGCCTGCTGATAGCTTTTATGCCACGTTCCGGGGCTCGGCCGGGCAGACCTTTGGCGGCTTTTTAGCGCCGGGGCTCACGTTCCATCTCATCGGCGAAGCCAACGATTACTTGGGAAAAGGCCTCTCTGGCGGTAAACTCATACTACAGCCGTTTGATGGCTCTACCTACGCCCCGCACGAGAACATCATCACCGGAAACGTGGCCCTGTATGGCGCTACCTCGGGCACAGCCTATATCAACGGCATGGCCGGCGAGCGTTTTGCCGTGCGCAACTCGGGTGCAGAGGCTGTGGTAGAGGGCATCGGCGACCACGGTTGTGAGTACATGACCGGCGGTAAAGTGCTTATACTTGGCGCAGTGGGCAAAAACTTTGCAGCAGGCATGAGCGGCGGCATGGCCTTTATCTACGACTCGGCCAACAGCTTTGCAGAGCAGTGCAACCTAGATATGGTAGACCTGGAGCAGCCAACAGAAGCCGACCTTCACTGGATTGCTCAGAAACTGGAGGAGCACGCCAAGTATACCGGCAGCACGCAAGCCAGGGAACTACTGCAAGGCTGGCACGCGCACCAGAAATTCTTCCAGAAGGTGATGCCGCACGACCTGAAAAGAGCCTTGCAACTACAAGAAAGTGAAACGCTAAACGTAATAGCCTGATGGGACAAGCAGACGGATTTTTGAAATATGACCGGGAGCTGCCTGGCGCACGCGACCCGAAAGAAAGAATAAACGACTCCAACGAAATTTATACTTCCTTTCCGGAGGAGAAAACAAAGGCACAGGCCGCCCGCTGCATGGACTGCGGTGTGCCTTTCTGCCACAACGGCTGCCCACTCGGCAACCTGATACCAGATTTTAACGATGCCGTGTACGAAGGCGAGTGGGAGCGCGCCGCGCAGATACTTTACAGCACCAACAACTTCCCGGAGTTTACGGGCCGCATTTGCCCTGCCCCCTGCGAGGCTAGCTGCGTGCTGTCGATCAACAAGCCCGCCGTGGCCATTGAGCACATCGAGAAAGCCATCGCCGAGAAGTCTTTCGAGCTGGACCTGGTGAAACCGCAACCTCCCAAGCACCGCACGGGCAAACGTGTCGCCGTGGTAGGCTCCGGGCCAGCCGGGCTTGCCGCCGCCGCGCAACTGAACCAGGCCGGCCACGAGGTGCATGTGTACGAGAAGGACGATAAGGCTGGCGGCCTGTTGCGTTACGGCATCCCGGATTTTAAGCTCGAGAAATGGACCATAGACCGCCGCCTGGCCATACTTGAGGCCGAGGGAATTCACTTTCACCTGGGAGTGGAGATTGGCAAAGACTTCAGCCTCAAAAAACTCCATAGAAAGTATGATTCCGTGCTCCTCACCATTGGCTCCTCCAAACCGCGCGTGCTCGATATACCCGGCAACCATCTGAAAGGCATTCACTTTGCCATGGATTACCTGACGCAGCATAACCGCCGCGTGGCCGGGCAAAGTATAGATGCCGCACAAGAACTGGTTGCCGGCGATAAACACGTGCTGGTAGTGGGCGGAGGCGATACCGGCTCCGACTGCGTAGGCACGGCCAATCGCCAGTTTGCCAAAAGTATAAGCCAGTTGCAGTACCGCAACATGCCCTCCGACATGCGCCTGCCAGACAACCCCTGGCCAGAATGGCCCATGACCTATACTTCCTCCAGCTCGCATGAGGAAGGCTGCGAGCGCAGTTGGGGCTGGCTAACCAAAGAGTTTATAGGCGACGAGAACGGCTTTGTTAAGGGCCTGAAGGTAGTGGAACTTGCGTGGAAAAACACGCGGGAGTATGTGGAGAAGCCCGAAAGCGAGAAAGTACTGCCTTGCGACCTGGCCCTAATCGCTATTGGCTATGAGCGCCCCATGCACGATGCATTCTTAGCCAGCTTTGAGTTTGATACCGATGCGCGCGGCAACTTTAAGCTACAAGACTGGCAGACAAGTCTACCAGGCATTTTCGCAGCCGGCGATGCCTACCGTGGCCAATCGTTGGTAGTATGGGCTATTTCTGACGGGCGCGAAGCGGCACGGGCCATAGATGTGCACCTGATGGGCAAATCCGATCTGCCGTCCAAGCAATTATCGCGGGTGATGCTAGAGAGTTAACTCACAGCTATACTCTAAAATCAAAAGCGCAAGGCACACAATTTAGTGCCTTGCGCTTTTGATTTTTCAGGGTTTATACTTCCAGCGGCAAAGTAGCCTGCTTCAGGTAAACCTCGAAAACAGAGCCCTGGCCTAGCTCGCTTCTGAGCTCTATGCGGCCATCGCTGTTCTCGACGATCCGCTTCACAATGGTCATGCCTACGCCTGTGCCTTCTGTGTGGTCGTGGAGGCGAGTAAACATGCTGAATACCTTTTCGTGGTCCTCCTCTCGAATCCCTAGGCCATTATCCTGTACCGAAAGCACCGTAAACCCATCTGATACATATGTCTTGAGCTTTACAACTGGTTTGCGGTCTGGGGACCTATACTTAATGCCGTTTGATACGAGGTTATAGATGATGCTGCGCAGGTTTTTGCGTGAATATAATACTTCCGGCGCCTCAGAGAAGTCATCGGTAATCTCGGCATCTGTTTCCAGAATCATACACTTGATATTCGATTTAACGTCTTCTAGTATCTCCCGGAAGCTTATTCTATCACTTATATCATCTTCTTGATGCTGCAGTCTGGCTACTTCTGTGAGGTCGACCAGCGTATTTTTGAACCGGAAGACCGAGTTATCCACCATATCGAACAGTGATTCTATTTCCTCCAACTCCACACAGTTTTCAATCAAAGATTCTCTTAAGGCTTTAATTAACCCCTCAATGTTGATGATAGGCGCTTTTAAATCGTGTGAGGCCGTATAGACAAAGTTTTCGAGGTCTTTGTTGATGCGGGTAAGCTCTTTGGTGCGCTCTTCTACCCTTTTCTCCAACTCGCGGTTGGCTTGCATGGTAAGAGCGTTGGCCCGCTCCAGTTCCTTTTTCTGAGTGTAAAGGTTTATAAAGGTTGCCACTTTGGCGCGCGTGATGTAAGGGTGCAGGGGTTTAAAAAGGAAATCCACAGCGCCGGCCTCAAAGCCTTCCACCACATGCGAGGATTGCTCTACAATGGCTGTCACAAAAATAACCGGGATGTCTTTAGTCTTTGAGTTATCGCGCAGGTATCTGGCAACTTCGTAGCCGTTCATGCCGGGCATTTGTACATCAAGTAAAATTAAGGCAAGATCCTCGCGCAGGGCTATTTTGAGCGCCTCTTCGCCTGAGCTGGCAAAAAGGTAAGAAACGTTATCGCCTTCGCTAAAAAGAAGACTTTCCAGGCTAATAAGGTTTTCGGGCTTATCATCAACTAAGAGCACCTTTACTGGGCATGCAGGGTCCAGGGTGAGGGAAGCAGGCTTAGGTTGCTGGTCAATCATCATGTAATCCAAAGTAAAAATTCCTGTATCTTATCCAGAGTAGCCACACGGCATCCGGGAATGAGTTTCATAGCTGCTTCGGGCATTGTGCTTACTTCTGCCTCGCTGGGGTCTTGCACCAGGGCAACCCCGCCTTTATCGTGAATATACTTTAGTCCGGCGCTTCCATCTTTGCTGGCTCCGCTAAGCAGTACGCCAACTAACTTCGCCTTGTACGCATCTGCCGCACTCGTAAACGTAACGTCGATGGATGGCCGGGAGTAGTTTTCAAGGTCCGACACATCCAGCGAAAAGGTACCGTCTTTCTCGAGCAGCACATGGTAATTAGCGGGTGCCAGGTATACTTGGCCTGGCTGCAACGGCATTTTATCCTCTACCTCCTGCACGCCAAGCTGCAGGCGTTTTTCAAAAATGCGTTTTAGGTTGCCTTCTGCGTTACGCAGCCGGTGCAACACCAGTACAATCGGAAACGGGTACGTGGCAGGCAGTTTTTCAAGTATGCGTAACGATGCTTGTATGCCTCCCCACGAGCCACCTACCAACACAACCTTTTGGAAGGCTACCATCAGCTGGTTTTTCGGTAAATGCGGTTGCTCTTGTCTGCCAGCTGGTACCTGCTGTTTATAACGGATAGCGCCAGCGTTTCTTTTTTTCCTAGCCCAAGATAACCCAAATCAACCAAGCTTTCATCAAAAAGTTTGAAAACCCGCTCTTGCAGGGCATGGGTAAAGTATATGAGTACGTTACGGCAGAGAATAAGGTGGAACTCGTTGAAGGATGAATCCGTGGCTAGGTTGTGTGGGTAAAACACCACGTTTTTCACCAGCGAAGAATCAAACTTAAGGCTACCATAGTTACTCAGGTAATAACTCGAAAACTCGTTTTTACCGCCGGAGGCGTAGTACCCGGAAGTATAAGCCGCTATGTTTGAGGCCGGAAAAATTCCCTCTTTTGCCTGCCGCAGCACTTTTTGGTTTACATCGGTTGCGTAAATCTTGGTACGGTCCAGCAAGCCTTCTTCCTTTAAAAGTATGGCCAGCGAGAAAAGCTCCTCGCCGGTGGAGCAGCCGGCATCCCAGATCTTGATAAATGGATACGTGGAAAGTATGGGCAGCACGTTTTGCCGCAGCGACAAAAAGAACGACGGGTCGCGGAACATCTCGGTTACGTTAACAGTGATTTCCTGCAGGAACCCTTCGAAAAAGTAGCTATTGCCCAATACCTGTTGCCGGAGCAAATCCATACTTGGGATACTATTATTCGCTACAAAGCGCTTGATGCGGCGGTATAGCGATGCCCGGGAATAACCCCTGAAATCGTAGCCATACTGCTGGTGCACCTTTTCCATCAACTCCTCTGCCTCCTGCTCAAAGAGTGCCTCCTTATCAAGCTTCATACAACCACACGCGCATTAACGTCAGCAACTTATCGGTATCAATCGGTTTTGGGATATAATCAGAAGCACCGGCTTTGATACACTTTTCCTTATCTTCTTTCATGGCTTTGGCGGTGAGAGCAATAATAGGCAGGCGCTTAAACTGTATATTCTTGCGTATTGTCTTTATCGCTTCTATCCCATCCATCTCAGGCATCATGATGTCCATTAGCACCATGTCTACGCCTGTTTCCGAGTCTAGTTTCTCCAGAGCCTCCCTGCCATCGTAAGCCACAACCACTTCCATGCCGTGCAACTCCAGTAAGCTACTCAGTGAGTACACGTTACGCACGTCATCATCCACTACCAGCACTTTTCTGTTTTTAAGAATTTCTTCCGGCACGTGCAATTTCATCTTAAAATCGTTACCCTGAGGCAGCTTCTGGTTTACCTTGTGCAGGAACAGCTGCACCTCATCGAGCAGGCGCAGGTACGAGTACTCGTTTTTGATGATGATGGTGTTGGCAAACTCCTTCAGCCTGTTCTCCTCTTCCTCGCTCAGGTCTTTGCCTGAGTAAATGATGATCGGAATATCGGCCAGGCCTGCCTTAGCCTTCATGGATTTCATGAAGTCGTAGCCATTGGTGCCGGGCAGGTTCAGGTCAAGTATAATGCAGTCTACTTTCTGTTTGGCCAACACATTTTCTGCCTCCTCGGCGTTATAGGCCGAGGTAGAGCGCATACCGTGCACGAGCAACAGTTCGGCTACTGCCTTGTTCTCCACCTCATTATCCTCTACAATCAGGATGTTCTCGATGGCTTTTGCGGTGGAGCCAGCTATGGAAGTAAAGGCCTTGTTCAGCATTTCCAGCGTTACGGGCTTAGGCAGGTACTCTTCGTGCTCCAGAAATTCGCCGGTTACCTCGCTATCGTACGCCGACATCACGTGCACGTTTACGTGGCGCAGGTCCTTATCTTCCCGTATTTCGCGCAACACATCCCAGCCGGTAGTGTCTGGCAAATTGATGTCCAGAAGTATGGCATCAGGCTGTTCGGTTTTGGCCAGGCGCAGGCCGTCAGCTCCGGTATATGCTTTAAAGACTTTAAAATTCTTAGCTGTGGCAAAGTCTGTCAAGATATCGCTAAAGCCTTTGTCATCTTCAATAATCAGGATGCGAATATCCTTTTTATTGGTTGGATTTATATTTTGCAGCATGTGCATGGCCGTGTCCGCTTTCGGCTCCTCTGGTGCAGGGGCTGAGGTTTGTGCTAGGCCGGCAGGCTCATACTTGGGCTGCTGCGGCGCGGGCTGGGCCTGCGGGTGCGGTGTGCGTGGCAAGTATAAGGTAAACGAGCTGCCTACGCCCACCTCACTTTCCAGTTGCAGCTCGCCGCCAAGCAGCGTTGCCAGCTCCTTGCAGATGGTTAGCCCCAGGCCTGTTCCGCCATACTTGCGCGTGGTAGATGAATCAGCTTGCTGAAAGGCCTCAAACACCACGTCCTGCTTCTCCTTAGGAATACCGATGCCATTATCCTTCACAGTAAATGCAATTACGTCGGCATGCTCTTTCAGTGATTCTGACTTTAACTTCAGGTGGTTATGCGCCGGATAGATGGATAGCTCCACTTCGCCGCCCTCATTGGTAAACTTAATGGCGTTGCCGATAAAGTTCTTGAGGATCTGCTCCAACCGGAAGCGGTCTGAGGTAAAGGTATCGAAAGTGCCCGGCGCGATGTGCTGGCTAAAGTGGATGTTCTTTTTCTTAGCCATTTCGCTGAAAACAGGCTCCAGCTGAATATCGCTAACGTTTATCTCCTCCACTTCCAGCCTAATCATCCCCGACTCTATCTTAGACAGGTCCAGAATCTCGTTGATTAGCTTGAGCAGGTCATTGCCGGATCTGTGTATGATCTGGGCATGATCTATCTGCTTTGTGGAGAGCGTGTTCTCGTTGTTATCCGCCAGCAGCCTCGAAAGTATAAGTATGCTGTTGAGCGGTGTGCGCAGTTCGTGGCTCATGTTGGCCAGGAAGTCGCTTTTATACTTGCTCACTGTCTCTACCTGGTTTATCTTGAGCTCGATGGCCTGTCTGGCATCTTCCAGGGCATTGTTCTTGCTGCGCAGGGCCTCGTACTGTTCTTCCAGAAGCTGCGCTTTTTCCTCCAGTTCCGAGTTTTTCTCCTGCAGTTCTTCCTGGTTTACGCGCAGCTCCTCTTCCGATGCTTTCAGTTCTGCGTTTAGCTGGCGAAGTTCTTCCTGCTGCGTTTCCAGCTCTTCGGCTTGGTTTTGGGTTTCGTAAAGCAACTCCTGCGTTTGGATATGGGCCTTTAAGGTATGCACCATCACGGACACACGCTCTGTAGCAGCCTGGAAAAACTGCTGGTGTAAGTCTGTGTACTGCTTGCGCGAGCACAGCTCAATAGCGCCCACGGTGTTATCCGTAAATTGCAGCGGAAGTATAATTATATTTGCCGGGTCGCTTTCTGAAAGGCCGGTTTTTAACGTGAGGTGCGTATCCGCCACATCCTGCAGAAGTTTGGTCTTGCGCTCGCTCACGGCCTGGCCCACTATGCCCACGCCAACCTCAAAAGCCTGCAGTTGCGAGGTACTGTACTGCACGCCATAGCTGGCTTCCGGGCTTAACCTATGGCCATCCTTAAGTAAGTAGAAGATGCCCGCCTCCGAACCTGTGTAGTTGCACATAAAGGCAATAACCTTCTCCGATACTTGCTCCAACGCCGACTCGCCCGCAATCAGGTTGTTAAGCTCCGAAACACCTGCCAGCACCCAACCGCGGTTTGCGTTCTCCGTGGTAAAGCGCTGCAGGTTGTCTTTCATGTCTTTGATGGCGTAGCTCAGCACATCCTCGCTGCTTTGCACCTCCACATCCACATCGTAACGCCCTTCACCAATAGCCTGCGCCACTTTAGAGAGCGATACGTTCTTGTTTAACACACCCCTGAACGATTCGGCTACCATGCCTACCTCATCGTGGCTGTTAATGTTGATCGTTACATCAGTTGCTCCTACTTTAATGCGGTCCGCAGCTACTTTAAGCGTGGTCAGCGATGACGAAATCAGGTTGATGATGTAGAAGGCAAGTATGGTCATCAGCACCAGCAGCACAATCACCGTCCCGATCAATACTGTTAGGTATTGTTGCTTCTTACTGATGCCGGCCTGCACCTCTTCCGAGATCATGCGCAGCAGGTCACTTTCTACAGCCCGCAGGTCATCTATACTTGTGGTAAACTCATTGAATGTAACCGTAGGGTTGAAAGCAGCGAAGTTAACCTCCGGGCTTTGCTCTATGGCTTGCAGCACTGCTGCCACTTTCTTATAGTTATCGGAGGAGATTACTATTTGCAGATCCCGTGCCGACTCCTCTGAGGCAAAGCGGTTAAAATCAATGAGCGCGCGGTTATAAAAATTGTTCTGAGACCGGATCAGTGCATAGTCCTCATAAGAGAAGCTTTTTTCCTGTATCACTTTCATTAACAGGCTTCGCATGCGCGCCAACTGTATTTTAGCCTCTACTAAACTCCGGAAACTGGTTAGTTGCTCGCTCAGTTGCACACTGCCAACCCCAATGGCATTGGCATCAATACGGTCCAGGAAAGCAAAACTCAACCCTGTGGAGTATTTTCTGAACTCCAGCACATCCAGTTTCTGGTCGTCAAGGTCATTTCTATACTTTATCAGGTCATCTAGAAGCGAAATATCCACAAATGCAGACTTGGTTTCCTCCAGATAAACTTTCAGGTTACGCACAGCGGCATCTGTCTGTGCCCTTTGCGCCTTTGCCTCGAGCAGTAAGGCACTATCGCCGTTAGCGGCAGCCAACATACGCGCCCTCTCCCGCTGAAAAGTATGAATTACGTCAGATATCTTTTCGGACTCCCGTAGCTGAACGGCTTCTTCCTTCAAGCGGCTATTCTCCTCTATTTCATACTGAATAGTGGTTGCTGCGAAGTATAACAGCGGAACCAGAAGTAGAATGAGCAGGACTAGTAGCTTGTCCCGAATTTTGAGGTTTCTTAAGAGCTTCATGTAGCAGGGTGAATACTGGCTTAAATCGATTTACTTAATGCCTGATCCGCAATTTACGAAACCTGGCACAATAACCCGAATAAACCCCAACTGCAGCGCTCATACTTTAAGGCCCGGTGCAGAGGTTTCATACTCTCAGTGGCATTTCAGAAGGCATGGCAGCTACATGGCCCTTGGTTTAGAGACTAATCGTAAAAGCTGGCTTTACCGGCCTGGTTATTCTATTTAAACCACATACACCCGGGCTAATGTACCACTTTAGTTAGCAACACGACTTATTACCTTGAATTGGTGGACAAGGAATTGTTCCGTATGAGCAATAAACACAGCAATCTCCTTCTTTTGGTTTCGAAACTGTTTTACAGCTCTCGCATTCGTAAAAGAATTGGCAAGCATTTGTTGGCATATCCTCTATTTTCTTGTGCCCGCAGCTTGGGCAAGTGATTTCTGATTTTAGTTGTGCTTCCATTAGCTTTTTATCTTGTTCGTTACACTTTAACCCTTTGGATTAACTGCCTGCTCAAGTTCTGTTTCACTGGGCTCGACTGTGTCATACCTCACGGTTGTGTTTCCGTGTGCATATATGGCACTAACCAGCTGGGTATGACGGCCATTTTACTTGCTTGAGCAAAACAAGCATAATACAGTAGACACCAACTGTTAAAACTGTAAGTAAACTGGCGCACTTTTATTTTTTATGAGATTTCGGCTATGCGCTGCAACCAGTTACTGGAAACCTATAAAGCAAACCCCGCAGCATTGTCTAAAAAGGGCGGCGCGGCTAATAGTTATTATCAGACGCTGGCTTCTTCAGTGTGATTCCGAATTTGCACCATAGTTCTTTTTCAAAGTCAGTTTCGTTTTTCAGCTCTCTTTTCGTTACCGCAGCTTTTTCCTTTCTTATAAACGTGTTCCCTGAAATTGATATCCGCCCGTTTTCGGTTGGGAGGGATATCAATCTTTTTTTCATAAAGTGTGAGTTCGGATCCGATTGATGATAGGTACACATCTCCGCATACTCTTCCAACTCCCGTTCTACGTTTTTAAAGATAAATTCTGGTGTTGCTTTTCCGTGCTCAAGTTTACTTACACGCAAATAGCCGCCTTCAAACTTATCTATTATATAACTTCCTCTTTCGTCCTTTTGAGTTTTATTGAATTGGATTTGCAAAGGCTCAAAAACGAATTCACCGAACCCGACATCTGTTAAATATTCGCTAGTGCCTATTTTCACGATGATTGCCAAGTGATCAAACTCAGGGCTATACTCATTATCTTTCTCAAATACTCTTGCGGATACCCGTTTGGCATCGAAGCCCAATGAGAGCAGAAGTTCATAAAACAGCCCATTCAGCTCGTAACAGAAACCGCCACGGTTGTTCTCCACTATTTTCTCATAAAACCGCTCTACGCTTAGCTCTATCGGGATTTGATAATGAATATCTAAATTCTCAAATGGAATGTTTAAAAGATGATTCCTCTGCAATTTTTTCAGTAAACACAGGTTAGGTTTTAAGTCTCCTGCATACTTAATTCTGCTAAGGTATTTTTCCCGATTAAATCTCATTATTTTTCAGTTATGATAATGTTTAATCATCGCTGTGCTTTTGTGATTACACCTAACATTCTGGCTAATAAAGGTTTAACACAAATCAGGTTCTTATGTGCAAATAGCTTTGTGTTATACTTTTATGACATTTTATTTTTACTGCTTTTGCAGCTTAGCCACTTCGATGGATATGAATTTCGGTAAATAACTTGGCGTACAGTTTTTGGCAACAACTTCATCCTTATACAATCCGGTTCTCTCCCCAATAAGAATACATCTGTTGCGATACTCTTCTTGCCACTTTCCTATTTGGCCCGCTGTGTAATTCATTGCCCATTGCACTTCAGGCTCCTCTTTTAATAGGTTGTCCTCAATCGAAGTCAACAAATACTCTGTGTTGGAATGGTTCGTATTTCCCATCCATCTTAACCGTGCCTGGTAATACCAAAATAACCTTCGCTGTAAGGGCGAAGCACTTTTCTCCCAGGACTCCATCAATGCGATAGTCTTTTTATCCTTCGAAAGCTGATTGGCCATCATCCAATCAATTAACTGGTTTCGTTCTTCTGCCTCATGATTTTGGATATCATTGCAGAGTTCGTCAATAGCCTCTTGGTTAAGAAGCTTTTTATCCATTATCAGAATTGCCAATTGGCGTGGGTAAAATTTGCCGATTGACCAAAGTTGCATTGCCAACGCGTGATCTTTTTTAATCTCCTTTGCGATGTTCCGAAGATCTCCAAGTTTGGTTGTTCCTTGCAAAATTTGAGCATAGATGGCCTTGGCTTGTAATGAAAGTGTCATGTCAAGTGTTTCTGTTATTCAGTTATTTACAACGCATTAGTCTAAGAACTCTATACTATTTCTTGGCATTTGTTAAGCTAATATTTTTTTTCGTTTAACCACGCTTTCCAACCAAGTGCTACCTGATCCCAGCCAAATTTCTCATAATCGACTTTCCCGTCCTTATCAAAGCCGAAGTAGTTATGCTCAACCCCGATATAGGGTATAAATGTAAAGTTACTTTTTCCTTTTTTGATAGCTTCCAGTCTCAGATAGTCGTTAAAGGCCACGCCATGGTCTCTAGTCCCGTAGGTAATGAGCACAGGTATCTTTAGCTTCATGAGGTTGTCCATCGGGGGCAGGGAGAAAGTATAGGTAGTTTTATAGGAGTCTCCACCCTCGGAAACTGTACTTGTCGAATTATGTACAATGGTTTCCCAGTGCCTGAATGCCTCTTCTGATTTGGTGCCGGCAGAGTCATCGTAGGCTCTGGCCTGAGAAATCATGGAAGCCATCCGCCCCATCGGGTTACCGCCAGAGTAAATTAAGTGCGTAACAGCCTTGCACTCTGCAGCAAGCTTTGCCGCTACGGTTGAGCCTGCTGAATGGCCCGCTACTATTAGTTTACCATTTTGTACCCACTCCTGCTTCTCCAGGTACTTAAGTGCTGCTTGAGCCCGGCGGACATAATAGTCTACATTATCTCTGGAATAGAATTCGGAAGGAGGTATACCTGTTTCTGGGTCAGCATATGCACCATTCTTTAGGTCTTTGCGATATGCGATCAATGGCACGTAGGGCTTGCTGATGATGACCAGGTGAAAATCTGACAACAGGCTATCCGGTTTAAACGGGAAGACCATATATGGTTTACCATCGTCGTTAAGTAGGATGAGAGGGCGCGCCTGTGAGCCTTGGTCGAAAAGAAAAATAGGCTTGGCCTTGTATTCACCCCCCTTTTCAGACATAACCAAAATGTCTACGGGGTCTTGCTTATAGTTTATCTGCAAGTGCCTATAGCCAAAATCTTCTGGCTTCTTGTTTTGGGCAGTTAGCTTGAGGACAACAACTACAACTAGGAGAAGCGATAAGGCAGCTTTCTCCACTTTTAAGTACGCTTATATGGTACTTTGTGCTGAGCGTGTTTGCTGTTGCCACTCGTTTTCCAGAATGGAGTAAAAATCAACACTAATCTTTTCTCCATCTTTGATTTCACATTCTCTCATTGTTCCCTCATACTTAAAATTCACTTTCTCTAATGCCGCTTTGCATTTTGTATTGTCGCTCACTACAAAACCTTCTATACGATTTAAATTTAATGCAGTGAAGCCTTGCTCAAATAGCTTAGGCATTACCTCTTTTAGAATTCCCTTTCCCCAACACTCTTTTAATAACCAGAGCCCAATTTCAGCCTTCCGATGTTGCTTATCCAAACCGTTGAACCCCCCAGCGCCACAAAACCGATTATCTAACTTGTCATAAATTCCCCACCAAATTCCAGTTCCTTCTTTTTTCAGGGTGCGGTACCACTCCATTTGCTCTTCAGTTTCTTCTAATGTAGAGAAATGCACATCGTAAAACCTTGTTATTTCTGGGTTAGATAAGCCTCTATGAATGTTTTCTATGTCAGAAGGTTCAATCTCTTTTAGTAAGTAGTTTTCTGTCTCCAATTTTCGATCTATTTACAAATGCTTTATAACTACCAGGTAAACCACTACCTTCATTTGTCTGCACTGTTTGCGTGATTACTACAGGTTGGTTTTACACGCTTAATGCTGTAAAATCTAATGGTGCATATGTGTTTGCATATCCTTTGGCTAATATAAGTGTTTGTTATACATAATTCAACGAGCTGATAATCTTGCTTATGCAATAAGTATAGATACTTTCAGCATAGATCAAATAGGCAGCCCAGCGGCTTTGGATATGGTTAAAATAAACAAATCCCCGATAACTCGGGGATTTGTAGTATGAAAGGGTCATCTTGTTTAGCTATTGCCTTGGCCTGTTTCCTCGTGGCCCAGATGCGTTTTTAAGTTCACTTTCCGTGATATACCCGTCATTGTTCGCATCTAGTTTAGAGAAATCGTTTGCCAATGGTCCCTTTATTTCGCTTTTAGCCAGCTTACCGTCTTTGTTAGCGTCCATCTCGGCTAGCAGCTGTGCGTAGGTGGGTGGCCCTCCACGCTCGCCGGCTGGGCGCTGGTTTGTAGTACTTGTTTGGTTTTGTTGCGTTGCGCACGCCACCGCCGTCATAGCGATTGCCCCGAAGGCAATAGTTTTTACTAATTTTTTCATCTTGTATTCTCTTCTATTTTATTGATTGACATATTGTGCCACAGCATCCATCCCTTTGGCTAAACTTTCGCTATACCTGCAGTGGCTATACTTATACTTTTTACACACGCAAGGTATAACCCAAGCATTAGCATAAGGGCTATTCCTGGCACAAGCAGCCAGGTAAGCGAGGTTGCTCTATCAGATGTTTTTACCAGCTCGATTTGATTTCCTTCCAATGCCAGGTGGGCTTGGTAGTTGTTTTCCTCGCTGAGAATAAACTGCTTCCTACCCAACTCGTTTTTAACCACACTGAATACTACCTGGCTGTGGTGAATATCCTGGAAACCAGCATTCTTCACATATACCTCGCTTACGTCGGCAGGCACTCCAGAAAGCTTGAAGGCAACAGTGGTAGCGTGCCCCAGCTTTACCAGGCCATTGCCTAGCGCAACTTCTCTCCCGTTTATATTCAGGGAAACTTTATCTTTCAGGTGCTTGATCACCAACTTGTTAAATTCCTCTGGCGAGGTGTAGGAATCTTCTCCGTAGGTATACCTTACCTCCTGCTGGAAAGCCGTTAACGAAGCATTTAGCACGAGCATCCAATTACCTGGCTGCTGCTCTACAAGCGTAAAGGTGGATAAGTCAGGCTGGTGGGCATGCGCCGCCATAGCGGTTAACCATACAAAGGCAGCAAGTATAGATTTTAGTGTCTTTTTCATAAGCATGGTTAGATTACATAAGCACCGGAAAGGCAGTTGATAAAGTTGTTTGCACCAGGGGCGTCTACATGGTAGTGGTACCCTCTGATGTCGTCGGAATGGCCGCGGCAGGCATCCAGGTCATCTGGTTCGGTACCGTCTTCGTTCAGCTGCCCGTAAATCCCATGCCCGTCTGCGGCATACCCTATCATAGCGGCATGTCCGTCGGTCTGGCTTACTTTGGCCGAAACGCCTGTGGCTGCATGGTAGTGATACCCTTGGTGCACGTTAATATGGCCACCGGCATCGTCGAACGGAGCCAGCGTATACGCTCTCAAAATGTTGTCAACGGGCGCTGGTGCCGAGAACTCTACGCCATTAAGGGCAATTCCTCGAATGGTCGGCCCGGAACTTCTAGGCCCCATGCCTGCAAAACTTGCCGGGGACTTTTGTAGAACGGGTGTTTTGGGGATCAGCCAGGTGCGCTCAATACTGGTAATATACTCCGGAACACACTCAACGCAGTAGTTTTTGTATTCCTCGCCCACATTTGGGTTGGCAGCATTTATACAGTCTTCTTCTGTGTTTGTCACGTAGATGTCCCCGTTGGCATCATACATCATCCAAGTGTTATCATTGTAGAAGGAGGCCAGATTTTTGATGAAAGCGCCGTCCACATCATATACTTGCCCGTTCTCCAGCCAAATGCCGCCGGCATCTTTCCCATCGGCAATATTATCAGGGCACCAAGGGCCCATGGCATGGTCGGAAGGGGTGCTTGCCACAATTTGATAACAGTCGGTTACTGTACCGTCCGAAAGGGTGCAGGGTACGGTGGTAACAGAGGTACCCTCCAGAAACAGCGAGGGATTCACGTCTACCACAGTTCCTGCCTCAGCACCTGGTTCTACTTCTTCTTTGCAGCTGTTTGATGAGACCATTACAGCTACAGCCAAAAGAGGGGCGATTTGTAGTTTGAGCTTCTTCATGTCTGTATGTTTAAAGCATTAGACGCACTCATTCAACCAATCCCTCGCAGAGCCGTTATTTTTTTGTTAAGGCAAAAAAAATCCTCCAGTTACGGAGGATAGGGCGTGAGTAAAGAAATATGTACTCTGGCAGTAGTTGGTACTATCTGGGCGCGCGCGCGGGATTTCCTGGCCTGCCAGGCGAATTGGTCAAAGCTGGCACAATGCGGAGGATTACCTCATCAAAAGACTCCAGTTGCTCTTCTGTGCAAATACTTTTTAGCGACTCGAAGTGGGCGTATGTTACTGTGATCTTTTCCTCTTCCAGCTGCAATATCTCCTGGAGTAGCGCTGTTTTGTTTCTATCTGCGTTGCTAGTGATTAGTTGTGAAAACAGGGACTCGATATATGCTCTCTGCTGCCTTTCGAGGCTGTCGATGGTTTCTCGGTGGTCTTCGGCCAGTTCAAAGAAAATAGCTTTTTGCGCCTCTGTAAGGTTTAGCTTCAGGCTGATTTCCTCTTTCATATCTTTTTGCGGCATCGGTACTTTGGGCCTAAATACAAATAGGCCTACCAGCGCAAGATTTATCGCCAGCAGTACATAAAATCCGATTTTATACTTGCTATTACTCATACAGGTTAAAGTCAGTGGTGATCTGGGTATAACTACCGGTTTCTGCGGAAGGCGCGGTACCGGTTTGCAGGAAGTTGGTCACTGCCCAAACATTAGAAGTAACCACAAATGCAATCACAGCCGCTACTTTCATCCATCCGTAAGCAGCTGTTTGTTCCTGCTGCCGCTGGTCAGCTAGATTCTGCCGAATCTTGGCAAAACCATCGTGAGGCGCTTTTGCTCTCTGGATGCCCTCCAGGCTATTCATCACCTTTGCTACACGCTTATCCTGTTTCATATTTCTTTTGACGTGTTATTTTTCGATTTCCTTCGGTCTGGGAAGTCTTTTTCTAGTTCTTGTCTCAAATTAGATTTTGCCCGCTGCACCAGCGATTCCACAGATTTTCTGCTTTGGTTCATGATATCGGCAACTTCCTGTTGCGGCAGCCCTTCGATCTGGGTAAGTATAAAGGCTGTTTTCTGGTTTTCAGGCAGCACATCCATAGCCTTGAGAAGCAGTGCCGCGTCTTCTTTGTTTTCCAGTTTTACACCGGGGTGTACAAAATCAACTGCTTCATACTTTGTCTCCACCGAGTCGTTCGTGTACAGCGAGGTAAAGATCCCAAAACGCTTCTTGCTTTTCTTTTTCCTCAAAAAGTCTAACGCCTTGTTCACAGCTATTCGGTAAACCCACGTACCAGCCGATGAATTGAATTGAAAACTCGGGGCGGTGTTAAAAATAGTGATGAATACATCCTGTAGCAGTTCTTCAGCATCTTCGGTATTTTTGGCATAACTAAGGAGCGTGTTAAAAACCCGATCACTGAAGTGTTCATAAAGTTGCTTTAAAGCCACTTCGCTGCCTTGTGCAATATCATGTAAACAGCGGTTTTCATCCAGCATAGGTCAGGGCATTAGCTGATTTTTTGGGTCTGTTAGCCAAACTATTTTTCTGGAGTGATTTACAACGTATGATAGAGGCACAAGTATGGCAGCAAGTTAGTTACAGTCGAGTATAAGGTACCTATTCTGGTAAAAGCCGCCGTAACCTGAGGGTGAAAGTAGTAAAAAAGCCGCAAAGTTCACGGCTAAGCCAAATTAACTCGTGCGCAGTTGCAAAGCTTCTCAGAAAGTGGGCGGCAGCCCCAGAAACCAAGGCGCCGATGCAACGCCCTTCCCAAGACACTAAGGCAATTACACATAGGCATACAATTTTACAGTTTGGCTGGGCGAGAGCTTACCTTGGGTTTATACTTTGCTGATTTGCCTCATGTAGCCTTAACGTAAAACAGCCCGACCTATTGGACGGGCTGATAGTATGTATACTTTAGCTTAGTTATTAAATGCTCGCCTGCTTGTTGATTAACACAAAGGGCAACGCCATGTTTTGCTTAGGCTTAAGCGTACTGGTTATTGGTAACTGTAAGTTTTACATCCACATTGTTCCGAAGGGCATTGGAATAAGGGCAAACCTGATGCGCTCTTTCGGCGAGCATCTGTGCTTCTTCGGTAGTAACGTCCGGAATGTTCACCACTAGCTCTACACCAAGTCCAAATGTGCCATCTCCCAAAGCTCCTATTGCTACTTTGGCTGTAACTGCTGTTTCCCCGGTCTTAACTTTAAGCTGCTTGCTCACAAGGTTCAAAGCACTATCGAAACAGGCAGAATAACCTGCCGCAAAAATTTGCTCCGGGTTTGTGAAGTCGTCGTTGGCTCCGCCTAATGCTTTTGGCATTCTTACTTCTAAATCCAATACACCGTTATCAGATTTCACCTGGCCGTTTCTGCCGCCTGTTGCCGTCGCTACGGCAGTATAAATTGCTTGCATTTCTGATTCTTATAGTTTAATATAATTGTTTAAAATAATATTGTGAGCAATCTTTTTAAGCATGACTATTATTCCGAAAGGAACTTAAGCTTTTATATTAAAAAATTTGCTTAGCGCTTATTGGATTTCTTCTTTAGGGGATCAGCGAAAAGGGCTATATACAATCTCTGTGGTTACTTTTTAGTATTGTAAGCAAACAGTTTGTTAGTAAATGCACGAAGCATATCCACCTCTTCACTTGTAATACCCACCTCGTCAAATATTTGGGATGGAATACATGCTGCCGTATGCTTTAGGTTCATCCCCTTTTCTGTTAAATTAATCTCTACTACTCGCTCATCCGCAGTGCTTCTTGTTCGGGTAAGCAGCTCTTTGGCTTCCATCCTCTTAAGCAAGGGCGTTAGCGTGCCGCTATCCAGGAAAAGCTTCTCCCCTATCTGGTTTACAGTTTGCGTAGCGTGCTCCCATAAAACTAAAAGCACCAAATATTGCGGGTACGTTACGTCTAGTTCGCCTAAGTGCTTGCTATATAGCTGCGTTATCTCCCGCGATAAAGCATATATAGGAAAGCATATCTGGTTCTTCAATTTTAATTCTTCCATCGGCCTATCATAAACTAACTGCTGCAAAGGTATAACAAATATTGTTCAAAACAATATTGTGCGCAATATAATTTTAATTCTTTTGTACAGAACCTGGCGGGCTGATAGGTTAGCCTTAATATTTGCCCTACCTGTGAAAGCATTATTTTGCGGCCTTCACCCTTATTTCCCCATTGGTTCTAACATATACGGTAGCCTCGCTTTCAGAGTCGGTTGTTATCGTATGCACCGCTTTACCCTCAGAACTAAAATAACTCCCGGCATCCAATAACTTAAGTGTTCCGGTCTGCGGTATTTTATACCTTAACTCCCCCTGGATCACCACAGCATGCAATACCTGGCCAGTACTTTCTAACTTTCCACTAAAGCCTTTAGGCAGTTTGATGAAGAGGCCTTTTAAGCCTTTACTCGCATCACTCTCCCATAAAAAGCTAATTTCAGCCTGATTATCCGGGGCAATCCAACTCGTGTTTTTGCTGCCCAGCCATACAATGTTGCCTGCATCTACATTCAGTGGTCGTGCCCCGGTGTCAAAAGCTTCGTTTGTCGGCTGAACCAAGTATGGCCCCTGGTCTATCTCTACATAAGCGATATTCTCCTCTCCTTTGGCAGCCGTAATATGAGGTTCACCCGCAGGTTGTATCCAGAATGAGCCCGAAGGCAGCCACATCTCTTCGGCTTTGGAGTCATCGTTATGTATTAAACCTTTAATAACCACCGCCCGATACGTGACATTATGAATATGCGGCGGCGACGAAAACCCGTCTTTAAATTTCGCCAAGAACCCCGTAGGCGCTGTGCCGTTTCTATCGCCCCAGATTGTCCCGGCCTGCGGGCTGTTATCGCCACGTGCTGGGTTTAGCTTTTCCCATACAATATCCGAACGCAGCACAACTCTATTTGTCGGGTGTTCGATATTTTCAGAAGTATGCGTTTCTGTTTTTATACTTGTACAAGCACCTACTCCAAAGGCTAGAAGTATAAGGGTCGTCTTTCTTGTTATTTTATTAATGTATTTCATCCGTACCTAGTCATTTTCGAGCCACCGGCGTTATTCCTGATGCTGAAAGATGCGCGGTGTTGCAGCCATTAGAGGCATACCCTAATCCCAGCTTTAAAGTCGGTAGCATTTACTTTTATGGATATAACTGAAGTATGCGCGTAGTTTTTAATTAGAATTACTACGCCCAAACTCAGTTAGCCATACTTAAAAACAGCGCTGGATTACTTGTTGATTTTTTTCGGCCTGCGCCTAACCAATTATACTTTATACTTGAGAGCTCATTAATTTTCGATGACCACTTTCCCCATGGTTTGTCCGCTTTCTAAGCGCGCATAGGCTTCGCCGGCTGCTTCGAGCGTGTATGAGTGCACATCAAGTACAGGTTTTAGCTTTCCGGCTTCCACGATCTGAGCAATCGCTTTCAATATCTCGCCGTGTTGCTCCCGCTTGTGGTTATGAAGCATGGGAAGAAGCATAAACACTACATGAAGCGACAAGCCTTTGAAGTGTGCAAGGGTTAGATCCAGCTCGCACAGCGACACCGTTGTGGCAATCTGTCCGTTTAGGGCCGCTGCCTGAAAAGAATTGATTAGGTTAGCGCCGCCAACAGAGTCAAAAATAAGATCGAACCCTGCGCCATCAGTATGCTTGCCTACATACGCTTCCACACTTTCAGTTTTGTAGTTGATTGCCTTGGCGCCGAGGCTTTCAATCAGGTCCATTTGCTTTTCGCCTCCGCCGGTAGCGTAAACAACTGCCCCAAAATGCTTTGCCAGTTGCACTGCCACATGGCCAACACCGCCTGCCCCACCATGAACCAACACTTTTTGCCCGGCTGTGATATGTGCCCGCATCAACCCTTCATACGCTGTTATACCTACCAGCGGTAGCGCAGCAGCCTCTTTCATACTTAGGTTGGCTGGTTTATGGGCAATTAATTTACTGTCTGCAGCTATGTATTCGGCTAGTGCCCCCGGAAGGTCGGCTAAACCTCCTGCACAGCCATACACTTCTTCTCCAACAACAAAGCCCTCTACATTCGCCCCAACAGCCTCAATGGTTCCCGCGAAGTCCATACCGAGAATAGCCGGAGTATCTGGTGAAAGAGGCAGATCCTTACCCATTTTACGAATCATGGTATCTACTGTATTAACACTGGAAGCAGCAATCCTGATCAAAACTTGGCCCAGGCCCGGTTGTGGCTTTGCTACATCTCTTACTTCAAACTGTGCATTTTCGCCATATTGGCTTACTATCATCGCTTTCATAAATCACTGATTCTTAATTACTATAAAATTTATAGTTGCAAACTTAAGTATAGTACTGTAGCTTTGCAATAACGGTCAAAAAGGATAGTATAAAGCTATGGAAGAGCAGGAACCAAAAATGCTGGAATTTAGAGGCAAGCAATATCCATGTTGTGCAAGTTTAACCATGGGAGTTATTGGGGGTAAATGGAAAACAGTTATACTATTCCATTTAATGAATAATACACTGAGGTACAGCGAGCTACGCAAGGCTATGCCCACAGTAACTGAACGGACGCTGAGTTTGCAGTTGAAGGACCTGGAAGAAGATGGGTTGATCAGCAGAACGGTTTATACCCCTAAGCCACCTTTGAAAGTGGAGTACGCGTTAACAGAATTCGGAAAAACGCTGATACCGTTAATTCAGGCCGTTGCAGCTTGGGGTGATTATGCGGTAAGTTGTGCCTAAATTTCAGGTTTAGTAAAGGACCAGAGTTAGAGTTTTACGATGGTGCATACACTGCTCTACTCGTGCATCTTATCTCTTGATGAATTAAGATAGATTATACTTTTATTTTCTCCTAAGCAACATTCAGTATTGGCAGCAGTTTGCTTTTAGGCGTCTCTCCTGGAAGTTGCAAGCCGTAACAGCCCACTTCTCGTGACCTGACTAGCAGACTGGCCATAGCAACCACTACCTAGCCATTCTAATTGGCTGATTAAGCCAAGCGTTTCTGTTAGTTGTACAGGGCACTTTCTTCTTGGGCGCCTGCTTCTTATTTTCAGCGTTAACTGCCCTCTATACTTCACAATGGCCCATTTTTTTCGGAAAGATTGTTTTACAGTAAGGATAATGCGGAGAGTGATAAGGCCACAGTCTGGGTTGGCTTACCTGTACTGCGCTAAGCTATTCCAGCAAAACAGCGATATCCTCTATCATCTGTTCCATCTCTAGCTGAAGCGTGCCATTGTAGATCCCCCGTATCCTTCTGGATTGGTCGATCAGCAAAACATGCTCCGTGTGCAGAAACTCCGTACTATCTTTCGTAAAGCCTAAATCTTCTTCGGCAAAGTAGGATGTACGGGCAAGGGTATAGATCTCCGATCTGCTTCCTGTAAGCAAATGCCAATTGGGGGAGTTTATACCGTTCGCCTCAGCGTAGTCATTCAACCGGCTGACCGTATCGATCCAGGGCGTGACGCTGTACGATAGTATGACAACATCAGGGTTGTTGCCATATTTTTCCTGCACTAGTTTCATGTGCTGCGTCATCACCGGGCAAATGCTCCCGCAACTGGTGAAAATGAAATTGGCAACGTGTACTCTGCCCGCTACGGTTTGCTCGGTGATGGCTTGGCCGTGCTGGTTAGTGAGGGCAAAGGGGCTGATGACATGGTTAATTTTCTGCGCTGCTTCATCCGCGCTTGCCATAAACTGCGGGGTAAAATCTGGGGTATTGTAATACGGCAGCGCCTTAGGTTTCTCTTGGGGTGAGCATGAAATTAACATGGTATACAATAGTACGCTACTTGCTAAAAATGCTATCCGATACATTAACGCAGTTTTTAGTGCCCAGCAAGCCGTACCGCCTGCCATTTTCGATAACATAGTTTGCTCTGATTTTTCCGTTGTCATACCATAATTGCTGAGGGCCTTCTTCGTGGCCATTCTTGTAGTGCATTGCCTTCACCAATCGGCCCTCTTCGTTCCACTCCTTGCAGCTTCCCTCATATTCATCATCCTTGAAAAAATAATGCAGCTGCTTTTTTCCGTTCTCCCACCAGGCAATGTACTCACCTGTTTTCTGGCCCTGTTCAAAAAAGCGCCTCTCCCTGAGTTGCCCTGAAGGATAAAATTTCTTCCACTCCCCGTGTTCTTTCCCGTTCTGGTAGCTAGTAAGCTCGGCCGTATCTCTTGAAGATTCAAAAAGAGTATACAGCTTCCCGCTGAAAGGCTTTCCGTTAACGAGTAGCAGCCCTTCACCAAGGTGTAGCGGTGTCGCATTTTTGTCCAGCAATACTGTGGGGCTCTCAGCCAAGTCTTCTGGGGAATGCTGTATGCATCCCCAAACCAGAACAGCTAAGAGCAGGGCCATAACGCTACTGCGTAACCGTGCCCGGCGTGCCATAGAACCCGCTTCCGTTGATGTAAGGATCTGCATCGGTGATATGGTAATGGTATGTACCGCTAGGGTAATCTTCAGTGGCGTGGGTATGGCCGTGGTAGGCATCCAGCATGGCATTGGTAACCGCCGCTCCGTTCTCTACAGGGCCATACACCGGGAAACCATCCAGTAAAAAGCCTAGCAGCGATGCTTTGGTGGCCTTAACCGTGGTGAGGTAGATCGGCTCTAAGTGGTAATGGTAGTTGTTGTTGCCTGTTGGATGCCCCGAGTACTGGTCGAAACTCTGAAACTCGTTTGTCAAAGGTTGGTTAGGCCCGGCATACTGGTTGTAAAACGGCACACCGTTTAAGGAAACACCAATAGCGCCCAGGGGCGTGGCTGCATGCGTAGCGGCAACTTCAGGGTGCAAGGGTATTTTGAAGGTATAATTGAAAGAGCCGATGGTGTTCGGGTTCTTCCGGAAGGTATACGTGGTACCCGCATAGGTCGTGCTGCCGCTGAAATGCTCGTACAGGCTGCTTGTGCTGGGGTAATAAACACTTTTGTGGTCGGGGGCGCCGGTTGTTTTAATGATGACATAGGTGCCATCCGTTGTAATGCTGCTTGCGCCATATACCTTTTTATACACCTCAGGTATTTCTTCATTGGTGGGTGCAAAATCTGCGCTCTCTTTACAAGATATCATAAAGAGCAGCATAAAAAAATTCAGGAATAGCATGGTGTTCTTGGAAGGGTTCATTGGTCATTATTGAAGTTGCAGTTTTTCAGCCCGAATGGCACTTAGGGCTGCGCTTGCCTCTGATGTTAGGGCGGCAGACAAAAGATTTGCTGTTTCAAACGGGTCAAGGCTTAGGTCATAGAAAAACTCGGTACCGTTAGTCAGGTGGATGAGTTTATACCTGCTGTCGCGCATGGTCCAGCCCTCTCTTCCGTCCCCCGTACCAAAAAGCTCGCTGTACGCATATTTCCTCTGAGGCGCAACTGGCTCGCTAAACAAGGATTTAAGTGAGTAGCCATCATGAACTTGGTTTAAGCCTGCACCGGCGACAGCTGCAATCGTGGCATAAAGGTCCGTTCCGTTTACAAGCTCATGCTCCGTTGCGTTCTTGCGGTTAACGCCATACCCGCTCACGATCATGGGTGCATTGATACCTCCCTGCCACAAAGAGCCTTTGGCGGTATAGGAAGTGTAAGGAGCCTGCACCACCTGCGTGCCTGTGCCATTATCGCCAATAAAGATGATAAGCGTGTTGCTTTTCTGCTCCTCGGTAAGGCTACGGAAAAACCTGCCCAACTCTGTATCCATGGCCTCGATGGCCGCCAGATAGTATGGAAGCTTGTTGCTGTTGATGGAGGCGGCATCGTCGGCAAGCGTTTTATCGGATATCAGGTGTAAAGGCGGGCGGTGAAAAGGAGCATGGGGCGCGTTCAGGGCTAAAGTCAGAAACCATGGCTGCTGCTGCGCTTTCACCCATTGCGTGGCATCGTCTATAAAGTAAGTAGTTGCGTAGGTGGTAACCGTAGTTTGCTGACCGTTGGAGGTTTTTGTCCAGTTGTAGTAGCTTGGCACTGTGCCCGTGAAAATCCCCGAGTAATAATCAACGCCAAATTGTTCGGGCGCAGCTAACTGGGTGTTGTTGCTCATGTGCCATTTACCGATGACGGCTGTGGCATACTGGTTACCTGTTTTATCATTGATGAATTTTTGCAGCAGCGTTTCCGAGGCGTTCAGCCCTCCTGTGTTACCACCAATAGCCGAGCCAACGCCGGTGCGAAAGCCATACTTACCCGTAAA
The DNA here is from genome assembly GCF_003576375.1 of Pontibacter oryzae. GTDB lineage: Bacteria > Bacteroidota > Bacteroidia > Cytophagales > Hymenobacteraceae > Pontibacter > Pontibacter oryzae. Next base: position 833,583 of record NZ_QWGE01000001.1, read on the forward strand.
AATGCTGGCTCGTGTAGGAGAGCACTCCGGGTTTACCCACAAATTAGGAAAGGTAATGCCGCTTTGTGCCAACGAGTCCAGTACGGGCGTTTTTGCCTTCTGCCCGTTCGTGCCAGGGTACTTCCCGAAAGCATCCCACCCCATATCGTCGGCAATGATCAACACTACATTAGGTTCGTCATTGGTAGTCGGGCTAACAGCGGCATCCTCACTGCAGGAAACTGAGCAGAGTAAAAGCATGAGAAATGCGGCTACTGCTAGATGTCTTATCACGTATTACAAAGTTTAGTTAAACAGCATTTTGATTCGCTTGAACTAAAAAGGTTTAACAGTATTCTTAGATTTTGCAGAATCAAAAAATAATACCCTCTGGAACTGTGCAGGTTTATGGGAGGCTTTATATTGGTAAACAAAGCTTTACAATCCGCTGGATGCTGGCACGTTTGTAGGTCGCCTTGTTAATTTTTCTGGAGTTTTCCTTTCTATAATTACCCGGATCATTCAGAACCCTTCCTTCTATTCCGCTAATGTATCAGATACAGAGGCTCTCTTAAGAATAAGTTGCAATTGTATTCTTACTTATTTCTTTTATTGACCAGAAGGAAGCTAAAGACAGAGCAGGTAAGACCTTGCTGAAGCTTTTGATGCACTTGCAGGCTAAGTACTGGAGCTTTGTATGCGCTTTTAAGTGTTCAAGCTATGTAGCACCTGTATACATTACATATCAGCCAGATACACCTCTATTCGGGGAGTTAGAGTTTTACCGTAACGGACTCACTAAATCTTTCACCTAAGTGAATGGGAGAGACAAACAAATGAGGAGCCAGTTAAAACAAAAAAGCCCAGGCTGGGTAGCCTGGGCTTTGCAGAGAGTGAGGGATTCGAACCCCCGGACCTGTTACAGTCAACGGTTTTCAAGACCGCCGCGTTCGACCACTCCGCCAACTCTCTGTCTTATTTCGTGTACAAAAGTATGGGCTTGGCTTGATTTTACCAAACATCCGGCAAACATTTTTTCGTCAATCCCATCATTAAACACTCAACAACCTGATTTACAAAGACAAAATTTTAAGGCTCCAACCTCACTAAAAGCAAAACACGAAGGTTTTGGATCTTGTTGTCAGCCTTTTCCCTGACGCCGCTTAGCTCTCTAAGTATGACTTTAACCTCGGCCTGATGCCCTTTCAATGTATACGTCAGCTCGGTCTGGCTGCGGGCGTATGCCTCTTTTGTGGCCAGCTTCTTAATAATAGGTGCCAGATCCAGGCGCAGCGTTTCCTTTTCAAAAGCAAGGTAAAGCTCTTGCTTGTCTAAGGTGAGCACCAGCGGGGTCTTACCTAATGTCAGGTCCTGTTTATGGTAGGTTTCATGCAGGTGGGCTTCCACGGCATATTCGTAACCGGAAATCGCAAAAACCTCATTGCTTGTCTCATAGTTACTAAGCCCAAAGCTAAAGTAGCGTTCCGGGCTACTGCTTTTTATAGTATACTCCAACCCCATTTGCTCCAGCACGGCATCGCGCATGTTGGTTTTATTCTGCCAGGCATACTGCCTGTTTATCTTGCTGTTCTCCAAAACCTTGTTAATATCAACTGTGAACCAATCCTCAATCCCCTCGAAATCGTGGTGTCGGGCAAGGTAATCGGTTATAGCGCTGATTTCCACCAGGGAGGCCTCAGGCACATTTCCTTTGCCGGGCTCAATCTTGCCCTTTACCAAAATCCCCTCCTGCACCAGCAGGCCGCGCAATCGGTTTACCTGGCTCCACTCCGATACTTTAAACATATTTACCGGCCCAAAGGCGGCTATAAAGGCAATTATACTTAAGGTAATGGGTATAAACTTGATATTCTTGACGGTACTGAACAGAAAGTATAGCGCCGTTAAAAACAGCCATAAGGCCAGCACCAGCACAATATAGCGCTCCTCGGTAATGCCATACTCCGACACGCGCCGCCAGATGGCCAGGCTTAGCAAGATGATCAACGGGAAAAGCGCCCGGTAAAACCACTTCGAGAAGGTGCGTATCCAGGCGTTGCCCTCCTCGTGGCGAATAGGGTAAATAAGCAGCAACGACAAAATGCCGGCAATGGAAAAGCACAGCACCAGCACCGACACCCAACCCTCCGGCCAGGCCCATTGCACGATAATTTTGCCCAGGTACGCATACAGGATAAGCAGGTAAATGGTAACGAGCGGTAGCAGCACAAACTGCGTAAACACTTTCAGGCCCTTCGGGTAAGTATGGGCCTGCTCCAGTTCGGCAACATCCAGAGGCACACCCGCCAGAAAAAACCAGGTATTGAACACACCCACTAAAATGAACCACAACTGTCCGTATACTTCACCATCTATGTTTATGGAAAAAAGCTGATCGAGGGCCACCAGGGCAACTGCCAGCCCCAGGTAGAGCACCCCGGTATACAGCACAGCCGTGAAAATGCGCAAGAACAGGCTTTTGTTGAACTGCCAAAACGCGTTCTCTACCTGCCGGTTTATAAACATGGCATACGATGCGGTTAGGTGCAGCACCAACAAAAGGGCAAGCAAACGCACGTAGTCGCGTTCTTCCAGGTCTTCAGGCAGCAGCCAATAGTATAATACTAAAAAGGCTAGCCCCCCAAACCAACTGATCCAGCGTTTAAGCCGTGCCCAATCATACTTGCGCGTCAGCAGCTCCAACGTGAAAAACAGGATGAGCCCAACCGCACTCAGGAAAATAACTTTCTCAAGCCACGGGTTTTGCTCGCGCTGTTCATAGCTTAGCTCGAGTTGGTAGATAGCCGCAGCCGTGCCCGCAAAAGCAGACAATAGCACCAGTGGGAAGCGTAAAAACGTACTTGAGGCGCCGTGCCACAGGCGTTGTAGCGAAAGGTTCTTAAAAAAGGCCATACTTTATCCGGGTTGTGGCTGCCACTTACACACAGCAGCATGAACCAAGATAAGTATAAAATAGCAGTGATATAGTATGAAAACTATACTTTAGCGGCTTTGGCCATTTTACCAGAATGCGTGGTTGGGATACGCACCAGGCGCTTGGTTACGGAGTCGATGCTGACGTTGATCTCGAAGCCAAGTATGAGAATCATGGAGATAAAATCGAGCCAGATCATCAAACCGATCAGCGCCCCAATGGAACCATAGAATTTGTTGTAAGTATCAAAAGCGCTAATGTACAGCGAAAACCCCATCGACACCAGGAAGATAAGCCCGGTTGCCACTACAGCGCCAGCCGAGAAGAAAGGCCATTTGTCTTCGATGGCCGGCACGAAGTAGTAGATAAGCGAGGTGGCCAGCAGAAACAGCAGGATAATGGCCACATACTTCAGTATCACCAGCAAAGAGTAAGTATAGCTCTCCGTCACGACCTCGTAGAACACCAGCACATCCAGTATCCATTGCCCAAAGAAAATGGCCGCTACCGCCGTCAGCAGGATCATACTTAGCACCACCGTCAGGGCGGTGGCAATAAGCCGCTTGCGCAGGTAAGTGCGTTTATAAAAGGTATGGTATTTCTTGTCGAAGGCATCCATCAGCGACATAATGCCGTTGGTGGACAGCACCAGCGCAAACAAAAAACCGAAAGAGAGCAAGCCCCCGCGCGGTTTATTCACAATGTCCTCGATGGTGGAATAGGCCGCCGTGTACATTTCTGCCGGCATAAAATCGGCCAGGAAGTCCAGGATGCTCTCGCCCAGGTCCAAAGACAGGATGCTGGGGATGTAAGGGATCATCGTGAACAGGAAGATGATGGTAGGAAAGGTTGCCAGCGTGAAGTTGAAGGCCATGTAAGAGGCGCGCTTGGTGATAGAGTCCAGGCGCAACTCCCCGATCAGCACATCGGCCACTTCATACACCGAAGACCTGCCGCCGTTAAAGCGCCACCGTTTCAGGAAAACGATAAACTTGCGGTAAGCGCGGCGGCGCTTCAGGTATTGCTGGTTTAGCCTCATACGCTAAAATGCTTGTCCAACTTTTGTTGTATTAGGGAGGGCACCTCGGTTGGGCGGCCGGTTTTCATATTCACGAACACCATAATGGTTTCGCCCAGCGTTAGCAATGTGCCAGCCTCATTATACACCTCATACTCAAACTTTATACGCGAGCCGTGCGGCTTATGCTTTAAAAGCAGCTTGATGACTAACAGATCATCATACTTTGCAGGCCGGATAAACTTGGTTTTGAGCTCTAGTACGGGCATCATGGTGCCGGTAGCCTCCATTTCCTTATACTCAATCCCAAGCCGCCTGAAAACCTCTGTGCGGGTTACCTCGAAATAGGCCGCATAGTTGCCGTGGTACACATAGCCCATCTGGTCGGTCTCGGCATAGCGCACGCGTATTTGTACTTCTGATTCAAACACTGAGTTGATTGTTAAATTGTTAGATTGTTGGATTGATAATTGGCTTGCCAGCTATACGCAGATAAATTTAAAGTATAAAATCATCCGCAGGGCCAACAATTAGCAATTAACAACCAACAATTACACCTATTTCATAATCTTACGCTCGTTCAGGGCGCGGTGGAAGCGCCTGGCGTTGGTTTGGTGCTCCGACTCGTTGGTGGCAAAGGCATGGTAGCCGGAGAAATCCTCGCGGGCGCAGAAGTATATATACTGATGATTTTCTGGGTTTAACACGGCATCGATACTGGAAATAACCGGCACGTTGATTGGCCCCGGAGGCAGCCCTTTATACTTGTAAGTGTTGTAAGGAGAGTCATGGACCAAGTGCTTGTTAAGCACGCGGCGTATGCTGAAATCACGCACGGCAAAAACCACGGTTGGGTCGGCCTGTAGCAGCATGCCGCGCTTCAGGCGGTTTAGGTATACACCGGCCACGCGCGGTTTCTCATCGCTCTTCAGGGTTTCGGCCTGCACAATAGATGCCAGCGTAGACACCTGCTGCTGCGTAAGGCCAAGCGCAGCGGCTTTGGTTTTGCGCTCTTCGGTCCAAAATCTGTCGTACTCGGTTTTCATGCGCTGCATCAGCTCTGGGGCAGAGGTGGTCCAGTATACTTCGTAGGTATTCGGGATAAACATGCTCACGATTGTGGTCGTGTCGAAGCCCAGCGTTTGCAAGTATTGCTCGTCGTTCAGCAAGCTATCCAACTCCTGCTCGCTTGCCTCAATCTCGGTGGCCAGTTTGGCGGCCAGCTGGCTGCGCAGGCGCACGTTGGCAAAGGTCAGGTTCAGGGGGGCTTGCTGGCCCAAACGTAAGGTTCCGATCAGCTGGCGGTTGCCCATGCCGTGCGTTAGCTTGTAGCGTCCGGGTTTCACCAGCTTATCGTAATCCATCAGCTTTGCCATAAAGCGCAACGACAGCTTGTCGATGATTACGCCGCTGGCCTCCAAAGAGTCCATGGCTTGCTCGTAGGTCGCTCCCGTCGGGATCAGCACGTACACGTCACGCTCCTTTGTATCCACGTTCGGGGTGTACACGATCTGGTACGCGTAATAGGAGAAGCTTACAAACAGGAACAGGAAAAGCGCCGCCAATGCTGGCTTAAGCATACTTTTCTCTTTGCGCTTTCTTCTGGTTATAGGGGTATTCACTTCTTTGGCCATAATGTATGTAAAAGGCTTGGATAAGGTTTTAGGTTCCGCACCCGTTTTTCAATCCTCAAAATTAACATATCTGGAGCTAATTAAGAATGCAGTGCTCAGAAAGTTATGCCAGCGCTGGTTTATACTTGCGTTTATTCCACTTGAGCCCGAGTAATATCTGGATATTGCACTGCACGATTATACATCTGAATTAGCGGCTACAACGTTAGCACCCCAGAAACAGGGCTTACCTCAAATTGAGCCATCTGGCCCGCAATCACCTATATATCCAAAAAAAGATGCAAGCATACCGTATTTAGCAGCAGAGTTTTTAAATTTGAGGAAACTAATCAAACAGAACCTTATACTATTTATATCCAACACATGGCAGGAGACATCAGACAGGCCCAGATAGAAACTCTTGAGCGTAAAAATGCTGAAGCACTTCTTGGCGGAGGTAAGGAGCGCATCGAGGCGCAACACAAAAAAGGAAAGCTAACGGCTCGTGAGCGCATTCATTTGCTCATGGATGAAGGCTCTTTTGAGGAAATTGGCAAATTTGTGATGCACCGCTCCAAAGACTTTGGCCTCGACAAGCAGTACTTCCTGGGCGATGGCGTGGTGACCGGCTATGGCACCATCAATGGCCGTCTGGTATATGTTTTCTCGCAGGATTTTACGGTGTTGGGCGGCTCACTTTCTGAAACGCATGCCGAAAAAATCGTGAAGATCATGGAGTTGGCTATGAAAAACGGCGCGCCTATTATCGGCCTTAACGATTCTGGCGGAGCCCGCATTCAGGAAGGTGTGGTGTCGTTGGGCGGATATGCCGATATTTTCTACCGCAATACGCTGGCATCCGGCGTTATCCCGCAGATTTCGGCCATTATGGGCCCATGCGCGGGTGGTGCGGTATACTCTCCGGCCATCACCGATTTTATCATGATGGTGGAGGACACCTCATACATGTTCGTGACCGGCCCTAACGTGGTAAAGACGGTAACCCACGAAGAGGTAACCTCTGAGGAACTGGGTGGTGCCAGCACGCACAGCACTAAAAGCGGCGTAACGCATTTCTCCTGTGCCAATGAGGTAGAGTGCATCAACTACCTGAAAAAGTTGCTAAGCTACATACCACAGAACTGCGAGGAACTGCCTCCTTCCCTGCCTTACGAAGCGCAGGCCGACGAAACCCGCGAAGTACTTGACACGATCATCCCTGAAAATCCAAACCAGCCTTACGACATCCGTGAGGTAATAGAGGGCATTATTGATGCAGACTCTTTCTTTGAGGTGCACAAGAACTTTGGCGATAACATAGTGGTAGGCTTTGCCCGCCTTGGTGGCAGAAGTATAGGCATTGTAGGCAACCAGCCTGCCGTGCTGGCCGGTGTACTGGATATTAACGCCAGCACCAAAGCTGCCCGTTTCGTGCGCTTCTGCGATAGCTTTAACGTACCGTTGCTGGTTTTAGAGGATGTTCCGGGCTTCCTGCCGGGCACAGACCAGGAGTGGCGCGGCATCATTACCAACGGAGCCAAACTGCTTTATGCTTTCTGTGAAGCCACCGTGCCGCGCATCACCGTTATTACCCGCAAAGCGTACGGCGGCGCTTACGATGTAATGAACTCCAAGCACATTGGCGCTGACATGAACTTTGCCTGGCCAACCGCCGAGATTGCCGTAATGGGTGCTCAGGGCGCCGCTGAGATCATCTTTAAGCGCGAGATTGCCGCCGCCGAGGATCCAGAGGCAAAACTGGCCGAGAAAGTACAGGAATACAAAGAGAAGTTTGCCACGCCGTACCGCGCTGCGCACCGTGGCTTTATAGACGAAGTGATCATGCCATCCGAGACAAGAGCCAAACTGATAAAGGCCTTCAAGATGCTTGAGAACAAAGCGGTTACACTGCCCCGCAAAAAGCATGGCAACATACCGCTATAAGTAAATTATAAATTCAAAATTAGAAATTAGAAATGCGCTTTATATAGTTTATCGGCTTTCTGGTTCTAATAATTTATAATTTTTAATTTCTAATTCTTAATTGAAAATTATGCGTCAAGAATCATTCGATTTTCTGCAGAAATACCTGAATAACTCCGCGCCTACCGGTTTTGAGGTGGAGGGCCAGAAACTGTGGCTGGAGTATATAAAACCATACATCGACGAGTATTTTGTAGATACCTATGGCACCGTGGTGGGTGTTGTTAACCCACAGGCCGAGTATAAAGTGGTGATAGAGGCACACGCCGATGAGATCAGCTGGTTTGTGAACTACATCACGCCGGAAGGATATATTTACCTAAAGCGCAATGGCGGTTCCGATGCCCTGATCGCGCCATCCAAGCGCGTGAATATCCATACCAGCAAGGGCATCGTGAAAGCGGTATTCGGTTGGCCGGCCATCCACGTGCGCAAGGTAGAGAACGACAAAGCCCCAACGCTAGATACTGTGTTCCTGGACTGCGGCGCAAGTAACCGCGAGGAAGTGGAAGCTATGGGCGTGCATGTTGGCTCTGTGGCTACTTTCGAGGATGAGTTTATGGTGCTCAACGATAAATACTACGTGGGTCGTGCGCTGGATAACCGCATTGGTGGCTTTATGATTGCCGAGGTGGCCCGCCGCCTGAAGGAAGAAGGCAAGCAACTGCCATTCGGTTTATACATTGTAAACTCTGTGCAGGAGGAAATTGGCCTGCGCGGCGCCGAAATGATTGCGCACCGCATTAAGCCGGATGTGGCCATCGTAACCGACGTAACCCACGACACGCAGTCGCCGATGTATGACAAGAAGAACAGCGGCGACATACACTGCGGCAAAGGCCCTGTAATTGCCTACGGCCCGGCGGTACAGAACAACCTCCGTGACCTGATTATCCGGACGGCACAGGAGAAAGAGATTCCGTTCCAGCGTTCGGCTGTTTCACGTGCAACCGGCACCGACACCGATGCCTTTGCCTACTCCAACGCTGGCGTGGCCTCCGCGCTCATTTCCCTGCCGCTTAAGTATATGCACACTACCGTGGAAACCGTGCACAAGGATGACGTGGAGAATGTGATCAACATGATCTACGAAACCGTGCTGAAGATACAGGACAAGCAGGATTTCCGATACCTGAGCTAAGACCTAACTTTTAGCCCAAAGCCGAAACCCCACAGCGTTACCCATACCTGTGGGGTTTTACTTTTTGCAGGCGCTTTAGTAACTTATACCTGAAACAAACTTTATACCTGTGAACCGTCTCGTGTTTTGGGCTTTTATGTTCCTGCCTTGGTTGGCGTTCTCTGTTTTCACCGCAGCGCTACAAGATGCTGCTCCGCTTTGGGCAGTTATACTTGGCATTTTGGCAGCACAGTTACTGGTAATCAATATCCGCAGGAAACAGGTCGGGCTTGATTTTCAGTCTACTTTAAAAGCCATTATTCCGGGCATTGGCTACACGCTGTGGCAGCGCCTATACTTTGCAAAACCTTATAACCACGCATCCTTTAAATGACCTACACCGACCAAATGGGCCACCAACTCTCGCTGCCACAACTTCCACAGCGCATTGTATCGCTGGTGCCCTCGCAAACAGAGCTGCTTTTTGACCTGGGCTTAGGCGACAGAGTTGTAAGCCTGACCAAGTTTTGCATCCACCCGCAAACGCTGGTAAAGGGTAAGCCCATCATTGGAGGCACCAAAAATTTCCACTTCGATAAGATTGATGCGCTGCAACCCGACCTGATCATCGGAAACAAAGAGGAAAACTATAAGGAAGGCATCGAGCAGCTGCAGCAAAAGTATAAAGTATGGATGAGCGACATTTATACCTTAGAAGATGCGCTGCACATGATAAGGCAGATCGGGGAAATCACAGGTTCACAACCGCAAGCGGAAAAGTTAAGTGCAAGTATAGTAGCCGGCTTTGCACAGCTGCAACCTGCGCAACCAAGTATAAAAACGGCTTACTTCATCTGGCGTAAGCCCTACATGGCCGTTGGCAGCCACAACATCATCGACCATATGCTGCAGCGCTGCGGTTTCTCTAACGTTTTTTCAGAGCGAAGCCGTTACCCGGAAATCAGTCCGGAGCAGCTGCGGCAGGCCGCCCCGCAACTCATACTTTTGTCCTCAGAGCCTTACCCGTTTAAAGAAAAGCACATCGCGGAGTTTCAGGAGTTGTGCCCGCAGGCAAGTATAAAAGTGGTGGATGGTGAGATGTTTAGCTGGTATGGCAGCCGCCTGGCAAAGGCACCGGCATACTTTAGGCAAGTAATTAATGAAGTGAAAGTATGAGTTGAATAAAACTGCTGCAAGTTTAACTTGTGGCTACCTTCGCGCCAGTTTTCAACTGGCGCTTTTCAGTTTTAGGTCTAATGTCAGTAACAAACTGGCGGTATTAAAGGAAATAATGACGAGATAAGGCCTAAAGCTTGCGTCAGCTGTTATACCTTACAACTTCTGCAGCAGCTGCCGGGCTCGCTCCGAAATGGCTGCAAAGTAGGCCGCATCCTGCTTAACCTCCTCCGCCGACTTGCCCAACACATCGCGCTTGTTCATGGGGTTAGCCAGGTCTGCTAACGTCAGGATGGTGCGCAGCCGCTGCTTTTGACTTTCAGAGACCGCTTCAAGATCCTGCGCCTCAATTTGGGCAAGCATTTCCTCCCTGAAGTCCTTGTTCTCCACGGCTTCCTCATCCAGCAGGCGCATGAGGGCAGCTACGGCCTCATCCTCGAAAGGGGAAAGTATGGCCAGCCCGATCAACTCGGAAGTGGTGGGCAGCGGAAGCCTGATGAGCAGTTCGTAGCCGCCGCCCTGCTCACCGGCTGTAGTATAACACTTCATCCAGAAAGCAGCAGGGCCTTTATACACGGCAGCCCAACCGCCTGCGGCTTCCTCTACCAGCTGCATTTCCTTCAGTAGCGCTGCAATAAGCTGCGCGTCCCCGTAAAGCTTCCGGCTGGCCATACTTTCTAGTCTTTATACTTTATCTCGAAGCCAACTTCTTCAAGGTCCTCCCAGAAGCGCGGGTATGATTTGCGCACCACGCTTGGCTCCTGAATTTTAACGGGCTGCAACAAGGCAACGGGCGCAAAGGCCATGGCCATGCGGTGGTCCTGATACGTCCGGAAGCTGAGGTCAGTGTGCTTCATAAGCCCGGGCTCCAGCCTGAAAACGCCCGGCGTTACTTCCTGCAGCGAGGCACGCATACTCTGCACCTCTATCTGGAGCGCCTGAATACGATCGGTTTCCTTGATGCGCAGGCTTTCCAGACCTGTCATATCCACTTGCACACCCAAAGCGGCACTCAAGGCCACTACGGTCTGGGCCAGGTCCGGGCAATCCGAGAAATCCTGAGATATGTGATGTTCATGCTCTTTCTTCTGCAAGCGCACGCCACCGTCCACAAACTCGGTATACACGCCCAAACCCGACATGATCTCCACAATGGCACGATCGCCCTGAAACGAGTTTTCCTTTAAGCCCAGCAGGGTTATATCTGCCTCTTTGGCAAGGGCCACCAAACTATACCAGTAGCTCGCCGCCGACCAATCCGACTCCACTGTAAACGCGGCGCTTTTATACTGCTGCGGTTTTACGGTAATGGTGTTGCCCTCAAAGGCTGCAGTTACACCAAAATGCTGCATCAGCGAGAGCGTCATCTCGATGTATGGACGTGAGCCGATCTTGCCTTCCAGCTCCAGCTCTAGGCCTTCCGGCAGCAGGGGCGCAATCATCAGGAGTGCCGAAATATACTGGCTGCTGATGTCACTGCGTACTTTCAGGTGCTTTTTGCCGCTGCCCTTAAAAGCGCCGATCTGCAGTGGTGGGTATCCCTCCTGCCCTTTGTAGCTTATACTTGCCCCTAGCTCGCGCAAGGCATCCACCAAGACTTTAATTGGCCGCTGGCACATGCGCTCGGTGCCCGTAAGCAGTTTTTCCTGCCCGGTAATAGCATAGTATGCTGTTAAAAAACGCATCACGGTTCCGGCATCCTCGGCATCAATGGTGGCCGCATCGCTCTGCAGCAGTCGCTGTAACAATTGCGTATCGTTGGCCTCGGAGAGGTTATGCAACTCGGCCTGCTTGCCCGACAGCGCTGCAATAATGAGTGCGCGGTTTGCCTCGCTTTTGGAGGCCGGCAGTTTTATACTTCCGTGCAGGTGGCCGGTTGGGTGGCTTAAGATGAGGCTTTGGCTCATAGTAACGTATAGTATCGTAAGGATTCAACAATTTCCTGCACTGTTATCGGTTGGTCGTAAACGGCTTTGCCGATGCCTTCCAGTAAGGTGCAGTTGATAGACGAGCGGGTATTTTTCTTATCCTGCAGGGCCAGTTGGGCGATGTCCTGAATGTCTTGCTCCGAAAGGGATACTTTCTCATACACAGACACCAGGAAAGTCTCGATCTTATCCAGGTCCTCGGCAGGCAATAGTTTATGGTTCTTACTTATCCAGGCTTCGCAGAGCATGCCAACGGCTACAGCCTCGCCATGCAAGAGTTTCCTGTCAGGTTTCTCTAGAAGGTAACTCTCCACGGCATGGCCCACCGTATGCCCGAAGTTCAGGATCTTGCGCAAGCCACCCTCCAGCGGGTCGGCCTCCACTACCCCGGATTTTATACTTACAGAGTGCCGGATCAGGCCTTCCCAGTCATCGGTGAACAAGCCAATATGGCGCTGCTCTATAAACGCGTCTTTGTCGGAAATTAGCCAATGCTTTATGATCTCAGCATATCCAGATTTCAGCTCGCGCTGTGGCAATGTTTTTAGAAAATCAGGGTTGATGAACACGGCCTGCGGTTCCTGGTATACGCCAATGTGGTTCTTGAGCCCATGGAAATCGATGCCGGTCTTTCCGCCCACGCTGGCATCTACCTGCGCCAGCAGCGTGGTGGGCACCTGCACGAAAAATATGCCGCGCTTAAACACTGCCGCACAGAAACCACCCATGTCGCCGATCACGCCCCCGCCCAGGTTTACAAGCACTGACCAGCGGTCCAGGTTCAGCTCGGTCATGCGTTGCCAGATATACTCGCAGGTCTGAAGCGTTTTCTGCTCCTCGCCGCTTTGTATTTGTATCAGCTCGTGCTCAGGCAAGTATGGCTTTAGCGTTGGGTAGCAATGCGCAAGCGTATTCTCGTCTACCAGCACTGCCACCTTGCTAAAAGCCCGGTTCTTAAGCAGCTCCGGCAACTCCTGCAGCGCGGTAGGTCCTATATGTATGGTTGCAGTCATGTTGAGTTAATAAGTTAAAGAGGTAGTGAGGTTGGGAGTTAATGAGGGTCGTGGAATTTTTCTGCAATTCGAACAAATAACAATGAACGACCAACAATTAAATACTATAACCATTCAGCTATTCATCACCATCCAGTATCTGCGTTTGTTTCCGGATGGATTCTACGTGGATCAGTTTATAGAGCTCCTCTACAAAGGCGCCATTAATTCCTGCCTCCTCGGCCCACTCGGCGCGGCTTCTGAAGATTTCCTTCCAGCGGGCCAGTTGCAGCACCTGCACGTTGTTCAGCTTTTTGTATGCCCCGATTTGCTCTACCAGACCCATGCGTTTGGCCAGTGCGGCAATTATATCGTGATCGGCGGCATCGATCTGCAGACGCAACTCCTCGGCGCGGTTCACGAGTTCGGCATCGTCGTAGGTGCTTTTGCGGACCTGCAACTGCTGCACCACCTCGGCTAACCTGGCTGGGGTAATCTGCTGTGCCGCATCGCTCAAGGCCTTGTCCGGGTTGGGGTGCGTTTCTATCATCACACCGTTGTAGCCCAGGTCCAGAGCCTTCTGTGCCACCGGAAAAATCAGTTCGCGGCTGCCGCCAATGTGGCTTGGGTCAATGATGATCGGCAGCTCCTGGTAACGGGCCTTCAGCTCAATCGAGATTTGCCACACCGGCACGTTCCTATACTTTGTTTTCTGGTACGATGAGAACCCACGGTGTATGGCCGCCAGGTCCGTGATGCCGGCTTGGTACATGCGCTCCAGGGCACCAATCCATAAAGCCAGGTCTGGGTTAACGGGGTTCTTCACCATCACGGGCACCTGCACGCCGCGCAGGGCATCGGCAATCTCCTGCACCGCAAATGGATTCACTGTGGTTCGTGCGCCAATCCAAAGCACATCTATGCCATACTTTAGGGCCTCCTCCACGTGCCTGGCTGTGGCAACCTCTGTGCTAACCTGTATCCCAGTTTCCTGTTTTGCCAGTTTTAACCAAGCAAGCCCTTGCGTACCTACTCCTTCAAAGCTGCCCGGGCGCGTGCGTGGCTTCCAGATGCCCGCCCTAAAAAGCGGCACGCCCTGCTCTTGCAGCGCCCTGGCGGTTTGCAACACCTGCTCTTCGCTCTCGGCGCTGCATGGCCCGGCAATTATGAATGGCCCCGGCTGCAACGAACCGAAAAAAGAATCTATATCGGAAAACTTCATCTACTCTAATTAATGTTACAAAGGTAACTTATGCAAAACAAAAGGCCGCGGCTAGCAGATAAAAGTAACCTACTTTATGCATTTCAGTAAACGGGTGCTGCCGCAGCATTGTCTGCTAACGGATTATTTATCAAGCTATAAGTATAACAGCAAGACCCTAGCTACAGTTTGTGCATCGGCAAGGTAAAAATAAGCCATGGCAGCCTGCCGAAATGGTTGCGCACAAGGCCCGAAGCACTATCTTTGCACCGCTAATTTTACTTACATGAATTCTATTACCAAAGTATCTTTCGACGACACGGCTGTCGCTTTTTCCGGTAAGTCTGACGCTGAGTTGTACAAAATGTACCTGCTGTTTAAATCCATGAACAGCAATACGTTTGTAAAGGCCGGCGGCACCTTATTAAACACAGCCCTTAAACTGCACCTCCCAGTTAAATTTATCATCAAGCCTACCATTTTTAATCACTTTTGCGGCGGCGAAACCATCGAGGAGTCTGAGCGCGCCATACAGGAGCTGGCCCGCTTCAACATCGGCACTATCCTGGATTACTCTGTAGAGGGCGAAGGCAACGAGAAGAGCTTCGACGCCACCCGCGACGAGTTGCTGCACGGCATTGAGAAAGCGCACGGTAATAAAAACATCCCTTTCTCGGTATTTAAAATTACCGGCCTGATAGATATTAATCTACTGGAGAAGGTACAAAAGCAGCAGGAACTCACCGTTGATGAACGCGCAGCCTTTGAGCGGGGCCGCGACCGTGTCAATGCTATTTGCCAGCGATGCTATCAGCGCGACGTGCGCGTATTTATAGACGCCGAGGAGAGCTGGATACAAGATACCATCGATAACCTGACATACGAGATGATGGCGCTATACAATAGAGAGAAAGCCAACATCTACAATACCTACCAGCTTTACCGCCACGACCGCTTGGATGTGTTGCAACGCGACTTAGAGCAGGCAATGGAGGGTGGCTATTACCTTGGTGCCAAACTGGTGCGTGGCGCCTACATGGAAAAAGAACGCCGCCGCGCCCTGGCAGAAGGCTACGAAAGCCCCATAAACCCGACCAAAGAGGCATCAGATGCGCTTTTCGACAGTGCCCTGCGCTTTTGCGCGGCTAACGTAGATCGCATCGCATTTTGCAACGGCACCCACAACGAGGACAGCTGTTATCTGCTCATGGAGCTGATGGAAGAGTATGACATTGCCCCGAACGACCCACGCGTATACTTTGCGCAGCTCTACGGCATGAGCGACAACCTGTCGTACAACCTGGCGCATGCCGGTTACAACGTAGCCAAGTATGTACCCTATGGGCCTGTGGAGGCCGTAATGCCCTACTTGCTGCGCCGCGCCAACGAGAATACAGCTATTGCCGGCCAAAGCAGCCGCGAGCTTACCTTGATCATGAGCGAGATAGAGCGCCGCAAAAAGCTGAAGCGCTAACACTTTCAACGCGAAAGCCAGCATTACCGCTGGCTTTCGTTTTTTTGGCTGGGTACAAACAGCTTTGGGCTGGCATAAACACACAGCGTGGCCCCGTGTGTGTACACGGGGCCACGCTGTGTGTTTTCAGAACTATAAACTTTACGCTGTAGTTCTAGCTATAATTACTCAACGATTGTAGTAGAGTCAGTAGTCATAGCAGCTGAATCAACTACAACTTCTTCTTCAACAACAGGAGTTTCTTCTACAACTTCAGTCTCAACAGCTTCAGTTTCAGTAGCAGCTTCTTCGTTGTTGCAAGCTGTGAAAGAAGTAAGAGCAAGAGCTACGATAGCGAAAGTGAATAAATTTTTCATTTTGTGTTTGTGATTAAGTGTTTTGGTTTCGATTTTGAACTTCATACCGGAAATGAGGATAGGTAACCCACATTTCTAAAAGTTTTTAAAATTATTTTTTTGGTGGGTTACAAAACGCCCCTAAACGTATTAAAATTTGACTGGAATGAAGAAGAGTTTGTATGAGACGGATGAGGCGATCATAGAAGGCATCCGGCGCAGCGACGAACGAGCGCTAGCCCACCTGTACAAACTTTATTTCCCGATGATATCTCATTTTATTTTGAGTAACAGCGGAACCGATGACGAAGCCAAGGACATTTACCAGGAAGGCGTGATCGTGTTCTACGAGAAGATAAAGGATAACAGCCTGGAGCTAAGCTGCCAGATTAAAACCTACCTGTACTCGGTGTGCAGGAGGCTCTGGCTAAAGCGGCTGGCCGAGAAGGGCCGCTTCGCCACCAAGCTGGATGACTCTGAAAGCTTTATCCCCGTTGACGAAGAAACCCAGCACCACGAAGAGCAGGAAAGGCAGTTTGGGGTGATGGGCGATGCGCTGGCACAGCTCGGGGAGCCGTGCCGGAGCCTAATCGAGGATTATTACATCCGGACACAAAGCATGCAGGATATTACCGCTAAGTTTGGCTATACCAACACCGACACGGCCAAGAACCAGAAGTATAAATGCCTGCAACGCCTGAAGAAGATATTTTTTACTACCTATAAGCCTGAAGTATAAACGGCTACGATTTATGGCCCGCTGGCCAGAGGAGATAATATTATGCTAGAGTACCGCGCATACGACGAGATTGAACGCTACCTGAACGGAAAAATGGCTTCTGAGGAGAAAGCTGCCTTTGAGGCATTGCTGCACCATGATGCACGCCTTACCGAGCAGGTGGAGGAGCATCGCCAACTGCTGCACACCATGAAAAAGTATGGCCAGCGCCAGCAACTGCGTCAGCAGCTCAACAGCATACACAGCCAAATGGTAGCAACAGAGCCTTTGGCTGCATCGCCAAATGGCTGGAAGATTTTCTGGGGCAAGCACCGGCAAACAATGGCTGTGGCAGCCAGCGTATCGTTGCTCTCTGTTTTTGGC
This sequence comes from Pontibacter oryzae, assembly GCF_003576375.1. Taxonomy (GTDB): domain Bacteria; phylum Bacteroidota; class Bacteroidia; order Cytophagales; family Hymenobacteraceae; genus Pontibacter; species Pontibacter oryzae. Next base: position 850,439 of record NZ_QWGE01000001.1, read on the forward strand.
ACACTCTGGAGCGTACAGCAGCTTAAAGCTCCCGTACGCCAGCAAACCGCACATTACGTGGAACTACGCCGCGAGGTAGAACGCCTGAAAAAAACGCAGACTGCCATAATTAATGGTATTAACGATGCAAGCAAGCCAGCTACTCCACGCCCAGCAGCCTTCAGCGGTACAGGCTTTGCCATTTCCTCTGATGGTTATTTAGTAACCAGCTCGCACGTAGTGGAGGGCGCTGACTCTATCATGGTAGAGAACAAAGCCGGCCTGAAGTATAAAGTAAGCGAGGTTTACCGCGACGAGATCCATGACCTGTCTATCCTGAAAGTAACAGAGGATAATTTTGAAGGCTTTGGCAAATTGCCTTATACCTTTAAAGTGTCTGAATCTGATCTGGGCGAGCGGGTGTTTACGCTGGGTTACCCGCGCGAGGACATCGTGTTTGGAGAAGGCTCGCTTAGCTCTTCTACAGGTTTTGAAGGTGATACCACTTCTTACCAGATCTCCATTCCACTTAACCCTGGTAACAGCGGTGGCCCTTTACTCGATGACAAAGGTAACCTGATAGGCGTGATCAGTGGCAAGCAAGCTGGCCAAGAAGGCGCTGCTTTTGCGATCAAGTCGGCATACTTGCTGCAGCTTATTGATGAACTCCCTGGCGCTGGCAAAGTTGACCCGCTAACCCTTCCAAAAAATAATACACTTTCTACCCAAACCCGCCCACAACAGTTAAAAAAACTTAAAGAATACGTTTTTGTAGTAAAGGTGTACAATTGATGAGTTAAGCCACGTAACCTTTGAGGCTATGCTGATACTTGTTCGCTGTATTAGCCCGTGTGAGTGGGGGTAGCTCAACAATTTCGTCCCTTTTCAGTTTATTAATAGTGATTTGAGCAAATTGCTCGACTATTTGTGCAACTATTAATTCAAACTGAGAGCTATGAAAAAGAGAACAATATTTCCTGTTGCGCTGGCTGCAGCTATGCTATTTGGCTGTGCTAGCTCTAACGATAGCATGCAAGATACCACTGCCATGGACGATGACATGACCATGAGCGAAACCCAAACTATGGCTGGTGACACGGAAACTACTTATGATTACGACGTAGTAGCAGACCCATCTGATACATACAAAGACATTTTCTCTAACACTACCGACACAGAAGATTACAACGACATGTTCAGTACAGTTGATGATACTGAGCAATACGATGCACTTACACTGGCAAGAAAAAGCCCGAACCTATCTACTTTCGTAACGCTCATCGAAAAAGCTGAACTTGTAGATGATTTAGAACGTGTGGAGAAGTTTACCCTCTTCGCTCCCACCAATGCGGCCTTTGCCAAAATTCCTAAAGATAAACTAGAGATGCTCCTGATGCCTGACAATAAAGCAAAACTTATGCAGGTCCTTCAGGCACATGTGCTCCCAACCGAAGTTTCTTCGCTACAACTTAAAAATAATACCCGTATCCAAATGAGCGACGACAGCTACATTCCTGTCGAGTCTGATATGAATGGCACCAATATTCGCATTGGCGGTGCACAGGTTGTAAGAAGCAATATTGAGGCATCTAATGGTATGATACATGTTATTGACAGCGTGATTATGCCAGATGATGCTCGCGAAAGTAACCTGATCGGAGACTAAGAAACACATTATCCTATTTATCAAAGCCCTCTTTCTTAAATACAAAGAGGGCTTTCTTTATTTAACTGTATGTATAAAGTAGCTGCAACATCTTTCATAAGTGCCATTTATATAGCCTATCATATGAAAAATTTTATACTTGTACTGGGCATGCTCACCCTTTGTGGGTGTGCTGGCATACACGATTCATCCCTTAGTAATGAGGAAATAGTAATTAGCGAAACACAAACTATGGCCGGTGATGGCGATGAGTCTATATCAGCTTCAAAGTACAATGGTATATTCGCAGGAATTGAGAACACCGCACAATATGATCTTGTGGCATTAGCCAAGACAGATCCGAACCTTACAACCTTTGTGCAGCTAATTGAGCAGGCCGATATGGCCTCGGAATTAAGCCATGGTGGCCAACATACACTGTTTATACCTATAAACGATGCGTTTTCAGAGTTATCAGAAGACTCGCTGCATAACCTGATGGCACCTGAAAGCAGAGCGCAACTTATACGGATGCTTCAGGCGCACATTTTGGCCGGCATCCTGCCCTCCACTGATATTACCAACAGTCAGCATATAGAAAGTAGCGCCGGAGACTATTTAAGTATTGATACAGCAGCTAGCCCTGCAACGCTAACTGTAGGAGGAGCTACGGTTTTAAAACCTGACGTTCGGGCTGGAAACGGAATCATACATATAGTTGATAGGCTGCTGGTTTCATCAGAAGGCATTGGCCGTTATTAGTAAATTACTATTTATCACCTTTTCAACGAGCCATGAAAGTATTTTCGTAACTCATCGTTGTTTTAACCGTTTAAAAAGCAGAGCAAGCCAAAAGCTGGCTTGCCTGTTTAGGACACAATATTTACAGATAAAGCTATGATGAACAAAACAGATAACGCGGGTATCATGACCGCTATGTTTAGAGACAGAGACAGCGCAGAGCGTGCTTATAACGAATTAAGAGCACGTGGTTATAGCAAAGACGATATTAACGTAATCATGTCAGATGAGGCTCGCAAACGCCATTTTGCGGGAGATGATGTAGAAGAAACAGAACTTGGCAATAAATCGATGGAAGGCACTGGAGCTGGTTCTGCCATTGGCGGTACTTTGGGCGCCATAGTAGGCGCAGTGGCTGCTATTGGCACATCGGTAGCTATCCCTGGGTTAGGCTTAGTAATTGCCGGCCCACTAGCAGCTGGATTGGCAGGTGCGGGTGCAGGGGGCTTAACAGGCGGCCTGATTGGCGCGCTGATTGGTGCTGGCATTCCGGAGGAACGCGCTAAAGTGTATGAGACGGGCGTGAAAGAAGGCAATATTGTTCTAGGTTTTAAACCGCATACAGCTGAAGATGCCAGATATTTCGAGTCTCATTTCCAGCAACAAAGAGGTGAACATATCTATTATTAATTAACCCCCGATTTAACCGGATAAGTTTTTTTAATAAGCCCTTGACAATAACTTTATGTTGTCAAGGGCTTTTTTTGTGCATTTCATCCTTAAAAACTTTGTTTAAACTCTAGTTTATTTAATCTTTTATTAAATATATGCTTTAAATTATGCTAACACGCTATAACGGCTTGTTCTTAGAAAAAAATTACTTATTATTGAATAATAAATACTGCTTTACAGGCGGCATTTATGCGTTTTTTTAATTGTCGCCTGAGTAATTTAGATGCAATTCTGGCATCCCTGTAATTTCTTAAATTATTGAGGATCATATTTTTGGCACCATTTCTGTTAGATCAGGCGCCTGTATGTAAGTGAATAACCCTTAAGCAGAACAAAGAATGTATAAGCTGAACCACATCCTCATAATTGATGATGATCAGATAAATAACTTATTCTCTCAGATTATACTTGAAGATGCGAACGTAAGCAACCTTGTATCTATCTGCCAAAGTGTGCCCGAAGCGCTAGATTTTTTACGCGCCGCCGAGACCGAGGAAGATACTTTGTTCCCTGACCTGATACTGCTGGATATAAGTATGCCTTCGCTGGATGGTTTTGATTTTCTGGACCGATACTATGCCTTAGGCTATAATGAACGCCACAACACATTCATCTCCATGTTCACTTCTTCCGAAGAATTGGAGCATCAGAACCGCGCCAAAGAATATGATGTGGTTGTTGGGTTCATTAACAAACCTCTCTCTGTCCCTACGCTCCATTCCATACTTGCTCTGCAAGCCAGCAACCGCGCCGAAAACAATTTGAGGTAGTTCCGTATGTTAAGGGGTATGTATTTTTTACTTATCTCTAACACACATAAGCTATGAAAAAAATAGGAAAAGCGCTTGGGTGTATTGCAGCACTAGCTATGCTGGCCTCATGCAGTTCTGGCTCCGATAGCCAGAATAACGAGCAGGCCGGCACCGTTGTTGTAGCCACCGATTCCACTCTTACAGAAGATAACCAAGAATTACTGGCCTTTGCAGCCCGCAACAACATGCTGCAGATAGAACTAGGCCGGTTGGCAACTGCCCATGGCGCATCAGAGAATGTAAAGACTTTTGGGCAGGAGTTAATAACCTGGTACTCCGATAAGCAGCAGGAATTGCAAACACTTGCTCAGCAATATAACATTACCTTGCCACAACAACTGGCAGATGACCAATCGGAACAGCTTAAAGAACTTAGAGAAGCCAATGCCAGGGAGTTTGACCAAGCGTATTGGGACAGCGTAATTGAAGCACAAAAAGAGGCGGTTGATGAATTTGACGATGAGTTGAAGCGCGTGGAAGATACTAATGCTAGCGCATTCTCCATCTGGGCCCGAAATACATTACAAGAGTTGCGGGCACAGCTAGTTCAGGCCGAAGCACATGAGTTAGAGCTTAAGAACCGCGATGGTGGTATTACTGAAAGTCTTTAGTTTTTTGGTAATTTATGAAGGAACCCACTGGGTGAGTTGAGCTAGCTTACCTGGTGGGTTTTTAATATCAGATCAGTTCCTTAAGCTTGCTCCAAGTATGCTTAGCCAAAATTTTCTGGCCTTCTGCATTTGGGTGAACCCCATCGGGCAGGTTTAGGTGCCTGTTTCCGGCAACCCCTTCCAGCAAGAAAGGAATGAAATGTATGTTATTTTCAAGCGCCAGTTCCCGAAACAGCTTTCTGAACTCTGCAGCGTAACGGCCGGGTACAATATCCGGAATCTCCATACCTGAAAGTATAAATTTAGCCTCTGGGTATGCGTGGCGCACTTTATTAAGAATTTCTTGTAGGTTTTGGGTGGTCTCGCGGGCAGGTATGCCCCTAAGGCCGTCGTTTGCGCCCAGAGCAAGTATAAAAATTGAGATTGGTTCGTTAAGCCAACGGTCGATGCGATGCACGCCGCCAGCTGTTGTATCACCGCTTAATCCCCCGTTCAGCACTTTATATTCAGTATACCCTTCCTGCCTCAGCTGCTCCTGAAGTAAGCTAGGGTAAGCCTGCGAAGCAGGCAAGCCATAACCTGCTGTCAGGCTGTCACCGAATATAAGTATGTTCTTCATCAGATGCATCTCTTAGGTAGTAAGCATTTCTTACTTGCATAAAACAGAGCGGGTTGCCTTAGTTAGGGCAACCCGCTCTGTAAATTTATTTATACTTTATACTAATCTGCAGATTCTTTCATCTGGCGTAAACGCTCACAAGTAGCTAAAGACGCTTGCTTCTGTTTTTCAACCATCTGCACAACATTTTGTGGCAAATCTGCTCTGTTGTCCAGCGCATCGTTATAGGCTTTCTGGGCCCACTCTTCACCGTAAATATTGGATTCGATAATTGATTCTTCGTCGTTACCAGTCGCAGCAGACTTTACATCCATCCAACCGCGGTATATTTTACCCTTGGCGGTAGTGCTTTTCTCTGCTGAGCCGCCCATGCTGCTAATCGAGCTGTTTATCTCGTTTGAGAAGCTGCGGCTCTGGTTAATAAGGTCGTTGTAATAAGATTTATGCGCTGGGTCTTTCGTGGCATCAGCGGCATGCTTGTATCCTTCTATTCTATCGTTTACAAATTGGTTAAGCTCCTGTAATACATTTACAGTTTTTTCATTATTCATAGTTCTCGTATTTTGGTTCACATTATATTGGAACGAAAAAAACGACTTACAGTTATAATATTAAGCGCTTTGTTCCGTATGTTATACTTTAAGCGCTTGTGCTGTAGCACAGTGGGTGCTGTAGCTATGATATAATATTTTTTTCTTTTACATTACGTTTTGATGCCGATCTGCGGCACCACTTTTGCGATATAACTTTTGGTTCAACTTACTTAAATAGATGCTATCATTGACAACCCGTTTTAAAATCATACTGTCGGTATTGGCTGTCATCCTGGTAACAGGCTCATTTATACTTTATAAGCGTGATGCTACGCCCGAAGGTAAGAACGAGATCCTGATTAAAGCTTTGATGCAGGGCCTGAATACCGGCCACTACCAACCTGAAAAGGTTGACGATAACTTTTCTAAAAAGGTATTTAATCTGTACCTAGAGCGCTTAGATTATAACAAAAAATTCTTGCTGGCAACCGACGTTGCCAAGCTACGCCAGTACGAGGCAGCCATTGATGACGAGCTGCGCGAGGGTTCATTTAAGTTTTTCGACATGTCTGCCGACTTGATTGAGCAGCGCGTAAAAGATTCTGAAGCATATTACAAGGAAATCCTTAATAAGCCTTTCGACTTTTCTAAGGATGAGCAAATAGAGCTCGACGGTAAGAAGCTAGCCTATGCTAAGAACACCTCGGAACTGAAAGAGGCCTGGAGAAAGCAGCTGAAGTACCAAACCTTGGTGCGCCTGGTGGACATGCAGGAAGAGCAGCAGAAAAAGCTTGACAAAGGTGAAAAGGTAGAGAAAAGATCTACGGAGCAGATGGAGGTAGAGGCACGTGAGAAGGTAAAGAAAACCTATGATGACCTCTATGCGCGCCTGGCCAAAGTTAACCGCGACGACCGCCGCTCAACCTATATTAATGCTATTACTAACGTGTATGACCCTCACACGGGTTATTTCCCTCCTAAGGCCAAAGCTGATTTCGACATCAACTTTACAGGCCGGTTAGAAGGTATCGGTGCCTCATTACAGGAAAAAGACGGCCAGATTAAAGTAATGGAAATCGTGCCGGGTAGCCCATCATACCTGCAAGGCGAACTTAAGCCTGGAGATATTATCCAGAAGGTTGGGCAAGCTGCCGAAGAACCAATATTGGTAGAAGGCATGCGCCTGGACGATGCCATTCAGTTTATCCGTGGTAAAAAAGGGACGGAGGTTCGCCTTACTGTTAAAAAGCCGGATGGCTCCACCAAGATAATCCCAATCGTGCGTGATGTGATCGTGTTTGAAGAAACCTATGCGCAGTCTGCTCTAATTGAGGATAAGGAGAAGATTGGATACATCAAGTTGCCAGGCTTCTATGCTGACTTTGAGAACAAGAATGGCCGTTTCAGCGGTGCTGATGTGAAAAAGGAAGTAGCCAAGCTAAAAGCCGCAGGTATGCAGGGCCTGATCCTGGACTTGCGTAACAACGGTGGTGGCTCGCTGGCCGATGCCGTAGAAATGGCTGGTTTGTTCATTGAGCAGGGCCCGATCGTGCAGGTTAAAACCGCCTCTGGCAAAGCTGTAGTGCTAGATGACCGCGACGCGCAGGTACAGTACGGTGGCCCGCTGGTTATACTTGTTAACTCAAACAGCGCCTCGGCCTCTGAGATTCTGGCAGCCGCCATGCAGGATTATAAGCGTGCCGTTATTGTCGGTAGCCCAACGTTTGGCAAAGGCACCGTGCAGCAGTTCTTTGAACTTGATGAAGCACTTCCTTCGCAGTTTAACCCTTACAAACCTTTCGGTGCGCTTAAACTAACTACACAGAAGTTTTACCGCATTAACGGTGGCACCACGCAGCTGCGCGGTGTAACGCCGGACGTAGTATTACCAGATGCTTACGCATACCTTGAGTTTGGCGAGAAAGAGCAGGACTTCCCGCTCCCTTTTGATGAGATCTCACCAGCCAAGTATAAGCCTTGGAACAATGGTAAAATAAACCTGACCCAGGTAAAATCGCATAGCCAACAGCGTGTAGCCAAAAACAACAGCTTTGAGCTGATCCAGGAAACGGCGGAGCGCCTGAAAAAGCAGTCCGACAATACAACCCGCTCACTGCAGATAGATAAGTACCTTGCAGAAGAGCGCAAGGCCGAAGCCGAAGCGAAGCGCTTGGAAGAAGCCCAGAAAAAAGTGCCTGTATTAAATGTGCACCGCCTGCAGCAAGATTTGCAAGCCCTTGGCACCGACACCGCAAAAGTTGCCCGCAACAAAGAGTTTATGAAAGACCTGAAGCAGGATGTGTACGTGGAAGAGGCTGTAGCCATAATCCAAAGCGACCTGAAATAAGAACTTAACTTAGTCTATCGAAAACGCCAGCTACTTAAATAGCTGGCGTTTTTTGTATATTACCTGTCCTAACATCAACCTCAATTATGCTTATGCAATCATACTTACCTCCAGCATTCTCATTCAGAGCCTGGCTTCTATTTATCAGCTTACTCCCTGCCCTGCTCAGTAACTGCGCTACAAATACGCAGCAGGAAGCGCAAATCAGAAACAGAGGCCTCATGGCAAAAAAGGCCATGGTGGTGTCGGCCCATCCAGAGGCTTCACGAGTTGGGATGGAGATTATGCGCAAAGGCGGTAATGCATACGATGCAGCCATAGCCACTCAGTTTGCGTTGGCAGTTGCTTTTCCGGTGGCTGGTAACATTGGGGGAGGCGGCTTTATGGTATACCGCAGCGCAACCGGCGAAACTGGTTCTCTGGATTACCGCGAAACCGCTCCTGGCGCAGCCCTGGAAACCATGTACCAGGATAGCCTTGGTAACGTAATTGATGGCCTGAGCACAGACACGCATTTAGCCGTGGGCGTACCGGGCGCAGTAGACGGCATGGTAAAAGTGCATGAAAAATTAGGTTCAATGCCTTGGAGTGAATTAGTACAACCTGCTATAGATTTAGCTACAAACGGCGTTATACTTACGCATAAAGAAGCTGACGGACTTAATTATTCTAAACATGCATTCTTAAAAAACAACAAGCACACACCTTATCTTGTGCGGGATAAAGCATGGCAGGCTGGCGATACTTTGCGCCACCCCGATCTTGCCCGTACCCTAGAGCGCATCCGTGATAAGGGCCGCGACGGGTTTTATGCTGGCCAAACAGCAGACCTTCTGGTAAAGGAGATGCAGCGCGGCGGGGGTATAATTTCGCACCAAGACCTTGAAAACTATACTTCTGTTTGGCGCAAGCCGGTTACTGGAAAGTATAAAGCCTATAACGTTATCTCAATGGCACCACCTTCTAGCGGCGGCGTGGCCCTTTTACAGCTGTTGCAGATGGTTGAACCCTATGACCTGCAAAAATTTGGCTGGCAAAGCGCTAAGGCTATACAGCTCATGACGGAGGCTGAGCGCCGCGTGTACGCTGACCGCGCCACCTACCTCGGCGACCCTGACTTTGTAAACGTACCAGTGCGGGAGCTGCTGGATAAAGAATACTTAGCAAACCGCATGCAGAGTATGAGTATGGCCCGAGCCACACCATCTTCAAGTATAAAAGCCGGCACCTTGCCTGTTTACGAGTCAGACCAAACCACACATTTCAGCATTGTTGACCCCGCAGGCAATGCCGTTTCAATCACCACCACGCTTAATGGCGCTTATGGCTCGAAGGTAATGGTAGAAGGTGCAGGCTTTCTGCTAAACAACGAGATGGACGACTTCAGCGCAAAGCCAGGAGTACCTAACATGTTTGGTCTGGTAGGCGGAAAGGCCAATGCCATTCAGCCAAATAAGCGCATGCTCAGCTCTATGACGCCAACTATACTCGAAAAGGATGGGAAACTTTACATGGTGGTTGGCACGCCCGGCGGCTCAACAATCATCACTTCTGTGTTTCAGACGATCCTAAATGTGCTGGAGCATGACATGACGATGCAGGAGGCTGTAGCGGCTCCGCGCTTTCATCATCAGTGGCTACCCGACGAGATTCAGCATACCGCCAATGCCATACCTACCGAAGTACGGGAAGAGCTTAAAGCAAAGGGGTATACCTTGCAGGAGCGTGGGCAGTTCGGACGTGTAGATGCTATACTGGTGCTGCCGGATGGTACATTAGAAGGCGGTGCAGATCCTCGGGGCGATGATGCCGCTGCTGGCTTTTGACCAGCAAACAGAATTCTTTTAAAAACAGAAAAGCCTGCCACAAGTGGCAGGCTTTTCTGTTACCGTACTTTAAAACCAGGCTTACTTCTTCAGCATTCTGGTTACGAACACTTCTTTACCTGCCTCAATTTTCAGGATGTACAAGCCGTTTCTCAGCGAGTTGCCCTCTGCGTTAAGCACCTGCTGTACATTCTGCTGCGAACCCTTGGCAGTGAAAATCACACGGCCATTGATATCGTACAGCGCAAGGCTGATATTCTGCAGCTTTGCAACACGCTCCGGCAAAGACAGTCTCAGGTATTCTTTGCCTGTTAGTGGGTTAGGATACACGCTAAACTGACCTTTGGTGGCATCGGCTATACCTGTGGTATTGTCGTTGTCGGTAATGGTCAAAGTATAGGTGTTGCTCGCACCAATGGCTAAACCGGTGCTCTTAGCTGTAATCTGTAGGGTAAGCTGTTCGCTTGGCTCTACAATGCTGTCATCGTTTATAAGCAACTCAAACGACGCTGAACTGGCATTGGCAGGAACTGTAACCGTAACCATGCCATTGGTCGCACCAATCACGGTGTAATCGTCTGCTGCGGCAGTTCCGCCTGCTACCACACTTACCGTTACGGTTTGCTCCGTGGCTTGCGCTGCTGAAACTGTCAGGTTCACATTAAACTTCTCAGAGCCTTCCGCTTTTGTGGCTGTTACCTCAGTAAATGTTACCACTGGGCCAGCCGCAAGGTTAAATCTGGCAGAAACCGGATAATGGTCAGAAGTGGTAGAGAAGTAGTTGGCAATGTTGGCTGTTACCTCTTCCTCAATTTTAATTGAACCTGTCAGATATTCGTCGTTGAGGTTTTGTGAGATGCTGATATGGTCCAGGAAGCTAGAGGCTTGGTACGTGCCTACACCTGTATTGCTCAGCTCATAGGTTAGCACATCATAACGCGCATCATCCACAAATGCCTTGTAAGTAGACTCGTTCGAGTTGATCACAGACACATCCACATCATCGTTATAGTCTCCTAGCATTACCAGGTTCACGTTAGGGTATTGGGCATCCAAGCTGTCTTTCAGCACCTGCAAATCATACTTACGCATGTTGTAGCGTGTAATATCAGTGCCGCTGTTTGCCCTCGCGTGGATGTTCAGTAAGTGGATGTCTTGCTTCACGCCGTTAATGTTGGCTTCTACCTGTACCAGGTATGGCAAGCGGCCACTACTCCAGAAGCTATCGTCTTTAGACTCATCAGTTCCGCTAGCCGTTGGGTTGTAACCCGGGAGCACAGTTGTGTTTGCAAGCAGGTCTCTGTAAAGCTTTTCTAAAAGTACTTTCTGGTTTTTAACTTTTACCGTGGCTGTTTTGTAAACGATGTACAGCTTTTGCGGTGTCAGCGTAGAAGATGTCTCCCTGATAGAGTATGAGTACACATCGGATTTCACAAAGCTATAGCCATCAAGTTCGCTTACCAACTGCGCCATTCTAACATCGTCTGATACTTCCTGCAAGGCGTAAATATCAGCATTAAGCGCTTGCATGGCCTGCTTCACGTTAGCATGCTGCAGTTCTTCGTCGGCGGGGCCCAACTCTTTGCCCGATGCATCTTTATCGGCTCCGAACCACTCAACGTTCCAGGTTACGATATCAAGCGTGCTTTCCTTGGTTTTAGAAGACCCAACCAGGTTGCCTCTGGTAATATTCAGTTGCGTGCCGCTGGTAAACTGTATGGCACCTGTAATTACGAAGTTATCAACGGTTGGCGTGAACTGTACATAAAACGTATTATTGGCGGCAGCTTGCTCTTTGGTGTAAGTTATACTTTGGCTAAAGCTGTTTCCGTCTTTCGACAGCTTAAAGTCTGCAGGTACGGTAAGGGTTAGGTCTTGCTCCAGGCCTGTGATGGAGAAGGTGAAGCTTTTGCCAGCTGAAACGCTCTGCGGCGAAACAATACCATAGCTGTGATTCAGGTTACCAGTGGTAACATAGTATGAATCGGTGTTAATCTTAAACTCATCCACTGACCAGCGCGAAGCCGATGATGTAGTGGAAGTATAAACAAAAGCGATATGAACATTAGGCTGTTTGTAGCTGGTTAGATCCACTACAGACTGCTTCCAGGTTCCGGAGTTAACTGCTGGCAAATCAGCGGAAAGGGCCGTCCAGGTGGCAGTGCTAGGAGCGCTCACGCCATCGTAATCTGTGGAGATCATCACAGCTAGGGCAGGGCCTGAGAAATCTGACTTTGTCCAGAAAGACACGATAGGCATTTTAAGGCTAGTCAGGTCAAGGCTTGGCGAAATCAAGTAATCCTGGTTTTCCTTAGCACCGGAGTCATAGCCGTTAATCTGCACGCCTTTACCGTTGTAACCAAAAGTAGTGCAATCCCATACTTGGTCGCCGGTTATACTGTAGCGCATCCAGCTGCCAACCATGTCATTTCCATCAGCGGTACACTCATCAAAGTTTTGAGCATAGGTATTTAGGGCAGTTCCTAAAAGTTTAACTGTAGCGTTGGTAGCGTGGTTAGTCGATATTGTAACTGTTCCTGCATAGGTAGCTGCAGCGGTTGGGCTATACTTTACATACACAGATTTGCCTGCCATAGCTTCCGCAGCCGTCAGGGTTATACTTGTAGTGTATGTGCCATTTTCTTCTGTCGCTAAAGTATAAACACCTGTGGCAGTTACGGCAACATCTTCAGTAATATCCGTACCATTAGTCACAAAAGTCAGCGTTTTGGTTTGGTTTGGCGCTACATATCCAAAGAACAGGTTTTGCACAGAAGCAGATAACACAGGCGTAGCCGTAGCAACCGTGCTGAATGTCCAACCGGTGTTGGTTGTTATACCTGCAAAGGCGTTGCCTGCCCCGTCCGCGAAGGCTCCTGCCGGCACAATTACATAGTAGCTTGTAGCTGCCTGCAGGTTTGCCGAAATGGTAGCTGTTTTTTCACTTACTGCAACAGCGTTTCCTGCCACATCTATACTTTGCAACAGAGAGCCGTCTGCGGCGTTACGCAGCTCTATAGCTCCAGTGCCTTTTACGATGGCTTCGTCGAAAGTAATTGCCAGGTTAGCGGTTGTCACCACGCCCGTGGCCGTATTGGTTGGGCTAAGCGAAGTTACCGTTGGGGCAGTTACGTCAGCAGGAGCTGTACCGAATGCAATTTTGATGTTATCTATCGCCAACGCCTGAGCGTTAGATGTCGTGGAACCTGATGTTACTGAATAATTCCAGGCCAAGTATAAATCACCGCCAGCGGGGATAGTTACCCCAAGTGTTTTATTCGTTACGCTCTTTACAGCGCCAGGCACCACGGCGTAACCAGAGTTATCTGCATCAGCACTGAAATTCACTTTAAAATCAGAGCCTGCAGAAGTCCATATTGTTCCGTTTGAAGAGTAGTATAACTCTATCGAAAAACCTTCTGTTCTGCTACCACCTCTATACTTCTCAACATCAAAAGAGACATCAATGTCAGTGATGCTAAGCGAGCTATTGTTATTAAAATGAGCATACAAGTTTCCACTTTTCGTGGAAGAACCTGAAGATAAAAAGCCGATGGCTCTATCAACTGCCGAAGCGGACGCCTCGAAGTTATAGATACCATTTCCAGCTGTAGTGCTAAGGTCGGCACCACCCGATCGTTCCGTAGCATTTACTGCTGAGACATAAGAAGTTACCTCGCGCATATTAGTGCTCTTAGAAACTTTCCAGTTAGCTGGAAGCAAAGCCGTGGCAGATGCTCCAAGGTCATTGAACTGCTGTTGCACAGAACTTCCGTTCTGAACATTTATCTGCCCAAAAGCACTGTTGCTACCCAAAAGGGTACAGCAAAGCAGCACAAGAGCAAATAGCTTTTGTAAGTGTTTAAACATAAGGATGGAATGAAAATGGTTTGATTGATTTTTGGTGATAGAGAGGCATAGCTATGCTAAGTAACAGATTAGTAAAGAGCCAAATCGCCTGTATCATACCACAAAACTAAACTCTAATCCATTATAAATAGATGTTTATGTATTAACTCTGGGTTAATTCAAGCATTATCATTAAATAATTAATTTATATATAAAAATAAATCTATAATTGTAAGAAAAACGCTTCATATTTCCGGATGTTATAGTGGTTCATTGAGCTTTTGGCTACTTACATGCATCAGCTAGCGCAACATGAGAAACAATACAATGAAGAGCATCAGAAAAGCACAGAAAATCACTCGCTATAATTCAATGAAAACAAATCTTTATAAACAAGTACAATCAACTGATTTACAGTTAGTTATAGTGCAAGGTTTTCATGTATTTATCGCCTGATTTTGCAACTGAAAAGAGCCTCAACTTGTTGATAATATATGAGAGAGAAAGACGAAGAAAAGGTGGTTTCGATGTTTCCAGAAGAGGCCCAAACCACAGACAAAGTATGGCAGAAGTCCATACCTGCCCAAGTATTCCTAAATTACTTTTTCGCGATTAACTATCATATTCAGCATGCTAGCAACAGCGGCCTGGACCAGCTTGCTATTGTTCGTGGCAACGAGAAACCGACGCTGAATGAGCAGGAGTTGGAAGAGGTAAAAAGGCTGTTAATAAACTGCTGGAGCACTGAGTATGCCCTGCGCTCCACTGCTGAGCTTGGCGATGAAGCTTACCTACGCAATGCCCTCCACTGGACTTTCCCACAGGCATTTTACGCTGTATTCTCCGGTTTGCAAGCATTCCTGCTTACTCGTGGAATTAAAACCAATAACGAGGCCTGGGTACTCCGCGAAGCCGGCAGACTGGTAGTAAAAAATACTTACCCTCAAGCTATCAGCTTTTACGCTTCCGGCCACTATGATGATTTTAACATCCGTAGGTTGCCCTTGGCGCATTATAAGCCAGGTTTGCAGATTGCAGCTAAAGAGCTGGAAGCGCAGGCACAAGTGGGTCAGTTTTTGCGTACCACGCGCCGCCAAAAAGCCAAGCTTGTGCGGCAACAGATACAGGCCAACCCAGCCACAGCTATTCGCAGCAGCAAAAGTGGCGAGGTGTTGCAGAAGTTTGGCCCTCAGCATTGGCAGCAGCTTACCTGGCGCTTGGGTTATACTACACTGTTCGACCTGCTGTCGCGGTTGCGCATTTCCTCCTCACACCGCGAAATCGAGCGCTTTGTGCAGGCCGATATAGACTTCACGCTCTTCCATGAGTCGCTGCTGCAGATTGTGAGTTACCTGAACGGCATCCATGAATGCTATGTAGCGCAGGCTATGGGGCTGGAGGCATACAAGGCTTTTGTAAAGGCGCTTCCAAAGCACTTGCAGGGTTCATTTGTAGAGGCAAGACTTCAGCAGCAAATAAATCCGCTGCTCGGCAACCAAGACTACGAGTTAGGCCAGGCCGCCTAAGTATAGCGAATCGTTTACGGCTATACTTTCTTTCTTAAGCGCCTGCAGTGTGTGCTGCGGGCGCTTTTGTATTTATCGAACTACTCCTGCTTTCCTGTTTTAAATTTATACTTTGCCTTCACAGCTACATTGGAAAGTATGGTATTTGTGTACGCGCAACTTTTTCACAGTCAACAATCAGCAATTAAATATTTAAAAGCTGCCGATTATTTAGCAATTTTGCAGTTTGATAGTGAACCAACCATTTAGTACATAAATCGCATGCAACTAAGCGAACAGGAACTGCGCAGACGCCATGAGCGCGAAGAACTGGATAAAATGGGCATTAACCCATATCCATCCGAAACATATGACGTTACGGCCACGGCCAAGGAGATAAAACAGAACTTTGATAAGGAAAAAGGAAACTACCAGGAAGTAAGCCTGGCCGGACGCTTAATGAGCCGCCGTATTATGGGCAAGGCTTCTTTTGCAGAGCTGATGGATAGCACAGGCCGTATCCAGATCTATGTTTCGCGCGATGACATTGCCCCTGGCGAGAACAAGGACCTGTACAACACCGTGTTCAAGAAAATGCTCGACATCGGTGACTTTATCGGTATCAAAGGCTATGCGTTTGTAACGCAGGTAGGCGAGATTTCGGTGCACGTTACCGAACTTAAAGTGCTTACCAAATCACTGAAGCCACTACCAATTGTGAAGCGTGAGGTAGACGAGAACGGTGTAGAGCACGTGTATGACGCTTTCAGCGACCCTGAGCTGCGTTACCGCCAGCGCTACGTAGACCTGATTGTGAACCCGCACGTACGCGAAACGTTTAAGCAGCGCACACAGCTGGTAAACTCTATGCGCCAGTTCCTTGGTGGCCGTGGCTACCTAGAGGTGGAAACCCCAATCCTGCAGCCGTTGTACGGCGGTGCGGCCGCACGCCCGTTTAAAACGCACCACAACACCCTGGACATGACGCTATACCTGCGCATTGCCAACGAGTTATACCTAAAGCGCCTAATTGTGGGTGGTTTTGACGGTGTGTTCGAGTTCGCCAAAGACTTCCGCAACGAAGGTATGAGCCGTTTCCATAACCCGGAGTTTACGCAGGTGGAGCTATACGTTGCCTACAAAGACTATAACTGGATGATGGACCTGGTGGAGGAAATGGTAGAAAAAGTGGCCATGGACCTGCACGGCACAACAGAAGTGAAGGTTGGTGAGAATACCATCAACTTCCAGCGCCCTTGGAAGCGCTTTACTATGTTTGAGGCTATCGAGCACTTTACTAAAATTGATATTTCTGAGATGGAAGAGCCTGAGCTGCGCCAAACAGCAGAGAAACTGGGTATCCGTGTAGATGCATCAATGGGTAAAGGCAAACTGATTGACGAGATTTTTGGGGAAACTTGCGAGCCGTACCTGATCCAGCCAACGTTCATCACCGACTATCCGGTTGAAATGAGCCCACTGGCTAAGAAGCACCGCAGTAAGCCAGGCTTGGTAGAGCGCTTTGAGGCTATTTGCAATGGTAAGGAAATTTGCAACGCCTTCTCTGAGCTAAACGACCCAATTGACCAGCGTGCCCGTTTTGAAGAGCAACTGGAGCTCGGCAAACGCGGTGACACAGAAGCTATGGTACTGGATGAGGACTTCCTGCGCGCACTAGAGTATGGCATGCCTCCTACCGCAGGCCTTGGCATCGGCATCGACCGCCTGAGCATGATCATGACCGATTCACACTCTATTCAGGATGTACTGTTCTTCCCGCAGATGAAGCCAGAGAAACAGGATAAAAAAGAAGATGAGAAGAAATAAGTCCTTGCAACTATAAAAAGGAAAGCCTGCTACTGTGTTGTGGCAGGCTTTCCTTTTTTATGGCAAAGTATGATTTATACTCCTGGTGTATTTCTGGCGGTATTCGTCATGTTTTTTACTTGCTGGTCATCCCATTTGTTCTCGTCAGTATATGGGCTTTTGTGCTTGGTTGGAGGTAAATCTGGTGCCTCGTTTACATGTGCATCCGTTTTGCCGCTTTTCATTTTGCCAGTCCAGTCGTTTACTTTATCCTTCGTTGAGCTATAGCCTTTACTAACTTGGTTGCCAAGTTTAGAAGCCTGCTCAGAAACTTTCTTTCTAGTTGATGCGCCTTTGTCTGGTGCAAGCAAGATACCTGCTATAGCACCTGCTGCAGCACCGGCTAATAAGCCTACTGCCAGTTTTCCGCCACTGCTCTTGCGTTTAGGCTCGGTATCGTGCTGGCGGATCTGGCGAACAGAAGAAGCATTGCTATAATTAGATTTGTTTTCCCCGAGGGAACGACATTCCATATGAGTTCTCATAGTCTGATTCTGTTATTATATAGTTCAAATAAAAAGCCCACATTTCAGATGAGCTATACATTTAATAACGCGATTGGCAAGCTATAGGTTAAGGCAAGGCGCACTAAAACACAAAAGCGCCTGCCCCTTTTCAAGGGCAGGCGCATCCGTTGGCAGCACATAAGCCTCCTCAGCAAGACGTCGCTTTATGCTACATCTTAGTTTAAGTGCTTCCTTATACTATATTTTGTATGGCATTAAGCTTTATTAGAGCTATCAGTGTTTGTGCCTCTAGCTGCGGCAGCATCACCTTCTTGTTCTGACTTTCCAAACTTATCGCCGCTCATCTTTTTAATTTCTTCTAAGCCATCCTGAAGGTTTTTTTCCAGGTCTTTGCTCATTTTGCCAGCCCACTTTTTAATGCTGCCTCTTGTAGCTTCCCCAGTTTCAGGAGCCATTAATAAGCCGGCAATCACACCAGCGCTTGCACCGGCAAGCATTGCCAGCAGTACCTTTCCGCTATTATCTTTCATAGTTTTATTTTATAATTCTGTTCAATAATCTGTACGTACTTTTACTAACGGCTAACAAGAGCATTAAGTTATATCTATACTACAGAATTCTATTATATCTTTTGGTAAGCTATGGTTTACGTTGGGATTTGTTAGTTGCTACTTACTGATATTAAATTCAGAAATCATGCGTACCACCTCGTCTTTAGTTTTGCCAAGCTTTGTCTGAAGGCGCTCGAACAGTTCGCTTTCTTTGCCCTGCTTATAGCTCAGGTCTTCCTCGGTCAGGTCGGCATAGTTTTTTCGTAACTGTCTTTTCACATCGTCCCAGGAGCCATGCATTACGAGTTGCTCTTCTTCAGGGCTGCCTTTGCCTGTGCGTGCTTTCAGGCTGGCAGTCCACTTTTTCACGTTGCTGTTAACCTCATCGCTGGCTTTATTCAGATGGCGCATTACCTCTTCACGAGCGTCGCGGCCATTCTTGGGAGCTAACAGCAAGCCTGCCACTACACCTGCGCCGATTCCGCCTAAGGTAGCTAATAAAATTTTGCTGCTGTTTTTATCCATCTCATTCATAATTGTTAGGGTTTATCTGGTTTTAGGTTGTATAAGGTTAAAACAGATCTTGAAAGGAAGGCACTAACTCTGTTTTAATTCTTTATTTTTGTGCTTCAAGATACATACGGCTTTTGCTCTTCCGGGTTAGCACCTCCTTTACCTTGAGCCGTATACTAGCATGTTTACTATATGTATAATCATGAAAAGATACATTTTGGTTTCGTTACTGCTTGCCATGGCAGGTATTTCTTCCTGCAGAAACACCCCTGCACAAAGCACCTGCATTGATCCCGCCAAAATTAACACTGATGGCATATGCACCATGCAATACGAGCCCGTATGTGGCTGCGATGGAAAGACCTATAGCAACCCATGCATGGCTGAAAACGCAGGCCTCACTTCATACACTGTAGGGCCATGCGCTGACACACTATAGACAAAAAAAACACGCAACTATATGAGCGAGAAGAAATTTTTTAAGCAAACGAAACCGTTCCGGGTACCCACCCACGACGGCAAACTGATCGAAGAGCACTTTGGCCACGCATCTACCCGAACCAGCCAGTTTAGTGTAGCCCACATGGTTGCGCCACCGCATTGGAGCGAGCCACACCAGACCCCACAGTTTGATGAAATCACGATCGTGACAAGAGGCAAAAAAATGATTGAGATTGACGGGGAGGAAGTGGAGGTAAACGCCGGCGAATCCATACTTATAAAAGCTGGGGCCCGCATTCGTTACGCTAACCCTTACGATCATGAGACTGAGTACTGGTCGGTCTGCATTCCGGCCTTTGATATTAGCACTGTAAACCGGGAAGAGGAGTAATAAGTATACCGTGGCCGCTAACTGTATGCAAATCTGTTCCTAGTGACAGCCCAGCGCGGCAGGGTCTAGCTTTAAAAAACAGAAGGGCTCCTGCTAATTAGCAGGAGCCCTTCTGTTTTTGTTCTATACATTGCTAGGCGAAGCTTGGAGCTGCTGGCAAGTATGTGTTCTACTTTTGTATCATGTTGATGATATCCTCAGAGATACCCATGTTACTGAAACCACCATCGTGCATCAGGTTCTGCATAGTTACCATTTTGGTAAGGTCTGAGAACAAGGTGATGCAGTAGTTTGCGCAGTCTTCGGCAGAAGCGTTGCCAAGCGGCGACATCTTATCAGCGTAATCGTAGAATACATCGAACCCGCCAACCCCTGTACCGGCTGTGGTTTTAGTAGGCGACTGAGAGATCGTGTTTACGCGCACGTTCTTGGCCTTACCATAGCGGTAGCCATAGTTGCGGGCAATAGACTCCAGTACAGCCTTAGCCTGAGACATATCGGTATAATCAGGGAATACGCGCTGCGCCGCGATGTAAGAAAGCGCAACCACAGAACCCCACTCGTTCAGGGCATCTAGCTTTTCAGCTACCTGCATTACTTTATGGAAAGAAAGGGCAGAAATATCAAGCGTTTTCAGGAACCAATCGTAGTTTAGGTCGCCGTAAGACTTGCCTTTGCGGATGTTCGGGCTCATGCCGATAGAGTGCAGCACGAAGTCGATCTTGCCACCCAGGATCTCCTGTGCCTGCGTAAACAGGTTTTCTAGGTCCTCTAGTGATGTTGCATCGGCAGGAATGATCTCAGCGTTGCACTCTTCAGCAAGCTTCTTGATCTCGCCCATACGCATTGCCAGTGGCGCGTTGGTCAATACAAACTCGGCACCTTCTTCTTTTGCAATTTTGGCAACTTTCCAGGCAATCGACTTCTCGTCCAGCGCCCCGAAAATGATTCCTTTTTTCCCTTTAAGCAGATTATAAGCCATGTCTTTATTGTTGTTTGTTCGTTACTATACTTTTACCATCCCGGCACACCCGGAATTGAAGCAGCAATATAGCAATATCTGATTACAAGGAAAGCAACTCTTTTGCACTTTGATAGGCGTTGGCGCTTGGATTTGCCCCGGCTATCATGTGCGCTATCTCGTTCACGCGCTCCTCATCGTTCAGCTTCTTCACACGGCTGATGGTGCGGTCCTCGGTGTCGTGTTTGTATACGAAGTAATGCGCATTGCCCTGTGCCGCAATCTGCGGCAAGTGCGAGATAGCGATAATCTGGTGTTTTTGGGCCATTTGCTGCATCATTTTGCCCACTTTTACAGCCACCTCACCCGATATACCAGTATCGATCTCATCGAAAACGATGGTTGGCAGAGCCGTTTTATCGGCAAGCATGTACTTTATACTTAGCATAAGGCGCGAGAACTCACCACCTGACGCTGCTTTAATGAGTGTTTGCGGCTGCGCCCCTTTGTTGGCGCTAAAAAGTATGCTGATGTCGTCGGTACCCGTTGCTGAAGGCGCCACCTCGTTATGCTGGATAACAATGCGTGCATTTGGCATACCCAGTTCTGCCAGCAATTTGTATAGCTCTTCCTCGAACGTGCCGAATGAGGCTCTTCGCCGCTCCGAAAGTATGGCTGCTTTCTCCAGCACGTCCTGCTCTGCCTTTTTCATGGCCTTCTCGGTATTGGCAATGGCGGTGTCCAGGTTTAGCACGCTGCCCACCTTACTTTCCAGTTCCCGCTGAATTTCCAGCAGTTCCGCAATGGTTTGCACCTGGTGCTTGCGCTGCAACGTATAGATCACGTTCAGGCGCTCCTGCACCTCCAGGGTTCGCTCCGGGTTAGCTTCTGTGTTTCGTTCCGCATCTTCCAGTTCGGCAGCAATATCGTTCAATTCGATCATGCAGCTTTCGGTGCGGTTGCGCAGCTCCTCATACTTTGCCGAAAATTGCGCCAGTTGGCTAATGGTATAGGCCGTATCTTTCAGGGCTGAAGTAATGTTAAACTCCGACTCTGTTAGGCTTTGCACTGCATTGGTTAGCTTCAGTTTTATGTCTTCGGCATTTTCCAGTTGCTTCAGCTCGTTTTCAAGCTCTTCCTGCTCAGCCTCCTGAAGCCCTACCTCCTCCAGCTCGCTCAATAAGAAAGCATGGTAATCGTGCTCTTTCTGTGCCTGTGCCAGCTGGTCGGTCAGTTTTTTGTAATCGCTTTCCAGCTTTTTGTACTGCCGGTAGCTCTCGTTATAGTTGCGCAGGTAAGACAGGTTTCCAGCATAGATATCGAAGGTAGTGTTGCCCATGGCTGCCGTGTTGCCGGCATAGATATCCAGTATATTCAGCTGGTAGCTTGTGTCGCCAAGCTGTAGCGTATCGTGCTGCGAATGGATGTCCATCAGATTCTCGCCGATCTTCCGGATTACGTCCAGCGTAACGGGCGTGTCGTTCACAAAGGCACGGCTCTTTCCGCTTGGGCTGATCTCGCGGCGCAGAATGCACTGGTTATCGAAGTCGAGGTCTTCTTTGGAGAAAAGCTCCTGCAGGTTGTAGCTCGAAATATCGAACACGCCTTCTATCACGCATTTCTCATCCTGCTTAAACAGCAGCTTGGTATCGGCACGGTTGCCCAGCAGCAAGCCAATGGCCCCCAGCATAATGGATTTACCGGCACCTGTTTCGCCTGTAATAATGTTGAGCACCGGCGATGGGTTCATCTCCAGCTTCTCAATAAGGGCGTAATTCTTTATTTTGAGATCTATCAGCATATACTAAGACACAAGACTATAGACATAAGATACAAGACTTTTGGCCTATGCTAAAGTTCGGTAATTCTATTCTTTTTTTGAAGTATGGATTTACTGCTAAAATTTAGATTGGGTTTGCAAGCGCGCTACCAGGCCGCTTCCACGTCATAGATTATCTCCTCTACCTCGCCTACCGCGAAAGTATGGATGTGCGCGCGCATGTCCTGCAGCTGCATACTTTCCGAGTCAAGCGCTTTTAGCTTGCCCGTAAGCACTGTCTTAGCGCGCGTGACAAGCTGCACGGCTGGCTGCTGCAGCAGTTCCAAAGTATGGTTTGGCAAGTCGTTTCGGAAGATGCGGATTTGGCGTTTGCCCATAGGTGTAAGTATAAACACAGCAGTACTTTCTGCCCCGTGAAGTTACACCCTTTTCGTGAAATTCTAAAAATTTTAGCGTTTTAGCAAAATCTCGTATTTGCTATTGTTGGTGGGGTCGGTCTGCGATAAGATGGTGTAAGCCTGCTGCTTCTGGGCCGGGGTGGCTGTTTTGAACATGTTTGCCAACTCATCAGCCTTGGCATCGAAGAACGCGCGAAGTATGGCTGCATTGGGTTTCTGCTGCTGCAGGCGCTGGATGCCCGTTAGCATGCCAAGCACGTTTTGCCGGGCCTCCTCAGGCTTCTCGGCCATTTGGTCCAGCCCCTGGCGGTGCATGGTGTAAATCCCTTCCCGGAACGGCAAAAACTGCGGATCCTGCACGTTATCGATCAGCCAATAGCGGTTACGGTTACTGTCGAATGCTTTCCAACCGGCGTAGCCCGCCCCTTGTGAGGAGGCCACGTTAAGTATGGAACGAGCCTGGTCGAAAGCGGCGGCGCCACCTAAACGGCCAAAGCTATCGTTATCCATCCCGATGATCATGTAGGCGTAAAAAGCCAGCATCGATGACAGGTTGGAAGTATAATTGTTCTCTGCGTAATCCAGCGGCTCGGCATTGCTGAAACGAAAGGTCCAGTCTTTATCGATAAAGGAGAAAAGTGTGGATTCGTAGCCTGTGCCATAGGCCGGCCTAACAGAAAGCACCTGCACGTTGGCTTTAAACACGCCGATTTCAGGCATCTCCGTCAGGTTGATAAGCAGGCGGCACTTTATGCGCTCATCGGCGCGGTATTGTTGGCTGGTCCAGCGGCGATTGTTCATAAACTCGAAAACGCGCGTCTGCATATCCGTGAACAGTTGCCGGTCTGTATACTGTACTTGCTCGCTGTTTACCACTACATCGCACTGCAACTCCTGCGCGCTGGCAGGCCAGGCAGCTATGAGCAGTATAAGCAAAACAAGTAATTTCCTAGCCATGTAGTCGTTTCCAGATTAAGTCTACAATATCCTGTGCCACTTCACTTTTAGGTTTTAGCTCAAAAGTATGCGTGGCCTCTTCCTCAATAATGGTGATCTTGTTCGTATCGTGTGCAAACCCAGCCCCAGGATCATTCAGCGAGTTAAGCACGATCATATCAAGGTTCTTTTTATGCAGCTTTTGGCGGGCGTTGGCACTTTCGTTATCGGTTTCGAGGGCAAAGCCTACCGAGAACTGCCATTCCTTTTTCTGCTTGCCGAGTGCTGCCGCGATATCAACGTTCTTAACCAACGTTATCGTCAGTTCGTCGCCTGCTTTTTTTATCTTTTTATCCGCAACGGTCTTCGGTCGGTAATCGGCAACGGCGGCGGCAAAAACCCAGACATCGGCGGCCTCGGCGCGCTTCTGCATGGCTTTATACATTTCGTTGGCAGTGGTTACCTGAATAACGTCGATGTTGGCGTGATGCGTGCGCTGGTTGGTTGGCCCGGAGACAAGTTGCACCATGGCCCCCTGCTGCGCAAAGCACTCTGCTAATGCGTAACCCATTTTGCCCGTCGAGTGGTTCCCGATAAAGCGCACCGGGTCTATCGGCTCGTGCGTTGGCCCTGCCGTTAGCAGCACCGTTTTGCCTTTAAACGATTTTTCCGTCACCTGAAAAAAATTTCTGAAGCACTTGTACAATTTCCTCCGGCTCGGCCATGCGCCCCTGCCCTACCAAGCCGCTTGCCAGCTCGCCATGGCCAGCCTCAATCACCCAGTTGCCATAGCCTTGCAGTTTCCGGAAGTTGTTCTGCACCGCAGGGTGCTGGTACATATCCAAATCCATGGCCGGGGCCACAAAAACCGGGCAGCGCGCCGACAGGTAAGTGGCGCTAAGCAAGTTATCGCAGAAGCCGTTAGCCATTTTGGCCACCGTGTTGGCGCTTGCCGGAGCTACCACCATGGCATCGGCCCAAAGGCCCAGGTCCACGTGGTTGTTCCACACGCCGCTCTCGTCTCTCACAAACTGGCTAAGCGCCGGCCTTTTAGACAGCGTGGCGAGTGTAAGAGGGGTTATAAACTCAGAGGCAGAAGCAGTCATGATGACCTGAACTTCTGCCTCTGCCTTTACGAGTAGCCGGACAAGCAGCGCAGCTTTATAGGCTGCTATGCTTCCGCATACTCCCAATATGATCCGTTTACCTTTCAGCATTCGCCTGAAGGTGTTACAGGTTGATCTCCTCCTCTGTTTCTTCGTCTGGCTTTCTTACGTACACCTTCTTCTCCAGGAACTCTTCAATAGCGAGGTTGGTTGGCTTAGGCAGGCGCTCGTAATACTTAGAGATCTCGATTTGCTCACGGTTCTCGAAAACCTCCTCCAGATTGTCTACAGTAGTAGCAAACTCAGCCAGCTTAGAGTTTAATTCCTCTTTCAGCTTAACGGCTACCTGGTTAGCTCTTTTAGAAATTACTGCCACAGACATGTATACGTTGCCGGTTTGCTCTGCAAAATCGGCCATGTTGCGGGTAACGATTGATGATGGAACTGATGCCATATATAGTATACTTTATGAATTCTGTTTATTTGATTCTCTAATGGTAGCCAAGGCAGCCTGCACGGCATCGTAAGCGCGCTCAGCCTCGCGGCGATACTTGCTTTCCGGGTACATATCTACAAACGACTGGAAATAGTCTACTGCTTGGTCGTAACGCTCTTCCTGCTTGTCCGGCACGCTTTCTTGTGCGAAACGGTACTGCGCATCAAGTCTTAAGTAAGCGGCCTCCTCGGCGTACGGCGACGAGGCGTGCTCTTGCAGAAAGTTATTCAGAGCCACGGCGGCTGATCTCCAGTAACGCAATTGGTAGTATAAACGCGCCTGGTTAAAGTCTTTCTTATCGAGTTTCAGGTAGAGTTCTTCGATGATTCTATTGGCCTCGGGCACCAGCTCACTTTGCGGGTAGCGCACCAGAAACTCCTCATACGCCTCTATGGCCGTAACGGTTGGCGTCTGGTCTTCCTCGTAGCTCGGCGACTGCTCATACAACGACTGTGCCTGCATAAACATGGCCTCCTCGGCTAACGGGCTACGCGGGTACGTTGTAAAGAAGTTGCGGAAATAGGCATCGCTCAGGATGTAATTGCCCTGCATGTAGTGCGCCTTTGCGCGGTAGAACTGCGCTTTTTCTGCCTCTTCGGTACCGGCCAGCAGGTCGGTTACCTGGTCTAGTAGCTGAGAAGAGCGGTAATATTCCTCTTGCTCATAATACTCCAGCGCAGCCTGGTACTTCTTGCTTACATCTGTGCTTTTCAGCAACTTTTGGAAGTTACTGCAGCCAGTAGCGAGTAGCAACAGGCAAAAAAGTGCGATACTATGGAAAAAGCCTCTATTCATGAACAGGCAAAATTATAGAATATCCGATTGATTTACAAAACAGAATGCGTAAAGGTACCAGCTTTCTTCCTGTCCCGCTAATTTTTCTTCTTTGGGGCCGGTTTCTTACTGTTGGCCGGCGCTTTTTTAGCCGGGGCGGTTTCTTTCTTGACCGGGGATTTAGGCTTGGCCACCACTTGCTCTTTGGTTGGCCTTAAATCTGCCAGCCAGGCAAAGCCCTCCAGTTGGCGGGCATCCTCTCCTAACTCGTGCGGCGGAATAAAACTGGCATCCGGCTGCACCAGAAACGAGATTGTCTTGAGTTTATTTTGCCCGAACTTGAGCACCATATCACTGCAGATGGCCTTGTTCATGCCCGTCAGGGTTGTATCTCCCTCTAAGGCAAAGTATAAGCTCTCGCCGTTGCCGTTAACATTTACCCGAACAATATCGCCCTCGGTAAAAAAAGCGGTCATGTCGCGGCCTTTCACTTGGTTGTAATTCTTAAGCGAGTCCTCGGAGGCAATAAAGGCGTTGGAGTACATGTACATGCGGTCGATGGTCTTGTTGCGCAGCTGTATATGTATAGTATCAGAAACCAGCTGGCTCTTATCGTTCCAGAGTACTGGCTTCACGTTCATGTGCATAATTGAGTCGGTGCGGTTATAGCTCAGCGAGTCAGCCTTCCCCTGCAGGTCAGATTTGAAGATTTTAACGTTCGGGTAAGCAAAAATCATACTTGCCGTTCTAGCGCCCTTTGCCTCCTGCGAGTATAAAGTATCGGCGGAAAGATACAAGGTATCGGCATCCATGATGGTTTCCATCACGGGGCGGCCATGCACCTTCGCCTCTCCCCTGTCGCGCCAGTAGCGGCCCACTTGCCCCCGTATCGTCACGTCATCCTTCAACGATTTTAGGGCCACGTTTACCTCAGCCAGGCCGTAGCCCCGGTTTTGGTCATAGTATAGCTTGTCGCCGCTCAGGCGATATTCCTTGGTAAGTATGTAAGCGTTGCGGCCAAACCGCGATATTTTGGTGATGGTGTTATACGTTCCCTCTTCGGCGTACAGGTCGCCCTGCTGGCCCTGGATAAACGTTGGCCCCTGAAAGTATACTACCTTAGTGAGCGTGTTATACCGCATGTTCTGGGCCACAATGTTATAATCTGCAGTGGTTACATTAACATCCTGCTGAAAATCAAACATCTTGGTCTTTGTATTATAAGAGCCACGTTTGCTCACCAAGCGGTTCTCCGGATCCACGATGGTGCCGCCCTCGGTATATGTAGCGGTGCGGGTATTCAGGTTGTAATCCAAGCTTGGCGTGGTCAGGGTCATGCGGGGGTCGCGCATCACTACGTTGCCGGTGATTCTAGCCGAGCGGGTGTCGCCGTTGTAAGTGGCCTGGTTGCCGGTGATGTTCACGGTATCGGCCTGGTTTATGCGCACGTTCCCAAAGGCCTCCAGCACATTCTGCTCTTTATACTGATACACGGAGTCGGCGTAGAGCGTGCCGTCTTTCTGCTTAAAGATCACGTTGCCGATCAGCTTGTCGATGCGCTGGCCGTTAAACGTACCGCCGATCAGGCTGTCTGCCTGCTGCAGATCAACAGGTACCCTTTCGCCCTGTCCCTGCTGCTGCTGCTGCTTCTGCTGTGCAGGTGGTTGCTGGGTTTGCGGCCGGGCTTGCTGTTGAGGGGCAGGCCGCAGTGTGGCGGGTTGCCTCTGTGTGCCGCTTTGCCCAAAAACGGTGGCCGCCATCAGGGTAAAGACAAGAGAAAAGAGTATTTTTGCGTTCTTCATTTATCAATAAGATGTTAGATGCTAGATACTAGACAATAGACTTTTCCTGATTTAAGTATGATTATCAGAAAGCCTAAAATCTAACGTCTAATATCTAAGTACTTTATAACATCAAAATTAGAAAAAAATTACCAGCCGCTGCTTTATGCTTCAGAAAGTTTCAAGTTTCATACAAACGCGCCAACTGTGTGCGCCCGACAGTAAAATATTAGTAGCCGTTAGCGGCGGCATCGATTCGGTGGTGCTGTGCGAGGTACTGCACCAGCTAAAGTATGCATTTGCCGTGGCGCACTGCAATTTCGGACTGCGCGCCGAGGATGCCGAGGCCGACCAGCTGTTCGTCAAAAAGCTGGCCAAGAAGTATGACGTTCCTTTTTTTACGGAGAACTTTAACACCAGCGCCTTTGCCGAGCAGGAAAAGCTATCAACACAAATGGCGGCCCGCACGCTGCGCTACCAGTGGTTCGAGCAGGTGCGCCAGCAGGAAGGCTACGATTATATTGCCACCGCGCACCACAGCAACGACCTTACCGAGACCATGCTGCTGCACCTGACCAAAGGCACTGGCATTGCTGGCTTGCATGGCATACCGGCCAAGAATGGCTACATCATCCGCCCGCTGCTAACGGTTACCAAAGACGACATTTACGAGCTTGTAACGGAGCGCAAACTGATCTGGCGCGAGGACAGCTCTAACATCACCACCAAATACCAGCGCAACAAGATCCGCCACGAGGTTATTCCGGTTCTAAAAGAGATCAACCCAAGCCTAGAGGGAACCATGCAGCACACCGCCGAGCGTGTGAGCCATGCCGAAAGTATAGTGGCTGCCTACATCGAGAACCTGCGCGAGCAAAGTATAAAAGAGGCAGAAAACGCCACTTATATTTCGTTGGTGCCGCTGCAAAATGCCACGGGCCTGCCGGTGGTGCTGCACGAGCTGCTGCGCCCGTACAATTTCAGCTACAGCGTGGTGCTAGAGCTGGTTGATTCCCTGGAAGGCCTATCGGGAAAGCAGTTCGACTCGCCGACCCATACTTTGGCAAAAGACCGCGACCAACTAGTGATTACGCCCCGCAACCTGAGCAGCTTCGGAAGTATACTTATACAGGAGGGAGATACCACGGTAGAGGCCGGAAACCACACGTTCAGCATAAAGTATGTTGATGCCGACAAGTATAAACTCAACACCAAACCGCATGTGGCTGCCCTCGATGCCGAACAGCTGCGCTTTCCGTTGAAGCTGCGCGCCTGGCAGGAAGGCGACTGGTTTGTACCCCTAGGCATGAACGGCAAGAAAAAAATCAGCGATTTCCTGATCGATAAGAAAGTACCGGCCAACTTAAAAGGCCAAACGCTGGTATTAGTATCAGACCAGTCTATTGCCTGGGTCGTGGGCCAGCGCCTCGATAACCGCTTTAAAGTAACAGACAAAACTGAGCGGGTAGTGGAAATATCTATAGGGCGTAGCTCGTAGTACGTATCAAGTATCACGACGCCTACAGTGCGTATTTTACGATTAAAAAAAGTCATGATACCTGTGTCGTGATACTTGATACAAAAACGAAGTTTTTATAATAGAATTTTCTAATTTTACAGGAGTTAACCGAATCTCAAACTAAAATAAAACCATATCCGACAATGAAAGTAACCGTAGTTGGAGCAGGTAACGTTGGGGCTACGTGCGCCGATGTGCTGGCTTACCGCGAAATCGCGAACGAAGTAGTACTAGTGGATATTAAAGAAGGATTTGCTGAAGGCAAGGCTCTGGATATCTGGCAGAAAGCGCCAATTAACCTATACGATACACGCACTGTAGGTGTAACAAACGATTATAGCAAAACCGCTGGCTCTGATGTAGTGGTTATCACATCTGGTTTGCCGCGCAAGCCAGGCATGACCCGCGATGACCTGATCTCTACAAACGCTGGCATCGTGCAGTCTGTAACCGAAAACATCGTGAAGCACTCTCCGGATGCTATCATTATTGTGGTATCTAACCCGCTGGATGTAATGACGTACGCAGCGCACATCACCTCTAAGCTGCCACGCACCCGCGTAATGGGTATGGCTGGCATCCTGGATACGGCGCGTTACCGTGCATTTCTGGCTGAGGAGCTGAACGTATCTCCAAAAGACATCCAGGCAGTACTGATGGGTGGCCACGGCGACACCATGGTTCCGCTTCCGCGCTACACTACTGTGGGCGGTATTCCGGTAACCGAGCTGATCTCAGAAGATAAACTGAACGCAATTGTTGACCGCACCAAGAACGGTGGTGGCGAATTGGTAAAACTGATGGGTACTTCTGCCTGGTATGCACCAGGTTCTGCAGCTGCCCAAATGGTGGAGGCTATCGTGCGCGACCAGCGCCGTGTGTTCCCGGTTTGCGTGAAGCTTGAAGGCGAGTATGGCATTGATGGCGTATACCTTGGCGTGCCAGTTATACTTGGTAAAAACGGTATCGAGAAGATTATCGAGCTGCAGCTGAACGAAGACGAGAAGCAACTGCTTGAAACTTCTCGCGGCCACGTGAAAGAGGTAATGGATGCGCTGGACAATATGTCTGCCAAAGCGTAAGCTATCCTATACTTAAAAAGCAGCGGGTGCACTTTTAACATGAAGTGCACCCGCTGCTTTTTTTATACTTGTCAATGGGCAATCCAGAGCTGCGCGATGGCAAACGATAGCACCGAGGCAATAAATCCAAACATAAACACACTGTAAGCCACGCGCAGCTTTCTGTACTTGCGTTCCAGAATTACACCCAGGTTATAGTTATCCCGGATCAGGCTGCCGTAAAGGAAATCGGAATCATCCATTACCCGCTTCAGAGCCCATTCATATTCCTCCACGGGCATGCGGTGGTAATTGCCAAAAAACAGCAGGTTGGCTCTTTTCTTCTCGATGTCCTCTTTGTTAAATCGCCCCTGCGTGAGTTTGGGCAGGGTAACAAGTATGGTGAACACAACCGTGGTGAGTGATGTGGCCGTCAGGATAACGGCAGGCACGATCAGGCGCGGCTCCTCCTCCAGTTTCCGGAAAACCACCGAAACCAGCAACGATACGATAATGGAACTGATGGTAAGCAGAATCTGTGCTTTGCTGTCGGCCATATCGCTGAGGCGGATGTGGTTGCTAGACATAACCCGGAACATGGTTTCCACGCCACGCTCGGTTTTCTTGGGCTTCTTCTCCTTCTTCTCTTTTTTATCTTTGGCCGCTGGCTCCTGGGCAAAGGTATGCTCTGCTTTCAGGAGTTGTTGCAGATTATCCGCTTTGCCCTCCTGAAGAGCCTGGCGGCAGAAGTCGGTGTGGTAGCAATGCCGCTCCAGAAACTGTATACTTGCCCGGTTCCATACTTCCTCCTGCAGCTCCCGCTCTGTACGGAGCTCGGTTTCCTGGCGTACCTGCTCGTTCTTATTTGCAAAATCCAACGTGCCTAGATGGAAAAGGTCGGCATCGCAGAGGATTTGCGCCGGCAGCGAAGCCGGCCGCTGTGGCATTTTGGTGGCAAGTATACATTCCTTCACTTTGGCCCGAAGCGCTTCAGAAGCCTGCTTCTCTGACAGGAACGCATCGGCCAGTTCAGCGCTCTTTTCCTCATGATCCTCCTGGTGGGTAAACAGATAGCCTACATCATGAAACCACGCTGCAATTTTAACGGCCAGGTACTCCAGTTCATTCAAAGCATAGTGCCCTGAGATACGCTCTGCAGCAGTTACCACTTCCTCGGTATGCTCCACGCTGTGGTAAGGCAACACGCTGGTTCCATGTGCCTGAAAGAGCCCACGCACGTGCGCCGCTGTATCAAGGATTAACTTTATTCCATCCATCTCAAAAATCTGTGATAACTCTAGAACCGGAAGCCTACCGAAAAGTATGGCAACACACCATCCTCCGAAAAACCAACCACACCATGCAGCAGGATCAGCTCGGCCGGGGTTACATAAAAACCGCCTCCAAAGCCATCGTGCCAGCCACTAGATTTCACGCCGTTGCTGGACCACACGCGCCCTACATCGTTAAATCCGATTAAGCCCACCGACCCCGGAAACAGGAAAGAAGTAAAGTCAAACAGCTTCATGCGCAGCTCCAGGTTGTGGTAAAGCATCTGCTCACCGGCAAAACGGAAGTTGCGGTAGCCCCGCAGGTTGTTGGTGCCGCCAAGGTACAGTAGCTGGAAAAAAGCAGGATCGCCGAAGGTGCTTCCGCCGCCTACGCGGTTTGCCACCACCAGCTTGTCCGACAGGCTAAAGTATACTCCAAGTTCGGACTGCAGGCGGCCATACTTGTTCTCGCTGCCGTTAAACTGTGTGATGCCCCTGAGGCTGGTGTTCCAGTAAATGCCTTTGGATGGCGATAATGTGTTATTACGGGTATCAAGGGTAAAGCCGCCTACTAAACCTCCGTAGTAGCTGGTTGTAAACAGGTTTTCTTCAGGGTTTTGCTCGCTGAACACATTAATAAAACGCCCTTCGTTATCTTCCGGCTCCATGCTGAAAAACTGGCTGGTAACGCCGGCATACACCTTAAATTTAGGAGCAAGCTGGCGTTGCAGTGTAGCCTCTGCATTCACAAAATCATAGCGGGTGCGGTAAAAGCGAATAGGTCTATCTGTTTCCTTGATAAACTCAGTGCCATTGCCTACCCCAAAAAAGTTACTGGTATTGTTCGGCGCATTTGCATCCAGTTGCAGTGCCAGATCATACTTACCAATCAGTTTCGGGAAATCGCCCTGATAACTGCCAAAATAAGCGTTGGTTGCCAGCGCATGCCCCAGCATGAAGCGGTGCTTTGCGGCATAAGGCTCTCTGCGGAAACCGTGCTTGATATACTGAAAACCTGCTCCCAGCAGTACGCCGTCGTCCAGGTTATAGCCGATTGTGGCCAATGGCATCAGCACGTTATACTTAAAACTACGGCCATCATAGTTGTTCACAAGGGTGTCATTGGCAAGTTTAAGTTTGGCTAGGCTGCCTTTTGGCACCTGGTTATCATCATCTTTGCGGTCGTAGATCAGTAACCTGCGCTTGTTCGGGAAATTTTTAGCTACCCGGAACGTATCAGCTTTGCCGCCGCCAATCAAGCGCACTCTTATATTTGATTTGGTCTCGCCTTCTACAGTAAAAAGGTCCTCGTCGCCACGGCCATACAAGCGCAACTCTTGGGTAACATCCGGGGAAAACGTGCGCTGCATCAGTAGCTTATCGCGGTTGCCCTCCTTTTTAATTTTGTATACTTTCAGATCGATGTTGCCGCCGGGCAGGTAGTTCAGGTTAAACTCCTCGTGCTTGTCGGAGCCGGCAATGTCCACTTCGCGCGCCAGGAAACGATAGTACTTCATTGCCTGGTTTTCCAGGTCATCGCGCCGCGCAATCATTTTGCGGGTGATCTCCTCTCCTGAAATCGCATACACAGGCTTGGGCATACGTTTTACGGCCTGGGCAATAAGCGCATCGTTCAGTTGCTGCTGCACATAGCGTATTTCCTTGCGCCAGTCGTCCTCGCTCAGGTAAGTCAGGAAGTAGCGGTCGAAATAGCGGGCATTAAAGTTGTAGCCCTCCACATCCCGTATCTCGGCATCAAATCCTTGGAACTTGGGCATGATCCACTTGCGGGAGCCGATCTTTGGGATAACGCCTTGGTTCGTGAAGAATACCTGGTCGCGGTCGCGGGGGATGGGGTCGTAGATTTTGTTGCCCTCTTCATCCTCGCGTTGGCGCCAGCGCCACTGGTCCTCGTGCCGGTCCCAGTCGCCTATAACAATATCCAGGAGGCGGGCACGAAGCACGGCACGCTGGTCAACGCGGTTGTCATTGTCCTCTTCCAGTTCATCTAGCACCTTCTCGGTATTATCTGTATCCAAGCCGGGGTTGATAGGCTCCCGTTCTTCAAACAAGTATACCGCGTTGGCATACTCCTTTCTATACTTACCCAACGCCGGATCATCAGGAAGATAAACTACGCTCGGGTTGGCATGCGGTACTTGCAGAGCCTCGGCCAAAGGCGGCACTACTAAAGCGGCAAACGGATGAGAAGCCGATATCTGGTCTTGCACGATGACTTTTGCCACCGTAGGGCGCAGGTTTTCCGGCAATGCTTTCTCAGGATCTTTCTGGATGGTTCGCAGCACCCACTCTTTGCCGGTAGCATCCTCGAGCCGAAGCGATTTGGTTTGCTGCCCGCCGCCACGCTCTGTAATGCGCAGGCCGCCCTGCTCCTGGCTTAAGTGGAACACGCGCATTTTAACAGGTGTAGCCCAAATTTTTCGGTAGTTCTCTCCAAACCAGAAGCGGTGGGCTTTCTTTACAGAATCATACTCTGGGGCAATTGCCACCGTTATACTATCCTGTTGCGGTATGTTTTGTGCCTGGGCCAAGGTGAAATAACTGCCCATTAGCAGTAGGCCCAACGTTAGGCGTAGTTTTATAGTTGGTGTCATATATTCTGTGTGATTGCCAAGAGTATACTTGGCTAAAGCTAAAGGGTTATGCGCAGGCGCACGGCTTTTAAGCCTGAAATACCTTGCAGCGGCTCCAGCTCCAGAAATTCCGGTGCCGGTTGCAGCTTCCCTTCCTCTATTAAGCGCTCATACGCAGCCGTATACATTTTAATTTCCTGCTCGTTGGCATATACGATGCAAATGGTTCCGGGCTGAGTCAGGCGCTCTTCGCTGTGCAGCAAATGCACCTTATCTATCCGTTTTTTCATCACCTCGTACCGAATGCTGTAGGCACCGTCTACATCAAAAATCCGCTCATCCCTTCTAAAGCTCAGGTTGATTTTGTGCAAGTGTACAAGTATAAGCTGCGTAGTCTGGAGAGGATACGGCAAGTATGGCTGCAGGTTATATACGGCTTTTGCCATATTAAGGATGGATTGTAACTGCCATTGGATGATCTGGCGAATTCCCTGGCTTTCTTCGTATTTTATTTCCGGGGAAATTGCACTGCCTACATACAGGTTATACTCGAGCCCATCCGTCTGGAAACGATCTATGTAATAAGGTATAAGGCCTTTCAGGCTACGCTTCTCTTGCACCAATACGCGCTTCAGGGTTTTGTTTACCTCCAATATACTTTGGTCATACTCATTTCTTGAGGCGTAAAACATACTAGTGGCATCTTCTAGTTGCGCTTTAAGGTGGTTTGCCGCCTCTGGCTGTACGTTATGGTTGAGAAGCTGCGCGATGGTGTGCTGCAGATGCTCACTTACCTGCGTTTCCACTTCCAGGTTCATCTCTTTATCAAGCTGGGCCAATAAGGCTGCCGTGGTTTTGCTTTCAGCTTCCATGCTTTCCGGTAAGAGCGCATGCAGGTGTTGCAACTGCTTTTTAAAGTCGCTGGCGGTGGCCTGCAGGCGTAGCACGCTTGAGTTCTTAACGTCAACGGCAGCGTAAAAGGGCGTTAGCTCATCGAACCGCACTGCAGGAGTAGGCGCCAAGTCTTTGTTGCCCTGGGTCACTTGCCGCAGCGCCTGCCAGGCCGCATCCCTGAATTTCCAAAGCACGGATGGGTGGATGGCAGTATAGCGCTCCAGGATAAAGCTGTTCATAACCAACCGAAACTTATCCTGCAGGTAGAGCAGAAACTCACGGTACATGGGCAAAGCTCTTTCCACTCGGTGCCGCATGGTCATGTCCACAAAATCCGGTTCGGTACTACCCAGCTCAATTACGCCTATCAACTCGCTTTGGTGGTACACCGGAAAGAAAGCCATACTTCTAAGCCCATACTTGTGCAGGTAGCGCGCCACGTCATCATCCTCGTTGCCCGTGATGATATCGTACGAGATGTTGTTGTGCAGCAACTGGTGATTGGCACAGAAAGAAAACAAAATTCGGAAGATATGCTCCAACTCCTCAGGGGTGTGGTGCTCACGGAGCTGGCTAAACACGATGCTGGTTGTAGAGAAAGTGTCGTGGTAGACATATTCCTTATTTACCTTCACCAAGGGCATAAACCCTAAACGCGCTTTATCTGTGCCTAATAACGACGAAGTAGCTGCCATGACTTGTGCGAGTATATCTTGCTCAGGCAAAGCGTGCAGGTTCACGATAATATTGTTCAGGCGCAACAAAGACTCTTCCTCTGTTTCGTCTTTTAGCTTAAAAATCAGGAAACCCTCTATTACAATGTTACTGAGTGGCAGCGGAACCGCTATCAAATTCATACTTTTGATATTCCCGCGGGCATACTCCAGCCATTCTTCCCTCATTTCAGGTTTATCGCCTTCCCAACGGATTGTAATGAACTGATGGTTGCTAACAAGCCGGTAATAGCGCGCACAAACCTGGCAATGGTCTTCCAGTGTCATATACTCTACCGGCTCCGCGCCAAATGTTTCATGTGGAATCTCGTAGCAGTGGTGCAGTACTTGCCGGTAAAGGTTTTGAAGCGCTTTTTCCTCTTGCTCGGCTTCGTCGGCAGGCTGTAGCTTCAGGGCCTGCGTTTGTTCTTCCAGCACCAGTTCGGCAAATGCCTTGGAGTAGGAGAAAAAGCGCATCGGCGATGGTGTGCCAATCGCAAAGAGCAGGTTTTGGTCTTCCTCAAAAGGATATACATGGTTTAGCTGCAGCAACTCAATCAGCTCTTGGTGCCCGGCAAGTATACCCCAGTCAGTAATTGGTTTTATTAGGCGCTCATCGCTTTTAATCAAGCCAATGATGCGTTGCAGGTACGTCCGGTAAATTTGGTTCTGGCACTTTTGCAGCTGTTTTTCCAAAAACTGCAGGTATTGTGCAAAGCTCAGCTCCCAGGCCAGTGCCGGAACCGGCTCCTGAAGGCGTGGCTCATTTATACCTAGTATTTCCATGGCGTTCTTTCGAAAATTGATAGCCTTTAAGAAAACAGCATTAAAGTATGTATGGGCGGCTACACTTTTGCCATACGGATCTGTTTATGTAGAGTAAACAGCGCGGCAAGGCTTTGGTTAGGGCCTTAAACCAAGAACGGCCCCCTTTGTTCGAAGGGTGCCGTTCTCGGTTTAATCTTTTTGGCTGGCCTGGAAGAGCTTCTGCTTCTCTTCTTTGGACAGGCTTTCGTAGCCGGAGCTCGATATTTTATCTAAAATGCGGTCTATCTCGTGCTGACTTGGGCTTAGCGGTCCGCTGTTGGGCTTAGTGCCGTTTGGCTTGGCAGTGCTGCCTGTGCTAAAGCGCCGGTGCGTTATTTTCAGTTTGGGCTTTCGTTTGAAGAGGTTGCCGAAGAAATCCGTTACGGCAAGCACCGGCCGGCCCATGTCGTTGCCGCGTTGCAGTTGCTTTATAAAGAGCCAGCCTATAAAAGCGCCCCCAATGTGCGCAATGTTGCCGCCCGCGTTGCTGCCGATAGCCCCCGAAATGGAGAGCAGCACCAGAAACGCCGCAATATACTTAATCTTCACCGGCCCGATCAGGATGAGGTTGAACGAGTAGTTCGGAAGCAAGGTGGCAGCCGCCATCACAATCGCCAGCACGCTTGCCGAGGCCCCGATCATGGTGCCGATCACCATGCGGTCCGCGAAGTATGGAATAAAGTTGTAGCTGAGCAAGTATAAAACCGCCCCGGCAATACCACCCAGCACATACAGGCTCAGCAGCTTTCTATCACCGACGTACTCCCGGATCAGTTGGCCAAACCAGTACAGGTTAAGCATATTAAAGATGATGTGCAGGAAACCTTCGTGCGTGAAGAAGTAGGTGATCAGCGTCCAGGGGTGCGTGGCAAAGTATAGCGGGGAAGAGCTTATGGCCAGGTTACTGAAGATTAGCGCATACAGCCATTCGCCGCTGGTGATGAACAGGATCGTGCGCAGCACAATCAGCACCACAAACACAATCACGTTGATGAGTATGAGCTGCTTAAGTATATTATTGGGCTGCCGGAAAGCAGTTTTTATATCGTCGATTATACTCATTATGCCTTAGTAGTTTCTGTAGTCGTTTTGTTGCCACATTCTTACCATTATATACGCGAAGAGCATTCCCCCGAGGTGTGCAAAGTGTGCTACGTTATCTCCGGGTACGCGGTTAAACCCGGAGTACAACTCAAAGAGCCCGTAAAACAAGACAAAGTACTTTGCTTTAATCGGGACCGGCAAAAACAGCAGCATCAGCTCGAGGTTAGGGAATAGCAGGCCGAAGGCCATCAGGATGCCAAAAACGGCACCCGAGGCGCCAAGCATCGGACTGTTAAATGCCCGCCCAAACACAAAGCGCACGGCTTCTTTGCTTTCTTCTATATAAGTAGTGTTATCCGGGTTGCGCTGGTAAGCCACCGCAAACTCTGTGTTATACTGCCCCTTAAAGTGGTCCTCCATATAATTGTAGAAGCCCATTGGGGTTGGGTTTTCTATGTAGATGCTGGTTTCCTCCTCAAGCCCATTCAGCTCATAAGCCCTTACGCCAGAATATAGCAGGCTTGCCCCCAAACCGGTTATCAGGTAAAAAGCCAGCAAGCGCTGCGGCCCCCAGAAGCGCTCCAGCATGGGCCCGAAGATGAAAAGGCTGAACATGTTGCTGAACAGGTGCCCCCACCCGCCATGCATAAACATGTGCGTAAACAGCTGCACCGGCCTGAACATGTCGGAGCCAAAGTAATGCAGGGCAAACGTCTCGATGCTTACAAGCCCGCTAAGCTGCAATAAGTAAACGACCACATTGATGATCAGGAGGTTCCTGACCATAGGGGTGATATTGAACATGCGCGTTTCAGTTTTTGAAGTATAAGCCAGGCTTTATCAAACCCATGCTTTATACTTTAGCTTATATTGACTCTAAAAGTATAAGTCCTGCATACTTTCGAACCAACAATTTAACAATTAACCGTTATCCTTTCAGGAAAAGCTCGTGCAGCTGGTTCAGCTCCATAATCACGAGCGTTTTCTGGCCACCGGGCGTGTAGTTAGGCACCTGGCAGGCAAACAGCTTGTCTACGAGCGAATTCATTTCAAGGTCGCTCATGCGTGCCAGCGAGCGCGAGGCCAGCCTTTTGGCCATGGCCCGGGCCAGGTTTTCCCGTTTATCAAGCTTTAACGTAGCCGAATTGTTTTTGTATTGCTCTATTAATTCCTCCAGCAGTTCTTTTTCATCGGCGGCATGCACATCGGCGGGTATTCCATTAAGTATGATGGTGTTTCCGCCAAAATCCTCAAACTGAAAGCCCATATCTTTAAACTCTGCCGCCAGCTCTTTTATAAGTATGGCATCGGTGGCAGAAAGCTCTACGGTCTGTGGGAAGAGCAGCGCCTGCGACGCGCCTGTCTTCTTCTGAAGCGAGACGTTATACTTCTCATACAAGATTCGCTCCTGCGCTGCCTGCTGGTCAATGATCATCACCCCGGACTTTACCTGCACCAGCAAATACTTCTGATGTATCTGAATGGCCTTCTTAGTGGAGGCAGGCACAGTATCGGAGGCGGCAAAGGCTTCGTCCAGCAAACCCATACCTGAAAAGGCTGAACTTGTGTGCTCTTCTTGCACCGGCTCTTTCATGGGCTCGTACAACTGCTCCCACCCTCTGGAAGTTGCCCGTTTGGTAGTGGTGGCCGGCGGCGTGAACCCCGGAAACGACGAGCTTTCGCTGCTGCTTCTGGGCTTTGGCTCCGACTCAAACTCGCTGTTGAAGCCGCCTTGCAAACGTATGGGCTGTAGGGGCGCGTAGTTCACATCCTGCTCAAAATCCAAAGACGGGGCTATGTTATAGGCGCCTAAGGCACGTTTTACGGCTGCATGCACAATGGCGTACACCGTTTTCTCGTCCTCAAACTTTATCTCTGTTTTAGTGGGGTGCACGTTAATATCGATCTTCTCCGGGTCGATGTCGATGAACAGAACATAGAACGGGTGGTTCTCCTTGGCTACCAGGCCCTCAAAGGCCGTCATGACCGCATGGTTCAGGTAGCCGCTTTTTACGAAGCGGTTGTTTACGAAGAAGAATTGCTCACCGCGTGCTTTCTTGGCGTGCTCTGGTTTGCCCACATAGCCTTTCACTACCAGAAAGCCTGTGTCTTCCTCGCAGTAGGCCATCTGGTTTTTATAGGTGCTCCCGAAAATGCTGACGATGCGCTGGCTCAGCTTGGTGGCCGGCAGGTTAAACACCTCCATCTCGTTGTGGTGCAGCGTAAAGGTTACCTCTGGATAGGCAAGCGCCACCCGCTGAAACTCCTCCAGGATATGGCGCATCTCCACAGCGTTGGATTTCAGGAAATTTCGCCGGGCGGGCACGTTATAAAATAGGTTTTTCACGGAGATAGACGTGCCTTCTGGGGCCACTACTGGCTCCTGCCCTACTACTTCCGAGCCCTCTATCACCAGCTTGGTGCCTGTATCGGAGTGCTGCGTTCGGGTTTTAAGCTCTACTTGCGCCACCGCGCCAATAGATGCCATGGCCTCGCCCCTAAAACCCATAGTCCGGATCTGGAACAGATCTTCGGTGGAGCGGATTTTAGATGTGGCGTGGCGCTCAAAGCACATGCGCGCATCCGTTTCCGACATGCCTATGCCGTTATCCACTACTTGTACCAGTTGCTTGCCTGCCTCCTTCACGATCAGCTGTATGCTGGAGGCCTGCGCATCAATGGCGTTCTCCAGCAGCTCTTTAACTACAGATGCAGGGCGTTGCACCACTTCTCCAGCCGCAATCTGGTTAGCCAGGAAATCAGGCAGTAAATGTATGATGTCGGGCATCCGATTTTTTAACTCCTTATTACTATATAGATTTTTTTTACTCTAAATCAGCTATTTTAACCTTCGTGGTCAAATTTTTGCATTCACTAAATAGTAAAGGCAGAACTAATTCAGGAATAAAATTATTATTAATTTACAGACTGATTCTTATCAGGGGCTGGAAATTTAGCCAACAGAGTCGCTTTTCTTCTCATCTGGGAAAGTATAGCGATATGTATATTAAAGCTGGGGCTGGTGGCGTTAGCAATGTAAGGCTACTCTTGATGCCACGTTAGCTGCAGGCAGGCTGTAAAGCTCTCCACCTTCATTTCAAATCAGCTGACGGCAATACTGATAAAACCTCATAAATTAGGTCTGTGTTTATGTATCGCCTTATGCAAAATTAGGCTTAATTTTGACTTGTTCCAATTAATATAAAAGTAGCGTAGATGTTGAAGAGTTTTAGTATTGGGTTGTTGATTCTTGTTTTCCTTGTCATGGGGCCGCTGATGTCGTTAAAGTCGTCGGAGGAGGTCGTTGTACACCCACAAGAGAAGCAATGGGTCGACAGCGTGATGACGACTCTTTCGCCAGCGCAACGCATCGGGCAGCTGTTTATGGTGGCTGCATACTCCAACAAAAACGACAAGCATGTACGCGAGATAGATACCCTTGTAAGCCGCTACGGCATTGGCGGTATTATGTTTATGCAGGGCGGGCCCATGCGCCAGGCTGTGTTAACCAACCGCTTTCAGGCGGCCGCCAAGGTGCCCTTACTAATTGCCATGGATGCCGAGTGGGGCTTGGATATGCGCCTGGACAGCAGCATGCACTTTGCCCGCCAAATGACGCTGGGCGCCATGGATGATGACCGCTATATTTACCTGATGGCCCGTGAGATTGCGCTGAAAATGAAGCGCATGGGCGTAAATGTAAGCTTCTCCCCGGTGCTGGACGTTAACAACAACGCTAACAACCCAGTTATCGGAAGCCGCTCGTTCGGTGAGTCTAAGGAGGAGGTAGCCCGCCGCGGTGTGGCATACATCCAAGGATTGCAGGACCATGGCGTTATTGCGGTGGCCAAGCATTTCCCTGGCCACGGCGACACGGATACTGATTCTCACCTTTCGCTTCCTGTTATACCGCACAATCTGCAACGCCTGACTAATGTTGAACTGTATCCGTTTAAACAGTCTTTTGATGCCGGCGTGATGGGTGTGATGGTAGCGCATTTATATCTGCCTGCCGTAGACTCTACCCGCAACCAGGCAGCCACGCTCTCGAAGCCGATTGTTACAGGCCTTTTAAAAGATAAAATGAAGTATAAAGGCTTAGTATTTACCGATGCCCTGAATATGAAAGGCGTGAGCCGCTACTATAAGCCAGGCGAAGTTGACCTGAAAGCCCTGATGGCTGGTAACGACGTGTTGCTGTTCCCGGAAGATGTGCCCACTGCTATTGATAAAATTAGCAAGGCAGTGCAGAAAGGGCAAATTACGCAGGACGAGATCGACCAGCGCGTGCGCAAAATACTGCACGCCAAATATTGGTCAGGGCTTAACAAGTATCAGCCTGTAAAACTTGAGAACCTGCAGCGTGAGGTAGACCGCCCGATCAGCACCGTGATTCAGGAGCAGCTCTATGAGCATGCGGTAACGGTAGTAGAGAATGAGAATAACCTCCTGCCTTTCCGCAACCTCGACACCCTAAGTATAGCATCCGTGGCCATTGGCGCTTCGGTAAACAACGCATTTCAGAAAACGCTAGGCAATTACGCTCCAGTTAAACAATTTACTATACCAGATCGTTTTGCGCCTGATTCAGCGTTTACGAAAATCATCCCGCAATTACAGGACAACGATGTCGTGGTGATAAGTATACATGGCATGAACCTAACGCCAGCTAAAAACTTCGGCATCGGCACAGGCACACTGGCCTTTATACAGTACCTGCGCGAGCGTACCGATAAAAAAGTAGTGGTGGCCATGATGGGCAACGCCTATGGCCTGAAGTTGCTGGAAGACAACAAGTGGCTTGTGTGCGGCTACGAGGATAATCCGGTGTCGCAGACGTTGGTGCCGCAGGTGCTTTTCGGGGCACGCGCCGCGCAGGGCAAATTGCCAGTTTCTGCCAGCAAGAAGTATAAGGCAGGTATTGGTTTGCCAACAGCATCGCTGGGCCGCCTGAAGTATGGCGTACCCGAAAGCGTAGGCATGAGTTCTGAGGTGCTGCAACAAATCGACAATATCGCTACGGAAGCTATCACGTATGCAGCCACGCCTGGTTGCCAGGTGCTGGTGGTAAAAGACGGCACCGTAGTTTTCAACAAATCGTATGGCTACTATACTTACGATCAGGCCAAACCTGTCACTAACAACACCGTCTACGACATCGCCTCTATTACTAAAGTAGCGGCTACGCTGCAGGCTATCATGTTCCTGAAAGATCAGGGTAAGATAAAACTAGATGCAAAAGTATCAACTTACTTACCTGAGCTGAAAGGGACCAATAAGGAAAACCTGGTGATGCGGGACGTCCTGGCGCACCAGTCCGGTTTGCGCCCCGGCTTGCCTACCTGGCAAAAAACCATCGACAAGCGAAAACTGAAGGATACGTATTACGCCAGCACCCAGAACGATTATTATACAAACGAGGTAATCCCAGGGGTATACTCTATTAAGTCAATGGAAGACTCGCTTTGGGCCTGGACAGTGAGAACCCCGTTGCGCGCCAAGCAAAAAGACGGTACCTACGATTACGCTTATAGCGATCTGGGCTTTTACATGATGAAGCGCGTTGCCGAGACCATGCTTAACCAGCCGCTCAACGAGTTTATGGACCAGAACTTTTACACGCCGCTTGGCCTCAGCAACCTAACGTATATGCCGCTCCTGAAGCACCCGCGTGAGATTATCGCCCCCACCGAAGACGATAATTATTTCCGTAAGAACCTGATCTGGGGTACTGTGCACGACCAGGGCGCAGCCATGATGGGCGGCGTAGGTGGCCATGCCGGGCTTTTCTCTAATGCAAACGACCTGGCCATACTTTTGCAGATGAACATGAACAACGGGAACTATGGCGGCCACAGATACTATAGCACCGATGTGGTGAGCGAGTTTGCAGAGCATCAGTACAAAGGCAGCCGCCGTGGCCTGGGCTGGGATAAACCAGCATTAGACGGGAACGGCGCTACATCAAGTATGGCTTCTGAGAGCACCTTTGGGCACACGGGCTTTACAGGCACTGGCGCTTGGGTTGACCCCGGCAACAAATTGATTTATGTGTTTCTGTCGAACCGCGTGTATCCGGATGCCAGCAATACTAAGCTCGTAAAGTATAACATCCGGACCAGGATACATGATGTGGTTTATAAGGCCATCGTACCGAAAACATAAAAAATAACAGTAGTTTAGCGAGTGCAGCAACAAAAGTTGGCTGCACTTGTTGTTTTGTCACACACCTGAGACTATGAGAATTGGTATAGTTTGTTACCCTACCTTTGGCGGAAGCGGCGTTGTAGCCACCGAATTAGGAAAGGCGCTTGCCCTAATGGGCCATAAAGTACACTTTATCACCTACAGCCAACCTGCCCGCCTCGACATGTTCAGCGAGAACCTGTTTTACCACGAGGTGTACATTCCGTCTTACCCCTTGTTCCAATACCCGCCTTACGAGCTGGCGCTGGCGAGCAAAATGGTAGACATTGTGCGTTTCGAGAAACTGGATGTGCTGCACGTACACTATGCCATTCCGCACGCATCCGCAGCCTTTATGGCCAAGCAGATTTTGCGCACGAAGGGCATCAATATTCCGGTAATCACTACCCTGCATGGCACAGATATTACACTGGTTGGCAAGGATGCCTCGTTTGAGCCGGTGGTTACCTTTAGTATAAACCAGTCTGATGGAGTAACGGCCGTATCGGATAGCCTGCGCGCTGAAACCTACGATTACTTCCAGATAGAGAAGGACATTGAGGTTATCCCCAACTTTATAAACCTGGATAAGTTTAAGCGCCAAAAGAAAGAGCATTTCAGGCTGGCCATAGCGCCAAACAACGAAAAGCTGCT
This sequence comes from Pontibacter oryzae, assembly GCF_003576375.1. Lineage (GTDB taxonomy): Bacteria > Bacteroidota > Bacteroidia > Cytophagales > Hymenobacteraceae > Pontibacter > Pontibacter oryzae. Next base: position 894,842 of record NZ_QWGE01000001.1, read on the forward strand.
GGTGCATACTTCTAACTTCCGGGGCGTGAAACGGGTGGAAGACGTAATCCGGATCTTTGCCAAGGTAAGAGAGAAAGTATCGAGCAAGCTGCTGATGGTAGGCGACGGCCCTGACCGCCCGAAAATGGAAAAGCTTTGCCGCGAACTGCAGATTTGCCAGGATGTGCGCTTTCTGGGTAAACTGGAAGCCGTTGAAGAAGTGCTTTCTATTGCCGACCTTTTCCTGATGCCATCCGAGAAAGAGAGTTTTGGACTGGCAGCTCTCGAAGCCATGGCCTGCGAGGTTCCGGTGATCTCCTCTAACGCGGGCGGAATTCCGGAGTTAAACATCAATGGTGAAACAGGATTTGTTAGCCCTGTGGGCGCTGTAGACGATATGGTGGAAAATGCGCTATACATTCTGGACGATGCGCACCTGCCCCAGTTTAAGGCAAACGCCCTGAGCCGTGCCCGGGATTTCGACATCGAAAAAATTGTACCTTTATACGAAAAGCTCTACCAGAAAACGATAAACGAACAGCTGGCACTGCTCTAAGTGTGTCACTTTCATACAAGTATAAAAACAAAAAGAACCGGTTACCTGCTGCGTAGCCGGTTCTTTTTTTATACCTTATAGGCTTATTTAATTCAGCCCTCTTACGCCATACCAAACTATGAGCAAGGATAAGTACTATATCATCGACTTCGACAGCACCTTTACGCAGGTGGAGGCCCTGGATGAACTGGGAGCCATCTCACTACAAAACCACCCCGACCGGGAGCAGATCCTGGAACAGGTTAAACACATTACTGATAGCGCTATGGCTGGCAGCAGCTCGTTTGCTGAAGGACTTAGCAAGCGCTTGGAACTACTGCAGGCCCACCAGAATCACCTACCCCAGCTCATCGGTACGCTTAAAGAGAAGGTTTCCGAATCCATCCGCCGCAACAAGGATTTCCTGCACCAATACTCCGACCATATCCTGATCGTATCCAGCGGGTTTAAAGAGTTTATCACGCCCATCGTAACAGAGTATGGCATAAAAGAGGAGAATATCTACGCCAACACCTTTCAGGTAGATGAGCAGGGCAACCTGGTCGGGTTTGACACAGAAAACCTGCTGAGCCGCGACAAGGGCAAGATAAAGCTACTCGAGCAACTGGCTTTGCCCGGCGATGTATACGTGCTGGGCGATGGTTACACGGATTATGAGATCAAGGAGGCCGGTATGGCCAACAAGTTTTACGCGTTTACCGAGAACGTAACCCGCGACAGCGTGGTGGCCAAGGCCGAGCACATTGCCCCCAGCCTGGACGAGTTTCTCTATCAAAATAAATTACCGATGGCCATATCATACCCCAAAAACCGCATTAGCGTGCTGCTGCTCGAGAACGTGCACCCACAGGCCGTGGATCTTTTCCGGAAGGAGGGCTACCAGGTAGAAACCGTAAACGGAGCGCTGAGCGAAGAGGAGCTTTGCGAAAAGATAAAGAACGTTTCCATACTTGGCATCCGCAGCAAAACCCACGTTACGCGCAAAGTGCTGGAGCATGCCAACCGCCTGATGTGTGTGGGCGCCTTCTGCATCGGCACAAACCAGATTGATCTGGATGCCTGTTTAGAGGCTGGCATTACGGTGTTTAACGCGCCATACAGCAATACCCGAAGCGTGGTAGAGCTGGCTTTGGGCGAGATTATCATGCTGAGCCGCGGGGTAGTAGACAAGAGCAACAAGATGCACCAGGGCCAGTGGGACAAATCGGCGAAGGGCAGCTTTGAGGTGCGCGATAAGAAGCTTGGCATTGTAGGATACGGCAACATTGGCGCACAGCTTTCGGTGCTGGCCGAGGCCATGGGCATGGAAGTATACTATTACGATGTGATTGAGAAACTACAGCTTGGCAATGCCCGCAAGTGCAGCACGCTGCATGAGCTGCTGGAGAAAGTTGATATTGTTACGCTGCACGTGGATGGCCGCCCGGAAAACAAGAACATGTTTGGGGCCGATGAGTTTGCCGCCATTAAGGACGGCGCGATTTTCCTGAACCTGAGCCGTGGCCATGTGGTGGATATCGAGGCGCTGGTGCAAAGTATAAAATCCGGGAAGGTAAGCGGGGCCGGCGTGGATGTGTTCCCCGAGGAACCTGCCACCAACAGCGACCCTTTTGAAAGCGAGCTAAGCGGCCTGCCAAACGTAATCCTGACGCCACACGTGGGAGGCAGCACCTCTGAAGCCCAGGTAAACATCGCCAATTTTGTGCCTAACCGCATGATGGATTACATCAACTCCGGGAACACTTACGGCAGCGTAAACTTCCCGAACCTACAGTTGCCGGAGCTGAAGAACGCGCACCGCCTCATCCACATTCACGCCAACGTGCCGGGAGTTCTGGCAAACATCAACCAGGTGCTTGCCAAAAACCAGGTGAACATTTTGGGCCAATATCTCAAAACCAACGAGCGCGTGGGTTACGTGATTACCGACATCGACAAGGCTTACGACAAGCAGGTGATCAACGACATGAAGCAGGTGGGGCATACCATCAAGTTCCGCATACTTTATTAAGAGCGTGAAACGGCTGCCTACAACTTTCTAACTTCTAAACTTTCTAACCTTGAATACTAAAGTATACTTCACCCCTGGTCCCTCGGAGCTGTACCCAACCGTGCCGGTACACATGCACACGGCAATGGAGGATAAAATCGGGAGCATTTCGCACCGAAGCAAGCAGTTCCAGGAAATCTATGCTAAAGCGGAAAGCGGCCTGCGCGAGCTACTGCAGCTGCCCGACGAGTATGAGGTGTTTTTCGTGGCCTCGGCTACAGAGATCTGGGAGCGTGCCATCCAGAACAACGTGCAGCGCGAGAGCTTCCATTTGGTGAATGGCTCTTTCTCGAAGCGCTTTTACGAAACTGCTGCCGAACTAGGCCGCGAGACCAGGCAACACGAAGCGCCGTTTGGGCAGGGTTTCGATGTGCAACGCATCAGCGTGCCGAGCTCGGCCGAGTTAATCGCCCTGATCCAGAATGAGACCAGTTCGGGTGCCTGCATGCCGGTGGATGAGATTAATCAGTTCCGGGAGAAAGCCGCTGCGGATGCGTTGATCTACGTGGATGCCGTGTCCTCGCTGCCCTACCCTGCTTTCGATTTTGCGAAGGTGGATTCGGTATACTTCTCTGTGCAGAAGTGCTTTGGTTTGCCGGCTGGTTTGGGTGTGTGGCTCGTAAATGACCGGTGTATGGCCAAGGCCAGAAGTATGCAGGAAAGCGGAACATCCATAGGTTCTTATCATACCTTGCCTGCCTTGCTTGAGAAAGCATTGGCCAGCCAAACCGTGGAAACGCCGAACGTGCTGAATATCTACCTGCTAGGCAAGGTGCTGGAAGACATGAACCGCAAAGGCGTGGAAACCATCCGAAGCGAAACCGAGGCAAAAGCAACCCAAATTTATACTTACTTGGAGCGCAGCGCAGTATTCTCTCCTGCCGTGGAGAACCCGAAACATCGTTCTAAAACCACCATTGTGGCCAATTCAACTATTTCATCAGCAGAGGTGAACAAGCAACTAGCCGCTTTCGATATGCAGGTGGGCAGTGGCTACGGCAAGTATAAAGAGGCTCAGATCCGCATCGCCAACTTCCCGACGCACAGCCCCGAACAGGTTGAAAAACTGGTAAGTAAGCTGGAGGAACTGTTTGGGTAAGCAAGTTCTAAACGACTTTCTAACCTTCTAACCTCCCAACTTTCTAACTTAAAAAGCTTTGCTTCGCCTCTAGTTTAGTGGCGCTAATGGCATTGGCTGTCGGGTCTTGCTCGTTGGCAAGCACATGCTCGAGCACGCGCTTGGCCAAGTCTGTGCCTTTCGCGCCTTCGGGCAGTGCCTTAAAAGTTTTGTTGATCAGGTTAACCACATCCTCGCGGGCATGGTTTACTTGCTGCCATACCTGCTCGCTCATGTATACTTGCTGCGACATGTTGTGGCTAAACTCATTCCGGATCTCGGCCAGCAATACGCGGTGATACTCTGCCGCCGACTGCCCAGCCGGGCTAATGCGCAACATCAGGTTACTTGGCGTGATACGCTCCAGTAGCAGCACAATGCGCTCATAAGCCTGTAGCCTGATTGGCAAAACTACTTTTGCGTTGTCATCATCTTTCTGCTCCGTTCGCAAGCGGTCCTGCCGTTCGTAATGTTTCTGCATCAGGAAGTATAAACCTGCCACCAATACCAGCGCCGGTAAAATCAGTTTTAGAAGTTCTGCCAGCAGTAAGAATAAGTTACCCATCGTAATCGTTGTTTTAAAGTATAAATATCGTGAAAAATTAATTCTGTATACCTGAATCATTTCATAGCTTTGCCTGTTAACCAAGTACAACGTGAGGCAATGAGGCATTTCTGCATTTAATTGCTTAAATTTGTGGCTACAAATAAAGATTTATACTATGGCAACCCAAACTAAAACTGCACCTATAACTTTGACAGCAAGAGCCTTGGAAGAGGTAAGAAATATTTTGAAAGAAAAGAACGTACCGGGCGAGTATGGTCTGCGCGTAGGTGTGCAGGGTGGTGGCTGTTCCGGACTCTCTTACCTATTGGGTTTTGATAAGCCAAAAGAGTCTGACGAAACGTTTGATGTAGATGGCGTAACCCTTATCATGGATAAAAAGCACGGCATGTACGTAATGGGCATGGAGGTTGACTTTCAGGATGGCTTGAACGCCCGTGGTTTTACCTTCAACAACCCACAGGCAACAAGCACCTGCGGTTGCGGCAGCTCATTCTCTGCATAACTCAGAAACCTTCTTTCTCTTTAGATAAACAAAGCCCGGCCAATACAGCCGGGCTTTGTTGTTTGTATGCGTTTAGAGTTAGGCTATTTTATACTTGATTAAGCCACGTTGAATTTTAAAGAGACTGAAAATAAAAGCCTGTTAACCTAAATCATCCTGCTCTCAGAGCTTTGGAATTATCTTAAACTGGATAAAACTCTCTACCTCCTAAACTCCTCCCCTCACTACCTTTCTAACTTTCTACCTTCCAAACTTTCTAACTCTAGTATGTTTTTGTCATACTTTGAGGCACCACAAGTATAAAATCGGCTTTGCTTTTATGGTCTTCAGACAGCTTCTCCAGGTCCTCCTGGTACACGGTTGTAATGGTGCGAAGCTGTGCCTGCGGCCTGGCCTGTTTCAGGTACCAGCCAATCCCTTCAAAATTATCGGAATGATAAGCGCCGTTCAGGTGCAGCACCTGCTTGCCTTGTTGTAGTTGCCCAAGTATAAAATGTGCCATAGTGGCATCCTTCAGCGCCTGAGCCTGCACAATGTTCTGGCTTTTGGTATTGCCGTGCGTGCTGTTGCCAAACATAGCCAGCATGTTTTTATAGCCGGGCAGTTCCATATCTACGGTAATTGGCTGCGGAGCAATGTACTTTTTAGCCTCGGTGGTTATACCCTGCAACGCGCTCAGGCCACCACCAGAAACCATGGCAGCGTAGCGGCGGGGCACATTAGTGGCTATAAACGGAATGTGCTGCTCTTTGGCATACTGCACGATGGGCTTGTAGTCCGTGGCATAATTGGTCCATGGCCGCGATTCCTGCTCAAAGTTCTTTTCAGGCACTTGCCCGGAGAGGTACTCGTTCAGCACCAATTGCACATCCGCCTCAAACATCTCTGCACCAATAGCTAGGTTCTGTGGCGCTGCCTAGTGCATACCTTTGGCTACTTCCAGTTGCAGCCAGTGCGCAATAGGGTCGTTGTGTTGCTCACCAAACAGAACTACGTCCGCTTCCTGCAGCTGTTTTAGCATTTTGCCATAGCTTATACTTTTGCCGTCGTGGGTAAACAACTGGTAAGCAGGTTTGTCGTTCTTCTGAGCCATAGTGCTTATACTTAAAGCCAGTAAAAACAGCGCCAAGAGTGTGCTTTTCATACTTATATCGTTGGTTTTGAGTTCAGGGATTTAAGATACAAAAAAGCCGCAACCTTAGTAGGCTCCGGCTTTTTCTTATCTCCACAAATGTGATTAACTTCTATAAGGTAACGTGATTTTCAGGAATTTCCTGATTGGGGTCAAAAATTGCACCGAGTCTCTTTGCGTTCTCTTCCACTGTTAACTCAAAACCTGCTTCCTGCCGGCGTTTGTTTACAATCTCCACATCTTCAATTGGCCACATGGTGTGTTTTCCATCTTCTCTAAGGTAACTTACAGCTTGGGTGCCATACAGTTGCTTCCTGCCCTGAAACATTAAGAGCCTGTCTCTCATCATGGCTGCATCCGTACTGCTTGCCTCCCCTTGTTTAGCCATTTCCTCCATCAGCGGCAGGTACTTCGCAATAGTTTCAGTATTTGAATGCTGCACGACTAGAAATAATGTTCCTGCTGCTTTCACGCCAATCTTACTTTTCGGGAGCCATCCGTACTTTTCTAGTATGGGCAGCACCTTTGCCTGATTGGCAGAATCGACCTGGTGCATTTTGCTGATGTATACTTTCTGCCTATCAGGATCGGCACTGATGGAGTCCCAGTTTACATCGCGCACGCCTTGGTCAAGGTCATAAATTTGCTCCAACTCCTGTTGCAGCAAAGTATAATCCGGCTGGCCTTCCTGAGTAGTTGCTCCCACTTGATTATCTGTGGCATTTTGGCACCCGGCCATGAGCAGCAGAAGTACAAAAAGCTTAACAATTTTCATCTTTCGCCCTACTACACCCTGTAAAACAGCCACTTCGACAGTTCTTTGTAGTTTACCTTTTTGCCATACATCAGGATTCCCACACGGTAGATGCGGCTGGCGATCCAGGTGGTGAAGATAAAACCTGCCACTAGCAGCCCCATCGAGAGCAGCAGTTCCCAGGCCGGCACACCAAACGGCACGCGCACCATCATCACAATCGGAGAGGTAAACGGAATGATCGACATCCAGAAAGCCACAGGGCCATCAGGGTTTTTGAGCACCAACGAGTACGACATGATAAACGAGATAACCAGCGGAATCGTGATCGGCATCATAAACTGCTGTGTATCCGTTTCGTTATCCACGGCAGCGCCAATCGCCCCGAACAGCGACCCATAAAGCAGGTAGCCACCCAAAAAGTAAAAGATGAAACAGATAAATATCAGCCCGATGTTCAGGTTTGCAAAGCTCTGCTTTACATCCTGAATGGTGTTGGCAAACTCGTCTTTCTCAGAATCTTGTTGTACAGCCTCGTCATCTCCGCCCGATTCCTCGCCTTGTGCAGCCACTTGTCCAGCCGCGTATTGCGCTGCCGGCGAGGGCGCAGCATCCACCCCAAAAGCAGCCGAAACACCTGTAACAGCAATAAACGAAAGTATGATCCAGAGCAGAAACTGCGTAAGGCCCACAGCGGCAATCCCCATAATCTTACCCATCATCAACTGAAAAGGCTTTACCGACGAGATCATCACTTCCACAATACGGCTGGTCTTCTCCTCTATCACGCCGCGCATAATCTGCACACCATACATAAAAATGAAGAAGTAGATAATTACAGCGCCCACTACGCCAGCCACAGAAGTTATAATGGCATTGTTGTCTTTCTCGCCTTGGTCGCTGAGGTTAATGGCCGTTAGGCTTACGTTGGCTTTTATCTTGTCGAGCATCTCGCGGTCTAGGCCTGAGGCCAGGTAGCGCTGGCTTTCAATCTCTTTTTCCAGCATGTTCTCGAGGCGCACCTGTGTTTGTATGCTGATGTTTTTCTTACCGTATACTACAAAGCCTTCCGGGTTGTCCAACGACATTTCCGGGATGTAAAGCAGTGCGGTATTATCAGTTTCCTGGTAAATGGTTTTGGCTTGGTCCAGAGTACCTGCCAATGGTATAAAATTCAGGTCTTTTTTGTTTTCGAGCTTGCCCTCAAACAAGCCGCTTCTATCGAGCACCATCACCGTCTCCGAGTCGCCGGACATGGAAATAAGCAGGCCGGGCAGGATCATGAACGTGGCCAGCAGCAGTGGCGTAAGCAGCGTCATGATGATAAAACTCTTCTTACGCACACGCGAAATATACTCGCGCTTTATAATCAGCCAGATTTTAGACATGGTGGGTTTCCTTTACTTTACGGATGAAAATATCGTTTATACTAGGCACTAACTCCACAAAAGAGTGTACCTCTACACGCTGAATCAGGTAGCGCAGCAAATCGTTCGGGGAAGCATTGTTCAGGAGTTTCACATTAGCCCTGAAGATGCCATGATTATCATGCTGCTCCAGCACATCAAAATCCGGGGAGGTGATCATAAGTTGGCCATTCCCGATGATCTGGTAGGTATCCGTTTTATACGCATCTCGGATTTCTTTCACCGGGCCATCCAGCACCTTTTGGGCGTGGTTGATGAGCGCAATATTATCGCAAAGCTCTTCCACAGACTCCATGCGGTGCGTAGAGAAAATAATAGTGGCACCCTTATCGCGCAGGCTCAAAATCTCATCCTTGATCAGGTTGGCATTGATAGGGTCAAAGCCAGAGAAAGGTTCATCAAGTATAATCAGGGCAGGCTCGTGCAGCACAGTGGCTATAAACTGCACCTTCTGCTGCATACCTTTCGAGAGGTCTTCGATGTGCTTGCCAAGCCACTCACGTATCTCGAAACGATCAACCCAGGCTTTGATGCGAGCTGTAGCCTCGCTTTTGCTCAGCCCCTTCAGTTGCGCCAAATATAACAGCTGCTCACCAACTTTCATTTTCTTGTAGAGGCCACGCTCTTCCGGCAAGTATCCCATCTCCCGTATATGATCTGGCTTTAAGCGCTCACCTCTAAAGTATATTTTACCGGTATCAGCGCCTGTTATCTGGGTTATAATCCGGATAAGTGAAGTTTTCCCGGCTCCGTTTGGCCCTAGCAGACCAAATATGCAGCCCTGCGGAATCTCAAAGCTCACGTTATCGAGAGCGGTGTGGTTGGCGTAAGTCTTGGTAACGCCTTCTATTTTCAGAATACTCAAGGGTGTCTGGGTTTTGGTTTACTCAAATATAAGTATTCTGAAAGACAGTGCACCCGCCCTTGGAGTTAAATCTACAAAGAGAAGTATAGCATAGATGAAACCCTATTTATAGCCGCCAGAGGATTAACAACCTGTTAGTATTAGGTTGAAAGTGACAGAAAGTATAAAGAAAAAGCCCGGCCCTCCGTATAAAACGGAAAGCCGGGCTAAAACTATAGGAAAGGATTGCCTTTTACTGGAAGTAATCTTTTACTTTCTCAAAGAAGCCTTTCTCGTTCTTACCGGGGTTCGGTGTAAAGTTGCTTGAGTAACGCAGGCCTTCCAGCACAGCTTTCTCATCGCTGCTCAACGATTTCGGCGTCCATACATTCACGTGGATCAGCTGATCGCCTTTTCCGTACCCGTTTATATCCTGTATACCTTTGCCACGGAGCCTGAAAATCTCACCGCTCTGCGTGCCCGGCTTAATGTTGATTTTTACTTTGCCAGTGATAGTTGGCACTTCTACCTCAGCGCCCAGGGCCGCATCTATAAAGCTGATGTATTGCTCATAGATCACGTTGTTGCCTTCGCGCTTCAAGGTTGGGTGCGGCTCTTCCTCAATCTGAATCAGCAAGTCGCCTGGCACGCCACCACGTTCCGGCACGTTGCCTTTGCCGCTCATGGATAGCTGCATGCCGTCCATTACGCCGCCTGGCACGTTAATCGCGATTACCTCTTCCTGCAGCTCTCTACCGCTGCCGTGACAGGTTTCGCAGTTGTTGGTTACAATGCGGCCTTCGCCGTTACAGGTTGGGCAGGTTGCCGTAGAAACCATCTGCCCCAGCATGGTATTTACCACCTTGCGCACCTGTCCGGAACCCTGACAGGTACCGCAAGTCTGCATATCGGTGCCGTTTTTAGCGCCGTTGCCCCCACAAGTGTTACAGGCTACATAACGCTTCACCTTTATCTTTTTCTCAACGCCGTTGGCAATCTCCTCCAGGTTAAGCTTTAACTTAATGCGCAGGTTAGAACCTTTGCGGGTACGGCGCCCACCGCCCGAGCGGCCTCCTCCGAAGAAGCTCTCAAACGGGCTGCCTCCTCCGCCGCCAAATATATCGCCGAACTGCGAGAAAATATCATCCATGTTCATGCCACCGCCGCCGAAGCCGCCGTTCATACCCTGATGGCCGAACTGATCGTAGCGCTGGCGTTTTTGCTGGTCGCTCAGAACTTCGTAGGCCTCTGCAGCCTCTTTAAACTTATCTTCAGCAGTCGGGTCGTCCGGGTTTTTATCCGGGTGGAATTTAATGGCGATTTTGCGGTAAGCCTTCTTTATCTCCTCCTGCGTGGCGCTTTTGCTTACACCCAAAATCTCATAATAATCTCTCTTAGCCATTGCTTACGCTCCTATTACAACTTTCGCAAAACGGATAACCTTTTCATTTAAAGTATATCCTTTTTCAATTACATCAACGATTTTTCCTTTCAGCTCCTCCGACGGGGCAGGTATCTGCGTCACCGCTTCATGAAGCTCGCTGTCAAAATCGTCGCCGGCCTTTGTTTCCATAGGTTTCAGGCCTTTCTGGTGCGTTACATGCTTTAGCTTATGGAAAACAAGTTCCAAGCCTTGCAGCATCACATCCAGGTCTTTACTGGTTTCCATCGACTGCCGCGCGCGCTCCATATCATCTAGCACAGGCAGCAATTCTGTCATCACATCCTGCGAGGCAGTTTTAGCCAGCTCCAGGCGCTCTTTAGCTGTGCGGCGGCGGAAGTTCTCGAACTCAGCCATCAGGCGCACAAACTTATCCTTCATTTCTGCCAACTCAATGGCCGTAGTGTCTTCCTGCGTTTCTGCAGTGTTTTCTTCTACTTGGTCTAGCTCCTCTTGGGTAGCTGCATTGGCAGTGTTTTCCTGTAATTCCTCTTGTTCCTGCTCCTTTTTAATATCTTTATCTGACATATTGCCTTAAAAAAGTTAGGTTGATTGGTCTATTGTGTCTTGTCAATTGTCTTGCCAAACCGCTGTTTGTGCCAAGATGGCATTATTACATTGCTGAATAGTTAAATTGTTGATTGTTGTTTTCTTATAGATAGAACTATTTAGCAATTGCACTGAAGGCGCTCAAAAAAAATCGGTAGAAAGCTGTGCAGCCTCTACCGATCTCTGTTTTATACGTTAGCCGGGCTGTGCCTTAACTGTTAAGCGCCTCCCAGATCATGTCTTTTAGTGGGGTAATATTTTTTCCGGTTACGCTGGAAATAAACACTGCCGGTAAACCTTCTGGCAACGTGGCGCGCATTTCCTGCTCCAATTCCTCATCCAGCATATCGGACTTGGTAATGGCCAGCACACGCTTTTTATCCAATAGCTCCGGGTTAAAGGTCTTCAGCTCGTTTAGCAACACCTGGTACTCCTCGGCGATATCTGCACTCTCACAGGAAACCATAAATAAGAGCATGGAGTTCCGTTCGATGTGTCTTAAGAAGCGAAGACCCAAGCCTTTACCTTCCGAGGCGCCCTCAATAATACCCGGAATATCAGCCATCACAAACGATTTATAATCGCGGTAGGCCACTACCCCCAGGTTAGGCTCCAGGGTTGTAAATGCGTAATTGGCAATCTTAGGTTTCGCCGCTGACACAACCGATAGCAACGTAGATTTACCCGCATTTGGGAAACCTACTAAACCAACATCGGCTAGTAGTTTGAGTTCCAGCACCACCCATTCCTCAATGCCGGGTTCGCCGGGCTGGGCATAGCGTGGGGTCTGGTTAGTAGGAGATTTGAAGTGTGCATTACCCAGGCCGCCTCTGCCGCCCGGTGTAAGTATGATTTCCTGCCCGTCTTCGGTGATCTCGCACATCAATTCACCGGTCTCCACGTTTCTGGCGATGGTTCCCAGCGGCACTTCCAGCACTTCATCTTGGCCTTGTGCCCCAAACGAGTGGTTAGGCCCACCGTTATGGCCGTTTTCGGCGATGATGTGCTTGCGGTACTGCAAGTGCAGCAATGTCCAGAGTTGGGAATTGCCGCGAAGTATGATGTGCCCCCCCCGGCCGCCGTCGCCCCCATCAGGGCCGCCTTTAGCCGTAGTCTTATCGCGGTGCAAGTGCGCTGAGCCACCTCCACCATGCCCGGAACGGGAGCAAATTTTAACGTAATCTATAAAGTTGCTTGATGCCAAACCTTGTTAAGCTTAAATGCTTATTTTTTCTCTTTCTGCTTTTCTTTCACTGCATCAATCTGCTGGCATAGTGCCTTAAAGATATCTTCTATCTCGCCGATGCCATCCACTGCGCAAAACTTACCCTGGCCGGCATAATAGTCTGCCACAGGTGCTGTTTTGGAGTTATATTCCTGCACGCGTTTGCGAATCAGTGTTTCGTTCTGATCATCTGGGCGACCTGATGTTTGGCCGCGCAGCAACAAACGCTTCGTAAGCTCCTCATCATCTACGCGCAGCGCAATCATGCAAGAGATTTCTGTTTCGTTATCCTGCAACAGTTTGTCCAGGCCTTGCGCTTGCGGCACAGTGCGCGGAAAACCATCGAAGATGAAGCCCGGTGCATGGCGGTGCTCCTTCACTTTGTTTTCAATCATACCGATTACCACTTCATCGGGTACCAGCAGACCGCTATCCATCAGCTTTTTCGCTTCCAGACCAAGGGCTGTGCCTGCAGCAATCTCTGAACGCAGCAGGTCACCGGTAGAAAGGTGAATCAGGTTGTATTTATCAATCAGATTTTGACTTTGGGTACCTTTTCCAGCACCTGGAGGGCCAAACAAAACGATGTTGAGCATATCTTCTAGCTTAATGTAAAAAGCAAATATAAGTATAAATACGAAGTACTTTTTGATTATTTGAGGTATAGGCCACGCTGCTAGCATTTGGGCCTTAGATGCCTGCTAACGCTACTATTACCCCAAGGTTACGACACGATGGAGTAAACATCGCGCAGGTTTCTACCCAAGCCATTATAGTCTAAACCATAGCCCACCACAAAATCATTCGGGATGCTGCGGGCCACATATTTGATCTTCATATCATGCTGCAGGCAGTCGGGCTTCATCAGTAGTGTGGCTACTTCCACAGAGGCCGGGCTTTTCTCTTTTAGCTGCTGCAACAGGCCGTGCACGGTGTGGCCGGTATCCACAATATCCTCCAGAATAACCACGTGGCGGCCAAAGATATCTTCGGTCAGCCCTAGAATTTCCTTTACCTTACCCGTGCTGTGCATATCCTGATAGCTTGATAAACGGATAAAGGAAACCTCGCAAGGGATGGAAACACGCTTCAGTAGATCAGATACAAACATGAAAGAGCCGTTTAATACCGCCAGAAACAGTGGCTGCTTGTCAGCATAGTCCTTGTCTATCTGCTCGGCAAGCATGGTAATGCGAGCGATTATCTCTTCTTCGAAAATATAGGTGCTAAACTCACTGTCGTGAATCTGAATGGTACGCGGTTCCATATTGTAATTGTTTAATACTTGTACAAAGGTAAGTATAAAATAAAAAATAAGCCCAACACAAAGGCTGGGCTTATACTTTTATAGCAACAAAGCTTATTACTCAGCAGGTATACCACTAATTCTAAAGGTGTTATGCGGTTTTGCGCTTATACTTGCGGTGGCAGGCGCGGTGTTGGCTTCGTTCAGGTTGATCGGCTCCAATTCGATTGGCGGCTCCGGTATGGCCGGCTCGCGCTCAAAGCCAATGTGCGGGGCAATAACCAGTGAAACGATGGACATGAGCTTGATCAGGATGTTCATACTTGGCCCTGAGGTATCCTTGAAAGGGTCGCCTACTGTGTCGCCGGTAACGGATGCCTTATGCGGGTCTGAGCCCTTATACTCCATCTTTCCGTTGATCTCTACACCTTTCTCGAATGATTTCTTGGCATTATCCCAGGCACCGCCGGCGTTAGACTGGAACATGGCCATCAACACACCCGATACGGTTACGCCGGCCAGCAAGCCGCCAAGGATTTCCGGCGAGGAAGTATCCGGGAACACCCCTCTGAACCCAAACCCGACGATCAGCGGCACAATCAGGGCAATGGCACCAGGCAACATCATCTCACGGATAGCCGCTTGTGTAGAAATGGCTACGCACTTCTCATACTCCGGTTGGCCGGTGCCCTCCATAATGCCCGGGATTTCGCGGAACTGCCTGCGCACCTCATGCACCATCGCCATCGCCGCCCGGCCCACCGCAGAGATAGCCAGCGCTGAGAAGATAAACGGAATCATGGCTCCTATAAACAGGCCTGCCAATACCGGCGCTTTGTAAAGGTCAATGCTATCGATGCCTGCAATGCCCACAAAAGCCGCGAAAAGCGCTAAGGAGGTAAGTGCCGCTGAGGCAATGGCAAAGCCTTTTCCAGTTGCCGCCGTGGTGTTACCTACTGCATCCAGGATATCGGTACGTCCGCGCACTTCTTTAGGAAGCTCACTCATTTCGGCGATACCGCCGGCATTATCGGCAATAGGCCCGAAGGCATCAATAGCCAACTGCATGGCGGTGGTAGCCATCATGCCGGCTGCGGCAATCGCCACGCCATACAAACCAGCAGAAGCATAGGAAAGCACGATACCCGCTGCCAAAACTATAATCGGCAAAACAGTAGAGTGCATACCTACCGCTAAACCAGCGATGATATTGGTGGCATGGCCCGTTGAGGATTGCTGCACAATGGAGTTAACCGGCTTTTTACCCATGGCAGTGTAATACTCCGTGATGATACTCATTAGGGTCCCCACCACCAGACCCACCAACACGGCCATAAACACGCCGGTTGGCGTAAACTCGAAATTACGCAGGTTCAGGTTATCGGGCAGTAGCCAGAAAATGACAAAGTATGCCGCTATCGCGGTAAGTATAACCGAGATCCAGTTGCCGCGGTTCAGGGCTGCCTGCACGTCGCCGCCTTCTTTTACACGCACAAAAAGCATCCCCATAAAGGAGAACACAATGCCCAAACCGGCAATGAGCATCGGAAGTATGATCGGGGAAAGGCCTCCAAAATTATCTGTGGCCACCACTTCGCGGCCCAGCACCATGGTTGCCAGAATTGTGGCTACATAAGAGCCGAAAAGGTCAGCGCCCATACCAGCCACGTCGCCTACGTTATCGCCCACGTTATCGGCAATGGTAGCTGGGTTACGTGGGTCATCTTCCGGGATACCGGCTTCTACCTTGCCCACCAGGTCGGCGCCCACGTCGGCCGCTTTGGTATAGATACCGCCACCCACACGGGCAAACAAGGCTATACTTTCAGCACCCAGCGAGAAGCCAGTTAGTACCTCCAGGGCAATCTCCATCTGCACGCCATGTACATCGGCACCCTGGCTCTGCACAAAAATGTAATAGAAAAGTATGAACAGAGAACCCAGGCCCAGCACGGCCAAGCCGGCCACTCCCATACCCATTACGGAGCCGCCTGCAAAGGAAACTGCCAATGCCCGGGACAAGCTGCTGCGCGCAGCCTCTGCGGTACGCACATTAGCCTTGGTAGCAATCCGCATTCCTATAAAACCTGCCAGCGCCGAGAAAAAAGCGCCGATCAGAAAGGCACCAACAATCAAGGGGTGAGACTTTTCGCCGGTATACCCTAAGTAAGCTAGAAAAATAGATGCGATGACGGCAAAATAAGCCAGCACTTTATACTCAGCTTTCAGAAAGGCCATTGCGCCCTCTGCAATATGGCGCGCAATAGTGCTCATGCGTTCGTTGCCGCTTGGCTGCTTTGTTACCCAAGCCGATCTTATAGCTGTGTAAATCAAAGCGACCACTCCAAAAGCAGGAATTGTGTAAAGAATAGGTTCCATTCAGTAGGGTTAAAGGTTAGAGGGATATTCGAATATAGCTATTAAAGAACGGAGATAATTTAGACTTTTCCAAATGTTCCACGTGCTTTCAAATTACACCTTATACACACTATGCCATTAGCTGCTAACGAGTTGCAACACTAAATCAAAAATGAGTGATTCTACAGCTCTTAAGGCAACTTTTACAGGTTTCACAGCAATAAAAAAGGCCGGCTCTGCTTTAGAACCGACCTCTTTTCTAATCGTATTAAATGTCTTTATTGCTTAAAAATAGGCGTCCGTCAGTGTGAGTGTATACTTGGCTTTGTAGTTGCCCAGGCGCTCATACTTCCAGCGGCTGGCACTGCTGAGGTTATATATCGCGGGCCTTCCATTGCTTTTGGCGGTAACTTTAAAAGCCTGCAGTTCCTGGTTGTTCTTTTCGATGTCCCATACGTGTTCATCATCATTGCCGGAGCTAACCCATACTTCAGCAGATCCGTCAGGAGCTAACGTATAATAGCTTTTGCCATCGCCAATCACTATGGCAACGCTATTCCTGTTTATCTCTGTCACCAGTTCTACTGTCGTGGCTGTATTATTCTCAACAATGTAAGTATACTGAGGCTCTTTGTTAAAGGCCTTATCAAATAAATGCTCGCAAGACGAGAGCACGAAAAGTAAGCCTAGCAGCAAGGCACCAGGCGGCATAAGTTTTGTTTTCATAGTATAGTGTATCAATCTCCTAATATAAAGAAAAATACTATAACCTCTCCATCAGTACCTTATAAAGCGCTACCATACTTTCTATGTCTTTTTTGTGAACAATCTCGTTGGGCGTATGCACATTGTCTTCGGGGGCCCCGACAAAGCACCAATCCCAAGGGTAGGCACTATGCTGTAGCTCTTTCGCGTCACTGCCGCCCGAGCCCTCTACTTCCAGCTGGTGCGGAATACCGGCTTCTCTGGCGATGGCAATAATGCGCTGCACATAAGCCCGCCGCGGAATCAGGCTGTCGCGCAAAGAGATTACCACGCCTTGGCCCGCCTGCACGCCCTCAGTTATCCAAGTTATATCAGAAATGATGCCTTGCTTTACGCCGTAATGCTCATAAATATATTTGGCCAGATACGCTACAGAGCCGCCGCCGTGCTCTTCCCAGCAGCTAAAGGCGATAATTCCGTTCTCCAGCGTTTCTGCTACCTGCAAGGCGCTCCATACACCAAGGCGGTTGTCGAGGTAGCAGCTCTGCACGGTTTCCTCGGTTTCCCGGAAGTCACATTTAAAAACCAGTTCTGTGCCTCTTTCTATCTCACGCTCATATTCATAAGTTAGTTCGTGTGTTTCTTCGTCATACTTCAGGGTGCACTCAATTTTGCCCTGGCTGTCTTCGCCTACCAGAACATAGCCTGTTTCTACATCCGGGCCACCAATGCGCACCAACTGGTTGCCGTACCTAACCGTAAACCCAATAGAATCCAAATGAGCAAAAATTGCACTTTTAGGTTTCCCAAAAACTAACAGAATACAATCCTGAAACTCGGCTCCGTACAATACTTCAGGCTGGTGTTTCCAAGCCCCTTTACTGGCCTCAATGTATTCTATAAGAAATTCTGATAGTTTTTGTTCATTACCAGACGGTGCATGTATTTTGCACAGCTTTTCGAGAAATTTCATAATTTTTTTATTTTTACGGAATTCAAATTTAATAGAATTGTTGTACTTTTATAATTGAGATAGTTGCAAATGCCACAAGTATCTTCAAACCACTAATTTTTAGGTTATACATGAAGAAGTTTCTTACAGCCCTCTTCACGCTTTTTTTCCCACTGTTAGCTGTAGCACAACAGCCACTTGTGCCTTCAGATACTACAGCCATGCGCCAGGTTACCTTTGATGAGATTGAGGTGTTGCCAACGGCTACAAAAGTGAAAGGTATGCTGCTCCTGAACAGGGATGTGCAGTATGAGCTTGAGGGTGCCGTAGACAACATGTATAACTTTAAGTATGAGCGCGCCGAGAAGCAGTTTAAATCCTTGCGACGCCGCTACCCTGAGCACCCGCTCCCATACTTCCTGATGGGCCTGAGCCAGTGGTGGAAGATTGTTCCTACCAACATCCAGACGCTAAAGTACGATGATGCCTTTTTTGCTTATATGGATACCACTATCCAGAAAGCCGAAGCCATGTATGATGAGGATGACCGTAATGTAGAGGCAGCGTTTTTCCTGGCCGCCTCTTATGGGTTTACGGCCCGCCTGCACTCCGAGCGCAGTAACTGGCGTAAAGCAACTGTAGCCAGCAAACGCTCTCTGGATTTTATGGAGAAAGCCAAGGCTGGCAATGGCCTCAGCCCTGAGTTTCTTTTCGGTGAGGCGCTTTTTAACTATTATTCTGTTTGGATTCCTGAAAATTACCCGATGCTTCGCCCCGTACTTGTTTTTTTCCCCAACGGAGACAAGCGCCTGGGCCTAAAGCAGCTGGAGTATGTAGCAAACAGCGGGTTTTATACGGGTACCGAGTCTAAGTTCTTCCTGATGAAAATTCTTGCCAACGAAGAAAAGAACATGAGCGAAGCCTTGAAGGTATCAGAAGAGTTAGCGCTTAAATATCCAGACAATGCATATTTTGCACGTTTTTACGCGCGGTTGCTTTTTGTGCAAGGCCACTTCTCAAAGGCCGAGCGCGTGTCTTTAGGCATCCTAAATAAGATTGAGCAACACATGCCTGGTTACGAACCCGTTAGCGGCCGATATGCTTCTTATATTCTTGCTTATATTAATCAGCATAAGTACCGCGATTTTGAGAAGGCCAAAGAATACTACCAAAGCGCCATTACGTTTGCCGAGATGTCTGGTGCGCGCGATTCAGGGTATTTCCTGAATTCATACCTAAATTTGGCGCGTATCGCGAAACAGCAACAAGATAGAGCTGCTGCAAAAAAATATTATGCTATTGTATACAAAGCCAGTGACAAGAAATCATCTACCTACGAGGAAGCAAAAAGCTACTTGAAATCAAACCGTAAAAGCTAAACCTCTACAAGGGTATCTATTACAAACAGAAGGGGCAGCCAATTGGATTGGCTGCCCCTTCTGTTTGTATATTTTATACCGGTTACACAGTCTGTGACTGCGCGGCCGGGTTCAGTATCTTCTCCTTGAAGAACTCAAGCGTGCGCTCCAGGCCCTCTGCGCGATCCACCTTAGGCTCCCAGCCAAGCACCTCCTTAGCCAATGAGATGTCCGGCTGGCGTTTCTGCGGGTCGTCTTTGGGCAGCGGCTGGTATTCCACCTTCAGCTCCACACCCGTCAGGCGGCAGATTTCCTCGGCAAACTCCCGGATGGTGATCTCGGATGGGTTGCCCACGTTCACAGGCAGGTGGTAGTCGCTCAGCAGCAGGCGGTAGATGCCCTCCACCAAATCGTCCACGTAGCAGAACGAGCGCGTCTGGCTCCCGTCGCCGAAGATGCTTAGCGGCTCGCCGCGCAGCGCCTGGCTCAAGAAGGCAGGCAGCACGCGTCCGTCGTCCAGGCGCATCCGCGGCCCATAGGTGTTGAAGATGCGCACGATGCGTGTCTCCAAGCCGTGGTGCATCTGGTAGGCCATCGTCATGGCCTCCTGGAAGCGCTTGGCCTCATCATAGCAGCCGCGCGGCCCCACCGGGTTCACGTTGCCCCAGTAGTTCTCCTGCTGCGGGTGCACCAGCGGGTCGCCGTACACCTCGGAGGTCGAGGCGATGAGCATGCGCGCGCCCTTGGCCTTGGCCAGGCCCAAAAGGTTGTGCGTGCCCAAAGAGCCTACCTTCAGCGTCTGTATCGGAATCTTGAGGTAATCGATCGGGCTGGCCGGTGAGGCAAAGTGCAGGATGTAGTCCAGGTGGCCCGGCACGTGCACGAACTTCGACACGTCGTGGTGGTAAAACTCGAACTGCTCCAGCTTAAACAGGTGCTCGATGTTTTCCAGGCTTCCTGTGATCAGGTTATCCATGGCGATCACATGGTACCCCTCTTTTATAAATCTGTCGCACAGGTGGGAGCCAAGGAACCCAGCCCCTCCCGTGATAAGTACTCTCTTTCTGCTCATAGTTTTATGGTTGCGTTAGCCTGCAGCTGCTTTTTCACCCCGATGCCATAATAGCAGAAGCCCTTCTCGCTCATCTCCACGGCATCGTATATGTTTCGGCCATCGAAAACGACCTTCTCTTTCATCAGCTTGCTAACCACGTTGAAGTTGGGCGAGCGGAACTCGGGCCACTCGGTCACCAGCAGCAGCGCGTCAGCGTCGATAAGCGCCTCGTACTCGTCCTTGCCGTACTCGATGGTGTCGCCCAGCATATGGCGTGCCTCCTTCATGGCCACCGGGTCGTAGGCGCGCACCTTGGCGCCTTGCTCCAGCAGCTTCTCTATGATCACCAGCGAAGGCGCCTCGCGCATGTCGTCGGTCTTGGGTTTGAAGGAAAGGCCCCAGATGGCGAAGGTCTTGCCGGCCAGCTCGCCGTTGAAATGCCTGTGCACCTTGTCGTACATCACCTCCTTTTGGCGGTCGTTCACCTCCTCCACAGACTGCAGCACGCGCATCTGGTAGCCGTTCTCAGCCGCTGTCTTGATGAGCGCCTTCACATCCTTGGGGAAGCAGGAGCCACCGTACCCGATGCCCGGATAGATGAACTTGTTGCCGATGCGCGCATCGGACCCGATGCCCTTGCGCACCATGTTTACATCGGCGCCCATGATCTCGCATAGGTTGGCAATGTCGTTCATGAACGATATCTTGGTGGCCAGCATCGCGTTGGCCGCATACTTGGTCATCTCGGCAGAGGGTATGTCCATGACGATGAGCGGGTGTCCGTTCATCAGGAAGGGCTTGTAGAGCTTGTTCATCACCTTCTCGGCCTGCTCCGAGGATACGCCCACCACAATGCGGTCGGGCTTGAGGAAGTCCTCGATGGCGGCCCCCTCTTTCAAAAACTCCGGGTTAGAGGCCACATCGAATGGGATGTCCACGCCGCGTGCCTCCAGCTCCTCGGAGATGGCCTGGCGCACTTTGCGGGCAGTGCCCACCGGCACGGTGCTCTTCGTAACCACTACCAGGTAGTCGGTCATGTGGCGGCCTATCTCGCGGGCCACGGCCAGCACGTACTTCAGGTCGGCCGAGCCGTCCTCACCCGGGGGCGTTCCCACCGCGATGAATGCCGCCTCGCAGCCGCAGCCCTGGATCGAGCCGGCAAGGTCGGTCGAGAAGGTCAGGCGCTCCTTCTGGGCGTTGCGCACCACCATCTCCTCCAGCCCTGGCTCATAGATGGGCAGGATGCCCTTCTTCAGGTTCTCTATCTTCTTCTCGTCTATGTCGATGCAGGTAACGTCGATGCCGACCTCCGCAAAGCATGTCCCCGTCACCAGGCCAACGTATCCCGTGCCAACTACTGCTATTCTCATAAATATTGTCTTAAGGCTACAAATATAATATTATTAAGTCTAACACTCTGTGTACAAACCATTAAACTTATAAAAAAATATAATTTATCGGTGCAATGCATTACTTGGACAAAGACTGGGTCTATGTTTATACTTTGGCCATATGCATAAGCTCTGGTTGCTGCTAACAAATCCAGCCCTGAAGCACAGAAAGGGCTAAGATATAATATCTTTCTAAAATTTCTCTGCTTTTAACAAGTATGTAATGCGTTGGAATTCTTGCACCAGTCGGCAAAGGGTACGAAGTATTCTCCTCATTTGTTATCCAATTATCGTTATATATCGCTTTAGCGCTATAAGTTGTTACGGACCTAGTTTATATAATTAGTGCTTATTTGTTTCTTTTTCGATTAGCAAAGGCCCCTACATTATATGCCCTGTGCAACCGAATATGCCGCTAAAAAGCAAGGCGTGTTAATTAGTCTGAATGGTCTGCTTTTTTAAGTTAAAAAAACAACTTGCTCTCGTGATAGAAGTATAGTTTAATAGCAATCACCCCTAACTTATTATGAAACCAGACTGGTTAGATAAAAAAGAGTATCCCTTCAAATCAAAGTTCATTGAGCTCGAAGCAGGTAAAATGCATTACATAGATGAGGGTAAAGGAAACCCAATTGTAATGATCCATGGCACACCTTCGTGGTCTTTTCTGTACCGCAACTTGATAAAAATCTTGCGCAAAAAGTACCGCTGCATTGCCATGGATATGATTGGTTTCGGCCTATCTGACAAGCCTGATAGCTGGGATTACAGACCCCGCTCCCATGCTGCGAACTTTCAGCAACTCATGGAGCATTTGCAACTGAAGAATGTAACCTTGCTGGTGCATGACTTTGGTGCTCCCATTGGCTTGGCTTATGCTATTAACCATCCGGAAAATGTTTCGAGCATTGTCATGCTTAACTCCTGGACATGGTCTTTATCTAAACACCAGTCGTTTGGCAAAGCCAGCAAGTACCTTGTAGGGCCTTTAGGAAAGTTTCTGCACTCCAAACTTAACGTGTCGGCTCATACGCTAATCCATGAATTATTTAAGGATGAGGAGCAAATGCCGGAGCCAATAAAAGAGCATTATATTAAGGCATTGGGTAACCCTGAAGATCGTGTGCGAAATCTGGCTTGCGCCCGTGAATTAATTGGCGTAAGTAAGTGGTATGACGAATTGTGGAAGGAACGCCATAAGATCCAGGATATTCCAACGCTTATACTTTGGGGAGAACGCGACAAACTGATAAAAGTGGAGGCCTTACAGCGATGGAAAGTATTCTTCCATGAGTGCTATGTTATCCCATTTGAGGATGGAGGCCATTTTCTGCAGGAAGAGAGCGCAGAGGATATCGCAAACTATGTTGGCAACTTCGTAAAAGAAGAGTCTAAAAAGCATGAGGCCATTAGCAACTAGCTCTTCGCCTACATTTTTCAATCTCACATAGGCATAGAAAAGACAACAAGCCTTTCTATAATTTTAACATATTAAAAACAATTGATTATCATGAGAATCCCCCCTAAAAACACCCAAACGACTCCCATGGAGGAAAATAACACACTTAATGAGTCACATGTTAACCTCATGCAATCGTGGCTGAACCTGCGCCGCATGGATAATAAGCTAGCTGCCACTAAGTATAAAGATTTAACAGAGCACCCAAAACCGTCTAGAAAGCAAAAAAGCATATGAGCCAGCAAATGCATCATTACTCCGAAGGAAACAAAACAGGCGCTACCCATGAGTATGCGCCTGTTTTATTTTTCTAGAATATCTTACCCGGGTTAAGTATACCTCTCGGGTCGAACAGCTCCTTTATGCCCCGCATGAGGCGAAGCTGTATTTCATTTAAGGCAATGCCGATGTACTGGCGTTGCACCAGGCCAATGCCGTGCTCGCCTGAAATCGTTCCGCCTAACTCTACGCAAAGCTCAAAAATCTCTTTTATACCTTCAGGCAGTTTGTGTTGCCAGTCCTCATCACTCATGTCGCCTTTAATGATATTGACGTGCAGGTTGCCATCGCCGGCGTGCCCGTAGCAGACTGATTTAAAGTTATACTTCGCTCCAATCTCTTTCACGCCTCTTAGCAGCTTCGGTAACTCAGCGCGCGGCACCACTGTATCCTCTTCTTTATAGATAGAATTACCTTTTACCGCATGGGCCACATTGCGGCGCAGTTGCCACAAGTCGTTTTTCTGCTTCTCGGTATCGGCAACAAGTATATCGCCTACATCAAAATTTTCCAGAACCTCATACACGCGCTCTGCATCCTTAAACAGCAGATCCATGTCGTTGCCGTCCAACTCAATCAGCAGGTGGGCCCGGATGTCCTCTGGCAGGCTGAGGTCCAGGCCAAGGTAGCGCACGGCCCACTCAATAGCGTCACGCTCCATAAACTCCAACGCCGAAGGCACGATGCCGGCTACGAAAATTCTGGAAACGGCGGCGCATGCCTCTTCCTCGCTTCGGAAAGGCACCAGCATAACTAAGTTTTGGGTTGGGTATGGAATAAGCTTAAACACGATCTTGGTAATCACGCCTAAAGTACCTTCGCTACCCACCATCAGTTGTGTCAGGTTATACCCTGTGGCATTTTTAAGGACATTGGCTCCGGTCCAGGTTATTTCACCGGTTGGCAGAACCACCTCTACGTTTAGCACATAATCTTTAGTAACACCATACTTCACGGCTCTCGGACCACCGCTGGATTCGCTTAAGTTGCCACCCAAAAAGCAGCTGCCGCGGCTGGATGGGTCTGGCGGGTAAAACAAGCCACGCTCAATAACCGCTTCCTGGAAAACCTGTGTTATTACACCTGGCTCCACAGTGGCCTGCAGGTTGCGCTCATCAATTTCAATGATGCTATTTAAGCGCTCCGTAGAAAGAATGACGCCTTTATGAATGGCTAGCGCACCGCCACTCAAACCGGTTCCGGCTCCGCGTGGTGTCACCGGAATAAGATTTTCGTGGCAGTACTGCATAATACGGCTTATCTCAGCAGCGTTAGCAGGTTTAAGAACCACTTCAGGTTCGTAGCGCAGGTCTTCTGTTTCGTCGTGGGTGTAACGGAGCATCTCTTCGGCAGCGGCAGGCAGCACTAGGTGCTGTTCGCCTACAATTGCCGCGAGTGCTTTTACAGCCTCAGGGGTGATCGGGTTAAATTTCATTTTCAAAAAGCTGGGCTTATGCTTAAATTAGCCAGTGATTAAACATTGTTCTACTCGCTTTGCTAAAATACACTTTGAAATCACTTTTTACTACTTCCGCGCTTTTTATCTTTTTTTTACTGCTGATGGCTGCCTGCCAGTCCTCACAGCCTGTGTTTAGCAAGCGTGGCGAAGAATACCGGTCGGCACGGGAGATTGCGGCTGCAAAACGCGCTTCCCGCCGCGGGCAACGGGAAGGCAGCATGGCCTCTACTTCTAAGGATCGTACCAGCCGCACCCGCATGCATAACCGTAACCTGGACAAGGATGTGGCTACCGTAATAAAAACAGCCCGCTCCTACACCGGTGTACCTTACAAATGGGGCGGCACTACGCGCGTTGGCATGGATTGCTCGGGGCTTTTGTGTACTTCTTTCCAAAGTATAGACGTTACCCTGCCGCGCACATCGGATGAGCAGAGCCGCTATGGCGATAACGTAAAACCGAAGGACATACGCGAAGGTGACCTAGTTTTTTTTGGCGAGAGCAAGCGGAATATTACGCATGTAGGCATGGTTACAGAAGTGATCAGCGAGGATGAGGTACGGTTTATACATGCTTCCACTTCCCTTGGTGTAATGGAGAACAACTTATACTCCGATTACTATAAAAAGCTATTTGTGAAAGCCGTAAGGCCGCCGGTTTTTTAACTTTTAAAATACGTTATATATAACTATTTTTATATTATCATTTGATTTTTTCACACTGATTTAATATTAAAAGCCTATAAACCACGTACTTAATAACTAATCTCAATATTTCATTTGATTAGTTATTAAGTACTATGAAACTTTTCTACAATTTACTCTTACTGGTAATCACCTGTACGCTCCCTGCAAGTATGGCCTGGGCTCAGGGTACTACCACAGCAGCACTTAGCGGCACCGTAAAAGATCAGGCGGGCAATACACTCCCCGGAGCCACAGTTATCGCCGTGCATACTCCCACAAATGCGCAATATGTAGCCGGCACCAATACTGATGGCTATTACAATATCCAAAACATGCGCGTGGGTGGCCCTTACACTGTCCGGACATCCTACATAGGTTACCAAGAACAACAGCTAACTGATGTAAACCTGGCACTTGGCCAGACTGCCCGAGTCGATTTTATACTATCCGAGAGCAACCGGCAACTCGGCGAGGTGCAGATCGTAGGCGAACGCAACGACATCTTCAACCAAGACCGGACTGGGGCAGCCACCAACGTATCGCGCGAGCAGATAGAAAACCTGCCAACGCTCAGCCGCAGCCTCCAGGATTTTACCCGCCTCACGCCACAGGCATCCGGAAACTCCATAGCCGGCTCTAACAACCGTTACAACAACATTACCATTGATGGCGCCGTGAACAACGACGTGTTTGGGCTATCGGGCAGCGGCACACCTGGTGGGCAGGCGGGTACGCAGCCTATCTCTCTAGATGCTATACAGGAAATACAAGTTGTAGTAGCGCCCTATGACGTGAAGCTTGGTAACTTTACCGGCGGCGGAATTAATGCCGTGACTCGCTCGGGCACCAACACTTTCAGTGGATCTGTGTATGGCTATGGCCGCAACGAACATACAATCGGTAAATCTGTTGTGGGGCCGCGTGAACGGGCAGACCAGTTTGAAAATTATCAGTTAGGCGTTCGGGTTGGCGGCCCAATTATAGAGGATAAGCTGTTTTTCTTTTTCAACTACGATGCCACCCGTTTTACCGAACCCGTTCGTTTTGCGCCAGGCTCCGCAGAGTCGCAGATTCCGATCAATGTTACCCAGCAGCTTTCTGACTTTGTGCTGAGTGAGTATGGCTACGACGTCGGCTCGTTTGGGCGCATCGACAGGGAAACGCAGAGCGACAAGTTCTTTGGCAGGATAGACTGGAACATCAATGACAAGCACCAACTCACCGTTCGGCACAACATTGTGGATGCCTTTGATGATAACATCTCGCGGAGCAGCGACTTTATACGTTTTGGCAACAACGCTTACCGTTTCAACAGCTCCACCAACAGTTCGGTGCTGGAGCTGAATAGCCGCTTCTCGAATGAGTTCTCCAACAACCTGATTGTGGGCTACACCCGTGTACGGGAGCGCAGAGAAACGCAGGGTGATTTCTTTCCGCAGATCACCATCTTCGACCCAATTGCAGACTTTGAGTTTGGCTCTCAGCGCTCCTCTACCGCCAACGAGCTGGACCAGGATATCTTCGAGTTTACGGATAACCTAACCTACCTGGTAGGCCGCCATAATTTCACGTTCGGTACCCATAACGAGTTTTTTAAGTTCAGAAACCTGTTTATAAACAATTTTAATGGCCGATGGGAGTACAATAGCCTGGATGATTTTTTCAACGATAACCCTAGACGGGTACGTGCTACGTACTCGCTGCTCGACAACAACCCCACTCCTGCCGGCGAGTTTGATGCCATGCAGCTGGGCTTTTATGTACAGGATGAGTATACTTTCTCCGAACAGCTGAAAGTTACGCTCGGCCTGCGCCTGGATATTCCGGTTTTTCCGGATAAGCCACAGGAGAACCTCGCCTTCGAAAATGATTTCAGCAGCACTTATCCCGGCCTGGAAACCGACCGTGCGCCAAGCGGGGAGTTGCTATGGGCCCCGCGCTTAGGCTTTAACTACACACCAACCGAAGACCGGTCGTTGCAGATACGGGGCGGAACCGGGTTCTTTACCGGCCGTGTGCCGTTTGTGTGGCTCTCAAACCAATTTATAAACACCGGCACTGTGCTGGGTACCATTGACCGCAGAAACCCTGGTGGCTTTGTGGAAGACGTTAACCAGCTGATAGACCCAACCTTGCCGCAAACCTTCGAGATTAACGTAATTGCCAACGACTTTAACTTGCCGCAAGTGTGGCGCAGCAACCTGGCTGTGGATTATACTTTGCCTTATGAGGTTTTTCTGACCGTGGAGGGTATTTACTCTAAAACACTGAACGATGTGGTATACCGCGATCTGAACCTAGTAGCCCCATCTGGCACCCTATCGGGCGGCCCTGATAACCGAGAAATTTACCCAGCCAACCGCCGTATAAACAGCAACTATACAAATGTGGTATTGCTAGATAACACTGACAAAGGCTACCGCTACAGCCTGACCGGCCAGCTACGAAAAGATTTCCTGGATGGATTGAATACTACCTTGGCATATACATATGGCAAGTCTAAAGACGTAAATAGCGGCACCAACTCTACTGCTCTTTCTAATTATGAGTTTAACCAGATTGTAAATAGCCCGAACGATCCGCAACTCTCTTTCTCTCGTTTCGATATACGCCACAGGATTGTAGGCAGTGCTGGTTATATCTTTAAGTATGGCGCAAACGATAACTTCGCCACGGGTGTTTCTCTGTTCTACGAAAGCCAATCGGGTCAACCGTTCACTTACCTGTACAATGGCGACCTAAACCGGGAAGGGAATTTTGCCAACGATCTGATTTATGTGCCTCGCACGCAAAGCGACATTAACCTGGTTCCTTTTACCTCTGGCGGCGTAACATTCTCGGCAGACCAACAGTGGGAAGCGCTGGATGACTTTATAGAAAACGATGACTACCTAAGTGAGCGCCGTGGCCAATATGCCGAACGGAACGGTGCCCGAATGCCCTGGACGCACCAGTTTGACCTGCGCATATTTCAGGACTTCGTTTTTGAGGCAGGTAACAACAGTCATAAATTTCAGCTGACCTTCGATATTTTTAATGTAGGCAACCTGCTTAACCGCGACTGGGGCCGCCAGTATTTTGTAAACAACAGTGCAAACGAGATAATACGTTATGCAGGCCTAAATACAGATCAAAACCCTACGTTTACCTTCAACCCTAGTAACATCCGCTACAACATCGCCCCGTTCGCATCGAGATGGCAAGGGCAAATTGGCTTGAGGTACCTGTTTAATGACAGGTAATATAGTTACAGAACGCAAATAAACGCAGCAGGCCACCCGGAATCCAAGTGGCCTGCTGCGTATTACGAAATAAGGCTACTTATTCCCCGTCTTTCGGAGGAGTGAAATTGCCTTCTTCTCTTTTAATCAGGATAACTGATACTAAACCTCCTGGGTAAGAATCATAAGTAACCGTGAACTTCTGACCAACAGCTGCATTCGGGAACTTTGACTTTAACAGCTCGCTCATGGCAAACAAAATGTCTTCGCTTGACCATGAGAAAGTGTTGAAATTACCATACTTCGCCAGGTTTGCTCTGTTCGACTCAGAGCTAATATTCGCCTGATCAGCAATCCAAGCATAGTCTGCTGCTACAAGGCCGTAAGAAATGCTACGGTCTGCAACCCACTTTGTGCCTTTCTTCTCAAAACGCAGTACTTCTTTGGTAACCACATCGCCCTCTACAGCAACCCAACGTACGCCATTGAATACCATAGCCATTACCTGCTGCACAGTTTTACTGCCATTGTAGTAGGCATAGCTGACATACTTTACATCATTGGTTTCGTTCCCAACAATGCTTTTATTCAGGAACCTGTTGAAGTGGTCAGCTAAAACATTATCATCTGCTGCAGTGAAATTGTTGAAACGGTTTCTACCGGCTTCTACATAGTCCTCACCTGAAACATGATAGGCATCAAGCCACATCCCATTTGTGAAATAATACGAGTCGGTAGTTTCGATGTAACGTGGCTCTGCGCTTCCGTTATACCAAGTATAAGTAAGCAGGGCTAGCGTGCCTTCTTCCGCATCTGGGTACTTAGCACTTAAAAAAGTAGTTACCTGAGCCTCCTTGTCGAAGCTTGTATATCTGGCACCGCCTAAAGCATAATCCTCATCTTCTAAAGTATAATACTTAACGCTGGACACAGTATTATCGCCAAACTTGAACACCAAATTGTTGTAGGTGATTGCAGCTTTGGTTTTGTTACCAACCTGAGGGAAATTCTTATCCAGAATTATCGGGATAAGTTCACTCGCTTGCTCTTCATCTGCAAAATAATGTTCTGAGGCAACATAGGCAGGCGCAGTGCCTTTACCCTTAAACAGTTCGTAATCTTTTGCAGATAGCTCTGTTTTTATATCAGCCTCGTATTCATTGGATAATTTTTCATCCAACTCATTATACACATCCTCCATTGGGTCGCAAGCCGTAAAGGACATAGCTGCAACAGAAGCGATTACATATATATATTTTTTCATCTTAATTTAGCTTATCTACTAGATTAGAAGTTAATTTTTAAGCCGGTTGTCCAGGTTCTTCCTGTACCGAAGAATACGCTAGAACCGATCGCATCACCGTTCTTATCTTCATCATTGATGTCATCACCGTTCTGAGCATCTGAGATATACTCTGTATCCATCACGTTATTGACGTTGGCGTATAGCGATGCTTTCAGGCCGGCAATGTTAAATTTGAAGGATGCATTCAGATCGAGAAGAGAGAAAGCAGGAACTTCCCATACTTTCATACCTGGCTCAGTCAAGGTTGTCGGATCGAAGTCAGCATTATAGTTGGCGTAGTAGTTGTAATCGAAGCCAAACTTCAGATCATCTAGTACAGAGTAGCTAGCGCCTAAGGCAGCAGTAGTCTGTGCAGCATCACCTACTTTAATGCCTTTCATATAGATAGGGCCATAATCTTCAGACTCTGTTCTGTCTTCGTTGAAAACCGTGATCTTGTCTAGGTTGTTTGTCCACTCCCAGTTACCCACAGAGGCCATACCTCTAACGCTTAGCTTGGTAGTTGGCTGGTACGTGAAGTCTAGTTCAACGCCTTGGTGCAGGGCATCAACTCCAAGGATGTTAGCAAAGAACTGCTCGCCGCTCTGGCCAGTGATTACATCCGTGAAAGATCTGTCGTTCCAGCTTGTGCGGTATAGGTTAATGTTACCATTCAGCTTTGCGCTTCTGTAACCATAACCCAACTCGTAACTAAGGATTTTCTCGTTCTTAGCATCTTTGTTGATGATGTTCTTGTTCTCCAAAAAGATTGCGTTGAAGAATGGCGCTTTTTCGAAGTAGCCTAGGTTGGCAAACACGTTGTGGTTTTCGGAAAGGTTATAGTTAGCACCACCTTTTGCCTGATATCCGAAAAAGTTCTGGTAATCAGTCGCCTGGTTGCCTTCTTCGTACTGGAAGTAGTCGATGCGCTTGTAAGAAGTGTTAGAAGCCGCTAGTGACACGAAAGCTGACAGAGTTCCATCAGTATACTCACCTTGCAAGAAGCCACCTTCCCATAGCACCAGGCCATCGTTGTAGTAGCTAATCTTATCACCTACACGTGCTCTGTTGTTCGGGTTGTTCACATTTGAGTTATCCAAGTGGTAATCGGCACCTAACAAGTCATAAACCTCTCTAAAGTGAACACCTTTGTAGTAGCGCAAATCGGCACCGCCTAGTATGTTAAAGTTGGCATTAATGCTTTTTTGGTATGTAGAAAGGGCACCATACCAGGTATGGTCGTTTCTAGAGGCATAGCGATATGCTCTGGCATGGCCATCTACAGAGTTTCTGTTGATGTCGACCATTTGGTCTAAGTCATATGGGGAATACTGATCTCCCGTTCTGATAGTATCAACGTTAAGCGAACGGTCTGTGCTGATACCACCGCCGCCACCGGTACCTTTAGATACATAAACAGCAGTAGACAGGAAAGACGACTCATCGATTGTCCAGTAGTGGTTCAGTGAGATCTGTGGTTTGTGGTAGAAGTTATCTTCCACGTTTACAACCTCACCGTCTTTCACTCCCCAGTCAGAGTTCCACCTGAGGCCTTGTGGCGCATTTCTGTAATCCTGAATAGACTCGCGTGTCTGGCGCTGGCCATGGTACTGAGGCGCTCCAAAGCCAGTTAAAGAAAGCGTATGCTTCTCGTTGATCAGCTTCGATACGTTAAAGAAGTAGTTGTACCCTTTAAACTCTAGCCCATCGGCCCAGCCATTACCTTCAGTTTTAGAACCTGATGCAGCAAATGCCCAGCCATCTTCAGTTAAGCCCGTGGCATATGAGAAGCCAACTTTGTTATAGCCGTCGTTACCGATGCCATAGAAAAGCGAACCTCCTTTTGTTGCATCAGTAGTTTTGGTAATGATGTTAATAGTACCACCGATAGAAGGAACGGCTACCTTAGAAGCACCCAGACCACGCTGAACCTGCATTGATTTGGTAACATCTGTAAGGCCAGCCCAGTTAGACCAGTATACACGGCCATTCTCCATGTCGTTTACCGGAACACCATTGATCATAACAGCTACGTTTTCGCTTTGGAAACCACGCAGGTTAATTCTGGAGTCACCGAATCCACCACCTTGCTTAGTAGCATAAACACCTGGTGTCGATTTCAAAAGCTCTGGGAATTCCTGGTTCGAAGCTTTTTCAGTAATGATCTCGCTAGTGATCGTAGACATCGCAACTGGAGTTTCTCTGTCGATAGCGTAACTGTTTGTAGTGATAAGCACCTCGTTAATAGAGGTAACGTTAGACTCCATAAGGATAGAGCCAAGATTCTTCTTGCCGTTCAGGCCAGCAATCGAAACTTCCTTCTGCATATAGCCGACGAAGTTTACAAGTATGGCTGACGCATTGGCGTCATCTACCTGTAGGGAGAAGGTACCATCTAAAGAGGTTGGAACCGCTTTTTCTGTACCTTTTAAGACAACTGTTGCTCCTGGCAAAGGCTCTTTCGTTGCGCCATCCACAACTTTACCTGTAACGGTGCCTTGAGCAAACAAGTCCTTGGGTGTTAAGCTGGTTAATAAGACCAGCATAACAAGACTAAGTAAATTGTACTTCATCTTTTGACTATTAAGATTGGTTGGTTGATTTAATTGGGTGCAAAATTACAACGGTAAGACAGTAATTTTCAACTAAAAGCATTAAAAAAAGATAAAAAAATCAAACCAAAACTTAACAGCATTTTAACTAAAATATCTTAATTATTTTTACATATACAAGATTATCAATCATTTGCAAACCACACAACTAACTAACCCTAAGAATCAAATCCCCAAAAGTGCAATAAACTTATTTGTTTAAAAACAAACCAACAAGTTGGATGAATCCAATATTCTAATCTTACAAATCATTACAGCAAACAACAACCAATAGGCTAGAAGAAGCCTATAAATGCCTAGAAGTATAATTTTAGAACGGCAACATAGAAAACAATATCGATAACATTAGTTGAACTATACAGCTATCCTGCAATTCTACTTCCCAGCAATAATCAATATAAATTATACAAGTAAACCTATCATATTAAAAAATGACAAAAGGAGTAATGTTATTTGTTTATAAATATTCCATATAATAAAAATCATAATAATGAAGCATGATTATATACTTACTAAATAATCAATTGCTATTTTGATAATTTATCACAAATCCAACTACTACTGCAATGATTATACATAATCACTCCGCACATCAACAATGCTAAAAGTTTCAAATTTGAATACCTAGTAACTTTTGAGACAATTAATGCGCAGACCAGACACCAGCCTTAGACACATACAAACAGGACAAAAACCTGTTTGCACCAAATTAATATTATTAGAAAAGTTACATTTACAAGAATTAAACAATCACACAATTAACCGCCGCGCTAAACACACATTTGCAAATACAAATATGTAATTTATCAAACGCTGTTGCATTAGCAATTAAAAGCCTAACCTATATAGGCAACTAAACCTATAAGTTACTGAAGGGCAAATGATACAACATTGACCAACTCTTTACCATACGCAAATTCGCTTAAGCACATATACAGCTTATTAGGTTAACAAATAAATAATATATAACTCGCTTGTAATCACGAAAAGCTGTTCTAATTTTGCGCCAAAATCAATCAACCAATCATGAAAAAATTTTATCAAAAGTTATCAATCATGTTTGCCTTAGTGCTGCTTGTGCAGTACAGCTGGGCGCAAGGGGTAACCACCTCTTCGATGACTGGTATTGTAACAGACCTTAAAGGCGAAGGCTTGCCAGGTGCTACAGTTGTTGCAGTGCATACGCCATCTGGCTCTCAGTATGGCACAACAACTGGTGCTGACGGCCGATTTACGATTGTAAATATGCGCGTTGGTGGTCCTTACAAAGTTACTGCCCGTTACCTTGGCTTCCAGGAGCAGGTAGCAAACAACATCGACCTGAAGCTCGGTCTTTCCACATCGGTTCCTTTCAAACTATCAGAGCAATCTAATGCGCTGTCAGAAGTTCAGGTCGTGTCTGACCGTAACAGCCCTATGAGCTCTGAGAAAACTGGTGCTGCTACAAACGTTTCGAGAGAGGTTGTTCAGTCAATCCCTACTGTAAGCAGAGGCTTAAAAGATTTCACGAAGATCTCTCCTTTAGCTAATACAAGCGGTAACGGAACTCAATTTGCAGGTACTAATAACAGATACAACCAGTTTGCTATTGACGGTTTGATCAATAACGACGTGTTTGGTCTTGCCGGATCTGGTACAAACGGTGGCCAAACAGGAATCGAGCCTGTGTCCTTAGATGCAATTGAAGAGTTCCAGATCAACATTGCACCATATGATGTTAGACAAGGGGGCTTTACTGGTGGTGGTATCAACGCCGTTACTCGTTCAGGTACAAACAACTACCAAGGCTCTATCTATTATTATGGCAACAACGAGAAACTTGTTGGCGGCCGTAGCCCTATAACTGGCGAAAAAGCTAAATACCCTGAATATAATGACTCTCAGTATGGTTTCCGTATTGGCGGTCCGATCCTGAAGAATAAGCTTTTCTTCTTCCTAAACGGTGAGATGACTCGTAGCATTACGCCACTTGCCTTTGACCCGACTGACCCTAACTCAGGCTCTAAACTAACAATGGATGAGATTAACAGAGTAATCTCAACAGTAAAAAGAGTCGCTCCTAATTACGACCTAGGCTCTTACGGTGAGATCAATGATGAGCTGAACTCTAACAAGTTGTTGGCCAAAATAGACTGGAACATAAACAACAACCATAAGCTGACGCTGCGCCACAGCTACGCTTACGGTGAGAACATAGATAACAGCCGTAACAACAACTCATTGCGTTTCTACAACAACGGTCAATTCTTCCCTTCTACTACCAACTCAACTGGTTTAGAGTTGAACAGCACGTTTAACAACAAGTATGCTAACAACTTGTTGCTTGGTTATACAAGAGTACGTGATGACCGTGATCCCCTCGGTGATCCATTCCCTTATGTTCGTATTCAGAACTTAACAGGAAGCAGCTCAATCCAGCTTGGTAGCGAAAACTCTTCAGTGGCTAACCAACTTGATCAGGATGTATTCTCTTTAACTGACAACTTCAGCATATTCGCAGGTAAGCATACCTTTACTTTCGGTACGCACAACGAGTTCTATAGCTTCTACAACTTGTTCGTGCAGAACATCTACGGACAATATGTATACAACTCACTTGCTGACTTCGAGAAAATAGGTACTGCAGAAGAAACTGCTCCTGTTTACTACCAAGTTGGTTATTCTTTTGAAAACGACGGTCCTTTGCAGTCTAAAGGTGCCTCAGATTTCTCTGCAATGCAGCTTGGCCTTTATGCTCAGGACGACATCCAGCTTACAAATGACCTGAAGGTTACATTTGGTATCAGAGCAGACTTGCCACTCCTAAATGATAAAGCAGCATATAACGATCAGTTTTTCAAAACGTACGGATCAAGAGGTTTGTCTACAGACCAACTGCCAGAAACCAAGGTGCTTTGGTCTCCAAGAGTTGGTTTCAACTGGGATGTGTTAGGAGACAATACGTTAAAAGTTAGAGGAGGTACCGGTATCTTCACAGGCCGTGTTCCTTTTGTATGGGTATCAAACCAATACACAAACAACGGTACACTTAACGGTACTTACTCTGTAGGTAGCACTTCATCAAGCGCTAAGCCAATCACAAACCCTGCGGGCATTAAGTTTGTAGCAGATCCTTATGCACAACCTACTGCAGCAACATATAATGGCAAAGATGGTCGTGGCGATATCAACATTACTTCTGAAGATTTCCAGTACCCGCAGGTTTTCAGATCAAACATCGGTGTAGACAAGCAGCTTCCTTGGGGCTTAGTGGCCTCTTTTGAAGCTATCTTCAGCAAAGGCTTGAACAACGTAACGTTCAAAAACCTGAACAGAGAAGTAGACTCCAACTTTACTTTTGACGCCACAGATAAGAGACCTCGTTATAAGACAGGCCGTACCGATTCTAACTTCAATGAGATAATCCTGCTTGAGAACTCAAACAAAGGTTATTCTTATAACTTGGTTGCTCAGCTTCAGAAAAACTTTGAGAATGGCTTTACTGGTTCAGTAGCTTATACTTATGGCCAGTCTAAGGACCTGAACTCAGGTACATCAAGCACAGCTTACTCTAACTGGAGATTCCTGAACAACGTAACTGGCCCGAACGAAAATGTTGAGTCTTATGCTAACTTCGATCTGCGCCACAGAGTAACAGGCTTTGTTTCTTACAGAAAAGAGTACTTCAATCACTTTGCAACACAGGTATCGTTATTCTACAACGGTCAGGCTGGCCAAGCACTTTCTTACATATATGATGGTGACTTAAATAACGATGGTACTACCAACGACTTGATCTTTGTTCCTGCAACCCGAGCTGATATAAACTTGGTGGATGTAAAAGACTCAAAAGGCGTTGTAACCATGACGGCTGATGATCAGTGGACTGCCCTTAATGCTTTCATTGAAGGAGATGAATATCTGAACGAGCGCCGTGGACAGTATGCACAGAGAAACGGTGCAAGACTTCCGTTCCAGCACCAGTTCGACCTTAAAGTTCTTCAGGACCTAGGTCTGCAGATCGGAAACAGCAAAAACAAGCTACAACTGTCTTTCGACGTGATGAACGTAGGAAACCTTATTAATAAAGACTGGGGTAAGTCATACTTCGTGTCTAACCAAGGTTTTAACCTAATCCGTTACGCTGGTATTCAGTCAGGCACTACTAATAAGCCTACTTTCCAGTACACAGCTGCTGGCCAAACTGATGGCAAAGTATACTCAACTTCTGACTACTCTTCTCGTTGGAGAGGCCAGATTGGTATCCGCTACATTTTCAACTAACCTAAACAGTTAGTTTCAATAAAAGGGGCAGCCAAAGCTGCCCCTTTTATTTTGCACAAATTTTTACAACAATGTTTTGCATATAAAATAATTCCCCTATTTTTGTGCTCACAATACGGGGGATTAGCTCAGCTGGCTAGAGCGCTTGCATGGCATGCAAGAGGTCATCGGTTCGACTCCGATATTCTCCACTGAAGGCAACCTATACGGGTTGCCTTTTTTGTTTTAAGTCGATGCCATACTTTATTTACATCCTATACTCAGCAAAGGCTGGAGTTACGCCCCTTTTACTTACCTAAATATCGCTTGCTATTCACGGGCTATTATCTATAACTACTAAACAGCACCTGGCCTGCCCCGTAACTCCTATACATTCTAACTGAAACTTAAAACAGAGCGGCCATGGCTTATAACTTCGAAGACAAGCAGCAAGAGGCAAGTAACATGCTTGCCAAAGTAGCGGAACAGATGGGAACAGAAGACATGCACCAGGCAGCCCGTGTTTTCAGGGCGGTGTTGCAGGCCATCCGCGACAGGCTTCCGATACACGATGCCATTCGCTTTTCAGCCGGTTTGCCTATCATCTGGAAGGGCGTGTACTTTGATCAATACAACCCAACTGTGGTTCCCGTGAGGATGCAGCACCGGCAGGAATGGATAAACTTTATCCGAAGCAAAAATGCCTTTGCCGCCAATAATGATTTTCAGCAGGACAGTGAGATCATCGAATCTTTTCAGGCGGTGTTTAAAGCACTGCATTGCTGCATACCTACCCAAGACCTGCAGCGAATAAAAAATGCGATGCATCAAGACATTCAGGAACTGCTGGAAGTATAAATTCGGCGAAAGCGAAGTATAAAAGCTAAGGCTCCCGTATGTGGAAGTATATACACGATATTTATACTTCGCAACCTATGAAACACTTTTGGGTAGTTGCCCTTGCCATACTTTGCCTTACGGCCTGCAACCAGCACGACTCAGAGCTGGGTAGAGCTACTGCCGTACAAACCGCTGAGACCGATTCAGTGGCTCACGCCATAACCCCTGTACCCGATTGCAGAATTACTACGCCAGAATTTTTGCCTACAAAGCAGCCCATAGCCGACGCCAGCCTTTCGGATTATCTCCAAAACCTGAGGCAAGCAGTGAAAACGCTGGATGAGAATAAGCTGCAGCAGCTACTAGACCCAAACATTAAAACAAGTTTTGGAGGCGATGGTGGCTGGAGCAGTTTTTCGGCGCAGTGGCACCCGGAGCAGGACAGCGCCGAGATCTGGATACTTCTGGAGCGGCTGCTTCGGTTAGGCGGTGACTACCCGCTGAAAAATAACGCTGACTTGTATGCGCTGCCATACGTGTATAGCAACTGGCCAGACTCTTTGGATGCATTTGCGCACGCTGCCGTTACAGGCACTGGCGCCATACTTAAACAGGAGCCCTCTGAAACGGCAGCCAGCATCTGCGTATTGGGCCAAGTTACACTTCGGGTGAATGCTGAAAAATCTTACCCTCAGCAACAAACCGCCGAAAAAGAATGGTGGTACGCGCAAACATTGGATGGCAGCCTGAGCGGATACCTTAACCACACGCAAGTGCACAGCCCTATTGGCTATCGCGCCATTCTCAACAAAAACAAGCAAGGCCAATGGCTCATGACGGCACTCGTTTCCGGAGACTAATAATAAAGCCTCCTGCCACAAGTGTGGCAGGAGGCTTTTTATCAGCTTTACTAATACCTTTGTTCTTACACAAACAGTCCTTCCACAGAAAGGTAACGCTCGCCGGTATCGTAGCAGAACGTTAGCACGCGAGCCCCTTCCGGTATCTCTTCTTCAATTTTCTTGCCTACGGCAGCCAACGATGCGCCCGACGAAATACCAATAAAGATACCTTCTTCACGGGCAGCACGGCGCGTATAGTCAAATGCTTCATCCTGCTGCACCTGTACCACGCCATCCAGCAACGTAGTGTCCATGATATTCGGGATAAAGCCTGCCCCTATGCCTTGCAGCGGATGCGGCCCAGGCTCTCCGCCGCTCAACACGGGCGAGGAAGCTGGCTCCACGGCCAGCACTTTCATATTCGGGAATTTACCCTTGAGCACCTTAGCCACACCTGTAATGTGCCCGCCAGTGCCAACGCCGGTTATCATGTAATCAAAGCCTTCCGGGAAATCTTCTAAAATCTCCTGCGCAGTAGTTTCAATGTGGATTTGTGTATTAGCCTCGTTATCGAACTGCATCGGCATCCAGGCGTTGCCATGCTCTTGCACCATTTCTCTGGCACGCTCAATGGCACCTTTCATACCTTTCTCGCGCGGCGTAAGCTCTAGTTTAGCACCATAAGCAGCCATCAGGCGGCGGCGCTCAATCGACATCGACTCCGGCATTACAAGCACCAGCTGATAGCCTTTTACCGCAGCCACCATAGCCAGGCCTACACCCGTGTTGCCCGATGTCGGCTCTATAATTATGCTGTCTTTCTTTAGCAGGCCCTTTCGCTCTGCATCTTCAATCATGGCGAGCGCAATGCGGTCTTTAATGCTTCCGCCAGGGTTGCTGCGCTCCAGCTTCATCCATACTTCCACATCCTTTTTAAAGAGCTTGTTAAGGCGCACGTGTGGCGTATTGCCTATAGTTTCGAGTACTGTATTCGCTTTCATACGTTGATTTCTGATATGATTAGATTGAAAAATTGATAATGCCGGCCGGGTCAGCAGAGCGGCGCACGTCTATTTGAGACCTATGGTATACACGCGAGTAAGGCGGCACGCTCTCGGTGAGCCATACATTACCCCCAATAATGCTGTTTGCTCCTATCACTGTGTTCCCGCCCAAAATGGTAGCGCCGGCGTAAATCACTACATTATCTTCTATGGTTGGGTGCCGCTTGATGTTTGCCATGGCCTTGTCTACGCTTAAAGCGCCAAGCGTTACGCCTTGGTATACTTTTACATGGTTCCCGATTATGCTGGTCTCCCCGATCACAAGGCCGGTGCCGTGATCGATGCAAAACCTAGCCCCGATCTGTGCCCCCGGATGGATATCGATACCGGTGCGGGCATGGGCATACTCAGTGAGCACGCGGGGCAGCAACGGCACACGCAGCTGGTATAAGGCATGCGCCATGCGGTACATTGCCACTGCTTTAAAACCCGGGTAAGTACGCACCACCTCTTCTATACTCTGCGCAGCGGGATCTCCGGCGGCAATGGCCTGGGCATCCAGCAGCAGCAACTCGTATATATGTGGCAACTTCTGCATCATACGTTCGGCAACCTCTTCGGCAGGCATCGGTAAGTCGCGTTCCATACTTGTCAGGATGCGCATCATGTTCACTTGCAAACCATTGGCAAAGGCCTCCAGCTCCTGCACTGTTTCAAAGCGCTCATCGGCCAGCGGCGGAAAAAGAAGCTGCAATGCGCCTTCTATCAACTTGCACATGGCAGACGCAGGCACCTGATGCAGCGCTTTCTGGTGGCTTTGGAAGAGGGTTTCTAAAAATTGACTGTTCATCTTGGTTTTAAAACGTATGCCGCAAGTTGGTGTTTTAGGCTCAACAAAAAAAGCCGCTGCTTGTTAGGCTGACGCCGTAGTTTATACTTATACCACGCAAAAAGGAGCCCCAAGAGGCTCCTTTTCTATACTTTGTTTCTTAATATGGCTTGCCTACTCGCGGCAAAACTCTATCACATCAATGGCGCCGCCACCTCTGCGGCTTGTTTCATCGCCAAAGATAACACGCAGCTTGGCTACACCTGGCGTATCTATGCGCAGGCGGGTGGCACCGTAAGCGCCTGTAACCGGTAGGGCCATTGTTTTGATCACTTTTCCGTTCTTATCCAAGAGCTCCACTTTAGAGTTAGCCTCCTCTTCGGTGATGTCGAGCACGTGGATGCCCTTTAGGTTGATGCTGCCCATGGCCGAGAAATCCAACTCAATGCGGCTGCCCTTATCGTATAGCTTGGCAAATTTGCTGTTGCTGCGGCCAACTGTCAGCACGTCTCCCATCGGGCGAATGGCAGCTGGGCTAGGCGTTCTGAAATTCTTATTTTTAGCATCTGGGCGGCTGGTGTTAAACAGTAAAGCGGCATTGCTTGCTGCATAACGGCCATTACCCAAACGGTACTGCGCCAAAATACGCACTGGGGTATCTTGGCTGAAAACCGTGGTTACTGCGCCTGCGCTTGTTTCGGTCGGGGTCAGTTCATCAAACTCAATAATCTCACAGCTGCTTGGGTCAGTTCCGAAATTTTTGGTCAGGGTGGCAGCAAACGGATTTGCTTCCTCCGATTGATCGCTGCTACACCCCATAGAAACCATACTTAACAGCGCACAGGCCATCGCACTTAAAGTAAACTTTTTCATACTACACAGTTCGTTAACAATTCTGACATTTACATAAAAGGCAATACTTTTCCTGAAGCACTACATCCGAAGCGCCAGCCGGCAATTATCATCAAACAGATTGATTACTAAGCAGGTGAGAAAAGAACTACGTTTGGAATTAGTACGGAGTGTATGCAGAAAAGGATTAAAAAAACTGTGCAATTTTTAATCCCTTTTGAGCATGAAAAAATATACTTATGTCGATATTATAAGAGCAAGACCAATAACAACCAACTGGATTTTGTGCAAAAACCTCAGGAGTGTTTTAAGGCCGCCTCGCGGCGCACCACCAGCGTTAAGTACAGGAAAGCCAGCAGCGAGAACACAGCCGCCGACCAGAAAACCAGCGTAAAATTGCTGTTCTCGTTGCCGTACAGCCAGCCCGAGCCTAGTGCCCCCAGGCCAATGCCAGCCTCCAGCGCAATGTACATGGTTGCCATAGCCCTGCCGCGGTGCGCCTCGTGGCTCAGGTCTATCGTCCAGGCGTACACGGTTGGTGAGTTCATGCCCGTGGCTACGCCGAAAAGTATGCCGGCCAGCAGCAGCTCCGTGGCCGAAGACACCGACCCGATAACCAGCATAGCCAGCGTAAGCAGCCCCGTGCTTACGCGCAGCACCGCCACTCGCCCGAATTTATCCGAAGCACGGCCCGCCAGAAAGCGTATCGCCAAGGAAGAAAGGGTGAACGAGGTAAAGAAAAGCCCTTTGTTCTCGATGCCAAGAAAATTGCTAAAATCGGGGATGATGGTAAGTATGGTGCCGAAGGTAAAGGCCGTAAGCAGCATCACCAGCGAGGGCGCCAGTACACGCGGTTCCAGAATCTCCTTGCGGGAAATGCGTAGCAGGCTTAGCCTGAACTTCTGTGGGTTTTGTACCGTTTCGCGCATGTGCCAGATCACGGCCACCGACAGGAAAGCCGCGCCCGACGAAATGTAGAACATGGCATCCACGGTAAACTCACTGGCAATAAAACCGCCCAGCGCCGGCCCTGCCGCCATGCCCAAACTACCTGATAGCCCGAGCAGACCCATGGCCTCACCGCGCCGCTCCATGGGCACCACATCGGCCACGTACGCCGACTTGCCCGTTGGCGTAAACCCCGTCGAGAAACCATGTATGAAACGCAGCAGCAGAAAAGCAGCCACAGAGCCCACCAATGGGTACATAAAACCAGCGAGCACGCAAACCACGCTGCCCACCACCATTACCGGCACGCGGCCAATGCTATCGGCCAACTTACCACTGAATGGCCTGGACAAACCTGCGGTAAGAGTAAACAACGCGATGATCAGGCCTTTATACTCTTCGCCGCCCAGGCTGGTAAGGTAGTCGGGCAGCTCCGGAATGATCATGTTGAAGCTTGAGAAGAAAAGAAATGAGCTCAGGCAAAGCAATCCAAACTGCAACCCATACACCCGCTTTAGCTGTTCTGCCATACTTTATACTTTGATCTGCAAAATTGGGAAAGGATAACGTCTTGTGCTAATCCATCCGTGCTAATGCCATAATAAAAGGCGTGGATGCCGCTTTACCTGCACCCACGCCTTCTTTATACTTTTTAAAACCTACGTTTATGATTAGAACGGATACTCGCGCGGTGTATGCTGCACCGAAATCCATTGCACAGTCGTAAATTCCTCTAGCACAAACTCGCCGTTAAAGCGGCCTAACCCCGACTCCTTCATACCTCCAAAGGCAGCGTTGGCTTCATCGTTTACGGATTGGTCGTTGATGTGCACCATGCCAGTTTCTAAACGCTGGGCCAGTTGCACACTGCGCTCTGTGTTGCTCGTTTGGATGGCACCGCTCAGGCCATACTTGGTGGCGTTGGCCAGTTCAACGGCTTCGTCGTCAGTTTTATACTTTATGACAACCGCTACCGGCCCGAATATCTCATTATGCGCTATCGGCATGTCGTTTTTTACGTCGGTCAGCACAATGGGCTCCATAAGTCGGTTGCTGCGCATTTGGCCATTTACTACTTTCTTAGCGCCTGCCCTTATACTTTCCTCTAGGTCTTTTTGTATGCGCTCCACGGCATCGGTATCAATCAGTGGGCCTACAATGGTGTTGTCATCGGCTGGATTACCGACTGGCAGCTCTTTTACCTTGGCTACAAATTTCTCCACAAAGGCATCGTGAATTTTTTCGTGCACCAGGATCCTGTTGATGGCAATACAGATCTGGCCCTGGTGCAGGAACTTGCCGAACACACTTGCCTCTACGGCTTTGTCCACATCGGCATCATCCAGCACAATCATCACGTTATTTCCGCCCAGCTCCAGCGAAAGTTTTTTCAGGTGCTTTCCGGCCAGTTCGGCAATCCCCTCGCCCACCGGCGTGGAGCCTGTAAAGGAGATGAGTTTAGGGATGGGATGTGTTACAAAATCGTCGCCAATATCTGAGCCACTGCCCACCACCACGTTAAACACGCCTTTTGGCAAGCCAGCTTCCTCAAAAATCTTAGCCAGCAAGGTTGCCCCGGTTATAGGCGTGTGCGTGGCTGGCTTCAGCACAACGGCATTTCCGGTTGCCAGCGCCGGAGCCACCGAGCGCATAGAAAGGTGAAAAGGGAAGTTCCAGGGGCTGATTACACCGATAACACCCAGCGGGCTACGGTACATGCGGCTTTCTTTTCCAGGAGTGTATGATGGCACGATCAGGCCATGCATGCGGCTTGGGTAAGAAGATGCCTCGCGGGTAATCTCAAAGGCGGTTTGGCACTCCAATGAGGCTTTTAGCTTGCTGCTCCCCGATTCTTTCACTAGCCACTCGATAATCTCCTCTTCACGCTCACGAATAATCTGGGCAGCTCTCTCAATCACATCCCGCTTCTGCCCCACTGGTGTAGCGGCCCAGGCTTTCTGAGCTTCTTTGGCTGCCTTGTAAGCTTCGTCTAGGTCATCCTTGGTTCCGGGCACAAAAGTGGCAAGCACGCTGCCATCATATGGGTTGATTACATCCTGCTTTTTATCCTTGTGTGAGCCGTCGCGCCACTGGCCGTTTATGTATAGTTTGTTTAAGTCTGTATAGCGTTCCATAGTTTTTAGGTTGATGTATAATAAAGTAGCGCCTAATGCGCTGGCTCTTATTATACAAACTCACCCTACCTATTGTTGTGCATACAAACATTTAATTAGGAGAAAACCGGAATGATGAAGCGGGTATTTACAAGAGAATATGTTAGTTATACTTGCAATGCAGGCTCTGGTGGCGATGGTTTTACACCATTTATAGGGAGGCCTTTTTCCAAAGCGGCCAAGTGGATGCTGCGCGACACGTGCCTGGCAATATCCGGC
This sequence comes from Pontibacter oryzae, assembly GCF_003576375.1. Taxonomy (GTDB): domain Bacteria; phylum Bacteroidota; class Bacteroidia; order Cytophagales; family Hymenobacteraceae; genus Pontibacter; species Pontibacter oryzae. The sequence goes on from NZ_QWGE01000001.1 coordinate 939,001, forward strand.
TGCTGGATGGCGCCGATCCGCATATTTACCCGTTTACCGCACCGCAGCTTAAACCGGATCAATGCATCAGATATCACAAGTTCCTGCACATCGTGCCACCTGATTTTGTGCTCACGGCCAAGCAAAGAAAGGCGATAGGCAATGCGCTCAGGCGTCATGGAAAAGAAGGCGTCTTTAAACCTGAAAAAATCGGTACCGAAAGCGATGAACAGCAGGCCAAGCGCACCCAACAGGCCACTGACAAGTGCCCAACCAGACCTGAAGCCATCAAACCACAAGAATTCCCGCATCAAGGCATAGCCCCCTCCCAGGAACAGGAAGGAGCCCATCAGGGTGATAGACCGTTTGGTTGCGCGCAATTGCTTGCCAGGAAATAAATTTACGTACATAGGGGTGTTGCCGGGAAATCTTAATGCAGGGTTATACCTTTAAACTGCACCATTTGCCTAATTTCTTTTTTAACCTGTTTTAGCACGTCATCGTTATGGATGTGCGCCAGGTTTATCTCATGCATTTCGTCGTTCTTCAACAGAAACGAAACAGAATACAGCTTTACTTTTACCGTATCTACCTCATTCCACTCAATCTCGTGCTCAGGGCGCATGAAGCGGGTGCGGTACCGAATTCCGTCCTGGCTTAACGTGAGGTGCCGCCGGTAATGTGGCTTTCCGTCCAGCCAAAGCGAGAATATAAAGTAAGCAGGTATCAATAAATTTAGAAGGAAGATTATGACCAGGTGCGTCTTGAAAATCTCGGTCAAAGCCAAGTAAACCAACAAGCTAACCTGTAGCACCATAGCTGCAACTGCCAACAGCATAAGGCGTTGCTCAGCACGCGGCTTTAATGTATAAGCTCCTTCAAAAAGTCTGATATTAATCTCCTGCATAAGACTTAGAGGCTGTTTCAGTCTAAAAATAGACAATTTTTAGCGATTCGCAAAATTGTTGCTGCCACGCCTTTCCTCCAAATTTATTATCTTAGAACTCGTTAAGCTAAACCGCATGAAAATACACCATACCTGGCTGCTTGCCCTGGGCACCCTGGCTTCCTGCCAATATCTGCCATTGCAGCGCTCCAAAGCCCCAAACGTTGAGTACGTTAACAAATTCGGGGACCCCGCGCTGCAGCATGTATATACTCTGCAAGACGAGCGCAAAACCACAGAACTGCTGCCATACCTTAGCAACGCAAACAGCGATTACCGTGCGCAGGCCGCGCTGGCATTTGCCTCGGTGCAAGACACCGTTGCCCTGCCAGCACTGCAAAGCCTGCTCGCCGATTCTGCCGCCGCCGTGCGCAAAGCCAGTGCCTACGCTATTGGGCAAACAGGCCACGCCAGCGCCGAAGACGCCCTGATCCGAAGTATAGGCACAGAGCAAAAGCCCGCTGTGCAGGCCGAACAGTTAGAGGCGCTGGGCAAAGTAGCCACTACCAAAGGCGCTGATTTCCTGGCAAAGTATAACGCCACCAACCCCACGGCCATTGCCGGGCAGGCCTGGGGCTTGTACCGCACCGGCCTTAGGCAGCAACACACGCCGCAAGCCGTAGAAAAAGCGGTAGAGCTGCTGGGTGCAAAATACCCGTTTGAGGCAAGATTGGCAGCAGCGCACTTCCTGGCCCGCACCGCCAAACTGGACCTGACTACGCACAAGCAACAGATACTCGATGCAGCCACTTCTGACGCGGCCGCTGACGTGCGAATGGCTGCTGCACAAGCCTTAGGAAAAGTGCGCGCAACAGATAAAGCCAAGTTTTTATCGACCATCGCTCAAAGCGACCCGGATTACCGTGTGCGCCTGAGCGCGGTGCGTGCCATGGCGGGCCTCGAGTTTGAGGGGATAAAGCTAGCTATACTTGCCGCCTTGCAGGACAAGAACATCAACACGGCTGTAGCAACCTCCGAGTTTCTGATGAGTAACCGGGCAGGCGTAAACCCGCAAGTGCTCCTGGATGTGCTGCCAAACTTGCTGGATGCCCGTGTGCGCGGCAACGTGATTTGGGTGATCCTGAGCAACAGCCAGCCACAGAACAGGCCATACCTTAACCAGCGCTACAAGCAGCAATACCAGCATGCCCGCACCCCTTACGATAAGGCGCACTTGCTGAAGGCTTTGGCCGGCGACAGCAACAATTACAATTTTATAGCCGAGCAGATGTTTGCCGCAGAGCAGCCGGTTATCGCCACCACGGCCATGGATGCCCTGATCCTTATGCGCCAGCAATCGGATTTCCCGAGAAAGCTGGAACTGGCCTTTGCCGATATATTTAAGAAAGCGGTTGGCTCCGGAGATGTGGCCCTGGTGGGCATGGCTGCCGCCGCCATCCGCGATCCAAAGCTTAACCTGCGCAACCACTACAGCAACTTAACTTTCCTGACCCAGGCACAGCAAAAGCTGCAACTGCCCCGCGATATGGAAACCAACATCGAGCTGCAGAAGACCATTGATTACCTGAACGGCAAGCAGCACAGCGAAACGCCGCAAAACCCGTTTACCCACCCCATAGACTGGGCCTTGGTAAGCAGCATACCTGTAAACCAGCAGGTGATGCTGCATACAGATAAAGGCAATGTGGTATTGCAACTCTTCGTGGAAGATGCACCGGGCACCGTGGCTAACTTTGTAGACCTGAGCCGCCAGAACTTTTTCGACAATTTATACTTCCACAGGGTGGTGCCTAACTTTGTGGTGCAGGGCGGCGATAAGCGCGGCGATGGCTGGGGCAGCTCTGATTACTCTATCCGCTCGGAGTTTGCGCCGTTGCATTACCTGGAAGGATACCTGGGTATGGCCTCCGCCGGAAAAGACACCGAAAGCAACCAGTGGTTCATTACGCACTCCCCTACCCCGCACCTGGATGGCCGCTATACTATCTTCGCGAAAGTGATAGAAGGCATGGATGTAGTGCACCGCCTGGAGGTTGGCGACAAAATACTGGATGTGGAACTACTGCCGCAGTTGCCACTGGCTACAAGCGTGGTACGATAGCCCTAAAGCTACAAAACAGCCCTAACGCACGAGAGGCGGTACCTGATGGTACCGCCTCTCGTGCGTTAGGGCAAAAGTATATTTCTTACGAACAACGGGCAATTGTCATGTCGGCGGGGGCAGTGAGCTCAGACCATTTACTGATCAGTTTGGAGAACTCCTGTTGCAAGGTGCGGCTTTTGTCTTTAGCGTACCAGCTGTGGAGCAGCTCGGCCATTTCTGGGTAAGGAACGCTATTGGCTTTGGCATCCAGCACCATTTGCTGCGCTGGTTCCGGGCGTGGTCCCCAGGTGCCCAGCACCTCCATGGTATTGGCATCCATCGCAATTAGTTTCGGGATAGAGCGCCCGCCATTGGTCAAATAAGCATCCATTATCTCAGGGTGCTCATCGCGTAGCAAAAGCTTTACATCAATCAACGGCGACGCATCTGCAATTTTTACGATTGCCGGCAGGTTTTGCGCGGCATCTCCACACCAGGCCTCCGTCAGTACTACCCAGATCATTTTGGTTTGTACGCTGAGCAACACCTGTAGCAGCTCATCGGTAAGCACGGTGCGCTCCACACGGCGCATGCGGTGCATGTTCACGCGGGTATACTCTACCATCGCCTCTGAGTGGTTGGTGCCGGTGGTTTTGCCCTCGGCCAGCAGTTTATCAATTAGGTCGCGGTACTGCGTATAGCTTATTGCGTTTGCCAGGTGTTCTGAAGTAATCGGGGTGGTTGCCATGGTCGTGATGTCTTGTATAGGGTTCGTTTTCGTTCAACAAATATTTTCTTAAGTATATATAACAATATGTTTTATGCTGATAGTTCCGCTGCCGTGCTTACTGAGTTTTACCCAAAGAGACAGCCGATACTTTATACCTGCTCCTTAGCCACGTTAGGTAAGCGTCATCTGCACCCATACCTTTGTATCTACAAATTACAGCACCGAAACTGTGGCTGCTAAGCGCTTGATGATTTCGGTAAACAGCGGGCAAGTGGAGTAGATAGTGCCTATATAAAGGAACTTCTGAAGCAAACTCTTATGGTTGCTAACAGGCAAAAGCAGCAGAAGTTTCAGGAACTATAGCCTGCCAAGCAATTGGCAGAAAGCGAAGCGCAGACCTGTGAACTACTCCAGCAAGCGGAGCAACAGCAACGCATAATTAACTGAGGGAAACTCTTCTTGCGAGAAGACTTAAATAAACACGAAGCGTATCACACAGAGCCTGACTCAGATCGCAGATATTACCAAAGATAACATTTTTTACCCAAAAAACATAGGGAAAGTTTGGGAGGTAGGGAGTTTAGGAGGTAGAGAGTTATGGAGTTAGAAAGTTAGAAGGTTGGGAAGTTAGAAAGTTTTTTGCAGCTTTATAGTCTGCTTGTGCTGCTCTTTTATACTTAGTATGAGCAGGAAATATTGAACTTGCCTAACCTAATCAACTAATTGTAAATCAAGGCATAAACATCAATACACAGGGCCACTACAAAGCCGAAGCGCTAAAAGCATAAGTATAGACATAACCATAACCCCACACTACCCCCAGAAAAAACAACTTTCTACCCCCCCAACTTTCTAACTCCATAACTCTCTACCTCTCTAACTCCCCTCCCTCTCAGTGTTTGCTCATTTCGCCGGCGGTAACGGCGATGGGCAGGTGGTTTTGCTTGGGCGGCAGCGGGCAGGTGGCGAAGCCAGTAAATGCGCAGGGCGGGTTATAGGCTTTGTTAAAGTCGATCTCGGTTTTGCCGTCGGGACCTGGCTTGGGCATGTATAAGTAGCGACCTGAACCGTAAGTATCGGTGCCGTTGGTCTTATCCGCGAAGATGATAAAAAGCTCCTCCCCTTCTTCCAGGGCATCGAGGCGGTACTGCTTGCCCTCCAGGGTAAATACCACCGCTCCCGGCGACGGCTCCTGCGAGGTTTGGCCCAGCACGTTGGTAATGGCAATCTGCTTTGGCAGCGGGTTTTGCTCCAGGGTTGCCTCCATCTTCCACTCGGGGCGCGTTCGGTAGCGTTTTATACCTGTAAAATTCTTGAGGGCTTCGTTTTCAGCATCCCAAAGCCTGACGCCATACTTATCGCCGCGCTGGATTACAACCCAGCGTAGCGTGCCGTGCCGCATTTCGGGCGCATGCTCCATCTCCGAAGTATAAATTACCTGCGTCTGCGTTACCGGTGCGCCGTCTACCTGGATTTCCGTGCCTGGGCTCGGCTGCAGTTTCACAGTGCCATCAGTAAGTATAAATGCGCCTGCTTTGTCAGCTATCTTCCCTTCCGGGAAAACGATGGCGTTGCCGGCCGCGCTGCCGAAACTGTTGCTGCCCGGCTCCAACCAGAACAAACCCGCCAGCGCCAGCCAACTCTTCTCTTTCCGCAGGTTTGCTACGCGCTCCGCATGCCAGGCATCTATACTTGCCACGTAGGCCGAATCGATGGCTACGGAGGTGGTGGCTTGTTCATGGTTGCCCGTGCTCGTATCAGAGCAGCCGGAAAGTATACTTGCGGCTAGGGCGGCCAGTGTCAGGAGCTTTTTCATATCAAAAGGTAACTAAGTGCCGGGCAAAGGTACAAACTTAATGCAACGCCATACTTTCGGATAGAGACACGCAGCTTTCCATCAAGAAAGTATAACTCTAACATAAGCCATTAAATGTATTAAAGAAACTGGTCTGTTTAAGATAAGAAAGGCCTTCTACAGATGCTCCTATAGGTTGGTAAAGTATAATTTTATACCTTAGAAAACATGCAAAGTATAACAGACCTCGACAGCCTGACCGGGCAGGAAGTACGCCAAGCCTTCGCCCTGCACGACTTGCAGTTTGGGTGGCTGCAGCAAGTGATTTTTCAGGTGGAGGAGGCTTACCTGGTTGTTTCTGTGGAGGAAGACAGCGATGAAATCATACTTTCCATACTTACGGAGCTGGATGTTGAGGCGCTAGCCGGCCAGTTTAGCCGCACACAGATCGCCAACCAGCGCAAACGCATTGGCTGGCTTTGGCGCATGACCAACAGCCGCGGTTACGACGATGGCTTTCAGGTGGAGTTTGATGACAGGGAAGGAACGAATGTGCAGCTGATTGCCGAAGCATCGCAAATACGAATGACTATTTTTCAGCGATTCTGACATATATTCTTAGCCTATGATACGCATACTTCTCCTGCTGCTTTTATCCGGATTGGCAACCACCAGGCTGCAAGCGCAAAACCCCGCAAATATTACCGGCGACTGGAACGGCTCCCTTCAGGTCATGGGTACAGAGTTTCCGCTTGTCTTCCACATCAGCACCAACGAAGACGGAAGTTACATAGCCACCATGGACAGCCCCAAGCAAAGCGCCAAAGGCATTCCGGTGCAACGGGTTATACTTACAGCCGATAGCGTTTTTCTGGACCTGAAAGCCGTTGGCGGTAGCTACACCGGCAGGCTTACCAACGCCAAAACCATGGAGGGACACTGGAAGCAGAGCGGGCAATCGCTCCCGATGCAGCTAACACGTGGCGCGGCCCCGGAGACCGTAAGGCACCCCCAGGAACCTAAGCCACCGTTTCCGTACCAAAACACCGATGTGCGCGTGGAGAACAAGGCCGCAGGCATTACCCTGGCTGGCACGCTTACGCTGCCCAACAGCAAAGGCCCGCACCCTGCCGTGCTGCTGCTCACGGGCTCCGGCCCCCAGGATCGCGACGAGACCATACTTGGCCACAAGCCGTTCCTGGTGCTGGCCGACCACCTCACACGCCAGGGCTTTGCCGTGCTTCGCCTCGACGACCGTGGCGTGGGAGAGTCGGGCGGGGACTTTGCCACAGCCACTACCTCGGATTTTGCCACGGATGCCGAAGCGGCTTATACTTACCTGCAGCATCACCAAAGTATAAACAAGAAAAAAGTGGGCTTGCTTGGCCATAGCGAAGGCGCATTGGTAGCCGCCCAGGTTGCCGCTAAACACCCCGAAGCCGCTTTTGTGGTGCTGATGGCCGGAAATGCCGTGCCCGGAACAGACCTGCTGCTAGCCCAGAACGAAGCCCTCTTGAAAAACGCAGGCCTGCCGCAGGAGCTTTCACAGAAATACCTCAGCCTGCGCGAGGCACAGTTTAAAGTGGCTGCCACCACGCAAGACATAACTCAGGCCGCCAACCAGATCGGGGAGTTGGAGCAGCAAGCCAAAGCCACGCTAACACCCCAGCAGCAACAGCAACTCGGCCTCACTGATAATGCCCGGCAAACGCTTATTGCCCAACTCAGCTCGCCCTGGATGCGCTACTTCCTGGCCTACAACCCTGCACCAACGCTGCAAAAGCTAAAAATGCCGGTCCTCGCCATCAACGGCACCAAAGACCTGCAGGTGCCTCACAGCCAAAACTTATCCGCCACTGAAAAAGCACTAAAAGCCGGAGGCAATAAAAAGTATACCATCAAAGCTCTGCCCAACCTCAACCACTTCTTCCAGACCGCCACCACCGGCTCCCCGGCAGAATACGCTCAACTGGAGGAAACCTTATCTCCCATTGCCTTGGAAACGATCGCGGAATGGATGAAGGGTGTGGTGAAGTAAGGTTACTAAACTTGAGTGTCTGCAAACAAACTAAAATTCTATGCGCACTAACTCACTGGTAATCATCATTATTTTATTAGGAGCATGGGCTTGTAAACAAAGCCCTAAAATACCTGAATGGCAGTGTGAAAAGTACTGGTATTATTTAAGAGGGATGCACCAAGAAGTTTATTATCTACCTCTTATCGTTGATCGCTCGAGTCAAGGTTTGATTTATAACACTCCATTTGATACATCAACTTACGTCATAGATCTAAATGAGCCTAGCAAAACAAGTTATCATTCACCTTACAGTAGTGAAAAAACATTTTATTTTGTCTGTTCTGATACATTAATCACCAAAGGCAACCCAATGGTCATATATCAATTCTCGACTGCTGATGGAGGCATTGACTTTGGCACAGAGCATTATTACACGCCGGAATTCGGTTTTTTCTTTATTAGAAGCACGGCTTGGCCTAACTATCGAATATTACAATTTTCTGACGGCAAAAAAAGCGAAATGATTTGGGATTTAGTTCATCAACTACACCCACAGATAGAAACATCTTTGAGGCTTGCTGGGGTTGATAAAGGCTATGAGCATTTGAGAAATTCAAACTACCGACTCGTAGAGTGGAACTGGCGAGAAGATAATAAGTCTCATTAAAAATCATCTACAAATTGTAATAAATTGAGTTGTACTTGATCTTACTAGATTATCGATTATCAATCTTAATCCTAATTAAATCTTTTCTTAATAGGCTTTTCAAAACCATCCCCCACCAATCAACCCATGAAAACAAAACTAACCCTCATTTTCACCCTATTGATAGTGGTGTTGAGCGCATGTACGCAGGAGCCAAAGTATGGAACAGTTGTGCAAACGCCGGAAGCCTTGCTGAAGGACGTGATGAGCTTTTGGAACTATAAAACACAGCACATCAGACTCTATGAAGCTTTTACCCCACTGGATTCGTCGCTGCAAATTATACCGGAGGCCACATTTATGCAGCGCCTCGGCACCGGGGACTACCTGCCCGTGAAGCGGCTAAATAAAGAGAACAAGGTTTTCTACCAACTGCATAGGCTGGGAGGCTCTGTAGACCAGGGCACGCGCAGCATACTGGCAAACTGGGCGCGCGAGGAGTATGCTAACTACAAATTACAGGGCACTAAGCTCCCATCCTTCGCCTTCACAGACCTGGACGGAAATGTATACACCAACGAGAATACCGCTGGCAAAACGCTGGTGCTGAAGTGCTGGTTTATACGCTGCACCGCCTGCGTAGCCGAGATGCCTGAACTAAACAAACTCAAGCAGAAGTATAAAAACCGCAACGACATTCTGTTTGTGAGCCTGGCCACCGACAAAGCCCCGGAACTGGAGAAGTTTCTGCAGAAAAGGCAATTTGATTACGCCGTGGCACCAGAGCAGCGTACTTTTATGGTGCAAGGGCTTCAGGTTGGCTCCTATCCTACGCATTTTGTAATCGATAAAGCCGGCGAGATCCGGATCAAAACCACAGACTACAAGGCTATGGCTTACGTGCTGGCAGAAAGCGCAGACTAGGAATAATGCGGTATACAAAAGCCCGGTTACGGCTGGAGGAAGTATAGATCTCCTTTAGCCAAAACCGGGCTTAAAAATAAACAGCTTGCGCAGGCGCTAGTATGGTTTTATACCGTAAAGTATGCCTCCAGTGCCTGTAGTGTGTTTTCTGTGGTTTGCATGTCTTGCACCAACTGGCCTTTTTCCAGGATCACGATGCGCTCGCATACTTCAATCACGTGGTTGAGGTCGTGGCTGGAGATGAGCATGGTCATCTGGCGCTCCTGGCGCAGCTTCTTCAGCAGGTTTTTTAGGCGGATCTGCGAGCTGGGGTCCAGGTTGGCAAAGGGCTCGTCCAGGATCAGCAGTTCGGGGTTGGAGAGCAGCGCAGCCGCAATGCCAATCTTCTTCTGGTTACCCTTCGAGAAGTCGCGGATGTACTTGCGCTGCTGCAGCACCTCGCCGTTAAATAGGTCGTGGAAAGGCTCGAGCCGCTCCAACACATCGCCCTGCGAAAGGCCGTTCAGGTCAGCGATAAACTTGAAATACTCTTCCACGGTCAGGTAATCAATCAGGAAGCCTTCGTCCAGGTAAGAGCCGGTGTAGGTTTTCCAGTCTTCGGACAAGGCCACGTTGGTTCCTTTGGAGTGCACCTGGCCTTTGCTTGGCCGCACCAAGTCCAGCAGCATCCGGAAGAGCGTGGTTTTACCTGCCCCGTTGTTTCCTACCACACCAACGGCCTCGCCGGTGTTTACCAGCAGTTCGGGCAGCTGCACCACTGCCGTGCCATTGTATACTTTTTGCAGATCTTTTATCGTTAGCATAGCTTGCTTTTTATACTTTGTAACATCAGGTTAAGAAGACTGTCGGAAGCCGGTAGCCAGTTTATACTTATGCTTCATAAAATGATTGGCCGTCCAGTGGAGCAACTGCCGCTGAAAGATGACTCCCAGCAGGCCTAACCCGGCAATGGTAGCCAGCCCAACAAGCGGCATGCCGGTCAGGCCAAAAGGCAGGTAAATTAGGATCGGAAGCACCATCATGGGCATCATCATCACGAACTTGGAAATCCCTACGCCCTGCCAGTTAAATGCCGAGCCTTTGCTCAGGTCCAGCCGCTCTGTGTTGTACACTGAGAAGAAGAACACTACAAACACGTTTACCCCAATGTTGTAAAGCAGCGCTGCCGTGTTTATGAGTATGATTTTATAGCCGAACAGACCGTAGGGCAAGGCAAGCAGGTATGTTAACACCATCACCGGCACAAATAGCCAGTACTTGGCGCGGTAAAACTGATACGGCGAGATGCGCTGCGTTAGCAGGGCATCGAAGTGGGCGCTCTGCCAACCCGGCAAAAATTGCCCATAGTTAAAAACACTACTGCCGGTAATCATGATGCCCACGAATATCAGTATGCCATAACCGTCCATGTAAGTATCGTTGCGGTAGAAAAGCATTCCATAAAACAAGAATAATACAGATATAGTAAGCAGCGACTTAGGCCGCTTGTGTCGCCAGATCAGCTTTAGTTCCAGCTCTACCAGTCTGCCGATTTCTCCAAAACGGTTCAGGAAGGCGAAATCGCTGCCACTGGCCTGGGTTACTTTGCGCACTTTCAGCTCTTCGGGGTACGTGTTGTTGCTCAGGAACTTAAAGTTGATCCCGTATGCGGCTGCCAGCAGCACAACCGGTACTGCCACCAACCAAGGCTGCTCCAGAATGGCGCCAAAAGCGGCTCTGGATACCGTTTGCAGCGGCAGCAGGTCATAGTAATTCAGTACCATTACAGCTAAAATAACTGCCCCGAAAGCCAGTGTATACAAAGGCTTACTGCTTAGCTGTCGCTTAAAGTATAGCAGCAGGTAATTGTTGAGCAAGGTGCAGGCAAATAGCGCCGTTAGCCACAGCAATGCCACACCCAAACCAAAGGCCGGCACCACCGCAGATACCATAAAGGGCACAAATACCAGCAACGGCAGCAGGTTCAGAAAACTTGGGATAGATTTTAGCAGCACATAATGCACCAGCTTGCTTCGGGGCACCGGCAAATGCAGGTAAGGCTGTATGGCCAGCACCGGCATCTCTTGTATCATAAACCTGAAAAACAGATCAATACAGAAATAATAAAGCAATGCCCCATTGAAAACGGCTATCGGGTTTTGATTCGGAAAGAACTTGACGAGGATATCATCGAGCTTGAAACCAAGTACCAAGAATATACTGCCAAAGTATAAAATCAGCAGGCCCAGTATAATGTTGAGCACGATGCTTTTTTGAAACACAGAAGAGCGAAAATCAGCCTTCCACTGGTGGGCGAGTAAAGTTTGCAACATACGTGAGAGTGAAGAAAGAATATACTTTTTTCAATATAACTGAAATCCATTGCAAAGCCAAAGCCCGCCACCTTACTTTAGACTAACACAAGGATAATTTATACTTAGCCCGCAGAATGCCCGATAAAAGCTGTCTTTTTATTTGCTGTAAAGTATGGGAGAAGGTTGGTTCGAGGGAGTAAGAGTAGAGATGTTAGATTGTGCTGGTTGGCTGAGGTTAAGCTGCTTACAGGAAGGTCTTCTAAACGACTGCATTTTTCTGCTCGCGCAGAAAGCAAGTTACAAACTTGCCAGCATGTAATACCACAAGTTGAAAACTTGCGGCATTTGTAAGCAAACGCTGAAGAAATAAAGAAACTACCGCGAGCTTTCAGCTCGTGGTTTACCATAGGGCAAGCTTTCAGCTTGCGGAAACAGGAAAATGGTAAGCTGCAAAATGCCAGTTCATACTTTCGCAAACTGAAAGCTTGCCTCATGCATTGCCACAAGCTGGAAGCTTGCGGCAGAAAAATCATTTAACAGGATCGTACCCACTTCCGCCCCAGGGATGGCAGCGGCCAATGCGTTTCATCGCCATCCAGCCGCCCTTAAAGGGGCCATACTTATTTACCGCATCCAGAGCGTATTGCGAGCAGGTGGGCGTGTAACGGCAGGTTGCGGGTTTCATCGGCGAGATCATATTCCGGTAAACCCACACCAAGCCAAGTATAAATTTCTTCAGGATCCAGGTCATGGTTTAGTTTATGCAAAAAGGGCAAAAAGCGGCAAAAATTGCTAAATTTGCTACTGTTTAACTAATCTAAACAAATTCCCATGCTAAAAAGAATCCTTTCACTTTTACTTTTAGTCTCGCTGAGCGTGCCGTTTGCGGCCAAAGCGGACGAAGGTATGTGGCTGCCGATGCTCATTAAGCGTCTGAATTATACAGACATGCAGAAGCAAGGCTTAAAGCTGACAGCCGAAGAAATTTATTCCGTTAACAACTCTAGCCTGAAGGACGCCATCGTGCAGTTCGGCGGTTTCTGTACCGGTGAGTTTATCTCGCCAGAAGGCCTGTTGCTTACCAACCACCACTGCGGATACGGCCAGATCCAGTCGCACTCCACTACTGAGCACGATTACCTGACCGACGGTTTCTGGGCTATCTCTAAAGATCAGGAACTTCCGAACGAAGGCCTGTTCGTAGACATCCTGCACCACATGGACGATGTGACCAGCAAAGTACTGGAAGGCATCGACAACAACACACCGGAAGAGCAGCGTGCCCAGCTGATCGGGCAGCGTGTGCAGGCCTTGGCCAAAGAAGCCTCAGAAAACGGCAAGTATGTAACTTATGTGCGCGATTTCTTCAACGGCAACGAGTTTTACCTTTTTGTTTACAACCGCTATTCTGATGTGCGTTTAGTAGGCGCTCCGCCATCATCCATCGGTAAATTTGGCGGCGATACGGATAACTGGATGTGGCCACGCCACACCGGCGACTTCTCTATGTTCCGCGTGTACATGGCCCCAGACGGCTCTCCGGCAACATACAGCAAGGACAACGTTCCTTTTAAGCCAGCACACCACCTGCCAATCAATATCGGCGATAAAGAGCCGGGAGATTTCTCGATGGTATTTGGTTTCCCGGGCCGCACCAAGCGTTTCATGACCTCGCACGGCCTGAAACTGGAAGTAAACCAGCTCAACAAATCACGCATTAAACTGCGCGAAAGCAAGCTGGGCCTCTGGAAGCAGGATATGGACAAAGACGCCGCAACACGCATCAAGTATGCCTCTAAGTATGCTTCCACGTCTAACTACTACAAGTATTCTATCGGCCAGAACGAGGGCATCAAGCGCATGCGCACCATCGAGGGCAAGATCGTGGACGAAGACAAGTTCCAGGCCTGGGCCAACGCCGAGGCACAGCGCAAAGCCACTTACGGCAACGTGCTCAGCGATATTTCTGATGCCTATGCCACTATCGAGAAGTATAACCTAGGTACGGTTTATCTGAACGAAGCTATACTTGGCACCGAATCGCTGCTGATGGCTTACCGCCTGGCACCGTTATACAGCACCCTGAAAGCCGGCAATAAAGAAGCCACGCAAAAGGCTGTACAAGATGTGCAGTCGCGCGCTGATGCTTTCTTTAAGGATTACTACATGCCAGCCGACAAAAAAGTGTTTGCTGCCCTGATGAAGTACTACTCCGAAGACATCGCCAAAGACCAGCAGCCAGAGGCGTTTAAAGCCATGGTGAAAAAGTATAACGGCAACTTTGAGAAGCTAGCTGATTTTGTTTACAGCAACTCTGTAGTGGTGAACGAGCAGAAGATGAACAGCTTCCTGAAGAACCCTACGCTGAAGGCGCTGGAAAACGACCCGGCTTTCCAGATCGTGAATAGCATCATCGACAACTACAGAAACAACATTGCGCCGAAAGTTGCCGAAAGCAACGCCAAGCTAGACAAGGCAAACCGCCTTTATGTTGCTGGCCTGCGCCTGATGAACCCGGACAAAGTATACTATCCGGATGCTAACTCTACCATTCGCCTGAGCTACGGTTCTGTAAAAGACTATAGCCCGCAGGATGGCGTAATGTACAGTTACTATACTACGCTGGATGGTGTAATGGCGAAAGAAGACCCGAACAACGAGGAATTTGTAGTACCTGCCAAACTGAAGCAGCTGTACAATGCCAAAGACTTTGGTCGCTATGCAAACTCTAAAGGCGAGCTGGTAACCGACTTCATCACCAACAACGACATTACCGGTGGTAACTCGGGCTCTCCGGTAATCAACGGTAAAGGCGAGCTAATCGGCCTGGCCTTCGATGGCAACTGGGAAGCCATGACCGGTGACCTGGTGTTTGACCCAGAGTACAAGCGTTGCATCAACATGGACTCGCGCTACCTGCTGTTCCTGATCGATAAGTTTGCGGGTGCTACGAACCTGATCAACGAAATGACGATTGTGGACAGCGACAGCCCGGGTGCCCAAACCGCGCCAGAAATGCCGCAAGCCGAGCTGCTGGACGCTACCGTGCAGGAGGCCAACGACATGCTGCGTGCCGGCAAGACCGAGTTTAAGATCGAGAAGAAAAAAGGGAAAGCAAAAGTTAAGCTTCAGGTAAAAGACTAACAACCTGCTTTAGCCCAAGTGTAAAAAGCGGCGCCGGGACCACCCCAGCGCCGCTTTTTTGTTTACTACTGATCTTCCAAACCTTCTAACTTCCAAACTTTCTAACGTTCTAACTCCCACCCTCTCTACCTCCTCAACTCCCAACCTCCCATTGGCTTTTCTAGGAAATATTCTTTATTCTTGATGTTCTAACACCACTTAAAAGCTCCATGAAACCTAACCGATTTTTACCGCTGTTGTTAAGCCTTGCTCTGTTGCTAAGCATAGGCTGCACCTTTGCCCAACAAAAGCGCGCTGTTTCCATCATACCCAAGCCACAGCACCTGGCGCTTAAGCAAGGCCAGTTTATACTTACCTCGGATACCAAAATCTATGTGCCACCCAAAAACGAAGAGCTGAAGCACATAGCCGACATGCTGGCCACAAGTATAAAATCAGTTACCGGCACAGAGCCCCAGGTGGTTCAGAAAAAAGCGCCTTCCCGGGCTAAAAACATCATCCAGTTAACGCTCAACTCCAAACCCGACACGCTCGGCAAAGAGGGCTATACCGTAGAGGTTACTCCTGATAAACTCATACTTGCGGCCAACCAGGCTAACGGGCTTTTCTATGGCATGCAGACACTATCGCAATTGCTACCGCCAACAAAAACCGATGCGCCGGTTGCCATCGCGGCTCTCAGCATTGCCGATAAGCCACGTTACGAGTGGCGCGGCATGCACCTGGATGTTACCCGCCACTTCTTCCCGGTGGAGTTTGTGAAGCAGTACATCGATTACCTGGCCATGCACAAGCTCAACACCTTCCACTGGCACCTGACTGACGATCAAGGCTGGCGCATCGAAATCAAGAAATACCCAAAGCTAACAGAAGTAGGCGCCTGGCGCGACAGCACCCTGATCGGCCATTACTGGGACCTTCCGCAGACCTATAACCACACGCGCCACGGCGGTTTTTATACGCAGGAGCAAGTAAAAGAGGTGGTAAAGTATGCCCAGGAGCGCTACATCACGGTGGTTCCTGAAATCGAGATGCCCGGCCACTCCTCGGCAGCGCTAACGGCTTATCAGCAACTGGGCTGCACCGGCGGGCCATATAAGGTAGAACCGCGCTGGGGCATTTTTAAGGATGTGTTCTGTGCCGGTAACGAGCAGACATTTACTTTCCTGGAAGATGTACTGACGGAGGTAATGGCGCTTTTCCCGAGCAAGTACATTCACATTGGCGGCGACGAAAGCCCAAAAGACCGCTGGAAAGTATGCGAGAAGTGCCAGGCGCGCATGGCCAGCGAAGGCCTCCACAACGAGCACGAACTGCAAAGCTACTTTGTGCAGCGCATGGAGAAATTCGTAAACAGCAAAGGCCGTCAGATTATTGGCTGGGATGAGATACTGGAAGGCGGCCTGGCCCCTAACGCCACCGTAATGAGTTGGCGCGGTACCAAAGGCGGCATTGCGGCAGCCAAAGAAAAGCATTACGTGGTGATGACGCCCGGCACCCACGTATACTTCGATCACTACCAAGGCGACCGCGAGTTGGAGCCTACCGCCATCCACGGCTATAGCCCGCTCTCCAAAGTATACGCCTATGAGCCAACCCCCGCAGAGCTTTCCAAAGATGAGCAGAAGTATATCCTGGGTGCCCAAGCCAACCTCTGGACCGAGTACATCCCGACAACTGAGCACGTAGAGTACATGGCGATGCCGCGCATGGCCGCGCTGGCCGAAGTGCTCTGGACCCCGGCCCAACTCAAAGACTGGGAGAGCTTTAAGCAGCGCATGCAGCAGCAGTACCAGCGCTACGACGCCAAAGGTATAAACTACGCCAAAAGCGCGTACCAGGTAAAACAGCAGCTAACCTTAAACCCTAAGTCTAACACAGCCACCGTTACCTTCAGCACCGATGCCGCCGGCACCGATATTTTTTATACTTTGGATGGCTCGCAGCCCACTACAAAATCACGGAAGTATAGCGGCCCTTTTGAGGTAACAGGCAAAGCCACGATCACCGCCGGTTCGTTTGTAGATGGAAAACTGGTAGGAAAAGCCAGCGCTAAGGTTTTCGACAAGACCAAAGCCCTGAATCAACCGCTGAAACTTACCACTGAATCGCACTCAAGCTTCTCGCCGGGCAAAGCCGCTCTTGTTAACGGCCTACACGGCACTACAGACCATTACGATGGCCAATGGACAGGTTTTCTGGAGGATAACTTTGAGGCCGTAGTGGACCTGGGCAGCGTGCAGCCTATCAGCAAACTGAGCAGCTCATACTTCCAGCACATCGGTTACCGCGTGTTTCTACCCACCAAAGTAGTATATGCTGTGTCTGAGGACGGCAAGCAGTTCAAAACCGTGAAGGTAATTGAAAACCCAAACCAGGAAGAGCACATCCTCCGCAAGGAAATTAGCGCCAGCATACCAGCAACTAATGCCCGCTATGTAAAGATCACGGCATACAACATGGCTAAAAGCCCTGAAAAATACCCATCGGCAGGTCAGAAAACCTGGCTGCTTGTAGATGAAGTTAGTGTGGAGTAGTGACTCTCGCTCATAAAAAAGGGCTGCCAATTGGCAGCCCTTTTTTATTGAATTGAACGGAAGCAATTATTCATCCCAATACAAAGGTGTAGTTAACGTCACATCTGGCACATTCGAAGCATTGAAAGTACGCTCACTCTGCGGATATGGGAAACGAAGCGGAACCGGGCCAAGCGCATTCTGCGCCATCGGGATAGATGGTAAGCCGGTTCTGCGCACATCTACCCAAGTCTCGAAAGTGCTGAACATGGCAATGTACTTTTGCGTCATAATTTGCTCTAGCGATATAGTTAGCGCTGTTGCACTTGCATTTGCCAGCACGAAAGCAGGATAGTCATCAGAACCGGTTACGTTCCTTAACGAGGCTTTCACGGCATCATTGTAAGCAGCGGCGGCTTCTGTATTTTGGCCCAACCTTAAGTGTGCTTCTGCTTTAATAAACAAAGCCTCAGGGTATGTTATGAAAGGCACAGGCGAATTAATTGACGCATAGTATGGCCCCATGCTTGAGCCGTCTTCGGCTACGCCGGAAGTTGCACCTTCAAAGCTGCCATCTAAAGGGGTCACGAATTGCATCAGGCGTGGGTCGTTGTTGTCCTCTAGCAGATCTGTAAAGTATTCGGCCATCACCACATCACCGCGTTGGTCGTTAAACTGGTAGTATGGATTTGCTTCGGTTTCGGCGCTTCCAAACACAAACTGCATATTTTCAGCGTTAGATGTAAAACCGTTTGTAAGCGCGTTAAGCGCCTGCTGCGCTGACTCCTGCGGCGATACGTTGCTGAGGTGGTTGTAGTATCTGGCTTTCAGGGTATAAGCAGCCTTCACCCAGTTTGCCAGGTTGCCCCGGTAAATCAAGTCGGTGGAGCCAAGCGTATTTACGCTTTCGGTAGCCTGCAATTCCACGATGGCCTCATCCAACAGGCCCTGTATAATACCGTAAATTTCCTCTTGCGAATCGTAAGTAGGGTTAAAGTTTTCAATTCCCTGAAATGCATCAGTGTAAGGTATGGCACCCCAGGCATCAGTTGTTACACCAAGCACTGAGGCCAGCATTACCTTCGCAGCACCGGAGAAGTGCGGTGAGTTAGACTCATTGGCCTGATCAATGATGATGCGCAGGTTCTGCATGATAGGGTACAGGTTAAAGCGCCAGGCGTTGTTCACGTCATTCTCCGTAATCTGGTTGCGGCCTATTACCAAATGCTGGCGACCAATACCTGCCAAATGTTGTGTAATTACGTTGGCATACCGGCCCATATCACCGCCTAAACTGTAGGCAAAGCCTGCCTCAGCAGATGATAGCAGCACCCTGCTTGGCACTTCTTCTGGGTTATCCGGGTTTATGTTCGTCTCGTCTAAGTCACAGGATCCAATCATGAAGACCAGCACCCCGGTTAAGACATATTTTATTGATTTATATAAGTTCATAACTGTAGCGTTTAAGGTCAAACTAGAATGATACACGTAGCGTTAAGCCATAGCCCTCGGTGTTTGGCATAGAAAAGTAATCCAAGCCCAACGCATTTCCCTGGCCTGTCAGGTTGTTCTCAGGGTCAATGCCGCTATAATCTGTATTTAGCCATAGGTTGCGCGCGTTAAACGCTATACTTGCTGATTTTACCGGAGTGTCCTCCAGCAGCGAAGAAGGCAATCTGTAAGACAGTGTTAGCTCACGCAGCCTTACCCACGACCCATCCTCTACAAACTGCTCTTCGATGGCTCCAAAACCACCACCGTTGGCTTGGTACCATTCCTCATCCAGCACGACTTCCTGTGTGTTTGGGGTACCATCCAACCTAACGCCCTCAAACACTTTCGTTTCGCCGCGGTTTTCAGTTCGCTTCGCCGTTCCGAAGAAAGTCATTACACCTACTGTACCGTTCCAGATATCACCTCCTTTTCTGATGTCTAGCAGCGCAGACAGGCTTAATCCTTTCCAGGTCAGCGTGTTGGTTATACCTGCAGTCCAGTCTGGGTTCGGGTCTCCGATAATGCCATCTTCATCTGCCGGGAACGGGAACCCGTCATCGCCGATCAGCATCTGGCCCTGGTCGTTACGGGCAAAACGCCCTCCAAATAAAACACCGTAAGGCTCACCTACTACCGCCCTAGACGATGGGCTCGTGAAACCGTTCAGCGTGATTGTCTCTACCCCAGGGTAAAGCGAGATTACTTCACTCTGGTTTCGGGTAAAGTTCACAATCACATCCCAGGAGAAATCATTGGTCTGTACTGGCGTACCGCGTAAAATCGCCTCTATACCTCTGTTTTCAATTTCACCGGCGTTAAGTATGGCAGATAAAAAGCCGGAGGCCGACGATACCGAAACAGGAATGATCTGGTCTTCGGAGTTATTCTTATACCAGGTGGCATCCAAGCCTAAACGGTTGTTAAAAAACCTTAGGTCTATACCTGCTTCTATGGATTTATTCTTTTCGGGTTTGATGCCGGCATTACCTAATTGCGTTAGCTGGTTAAAGCCTGCTACCCCAGTAAAAGGGAAGGAAATACCAGTTGTCCAGCCATCGCCCCAGGTTGAGAAAGTAAAAGGAGTAGTGAGCGAGTAAGCTGGCGCATCTTTACCCACCACAGCGTAAGATGCCCGAACTTTACCAAAATCAAGCACATCTCCCCCGATGTCAAGCGCCTGTGTGAAAACAAACCCTAGGTTAACTGATGGGTAGAAGAACGACTGATCGTTGGAAGGCAGCGTAGAAGACCATTCGTTGCGGCCAGTGAATCCTAAAAACAAGTAATCCTTATATGATAAAGACAGATCGCCGAAAACGGCTGCACGTTCTATTTTGGTAGTGGATTCTACTGTGGTAATACTCGCTGCGTTGCCCAGGTCAAAGAAAGTTGGAACAGCCAATCCATCGCCTTGTGTATATAAGCGTTGGTAATTAGAAGAGTAGTAATTATGCCCTAGTATCAGGCGGGCAGAAAAGTCTGTGGTTAGCTCGCGGTTGATGTTCACCAAGAAGTCAGTGTTCAAATCCCGGTTAAATACCTGGTCTTCGGCAACTCTACCAGCCGGTGCCGTTCTCGATTGAATATCGAAGCCATTTGTGCGCCTGTCTGAGTACCAGTCGGTTCCTAGCCTGAATGTTGCGTTTATCCAGTCTGTAAAATCATACTTTGCGCCCACATAGCCAATCAATCGGTTTACTTCATCGTTGTAGGGGTTCCTGTTAACCGTCCAGAAAGGGTTATCGTAACCGGCTCCTTCGCGGTAGGTACGCTGCGTTCCGTCCGGGAAAACGTAGGCGCCGGGGTTATCCTCGCCATCCTCTCCAAAACCTCCGGAAAGGTCGAAGGTGATTGGGGCGCGTAGCAAGCCAAGCATTACACCTGACGTATTGGAACCTTGCTGTATTCTGCTACCGCCGGATTTGATATAATTTGCTGAACCGAAGGTATTCAGTTTCTCGCTGAGTTGGGTTGAGCCGTTGATTCTGACGGAAGTACGGGTGAAATCGCTGTTTGGCACAACACCCTCCTGGTCGGTGCGCCCCAAAGATACATAGTAGTCTGTTTTCTCTGTGCCTCCTGATATACTTAAGCTATTGGTCCAGGTAGTACCTGTTTCAAAGAAGTTATCCAGGTTATCATAGGCAATGGCGCGCTGGTCTGTTGCCGTAGGCGAGCCTACAGGTACCAGGAACCCATTGGGGTCGTAACGGTATGGTTGCCCGTCGAAGCGGAGCTGGTCTAGAGGCGCTCCCCAGGACAGCGTACTGTTAAAACCTCCAAATGTGCCTAAAAACTCTCCACCGCTACCCTGCGAGTAACGTTGCTGCAGCTCTGGTAATTTGTTCACATAATCGAGCGTAAACGAGGTGCTGTAATTAACAACGGCAGCGCCCTTCGTTCCTTTTTTGGTAGTGATCACAATTGCACCACTACCGGCGCGTATACCATAAAGCGCAGTAGCAGCCGGGCCTTTCAGCACGGTTACTGACTCAATGTCTTCTGGGTTGATATCTACTGCCCTGTTTGAGTTTGCCACCCCAGAGAGCACTGTATTGGTACCATCATTTGGGTTACCAGCCGAGGTGGTGCTGTTATCGATCGGTACGCCATCTACCACAAAAAGCGGTTGGTTATCGCCTGAAACAGAAGTGGCACCACGAATGATGATGCGCGAGCCTGCGCCCGGAGACCCTGAGGCACTTGTAATATTCACCCCGGCCACTTTACCATTCAGGGCATTGGCAAGGCTGGGCTGCGTGCTTCGCTCAAGCGACTCGGCACCAACCTCTTGCACCGAATACCCTAATGCCTTCGTCTCGCGCTCGATACCGATAGCGGTTACCACTACCTCGCTCAATTGCTTCGTATCAACCCCCATACTTACATTTATAGTAGTGGCATTGCCAATGGCACGCTCCACATCGCTATACCCTACATACCTAAAAACTAGTGTGTTGGAGCCATCAGGGACATTAATACTATAGTTACCTTGGACATCTGTTGCGGTACCCACGGAAGTTCCCTTTGCAAGAACTGCCACACCCGGTAATGCCTGGCCAGAAGCCTGGTCGGTTACTTTCCCGGTTATGGTGCGAGCTCCCTGGGCATAACTCAACACTGGTATTAGGAAAGCCAGTATCAAGCTAAGTAGTAGAACCTTTTTCATAAGCGCATAATTAGCTGTAAAACATGATATAATGTGCTTATGTACGAAGTCGATGAATGCTCAAAGCTATAAAAATAGTACAATAAATGCTTTTTAGGCACTATATTAACTGTTTTATGGTGTGAACAGCATAGTTTCTTTAGTAAGAAATCATTATTTAACCAAAACCACTCCTTATAACATACCATAAACACTTATACATCTATGCATATAATACTGATTACCAGGCACCAATATTTACATAACAATAGATAAAAATACTGCTATATAGGTATGCTTTTGCATTACTTTTTACGCGTCTACTTTTGGCATGAAAGCAGGATTTATCTCCAAACTGGTAAAAAAATGGATTTGAACAAAAAGTTATATTCGGCATTCAGGTTATAAACTTGAGAATAATCCTATAAAATTAAGGCTTAAGATATTAGCCAAGGTTTAGCACCGCGCTTCAGTATTAAGGCTGAAAAACTCATTGCTACATATCAGTATATCATTTTTTCTAGAATACCGTAGAAGCTACCACTAGTATAGAAGATATACTATACATGCTACCTCACACCCTATATTCTATGAAACAAACTTTTACGCTGATAACGTTTGTACTTGCGCTTATGTGGAAACAAGCCGCAGCCCAAAGTATGGTTGACTTTGGAGCACGTGGAGCAGGAATGGGCAACGCTACCGTAACTCTGCAGGATGTGTGGGCTCTGAGCAATAATACGGCTGCCATAACAGCAGTAGAAGTGCCAACCCTGGGAGTATATGCGGCAAACAGGTTTAACGAGCATGCCTTTACCACAGTGGCCTTACAGGCCGTTTACCCCTCCAAACAGTATGGCACTTGTGGCCTGAGCCTGAGCCGGTTTGGCGATGCACTATTTAGCAGGCAGCATCTTGGCCTCGGCGCGGCGCATAAGCTTGGCCAGTTTAGCCTGGGCGCCAAAGCCGATGTATGGCAACTGCAGGCATCAGGCTATGGCAGCCGGAAAGCCTTAGCTCTTTCAGCGGGTGTGCAGGGCGAGATTGTACCTGATTTATACTTTGGCGCTTATGCCTATAACATCAACCAGGCAAAGCTCGCTTCTTTCGAGGATGAGCGCTTACCAACCATTATGAAAGCCGGGCTCTCTTATAAACCCACACCCAAATTACTCATCGCCGCCGAAACAGAAAAAGACATTGATTTTGACGCGAATTTTAAGGCAGGCGCAGAGTATATGCTTTTGCAAGACAAATTTATACTTCGCTCAGGATTTAATACGCTTACAAGCAGTCTCTCTTTTGGCGCTGGCTTTAAGGCAAGGCAGCTACAGGTAGACTATGCTTTTGGCAATACCACCCCAATCGGCAACAGCCACCATCTTGCCGTAGCATATGCCCTTAAACCTTAACTAGCCATTCTGTTTGGCTTTTATTAAACTGCTTTCCTCTTTGAGAAACGCTTTATAAACGACTCAATCGTGAGGCCCTGCACTACCAGCGACAGCAGCACTACCGTGTATGTAATGGCCACGATCTCATCCCGGAACATATCGGTTGTCAGCGAGAGCGCCAGGGCAATAGAGATGCCCCCGCGCAGGCCGCCCCAGGTCATGATGGAAAGCGCACCCGGCGCAAAGGTACGGTGCAGGCCAAGCGTGTAACTTGGCACCGCCAACGCGAAATAGCGCACGGCTAGCACAATACCTGTTGTAATCACGCCTATTACGGCATATTCCCAACGGAACTCTACAACAAGAAGCTCCAAACCAATCAGTACAAAGAGCACGGCATTCAGTATCTCATCCACCATTTCCCAGAACTTGGTCAGGTAATCGGCAGTCTGCTCGCTCATAGCTAGCTTTGTACCCTGGTTGCCTATCAGTAAGCCAGCAGCCACCATAGCTAGCGGGCCCGAGAAATGGAAGAAATGCGCTATACTGTACCCACCCATCACCACGGCCAGCGAGATAATCACTTCGGTTTGGTAATGATCAATACGGCGCATAAAGTAAAAGGCAATGTACCCGATAAGCAGCCCCAGGCCAATACCACCGCCCACTTCTTTGAGAAACAACTCCGCAATAAAAGACCCCTCTACGTTACCGAAACCTTGCTGGGCAATCTGGAACAGGGAAATAAACACCACCACACCTACGCCATCGTTAAACAGCGACTCACCGGTTATACTCACTTCCAGGGATTTCGGGATTTTAGCGCGTTTCAGGATGCCAAGTACAGCAATAGGATCTGTAGGTGAGATAAGCGCCCCGAAAAGCAGGCAATACATATAATCGATGGGCTGGCCCAGCAACTGCATTAGGTAGTAGAACAGCGTGCCGGTTACCGCCGTGGAAATAAGCACGCCTACAGTGGCAAATATCAGAATTGGCCATTTGCTCTCGCGCAGCTTTTCGAGGTCGGTGTGCAGGGCGCCGGCAAACAGCAAAAAGCTCAGCATGAACTCAAGCAGGATTTCAGAGAAGTTAAGCTCAATTAACCGCTCCTCTACCAGCGCCTGAAACTGCGGCGAAACCGCCCCTGCCGCCTGCACCAGCAGCGAAAGCAGCAAGCCCGCTAGCAGCAGGCCAATGGCACCAGGCAGTTTGATGTATTGCTGGTTGACGTAGGCAAAGATGGCCGAGATGACAAGTATGATTGAGAATATGTGAAAGATCTCCATGCGGTTTAAGTATGTTCAACTTAATAATACAGATTAAGTATGAGAATATTCTGATACTGTGATTATTACTTTTCAGTTGCCTATGATACGGGGCTTACTTAGTTGTTGGTTGATTCTTTTAGCGCTTGCGGCTGTGGCACAGGACTATACGCGCCAAAATATAGACATGGATTTGCTGGTGCAGGAGCTTTTTGCGGAGCAGGAAGATGAGAACGTCGCGTACGAAGATCTCTATGAAACGCTTTTTCAGTATTACCAGCGCCCCATCGACCTGAATCATACTTCCTCGGAGGAGCTTGCTTCGCTTTACCTTTTATCGCGCGCGCAGATCGTGGCTTATTACAAACACCTGCAGGATAACGGCCCCTTGTTGAGTATCTATGAGTTACAAGCTATCCCCGGTTTCGATAGGCTTACAATCACCCGCCTGCTGCCCTTTGTGCGCGTGCAGGATGCCGGACTGCAAGCCGATACCAGGCCGCTCTGGCAGCGGGTTATCGGAGAGGATAATAACGCGCTTATACTTCGGTTTGAGCGTACGCTGCAGCAGCGCCGCGGCTATACGCCCGCAGATACCAGCCGCAGCAGCTCTTCCCGTTACCTGGGCTCACCCAACAAATTATACTTGCGCTACCGCATTAGCCATACCCGCGATTACAGCTTCGGATTTACTGCCGAAAAAGACGCCGGTGAGCAATTTACCTGGAGCCCAAGCACGCGCCGCTACGGTTTCGACTATTATACCATGCACCTGCAGTTTTACAACAAAGGCCGCTTTAAGGCCATAGCACTCGGCGATTACCAATTACAAATTGGGCAAGGGCTTTTGCTCTCATCGGGGTACAGCGTGGGCAAAGGCAGCGAAACCATTACTACCATAAGCCGCCCAAACCTGGGCATTCGGCCTTACAACTCGGTGCTGGAGTATGCTTTTATGCGTGGCGCGGCTGTAACCTATACTTTGGGTAGAACAGATGTAACGGCCTTCTACTCGAACAAGCTGGTAGATGCCAACCTGCAAACCCAACTTGACACGCTGACTGCAACGCAGCAGTTTTTCACCGGCATACAGACAACAGGTTTTCACCGCACGCCCACCGAGCTCGCCAACAAGGACCAAGTGCGTGAGCAGGTATACGGCAGCAGTGCGCAATATCAATCCTCAGATAAAACCTTTTCGGCAGGTATAACAGCGCTGGCCACACATTACAGCACGGCGGTGCGGAAGGCAGGAGCGCCTTACCAGCGGTTCGAGTTTGGAGGCACTGATAACCTGAACTTTGGTGCAAACTACAGCTACACCTGGCAAAATGTATACTTGTTCGGAGAAACAGCCATTAGCAAAAGCGGCGGCCTTGGCAGCGTGCACGGGTTAATCGCCAACCTGTCTAACAAGGCTGAGCTATCTATGCTTTACCGCAACTATGCCCGCGATTTCCATACCTTCTATGGAAGCGCGTTTGGCGAGAGCACCCGCAACATTAACGAGCGTGGCTTCTATACAGGCATCAAGCTAAAACCCATACCTAAATGGGAGCTTACCGCATACTATGACCGTTTCAGTTTTCCGTGGCTGCGCTACCAGGTAGATGCCCCCTCGCACGGAGATGAGTATCTGGTGCGGCTATACTTTAAACCTGACCGGCAAAGCAGCCTGTACGCCCAGATGCGCTACGAAAGCAAGGGCCGCAACCTAAGCGGGAACACGACAGCCCTGGACTATGTGGCACAGGCGGCGCGCCGAAACTATCTTTTATACTTTGAGACCTCGCCTACCAAAGCGGTAAACCTAAAATCGAGGGTGCAGTTTAGTACATATGCCCAGGAAGCACCGCAGCAAACGGGTTACCTAATTGCCCAGGATGTGAACTTTACGTTCAGCAAGATTCGGCTCAGCACCCGCTACGCCCTCTTCGATACCGATAGTTACGATACACGGCAATATGTGTATGAGCGTGATGTGCTTTACGCGTTCTCGGTTCCGGCTTTTAGTGGGAAAGGCACTCGGTTTTACATGCTGGCGCAGTTCAGGCCGCTCCCGGACCTAGACATCTGGGTAAAGTATGGCCTCACGCATTACCGCAACCAAGACAGCATTGGCTCGGGCCTCGAAACCATTGAAGGGCCCCGAAGGTCTGATGTAAAGGTGCAGGTAAGGTATAAGTTTTAAAGTATAATCTGCGTGGGTAGTTGAGTTTATTGACCTTTTCGCAAGCCTGCCAACGGCGTGCAACTGGCTTTTACCTCAGCGCTCAGCAACTGGCCCTGCCGACTTATTTCCAGGTGGCAGCACTCCTGGAACAACTGCTTCAGCTTTTCGCGGCCGCGCTGCACCCTGGATTTTGCCCCGGAGTATGAAATACCTAAGCGGCTGGCAATCTCTAATTGGCTCAGGCCCTCCAGCTCGCTTAGCCGCAGCGCTTCTGCATAGGTGGCGGGCAGTAAGTTTATCAAAGGCACAATAAGGGCTTCGGCTTCGTGCCTGTGCTGCTCCGGCTGCTCATCGGGTTGCGGCAGGTCTATGTCAGAAAGTTCATGCTGGCTGCGCCCGGTCTCTCTAAAGTAGTCGTACACGGCGTTGCGGGTTATCTGGTAGAGCCAGGCCTTTACGTTGCGCACTTCAGGCAGCTGCTCGCAGTTTTTGTATAGCTTTAGATAGAGTTGTTGCAGTATTTCGTTTGCCTCGTCTTTATCCCGCACACGCTTCAGCACAAAGCCGCGCAGCTGCGCCTCGTACGCCAGATAAACGGGCGCAACGGCCTCGCAGGTGTTTTCTTTGGATGACGCTTCGATCTTATGGCAGCACTTCTCCATTCTATAACCCTACACTGTTACTTCTTCTTTCCATCAGGCAGATGTCGCGCCACTGCCCGTTTAGCTGGCCAAGCCGCTCCCGCATGCCTACCACCCTGAAACCGCATTGCTGATGCAGTTTTATACTTGCCTCGTTCTCTTTTAGTATACCGGCTTGCAGCGTCCAGATGCCTTCCTGCTCCGATAGCGCGACGAGCCGCTGCAGCAGTTGCCTACCAATGCCTTTGCCTTTATACGTTGGGTGGATGTATACGCTGTTCTCGGCCACACCACGGTAAACGCACCTGCCCGAAACCGCCGTAAGCCCGGCCCAACCGGCAAGCTCGCCTTGCCCCGTTAGCGCAACCAGGCGGCAACTGCGCATATACTTGCTGTCCCATTCTTCCCAATCGGGCGCTTTTACCTCTAGTGTGGCGTTCTGGGTGGCAATGCCTAAGGTATAGATTTCCTGCACCTGCGGGTAATGTTCCGGCAGCATCTCCGAAAGTATGAAAGAGGTTGTGTCCAGGGTTGTATCCATAGGTAAATATACCTCACGGCAAGCTATTAAAGTATACTTGCCAGTGAGGCTTTCTTGTTTTATTTTGCACTAAACGGCATCGGCGTTTTGCGGGCAGCACTCAGCGGCACCTTCGCCATACACCGTCGACTCCCCGAAAGTATAGAACGCCTCCCACTCCACGCCCTGCGGGTCGGTAATCCACGACTTTTCTGATCTGGCATAGCAGCAGGTGCACTTCCCTTCTTCCCTGATGGCTCCTTCGGCATTTTTCAGGTGTGCGTATACTTCCGCCAGCTTGGCCTCGCTTTCTGCCTGTATCCCCAGGTGTTCTATACCTGTGGTTTCAGAACCTAGCGATATGGCAAAGTTTATCCGTGGGTCTTCCAGCATCCATTTGGCATAATCCGGTTTCAGCACTGTTGGCGCAGCGGCAAATAAGGCAGTATAAAAAGCTGCGGACTCTTCCAGGTTTTTAACTCGGACATTTACGTGAAATCTTTTCATGGCTCAGTAGTATAAATTTTGTTGTCACACCCTGATGACGGAGCTAAGTATAAAAAGACGCAGCCCTTTGCAAAAAAATCACAAAGGGCTGCTAAATCACTAATGCTTACTACAATCACAAAAACAACACCAAAGGCACGAGCAGTAAAATTGTTACTAAAACGCATACCAAGGACACCCACACGGCCCGCCAGCGCGTGTAAAACTGTCCGCCGGCCTCGGCATGTTCCGTTAGCAGCTCACCTTGTAGATTTTTTGCTATAAAGTAAGCCACTGCAGCACTTACCCAGGGAATCAAGAAGTTGGGTAACTTATCAACCGTTGCATCTGGCAAGAACAACATGCTGCCAATTAATCCATACATGATTAACACTGCATAAAAAATCACCTGCTTGCCTCGTTCCGGGGCGCCAAGCATTACGTAGTTGCTATAAATTAAGTATCCTCCGGCTATAGGCCCACCTAAAAAGGTCGCCAGCATAATAGCGCTTAGGTTAAACAGCTTTTCTTCAGGTACAGCAACCCCTTGCTCCTCCTGCATTGCCATAAACTCACTCATGTACTGTCTCGGGTTATTGTATGTTTTTAACTAAAACCACCTTCTCCTGATCTGCCTTGATGATGTTGTTATAGAAATCCACAAGCTGGGAATAGGTTTCCGGGGCATAGCGGCCTTTGCCCATTTGCATTTCGCGGGTGTAGATTACGCGCTGCCCATCCATTTTCACGTTTGCCGTATAGTTGCCAAACGGAGAATTAAATCGCATCGGTTTAGGCAGGTACTCCAAGGTATAGCCTGCTGGTATCTCAATCTCCACGGTGTCTACATCCTTAAAGGCCATTGTGCGCACTACTTCCATGGTTCGCTTTTCCTTCTGGCCTGGTACGCTCGTCCATTTGCTGAGCAGGTTCAGGTTTACGAACATACGCTTGCCACTTAAGGTTGCGCATCCGCGCAGGCTTAGCTCAAGGTCCTCGGTTACGCTGGGCACGCGGTCTTTTTTCTGGGCAAGGGTATACTTCTCAATCTCAAAGGCAGGTGCTTGTATGCGCTCATAAAGCCACTTGCGCTGCTCTTCAGGCTTCAGGCGATGGATAATGCCATCGCGGCTTTCCTGCTGCAAGCCGGTATAATGGGTATTAACTTTAGCTAAACCACTTCCTGTCTCGTCCAGCTTTATACGCACATTGCGTACCTGCAAATTTTCTTCCGGGCCATAGGCAGTAGTCTTCACCAATTTACCACCCTCGGGCGTAATTAGCAGGGCATGGCGATCGCCAGTGAAGCTGCCGTTATACCCTGCGGCCTCTGTCTGGCTGGTGCACTCTAGCCACATGGTATCCTGCGGCATCGGCACGCACAGTATAACATGGTTAAACTGGCTGCTCGGGAAGTCAACTTTTATGCCTGCCTCCCCTTCTCCTGCTTTTATCAGCGCGTAGTGTGATTTTACTCCAACAGCACTAAGCATGGCTTGGGTATAATTTGAAAGTGCTTTGCAATCGCCGTAGCCTTTGCTATCCACAAAGCTGGCCTCAAAAGGCTGGAAACCGCCAATACCTAACTGTATGGACACATAGCGGGTTTTACCTTGCATGTACGTATAAACCAGCCTTACTTTTTCCTCGGTAGTTTTAGCGTTTGCCGTCAGCTGCTTCAGTTTTGCAACGGTTTCGTCTGGCAAGGTGCCGCGCCCTTCGTTTAGCTTGTTTATCCACAGACCGAAATCCTTCCAGGACTCCATGCTTCCCTGGTAGCCCTCTACCTCGAAGGTGGCCGGTGCCGTAAGAACCTGCGGAACCAGTTCTGCAAAATCAGGGCCGTAGGGCTCTCTCCGAATGGGTGTAAGCCCTTTAATTTCCCAACGATAAATATCCTGGGTAGCGCTACTGCTTTTGGCCACAGATTGGCTCAGGTTACTTTCGCGGTAGCGAAGCGGCATACCGGCTGGCATTTGCACCTCCAACGATGCCTTCTCTACTGAAACATCCTCGGCGCCTTGCGGATACCAGCGCGGATAGAACATCATGTTCTTTTGCGTCATTTCATACTCAAACTCTACGGTGTATGGGTAAACGCTGTACTCTAGGCTGGCAATTTTAGCACGGTTATCTTCGTAAACCGAAATGTTACTGATCGCGCTCACATCTTTGATGTCGCTGTTCTTTAGCTTTTTAATTTTCTTCCCGAAACGGTCATAGGAAGTGCCTTCGATGCTGGTAACCTTGCTCAGCTTATCGTAGGGCACGTAAAGCGTAGCATACCTGTCACCGTTTTCATTCAGGACTGTAATGGTAGTTTTAAAGCGGGTAGTACCACTATTAACTGCGTGCACCGTGAAAACGGTTTCCTCGTTACGGACAATTGCGTTAGACTCCTTAGCCAGCTCTGCAAATGTTTTGTCTCCGTTAGCAAAGGTTTTAAGCGAAGGTAATAGCAAGGCAAAACAGCAGAGCCACTTAACCAGGGTTCTATTTTTTTGCATAAGTATACAATTTATTACCATAGCCTAACCACCTACTTGTTGTTGCTGAAGCCTCATCAAGCAGGTGGTTAAACTATAAACTATTGGTTTGATTCAGTATTAGTTTGCTGCTGTTGCCTTCTTTAGCACCACTTGCTCGGCATGCTTGGCTATAATCTGGTTATAGAACTCCTTTAGGTAAGGATATTCCGGAGCATAGAACACAGCCCGGTTAATGTTAACCTTACTCATTATCTGTAGGGTATTGCCTTCCTGCTGCACCATGTACATGAAGCGGCCTCCGTTCTCTGGCAAGTTCACGGCTATACTTTTGGGCATCTCCTCAATCTCATATCCATTCGGGATTTCGAGATTGCAGATATAGGTTTCATCTATCGGCATTGCAAAATCCACAGGGTACACGCGTTCGTTCATCTTAAACGGGTTTTCCTTTTCGCCACGGCCCAGCATTGGGTTCAGGTAGATAATATCATTCGATCTCCCACTACCATTTATACTTATCTCATAGCTTATATCCAAGGCGCTGTTCAGGTCATTCAGGTTATTGATCTGCGCTTTAGTCATTTTGTAATCGCCAACTTCCTTGGTAAGGCTTTCTGTAAACTTACTTTCACCTTCCTCAAATATGTTGCGGCGCATCCTAATGGCACTATAGCCTCCCGCAGACTCGCGCCCCTTGCCTACCATCTCTCCTTGGCTATTCATATTAAGTGTAGCACTGAAAAGCGTGGTCGAGTTAGCCGCAGGGTCCAGACTAACCCATCGGTTTTCGTTTTTCTTAATTAGGCGGCCGTGTCCGTTTAAGGCTCTGGTTGGCAGTATACCAACAGTTACCAATGGGTCTGTTGCATCTAACAGGTATTCCTTTCCATCAAGCTGCACATGCGAGATAACATAGTTAAACTTGCTAATCATAGGGGCCATTGCCGTATGGATACGCCCATTGTCGCGGGTACTTACCAATACCGGGTTTGCTTCAAAACCTGCCTCCTGCAGCATGGAGGTGAGTAAAATATTTATGTCTGCAGAATTGCCAGTACGCTCATCCCAGGCTTTCCGGATCGAGGCGTCAGTATAAATGCCACCTTTACCGTTCCATTTCATACGTTGCTTAACCAGATCGAAAATAACGCTCAGCTGCTCGGGTTTAGTTTTATACTGGGCCTGGATTGTTGCCAGCTCGTTTTTATAGAACCCACTGCGGTTTAGTTGCACTCCAAAGCGATCGGCCATCATTAGGTCCTTTGTCACACTATTCCAGTCGCCTGTCATGATGCGTGGTGGCTGCCCAGGGAACTGCACGCGCTGCAACTCAAACTCTATTTTAGATTGGTAGTCGCGCAGCGTGGTAATATATCTCTCCTCCTTCAGCGCTGGCACGTCTTTCATTATCCATACATAGGCATTGTTTTGCACATCAGGAGTTGTGCCGGCGGCAGCTTGTCTCGTATTCTCGTTTCTGTAGAGAGCATGATAGCCCTGCATCTGAAATTTGTAGTCGAAATACTCAGGTATCTCCGCTCGGAACTCACTCCATAGAGTTGGAATGCTGTGCTGAAACTCCCAATCACGAAGGGTATACACGAAATCAGAGGTGATGGTGTAGCTGACATCAATAACAGAGCCCTCTTTCACGTTAGGCATGGTAAACTTTTTAGCAAACCAGTTTTCTGTGTTCTTCTCCTCGAAAACACTTTTGCCATCAAGTTTATCTTTCTCGATTTTTCCGTTTACCAGGTTAAACGTATATCCTTTGATACTTGTAACCTTCTCGCGGTCTGATCCTTTTTCATAAAAAGGCACAACCACATCTGCCCAATCGTAAGCGGATTTTTTAAA
Source organism: Pontibacter oryzae (assembly GCF_003576375.1). Taxonomy (GTDB): domain Bacteria; phylum Bacteroidota; class Bacteroidia; order Cytophagales; family Hymenobacteraceae; genus Pontibacter; species Pontibacter oryzae. Next base: position 971,509 of record NZ_QWGE01000001.1, read on the forward strand.
TATTTTTATTCTGATATGCCGTTCAAACACCACTTGCAGTTCATTGGTGGTATTAAACCGCGTATATCCGTAATCTGAAAGTATAACCGCACCTGCACTCGTATCTTGCGGATACGAGCTCATTTTCAGTTCTTCTTCAGTTATCTTTCCAAATTTAGGGACTTGGGCAGCGACTTGCTGCAAGGCACCGGCTAACAGAAGTACCAGCACCCAGAGTTGGGTAGAGATTGCTTTCATAGGCAAATGTAAAAGTTATTATGTTTGTGCAATTTTGGCGCATCCACTACGAACAGGATAATAGCATAACACTTACCTTATCAAGCAAGTACATAGTTATTCTATCCTAATCGGGTTATAAAGAAAGCTATATATTTCTATATTATCAAAAAATCTGTGCCATTTTGAGAAAATTCTTACAGATTAGTTCGGTTAGATAATGCCTGCACTTAACTTATAGATATCCCTTGATCGTTTATAACTCATGTCCATTGCCCTATATATCACTAGCAGTGTATATATATTAAATCTTATACTACACATATACTTATGGAAACCTGATGGTTACCATATAAAACACCAAGTAATTTGCTTTCAACAAATAAATCAGATAGACAATTGCAGTATATTTTAATCAAAAAAATCTCGCAGCGTGGACACAGCGAGATTAAATTAATACCAGTTATGATGTAGTGATGTAAGTGAAAAAATGGTGGAGCGGCGGCCTTGGGTAGGAAGGCAGTACCGCCGCTCCAGCTAATGTTACAGGTAGGATGAGTAATTTCGTTTATCAGACCAGAATTCTCGGCAGGCTTCGCGCTGCTCTTCAATAAATTGAGAATTCTTCTTTAGTTCTTTCCAGTTACCGTATCCTAGGCGTTCGCACATCCGGAAAAAACTATCACCTTGGTTTTTTTGGCCTTTAACTCGTACCAGCGAGCTAAGTAATGGTCGGCCTTCCTGGTATTCTCTTTCAGAAATTTCGTCTATAACCTCAGCTAAAAGGGATTTCTCATGAGGGTTTTCCAAGTTAAGGCCAAGCTCTGCTTCATAAATCAAGTTTTGGAAGGACATGAGATGTGCTCTGCCGCGAGCTACTTGAATGAGTTTCTTTCGTACGCGTGAATTCATTTGTCGTGCAAATTTGGGGTTACGCAGCTTAGGAAACAATTAAATCGGGTTTGTGCCCGAAAAGTACCTTTCTGCACTGCTATTAAAAGTATTATATATATTCATTAACGTATAATAGCAGAAAAAGGTTTCACGACGAGTTTAGAATTCAACCCGTTTTAGTGCAATCATTTATACATTGGTGCTAATGTACTATCCGCGCAGTTGCTTAGGCTGTTTTTCGGAGAGGTATTTCCAGTATCGTTTAGGGATGTGCCGCAAATGCAGCTTAGGGTTTTTACGCTCAGGGATGTTAACATGGTCGAAGTATATTTGCCATAACCTCTGGTAGTCATCCTCCTCAGAGTGCTTTGCATCCGGACTTAAGGCAGGCTTTTGCATGTGGTCTGGTAACTCCAGGTCAACAAGCGAAGCCCGGTTCAAATCATAGTATGCGCCATAGCGCCGTTTAGTATCATAAATAGCCCAGCGTTGGTCGGCATAGCGTGTTTCAAAATGCTTGATAATGAGCGGCAATACATTAAAATCAGGGGAAATAGTGGCGTAGAACATATCGTCTGCCGTCTTCTGAAATCTGACAAAAGCCTCCATTCGGTGCTTTTCGCGGTGCACTTGCTTGGCTGCCTGCTGCACTTGCAGGACACATTGCGCCGCATAGTTACCCTCTATACTTTCATTCGACCCGAATACCAGCTTTATATAATGGTAGATTATCTGCTCGAATCCGGGCTGCTCCCAAAGATAGGTATGGTATAAGGCTTGCTGCGCCCCTACGCTCAGTTTCTGCTGCAGTCCACGCCACACCCTGCGTGCCTTCTCATCATCGGTGATTACGGCAATAGTATCTCCAAACATAATTGGCTGGGCCATGTGCTCCTGCTCAATGCTGGTTGGCCACGCCTTTCGTTCGTATGCCTCAAATATTACCGTAAGCAGGCCTTCAAACGTTCCATCGTAAGTATAGAGATACATCAAATCTTATGAGAAGCTAACCGGTACGGGCTATGTTATTTTAGATTCTTGCGGTTTTTATCAGCTGTTTCCATTTGTGCGCGAGCGGCGAGGGTCTGCAGCTGCGGCACCAGCATATTTAGCTTGCAGTACAAAGAAACACGGGCAACTTTCTGATTCTTTCTCATGACTAACACTTTTTTTGGTTGGATTGAATTGGAAGTATAATTCGGTTTGATTGAATTCCTTTTTTTGATTCTCATGCTCCTCACTCCTCCTTCTCTTTTACCCCACCTGCTTAAACAGGTCGAGTTGCTGTGTAAGCAGCGCACTCCGTACTGACCCATCGCCAAACAATATCTTATTCCTAATCTGCTGCGAGTCGTAATCCTGGCGGTGCAGGCTTATGGTTTGGCACGTTATAAAATACTTTGCACGTTTGAGCACCACACCCATCTGGCGTAAATGCTCAAAGTTTAAGGAAGCAAACCGCCGCGCCGATACAATTTTCTTCGCGCTTTTTACACCGATGCCGGGCACACGGAGTATAAGTTCATAATCCGCCGTGTTTAATTCCACCGGAAACATGTGCCGGTTCCTCAACGCCCAGCCAAGTTTTGGATCAATGTCAAGATCTAGGTGCGGGTTCAGTTCATCAACAATCTCATTGGCGCTGAAGCCATAGAAGCGCATCAGCCAATCAGCCTGGTAAATGCGGTTCTCCCTGATAATTGGTGGCTCTGTGATGATCGGCAGGCGGTTATCGGTGCTTATAGGCACATAGCCAGAGTAATACACCCGCTTCAGGCTGTAATCCTTGTATAATTGGCTTGAAAGCTGCAGAATCTGATGGTCGTTCTCGGCAGAAGCTCCTACAATAAGTTGGGTACTTTGCCCAGCAGGAGCAAACGTTGGCGCAGACTTAAATAGCTTAACCTCTTCTTTGGACTGCGCCAGGTGTTGTTTAATGTTCCCCATCGGCTCCAGCACTTCCTTATAGTTCTTTTCAGGTGCCAGTTGCTGTAGACTCATTTCCGAAGGCAGCTCAATGTTCACGCTCAATCTGTCGGCATACAGACCCGCCTCTTTAATCAGCTCTTCGCTGGCACCAGGTATGGTTTTAAGGTGGATATAGCCGTTAAACTTATGCTCTTGGCGCAACTTCTTGGCCACACGCACTAAGCGCTCCATCGTATAATCAGCATTCTTGAAAATTCCTGAGCTCAGGAATAACCCCTCTATATAATTGCGCCGATAGAAATTTATAGTCAGGTCTACCACTTCCTGCACCGTAAAGGCTGCGCGCTGCACATCGTTGCTCTTGCGCGTAACACAGTAGGCACAATCAAAAATGCAGAAGTTAGTTAGCAAAATCTTCAGCAGCGATACGCAACGGCCATCCTCAGTATAGCTATGACAGATCCCCATCCCCTCTGCGTTGCCTAATCCTTTGTTTTCGTTTTTGCGCTTTCCGCCACTGGATGAACAGGAAACATCATACTTTGCAGCATCTGCTAATATTTTTAGTTTCTCAATTACCTTGTTATCCATACCTCTGATGTTCTGTGCTTTCTAGGGTTTAAAGATAGCAAACACATTTAAATAAACCCAATATTATTAGCAAATTTTATCAACAGACTTATCTACAGATGTTGATAAACTAAAATTGTTAGCATAAAATTAACTCACCAATGCATCCAAAAACAACCCTGCAACTCAGAAGCAGCCATTTTATAGCATACTCGTATCGTTAGTGCACGTTTAATGCGTTATATTAGGAGGCTTAACCCGGGCATTTTTTTGATTACCCATACTTATGTTCGTTTCACACTCATCATTTTGCCGCTTGCCGCTAGCTTTCCTGCTATGCTTCCTGCTGCTTTGCACTGGTGTGTGTCACGCACAAGTTAACTCAAACCAAAGCCAGACCGATACTACCAAACAGTCGTTGAACACGCGTATCATCGAAAACCTCAAGGAGATTTCGAAGCGCAAAACGATTATGGGTAAACTGCTGAACGCGCTACTGGATTTTGACCGTGTGGACGAGGAAGTGTTTGGCCTGGATGCAGAGTTGATCCAGAAGGAGTATGAAAAGCACAATTATAAAATTGTCCGGAACATAGACATACTAACACTAGATGCCTTCGGATACTCAATTAACGACACCTCCCGGGCACCTAAAACATTTCTGGAGAAGGCGGGCAACTCGCTGCATGTAAAAACCGGGCGCGGGCTGATCCGTAATAAACTGCTTTTTGAGAAGGACGAGCCCCTAGAGCCCCTGGCCCTGGTAGAATCGGAGCGTTTGCTGCGCCAGACAAGGCACTTGCTCGATGCACGCATACTTATCAATGAGGAAACCACCACAGACGATAGCGTAGATGTTTTTGTGGTAACCAAGGATATATTCAGTTTGGGAGGCTCCGGCTCCTACTCTCCCTCTTCGGGCCGTGGGCGCGTCACGCTGCGCGAGCTGAACTTCCTGGGCCAGGGCCATTTAATTGAAGGCAGTTATAAGTTTAACCTCGACCGCCCCCGCCCCTGGGAAGCCGCCGGGTACTATACGATAGAGAACATTGGCAAAACCTATATTTCTGCGGATGCGGCTTATGTGGATGAGAACTATTATAAGGAGAAAAGCCTGAACCTGCGCCGCGATTTCTTCTCGCTAAACACCAAGTATGCCGGTGCCGTGGGGGCCAGCTGGATAGAAGAGCGCATCCTGCTCCCGTCCAGCCCGCAAGACACAGTACCCCGCTACGCCACCGCAAACTATACCCGTCAGGATTTATGGCTGGGCCGCTCCCTCAAATTTAAAACATATAACCTAGGCTACGAGCCAAAAGGCCGTGTTATACTTGGCGCCCGCGTCATCAACACAAACTATACGACCGTGCCCACCGAGAACTTTCAGGATAACACCCTGATGTTGGGCAGCGTAGGCTATAGCATCAGGAAGTATTATAAAGACCGATTCATTTTCGGATTTGGCCGTACCGAGGATATTCCGGTTGGCACGCTGTTCTCAGTCACAGGTGGTTATCAGGAAGGCAGCCTTACCGACAGGAAGTACTTTAGCGCCTCGTTTGCGTTTGCCAAGTATAAACCTCATTTCGGCTATCTTTACAGCAAAGCCGGTTACGGCTCATACATCCGCGATGACCGCTGGGAACAGGGCGTGCTCGATGTAGAGACTATGTACATTACCCGCCTGGCCGAGTGGGGAAACTGGAAATTGCGCCACTATTTACTGGGCCGTGCCACATTGGGCATAGACCGCAACCCCGAAGAGCTGCTCTCGATTGATAACGAGAACGGATTACGCGGCTTCCGCTCAGAGCTTGTGCGGGGCACCCGCCGGGCCACCTTTAATTATGAGGCAAACCTGTATACGCCGCTTTCGCTGCTGGGCTTTCGGTTGGCTACCTTTATGTTTGCCGATGTGGCCTGGCTTTCTACGGGTAACCAAAGCTCACCATTTAAAGAGGCTCCATATCGGAGTTACGGCATAGGCTTCCGCTTCCGAAACGAGTACCTCTCCTTCAGCACCATACAGATCACGCTAAGTTATTATCCTAAATTACCAGCTAATGACAACTTGCGCGATTTCAGGATATATGAGTCATCTGCAACGCATTACGACCTCCGCGACTTCCGTTTCACCCGCCCTGACGTGGCGGCATTTTACTAACAGCCTGTATCTTTTTGGCCGTTATTTCGGTTATATGGTAAAGATTAACCAAACGGAGACAAACCCACTATGGAAAAAGTAAGAGAAAAGAACGAATACGAAGGCAACCCGGTAGGCTTATCCAAGGAAACGGCCACAGCTATGGCCAAAGAGCTTGATCGCCACCTGGCTTCTTTTATTGTATTATATCATCAGTACCATAAGCACCATTGGCTGGTAGAAGGCCCACAGTTCCGCGACCTGCACCTGTTTTTTGAAGAGCACTACACCGAGATACACGAACAGTACGATGCCATTGCCGAGCGCCTAACCGTAATGGGCTATTGCCCTACATGCCACCCGGCTAACCAACTAAAAATTGCTTACCTGGAGCACGAAGAGGAAGGCGAGTTCCGTATTCGCGAAATGCTGGAGAAGGACATGAACGACGAGAAAACGATTGCCGTGGAGCTGCGCAAGTCTATAAAAAAAGCCTTTGAGCACGAGGATTTTGCCACAAAATCCTTGCTGGAGGGCATCTTGCTGAAAACAGAAGACCGTTGCCACCACATTGAGCACTTCTTGGGAGAGGACGGCCTCACCATTGGCCTGCTCCATAAACCCGACGACATCATGGAAGATGGCGAAGCTGACGTAAAGCCATCAAAAGGCAAGAAAACCACAGCATCTAAGCAAAAGGCTAAAGCATAATACTTCTAGCCAAGTATAAAGTATAAACCCCGGCAGCGAAAGTTGCTGGGGTTTATACTTTATTTTACTTTCTGATAGATGAGGGCGCCTTTTCTGACTCCAAACCTATTCCCCTCAAAATGCAGCACAAGCAGGCTATCAGTCAGTGTTAATTTTTTGACAGCACGCAAGCGGCTGAGGTACAAGTCTACATCCCATTTTTTCTGGATATCGCTGATGTAATTAGGATAATCAGAGATAGCTTTGACTTTTTTAACTGTTCCGTCTGGCTTATACTTTAGCCTGCCCCAGTACCAGCCGGGCATCTCCGGCGAATCCACAGTGCCATCCATACGGTTTCTGCTTTTAAGCCGGAGTGTGAAAGCAGTCGGTTTTTGTATACTCCTATTGGTGACTTTGCTTGTTTCATCAATCTTTATAAGCTGCCACGTACCTTTAATATGATTTGCACTTTGAGCAATGCCATGCCAACAGCAAATCGTGAGCATACCAAGTATAAGCAGTAACTTCTTCATTACACAATATATAATTTAAGCACCTCATACTTATACTTTTACCAAAATATATAGCTAAAAGCTATTTATCTATTGTTACAACTTTTAAGGCCGCGCTCTTTTTAGTAGATTTGTAGAAGGAGTGCAGCCTCTGTACTTATTACCCCTTAAGCAAAAACACAACATGGTAGATTTAGGCAATTACAACGAGCTGGAGATAGCACGTGAGGTAGACTTTGGCGTATACCTAACCTCTGACGACGGAGACATTCTGCTGCCGGGCAAGTACCTCCCCGAAGGCGCAAAAGTAGGCGATAAGCTGCGCGTATTCGTGTACCGCGACTCCGAGGACCGCATGATTGCCACTACCCTGCAGCCTTACGCCACCATCAACCAGTTTGCCTGCCTAACCTGCACCGACGAAACCCCGTTCGGCGCCTTCTTGGACTGGGGCCTGGAGAAAGACCTGCTGGTGCCGCTTAATAACCAGAAGAACAAAATGCAGGTGGGCCGCAAATACTGCGTGTATGTATACCTTGATGAAAGCTCGGACCGCGTGGTAGCCACCTCTAAACTGGGCAAGTACCTCCACAACGAAGACATTAAGCTTGAGGAAGGCGAAGAAGTGCAGCTGCTGGTTGCCGGCCTAACCGATATCGGCATCAAGGTTATCATTAACGGGGAGTATATGGGTATCCTCTACAAAAACGAGGTTTTCCAGGACCTGCGCATCGGCGATACGGCCACAGGGTACATCAAACTGATCCGCCCCGACAATAAGATCGACGTGACGCTGCGCAAGCCGGGCGTAAACCAGAAAGAAGAAAAAGATGAAGCCGCCGACAAGATCATGCGCTCTTTGGAGCAAGGCAGTGGCTGGATGCCCCTTTCCGATAGTAGCTCGCCAGAAGATATTTACCAGACCCTGGGCATGAGTAAGAAAACCTTTAAACGCGCCATTGGCGGGCTTTACAAAGCAGGCAAGATAACCATTGAACCGGATAGCATCCGCCTGAAAAAATAAGCCGCCGCCTACCTGCACCACCACTAGACCTTAGAACACCCTTTTACACCTAGTATCTCACCTTAAAACAAGCTGCCCCTAAGCAAGGGCGATTGTATGACATGTTTACGAAACTATTACCTTTAGCGCTTCTTCTTTGCCTGTGCGCCGGAGGCACGCAGGCAAACGGTAACAACGATACAGAAGCAGAAAAGAGCAAGCGAAACAAAACAACCAAAGTGGCACGCACCCGGGCTACCCCTATCATTGACGGCATACTGGAGCCTGAGGTATGGCAACAGGTAAACCCGGCAAATAATTTTTTCCGCTACGACCCGCTTAATGGCAAACCTTCGTCGCAGCAGACGGAGGTATACATGCTGTATGACAATGATGCCGTGTACATTGGCGCCTACCTCCACGACACCGCCCCTGACTCGGTGCTGACGCAACTTGGCCAACGCGACTCCGGTGAGAACAACTCCGATATGTTTGGCGTGTACCTGGATACATATAACGATAAGCAAAACGCCTTTGCCTTTTTAATATCCGCTGCTGGCGTGCAAACCGACATTAAATACTCGCAGGGCCGCGAAGACTGGAACTGGGACGCCGTTTGGGAAAGCAGCGTGCGCACCCATGATGGCGGCTGGACAGTGGAAATGCGCATTCCTTACGGAGCTATTCGTTTCCCGAAGGCCGAAGTGCAAACCTGGGGCGTTAACTACATGCGCGTTATCCGTAGAACCCGTGAGAAATCCTATTGGAGCCATGTAGACAATTCCGTGGATGGGCTGATAAACCAGGCAGGTCGCGCCATTGGCATTGATGGGATTGAGTCTCCGGTACGATTACAGTTTATGCCTTATGTATCGGGTTACGTAAACCATGCGCCGGCATCAAACAGTGAAAGCAACCAGAAGTCTACTACGCACTCGATAAATGGAGGCATGGATGTAAAGTATGGCATCAACGACGCGTTTACCCTGGATGTTACCCTGATCCCGGATTTCGGCCAGACCCAATCTGACAATCAAGTCTTAAACCTTGGCCCTTTTGAGGTGAAGTATAGCGAAAACCGCCAATTCTTTACTGAGGGCACTGAGCTTTTCAACAAAGCAGGGCTCTTTTATTCGCGCCGTATCGGGGCTACGCCTGTAGGGCGCGATGCCGTGAAGGATCAGTTGGCGGAGAAAGAAGGTATCACTAAGAATCCCGTGGAAACGCAGTTACTGAATGCTGCCAAAGTATCAGGGCGTACACGCCGTGGCTTGGGCGTCGGTTTATTTAACGCATTTACCGGCAATACTTACGCTACCGTGCAGGACTCTGTAACAGGCGCTACCCGCGAGGTTCTCACGGACCCTTTCAGTAACTACAGCGTTTTTGTACTGGACCAAACTCTGCCACGCAATTCATACTTAACTTTTACTAATACCAACGTAACGCGCACCAATGGCTTTTACGATGCAAACGTAACTGGCCTGCGCATGCGCTTTGCAGATAAACGCAACCTGTTTGCCATGACTGCTGGCGGCAACCTGAGCCAGCTTTACGGCAAGGACGCGGATAATGACCCCGCCACGAACGATGGTACCACGCTTGGGCACCAGTACTTTGTGAATTTGAGCAAGATTAGTGGCAACCTGCAGTATGGCATTAATCACAACGTAGAGTCCAACACCTACGACATAAACGACCTGGGCTTCATCAGCAACAACAATGAGATGAGTACCAGCGCCAGCGTTAGCTATAACTTTTATCAGCCTGTTTGGGAGTTCCTGTCGTGGCGCAACAGCCTGAGCGTGGGCCACAGCATGCTGTATGAGCCTAACGAGTTTATAAAACTGGATTTCGGCGCGAGCACTAACGTGCGCTTTCGCAACTTTATGAGCGCCTACTTAAACGCTGGCATCCGCCCCGGCGACCGCTACGATTATTTTGAGGCCCGCTCATTCCCGCAGGTGTTTGTGCGCCCGCCAGCTCATGATGTAAACGTGGGCATAAGCTCTGACTACCGCAAGCGCTTTGCTCTGGATGCCTCTACCGGCTTCTGGCGCTCCAGCCGATACAACCAGGACAGCTGGTGGCTTAGCCTCTCACCGCGCTTCCGTGTCAACGATAAATTCTCCATCGTGAATGGCAATAGTTTTAAGTCGGAGCAGCACAACATTGGGTATGCCAAAGCCTATGAAAATAAGAAAGCCTTAACGAAGCACATCCTTTTCGGAGACCGCACCATTACTACGGTAAGCACCACTATCAGCAGTGCATACATTTTTAACGAGCGCTCCGGCCTTACCCTTAACATGCGTCACTATTGGTCAAGGGCAGCCTATCAGAAATTCTATGAACTAACGAAGGACGGGTTGCTGCAGCCAATCACCGAGACACAGGAGCAGTATACCTCCAGCGTAAACGGCATTAACTACAATACCTTTAACCTGGATCTAGTATACAGCTGGCGCTTTGCACCTGGCAGCGAACTGCGCGTTGTTTGGAAGAACTTCATCAAAGACGAAAGCAATGAGCTAGAGAACCGCTATTTCGATAACATGTCCAGAACCTTCAGTACGCCGCAGAATAATAATTTCTCCGTGAAGCTGCTATATTTTATAGACTATATATCCCTGAAGAACGTACTTTCTGCGTAAGCAAAACCACTTATGCATAAAGTACGAACCGCATTAATAGCCGGAGCCAGCGGGTTGGTGGGTGGCCACCTGCTCAAGCTGCTTTTAAACAGTGACCGGTATAGCCAGGTAATCTCCGTGGGCCGCCACGAGGTGCCACTTATCCACCCGAAACTGGACCAGCAGGTAGTAGACTTCGACCACCTCCGCAACTATGCCAAAGACCTGGCTGCGGACGACGTTTTCTGCTGCCTGGGCACCACCATTAAGAAAGCCGGTTCTAAAGAAAAGTTTTACAAAGTTGACCATACCTATGTGGTGCAGCTGGCTGAAGTTACGGCACAACGTGGCGCCTCGCAGTTTCTGGTAATCTCCGCTATGGGTGCCGATGCCAGCTCGATGTTTTTTTATAATAAGGTAAAAGGCCAGATGGAGCGCGATGTGCAGAAACAACCATTTAACGCCGTTCATATTTTCAGGCCTTCGCTGCTTCTGGGCGAGCGCGAGGAACAGCGCACCGGCGAGGAACTGGCCAGCAAAATTATGCAGCCGCTCAGCAAACTCATGCTGGGGCCTTTAGCCAAGTATAAACCCATAGAAGCTGAAACCGTGGCCCTAAGCATGCTGCATACCGCCCAGCAAGAAAAAGCCGGTACGCACATTTACCCGTCAGACCAAATTGCCAAACTTTAGCCTGCGCCTGCGCGTATGCTGCTCTCAGCAAGTATAAACGTATGGCCAACCAGCAACTACAGCACATATTCCCGAAAGCCTTGCACTACGACCCGGACTGGGTGCGCCGCCACTCCATGGGCGAAAACGTACTCTTCAACCTCGAAAGCCTGACCAACTCCCTGGAGCTGAAGCCAGGCATGCGAGTGCTGGACCTGGGTTGTGGCAAGGCCATTAGTTCCATTTTTCTGGCAAAGGAGTTTGGCGTAACCGTATATGCCGTGGATGAGGCCGTATCGGCCAGCGATAACTATCAGCGCATTTGCGATGCCGGCTGCGCCGATAGCGTTATACCGCTAGAGGCTGATGCGCGGGCCCTGCCATTTGCGGAGGAGTTTTTCGATGCGGTGATTGTGGTAGACTCTTATACTTACTTCGGCACCGACGAGAAGTACCTGCCCTACATTTGCCGCTTTATAAAGCCCGATGGCTGCCTTGCTATTGTGGATGTATGCTTTACCCACGAGATAGACTCTCTGGAGCAGGTCCCGGACTTTTTGCGCGGCGATTACCAAAACTACTGGTATTTTATACATACCATAGCCTGGTGGCGCAAGCTCTGGGAGAAGACCGGACTGGTACATATTGAGGCTGCCGAGGAACTGGCCGAGGCGCAGCTGGTGCGTGAGCATTACGTCCGGGACTACGAGCAGAAGGAAGAGCCCGATGCCTTTGCCAAAGCCCTACAGCATGACGAACAGGGCTTTATCTCGTTTTTTAAGCTGATAGGCCGCCGCTCCAAAAAAACGGTGTACCTCCAGAGCTATAAATCCGATAGCAAAAAGTAGGCTGGCGAGCACAATATTGCCGAAAGTATACGTTAGAACTTGTAATTTTGCACCCTCGGCAGCACGGGTTTTGCCCACACATACTGCCTAATTTTATACTTATTAACAGATGAAGCTTTTTACTAAGATTACTTTTTTGCTCGCCTTTATACTTGGCGCAGCAGTTAGCACACAGGCCCAGAGCGGCTATACTACCGGAATCGGTTTAAGGGGCGGTGCCGCCTCAGGTATCACTCTTAAGCACTTTATTAAAAGCGATGCCGCTATTGAAGGTATCCTTAGCACCAGCTTTAAGTACAGAGGCACGGTAATTACTGTTTTGTACGAGAAACATGCGCAGGCATTTGATGCCCGTGGCTTGCAGTGGTACTATGGCTTAGGCGGCCACGTTGGCTTCTGGGATGGCCACGACTATTACGACCACGGCCACAAGCACTACGACGATAAAGTGGTAGGCCTTGGCGTGGACGCCATACTTGGCCTGGAGTACTACATCCGTGACATTCCGTTTACCATCGGTGCCGACGTGAAGCCATACTTCAACATCCCGCGCGGTGGTGGTTACTGGGATACTGCCTTGCACGTAAGGTATGTGTTCTAGCCTATAAGTTGATCATCATAAAAACGGGCCGCTGTTATACATTAATGGCGGCCCGTTTGTTTTTATACCAAGTATAAAAACCTCTCCCAAGTATTAAAAATAGCCTATTTACTTAATTAGGACAATTATAAATTAGTACAAAAACTATACTTTTACCCAACCAACTTTTTCTGCCTGAAGTATAAGCATTATATACCTTTATGTTTAATCTAAACAGATAGAACTATGGAAGCGACATGCAATCACTGCACCCACTGGGAGCAGGACCCAAATAAAGTACAAATTCAGAATAAAAACTTTGGCGTTTGCGACGAACTGACAGGCCAGCATGCATTAGAACCAGCTTATGTGCTGCCATTGGTGCACGAAGGCGTTGAGGATACCAAACCAAAGCAATTTGAAATGATTACCGGCGCCATGTTTGGCTGCAACCACTTTAGCGAAAAGAAAGGCTGGGCATAGAAACCCCGGCACAAGTATAAAAAGAGGCTTTGCTACACACAGCAAAGCCTCTTTTTTCATGTATCAGCTATAAGCAGCAAGCTTGCTGCCATAAGTATAAACGTTTGCCTAAAAAGAAATATGCAGCAGCGCATCGCCCTGGTTCACCACAGGCATGTTCTGCAAGCCGATCACATAGCCTGCGGCCGGGGAGTTTAGCCGTACTTCCATTTCGCCGTATGGGTCTGTTATGCTGCCAATGTATTGGTTCTTTTTCACGTACTCGCCAATTTTCACGAACGTGCGCCATAAACCTGCATTCTTGGCGCGCACCCATACATCTTTCATGCACACCACGGTTGGCTCTGTCGGGTCGGTGAAGCTGGCCATCATACCCAGGTGGTGCAATACGCGGCACGTCCCTTCAATACCCATGTTTATGCCTTTCTCATCAAACCGCAACGACTCGCCGGTTTCATACACTAGGATGGATTTGCCAAGTTTACCAGCCTCCTTCCGTAAAGAGCCTTGCCGGTAAGGCGCATTCATGATAAAGGGCGGCGCGAAAGCCCGGGCAAGCTCAGCATTCTTAGGGTTACTAAGCACACAGCGTATCTGCGGATAGTTTGCGCGGCTCGCGCCACCCGTATGGAAATCCAGGCCGTAATCCACGTAGGGCATTACCTCTTTCATGAAGCGATGTGCCACGCGGCTGGCTAGCGAGCCGGTTCTGTTCCCCGGGAAACTCCGGTTCACGTCCTTGCCGTCCGGCACTTCCCTCGAAAAGTTCAGGAAGCCGTAGATGTTTAGCACAGGCACCGCAATTATAGTCCCTTTGAGCGGATACAGCATTTTACGGGAAAGCATGCGCCGGATAATCTCTGTGCCGTTTACCTCGTCGCCGTGCATGCCTGCCATCAGCAACACCACAGGTCCATCGTGCACCGAGCGGTACACATACACCGGAATATCGATTACGGTACCGCTGGGCAGCTTGCTTATAACCAGCTTCGTCAGGACTTTCTCGCCACGGTCAATGCTTTGGCCGTTAATTACAATCGTCTCTGGCATGCTACTCTTTTACCTGCTTCTTTGGGCGCTGCTTTACGGCCAAGCCCTCCACATACTCTACTATTTTCCCGGCTATATCTTTGTTTGTTGCCTTCTCGATGCCTTCTAAGCCCGGCGAGGAGTTTACCTCCAGGATCAGCGGGCCGCGCTTGGACTGCAGCATGTCTACGCCGGCAATTCCCAAGCCCAGCGATTTGGCGGCAAGCAGTGCGGCTGCTTTCTCCTGGCGGGTAAGCTTAATGAGTTGGGCTCTGCCCCCACGGTGCAGGTTAGAGCGGAACTCGCCCTCCTTGCCCTGGCGCTTCATGGCACCCACTACCTCGCCGTTCACTACAAATGCCCGGATATCGGCGCCGCCAGCCTCTGCAATAAACTCCTGCACAATAATGCGCGCCTTCAGGTTATGGAACGCCTCAATAACCGACTCAGCAGCCTTGCGGGTTTCGGCCAGCACTACGCCCAAGCCCTGCGTGCCTTCTAGCAGCTTAATTACCAGCGGCGCGCCGCCAACCTCTTTTACCAGCCCCGATGTTTCCTTGGAGTAGTTGGTGAAGGCCGTTTTAGGCATGCCCAAACCTGCACGGCTCAGGATCTGTAGCGAGCGCAGCTTATCCCGCGAGCGCACAATGGCCTGCGAGTCTACGGCGCTTTTCACCTTCATCATCTCAAACTGGCGCACCACCGCAGTGCCGTAAAACGTAACCGACGCACCAATGCGAGGTATAACCGCATCGATCTCGCTCAGGCGCTCGCCTTTGTACAGAATGTGCGGGTCGCCTTGCTCGATCACCAGGTCGCAGCGCAGGTGGTCCAAAATAATGGCCTCGTGCCCCCGTTGCTCCACAGCCTCTACCAGGCGGCGGGTAGAGTATAACTTAGGGTTACGGGAGAGTATAGCAATTTTCATAAAATGCTTTTTTATATCTGATTGTTTCTGATCTTATACTTGTGCGCCAGGTTTTTCCGGGCTACATCCACTATAAAGCGGCCTTTCAGCAATTTGCGGCCCAGCAGCACAGGGTACTTCATGTCGCTGCGGTCCGAGAGCGAAAAGTCGGCCTCAATCTCTTCCTCAAAAAGCTTGATCTTGGTACGGATAACGAAGCGCTCCTGCTTCTCTCCTATCGAACTTTTTATCTCGCGCAACTCATACTCTGTAAACTCCAGCTTTTTGTGGTTATACTGCGGATGCGAAGGGTCCAGCAGGTCCAGGCAAATAACTTTGGTACCATCGGGGCGCACCTCCTCGTGTATGTCTGAGCAATGTATGGCCGAGGTGTAGGCGCCGGTGTCAACTTTGGCCTCTATCTCCTCAATATCCAGCCCCGGAAAAGAGACCAGTTCGCGCCGCCCGATCAGCAGCTTCTCGTGCTTGGGTTTATTTGTGTTTTCCTCTTTCATTAGCGGCTAAAGATAGATTTTTAATTACGAATAACGAATGGCTGCCTATGAAATAGCAAAAGTATAAACCGGCAATTTTGGTTCATTGCCGGTTTATACTTTTATACTTTGTTTGCCTAGGTGTTTGCCTTCGCTTATTTTGTGTAGGTGATGCGGTAGATCGCATCGTTTTTATCGTCAGATACCAGCAGCGACCCGTCTTTCATCACCAGCACATCCACGGGGCGGCCCCAGTCCTTTTCGCCTTGTAACCAGCCTTCTGCAAATGGTTTATACTCCGTTACGCCGCCACTGCCATCGGTAGTGGCCTGCATCAGGCGGTAGCCAATTTTGCTCGAACGGTTCCAGGAGCCGTGCTCTGCAATCAGGATCGTGTTTTTATACTCCGCCGGGAACATGCTGCCAGTATAGAATTTCATGCCCAGGGCAGCACCGTGCGGGCTCAGGTTCTTAACGGGCTGCACAAACTCGCTGCAGTCGCGCTGCTTGCCAAACTCCGGGTCGGAAATGGTGCCGGCGTGGCAATACGGGTAGCCAAAGTGCTGGCCTTTTTTGGTGGCGCGGTTCAGTTCATCAGGCGGCATGTTATCGCCCAGCATGTCGCGGCCATTGTCCGTGAAGTATAAATCTTTGGTGTCGGGGTGCCAGGCAAAGCCAACGGTGTTGCGCACGCCTTCGGCGTATACTTCCAGGCCGGTGCCATCGGGGTTCATGCGTGCAATGCTGGCGTAAATCGGCTTCTCAGACTTGCAGATGTTGCAGGGCGCGCCAACCGGCACATACAGTTTATCGTCGGGGCCAAAGGCTATATACTTCCAGCCGTGGTGCGCATCGCTTGGGAACTGGTCGTTTACCACCTCATACTTTGGTTTGTTACGGAAGCTCTGCTCGATGTTCGGGTATTTAAGCACGCGGTTGATCTCGGCTACATACAGGTCGCCGTTGCGGATGGCTACGCCGTTCGGAGAGTTAAGGCCGGAGGCCACTTCCACCACCTCATCGGCTTTGCCATCCTGGTTCTCGTCGATTACGGCAAATACCTTGTCGTTGCTGCGGGTGCCAACAAACAGGATCCCGGACTCGCTCATGGCCATGGATCGGGCATTCTTCACATCTTTTGCATAGTAATCGATGCGGAAGCCATCGGGCAGCTTAATAGGCTGCAGGTCTTTGTCGATCGGGCCCGTCGGGATATTGGTTGCGCCGGTTTCGGTGTCAGCGGCTTGAGTTGTATTGGAGGCTGTTTCTTCGTTGGCCTCGCCGGTGGAGCAGCCTGTGCTGAAAGCCGAAAGGGTTAAACCAAGGCATAGCAGGCGCAGCGATTTTCTCATGGTTGCGATAATTAAAACTCAGAATTATAGATGCAAATAAAGGGGAACAGCCGCGCGGGCTGCATCGCCTTCGGACTCTAAGGTACGTATACTCCAACAGAAGCACAATGTTTGATGCGCATGCGGGGTTGGCAGTATGGCAAAGTATAAATCAGTTGGCTGGGCTTTTGTTTTTTCTTTTCTGCTATGGATGGCTGTGCCAGCCTGTGCTCAGGACCCGGACTCGCTAGCCCTGCAACGCCTAGAGCATAATAAGACCTCGGGAGCAGAATCAGTTAGGAACCTTGCCCTGCTGCTACAGCAGGCACTGCAACAAACCAACTTCGACCCGGTTAGCCCGCATGTGGTGGATAAGCTGGTGTACGACAAAATGTTGCTTGTGGGGCCGCTGCCCGTGCAGGAGGCATTGGTACTTTACATGCCAAGCGAGATGCAGTTTGATATGCAGAAAGACTTTAGCCGCGTGCTGCAGGATGGCATGGCCCTGGAGATAACATGGCCAGGCATAGCGCTTAAAGGTATACTTGCAGATACCACTTCGCCGCACAACGCTTTAATTTTCCCGGTTAAGCTTACACTTTCCTCGCCAGGCATACCGGACTTTCAGCTACAGTTCAGAGCCGCCCGCCTCGATGGCCGCTTTTATTTTATGCCGCCGCTATACATCGTGAACGAGGACCTGGATTAGGAACCACATGCTCGAAGAAGAGTAGCTCAAGCCTATATTTTATACTTTGATCTTATTTGGGGCAGCGCATCACTTTCCGGCGCGCTTTGCGTGGAGCATATCTGCTACTTCCTGCAACAGGTTGGAGTGGCCGGCTTTAAGTACAACCAGCTCACCTTGATTGAGGGCATCGATAAACACCGCCACACGCTTCGGGGAGATAATCTCATCATACTCACCCAGGAACATGGTTCCGGGCACTTTATTCGTGTTCAGCAGTTTCACAATCTTCCGGATATCAAAATTGAGGTCGCGAAAGCCAATCCAGCTGCGGTAGATGCGCAGGCGCTTCGGGGTGCTGTCCATTTGGAAGTGGGCAAAACGGATTAGACTTTTATGCACCAGGTTATACTTGTTCAGCACCTGCAGCATCTTGAAAAAAGCCTCTGGTTTCAATACCGTGCGTTTAAAAAGCTGTTGCAGCCAGCCCGGGTACGTGGCAATGTTATACCAAAAGCTGGTTTTGATGCCGTCCGGTGCAATCAGGAAAAGCTCCTCGATATGCTGCGGCATTTGCTCCACTAACGTAAGTGCAAACTTGCCGCCCATGCTAAAGCCCATCAGCGAGAAACGCGCAATTCCCTTTTTTTCAAGAAAGTGATTGATAAACCCAGCTAGAAATTCCTTAGTGAGCGGCATGTCGTGCTTGTGCAACTGGCTACGGCCATGGAAGAACAGGTCGAAGGCGTAGATGGTGTAGTCGTCGCCCAGGGCCTTTTCCATAGGCAGGTAGTAGCTGCTGCTCTGCCCATACCCATGAAAGGCAAGCAGCACGCGCTTTCCTTTCCCGATAACGCGGTAATGCAACTTTGACCTATTCTGTATGAGAAACGGCACGGCTTTAATGTTAAAAAATTTAGATGTTAGCAGGTTAGAAAATTATTCGCCAGGAAGTATAAAGTGTTTCATCTGAAAGTATGAAAATGAACACAGGTCAAGTATAAGCCCTGCCTCCATCACTTTCTAACTTCCAAACGTTCTAACCCTCCAACTTCTTAAAGCCTTGATACACCACCCGACACGATGAATTTCATCACCTCCGAGCTTGGCAGGTCAAGATAGGTAACGTTGCGTTTGGGGATCAGGAAAAGCTCGCCGGAGAAGTTGTAGGAGTGCGGAAAGTATACTGCCACCTTATCCTCGATGTTTATCTGCTGCAAACTATCCTGCGTAACAAAGCCCAGTTTGTAGTTTTCAGAGTCTTCGGTCATTTTCACCATCACGGGCTTGTTAAACTTTTGGTTATCGCCCACAAAGGCATCAAAGAGGTCTTTTATACTTGAGTAGATGATGCTGACAAGCGGTACTTTATGCAGTATACGCTCGGTAACTACAATAAAAGGCTTCACAAAGAACGACGAGCCGATAAAGCCCACAATTGTGAGCAGAATCACCATCAGTAAAATGCCTAGGCCGGGTATGCCCAAGTCAAACATGCTGTTGAGCCAATCAATAATGCCCACAATGATAAATACCGTAATGGCGAATGGGGCAATGATCAGGAGTCCGTTTACAAAGTAGCGGAAAAGGGTTTTCATGATATTCAGTGCATAAAAAAAGGCCTTGCCTAAGCAAAGCCTAAATTAGCAAAAGGTTTTTATAGTGTATCGCTAATATTTATACTTGCTCTGCCTCGAGGGCGCTTATACTTGCTGCTACCTGTTCCATTAGCCACATGGGCGTAGAGGTAGCACCACAGATCCCGACGCTGCTGGCGTGGGCAAACCACTCTTCTTGCAGTTCCTCTTCGTTCTCCACGAAGTAGCTGTTTGGGTTGTGCTGCTTACATACGCTGTAAAGGGCTTTTCCGTTGGAGCTTTTCTTGCCGCTCACAAACACTATTACATCGTGCTCGGTCGAGAATTTGGCTAGCTGTGGCTCGCGGTTGGATACCTGACGGCAGATGCTATCGTTGGCATCGAAGGCCGGTGCCTCGGTGCCGGCTGGCGTGGCCTGCTGCAAGCGCTCCTCTATCAGGGATTTGATATGGTAAAAGCCTTTGGTGCTTTTGGTGGTCTGGCTGAAAAGCGTGACCGGGCGCGTAAAGTCTATCTTGGCAAGGTCCTCCTCGGTGGTTACAATAATGGCTTCGTCGCGGGTCTGGCCGGCAAGGCCTATTACCTCGGCGTGGCCCACCTGGCCGTAGATTACGACCTGCGCATTGTCTGGCAGGCCTTTATCGAAAGCGTGTTTTACGCGGTTCTGCAGCTTTAACACCACCGGGCAGGAAGCGTCGATCAGCTCGATGTTGTTCTCCAGCGCCAGCTTATACGTTTCCGGCGGCTCGCCGTGCGCGCGTATCAGCACTTTGCAATCGTGCAGCTCTTTTAGCTGGTCGCGGTCAATAATGCGGAGGCCTTTTTCGTAGAGGCGGTTCACCTCCATGCTGTTATGCACGATATCGCCCAGGCAGTAAAGTTCCTGGCAACTTTCCATTTCATCCTCGGCCATCTGAATGGCAAACTCCACCCCAAAACAATAGCCGGAATTCTTATCTATGGTTACGTTCATTGTTTCTTGCTTCAGTTCTCTAGCTCAGCGAATTCTTTTTTAAGGAGCTGCGATGTTACGCGCTCCAGCACAAACTCTACCTGCTCGTCAATGGTCATGTGGGTAGTGTCCAGCAGGTGCGCATCCTCGGCGCGGCGCAGCGGGCTTTCGGTGCGGGTAGAGTCTATAAGGTCGCGCTTCAGCAGGTTCTCCCGGATCTCATCTAGGTTTACCAGTTGTTTTTTCTCCAGCAGCTCCACCTGGCGGCGCTTGGTGCGTGTATCCACATCCGCTGTCATAAAGATCTTCACTTCGGCATCCGGGAACACAGCAGTGCCAATATCACGGCCATCCATTACCACGCCACGTTTTTTGCCCATCTTTTGCTGCTGGGCCACCATGGCGTGCCGCACTTCCGCAATTATGCTTACCTCGCTCACCTGGTCAGACACATACATCTTTCTGATCTCATCTTCAACATTCAGGCCATTCAGGTATACTTCGTTGCGCTTTGTTTTAGAGTTGTAATGAAACTCTACTTCGATATGATCAAGGGCGTCCTTTATTTCCTTCGGGTTGGTGAAAGATATGTGGTGTTCCAGAAAGTATAATGTAACCGCACGGTACATAGCCCCGGTATCTATGTAAGCATAACCAAGTTCTGCAGCCACTAATTTGGCCGTGGTGCTTTTACCGCATGAGGAGTACCCATCGAGCGCGATTACAATTTTCTTCATAACAGAGGGAAATCAGAAAAGGAAATTAATTTGAGTCGCAAGGGCAAGGCTGTTTACCTCGCTTGCTTTTTTTAAGGTATTTAGCCGTTTTCCGTTGCTGTGGTGTTTTGCTGGAGCAACCTGCCAGCGTGCCGGTGGCCAGAAAACCCGCTAAAACGATATATGAAATTATCTTTCTCAAAACGACTGAATTTAATGCAAATATAAAGTAATTTACCGGTTTAGGCCGCAAATTGCAGGCAATTTAAGAACAAACCCCCAGTAGCATGCATACCGAATTTTCCGTTTCCGGACGAATCATAGACATACATAGCAAGACAATTTACGAAGGCACGGTCCATGTGTCAAACGGGCGCATTTCCAAAATAGTTCGTGAGGCAACCGATAGTGCGCAGTACATTTTGCCTGGTTTTATTGATGCCCACGTGCATGTGGAAAGCTCCATGCTAGTGCCCTGCGAGTTTGCCCGCCTGGCCGTGCCGCACGGCACCGTGGCCACTATCTCGGACCCGCACGAAATTGGCAACGTGCTAGGCCTGGAGGGCGTGGAGTACATGGTGGAGAATGGCAAAAAAGTGCCGCTCAAGTTTTACTTCGGTGCCCCCTCGTGTGTACCTGCCACCCCTTTCGAGACGGCCGGCGCAGAAATAACGGCTGCTGACATCGAGAAATTATTCCAGCGCGACGAAATTAAGTACCTGGCCGAGATGATGAACTGGCCTGGCGTACTAAACCGCGACCCGCAGGTGATGGAGAAAATAGAGCTGGCCAAGAAGTATGGCAAAGCCGTTGACGGGCACGCTCCTGGCCTAATGGGCGAGCAGGCAAAACTGTACGCCTCTGCCGGTATCACCACCGACCACGAATGCTTTACCGCCGAGGAAGCGCTGGATAAGCTGGCCGTTGGCATGAAAATCCTGATCCGGGAAGGCAGCGCCGCCAAAAACTTTGAGGCACTTATTCCGCTGCTGCCCGAGCATTACCAGAACATCATGTTCTGCTCCGACGATAAGCACCCCGATAACCTAGTAGAAGGCCATATCAACCTGCTTGTGAAGCGCGCACTGGCCAAAGGCAACGACTTGTTTCATGTGTTACAGGCCGCCTGCGTTAACCCCGTAGAGCATTATAAACTGGAGGTAGGCTTGCTTCGCGAGGGCGATGCGGCAGATTTTATACTTATAGATAACCCGGAGAACTTCAACGTACTGGCAACCTATATCAACGGGGAACTGGTAGCTGAGCAGGGCACATCCAAAATCACCTTCAGCCCAAGCGAAGAGATCAACAACTTCGATACGGATGCCAAAGTGGCGCAGCAGTTTGAGGTGCCGGTTGGCGATGCGCACAAAATCCGGGTGATTGAGGCCTTTGACGGGCAGTTGATCACCAAGCAGGCTTGGGCCACACCAAAGGTGCACAATGGCTTTGTGGAGTCGGATGTGGCGCAGGATATCCTGAAGATTGCCGTTATTAACCGCTACGAGAACACTATTCCGGCTGTGGCCTTCATCAAAAATGTGGGCTTAAAAGAGGGAGCCATCGCCTCATCGGTTGGCCACGACTCACATAACATTATTGCCGTAGGTGTGGATGATGAAAGTATAGCACAGGCTGTTAACCTGATTATCGGGGCAAAAGGTGGCGTGGCTGCCGTGGGCATGGGCAAGGAGCAGTTACTGCCTTTGCCGGTGGCTGGCATTATGTCTGCCGAAGACGGTTACCAGGTAGCTGAAAAGTATGCCGCCATTGACCGTATGAGCAAGGAAATGGGCAGCACGCTGGAGTCGCCGTTCATGACACTTTCTTTTATGGCGCTGCTTGTTATCCCATCGCTCAAACTCAGCGACAAAGGCCTTTTTAACGGGGATAGTTTTGAATTTGTGCCAGTAGCAGAGTAAGCATAAAGTACACGCTGGAATTTAAACACGGTTATAAATGAGAAGAGGCAGCTCCAAATTTGGAGGTGCCTCTTCTCATTTATACTTATTACAGTTATTCAGTTTCCTGCTCCGCTTCATTCTCAAAGTGCTCTTCCAGTAGTTTGTTTACTTTGTCTACTGTGAGAGGCTTAGTAAGGTAAGCGGCATTATACTTCTTGGAGTTCGCCGTATCCTGCGGATGCGTGGATGTAGTAAGCACAGCCATGATAATACGCTTTCGGAACTCTGGGTTCAGGCGCTCATACAGGTCTAACATCTCGAAACCATCCATCACTGGCATATTTATATCCAGGAAGATAAGCTCCGGTTGAAAATAGTCCCTGCTCTCCGTCTCGTAATTGTTATTGCTTACGTTGTATAGGTAATCAAAGGCCTGCTTGCCGTTAACAAACGTGCGAATATTTTCAGTTACCTCCATCCTGTCTAGCAGGCGTTGGTTAAGGAAGTTCGTTGTGTCGTCGTCGTCAATAAGCAGGACGCCAGATAATTTTCTCATAGTGCGATTATCACTCGAATTCTTAAGAGATTAGCAGTAGCTAGTTTGTAGCCAGTAGCTACAGTTTCATTTCCTTAAAAAGCCACTGCCTTTGCCCACCACAAAAGTATACAATCTTCTGATAATCTGAACACAGAAACTTGATTCTCTTTTAAAGAGTGTAACTTTTGCAAGGCTACTAGTTGATTTTAGCCAAAAACTATACCATAAAAGCATAGCCAGTTGGTTGCAAAGACTTAAATCAGAATTAATTGAATTCTAAGAGTCCAATTTTATTTCATCCAAAGACCTTTGCTTATTTATACTATAGAAGGTTACCAGAGTTACCTCAATAGGACAAAAAAAGAGCGAATTATTATAAAAAGAAGAACCCATGCACAGGTGCCAGGGTCTTCTTCATAAGGGCTTAATGGCTCTTAGTCGATGTATCCCTGCTGACGCATCCAATCGTCGTTGTATATTTTGCCAAGGTAACGCGTTCCGTGGTCTGGCAACAACACAACCATAATGTCGTTTTCCGTCAGATGCTCTTTGGCGTACTCCAGCGCACCATATACCGCCGAGCCACAAGACCAGCCTACAAACATGCCTTCTTCCTTCGCCAGCCTGCGTGTCATCAGGGCACCGTCTTTATCCGTAACCTTCACAAAGGTGTCGATCATATCGAAATTCACATTCTTCGGCAGGATATCTTCCCCGATGCCTTCTGTAGCGTAAGAGTAAATCTCGGATTCATCAAACTCGCCTGTCTCTTTATACTTTTTAAACACCGAGCCATACGTGTCAATGCCTACCACCTTGATGGCTGGGTTTTGCTCTTTCAGATACTTGGATATCCCTGAAATAGTACCGCCTGTTCCCACACCTGCGGCAAAGCATGTAATTTCCCCATCGGTCTGCTCCCAGATCTCAGGGCCGGTGCCTTCGTAATGCGCTGCCGTGTTCGACATGTTGTCGTACTGGTTCGGGTAGAAAGAGTTCGGGATTTCCTCGTTCAGGCGCTTCGCCACAGAGTAGTATGAATCCGGATGGTCAGGCGATACATTGGTCGGGCACACAACCACTTCTGCGCCCACTGCGCGCAGGATATCCATCTTTTCCTTGCTTTGCTTATCGGCTAGCGTAAAAATGCACTTGTAGCCTTTAGAGATAGCAGCCAGGGCAAGGCCCATACCAGTATTACCCGATGTGCCTTCTATAATGGTGCCACCTGGCTTCAATAATCCGGCTTTCTCGGCGTCTTCAATCATTTTAACCGCCATGCGGTCCTTTACAGAATTGCCGGGGTTAAAGTACTCTACTTTAGCTAAAACAGTGGCTGTAATGCCTTTTGTAACATTGTTAAGCTTTACAAGTGGCGTGTTACCGATTGCCTCGGTGATATTATTCAGATACTTCATCAGTTCTCTTTTTGAATTTGGGTGCAAAGGTAAGAAAAATAAGCCAATTTGCTGCCGTTTTAGCTACAGCTGCTTTGTAGCCACAGCGGCCAGCCGGTTGCTCTGAAATGGTTAGCACCCAAAGGCATAGCCAAAACAGCGGCTACCCAGACATGGCAGCTATTTAGTAACCTGCCCCGGTGAGCAGAGGTTCCTTGCCACAGGGTATATTAGCGGTAACTATTTTTTGCACAGGCCACAAAAAAGCCTATTTTTGCACTACCTAATAGTTCGACCGTCAATACATAAACTAAAAAAGATACACATGAGTGTTTTAGTAAATAAAGATTCGAAAGTGATTGTGCAGGGCTTTACTGGCTCGGAAGGTTCTTTCCACGCATCACAGATGATTGAGTACGGCACAAACGTAGTTGGTGGTGTTACTCCGGGCAAGGGCGGCTCTAACCACCTTGACCTGCCAGTTTATAACACAGTAGAGGATGCTGTGAAAAAAACAGGAGCTGATGTGTCTATCATTTTCGTGCCACCAGCTTTCGCTGCTGACGCTATCATGGAAGCTGCCGCCGCTGGCATTAAAGTTATCGTGTGCATTACAGAGGGTATCCCTGTAAAAGACATGGTGGCTGCTAAAAACTACCTGAAAGGTAAAGATGTTACCCTGATCGGACCTAACTGCCCAGGTGTAATCACGCCAGGCGAGGCGAAGGTTGGTATTATGCCAGGTTTCGTGTTCAAATCAGGTCGTATCGGTATCGTTTCTAAGTCGGGTACATTAACTTACGAAGCTGCTGACCAGATCGTGAAAGCTGGCTTAGGTATTTCTACAGCGATCGGTATCGGTGGTGACCCAATTATTGGAACGCCTACGAAAGACGCTGTTGAGTTGCTGATGAACGACCCTGAGACGGACGCCATCGTAATGATCGGTGAGATTGGCGGTAACTATGAGGCAATGGCTGCCAAGTATATCAGCGAGTCTGGCAACAAGAAGCCAGTGGTTGGTTTCATCGCTGGCCAAACAGCTCCTGCAGGTCGCCGCATGGGCCACGCAGGTGCTATTGTTGGTGGCGCTGACGATACAGCTGCCGCTAAAATGAAGATCATGCGTGAGAATGGCATTCACGTGGTTGAATCTCCGGCTGAAATCGGCGATGCCATGGTAAAGGCGCTTCAGGAAGCTGGCATCAATGCCTAACTACCCGGATAGAACACGCTAAAGTATAAACTTTTCAAAACGGCTGCCCCTCAAAGGCAGCCGTTTTGTTTTTTAAAGGCTTTACCCGGTTTGCAACCGCAGCCCACCTTACCCCGTTCCTGCACAGGTATACATATAATTTACTTTCTTAGTATGGAGAATACACAGGAGCACTTCAGTGCCATAATCATAGGGACAGGCCAGGCTGGCACACCATTAGCCAAAGCACTAGCAAAAACGGGACAGCAGGTTGCCATTATTGAGGCGAGCTATGTGGGCGGCTCTTGTATAAACTACGGTTGCACCCCTACCAAAACCCTCTTGGCCAGCGCCAAAGCAGCGCATACAGCCAGGCAATCAGCAGATTTTGGCGTGCATACCGGCAAAATATCTGTGGAGATGCAGGAAGTAAAAGCCCGCCGCGACAAGGTTGTGCAACAGTTTAGGGAAGGTACCGAAGCAGGCTTGGACGTTGAGAACCTTACGTTTATAGCTGGCAAAGCTGTGTTTCAGAATGCCCATACGCTGCAAGTAAACCTGAACGATGGCGGTACCCGCACTATCACTGGCGACAAGATTTTTGTGAATACGGGCGCTATACCCAACATCCCTCCCCTTGATGGCCTGGATAAAATAGATTACCTGACACACATCTCTATACAGGAATTAACCGAGGTGCCCGAACATTTGGTTATACTTGGCGGCGGTTACGTTGGGCTGGAGTTTGGGCAAATGTACCGCAGGTTTGGCAGCCAGGTTACCATTGTTCAGCGTGGCGAGCAATTATTGGAGCGCGAAGATGAGGATGTGGCGCAATGCCTGCAGCACATACTCGAGGACGAAGGCATTCGGGTGTTACTGCAAACCGAAGCCCAATGTATAAATAAGACCAACGGGCAGCTCCAGTTAGATGTAAAGCTACAGAACGGGCAAACTGAAACCATCGGCGCTTCTCATCTGCTAATAGCCACCGGGGTAAAAGCAGCCACCGAAAACCTGGGCCTCGATAAAGCCGGCGTAGAAACCGACGAAAAGGGAAACATCGAAACCAATGCCTCCCTGCAAACCAGCGTACCGCACATTTATGCTTTAGGTGATGTAAAAGGCGGCCCACAGTTCACGCATATTTCCTTCGATGATTATCGCATCCTGAGAGATAACCTGCTGCATAACGGCCAACGCACCACAACAGACCGCCAGGTGCCTTACTGCGTCTTCACCGATCCGCAACTGGGCCGCATAGGCCTAACCGAGAAGGAAGCAAAAGAGAAAGGCATTCCTTATAAAGTAGCCACCTTACCCATGGAGAAAATTGCAAGAGGCATAGAAACCGGTCAGACCAAAGGATTCTACAAGGCGCTGGTACACCCCGAAACCAAAGTTATACTTGGTGCCGCCATACTTGCCCCGGAAGGCGGCGAAGTAATGACCATGCTGGAAATAGCCATGATGGGAAATCTGAAGTATACGCAGCTCAAGCAAGGCGTTTTCGCGCACCCAACTTATGGGGAATCCCTGAACAACCTGTTCATGAAACTAGAGGATTAACTGAAAACCCATGCGCAATTAAGGCTCAATCTTCATCGCGCATGGGCTGCTTATTTTATTTGCTTGCGTAGCTTATAGCTTAAAATACTTACCGGAGAAGTATAGAATTGCCTAACGGCTTGCTGAGACAAGCTGTATTACTTAATATCTACTACCTGCATTTTCTGACGCTCCCGAACTTTGGCAGGAAGGCAGTTGATGATTTCCTCTTTGAGTGCCTCGATCAGCTTTTTCTTCAGGAACGAGCGGTGCACCACAAGGCTTACCTCGCGCAGCGGCTGCGGTTCCTCGAAAGGGTGTACCAGCGATTGCTTTTCCTCCGGCATTTCCAGCACCGAAAGCTCGGGCAGCAGCGTGAGACCATGCTGTGTTTCCACGATGCGTTTCAGCGTTTCCAGTGAGCCGCTTTTATAATCCAGGTGGCCGCCATTTTCTGAGCTGCTTCTGCCCCCGCGGTTACAGATGTTCAATACTTGGCTCCGGAAGCAATGCCCTTCGTTCAGCACCCAAAGCTCATCCATATCCAGGTGGCCGGCTTGTATGCGAGGCTGTTTTGCCAAGGGGTGCTTTGGGTTGATATAGGCCACGAATGCCTCGTAAAATAAAGGCAGCTCCTTTATACCTTTGTTATCCAGCGGGGTAACTAACAGGCCAACATCCAACAGCTCGTGATTCAGCTTCTGCACAATCTGATCGGTGAGCAGCTCTTGTACCACCACGCGCACCTGCGGATACTTATCCAGGAAACTGGTTATAAATAGGGGCATCAGGTAAGGTGCCAGCGTCGGGATTACACCGATGCGCAACTCGCCACTTAGTTCCTGCTTTTGGTTATGCACAATTTCCTGCAGCTTTTTACTCTCGGCCAGCACCACCCGCGCCTGCGCAATGATCTCTTTGCCAATCTCTGTGGGGCGCACTGGTACGCGGCTGCGGTCGAATAGCTGCACGCCAAGCTCTTCCTCCAGCTTTTGCAGCTGCATACTTAAGGTAGGCTGTGTTACAAAGCAGTGCTCTGCGGCATTTGCAAAATGGCGATGTGTATCAACGGCTACTAGATATTCTAATTGTACGAGTGTCATGGCTAATGCTTAAATGTGGTATGCCCTGTAAAGCACACACTAGTATACACAAAGCTAAATCATAGCAGCAAACTATCAAAGTATAAAAAATATCAATTTGATATATATAGTTTATTCCATGACATTTGTATCAACAAAAGCAAACAACAAGATAAAACTAGAAATGGACAAGCTATCAAATATCGGGTTACAGAAAGAAGACAGCAAGCAAGTAGCAGAAAGGCTAAACGAGCTGTTGGCAAACTACCATTTATACTATCAAAACCTGCGCGGGTTCCATTGGAACATCAAAGGCATCCACTTCTTCCAACTGCACGAGAAGTTTGAGGAGTTATACAATACTGCACTCTCACGCATTGATGCCATTGCTGAGCGCATCCTGACTATCGGGCAACAGCCGCTGCATACTTTCTCTGATTACCTGCGCCTATCCGGCATTAAGGAAGCCGGCAACCTGAGCGGCGACAAGGAGACCGTTGCCGCCACACATCAAAACTTGAGCACACTACTGGACCTGGAGCGCGACATACTTAAACTAGCTGCCGAAACCGGTGACGAAGGCACCGTAAGCCTGATTAGTGAAGATATCAATGAGAACGAGAAGACCGTCTGGATGCTGAACGCCTTCTTAAGCTAAACTATACATATACTTCGTGCTCAAACATATCACTTTTAATTCCTAATAGGAAACCCTCTCATTCTGATGTTATGAAACAGAAATGCATCAGTAGTATTTGTCGAGAAAGGCAAATCGAAGAAATATTTGTAGCCTAAACTCCACGCGCGTGTAGCGCACTTTATATATAGTTGATTTCTGACAAAAAGTATGGCGCCGCAGCTTGGCTTATTTCCTGGTTGCCTGCTGCCATACTTTGTCTTTAATTTTGAATCCAAACCTAAACTTAAGCTATTACAAGACACTTTAACGGCAACCTAAGAAACAAAATAGATTTACAAGAAGACCTTAACGGGAAAAAGCATCTTTACTATACTCGAGAAGCTGACCGCAACCGAATAAAGATACCTCCGCAACCTGTGCACGACCTGAAATCGGCATTGGCCGGTGAGGCGCTTCGTCTGAAAGAGGTATACTTGCTTGCCTTCTAAATAATTATAACGTTTGTTATGCAAGCTTCCTCGTTGCCCATCTTAAAACTAACAGGATCCCTTAATGCCACTTCAGTAAATCTTCTTTAGTTAATTGCGCCATAGTATAAGTAAAAGGCTAACCACCTTTCCTCTTCTCTCTGAAAATAAACTTCGATTGGTACCGCTTTATTTACAATGCACTTTTATCCAATTTGATTGATGCAGCTAAGTGTGAGCAGCATTACGGGTAGCAAAGGAGTTTGCTAATTTCGGCTAACTCCTCTCGCATGCGCACAGAAGCGGGAATAGGGACAAGGTTCTATCCGTTAACTTACAATTTTCTTGGTTTGGAAAAGCATTCAATTATTAGGAAACCAGCTATCAAGTAAATGCGATGTTAGAAGTAGTTGCTATTTCGATGGATTATCGATAAACCAATTAACAATTGAGGGCATATTTTTTTCGAATCCGCCAGGTATAAAGAAATTCAAGACTCCAGATTTTTCATTCGTTCTGTTTTTAAAATCATGTATTGTCTTTGCAGGTATTCTTAGAAAGCTTCCTTTTGCAACGTCTATCCATCTATCACCAGCCAGAATAGAGGTAACGCCTTCAATTCAATAAAATACTTCGTCGTTGTCTTCGTGTTGATGTGCACCAGGTCCGCTTGAATTTGGTTCGAGCCACCATTCGGAGATACTATAATTTTCGGAAGTTTCACTTTCATCAGCTTTAAACACGGCTGTCATTGTTCCGCAATTGTAAGTTCTACCCTCGCCTGGTTTTAGAATCAG
Source organism: Pontibacter oryzae (assembly GCF_003576375.1). Taxonomy (GTDB): domain Bacteria; phylum Bacteroidota; class Bacteroidia; order Cytophagales; family Hymenobacteraceae; genus Pontibacter; species Pontibacter oryzae. The sequence goes on from NZ_QWGE01000001.1 coordinate 1,001,968, forward strand.
AATGTCTTTTTTACTATTTATGTGTTCCATAGTGATATGGTGCTTAATACAAATACTACTAATATCATAAGAGAAAGAGTCATGGAGATTCCAATCGGTGATTATTTCTCTGTCCTACTACCCATCACCCAAACTTCTTTTATTTTATGTAGGGTAGTTATATCTTCAGTTGGGTCGCCTTCAATTATTATAAAATTTGCTCTATGGCCTCTTAGAGGCAACAGGTTCCGGTCTAAGCTAAAAACTTTGATAGGATTTATCGTAGCCGTTTTTAATGCTTCTGTTTCGCTTAGTCCAGAAGAAACCATCAGAATAATTTCCTCAATTAAGCTAGATCCAAGTTTTAAACCGAAGTTTGGGGCGTCTGTTCCAGCTAGTAGTAGTATTCCTGCCTTATGAAGCCTGTTCACTTCCTTCTGAACGTCCTGGAATGGTAAGTAATGATTCGCCCAACCCTTCTTTTCTCCAAATTTCAACAGTTCTCTCGTTACAAGTAATGTAGGAATTACAAAGGGCCTTTTCTCTTGGAGCAATCTTTCCTCTTTATCTGTAATTCTCCTATCGAACCATACATGCGACAAACCGTCTATGCTCAACTCACTTAATTTAGCAGCGTCCGAAGCTGTTGATATATGTCCAATAGCTAACTTGTCGAAATGATGTGAGGCCTTGATAAGAGCATTGATGGTTTCAAAGCTGAGAGTTGGCAACATTGGCTCCCGTATAATTTTTATGACATCTGCGCCTTCTTTCACCCTGTCCTCAACAAAAGCAAGCGGCTCTCGCTTCTTATTTACTGTTGAAACAGGATAGCCAAACTGAGTTCCGTGGCCACCTTCAACTGTCAATGCTGGGCCTGACGATAGAAGAGCGGAATGATGCAAAGAATCACGATGAGCTTTAAAACTCTTTGCTGAACCTGGGGAAGAGTGCAAATCAATATCAACGAAAACGCCTGCAAGGAGTGACTCTTTTAGCTGCGAAAGCGAACCAATGTGCACATGAGAATCGATCAATGGTGGTATGATTGTAAAGCCCTTCGCCTCAAGTAATTCCACAGCATCATACCTTCTAGTCTCTGAGGCTATATCTATAATCCTTCCATCATCTATAATTACATTGACATTCTCATAAACGTCTGTCCCATCGAAGAGCTTTACATTATGTATTATATAATCAACCGTTTGTTTGTATTCACATGAAGAATTATGGAATGCTAAGGCTATAAGCAGAAAAGAGTATAAAGCTTTCTTCATGATTTTAATACTACAAAATGTTATTCGTGCGGCCGATGAGCGAGGCGAAGCCGAGCACAGAAGCTGAACTTTGGTGTGGGAAGTTATTTTTCAAACTCCTTCAATTCCGACTTGAATTCAGAATTATATTTTGCCTCTATCAGCTCAGAAATTGTTTCATATTTTGGACTTGAAGGCCTTTGCTTTACTCGCAGCGAAACCCTGCCAAAATCAATCAAGCATTCAGAAGTAATGATAAATTCATCTTCTTGGTCAAATTTCAGTTCAATTATGCAACCACTTGCACTTTGTTGGTAAGCCGTGTCTTCTAAGATAAACGTCACCCCTGTGACAAAGCAACTCGTGCCTGATATAGATTGGATGTCAGAGGTAATAGCCTCAGCAAACTGTGAAGCATATTTCCAACAGATGCTGTAATTCGTCAATAAATCATCCGTAACGGAATACAACTCTTTGCTTAGCTCAGTTAGGCACTGATATATTTTAAATCTCATTCTATGTATTTACCACAACGTATTGGTGTAGCAGAGGCGAAGTGACAGCGAGCCTTACTGCTACACCAATACGTTGTGGGGTTTTATTCTTCAAACTGTAACTTAGCAATGTTATACACTCTGCTATCCTTCTTCTTGTCCTCCTGCTGAAAGCATACTTCAAGTTTGTCCTCCGAAAGAAATTCCATATTACACCGCCACCAGATAGAAGATATACTCAAAGAATAGTCATCAATAGGAAAAGGGCTAATATCTTTCAGAGAATACTGCTTTAACAACTTGCCTTTTTCATTGTAGACTACAAATACGTTAGGTCCATAACCGACATTATACCAGTCATCAAATGTAATTAAGTACTTCCCATCTGATGAGACAAGTGCTGTAACAGGAGTATGAGGATTTACTAACTTCTGTTCCCAAACTTTTACAGTATCTCGATTTTCAATCCTGTACATCTTGGCATGTGCGGGAACAACAGTAGTATCTGCTGGTGAATATTTGTGCTTCTTCTTTGGCTTCGCTCCTTTCCACTCCCAGTATTTTTCTGGAATTTTGGTAGGTACTATCTCAACGAAATAAATGCTGTCATTAGAGTGATACCTTTTTACAGTCGGCTCACTCCAAGAGTCAGCATAGAGCCTTGTGGAAACGAGAGAAAGGAAAACAATGAATAGTAATTTCATAAATTATAATAACTCACAACGTGCTGGGCTAATAGGTGGCGTAGCTACCTAATAGGTTTTGTTATGCTTCGTTTATTTTTCCCGCCTTTTTATTCGGTAACCTATTGTTGTACCTATACCTAAGCTTAATTCATTAAACGAGTTAAGCTTATAGAATTTCGTAAAAAAAAGAAGCCTTTTATAGCCCCCTTGAACAGATGCCTGATATTCTAATTTGTCTTTATACCATGCTACCTTTCCAATAACTGTAGGATGAAGAGGCTGCCCTAAAGTGGCCCCAAAACCGATTAAGACTCCTGATAAAGCTTTTGTGCCAACTGCTTCAATTCTGTCAAAGCTTAATTGGGTATATCCTGCAATCAACTTGACGTTCCTAAAGTTATAGTCTGTTTCAAAAGAGTAAGCTTTGGAGTCAAAATTGTTGTCAAAGTTAACCTGGCGATAATTCCATTTAAAATCCATATCAAAGTCACAGGTAGAAATGAAATGACTAAACTCAATCTGCCCGTTCTGAAGTTCGTTGTGGTCTAAGTTGGTCTGATAACTATAAGAACCTTTGATTACACCACCAAAAAGTAGGTAAGGGGTAGCTACTTCAACCTGTCCGCCTAATGGGGTATTTATTAACCCGCTATTGGCATACACCTTTATTTCATTCGAGTCAAAGAAGTCTTTGTGGCAACCCCACTTGGTTTCAACGATTATATGCCTTTGTCCCTTCAATCGGTACTCTTTTGTTACCATGCCAATGAATGAGAAAACAAGAGTAGCATTAGGGTCTGCTACTTTAATCGAGAAATTGCCGTCAATGTCAGCTGTAGTTCCGTTACTTTTACCCTTCTCAACAATTGTTACAAGAGGTATAGGTGTTTCATCAATTTTTGAAATGACTTTCCCTGTGATGATCACTTGGCTCCAAGCAGTAAGGGAGCTTACAAGCAAGCTAAGCATGAAAGTCAATCGTTTTATCAAGAGTTTTCCTTTATTTTAAATGCCGCACAACGGTGTTGTACATGAGGTGAGCGAGGCGTAGCCGAGTATGGAGCCTGTGTCGTGTTGTAGGAAGGTTTTCTTATTTTTTCTAATGAATAAATCTACGCCCTTCACTATCAATCAGCTTTCCTTTACTGACTTTGAACTCTTTATTCTTAATGCTAAAGTATTTTCCTGAACTTAAGGCAATGGTTAAACTATCCGTCTGAGTGAGAGACTTCGAATTAAGTATAAGTTTTTTATCTGCAATTTTCCAATTTCCAAAGGTATAGTCCCATCTTCCTTTTCTGAATATGAAAGTCCTATCTGCACTTATTAATAATTCATGATTCCCATTTTTAGTATTAGCTCGATACCAACCAGTTTCTAATCCATTCTGGCTGGCTTGAAAAACTAAAAACGGAAGGATAAGTATTACAAGGTTCATTTTTATACTTATAACTTACCTACAACGTACTTGGCTTTGCGGTGGCGTAGCTACCGTAAAGGTGTGGTTATGGCTTTTTATTTTCCCTGACATATTGCACTTCGATATGTTTCTTGCCTTTGTGGCTAAAAACGGATCTTCTAATTAAGAAGCCATTGGAGTCGTATTCTAAAATTGTACGGCTATTCCAAGCACTGAAAGAAACGTCTGGTGTTAAGGGAAACTCGTTGCTCGATTTCTTCTTTTCTATGAGGTTACCTTCTTTGTCATACTTGAAATACTCGTCCTGCGTCACCTTTCCACGTTTCCTCTTGATGGCTATAAGTCTGTTATTGTTATCATAGTGATAGGTGCCGTTCCATTCTATGTACCCATTGTGGGAGAGGATTTCCCTGCTCATTCTCCCATTTGTGTAACTTAGCTCTCTCCAAAACTCGTGCTTACTACCATCAACATCTACATAGTCTCGAATAAGCTCTTTTATGAGCCTGTTCTCACTATCGTAGAACATTGTCTGCTTGAATAAAGGTGTTGTATGATTTGATGTCGAGTCTCCAGCAGCATAGGAGCCAATATGGTTTCCATGCTCATCATAAACCATTACCTCTCTTTCCCCTATCTCGCAATTTCTTCCCCAGCTCTTTTCTGTAAGCACTCCAGTTCTGTCGTAGAAGAATTTCAGACACCCTTCTTCTGGTCCAGCTCTCAGAAGAACTCTGTCTGTTGAATCATAGTATTCTTTGTACCTAAAATACTCCTCTTTATCTGGGTTTCCGTCATAACTCGTGATGCTGTAAGAATAGCTAAAGCCTTCTGGTAACCATGGATCATCGGGTTGCTTACTGTCGCAGGCGACCAAAGTATAAACCATTAAGAAGAGCATTATTATTCTCATCGATTTCAATTAGCCATAACTACTGTGTATAAGGAGCTGTTCCAGTTATTAGTCAAATATGGCTGATAACCGGAAGTGCACTACCGAATATACTATATATCGCCCAAAACATATTGCTGCTTTTACATAAATAACAGGGAAAAGAAAATTTCATACCTATACAAAAAAGCCTCCTGCCACAAGTGTAGCAGGAGGCTTTAACCTTAGTTAATATCAAGTATACTTACTTGGCGTAGCTGATGGCGCGCATCTCCCGAATAACCGTGATCTTGATCTGGCCAGGATACTGCATTTCTTTCTCGATCTTCTGGGAGATGTCATAAGACAGCTGCGAAGCTTTCTCATCCGATACGTTATCGGCATCTACCATTACACGCAGCTCGCGGCCGGCCTGGATGGCGTAGCACTGGTTCACACCTTCAAACGATACGGCTGCTTCTTCCAGCTCTTTCAAACGCTTGATGTAAGACTCCATGATCTCGCGGCGGGCACCTGGTCTGGAGCCAGAGATAGCATCACAGGCCTGTACCAGCGGAGATACCATGGCTGTCATTTCGATCTCGTCGTGGTGGGCACCAATGGCGTTACAAACATCCGGGTGCTCCTTATACTTCTTGGCAAGCTCCATACCGATAATGGCGTGCGGCAGCTCCGGCTCGTCCGGGGTTACCTTTCCAATATCGTGCAGCAGGCCAGCACGCTTGGCGTGCTTCACGTTCAGGCCAAGTTCGGCAGCCATGGTGGCGCAAAGGTTAGCTACCTCACGCGAGTGCTGCAGCAGGTTCTGGCCGTAAGAAGAACGGAAGCGCATGCGGCCCACCATCTTGATCAGCTCAGGGTGCAGGCCATGTATGCCAAGATCAATGGCAGTACGCTCACCAATCTCTACAATCTCCTCCTCAATGTTTTTGCGGGTTTTGGTTACTACCTCCTCAATGCGGGCCGGGTGTATACGGCCGTCAGCTACCAGGCGGTGCAACGAAAGGCGTGCAATTTCGCGGCGAACCGGGTCAAACCCAGAGATAATGATGGCCTCAGGTGTATCATCTACGATAATCTCTACGCCAGTGGCTGCTTCCAGGGCACGAATGTTACGGCCTTCGCGGCCAATGATCTTGCCTTTAATGTCGTCGCTCTCGATGTTAAACACCGATACGCAGTTTTCAATAGCGTGCTCAGCAGCAGTGCGCTGTATGGTTTCGATAACGATTTTCTTGGCTTCCTTGGTAGCAGTAAGCTTGGCCTGCGCCACAATGTCTTTAATGTGGGAAGAGGCATGCGACTGGGCTTCGTTTTTCAGGGCCTCTACCAGTTGCTCGCGGGCTTCGGCGGCAGTAAGGCCGGCAATTTTCTCTAGCTGCTCCACAATTTCCTCGTGCTGCTGCTCTACTTCCTCCTTGCGCTTCTTCAGGTGCTCTAGCTGCGTGTTCAGGTTCTCTTTCTCCTTATCCAGTTCGGCTTCGCGGCGCTTGGCCTGCTCCACCTGCTTAGATACGTTCTGCTCACGCTGCTTCACTTTGTTTTCGTTCTGGATGATGATGTTCTTCTTCTTGTTCATCTCCTCCTCGAACTCAGACTTCATCTTCAGGTATTTCTCCTTCGCTTCCAGAATACGGTCTTTCTTGATACTGTCGGCGTTTATCTCGGCCTCCCGTACGATGTTCTTGGCGCGCTGGCGCGCGTCTTCCTCCTGCTGCTTGTAGATCTTCTGCAGCAGCGAGCGCCCAATGTATACGCCCACTCCGAGCGCTACTAGAGCTGTTAGTAAAAGGTAAAGGATATCGGGCATAACTATAAGCGTTTATGGTTTATAACACGCATAGCAAGTGCCTGCAAAGGGAACAGTGTGTGGCCTTTCGCCCAAAACGAAGTATAAACAGGGCCAGAATGGCCGCTGTTTACTTATTTACTGCTGATAAGAGATCGTCCAGAATCGTCAGCCGCTGGTCTACCTGCGATACATGCGAGGCTCTTTCCTCGTCCAGCTTCATCTTCTCTACCATGGTTTCGAACGCTACCATAGCCAGCAGATCCTGGTTATCCTGTATGCCGTACTGGTCCTTGAAAAAGCGTAAACGCTCGTTCAGCACCTTCCCTACGGCTCTGATTCTTTCTTCTTCCTCTTCCTTCACCCGCATCGGATACTCGCGTTCTGCGATGCGAATCTTTATCGATAATTCAGTCATCCGTTGCGTGGTTAATGGTTAAGCTTACCTTCCTCGCTGAAGCTTTGGCAGGAACCGTGTCGCTGCTTAGGCATTCATACTTAGTCTTGTAGGTAAGCGATACACTTATCAATTTCTCTGATATATTCGTTCAGCTTGAGCTTTAACTCTGTCGAATTTGCAGTGTTTCCTGCTATCGTATCTACAATTTTAGCAATATTCTCCTGATTTTGAAAATTTTTTATCTGCTCATCTTTCTCCTCCACCAAGCCTTCCAGTTGCTTTAGCTGCTCCTGCGTACGCATAAGCCGCTGCTGCACCTCTGTATGGCGCTGGATCAGTCTGCGCAGTTTATCCTCAATGTGCTGGAGGTGCTGTAATTGCTTTTCCTTTGCCATAACATTATTTGCGGATAAAAGCTCCCAGTTGTTTCTCGAATTGCTGCATCAGGCGGTTCATGGTGCTCTCGATCACTTTGTCGGTCAGGGTTTGCTGCTTGTCCTGCAGGGTAAAGCTCAGGGCGTAGGCTTTCTTGCCCGCCTCAATCTTATCGCCCTCGTACACGTCAAACACGTTTACGCCCTGCAGCAGTTTGCGCTCTACCTTAAATGCTACCTTCTTCAGCTGGTCGAAAGTTACGTTTTTGTCTACTACCAACGACAGGTCGCGGCGCACTTCCGGGAACTTCGGCAGCTCGTCGGCCACCAGTTTGTCTTTATACTTCTTCAGCAGGTAATCCCAGTTAAGCTCGGCATACCATACCTGCTCCTTCACTTCCATAAAGCGCGCAACACTAGTATCCAATACACCCAGCTCGGCTATTACCGTGTTATTCTTCACGTAGGCGATACCCTGGCGCATGTAGTTGTTGTCGGCCAGGTTCTGCACTTCAAAATCGCCGGCGTTTAGCTTGCGCAGCACGTTCTGCACCACGCCTGCCAAATCATGGAAGGCTGATTTCATACTTGGCTGCTTCCAGCTTTCGGCGGTTACGTTGCCGGTCATGTACAGCGACAGGCGGCAGCTCTCTTTGTAATCGCCATCCTGTTGCTCGTATACTTTGCCCAGCTCAAACAGCTTCAGGTCGCGCTGGCGGCGGTTAATATTGCGGCGCAGCACCTCCAAACCAGAGAACACCATGCTCTTGCGCATCACGTCCAGGTCTTCGGAGTTATAGTTCACCACTTTCACCAGGCTGGCAACCTCTGCCTCGCCGGCTGGCTGGTAGTAGTTAGAGTTTGTAATAGAGTTGGTGATGATCTCGTGGAAACCGTTAGCCGCGATGTAGCTCATGATCGTTTCCGTGACATCCTCGGCATACGGGTTCGGGAATTTAGCCAAAAACGTTGTGGCCAGGTTCTCGTCCATCTCGATGTGGTTAAAGCCATAGATGCGCAGGATTTCCTCCACCACATCCGCCTCGCGGGTAACATCCACTTTATACGGCGGCACCGACAGCGACAAATGCGTATCAGACTCCCCAGTGATCAGGATGCCCAGGTCTGTAAGTATAGCTTTGATGCGCTCTACGCCAATGTATTGCCCAATAAGCAAGTGCGTGCGCTCGATATTCAACAGGACTTCGCGGTTTTTAATAGGCTCAGGGTATATATCCACGATCTCGGAGCTTACCTCGCCGCCGGCTACCTCCTGCACCAGCAGGGCCGCGCGTTTCAGGGCAAGTATAACCATGTGCGGATCGGTGCCGCGCTCAAAACGGAACGAGGCGTCGGTCTTCAGGCCGTGGGCTGTTCCGGTGCGGCGCACCCAGTCCGGGGAGAAGTATGCGCTCTCGATAAAGATGCTCGTGGTCTCGTCCGAAACGCCGGATTCCTCGCCGCCAAATACGCCGCCAATGGCCATCGGCTCCTCGGCATTGCAGATCATCAGGTCGGTTGGGTTTAGCTTGCGCTCTACGCCATCCAGGGTTTTAAAGGTAGTGCCTGCCTCTACGGTGCGCACCACAATCTTATTCCCGGCAATCTTATCGGCATCGAAGGCGTGCAGTGGCTGGCCCAACTCGTGCAGCACATAATTGGTTACGTCCACTATGTTGTTTATCGGGGAGAGGCCGATGGCGCGCAGGCGCTTCTGCATCCACTCCGGCGACGGGCCAACTTTAACCCCTGACACCGTAACGCCGGCATAGCGCGGGCAGGCTTCGGTGTTCTGTACCTCCACCGCTATAGGTCGCGAGGTGTTGTTCACTTTAAAATCGCCAACCTTCGGCAGGATTACATGCTCGTGCAGCAACGCCTGTAGGTCGCGGGCTACGCCAAAATGCGAAGCGGCATCGGCGCGGTTTGGCGTCAGGCCGATCTCGAATACTTTATCAGAGCCCAAACCAAAGAACCCGGCGGCAGGCGTACCGTTTGGCAGGTCGGTGTCGAGCACCATGATGCCGGCATGCGACTGGCCAATGCCTATCTCATCCTCGGCGCAGATCATACCTTCCGACACGGCCCCGCGGATCTTAGATTTCTTAATCTTGAAAGGCTCGCCTCCGGCTGGGTACAAAGTGCTGTTTACGGTGGCTACTACTACTTTCTGGCCGGCTGCCACATTGGGTGCGCCGCACACGATCTGGCTTGGCTCCGCGGCCCCGATATCCACGGTCGTAATGTTTAGGCGGTCTGCATCCGGGTGGCGCTCACAGGTCAGCACCTCTCCAATCACGATGCCTTCCAGGCCGCCTTGTACCATATCAAATGTATCAATACCCTCTACCTCCAGGCCAGCGCCTGTCAGCAAGGCTCCTATCTCTTCAGCAGTCTTATCAGTATGTATGAGTTGTTTCAGCCAGTCGAATGAAATCAGCATGTTCTTATCAGTTGGTTAATTCTTGGCTCCCGCATCGGGAACCAATCTTCTTCAAAATTAAGGATAATATCTAAAACTAGACGCAAGTATCAGGGGGCAAGGCGCAAGACTTTTCTGAAATGTGTTACAGTTTAAACCCTGAAGGCTTTCAGTTTAGGCTTTGCAAATTATCACCTATACAACGGCTACTCGTGCTTTCCGTAGGTTTTCTCGCCTGCCGGCACGGCTATGTCGAGGCGATTATCTTTTGGGGGCACAGGGCACACATAATCCGGGTTATAGGCGCAGAAAGGGCTATAGGCGCGGTTAAAGTCCAGCAGCACGGTTTTGTTGCCTTCCTCGAACGGCACATCCAGGAAGCGCCCGCCGCCATAGGTCTCGAAGCCATTGGTTTTATCCGTGAACGGCACGAAAAGGCCCTCTTTCTCGCCGCTCAGCTTTTTGTAGAGCATCAGCTCGTGTGCCTCTCCCGCAAGCTCAAACGTTGCCTGGCCGTAGCGCAGGTATGGTTCGTAGCTGCCATTGGTGAGGGGCATCAGCAGGGTATCCTGTTTGGCAAGCGGCGCTACCTTGGCTTTAACACGGTAGTCCAGGTCCGGCTCATAGTATACCAGGTTTTTAAAGGCACGGCGGTCTTCGTCGTTAAACGGACTGTTGGCGCGGCTCCTGAACGTCAGGTCCTTGTCCTCGCGCTCCTGAAGCAGGGGCTTAATATAGTTATCATCGTTAAAAAACGCATCGCGGGCAATGTACACCAGCACCAGCGCCAGGCCGGCAAGTATGATCAGTTTGAGCGGTCGTTGCATAAAAACTCCGTTTAGGTGGTTTCCGCAAAGTTCGTAAATTTTTAAGCAGAAAAGTATAGCTCCGCATACATTGCACTTTAGCCTATAATTTTGGTAATTAGGGAGAGAGTTGCATGGAGCGGATGTGCCCTGACTAAAAACGTAGCTATGAACGACAAAGACAAACAAGCTTTTATACTATACGGATCAATTGCGGCGGTGCTAGGCTTTGCCAGTAAGCTTTTGTACCGGCCCTGGATAGTAAGTAACGCACTAAACGATTACGGAGTGCAGGGCTTTGCCCCAAGCTTTTTTTATGTAGCCGGGGCTTGTTTGTTGGTGGTGGGTTTTGGCTCTAAAAACCAGGTAAAAGATATGCTGTATGCGGCTGCAGGAGCAACGGTTTATGAAGTCTCGCAATACTTCACTTCTATGACTTTTGATTTTAAAGACTTACTGGCAATTGCGGCAGGCTTGGGAGTTGCCTTACTCCTAAGAAAAACCATACTTCAGCGAAGTTGCCAGAATTTAATTAATGCCAGTGACGAAGACAATGCAACCACTGATTTCCAAAGTATAAAAACCTAGTGAGCAACAAGCTGATCGTATACTTCACCTGCACTTTCATCACTTAACCTAGCTCATACTTATGCAGCGCAAAACACCGAGCCAGGCTAGAAAACCCCGATGCAGTATACCCTGCCCATCAGGTTTACTGCCGATGCCAAACAGGGAGAATAACCCTTTATGAATCCTAAAAAGATAATGACATGAAAACTCCTCTCCTCACCTGCCTGATGGCTGTTTTGCTGGCCTGCACTGCACACGCGCAAAGCTCGTTCCAGCCCGAGACCTCATTAGGTATAAAAGGCGGACTTAACCTATCCAACTATACCTTCGACCCGAACATTACGCAGCAGGCCAGAACGGCTTATACCGGCGGCCTGGTGTTTAAGCACATTGCGCAGCGCAAGCTCGGCATACAGCTGGAGGCTAACTTTGTGCAGCGCGGCTGGACCGAAACCACTGCTTCCGGCGGCACCTTTACCCGAGAGCTCGACTACCTGGAAGTACCCTTTATGACGCACGTGGCAATTGGCCAGCGCACCCGGTTTATACTTAACTTCGGCCCGAATGCCTCCTTCCTGCTCAACAGCCCGGCAGGCGCACCCATCCCGGAGGGGCAAACCGAGCAAGGCTACTACCAAAAACCGATCGACAACGAGTTTATGATTGCGCTGAGCCTTGGCATTGGCATGTCTAAGATCACTTCGTTCGGAGAGTTTCAGTTGGAGGCCAGGCTTACCCAGGGCCTGAACGACATTTTTGATATTGAGCAGAATGTAGCCACCTCGCGCAACACCAACGTTGGCCTTACTCTTGTCTACTTACTGAACCTGCGCCGCAACTAATTTATACTTTCAAGCGGATTCCCATACTTGGTTCCTGCCTTGCTAAAAAACTGGCTTAAAGTATACTTGCCCGATTGGCTGCCCGTATGCTATAAAGCAACCTATACTGTAAGCCATGGCACAAGAGCGCCAGCACTACGAAGACCTGATCGCGCAGCTAGACCAACTGCAGCACGACGCCGAAGCGCTGGAGAAGAAGTTTGCGCCTGCTATAGAGATGGTGCACCCTAATTTACGGAAAAGCGCTAAAAACCTGCTGCACTACCTTGCCCTGCGCCAGCACGATATCCGGCAGTTGCAGGAGCAGCTGGCACAGCTTGGGCTTTCGTCGTTGGGACGCGCCGAGGGGCATGTACTGGCCAGTTTGCAGGCCGTTCGCAGGCAACTCTGCTTTCTGGCTACCTGCCCCGTTAAGCATTACCAGCCGGATGTATCTTTCTATGAGAACCGGGAATTGCTTTCCACGCATACCCAAGATATACTTGGTCCCCAGCCTAAAAAGCGCAGCACACGCATTATGGTTACGCTCCCCTCCGAGGCGGCCACCACCTACGAGCTGCTGCCACGCCTCTTAAAAGCCGGCATGAACTGCGCCCGCATCAACTGCGCCCACGACAACGAGGAAGTATGGCTACAGATGGTAACCAACATTAAACGGGCTGTGAAGGAAACCGGCTTGCCCTGCAAAATACTCATGGACCTGATGGGGCCAAAGCTGCGCACCGGCCCCTTGCAGCAAGGCCCGAAACTGCTTGTTATCCATCCGGCGCACAACAGCCTGGGCCAGATTACCGAGGCAGCCAAAGTATGGCTTGCCCCGCCGGTAGCGCCTCCTCCCAAAGAAGCCGACGCCTGGCTACCCTTAGAGGCCGATTGGCTGGCACAACTGCAGGAGGGCGACAAGCTTATATTTACCGACACGCGTGGCCGAAAACGCACCCTTACGATCATCGGAAAAGAGAAAAACGGTTTGCTGGCGCACTTGCTCAAAACATCCTATCTAACTACCGGCACCGAGCTGCGGCTAAAAGGCAAGAACGCAACCCAGAAAAAAGCCGCCGTGGGAGAACTGCCCTCGCTGGAGCAGCCCATCATCCTTAAAAAAGACAGTTTCCTGGTGCTTACCCGTGAGCCTATACCCGGCGAGCCAGCCACTTATAATGCGCGTGGGCATGTCTCGCAGCCAGCGCATATATCCTGCACCTTGCCTGAAGCCTTCACGCAAACAAAAGCCGGCCAACCCATACTTTTCAACGATGGAAAAATAGAAGGCGTAATTCAGGAAGTAAGCCCTGACCAGCTGCTGGTAAAGATAACCTACGCCAGCGACGGGGGTAGCAAGCTTCGGGCCGACCAAGGGATAAACCTGCCGGAAAGCAAGCTGCGCCTAAACGGGCTGACTGCCAAAGACCGCCACGACCTGAGATTTGTGGCCCGCCATGCCGATATCGTGAACCTGTCTTTTGTAAACCATGCTGCCACCGTGGAGGCCCTGCACCATGAGCTGAAAAAACTGAAAGCCCGAAACCTTGGTGTGATGCTTAAGATTGAGACACAGGAAGGCTTCCGAAACCTGGCAAACCTGCTCCTGACGGTGATGAAAAACTACCCGGCCAGCATGATGATTGCCCGTGGCGATTTGGCCGTGGAGTGTGGCTGGCAACGCCTTGCCGAGGTGCAGGAGGAGATTTTATGGCTTTGCGAAGCCGCGCATATACCTGTAGTCTGGGCCACGCAGGTGCTCGAAACGCTGGCAAAAAAGGGCCGCCCCTCCCGCGCCGAAATTACTGATGCCGCCATGGCCCAGCGCGCCGATTGCGTGATGCTGAACAAGGGGCCACATGTGGTGCAGGCCATTGAACTGTTACATGATATACTTGTGCGCATGCAGGAGCATCAAAACAAAAAGACATCCATGCTGCGCAGCCTGCACATATCTGATCTCGAGGGAACCAACCAAGCATAATTATTTACAAATCAGAAACTTACTCCCGTACAAGAAGTATAAAAAACATATCCAAAATTATACTTTACAATTCTTTTTTTATACCTTTCTACTGCTGTAGCGCTATATGGCGTGTGGTAAAGGATTACAGAAGTTATACTTTAAAATGGATGATACCTATGGAAAACGCTCAGAAAATCCTGTTCCTGACCGGTGATTTTGCCGAGGATTACGAAACCATGGTGCCTTTTCAGATGCTGCAAATGGTGGGCTATGATGTGCACGCCGTCTGTCCGGGCAAAAAGAAAGGAGATACAGTAAAAACCGCCATCCACGATTTTGAGGGCGACCAGACCTATACCGAAAAGCCGGGCCATAACTTTGCGCTGAACTATACTTTCTCGGAGGTAAAACCAGAAGAATATGCTGGTCTTGTGATTGCCGGAGGCCGTGCCCCGGAGTACCTGCGCCTGCATCAGGGCGTACTGGACCTGGCGCGCCATTTTGCGGATAATAACAAACCCATCGCGGCTGTCTGTCACGGCATCCAAATACTTACGGCAGCGCGCGTGGTAGAAGGCCGCCGCCTGACTGCCTACCCTGCCGTTGGGCCGGAGGTGGAACTTGCCGGAGGCACGTTTGTATCTGTGGAACCTACTGAGACCGTAGTGGACGGCAACCTGATTACCTCGCCTGCCTGGCCGGGCCACCCAAAGTTTATAAAGGCCTTTTTAGATGTGTTGGGCGTGAACATTGAGCTTGGCACGCCTTCCAAAATGGCTTCTGCTGTTTAGAAATTCTGTTTTTGTATCTTTACACCATACTTCCATTTGTAAGTATGGTGTAAAGATTTCACTAAACCCATTGCCAGATGAAAGACAGAACCATTGAGAAACTACTGTACAAACTAGGCGTGCTGCTTGTAATCTGCGGTGCTGCCATACGCTTGCTCCAGCTTTCTGAGAACTACCTGGGCCTTTACCTGGTACTAGCGGGCCATATGCTGGCCGTGGTTGGCATTTTTATCTACATGAAACATGTAAACGATAGGGAGCAAGAGCGCCAGGCCATGCAGGAGCCCATGCAACAGCTACAAAACAAGTAACCCTTATCATATGAAAGCATACTTACTCACAGCCCTGGTTGCCCTTGGCATAGCCACTAGTGCGCAGGCTCAGCAACAGGAAACACAACCACAGAACGCACCCGCTGTTTACATCAAGCCGCAGCCCCTGTTTCTGGTTAACGACCAGGAAACCACCATGCGCGCCATGATCCTCAGCCCGGATGATATTAAAAGTATGGATGTGGTTAAAGCAGCTGCGGCAATAGAGCGCTTTGGCGAAAAGGGCAAAGATGGTGTTGTGATACTTACGCTAAAGCAGGCGCTGCCTTTGGCGAGGGTTGCGGAAGTGTATAAAGCGTTTAACGTACCTGAGATGTATCAGAAGCTGAGCCTGGCCATTAACGGGGCGCACGTAACCGATACAGCCCTGCTGCTGGCCGACCTGCGCCAGATAGAGAAAGTGGAGGCCACTGATTTTGAGAACACCATGTCGCGCTGGAGCTACGACAAGCAGTTCTTGAACATCGTTACCAAGCAGCAAAACTAGAACCCTTCGCTTTTACCGCCTATCTTGCAGCCAGCATCATACTTTATACTTTACGCATATCATGGACGGCAGAAAACGCGCTAATATCAAACCAGGCACGCACGTAAACATTGTACAAAAGCAGGACCAACGCTCCGGCGAGCTCACCGAGGGCTACGTGCAGGACATCCTGACCAACTCGCCCAACCACCCGCACGGCATAAAAGTACGCCTCGAAACCGGCGAAGTAGGCCGCGTCCAGGAAATCCTGCCGGAAGACTAGGCTTTCAGTTAAAGATTTAGAGAGTTTGTGAGGTAGAGAGTTATTTTTTTATCGTGGCGGATTTTCTGACTTTGGCAAGTATGGCTGTTAACTCATCGGCTTCTTTCTTTAAATCAATCAGGCGATTAGCAGCTACTATGCCGGCTTCTTCTAAAATCTCCAGCCAAAACAACGATTCGTCTGCCTCTTCCAACGCAACGCCAATTTTAGCAGCAAACTCTGCCGCCGATCTCGCCCGACAAGCCGCCCTGTAATTAGCCGCCGCAGAAGTTGCCGAGCGTAAAAGCTGCTTCCCAACCACTTGTGCTTCGGGCCTAGCTGGCAGCGACTGGCTGAGTTTTATGGCACGCAAGGCAAAAGCTTTGGTTCTTGCCTTAAAAGCCTCTGCAAACTCAAAATTACTCACTCTGTTTTCTAGCATCACTTTAAAATCTTTAACTCCAAAACTCTCTAACTCCTACCCTCTCTACCTCACAAAACTCCCTCATCCGCGAAGCTGTAGTAGTCGTTGTCGGTGAAGATGATGTGGTCTAGTATGGGGAGGTCGAGGAACTGGCCGGCTTCCTTCATTTTTTTGGTGAGTGCAATGTCGGCGGCGCTGGGTTTAGTGTTGCCGCTGGGGTGGTTGTGCACCAGAATAATGGAGCTTGCCAGTTGCTCCAGCGCCTTTTTAAAGATGATCTTTGGGTCGGCTACGGTGCCGGCCACCCCGCCAGAGCTTATACTTTCCTTCTTCATCACCACATTGGCGCGGTTCAGCAAAATAACCCAGAACTCCTCGTGGGGCAGGTCCAGCAGCTGCGGTTTTATGTAGTTATAGATGTCAGTGGAGCAGGTGATGCGGGTTTTGGCTGCCACGGAGGTTTCCTTGCGGCGGCGACCAAGTTCCAGGGCGCTCACAATGGTAATAGCTTTAGCCTCCCCGATGCCCTTGTGCTTCATCAAGTCCTTCACGGTGAGGCGGGCCAGCTCATTTAAATCGTTGTTGATGGCGCCAAGTATAAGTTTGCCCACATCCACGGCGGTAAGTTTGGCAGTGCCCGAGCCGATGAGTATGGCAATCAGTTCGGCATCAGATAAGGCGGCTTTGCCCTTCAGCAATAGCTTTTCGCGGGGGCGGTCTTCTTCGGCCCAGGTTTTAATGTGGAGCGGCTGCACGTATGGCAGGGTGGCAGGAGCTTCGGTGTCTTTCACTTGCGGTACAGATTTTGATGATGTGGCAGATGCAAGTGCAATATCTTTTGGGCTGAATTAGTTCAGCATGTCAGATTGATTTTTTGTACTGATTTATACTTTAACTTTATAACACTGCCATCCAAACAAAAAGAGGCACTGGCGGTTCAACACTGATATGCAACGTATTCTATCTTTTGGAGTGGTAATTCTGCTCCTGCTGCTCGTGGACCTGTATGTGTTTCAGGCCATTCGGGTGGTTACACAAAGCCTTAGCCCTTTAGCCCAACGCATTGTATACTTTATACATTGGTCGGTGTTTGCCATTACCGCTGGCACGTTTATGCTTGCCGGAGCTACTCGGGGCACGCCACCGAGCGCCTTTCAAACGTATCTGGCAAGCACACTTTTCATCATTTTTGCCTCTAAACTGGTAGTGGTACTTTTTCTATTAGTTGATGATGTTGTACGCCTTGGCAAAATAGTGCTAAACTCAGCCAGCGATACGGCAGATTTTAATCCGTCCCGAAACAAATTCCTTAACCAAATGGGCCTGCTTGTGGCAGCTGTGCCTTTTTCGGCATTTATCTACGGCATGGTGAAGGGCGCTTACGATTACCGCGTAAAGCGTGTGGTATTGCGCTTCCCGAACTTGCCCGCCGCGTTTGATGGCTACAAAATGCTACAGATCTCTGACTTGCACACGGGTAGCTTTAACTCCACGGAGCCACTCAGAGAGGCCGTGGCGCTTATTAACAAACAAGAAGCCGACCTGGTATTCTTCACTGGTGATCTGGTTAACAACATGGCCTCGGAACTTGGCGAACACCTGCAAACGCTTAGCGGCATTAAAGCAAAAACGGCGGTATACTCCGTGCTTGGCAACCACGATTATGGCGACTATGTCAGCTGGCCAAGCCCCGAAGCCAAGCAGCAAAACCTGCAGACGCTTATCAACAGCCACCGCCAAATGGGTTGGGACATACTTATGAACGAAAACCGGCTGGTTGAGAAAGACGGCGAGAAGATTGCCATACTTGGCGTAGAGAACTGGGGCAACCGCGCTGGCTTCCCGAAGTATGGCCGCCTCGATAAAGCTTACCAAGGTGCAGAAGACGCGCCTTTCAAAGTGCTGCTCTCACACGACCCGTCGCACTGGGATGGGGAAGTCAACCAGAAGTATGACGACATCGACCTGACACTTTCAGGGCATACGCATGGCATGCAGTTTGGCGTAAACGTGCCTGGCCTTAAGTGGAGCCCGGTGCAGTACGTGTATAAGCAATGGGCAGGCCTGTACCGCAAAGGGCGCCAGCACCTGTACGTAAACACGGGCCTTGGCTTTTTGGGCTATCCGGGGCGCGTTGGTTTTTTGCCAGAAATTACGGTTTTTGAATTAAAGAAAGTGTAAATTTGATGCCCTAAGGGTGTCCGGATTTATCCAGTTGCCTTTAGCCTAGGCTGCTTGGGCTTGTATATATCGGTAGGTACGCTGTTTTCAATGGATGAACATATAAACAGGGGCCGCCGTAAAATTTCTTGAGCAGTTTATACTTTAACAAAAAAGCCCCTTGGGCAGCATCGATCAATAAATTTACAAACAGATGAGCAACAAATTTTTACCTGCCTTAGCCGTTATGGCTCTTTGCTTTGCCAGCTCATGCGGCTACGACAAAACAGGTACTACTACAGAGGTGATCAACGCTAACGCTGACGAAGATGTAAACCCGGTACACATCCGCGGCTACGGCGACAGAGAGGCTGACATGAAAAACCCAGGCGCTCCTTCTCCAGATCAGTACTACGCGTTCAGTACTGCAAGCCTGTCTGCGGAGCAGCGCCGCGAGCTGGATGGAAAGGTTGCTGTAGAAATGGTAAAAGCATACTATGATCCAGAGATGCAGCTCAGCGACCTGGCCGTAAAGTATAGCCGCCAATCAAACACTAAACCTGCAGCGCCACAGCCTGCAGCCGCTACCGATACGGCTGCCTCTTCTTCTGCTACTACTCCTAACGAGTAACGTATACATTTAAGGCCATATAAGGCTCTTATACCTAAAAGCCTGCTGCCACTGCGCTGCAGGCTTTTACTTTTTTGGTGCTGCTGTTTATTATTTTGTACTTTTACATAGCGGCTACGATATATTTTTAGCAGCCGGCATACTTTTTGGTCAATCAGGGCGTATTTAAACAGAAGCCGCTCCCAGAGACTATTACACGCACATGCACCGACACCCATTCTGCTACATCCTTATACTTATGCTGCTGGCCCTTTGCTGCCAGCCGGCTTTGGCGCAGAGAAGTATCCGGATAAGCGGCACGGTGCTTCAGCCCGATCGAACTACGCCTATACCGGGCGCTACCATTGTTAAGGTTAACACCAATATGGGCGTGGTTACCGACAATCTAGGTAAATTTTTGATCGACGTCGACCAGAATGACACCCTGATGATTCGGGCACTGGGCTATAAACCTTTGCTATACTTACCAAAGGCATTGCCCGTTTCCGAGCTTCGGGTAAACATTGTATTGCAGGAAGATAGCGTAATGCTGGGCGAAGTAGAGGTTACCAGCCGCCCATCCAAGGATATGATTGACCGCGCCCTGCGCAACATGAAACGCGAGCAAAACAGCCAGGCCAAGAACCCAAACTTTGTACCGCAACTGGACCCGCCCCCGCCACCTCCGGCACCGGCGCCTACCATACTTAACCCGTTTAACCTCATGTATGACCTGCTATCCAGCGAGGGCAAGCAGAACCGCCAGCTTCAGGAGTACCTGGAAAAGCAAGAGGCAGAACGCAGGCTAAAGGAGCAGAATAAAGAGAAGGCAGAGTATAATAAGTTCTTTAAGAACAACGAAGGCTATGAGTAAAGCCTTCGTCTGTAATCAGATGATTCACGCAAGTTGTAGCATATGGATATTTCAGGTTGCCTTAGAAGTATGAGCCGAGCCAGGAAAGTATCCAGTCAGCCATCTCCCATAGGGCCCAGAGCAATAGCACAAAAAGCACCAACACGCCTATCAGTACGCCAATAACCACACTTTTGCCGCTGCCCTGGTATTTGCCTTCCTCATAGTGCTTTTGCAAGAGGCGCACATTACGCTCATTAGCTTTAAAGACAAAGTCGAAGATGTTGCCTACTATCGGGATACTACCAATCAGGGCATCCAGCGCAATGTTTACAAGCATCAGGGCAACCAATTTCCCGCTGGCCCCGTGGCGCGCCATCGTCATGACCAGAGTAGCCGACATGGCAAAGGAAGCCAGGTCGCCGGCAACGGGCAGCAAGCCAAGTATAGGGTCTAAACCGAATCGGAAGTTAGTGCCGGGTAAACGAAACTGGTTATCCAGCAGGCGCACCATGTGCTCTACCCACTTTAACTTTTCGGTGCGGGGCGTGCGCGTGTAATGTGTGTTATTTGTAGCCATACGCGCTTATACGGCATGCTCCAGACAAAGGTCTATTCACTTGCTATTATTGCGCAGCAGTGATCGTCGGTGCCATTTTGCCTTACGCTGTTTTTTAGCGGCAATCTTGTAATACTTAGTTTTGGGGCTTTTCTTTTTGAAGGATTTCGCTGTTCTGCTCTTTGAGAAAAGACCTACCTTTTTAAAAGGCCCTTCGGCAGGCACAGTATCAACTGAAGCCTGGGCAGTAAACACAGAAACAAAAAACAGCAAGGCGATTGCTAGAACTCGGCTCATAACCAAACAATTTTATATATAAATATTCACACTTACAGATATTAATCCATACTCGTATTTATACTTTTTGTTCGATTAATTTAAAATTTTATTGTTAAAGTTTTAATATTGGTTCGGAAACGGTATTCTAGCGAGGTATGTTATAAGTATAATTATGTGTTTTAAATTGAAATGAAGGGCGTTAGAGGTGATACGCAACACGCACAAATGGCGCACCGGGAGTAGCTTTAATCAAAAAAACCGTCTAAATCTTTCCGCGGCAACTAAGAACCTGTGCATCAAGAGCTAAGTATAAATAATTAAAAGGGTTCGGCACATCACCCTTACCCGACATCCTAGCTATACTTTCCCATGAATCTATCTAAGTTTAACAAAAAACCACTGGAGCAACGCGCGGATATAATTGTGCGGCACGGTGTGTACCTGGCCGTACGGTACAGGTCGCAGTTTGTAATTCGCCTGTATTGCGTGGGCCCGTACTTTGCCGAAGTATGGTACGAGCCACGCCGAGACCGCTTCGTGCTGGTGCGCATACTTAATGAGGCCGTTGGCCTGAAGCCATACCTGGAGATGGTAGACATTTCGGAAGTGCTGCCCGCTGCATAACAGCGCCATACTTTACAGGCAAACCCCACCTGGCCGCCAGTGTGTAAACGTATGGTAGGCGCAGGCAGGCTTTGCATCAGGCTTAATTACGCATCCGCAGCAGCTTATCCAAGTTAAGAATAGTGATGCGGCTGCCCTGGCTATCAATCAGTTTTTCATCTTTAAAGTCGGCGAGCGTGCGGATAACGGTTTCCTTGGATGCCCCGACAATGTTAGCCAGGTCCTCGCGCGAGATGCTGATCTGCTTTTTCGCGTTTCCTTCCCGTTCGTACTGCTTTTCCACCAGCAGTAGCGCCTCGGCCACGCGCTTACGCACCGAGTTATAGGCCAGTTTCAGTAGGCGCTCTTCCCGGTCTGCCAGATCATCGGAAAGTATCTTGATAAATTTTGCCGCCACATCGCGGTTTCGGTCCAGCAATGAGAAAAAGTCGTCGCGCGGGATCATGTATACTTCGGCCTCCTCCAGCGCCATCGCAGACTCCCGGTAGGCCGTGTCCTCCAGCAGGTCGAGGTAACCGATAAAATCACCGGGCTTATACAGGTTGGTAATATACTCGCGCCCCTCCTCGTTGGCCTTGCAGGTTTTTACCTTACCTCGGCTCAGGAAGTATAGTGCGTTGGGCCGGTTCCCCTCCATAAACAGGTACTGCTTTTTCTTGAGCGTGGCGAGCTTGCGCTGGTCCGAGATCAGGCGGTTTAGCTCCTCATAGCCTTTGGCTTCTTCGATAAAGCCATTCAGGCCCGCCACGTTTCGTTGGAAATCGGTTTTCAAGATCTCGTTTTTCCGCAGCCGCACTTCTATGGCATCTAGCAGCTCCACATCGTCAAAAGGCTTAGTCAGGTAATCATCGGCGCCTAGGTTCATGCCTTTTCTAAAGTCCTCTTTCTCCGATTTGGCCGTCAGGAAGATGAACGGGATGCCAGCGGTTTCCGGTGATTTGCTGAGCAGGTGCAACACGCCGTAGCCATCTAGCTGTGGCATCATGATGTCGCACACAATCAGGTCGGGTTGCTCTTTGCGGGCCAGGTCCACGCCGGTGCGCCCGTTATCGGCCTCCACTACCTCGTAGTTTGCCAATGCCAGAATCTCAGCGGTGTTCTCCCGAATCCCGTGGTTATCTTCTATCAGTAAAATCTTTTTCATACTTCTGCTGTGTTAGGGATGTGTATGGTGAACGTAGTGCCTTGCCCCACCTCGCTTTGGTACGTGAGCTGCCCGCCCATCACCTCCACGTACTTTTTCACGATGTTGAGCCCAAGGCCGGTACCCTGTATGTTGGTGGCATTTTTGGCCCTGAAAAAAGGCGTGAACAAGTGCGCCTGGTCGGCTTTGGGGATGCCGATGCCCTCGTCCTGCACCGTAAGGGTGGCCATGCCGTTGGCTAGACCGGTGCGCAGGTATATGGTTTTACCTTCTTCGGAGTACTTGCTGCCGTTAGAGAGCAGGTTTAACAGGATGTTTTTAAGCAGCTGCTTGTCCAGGTTTACGGTATACAGGTTGCTGCCGTGCTGGTAACTGATCTGCTGACCGGGCTTTAGGTTGCCCTGCATCTCCTCTACCACCTCGCCTGAGAAAGCGCACAGATCAAACGCTGAAGGCACGTTGTAAATCTTGCCTTCCTCCAGCCTGCTGATGGACAGAAAATCGTTGAGGATGTTAGTGAGGTTGCTTACCGCCGACTTAATGCGCGCCACATGCTTCTGCCGCTTATCGTCGGTTTCGAGGGTGGTATACTTGCCGATGAGCGAGGCCGATGAAAGCACGGTGCTGAGCGGCGTCCGGAACTCATGGGAGGCGATGGTCACGAACCTGGATTTTAGCTCGTGCAGCTCTTTCTCCTTCTGCAGCGCTTTGTGTATTTCCTGTTGGGCTTCGTAGAGGCTTCGGTTAGTGTCTTCCAGCTTCCGGATGGCTTCGGCCAGCTCCTGGGTGCGTTCTTCTACGCGCTGCTCCAGTTGGGCATTCAGCATCTGTATCTCGGCCAGGCTTTTGGCGTGCTCTATACTATAGCGGATGGAACGCTCCAGGTCGAAGGGATTGAAGGTGCCTTTCACCAGGTAATCCAGGGCGCCGGCACGCATGGCCTTCTCATCGGTTTCGCGGTCGCTTTGGCCGGTCAGAAGTATAAAAGGCGACTTAGCGCCTCCCGCCACAGCCTCGGCAATGAGTTCCAGACCGTTCTTGGCGCCCAGGTAAAAGTCCACGAGATATACATCGTGGCGGCCCTCCCTGATCAAGTCCAGCGCCTGCTCAAACGAGGGTGCCCAATCCAGCACATAGTTGCGCCCCGGTATGTCGTCCATCACATCCCGAGTGATGATGTAGTCATCCTCATCATCATCTATCAACAATACTTTTATCTTCTCAACCATAAAGCGTTTGGAAGTTAAAAAGTTAGAATGTTATAAGTTAGAAAGTTAATTGGGAGCGTTTATCATTCTTTAAATATGAAGAAGGCGATTTCCCATCTTGAATTGTTAACCAACGTATGACAGCGCATTATTTATACTTTTAAACTTTTTAACCGTCTAACTTCCCAACTTTCTAACCTCTAATGTTTTGGCAGTTCAACGATTTCGAGCCAGTATTTGCTTAGGATTTTCATGACGTCTACCAGCGAGGCGAAGGTTACCGGCTTGGTGATGAAGGAACTAACGCCCAGGTTGTAGGTGCGCAGGATATCTTCTTCGGCTTTGGAGGTTGTGAGCACCACCACCGGTATTACTCGCAGGTGCTCGTCTTCCTTGATCTCCTTCAGGGCTTCGCGGCCATCTTTTTTGGGCATGTTTAGATCCAGCAGGATCAGGCCCGGTGTGGGGTGCTGCTCTTTATCTGTGAACCTGCCGCGGTTGTGGAGGTAATCCATCAGTTCCTCGCCGTTCTCCACAAACTGGATCTGGTTGGTGAGGCGGCTTTCTTCCAGCGCCTCCTTTACCAGCATGCGGTCCTCGGCGTCGTCGTCGGCAATAAGTATGATTATCGACTTTTTGGTAGCGCTCATATGCAATTAATAAGTTAATCCAGCGGATGCGATTTTGCCAGTGTTACAATAAAGGTTGTGCCTTCGCCCGGTGCGCTGCGCGCGGTAATGTCGCCGCCGTGGCGCACCGCAATTTTGCGGCAAACGGCCAGCCCGATGCCTGAGCCTTCATACTTTTGCCCTTCCAGGCGCTGAAATATATTGAAGATGCGGTCCAGGTACTTCTCGTCAAAGCCTATCCCGTTGTCCTGCACATGTATTTCCACGACCTCGTCGCCGGGTGTGGCCGTTAAGTGAGCCTTGGTTTGCAGCTCGCGGGCAAAAATACGGATGCGCGGCGGCTCGCCGGGCTTGCTGAATTTAATGGCGTTGCTCACCAGGTTCTGGAACAGCTGCCGCAGCTGCGTGGGTTCACCCTCAATGGCAGGCAACGGCGACTGCTCCACCTGCGCGCCCGTCCGCTCGATGCTGATTTCCAGATCTGAAAGCACATCTGCCAACACAGCACTCAGTGATACTTTCTCGAAAGCCTTGGATTTTGAAGTAACCCTTGAGAAATCCAGCAGGTCGTTGATCAGGTTTTGCATGCGCGAGGCAGCGTTCAGCATGCGGTCCACGTAGTCCTTGCCCTGCTCGCTCAGCTTGTCGTACTCTTTGGTTTTCAGTCGGTCTCCGAAGGCCTGTATCTTGCGCAACGGCTCCTGCAGGTCATGCGACGATACGTAGGCGAAGTCCTGCAGCTCGTGGTTGCTGCGCTCAAGCTCCGCGGCATAGCGGCGCAGGCGTTCTTCGTTCAGTTTTTGCTGGGTAATATCGTGCACAAAGCCAGTGTATACTTTGCGGTCGGTGAGCTGCACCTCGCTTATACTTAAGTATAACGGAAAGATCACGCCGCTCTTTTTCAGGCCAGACACCTCGCGCCCGATCCCGATAATGCGCCTTTCGCCGGTGCGGTGGTAGCGGCTGATGTAGCTATCGTGCAGGCCGTGGTCGGGCTCAGGCATCAGCATGCGCACGTTCTGCCCGATCATCTCTTCCGGCTCGTACCCGAAAATGCGCGCCGCCGCCGGGTTCGCGCTCTCCATTATCCCGCGCGTATCGATGGTAATAATTCCATCCACGGCCGTATCGATGATGGCTTTCAGGCGCGACTGGTTATCTACGCCGCTGCTATGGTTGTGCAATGAGTTCTCCAAAGGGTGCTTTTTTCTAAAGATACTTACTCTTACCCTAAGAGGCAACGCAGCATGTACCTCCCGGTGCTTTCGCCCGGGTGGCGCAAGTATAAGCAAGCCTTAGAACGTAAAAAATGACATGCATCATCTTCCCTGATTTTATCCTAATACAACCCAAACTTATGCATTGAGAGGAGCTGGTTATTTTTTAAAGATGCCGGTTAAATATGTTGCTTTATATATAACCCACCGTAGTTTATACTTGTGATATTCTATGAAATGTGCAAATACCTACAACTTAGGCCTTGCCGTTTACGAACAAGCAGAATAAGCCACAGCGATACAATGACAACACCTAAAATGCACCAGAAGTATGAGACAAACGACTGCACGCCAAACGCCTGCCGGTGTTTTTAACCCGGATAACCTGCAGGTAACCTTCTCTAACAGAAGCGACCAAGAACTGAAACTGGCATATTGGCTATTTAACATGATGGGTAAACCTGCGCTGGTAAAGGCTGGCGGGCTGGCAACAGTTTGGGCACTAAAACTCGGGCTACCTGTAAAAGGCCTGATCCGGAACACTATTTACAAGCACTTTTGCGGCGGCGAATCGGTGCAGGAGGCGCGGGAAGTAATTCATAAGCTGGCTGATGCAAACGTACATACCGTGCTGGACTATGCCGCCGAAGCACAAGATACCGAGGCAGGCTTTAATGCCGTGCAGCAGGAAATACTGCAAAACATCCGGTTGGCAGGCAGAACCAAGGCTTTCTCCTACATTAGCATAAAACTAACTGGGCTTGGCCCGAACGAGGTTTTCGAAAAACTGCATGCGCAGCAAAGCCTTACCCAGGAAGAACAGAAAGCCTTTGCCCGCACCAAACACCGGTTGGATAGCATTTGCGCCGCTGCCTCTAAAGCCAGGGTGCGCGTGTACATTGATGCTGAGGAGTGCTGGCTGCAACGCCCTTTTGATGCGCTGGCAGAAGAGATGATGCGCCGCTACAACACGCAGCATGCCGTTGTTTTCAACACCCTGCAGATGTACCGCACCGATCGTGTGGTTTACCTCAAAAGCCTGCTCAGCCGGTTTAAAGACATGGGTATCATACTTGGCGTTAAGCTGGTGCGCGGCGCTTACCTCGAGAAAGAACAGGCACGCGCGAAAGAATTGGGCTACCCCTGCCCTGTTTTCAAGCGAAAACAAGACACCGACCAGAGCTTTAACCAGGCCCTAAGCATCTGCCTTAGCCACTTAGGCCAGTTGGAACTTTGCGCCGCCACACATAACGCAGACAGCATCACCTACTTAACAGAGCAAATTCAAGAGCAACACATTGAGAACCACCGACAGCGCATCCATTTTTCGCAGTTGTACGGCATGAGCGATAACCTGACGTACAACCTGGCTGATGCCGGCTACAACGTATCAAAGTACTTGCCTTACGGCGAAGTAGCCACCGCCGTGCCCTACCTTATTCGGCGTGCCGAAGAGAACACAAGTATAACTGGCCAAATGAGCCGCGAGCTGGCTTTTCTGGCCCAGGAAATTAAGCGTCGAAACCTTTAAAGTTACTCCCTGATATGATTGTAATTTTAAACTGCTAGAGCGATCTGCCGAGGATAACTCCTCTAACTTTAAACTAGGCATCGGTACGATTATTTTGAACCATTGCATTGCCATAAAGCTACTTTCGCTTTGTTACGATATTCCCTTTCATGCAAGATTGACTATGAATACGTTGCCTTCCATCATCTTGAAAATATAACAGCATTAGTATAGTTTTAACCTCTCTGTCGATCGAAGTTTCGCACCAGGAAATTATGCAGAGAGCAAATAAAGCCTTATTTTCATACTTTAAAACTGCGCCTAACCAGAGGTACACCCCATGATAAGTATAGCCGAGCGACATCAGCAAATCATTTATAAACTCCAAAATGAGGGCAAGGTAAATGTGGCGGACCTATGCGCGGGCCTGGATGTTTCGTCGGTAACCATCCGTAAAGATCTGAAACTACTCGAAGACAAAGGCTTGCTGTTCCGAACGCATGGCGGGGCCACGCTCAATAACCCGTATACCATCGACAGACCGGTTAACGAGAAGGAGAAAATACAATTCGATGAGAAGTTGCAGATAGGGGCCGCCGCCGCTGCCCTATTGCAACCCAACGACTCCATCCTGATTGCCTCGGGCACCTCGGTGCTGGCGCTGGCAAAATGCATTAAGCCTCAGGAAAGCCTGACCGTGACGACCTCGGCCCTGAACGTGGCATTGGAGCTACTGCGCCACCCCGAAATTGAGGTGTTGCAGCTTGGCGGCTTGCTGCGTAAAAGCTCCTCGTCAGTAACCGGGCCTTATGCCGAAAGCATACTTTCTGATTTCTCGTTCAGCAAGCTTTTTCTGGGTGTAGATGGCATTGATTTGGAGTTTGGCCTTACCACAACCAATGTTATGGAAGCGCACTTGAACCGCCGCATGATACAAGTGGCTCAGAAAACCATTGTGCTCGCCGACTCCACCAAATTCGGAAAGCGGGGCTTTGGGCGCATCTGCGGCTTCGAGGACATCGACCACATTATTACCGACAGCGGCATTTCAGAGTATATCGTGAAAGAGTTGGAAGGTATGGGTATTAAGGTGACGATCGTGTAAGTATGGAGCACTTTGGCTGTAAGCAGTATGCTATGCCTGCTTTTTATGGCCTACCAGGCCAGTTGAGTCGGAGACTCGACGTTTATGCTTAGG
Source organism: Pontibacter oryzae (assembly GCF_003576375.1). Taxonomy (GTDB): domain Bacteria; phylum Bacteroidota; class Bacteroidia; order Cytophagales; family Hymenobacteraceae; genus Pontibacter; species Pontibacter oryzae. The sequence continues at coordinate 1,030,112 of NZ_QWGE01000001.1, forward strand.
CACGAATCTCAGATTCGCGCCAGATAATTGTGAAAAGACTCCTTCTGGGAGCAGAACTACTAACTTCTGTAACTTAACTGGGTCAAGCTATAACTATTTGCTAAAAAACGTACCCGCCTTAAAGTATAAAATCTCCGAATCATAAGTATGAAAAGGGTTAGAAGTATGGATTGGTTATAAAACCTGGCTGAACAGGTTCGGGTAGTCCGAGATAATGCCATCTACGCCTAAGACTTTCAGGCGCTGCATATCCTCGGTGCTATTCACCGTCCAGGGGATTACCTTGATGTTGCGGTCGTGGCAGGCTTTTATCAGCGCGGCATCCACCAGTTTGGCGTTCGGGCTGTAAACATCAGGCGTAAAGCCAAGCTCCGCCAGGTTCTCCTCCACCGATAACTTGTTGCTTACCAACAACGAGGCCCTCACCTGCGGATACTGGCGACGCAACTCCTGCAAAGCGCGCTTATCAAACGACTGGATAATAACATAGGGTGTAATCTCCTTTTGCTGCAGCACCTCCACCATGCGGCTCACAAACTCAGCGGGTGCCGGGTGCAACTCACCGTCTTTGCCCTCTTTTGATTTTACCTCGATGTTATAAAACACCTGTGGCAGTTTGTTTTCCTTCAGGTATGCCTGCACGGAGTCTACTAGCTCGGCTAGCAACGGAATGTAGGTTTTTGTTTTTTGCTGCTGCGGATAAAGGTCGTAAGGTTTTGTGCCCATTTCAAAAGCGCGCACCTGCTCGTAGTCCATCTGGTACACGGCATACTTGTGGCTCTCCTCCTCGGTAATATTCTGGCCCTGCGGCGTGCGGGCATAGGCCGGGTTGAGGTGCGGATCGTGCGTTACAACCACCTTTCCGTCTTTGGTAATGTGGCAATCCATTTCGATGGTGGTCACGCCCAGGTCGATGGCCTTGATCATGGCCGGTATGGTGTTCTCAGGCATCAGGCCGCGCGCGCCTCTGTGGCCCTCGGTGTCGAATGCTGGAAGCGGTGCGTTTTGCTGTGCCATTTTCTCGTTGCTTTTACAGCCAGCCAGGGCCAGTAGCCCCAGCAATGCTATGCATAAAGACTTATTCATGTACGCCAGTTTATACTTTAAACGTGATTACACAGTTTGTGTGGCTTGCTCATACTTACGCCCGAAACGATCAGTAGTCTGCACTTTAACGTGCATTGTACCCGCAGGCAGCTGGGCAGCGAATAAACGGTTTGTTTCTACTGGCTCGGCAAAGGAGCGCGGCTATGGCAGTTTACCGCCGAGATATAGTGCGCTGGCTTGTGGGTCTAGGCCTTCAAAGTTGCATAGCACATCCATCGCTTTGTCATCAATACATTCTTCCACTCTTTAAGGGCTCATAGTACCCTAATGCAAAGCAAGTATAACTTGCTGTCGCTATCGTTAAGTTAAATATGTGTTACCGCTTTAGGTTTTGTTGCATTGTGTGGCTCCAGCAGGTAGTGGCTCGCCAGCGCCGTAAAGGTACCTATCTGCCGCTGCTGCCATATCTCATCCTGAGTAAGTTCATCTGCAAGTATGGCAGCTACCCGTGGAGCCATCTCAATGGCAGCTTTGGCATCCAGAAACAGCACGCGCAGCCTGCGGGCCAGCACATCTTCCACGGTTCTGGCCATTTCGTTTCGTGCGGCCCAAACCACCTCTGCCTCGATGTACGGAAATGATTTATGCAGTTTCACTCCGAGCTCCGGATGCTTCGCAGCAAGCGCTGCCACACGGTGCGCATCAGCCCCATAAAAACTTAGATTTTTAAAGTTATCACTTTTATTAAGCAATGCCCCATGGATTTTCAGGCTTACTGTGTTACAGGCTTTTGCGGGTAGCCCACCGATTTTAATGGCCTTGCCCATGGTGTCTTCCGCCATTTTGCGGTAGGTTGTCCATTTGCCGCCTGTGACAGTAATGAGCCCAGAAGGTGCCATAATCAGTTTATGGCTTCTGGAAATCTCTTTGGTGCTGCCGGAATCTTTGCCTAGTGCAGCCAGCGGCCTGAGGCCGGCAAACACGCTCAATACATCTTTTCGGGTTGGTTTGCGCTCCAGGTATTGCCCGGCGGTCTGAAGTATAAAGTCTATCTCCTGCTCCAAGGCGGTTGGCTCCAGACTATAGCTATCCAGGGGCGTATCGGTAGTACCAAATAGCACATGCCCATACCACGGCACAGCAAACAGCACGCGGCCATCCGGAGTCTTTGGCAGCATCAGAGCATTGTCGCCTTTCAGAAACGAGCTGTTTACCACCACATGCACACCTTGGCTGGGCCGCACGAGCGGCTCCTGGTTTGGTGTATCCATCTGCAGCACCTCGTTTACGAACACACCGGTTGCGTTTATTACTACTTTGGCGTTGATGGTAAACTCCTGTCCTGTTTCCATGTCTTGGGCACGAACGCCGGTTACTTTGCCTGCGGCATTCTTTAGGAGGTCATCAACTTTCATATAGTTTAACACCACACCGCCTTGCTCCACGCAGGTTTGCGCCAGGTTTACAGCCAGTCGGGCATCATCAAACTGACCGTCGTAGTATACTATTCCACCCTTCAGGCCTTCCTGCTTTACATTCGGGAGCAGGCGCTGCACAGTAGCTTTACCTACCAGCGATGTTTTATTCAATCGGTAGCGGCCAGCCATCCAGTCGTATACTTTGAGGCCGATGCCATAAAACAGCTTGTTAAACCAGCTATAGCTTGGAATAACGAATGGCTGCACACTTACCAGGTGCGGGGCATTTTGCAGCAGAAGCCCTCTTTCGCGGAGCGCCTCATACACAAGGCTAATGTCGCCTTGCGCCAGGTAGCGCACACCGCCGTGCACTAGTTTGGTGCTGCGGCTAGAGGTGCCTTTTGCAAAATCGACCTGTTCTAACAGCAGCGTTTTATACCCTCTGGCAGCCGCATCAACGGCTACCCCAAGGCCGGTGGCACCTCCTCCAATTATTACTACATCCCATATCACATCGTCCTTCTCCAACTGCTGTTTCAGCTTAAGCCGACTAAAGAACGACTCATCATGTTTCTGTTTGCTATCAATCACCGGGCAAAAGCTATTTTATTAAGTCATACTTTCGATAAATTAATGTAGAAAGAAATAATCAATAACTAAACGAAACAAATTAAAATATAGCAAACAGCTTTCAAATTTGCGTTGAATACTCACTTACTAGGGGTAAAAGAAGGGTTTAATGCTGTTAATTCGAGTATTTAGTAAATAAGCCTACCTAAAGCAGTAAGGCTTCAATCTCTAAATATAAGTTTCCGAAACAAAAGAGGTATAAACGTTGGCTATAAGCTAGGACGAACGCTCCAGCGCCAAGAGACAAAAAAGCACTCTTTATTTGAAAGCTACCCCAACAGATAATCCCATAAACAACAAAGCCCCGCCAGCAATTTACTAGCGGGGCTTTGTATATGTACTAATCTTAAACAGTCTAGTTTATTCTGATACTCTTTTTTAAGCTTAATGCGCAACTATAATAGTATGGGTTGAGATAATTTTACCAGCCTTTTTTATTTGAATAAAGTATAACCCTGACGGCACAGTTGTTACACGCATCTCAACCTCTGCTCCATAAAGGCCACTTATTTTTTTAACCACTGCTCCAGTACTGTTAAGCATAACTATCTCAACGTTTGTAGCCGGTTGCTTTCCAAAGTGAACTGTAAGTACGTTAGCTGCCGGATTCGGAAACACACTTATACCAGGCTGGTTCATGGCTGGGGAAGCACTCAATAGGTTACCGTACTGATACTTGTAATCATAGCTCACAGCGCTAGGGCCTACATGATGCTCACCTAAAGCGCCTTTAGGAGCTGGCGAGTTTCCTCTAAACTCATCGGCGCCTACGTCAAGTATTCCTGCACGTGACTGCCCTTCAAAATCAGAGCCAACATAGGCATAAGTGCCAACCGCAGCATCTATAGCAGGGCTTTCAGGATTTAAGCGCAAAACCTTATATGCCATTGCCTGCTCGCAATCGTTTCCGGAGCAGGGAGGCTGCATTAGTAGCGGGTCTATGTTTTTGATTTGTGCATCTGATGCCGTTATACCTATCGAAGATGCTGCTGTAGGATACATAATATTTCCGGAAAAGCTGACACCAGCCAGGGAAGCCGTGCTATACGACTTGATGATAGGGTTTGCATTTTCTACAACAATATTATTTGCTATCAGGCAGTTTACAGGAGCACGATTATAGTTACCGTTATTATCGAAACCTATCTCGATGTTCGATTTATTATTAACCAATGTATTGAAAGCAAACACGAGGTTCTCCGGCAAGAAATGCTCCGTTAGGCTAGTGGAAGTATTAGTAACATTGCCATTTGTAATTGTGCAGGCAGCATCCCACTTTTCGCCGGTAAGCCCTTCAAAGTAGTTATTTATAACCTTATGGTCCTTCCCGTAAACCCGAACACCACCGCAACCAATTGTGCTACCATTAAAAATGGCTGTCTTGCCTTCCCCGAAAAAGTAATTCCCCTCAACCAGGTTGCGGTTGCCATGGCGCAACGACAGAGTTCCTAGGCTACGCTGGAATGTGTTATGCCGAATGATATTGTCGCATGACTTAATGGATACTACCTCCGGGTCTCCGTCGCAATCCTGGAACAGGTTATACTCTATCACGGTAAAGCCGCTACTCATAGACAAAGTACTGGTGCCTACCCTTATACTTTCTTTCTCGTTGGTGGCTCTGGGGCCATTGTTTTTGAAGAGGTTGTACCGGATGGTATCATGCTGCGACTGTTGCGTAGCAGAGCCATCTATCACAATGTACTTCCCTGCCTGGGTTTTCCCGTCGAACTGGTTGTAGGCAATCACATTTCCACCTGATTTAATGGGGGCTGTACTTCCCCAAGTATCCCCGATGTAAATCCAGTTGCAGGAGCTGGTTTCGGATATAGCAAAGCTGTTACCGATAATGCGCACCCTGCTGCTGTTTTGTATTTTAATACCAGTAGAAATGCCCGCACTTTTAATAGCAAAGCCTTGGAGGGTTATGTGCTTTACGCTCTCTAACGTAAACGATGTATTACCAGTAATTATGGCCTGCCCCTGGTTTTTGGCCATAATCACAATTGGCTTGTTTTCGCAACCAGAGCGAGAGATGGTGGTACCTCCGAGGCTGTAGTTTCCGTCTGCTACCACAATCGTGTCGCCTGGGTTCATGGCATTTAAAGCATTTTTAAATTCTGTAACAGTTGCAACGTTTCTTTTAACAGCCGGAGTTGTGTTCACGCCAACAGTTGCCCCGATGCTCATGTCTGCTGCTACTGTAAAAGTCTTGCTCGTTTGGTTACCGCTTAAATCACCTGTCCAGCCATCGAATTGGTAGCATGCTTCATGCGAAATAGTTGCGGTTACTTTCGTTTCTTTATAATACTTACCGTCCGGTGAGGCAGGAGCTAAAGTTATCGTTCCGTTGGATGGATGTGTAATAGATACTGTATACAATGCTGGCGGATTGGCAGGGTCTACACCTGTATCGGCCCCAATACTCATGTTACCTGTTACGGTAAAGCTTTTCACTAACTCGCTGCCGCTTAAGCTGCCAGTCCAGCCATTGTTTTTGTAGCCTTCCGGCAGCGTTAATGTCGCAGTTACAGATTCGTTTAGCTCGTAGGTGGCAGCAGTTGGGCTTAAGGTAATGGTGCCATACGCTGGTTGCGTAACGGTAATTGTTCTGCTTGTTGAGGACGCTCCGAAAGAAACGTCGGGTATGGGGGTTGTGCTTATGTACACATCATCTATACTTACCTCTGAGGTGGCCACTTGTGTATCGCTGGTGTGGTTTATCCTTAACGAATGAAATTCTTTAACTCCCGCCGCCCTTGTTCCGCTGGCGGTAGGCGTATAGGTTTCTCTGAAGTTAAATTCTGTGGCACTTGCCGTACCATTAATGGCCACTTTATATTTTTCAGCTGAGAAATCCACCTTTACCGAAACACGCACCCACTCATTAGCCGCCCATACACCCACATTATTCCCCGAAGAGCCGTTATATGCCTTTATCTTATTATCTGTGGTAAACTCAACTACAAAAATACGCTTTGAGCTTCCTCCAAACAGGTCATATCCGTTCAAAGCTATTCCCCTTGTGGTAAATGCGATAGGGTTCACCCAAAAATCAGCATAAACCTCATCTCTCAAGCCTGTTACTGTACCGCTGTATGGTATAAAATCAAGCTGAAGCGCTGTGTTTTGAGCAGAAAGTTGCAGCGCCTGATCGCCTGTTTTAGCCACTGATGTACTTATCTGTGCGTTTCCGCTGCTCACTTTCCAGCCATTCTGGTTATGAATGCCCCCGGAAACGTAAAGCGGCCCCTCAAAAGATGTCTGTAGCGGCGTTTGAGCTAATACAGTTCTTACTATAATCAGCAAGAGTAAAAGTAGAGGTGTTTTTTTCATATGCTTGCAGTTAAGGGTTAGCTAAATATTGGTAAACCAATTAATTGTAATCCAATTTAACTGCTAGTTAGCTACTTACAAAAGAAACATAGAAAAATTTAAGTATAGATGACTAGAAATACTCATCTTAGGGCAAGCATATGAATAATCGGTAACTTACCTGTTCGCTTAATCAAATCTGTTTGGCTATGATTTTATACTTATACAAGTGGAGTATTCACCCAAAAACACTACGGTATCGTGAGAATAATTAGAAACAATAGGGCCCTCGCAACAGCAATTGCATGCGGCAGCATTCCGCTTTTAATTGTAGGTTTAGGTAAAATACTAGGCCTGATTAGCATGCTGGTTTCAAGTAAGGCCCCTTTTCTTAGTGTAGCTTCGTTAGTAATTTACATTGCACCCAGCGTTGTATTCCTCATGGCGCTTATACTTCCTAACCTTGATATGTTAAGCAAACGCCACAGGCCAATTACGGCTTCTTTATTTTACAAGCCTGCCATTAGCAGCATTGCCTATTACACTTTTGCTGCGATAGGTCTTATCATTAGCTTTTACCTGATTTTTATCATACCTCGGTTTTTATACTTTTTCGCTTTTTTTGTGCTGGCTATACTTTATTTCTACTTCCTGGCTATGGCAAAGCTTGTTATCCGGTTTTTGGGCAGAGAAAACAGCCCCTACGGCAATGCCATTAGTTATTGGCAGATGGCCGGCTGTGGTTTACTCGCTGTTGTTGGTACTATCGCTATACAAATACTAATGCCAGTTAGTATAAGGCGATTTGTAAGCGGAGAGCTTTTTACCTGTTTAAGTGGCATGGTTGGGGTTGGCTATATGCTGGGGCGGGTACTTCAGAGCCAATATGATGAGGAACAGTTCTATCTTGAAAACTATCCAGAGCAAGTTTTAATGGAGCAATAGCTCAAACTTTAACAGCACAAAAAAAGGGCGTTAGCAAACCGCTAGCGCCCTTTTTTAAAATTACTAAGTGGAGATGCAGGGATTCGAACCCTGGTCCAGACAAGGAAACTGTCGTGCCTTCTACATGCTTAGACACTAGTTGGATTGTAGGGAGCTTGCGGGCCTAGGTCAAGCCTATGCGCACTCCTTAGGTGCTTTAGTTTCGCCTGCGCACCACACCTTTGCGCAAGCTAGTAAAACGAGTCGAAGCCTCTGATGTGCAGGCAGTTTCACGAAACCTGCACGAGACTATGGCAATTGCTTAGTACCTAGACTAGGCAGCCATGGCGTAATTAGATTCGCCAGTTATTGTTCGAACGAATTGTTGGCAGGTGGTACGTTCATCACCCGGCATGCTTACACGCAATCTGCACAAGCTGTCAATTCCGGTCATCCCCATTAAGTTAAAGAACGAATTCTTACAGTCTATACTTCAAGAAGTATGCCACAAAGGTAACGATTTATTACTGAAAAATCTACCGGTGGCCTGCTATTAAACAGCTTTTACAACCACTTGGTTTCATTATGTTCAACACCTAAAGCGAATGGCCCAGTCTAGATGCACCACCCCTTACCTAAGGTAATAGCCAGCGGCTACAATATACCTGCCGGCCTATAGCAGCATATCTTGTAAACTTTTCCAAAGTATGGTCTAACCTATAAAATAACAAAGGGAGACAGGCCAAAGCCTGTCTCCCTTTGTTAACTCAACTGTAGTGCCGGTTATCTGATAGAAATCTTGGTAGTTTTAATACCGGAGGCAGTTACCAGGCGCACCAGGTAAATACCTCTTGAAAGACCGCTTCTGTTCAGCTCAACAGCATGCGCGCCACCTGTGGCACTCTCTGTATCAGCAAGCACACGTACCAATCTGCCTTTCATGTCGATCAGTTCCACGCGGTATTTGCCTGCCTGAGGCACTGCAAACTCAATGCTGGTTCTGTCATCAACAGGGTTAGGTACAGCCCTTAAAGCCGCAGCACTTTCCATACTTTCGCCATTAAGCGCCATCGCAGCCGAAGTTGCTGTAACAGACATGTCGCAAGATCCTAGCTTAGCTCCGTCTTTCAGCGCTAGCAGTGCTGTGCCCGCACGAACGCACTGTGTTTGTCCGTTTTTGCAAATCGTGACCATTGCGTTACTGCAGCGGATATCCACCACTTTAATCTTCACGGTGGCAGATTTTGTACAGCCTACGCTATTTACACCCGTTACTTTAATGGTATAAACTCCCTCTGCTTTAGGCTTGAAGATGGTTGTAGCCGAAGTCGTGCTTGTTAAGCCGTCAACTTTATCCCATGTATAGGTATAATCAACGCCATTAGCTTCTAAGATCACGCTTTGCGCACCATAACCCAAATAAATTGTGGTAGGAACATCGTTGGTGAACACAGTGCTGGTTGGCGTTACGGTAATGGTTGGCGCCTCACAAGCGTAGATCGGAGGTAAGTCAAAAGCTTCAACCTGGTCAGTTCTGCTTGTTGAAAGGCCTTGGCTGGCGCTAAAGCCTAACCCGCGCTTCGCGAATACTCTCCAGATAAGCTCCTGATTGGCACCGCCATAGTTTTGCATATCAGCTGCAAGTATGGCATCGCGCGCATCCACGAAACCTGGGCTGCACGGCTGTAATTTTAAGCCATCAATCACCAATTGCATAGCCTTGTTATTTCCGCCTTTGCCGTTGTACAAATCACTGTCGTAGCCATACTTGTCAACCATCGCCCAGGTCATGTCCCATAACATGGAGGCCCAAACAAAGCCTACACCGTGAGGCTGCGACAAGGAGGTATTGTTAGTAGCTGCGTAAGTATAACTGTTCACGCCAAAATCAGTGCTGTAAGGTGCAGGGCGTATACCCTGGCCATTTGTAGGCTGGTTAACTGCATAGGTACCAATACCACGGATATCTTTGCCTTTATCGCCAGGTTTCATGGTCAGCATCAGGCCAAACCAATCGCTCCAGCCTTCACCACCTTGTTCCGCGTTGCTAAGACAGCCAGTGGCTGCTGGCCCACCTGTAAGGCGGTTAGAGATACCGTGGCCATACTCGTGCGCAATAATGCCGTTATCGAAGTCGCCATCAACCTCAGGGCTTGTGCCATTGTTTTTAAGCGCTACTGTCACAGTCTCGCCCTGGTCAAGTTTCTCTCTGATCTTCAAACCGTTTTCCTGACTGATCATAACAGCCGGAATCGTGATTGTTTGGGTAGGTGTGCCACCCATGGTGATAGGAGCACCTGGAACGTTGTTAATAACCACAACAGCAATTGCTCCCGCTGCCTGCGCAAACTGCACTTTATCAGCAAATGGGCAAGACCCTCTGTATACTACTGCAATGTTACCGCTAATAGCAGAGGCGTTTACGAAGGCAGCGCAACCCTCCTGGCCATCGGCTACTACCAATTTACCTGTTACTGGTGTTGGCGTAAGCGGCTTTGAGAACGATGCCTCCAACGTAGTATAGCTTCCTGCCAGGCTCGACGGCGAAGTAACCTTAAGCATATCCGGATCAGACTTGCCACTCCATAAGTACATTTGCATGCGTGGCCTCAAGCCATCTCTTGGTGTAGCGAAGTTAGCGTTATTGCGGGTGGTGAGAATGTTGCGGCTGTCCTGCGCTTCTGCTCTTACCTCATCTAGGCCTAAGCCGCCTTTGTTATAATTATTCACCTGGAAGTTACCGCTCAGCTCATCGAAGCCATACTGATACCACACATCGTGCATGATGTTGTTCATGTAGAACAGGTTAGCAATGGCTGCATCACGGTATTCTACCGGCTGCTTCGTAAAATCAACTGGGTAGTCGAAAAGAAGGTTTGCGCCGCCATTCGGGCTATAGTTAGCGGGGTTGTTATTGTTGCTAGGGTCTTCGTAGGCATGCACGTTGTTGCCACGCGTGATGGTAAACTCTGGGTTAGAAGACTCCAGCGTTGAGTGCCAACCGTATGGCGATGCCTTTGTATCAGCCGCACTGGTGCTCACGTACATGCGCGGGCCATGGCTTGGGCTCTCTGCTGGCATAGCAAACACATTATAGGCGTTAGCAGTAGGGGCAGCCATTAATGCCGTTGCAGTGTTATAAGGCGCTGGGTGCGGAGCTATCACGTACTGGTTTGCACGCGTAAGGGCCACACCATCTGGGCCATGGTTATCAAACTGGCAGTGTACAACCATGTTATCCTTGTCCAGCACAGTACCTGTAGCTGCATCCACTCGAACATTCCACCAGTTCAAGGCGTCCAATTCGTAAATGGTTACCTCCCAGGCTAGCTTCATGCTGCCATCTTCCATAGGCTGGTACACCAGTTTAGCCGGGATTGGGTCCAGGGAGATGCCGCCGTTGCTCAGAACTACCTCACGGTTACTCTTGTTGCCTCTCGATTGAACAGTAAGCGGTGCAGAAACTCTCAGGTTTAAGTGTTTGGCAGCTGCCATCACCGCAGCTTCAGCGCCCAGGCCGGGCTCAGTAGTTTTCACCTTTTTATCCAAAGACTTGTAAAAGCGGTCGCCGATGCTAACTACTCTTTCATCCTTTGTCATGTTCACGTTTGTGATTGCACCATGCACCTCAATACCTGCATGCATTTGCTGCAAGTATATGTGCCGCATGCCGTTATGCCGCGTCACACTTTCATCAGAAACAGCCAACTCCGAAATGTCTGTTTCTGAGAGCTTCAGCTTCTGCCGGTTCTGCTTCAGGTGCTCCATTACGGCTGTAGGCACGCGTTTATTTGTTTGCCTTGCCTGGCTGAACGCAGACTGGCTTGTTAGCATAAGCACCACAACGAGTGCCACCTGCCAAATACAGAGTAGATTCTTTTTCATTTAGAATTGTTTAAGGTAATGCGTTGATAAATGGTAATTTTTATCGATAAACTGTAATAATTAAGACACAAGCGCACCTAGCCAAACATAATTTGCCCATAATGAGAAAGAGTATGATGAATATACTCTTCTAAGATTTCACCCAGTAAGCCAATTAAAAAGTAAATTATTTATAATAAGGTCAAGCATACAACGTGCTGGGTAATATTTGGTTGATGCGATATCTGTAAATAATTAAAGTTTTTTAACACAACGCCACACAATGTTAAAACACGAATTAGCAGCCATCAGATTCTCTAGAATTTCACCCTTTAAAACCGCTGTTTTCCCCTTTAAGGGCATTCATTCACCATTTACTCTGTTGCAGTTCTATAGGCATACTTGCATATAAAAAAGATATTGCTAGCAGTACCTGACTTTAAATATTACAAGCTCGGGAAACAGGAGCTATGGCGTATAAAACAGAAGAGTAAGAGCTAGATGAAAAGTTTGCTATGCCTCCATGTTTACTAGCTGCATTGTGGCCTAAGGCATATCTTACATATGAGTTGCCCTTGCTTGGAAAAAATTGATCTCGTGGAGCTTTAAAAGCCGCAAAGTATAATTGGGCAGCAAAAAGCTTCAAGGAATGGCAGCTAAAAAGTATTGCTACTGCAAGAGTTGAGATAAGCTTAAGAGAAATCTCATGCTACTAAATTACTTATACTATGAACGCTTAATAGAAAGTCAGAAAAGTAGCTTCCGTTCAGGAGCTAACTTTTTTTTATACTCTGTGCCATCAAAATCCTAAGGTTACACCCTTACAAATTGGTTTTGTTTATTAACTTTAGTGATAGGAAGTACAAACCTTGCCTTGGGATTAATTTCTAATATTTAGCTCGAAAGCAGAACATAGGCTGACATGAAAAAACATTACCGCTCTGAAAAGAACTGTCTGAACTGCGGCACCACGGTGCACGATAAATTTTGCCCAAGCTGTGGCCAGGAAAACTTAGAGCTACACGAGGACTTTCTGCACCTGGCCCTGCACAGCGTAGGCCATTACTTTCACTTCGAGTCTAAGCTCTTCAACAGCATCGTTCCGCTTTTTACTAAACCCGGTTACCTCACCAAAGAATATTTTGCCGGTAAAAGGGCCTCTCACCTAAACCCGGTGAGTATGTACATCTTCATCAGCATCTTGTTTTTCTTCCTGTTTACGGCAAATACCAACATCAACAAACGCGAAATTATTGACGACAACACAGCGGCTGCAAAACCAGCCACGGAGAAAGAAAATATAAGAAAGGCCGTTAGCCTGGCAAAGAACAAACTGAACGAAGATGTAACCGCCGGAGAGATATCAGAGAAAACAGCGGCTTACACCTATACTATGCTTGATAAAACTGAGGCAGCCCTGGACACCAGCCAGGCAAGACCCAACAAAGCAGTTAGCTATAAAAAGCCTGCCGCTAACGCTGAACAAACCCATGCCGCTGGAGAGGAAGCAGAAGAAACAGGAGTAATACATTCTTTAAAGGCCAAATTTAAAGAAGTTGCCACTAACGACCTGAGCAGCGAGCTTTTCAAGAATAAACTGGTAAGCCACCTTCCAAAGATCATGTTTATACTTTTGCCGCTGTTTGCACTCATACTTAAGCTTGTGCACTGGCGGTCGCCTAAACTATATGTGGAGCACCTAATCTATTCTATCCACATTCACTCATTCATGTTTCTTTTTATCTCGCTCCTAATCATACTTAGCTGGATTATGCCTTTCCTTTCGGATTGGCTTTCGTTGCTGGGCAGCATCATCATTCTTTGGTACATCTACCGGTCGATGCGCAACATTTATGGCAACTCACGCTGGCGGACTATCTCTAAGTTTTTCCTTCTGTTTTTTGCTTACAGTTTTCTGCTGTTTGTGTGCAGCTTTGCAGTGGTGGTAGTTACGCTGTATACCGTTTAGCAAGTTGTTCTTTAAAGGGGCCCCTGTCAACTCATACTTTATTTATCCGCTCCTGTTTCCTTTTAAACATTCCCCGAAGTCACTGTTGGCTTTTAGCAGTACCACTAGGCCATTCCCATCAGCTTTGTAGCCTGGCGTTGAAGGTCTGATTTCAACTAATATTTGTTGCTTCCGTTCATACTCAAACCAGCATAAAACATAACATATCAATAACTTATACTTTATACTTCTGAACAATGAGCGCCGCCAGCCTACAGCAGCAAGTCACTGATATTTTAGCCATCGCTGACGTTAAACTTAATGGCACTGACCCGTGGGACATTCAGGTACGCGACGACAGGTTTTACAAGCGCGTACTTACAGAAGGGGCCTTAGGTTTGGGCGAGTCTTACATGGATGGTTGGTGGGATAGCAAACAAATAGATCAATTCGCCTTTAAAGTGGTTCGGGCTGATCTTTACAAGCAGGCTAAGTTTGGCTTGAAAACCATTCTACAAATACTACTGGCTAAAACCTTAAACATGCAAGCTAAAGGCAAAGCAGCACGAAATGCGCAACGACACTATGACATAGGGAATGACCTTTACCAACTGATGCTCGATAAGCGGATGGTATACAGCTGCGGCTATTGGGAAAACGCAGATACCCTTGACCAAGCGCAAGAAAACAAGCTGGATCTGATCTGCAGGAAAATAAGGTTACAGCCAGGGCAGCGAGTGCTTGACATTGGCTGTGGCTGGGGCAGCTTTGCAAAATTTGCAGCCGAAAAGTATGGCGCAGAAGTGGTTGGGGTTACTGTATCGAAGGAGCAGGTAGAATTAGGAAGGGAAATGTGCAAAGGCCTGCCTGTGGAGCTTCGGCTACAGGATTACCGCGATGTGAATGAGACTTTTGACCATGTGGTATCCATAGGCATGGCCGAACATGTGGGGTATAAGAACCATCGCACCTATTTAAAAACCGCAGCGCGCTGCCTAAAAGACGACGGGCTTTTCCTGTTGCATACCATCGGGGTCAATTACTCTAAAACATCAGCCGACCCATTTATAGATGCTTATATTTTCCCAAACTGCCTTATCCCTTCCGTAAAACAGCTGGGCGCAGCCATGGAGCATACTTTTGTAGCGGAAGACTGGCACAATTTCGGACCATATTACGATTCTACCCTTATGGCTTGGTTCCATAATTTTAACTCAAACTGGGAACAACTGCGGGCTAAGTATGGCGAGCGTTTCTATCGCATGTGGAAATACTACCTACTTTCTAGCGCAGGCTCGTTTAGGGCACGCAATAACCAACTGTGGCAGTTGGTGCTTTCTAAGAGGGGAATTTTAGAAGGGTATAAATCTGTTAGATAATTAGAGGCTTACTACAGCACTTTAAGCCTCTCTTTTAACTTTCAATCACTTTAACTTGTCTCACCCACGGGTAAGTGACAGGTACTGGATAAAAAGCACTCCCATCTCACCTCCAGTTTGATTATCTTTGTAGTAATGGAAAATTTTGTAGTATCAGCGCGTAAATACCGTCCGACCACGTTCGACAGCGTGGTGGGGCAGCATCATATAACCAATACCCTTAAAAACGCCATCAGCAGTAAGCATCTGGCGCAGGCCTTTCTTTTCTGCGGGCCGAGAGGTGTGGGCAAAACCACCTGTGCCCGTATTTTGGCCAAAACCATTAACTGCCAGAACATCACTCCGGAGATTGAGGCCTGCAACGAGTGCGAGTCGTGCCGCAGCTTTAACTCCAACAGTTCCTTTAACATACACGAGCTCGATGCCGCCTCCAACAACTCGGTAGAGGACATCCGGAACCTGGTGGAACAGGTGCGCTATGCGCCGCAAACCGGCAAGTATAAGATCTACATTATAGATGAGGTGCACATGCTCTCGAACCAGGCCTTCAACGCCTTTCTGAAGACGCTGGAGGAGCCGCCATCCTATGCCATATTCATACTTGCCACCACCGAGCGCCACAAGATCATCCCGACCATACTTTCGCGTTGCCAGATTTTTGATTTCAACCGCATCCGAATAGAGGACATGGTGCGCCACCTGGGCAGCATCGCTCAAAAAGAAAGTATACAGGCCGAGCAGGATGCCCTGCACCTGATCTCACAGAAAGCCGATGGAGCCTTGCGCGATGCCCTGTCGATTTTCGACCAGATGGTGACTTTCTCAGGCAGTAACGTGACGTATAAATCTACGGTAGAGAACCTGCATATCCTGGATTATGATTACTACTTCCGCCTCACAGACCACTTGCTCACGCAGAACCTGTCGGGCTCGCTGCTGCTGTTCGATGATATCCTAAAAAACGGGTTTGACGCGCACAACTTCCTGATTGGCATTGGCGAGCATTTCCGTAGCCTGCTGGTGTGCAAAGACCCACAAACGGTGCAGCTGCTGGAGGTATCGGATAACATAAAGGCCAAGTATGCCGAGCAGTCGCAGAAGGCCTCTGTGTCGTTCCTGCTGTCGGGCCTTAACCTGGTTAGCACCTGCGACACAAACTATAAAAGCAGCAAAAATCAGCGCCTGCACGTGGAACTGTGCCTGATGAAGATGGCCCACCTGAACGCTGCGCTAAGTTTTGCGCAGGAAGGCGACGTATCAAAAAAAGCTAAGGTAGCAGCGCCGGCACCAGCCGCTACCGGTTCAGCAGGTGCCACTACATCGTCTGCGCCGCCATCGGCCCAGATGCAACAGTCAGCGCCGGGCAGTGTGCCGTCGGAGCGATTGCAGCCGCCGCACACGCCAACGCATGTGCCCTCCGAAGGATTGCAGGAGGCCCCAAAGCCGCAACATGTAACGCCAGATGCGCATATTGCCCCTGGTACGCCGCAAACACCGCCAGGCTCTGGCCCGGAGCGTGGGCCGGATAAACCACGCGCCGGCCTGCAACTGCCTCCGCAGAAGAAACTGGGTAAGCTACCCAGCCTGAAAGACTTACAGAACGCGCCAGTTGCTGTGGCTGAGGTAGCAATAGCCGAAGAGGAGGAAGACACCGCTTACAGCGCAGTGATACCTGTGGATGAAGCAAAGCTGAAGAACGTATGGCATAGCATTCTGCGCCGCAAGAAGGCCGAGAACATGATGGAGTTCACGCTCCTAAACCGCCAATACCACGTAACGCAGGACAACGAGATCATACTTCACTTGGAGAACCACGTGATGATGGATCAGTTTACAGCCATTCGCCCAGACATCTTGCGCGAATTGAAGCAACAGCTAGGCAACCGAAGTATAAAACTAACCGCTGAAGTGGTAGAGGTGCAGGACGATAGCCGCAAGCTTTATACTTCGGCTGACAAGTTTAATTACTTGGCGGATAAATACCCCCTGCTCATCGACCTGAAACAGCGCTTTGGCTTGGATGCCGATTTTTAAACCGACAAGTATAAGCAGCCAACGAGTATATTTATCAAAATCCCTTTCTGCGTTCAGAAGGGGATTTTGGTTTTAAGGGCGAATATGCGTTTAAACCGCTGCCATCACGCGAACAGATCACGATCTGTCCTTACAAGTTGACTTTACTTGACATCGCTGATCCGGGCATGCTAGTTTGGCTCTTAAGCTGCCGCGAACCTGCTAGTCCATGTTTTAAGGCTTACTGATGGTAAGCACCTCAAAAGAAGCCTCCATACTTGCAAACCTGAGAGCTTTTGCCAAAACCACCCCTAACGTTACATCATTTTCCAGATTTTGCATTATCTTTATATATAAACTACAGCTAAAAACTATGACCATAAACAGAGGTTCTTCTTTGTTGCTACTGGCGCTGGGCCTTACGTTCACGCAATGCAAAAACGAAGCATACCAATCGCAATCCGCTACAGAGGCAACTGCCACCGCTCCGGCACAAAAGGAGTACACCTATGAAACAGCACCTAACGACCCGCTGAACGCCCGCATTTATACGTTAGCCAATGGCCTGAAAGTATACCTTTCGGATTATGAGGAAGCCCCGCGCATCCAGACATACATTGCCGTGCGCGCCGGCTCTAAAAATGACCCTGCCGACGCTACCGGCCTGGCGCACTACCTCGAGCACATGGTGTTTAAGGGCACTACAGCACTCGGCACTGCCGACTGGCAGAAGGAGCAGGAAGAACTGGCCAAAATAGAAGCGCTCTACGAGAAGTATAGAAACACCACCGATGAAGCGGCCCGCAAAAAGATCTACGCTCAGATCGACTCCGTTTCGGGGGTGGCCGCCACGTACGCCATCGCCAACGAGTACGACAAGCTGCTCACGGCCATTGGTGCGAAAGGCACAAACGCCTACACCTGGGTAGACCAGACGGTTTACACCAACGACATCCCAAGCAACCAACTGGAGCGCTGGTTGGAGCTGGAGGCTGACCGCTTCCAGGAAATGGTGCCACGCCTGTTCCACACGGAACTGGAGGCTGTTTACGAGGAGAAAAACCGTACCCTAGACAGCGATGGCCGCAAAGTGGCTGAAGTGATCAACACTGAGCTATTCCCAACACATCAGTACGGCACGCAAACCACCATCGGCACCATCGAGCACCTCAAGAACCCGTCGATCACGGCTATCAAAAATTACTTCGATCAATATTATGTGCCCAACAACATGGCCATCGCTATGTCCGGCGACATCGACTTTGACCAGACCATCCGCCTGATTGATAAATACTGGGGAGGAATTAGCAAAAGCCAGGTGCCAAACTTTACCGTAGCCCAGGAGCAGCCTATTCAGAAGCCGATCGTGAAAGAAGTGCTAGGACCGGATGCTGAGAACGTATCTATTGCTTACCGCACGCCGGGTATAAATGAGCGTGAGGCCTTGGTAGTGCAGATGATCAGCAACCTGCTTTACAACGGGCAAGCCGGCCTGGTGGACCTGAACCTGAACCAGCAGCAGAAAGTATTGCAGGCTTACGCCTACGATACCCCAATGAAAGACTACGGCACCTTCCGGATGACAGGCATGCCGCGCCAGGGCCAGTCGCTGGACCAGGTGCGTGACTTGCTGCTCAAGCAACTCGACCTGATCAAGAAAGGCACTTTTGATGAATCGCTGATACAGGCAGTGGTAAACAACGACAAGATCAACACCATGAAAGCCTATGAAGACAACGGAAACCGTGCCGATGCCTTTGTAAGCGCGTTTATTTATGATGTGCCGTGGCAGAAGTATGTAAGCCGCCAAGAGGAGTTTGCCAGCATCACGAAGCAGGAAGTAATGGATGTGGCCAATAAGTACTTCAACAACAATTACGTGCTGGTTTACAAGCGCAACGGCAAAGACCCGAACGCTCAGAAAGTTGAGAAACCAGCCATTACGCCAGTAGCTGTAAACCGCGATGCGCAATCGGATTACTACAAAGCCTTTATGGCCAAAGACGTGCAGCCGCTGCAGCCTGTTTTCCTGGACTACAGCAAGGATATAACAGAAGCCAAACTGAAGCAGAACATCCCGCTGCTATACACCAAAAATAAGGATAACGGCCTGTTCCAGCTATACTACATCCTGGACATGGGCACCAACAACGACCAGAAACTGGGCATGGCCGTGAACTACCTCAAGTACCTGGGTACCGATAAGTATACCGCCGAGGAGCTGCAGAAGGAGTTTTACAAGCTGGGCACTTCGTTCGATGTATTCTCGAGCGCTGACCAGGTATATGTGAGCCTCACCGGACTGGACGAAAACTTCGAACAGGGCCTAAACCTGTTTGAGAGTGTGCTCGCCAACGCCAAACCAGACCAGCAAGCCCTGAACGACATGGTGGCCGGCACGCTGAAAGCCCGCGAAGACGCCAAGAAAAACAAAGGCGTGATTTTGCAGCAGGCCATGGTAAACTACGCTAAGTATGGCAAAAAGAACCCTTTCAACACGCTGCTAAGCGAGAAAGAGCTGAAAGCCGTGAAACCGCAGGAACTGGTAAGCATCATCAAGAGCATCCCGACGTACGAGCACCGCGTGTTATACTATGGTCCACGTGAAACAGAGGCTTTAACGGCTACCCTGAACGAAGGGCATAAAGTACCTTCCACACTGAAGCCGGTTCCTGCCGAGAAAGTATACGCTGAGCTGGACATTAAGGAGCCAACCGTATACTGGGCCGACTACAACATGGTACAGGCCGAAATGCTGTTCCTGAGCAAATCGGTGCCATACAGCAAGGATATCGTGCCGGTAGTAAGGCTGTATAACGAGTACATGGGCGGCATCGTGTTCCAGGACCTGCGTGAGTCTAAAGCGCTGGCTTACTCCACGTATTCATACTATGGCACCGCTTCTAAGAAAGACCGCGCGAACTACCTGATGTCTTACATCGGGGCGCAGGCCGATAAGCTGCAAGAGGCCATGGCCGGTATGCAGGCCTTGCTTACCGATATGCCGCTGGCTGATGCCAACTTCCAGAACGCGCAGGCCTCGTTGCGCAACAGCATCTCTACGGAGCGCATCACCAAAGCCGGTATTCTGTTCGACTATGAGCGCGCCAAAAAACTAGGCCTGAACTACGATATCCGCCAGGACGTGTACCAAAGCGCCAATGCCATGACCTTCGACCAACTGCAGGAGTTCCAGCAGAAGTATGTGAAAGGCCAGCCGCAGGTTATACTTGTCATCGGTTCCAAAGACAAGCTGAACTTTAAAGCATTGGAGAAGTATGGTAACGTGAAGCAGCTGAAGCTAGAAGAATTGTTTGGATATTAACCACCCCTTGCCCCCTCCTAATAACAGGAGGGGGCATTTTTTTGTACAAATTTTTCATGCCGCAAGTTTAGCGTGAGCGTAACTTGTGGCTATACATCAGGCCAGTTTGTAACTGGCGAAAGTATAAATACGAAACATGACAGTTACAAACTGGCCCCACTCCCCACCGCTAGTTACCGCTTCGCTCAAACTGGCGGTATGTTTAATTGATAAGTATGATTTCTACCATTCCTTTTCCTCCACTATAATCAATAGCACTACTGTAAGGATAATCCTTTGGCTCGTACACAAAACCGGCTTCCACAGGATTATTGTGGATATAAGCCAGCTTTTGATCCATCAGGAAATTTGAGTTGAGTTCGATAGGCTGGTTATGTTGCTGCCAGAACTGAAACGTTTGGTTGTTGGTGTTAAGCTTGCCTGCCCGCTCAAACATCCAGAGCATCCACTCCTTTCTACTTTCCTGCGGATTATCAACAATGGCTTTTACAATAGTTTTAGAAGTATGCTTTTTCAGGTCGCGGATGATGTGGGATTGATTCTCAGTTTGAGAGCCAATAATCAGATGCACGTGGTTCGACATAATGCACCAAGCGTATACTTCAAGTCCTTTGTGCTTGATACTGTAGTTCAGGCTATCAACCACAATGTCTTTATAAGCAGGCTGAGTAAAAACGTCTATCCAGTTTATAGTAGCAAACGAGATGAAATGCAGCTTGCTCTGGTCCCTTATCTTATAGTTTCGGCTCATGCCATCTCTATACGAAAATACCGCCAGTTTGAGCGCAGCGGTAACTGGTGGTTAAATGTGATTGCCAGTTTGTAACTGGCGGATGTATCGGCATGAGTATAACGCCAGTTACAAACTGGCCTCATGGCTAGCCACAAGTTGCGCTATCGCCATACTTGCGGCATTAGTGGGCATTAGGACACAATGCTATTTACATATCTCTTCCACTAGCAACGTATTCAAAATAATCTGTTTTAGGATATATCTTTATAATGTTAGTGCTTACATCACTATAGTTACCCTCAACCTTAGTAACACTAAGTACAATTACATAATTTTGTCCAACATAAGTTGAATATATACCATCTTCATTAGCACCTGAACTGATTTTTTTCATACCATATGATAAGACTTTCTGCTTTATGACTGTATAAGTTTCTTTACTTGGCGTTTGATAGTATAACCAATTATTACCATCTCCATAAAACTTCACATTTAACCAAGCTAATGCTTTTTCAGAATCATAGATATTAGGACTGAAATTCCAAGTAACTTTCGTGTTATAATCACCTAAATCTTCACTTGAATTAAATGTCCATTTCCTAATTGATAAATAAGAATCAACATCATCAACATCTTGTTTAACTATGTATAGAAGTTGATCTAAGTTTAAAGTTTGAGCATACGTATTTAAGCTTATAAAGCTCATTACGATTATAAGTATTGTCTTCTTCATTATTATTTAGATTTATATCACAAATATAATATATATCATATTTATTGCATAAATGTAAATGACACAAAAAAAGGCTGCCTAATCAGGCAGCCTTTCTCATGTAAATTTATACTTCTGCTTAGAAGTTATTCAGCGCAGCATTTAACGTTTCACTAGGTCTCATGGCCTTGCTAGTTTTCTCTTCATCTGGGTGGTAGTAGCCACCGATGTCAACTGGCTTGCCTTGAGCTGCAATCTGCTCATCAACAATCTTCTGCTCATTGTCAGTTAGCTCTTTCGCTAAGCTAGAGAATCTGTCTTTCAGCTCTTGGTTTTTGTTCTGCTCGGCTAGTGCCTGTGCCCAGTACATAGCCAGGTAGAAATGGCTGCCACGGTTATCGATACCGCCAACCTTACGAGCCGGAGACTTATCTTTCTCTAGGAACTCAGCGTTTGCTTTGTTTAGAGCCTCTGCTAATACCTCTGCCTTCTCATTCTTGGTCTTATAAGCAAGGTCCTCTAAAGAAACAGCTAGTGCTAAGAACTCACCAAGCGAATCCCAACGCAGGTAATTCTCTTCTACAAACTGCTCCACGTGCTTCGGTGCAGATCCACCAGCGCCAGTCTCGAACAATCCACCTCCGTCAAGCAACGGAACGATAGAAAGCATTTTTGCACTTGTGCCAAGCTCTAGGATTGGGAACAAGTCAGTCAGGTAGTCACGAAGTACGTTACCAGTTACCGAGATAGTGTCTTTGCCCGCCTTGGCACGCTCGCAAGTATAACGCATTGCCTCAACCGGAGACATTACCTTAATTTCAAGTCCGTTGGTATCGTGATCTTGTAAATATTTCTCTACTTTCTTGATCAAGTTTGCATCATGAGCACGCTCTGAATCTAACCAGAAAATGGCAGGTGTGTTTGTGATTCTAGCTCTGGTAACAGCCAACTTCACCCAGTCTTGGATAGCTACATCTTTTGTCTGGCAAGCTCTGAAGATATCGCCTTGCGCTACCTCCTGCTCCATCATCACGTTGCCGTTAGCATCCACAATACGCACTGTACCAGCCTCAGCCATCTCAAACGTTTTGTCATGCGAGCCATACTCCTCAGCTTTCTGTGCCATCAAACCGATGTTCGGCACAGTACCCATGGTTGTAGGGTCAAAAGCACCGTTCTCTTTGTTGAATTTGATAACTTCCTGGTAGATACCGGCATACGAACGATCCGGAATGATAGCCACCGTATCTTTCGGCTTGCCATCCGGTCCCCACATCTTACCCGACGTACGGATAGCCGCTGGCATAGATGCGTCGATGATCACATCGCTTGGCACGTGCAGGTTAGTGATGCCTTTATCAGAGTTCACCATTGCCAGTTCAGGGCGCTGCGCCATCTCAGCTTTCAAATCAGCCTCGATCTCAGCACGCTTGTCATCTGATAGGTTTTGGATTTTACTGTAAACGTCGCCTAAACCGTTGTTAGCATCAACACCAAGCTCTTTGAAAGTAGCTGCGTGTTTAGCAAAAGTATCTTTGAAGAATACCTTCACCGCATGGCCGAACATGATAGGGTCAGAAACCTTCATCATGGTCGCTTTTAGGTGCAACGATAGTAAGATGTTATCTTCTTTAGCCTCAGCAATCGCTTTCTCAAAGAAAGTATTCAACTCAGCCACATGCATTACAGAAGAGTCCATCACTTCGCCTTCTTTCAGGGCAACTTTCTCTTTCAGTACTTTTGTCTCTCCGTTGGCACCAACAAACTCAATGCGCACCTCAGTGGCCTTATCAGCCACAAACGATTTCTCGCTGCCATAGAAGTCGCCTTCCGTCATGTGGGCAACGCGTGTTTTAGAGTCGGATGACCAGGCACCCATCGAGTGTGGGTGTTGCTTGGCGTAGTTTTTCACAGCATCAGCCACACGACGATCTGAGTTACCTTCGCGCAACACAGGGTTTACGGCGCTACCCAAAATCTTCGCGTAACGGGCTTTAATATCTTTTTCCTCGTCGTTTTTAGGCTCTGAAGTATAGTTTGGAATGTTATACCCTTGCGACTGCAGTTCTTTGATAGCCGCGTTTAATTGCGGGATAGAAGCACTTATGTTTGGCAGTTTGATAATATTAGCTTCCGGAGTTTTAGCGAGATCGCCGAGGTAAGCCAGGTCGTCGTTTTGCTTTTGGTCCTCCGTTAAATTCTCAGGGAAAGCAGCAAGTATACGCCCTGCCAATGAAATATCTCTTGTTTCTACCTTAATACCGGCTGCTTTTGTAAACGCTTCTACAATAGGCAAAAACGAGCGCGTTGCTAATGCAGGCGCTTCATCGGTAATGGTATAAACAATGGTGTCTGATTTTTTCGTCATTTTATTCTTTCAGTTTAAGATTATACTACCTCTTACAAGAGAGGTGAATACAAGTTATAATAGCAAATATAAGAGACTTTTTGATATTGGCTAGCCCTTTAGGCGGCATTCCTGTCGTACGCGAAGAATGGTGCAAGGGCCTAAAATTAATCAGCTACTGCCTGTAAGCAGGTGTGGTTGGCCCTTGTTTTTGGGCGAAGGTGTAACAGATGTTGTTTAACAACGTCCATAATAGCTTACTACACACTTTTTAGCGGCACCCATATGGCACCTATACTCTACCAGCTTTTTCCTTTTCCGGTACCTTCTCGTGTTGTTTTTTGCCTCTACCCTCACACCCAGCCAGGCACAGTATAAAATTTTATGTCTGGGCAATTCTATCACACAAGGCAGTATTACAAGAGACATTGAAGAACGCCCAAGCTACAGGTATAAACTCTGGCAAAAGCTTGTTGATGAAAATATAGACTTTGAGTTTGTTGGCTCGCATGATGTGAACGAAGGCGGCGCCCCAGCCGTTAAGGGCACCGTTTACAAAGGTAAAACATACACCAACCGCAACGAAGGGCATTGGGGCTGGACCGTGGATGAGATCCTAAATGGCAAAAATGGCGAAGGAAATTTAGCGCAATGGCTGCAAACATATACCCCGGATATTGTACTCATCCATTTAGGTACGAATGATGTTTTTAGGCAGTGCCCAAGTGATCCGGACTGCTTTTCTAAAACAAAGGAAGAACTCTCGCAAGTGATTGATCTGCTAAGGGATAAAAACCCAACAATAACTATCTTTTTAGCGCAAGTAATCCCTGCGAACTTACAGCCATCAATCCCAGAAGACCTTATCACCTTAAATAGTAAAATTCAGGAACTTGCAATAGAATACACTACGCCTACTTCAAGTATAATTCTTGTAGATCAGCATACATCTTTCGATGCAGTTGCGGATACCCATGACAATGTCCATCCAAACGCATCTGGTGAGGAGAAAATGGCGCAGAAGTGGTTTGCCGCTATACAGTCATACCTCGCACCGCTTCCTGTGGAACTTATGGAGTTTAGCGGCAAAATAAATGCACAGGGGCTGGCGGAACTCCATTGGCAAACCGCCTCAGAAACCAATAACGCATACTTTGAGGTACAACGCGCCAGAGACGTCGATTCATTTCAGGCGATCGGAAAAGTGCAGGGCGCAGGCACTACTAACATTGCACAGGCCTATTCGTTTGTGGATTCTGCGGCAATGCCGGGGAGTTGGTATTATCGCCTGAAACAGGTTGACACCGATGGTAGCAGTAGTTATTCCAAGTTTATAAGGTTAGATGTAACCCAGTATAAACAAGCTTTAAAAGTATACCCGACCAGCAGTAGCGGCTTAACTCATGTAAACGTACATCTGCAGCACCACGAGGCCGATCCTCAGGCAGAAATACATGTTTATACAAGTCACGGAAAACTGGTGCATTATGAGGATGCGTTGAAGAGCAAGTATGGCAGCGTGCATACGCGTATTCCGACGCATACTTTGCAAGGTGCAGGTTTATACTTGGTGCGCGTAGTAACTGGCAACAGCATTTTCCAGAGCATGTTTATACTTAAATAGCTGGTCAGGATTTGTCCTGCTCTTGCATCAGCTTTACTACCTCGTCATCACTTACCTGACCGAACTCCTCATAAAACTGCCCCACTGCCTGAAAACCACTTGGCAGCATCAGGCAAACGAAATCATCGGCTAACTGGCTGAAATGCTCTCCGGCTGAAGGTGGGGCAACAGGCACTGCTACAACAATTTTGCGGGGTTGCTCCTTCTTGATAAGCTTAATGGTTGCCTCTAGGGTTTTTCCTGTTGCAATGCCATCGTCTACAATAATCACCACCCTATCACCCAGCGGGATATGCTGCCGCTCGCCCATAAAGAGTTTGTACTTCTCTTTCAAGCTCCGCCGTATGCGTGTGGTCTCTTCGGCGATATATATTTCAGATACATCTGCGCGTTCATCCACTACCACGCTGTCCAAGCTTACTGCCCCTATTGCGAACTCAGAATTCTGGGGGTGCCCTATTTTTTTAGTTAGCGTCACCTCCAAGGGCATTCCTAGTTGATTGGCAATATATGCACCCAGTGGCACACCGCCCCGCGGTATAGCTAGCACCACACCTTTCTGGCCTTTATACTTTGCTAGCTGTATTGCCAGTAGTTCCGCGGCCTCTTGCCTGTTTCTGATTATATCCATGGCTTTCTAATTTTGAATAACTGAGTTCTGAATGGCTGAATATATTGCGTGCCTATACCTTTTTACCAGGTGCTGAGCCAATATATTGATCATCCGATTATTCAGAAATCAATTATTCAGCATTTTCCCTCACGGCTGGTTCTGGTGTAGCGGCTGCTGCTTGCTGGCCAGTATATGTTTCCGGAACCAATCGGTGGCGAGTTGGGCAACCATTTCCAAGGCGCCGGGCTCTTCAAACAAGTGCGTGGCATCCGGCACAATCTCCAGGTCTTTGATGCACTGCATCCGGTCCTGTGCCTGCTTGTTCAACTCTAGCACTTCTTCGTCTTTGCCGCCAACAAGCAGCAGCGTGGGCACTTGCAGGTCAGGCAGCACGGCGTCGGCCAAGTCGGGGCGGCCGCCACGGCTTACCACCGCTTTAATGATGTTGGGGCCCTCGGCGGCGGCGGCTCCTACAGCAGAAGCTGCCCCGGTGCTCGCACCAAAAAGGCCGATGTTAAGAGCTTGCGTGCGTGGGTCCTTCTGCAGCCAATACGTGGTGTCTATTAGGCGCTGCGTGAGCTTCGGGATGTTGAAGCGCTGGCTTGTATCGCGGTCCTCTTCCTCGGTTAGCAGGTCGAAGAGCAGTGTGGCAAAACCTGCGCGCTGCAGGTGCTCGGCCACAGCGCGGTTTCGTGTGCTGAGCCGGCTGCTGCCACTACCATGCGAGAAAACAATTATACCAGCAGCTTTTTCAGGGATGCTTAAATCCCCAATTAAAGAAATGCCCTGCACATCAATGCGCACGCTGTCGTTGATAGTATATTTTGCCATAGTTTATTCGTGTTTGTGGCAACTCCGGCGCTGCCTATTAAAGACTACGACCTCACCTAACCAAAGTTCAGAAAGTATAAAGCCATCTTGCTAAATCACAAACAAAATTCAACTATTTGTATATCAACTACTTACAATTTAATTAGATTGATTTGACTGTAGCTAAATTCAGCTCAAGTTATGTGCTACATTCTCTGTTTTTCTCCATGCCAGAGTTAAAAATCATTGCCCAACCCTATCTTATTATGAGTATAAACTACAATGCTGGCCCTCACCAAAACAAAAGTAAATTGTCTTACTACTCCTGGCGCGAATCTCCAGATTCGTGCTTAAGTATAAATGTTGAGTCTCCGACTCAACTAGCCTGAAAGACCAAAATAATCAGTCCACAAGCTTAAAATTGCCATGTTGATTATATCATACTCCCTGCAAAAGGCGAAAACTACCGATTCATCAACAAAAAAACAGAACATCAAAACCATGTCCGCTTTATAAGCGAAGAAACACAGCGAAACTCGTATGCTCAAAGTATACTTCCACACCCAAAAACACAGCAATGACACGCGTACCAACGTTCATTTATACTTGCCTGCTCATACTTTGCAGCTGTAACGAGCAACCGAAAGAAATACAAGGCTCCGAATCGTTGGAAGCTGTGCAGGAAGAGTCCGCCCGCAAAGGCCAAAGTGCAAGTACAGACACCACTTCTTTCGAAGACGCTTTCGAGCAGTTTTTCAATGCCTTGCAAGCCAGCGACATAGCGGCGTTAAATGCGTTTATAGATCCGCAGCAAGGTTTTTGGTTGATAGAGCAACCCGGCGCGTTGCCCACGTATACCCATTTCTCAAATATGCAAGCCGTGAAACGCGAGTACCAGGAACGGCCTTTCACAAGTATAAATCAGGAGATCCGGACCTGCCAATTACAGTTGCGCCAAAGTTTACCAAACTTTGACTGCGCTACAATGGGTGGCAACGCAACTGGCTTTGCCGAAGATGGCTGTTTTTACAGTACCAATACCAGCGCGTTCCAAACTACCGATATGTGGAAGTATGCCAGCCTGAGCCAGGCGCACGCCCAACAGGTGCAGCAGTTACAGAAGCAGGTGGCCATTACGGTGCTGCATACAGCCACGGCTTATCGCTTTCACTTTGGTTACCGAAATGGCAGCTGGTTTTTACTGTTTGCCGACCTCCGCATACCTTGCAGCGCTTAAGTAATTTTGAATAATTGACTTTTGAATGATTGAATAAAAAGCACGTATGCATTAACCACATATTCAAAATTCAGTTAATCAGTCATTCAAAATTATACTTATGCCTTACTACAAACGATTTGATGCACCCCCACCCGACCCAAAAGTGTTACAGGAACTTACTGCGCAACAGCGGCAAATGCAGGGGAATATTATTCTCCAGAAACCGGATTTCGAGTTAAAGTATATTGCCGGCTGCGACTCCTCGTTTATCGGCGAAGACACGATACTATCTGTATTCATACTTCTAACTTATCCAAGGTTGGAGGTAGTGGAGAAAGTATGGCACCATGGCGCGGTTGACCTGCCGTATATTCCTGGATTCCTGTCTTTTCGCGAAGCACCAAACTTGCTTAAAGCCTACGAAAAGTTGCAGCAAAAGCCTGACCTGATTATGGTGGATGGACACGGCATTTCGCACCCGCGCCGCCTGGGCATTGCCACGCACCTGGGCCTGCACCTCAACAAACCCACCATGGGCGTGGCCAAGAAAGTATTGGTAGGCAAGTATAACGAACCTGCCGCTACCAAAGGCGCAATTGCTCCCTTAGTTTATAAAGATGAAGTAATAGCAAACGTAGTAAGGACCAAGGATAACATCAAGCCTGTTTTTGTATCGCCTGGCCACCTGATAGACCTACAATCTGCCACTGATATTGCCATGCATTGCGCCCTGAAACACAAACTCCCCGAACCAACTAGGCTTGCAGACCATTATGCAGCAGTGTTTAAGAAGCTTGTCTAAATCAGGATTTGCAGGATTTTCGGATGGTCAGGATTTTTCTATTTTACTGATTCCACCCCCCCCGCCCATCCTTGTCTAAGGAGGGGAATTTACACTGGATTTCGAGATTCATTAGTAATAGCAACTGCCTTGTAATACGTAATTTGTGTATTATATTACAAATGAACAGGAATCAGAAAGCTTAAAAAGAAACCATAGTAATATCTGAATTCCCCTCCTTAAACAAGGAGGGGTTAGGGGTGGTTGGACCCGGTACAGCTATACATTCCTGCAAATCCTGATTCAGACAAAAAGTCCGAATTTCTTCTAAACACACCTTTAAAGCCTGCCAAAATTACATAAAAACCATCTTAAAATACCAATGGTGTATCCTTTGCTATAAAGCTCGTAGAATTAAGACTAAGGGAAAACAGGTAAAGCAATATGAACTTTAATAACTATACCATCAAAGCCCAGGAAGCCATCCAGAAGGCTACCGAGATAGCTGGTGGCAATCAGCAGCAGGCTATAGAGACTGGGCATATACTGAAAGCGATACTGGAGACAGACGAGAACGTAACCAACTTTCTGCTCCAGAAACTGAACATCAACGGTAACATTCTGCACACCAAGCTGGACGAGATTGTAGCGGCTTACCCAAAAGTGAGCGGTGGCGGTCCGTACTTGGCTAACGATGCGAATGCAGCCCTGCAAAAAGCCACTTCCTACTTAAAGGAGTTCGGCGATGAGTATGTGGCCATCGAGCACATGCTACTAGGCCTGCTGGCCGGCCGCGATAAAGTGGCGGGCCTGATGAAGGATGTTGGCTTCAACGAGAAAGACCTTAAAAAAGCCATTAAAGAACTGCGCGGCGGAGCCAAAGTAACGGATCAGAATGCCGAGGCCAAGTATAACTCGCTGAAGCGCTACGCTAAAAACCTGAACGAGCTGGCTCGTGCCGGTAAGATTGACCCGGTAATTGGCCGCGACGAGGAAATTAGGCGCGTGCTGCAGATCCTGAGCCGCCGCACCAAGAACAACCCGGTACTGCTCGGTGAGCCAGGCGTGGGTAAAACCGCCATCGTGGAAGGCCTGGCCCAACGCATGGTTTCCGGCGACGTGCCCGAAAACCTGAAAAATAAAACCCTGATGAGCCTGGACATGGGTCTGCTGGTGGCAGGCGCCAAGTATAAAGGCGAGTTTGAGGAGCGCCTGAAGGCGGTAATTAAAGAGGTAACCGATGCCGAAGGTGAGATCATACTTTTCATTGATGAAATCCATACCCTGATCGGTGCCGGTGCTGGTGGCGAGAGCGCCATGGACGCAGCCAACCTGCTGAAACCAGCTTTGGCGCGTGGCGAGCTGCATGCCATCGGTGCGACGACACTCAAAGAATATCAGAAGTATATCGAGAAGGACAAAGCGCTGGAACGACGTTTCCAGGCCGTGATGGTGGATGAGCCTAACGTGCCGGATGCCATTTCCATACTTCGCGGTATCAAGGATAAATATGAGGTGCACCACGGCGTGCGCATTAAGGATGATGCCATTATTGCCGCAGTGGAGCTATCGAACCGCTATATTACCGACCGCTTTTTGCCAGACAAGGCCATTGACCTGATGGACGAGGCAGCTGCCAAGCTGCGCATCGAGATCGACTCCTTGCCGGTAGAACTGGATGAGTTGCAGCGCCGCATCATGCAGTTGGAGATTGAGCGCGAGGCCATCCGCCGTGAGAATGATAAGGATAAGGAAACCGTTCTCTCCAAGGAAATTGCCGACCTGAGCGGCAGGCGCGATGACATGAAAGCCAAATGGCAGAACGAAAAGCAGATCATCGAGGGCATCCAGAAAGAGAAAGAGAACATCGAGAACTATAAACTGGAGGCCGAGCAGGCCGAGCGCAGCGGCGACTATGGCCGTGTGGCGGAATTGCGCTACGGCAAGATTCAGGAAGCCGAGGCGCACCTGAAGGAGCTGCAGGAGCAGGTACGCCAGATGCAGGGCGAGAACCCGATGCTGAAGGAAGAAGTGAATTCAGAAGACATTGCCGAAATTGTAGCCAAATGGACCGGTATTCCAGTTAGCAAAATGCTGCAAAGCGACCGCGAGAAACTACTGAACTTGGAAGCCGAACTGGGTAAACGCGTGGCTGGCCAAGAGGAGGCAATTGAGGCCATCTCGGATGCTGTGCGCCGCAGCCGTGCCGGTATGCAGGACCCGAAGCGCCCAATCGGTTCGTTCATCTTCCTGGGCACAACCGGTGTGGGTAAAACCGAGCTTGCCAAGGCGCTGGCCGATTACCTCTTTAACGATGATAACGCGATGGTACGCATCGACATGAGTGAGTACCAGGAGCGCCATGCGGTGAGCCGCCTGATTGGTGCGCCTCCGGGATACGTGGGCTACGACGAAGGTGGCCAGCTGACCGAAGCTATCCGCCGTAAGCCATACTCTGTGGTGCTGCTGGATGAGATTGAGAAAGCGCACCCGGATGTGTTTAACATACTTCTGCAGGTACTCGACGATGGTCGCCTGACCGACAGCAAAGGCCGTGTGGTGAACTTTAAGAACACGATCATCATCATGACCTCGAACATCGGTTCGCACATCATCCAAAGCAATTTTGAGAAGATGACGCCGCTGAACCACGACGAGGTAGTGGAGCAAACAAAAGAGGAAGTGTTTGACCTGCTGAAAAAGTCGGTGAGGCCGGAGTTCCTGAACCGTATTGATGAGCTGGTAATGTTCCGTCCGCTCAGCCGTGGCGATATCCGTAAGATCGTGAGCATCCAGTTCCGCCAGATCCAGCAGCGCCTGGAAGAAGCAGGCATACAACTGGTTGCCACCGACGAAGTGCTGGATTACCTGGGCGAACAGGGCTTCGACCCGCAGTTTGGTGCACGCCCGCTGAAGCGCGTTATCCAGCGCCAGGTACTGAACGAGTTGTCGAAAGAGATACTGTCTGGCAAGATCAACAAAGATTCTGTGGTCGAGGCTGTACTAGATAGCGGAGAGATTCGTTTTAATAATATCGACGTCGAGTTACCGACGGAGAAGTGAAAGTAGCATAAAGTTTAAAGTTTAGTTGAGAAAAAGCCCCGCCGCCTGGTGGGGCTTTTTGTTTTCTTAATACTGCATACTCCCAAGAGCTTCCAGCTTGTGGTAAAGTATGAGGCAAGCTTTCAGCCTGCGTAAATGAAACCAGCCATACTTCCGCAATTCCGAAACTTGAAACAGCTGCTTAAATTTCATACTTTGCCCTGGCAACACCAATCAAACCACATGAAACACGTTCGCTATATTCTACTCCTTCTCTGTACTTTCACCATACTCACTGCCCAAGCCAAAGTAGACACGCTTACCATCCAGAGCGCTTCGATGCAGAAAATGCTGAAGGCTGGAGTGGTAACGCCAACAGATTATCAGAAAAAGAAAAACGGCCCCTACCCTGTTTTATACTTGCTGCATGGCTACAGCGGTAATTTTAGTAATTGGCTGAAAGCGGCTAAGCCCGCTGGCCTGCTGCAACAAATGGCCGACAAGTATAACTTTATCATCGTAACGCCGGATGGCGGTTATAGCAGCTGGTATTACGATAGCCCCGTGGATAAATCGAGCCAGTACGAGACCTTTATCACACAGGAGCTGCTGCAGGAAGTGGAACGCAACTATAAAACCATCAACAACAAGAGCGGGCGGTTTATTTCTGGCCTGAGCATGGGCGGACATGGGGCTTTATATATTTCGGCCCGAAACCCTGAATTATACTTAGCTGCCGGCAGCATGAGCGGAGCCGTGAACGTAGCCGGTATTGAGCAGGAAAAGCTTTTACAAAGTATAGAAGCTGTGCTTGGGCCAAAACCACAAAACAGGCAGCGCTTCGAGGCTAACTCTATCCTGCAGATGGCGCCGCAGTTACAAGCCAGCGGGGTGCGTTTTATTATTGATTGCGGCCTAGATGATTTTCTGATAAAAGACAACCGCGAATTGCACCGTCTGTTAGTGGCCAACAATACTCCGCATGAATATATCGAGCGACCTGGAGCGCACACCTGGGCTTACTGGAGCAATGCTTTAGAGTATCATTTTCTGTTTTTCCAGAAGGTTAAAGCTGCGCTACCTCTTACCGCTGCTAAGGCTGAGTAGCTCCGTTATTGGCAGGCATTTAAAATCTATCCGAGGTTATCTGCGTTATACTTACAATTAACTAGATATTGCGCTATACCCTCATCTGCGCCCTTGCCATGAAACCAAACGCACTGCTCGCTATACTTACCCTTTTTATACTTACCGGCTTCACGGCACAACAGCAGCAAGCAAGCCATACCATCGTTGGGAGTTGGAAGCTGACAAGTATGCAAATCGGAAGCGACACAGCGGCTAAAGCAGCTAGCGGCATTGATAGTACTGTAAGCCAAAGCCCGATGCGGTTTGTATTCGAAGAATCCGGGCAGTTTAGGATGGAACTTGGCACAGATGGCCGTGGCCTGAAAGGAGGATATTATTACGACACTGAAAGCCAGATTCTCAGTATCCGATACGGCGCGCACATAGATACAGCTTTTGTTTCCTGGGACGGGGCCGATCGAATGATCCATGCCTCAAAAGATGGCAAGACCCGAACCACCCTGCAACGCGTGAAAGACTAAGCTTCAAGTATAAACCAATAAAGTATAAAGGCCGGCAGAGTTGCCGGCCTTTATACTTTATGTTATTCAAACACGAGGTTTACTGGTTTAGGCACCTGTGCCTCGTGGCCGGTGGCGGTAAGTTTTCCGGTTGTTTTGTCTATTTTAAACGTGGTGATGTTGTTGGAGCGCTCGTTGGCTACAAGCAAGATACTCCCTGATGGGTCGATGGAGAAATCGCGGGGCCAATCGCCGCCGGTAGGCACTGTTTCAACCAGGCGTATCTTCCCGGTTTCAGCGTCAATAGCGAATACTGCCATGCTGTTGTGCCCGCGGTTAGAGCTGTAAACATACTTGCCATCCGGCGATACTTTAACAGCGGCAGGCTGGTTGTTTTCAGTAAACCCTTCGGGCAAGGTAGAGAGTGCCTGCACTTCCTCAAAAGTACCGTTTTCTGCATTATAGGCTAAAGCAACCAGGGTGGAGTTCAGCTCGTGCAGCAAATAAGCATACTTACCATCCGGGCGAAAAGCCAGGTGGCGTGGCCCGGAGCCAGGCGCTGCGTTAAAGGCTACTGTTGGGCTTGTCAGCTTCCCATCCTCCAAGGTATAAGCGAATACCTTATCGGCACCTAAATCTACGGCAAAATTATACTTACCCGTTGGCCCCGGCGCAAAGTAGTGCGCATGAGGCGCTTCCTGGCGCTTTTCGTTTGGCCCAGTGCCTTCATGCTGCTGCACAGTGGTTGCCGTACTCAGTTTGCCATCGGCCTGCACCGCATAAGCCGCCACATTTCCGCCCACGTAATTTGCCACCAGCACGGTATTCCCATTTAAAGCAATGTAGCAGGGCGCACCGCCTTTCGAAGCTACTTTACTGAGCAGGCTCAGCGACGCTCCCTGCCCATTTATAGCAAAGGCACTAACAGCTCCGCTTTTCTCGCCTTCATACGATGTGGTTTCGTTTACTGCGTAAAGGTACTGCCGGTCTGGGCTCAGGGCCAAATACGAAGGGTTTTCACCTGCCTTATAAGCTGCTTCGCGCGTAAGCTCACCGGTTTCGCTGTTCAGGTTATACAGGTAGATACTTTCTGCATCCGGTTCGGCATAAGTGCCAACATATACCCTTGTTCTTTCCATGGTCCGTTGTGTTTCGTTGCTATCCTGCTGCACTTCGCTGGCATTGTTGTTGCAGCCTGATGTTCCCAATAAAATGCCTGCCAGCAGCAAGCCTGTGGTTAGTGCTCCTTGTTTCTGGCTTTTGTTAAATCGCTTATGCATTCGTTACCCGTTTTTAAATTTGATACACCAGTCAATAAAACTGCCCGGAATATTCCGGTAGCCCTGGCGTTGCGCTAAAGGTATAAAACATGCCCATTAAATACGCAGTGCTTGCTTAAAGTATAAAACAAGGTCGATTTTTCATAGATTAAATTACCCTGTTCGTCGATTAAAGTATAAACAGTAACTTACAGCAGCATTACTTGCCACCCAGCACATTGCATGTTTAGCCATAGCTGTGTAATTTGCATCTTGGCGTTATTGCAAACCTAGCTAAAGCTTTTCCGATGTCTTCTGTCTTTTCAACCTACATCGAGGTCGGGTTTAACCACATCTACGACTTCCAGGCCTTCGACCACATGCTTTTCTTGTTGGCCCTTAGCGCCATTTACACGTTGCAGGACTGGCGAAAGGTGATAGCCCTGGTTACCAGCTTTACCATTGGCCATAGTATAACCTTGGCGCTTGCCACGTTCCGCATCATAGAGTTTAACTCCGAGCTGATAGAGTTCCTGATTCCGGTTACGATTTTGGTTACCTGCGTTACCAACTTCTTCAAGCTGAAAGGCGCTGCGGCCAAGCAACCTACCATACTATCAGTACATAACCTGATGGCCATGGCTTTTGGGTTGATTCATGGTATGGGCTTCTCTAACTTCTTGCGCCACATGCTGGGCAGCCGCGATAATTTCTGGCAACAACTGCTGGCCTTTAACATCGGCATTGAGCTGGGGCAGCTGCTTATTGTGGGTATACTATTAGTGGCCGGCTTCCTGATCATGACCTTGTTCCGGGCCTCCAAGCGCGACTGGATCATGGTGCTCTCCAGCGCGGCAGCGGGCATTTCCTTGATATTGATGCTGCAAACCAGTATCTTCTAGCGTTCAAACACCTTTTTTCACAACTAAACTATAACCTTACAGATACAACTGATCTACCTTAACCAAAACCACATGAGAAAACTAGTAGCAGGTTTGGCGATGGTTGGCTTAGTGGCAGGCCCCCTGGCGGCACTGGCACAAGACACCAAGTTTGCGCAGCTGGCGCAGGAATTGCCAACCCCGAACACCTATCGTTCCGCATCGGGCGCACCGGGCCACCAGTACTGGCAACAGCGTGCCGACTATAATATCAAAGTAGAGCTCGACGACCAGAACCAGTCCATCACTGGCTCCGAAACGATTACCTACACCAACAACTCGCCGGATGTATTAAGCTACGTGTGGGTGCAGCTGGACCAGAACATCTTCGAGCCAAACTCCATGAGCAACCTTACGCGCACTGCCGAGCTGCAGAAGCAGGTATCGCTGCGCGCCGTGGAGTACATGACGCGCGAGAAGTTTGATGGCGGCTTTAAGATCAGCAAGGTTACTGACCGCGGCGGCAAATCCCTGGACTATACCATCAACAATACCATGATGCGTGTAGACCTGCCTTCACCGCTTAAGCCAAACCAAAGCTTCACGTTCAGCATCGACTGGAAACACAACATCAACAACCAGAAAACGCTGGGCGGCCGCTCTGGCTACGAGTTTTTCCCGGAGGATGGCAACTACCTCTACGAAATGGCGCAATGGTTCCCGCGCATGGCCGTTTATGACGATGTGAATGGCTGGCAGCACAAACAGTTCCTGGGCAGCGGCGAGTTTGCTCTGCCTTTCGGCGATTATAAAGTGAGCATTACCGTACCCGCTGACCACGTAGTAGCCAGCACCGGCGAGCTGCAGAATGCCAGCCAGGTGCTAACCTCTACCCAGCAGAAACGCTGGGCACAGGCTGCCAAAAGCAACGACCCTGTGGTAATCGTAACCCAGGAGGAAGCCACGCAGGCCGAGAAGAACAAAGCCAAAAACAAGAAAACCTGGGTATACTCCGCCAAAAACGTGCGCGACTTTGCCTGGGCCAGCTCCCGTAAGTTTATCTGGGATGCCATGAACGTGAACGTAGGCGGCAAAAACGTACTGGCTATGTCTTACTACCCGAAAGAGGCGAACCCACTGTGGGGCCAGTACTCTACCGAGGCTGTAGGCCATACTTTGAGAACCTACTCTAAGCGCACCATCGATTACCCATACCCTGTAGCCATTTCGGTACACGGCCCGGTGGGTGGTATGGAGTACCCGATGCTTTCGTTTAACGGCTACCGCCCAGAGGCTGACGGCACATACTCTGACCGCACCAAGTATGGTTTGATCTCCGTGATTATCCACGAGGTTGGTCATAACTTCTTCCCGATGATCATTAACTCTGATGAGCGCCAGTGGACATGGATGGATGAAGGCCTGAACACCTTTATGCAATACCTGTCGGAGCAGGAGTGGGAGCGCACCTACCCATCGCGCCGCGGTGAACCACAGGACATTGTAGAGTACATGAAGAGCGCCAAAAACACGCAGGTTCCGATCATGACCAACTCTGAGTCGGTGCTGCAGTTCGGTAACAACGCTTACGGCAAGCCAGCCACAGCCCTTAACATCCTGCGCGAAACGGTGATGGGCCGCGAGCTGTTTGACTATGCCTTTAAAGAGTACTCGAAGCGTTGGGCCTTTAAGCACCCGATGCCAGCCGACTTCTTCCGCACCATGGAAGATGCCTCGGGCGTAGACCTTGACTGGTTCTGGAGAGGCTGGTTCTACACCACAGACCATACCGACATCGCCATTGAAGGCGTGAAATGGTATACCGTAGACTCTCAGGATCCTGCTTTTGTAAACGCACAGGTGCGTGAACAGCAGAACAAAGCCCCGAAAACCCTGTCGCAGCAACGCAACCTGAAGGACATCCCGAAAACACTGGTTGAGATGAAGCCGCAGCTGAAGGATTTTTATAACAACTACGATCCGTTGGCAACTACAGCTGCTGATGAAGAAAGCTACAAGCAGTTCATGAGCAAGCTTAGCCCGGAGCAGAAAGAGGTGCTGAACTCAGGCCTGAACTTCTACGAGGTTGGCTTCAAGAACCTGGGTGGTCTGGTTATGCCGCTTATCGTGCGCATGCAGTATGAGGATGGCACTGACGAGGTAGTTAACATCCCGGCCGAGATCTGGCGCTATAACAACGAGGAGATCACGAAGGTATTCATTACTGAGAAGCCAGTTGTAAGCTTTGAACTGGACCCATACCTGGAAACAGCGGATACAGACCTATCCAACAATTACTATCCGCGCCAGATGGCACCTTCTCGCTTCGAGATTTTCCAGCAACAGAACGACAGAAGAAACCCGATGCAGCGTGAGCGCGCCACTAGCCGCAACACAAGCACCGGAACCAACAGCGGCAGGTAATAAGAACCTCGCCAAGTATAAAAAAAAGCGCCTGTAGCAAGTATAGCTACAGGCGCTTCTGTTTTCATTAAAGGTAACTTACACCTTTCTAACTTCTCAACTTTCTAACTTTCTAACTCCTCAACTTTCTAACTTCCATCAATCTGCGTTATACTTCTCAATGAACTTGCGCTTGGCACGGTCGTCGCGGCGGTAGAATGGTCGGATAATAAGGCGTGTGCCGTTCTCGTAAGTGAAGAACTTATATACCCAATTGCTCAGCACCACCAACTTGTTGCGGAAACCTACTAGTGCCATCACGTGCACAAAAAGCCAGATTGCCCATGCTAAGAACCCGCCAAAATGCAGGTTTTTAGGTAAATCGGCTACAGCGCGGTTACGGCCAATGATTGCCAGCGACCCCTTGTCGTTATACTTGAAAGGTTCCAACGGTTCGTTGCGCAGGATATGCTTTAGGTTTTTGGCCAACAGCTTGCCTTGCTGGATGGCCGGCTGCGCCACGCCCGGGTGCCCTTTCGGAAACTCGGGTGTCTTCATCAGGGCCACATCCCCTATCGCAAAGATGTTGTCAAAGCCAAGCACTTGGTTAAAGTCGTTTACAAGTATGCGCCCACGCTCTACGGTGGCCTCTGGCAGTCCGTCGATCACGGCACCCGAAACACCCGCCGCCCAAATGAGAGTATTCGTCTGGATCTGCTCTCCGCTTTTAAAGGTGGCTATCTCACCGTCGTAACCCGCTACCAGTGTGTTCAGCCGGATATCCACGCCAAGCTCTGCCAGGTATTTGTGGGTTTTGGCACTAGCCTGCTCCGACATGGGCGGCAATACCCTGTCCAGGCCCTCCACCAGTATAATGTTCATCTGTGTAAAATCCAGTCCGGGATAATCGGTGGGCAGTACGTGCTTGCGCATCTCCGCAAGGGCTCCAGCTAGTTCCACGCCTGTGGGCCCGCCACCCACAATCACAAAGTTAAGGAGGCTCTGGCGCGTGGCCGGATCCTTGGTCATGTTGGCTTGCTCGAAGCACTGTAGCACCTGGCTTCTCAAATTAAGCGCCTCTGGCACCTGCTTCAGCGGGAAAGCGTATTTCTTGATCTGATCGTTGCCGAAGTAGTTCGGCTTCGTGCCTGTGGCTATAACCAGGTAATCATAAGCAATGTCACCGATCAGCGTGGATACAGTTTTGGTTTCGGGGTGAATACCAGTTACTTTCACCAACCGGAAGTGGAAGTCTTCGTAATCGTCGGAGCTGAACATTTTGCGAAGCGGCTCCGCGATAGAGTCTGGCTCCAGGCCTCCGGTAGCTACTTGGTAGAGCAGCGGCCAGAACCCATGGTAATTTTGCCTGTCGAACATCACCACCTGGAAGTTTTTGCCTGAAAGTTTTTTAGCTAAGTTTATACCTCCAAACCCTCCGCCTACAATTACAAGGCGCGGTTTTTTGGTTTCCGGGATATTAAGGGATAGTTGATCTGGTTCGAGCATAGTATAGATTGTTTAAGTTGCCGGCAGCGGCAGTGCAGCGGAAATTACACTGCCCAATGCTTTGTAGTTGCAAAACACTACATTGGCACATAACGCATGGCGATTTGCTAAGTTGCCAAAACGCCGCTCCAGGCCTGATAATGGCCTAAATCATCCTATTTTATTCTTTGTTGGTGGCAAGTATAAACTGTACCAAAACACAGGGCTTACTTAGTCTTCCTTCTTCTTAAAGTCTCCATTCAGCAACGATTTCAGCAAGCCTGGTATAGCCAGCATGTTAATCTGCGACGGGAACATGTAGCGGTTTTGCTGCATCTGTATCTGCTGCTGGTTCCAGAAGCGGAAGTTCTGGGCATCGCTCATTGGGGTGATCTTGGCCAGCTCCTCCAGGTGGCGCGGGTCGAGGCTTTTGGTAAGTATGGCGTTGCCCTGCTCCGGCAGGCGTACGTTTGCCACAGCCTGCCTGAACTCGCGCTCGGTTGGCCACGGGAAAACGTCTACGGTAGGCAGCTCAGTAGGGTCCTCTTGCATCTGCATAATAATAGAATAACTCTGGCTCTCGTAGGTTTTTGGGATGATGAGGTACTGCGATTTAAAGCCAAGCGAGTTAAAGATCACGCTGTCGCCGGCCAGCACAGGCATCGAGAAATAGCCATACTCGTTGGTTATTGTGCCCCGGTTAGTGCCCGGCACATAAACGCCTGCCCCTGCCACACCATATAGGCTATCGCCGGTTGCCACAAAACCCGACAGCTGCACCACGCGCTGCTTGCTTTGCGCCTTTGCCTGCCCCGGTGCCATGCATAAAAACAGCAGGCCCAGCAGTGGCAATAAGAGCCATTTCGGTAAGTTTGCGGAGAGGGAAGCGGAAAGTGATGTAAGCGTCATATGATACAATTATACTTATTAATTCTTTTATAATAGCAGCTTTTGCCTAATTTTGTTCACACAGCCCTCCGCCACTACCAATAGCAGTATGAGACTAAAACACTTCAGTTTAGCCTACGGACAACAGGTGCTGAAAGCACTTGCCGACGAATCAAGGCTGCGCATCCTACACCTGGTTCTGCGCAACAAAGAGATGTGCACCTCAGACCTGGAGCAGGTGCTGGACTTTACGCAAACTAAAACGTCGCGCCACTTGGCTTACCTCCGAAACGCTGGCCTGGTGGTTCCGCGCAAACTGGACCAATGGGTATTCTACGCTATCAAAGATGAGGGCGCTGACCTGCTTAGCCAGATCTTAGCCTACATGGAGCGCGACAGCACGCTGCAAAAGGACCTGGAAGTATACGAAATACTGCACTCTAACCGTGAGTTGGCTGTTAATAAGCTGGAGAACCGGCGCTGGACGGCTATTTAACCATTGCCTTGCTATAACTCCCGAACCAGCGTTTTAGTATAGCAGTTCCGGTTTGCCTCAATCATTCTGCTTTTCTATAAACATCCGGCCCGCTGCTCCGTTCTACTTGTACCCAAACCCGAAAAAACGCTTATGAAAGCATACACCCATATCTTTTTTGACCTGGACCACACGCTCTGGGACTTTGAGAAGAACTCAGAAGAAACCATTTATACTTTGTATGAGCAATTTGAGCTTGCCAAGCATGGCAAGTTTGATTGCAGCTCGTTTTATAAAAAGTATAAGTTTGTTAATACCCGTCTCTGGGACCAGTATAACAAAGGCAGGATAAACCAAACCGAGCTGCGCGAGAGCCGCTTCAAGAAAACCCTGCTTGGCCTTGGCCTGGCCGAGCACGAACTGCCAATTGGCATTTCGGAAGCATATATCGAAATGTGCCCTACTAAAACTGCCGTCTTTCCCCATACATATGAGGTGCTGCAATACCTGCAACCCAAGTATGGATTGCACATTGTCACCAACGGCTTTAGGGATGTACAGCATATAAAAATGAGCGCATCGAAGCTGCATGATTACTTTCAGGAGATTATAACCTCCGAATCGTGTGGATTTAAGAAACCGGATCGCCGCATGTTTGAGCACTTATTGGAGCGCATTGGCGTTAAGCCTGATGAGTGCCTGATGATTGGAGATAACTATGAGTGCGATATTGAGGGTGCCCGCGATGCCGGCATAGACCAGGTTTACTTTAACCCAGAACGCACCAGCGGTCGCAAAAGGCCCAAACCAACCTATGAGATTGGTTGCCTGAGCGAGCTAAAACAGATATTATAATATAAAAAAATGGGCTGATTCTTTATCAGCCCATTTTTTATACTTAGTCCTTGATATCGTCGCCGGTTTCTAGTGCCCTAAACTCGGCTTGCAACATTTTAATCTTGCCTTTATCGTCTAATTTTAGCTGGCTTTCCAGAGTGTTCTTCTTATAGTCCAGTTTATCAAGCACGGCTTTGGCATGATCCCACTCGGTATCGGTCCAGTTATTATGCTGTGCTCTTACATTAGTTAGAAAAGCAGTGTACGCTTCCCGAACGTTTGCAGCGGTTAAGGTGTTTATTTTGTGGTATGGGCCCAACAACTGCTTTTCCCATTTCTTAGTGCTTGCCTGAGATACTATCTCCGTGATGTGTGTACTGTTTTCAGTAAGCGTATAGTTTGTAGCTTCTGCAACAAAGGAGAACGACAGGGCGCCTGCCAGCATCAGCTTTGCGTATTTCTTATTCGTATTCTTCATGATTATTAGGTATTCGTAATATATGCCGCACTCAAGACGCAGCGAAGAGGTGTATACGTACTAACAGCTCGCTATGGATAATGTTTTGTATAGTTTTTCAATTATCTTTTCTAAGCGCCCTTGCCAAGCATTCCTCCCGCCCATGCAAAACATTTAAACGCAGTACTGATAATCTGCACTTTACCAACGCCAACAATCCAGCCTAAACAAACCTTGCCTTTTCACCGGTTGTACTAATACAAGTATAGTTTTAGGGCTACAACTAATTCCCACCCAGATGCACAGTCTCGTAAAGTGGCATTACAGCCCATATGTAACAGCGTAGGCAATCATACCTGCAAAATCAAATTATAACCTTACCTTTGTTCAGGTGGCCTCCGTAGAGCTACCTGAGACAAAATCTATTGTAAATCTGTAACTATAAACTAATGGCAACCGGATTTTTTAGAGTACCAACCCCTATTAACGAACCCGTAAAGTCTTACGCACCTGGCTCACCTGAAAAAGAGGAGCTGTTGCGCACTTATAAAGAGCTGAAGTCGAAGCAACTGGATGTACCCATGTACATTGGCGGCGACAAAGTTTATACTGATAACAAGCAGCCAATGCTGCAGCCGCATGACCACCAGCACATCCTGGGTCACTTCAGCGAAGGCGAAGCGTCACACGTGGAACAAGCCATAAACGCTGCCTTGGCGGCACGCGAGGCTTGGGCTGCCATGAGCTGGGAGCACCGCGCCAGCATTTTCCTGAAAGCCGCTGAGTTGCTTGCCGGCCCTTGGAGAGCCCGCCTGAACGCTGCCACCATGCTTGGCCAGTCTAAGAACGCATATCAGGCCGAGATTGACTCTGCCTGCGAGTTGGTAGACTTCCTGCGCTTTAATGTGCAGTACATGACCGAGATTTACCAGATGCAGCCGGAATCATCGCCGGGCGTTTGGAACCGCATGGAGCACCGCCCACTGGAAGGCTTTGTGTTTGCGCTTACGCCGTTTAACTTCACGGCCATTGCCGGCAACCTACCTACTTCTGCCGCCATGATGGGTAACGTGGTTGTATGGAAGCCTGCGCACACGCAAATCTATGCGGCCCACATGATTATGGAACTGCTGATTGAGGCTGGCTTGCCTGAGGGGGTAATCAACCTGATTTATGTAGATGGCCCGACAACTGGCGACATCGTATTTAACCACGCTGACTTTGCCGGCATCCACTTTACAGGAAGCACCGGCGTGTTCCAGAACATCTGGAAAACAATCGGCACAAACATACACAAGTATAAATCTTACCCACGCATTGTAGGCGAAACCGGCGGTAAGGACTTTATACTTGCCCACAGATCAGCTGATGCCAAGGCGCTTGCCACAGCCATTTCGCGTGGTGCGTTCGAGTTCCAGGGTCAGAAATGCTCTGCCGCCTCACGCGCATACATCCCTAGCAACCTTTGGGAGGAAGTGAAAGGTTACGTGCAGGAAGACCTGAAAAGCTTTAAAATGGGTGCCCCTGAGGATTTCTCTAACTTCATCAACGCTGTTATCGACGAGAAGTCTTTCGACAAGATTGCCCGCTACATTGACGGCGCTAAAGAAAGCAACGAGGTAGAGGTAATAGCAGGCGGTAACTACGACAA
Organism: Pontibacter oryzae; assembly: GCF_003576375.1. GTDB lineage: Bacteria > Bacteroidota > Bacteroidia > Cytophagales > Hymenobacteraceae > Pontibacter > Pontibacter oryzae. Next base: position 1,073,781 of record NZ_QWGE01000001.1, read on the forward strand.
GTCTAAAGGCTACTTCATTGAGCCAACTGTGCTATTATCGCATAACCCACAGTATGTAACCATGTGTGAGGAGATCTTCGGGCCGGTTATTACTATTTATGTGTATGACGAGAACAACTTTGAGGACACCCTGGAGCTGGTAAACGCTACATCGCCTTACGCACTTACAGGCGCCATCTTTAGCCAGGACCGTTATATTGTGGAATATGCCACCAAGAAGCTAGATCAGGCTGCAGGCAACTTCTACATCAATGATAAGCCAACGGGAGCCGTGGTGGGCCAGCAGCCATTTGGTGGCGCGCGCGCCTCAGGCACTAACGACAAGGCCGGATCAATGCTGAACCTGTTGCGTTGGGTTTCTGCCAGGTCTATAAAAGAAACGTTTGTTTCTCCGGTGGATTACCGTTACCCGTTCCTGGGCGAGAACAAGTAGAAGCTAGTTCTAAAGTATAATCAAGGCAAGGGCCATGTTCTGCAAAGGACATGGCCCTTGCGCTTTAACGGAAGTATAAACACAGATTAATTATTTAGAATAAATAAAAATAACGTGTAACCAGCTAAACATCCCAGTATCAGCGCATTTTAGTGATAAGTTATACTTTTGATTAATGGCTATTTATACCTAATTTTGTTCCCAAATTTCACGAAAGGAATACAGAGAAATGGAACCAACTGTAGATCAGTACGTACCGTCGGATTACCTGCCCATCATCATTCAGTTTGCTGCAGCCCTTGGCTTTGTGGTGGTAACCTTGCTTGTAACGCACATGATAGGCCCAAAGCGCAAGAGCGATGTAAAAGACGCCCCTTGGGAAAGTGGTATTGAGTCTGTGGGTGACGCCCGTACACCTATCTCCTACAAATACTTCATGACGGCCATCCTTTTTGTACTGTTTGATGTGGAAATCATCTTCATGTACCCATGGGCTGTTAACTTCAAAACCTTTGGTATAGACGGCTTTATACAGATGCTCGTGTTCATGGGCTTGCTGCTTGCCGGCTTCTTCTACGTGATCAAAAAAGGCATCCTGGACTGGGAGTAAGCCACTAAACTTTTAAGATCACAATCTTGTTCAGCTTAGAGGGTGCTAAAACCGCCCTCTGCACGACAAACCAACATTAACATGAGTGAAAATACAGATATTAAGATAGTTGATGCGCCGGATGGCCTACAAGGCGCAGGCTTCTTCGCCACCTCTCTTGAGAAGGTAATCGGCCTGGCCCGTAAGCACTCGCTCTGGCCTTTGCCATTTGCCACCTCTTGCTGCGGTATTGAGTACATGGCCACCATGGGCTCTAACTACGATATTTCCCGTTTCGGCTCGGAGCGCCCAAGCTTCTCGCCACGCCAGGCAGACTTACTGATGGTAATGGGTACGATCGCCAAGAAAATGGCGCCGGTGGTAAAGCAAGTATATGAGCAGATGGCTGAGCCCCGCTGGGTAATCGCCGTTGGCGCATGCGCTTCCTCAGGCGGTATCTTCGACACATACTCTGTGCTGCAGGGCATTGACCGTGTAGTGCCGGTAGATGTGTATGTACCGGGCTGCCCGCCTCGCCCAGAGCAAATACTAGATGGTTTAATGCGCGTTCAGGACCTTGCTGAGAATGAATCGCTCAACCGCCGTAACTCTCCGGAATATCAGGCACTGTTAGCCTCTTACAACATTAAATAAGCATCATGGAGCTTACGAACGAAAACGTACTCGGCAAGATCATCGAGAAGTTCGGGACCGATAACATCTGGGACGCCTATGCGCCCGATGGCATCATGACTTTCCAGACAAACCGCGAAAGCATTGTTGAGCTGATCCAGTTTCTGTACGACGATGAAGAACTGCAGGTGCGCTTCCTGACCACGATGGCCGGTATCCATTACCCTGACCAGAAGGGCAAGGAACTGTGCATGATGTACCAGTTGCACAGCCTGCGCCATAATCTGCGCCTTCGCATTAAAGTATACTTCCCGATCGAGGACCCAGTACTGCCAACCATCACGCATATTTACGCTACTGCCAACTGGATGGAGCGCGAAGCCTATGACTTTTACGGCATGCTGTTTACTGGGCACCCTAACCTTATCCGCATCCTGAATGTGGAAGACATGGAGTACCACCCGATGCTGAAGCAATATCCGCTGGAAGACCAGACCAGGGAAGATAAGATTAATACGTATTTCGGACGTTAAGCCAGTTCTGGCTGCCTTTAAACCCGGGCAGCCTTCAACTAAAAGCACCTATGGCTACTGATAATAAAACAGTTGTATCCGACGGCCTGCAGGAGTTCCGCGAAAACCGCGAGCTGAAACTGCAGGAAGAGGAAAACCAGAACCTGACCACGCTGAACCTGGGCCCAACACACCCGGCTACGCATGGTATCTTCCAGAACATCCTGCAAATGGATGGTGAGAAAATTGTATCGGCTGTGTCTACAGTGGGTTACATTCACCGTGCATTTGAGAAAATAGCGGAACGCCGGCCTTTCTACCAGATTACGCCGCTGACCGACCGCATGAACTATTGCTCCTCGCCTATCAATAACATGGGCTACCACATGACGGTGGAGAAGCTGCTGGGCATTACCGTGCCGCAGCGCGCTGAGTACATCCGTGTAATTATGATGGAGCTGGCACGCATTGCCGACCACTTGATCTGTAACTCCATCCTTGGTGTGGATACCGGGGCCTTCACGGGCTTCCTGTACGTGTTCCAGGAGCGTGAGAAGATATACGATATTTACGAGGAAGTATGCGGTGCCCGCCTGACGACCAACATGGGCCGTATTGGGGGCATGGAGCGTGACCTTACGCCAAAGGCGATCCACATGATCAAGGAGTTCCTGAAGGAGTTCCCGAAAGTGTTCGCTGAGTTTGAGAGCATGTTCAACCGCAACCGCATCTTCGTAGACCGTACCGAGAATGTAGGCCCTATTACTGCGGAGCGCGCCCTGAACTATGGTTTTACCGGCCCTAACCTACGCGCCGCCGGTGTGGATTATGACGTACGCGTGATGAACCCATACTCTGCCTACGCCGATTTCGACTTCGAGATCCCGGTGGGCAGCAAGGGCGATACCTACGACCGCTTCATGGTCCGCAACGAGGAAGTATGGCAGAGCTTGCGCATTATTGAGCAGGCCATCAACAACCTGCCGGAAGGGTCTTTCCATGCCGATGCGCCACATTATTACCTGCCTCCGAAGCAGGAAGTATACCGCAACATGGAAGCGCTGATCTATCACTTTAAAATTGTGATGGGTGAGATTGACGCCCCGAAAGGCGAAGTATACCACGCAGTGGAAGGAGGAAACGGAGAACTTGGTTTCTACCTTATCAGCGACGGTGGCCGCACGCCTTACCGCCTGCACTTCCGCCGCCCATGCTTTATATACTACCAGGCTTACCCGGAGATGATTACCGGGGTATCTCTTTCGGATGCCATCGTAATCCTGAGTAGCATGAACGTAATCGCTGGCGAGCTGGACGCTTAAACATTAATCATTTACCATTTAACACTGAGCCGGAATAAGGCGCAGTGACAATTAAAAAAATGGCAGAGACTATAAACGAAGTGAAGTTTTCTGACGCGGCCATGGCCGAGATTCAGCGCTACATCAGCCACTACCCTGAAGGCCGCCAGAAGTCTGCCCTACTCCCGATCCTGCACATTGCGCAGGCTGAGTTCGGAGGCTGGGTAAGTCCTGAGGTGATGGACAAAATCGCTGAGATCCTGAACATACAGCCGATCGAGGTATACGAGGTAGCCACTTTTTATACCATGTTCAACCTGAAGCCGGTTGGAAAGCACGTGCTGGAAGTATGCCGTACAGGCCCTTGCTGCCTGCGTGGCGCCGAGCAGATGATAGACATGCTGAAGCAGAAGCTAAACATAGAGGAAGGTGAAACCAGCGCAGACGGCATGTTTACCCTGAAACCAGTGGAGTGCCTTGCCTCTTGCGGCTCAGGCCCAATGCTGCAGGTGCGCGAAACGTTCTACGAAAACCTCGACAGCGAGGAGCGCGTGGACGCATTTATAGCGCACATGCGTAGCCTGGAACCGGAAACACCAACCTGGGCGAAGTAATTTTTTGATTTTCTGGCAAAAGGCTGCTTGGCCAAGAAATTATACTTGCACCTTCGCTTTTGCCCGTTATCAAAGCTTCTTCATCCTGATAAATAGATAAACAATGGCCCGCTACCGGCAACAGTGGCAGCCGACATAGATATCCTGCTAAAATGGGACTTAAAATATTAACTGAGCATATTAATGTTCCCGGCATCGAAACGCTGGAAGTTTATCGCAAGCACGGCGGCTACAAATCTGTAGAGAAAGCCATTAAAACGATGACTCCGGATGAGGTGGTGGAAGAAGTGAAAACTTCTGGCCTGCGTGGCCGTGGTGGCGCTGGCTTCCCGACGGGTATGAAATGGAGCTTCCTTGCTAAACCGGAAGGTGTACCGCGCTACCTAGTGTGCAACGCCGACGAATCGGAGCCTGGCACCTTCAAGGACCGTTGGTTCATGGAGAAAAACCCACATGCGCTGATCGAAGGTATGATTACCTCCAGTTTTGCCTTAGGAGCTAATACATCCTATATCTACATCCGTGGCGAGTTATTGTTTGTGCTCCGTATTCTGGAGAAAGCAATTGCTGAGGCATATGCTGCCGGTTTGCTGGGCAAAAACATACTTGGCTCAGGCTACGACCTAGACCTGCACGTAGCTCCGGGTGGTGGTGCGTATATCTGCGGCGAGGAAACCGCGCTACTGGAATCTCTGGAGGGCAAGCGTGGCAACCCGCGTAATAAGCCGCCTTTCCCCGCGGTGAAAGGCCTTTTCCAGTGTCCAACCGTGGTAAACAACGTGGAGACAATCTCTGCAGTGCCGTGGATCGTGAATAATGGCGGCGCAGAGTATGCTAAAATAGGAATCGGCCGCAGCACGGGTACCAAACTCATTTCAGCCAGCGGAAACATTAACAAGCCGGGCGTTTACGAGATTGAGCTGGGCGTGCCGGTTGAAGAATTTATTTACTCAGAAGAATACTGTGGTGGCATCTGGAAAGGCAAGCAACTGAAGGCCGTTGTGCCGGGAGGCTCATCCGTTCCGATTCTGCCAGCAGAACTTATACTTAAAACCGCTGCCGGCGAGCCTCGCCTGATGAGCTACGAATCCTTGTCGGATGGTGGCTTTGTTAGCGGTTCGATGCTAGGCTCGGGTGCCTTTATTGTGTTCGACGAGGACCAGTGCATTGTGCGTAACACGTGGAACTATGCACGCTTCTATCACCATGAGTCGTGCGGCCAGTGTAGCCCATGCCGCGAAGGTACAGGCTGGATGGAACGTGTGTTACACCGCATTGAATATGGTCATGGACACCAGCAGGACATTGATTTGCTAGTGAGCGTAGCCAAGCAGATTGAGGGTAACACTATTTGCCCACTAGGCGATGCAGCCGCCTGGCCGGTAGCCGCGGCTATCAGGCACTTCAGGCACGAGTTTGAGTGGCACATCAACAACCCACAGGAGGCAACTGCCCCGGGTGCGGTGTACCGGGGCCAACCAGCAGCGGTAACAGCCTAAATCTGAATAGTAACTCAGCACAGCAGCTCAACGCTTGGTGTATGAGTTGTTAAATAAATAATCCTGAGAAGGAAAGTATAGCTAAATCGTTTGTTGCCAGCCTCTAAACAAAACAGGCAACAATAAACGAGCAACGATATTTAAAATGGCTAAAGTAACAATTGACGGCATTGAGATTGAGGTAGAAGACGGAACTACCATCCTGCAGGCCGCAAGACAAATTGGTGGCAGTGTTGTGCCGCCTGCCATGTGTTATTATGGTCCGCTGAAAGGCAGCGGCGGTAAGTGCCGCGTGTGCCTGGTAAAGGTAACACAAGGCTCTGCCAAAGATACCCGCCCTATGCCTAAGCTTGTTGCTTCCTGCATTACGCAGGTGCAGGACGGCATGGTGGTAGAAAACACTACAAACGAGGAAGTTCTGAATGCCCGCAAAGGTATTGTGGAGATGCTGCTCATTAACCACCCGCTGGATTGCCCTGTGTGCGACCAGGCCGGTGAGTGCAGCCTGCAGGACCTTTCGTTTGAGCATGGCGTCAGCGCCACGCGTTACGAAGAAGAGCGCCGCACCTTTAACAAGGTAGACCTTGGCCCCTATATACAGTTGCACATGACGCGCTGCATCCTGTGCTACCGCTGCGTATACACCGCCGACCAGATTACCGCGAAGCGCGTACATGGCGTGCTTGGCCGTGGCGATGCCGCAGAGATCGGAACATACATTGAAAATGTGATAGACAACGATTTCTCAGGAAACGTGATCGATGTGTGCCCGGTGGGAGCCCTCACCGATAAGACCTGGCGCTTTAAGAACCGTGTATGGTTTACCAAGCCAATGGATGCGCACCGTGATTGCCCTACCTGCTCTGGTAAAGTTACACTCTGGGCCCGCGGCGAGGAAGTACTACGCGTAACGGCTCGTAAGGACCAATATAACGAGGTAGAAGAGTTTATCTGTAACACCTGCCGTTTCGATAAGAAAGAGGTGACAGACTGGACTATTGAAGGGCCGCGCCACATTGATCGTGCTTCCGTTATCTCTGCCAACCATTACGAGTTGCCGGTGGTTAACGTGCCAATCGTGCCGAACCTACCAAAATCTACTGAAAAACAACTACCGCAGAAATAAGCATGGAATCTGTAGAACTGATTTATAAAGCGATCTATATTCTGGTTATCTTCGGCCTAACGCTGTTGATCGCCACTTACTCTACATACGCTGAGCGTAAGGTGGCTGCCTTTATCCAGGACCGCGTAGGCCCAAACCGCGCCGGCCCTTTTGGGTTGCTGCAGCCAATTGCCGATGCTGGTAAAATGTTCTTTAAGGAAGAATTTATACCTGCCAAGTCAAACCGCCTGCTTTTCATTATAGGCCCAGGTGTGGCCATGATTGTGGCATGTATGTCGAGTGCGGTTATACCTTTTGGCGATACCCTGATCATAGACGGACGCACTATTTACCTGCAGGCGATTGAGGTTAACATCGGGATGTTGTACATCTTTGGCGTGGTATCGCTGGGTGTTTATGGCTTAATGATCGGTGGCTGGGCATCTAACAATAAGTTCTCGTTGCTTGGCGCTATCCGTGCTGCCTCTCAGAACATTAGCTACGAGCTGGCCATGGGCCTTTCTATCATCGCCATCCTAATGATGACTGGCTCCCTATCCCTGCGCGAGATTGCGGCACAGCAGGAAGGCTTTAACTGGAACATCTGGTACCAGCCGTTGGGCTTTATCATCTTCCTGACCTGCGCCTTTGCAGAAACTAACCGTACGCCATTTGACTTACCAGAGTGCGAGACCGAGCTGATCGGTGGTTACCACACCGAGTACTCTTCCATGAAACTGGGCCTTTACCTGTTTGCAGAGTATATCAACATCTTTGTGGCATCTGCCGTGATCTCCACGCTATACTTTGGTGCCTATAACTTCCCGTTCATGGAGAACCTGCGCAGTGCCATCAGCGATCCGGTGCTGGCAAATAACGTGGTTACGCTGCTTGGAGTAGGTGTGATGTTCGCGAAGATTTTCTTTTTCATCTTTTTCTTTATGTGGGTGCGCTGGACGCTTCCGCGCTTCCGCTACGACCAACTGATGAAGCTGGGCTGGCAGATCCTGATCCCACTTTCAATCCTGAACGTGATCCTGACTGGCGGCGGCATTCTGCTGTTTGATCGAGTGAAAGACTATTTATTTTAAACTATAGTACCGAACTTTGAACGGCTGCCGAGATTTATACTTTGGCGGCTTTCATAACGGAGACAAGACATGGAGCCATTATCTAATAGAAGCAAGAAACTTGAGAAAAAGGAGATGACGTTCTCGGAGAGAATGTACCTTCCTGCTATTTTTCAGGGTCTTTCTATCACTATAAAACACTTCTTCAGAAAGAAAGCCACGGTGCAGTACCCTGAGCAAACGCGCGAGCGCAGCTCGGTATGGCGTGGCCTGCACGTGCTGAAGCGCGATGATGAAGGACGTGAGCGCTGCACAGCCTGCGGGCTTTGCGCAGTAGCCTGCCCTGCCGAGGCCATCACTATGACAGCCGGCGAGCGCAAAGTAGGCGAAGAGCACCTTTACCGCGAGGAGAAGTATGCGGTTACCTACGAGGTGAACATGCTGCGCTGCATCTTCTGCGGCCTTTGCGAGGAAGCCTGTCCGAAAGCGGCCATCTTCCTTCAGGACGATAAGATTGCCCCGGCACGCTACGAGCGCGATGAATTTATCTATGGCAAAGACCGCCTGGTTGAGCCGCTTAAAACCACTGAAACGAAATAAACCGATGACCGAGAGTCTGTTCTATTTTCTTGCTTCGCTGACGCTGCTTTGCGCCCTGATGGTAGTAATCGCCAAAAACCCGGTGCATAGTGTGCTGTTTCTGATCATAACCTTCTTCACCATCTCCGGACACTACATCTTGTTAAATGCCCAGTTTTTAGCGGCAGTTAACATTATCGTATACGCTGGCGCCATCATGGTTCTTTTCCTGTTCGTGATCATGTTCCTCAATATCAGTAAGGAATCTGAACATAAGGTAAAGACATCGACCTTGAGCAAATTTGCTGGTACCATTGCCGGTGGCCTTTTGTTTGTAGTTCTGATTGCTGCCCTGAAAGACACTGGCGTTACAGGTTACTCACCAGATACTTATAACTCACAGGTCGGTATGGTTGAAAACCTCGGTCAGGTGCTGTTTACACAATATCTGCTGCCTTTTGAGTTAGCCTCTGTGCTGTTTCTGGTAGCGATGGTGGGAGCCGTAATGCTTGGCAAGAAAGAAACCGGCGAGCAGCACTTTTAAGCGATTCGCTATATTTTAATAAAAGACCAGGGCCACGGGATCTATACTCCCGTGGCCCTGGTCTTTTATACATTACTCTATTACTAACTGCACCTGCAGCAGTTCCGAGTGCCCCTGATCATCGTCAGACAAGACAATGACTTTATACTTGCCCGGCTCCTGCCCCTCGAAAACCACCAACGACTCTGCCTTGCCAACATAGCCTGTCCCGTTCGGGTTATTGAGTGCAAGGGTGGGTACTGCAAGTGGTTTAGCCGGGTTGGTGGCGTAAGGCAGCGCATTAAGGTCTATCATGCCAATATAGCTGCCCAGCACCTCGCCATCTTCCACCGCAGAAGGCGAATCTTCCACAGAGGCTGTGAAAAATAGCTTATCGCCAACCGTGTAGGCCCCTGAAAAACCGGCCTGCTTCTGCCCGAGTTTAGGCAAATCAAAATGATACAGGGCTGCAGCTGGAAGGTCACCGTCATACATCAAAAAGCGTTTAAAGGCATTTGTATCGAACCGAATGAGCGTATTGCCGTTAATCCCCAGGGGCCGCTGCAGCAAGTACGTATAAACCCCGTCCATCGCCATTCCCTCCAGGTTAAGCTGCCCATTGGTTTCCAGTTTGAGCACACGTTTCAGGAAAGTATAAAGCCGCGATAAGTCAAGTGGTGTAACGGCCATATTCTCCGACAGGTTAATAAGGTATGCTCTGTTTCGAGCGGTTGAGGCGCCTGAGCCAGCTAGGAGTAGCATTTCATCGCGCCCATACTTAAAGTAAGCCATACTTTCCAGGTCGGGCTTGGAGGCTTTGGGTAAACGCCCGCCATTTATCCCACTGGAGTCTACTGAGAGCACATACTTCTTGACAACCTGGAATGATTCATTCAATTGAAAAAGGTACGGAGAATCATCGCCTAATACATATAAACCAGAGGAAGTGTACTCGGCACCGGAAGCCGAGGGCAATTGTTCATAAAACATTTTGGCTGTTGTAGTACCTGTGAGTTTGATCTGTTGGAGCCGCTCGGCCGCGTCAGAAGCAGCGCGATTAGGAGTTTTCCCAGATTTGCAGGCCTGCAAAGCCGCAAGCAGGAGCATCAGGTACAGAATGTATGGTAACTTCATGCGCGAATGGTTGTGATTTCCATAGCTACGCAAACACTTGCCAAAAGTATAAACCGTCCGCAAAAACAACGGCAGTAAACCATAATACTGTTAAAACATAAAAAATAGGCAATACACTATAAAAACCATGTACTAAGTGCTTGCCTGGCCGGAAGAAGAATGGAAATATGTTATGGTTTTTACAAAAATGAGGATAACTTTGCGACTTGATTTTTGGATCGTAATTTAAGAGTAGTACGTTCAGTTACATAGAAAATGAACAACATACCTGAGGTCATCAGAACCATTCCTTTAGACTATTATCTCTTTTTCAGCGCGGCTCTTTTCGTGATCGGTGTGATTGGTGTGCTTACGCGCCGCAACGCCATTGTGATCTTTATGTGCGTGGAGTTAATGCTGAATGCCGTAAACCTGCTCCTTACTGCCCTCTCGGCATACCGTGCCGATGCGAACGCGCAGGTGTTTGTGTTCTTCATTATGGCGGTGGCGGCCGCAGAAGTATGCGTAGGCCTGGCAATTATCGTGATGACTTACCGCAACATCCGCTCAACTGATGTTCAACTGCTTAATTACCTGAAATGGTAATCGCCTCTAACGCTGAATAGCTTAAACCCTTATACAGATGCAAGAAATTGTAATGCCGATTAACAACCAGGGGATGGCACTGCTTTGTCTGCTTATTCCGTTGCTGCCGCTGGCCGGCTTTATCGTAAACGGACTGGGCAACAAAAAAATTGCTAAAGGCCTGGTAAGCTTTATTGGTTGCAGCACTGTGCTGGCCTCGTTCCTTATCACGGTTTATCTCTTCCTCGATTTCACGGCTAACGGAAGCCAAGCCTATACTGTGGACTTCTATAACTGGATCTCGGTAGGCGATATGCGTATTGGCTTCTCATTCCTGATAGACCAACTCACGCTGCTGATGATGCTGATGGTGACAGGTATCGGATTCTTCATCCACCTATACTCGGCCGGCTACATGAGCCACGATGAGAACTTCGGTAAGTTCTTCGCTTTCATCAACCTGTTCATGTTCTCGATGCTGCTGCTGGTGATGGGCTCTAACTACGTGATGATGTTTGTGGGCTGGGAAGGCGTAGGACTTTGCTCTTACCTGCTCATTGGCTTCTGGAACAAAAACACTAGCTACAACAATGCCGCTAAGAAAGCCTTCGTGATGAACCGTATCGGTGACTTGGGCTTCCTCCTTGGTATTTTCCTGATTTTTATCACGTTTGGCTCGGTATCATACCCGCAGGTGTTTGCCGAGGCGGCACAGTATACTGGCGGCATCGATTCAACGGTGATGATCGCCATTACCCTGCTACTGTTTGTAGGTGCTATGGGTAAAAGTGCACAATTACCATTATTCACCTGGTTACCTGATGCGATGGCTGGCCCTACGCCGGTTTCAGCGCTGATTCACGCCGCAACCATGGTAACAGCGGGTATCTACATGGTGCTTCGCTCAAACGTGTTGTATGCATTGGCGCCAACTACGCTGGAAGTAATTGCCATTGTTGGTGTGGCTACAGCCGTATTGGCTGCTTCTATCGGCCTGGCGCAAAACGATATCAAGAAGGTACTCGCTTACTCTACCGTATCGCAGCTGGGTTATATGTTCCTGGCGCTTGGTGTGATGGCCTTCTCTTCTTCCATTTTCCACGTGTTAACGCACGCTTTCTTTAAGGCGCTTCTGTTCCTGGGTGCCGGTTCGGTTATCCACGCCATGAGCAACGAGCAGGACATCCGCAGCATGGGTGGCCTGAGAAAATACCTTCCAATTACCTTTGTTACCTTCCTGATCGGTACACTGGCAATTGCCGGTATCCCGCCGTTTGCTGGTTTCTTCTCTAAAGATGAGTTGCTGGCGCATGTATGGGAGCACAACAAACTGCTTTGGGGCTTAGGCATGCTGGCCTCGTTCATGACCTCGTTCTATATGTTCCGTTTGGTATTCCTGACCTTCTTCGGAACGTTCAGAGGCACCGAGGCACAGAAGAGCCACCTGCACGAGTCGCCAATGTCTATGACTATTCCGCTGATCGTGCTGGCCATACTATCTACCGTTGGCGGTTTCCTTGGGATTCCGGCTGTGTTTGGCGAGGGTAACCATATCCTACAAAACTACCTAGCTCCGATTTACAGCTATGCCGAAATCGCGAATGCTGCAGCAGTAGCACCGCTTCACTTGGACCATGCTACGGAATGGATGCTGATGGGACTGTCGGTAGCCGTGGCAGTGGTAGCTGCCATAATTGCTTATGTGATGTATGTGAGCAAAAAGTCGGTACCGGTGGCAGAAGGCACAAAGCTCTCTCCTATCCATAACCTCATTTACAACAAATATTACATCGACGAGCTATATGACACCGTCATCGTTCGTCCGTTGATGTGGATGTCCTCCAGTTTCCACCGTGTGCTGGATGTAGTGGTAGTTGATGGCATTGTGAATGGCTTTGGCAAACTAACGATGCTGAGCGGGCGCACACTGCGTTACGCGCAAAGCGGTGCCATCGGGTTTTACCTGCTGGTGATGGTTTTCAGCATTGTTCTCATTCTATTTTTAAACTTCTTTATCGGATAAGGTTCTTAGCAGATGATTACAGCTCTTTTACTTTTCTGGCCTGCCTTAGCTGCACTTCTGGTGCTGCTCATAAAAGGACAGGGTGCCAAGAAAGTGGCTTTTGTAGCAGCGCTCGTAGAGTTTGCGTTGTCACTTTTTGCCCTCTCTGAATTTAACACGCAAAGTGGTGCCATGCAGCAAACGCTCAGCTTCCCGTGGGTAGCCAGCGCCGGCATTAACTTCAGTATCGGTATGGATGGCATCAGCCTTCTGATGGTGCTGCTGACCACGTTCCTTATTCCGTTGATCGTACTTTCATCTTTTAAGCACGATTACAAGAACCCGAACGTTTTTTACGCGCTTGTGCTGTTTATGCAGACTGGCCTGATCGGTGTTTTTGTAGCGATGGATGCCTTCCTGTTTTACTTCTTCTGGGAAGTGGCCCTAATTCCGGTATACTTTATCGCTGCCGTTTGGGGAGGCGCTAACCGCATCCGCGTTACATTTAAGTTCTTTGTATACACCATCTTTGGCTCGCTGTTTATGCTGGCCGCGTTCATCTACTTATACCTGCAAACGCCAGGTAGCCATACTTCCGATGTGAACGCTTTTTACCAACTGACACTCTCCAGCGAATCGCAGAGTTGGATATTTTGGTTCCTGTTTATTGCATTCGCTATTAAAATGCCGATTTTCCCGTTCCATACCTGGCAACCGGATACCTATACAGAGTCTCCGGCACAGGCTACCATGCTGCTTTCCGGTATCATGCTTAAAATGGGTATCTACGGTGTGCTGCGTTGGTTGCTGCCTGTGGTGCCTTTCGGGGTGAGCCAATGGGATGAGCTGGTTCTTATACTTTCAATCATCGGTATTGTGTACGCCTCTATCATTGCCATCCGCCAGCGCGACCTGAAGCGCTTGGTGGCTTACTCTTCCATCGCGCACGTTGGCCTTATCGCTGCGGGTATCTTCACCCTGAACGAGCAAGGTTTGCAGGGCGGCGTTATCCAGATGCTGAGCCACGGTATTAACGTGGTTGGTCTGTTCTTCATCATAGACATCATTTTTAGCCGCACACAAACCAGGGAGATTACAAGCCTTGGCGGTATTACTCAAAATACACCGGCGCTTTCGATCTACTTCATGATTTTGCTATTAGGCTCTGTGGCTCTGCCGCTTACTAATGGCTTTGTGGGTGAATTCCTGCTGCTTTCGGGTGTTTTCCAGTACAACGGTTGGTTTGGCGCTGTTGCCGGCCTTACCATCATACTTGGTGCGGTGTATATGCTGCGCATGTTCCAGGGCGTGATGTTTGGTACAAAATCCGAACTGACGGAGAACTTCTCTGACCTAAGCTTGAACGAAAAGGCTGTCCTGATTCCGTTAGTGGTGATGGTGTTTTGGATTGGTTTGTTCCCGAACACGTTCCTGAGCATTTCTGAGCCTGCGGTACATAACCTGCTAAGCATCATCAACCGCTAGCAGTTAAAAAGATAAACGAGTTTTACAGAAATACGACGACATGATATCGATCATACTTCTATCTGTTTTCGGCATCATCAACCTGTTTGTAGGGTTTATGAAGTCAAAGCGAATTTTACTGCCGCTGGCGCTGCTTTTCTTAGCAGTGGTATTCGGCGTAAACCTTTTCAGCTGGAACGATACGCAGAGTTACTTCAACAATATGCTCACCATCGATAACTATGCGGTGGCTTTTACGGGCATTATGACACTTTCTACCTTGCTGCTGCTACCTTTTTCGCAGCGCTACGTGGATACCGAAGACTCAAACCTGGCAGAGTATTACTCTTTGCTCCTGTTTGCGCTGGTTGGTACCATTATGATGGTGAGCTACGAGAACCTGCTCATGCTTTTCATAGGTATTGAGATTCTATCTATTGCCATGTATGTGTTGGCCGGTAGCGATAAACGCAGCCTGCGCTCCAACGAAGCCTCTTTAAAGTACTTCCTGATGGGAGCTTTCTTTACAGGGATCATGCTGTTTGGCATCGTGATGATTTACGGTGCCACGGGGACTTTCAACATAACTGAAATTGGTGCTGCAGAAGTAGCGACTGACGGTGTGCTGAACACCATGTTTATACTTGGCCTTTTACTGTTGGTAATAGGTATTTCATTCAAGATTTCGGCTGCGCCGTTCCATTTCTGGACACCAGACGTGTACGATGGTACTCCTACTTTCTTCACGGCATTTATGTCTACTATTGTAAAAACGGCTGGTGTAGCTGCCTTTTACAAGTTGATGGATGCTGCTTTTGCGAGCACCTACGCTTATGCCGCGTGGTTCCCTACCCTGGTTGCTATTACTGTACTAACGCTGATTGTTGGTAATATTGGCGCAGTGGTACAAACAAGTATGAAGCGAATGCTGGCTTACTCAAGCATTTCGCATGCAGGTTACCTACTAATAGCGCTTGTTGCCTTCAATGATAAATCGGAGTCTTCAATCCTATTTTATTCGTTTGCTTACTCAGCTGCATCTATTGCGGCGTTTGGTGTCCTTAAGATGGTAGCCGACCAACGTGGCTCAGAGGAGTATGCCGCTTTTAATGGATTGGGCAAAACCAACCCGCTTCTGGCTTTCGCCATGACGGTTTCGATGCTGTCGCTGGCCGGAATCCCGCTTACAGCAGGCTTCTTCGGCAAGTTCTTTATCTTTACCTCTATCCTTCAAAATCCAGATATGTTATGGTTGGTTATTGTGGCTATAGTGCTTGCCGCCGTTGGTATTTACTATTACCTGCGCGTGGTTATCGCTATGTACATGCAGCCTACTACCGACACTGAAGCAGTACGTGTTGGTAGCTTCGCATCCTTCACGCTGATAGCGATCACAATACTTACTATACTTTTGGGCATTGCCCCGGCTTTAGTAAGCGATCTAATATAGACTTCAACAGAGATTAAAACGAAAAAGGGCTGCCTCTGAAGGCAGCCCTTTTTCGTTTTAGCACTACTCTACTACGCGTAAAATGCTTATCTTAAAAAGCAAAGGCGCACGCATGCATTTTACATTTAATATTTTCCTATTAATCTTCTCATTTGGCTTATTACAGGCATTTCTGCTAAGCGTAGTTTTGCTGGCTAAACGCAACCGCCCACGCCATAGTTTGTACTTCGCATTGTTGTTGCTGGTATTCTCACTGGCATCCCTTAAAATCATACTCCAGGAGGTTGCGCCGGAAGTACTGCAGGCATTTCCGGCGCCGCTACTCTATCAGTTTGCCTCAGGGCCACTGTTATACTTGTTCGCACGCGAATTACTGTTTAAGGAGGCAACAAGGCTGCGCAACATATGGCTGCACTTTATACCTGCCCTGCTGTTTGATGTTCTGTACCGGGTAGGCTTTAGCTGGTTTGGCTATCAGAACAGTAATAGCGCCATACAGCTGCTGAACTTTGCCACGAATATAGCCGCTGTGTTAAGCTGCCTGATTTATCTTGGGTTGTCTGCTAGGCTGTACAAACAATTCAGGCCTATCACAAAAAGCCAACAACAAATAGCCTTATGGATGAAGCGCTTGCTACTGGCTGATGCCCTTTCAACGTTAGCAGCCATACTTTATATAGCATTAACTATATATAACGGAGGGTTTATGTTTGGAGGGGTGAGAACATACTATGTTTCCTATGCCGCCCTTACGCTGTATATATACTTTCTGGGCTGGATGTGCTATGCTTTGCCGCACATCAGGGTACTAAAGCCAACCAAAAAGGATATTCACCAGTATGCAGCGCCACATGTAAAGACGATAAGGGATGAGATTGATACCCTAATGCATAAAGAAAAACTATATCAGGACCCGGACCTGAACCTGAACTTGCTGGCAGATAAAATTCGCTTGCCGCCAAGGGAGCTATCTGAAATGCTGAATCAGCAGTTCGGCGAGAACTTTAACAGCTTCGTGAACAGATACCGTGTGATGAGCTTTATAGAGATGCTAAAGCAGAATGATGCTAACCTGTATACTATTGAGGGGCTTGCTTTAGAAGCAGGCTTTAAGTCGAAAGCATCTTTTTACCGGGCCTTCAAAAAGGAAACGGGCCACACACCTTTGCAGTATGTTGAGATTCTACAAAAAAACCTGGTTAAATGAGTGTCATTATCAGAATCTGAAACGCTGAGAAATCTATCTTAAGCCATATTTGAGGCATAGCAAATATCGCCTGATATGAAACACTTACTTTTTTTCATTTGTAGCATACTGTTTTTGCTCCAGTTCTCGAGCACCTTTGCCACACAAACTACCGGCAGGCTAACTGTAAGCGGTACTATAAAACACCCTACTGTAGATTCTGTATTTCTGGATGGCCGTGCTGCTGCCTTAGATGCCGAAGGCAACTTCAGCTTTGCCTTGCAGCTAGACCAGCCACGCTACCTCACTCTCAAAATAAAACACCACCAGGTGAGCATTTATGCTGAGCCGGGAAAACCCGTTACGCTGACTTTTGATGAGCAAGCCCCGAAGGCCTCATTAAAATTTAAAGGCCCAAACTCAGCCATCAACACCTTCCTACAGAACCAAAAGGCTGTAAGCGATCGCTTTAATGCATACTTCAATCAAAGTATAAATACATACTTAACTAAATTACCTGAGCAGGCGTTTGTGCACCAGATGGATTCTCTGAAAGCCACTTTCCTGGATCCTCTTAATCCGCTCCGCATTAAGCATCCGAACTTTGCCACAGCCTACGAAACTGAGATAACGCTCATGTTTTTGTCGTTTTTAGCGGATTACCCCCTGCTCCACCTGAAAAACACAGGCGAATCTGTATGCCTTTCTGAAGCATCACAAGCAAAGTTAAATGCCATTGATGTTAATAACCCGGAGCTTTTCAAGTATGAGGGCTTCCAGCGCTATCTGAAAAATTTCCTGTATAGGCAGATTAACCAAGAGCTAAAGACACATAATTACACAACCAGCGACAACCAGCGGCTTGATGCCGGTTTTGCCATTATTCCTGAACTGTTCCGCACGCAGGAAGTGCTAGACGAGGTTTTGTATACTTTTCTGCTAAACCATATAGAGAACTTAGGCATTAAGAACATTGCCAATAGTATTGTCCGTTTTGAGGCGCTGTGCAAAAATGACCAATACCTGCAAGATATTAGATCGCGCTATGAGCGTGAACTATCCGCAAGGCAGGATCACCTTATTTTGCCGTACAAAACTATACGGGGTTATACCTTAGACGCTCATATCTTTTTACCCGACACGCTTGCCCCAAATAAGCAGTATCCGGCCATAGCGATGTTCCATGGCGGCAGCTTTTTTGAGGGCAAGCCAGACTGGTTTTTTGCTTCATGCAGGGAGTACGCCCGCAAGGGATGGGTAGCAGTAGCCGTTGAATACAGCGTAGCCGACCGGCACGGTAACCTTCTGCCAGAAGCCATCGCGGACGGTAAGTCATTGGTGCGCTACCTCCGCGAAAACGCCGCCAAGTTACAGGTCGATCCTTCCAGAATAATGGTTACCGGAAATTCGGCTGGTGCAACCATTGCGCTGGCCTTAGCTACCATTGGTGAGGTGCTAGATGAACCGACGGAGAACCTCAAAATAAGCTCAACGCCCAACGCCATTATGGCAAATGCAGCCTTAGCAGATCTAACTGAAACGGGCCATTACTGGTGGCATAAGCACTACACCGATAAGTACATTGCATCCGTTTCACCGCTGCACCAGGTAAGGGCCGGGCTGCCTCCTATGCTTCTGCTGCATGGCACAAACGATACAAGCGTAGACATGGCATCGGTTAAGGAATTCGTCCAAGTATCCAGTGCCTTAAGTAATAGTTGCGTCTTTGTACCTCTGAATGGTGCCCCGCACATGATCTGGCGCATACCATATTTTGCTAATCAGATTGAGCAGCAAAGGCAGAGTTTCATCAAAAGCCTCGGTTGGCTCAACAACTAGATGTGTAGCGTGCATAGCCATATTCACAGTTTTTACTAAGCCAAAGCATAAAACCTGTAAATCGAAGCCCTGGCGTTACACATGCAGCTATCAACACCGGTTATCCACATATCCACATTGTTATGGGAATTTATGCTTTTAACCGTGGATAAAGGCCAATTTTATACTTGAATCCACATGGTTATCCACATTATTGACAGATAGAAGTATGAATTGGGGATAAATAAGAAGTCCTGCCACTGAAAACCAGTAGCAGGACTTGCTGTATCTTGTATAAGCAGATGTTACCCTTTCGGCAGGTTTTTCATACTTATGTGTAATTCATCAAGTTGCGCATCCGCAATTGGGGCTGGTGCATCAATCATCACATCGCGCCCAGAGTTGTTTTTCGGGAAGGCAATGTAATCACGGATAGAGTCTGAACCACCGAAGAGCGAGCACAGCCTGTCGAAACCGAAGGCAATACCACCGTGCGGCGGTGCGCCATACTCAAAAGCGCTCATCAGGAAGCCAAATTGGGCTTCAGCCTCTGCTTGAGAGAAGCCAAGCAAACGGAACATCTGCTCCTGCAGGCTACGGTCGTGAATACGGATAGACCCCCCGCCTACTTCCACGCCATTGATCACCATATCATATGCATTCGCTCGGATATCGCCAGGGCGATCATCGATAAGTTCTACATCCTCCGGCTTCGGCGACGTGAACGGGTGGTGCATGGCATGGTAACGCTTGCTTTCGTCGTCCCATTCCAGCAGCGGAAAATCAACCACCCAAAGTGGCGAGAACACATTTTTATCGCGCAGGCCAAGGCGTGAGCCCATCTCTAAGCGCAGCTCGTTCAGGGCTTTGCGGGTTCTGTCTGCATCGCCGGCAAGTATAAGTATAAGATCTCCTGGCTTTGCATTGAAAGCGGTTGCCCACGCTTGCAGGTCTTCGGCGGTATAGAATTTATCAACTGATGATTTTATACTTCCGTCTTCGTTCACACGGGCATACACCAAGCCAGTGGCACCAATTTGCGGGCGCTTCACAAAGTCAGTCAACTCATCGAGCTGCTTGCGGGTATAGCTGGCTGCGTTTTCAGCACAGATACCTACCACCAGTTCCGCATCATCAAACACCTTGAAGCCTTTGTTCTTAGCCATTGGGTTAAGCTCTACAAAACGCATGTCGAAGCGCGTGTCCGGTTTATCGGAGCCATAATACTTCATGGCATCGGCGTAGGTCATGCGCGGCAACTTCTCAATTTTTACTCCTTTCACTGTATCGAACAGGTGCCTGATAAAGCCTTCGAATGTATTCAGGATGTCTTCCTGGCTCACGAAAGACATTTCGCAGTCTATTTGGGTGAACTCCGGCTGGCGATCGGCGCGCAGGTCTTCGTCGCGGAAGCACTTCACGATCTGGAAATACTTATCGAAGCCAGATACCATAAGCAGCTGCTTAAACGTTTGCGGCGACTGCGGCAGGGCGTAAAACTCACCGGCGTTCATGCGGCTAGGCACAACAAAGTCGCGGGCACCTTCTGGCGTGGATTTGATCAGGTAGGGCGTTTCCACCTCTATAAAGTTACGGCCATCCAGGTAGGCGCGGGTTTCGCGCATCATGCGGTGGCGCAGCTCCAGGTTGCGGCGCACCGGGGCACGGCGAAGGTCCAGGTAGCGGTACTTCATGCGCAGGTCGTCGCCGCCGTCGGTCTCATCCTCAATCATAAAAGGAGGCAGTTTGGCTGCGTTTAGCACTTCCAGGTTCGTAACGCGCAGTTCTATGCCGCCCGTCGGGATCTTATCGTTCTTTGATTCCCGCTCTACTACTTTGCCAGTTGCTTTAATCACATACTCGCGCCCCAGGTCTCTGGCCTGCTCCAGAAGGCTGGCAGGGGTTTGCCCTTCCTCAAAAGAAAGCTGTGTAATGCCGTATCGGTCGCGCAGGTCTATCCACAGCATGCCGCCCTTATCGCGGAGGCGCTGTACCCATCCTGTTAATATTACCTCTTCGCCAACGTTATCCAGGCGAAGCTCGCCGCAAGTATGTGTTCGGAACATAGTATGATGTACTGTATAGTTTATTGCAAATGTAATAATCTTATAGGTCGTTTACTTTATCAGGTGCAAAGATGTTGGTAAACGAACGCGTAAAGGGTTTAGCCTGGTTTGTTCTTTACTGCGTTTAATCCAGCATGTTGCGGGCAGCGGCTACGTTGTTTGTTTGTATCGCGTCAGGCTTCATGTTTATCATGCGGGCAATGCGTGAGCGCGATTTGCCTCCAAACAGCGCCACTTGCAACCCCTGTTCCTTTGATTTAGCTACCAACTCAGCAGTAGCGTCTTTGCCATCTACACAAACCCCGCCCAGGTTATACTTTAGCGCTTCCTGCAATGTCAGCTCAAAATCGCCAGATGCATCCAGCATAAGGAGTGCTGCCGGCTCCACCTCCCGGAAGGCAAGCAGAAAGTCCGGATTAGGGGAGATGAACACCAGTTTTTGCAGCGGGTAGTTATACTTGCGCAGCATGGCCATCAGGGTTTGGGCATAGTATAAATGGCGCTCAGGGTTTTGGTTGCGCAGGTCTATGTGCAAGTAAGGTAGCTCCGGGTATGTGGCCAGGCGTTGCAGCAAAGCCTCTAAGGTGATAATTTCCTCATCTTGAAACAGATTGTAGAAAAATCCCCCATCATACTTTAGGCCCACTACCTCGGATGCGGCACGATCTTCAATCAAACCGGAGCCTGAAGTCATACTTTCCAGCGCGGTGTCGTGGTAAAGAACAAGAACACCATCTTTGCTAAGCTGAACATCCACTTCCAGGCCATCGGCACCATGCGCTTCCATCGCCTTTACTATAGAAGCCATGCTGTTAGCAGGAAGCGGGTTAAAAGGATTCATTGGCGATAAAAAGCCTGAGCCTGCGTGCCCCAAAACCAAAACGCCTTTATATTCTATTTTGTCGTGGCGGTAAAGGAGCCACCCACCCACTGCTATGGCCAGCACAGCGAAAAAAAGCGCAGGTAAAGCTATTTTCCGCGAAACGCGTCGCTTCGACATCTGATGTAAATGAGCCAATCTAGTAATTCCTTAATTAAACAACGAAGGTAACACAGAATCTTTATAATTACCCTTAAATTTGCAGCCCGACAACACAAGTCTCATGCAAAGCACCTCACAATCAACAGTCGCTAAAGCCTTCACTGCCGATGCCGCCACCCTCGGGCAACCCCAGGAACGCTACCTCATTCCGGTTTCGGTGATCCTCTTTATTGCCCTGGGCGTACGTTTGCTAGCGGCATTTTTTTCCAAAGGTTTTGCCTTCAGCGATGATCATTTTGATGTGATAACCATTGCGCAAGGTTGGCTGGACGGCCTGCCGATGTGGCTGAACGAGCCCATGCCACCGCGCCACAGTATGTTTTACGCGCTCATTCATTATGCCATTTTCTACGTGCTGGAAGCTCTCGGAATTTTCAGTCCGGAGGTTAAGATGACGGTTGTTCGGTTGGTACACGCCTTGTATTCTTTGCTGGTGGTATACTTTGGCTATAAACTTACGGAGCGGCTCTCGAACAAAGCCAACGCCCGCCTGGTTGGCCTGATGCTGGCGTTGGTGTGGTTTATGCCGTTTATGAGTGTGCGCAATCTGGTTGAGATGGTTTGCATCCCGCCTTACCTGGCGGCTTTTTACCTGATGGTTAAAAAGGAGCAGGCTAGCCGCAAGCGCGTTATGCCATACTTTTGGGCGGGTGCCTTGTTTGCGCTGGCATTTGTGTTCCGGTACCATACGGTGCTTTTCGGGGCCGGTGCAGGCCTGGTGCTGCTTTACAAGCGGCAGTGGCGCGAGGCAGTGGCGGTGCTGCTGGGCTTTATCATAACGGCCTTCCTCATCCAGGGCACTATTGATATTGTTTTCTTCGATTACCCATTTCATTCTATAGTAGCTTACTTCCTATACAACACCGAGAATGCCGAGAATTTCACCACGGGCCCGGTATACCGCTTTGCCCTAACCATACTTGGCTTCTTAGTGCCGCCCATCAGCGCGTTTCTAGTAGTAGGGTATGCAAAAACCGCGAAGCTGGCACCCAAACTTTTCTGGGGCGGGTTGATCTTTTTTGTGGCCCATTCCCTTTTCCCGAATAAGCAGGAGCGTTTTATACTTCCGCTGCTCCCTTTAATAATGATTTTGGGCGTGATTGGCTGGCAGCAGTTCGTACGCAATTCTGGTTTTTGGCACAAACGCCGCAAGCTGCTGGCCGTTAGCTGGGGATTTTTCTGGGTGCTGAACCTGCTGGCCACCGTGGGCATGGCCTTTACTTACACCAAAAAAAGCCGCGTGGCACCATTGGTATACCTCTCCGAAAAACCGAATCTGGATGCCCTGGTGCTGGAGTTCGGAAACCATAGCGTTAAAAAACCGCCGCTGTTTTACCTGGGCCGCATGAGCGCCGTGCACGAGGATTACCTGAAGGATGAACACCTGGTTTGGCAGGATTACCATACACGCCAAAAGCAACTCCCTGCTAATTTTGCGATGGTTTATACTTTGAACGAGGATAAAACACCGGCAGAACTGCAAGAGCAACTCGCCGGCTCAACCTATAAACCGGACTACGTGGTGGTTGTCGGCACCGATGATTTGGAGGAGCGTTTGGGCCGCCTGCACCAGCTTTTCCCTAACCTCAAATTAGACCACACCATCACGCCCTCGCTGTATGACCAGCTTCTGCACCTGCTTAACCCACGCGTGCACAAAGATGAGCGCGTGCAGATTTACGAGATTCTTTGAGGCTTCTGGTAAGTATAAAGTATGGCCCGGTTGGGCAAGTCAGCCCGTAAAAGTATAGAGGTAGTTAATAGAGAAGTTCCAGAAGAAGACCAGGACAATGGCGCAAAACTTGGCAATGTAAAAATTTAGCCGCAGCCTATCGGTAAGCAAGTATATGATAAGGTTGTTGAGCAGCAGCCCAATCAGCGCTACGATCAGGAACTTCGAGAACTGCCAGCCTATTTCCGGGTCTGAGCTATGGAAGGTCCAGATGCGGTTGAGGTAGTAGTTACTGGCACTGGCCAACAAAAACCCCAGACTGTTGGCAACATACTTGTTCCAGCGCAGCACTTCCTTAGCCAGAAACGTTACTCCAAAATCCAGCACCAGGCCCGAAAAGCCTACTACTCCAAACTTGAAGAATTTGAAAAAAAGATTCTGAAAACTGTCTGACATCCGGTCTATACATTCGACCTGCATATTTGCTGCAACACAGGCGCTACAAAAGTAATAGACTTAGCGCAGGCAACCAACACCCTGTTTTGCGCATCATTAGTCTAAGCAGCAGTAAAACACCTTGGCAACCACTTGTTTGTCGACGAAATAGCGCTGTTTGTATAAACTATTTTGAAATACGCTTTATGTTATATAACTATAGATAAACGTTGTGCGCTTGCCTCAGTAGCACTCTAATACTTTCTGAGTAACAAAGGCTTGCCCACGTACTCCTGAAAATAAACAACTAAAACACAAGCAGCTTTAAGGCAATGTTTAAGGTGAGATATAGACAAACCGCCTGAAAAGCAAAAAGCCATACCTGAAAAGGTATGGCTTACTTGTATGTGGTTATCTGCTCTAGCTGAAGAAGCCGCCAAGGCCTTTGCTCAGTTTGTCTTTCAGGCCGCCGCCTACCAGGCTACCCAATAAATCGGTTTGGCTTACCTCGCCGCTGCTTACCTTGCTGCCCAGCTTTTGCATGATAAAGTTTATGGCAAATGGCGCCACCTGCTTGGCTATACTCTCCGGAATGCCCAAACGCGTTGTCAGGTCCGATACATATTTATTGATGACGCTGTTCACGGCATTACTCTCGCCAGGGGCCTTGCTCCCCTTCAGCACATCCATCAGGCCGCCGAAATCTCCACTGGTAGCACGGTTCTTCAACTCACCCATTAGGTTGTCCTTTGCCAGATCTACAGATTTATTGGCTGTGTCTGGTTGCAGTTGGTACTTGTTCTGCAGTTCTCCGGTTAGCTGGCCTTTCAGGTTGTTAATCAAATTCTCAATCATTGTTCTTTTTTGTTATAGTTGATTAGGCTGATTCTATACTTCCGGCAATGCCAGAGATTATTAGTGTACTATTAGGCTGACAAACGTGGCTTGCGCTACCGGCGCCACGGCTCGTGCCTAATAAGTATAACGCAGGTAGCGGAGTATAAGATTTTTCAATTTTGTTCGTTACCATCGTTCAGAAACAGACTTGATTGGCAGAGTTATTGCACGAAAACCACAAGCAGCCTTTTACACATTTTTTTTTAGCTTTGCCGACACTTTACCCATGAACATGCGATACATTGCCTTTTTAGCCATCATTTTTATAGCCGGAGTTGCCTTTGCCCAGACCAAACTGAAGAAAACGCAGGTCAGCAAGGAGGTAAGCGTTATGCTGCCGCAGGATTTTATGCCGATGCCCGACGACGGCATTGCCCGTAAGTACCCTGCCTCTACCAAGCCGCTTGCTGTGTACACCAGCCCCAATGGCCAGATAGACTTTAGCATAACGCAGAAGCCATCGCAGTTTAAGGAAGAAGACCTGGATATGCTCCGCGAGTTTTACAAGGCAAACCTACTAGAGACTTTCACACAGGTAGATTTTATCCGCCAGGAGGTAACGCAGGTGAAAGGCAAGAAATACCTGGTGTTTGAGTTTGTGAGCAAGCTGGCCGATGAGCGCGGCACTACTAACTTGGCACCGGTGCAGAAGTATAGCATCATGCAGTATACCATTAAAGGCGACCAGTTATACATTTTTACCATGCATGTGCCGTTTATACTTAAGAACGAGTGGCAAGACACAGCCCGCGAGATCATGGGCTCTATCAATATCAAATAAACACTACTACCTAACTATCTACTACAGAAAAGCCCCGCCTCTTGGTGGGGCTTTTTTATGCTTTGGGCTAGGCTGTGCCTCTGGCACTTGCTTGCATTTTAGCGGCTGCATAGCCATCTTTACTATATGGCTACAGATTTTCTATCAATCCACAGCGACGAGCATTTTATGCAGCAGGCCTACAAGCAGGCACAGTATGCTTTTGAAGAGGGCGAGATCCCGATTGGAGCCGTGGTGGTTACCAACAACCGCATTATTGCCAGGGCCTACAACCAAACCGAAAAGCTGAACGACGTAACGGCCCACGCCGAGATGCTGGCTCTTACCGCAGCCGCCGAGTACCTGGGCAACAAGTACTTGCAAGACTGCACCCTGTATGTTACCGTGGAGCCCTGCGTTATGTGCGCCGGGGCCAGTTACTGGGCACAGCTAAAGCGGGTGGTTTTTGGAACATCTGAGCCCAAGCGCGGTTATAGACGTGTGGGAAACCTGCTGCACCCCAAAACCGAAATGGTGAGCGGTATTATGGCGCAGGAGTGTGCCGAGCTGATGGGGGCCTTCTTTGCAGCTAAAAGAAATTAACTAACTTTGGTACGACGACGTACATTTGTGACGAGTGCACAAACGTAATTTTTTCAACATAAAATATATATAAAACTATGGCTTTCGAACTTCCGAAACTACCTTATGCCTACGACGCACTGGAGCCGCACATCGATGCGCGCACCATGGAGATCCACCATACAAAACACCACCAGGCTTACACTGATAACCTGAACAAAGCCATTGCCGGCACCGAGCTGGAGGGCAAGTCTATCGAGGAGATCATGCGCAGCGTGAAAGAAGATAACAAGGCTGTTCGTAACAACGGTGGTGGCTACTACAACCACAACCTGTTCTGGACGATCCTTTCGCCGAACGGCGGCGGCCAGCCTTCCGGCGAACTGGCAGAGGCAATTGATGCTGCTTTCGGTTCTTTTGATGCGATGAAGGAGAAATTCAATGCTGCCGCGGCTACGCGTTTCGGTTCAGGCTGGGCCTGGCTTTGCGTAAAAGACGGCAAGCTGGAAATTTGCTCTACTCCAAACCAGGATAACACCCTGATGCCTTTCGCAGAGGGTTGCGGCGGTCAGCCAATCCTTGGACTGGACGTATGGGAGCACGCGTACTACCTGAACTACCAAAATCGTCGCCCGGACTACATCAGCGCGTTCTGGAACGTAGTGAACTGGGAAGAAGTAACGAAACGCTTCAACGAGGCAAAGTAGTCTTTTTTAGACGCTAGATATTAGGCGTTAGATTTTAGACTAACCCTCCTATAAAAAAATCCCCGCCAGCAATGGCGGGGATTTTTTGTTTCTTAAACCTGGAATGCAAATTTTAAACTTGTAACTGCTGTCGCTTTAGGAGTAAGTCTATTCAAAAGCTTTGTAACGCACTAAGGTATACTTCACAGTTACTGGCACCATAGCTCGCAAGCGGCTCTGGCTGCCGTCTGTTATAAACTGATCAACAGGTATGGCTCGCTCGCCTACGGCATCAAACTCATTCTTATCATAAACCTGCACCAGACTCTTTTTATTTCGGTAGAAAGGCAGCAATGTCGCAGACTTAGCTTTCCTGTCCGGGACTTCCATTAGCCAGCGTGGCCTGCCATCTACAAGCGTAACCGGTGGGTGCACTACCTGTATATCCACAAGCCCCTTCTTAGCCCCAATAGTTACAGGGTTTATGCCATCAGAAGTTAGTGCAACAGGTGAATTGCCCGCTACACAGCTACACGTTGTAACCTGATCTATAGTAAGGGCATCTACGTTTGCGTCATGTAAGTAAGCACCTAACCGCTTATACTTATCCCGCTCTTTTTCCAAAATATGATCATACCCAACATACCCTAAAACTTTAGCCTTAGGGTTTGCTTTCATTGTGGCCAATAAGTTTACTGCCTGCAGCGAATCGCGGTAATTAGAGCGTGCCATCGGATCAGCTATTTCTTTTTCCTGGCTGCTCCTGATCTCATGCCCTACAACTGTAAACCCTCTGGCAATAGCAGCTCGGATAAAGTTAGCAAACGTAGGCTCCTTAGTATAAAAACCCGATGAGGAGACAGGATACTTACGGCTGTTGATAGTAGTGTCTTCTTCTGATAAAGCCTCCAGAGAAAGTATAGTATAACCAGCGGCATAAAGAGAATCTAAGAGCATGGCTGCAAAAGCCCGATGTGCCGGCACATGATGTGCCTCGTTGATAAGAACTAATGATGCGTTTCTGGCTTTTGGCATAATTACATCCAATGGGTCTGCCAGTTGCACATTACTTGCCAAGCCCTTATCAAGCAAAAAGCTGTTCTTTGCGCTGTCTTGAATGCCAACAAAGGAGCTATAGGTTGCTAGCGCCTGCTCATACGCCCATTTGTCAAACGAAGCCTCGTTATCCTTTAAATATTCTAGCGGAGCCACATAGTTCAAGTTTCCTTTTTCATCTGTCAGGCGTTCATGAGCACCTGAAAAAGGCGACTGCTGCGCCACAGTAGCTGCCGGAAAAGCTATAAGGCAGATGAGATATGCAAAGTATGTTTTCATTTCTGAGATAGTTTGGATTTGCTTTATTGAATATAGTATACTTCAAACATATTCCAAAAACCTACTCATACTCTTTAACTTAAGTAAACTTACAACAACTGTAAACCAAACGTAACTTATCCAAATAAACCCTTAAAGTATAAATCCCTGCTGCGGCACTTGCCGCAGCAGGGATTTATACTTTAAGGGCTACACTTTACCGCTGCGCCACCTGCTGTTTTGCCTTGTAGGCAGCCACGCCTGCATCCAGGAACTTCACGAAGTTGTCTACATTTAAGTCGTAGGCGATTGGCTTAACCAGCACGTTCTCGTTTTCATCCATCAGCACATAGTATGGCTGGGCGTTTACATTGAACTTCGTGATCTGGTAATCGGCATACTTCTTACCAAGCGTTGCTTTTAACTTGCCGTCGTAGGCGCTGGTGTACTGCTCGCTTTCAGCCAGTTCGGTTTTATCGTCTACATAGAGTGCGGCAATCACATAATCTTGTCGCAGGCGCTGCAGCACAGCCGGGTCAGACCATACGTTAGCTTCCATCTCCCGGCAGTTAACGCAGCCATGTCCTGTAAAGTCTATAAAGATCGGCTTACCTTGCTCGGCAGCACATTTCTTTGCCTGCTCCAGGTCAAAGTACCCCTGCAGTCCGTGTGGCAGGTCCAGGAAATCATCATACTTTGGCGTTTCGCATAGTTGGTTGGCTGGTACTGCGCCACTTACGGCCATGCGGTTCAGGTCAAAATCCTGGGTGGTTTGCGGGGGCAGGTATCCGGAAAGAGCCTTTAGTGGAGCACCAAACATACCTGGCACCAGGTAAATCACGAAGCCAAATGTAAGTATGGCAAAGAACAGACGCGGTACGCTAATATACTTCAGGTCGGAGTCGTGCGAGAACTTGAGCTTGCCCAGCAGGTAAAAGCCCATCAACGTAAAGATCACAATCCAGAGCGCTAAGTATACTTCGCGGTCCAGCAGGCCCCAGTGGTATACCTGGTCAGCCACGCTCAAAAACTTAAGCGCCAAAGCCAACTCTATAAAGCCCAGCACTACCTTAACTGAGTTCAGCCAGCCACCGGATTTAGGCAAGCCGCTCAGCCAGGACGGGAACACGGCGAACAGTGTGAATGGCAGGGCAAAGGCCAGCGAAAAGCCAAACATACCTACAATCGGGCGCACGGTTTCGCCGCCGGCAGAGGCAACAAGTATACTTCCTACAATTGGGCCGGTGCATGAGAAAGATACCAGCACAAGCGTGAAGGCCATAAAAAACACCCCGATCCAGCCACCTTTGTCAGCCTGGGAATCGACTTTGGTGAGCCAGGAACTTGGCAGCGTAATCTCAAACATCCCGAAGAAGGACATGGCAAACACCACAAAAATCAGGAAGAACAATAGGTTCGGCAACCAGTGCGTGCTGATGAAGTTGGCACCGTCGGCACCGAAAAGTTTCGCTACAATGGTACCGATTATAGTATAGATCGCGATAATAGACAGGCCGTAAATAAAGGCCTTAAATATGCCCTGCGCCCTGCTGCCACCGCTGTTGGTGAAGAAGCTTACCGTCATGGGCACCATCGGGAACACGCAGGGCGTAAGCAGGGCAACCAATCCTGAGCCAAAGGCTACCAGCATAAAAGCCCACAAGCCTCCACCACCTGCCGTTGCCTCATCGTTAGCCGCAGGTATGGCTGCTACCGCTGCTGAGGTTGTATCCTCGGCCTCAACGCTGGTCGCTGTAACAGCAGTAGTAGTAGCAATAGTATCTTCTGCGGCTATTGCCGCATTCTCAGCTACATCCTGGGTGGCATCGGGCGGGGCTGCTTGTTCGTTCTCCTGCTGCAGTTCCTTTTGGATTTCCTTCTGAGGTGCTGTTACGGGTGCAGCGGCGCCGGTAATTGTCAGTTGCCTATTTGTAAAAGTGAATTCATCGTCGAACGGAATACAGCGGCCATCCACATCGGTACATACCTGGTATTCATAGGTGCCTTTTACCAAGAGCTCCGGCTTTAGCACACGTATTTTTTGCCTGAACTGAGCCGTACCAACAAAGTATGTATACTCCCCTTCCCAGAGGTCATCATACTTTTTCTTAGGCTTCACGGGCACTATTTTACCAACCAACTCATAGGATGGGTTCTTCTGAAACTTAAACTCTGTCACCATCGGCCCTAGGTCAGGATCAAAGTCAGAGGAGTAGAGGTACCAGTTCTTATCGATCTTTACGTTAAAGACCAGATCAATCTCCTCGCCTACGGCTACTTGCTTTTTCGAATACTCATGGCTCCAGGTGGCAGGTTTAAGCACCTGTGCCTGGCCTACCAAGGTAATCATAAAAAGCAGCCCAATGGCCAGCAAGTGTTTCAGGGCATTATTCATCATGCTATATACTTCTATCATGTGGCAAGTCTCAGCTGCGCACTTTTATTAAATTCTCTATTAAGCTACAACGATGCAAAAGTATACAATTTTAGTTTGCGGGAGTATTTGTAGCATATAATGCTTGCTATACAGCACGCTACGCACTATTAATGTAGCGGCAATCATGCTAAATAACCGCTATTAAAAAAATTCTCTCTTGGCTGTTTCTCTCAACCCTATTAATTTCTAGTACAACATCAGCTTCTCGTTTTCATTATAATTACGTTTATAAGGGCCAAGGCAGCGTTATGGCAAAAATTAACATTGAAATTCAGTGCAATAAATAATAAGCATTTTAATAAAAATATATAAAATGAGGTATATAGTTATATATTTTAAACTTTTATTTATACATTTGCAACTGTAGTTCACTGGCAATAATTAGCCTTTACTTACGTTTAGCTACCTTTTACAAGATAAAGCAGGCAACATTACTCCTTAAGGAATTACCAATAGTTCGCGCTTGTATTAATAGAGGTAACCGTATGATAAAAAAGTCTTTTGATATGGAAAACAACTTACATAGGCAGCAGGAGCAGGCAGCGCGATTACAGACGGAATGCGGCAGAACGTTTAGTAACGTCTTTAGGGCTATCAAACTCGTACGCGACGAAAAACACAATTTTCACATTATTTACAAAACATACCAGAATGAATTTATTTATACTTTTTGTGACCCTTTTCAGGAGTCTGATGTCAATCTGTACCAAGTAATATCAGAGCAGGAGGCTAGAAATATATTTCTCCCAAGGCTTTCTACAGAAAATGCACTAGAGCTGTTCAGCGGTTCTGCACAACCTATATCGCGTATATAAATAAGTATTTAAGATCTATACACAACTTTGAAAAGGTGCTATCAAGCACCTTTTTGCTTTTTATCGGTAAATTAAATCGGCTATTGTAGTGTAACAGGCGTATTTATTCAGAAAATATAGTGGCTGTAACATATATTCGTATGAAACGAGTAGCTATTTTTTTTAATTTTACGGCTATGCCGGCACAATATGGCATGAAAAGCAAACTATGGTCTTAGACATCTTATTAACGATATTTCTTGTTCTCCTTAACGGTTTCTTTGTGGCAGCAGAGTTTGCCATCGTAAAGGTGCGCTCTTCGCAAATCGAGCTGCGTGCGCAGGCCGGCAACGCCATGGCAAAATTGGCCCAGCACATGCTTACCCACCTCGATGCCTATTTATCAGCTACACAGCTAGGTATAACCCTGGCCTCGCTAGGCTTAGGTTGGATTGGCGAGAGCGTAGTTTCCCAAATTGTGATCAACATCATGGAGGCCTTTGGCTTTAGAGGAGGCGATGCGCTGGCACATACCATAGCCTTGCCTATATCTTTTGCCATTATTACAGTGCTGCACATTGTTTTTGGCGAGCTAGCCCCTAAATCGCTGGCAATACAGCGCTCAGAATCTACAACACTGGCTGTTGCTTACCCGCTGCGGTTCTTTTATATCCTGTTTAGCCCATTTATCTGGCTACTGAACGGGTTGGCAAACCTAGTGCTGCGCGGCTTTGGAATACAGGCTATGCATGGTTCTGAGGTGCATACAGCCGAGGAACTGCGCTTGCTATTTGAACAAAGCGCTGAGGGCGGGGCCATACAGGACTCGCATCACGAACTGATCGAGAATGTGTTTCAGTTTAACGAGCGCATGGTGAAGCAGATTTTGGTACCGCGCACCAAGATGGTCGCCATTGATGTAAGCATACCGGAGCAAGAACTGATGGAGCTTATCTTCAGCGAAGGTTACTCGCGCCTACCCGTGTACAATGGCAACATCGACAATATTGTGGGTATATTGTATGTAAAGGATATCCTAAGCATCATCCGCCTAGGCCAGCCCATCGTGATTGAGGAACTGATGCGCCCTGCATACTTTGTACCTGAAACTAAAAAGATTAACCGCTTGCTTAAGCAGTTCCAGCGCCGCCACCTGCACATGGCCATTGCTACCGATGAGTTTGGCGGCGTATCGGGTATCGTTACCATTGAGGATATTATTGAAGAACTGGTTGGCGAGATACAGGATGAGTATGATGAGGAAGCACCATTGGTTGAGCGTGTAAATGACTTCGAGTATAAAGTAAACGGCTCTGCCGCCGTATCCGATGCTAATGATTACCTGCCTTATCCATTGCCGCAAGGCGAGGACTATGAAACCGTAGGCGGCTTGATGAACGTGATTTATGGCCAGATTCCGGAAAACCTTAACGAAACCGCTTCCTTTAATGAATATGATGTGCGCGTGCTAGAGAAATCCGATCGCCGGGTAGAGTGGGTACTGCTAACCGTGCGTGAGGAAGCACGCAAAGCGATTTCTTAAAGTGTGAAGCGCCACCCGAGCCTTATACCTATTTCGAGGCAGCACCATGGCGGGCTATTAACAGCCCGCTTGCTGCAGCACGGGGCACCTCCTTACAAAGGCATGCCTACCACTCCGGAGGCTAAGCGGGGCTATGTTATTGATTACCTAAACCAACACTTGCTGCCGCACTTCAAACTTGAGGAAGAAACTGTTTTTATACTTGCTGCCGACTTTTCGGAAGGCCTGAAACAACAGGTGGATGCATTTGTAGCGGCACATCAGCAGCTGCAACAGCTTATACTGGCATTGCCTGGTTTTGCGCCAGAACTCCTTCCCGATAAATTAGATGAGATTGGTAAATTGCTGGAGCAGCACATCCGGCAGGAAGAGCGCGTTTTCTTTGAGCAAGTGCAAAAAGACCTCCCTCCGGATCAGCTACAGTTCTTAGAACACTTGGTGCTAAAGCATCTCGCTTAGCTTATTTTACTTCCCCAGCGTTTACCTTCCGCTGAACCAGCCGCTGTACATCACATAGTTATTAGCTGTTTTGGCAAGGCCTTCTACCTGTTCCGAGCTAAGTTGCTTTACTTTTTTGGCAGGTATGCCCGCATAAATCCACCCCGATTCGCACACAGTGTTTTCAAGCACAATGGCTCCGGCTGCCACAATGCAGTTTTGCTGCACCACGGCATTATCCATAACAATAGCGCCCATGCCTACCAAGGAGTTATCGTGCACGGTACAGCCATGCACAATGGCATTGTGCCCCACCGATACATTATTGCCAATAGTTGTAGCAGCGCGCTCGTAGGTGCAGTGGATAACGGCGCCATCCTGTATGTTTGTTCTGTCACCGATGCGGATGCTGTTCACATCGCCCCTTATTACGGCGTTAAACCATACGGAGCACTCATTGCCCATCACTACATCACCCACGATAGTAGCATTTTCAGCTATCCAGCAGCCCTCGCCCATTTGTGGCCTTACGTCTTTCACCGGAAGTATAACTGGCATAGTATTATGAGTTAAAAAATTACGAGTTATGAATTAGGCAAAGGTATGAAGTTATCAGTTACCACACGCCTTAACTCCCACAGGATTTACTTTGTTTGTGCCTAACAATTTAACAATCAACAATTAAGCAATTAACCTCTTCCAGGTGCCTTTCAGGTAATTATACTTTAAGGTACTGGGCAGGGCTTTCCAGAAGTACTTGTTCAGCTCCACGGCAAAGCTAGGCTGCATGTAGCAGTTTATGGTGCAGCCTTGGCAGGCCGGCAGTCGTCCCTCCTGCTGCTTCAGCGCCTGTACTTCCTGGCTGCTGTACAGGTCGTACAGTTTTCCATCGATTGGGAAGGTTTTGGTGCCTAAATGGTAGCAGGGCAGTACTAACTCGTTTTCAGGTGAAATAACCAGCGTGGTGCTGGCCGCTTTGCAAACTGGTTTAGCAATATGGTTGCCACCATCCAGGCGCAGTTGCACAAACCCCTCGTTCAAGTATACTTGCTTGCGCTTGCCAAAGTCGCTGAGGTACTTGAGTTCGGCGGGGCTTAGCTGCTCGCCGGTGGCAACGGTGTTATACTCAAAGGCTGGGTTGATGATCAGGACCAGGTTATTCGGAAGTATGACTTTCTGGTAAACCTCCTCCAACTGGTGCAGGTTGTGCTTAAAAACCGTGAAAAGTATATCCGGGCGCTCCCCAAGCTGCTTCGCCACCTCAATCGACTCCATCACAAAGTCATAGCACGCCACGCCCCGGCCGGTGTCGTGCTCCTGTTTATCCGCTGAGTCCAGGGAGAAGTGCAGCATATCCACTTTGCCTTTCAGCCGCCCGGCCAGCTTGGGATAAAGCATGGCGTTTGTAGTTACCGTTGTGATAAAGCCCATTTGCTGCGCCATCTCCAGCATTTGGTCCAGTTGCCGGTGCAGCAGGGGCTCGCCGCCGGTAAAGTCTATCACCTGCACGCCCAGCCGTTTAAGGTCCCGAAGGTTCTGAGCCACATCGTCTAACGTAATATATGGCGAAGGGCGCTCCCAAATATCACAAAACGAG
The DNA here is from genome assembly GCF_003576375.1 of Pontibacter oryzae. Lineage (GTDB taxonomy): Bacteria > Bacteroidota > Bacteroidia > Cytophagales > Hymenobacteraceae > Pontibacter > Pontibacter oryzae. Next base: position 1,108,520 of record NZ_QWGE01000001.1, read on the forward strand.
CACTTTGCGTTACAGCGGTAGGTAACGTAGTAATTACAAAGCACAGGTTTAGATCTTAGGCGCATAGGCAACAAGTATACTCAAAAGTAAAGATTAGCAACGGAGAAATAAAACATAACTAACAAACACAGCCCTTATATCTACAACCAAATAACTTTTCGCAGGCTAAAACTATAATTTTTAAAAGATTACTTACCCTAATCATCTCATTACGAACAGTTATCTAAGCTTACGTTTTATACTTATAGATGTGCAGGCCAACTAGTCTCAGTACATTCTCTAGCTTAGTACAAAAACCATCGTCCTGAAACAGGCAAAAGCAGGTATCTACGTGCGGCTGGTTAAACTATTGACGCTGTTTTAAAGGCTTTTAAGCGGGTAATTTTACCTGTTTGTCTAAACAATCGCAGTGGTCATAAAATATTATCCTCTGTTGGTATAACATTGTATTTTATTAGAATATTAGTTTATACTTTTGCATCACTACACGCTAAGGGTCCATTTGTTTAAGGTGAGATGTAAATAACTCGGATCCGAAATCCACTACTACCTATTATAGATACTGACAGAAGCCGCATTCCGTGAATGCGGCTTCCGCTTTTATATACACTATTGCGTATGTATAGAGCGTTAAAAATGCACCTACTTAACATACTTAATACTTGCAGCTATGAAACATTTGTTTTTAACCCCGATACTAGCCCTGGCACTTGGGTTTGCGGCACAAGCCCAAACGTTTGTGGCCGGCGTTAAGGGCGGCCTTGGCTCATCCCATATAAAACTGCGCGACCTTAAAAATGACCCACTGCAATATGCCGAAGCAGAAAATGTAACCGGCTACCACCTTGGTGCTTTTGCCCGCCTGCAGGTGCTTGGTGTACTTTTGCAACCCGAGTTCATACTTTCGTCTACCGGCGGAAAAGTAGAGGTTACAGATAATGCCAACAGCACGAATGTGCATATTGAAAAGTTCCGGTTTAACCGCCTGGATGTGCCGTTGCTGCTAGGCTATAACTTCCTGAAAGTGGCGCGGGTGCAGGCAGGACCGATGGCTTCCACGCTTATTTCTGCCAAGCAGGATGGCCAAAACATAAAAGATCACTTTGCCAGCTCTGACTGGGGCTATCAGGCCGGTCTCGGAGTAGATATCTGGAACCTGACTCTGGACATACGTTACGAGCACATCAACCGCAAGTATACCGACACTGCACAGCAAAGCGGCGGCAAGGTAAAGAATGAGCAGCTATTGGTTAGCCTGGGCTTTAAACTGATCAAGTAGGCTTACTGCCAAAAAACAAAGCGGCCGCTGGAGATAACACCAGCGGCCGCTTTGCTTTATACTTTCTGAGCGTTCTGTTACGGCATGTACATCTGAGCTCCCGGTCCAATAGGCAGACCAAGCAGAATCCATATAACAAGCAGCACAACCCACCCGATAAAGAACATAACCGTGTAGGGCAGCATCGTAGAGATTACCGTTCCGATACCTGCTTTCTTATCATAACGCTGGATAAAGGCCACGATCAAGGCAAAGTATGACATCATAGGCGAGATGATGTTGGTCACGCTGTCGCCGATGCGATAAGCCACCTGCGTGAACTCCGGCGTATAGCCCAACAGCATAAACATCGGGATGAAAACCGGCGCCATAATGGCCCACTTGGCCGAGGCCGAGCCCATCACCAGGTTTATCAGCGCGGCCACAATGATAAAGGTCACCATCAGCGGAATATCGCTCAGGCCTAAGGTTTTGAGCACATCGGCCCCGTTAATGGCAAGTATAAGCCCCAGGTTGGTCCAGTTGAAGTACGCCACGAACTGCGCCGCGAAAAACACAAGCACGATGTATGAGCCCAGCGTTTCCATGGATTTGGCCATGCCGCGCATCACGTCGCTATCGTTTTTGATGGTGCGTGCGCCAATGCCGTAGGCAATACCGGCAATACCCGCCAGCAGGAAAATAAAGGCCACAATGCCCGACATAAACGGTGAGTGCAGGATCTCGTTGGTTTCCGGGTCGCGGAGGTAGCCATACTCCGGAATCAGTCCGCCAAGTATAAAGGCTACCATCAAAAGTATGGCAATGGTGGCATACAACAAGCCACGTTTTTCCTGTGCGTTCAGGCGGTCTATACTTTGCGGTTTCTCCTCGCCCTCATACTCGCCCAGCCTCGGTATCACCACTTTCTCAGTCACCCAGGTGCCCAGGCCCGCAATCAGAAACGTAGAAACAAACATAAAATAGTAGTTGGCCGCCGGGTTCACAGCGTAATTTGGATCGATGATCTTGGCTGCCTCTGTAGATAAACCAGCCAAAAGCGGATCTACGGTACCCAGCAGCAGGTTTGCGCTATAGCCTCCCGACACGCCGGCAAAAGCCGCTGCCAGACCAGCCAGCGGGTGGCGCCCAGCCGCCAGAAAGATAACCGCAGCCAAAGGCACCAGCAGCACATAGCCCACCTCAGAGGCTGTGTTAGAGATAACCCCCGCAAACACGATCACGAAGGTAAGCAGGCGCTTCGGCGACGATAGCACTACCAGGCGCAGCACTGCCCCGATCAGGCCCGTGCCCTCCGCAATACCAATACCCAGCAAGGAAACCAGCACGGTGCCCAAAGGCGCAAAACCGGTAAAGTTGGTTACCATGCGCGTCAGGATCATGTGCAGCCCCTCGGTGGAGAGCAGGTTAAAAGGGGTTACGGTTTCGCCGGTGCCGGGGTGGGTTACTGCCATATCAAACTGACTGGCTATCCACGAGAGCAGCACAACCAGCAGCGCGAAGCCCGCAAAAAGTGTGGCAGGATGCGGTAGCGCGTTCCCGATGCGCTCCACCACCGACAGGAACCTGTCCACGCCGGATTTCTTTTTCTGTAATTGGGTCATAAAATGGGTTAGTTGATTAGCTGTGCACAGCCTGTGGCTGCAGGGGTTTATTCATTTGCCACACACATTTTATACTTGCATGCCTGTGTAAAGCGCCTGTTCAAAACCGTGTCCGAATTTGGCTAAAAAACAGCGTGTTCGCAAATATTGCTGAAAAGCCATACCTTAGCATTAGCACAAAAACTAGCATTAGTAAGTATAACCTATGATTCCTGCACTTCGCCCCGGCGATAAAATCGCCATAATTGCCACCGCCCGTAAGATCAGTTTGCCAGAAATAGAGATGGCCATCGGTATTTTCAGGAATTGGGGCTTACAAGTGGAAGTAGGCCAAACCATAGGCGCTAGTTACAATTACTTCGCCGGCAACGATGCCCTGCGCCTGCAAGATTTACAAAACGCCCTGGACGATGAAAGTATAAGAGCCATTATCTGCGCCCGCGGCGGGTATGGCACCACCCGCATCATCGATCAGGTTGATTTCAGCAAATTTCACAAGCACCCCAAATGGCTGGTCGGTTTTAGTGACGTAACCGCACTGCACAGCCATATCCATACTTTGGGCCTGGAGAGCGTGCACGCCATTATGCCTTTGCTATTCCCGAAGCCAGGCGCTGAGCCTTCCATTGAATCGCTTCGGAAGGTTTTGTTTGGCGAGGAACTGCAGTATACGGCTGCACCACATGCCTTTAACCGCACAGGAACCGCCACAGGCCAGTTGGTAGGCGGCAACCTCTCCATGCTGCACACCCTCACTGGCACCCGCTCCGACATCAGCACCGATGGCAAACTACTCTTTTTAGAAGACCTCTGCGAATACCTTTACCACTTGGACCGCATGATGGTGCACCTCGACCGCAGCGGCAAGCTGGCCAACCTGGCCGGCCTCATCATCGGCGACATGAGCGACATGAACGAGACTCCGGTTCCTTTTGTAAAATCGGCTTACGAGATCATTCTGGAGCACACCGGCAAGTATAACTACCCTGTCTGCTACGGTTTCCCGGTTGGCCATGAGCCCCTGAACCTGGCGCTGGTGTGTGGGCGCGAAGCTTTATTGGAGGTAAGTGAGGCTGGCACGCTGCTGCGTTATAGTGGGGCTACTTTGTAACCCGATTCTCCCAAAAATCATTTCCCCGCTAAAATACTGATATATGGAAGGCTATAGAAAACTTGACAGCGCAACGGAAGACCTCTTTGAGCATGTGCTTACAAGCGTGGCCGGGGAATTTTTAATGGAGAGAAAAGAGATAGCATTTGGCATAAGCCTGTTGTCTTCATTTAGTTCGTTAGGGGATTACGAGAGGCTGTACATCCATAAAGTAACGGAATTCAAGTCTGCTTCTAACTCCTTTATCATACTGTTACTGGAGAAGCACTTAACGCTAGTAAAGCAGCTGCCCAGTGGGCATAGGTACAGTGAGGAGGTTGAGGAAATTGAACCGCTGCTTTTCTTCACCCTCCCCCATGACATCGGCAGGGTTGTTATCAGAAAAGAAACGCTCGGCGATAAAATAGCAGATATCTTTAACCGCGAAGACATCGATTTTAAAGAATACCCCACATTCAGCAGGAAGTATTTTGTAACAGGCAACAAACCCGACCTGATTAAGTCATACTTCCCGAAGAAGCTGATTCATGTTTTGGAGTAGACGCAGAATATGTTTGTGGAGATAAACGGCAGGCTAGGCTATGTGAGGACAGAGCAAACCTTAACAAAAGATCTGCTGTTGCACTTGATTGCATTTGGCAGCAACATATCGTAGCGCAACGGTTTATCGCCTATTAACCAACCAATATCTAAGCCGCCCTATCAATTCCTTTCTGCCGCACATCCTGGTAATAGTTACAAAGGCCGTTTAAAACGCATTCATCGCACTTGGGGCTGTAGAACGTGCAAACGCGTTGCCCGTGCCAGAACAGGTGCTTATGAAAGTTAAAAAGCTCTAGGGCATCCGGGGGCAGCATGTCTAGAAGTATGGCGTGGGCCTTGGCAGCCGTTACCTTCGCACCGATCAGGCCCACCCGCTGGCTCACCCGGAACACATGCGTATCAACGGGCAAAACCGGCTTCTTAAAATTAAAAAGCAGCAGCAGTGTGGCTGTCTTCAGTCCTACGCCGGGTAGGCGCGTCAGCCAATCCATGGCTTCTTCAATAGAGAGGTCAGCCAGAAAATCGATGTTTATCTCGCCACGCGCAGCCTTTATCATCCGCAGGGTTTGCTGTATCTGCGGTGCCTTTTGCTCGGGGTAGCGCGTGGTCTTTATTGCCTGGGCAAGCTCGCACTCATCGGCCAGCATCACGCCTTCCCAATCCCCGAAGCGCTCCAACATGGTATTATAGGCCGTTGTCTCGTCGGCGTGGTTGGTTCGGTGCGAGAGCATCGTGGAAATCAGCTCATGCATAGGGCTACGGCGGCTGCCGAGTGTCAGTCTCTTGTAAGCCTGGTTCAGTAGCTCATGCGTTAGCTGCGTTTTCTCGGAAGCGGATAATTTTTGCGTATCCATGTCACTGTTTTTTTGGGCTTAGTTATTACGGTGATTACGCTAAACTGTTAATTACGACAGAAATCCTTATATTAGAAAAACTATATGTTAATGGCCTATATATTTATACATATAGTAAATTAGGTATAACTTAACAGACAACTATTTTATCGCGCTAACGCTATACTTTGTGGTTGTTGGTTTTAACTGCAGCAAGAACGCATATGGAAATCAAGTTTTTAGGTACTGGCGGGGCTTTCGATACAGATTACCTTAACTCTGCGGCTCTCTTGAATTTTAGAGGGACACACTTGCTGCTGGATTGCGGCTTTACAGTATTTCCAACACTTGTCAAGAAAAGCCTTGTACAGCGGGTTACCCATGTGCTGCTAACCCACCTGCACAACGACCATTCCGGCAGCCTGGCTAACCTGTTACTCTATAAAAGCATTGTTGAGAAAGCTCCGAAACTGGTTATACTATACCCCTCTGAGCAGTTTAAGCAGCAGCTGTGCCGCTTTCTGGAGATACAACTGAAAGAACCGGATGCTTACGCTGAGTTTGTACCACTAGAGCATTTTGAAGGCATCACTTGCATCGACACCTATGGCCAGCACTCGGAAGGCTACCAGAGCTTTGCTTATATTTTTGATGAGGATAATACGCGCATTGCCTATTCCGGCGATCTGGCCCGGCCCTCAGCGCTCTTTGATAAACTTCAGAAGATGCCCGATAAACCTACCTGCGTTTTCCACGACATCACATTTAACCCTGAAAACAAAGGCCATACATACTACAAGCAGTTGCTACCGTACATGAATGGAATCAACCTTTTCGGTTACCACTGCGACCCCACCCAAAACCCGCCAGACAACCCGATACGGCTTGTCTTTTACCAGCACGAGTTTATGGCCTAGCTATTTGTTGTGCCTTAGCCTGGTGCCTGCCCTGGGTAGCAAGCAAAAAAGTATAAAACTTTCGGCAGCTCGAAGAGGTTAGCTGTTTATATCAGCACTATATATTTATGCTTCAGCACACCACCAGGCATACAACACCTGCCAAGCAAACGCCATACTTGCAACAGCCTTTACACTTGCTGTACAGTCTTGTATTTACATTATTCTGGGTATATACTGGCCTCACTACCCCGGATCTCAAAAACTGGCTCTTAGAGAACACCCTCACACTGTCGCTGATTATTTTCTTGGTAGCCTTTTACAACATCTTTCGCTTCTCAGATACAAGCTACACCTTGGTGTTCCTGTTTCTACTGCTGCATGTATATGGCAGCCAGTACCAATATGCCGATAACCCACTGGGGGAATGGTTGAAAGAGCAGTATGCCCTTAAGCGTAATCATTATGACCGCTTGGTACATTTCGGGTTTGGCCTGCTACTGGCTTACCCCATGCATGAGGTATTGGCCCATGGTTTTAAAGTGAAGCCTTTTCTTAGCTATTTGCTGCCAGTAGAGTTCATACTTTCGCTCAGCGCGCTGTATGAGTTGGTAGAGTGGATAGTGGCAGACTGGGTGTACGGCGGTGGGCAGCAAGGCATGGACTATCTGGGCATGCAAGGCGATATGTGGGATGCCCAGAAAGACATAGCACTAGCTACGTGTGGCGCCATACTTGCCATGATTGCTACGTTTATACAAAGGGCCAATACTCGCTAAAAAGTACGGGCAAAAAAAACCAGCCGCACCCCCGTGCGGCTGGTAAAATCACCAATTATCCAATCAATCTACTACTTAATCTTATAATTCACCGCGCTCAGCGGCTTTCTTCATTTTTTCGTTCGCATAGATCGCAATTTCTACACGGCGGTTCTGGCGACGGCCATCAGCAGTGCTGTTGTCGGCAATCGGCTGGTCATCGGCATAGCCCATGGTTGTCATGCGGCCACGGTCAACACCCATAGAAGCCAGATAATCTGCCACGGACTGGGCACGGCGCTCAGAAAGCGGTTGGTTAATGCTACGGTTACCCGTGTTATCAGTATGCCCCTCGATCAGGATGTTTGTATCTGGGTACTTCTTCAGCGTTTGAGCAAGTTGCGAAATTTCAGTTTTGGCATTTGCCTGCAGTTCTGCCGAGTTAACCGCGTAAAGTATACCAGAATCAAATGTGATCTTGATACCCTCACCAACGCGCTCTACATTGGCCCCTTCTAGGTCGCGGCGAAGCTCTTCTGCCTGCTTATCCATGCGGCGGCCAATTACGGCACCTGCTGTGCCACCAACTGCTGCGCCAATAATAGCACCTGCTGCAGTGTTACCGGCAATCTTACCTACCACACCACCTACTACTGCACCAGACCCGGCGCCTATAATACCTCCTTTGGTAGTTTTGCTCATGCCGCCACCACCGCCGCTATTCGCGCACGATGAAAGTAAAACAGCTATAATAGCCAACACGGATAAGTTTATTCTTAATTTTTTCATGTTTTTCATGGTTAAATCTGTCTTTCTGAATCCGTAGATTCTGAACCTTGTACTTTATATATTCTATTAATGTTATATTAAATTATTAGCAAGATTTTGCACTACTTACTGCAACATTGCTTCAGCACAATACTACCTATTGACTATCAATACCTTACAAAACATTGACAAGTATCTATAATATTAATTTATTAACGGCTTTTGTGTAACTGAGTTTAAAAAGTGTGGTGAGCTGTGCGTAAGCAGACCTATAAAAAACGCCTGCCCTCCAAAGAGAGACAGGCGTTACATAAACAGGAAAAGTAATCTTTTTACTTTAGCTCACCGCTTTCGGCAGCCTTCTTCAGCTCTTCGTTTGCCACAATAATGATTTCTACACGGCGGTTCTGGCGGCGGCCATCAACTGTGCTGTTATCCGCGATTGGCTGGTCGTAGCTATAGCCTTTCGCCTGTAGGCGGGTGCCATCAACGCCTAAGCTGCGCGCATAAGCAGCCACCGACTCGGCACGACGCTCCGATAGCTTTTGGTTCAGCTCATACGAGCCTGTATTGTCTGTATGCCCTTCAATGATAACGTTTGTGCCCTGGTAATCCTGCAGTGTTTTAGCCAGTTTCTGGATGTCCTGTTTGGCAGAGGCGCTTAGCTCGGCAGAGTTCACCGCGAAAAGTATGCCTGAGTCAAAGTTCACACGGATGGCTTCGCCTACACGCTCCACCTTAGCATTTTCCATACTTTTCTCCAGTTCTTCGGCCTGCTTATCCATGCGGCGGCCAATTACGGCACCCGTTGCGCCACCAACTGCTGCACCTACAATGGCACCCGCAGCGGTGTTGCCTAGCCTGTTACCGATCAGACCGCCAAGCACGGCACCACCACCAGCACCAATAATGCCGCCTTTGGTAGTTTTGCTCATACCTTGCTTGTCGTTAGTTTTGGTCTGTGTGGTAGTTTCTGTATTTCCCGAGCCAGCTACAGGAGCCGTGGACTGGCAAGACGAGAACAACAAAGTTGCGGCCAGCATAGAACTCAGGGATAGTTTGATAAATTTCATCGTAGTAGAATTTGATTAATGTTGACGTTGTGTAATTATAAGGTTTATATCGCAGTACTTACACCACCAAACGCAACTCCTATGCCAAAACGTATCTAAGCTCGGTCCAAATATTCAAAAAATCTATATTTGCTATGCTTTAGTTTGATTATCAGGCACAAAAAAACCTGCCGCGTTTTTGCACGGCAGGTTATAGGTATACTTTATGTACCGCCTAGGATACCTTAGAAGCTTTTTTAGCTTTTGGGGCCGTGGTTACGTCTTCTGACAGCAACACCATGCTAAGGAGCTCGCTCAGCTTTGTTTTAAGTTGTTTACGGTCTACAATAAAATCCAGGAAGCCGTGCTCCAGCACAAACTCTGCGCTCTGGAATCCTTTTGGCAAGTCTTTACCGATAGTCTCCTTGATAACGCGCGGACCGGCAAAACCTATCAGGGCACCTGGCTCGGCAATGTTAAAATCACCAAGCATGGCGTAAGAGGCCGTTACACCGCCTGTGGTCGGGTCTGTTAGCATGGAGATATATGGCAGTTTCTCTTCGGAAAGCAGCGCCAGTTTAGCCGAGGTCTTGGCCATTTGCATCAGCGAGAAGCCGGCTTCCATCATGCGGGCACCACCAGACTTTGAGATCATCAGGAAAGGCGTGCGCGTTTTACGGGCGTGGTCTATGGCACGGGCAATTTTCTCGCCTACCACAGAACCCATAGAGCCCCCGATGAAGGCAAAATCCATACAGGCGATGGTCAGGTTCTGGCCATTTATCTTGCCGTAAGCCGTGCGAACAGCGTCCTTCAGGCCAGTGGCTTTTTGGGTAGAGGCAATGCGCTGCGGGTAAGGCTTGGAGTCCACAAAGTCAAGCGGGTCGCCTGAAGTCAGGTTTTCGTCCAGCTCAGTAAACTCGTTGTCATCAAACAGAATGGCAAAGTATTCCTTAGACCCGATACGATCGTGGTGATCGCATTGCACGCAGGTGCTTAGATTTTTGCGGTGCTCGGCCATACTTGTCACGGTTTTGCAGTTCGGGCACTTGTACCACAATCCGTCTGGGGTTTCCTTCTTTTGCTCAGTTGGCGTCTGGATTCCTTTATCTGCTCTTTTAAACCAAGGCATCATAGTTAACAGCGTGCTTTCCGCACTTTTAAGTTTGATGGGCACCCCGCTACACAGCGGCGTGCAAAAAGTAAGTGACCTGCCTTGGCCGCCCTTTTCGCAAAGGTTGTGCTAAAGCAGGTCACAAAAATATGTAATAATCAGCAGTTGTGCTACATTACGCCAGTGTAATCTCGTTGGCCAGGTATACATCCTGTATGGCATGCAGCAAAGCCACTCCTTGTTTCATCTCTTTCTGGAAAGCCTTTCGCCCCGAAATAAGGCCCATACCGCCCGCGCGTTTGTTAATAACGGCCGTGCGCACGGCATCCGCCAGATCCGACGCGCCTTTGGACTCGCCGCCGGAGTTTATCAGCCCAGCCCGTCCCATGTAGCAGTTGGCCACCTGGTAGCGGCACAGGTCAATAGGGTTGCTGCTGGAAAGCTCCGTATACATTTTCTGGTTTGTCTTTCCAAAGCCAATGGCTTTGAAACCTCCATTAGTGGTAGGCAGTTTTTGCTTGATGATATCGGCCTGGATAGTAACGCCCAGGTGGTTGGCCTGGCCCGTGAGGTCGGCGGCTACGTGGTAATCGGTATCGCCTTTTTTAAAGGCGTTGTTGCGGGTGTAGCACCAAAGTATGGTAGCCATGCCCAGTTGGTGCGCGCGCTCAAAGGCTTCGGCCACCTCCATCAGCTGCCTGTTCGATTCCTCGGAGCCAAAGTAGATGGTGGCGCCCACGGCGGCGGCACCCAGGTTCCAGGCCTCATCCACAGAGCCAAACATTACCTGGTCATACTTGTTTGGGTAAGTCATCAGCTCGTTATGGTTGACCTTTACCACAAACGGAATCTTATGCGCATACTTGCGAGACATCATCGCCAGGTTGCCGAAGGTGGTGGCCACGGCGTTGCAGCCGCCCTCCATAGCAAGCTTTATAATGTTCTCGGGGTCGAAGTAAATGGGGTTTAGCGCAAAGGATGCACCGGCTGTGTGTTCTATGCCCTGGTCTACGGGAAGTATGGAAAGATAACCTGTGCCACCAAGCCGCCCGTGGCTGAAGAGTTGCTGCAGGTTCCGTAGCACTTGCGGGCTGCGGTTAGACAGTGCAAAGACCCGGTCCACAAAATCGGGGCCCGGGTCATGCAACTGGCTTTGGGGTATTGTTGTACTTTCATACTGCAAAAGGCCTTCTGCCTCGGCACCAAGCAACGAAACAATATTGTCGTAAGCCATTAGGTTTGATTGATCTGGGTAGAAATAACTATGTATGGTACTAATGATTTATACGATACAGATCTACCAATGCAGCAAAGCCTTAAAGACTTTTTGCCGCAGTGTTTTTTCATAGCGTGGCAGGCACCAATAATAGGTAACGCAAACCGTGGGCTTGCCTCCAACTATACTTTAACTCTGAAAAAAGGTTGTGCCGGCAGCAAGTATAAAACCATACTTACTGTCGGCACAATTAGGTCTTTTTCGGTAACTTGAGAGCTTACCAAGCCCCTGCCATCTTCATCAGCACCCAGGGTAGCAAAGGCGTTGCCAATACCAACCCGAGCTTGTTCATGGCTTTTTTAAAGCCTACCAGCCCTGTTAAGTGTAAACCCAACAGCACCAGCACGGCAAACACCCAAAATCCAACTACCATAAATATAACGACCAAAGGGTTACGTTGCTCACTCAGCCCCACAGCCCAGTATGCTAGCACCAGGTTTATGAAGTAATAGATCAGCAGGTATACTTTCAGAACGCTGTTCATGCCATGGTTTTATTTACACGCCTCGCTTACAACTTTGCCGTTAATCAGCACGGTGCAAACATGCGAGGTATATTCAAACGGGTCGCCGTCGAACAGTACCAGGTCGGCATCCTTGTTCTTCTCCAGCGAGCCTACACGCTTATCCAGCCCGATGATCTTTGCCGGAGTTGTGGTGATGGCGGCAAGTGCCTGCTCGGTGTCCATGCCATTGGCCACGGCTACGCTTGCCTCAAACAGCAGCACGCGGGCACGCGGCACATACTGCTCAAAGCCGCTTTTAATCGCTACCGGTATACCTGTCTTTGCCAAAACACTGGCCGTCTCGAACGACATGTTCCTGTTATCGCCATGCGAACGCGCCATGGTTGGGTGCAGCACCACCGGCACACTGGCAGCCTTTATCTCATCCAGCAGCATGTATGACTCCGCGGCACCATCCAGCACCAGGTCCAGGTTAAACTCTTTGGCCAGGCGCAGGGCAGCCATAATATCCTGCGAGTGGTTTGCCGTGATCAGGGATTTATACTTGCCGTTCATCGCCCCGGACAGATATTCCATTTTAAGGTTACGTTCGGGGCGCTTGCTTGCATCGGAATTACCCATTTTTTTAGTGTAAGCCTGTGCCGCCTGCAGCTCTGCCCGCAGCATGGCCATGCCCTTGGCCGAGGTTTTTGGCGAGCCAAAGTTCTCACCTACGCTGCTCCCAAGGGTAAACACGATCATATTCGTCGTATCCATCAGGGTGGCAAAACCTTCGGGAGATGTTTTAATAGTCATGGTTTGGCCGCTGGCCAGCGCTCCCGGCCCATGGCCTGTGTTAATGGTGGTTACGCCATAGTCGCGCACCCAGGCCACTAACTCCTCGTTTGGGTTATAGGCATCCAACGCACGCAGCTCAGGCTCTACCGGAGCGGCTGGGTCCAGTTGCTGCTGGTCTGCGGGGATGTTATAGATACCTGCCAGCCCCACCGAGGTATGCGCATCCACGAAGCCAGGCGTTACTACCTTGGCTGTGTATACTTTATAGTTTTGCGGCACCTGTAGGTTGGCACCCACCGCCTCAATTTTACCGTCTTTCAGCAACACCACCCCGTTTTTGATGGGTGCCCCGGCCATAGTATAAACCGTTTCGCCTTTCACGGCTATCTGCGCCACTGCTTGCTGCGCACCAAGTATGGCCATGCCGGCAAGTATGGCCGCAGCCATTTGTATATGTTTTTTCATCTTGATTTTATTTAGGATGCAAGCCATTGGATATCAACCCCAAGACCAAGTAACAGAAAGTCCTGAGTCTATAAGCTATTGTCTTGTGTCTTATTAATGTGCGTGATAGTGTAACATGCCATCGTAAGCTTTGTAGCCACCCGTTGCATACTTCTTATCTTCAGGGTTGCTCAGGTCGAAACGCTTCTGGCCTTCTACCCAGGTTTGCTCAATCTTGGTGTACACGCTAAAAGGCTCCCCGTTCAGCACGATAAAGTCTGCATCCTTGCCTTTCTCCAGAGAGCCTACGCGGTTATCAAGCTCCAGCATTTTTGCACCGGCTATAGTCATGGCTTCGATCGCTTTTTCGGGGCTCATGCCTGCGCGCACTGCCAGCGATACGTTACGCATAAATAGCCGCGAATCGGTGATGCCATCATCAGTGTGAAACGCAGTAAGCACGCCAGCTTTTTCCAGCGCTGCGCCGTTACTGTTGCTTAGTTCTACCGCTTCCGATTTACCGCCCGGAGAGTCCAGCGTGATGATAGAGGCGGGAACCCCTGCCTTTGCAATCTCGTCGGCTGCTTTCCAGGCCTCGCTTACGTGGTGCAGCACCAGCTTAAAGCCGAACTCTTTTTGCAGGCGCAGCGCTGTCAGGATATCGTCGTAGCGGTGCGTGTGGAAGTGCACGATGCGCTTGCCGTCGAGTATCTCTACCAATGGCTCCAGATTCGGCTTGCGCTCCGGCATTTTATCGGCTTTGCCTTTTGCGGCTTTTACTTTCTTGTTATAGGCCTGTGCATCCAGGAAAAGCTGGCGCACCATGGCTGCAGATTTGGCCCGAGTACCCGGAAATGGGGCCGATTTCATGGGGTTGGTTCCGTTGGCCATTTTCATGCCTCCGCAAATGCCATTGGTCACATCGTCGCAAAAGGTGAGGTCGCTGATGGTTTTGCCGTCGCGCATTTTCAGGTATACCGTCTGGCCGCTCATTAGGTGGCCGGAGCCCGGCATTACGTTTACGGTGGTAATGCCGCCTGCCAGCGCGCGCTTAAACGTATCGCTGATCGGGTTTATGCCATCGATGATGCGCACATCGGGGTGCAGCGGTGCTGAGCCATCGCCACCGGAGCCTTCGCCTAGGTGCGAGTGCGTGTCTACCAGGCCGGGCATCAGCACCTTGCCTGTCATGTCGAACTCTTTGGCATTGTTGGGAATACGTACCTTATCGGCAGTGCCCACAGCGGTGATTTTCCCGTTTTGCACTACCAGCACGCCGTTTTCAATTGGCTGCCCTGCCACCGGGATGATTCGGCCACCCCGGAACACATGTGGCTGCTCCTGCGCCATTACAGCGCCGTCACCGAGCCATAAAGCAAATCCCAGGGCTGCCAATAATCGCTTACTGGTTCTCATAAAGGTTAGAATGAATAGGTTAGAAAAGTATGTTTAGACATACAACTTACTTATTTTATGCTATATATAAAACTATCAAAGCTAATTCGTTCACCATCAGATTATTCATAAGCATACCCAGTGCACCTTATCCACCCTAAATTCGTTAAAAATATAGACCTAAAATTCTAATAATCTGATGCATACCATAAAAAACTTAAGTTTAAAGAAGCAATACCATACCTTCGTTCTTGCTGTGTTAGCGATTGCTTTTCTATGGGGCTGCGCGCCAGCCACCCGGATAACAGGCACCTGGAAAAACCCGGAGGCTAACAGCAAGACATATGACAAAATTGTTGTGGCCGCCCTGACAGACAATATCCGGGCCCGCGAAAAAGTGGAGACAGACATGCAGGCACAGTTGAGGCAGCACGGAATTGATGCCAGCCGCAGCATTGATATGTTTCCGCCCACGGTTTCGAAAGGTGGCCCCGATGTCAACGAGTTACTCCAGAAAGTAAAATCCGAAAACAATGGCGCTATTTTAACGGTGGCTTTGCTGGACGAGGAAACCGAGACGCGCTACGTGCCGGGCTCCTATGGTTATACTCCAATGACTCGTTTTGGCTGGTACGGTAGGTTCAGGGGATATTATACTTACTGGTACCCTACCCTTTACGATCCTGGCTATTACACTGAAGATAAAGTATACTTTCTCGAGACAAACCTGTACGATGCGAGTTCAGAAAACCTGCTATGGTCGGCCCAATCCAAATCATACAGCCCGGCTAGCCTTCGTAAGGCTTCTGAAACGCTTGCCGAGCTAACCATTAACCGCATGGCTCAAGATAACCTTATTCGCTAAAGTATTAACCCAGGCATCTGAAAAGGAAAAGGGCCTCCGTTATGTATAGCGGAGGCCCTTTTGTGTTGCGTTGCAAGTATACTTTACTCGTTATACAGTACGTGCAGCACGGTTTGCCCAACGGCTTTCAATGTGTTTTTGCTGATGATGTCCATGGTGTCGGTGTGCCGGTGGTGGTATGGCCCAAAGATATCGTTGTCCGGTGAGTTCACGTCCAGCTCAATAATATCGATCATTCGGATATTACCCAGCGTGTTCACGTAATAGTGATCGTCAATAATTGCCGGAGCATTTACATACTTAAAGTAGTCTGAGTAGCCAATGCTGTTGCCTGCCTTCCAAACTTTATCCACGATCTCTTTGCCGTACTCCATAGAGTATCCTTCTCGAGCGAAACGGGCGTTCTTGGCTCCCACCATATCCAGCAGGATACCATAGTTGGCGCGGTAGTTAGGCACATGCTTGTTCTTGCTCCAGTACTGTGAGCCAAGGCACCACGAGTCGGCTACGTATGGCAGTTTGCTCCCGTCTGGCTGGCCATAATCCTCGCCGTCAAAAAAGATAAGGTCTATGCCTACGTCTGGCTTCTGCTCGGCGGCATGTATGGTTCTGGCTATTTCCAGGAGCACGCCCACGCCGCTTGCCCCATCATTTGCACCATCTATGGGTGAGTCTGGATCGTTTTTGTCTTTCTCTGCAATCGGTCGGGTATCCCAATGGGCGGCAAGCAGCACGCGGTTGGCGGCACCGGGGTTGTAAGAGGCGATTATGTTGCGCAGGTTCAGCGTGGTGCCATCGTAGGCGCGCATCTGAAACTTCTGCTCCTGTACCTGTGCGCCATAACTCTTTAGTTTGGCAACAATCCATTCTCCGGTTTGGAAATGCTCCGCCGAGTTTGGCACACGCGGCCCAAACGCTACCTGTTTTGCCACTAGGGCGTAGGCTGAATCTGCGTTAAAAGCTGGCGCTGTAACTGTGGCGGCCAAATCCTTTTGCTCTACAGCAGCAGTCTTGCTGCCCCTGTTTTCTGAGGAGTCGCAGCCGGTAAAGGACAGCAATGTACCGCAAAGCAATACTGCCAGCATATTCAGTTTATTCTTCATAAGCCCAGTCAATTCCGGTTTTCATGTCTTTAATAGCGATGCCCTGCTTCTTTAGCTCCGCACGGATCGTGTCTACTTTATCATAAGCTTTCTGCTCTTTCGCCTCTTTATAAAAGCCTAATACCAGGTTTAGCACTTCGTCCATGTCGCCGATGCTTTCTTCCTGAAGGCCCAGCACATGCAGCACCAGTTCTTGGAAGGTATCACGCATCAGGTCAAAAGTGCCGCGCGAAAGCTGCTCCATCTTAATCTGGCCCAGGTGCAGGCTGTTTATCTTTTTGAGCAGGTTAAACAATGAAGCTATAGTTTTGGCTGTATTCAGGTCATCATTAAGGCCACGGAAGCAATCCTGCGCAAGCTTTTGCAGCTCCTCGTTCAGCTTGGCATCGGGCTCAACTGCGGTTGCATCCTTCGGGTACTCCAGCTTTTTGAGTACACGTAGGCCGTTCATCAGCTTGGTGTAGCCTTTGCGGGCAGCTTGCAGGGCCTCGTTGCTAAAGTCGAGGGTGCTACGGTAATGCGCCTGGAGTATAAAGAAGCGAATCGTCATGGGGCTGTAAGCCTGCTCCAGCATTTCGTGGTTGCCGCTAAACAGCTCGCTCAGGTTGATAAAATTTCCTAGCGACTTACCCATCTTTTGCCCATTCACGGTAATCATGTTGTTATGCACCCAATAGCGGGCTCCATCGCTATGGTCACAGCTGGCCTGGTTTTGGGCAATCTCGCATTCGTGGTGCGGGAACATCAGATCCAGGCCGCCACCGTGTATATCAAAACTGGTGCCCAAGTACTTACGGCTCATGGCCGAGCACTCCAAATGCCAACCCGGGAAGCCATCGCTCCACGGCGACGGCCAGCGCATGATATGAGACGGCGACGCTTTCTTCCAGAGTGCAAAATCGAAAGGTGCGCGCTTTTCGTCTTGGCCTTCCAGCGTGCGGGTGTTGCCAATCAGGTCCTCGATGTTGCGGCCCGAAAGCTTGCCATACTTACGGTCCTTGTTGTAGGCTAATACATCAAAGTATACCGAGCCGTTGACCACATAAGCCAGGCCATTATCCAATATCTCTTGTATAAGCGCAATCTGCTCTATGATGTGGCCGGAGGCACGGGGTTCAATGTCTGGTTGCAGCACGTTAAGTTTCTGCATTTCATTGTGGTAGATGTTAGTATAATGGTTTACCACCTCCATCGGCTCCAGGTGCTCCAGTTTGGCTCTTTTCTGAATTTTATCTTCGCCCTCGTCGGCATCGTTTTCCAGGTGGCCCACATCGGTTATATTGCGCACATAGCGCACTTTGTAGCCCTGGTATTTGAGGTAGCGGTACAGCACATCAAAGGTAACCGCGCTGCGGGCATGGCCAAGGTGCGGCTCCCCGTAAACAGTGGGGCCGCAAACATACATGCCCACAAGCGGGGCGTGCAATGGCTCAAACTCCTCTTTCTTGCGCGTAAGCGTATTGTACAGGTTCAGTTTCTGTTGCATGGTATACTTAAGTATAAGCACCGCTCAGGTGCCGCACTTGCTTGGTTGCAGGCTATACTAGCCTATGATTGTTCAAAACTAAAAATATTGCCCTCTATCTCCTAACGCTATTCCGTTGCCTTTGGCTCCAGCACATAGGTAGCAGAAATCGGAAAATGGTCCGACAGGCCCATTTCGTAGTGGGTCTCAAATGCGTAAGGCTTCAGGCCGGGGCTATAAAACTGGTTGTCGATGCGCAGAAACGGTAAAGGGCCATTGTAAGTTGCCCCTACGCCGTTACCGGCTTCCACAAAGGCATTTCCTAACTCTTTTGCCAGTTGGTGGTATGTATAGCTAAACGGAATATCGTTAAAATCACCGCATACAATAACCGGGTACGGCGACTCCCGGATATGCTCTAGCAGTTGCTGCACCTGGTTGTCACGGGCTATAAACCCGCCTTTCAACCGGCGCGCCACATTCCGGCTTTCCTTCTTAAAAGACTCTTCATCGCCAATGGCTGAATAAGTATTCTCTATGTCTTCGGATTTGATGCTCATGGACTGGAGGTGCACAGCATAAACTCTCACGGTATCGCCTTCCACATCAATATCGGCCCAGGCGGCCCGGTTGGCGCTCCGCTCCGGCGTATTCTGAAAACGGATGGTATTGCCCTGCACGATCGGGTACTTCGAGAAGATCACAATGCCCAAGTCTGCCTTAATACGGTCACCCACGGAAGTAGAGGCGAATTTATACTTGCCATAGCGCGTGCCAATACGGTTGAAATTGTTAAACTCCACCGAATTTACACGGCTGTAAAACTCCTGCAGGCAAAACACATCGGCCGGGTGCGTGGCCACCCAGTCTACCATATCGTTGGATACCTGCGGCACGCCCTCCACAATTTTATTATAAGCGTTAAAGATATGTGTGTTAAAGCTGAGCACTTGCAGTGTTTTAGCTCCCTCCGGAACTTCATTCTCAAAGTTGATAGCCAGCAGGCGGCCGTAATACTCCCAGCCAAGCATAAGCGCCGAAAGCGGCAGCACCAATAGCCAGGAGCGGCGCAGCAGCCAGTAAATCAGAAACAGCAAGTTAAACACCAGCGCCCCTGGTAACGACATGGCTATAAAGCCGGCCGGCCAAAACGTGCTTGGCGGCACTTGCACGCACAGCACTCCTACCACCATCCAAAGCACCACCAAGGTGTTCAGGATAAGCCAGACCCGACGCCGTATTTTCTTGAATGTAGCTGCCACGAGAGCAAACTTACGAATTATGATGCTATCTATATCACGGCAACAGCCAGAATATCTATTTATCATGCCCAACAGAGCATCCTTAACCCTTTGTGCATACTTTTACCATGCGAACTAAAGTATGCAGCCGCTTGTTGTGCTACAAGGCTCCGGCTCCTTGGTACCGGCAAAGGGGGGGCTGTTCACCCGTACACTCCGGCAATAGATGGCTGCAGTAAATTTAATCCAGTCAGCGGATGCACAATAAGTTGTGTATATAATGAATTTGTAGTAAATTTGCAGCTATATTTCCAGGGAGTTGAGGGGGGACACGAAGTCCCCTTCTTTATTTCTTAACTGTTTGCTATGGCACTTACTGCAAAAACCATTAGAGAAATGGCGGAAGCGAGCTTGCCGGATAGCGACCTGTTTATAGTGGATGTGGCCGTTTCTGACTCAGCCGTGAGACCTAAAATTACGGTTCTGGCAGACGGAGAGCAAGGCATCACTATCGACCAGTGCGCTACCATTAGCCGCCGCATCAATAAAAGAATCGAGGAAACCGAGGGCGAAGAAGTAAGCTACGTGCTGGAGGTAAGCTCGCCGGGCGTGGATTTCCCGCTTACGCAGCCAAAGCAGTTTAAGCGCAACACAGGCCGCAACCTGAAGCTTAAAATGCAGGACGGCACTGAGAAAACCGGTAAACTGGAAGAAGTTACCGAAACAGGCCTCAACCTGATGGAGGAGGTTAAACAAAAAGGCAAAAAGGCAACGTATGTGCCTGTGCAGATACCCTTTGGGGACATTGTAAAAGCAAATGTTGTAATATCTTTTAAATGATAAAATAATGAACAGTTCTATCCTGATCGAGTCGTTCGCCGAATTCGCGAAATTCAAGAACATTGACCGCCCGACCATGATGCGCATCCTGGAGGATGTGTTCCGCACCATGATCCGCAAAAAGTGGTCTACCGACGAGAACTTTGATATCATTTTGAACGTGGAGAAGGGTGACCTGGAGATATGGCGCAACCGTGAGATTGTGGACGATAACTCTGAGGATATCTGGGACCATGACAAGATCAGCCTTACGGATGCCCGTAAGATCGAACCTGACTTTGAGGTTGGGGAAGAGGTATCAGAGGAGGTTAAGCTGGAAGACTTCGGTCGCCGCGCCGTGCTTACTGCACGCCAAACGCTGATCCAGCGCATCAAGGATATGGAGAAGGAGTTGCTGTTCCAGAAGTATAAAGACCTTGTTGGCGAGATTATCTCTGGTGAAGTGTACCAAGTATGGAACCGCGAGGTGTTGTTGCTAGATCAGGAAGAAAACGAACTGCTTATCCCGAAAGGCGAGCAGATTCCAAAAGACCGCTACCGCAAAGGCGATGTAGTTAGAGCCGTGGTACAGCGCGTAGAAATAGTAAACGGTAACCCGAAGATTATACTTTCGCGTACCTCTCCTGCATTCCTGGAGCGCCTTTTCGAAAACGAGGTTCCTGAGATTTTTGATGGCCTGATCGCTATCAAGAAAATCGTTCGTGAGCCAGGCGAGCGTGCTAAAGTAGCCGTAGAGTCTTTCGATGATCGTATCGACCCGGTGGGTGCCTGCGTAGGTATGAAAGGTTCACGTATTCACAGCATCGTGCGCGAGCTGGAAAACGAGAACATCGACGTAATTAACTATACCGAGAACCTGGAGCTTTATATTCAGCGTGCCCTTAGCCCGGCTAAGATCACCAGCATGAAAATAGATGAGGAAAGCGGCAGAGTATCTGTATTCTTAAAGCCGGACCAGGTATCACTGGCCATCGGTAAGGGCGGCCAAAATATTAAACTTGCCAGCCGCCTGGTAGATATGGAGATCGATGTGTTCCGTGAGTCTGAAAGCTACGAGGAAGACATCAGCCTGGAGGAATTCACGGATGAGATCGAAGACTGGGTAATTGCAGAATTGCGCCGCATTGGCTTAGACACTGCTAAGAGTGTACTGGCCGTAAGTAAAGAAGATCTTCTTCGCCGCACCGAGCTGGAGGAAGAGACCATCGAAGATGTGCTCTCGATTCTCCGCGAAGAGTTGGAAGAAGAAGACAATCAATAGTTGTGAGTTGTGCTCCGTTGCGCTAATTTTGAAAAAAGTTTGCCAGGAGCCCAACCTATCCTTTAAAAAGGCAGCTATACTTTAAAGACAGAATTAACAGACAGCATATTAGAACAAAATGGCAGAAGAAAAAACAAGGAGGCTTAAACAGGTTGCGACTACTTTAAACATTGGTACATCTACAATTGTGGATTACCTCTCTGCTAAAGGGTTTGAGGTGGAAAATAAACCAACCACCAAGATCACGGCAGAGCAGTTCGGTATGCTGGCTAAAGAGTTTGCTTCCTCTATGCAGGAAAAGCAGGAGGCAGACGAAATCCATATTGGCAAAAAGCCGCAGACTAACCAGGTAATTGAATCGGAGCCTACACATGAGCCTAAAAAGTCAAGTGAGCCAGAAGAAGAGATCCTGATTAAGAATGCAAGCGCGCCGAAAGCTCCAGAAGCACCAGCACCAGCGCCTAAGAAAGAAGAAGAGCCGGCTGCAGAGCCAGCGTCTAAACTTCCGGGCATTAAAGTGCTCGGCAAAATAGAACTGGATGCCAAAGGCCGACCGGTAACGAAGCAGCCAGAGCCGGAAGCTAAGCCAGAGGCACCGAAGGCAGAAGAAAAACCTGCGCCAGCGCCAGCTCCTGAGGCACCGAAAGCGGAGGAGCCAGCTAAACCTGTGGCCCCAGCCACTTCGGCTCCGGAAGCTAAAAAAGAGGCTCCGAAAGCAGAGGAACCGGTAAAAGCTCAACCGCAACAGCCAGAGGCGCCCAAGCAACCAGCCACCCCTGCTAAGCCGGAAACTAAGGCTCCTGAGGCTCCTGCCAAGCCACAGCAACCAGAAGCTCCGAAGCAGCCAGCAGCCACGCCGGCAACCGAAAAACCAGCTGCATCAGCAGCACCAAAAGAGCCCGTAGCAGAAAAGGCGCCACAGCAACCGGCCGCTCCTGCAGAGGCAAGCAAAAGCACAGAAACGAAAGAAGATATAGAAAAGATTACAGCAAAAGCAGACCAGCTAAAAGGTCTGACTGTACTTGGCAAGATTGAGCTGCCAGTAGAGTCGCGCAGAAAAGGTTCTAAGCCAGTAGCATCGTCCGACGATCGCAAAAGCAAGAAGAAGAAGCGCAAACGTATTATGGTGGCTACAGAAGGTGGCCAGCAAGGAGCTCAAGGGCCAGGCCAAGGCAACCAACGCCCTACACAACCAGCACAACACCCAGGCGGCAACCGTCCGGACCGTGGCAACCAACGCCCTCCTAAACCTGCTAAAGGCAGAACAGCAAGACCTGAAAAAGCTGAGGTTTCTGATAAGGAAATCCAAGAGCAAATTAAGGCTACTCTTGCCAAGCTAAGTGGTGGTAAAGGTGGCGGAGGTAACCGTGCCAAGTATCGCCGTGAGAAGCGCTCAGCCATTGCTGATGCTACAGAAGAGCGCCGTATGCAGGAGCAGGCAGAGTCTAAGACGCTGCGTGTAACTGAATTCGTATCGGCCAATGACCTGGCCTCGCTGATGGATGTTAGCGTGAACGATGTTATCAAGGTGTGTATGCAACTTGGTATGTTCGTTTCGATCAACCAGCGCCTAGATGCTGAAGCCATCACTATTATTGCAGATGAGTTTGGCTATAACGTTGAGTTCATCACCACAGAGGAAGAGCAAGGCTTAGAGGATATTGTGGAAGATAACGAAGAGGCACTGATTGAGCGTGCACCTATCGTTACTATCATGGGTCACGTTGACCACGGTAAAACTTCCTTACTTGACTATATCCGTAGCGCGAACGTAACTGCCGGTGAGGCCGGTGGTATTACGCAGCACATCGGTGCATATAAGGTGCAAACTGAAAGTGGCCGTACTGTAACCTTCCTGGATACACCTGGCCACGAAGCCTTTACGGCAATGCGTGCCCGTGGTGCTAAGGTAACAGACGTTGTTATTATCGTGGTAGCAGCCGACGACTCGGTAATGCCACAGACCAAGGAAGCTATAAATCACGCCCAGGCAGCCGGTGTACCAATTATCATCGCCCTGAACAAAGTTGATAAGCCAGGCGCTAACCCAGATAAGGTTCGTGAAGAGCTAGCCCAGCTAAACATTCTGGTAGAAGAATGGGGTGGTAAGTACCAGGCACAGGAAGTTTCTGCAAAAACCGGACAGGGTATTCCAGACCTGTTGGAGAAGGTATTGCTAGAGGCAGAACTACTCGAGCTAAAAGCTAACCCAGAGCGCCAGGCTATCGGTACCGTTATCGAGGCATCTCTGGACAAGGGCCGTGGCTATGTAGCTACAGTACTTGTGCAAACTGGTAACCTGAAAATAGGTGATGTAGTATTGGCAGGCTCCCACTATGGTAGAGTAAAAGCCATGACCGACCACCGCGGAAAGAAAATGAAGGAGGCTGGCCCATCCACACCAGTACAGCTGCTTGGCTTGGATGGAGCACCACAAGCCGGTGATAAGTTTGTAGTAATGGAATCTGAGCGAGAAGCCAGAGAGATTGCAACAAACAGATCGCAACTACAGCGCGAGCAGAGCCTGCGCACACGCAAGCACATTACCCTGGATGAAATCGGTCGTCGTTTGGCAATCGGTACATTTAAGGAGCTGAATGTGATAGTGAAAGGTGACGTTGATGGTTCAGTAGAAGCACTTTCTGACTCCCTGTTAAAACTGTCTACACCTGAGGTTCAAGTTAGCATTATTAACAAAGGTGTAGGTGCCATCTCTGAATCAGATGTGTTGCTTGCCTCTGCATCTGATGCCATTATTATTGGTTTCCAGGTTCGTCCGTCACAAAACGCGCGTAAGCTGGCTGAGCAAGAGCAGATTGATGTACGCCTGTACTCTATCATCTACGATGCAATTAATGAGGTGAAAGATGCCATGGAAGGTATGCTTGCTCCAACACTGAAAGAAGAGATTACCGGTAACGTAGAAGTGCGTGAGGTATTCAAGATCAGCAAGGTGGGTACCATTGCCGGATGTATGGTTACAGATGGCACAATCCAGCGTAATTCTAAAGTGCGCTTGGTACGTGATGGTATCGTAGTACTTGATGGCGAGATTCTAGCCCTGAAACGTTTCAAAGATGACGTGGCAGAGGTAAGACAAGGGTACGAGTGCGGTATCAGCCTGAAAGGTTACAACGACATACAGGTTGGTGACATCATTGAGGCATACATCGAGAAGGAAGTGAAGCGTACGCTGTAAGCGTAAAGTATAAATCAAATTAACAAAACACCCTGGCTGCGTATGTGGCCAGGGTGTTTTGCTTTATAATAGCTTCTTTCTCTCGGAGATTCATACTTACATTAAAGGGCATTAGGAATATTGCATCAAGAGAAAACCCTAGCCATTATAGTATCCTTTATTAGACAAGTCTTAATCAGACTCTTCAGCAATGTGCATTTATGCGGTAGCCCTCAAATAATGCTTACGCTCTACTTAGAACTTTACAACTAAAATGAACCCAAGAAAAGTATAAAAGGGCCGAGGCTATCCCAAATAGGATAACCTCGGCCCTTTTAGTTAGAAGGCTTTCACCTTCTTTTAGTATATTCTGCTAGTTAGACTTCTGACGACGAAGGCGGCGCTTGTCGCGCTTACGCTTCTTCATCATCTGCTCCTCCTTTTTCAAAATCTCCTTCATGCGCTTGCTGTTGGCAATCTTCTTTTTGGCAAAGCTGCTACGGCGTGTACCTTCATACGTATTGTATCTTGCGTCCAAACCAGAGGAGCGCTGCCCAACGGCATCAGCCGTAGAACCACGAGTTTCAGCTTTAGCTGTTCCCCAAAATTCGTCCTTTGGGGTATCGCTACTTAACGTAGACTGAGCTTTGGCTTCTGAGGCAAAAAGTACAATTCCAAGAGAAAACAGTAGCAGGATTAGTTTCTTCATAACACATTGTTAATGTTCTATGTATACAACGCAAACATGCCATAAAAGTATACATTTTTATCAGAACACAAAGTATCAAGAACAAATTCCTGCTATTTAAATTTGTACGAAACTCCTATTCCGAGTGTCTGTTTCAGCTGAAGTCGGGGTCCGGAACCGTCCACTTTTCCGTCGTCATTTCGGTCGACGGCTATGTTCACATCATCATCATAAATCATATGCACAAACAGCGACGCTGAGACAGTTTTATTCACTTTAAAATTGACCAGGTTTTCCCAATTGAGGTCTACATTTTCGGGGTTTCGCAGGTAGTTAGAGAAAAGATCTATCTTAGATTGCAACGTGATGTTTTTCAGGATCTCATTATTGTATCTCACATTTATATAGCCACCAAACTCCTTCCGGAACTGCTGCCCTGTACCTGGAATAATATTGCCTTCAATATCTTTTCTAGCTGCTTCTACGCCAAAGGCACCTCTATCTGCCAGTTCCTGGTCACTAACGATGGTGAACTTGCCAGTAAAGGGCGATATAAAAATCGACAGTTTATCGTTAGGCTTATAATCCATACCCAGCGAGGTTAACACGTATGCAGGCGCAAAGAAACTAGACCGCAGCGTGTCGCGGGTAATAGTATAAGTAGGCGTTAACTGTGTTTTAAGATTAAGCTGGCTGGTATAAAACCAGCGCTTAGAAGCGCGATGGCCATACTTTAAATTGAGTTCCAGCT
Organism: Pontibacter oryzae; assembly: GCF_003576375.1. Lineage (GTDB taxonomy): Bacteria > Bacteroidota > Bacteroidia > Cytophagales > Hymenobacteraceae > Pontibacter > Pontibacter oryzae. Next base: position 1,134,228 of record NZ_QWGE01000001.1, read on the forward strand.
TATCATCGCTCTTTTGCACACGGCGCCCCTCTAGTTTTACGAGACCGTAGGTTAGGTCCAGGGAGTTGTTCCAGGAGTTATTGCCATGGTTGTAATTACTGTAAAGGTTGGCAGTACCAAGCACCGAAACCGTGTTTTGCCCTCCAGCAGCCCAATTGTTCAGGCTAACTTGGCTAAAATTGATGGTTCCGATACCGCCGAAATCCCAATGCTTCACCTCTGTGGTGTCTTGGGTTGCTTGTGCCTGCGAAAGCGCAACACAAGAAAGTATAAGTATAAATGTTAAAAAAGGTATTCGGGTAAACCTAAAATGCATACTTGAAATATGTTTTAAACAACTTTGTTACTTGGCTCAGATGGTGCTGGAGGATTTTGGCCTTTAAGTAGGTCGCGGATTTCGGCTAGCAGCACTTCTTGTTTGTTAACGGCTGGAGCAGGCTTTGCAGCTTCCTTCTCGCGTAGCCTGTTAATAGTGCGCACAAGCACAAAAATAACCAATGCAATGATAATGAAGTTAACGACCACCTGAATGAAATTGCCGTAGTTCATAGTAACAGCCTCTGCCACTACCTCGCCGTTCTCCACTACGGCTTCTTTCAGCACCCATCGCATAGAACTAAAGTCGATTCCGCTGATAAGCAACCCTAAGGGCGGCATAATGATATTGTCAACGAGAGATTTGGTTATCGCCCCAAAGGCGGCACCAATTACAACGCCTACCGCCAGATCAATGACGTTGCCTTTTACTGCGAACTTTTTAAAATCAGAAAAGAAGCCCATGTTTATATGGTTTTAAAAGTAAAAAAATAGCAATTGTTACGTATGGGGCACCCGTCATCCTTCATCACTACCCAACCTACACCATGCGGCGGCTCTTAGCCCTGCTGTTTCGGGATTGAACTAAATCCTTATATTTGTAACAAAGAAAACAGAAATTAACCAGAGTTAATAATATCCTATGGCCACTTACGAAAACCTGCTGCTTGATCTGCAAAATGGTATCCTGACGATTACCATTAACCGTGCAGACAAGCTAAACGCACTGAATATAGAGACAATACAGGAAATTAGAAACGCTATCCAGCAAGTATATGACGACTCCGATATTAAGGCTGCCATTATTACAGGTGCTGGCCCTAAGGCTTTTGTAGCCGGCGCAGACATTACTGAGATTGCAGAACTAAGTGAGGTTACCGCCCGCAGCTTTGCTGAAAGAGGGCAGGAAGTCTTCGCGATGATTGAGCGTAGCAACAAGCCGGTGATTGCCGCTGTAAACGGGTTCGCATTGGGTGGCGGTTGCGAACTGGCCATGGCCTGCCATATGCGCGTGGCCGCTGAGCATGCCCGCTTCGGCCAACCAGAGGTTAACTTGGGCCTGATACCGGGCTATGGCGGCACGCAGCGCCTGACACAACTTGTTGGCAAAGGCAAAGCCATGGAGCTGATGATGACCGCCGACATGATCGGGGCGCAGGAAGCACAGCAGCTGGGCCTTGTAAACCATGTCGTGCCACAGGAAGAGTTGATCACGAAAAGCACCGAGATACTTGAGAAAATTATGGGAAAAGCACCGCTTGCCATTGGGCTGGTAATTGAGTGCGTAAACGCTGTATTCAATAACGACGAAAACGGCTACCAGACCGAGGCTAATGCCTTTGCTCGCTGCTGCACCTCCGAGGACTTTGTAGAAGGCACCAGCGCGTTCATCGAAAAGCGCAAGCCAGCGTTTACCGGCAACTAATAACCTCTCCCCGACCCTCTGAGACAGAAAGCATGAGCATAGCCAAGAAATTGGTCGGGCAAACCGCTGCCTATGGCCTGAGCAGCATTGTAGGCCGAGCCCTCAATTACCTGCTTGTTCCACTTTACACCGCCGTATTCCTCCCCGAGGAGTACGGTGTTGTTTCATACCTATACGCCTTCGTAGCCTTTTTCAATATCCTGTATACCTACGGGATGGAAACGGCATTTTTTCGTTTTGCCAATAAAACAGGTGCAGATAAGCAAAAGCTGTACAATCAGGTGCTAAGCCTGATCATCAGCAGCAGCTTGCTTTTTACGCTCATACTTATACTTGCCTCTCAGCCCATAGCCTCATACATAGGCTACCCCGAGCAGCAAGAATATATTATCTGGCTGGCGCTTGTGCTAGCCATTGATGCCATTGTAGCCATACCTTTTGCCAGGCTGCGCCTGGAGGGCAAGCCAATTAAGTTTGCCAGCATCAAGCTTTCCAACATCCTGCTCACCGTGGGGGCTAACATGTTCTTCCTGGTGCTTTGCCGCGATATTTACCAAGGAGATTATTTACCTGCGCTACGCCCGCTGGTGCAACAGATTTACGACCCGGCCTTCGGCGTAGGCTATATCTTCCTGATCAACTTGGTGGCTAATGCCCTTCTCATACCTATGCTCTGGCGGGAGTTTAAAGATTTCCGTTTTAGCTTGAATAGGGAATTACTGCAGCCAATGTGGGTCTACGCGTACCCGCTACTGTTCATGGGGTTGGCAGGCATGGTAAACGAAGTGATAGACCGAATTTTGCTCGAACGCATACTTCCTGAAGGCTTTTATGAGGGCATGACGAACATGGGAGCCGTGGGCGTATATAGCGCCTGCTATAAACTCTCCATCTTTATGACGCTGGCTATACAGGCGTTTCGTTATGCCGCAGAGCCTTTCTTCTTCGCGCAATCCGGTGAGCAAAACTCCCCTACCACGTTTGCCCTGGTCATGAAATGGTTTGTAATTGCCTGCGCCTTTATCTTCCTTTTTATTTCCGCCAACCTCGAGGATTTTGCCCTACTGCTGCGTAGCGCCGAATACCGCGAAGGCATCTTAGTAGTACCCGTACTTTTACTGGCTAACCTGTTTCTGGGAGTATACTATAACCTATCGGTGTGGTTTAAGTTGACGGATAAGACAAAGTATGGCACCTACATCAGCTTTGGGGGTGCAGCCATCACCATACTTTTTAACCTGATGCTAATACCTGTTCTGGGCTATATGGGCTCTGCCATTGCCACCTTGGTTTGCTACTTTAGCATGGCACTTGCCAGTTACCTGCTTGGCAACAAACATTACCCTATTCCTTACCCTGTAAAAACGATTATGGGGTATGTGCTTTTGGCCACGGGCCTGGTGTGGCTGGCCTTTGCTTTTGAGGTTGAGGGCTTTTGGTTGCGCCACGTTTACCATTTGGCTCTCTGCGCTGCCTTTGCCATAGTTGTGTGGGTCCGAGAGCGGGCTGGTTTCGTTAAACTTTAATATGTATATTTAGCTATAATGAACAACAAGAACCTACCGGTTAACGTCATTAACCAGTCGAAACACGCTCTGCCAAGTTACCAAACCATACATTCTGCAGGCATGGACCTGCGGGCAAACCTGGAAGCGCCAATTACGTTGAAGCCACTGCAGCGAGCCCTTATCCCGACTGGTATCTTTATAGAGTTACCCGAAGGACACGAGGCACAGATTCGCCCTCGCAGCGGTCTGGCCTACAAGCACGGCATTTCCATTGTGAATAGCCCAGGCACGATTGACGCCGATTATCGCGGCGAAATAAAGGTGCTACTCATCAATCTTTCCGACCAGGATTTTGTGGTGGAAGACGGAGAGCGCGTAGCCCAGATGGTAGTGGCCAAGTATGAGCGCGTAGCCTGGCAGCAAGCAGAGGCTTTGTCAGACACCGAACGCGGCGCCGGAGGTTACGGAAGCACTGGCACCAAGTAACAAAGCTAGCCGTCTCTAACGTTGCAGCACAGCCAATTACGAACAATTAAAACATGCTGCGGCAAGTGTCGCGGCATCAACATAAAATTTAAAACATAAAAGAAATAGCTATGAGGATTATCGTACCGATGGCCGGAATGGGCAAGCGCATGCGCCCACATACTCTTACCGTACCGAAACCGCTTATTCCTATCGCTGGCAAGCCAATTGTACAGCGCCTGGTGGAGGATATTGCAAAAGTATGCCACGAGCCTATCGAAGAGGTAACATTTATCATCGGCCAGTTTGGCGAGCAAGTAGAGCAAGACCTTAAAGAGGTTGCCGAGAAAATTGGCGCTAAAGGAAACATTGTTTACCAGGACGAAGCACTGGGCACCGCTCACGCCATACTTTGCGCCAAAGACTCTTTAGAGGGTAAAGTTGTGGTGGCCTTCGCTGATACACTTTTTAAAGCCGACTTCCAACTGGACACCAACGCCGACGGAACCATTTGGGTGCAGCGCGTAGAAGACCCACGCCCGTACGGTGTGATCAAACTAAACGAAGAAAACGAGATCACGGACTTTGTTGAGAAGCCGGAGGAGTTCGTGTCTGATCTGGCTATTATCGGTATCTACTACTTCCGCGATGGCGCTTATCTGCGCGACGAGCTGCAGTATCTGCTCGATAATGACATCAAGGACAAAGGCGAGTACCAGCTGACTAACGCGCTTGAGAACATGAAGAACAAAGGCACCAAGTTTATACCTGCCGTTATCTCTGAGTGGCTCGATTGCGGAAATAAAAACGCAACTGTTTATACTAATCAGCGCTATTTGGAGTATATAAAAGATGAGGAAGGCCTTGTGGCCTCGTCGGCGAAGCTGGAAAACTCGGTGATCATCCCTCCTGTATATATTGGCGAAAACGTGCAGATTACAAACTCGGTGGTAGGCCCTCATGTTTCTATCGGAAACAACACAAGCGTAACGAACTCTGTGGTGAGCAACTCAATTATTCAGGAGAGCACTAGCCTTAAAAACGGCAATGTTGCAAACTCAATGCTCGGCAACTTTGTTTCGTATGAAGGGCGCCAGACTGATCTCAGCCTCGGCGACTACAATACGCTTACAGAGTAAACACCATGACTATAACGTACAGAAACATTATACTTGCCACCTGCTGCCTATCGTTTATATTTGCAGGAGAGGGCAAGGCACAGTCCGCTAAAAAGAAAGCCAAAGCCACACAAGAGGCACCGGCACAGAAAGCCGAGCCTAATGAGCGCGAAAGGCAGATTAGCGAGGCCTTGTTTCTGGATGGAATGAAATATTTTATGCTGGAGGACTATCAACAAGCCCTCCAGCTTTTTCAGAAAGCCTATACCATAACACCGGATAACGCTGCCCTTAATTATAAGATCGGCGAAACTTACCTGCACTTACAAGAGCCCTCCTCGGCCATGCCTTTTGCGCAGGCAGCAGTAAAGCTAAACCACAAAAACGCATACTACTACCTGTTGCTGGCACAGTTACACTCTGAGCAAAAACAATACGATGCCGCCGCGCAGGCTTTTAACGCACTCCTGAACAACGTCCCTAACTCTGACGAATATCTTTTTAACCTTGCCGATTTATACTTATCGCAGTCTAGGTTCGATGATGCGCTGCGCACTTACGACCGTATCGAGAAGGTTTTCGGGGATATGGAACAGTTGCATGTTAACCGGCAGCAAATTTACCTGCGCCAGAAAAACGTGGACAAGGCCATTGCCGAAGGCGAAAAGCTATTGAACTTAAACCCCAGCGAGATTACTTACTTTCTTTCGCAGGCTGAATTATATAATGCCACCAGCCGGCCCAATGAAGCAATCTTAACACTACAAAAGGCACTGCGACTAGAGCCCGGAAACCCATTTGCCCACCTGATGCTATCAGACCTCAACCGCCAAAAGGGAAACCTTGCGGAGTCTGAAAAGCAGGTAAAGCAAGCTTTTACCAGCCCAAGCCTGGATATTGACACCAAGGTGCGCATCCTGGTTGACTTTATCCGCCAGCTGCCTAACCCCCAGATTGAGAACGTGGCGCTGGACCTCGTAGACCTTACCATAGCCGCTCACCCCAATGAGGCTAAAGCTTATGCCGTAGCCGCCGACTTGCAAACAATTGTAGGAGAGAAAGAAAGTGCCCGCAATAATTACCTGAAAGCCGTAAAGCTGGATGATTCTCATTTTAAGATCTGGCAGCAGATTGTATTGCTGGATGCAGAGCTAGAGCAATCTGAGGCGATGGTAAAGCATGCCGAGCAAGCCTTGGAGCTTTTCCCGAACCAGGCCGTTTTCTGGTTTTATAGTGGCACCGGCCACTTAATTGAAAAGAACTTCGAAAAAGCGGTAAAGGCGCTGGAGTATGGCAAGCGCTTATCTGTAGGTGAGCCGGAGCTTGTGCAGCAGTTTAATTTGCAACTGGGCGATAGCTACAACTCCCTGAAAAAGTATCAAAAGTCTGACCAAGCTTATGAAGAAGTGCTGGCCCTGGACCCTAACAACGAGCATGTGCTCAACAACTACAGCTATTTTCTGTCGTTGCGAAACGAGAACCTGGAGAATGCCCGCCAAATGGCAGAGCGCCTTATTAAGCAACACCCCAATAATCCAACTTATCTGGATACTTACGCCTGGGTGCTTTACAAGATGGGCAACTATACCGAAGCACGCAAGTACCTGGAGCAAGCTGTAGCCATCTCCGACGACGCCACACTGGTTGAGCACTACGGCGATGTGTTGTTCAAGCTCGGCAAAAAGGAAGAAGCCGTAAGCCAGTGGCAAAAAGCAAAACTAAAAGGAGAAGCCTCCGCCTTTATCGACAAAAAGATCAAAGACAGAAAACTTTATGAGTAAGCATCTTTTGCTTTGCCTGTTCGGCTTGCTGGTATTGGCAGGCTGTAAGAAAGAAATTGCACCTACCACTGCCTCAACTGCCACCGAAACTATTGGCACGGTTAAGATAAACAACCTAGATTTCAACTACCTCAGCTCTAAAGGGCAGGTTACGGTTAACGACAAGAACGACAACCTTTCGTCGGGGGTAAGTATACGCATGCGCAAGGACAGCGTGATTTGGGTATCGGTGCAGCCGGGGCTAGGCATTGAGGCCGCCCGCATGATGCTGACGCAGGATTCTGTATACTTCATGAACCGCTTGAAGAAAGAGTACGCCGCCACTGATTATCGCTTCCTGCGCAATAAATTTCAGGTGGATGTCAGCTTTGATGTTGTTCAGGCCATACTTCTGGGCAATTATCAGTCCCAGGGCGCCGAAAAGGTTATTCACGCAGAAGGCGCGCAGCATGTGCAGCAGCAGCGCGAAAGCCTTATTTTCGACTATTTCATTAGTAACCTTAACAACAAGCTGCAACAGCTTAATGTGGAGGACAAGAACACCAGCAGCACAATTACGGTAAAGTATAACGGTTTCGAGCCAATTGGGGAGGTGCCATTTGCCTATAACCTGGCTGCGCAAATACTGCAAAAGGGCGAAGTATCTGATTTCACCCTGAAGCACAGCCGGGTTACTATTTCGGATGAGGCGCTATCATTCCCGTTCACTGTGCCAAGCGAGTATAAACACCTCACGATTAATTAAATCTCTGAGCCCGTTGGTTCTTGCGTTATAGTTTTGCCATATTTGTAAACTGAGAGTAGAAGAACCAAACGTTTTGATGAAGGCCCTTTACAGAATTGCCTTTTACCTAATACTTATATGCTTGCCGCTGGCTACGTTAGCCCAAAAAACGAAGTCTAAGGCACAGCTTGAGAAGGAGAAAAAGGAAAACCTCAACCGTATAAAAGAAGCAAACCGTATTCTGAAGCAAACCAAGCAGCAGAAAGAGGTTTCTATTGGCCAGCTCAACGCCATCAAAGAGAAAATAACCGTCCAGAAAGGGGTTATCCAGAATATTTCCCGCGAGATAGATAATATTGAGGCTGATGTAAAGCAGACAGCCGGCAAAACAAAATCGCTGGAAAAGGAGCTGCAACAGTTAAAAGAGGAGTATGCCCACATGGTGTATGCCGCTTCCAAAACAGCCAACAGTTATAACAAACTCATGTTTCTGTTTGCTTCAGACTCTTTTAACCAGTTTGTTATGCGGCTGCGCTACCTGCAGCAGTACTCTGAGGCACGCAAAAAACAGGTGGACCAAATAAATGAAATGCAGGGAAAGCTGAACCAACAGCTCAACGTGCTTGAATCTAAAAAGCAACAGCAAAAAAGCCTGTTAAACAAACAAGTAGCCGAAAGCCAAAACCTGCAATCGCTGAAGCAGCAGCAAGATAGTGTAATCACACGCCTAAGCCAACAGGAAAGCAGCTTGAAGAAAGAAGTGGCTGAGCGCCAGCAGGCCGTTAAGAAACTGGATAAGCTGATTGCCGATATAGTGCGCGAGGAGATCGCCAGAGCTGCCCGCGCTGCGCGTGAGGCAGGCAATAAGACTAGCGGCAGCCCAAACAAAGTAACGCTCACACCAGAGGCTGCCTTAATATCGTCCTCGTTTGCAGGAAACAAAGGCCGTTTGGCCTGGCCTGTAGAACGCGGTTTTATCTCTCAGAAATTTGGTCGCCATAACCACCCAGTTCTTGCTGGTGTGGTAGTAGAAAACCGTGGTGTGGATATACAAACCGCCCAAGGGTCTGCGGCAAGGGCTATTTTTGAGGGCAAGGTTTTAACAGTAGCCACTGTGCCAGGCATGAACAACATTGTTATGATTCAGCATGGGGAATACTTTACCGTTTACGCCAAGCTCAAGACTGTAAGTGTGCAGCCCGGCCAAACCGTAAAGCTGAAGGATACCATTGGTACAGTTTATACCGACAGCGACGGCACGACAGAGCTGCAGTTCCAAATCTGGAAAAACAGCTCTAACATGAATCCTGAAACCTGGATTATGAAAAAATAATTATTCATTGCTGGAGAGACAAAACAAGAAAGGCAAAAAAGGAAAAAGCCATAGCGTCGCTATGGCTTTTTTAGGCTTTACCTCCCCCAGGTAAAACTTAAAACAACTGTACTAAAGGCCGTTTGTGTTAAAACTGAAACAGCATAATGCTAAAATAAAAAAACACCCCACAATGTAGGGTGCCTTTCCAAGCTATGAAAACAAACTTAATATTTATATCTATAAGCGGCCGCGGTGGGCTGCGAAGATTTCATGATGCCAAATTACAACCTCATTTATAAAAATGCAACTTTAGAGTAAAAACTAATTAACTGCTGCATCTTTGTATAGCTATACTCCTATTTATTAATAAAGGTTTAGAAAACAATTAAAAATTTACTGTTTGCTTCTATAACACTTGTCAAATAGTTTGAGTTGCTTTTGCACTAGAAAATTAATGGCGGCTCCATTAACTTTGGCTTTACCAGACCTCGCTATACATTTTAAGGTTGTTGTACGTAATGCCTTTTGCAAGTCCTGTGCCAGATTCATAAATATACACAAACAATTGATACACAACAACTAATATAAATACAAGAATAGCAATTCATCCATTTTTTGGAACAAACCGCTTATAAACTTCCCAGATCAGGAACACCTGAAACAATATGCCCACTTGTAAATGCTTGCAGCTATACTTGCTTAAATCCGCAGGCAAAGCAATACCGTAGGTTTTCTGATAGGGCAACTATGCTTTGCATTTATACTTAAAAGCATTTTAAACTTATCCCAGTTGTTGTGGGTTTATTTAAAATATTAACCCTAATTTTGTAACACACTTTAAACATTTAAAGACATGGGTATCACTAACATTTTCTTATTTCTTGGAGGCTTAGGCGGTACAGAAGTAATCCTGATTCTTTTCGCGATTCTACTGTTATTCGGTGCGAAGCGTATTCCTGAGCTGGCTAAAGGTTTAGGTCGCGGCATCCGTGAGTTCAAAGATGCAACCAAAGAGATCAAGAACGATATCGAGAGCTCTGTAAAAGACGAAAACCATACTACTACTAAGTAGCATCCAGTTCATACTTTTGTAAGGTAGCACAATGTGCCTTAATACAGTTTTCCTGTTCCTGGGGGATCTGGGAGGGGGAGAAATGATGGTCATCATGGCCGCATTCCTGTTATTGTTTGGCGCCGACAGAATTCCGGGCATTGCACGCTCATTGGGCCGTGGCATCCGCGAGTTTAAGGACGCGACAAACGAAATCAAACATGAACTAGAGCAATCCATTAAAGACGATCCTAAGTCCAAAACAGATTGAGACAGTATAATTCGCTACGTGACATCCGCACGGACATAGCCAATGGCCAGGTCTCGTGTAGGCAGTTGGTGGAGCAGTACATCCACAACATCAAAGAAAAAGCCGAGCTTAATGCTTTCCTGGAGATTTTTGAAGAAGAGGCTTTAGCCCAAGCTAACGCCGTAGATCAAAAACTAGCCAATGGAACAGCGGGTAAGCTGGCAGGTATGGTTATAGGCATTAAGGATGTGCTGGCTTACAAAGGCCACAGTCTGCAAGCCTCCAGCCAAATCCTGGATGGCTACAAATCGCTTTACACTGCTTCTGCGGTGCAGCGCCTGCTCCAGGAAGATGCTATTATTGTTGGCCGCCAAAACTGCGATGAATTTGCCATGGGCGCCTCTAACGAGAACTCAGCTTTCGGCAATGTGCTTAATGCAGATGATCATAGTCGTGTTCCAGGAGGTTCTTCGGGCGGCTCGGCGGTAGCCGTGCAGGCAGACCTTTGCCTAGCTTCTATCGGCTCCGACACGGGTGGCTCGGTAAGGCAGCCGGCATCGTTTTGTGGTGTGGTTGGCTTTAAGCCTACGTACTCCCGCATTTCGCGCTATGGCCTTATTGCCTATGCTTCCTCTTTCGACCAGATTGGCCTGATCACAAAAAGTGTAGAAGATGCTGCCTTGTTACTGGAAGTGATGGCTGGAGCCGATGGCATGGACAGCACAGCCAGCCAACGCGAAGTACCAGCTTATAGCGAGTTACTGCAAACAAATAAGAAGTATAAAATCGGCTATATCCGCGACTGCTTCGAGAGCGAAGGCTTAGAGACAGAAGTAAAAGACGCCATACTTGGCGTGAAGGATATGCTGCGCGATGCCGGACACGAAGTAGAGGCCGTAGAGTTCCCATACTTGGATTACATTGTGCCGACGTATTACATCCTAACCACTGCCGAGGCAAGCTCTAACCTGGGCCGCTTTGACGGTGTAAAGTATGGCTTCCGCTCAGACAGTGTTACTGACCTTACATCGTTGTACAAAAAGACACGAGCCGAGGGCTTTGGCAAGGAAGTACAGCGCCGCATTATGCTGGGTACGTTTGTACTTAGCGCCGACTATTATGATGCCTATTACACTAAGGCACAGAAAGTAAGGCGTCTTATAAAAGAGAAGACCGACGAGTTGCTTGAGGCATATGATTTCCTTATATTGCCTACTGCTCCTACTACAGCATTTAAGATAGGAGAGAACACAACTAACCCGTTGGCCATGTACTTGGCCGATATTTTCACGGTGCAGGCATCACTTGCAGGCGTGCCAGCCATCTCTATTCCGGTTGGTCGCGATGCCAACGGTCTGTCCATCGGGTTACAGTTAATGACCCGCTCATTTGAGGAAACAGCCCTGTTGGCTTTCTCAAATGACATCCTGGACAAGATAACCGTTGAAGCATAAACCTTGACATGACTTACAGTAAATTCTTTACATTGCTCGCGGCTATGGCTGGCAGCATCTGGGCTACAGGCGCCAGTGCTCTCGGCCATAGCCGTTTGCTTGATGCCTCAGTTTCTGACTCCCTAAAGCCTCAGGCCGTAGTTGACACGATTGCCATACTTTCTCCTGAAGAGCTGGCACTACTAGTAGAGGTAATTCCCAACGAGCCAAACGATGTGATCGCCGACAGGCTCAGCTGCATTCAGTCGGAGATTCCGCTCGTGTTTAACGACTATGTAAGGAACTTCATAGATTACTTTACCATCCGCAACCGCAAGTATACACGCACCATGCTGGCGCGCGAAAATGTATACTTCCCGCTTTTTGAGAAATACCTCAAAAAGTATAACATGCCCCAGGAGTTAAAATACCTATCCATTGTAGAGTCTGGCCTGAACCCATTGGCCCAAAGCCCGGTTGGGGCAGCAGGTTTGTGGCAGTTCATGAAGCCAACAGGGCGTGAGTATGGGTTACACCAAACCGCATACATGGATGAGCGCCTAGACCCTGAGAAATCCACGGATGCGGCTATGCGTTTTTTGCGCCGGCTCTATGCCTATTATGGCGATTGGGAGCTTGCTTTGGCAGCCTATAATTGCGGCCAGGGTAATGTGAACAAGGCAATTCGTAAGGCAGGCGGCGGAAAGAAAACTTTCTGGGAGATTTTTCCATACTTGCCGCGCGAAACGAGAGGATATGTACCAAGCATGACTGCTGTGCAGTACGCCATGAACTATGCCGGTGAGCATAATATTTTCTCAGACTCCATACTTTACCAACCAGAAGTTGAATACCTGGAGGTAATGCAGGCGCTGGACTTAGAAAAGCTGGCCAGCGAAATGCACATCGCCACTGATGAGTTGATGGCGCTAAACCCAGAGCTCAAGAAAACGGTAATACCAGAGCAGATGCGCAACTATAAACTGCGTATCCCGGCCAGCAAAGCAGCCCTATTGGCTAATGCCGCCGATAAAAGTTGCATTTTGTTGGCCGCAGCCCCTACCCCGCCGCGCATCAAGGAGCCTGAGCACGATAAAACGCCAGTTATGCTGGCATCAGCCAAAACGGAAAAGGACGAGCCCGCAGACAAAACAACTGCAACGCTTACAAAAATTACCTATACTGTACAGCCTGGCGATAACCTAACACAGATCGCAAAGAAGCATAACGTAACTATAGAGCAGCTAAAGGAGTGGAATAACCTGAATGGCAGCAGCATTAAGCCTAAACAGGAGCTGCAACTCATGCAACAGGCAGAAACTACAGTTTTAGCCATCAATACTGTAAAGCCTAAGGCTGAGGCTAGATCGGTAGTAGAGAAGCGCGAGATGATTTACCATGTACAGCCGGGCGATACACTCTGGAATATTTCTAAGAAGTACAACGGCATCAGCGTAGAGCAGATCAAGAAGCTCAACAAACTGAAAACTAACGACATCAAGCCTGGCCAAAAGCTTATTCTAAGCTAAAAAAGCCATACCTTAGCGTTTAAGAAGCACCTTCTGCACCAGAAGGTGCTTTTCGTTTATAGTATTATTTGTCAGGCTTGTAGTGTTAAAAAAAGTATAAATTCCATCATCTTAATTATCGCACCCATTATCTTTGAAGGCTCAACTTTGGATTAACCGTAAATTCTTGCAAAATTGGTCTTTAACCAGATTTACTTGGGGAAAAGTTAAGGACGTGTTGACCAAGCTGAGTTGGCTACAATAAGAATAACAACACAAACACAAATGATTAAAGTTAACAAAGAGGACGCCCTGAACTACCACATGGAGGGTAAACCTGGTAAAATTGAGGTTGTGCCCACCAAAATGGTGAGCACCCAGCATGATTTAGCGCTGGCCTACTCTCCGGGTGTGGCCGAGCCTTGTAAAGAAATCCACGCAGATAAAGATAATGTATATAAGTATACTGCCAAGGGCAACCTGGTAGGTGTCATCTCAAACGGTACAGCCGTGCTGGGCCTGGGCAATATTGGCCCCGATGCCTCGAAGCCAGTTATGGAGGGCAAAGGCGTACTTTTCAAGAAATTCGCTGGCATCGACGTGTTCGATATCGAGATAGACTGCACCGACCCGGAGGAGTTTATCCGCATCGTAAAATCTTTGGAGCCAACGTTTGGCGGCATCAACCTGGAAGATATCAAAGCGCCGGAAAGCTTCAAGATTGAGAATGCGCTGAAAACGCAGATGAACATTCCGCTGATGCACGACGATCAGCATGGTACGGCCATTATTTCCTCTGCCGCACTGCTGAACGCGCTGGAGTTGGTAGACAAGAAGATCGAGGACGTGAAGATGGTGGTAAACGGCGCCGGTGCCGCTGCCATTGCTTGTGCCAAGCTTTATGTGTCCTTGGGTGTGCAGCTGGACAACATTGTGATGTTCGACAAAGATGGAATCATCCGTCCGGAGCGCGATGACCTGGACATCTACAGAGCACAGTTCGTTACTACGCGCGACATCCATACCTTGGAGGAAGCCATGCGCGGGGCCGATATTTTTGTGGGTCTTTCAGCAGGAAACGTACTCCCGGCAGAGTATGTGAAGCTGATGGCGCCAGACCCGATTATCTTCGCGCTAGCTAACCCGGACCCGGAAATTCCTTATGATGTGGCGATGGCTACGCGCGAGGACCTGATTATGGCAACCGGCCGCTCCGACCATCCGAACCAAGTAAACAACGTGCTGGGTTTCCCATACATTTTCAGGGGTGCCCTGGATGTGCGCGCTACCGAGATTAACGAAGCAATGAAACTTGCAGCCGTGCATGCGCTAGCAGCCCTTGCCAAAGAGCCTGTGCCAGAACTAGTGCACAAAGCCTACGGCGACAACACAATCAACTTTGGCCGTACTTACCTGATCCCGAAGCCACTGGATGCACGACTGATTACGTCTATCTCGCCGGCTGTGGCCAAAGCTGCTATGGAAAGTGGCGTGGCCCGTAAACCTATTACTAACTGGGAGGCTTACGAGCAGGAACTGAAGGAGCGTATCGGCATCGATCAGAAGTTGATGTCGCGCATTACAACCCAGGCCAAGAAAAACCCGAAAACAGTTGTGTTTGCAGAAGCAGACCACTATAAGATACTGAAAGCGGCGCAGATTGTAAAAGAGCAGCGCATTGCTGACCCTATACTTTTAGGAAACGAGGAGCGCATACAGGCCATCATCTCAGAGAACAACATGGACCTGCAGGGCGTTACCATCATCGATCCGTTTAAGGAGGATGCCAAACGTGAGGAGTATGCGCTAACGCTATTTGAGAAACGCCAGCGCAAAGGCCTTACCCTGTTTGATGCCCGCCGATTGATGCGCGACCGCAACTACTTCGGAAGTATGATGCTACATACCGGTGAAGCTGATGCACTTATTTCCGGCCTAACCCGCGACTACTCGAAGACCATTGTTCCTGCCTTGCAGGTTATCGGGGTGGAAGAGGGTATAAACAAGGTAGCAGGTATGTATATTATACTTGGCCAGAAAGAACCATATTTCTTTGCCGATACAACGGTAAACGTGAACCCAAGTGCCGATGAATTAGTTGACATTATCGGTTTAACGGCACGCACCGTGCGCTTCTTCGATACAGAACCACGCGTTGCCATGCTTTCGTACTCTAACTTCGGCTCTGTGGGCGGCGATATACCAAACAAAGCTGCCGAGGTGGTTAAAAAAGCGAAACAGCGTTACCCGGAACTCCTTCTTGACGGTGAGATGCAGGCGAACACTGCCCTGAACCGCACACTGTTAAAAGAGCAGTATCCGTTTAGCGAATTGGCAGAAAAAGGAGCTAACACCCTGATATTCCCGACACTGGCCTCAGGCAACATTGCCTACAAGGTGCTTCAGGAGATTGGCGGCGTGGAGGTTATCGGTCCTGTATTGATGGGCATGCGCAAACCCGTACACATTCTTCAGCTTGGATCATCTATCCGCGATATCGTGAACATGGTATCCATTGCTGTCGTAGACGCTCAAAACTATAACAATCAGCATATATAGATGATAGCCTATATTGATGGTAAACTAACCCATAAAGATCCTACCTACGTCATTATCGAAGCTAATGGCGTAGGTTACCAGATCAGGATTTCGCTAAGCACGTACTCCGCTTTGCCCGCCGGTGAGCGGTGCAAGCTGAATACGTACCTGCATATCAAAGAAGATGCCCATACCTTGTATGGCTTCATGACGGTTGCTGAAAAGGAGGCATTCCTGCATTTGATTTCGATTTCAGGCGTGGGCCCCAACACGGGGCTCATGATCCTGTCTTCGCTGTCAGTAGATGAGGTACAGCAGGCAATTATCCGTGAGGATGTGCGGACCATACAACAAGTGAAAGGCATCGGAGCCAAAACGGCACAACGCATCATTCTGGAGCTCAAGGATAAAATAAAAAAAGAGGTGATGGTTTCGGATATTTCTGTGCCTTCGGCTTCATACAATACAAATCGGGCGGAAGCGTTATCAGCATTGGTTACCTTGGGCTTTGCCAAGAACGTTGCCGAAAAAACGCTCGACTCGATCATCAAACGCGAGGGTGGAAGCTTAAGTGTTGAGGAGTTGATAAAGTTTGCGTTGAAGTCTTCATAACAGATATACCCTATTTTGATCTGGAAAAGTAAAAAGCCCAACCTAGTCTTGGCACTGGTTGCTTCTATTTCTATGCTGGCCTGGTGGTCGCAGGCTGAGGAACTGCGCGCATCGCGGCGGTTTAGGTTTACTGTTCTTCAAAATCTCCTATCACTTCAAGACACGGTCCGCCGGGATACAGCCAAGTATATCCCGAGCCGCCGGCCAACGTTTACACCCTCTGACCGCTACGGCAGCCCATTCGGCGCGCGCTCCAGCACATCTCCCCTGCTTTTAGGGCAACCCAATAACCTCCAGCTAAACGTTGAGTTGGACGATAGCCTACAGCAGTACAACATTACAGAAACCCTCGGCGACAGTGTGATGTACCGTCCGCCTTCCTCTATGTCGGTGAGGGAGTACTCGGAGTGGCAGCAGCGTGAGGCCATCCGCAATTACTGGCGTGCCAAGTCTGCCGGCCTAGATGGCGAGAGCGTGGTTAGCAGCAGCCGCCTGATCCCGAAGATTTACATCAGCCCGGTTTTCGACCGTATTTTCGGGGGCAACTATGTCGATATACAGCCAAACGGAAACGTATCGCTAAAATTTGGCGCCCGCTTTAACCGCAACGAGAACCCAACCATCCCGCTAAGCCAGCAGCGCACCGGCGACTTCGATTTTGAGCAGAACATCTCCCTGAACCTGGTGGGTAAAATCGGGGAGAAAATGCGCCTCAACTTTAACTGGGACAACAACGCCAACTTCGACTTCGAGAACAACATGAAGCTGGATTACACCGGCTACGAAGAAGAGATCATCCGCAAGATTGAAGCCGGTAACGTTAGCCTGCCGTTAAATAACTCTCTGATTACGGGCGCACAAAACCTGTTTGGCGTGAAGGCGCAATTACAGTTTGGCCGCCTGGGCGTAACCACCATTGCCTCCAGTGTGCGCGGTACTAACGACGAGGTTATAATCCAGAACGGAGGCCAGAACAAGCCATTCGAGATTCGGGTGGATAACTACGACCGTGACCGCCATTTCTACCTGTCCCAGTTTTTCAGAGGCCGCTATGACCAAGCGCTCCGTAACTTGCCGCTTGTAAACTCAGGCATTGTTATTCGCCGCATCGAACTTTACGTTACCAATAACAACCGCGCCACCGAGAACCTACGCAACATTGTAGCATACATGGACCTTGGCGAGGCAGACCCTTACCGCGAGCGTTTTGACACTAACCGGCCCGCCTCTGCCCCTGCCGACAACCAGGCAAACTCGCTCTATAGCCTTATCTCCCCGCAAAATGGTGATGCGCGTAACAACGCCGCTGTAGATACATACCTGCAGTCCCAAGGGCTTGAGAAGGGCGTTGATTTTGAGCACGTGCGCGCTAGAAAGCTGGCACCAAATGAGTACAAATTTAACCCGCAGTTGGGTTATATCTCCCTTAACTCCGCTCTGTTACCAAACCAGGTGCTGGGTATAGCCTTTGAGTATACTTACAACGGTAAAACCTACCAGGTAGGAGAGCTTATTGATGATTACCAGAACCTTGATTCGGAGAAGGTGATCCACATGAAGCTATTGCGCGGCACCAGCCCATTGCTCAATTACCCTACTTGGGATTTGATGATGAAAAACGTGTATGCGCTGGATGCCACACAGGTAAACCGAGAGGACTTTAAATTGCAGATCGTTTATAAGGATGATGAGACCGGCGTTGACCTGACAAGCATAAAAGAGGAAAGCCCCATCCAAAACATACCTTTGGTGGAAGTGTTCAACCTCGATAACGTAAACTCTAATAACGATAAGCCAAGTGATGGCAACTTCGACTTTTTGCCCGGCATTACCATCGATACCGAATCTGGCCGCATTTTCTTTCCGCAGGTAGAGCCATTTGGCAGTTACCTAGCTGGCAGGTTGCAGTCTTATCCTAACCTGATAGACCAATATGTGTTTCAGGAACTCTATGAACAGACCCAGACCGATGCGCAGCAGAACAGCGTAAAGGCCAAGTTTTACCTGAAAGGCAGGCTACAGTCTACCTCATCGGATGAGATCATGCTTCCGGGTTTCCAGATTGCGGAAGGCTCGGTGGCGGTTTACTCTGGCGGTACACGCTTGGCAGAGGGCACAGATTACCAGGTATTCTACGATCTAGGGCGCATCAAAATCCTAAACCCAAGTTACCTGAACTCGGCTAACGACCTGCGTGTAACTTACGAGAAAGCTGAACTGCTGAACATCCAGCCCCGTACCATGCTGGGCGCACGCTTCGATTATCGCCTGAACGATGACGTGAATATTGGCGCTACGGTGCTGCACCTGAACGAGCAATCATACATTAACCGTGTAAGTATCGGCGACGAGCCAACCAACAACACCATTTACGGTTTGGACCTGAACCTGCAAAAGGAATCCCGGATGCTGACGCGCTTTGTAGATGCTATTCCGCTTATCCAGACCAAGGCACCATCCTTGGTTACCTTTAGCAGTGAGTTTGCGCAGCTTGTGCCCTCCAAGTCTAAATCCAGTGCCAACGAGGATGGCGCATCATACTTGGATGACTTTGAAGGAGCGGAAACACCATACAACTTGGGAGGTTTTAACAACAGCACATGGCGGCTGGCGGCAACCCCGGCCCCGCTGGTGCCCGGCCAGGGCTTAGCTTACTCTTATAACCGAGCCAAGCTTGCCTGGTATACCATTGATCAGGTTTTCTACCGCAACACCGGCAACCTGCGCCCCGATAATATCACCGCCGACGAGATAAAGAACAACTATGTGCGCGGCATATACCGCCCTGAAATCTTCAAGGGCCGTGATAAAGAAGTATCTAATACCTATGAGTACACGTTTGACATGGCTTACTACCCCCGTGAGCGTGGGCAGTATAACTATAACCCTAACCTAACACCGCAAGGTTTGCTTGCCGGCGATCCACGCCAGAACTGGGGCGGCATCAGCCGCGAGATTTCGTTTGATACCGACTTCGACAATGCTAACATTGAGTATATGGAGTTCTGGCTCATGGACCCGTTCATTGCCGGAGAGAACGGCCGTGATGGTGCCTTTGGCAGTGGTGTAAACCCGAAGGACCCAGGCCAACTGGTACTTAACCTCGGTAACGTATCCGAAGACATCCTGAAAGACAACCAGTACGCTTTTGAGAACGGCCTGCCAACATCCGCCACCGATGCGCAGAACATACTTGAAACTATATGGGGCCGCGTCACGCAACAGCAATTCCTCACAAATGCCTTTACAGGTATACCGGGCGGCCGCCAGTTCCAGGATATTGGTTTGGACGGCCTGAACGATGCCGCAGAAGCAGATTTTTTCCGTAGCTCTTTCCTGAACCAAATACCGGGATCGCCGCCGCAAATCGTGCTGGATGACCCTTCGGCTGACAACTTCCTGCATCACCTGGACCCTGTTTACGACCAACAAAACGCAGGCGTGCTGCAGCGCTATAAGAACTTTAACGGCATGGAGAATAACTCTCCTGAGAATAGCCGCTTCGCTAACTATGCTTTCCCTGACAAAGAAGACCTGAACGGGGACAACGTCATCAACGACCTGGAGCAGTACTACGAGTATAAAATCAACCTGAACCCAGACCTAATGACTGTTGGCCAAAACTACATCGTAGATAAGGTAGAGGGAGATGCGGGTTCTACATGGTACCAGTTCCGGGTGCCTATCCGTCAGCCAACGGGTACTGTGGGCAACATCAACGGGTATAAATCTATCCGGTTTATGCGCTTATACATGACAGGCTTCTCGGACCCAGTGGTGCTGCGTATGGCGCAGTTTCAGTTTGTGGCTAACCAATGGCGTAAATTTGATCAACCGATCACTGAGGGTACGCCATGCTTAACCTGTACCGATGATGTGCGCAGCTTTACAGTATCCACTGTAAACATCGAGGAAAACGGCGTAGAGAACCAGGATGCAGAAACTAATATTCCTTATGTACTTCCTCCGGGCATCGATCGCCTCCGCGATTATTCATCTACCAACAACCGCCGCCAAAACGAGCAATCGCTGCAGCTGTGTGTGGAGGATCTGAAGGACTCTTTCTCGAAAGGCGTCTTCAAAAATATCTCGCTGGACCTGCTTGCTTACAAGCAGCTTAAAATGTACATCCACGCGCAATCTGATGAACCAGGCATACAAGATGGCGACATGCAAGCCTTTATCCGTATCGGTACCGACTTTACGCAGAACTACTACGAGTATGTAGTGCCGCTTAAGTTTACACCATCGGGCTCTAGCAGCGCCACCCAAATCTGGCCTACCGAGAACGAAGTTAACGTAAACCTACAAGACCTGGTAGATGCCAAGGTAGCCCGCAATGCCACTGCACCTGGTAACATTTTCATCCCTTTTACAGTGAACACTCCTGATGGTAAAATTATACGGGTAGTGGGTAACCCTGACTTTAGCGAGGTAGAGGGCATTATGATCGGTATCCGGAACCCGTCGGAGCAAAACTCTGATGCCCGTGCGCACTCTGCCTGTATTTGGGTGGATGAGCTGCGCGTAACTGATTTCGTGAATAAAACCGGCTGGGCATCTACTGCGCGCCTGAACGCGAAACTTGCCGACTTTGCTAACGTTACCGCCACTGGCGCCTTTACCACCGTTGGCTTTGGCGGCTTGCAGCAACAGCTCTCGCTGCGTGCCCGCGAGGATGTCGCGCAGTTCGATGTATCCGCTAACGTAGTGCTGGATAAATTTCTGCCAGAGCAGTGGGGCGTAAAAGTACCGATGACCGTGCAGTATGGCGTAACAAGTGCCGAGCCGCAGTATGACCCGCTTGACAAGGATGTGCCGCTGGAGCAGTCGCTAACCAAGTTTGATAACAATGAGGCCCGAGACGCTTACAAGAAAGAGGTAATAACCCAGGAGACGCGCAGAAGTATAAGCTTGCTGAACATCCGCAAGGAGCGCACAAACCCGGAGGCGAAAGCGCACATCTATGATATTGAGAACTTCGCCATCTCCTATTCTTATGCCGAGCGCCTGTTCTCCGACATAGAAACCGATCGCGACTTCACCAAAACATACACGGGTGGCCTGGCTTATACATACAGCAACACCCCAAAAAGCTATCAGCCATTTGCCAACAGCGAGAAAATGAAGTCGCCATACTTGCGCCTGATCAAGGACTTTAACTTCTCGTTGATGCCAAGCCGCTTCTCGTTCCGTGCTGACCTAAGCCGTTTCTACAACGAAACATACTTGCAGCGCCCTGACCCGGAAACACGCTTTGTAACCACACGCGGCATTGAGCCAACGTTCCAAAAGAACTTCTACTTCAACCGCATCTACGATATGCGCTGGGACCTGACCAAGAGCCTGTCGCTGGATTATACTGCCACTAATCGCTCTGTTATTGATGAGCCGGATGGCCGTATTAACAACGAAGTAGACTCATTGGCTTACAAGAACAAGCAGATTTGGGAGAACCTGCGTGAAGGCGGTAGAAATACCAATTTCAATCAGCTAATTGCCCTTAACTATAAGCTGCCGCTAGACAAGTTCCCACTGACGGACTGGATTAGTGCTGATACCCGTTACGCTACAAACTATATCTGGACGGCAGGCTCCACGGCCCTCAACCAGGACACGACCTTTAGATTAGGTAACACCGCCGAGAACAACACCGAGTTTAGCCTGAACGGGCGCGTGGATATGGTGAAGCTCTATAACAAGGTTAAGTTCCTGAAAGAGGTAAACTCGCCTGCCCCGGCCAGGCCAGCTCCGGCAGCGGCAAATGACACCACTGCCGGCAAGAAGCCAGAACTTAAATTTGTGAAGTCGCTGGCACGGGTGCTGATGATGACCCGCTCGCTGAATATGACCTACCAGCAAAGCCGCGGGACGTTGCTACCAGGTTATTTGCCTAGCACATCGTTCTTTGGTTTTGATGATGCATTTGAGGCACCAGGCCTGCCATTTATACTTGGCAAACAGTACGAACTGAGCGAACTGTATAGCCGCGCCAATGCCAGCGGCTGGTACACAGACAGCAGCCAGTACCTGAATACACCGTTTAGCGCCATCTATACCGAAACATTTACCGGCCGCGCCAACCTGGAGCCGTTCCGAAACTTTATCGTAACGCTGGACGTGCGCCAAAACAAGTCTGAAATAGAGGAAGTATTTTACCGCAAGGAGTTTGATGATTTTGGCAACGTCAGCGAGAACGACTTACGCCAGAATCCATTCACCTCAGGCGCTTTCAGTACATCGTTTATGGCACTCGGAACCTTGTTTGAGTCTACCGACGAAGGCGTATCGGCAGCATTTGAAGACTTTATCCGCAACCGCTACATTATCCGGCAGAAGCTAACTGATGCCAATGCCGCCGCCGGCGACTCAGGTTATACTTTAAACTCGCAGGAAGTATTGCTGAAGTCTTTCCTCTATGCTTACCAAGGCAGAGATGCAAACGGTTACGAGGCCAAAGCGGAAAGCCCATTCAGCCGCCTGCCAATACCAAACTGGAGTATAACCTATAATGGCCTGGAGCGCCTGCCGATATTCCAGACCTGGTTTAGCCAGATCAGCATTTCGCACGCTTACAGCTCCAGCTACAACATTACAAGCTATACTACCTCGCTGGCATACAGCCAAAAGCCTGCAGGCTTCCCGACGCAGCTGAATGAGTTTGGGCAGATTGAGCCATACTATATTGTGAACCAGCTAACCGTAATGGAACGCCTCGCACCGCTGTTGGGCATTAACTTCCGGACGAAAACCAACCTTACCGGCCGCCTGGAGTATAAAATGGAGCGTAACCTGTCGCTGAACCTGACGAATGCCCAGATTACCGAAACGAACGTGAAAGACTACGTGGTAGGCTTTGGCTACAGTACCAGCAACTTCAGGATACCATTTAAATTTGGCGGACAGCGCATCACGCTGGACAATGAGCTGACCATGCGCCTTGATTTGCAGGTGCGAAACAACCAGACGGTGCAACGCGCCATCTCAGACGACACCAACGGCGATGAACGTAGCCAGAACCAGATCACGAATGGCACGCGCCAGCTACAGTTGCGTCCAACCATAGACTATGTGCTGAGCCAACGGCTGAACCTGCAGTTCTATGTTTTACGTACTGTTTCTGATCCTAAAATATCCACTTCGTTCCGAAATAGCGTAACCGAAGGAGGCGTGCAATTGCGAGTTAGCCTGCAATAATTTTTAGCATTGCGAAAAAGACCGTATTTTTGAAAAGTAATCTATAAATACATAACAAATGAATTTACCTGAGAACCTTAAGTATACTAAAGACCACGAGTGGGTGCGCGTAGAAGGTGATGTAGCCTATGTTGGCATCACTGATTTTGCTCAGAGCGAACTGGGTGACATCGTTTACGTTGACATCGACACAGTAGATAAACAAGTAAACCAGGACGATGTATTCGGTACTGTTGAAGCTGTAAAAACAGTTTCTGACCTGTTCAGCCCACTGAACGGTACTGTACTGGAGTT
The DNA here is from genome assembly GCF_003576375.1 of Pontibacter oryzae. Taxonomy (GTDB): domain Bacteria; phylum Bacteroidota; class Bacteroidia; order Cytophagales; family Hymenobacteraceae; genus Pontibacter; species Pontibacter oryzae. The sequence goes on from NZ_QWGE01000001.1 coordinate 1,157,763, forward strand.
TAACGAGCAACTGGAAAACAGCCCAGAGCTGGTAAACTCTGACCCTTATGGCGAAGGCTGGATCATTAAGTTGTCTATCGACGATGCAAGCCAGGTAGAAGGCCTGCTTACCGCTGATGGCTACCGTGAAGTAATCGGCCAATAACAGAAGCAGATAGGTTTGATATTCCGATATAACCTATTTACTATATCCTGGGCAGCAGTGATTCTGCTAACGACACTGCTGCCCTCTACCTCCCTTCCCGCCGTATCCGTGTGGGAGCTTTTCTCCTTCGATTCCTTTGCGCACGCGTTCATGTTCTGCGTGCTTTCCTTTCTGATGATCGTGGGCATGTCGAAGCAATTTACCTTTCCGCGCCTGCGCCACTATGCCGTACGAGGCAGCCTGCTAGCAAGCACTATGTTTGGCATCGCCATCGAGCTATTGCAGCATTTTTTTATCTATGGCCGCCAAGGCGATATTATTGATGTGCTGGCTAATACCATTGGTTGTTTGTTTGGGATCGTGCTCTTTAAATGGATCTATATTTGGTAACCACGCAAAACTCAGGTAAAGTTTAATTACCTTACATCCTTTTTAAATCATTTATACTTTAAGCCGCGGTATTCGCCGTTTCAGGTTATCTTAGAAGTATGAATAAATGTATTGCCCTACTCCTGCTGGTGCTTTGCCTAGGCAACACTACTCTTCTTGCACAAAACATGGATCGTATGCGCCAAACTACTGATACCCTCACCTCAAAAAGCATGTATGGCCGGGGCTATACCTTTCACGGCGACCGAAAAGCCGCCGAGTATATCAGGCATCAGTTTGAGGAAATGGCGCTTGCCCCCATCGGTAACTCATACTTTCAGCCCTTCAGTTTCCCGGTAAACCGCATTCTGGAAACGCCCCTACTTCAGGTAGATGGCAAAGCACTTACACCCGGCCAGGATTTTGTGGCACGCGCCGCCTCTCCTTCCGGTGAAGGAACCTTGGCCGCGATCATGCTTGACACCATGGTTTTCTCGGATGCAAAAGCAGCCCGCAAGTTCTTTAAGAAGGGCGTAACCGGGAAAGCCCTCGTGTTCCGTCAGCAAGACAAAAAACGCCTGCAGCAATTGCCGCAGGAGTACCAGCAGCAATTACAGCAGGCTAAGCTGCACATCATACTTCAGAAGGGGGCTTTGCTTACCACAGTGGCAAGGCAGCAGGAACCTGTGCCTGTGCTGGAAGTGGCAGAAGCCGCATGGCCAAAGCAGGCTAAAAAAGTATCATTCAGTATAAAAGCTGAGCTAAACCCGCAGCATCAGGCGCGAAACGTAATTGCCTTGGTGCGCGGCAGTCAGCAACCCGACTCTGTGATTGTGTTCTCTGCGCACTATGACCATTTAGGCAGCCAGGGCGAAGGCATTTACTTTCCGGGGGCCAACGATAACGCCAGCGGCACAGCCATGCTGCTGGAACTGGCCAGGCATTACAGCCAGCCACAAAACCAACCCCGTTATAGTATAGTATTTATGGCTTTTGCCGCCGAAGAGGCTGGCTTGCTTGGTTCAATTTACTATACACAACACCCCTTATTTCCGCTCCAGAATATTCGTTTTCTGGTAAACCTAGACTTGCTAGGTACCGGTAGCGAAGGCATGATGGCAGTAAACGGCAAAGTGCACGAAAAAGAATTTCAGCTTTTACAGCGCCTCAACGACGAGAAGCATTACCTCCCTCAAATTAAGAGCCGTGGTAAAGCCGCCAACTCAGATCACTATCCGTTTTCAGAAGCAGGCGTTTCTTCATTCTTTTTCTATACCTTGGGTGGTACCTCGGCGTATCACAACACCAACGATTTTGCCAGCCAATTGCCCCTTACCAAATTTTCGGAAGTATTCGCCCTGATCAAAGATTTTACAGGCGCTCTAATGAAACAACCGCAAGAGACCAATTAACTTTCAGAAGCCTCAGAAAGTACAACTTTATACTTTATCGGTTGCGATTTTACTTTTATAAGTATAAAGCACCATGATGCTGATTTTATTTGCGGCAACATCTTGTATATGGGAGAAAAATGCGTAGCTTAAATACCTATTTTATCCTACCTATATACATTTGATCATGTGGCGCAACTGGCACTTTTCATCAGCTAAAAGTTCCCTGATTTTTGGACTGTTTATACTTTGCCTGGCAGGGCCGATAGTGGCGCAGCAAAAACCGGCAGAGCAGCTTAAAGTAGCCGCGCCGCTGCTCAAAAGCATGAAGGCGGCAAGTATATTTGAGGTACGTGTGCTATCATCAGACCAAGCGCAACTTAGCAAATGGGTTAAAGAGTACCTCCCTCACCTCACGCTAAAGCAAACTCAAAAGCAACGTTTAACCCTTGGCAACCTTCAACCGCAGGATCTGGCCATACTTCAAACCTGCCCTTGGATCACATACATTGATCGTGGGAACAGGCAAGCCCAGGAAGAACTGGAACTGAAAGACAGCGACCTGGCTGCCAATAACATCCCAGCTGTGCATGGCCTGTACCCGGCCTTAATTGGCTCCGGACTTACCGTGTCTGTTAAGGAAAACCCTTTTGATACCACCGATATAGACTTTAAAGGCCGCGTACTTCCTTCCGCTGCTTTCAAGGAGCCGCACGCACTGCATGCTACCACCATGGCTACCGTTATTGCCGGGGCAGGAAATTCCTCGCCCGAAGCAACCGGAGTGGCACGCGGTGCAATGCTCAGTTCATCCAGCTTTGCTAACCTGATGCCCGATGACCTTGCCACGCTTAACGGCCAGGGCGTAAGCGTGCAGAACCACTCGTACGGCGTAGGCCTCGAAAATTATTATGGCCTGGAAAGTATGGCTTACGATGAGCAGGCAATAGCAAACCCAAAACTGCTTCATGTTTTCTCGTCGGGCAATAGCGGCAGCCAAACCCCAACCTCAGGAACCTATGCAGGCATTAAAAACGCAGCAAACCTGACCGGGCAGTTTAAGACATCAAAAAACACACTAAGCGTTGGCGCCCTAACTACTGATAGAACAGTTGGCGCGCTAAGCTCTACCGGGCCCACATACGATGGCCGCGTAAAACCGGAACTGGTGGCGCATGGTGTGGGCGGCACCTCTGAGGCAGCAGCAGTAGTAAGCGGCGTGGCACTTTTAGTGCAGCAAGCGTACGCCAACCTGCAAAACGGCCAACTACCCGATGCGGCACTTGTAAAAGCCATACTTATAAATAGTGCCGATGATGTGGAGCAACTTTGGGTAGATTTTAAGAGCGGTTTTGGAAACGTAGATGCCTTGGGTGCGGTGCAAGCTGTACAGGATCAACGCTATTTTACAGGCAGCAGCACCCAAGGAGAAACTGACAAATTCATACTTCAGGTACCCGAAGGCATAGATCAGCTTAAAGTCACGCTGGTATGGCACGATGCTCCCGCACAACCTGATGCCCCTGTTGCGCTGGTAAACGACCTGGATCTGCGTCTGCAGCACACAGCTTCGGGGAGCAGTTGGTTACCTTGGGTGTTAAGTAGCTACCCACATCCCGACTCGTTAGTGTTGCCTGCCAAACGCCGTCCAGACCACCTGAACAACATAGAGCAGATAAGCCTTTTGCAACCTACACCCGGTACGTATGAAATACAAATAAATGGTTACGCTATTGGGCAAGCACCTCAACCTTACAGCATAGCATATGAATACACCAGCGGACTGGGTTGGACTTACCCTGCAAATGGAAGCACTTTAAAAGCCAGCACCACAAACAGGTTGCGTTGGAGTGGGCCAGCCCATGGTAAGGCTCGCTTAGAGTATAAAATAAGTAACAGTTCAACTTGGACCTTAGTTACTGAGGAAATAGACCTTAGCCAACCATACTATGACTGGACGACGCCCACTATATTTGCCAAGGCACAGCTTCGCCTGATTACCGAAAACCAGACCATAGTTTCAGAGGAGTTTATACTTGGCCCGGTCACTCAAGCAGCGCTTACTCTAAACTGCAATAATGAGTTGCTGCTACAATGGCCGCAGGTGCCAGGCGCTACGGCTTACCAACTGTATAGCCTTACGGGCAATTACCTAGAGCCATTGCTTATAACTACTGATACCGTAGCCACACTTGCCGGAACAGATCAGATTGCAGCTTATTTCTCAGTTGCACCAGTTTTAGAAAACAACTCTGGGCTCAAAAGCAACACCATTGCTATTAACCCCGACGAGCAGCTTTGCTACATTTACAGTTTCCTGCCGAAGCAGCTCGTACAGGATTCTGTTTTACTGGACCTGCAGCTTAGTACTAGTTACCAGATACAGGAAGTAGCCTTAGAACGCTGGGAACAAGGCGCTTTCCGGACCATCCAAAGCTTGCCAACATCACAAAAAACCGCTTTTGTATTTTACGATGCCAACCCAGAGAAAGGCTTAAACCGCTACCGTGCTCGCGTTACCGCACAAGGCCGGCCATTCTACAGCCAGCCAGAGGAAGTGTTCTTTACCAAGAAAGGCTTTATGCAATTAGCGCCAAACCCAGTGGTGGCAGGTGAAGAAATACAGATTATTGCGCATGGCGAGGGCATGGCGCAACTGGCACTGTATAGCATAACCGGCCAGTTAATTCGTACTTTCTCAGATGCAGGTGTCATTAAGCAAATGTCTACAGCTGGCCTGCCAGCCGGCGTATACATTCTAAAAGTAGTAACCGAGCAAGGTGAGAAACTAAGCAGCCGACTGTTAGTGCTTTAGTAGTTGAGCTTTATCCACAACCATTTGGTGCGAGCACTCATGTACTCTGCTCAACTTACTCCCTTAGTATTTTTGTTTAAGGTATAACCTATTCAACCATGCGTTCGAGCCTTCAAAGTTTGCCTGATCTCCTCCTGTTGCTTAGACAATCCTTAAGCTCTCATCTCCGTTAATTCAAAAGAGATACTGAGTTACACTTACACTCAGCATGTAACCCAGCCTAAATAAAACGGCCTCTGCAGCGTACTGCAGAGGCCGTTAGCCTTATATGTTACCAGGTTAGTTTTGTTGTAAAGGTAAGCTTGGGTGGTTAGTAAAGGTAGTTCAACGCAGTTACGTCATTTGTGTTGAAAGGACGATTTTGACCAGTACCGATACAAGCTAGCATCCAAGAGTTAGGGTCAGCGTTTGATGGCGTACCTGGCACCTGGATAGCGCCAACTGTGCTTGCACCTTCGTTGTAATATGAACCGCCACAGCTGTAGCTTCTATCCATATAATCCGTGTGGCGGAAACCAATGCAGTGGCCAATCTCGTGCGCCAGGATAGTAGCCAAGTAATTGGTGCCAGGGTTACTGCCCAAATACGTAGAGTTGATCAACACTTTGTTATGTGGGTTACCACCAGTAGGGAAACCGGCAGAAGCTAGGTAAGTAGCGTTTGATGGCGATTTAGTCAAGAGGATATCGTAGCCAGAAGACACGCGCTGAAAATTCAGTTTCAGGTTCTCGTCGTTGTAACGGCTAATCGCCTCATCTACAGCTGCCACATAAGCTGACGGCAACGATGTTGAGACAGCCACTTTAATGGTGCGAGTTGTTCCAACACTTACCAGGTTAGTCGTGCGGTACTGCTCTGCCTCACCTACGCGCAGCTTCTGTACGTTCTGGGCATCGCTCAGGTCAGAAGCAGAGAGAATAATGTCTCCTTCTACTAGGTAACCACCCTCTACGCGCTGCACGTTATCGGTATTAAAGCCCAACTGTGAGATTTGGGTTAAAGTAGCCTCAGATACTTCGTTGTTGGCTACACTGTCCTCCTCCTGCTGGCAAGAAGAAAAGCTAAAAACAGCTGCCACAGCAGCAAGAGCGAATAAACGTCTCATTTTCATAAATTAAAATAATTTCAAGTTAGACATATAGGTTTAGTAATATATAAGGAGTCAGAATAATGCAATTGAACCAGAAGAATTACAGTTATTAGATCAATTAAATAATTAAGTACTAAAATATACCTATAATTCAATCCAAGTCCATGTTGCCACACAGCACATACAGTCGATATAGCTATGTTTAACACACTTTTAATACCTAAACATACTCTAAACTTTTACTTAAAAGAAGGAATATATTCTTATAAAAGTAACATCGTTTTACAAGGCAAATCCGCTACAAAATGCCGATATTTTAACTGAATTATGAGTAATAACATAGCACAAAAGTGTTCAAAAGTAACATTAGCTGCATGTGGTACTGTGCTAATAATTCACCAATTTTATAAAGTCTTTTGCCGCTGGCGGTCAAAAAACCGGGTATCACCATGTGCTTATCATGGAAATGCAGCTGAAAGTATAGCTACAGGCCACGCCCGGCCAAAAGGCAGTTTTTGGCAGGAGTTAAGGCAGCAGGAAGGCGGGTGCTAATAACTTAGGCAATAAAAAAGCCGTCGGCGCTGCAACAAGGTTACAGCGCCGACGGCTCATTTAATACTATACTTTATACTTAAAGGATGTTGTTGATCTGTTCTTTGATTTTCTCAAGCTCTTCTTTCATCTCTACCACGTAGTGCTGTATGGTAGAGTCGTTGGCTTTTGAGCCGATAGTGTTGATCTCGCGGCCAATCTCTTGCGAAATGAAGCCTAGTTTTTTGCCGGTTGGTTCTGGCAAGTATACCGTTTCGGTAAAATAGTGCAGGTGGTTTACCAAGCGCACTTTTTCCTCGGCTATATCCAGCTTCTCCATGTAGTACACCATTTCCTGCTCAAAACGGTTCTGGTCGAAGTGCTCCGAAGTAGATAACTCTGTAATATGGTTGCGGATACGGGTACGGATATTCTCCATGCGTACCGGGTCATGCTTCTCTATCTCGGCCAGCAAAATACGGATGCGGTCTATGTAAGACATGATCTCGGCAGTGAGTGCCTTTCCTTCATCGGCCCGGAACGTGATGATGTTCTGAAGCGCATCCTGCAAGAGTGGCTGCACCAGCTCCCAATCTGCCTCAGCTACTTCCTCATCCTGCTCCTCCTGCTGTAGCACATCCGGCATATGCAGGGCCAGCCTGAAAAGCTCGCCTTTCTCGGCACCCAAAGCATCAGCTACACTGCTTAGCTCTGTAAAGTATGATTTCAGCAATTCTTTGTTAACTGTGTTGCGGGCGCGCTGCGATTTGTTCTTCGTAAACTCTACCGTAACACTTACTTTGCCTCGAATCAGTGCCTTCTGCACCAGATTGCGGATTTCGTACTCCTTATCCGACAGGAACTTAGGGGAACGCACACTGAGGTCCATACTTTTGGAGTTAAGCGAACGGATTTCCACTGAGATCGAATACTGGTCGGCATCGAGGCGGGCGCTGCCAAAGCCTGTCATTGACTGCAACATAAGCTCTTTTAAAATGATACTTTGGCAAATTAGGGATAATTATTCACATTTGTACAGCTGCCTAATATGAAAGCTGCAAAACCAGTATTTTGTGTGTGCAGCCCAAGTATAAATTACTTAACTTTGAACCATGAAATTTGGTGTAGTCGTTTTTCCGGGGTCCAACTGCGACCAAGACCTTGTAGATGCTATCAGCATTGGCATGGGGCAAGAGTGTGTGAAACTGTGGCATAAAGACCACGATTTGCAAGGCTGTGATTTTATACTGTTGCCAGGTGGCTTCTCCTATGGGGATTACCTGCGCTCTGGTGCTATCTCGCGTTTCTCGCCTATCATGCAGGAGGTGATCCAGCATGCTAACAAAGGCGGTTACGTAATGGGTATCTGCAATGGCTTCCAAATCCTGACGGAGGCGGGCCTGCTGCCAGGCGCCCTGCTGCGCAACGCAAACCAAAAGTTTATCTGCGATAACGTGTACATCAAGCCGGTTACTAACAACCTGCTGCCTACACGCCTGCTGGACCTAGACAAAGCGTACAAGATTCCGGTGGCGCACGGCGAGGGCCGTTACCACGCCGATAAAGACACGCTGCGCAAACTGGAGGACAACGAGCAGATCATGTTCAAGTATAGCAGCAACGTGGCCGATACGCACGATATCTACAACATAAATGGCAGCCTGCTGAACATTGCCGGCGTAAGCAACGAGCAGAAGAATGTATTTGGCATGATGCCGCACCCAGAGCGCGCCGTAGACCCCGAGTTGGGCAACACCGATGGCCGCGCCATCTTTGAGTCTATCCTGAACATGGTTAATGCTTAACACACACTAACGTTAACTTTTCCCTCAAGAGAATATTGATACCGGGTGCTGGCCTTAAGGGCTGCCACCCGGTTTTTTTATACTTAGCCGCTGTAGCTTTAGGTGACTTTGGCGGGTAGTTTTCACAGAGGGCCTGCGCTTTAAAATATAATTTGCTAATTTTGCACCCGCAATGAGAGAAACGGTGCATTTCAAATTACTTACTCCACCCTGATTTTAGCTTATCCGCTTTCAGCCGGGCACTGATGGGAACCACTTACAGCCCGCCAGGTATGCATTGGCTTGTCTGCGCTCTTAAAATTATACTTTCTCTTTCAACATAAACTTTAACACGGGGCTTCCTGCACGTTGCTGGCGCTCCGTATTAAAAGAGGCTTGCTATAGCCTGTAGTCGGGCATTTACACTTTCAAAGCAAGTCTCTTATAGTCTAGCACATATCTATTTATCGAATAATAGCATGAAACAATACCTCAGACTGTTTGACTTCAGCCAAAAGGTCGATTATAAAGTTGAGATTCTGGCAGGCCTTACCGTAGCTATGACCATGATCCCTGAGTCGCTGTCTTTTGCGATCCTGGCCGGTTTCCCACCACTAATGGGTTTGTACGCCGCCTTTATCATGGGTTTGGTTACGGCTGCACTGGGCGGGCGGCCCGGCATGATCTCAGGTGGCGCGGGTGCTACCGTGGTGGTGCTCATAGCCCTGATGCAATCGCATGGGTTAGAGTATGTTTTTGCAGCCGTGGCGCTGGCAGGTATACTTCAGATCCTGGTTGGTGTGTTTAAGCTTGGCAAGTTTATCCGGTTGGTGCCGCAGCCGGTTATGTATGGCTTTGTTAATGGCCTGGCCGTTATCATTTTCATGTCGCAGCTGGAGCAGTTTAAAACCGTGGTAAACGGCGATGTAACCTGGATCACCGGAAACACATTATATATTATGGCCGCGCTTGTTGCCCTAACCATAGCCATTATTGTTATACTTCCGCGTTTTACCAAAGCTGTGCCGCCATCGTTGGTTGCCATCATCGTGGTATTCCTCGTTGTGCTTGGCTTCGATATCGATACAAAAACCGTATCCGATATTGCCGCTGTAAGCGGAGGCTTGCCTCCTTTCCATATCCCGGCTGTTCCGTTTACCTTTGAAACACTGCAGATCGTTTTCCCTTATGCCCTCATTATGGCTGGTGTGGCCCTAACGGAGAGCCTCCTGACGCTAAATCTAGTAGATGAAATTACTGGCACCAGAGGCCAGGGCAACCGCGAGTGCGTGGCCCAAGGCAGTGCTAACCTGTTAAACGGTTTCTTCTTCGGGATGGGTGGCTGCGCCATGATCGCGCAAACGCTGGTAAACCTTTCGGCAGGTGCGCGCGCGCGTTTGGCAGGTATCATTGCCGCACTTACTATTCTGGTGATCATACTTGTTGGAGCCCCGGTAATTGAGCTGGTACCAATGGCCGCGCTGGTAGGCGTTATGGTGATGGTGGCAGTAGGCACCTTTGAGTGGATCAGTTTCCGGATTATCAACAAAATGCCGAAACAAGATGTGTTTGTAGGCATACTTGTAGCGATAATTACTATCTGGTTGCATAACCTTGCGTTAGCTGTACTTATCGGTGTGATTATCTCTGCTTTGGTATTTGCCTGGGAGAGCGCCAAGCGCATCCGAGCCAGAAAGTATGTGGATGCCAACGGCGTGAAGCATTACGAGATTTACGGCCCACTGTTCTTCGGCTCCGTTACGGCATTCTCTGAAAAATTTGACGTGCTGAACGACCCGGAGGAAGTTGTAGTTGACTTTAAGGAAAGCCGCGTAGCCGATATGTCTGGTATTGACGCCCTGAACAAACTGACCGAGCGCTACCATGCTGCCGGCAAGAAACTGCACCTGAAGCACCTCAGCGAAGACTGTAGAGTGCTGCTTAAAAATGCGGAAGAGGTAATTGAGGTAAATATCCTGGAAGACCCACACTATCCTGTAGCAACTGATAAGTTGGCCTAAAGTATAAATTCTTCTAAAGCAAAACCCCGCTGCCATCTTTATTTAAGAACGGCAGCGGGGTTTTGCTTTCAGGCTTGGCTCTAAAGCCTAGTTTACCATTTTGTTCACGGCATCAATCATGGCCATAACCTCGCTGGGATGGTTGTTAATGCGCTCGCCGCGCTCTTTGCCAAGCCGCACAATAATGATATTTTCCTCAGGGATTACGATGATATATTGCCCTAAAATGCCCCGGGCGTAAAAGATATCTTGGCCTTTATACTTTGGGATTAGCCACCATTGGTATCCATAGAAGTCTACTTTCTCGCCGGTAGTCGCTGATACAAGGTTGTTGGGCATGAGCGAGGCTGTTACGTAGGCTGGCGGTACAATTGTATCACCGTTCCAGATACCATTGTGCAAGTATAGTTTGCCAAGCCTGGCAAAATCGCGGGCATTGGAGAAGAAACAGCAGTAGGCTTTCTCGATACCTGACGGATTATCAACGCTCCATTCGGCATCGTGTGCGGCACCCAGCGGCTTCCAGAGCTTTTCCTCTGCGTACTCGCTCAGGCTCTTGCCTGTTGCCGCCTCCAGCACAAAGCCCAGCACCTGCGTGTCGCCGCTTTTATAGCTCCACTGCTGGCCGGGCTCATCTTCTGCATCCAGGCGGTTTATCACCTTTTTCAGGTCGGTGCCATAGTATGCCTCTGTGGTCATGGAGAAGGGATTACTGTATGATTCGTCCCAATTAAGACCAGAGCTCATCCAGAGCAAATGCTTTATCCTTATCTTAGCCTTGTTTCCTTTTCTGAACCTCGGCAGGAAATCGCCAACAGGCTGATCAACACTTTCTATCTTACCTTCTTTAATAGCCACGCCAATCAGCATACTCACAATGCTTTTAGCCATGGAAAACGAGTTGCTGAGGGATTCATCGGAATACCCATCCCAGTACTGCTCATAAAGTATGGAATCATCTTTTACCACTAGAAAGGCAATGGATTCCAAATCCTGATGCAGTTGCTCAAGCTCGGCGGGCAACAGTGTGGTGTTATACTTAGCTGCAAGCGGCCACGGCTGCGGTATAGCCGGCGAGTCTACGGTGCGCTGCTCAAAAATGGCGTTGTCGTCAATATCGGCAAAATTGTAGGCGATGGCTTTGTACACATAGTTCTTATCGGTCATGTGTATCCAGGCTGCTGCTAAAGCCAGCAGCAATACAGCGCCTATACCGAAGCTTCTAGCTTTTCGGTTCATGCGGTAGGGTGTGTTTGGTATTAGAAATCGTAACCAAGCGTTACATAGAATTTAGGGCCTACCCGGTTGTTTTCCTCCTCGCCCCAAGCTACATCGAGCTTGCCATATACACCTAGCAGTGTGGTGCGTGCGCCAAAGCCGTAGCCTACCAGGAAAGGGTTGCGATAGTTTACAATAGTGATATCAAACTTATCTACGTTCAGCGGATCAGTGGTGCCGCCTGTTACCCGCGTGTTAATGGAGTTATTGCCCGAAAACGGGTTGGCTCCGCTATAAGCCGAGCCTGCATCGGCAAAGGCAGTTAGCTGCAGGTTTCGGAAAAAGCCTGAAGCAATCGGCCCGTTATACAGGTATTGCACAATCGGGATGCGCAACTCAGCATTGGCTAGCAAGTGGCGGCTACCGCTGCGCACGTTAAAGTTAAAGCCCCTCAACGGCGTAATGTACTCCAGGTAAAACAGGTCGGCTGGTGCGTTGATCTGCACATCATTAAGTTCAGCGCCTTCGTCCTCGTCGGCCAGCAGCCAGTTATTCATGCCACCTATCAGAAATTTCTTTTGGGAATTTCCGAAGAAAGTGCCATAGCTTAGGTGCGTGGCAAGTATGATCTGGCGATGTATTTTTAAGTAGTGTCTGAAATCAACGTAAAACTTACTGAAGTTGCCTTGCGCGCCTTCAGCCCCTTTCAGCGATAAAAAGCCAACCTTAAAGCGTGTTCCTTCGCGCTGGTTTACACCTGTAATTACGCTGTTGTCATACACCAGTTCCACGTTACCACCCCAGAAGTTTTCCACCGTATCTGGCACCGAGAAATCTATTTTATTCGTGAAGCGTGTGCTTACAAACTTCGGCTTCAGGTGTAGGCTGGTGCTATGGCTGAATGGATACTTAAGTACTGGTGTGAGCTCATTTTTAGTAAAGTTTACAATGGAGCCAGGCGCATTTAAGAAGTTGCCGCGCAAGGTTGCCCGCTCAAACTGCACACCTAAATCCACACGGTTCGAGAGGTTCATGTATTCCGCAAAGAAATTATTCGTTTCGAAGTCGGTGCGCATAAAGGCTGTGCCCCTGATGTGGTGGTTCTCGAACAAATCGCTCATCTCTACGCCAGCCACAATGCCAAAGCCTAACAATGGGTCTGCGTTAACTGACGTGATGATTTCCTGCACGCTAAAGCGAAGATCGTAGTCCAGCGGACCTACCACATCAACGGAGTTGCTCCCGGTGCTGGCACGGCGCACCGGAGCGCCAGCGCGTTTCTGCTGTTGCGTTTGTGTTGAGGACTTATCGAATTCATAATTATCGATGTTTATCTCTCCTTCCTGGCGCGCGGCTGTACTGTCTTTTTGCTGCTCCAGCAGTTTGCGGCGGGCTGCAATGGCATTCTCGGCAGTGCGTGCCCTAGTCTCAAGTATGATCTGCCGGGATGTTTTTGGCAGCGCGCTTAATGTAGTGGGTGTAAAGTTAGGCAGCAGGTATATGAAATTATCGGCGTCGTCGTAGGCAGTTACAGCTAGCACATTAGCCGACGGCACATAATCATACTCCTCAATGCCTTCCACAAAATTAGTGACAGGTGTGCTGTTTCCGGTATTTAAATCATACTTATACACGCTCCGTATGCCGCTTTGCTCGCTCAGGTATAACAGGTTACCGTCTTCGGTGGCGCGTGGGCTCATTTCGCTGGCGATGTCGCTGGTAAGCTGCCGGATGTTGCTGTTTACCCCCTGTTGCTGCAACAGAAAGACATCATAGTTATTTACTATGCTGTTAAAGTCCGGAGATGCAGCATTGCTCGCGTTATCTTCCCAGCGGTTAGAGCTAAAGGCAATGCCGCCATTATTGCGCAGGTACACAGGGTCTACGTCATCAAATATATCATTGGTGAGTTGCTGCTGCAAGCGGCCATTGGCACGAAGCAAGAACAAATCGGTTTGCCCATTGCGCACGGCACTAACTACAATTGTTTGGCCATCTTCGGCGTAATCCATGCTGTTTACGTGGGCAAAGTCCTCAAGAGTGGCGGCAGGCGTAGTCAGGTTTTCGTAAAAAGGGATAAATGAGTAACGGCTACTTGCATCCACTTGGCGCAATGTCATCTTGCCCCGTCTGGCTTCTACCAACCCTAGCTGCGTGTTAGAGCGCCAAGCTAATACGGGCATATCGTAATCCACATCCTGGTCCATGTTCTTATAGCCGGCCCGCCATACTACATGATCTTTTTTGGTGCGCACATCCTGCACAAACACTTTGTAAATGCCATTGTCGTTTTTAACGTAGGCTAACATGGTACCTTGCGGGTTTAGCAGCGGCTTGCCGTAATAATGGTTCTCTTTGTTCTTTTTGAATAGCTTGGCCTGCTCCGGCAATTGCACCAGCGGGTTATCGGTGGTGGTGTTTATCTGCACGTAGTAGTTGTACCAGTCTTGCAGAAAGCGCTTGTAAGGCACGTTCAGGCTGCTTGTAATACCTATCTCCACATCGCGGGTGATGCGGGTAAGGTTAAGTATGTTCTGGATGGCCGTGTAGCCGTAGCGCTCGGCAATGTAGTTCCACACGCTCTGGCCGGTTAGCTCAGAATTCTTGGCAAACAACTTTTCGGGGCGTATTTTATCCTGCTGCATCAGCATCTCGCGCATGTAGCTGTCCATCCGGATGCCCCAACCCTCTGCCGTGTAGGCTGCCACGCCACTGATGAACCACTCGGGCAGGCGTAGCAGGTAGCTGCTTTGCAAGGCCTCCTTCAAGCTGCCGCCATACATCATGTCGTTCATCAGCAACTGCGTGAGGCGGTAGTTCAGGTCGTGCTTAAACTCGGTTTGGGTGCCGCCGTAGGCCAGTTCGATCTTGTTTTTCAGGAAAAGCGTTTCGCCACCCGTCTGGTATAGGTCATTATTAAGGCCGATATTGCTCTGCAGCAGGTCAGAGGGTGAGTTGTAAAGTATAAGCGTTATTTTAGAATATGGGTAATATCCGATCAGGCTGGTGATGCGCTTGAGCTCTTTTTCTGCATACGTGGCTGCGTTCATTGCTTCGTCCTGACCGCCTTTGTAGAAGTACACATTAAAGTTCTGCGTACTGTACAGCATCCAGTTAAAGTCTTTGTACTGTATCCGGCTTTTCCCGAATGTTTCTACGTTTCGCTGCGCCTGCAGGGTAGCGGCCGAGAACAGGCCAAGTATAAACAGAGGTAGAAATCTGGTATAAAAACGCATGCGCTTATAGTTGCTGGGTTTGGTCTTTTATATAGTCGTAATATAACGATAAATATCTTGCAATGTGTATATCCGGCATCACCTCCGTTGCCCCCATAAGTGCTTCGGTAAAATGCTCCGCCAAGTATGGGGCCATCAGCACGCCCTTGGACCCCATGCCATTAAATACGCTCAGCTGCGGGTGCTGCGGGTGCGTGCCAGCCAGCGGCTTTCGGTCGCGGACGGCGGGCCGGATGCCTGCCCAATGCTGCATTACCTGGAATGGCTGAGAAGTAATCTGGCTAAAGCGCTCCGTTAGCTCCTGCTGCCCCTCCGGGGTCGGCTCTTCATCGGGTTGGCGCCAGTTGTAGGTAGCCCCTATTTTAAAACGGCCTTCACCTATCGGAACAACGTAAACGGCTTTGTTATAGATGCATTCCGGGTTAAAATTCTGAGCCTGCACCTCCAGCACCTCGCCTTTAGTAGGTTGTATCGGCAACCACCGGAAGTATGGGTTCTGTGTTACCTGAAAGCCTTCGCAGAAAATCAAGTGCTTTGCCTCAAACTGCTTATAGCGCACACCCTGCCCAGTTAGTTGCAGTTGCTCCATCTCGAAGCGTTCGGGCAGCATCAGGTTTTGGGCAAGCAGCTCATTTGCCAGCAGGAGCAGCATGTCGGCCACTTTCAGGTAGCCGCCCCGGCCAATCATTATACCGCCCCGCGGGTCGTCTATGCCAGGCTGGTTTATACTTTGGGTATGCGTGGCCAGGATGTAGCCTTGCCAGTCGGTACCGGCGCTTTTAGCCATCCAGGTATTTTGTTCTTCAATAGATGAGAAAATCTTATAGATTGGTTTGTGCACATACAACTCCTGCTCAAAATGAGCTTCCAACTCTTTGTAAAAAGCATCTGCGGCAGGTATAAACGCATCGGCCAACCAGGTTTTCGCGAAGCGCTTGCCCGCAATGGGGTTAACTAAACCGGCTGCCACCCGCGATGCGGCACTTGGCCTTGGCTCATCAATCACCAACACACGTGCTCCCTTCTTGCGTAGCGTATAGCTAAGTATGGCACCGGCCAGGCCATGGCCTACCACTATAAAATCGTATTTCATCAAGGCAAGTTACGAGATGTACCGCGTAAATTCTTAACTTACAAGCCGATTTTGTGCTACTTTAAACACCAGAGGAGAAAGCTATGAAGGTTACCTGCCTTACATTTAACCCATTTCAGGAGAATACTTACCTGCTGCACGACGACACCAAAGAATGCGTAGTAATAGACCCAGGCTGCTATGAGCGCGCCGAGCAGGAGCAACTGAAAAAATACATCGAGGATAATGGCCTGAAGGTGGTGCGCCTGCTGAACACGCATTGCCACATAGACCACGTGCTGGGCAATGCCTTTGTTGCTAATACTTATAAGGTTGGCCTGGAAATACACCCCGAGGATGAGCAGGTTTTGCGCGCCGTCCCGACCTACGCTCCCAACTACGGCTTCCCGCTCTACGCCGAGCAACTGCCGGCATCATACTTAAAAGAAGGTGATACCGTAAAATTTGGCAACACGGAGCTGCAAGTGCTCTTTATGCCTGGGCACGCGCCAGGGCATGTGGTGTTCTACAACGGTCCAGAGAAAGTATGCATTGGCGGCGATGTGCTCTTTAGGGGCAGCATTGGCCGCACCGACCTGCCGGGCGGTGATTTCGACACGCTTATCCAAAGTATAAAAGATAAGATGTTTGCTCTGCCTGATGACGTGACGGTATACCCTGGACACGGTCCGGAAACTACCATCGGGTTTGAGAAAAAATCTAACCCTTTTCTGCGCTAACTATACTTCCGCACACCCTTCACATGAAAAAACATATCCCTAACGCCATTACCTGCCTTAACCTGTTTTCGGGTTGCCTGGGTTTATACTTTGCCTTTAAAGGAGAACTGGTATCAACGGCCTACCTGGTAGGCATTGCAGCCATTTTCGATTTCTTGGATGGTATGATTGCCCGCCTGATACACGCTTACTCAGAAATTGGCAAGCAACTGGACTCACTGGCCGACATGGTATCCTTTGGCGTGGTGCCCGGCACAATTATGTTTATGCTGCTACAGCGCATCGAGGCTCCTTTTCTAGGCATACCCGCCGACATACTTCCTTTTTTCGGTTTCCTGATCACGATATTCTCGGCGCTGCGTTTGGCTAAATTCAACATCGATACCCGCCAGACTACTTCTTTTATCGGTTTGCCAACGCCGGCCTGTACGTTGTTTGTAGCCTCGCTCCCGCTTATTCTTGAAACCGGCGACCTAGTAATGTTCGAGATTATCCTGAACCAGCCGGTGCTGTTGGCCTTAACCATACTGCTGTCTTTTTTACTGGTGGCAGAATTGCCGCTTTTCGCCCTGAAATTCAAGAATTTCACATGGCAGGACAACTCAATCCGGTTTATTTTCCTGGGCTTGTCGGTTATCTTGCTGGCTATGCTTAAATTCGCGGCTATACCGCTGGTTATACTTTTGTACGTACTATTGTCTATCATCAAAAAAACATCCCATACATCATGAAATTTGTTGCTGAAATCGACGTAATGCCTCGCCCTGAGTTGTTAGACCCACAAGGCAAAGCCGTGCTGCTGGGCCTGGAGCACCTTGGCCTGGACCAAGTAGACGATGTGCGTATTGGCAAGCACATTACCCTGAACCTAGAGGCGGAAACCGAGGAAATTGCCCGTGAGAAAGTAGAGAAAGCCTGTAGCAAACTGCTGGCTAACCTAATCATGGAGTCTTATACTTTTGAACTAACGCAAGTATAAAGCCTGCTGTATTACAATAATTTAGCCTTATCTTTGTTGAAAGAGAAGGTAGCTGCCTGCACTTCAAGTTACTGTTGTGCAGGTAGTTTTTTTATTAAATGTTACTTGCTTATGATGTGGCCCAAGCGATTGGCTTATGCATGTGCGCTGTTTTTGCTGAGCCTGGCCTGCACGGCCGCCTCCGCACAGACCACTGGTGCCGCATCTGGTGGGTTTGCATCCGGCTCGGTGCTCGGCTCCGGAGACTGGTACAAGCTGGCTGTAACAAGCAGCGGCATTTATAAGATTGATAGAAGCGTATTACAGGCGCTTGGCATCAACACCCAAAGTATAGACCCCAAAAAGATTCAGTTGTTTGGCAACGGCGGCGGCATGCTGCCCCAACCTAATAGCACTCCACGCCCCGACGACCTCCAGGAAAATGCCATTACGGTAGTTGGCGAAGCTGACGGAAAGTTTGACGATGCCGATTACGTACTGTTTTACGCCAAAGGCCCACACACCTGGAACTACGACGCCACGCAGAAGCAATTCCGGCACGAGCTCAATATCTACTCCGATACCGCTTTCTATTTCCTGCGCATTAACCATAGCCCCGGTGCACGCATGACTAACCGGGCGCAGGCAACAGGTGCGCAACAAACCATTACAAGCTACAACGAAAGGCTTTTTTACGAGAAAGAGCTGAAAAACATGGTCTTCTCGGGCCGTGATTGGTATGGCGAGGAGTTTAGTGCTTTTCAGGCTAGCCGCGAGTTTACGTTTCAGGCTTCGGATGCGGTGGCAGGCTCGGAGGTAAAGCTTACCGCAGCATTAATGGCCAACTCCCCCACCGACTGCTCCTTCAGCGTTGCCCTGAACGGCCAAACACTCGGCTCGCAGAGTATACCTAACCGCGGCAGCTACAATTACCACCCGGAAGGCGTAAACAGCACCAAAACCTATACCACCAACCAACAACAAGTAGGCTCCGGCGACTATAAAGCAACGCTAACATTTGGCACCAACGGCAGTTCTACGGCCCTGGGATACCTGAATTACCTGGAGCTTAGCTACGAGCGGCAACTGAAAATGTACGGCGAGCAAACTGCCTTTCGGTCGGTGGAAAGTATAAACCAGCCAGTAAGCACTTTTGCCCTCGCAGGCACACCAGCTGGCATTTCAATCTGGGATGTTACTAACCCACTGCAGGTAGTAGCGCAGGAGCATAACAGCGGTACATTTAGCACGAGTACAGATTTGCTGCGCGAGTTTGTAGCGTTCCAGGCAGGCAGTATTAGCAGCAAACCTGTTGTGCTTGGCAAGGTGGCGAACCAGAACTTGCATAGCCTGAACAGCAGCGGCACCCTCGATTTTGTGATCGTTACCTATCCGGGCTTTGTGCAAGAAGCAAACAGGCTGGCAGCCCATCGCGCGCAACACAGCAATATGCAGGTTGCCGTAGTTACTACTACGCAGATTTATAACGAGTTCTCGTCTGGGGCGCAGGATGTTACGGCTATCCGCGATTTTATGCGCATGCTCTACAGCCGCAGCAACAAACCCAGTGGCGACGTTATGTACCTGTTGCTCTTTGGAGATGCCAGCTACGATTATAAAAACCGCATCCGGAACAACACTAATTTCGTCCCGATCTATGAATCGCGGCAATCCCTGCATCCAATTACCAGTTATTCTTCTGAAGATTATTATGGCTTCCTGGACGAAAACGAAGGTGAATGGGCCGAAAATGCGCTTGGCGACCATCTGATGGATATCGGGATTGGCAGGCTTCCGGCTAAATCAGCACCGGAAGCCGCTGTTATGGTTAATAAGATTATTGCTTATGACAGCCCGGCCCACTTTGGCAACTGGCGAAACCGCATCACACTCGTTGCTGATGATGGGGACTACAATGAGCACCAGAACGATGCCGAGTTCCTTGCTGACTATCTCATAGAAAATCACCCGAAGTATAACCCTACTAAGGTATATACCGATTTATACCAGCAACAGGCAGTAGCCAATGGCCAACGCGTACCCGATGCCACTGCCGCGATTGACAAAGCAGTAGAGCAGGGCTCGCTTATACTTAACTACACAGGCCATGGCAACGAAGTGAGCTGGGCCAGCGAGCAGATCCTGACCATGCCGCAGATCTACAGTTGGAAGAATAAGAACAAGTATACTTTCATGCTGACTGCCACCTGCGAGTTTGGCCGCTACGACGACCCAGGCCGGCCATCCGGTGCTGAAACGGCGCTGCTGCATGCCGAAGGTGGTGCCATTGGCCTGATCACGACTACACGCCCGGTATACTCTAATTCTAACCGTGTACTTAACCGTAATTTCTATCAAACCGCGTTTGCCCCAATCAATGGCCGCATGCCCCGCCTCGGCGATCTGGTAAGGCTTACCAAAAACAATAGCATCACTTCTAACTCAAGTGGCTCCACTGGGGTGAATAACCGAAATTTCTCCTTGCTTGCGGATCCGTCCATGCAATTGGCCTATCCTGTCCTCGAGGCACAGCTTACAAGTATAAACAACCGCCAAAACGTCATCGATACACTTAGCGCGCTGGGCAAGGTAACGTTGGCTGGCCAAATACAGGATGCCGGCGGAAGTATAGCCAGTAATTTTGCGGGTACGCTGCACCTGAAGGTCTATGAAAAGCCAACCATACTTTATACTTTAGGTGATGAGAATGGGCAGAAGGTACCAGTTAAAGTGCGCGAAAACATTATTTATGATGGCAAGGCAACCGTAAATGATGGTCTCTTCGAGATATCCTTTGTCGTACCCAAAGACATTGCCTACAACTTTGGGCAGGGTAAGATTAGCATGTATGCCAGTAACGACACACAGGATGCCTTAGGCTCAAACCAAGAGGTAATAATAGGCGGCACCTCCAAAACCGCTCCCTCTGATAATGAGCCGCCAAGTATAAAACTGTTCATGGACGATGAGTCTTTCGTATCAGGGGGATTAACCGGGCAAACAACAACTTTGTTAGCTAAGCTTTTCGATGATAACGGTATCAACACGGCAGGCATTGGCATTGGCCACGAAATCACTGCCGTGCTCGACAACGACCAGGCAAATCTAGTGGCCCTCAACGATTATTATACTTCAGCCCCAAACAGTTACCAGGCAGGAGAAATTCAGTACACGCTTAAGAACCTTACCCCCGGCCCCCACAATATTAGCCTTAAAGCCTGGGATACGCATAATAACTCTGCAGAGGCTTATATAGAGTTTTTTGTATCAAATGACGCACAACTTGCGTTAGAGCATGTACTCAACTACCCGAATCCTTTTGCTAGCAACACAACTTTCCAATTTGATCATAACAGAGCCGGAGAAAACTTAGCGGTGCAGGTGCAAATCTTTACCATCTCAGGGCAACTGGTAAAAACACTGCATTCTAGGTTTAACAACAGCACGGCACGCGTTAACAATTTAACCTGGGATGGCCTTAATGAGCACAATGATGTACTGCCAAAAGGCGTTTATGTGTATAGAGTGCTTGTGCAATCGGAGCAGGATGGAGCTAAGGCCTCAAAAGTTGAGAAACTTATAATCATAAACTAGTTTAGTACTACAAATTTTCTATATTTGATATAGCTATCAATACCCTTCATATGCATAAAAATAGTAAGACATTGAAGGCCGCCGCATTGGCGCTCGCCTTAATTTCAGCTCCAATAGCTTTTGCTCAGGGGCAGTCAACCACAACAGGCTCTGACCTGAACGCCGTAACCACAGCCGTTCCGATCCTGACTGTTGGCCCTGACTCCCGTGCCGCAGCGTTGGGTGATGCCGGCGTGGCTTCATCTCCTGATGCCAATGCATCTTACTGGAACCCAGCTAAGCTTGGCTTCGTGCAAAACGACCTTAGTGTATCATTTTCATACTCTCCGTGGCTTAGCAACATCGTGGACGATATGTCGCTGAACTACCTTTCTGGTTACAAAAAACTAAACGAGACTTCGGCTATTTCCCTTTCATTGATGTATTTCGATTTGGGCGATATTCAGTTTATAGATGCTAACCAGCAGCCTTTGCAGAACTATAACCCTAAGGAATTGGCTGTAGCCGTTTCTTACGGTCAGGCGTTGAGCGAAAACTTTAGCTTAGGCGTTACTGCACGGTTTATACATTCTAACCTTGCCGGAGATGTTAATGTTAGCGGTACAAACACCGAGTCGCAGCCTGGCAACACAGCCGCTGTGGATGTAGGTGTGTATTACAACAAAGACCTGAACCAAGACCTAAACCTAGCTTTAGGCGCTTCCATTTCTAACATTGGCGGTAAAATCGCCTATTCCGAAAACGAAGACAAAAGCTTTTTACCTACAAACTTAAAGCTAGGAACAGCATTAAAGTATAACTTGGATGCCTACAACTCCTTAACGTTCCTCCTGGATGCGAACAAGCTTCTTGTTCCGTCGCCTGGCGCTGATACTGACCAGAGCGTTATCAGTGGTATTTTCTCTTCCTTTGGCGATGCTGAAGGCGGAGCCAGTGAGGAGTTAAAAGAAGTCAACCTTTCGGCTGGCGTAGAGTACTGGTATAATGAGCTCTTCGCGGCGCGCGCAGGCTATTTCTATGAGCACCCGGATAAAGGTGGCAGAAAGTACTTCTCTGCTGGCTTAGGGGTACGCTATCAGAAATTTGGCCTGGATGCTGCTTATCTAATTCCAAACGATCAGGGCAACCCACTCGCCGATACATGGCGCTTTACACTTGCCCTAAACTTAGAATAGTAAACACATACTTAAGAATGCTTGATAGAACAAAAGCTCCTGAAACATATGAAATAGATGCGGTCAACATCCAAATAGCCGAGGTAACCCACCTAAGCAACGGAGCGAGACTGCATGCTATAAAAAGCGAAACCCAGCCTGTGATCAGGCTGGATTTTGTTTTTAAAGCCGGCAAATGGTTTGAAGCCAAAAAAGGAGCATCTGACCTAGCGGCTAGAATGCTGTTAGAAGGCAGCTTGAACCACACGGCCAAGCAAATCGCGGATAAAGTGGCCTTCTATGGTGCTTCTTTTGAAAACAACCACGGCTACGATCGCTCAGAGTATACATTATACTGTTTGGCGAAGTATACTTCTGAACTCCTGCCGCTGGTCTTGGATGTACTTCAGAATCCGACTTTTCCGGAAGAAGAATTTAATCTGCTGAAACAACGCACCATTCAATCACTTAAAGTACAGCGCCAAAAGAACAATTACCTGGCTACCCATAGTTTTACCCAACAAATTTACGGGGATAGGCACCCTTATACTTTTGGGTTCGATGAAGGCGTGTTAGAAGCCATTACTAAAGAAGATACAGAAGCATACTACAAGAGTAGGTTTGTAACCCAGGAACTTGAAGTTTTTGCCTGTGGTGCCATTGATGATCAGATGCAACGCCACTTGGAGCAGGAGATTGCTAAGTTGCAAATACAGCCATCTAATGCATCCGTATCTGCGCATGCTCACGATATAGTAACTTCGGAAAATAAGTTTAACCTTGTTCAGGTGGAAGATAGCCTGCAATCTTCCATCCGTATAGGTAAGCGCTTCCCCAAGATCACAGAACCAGATTATCAAAAATTATTAGTATTGAATGAAATACTTGGCGGTTATTTCGGCTCACGGCTTATGCGCAATATCCGTGAAGACAAGGGCTATACGTACGGGATTTACTCTGCCATATCTCCTAAAGAGCTTGATACACTTTTCTTTATAGGTACAGATGTAAACTATGCTGTAACTGATGACACTATTTCTGAGATCCTAAAGGAGGTTAAGACGCTGCAACAAGAGTTAGTACCAGAAACTGAATTAGAAACAGTTAAAAACTACATGTTAGGCAAGTTCTTAAACGATATCGCTACTATCTTCGATCAGTGTGACAGGTATAAACGCATGGTGCTCCATGATTTGCCGCAAGAGCATTATAATAACTACGTAACTACTATCCGTACTATAACTTCACCTGAACTTCAGGAATTGGCTAATACATACTTATCCGAGAATGATTTCTATACTTCCGTAGCGGGAAGAAAATAATCATTCTTACTTAATTTAAAATTTAAAGGGCCACAAATGTGGCCCTTTTTTAATGCTCGCAATCCTTTCAATTACAGAAAGTATTAATGAGCCATGTGTGTAAACAAACTTATCTCAAGAACGAGGTTCTATTATAACCTACCTTTCAGCAATGGACGGTTATTGATTGATATGATGTGTGTATGTTAAATACAAGTTTGTCATTCATGTCAGCTAAAAGTGATCATAAGAATACAATCTCCCTCATCAGTTATTGACAGCAAATTCCTACTTAAGATAAATCGATACGAACCTGTCTTCTAAAAGAGTAGTTTAGATGCTTGTGCAGTCTTTAAACGCAAGAGTCATAAAAGGCTCTCTGCATAATCTGCCTGTGACATGGCTGCAGAGAGCGCAAGGTGCTAAAACTTGACCATACATCAAGTGGATATGGCTGCTTAGAATATCCTTAGTCATGCTGGCTATTCGCGGGGTTCTCTTTGCGCCTGCGCTGTCCCGGTGTGGTGTTGTTGCTATAACGCAAGAAGGCCCCGC
>NZ_QWGE01000002.1 GCF_003576375.1 Pontibacter oryzae
TCTTGCGTTATAGCAACAACACCACACCGGGACAGCGCAGGCGCTAGCAGTACTCTCTGGATTCTGGCTCGGACTACATAACTCGATTACTCTTGGATTTATACTCTGGTGTGTGCCGGAGGAGTAATCTGCTCCTTGATTGCTGATAGGTCTAATACAAGCTAGGCATTCAGGCCGAACACCAAATCATACTTTGCTTACATAGTACTCATTTGTAAATTTTTAGCCATAAGTGCTAAATATATTGCAATAACCATCAAGGGCCGGTTGCTCAATGCAGCCGGCCCTACTTTTTACTTTAAAAATGTAGCCTTTTCTAGTACCCCAAGTTCAGCAAGCAGTTCATAGGAATGGAGCCTTGCTGATTGCTCGTAGATACCAGTGGATATCATTAGCTCGTCAACCTGCGTCTCATCCAGGAAGGCCTGCATCTCTTCTTGTACAGTGGCTTTAGACCCAATAAAGGAATAGCGTAGCATTTGCTGCACGGCATACTTTTCAGAGGTATCCCAAAGGTCATCCATACTTTCGACAGGAGGGAGCATGGGGTTGGCAGTGCCCCGAATTACATTTAGAAAGGAAGTATACAAGGAGGTTGCCAGCTTGTTAGCCTCGTTATCGGAATCTGCAGCAACCACATTGACACAAGCCATAGCGTATGGCTGCTCAAGAGTTTCTGAAGGCCTGAAATTCTCACGGTATACTTTAAGCGCGGCATGTAAACTTGCGGGTGCGAAGTGGCTTGCAAAAGCGTAGGGCAGCCCTAAGTGTGCGGCTAAGTGAGCTCCATATGTGCTAGAACCAAGGAGCCAAATTGGTACGTTAGTTCCTTCGCCGGGCACCGCCCTTACGCGCGCTGCCGGATCAACTGGCCCGAGGTACTTAAGGAGTTCAGTTACATGTTGCGGAAAATCCTCTACGTTTCCCCTCAAGTCACGGCGTAAAGCTATCGCAGTTTGCTGGTCTGATCCTGGCGCTCTTCCTAATCCTAAATCAATTCTACCAGGGTATAATGATTCTAGCGTACCGAATTGTTCTGCAACAATTAGCGGTGCGTGGTTTGGCAACATGATGCCCCCCGAACCAACTCTGATCTTGAAGGTGCCGTTTGCTATATATCCTATCAAAACTGATGTTGCTGAGCTGGCAATTCCGGCCATATTATGATGCTCAGCCATCCAATAACGTGTAAAACCAAGTTTTTCAACATGCCTGGCTAAGTTAAGGCTATTTTTAAAAGAGTCCGAGGCTGATTTATTTTGTAAGATAGGAACAAGGTCAAGTACGGAAAGCGGTGTGTCTTCAAGCTTTTTACTTTGGCTATTCATGCTTTTAACTAATATATATTATACGTAATGGTCTAAACAAGTATAATAGTATAATGTTTATTAGGTAATTTATAAAGTAAAAATATATCAGTTCTGTATATAATAGCCAAATTAGATTTGGGTGAGAGTATACATTGAATGCTCAGAAATAAGAAGGCAGCCAATTAATCTTCAGACACGTAGGACCTGTAGGCACCAATTTTATATCAATTTATCTATGACACTTTATTCTAGCAACGAGAAAGATTTACTAATTGATGCTGCCCGAAGGGGAGATGTGAGTTATATCAAGCAAAAAATTGAAGATGGGATTGACTTGAATGCTACTGATGCCAGAGGCTACACAGCACTGATAATTGCTAGTTATGATGGTAACCTGGAGGTCACCCGTCTTCTTCTTAATGCAGGAGCAGAAGCAAATGCGCGCGATGCTAGTGGTAACACAGCCCTAATGGGGGTAAGTTTTAAGGGATATCATGAAGTTGCACGGCTGTTGATCGAAAAGGGGGCTGATATTAATGCGGTAAACGGCAACGGAGGAACGGCTTTGATGTTTGCTACTCTTTTCGGAAGAAACGAACTAGCTAAAGTATTGCTGGAATGTGGCGCAGATACTTCACTTAGAGATGTTCAGGGCCTCTCAGCGCTCGACCTTGCACATCAGCAGGGTAACGAAGAAGCTATTGTACTACTCACGCAGGAAAAAACAGAATAAGAGGCTTAAGTGTGATTCAGTTGATTACTATTTAAGTTTATAATTTCTCTGATCTTCCTAGTGTACTTTAAATCAGATTATATGCATTCTAAAACCGAAGCCATACTTTATACTTTACAAAATACTACTACAGAAATGCCCTGGAAGCACTTACTAGCAACAGTTATAGAAACTTTCAACTGTTCTACAGGCACATTACATACGTTGGATAATAAAAGTGATCACCTGGTAATAAAGGCGCAACAAGGCATTCCTGATTTTTTATTGCCTAAAATGGCGTCAATTCCTATAGGCAAAGGTATGGCCGGAATAGCTGCCGCGCGCAGGCAACCCGTCGAAATGTGTAACCTGCAAACCGATGAGTCGGGTGTGGCGCGGCCTGCTGCCAAAGAAACAAAGGTAGAAGGCTCCATTGCCGTACCCATGTTACTCAACGGGAAACTATATGGTACACTTGGAATCGCTAAACCTATACCCTATGATTTTACCGAAACGGAGAAAAATGATTTGATGAGAATAGGGGAGGAGATAAGCCGCTGCATTTATAAGCAAACAGCAGAGACAATATAACCTGACTTTAAAAAGAGCATAAGTAAAAAAGAGCAGCTCGTAAAATTGGGCTGCTCCTTTTTTATAGCATAAACTTGTCTACACCTTATGGGCGATGCTGGGGATTCTGGTCAGAATCTTCCAGGTCTTTTTTAACCTCATTGGTTGCATCCTTAAATTCACGGATCCCGCGGCCCATGCCTCTTGCCAATTCAGGGATTTTTTTAGCACCGAAGAGCAATAGCAGGGCTACAATGATTAAAAATATTTCCATCCCGCCTAAGCCCATAAACAATAATATCGTGTTACTTTCCATAATTTTAAGTTAGTAAAAAATAATAGCTTTAAAAACCTTACGTTTACTGAACCGCTCCAGAATTTTAAAACCAGTGAATATGACCAGCGGAAAAGCAGCACTAAGATTTAATCATAGTACCCTAGTTAAAGGCAGGAACAACTTTGATCAGGACCGAAAATTATACTTTTCAGTGAACTATACTTTAAAGTCTACGATGCTTACCCGGAAAAGGTGCAAATGCGTACTGCTAGCATAAGCGTTGTAGAAGCAAATAGGTAGAGTATGATGCAGGAGCAGGCTTGCTTGGTGTAGCTAGCCATATTCAAGCAGACTAAATAAAAATCCAGAGCGACTTATATTTTATGAAACCTATATAGGTTTATACTACTATATGTGTAGATGAGCAGGTTAAACCGATATCAACTGGCGTTTTTTAAGTGGCGTAAGCGGCAGCGTAATAATCGCATCATGCCATTCATGCTTAGCGTAATAGTTGGCTTAGTAGTGGGCCTCTCGGCCATCCTGATCAAAACCATCATCTTCTACATTGAGGGGTATGCAGTATACTTCGCGCCCAAGCTTTTGTACTTCTTGCTGCCTCTGATCGGGTTTCTAATTGTTACCTCTTTAAACCAGAGCGTATTTCGGAATATAGCGTACTTCAGCGGTGCTCGAAACGTTATAGAAGCCATCGAAAAAAATGCGTCGGTCATACGGTTCAGGCTCATTTATTCTAAATTTATAACTACCGGGTTAACAATTGGTTTTGGGGGCAGCTCCGGCGTGGAGGCCGCCATTATAACGAGTGGGGCGGCAGTAGGCTCTAACGTGGGGCGGTTTCTAGGATTAGGCTACCGGCTACGGACCCTGCTGGTGGGCTGCGGAGTAGCCGCAGGTATCTCGGCTGTCTATAACGCGCCGATGGGAGGGTTCATCTTTGCCTTGGAAACTATCCTGCCGGAGTTTACACCCACATTGCTTATTCCGCTGCTGGTGGCAGCAGCCGCCGGTAAGATCCTGTTCGAGTTTATTATGGGGCAGCACCTGCGTTTCGAGGTGCCCTTAACGGATTTTGCCTACGAGGAAATTCCGTTAGTCATACTTTTAGGTGTATTGGGCATGCTTATGTCTGCTTACCTGCTCCGTACTTATAGCTATTGCGCAAAGTATTTTTCCAGAATAAAAAACCCATATGTGCGTGCGCTGGCCGGCGGGCTTGCCTTAGGTAGTATAATTTTCCTGCTGCCGCCCATGTATGGCGAAGGTTATGTAAGTATAGACGCCCTGCTGAACTCAGAAGAGCACTCGCTTTTGGTTAACTCGCCGCTTGCCGCTTTGCCAAATACAGTTTGGTTCAACCTCCTTTTCTTCTTTCTGATAACCATGGTTAAACCTGTGAGTACGGGTATATGCGTAAACTCAGGCGGAGAGGGCGGATATTTTGCGCCATCCCTGATTACCGGCGGGTTTCTGGGCTTTCTATACTATAAGGTTGTCATCCTGATATTTCCTTTTTACGAGCTCAACCAGGCTACCTTTATGTTTTTGGGCATGGCGAGCGTATTTGCATGCGTCATGAATGCGCCGGTCACTGCTATATTCTTGGTGGCCGAAATAACACAGAGTTACCAGCTTTTCGTGCCGCTGATGCTTGTATGTGCCGTTTCATACTTCTTAAAGTACTACATCGAGAACCTGCGGCGTAGTGTGGAGCAACCAAAAGGGCAAGGCAAGGCATTTCGGGTGGACAGGATACTGCTGAACCAGCTTAACATTAGCCAGTTAATTGAAGAGGAGCATACGCCAGTGCGTGAAAATACAAGCTTTCGGGGAGTGTTGGAGAGCTTCTCTAATTCTAACAAAGATGTGTTGCAGGTTCTGGATGATCAGAATAATCTGCTGGGTGTAATTACCCTTAACGATATCCGGGGCATGCTGGGCGATATCTCAAACTACGATACAATCTATGGGAAAGACCTGATGCACCCACCCACAACCACTGTGGATATTGACGAGTCGGCGGCTGAAGTACTAGACAAGTTCGATAAGTATAAAGTATGGTCTTTGCCAGTGGTGCGTAAAGGCAAGTTTAAAGGCTTCATCTCCAAAAGTCGGCTTCTCACACAATACCGCAACGAACTTACACGGGTTAACAGGTTTTTCTAAGTATAAACCTTAAACAATTGCCAGCTTTGTGTTTTTAGTTAAAAGTGCTGAATTTCAGTGCAATAAAGTTGCTTGTGACGTATACTATAGTAGAAACTTGCAAAGGCTTGCATCCAAAATGCGTTATATCAAAACCTAGTTTGTAGCAATGGGCGGCGCGTTACAAATCAGGTTTACTTCCATCTCAACTTGGTTGACCCACCGCAACAAAGCAAGCAGGAATAGAGCCGCTCTAACCATTAAACCTACTAGCTATGGCACGTGCAGAAGAAACGAGGAAGGGTTTAAGAAAGGTGGCAAAGCACCCAACCATGGTACCTCCTAACCTTGAGAAATGGGCAAAGACCTCGGTAACCCCAAGCGGGTGCATGCGTGGCAACGACCGGCCCGCGAACAACGGTAGTGCATCGGCAGGCATTTACCCTAAACACCTGGAGCCAGTTGTGCCGGATCCACTGTCGTACAAGGATTTCATAAGTATGAATTATGGCTACAAACCCGATGGTATGTAATCCTTTTTTAACTGTTTCCCGGAAATACATGAATAGAACAGTCTAAAATTAATTTTATACACGGAGAGCGCTGGCAAAGAACTGGCGCTCTTTGTGTTTGCGTCATTACAGCAATGCGTTTATCCAGTTTTGTTAAACTATACTTTTAAATTCCAGTTGTGCAGCCTAAGAAACTGTTGAAGGATTGCACTCATTAAAGCAATCACGATACTGATAAATAATATATACTTTTTGCCAGCCTGCGCGTAAACACCAGCAGTTTTTCAGCCATCATGATACCTGGGGTTGCTAAACAGTTGGTTTAATGATAGGCATGGGGCTTAATGGCAGTAAAAATTAACGGAAGATCACTTCGTAAATCCTTAAAAGAGTACGCCCGCGGAATTGCAGGAGGATTACTTTTTAGTTTCCCACTGCTTTATACTATGGAAGTATGGTGGGCAGGTTTTGTTGCAGAACCCCAGGATTTACTCGTGTTAGTTATCGTGACGTATCTGCTGCTGTTAGGCTATAATAAGTTCGCTGGCATGCACCCGGATGCCTCCTGGCCCAGCGTTTTCATTGATTCCATTGAGGAAATGGGGATCGGCCTACTGATCTCCTTTGTAGTGCTCCTGATGCTCAATAGAATTCAGCTGTCGGGGATGATGATAGATGAACTTATGGGAAAATTGATCATTGAAGCAATGGCTGTATCTATTGGAGTTTCGATTGGTACGGCGCAATTGGGAGCCGAAGCCTATGAGGAGAAAAAAGAGCGCGACAACGAACGGCCAAGTCTTCGTGATTCAAAAAGGGCGCTCTTTGTGCTGGGGTTGTGCGGTGCCATTGTGATAGGGGGTAACGCCGCGCCCACCGAAGAAATAGTTATGATTGCACTGGAGGCTAGCCCGGATCATGTGTTTGCAATGGCACTCGGTTCGTTGTTACTAAGTATAATCGTAGTTTACTTCAGCGATTTTAGAGGTACTTCCGGGTTAAGTTCAAAGAATTTAGTTTACAACATGACGTTCGATACCTGCCTGAGCTACCTTACGGCGCTTGGGGCTTCGGCATTCATACTCTGGTTTTTCGGTAGGTTTGATGGGGTTAGCTTTTGGGTTGGGTTTAGCCAGGTTATCGTGTTGGGCGTGCTGGCCTCATTGGGTGCTTCCGCCGGACGCCTTCTAATAAAATAATTACGCATGAATCAGAAAAAACAAAGTGAAG
Source organism: Pontibacter oryzae (assembly GCF_003576375.1). GTDB lineage: Bacteria > Bacteroidota > Bacteroidia > Cytophagales > Hymenobacteraceae > Pontibacter > Pontibacter oryzae. The sequence continues at coordinate 6,778 of NZ_QWGE01000002.1, forward strand.
AGCAACCCTTTACTACTGAGAAAAACTGGCTGGAGTGGTCGGTATTTGTTATAAGTCTGCTACTCGTGCTTGGCATTATCGGTTACCTAGGCTACAAAAGCTACATCCAAGAACCTTCTACTCCAGAGCTATTCGTGGAAACCTGGCTAGAGCCTGCTAAGCATGCCCCAAACCGATACCATGTGGTGTTACACAACAAAGGGGGTGCCACAGCTGAAGAGGTTACAATTGAGTTTACGTTGGTAAAACAAGGAGCAGAACCGGAAAAGGCCGAACTCCAATTGCCCTTTGCACCCCAGCAATCAAAGCGCGAAGGTTGGGTTGGGTTTTCAGGGCCAGCAGCGCCCACAGATTCGTTGCAGGCCAGGGTCGTAAGTTATAAAAAGCCCTGACCTTAATACGTAAGCAGTACCTCTACTTACCTGCTGTATACGCCCATTAATTCGCCACTGGCTAGTACATGGTTCCTCATTGCTTCTAAAAGCTCATCTTTCGTGCTGCCTTCTGGCAGATTTAACGTGCAATTGAGGGCATACATTCTAAAAAAGTATCGATGCGTTCCTAAGGGTGGGCAGGGGCCGCCATAATTTGTTTGGTTAAAGTCGTTGCGGCCTAGTATGCCTGGTGCTGCGCCTTCGGGTATACCATTGAGTGGTGGGATATCCCACATTAGCCAATGAGTCCAGGTGCCAGCAGGCGCATCGGGGTCATCTGCTATAAGTGCCAGGCTAAGTACACCTTCCGGTAATGCACCGATTTCCAGCGCAGGACTTATGTTTTCGCCATCGCAGGTATGCTTTGTAGGGATGTTTTCTCCCTCCTTAAAAGACGGGCTACTGATTTCAATCCGGTTAAGTATAAGTGTTTCCATAGGTACATTCTGTTTCTGTTCACTAGCAACGCAAACTAAAGGCTTCATAAAATAGCGCAAGGCCATACATAGGATATACGTTAAAAATCATATAACCAGCACGTTAGTATAAGTTGTTTTTTTATAGCCTGTGATGCAGCTTACTGACATTATCTCAGTAATTACGTAAAATATTATTAAGGAAATATTTAATTATTTTTGTATATTGAATCATGGAAACTTTAATAATAGGGTTGGTCATTGCAATTTATGGCATAGCTTACCTGGCGTACTACCTGTATGGTAGGGAAAAACCTTCCAAAAAATTCTACGACCAATTTTGGTAAAAATTAGTGCACACTGTTAATGCTATAAGCTGATTACAGGCGCTTTTTGCCATACAATACCCTCGTGTTGCAAAATGAGATACTATAAATCGCCTAGGCCATTTGTGTGTAATAGATAGCACGGACTTTTTATGTTTTTAAAGTATCTTAATCCTAAGACTTACATAATTTAGCTCCGAAAGTAAGGCCCGCGCAACCGTATTAGAGGAGGAATCTGGAGTTCAATAGGGAAGTTATATGTGGCAGCCGTTGCCCTCGTCTATTGGTTTACGGCTGAAATAATCTACAACAGCAAATCCAATTAATAAAGTATTGTAATTATTTATAAAGATGTGGCTTAATCATACAATGATTAACTCTACCTTGCCACCAGCGTAGGAACCTCGGCAAACATACTCTGTATCATATCCACCAAAGCAGTCGGGTATACACCCACCCACACCAGCAGCAGCGTTAGAACGGCCAATGTGCCCACGCTGGCGATGTAGATGGAAGGCCGCAGCCTGATGGCTGGTTCTTTCTCGGTATCGGGTTGCTGAAACATGACCGCGATGACCTTGATGTAATAGTATAAACCGATCACGCTGTTGAGCACAAGCATGGCTACCAGTAGCCATTTTTGCGTATTCACGCCTGCTGCCAGCACATAGAATTTACCCACAAAACCGGCGGTAAGCGGTATGCCAGCCAGCGAGAGTAGCATGGCGGTAAAGGCCGTGGCCGTCCAGGGGCGGCGCCAGAGCAGGCCTCGGAAATCGTCCATTTGCTCGGCATCGCGGCTGTTATCCGAGAGCATGGCAATCACGCCGAAAGCCCCAACTGTTGTGATGAAGTATGCGACGAGGTAAAAGGTAATAGCCTCCACACCCATCTGGCTACCTGCCAGAAAAGCCACCAATAAGTAGCCTAAGTGCGAGATGGATGAGTACGCCAGGATGCGCTTTACGTTTTGCTGCATCAGGGCAAGCAGGTTGCCGGCAAACATGGAGGCAACGGCCACGATGGTAAAGATCAGCAGCAGGGTAGGGTAGCGGAAACCATCCACCTCCATAAAAAAGCGAATCAGCAGGCCCAGCACACCGCCCTTGGAAACCGTAGCAACAAAAGCCGTAACCGGGGCAGGCGCGCCTTCATACACATCGGGCGTCCACATATGGAATGGCACCACGCTGAGTTTAAACCCGATGCCGATGATCATCATCCCAAAGCCGGTAAGCAGCAGCATGGGCAACTCTCGGTACCCCGACATAGCCGCCGCAATTCCCTCAAACGTCATGATGCCGGTGCTGAAGTAAACCAGCGCCATCCCGAAAAGCAGAAAAGCCGACGAAAAAGCCGCCAGAATCAAGTATTTAATACCCGCCTCATCGGAGCGTTCCCGTACCCGCAAGTATGAAATAAGCGCATACAAAGCCACACTGAGTACCTCCAGGCCCAGAAACAGCGAGGCGAAATGCTTGCTGATCACTAAGACGCATGCGCCCAAAGTAGCTAGAATCAGCAGGATATAATACTCTTCTTTCTGCTCCTTTTGCTGCTCGAAATAGGCATATGACAGCATGCTGATGAGCAGCGCAGTTGCCAGCATTAGGCCTATGTAAAACACGGCAAAGCCATCAATGACCAGCAGCGGCTCGATGGTATATTCCGTAACCGCGCGCAACTCAAAAAGTGAAAGAAAGGCAGCCACAAACGAAATGGCCGTGATGACATAAATGATTTTATGGTTGCGCCAAGCCGCGATCACTAGCATGATCAGCAGGGCCGCAAACGTGAGTATGAGCAGTGGCATCAGGTGTAAAAAATCGTTTTGGCTCATGGTTTTATTAATTTGGAGCTTTGAATATGTTCATCATTTTTGCTGGCACGAGCTTGCAGCTCGTGCCAGCAAAAATGCTAATTAATTTGCGTAGAGTTTGGGCCTGTGGCCCAGTTGGATTACAAATCCGACCTTATAGTTAGACACGGGTTGCAAACCCGCGCCAGCAAAATACTTTTACTCACTCATTTTCTCAATTCCTAACTCCACTTCCGGCACCTCTGCCACAACCACTTTCTTCTCTTCTACCTCAGGTTCCTGATAGGCTTCGAGCTGCTGGTTTATACTTGGCCGAGCGGTGTCGAGTATGGGTTGTGGGTAGAGGCCGAGCCAAAGTATGAGCACCACCATCGGAAGAGTGATGAGCAGTTCACGCGCGTTCAGGTCCGGGAGCGGGCGATCGGTGGGGGCGGGCTCGTAAAACACTTTCTGCATGATGCGCAGCGAGTATACAGTGGCCAGCACCAGCCCGATGGTGGCGAAAACCGTGAGCCAGTTATTAGCCTGCCAGGAGCCGACCAGTGTAAGAAACTCCGCGATAAAGTTGCCCAGTCCCGGCAGTCCCAGCGAGGCCATCACGAAAATAAGCGCAATCACGCCCATCTTCGGGGCTTTGGACCAGAAACCACCCATTTGCTGTATGTCGCGGGTATGGAGGCGCTCGTACAAAAAGCCAGCGATGACGAACAGCGCGCCGGTGCTCAGTCCGTGCGCGATCATCTGCATCACCACACCCTGCAGCGCCCACTCGTTAAAGGCAAACACTCCCAGAATCACAAAGCCCATGTGGCTCACGCTGGTATAAGCCACCAGCCGTTTCAGGTCGGTTTGCGAGAAGGCAAGTATGGCCCCGTAGATTATCCCTACCACACCGAGCAGCATGGCCCAGGGCGCGAACTCCAGGGCGGCACCCGGGAACAGCGGCAGCACAAAGCGCAGCAGGCCATAGGCCCCCGTTTTGAGTAGCAGCCCGGCAAGTATGATACTGCCCGCCGTGGGTGCTTCGGAGTGCGCATCGGGTAGCCAGGAATGGAATGGCACCACCGGCAACTTCACCAGGAAGGCGGCCAGAAAACCGAACATCAGCAGGCGCGCAGCCAGCGGGTCGAGGGTGGTTTCGAGCAGCTCAAAGTAATTGAACGTATAAATGCCCGTCTGGCTACCGTGGATGAAGTATAAACCAAGTATGGCTAGCAGCATCAGCAGCCCCGACGCCTGCGTGAACAGGAAAAACTTGTAGGCGGCGTAATTGCGGTTGGCATGGCCCCAAACCCCGATTAGAAAGTACATCGGGATCAGCATCACCTCCCAGAAAAAGTAAAACAGGAACAGATCCATGGTCAGGAAAACCCCGGTGATGCCAGCCAGCACCCAGAGCAGGTTAAAGTAAAAGAAACCGGATTTAGTACTGATCTCGCGCCAGGAAATAAGCACGGCCAGCGCACCCAAGAAGAAAGTAAGCAGCAGCATGAGCAGACTCAGGCCATCGAGGGCAAGTATAAAATTGACGCCCCACTGCGGAACCCAGGGAATTTCGAGGCGAACGAGCCAGGGCGACGAACCGGTAACAGCCGTTGGCGTGCCGAGCCAAAGGTAGCAGGCAAGTATAAGATCGGTGAGGATGGCGAACAGCGCAATCCAGCGGGGCAGCACCGGGTGCCACCTTTTAGCGAGCCAGGCCAACACGCCGCCAGCCATCAAAAGCACGATCATCCAGAGCAGTATCATAGGAATAGACTTATGGTTAGAATCATGATGGCGCCGACTACAATGCCCATCACATAACTTCGCAACACCCCGTTCTGGCTCTGCGACAGCATCACATGGAAACCCTCGGCCGTGCGGGCGAGCCCGGTATAAAAGCTGTCGATAATGTCGCGCTTATTAAGGTTGGCGAGGAACACGTAAGGCCGCACAAACAGGTTATCGTACAGCGCATCGAAGCCCCAGCCGGCAAACCAGAACTGCTGCAGACGCACAGCCAAGCCATTGTGCATGAGGCGGTGCAGCAGGTAAGGACTTTTGATGTAGAACAGGTAAGCCACAAACACACCTCCCAGCGATACAACCGCCGCCAGCAGCTGGAAAAGCCATTCGTTTGCCGCCAGGCTGGCGCTGGCCTCGATGGCAGGCAGCACCGGTTGCAGCAGCTCAGAGAACAACACCAAATGCCCGAAATTGTGGGGCAACTCGATAAACCCACCCACCAGCGAAAGTATGGCCAGCAAAATTAAAGGTATGGTGATAAGCTTGCCCGGCGGATGCGATACATGGGTTTTGGCCGGCCCATAAAACGTGAGAAACACCATCCGGAAGGTATAAATGGAGGTAACAAAAGCTCCGGCAAGGCCGGCAGCGTACAGCCATACATTGCCATTCTCGCCGGCCAGCGCATACCATAGAATCTGGTCTTTGCTGTAGAAACCGGCGGTAATCAAGGGCAGCGCAGCCAGGGAGCCAGCCCCGATCAGGAAGGTCCAGAACACGACGGGCATACTTTTGCGCAGGCCACCCATGTGCCGCATGTCCTGCTCGTGGTGCAGCGCCAGTATAATGGCCCCGGCACACAGGAAAAGCAGCGCCTTAAAGAAAGCGTGAATCATGAAATGGAAAATGCCCGCCGACCAGGCACCCACGCCCAACGCAAGAAACATATAGCCGATCTGGCTGATGGTGGAATAGGCGAGCACGCGCTTCAGGTCATACTGCGTGAGGGCCGAGAAGCCGGCAATGAGCAGCGTGGCCGCACCCACAACTGCCACCAGCAGCTGCGCCAACGGAGCCAGCTCAAACACCACGTTCATCCGCGCTATGAGGTATACCCCGGCAGTTACCATGGTAGCCGCATGGATCAGTGCCGAGACAGGCGTAGGGCCGGCCATGGCATCGGGCAGCCAGGTTTGCAGCGGCAACTGCCCCGATTTACCCACCGCGCCGCCTAAAAGCAGCAGGGCTACCAGCAAAGCACCTTCGGCACCCACCGGCCATACTTGCGGGGCATCAGAAAGTATGGTTTGGATGTTGAGCGTGCCGAAAAGCTGGAAGAGCAGGAACAGGCCAATGGCCATAGCCGTGTCGCCGATGCGTGTGATGATAAAGGCCTTGCGGGCGGCATAGCCGTTGGCGGGCTCCTTGTACCAAAACCCGATGAGCAGGTAGCTGCACAGGCCCACGCCTTCCCAGCCCAGGTATAAAAGCAGCAGGTTATCGGCCAGCACCAGTACCAGCATCGAGCCCACAAACAAATTCATGCAGGCAAAGAAGCGCGCGAAATCAGCCTCGTCGGCCATGTAGGCCGTGGCGTAGAGGTGAATCAGAAATCCCACAAAGGTTATCACGAAGATGAAAACCATGGAAAGCGCATCGACGTGAAAGGCAACGGAAGGCGTGAAGCCCGCCACACTGAACCACTGCCATACTTCCTGCTGGTAATAAAGCGGCCGCTCAGCCAGAAACTCAAACCCTAAAAGTATCGTCACCAGGGCCGATACGCCCACGCTGCCAACCCCGATAAGAGACAGCAAAGACTTAGGCAAGCGCCCTCCAAAAAGCACTAAAAGTATGGCTCCTAAAAATGGCAAAGCCGGAATTAACCAGAGTAGATTTTCCATAGCGTTATCCTTTCATGATGTTGGCTGCGTCGCTGTTGAGCGTTTTGAGCTGGTGATAGATCTGAAGTATGAGCGCCAGCCCCACCGATACCTCGGCGGCGGCCATGGTCAGGATGAAGATGAACATGATCTGCCCGTCGGGTTGTACCCAGCGCGTGCCCGCCACAATAAAGGCCAGTCCGGCGGCATTGAGCATAATCTCCACCGAAATCAGCATAAAAATGATGTTGCGCCGGATGAGCACGCTGATCAAACCGAGCATAAAAAGTATACCTGCCAGCAGCAAAGCGGCTTCCATGGATGCGGTACTCATGCGGCTGCGCTCCTTTCCTGTAAAAACCGGTGAATAACTTTCTTCTTCTGCCTACCCAAATGGTATGCGCCCACAATGCCCGCCATCAGCAAGATGCCGCAAAGCTGCACGCCCAGCAGGTAGGGCCCAAACAACGCCAGCCCGACCAGTTTGGCATCAACGGCTACCAGCGCTTCGGTTTGCGAGGGATTGGCGCCCAGCAAGATATAAGCCAGCTCGGCCAACAGCACCGCCGACAACAGGGCAGGGCCCACCCAAACCGAGGGCTTCAACCACTCTTTTTCGCGCTGCACGTCCTCTTGGATCATGTTTAGCATCATGATCACGAAAATAATGAGCACCACAATGGCCCCGGCATAGATGATGATCTCCAGGGCAGCCATAAACGGTGCGCCAAGCGTGAAAAACACCACGGCCACCGCCATAAACGACACCACCAGGTAGAGCAGCGCGTGGATCATGTTGTAGCGTGTGATGACCATGATGGTGGAAAGTATGGCAACCGCCGCCGCGATATAAAATGTGAGTTCCATAGGCCTTAGGGGATTAAGCTTTTAATGTCTACCGGAGGGGCTTCGTTCTCGGCCTCGCCCTTGCCTTTACCGCCAATGGCCATGCCGGCCACCTTGTAGTAGTTGTAGCCGGGGTACTTGCCCTCGCTGTTGATGAGCAGGTCTTTCTTTTCATACACCAGGTTCTGGCGGTTATACTCGCCCATCTCAAAATCAGGGATGAGCTGGATGGCATAGGTGGGGCAGGCGTCCTCGCAGTAGCCGCAGAAAATGCAACGCGAAAAGTTGATCCGGAAGAAGTCGGGGTAGCGGCGGCCGGTTTCGTCTTCGGTGGCTTGCAGCGCGATGCAGTCTACGGGGCAGGCGGCGGCGCACAGGTTGCAGGCCACGCAGCGTTCGCCACCATCAGGGTCGCGGGTGAGCACGATGCGGCCACGCCAACGGGTAGGGAGGATGGGTTTCTCCTCGGGGTAAAGTATGGTTTCCCGCTTATGAAACGCATGCAGAAACGTGAGCCACATACTTCGCAACAAACTAAACATAGCTGCTCCTTTCGTTTTATAGTTTCCTTTTTATACTTGTGCTGTACCGGGTCTAACCACCCCTAACCCCTCCTTGTCAAAGGCGGGGAATTTTCTTACTTCTTAACTTGAGTTGTTTTGTAGCACAAGCTATTTACACTATACTTAATTAACTTTTACAGTACTTGAGCTATCCTGAAACCTTTACTAACAGTAACCTTAACTCCCCTCCTTAAACAAGGAGGGGTTGGGGGTGGTTGGATGCCTTTGCTGGTGCGAGCTTGTAGATCGTACTTTTTTTGATGTCGTTTGCGGTACGAGTTACAAGCTCGCACCAGCGATAAACCCAAACTATACTATAGCTATGAGCCAACTCGCTAATGCCGGAAGTATAAACTTTGCCTGCGCTTAACGACACAAGCTTAATTTTACCAGTCATCATACTTCCGCAAGTTGAAAACTCGCCTCATTTCCACTCCAAGCTGAAAGCTCGATTAGGCTTTGTTTTTTATTATTCAATCATTCAAAATTCACTCATTCAAAATTCAGTTATTCAATCCCTCACTCTTTCACCCACAGCACCACGCCAGCCGTTACCAGCAAATTCACCAGCGTTATCGGCAGCAGGATTTTCCATCCGAACTCCATCAGTTGGTCATACCTGGGGCGGGGCATGGAAGCGCGGAGCAGGATGAAGATCATCAGGAAAAAGGCCGTTTTCAGGATAAACCATACCACCGGTGGAAGGAAATCCGGGCCGAGCCAGCCCCCAAAGTATAAGGTCACGATCATGCAGGAAATCAGGGTGATGCCCATGTACTCCCCGATGAAGAACATCCCGAACTTCATGCCAGAATACTCCGAGTGGAAACCCGCCACCAGCTCGCTTTCAGCCTCCGGAATATCAAAAGGCAGGCGGTGCGTTTCAGCGATGCCCGCAATGAAAAAGATGACAAAGCCCACGATCTGCGGAATGAAGAACCACAGGCCGCTCTGCGCCTCCACAATCTCCACCAGGCTAAACGAGCCGCTCAGCAGCACCACGCCCATCAGCGAAAGGCCCATGAAAACCTCGTATGAGATCATCTGGGCCGCACCGCGCATGGCACCCAGCAAACTATACTTGTTGTTAGAGGCCCAGCCCCCAAGTATGATGCTGTAAGCGCCCATCGACGACATGGCCAGGAAAAACAGCAGCCCGATGTTAAGGTCGGCCACAATCACGCCCGGCGCGAACGGTATCACTACAAAACTCATGAGCACGGTAACTACCACAATGGCCGGAGCAAGTATAAACACAGGCTTATCGGCGAAAGGAGGAATCCAGTCCTGCTTAAAAAACAGCTTGATGGAGTCGGCGGCCACAATGAGCAAGCCCAGCGGACCCGCCCGGTTTGGGCCGTAGCGGTCCTGGAACAAGGCAAGCAGGCGGCGCTCCACCCAGATGAGGGCGGCTGCCACGTTGAGCATCACGAACAACACGCCGCCGATGATCAGAAAGTAGTTTGGGGCTGCTTCTTCCATTTTATATCTCGGTTAAGTATGGCCCAGGCGGGTAGCTCGGCAAAGGGCACGCCCGGCAAACCGTTTGGCATGCCGGCAGCTCCGCTGGGTATCGTCTGGCTTAGTTTTATAGGTAATTGGTATACCTGCCCTTCGATGGAGAAGCTGAGGAGCTGTCCCTCGCTTAGCTTCATGCGTTGGGCGTCGGTGGCGTTGATGGCAACATAAGGCTCAGGGATGCGCTCTTGTATGGCGGCTGCCTGGTTGCTGAGCTCTTCGGAGCCAAAGGTATGGTGCAGCGGCAGCATAAATAAATGACCTTCTAAAGGTACAAATGCCTGCGGCACGGCTACGGAAAAAGGCGCGGTACCAATCGGTTCGATGAGCCTTATGCCGGGGTCGCCGCCTTTGAGATGGCCGCCCACTTCCTGCTGGTATTTGTTGGTGGCCTGCACCGAGTTCCAGCCCGGCGACCAGAAAAAGGGAATAACCGATGATGGCGGCTGGCCGCGGTAGCCCTCCATGGTATAAGAAAGCGGCGAATCCGGGTCTTGCGGCGGTTTTGGCTCGCTCACGTTAATATTGGCAAGCATAGAGGTGCGCCCGCTGAACCGGTGCGGCTCGCGTGGTATTTTCTGGCCTGCAATGCGGAAATCGGAGGGAGGCGCGGCCTTTTTTATACTTCGCAGCGCCGGAATCTCATTGGTCAGGGCTTTCACAATGTCGTCGTAGCCGTGCCAACTGCTGATCTGCTCATCGGCCATGATGGTGCCCAACTCGGCCAGCCAGTGCCAGCTTTCCTGAATTTCCTCAGGCGTGGCGTGCACCTGGAAAAAGCGCTGCGCCCGCCCCTCGTTGTTGATGAGCGTGCCGTCGGCTTCCGAGAAAGTGCCGGCTGGCAGAAGTATGTCGGCTTTTTCTGTGGTGGCGTTGTGCAGATGATCCAGCACGATGACCTGCTCGCAGCGGTCCAGGAACTGCGTTACGCGCGCGGTGCTGGCCCTCCGGAACAAATCGTTTTCCAGGATGATAACCGTATCGGCGTAATCGTTTAAAACCGCCTCGAAAGCAGATTCCAGCTTGTGGCCGCCCATCATCGCCAAGCCCATGCTGTTGCATTCCGGCACCACCAGGCTTATACTTGCTGCTTTCTCGCGGGCAATTAAAGCGTGGGCAATGTTGGCGGCAGCTTTCAGTACGCGCTCGTTTCCGGAGGATGTTCCCGAAATAACCAACGGCTTGCTGGCTTGCATCAGCGCATCGGCAATTTGCTGCGCCAGCGCCTGATCTTCGTCACTAATGCCCCGTACTTCCGGCGAATCCGGGTGAATGAGGTTGGCAACGGCAAAACCCAGGCGGGCAATATCGTCGGGGGCGTTAAAGTATGTTTTGGTGGCCAGCTCATCGAGCTTGGTCGGCGTGTAGTGCGCCATGAAAAGTGGCCCTTGCTCGGATTGAATTAGCGAACGGGCAGCGGCATCCTGCCATACCGGTATGTTGGCTTTGGATACTTGCTCCAGCATCGGTTTCTGCCTTACGGATTGCCGCACGGCCAGGGCCATGAGCGGCGCGGTATTCGTGAGGTCCTCGCCAAGTATGAACACGGCATCGCACTGCTCAATTTCCTGCAGGGTTGGTGTAGGGGCGGAGCCTTCGCAAAGTATGTTCAGGGCCATGTCCACGAGGTCATGGTTGGTATCCGACACGCCATGATGAAAATTATCCTCGCCCACCAACTTGCGCAGCACATAGTTAGACTCCAAAGAAGCGCGCGGCGAGCCGATGCCGATAACCCGGCCAGCTTTCAGCGCAGAGGCGGCCGCTTTGAGGGCTGTATACTTATCGGTGGCTTCGGGCAGCATCTGGCGCACCAGCGGCATGCGCACGCGGCCCGCGCTGTTCACAAACTCATACCCAAAGCGGCCCCGGTCGCAGAGGAAATAGCCGTTCACCTCACCGTTATACCTGTTGGTGATGTTGCGGAGCGTGCCATACCTTTCGCCGGCAATGGTGTTGCAACCCAGGCTGCAATGGTGGCAAACAGAAGGAGCAGAGGTTAGATCCCATTTGCGGGTATAGTGCTGCTTCAGGGTTTTATCAGTAAACACCCCTGTCGGGCATACTTCCGCTAAATTCCCGCTAAACTCGCTCTCCAATGTGCCATCCTCGGCACGGCCAAAGTATAAATGGTTATGCGCGGCGTACACATCCAGGTCCTTGCCGCCGGCATAGTCTTTATAGTAGCGCACGCAGCGGTAGCACTGGATGCAGCGGTTCATCTCGTGGTTAAGAAATGGGCCGAGGTTTTGGTTGATGTAGGTGCGCTTGTCGAAGCGGTACTGGCGGTAGTTGTGGCCGGTCATCACGGTCATGTCCTGCAGGTGGCAGGAGCCGCCCTCGTCGCACACGGCGCAATCGTGGGGGTGGTTGGTCATGAGCCAGCCAATGACGTGCGCCCTGAACTCTTTGGCCTCCAGATCGGCAATCGAAACACGCATGCCTTCGCGCACCTGCTCCATACACGACATAAAGAGCTTGCCCTTGGTGTCGTTCTCGTCGCGGTATACTTTCACGGCACATTGGCGGCATGCCCCAATCGAGCCCATGGCGGGGTGGTAGCAAAAGTATGGCAGGTCGAGGCCCAGCGAAAGACAGGCCTCAAGCAGGTTTTTTCCGGCTTTTACGTCGTAGGGTTTGTTATCTATATAGATGGTTGCCATGCGGTGGTTTTGCTCCAGGGACAATGATGTTCGTGTATATGCCGTTCAAAATCCTCCCTGAAATATTTCAGGGCGCTCTGCAGGGGTTCCATGGCGCCGGGGGCAAGCGCGCAAAACGTGTTGCCGGGGCCAAGGTATTTGGTATGGAAGTCGAGGGTGAGGAGGTGTTCGGGCTTGCCTTCGCCGCGATCCATGGCCAGCAGTATTTTCTCTACCCAGGGCAAGCCTTCGCGGCAAGGCGTGCAAAAGCCGCAGGACTCCTGGGCAAAAAAGTGCTGCAGGTTGTGCACAAAGCCTACGGGGCAGGTTTGGTCATCCAAAATTATCATGGTGCCCGTGCCCATGCGGCTGCCTGCATTTTGTATGGACGGATAATCCATGGGCAGGTCGAGGTGTTCTTCCACCAGAAAATCTGTGGATGCGCCGCCGGGCAAGAGGCCTTTAAAGAGATAGCCGTCCTGCATGCCGCCGGCGTGTACTTCCAGCAGTTCCCGGATGGTGGTGCCCATGGGCAGCTCCCAGCAGCCGGGCGTTTTTACGCGGCCACTTACGCCATATAGTTTGGTGCCGGCATCCTCGGTTAAGCCCAGTTTCTTAAACCACTCCGCACCGTTATTAATGATGTGCGGGATATTGCAAAGCGTTTCCACGTTGTTGACGATGGTTGGTTTGCCGAACAAGCCGCTGACCTGCGGGAAAGGCGGCTTGACTCTTGGGTTGGCGCGTTTACCTTCGAGGGCGTTGAGCAGGGCTGTTTCCTCACCGCACATGTAGCGGCCCACGCCGGTGTGCAAGTGCATTTCCAGGTCGAAGCCGGTGCCAAGTATGTTTTTGCCCAAGTATCCTGCTTCGTAAGCATCCTGTATTGCCTGGGTTATTTCCCTGGCCGCCAGCTTGTAGGCCCAGCGCATAAACACGTAACTTATACTTGCCTGAATGGCATAAGCCGACACGATCATCCCTTCGATGAGCTGGTGCGGATTTCCCTCCAGTAATACGCGGTCTTTAAAAGTGCCGGGCTCCATTTCGTCGGCGTTGGCTACCAGGTATTTGGGGGTAGCGGCATCCGGCCCCATCGGCACAAAGCTCCACTTCAGGCCTGTGTTAAAGCCCGCACCGCCACGGCCGCGCAAGTTCGAGTCTTTCACCAGGGCCTGCACTTCCTGCGGCGTCATCTCTTTCAAGGCTTTGCGCACCGATTGGTAACCTCCCACTTTCTCATACGCTTTGAGGTTGAGTGGTTTGCGGCCGGGTACAATGTGTTGGGTAAGCGGCTTTTCCATAGGCCCGCTTCTTTGGTTTTAGGTATACTTCATCAGGATCTCATCCAGTTGTTCCACCGTCAGGTTACGGTACAGGTCGTTATCAATCATAAGGGCGGGGGCACAGTCGCAGGTGCCGAGGCAGCAGTTAGGGAGTAGGGTAAAGCGGCCATCTGCTGTTGTCTGGCCATAATTTATACTTAGTTTTTCGAATAGTTTATTGCGGATGTCCTCGTAGCCCATCACATAGCAGCTGATGCTGTCGCAGAGCAGGATAACATGCCGCCCCACCGGCCTCCGGAAGATCAGGTTATAAAAGGTGGCCACACTGTCCAGCTCCGCTGTTGACATGCCCACATAGTCGGCCACATCCTTCAGGCTCTCATCCGATACCCAGCCATGGCTGTGCTGCACGATCTTCAGGGCCTCAATGCAGGCGTTCTTCGGTGTCGGCACCAGGCTGATCTCGTGGTCTATCTGATGTTTTTCCTCGGCAGTTAGCATTTTTAATTGTTTAATGGCTGATTGTTAAATTGTTGTTTTCTTATTTATGTATGCGTGTTAGTTTATATTTTCGTGTTGGTGCAAGCTTGCAGCGCGTACCTTTTTCCTTAATGCTTTTGAGGTACGAGCTACAAGCTCGCACCAGCGGCGGTTAGCTGATTCTAAACTTACCCACGGCTCGGACAGGTCGCGACCTGTCCCTTCGATTTATTATATACCTCTCAAACTCCCAAACTCTCTACCTCTTACCTGTCAATATCTGCCAGCACATAATCCATGGCGCCAAGTATGGAAAGCAGGTCTGCCACGGTGTAGCCTTTGGTGATGTAAGGCAGCATTTGCATGTGCGGGAACGAGGGCGTGCGTATCCGCAATCTGTAGGGTGAGGTGTTGCCATCGCTGGTAACGTAGTAGCCGTTGGCGCCTTTGGTGGCCTCTATGCAACTCATGGCCTCTCCGAAGGGCATCACCGGTCCCCAACTCACACCCAGAAAGTGCGTGATCAGGGTTTCTATATCGTGCATGGTGTTTTTCTTGATGGGCGGCGTTGTAAGTGGATGATCGGCTTTGTAAGGACCTTCGGGCATGTTTTTGAGGCATTGCTCGATGATGCGCAGGCTCTGGCGCATTTCTGCCACGCGCACCACGGCACGGTCGTAGCAGTCTCCGTTGGTAGCAGTAGGCACATCAAAATCGAACATCTCATACCCGGAGTAGGGCTGCTTTTTCCGGAAATCCCACTCAAAACCGCAGGCGCGGAGGTTCGGCCCGGTCACGCCCCATTCAATGGCCTCATCTAACGTAAAAATGCCGATGCCTTTGGTGCGTGCCTTAAACAGGCTGTTCTTCATCACCATATTATCATACTCCTTCAGCCGCTTCGGGAAGTAGTTGATAAAATTCTGTACCAGCGTTTCCCAGCCTTTGGGCAGGTCTTGCGCCACACCGCCAATGCGGAACCAGTTCGGGTGCATGCGCCCGCCGGTTATAGCTTCTACGATATCGAAAATTTTCTCACGATCAGTAAACATGTAGAACACCGGCGAAAGCTGGCCTACGTCTTGGGCAAAAGTGCCATACCAAACCAGATGACTGGCAATCCGGAACAGCTCACACAGCATCACCCGGATCACCTTTACCCGCTCTGGCACCTTGATGCCCGCCAGTTTCTCCACAGCCATCAGGTAAGCCAGGTTATTCATTACGCCGCCCAGGTAATCCACGCGGTCGGTGTAAGGGAGGTAGGTATGCCACGACTGCCGCTCAGCCATTTTCTCCTGCCCGCGGTGGTGGAAACCGATATCAGGTATGGCATCCACAATATCCTCGCCATCCAGTTGCAGCACAATGCGCAGTACGCCGTGTGTGCCGGGGTGCTGCGGGCCGATGTTGAGAAACATGAAATCGCTGTCTTCGCTTTGCCGCTGCAGTCCCCATTCCTCAGGCTTAAACTGCAGGGCCGCTTGCTCCAAGTCTACCTTATCATCATAGAGCGCAAAAGGACCCATTTCGGTGGCGCGTGCGGGGTGTTCTTTTCGGAGCGGGTGGCCTACCCAGGTGCGCGGCATGAGTATGCGGTACAGGTGCGGGTGCCCCGAAAAGCGGATGCCGAACATATCGTATACTTCGCGCTCGTACCAGTTGGCATTTGCCCAAAGGCTGCTTATACTTTGCACTGTCGGGAACTCGTCGCGGAAGCCGACTTTTAGCCGGATAAAGCTGTTGCGCTCAAAAGAAAGTAGGTGGTAAATGATGGTGAAGGCATAGGGCACATGTCCGTTCTCGTGTTTGCGAGTGCGCTCGTCGGTGGCGGTTAGGTCGTAGAGTAGGGGGAAAGGCTGCGGAATGTCGTGCTTCAGAAAAGCCAGCACGTCTTTGATCTTGTCGTGCGGCATCCAAAGGGTGAGGATATCATCCTTGGTGCTTTGCGGCTTGAACGTGTCGGTGCCAAACCGCGCTTGCAGTTGCGCTACTATGCTGTTCCCGTTTTCCATGGGTGAATTCTGAAAAATGACCTGACTATGTTACCTCATGTATGCGTATGTATTTCCCTGGTTTATTTCTTATGATAAGTAATGATCTATCAACTTTATTAAATAACTAGAGCCTTTCGCTGTTACGAGAGCCGTTCGCTGGTGCGAGCTTGCAGCTCGTACCGTAAGGTATTATGAAGGTACGAGCTGCAAGCTCGCACCAGCGAACAGTTTTAGTGTACAAGGCCTTTGACTCCCAAACCCTCTACCTCTATAACTCCCTACACTTCATCCGGCGAGCGGAATTCTGTCATATTTGCTCTGGCTTCCTGTCTTCTTTCCTTCACATCGATCTTGTTTGGCCGGATCACGCCCTGCTCGCCGATTGTCCAGCTGAGCGGCCTTCGCTCTTTGCCCACCGACTCTGCAAGTAGCATCAGGCCTTCCATAAAGGCATCGGGGCGGGGAGGGCAACCGGGCACGTATACATCCACGGGCAGAAATTTATCTACGCCCTGCACCACGCTGTAAATGTCGAACATGCCGCCGGAGTTGGCGCAGCTTCCCATCGAGATCACCCAGCGCGGCTCCATCATTTGCTCGTGCAAACGTTTAATTATCGGGGCCATTTTAATAAAAACCGTTCCGGCAATGATCATCACATCGGCCTCGCGCGGTGTGCCTCGTATCACCTCTGCCCCAAAACGGGCCACATCATACTTGGGCGTCATGCTGGTGGCCATCTCCACAAAACAGCAGCTCAACCCAAAATGGAAGGGCCACATGGAGTTTTTACGGCCCCAGGCCAGCAGGTCCTGCATGGTGCTGAGCATCACGCTTTGTTGCATGGTTTCCTCGTAAGAGCTGGTTCCGCTCGCTGCCTTTACAGGGTCATCGGGTTTGCTTAGCCACCATTTCATGGTTAATTGTTAGATTGTTATATGGTTAAATTGTTGATTATTAGTATGTAAAGATGTTGTGCCAATCCATTTAAAAAATCAGGCGGCTGGCTTTTGCAGCAGGCGCTTATAGGCGGCCAGTATTTTGCTGCCGCTCGGGCCGAAATCCAAGGCACCATTGCGCCACTCGTATACCAGCACCACGGCCAGCATCACAATAAACACCAGCACGCCTAAGTAGCCATACCAGCCCAGTTCCCGAAAAGCAATGGCCCAGGAAAGTATAAATACCGTCTCCACGTCAAAAATGACAAAGAGCATAGCCACCAGGTAAAACTGCGAGGAAAACCGTGTGCGTGCAGAACCCGCGCTAAGTATGCCGCCCTCGTAAGGCTCGCCGGTTGCGCGATCGTTGTGGCGCTGGCCCAATACATAAGAAAGGCCAAGTATGACTGCAACTAAACTCAACACAATAGCACCATAGACTACCATAGGCCACAGCAGCGTAGCATTTTCCTCTGGAGCATACATATCCCTTATCGCCTCCTGCGATTAATTTTTATGAACTGTTTGATGAGCGGCAATGCCCGCACCCCTGATCTGCCCGCGTTAATGCCCTGTTATATAATGCTCGAGGTTCTCGATGATAAATTTCTGTTCCTCGATGATATACTTCACAATGTCACCGATAGAGACAAGGCCAATAAGTTTATCGTCCTCAATGACGGGTAGATGGCGGATGTAACGCGTTGTCATGAGCGACATGCATTGCTCTACCGTTGTGTCTGGTGTTACGGTGGCGGGGTGCTCACTCATAATATCCCGAATCAATGTCTCCTTAGATGCTTTTCCTTTCAGAATCACTTTTCGGGCGTAATCTCTCTCCGTAAAAATGCCTGCAAATTTGTCGTTTCCCATCACTAAAAGAGAGCCAACGTCCCTTTCAACCATTAATTCGAGTGCATTATAAACGGTGGAGGTGGGGGCAATCGAAAAAATACGGTTGCCTTTTTTCTGAAGGATGTGCCTTACGGTTCCCATGCTGCCTCCTTTTTTAAAGGTTGTACTAAAAACTTTTGATTATTTTTTGGTATACGGAGATAAATTGAAATAAGTATAAAAAATATTAAAAAAGTAAATAAATAAGTATAAAACTATTCCTACGCGGCTATAGACACATATTTTAATATTAAAGAATTTTAAAATATGTGCAATGATTTGATTTCCAGTTAGGTAAGTGTGGCTTGACGCTAGAGGTAAAAACCTGCTTGCATAAACATAAATAAGCTTGTGATTATGTTATGTATGCAAGATGATTTTAGGGTTTTGCTAATTAAATATCTGGCTATAAAACATATACAGTATCTAATAGTAAAAAATAGAGAGTTAACATCGAGTTTTAACCAAAATAATTATGGCAAAGCAAGGCATACCTCCCGGCTTTGAAGACATGCTGAATTTCGGATTGGTGGATGCCCTCTTAGGCCGGCGCTCGCGACGTTTCTTTAAGGGCGCAGAGATTCCAGACGGGGTATTTGCCTTTAAATCCAAGCATGATCCGCTTCCACTCACCGAGTTAGAAAAGCTGTTAGTAGTAACTGCGTGCGCTGGCAATACTGGTTGGCACCACATGATTTACCGAGCACAGCGCTATGCACCCCACTTATCAAATTATGCCGGCGCGGCAGGAGGCAGAACGTTTCCATCAGCGGCCGGATTTCATACGAGCAAGACCTTTTTCACGGATGACAGCGGGGTTTATGTGCTAAATAACCGTGACGCAGCCGCATCTGCAGATAAGGCCTCAGATGGAAGTATGGACTTAGAAACTGTGCTTAGCGCTCTAAAATCTCAGGTTCATAAGCTTAGCAATGGCAGACTGAGTATACCCGCCGAAGTGCCATACGTGGAGGCGCATAATACCTGGGTGGCCAACAAGCCAGGCACGCTACTGGTAATTCCGGTAGCAGACCTTTCGCAACACGTGCTGCTAGGCATTTGCTATATGCTGCAAAACGGCATGGTGCTAACAGATGATATAAACAAGCGGGAAATTCCTGGGATTGCAAAGTATAAGAACCTGGTAGATATTCGCAACAACTGGCCAATCACTTTTCTGGAACAACTCTCGCTGGCGGAAGTTTCGGTAGAGTTAAGCTCCAGTTGCTATGCCGGACATCTGATGTTGCAGGCAATGGGCCTTGGTGGTTGGGTCTATGACGGCATCGACTTATTTAGTGTGTTAGGTGCCAGTGGCGTACCTGGAGTAGATGGCCTGGGCTTTAGGTATGATACAGATGAGCGCTGGCCCTACCCTAACCCCACAGGCTTGCAAGGCGTGATGGAAGGTTTCTGCCCACCGCACTACCCGGATATGCGCGCAGCCGTAGAAGCAGTCTGTAATAGGAAGTATGGCACAGGCGGGCCTTTTAATGCAACTACCCCTGGGCCCTGGAAAGAATCGGCAAAAGTAAGAGGCGCTGCAGAAGTACACAGCGAAGAGTTCAGAGATTGTGTGGCTTTGCAGGCGCAGTACGTATTCGATACTTTCGGCAAGTTCCCGGGTACAGTGCCTTCCATATTTCTGTTAACCTACCTGCAGGCACACCACCTGGACCTCGAGTTTTACGATCATTTCTACAAAACTGGCGCATACTTGCACACCCATGCAAACCATATGGCACGCTGGCACCCAGATTCTTAGGATAATGAAGGCTGCTTGGCGCTTAAGTAGTTTAAGAAAATACTTTGGATGATGAGGTATGTAAAATGATGTGTTTAACACGCACAAGCCACATCTACAAAATTTTGGGGAATTTACTGTTTAGTCATAGCTGGTATCTATTCGAAAGCATATTTAAAACATAAGCCTGCTTTTATGTTTTGATGTGTGCAAGTTGTGTAGTAATTGAGAGCTGCCTATGCTTTTTAACAACCGTAACTTATATCCGGAACTGCATTATATTTCAAATTAGTAGGAAATGAGCTATCGGAAAGTAAGATATTTAGAATAAATATATAATAAAATATAACTTTTTGCATAGCATACGTATCACTAGCTTGGGTCGTAACTTGGCCAGGGGGATAACATATTTTTTATGGTAAAAAGTGAGTGTAGCTGCTATACTATCCGGTATAGTGAGGCTCTAAGTATGACGGAGATGATATGGCATCAGCAAGTTAGTGGTGATGTTTTACAAGAGGGGTTAGATTTACTGCTTACCAGCCTACAGGAAGATAAGACAAACTACCTGTTAATAGATACAAGGAGCCTTGCCTTTTTCGGCCCAACTGACCAGCGATGGATCAGAAAAGTATTTCTGCCGAAACTTAGTGGCAAGCATGTGAAGAGGTTTGCCCGCATAATAGGGCCAGATACACTAAATCAGGCCATCATCAGCAATATTCTGTGCTCGGTTCAAGAGCGCAGGTCAACCTATACCTTCGTTGTGGAAAGTTTTTATGAACGGGATGAAGCCTTGGAGTGGTTGCTGGAGCCAATTTGCGTTTAATCAGCAAAAGCCCTGCAGGGGGGAGCTACAGGGCTAATTGCCTAATCTAAACACAAACAACCAACAAATTTCAATAAATCAACTAAACTAAAGGGTAATTGGGGTATAGTAAAAAGTTTTACATTAAGGTTAGTATCGCACAAACGGTGTTATACTAATGGATTGGTAAGTATCTGCGATACCTACAAAATAGTCTCCGATAAAGATGCCGGCACCATTGCTCACTGCGTCTGAGCCAGCTAAATGGGTAACCATGTTACCGTCAATTGTTGCATATCCAGCAGGTTCGTCATCAAACGACACCACTTTTATGCAAGGCTTCGTTGAAATGCCTGCTATTATATAGCAGGCTTCGACCAAGGCATTTGGTGAAGGGGTAAGGGTTGTACTCATGTAACGATGGGGTTTTGGGTTCTAACACATTACAAGTATACACACCGCTACTGCTAAGAAACAGGAATATTAACTACCAAAAGTAACATTGAAATTGTTGGGTTTTATTTGCGCTGAAATTGCTTTAAAGCCTGTTTTGAGTAATTATACGCACGGTGTTATACTATAAATGTCTAAAATGATGTAGAAAGTAACATTTTACACCTATGCTTTTGCAGTAAGAATTTTAGACAAATAGTGGCCACAAGTATAAAGCGCCAAGACTGTTATTGATAGAAGGCTACCAGGCAATACAACCAGCCACCATGCAGCTGTATTAGTGCGGATAGATGAAATCGTTCGACCCCAGCTTACAAGGGTACCAGGCACGCCAATGTTAAGAAAGGATAGGGTGGATTCGAGGGTTAGTAATCCGCCAAGCCCGAAAATATAGGCAATCAGGACAGGTCCAATTAAGTTTGGGAAAGCATGATGCCAGAGTAATCTAATAGTTGGGCTACCTATGCTCAGCGCAGCCTCGAAATATGAAAGCTGTTTGATACGCAGCATTTCTGCACGGGCAAGGCGCGCAGAGGCTGGCCACATGGTGAAGATAAGCAGCAAGCTAAGTAACGGGACTGATGGCGGTAGAAAGGCTGCTAATACAAGTATTAAAACAAACCTGGGGACAGTGCTTAACGATTCCACGAAGCGCATAATTACTGCATCAGCAGGCAACACCCAAACACGCCTGAAACAGGTAACCTTGGC
The DNA here is from genome assembly GCF_003576375.1 of Pontibacter oryzae. GTDB lineage: Bacteria > Bacteroidota > Bacteroidia > Cytophagales > Hymenobacteraceae > Pontibacter > Pontibacter oryzae. Next base: position 28,267 of record NZ_QWGE01000002.1, read on the forward strand.
CAGCAAAAACCTGCAAACAATCCATAAAACAATCACTAGACTAAAGAAGGTGAGCAGCGCATAACCAGCAGGCGAAGTGCCTAAGCCTAATTTTATACTTTTGGCCGGGACATAAACACTGTAATAGAGAAAGGCTATGCCAGCTAACAGATAGAATAACGCTTGGTAGCGTAAAAGCTTAGCTCCCTGGTGATGGTAAAAGCCAGCTACAACCCCTAATGCTGTTCCTAGTAAAGTAGCCAGTGAAATAACAGGAAAGGCTATGAAAAAAGCTGTTCTGGCACCATATAACAGGTTGGAGGCGAGGTCTCTGCCGAGGGTGTCTGTACCTAAAATATGCCCGCTTGCCCAAGCTCTCTCAGAAAAAGGCTTGACTGACGTATAATCCAAATCGAGGTGATTGGGGGCGAAAGGCAAAGGGAGCCATGGGAGCAGAAGCACTATGGCTAGAAGCAACAGCAAGTATGAGGCAGAAACTTTAAACCCCAATTTTGATTGCCAAACCCCTGAAATTTTCTGCCACAGCAAACTCATGATAGCTCTTGTTTAATGCGAGGGTCGGCCCAGGCATAGCCCCCTTCAGCCAGTGCATAGGCCAACATACGAACCGCCAATACGAGAACCACAATAGCCACTAGCACTGGGTAATCTCGTGCCAGAACCGATTCAACCAACAGCCTGCCAGTGCCTGGGATGGCAAATACTGTTTCGATGATAATGGACCCATCAACAAGGGCAGGCAGAAAATCAGAGGTTAGCGTAATAATAGGCAATAAGGCATTAGGTAACGCATGCCTGCGGATAACGGCTACCTCTTTCAGGCCTTTAGCTCTGGCAGTTTGCGCGTAATTAGCATGAAGGGCGGCTTGCAAAGCACTATAAATTTGATTGGTAATGTATGGTAGATTTACTAGTACCAGGCACGTTATCGGGAGAGCCATAAACTGGAGCCATTGTGCCGTGCGCTGTAAATAAGAAAGATCTGGAGCTTGGTAATAACCCATGCCGTAGACTGGAAAAAGCTGCAGGAAATTGGGGTTAGCTAATAGCACCAACAGCAGCAAGGCAAGCACAAACATCGGAATGCTATCCAGTACGAATAAAGCCGGGAGAGATAGTCTCCGCAGCCATGCCATTTTGCCTCTTGACATCTGGATGCTTAGTAGTAAACCCAGCGCCATGGTAAGCAGCATGCTGCCGAATAACAACCAAAACGTATTTGCAATTGCTTCCCAAAGCATTTCAGATACAGGCCTGCTTGTTCGGTACGAACTACCTGCATCGCCTTTTATGATGGCGGATAGCCATTGATGGTACTGATTTTCTAGGCCATTCCATCTTAATTCAGGTAGCAAAAAGGAGTATGGTTCAGAATTTTTAGAAAGAGTGTTGAAAGCTAATGTAAGCTCATTATAGTAATTCTGCGGTGCCCCTAATTCTGCGATCTTCTTTTGAATAGTAGTAAGAGCTCCCGCTATTTCAGTCTTCTCATGGCTGAAACGGATAACTTGAAGCTGGCTAGAAACTTTGCTTTTTATACTTGGAGTCAAAGGGTTAATGAATCTCTCTAGAGCCTCATCATAGGCAGCGACGTCTTCCCAGGAACCATGTTTAAAAGCTAGTTGCTGGAGTTGCTGGCGCCTTGCTTCCGGGAAAATCTGGCTCAAAGTGTCAGGTATGTTGTCAGGGGAAATCGAGATGTAAAACAGGGGGAGGGTTTGGCCGCTCTTTTTAAGGTATGCTGTGTAAGCAGCCTCCCGGCTAGCTGCATCGCTCTTGTTATAAAATCCAGCATCAGACTGTAATACACGCTCCTCTGCAAAAGACCCGGGCAGCAATCTGCTCAGGAGGAAAACAAGGGTTGCTAACGCCCAGAATGCGGGTATTACCAAAAGTATTCTCCTGAACAAGTATAAAAGCATAGGGTGATTTGCAGTTATTCAGCCGTTAATGTGAAAGCACTCACATCGTAATTTGGCTTGAGGCCTGAAACCTTTGTGTTTGTAAACCGGCGATGGATAGCCACTCGCTCTTTTACATAGTACAACGGGATAAATGCAGCTTCGTCGTGCATAATTGCCTGAAGTCGCTTTAGGAGAGTGGCAAGCTCTGCTTCTGAGGTAACGGTTGTGCTGATGCGGTCAAGTATGCTGTCGCTTTCGGGTGTGCCAAACCCTGTATAGTTTAGGCCCCCTTTCTCGGCATAGGAAGTATGAAGCAAAGGCTTGAAATTAAAGGCAAAGGGGTTCCCGGACAGCGAACGGAAAAATACATCAAACTGATGCTCTTTGGATTGCTGACTTAGTAAACTTCCTTCCATGGCTTGCACCTGAACGGGTATGCCTGCTTTAGCAGCGTTCTGCTGGAAGATCACAGCCGCATTTTCGAAATTAGTATTACCAGCACGGTAGCTGACCACTATGGCAAGTCGCTCTTTTCTGCCATTGGTAATTTTGTACCACCCATTGTTCTCCCAGGTCCAGCCGCTTTCAGAAAGTAATTTCTTGGCTTTATCTGGATGATAAGAGTATGACTGGAGGCTGTCGTTATAAAATTTTCTGATAGAAGGCGGTATTACACCTACTGTTGGTGTGGCATAACTCTGATGCGAGACTTTGATTAAATTTCTCGTATCTAGAAGATAAGCCAAGGCCTGCCGTGTTCGCTTATCCAAAAACCTAGATGAGCGAGTATTTATTCCGGCATACACAAACTCAAAAGCATCAGGGGCATGGAGGCTATAGTCCTTTAAGAACTGCTTACTCTGCTTTAACTGCTCAAACTCAGCAGCGGGGATGTTCTCAAGAAGATCCAGCTGCCTATTGTTTAAGGCAAGGAGTGCCGTGGTTATATCCGGGATAACCTGAAAGCTGATGCGCTGCGGATTGGCTGTCAGATGTTGTGTGTTAGAAGTTTTCCCCCACCAGTCTTTTTTGCGCTTCAGCGTCAGGTATCGTCCGTTTTCCCAGTGTTCTAAAGTATAGCCTCCACTGCCTTGCAGTAAGTTTGAATCTCTGCCATAAGCAGGCGTATTAAACTTGGCTGCAAATGCTTTTAGTTTTTTATCGTTCTCAAGCTCGGAAGGATCTCTGCTCAATGCAGCCACACGAATGTGCTGCAGTAAATTTTCAGGGTCGAAGAGGTATGCGGGCAGGATAAAGAAATCGCCTGTCAGCAATTCCATTTCCGGCGCATACCCAGCGCATACAAAGGTAAAGCGCTTTGGGTTTTCGCTATCGATCTTAATATCCCGGATAAACTCTAGCTGTGGCTTCAGGCTCTCGTTATTCAACAAAGGGGCCTTAGCTACTTTAAGCGTAAAAGCTACATCCATTGCTGTAACAGGCGTGCCGTTTGACCATCTTGCCTCTTCCCGTATAGTATAAGTGAAGAGGGTAGCGGAGTCTTCTCGTGTTACCGTGGGCATCTCTGAAGCCAAGAAAGGCTTTATCTCATTAGTGCCTAAGTCGGCGCTTAACAGACTCTGAAAAATCAGGTTTATGATCTGTAGTGCGCCGGCATCACTATAGCCAATAGGGCTAAGCGTCTCCGGTTCCGATGCCAGCCTTACCCGTACTTCCTCAGGAGCACGCTCTGGCTGGCTACAGCATGTTACTAGTAAAAGGAAGCAAATTAATGCTAAACTAATTTTCCTCATGTACCTACCGTTTGGCTACAAGCTTTTATAGGCAAGTTAGAGAAAAAATCAGGAAATCTAATTTTATAAATCTTAGCCTTCAGTCCAATTGCCTGAACCACCGAAAGTACTTACTGTTTCTGTTTCAGCAGGAGCAGAGGTATTTGATGATGGATCTGTGTTAGACTCGTTACCACCTAAAACCGATAAGTTAATTAAAAGTGTAATTATTAGAGTTACCATAACGTTTGACTTTTTATACTTTTTATTGATTTACTAAGGCAAATATAGGGCACTTGCTACACGTGATAAAGGAATGTTTTCTAGTTAAAGTAACTTAAACTGTTAAAGTTTTTGATATAATTATTTCAATTAAATGTTGTTGTAAACGGTTTTTAATTAACTTTAATGAGGAGGTGAATAATACTAGTATCTTAAAGGTAACAAAAAAATAGTTGATATGGGATTAACTATTATATTGCAAGTCTACTATTATTTAAAAGTAGCTCAAATGAACATTAACTGAAAAAAGTAACTTTGATTATTTTGATAAATGACTTGCTTTTTTGTGGGTGTATGATAAGTTAAAGTACAAAAATGGAAGAAATTAGAAGACTAGCAGAAATTGCTGCTCATGATTGCAGTCTAAACCATATCTTCCCCGAAGAAAGCAAAAAGAATAGGGAAGGGAAGTTTTATAGCCATGTACTTAAAGGCGATTTTGATGATGATAATCAGGCTTCAGTTTTGCTATACGGCTCAAATGCAAATGATGTTAAATATAAAATGCTAAAACATAGATTGAAGAAGAAACTTTATAATAGTTTATTCTTCTATGATTTTAGTAGATTAAAGACCCCTAGATATCATCAAAAAGAACAAGAGTGTATACATCTCTTACATCATGCTCATCTACTTTACAGATTGCATGAAGTTGAATTGGTGATAAATTTGACATCTAAGATTAAGAAGATTTCTAATACTTACGAATTCTTAAACTTCGCTATTGATGCTCTGGAGTTAGAAATGCTCTGTTATTCTCAACAAGGCGACTTGTCTAAATATAATTCGTCACGAAAAGAACTCGATAAATGTCTTAAACTTAAAGCTTATGAACGGGAAGCACTTACTCTCTTTCAAATGCTTAGAATCCAGCTTAAAAAGTCTGTCAAGATACGTAAAAAGCACTTGCCTGAATTTGTGCAGGATATTGAGCGCTTGAAAATTATATGGAAAAAAAGTAAGTCCTTCGAGTGCTTCAATGCTTATTATAAAGCTACAATAATATACTACGAGCTAACAGGTAATTTTGAAGCAATTGTAGAACTAACAGTTGCTTCGGAAGCTTTATTAAAAAATAACTTGGTAAACAGCTTAAGGTTTGATGCAAAGTTTAATAAGTACATTTTAGTCTATGCTCACTTTCGGGCGAAAAAATTAAAAATGGGTCTAGAATATGCAGCTAAATATCTAGAAGATTTTATTGAAGGGTCGCCTAACTGGTTTGCATATCTAGAAAACTACTTTCTAATAGCTATGTACGACAAGAAGTACGAACTTGCTGAAACAATTATCCATAGGGCGTCTTCTAATTCGATGTTTATTAAACTACCTGCGGCAGCTAAAGAACGTTGGACACTTTATCAAGCCTACTATTTGTTGTTCGCATCAACGGATCGTAAAACTAATCGAATAATCAACCCTTTTCTGCTCTCTTTGCCAGAGTACAGTAAAGATAAACAGGGGTTTAACGTTGCAATATTAATTTTACAATTTATCTTCTACTTACAGCGCAAAGAAACTGAAGCATTACTTTATCGCATAGAAAGTTTAAAAAAGTACATACTTACACACTTAAAAGATACTTTCAGTTTAAGAAGTAAAACATTATTAAAATTGCTGATCATTACCGTAACGGAAGATTTTGATGCACAAAGTAGCAGTAAAAAAGGGGCTAAATTGTATCAAAGGCTTATAGAAACGCCTATTCCTGGTGATGCCTTTGCTGAAATTGAAATCGTCCCTTATGAACATTTATGGGAGCATATCTTATTAATTTTAAATTCTCAGTACAAATAATCTTGCTTGTTGGAGATTAACTAATCAAACCACAGCCACCCAATACAGTTGTTTGCGCTTAAATGAAAAAAGTAAACTTCAAACTACAGTGCCTAACAGAAAAATTTGACACATAAATTGTGATATAAAAGTTATAATTTCAATAAAAATTTAAGCGTTTCAGTCTTCTTAGAGCGTTTAAATGAAAGTTAGTATTTTAACTTATTGTTATTTGCTAAATATTTTATTCAGTTACTTGAAAGTAAAGAGATAGAGTTCAAAAAATGGAAGAACTTAAGAGGCTTGTCGCATTTATAGATAAATATAGCTTAAGCCCAAGCCCATTGCTCAACCTACAAGACGAATCAGTGCTTGACACTAAGCTGTTTCACCTGCTTAAATCAGGCGAGATAGAAACTGATGAAGATGCAGCAAAAAAACTTTATGGGAACAGCAAGTCAGCAACCAGTTATAGAATGCTGAAGTCAAGATTCAGGAAAAAGCTGTATAACCATCTACATTTTCTTAAAGTACCCACCCAAGCTACATTAAGTATTAATGAAGCAAAATATCAGTGTTCGGTTTTAATAACGGAGGCGTATGCGTTACGTGTTGTTTCAGAGCTAAAACTATCTACTAAAGTATTAGAGCAGGCACTGCAGATTGCTGATAAACATGAATTGTGGGGTATACGACAACGTGTCCTGGAAGATATTAAGTTTAACTATTACGGTCTTGGGGATCAGAAAAACTATGAACGAATCAGTGATCAGTTATCGGAATGTTATCGACAGGAAATCTTTGAACGTGAAGCAAAAGAGCTTTATGAATTCACAATGCTTTGTGGTGGTGGGTTAACATCCGATCGTAGGGAGTTGATTAAATACTTGCCGGATGTGATTGTTCAGTTTGAAGAACTGTGGGGTAAATCGAAGTCCTCTATGATATACAACTACCTTCATCAATTGAAGGTTTTGTACTTAGAGCAGTTAGGAAATTACGCTGAAATAGCAGCCATTATTGATGAGGCTGAAAGTCTTGTCAAAAAAGGTGTCGTAAACAAAAGTTGGTTTAGTAATCAATATAATAACTTTATTAGAATTTATGCCTTGCTGCAAAGCAAGCAATATAGCAAAGGGATAAGTCTGGCTGAAAAGCATTTGCCAGATTATAGAAAGTTTTCAGTGCACTGGTTTGCGTTCATTGAGAATTATCTGCTGCTTACTTTATACAATCAGGACTATGGAAAAACTGCTGAGGTATTAGCAGAAGCTTCTTCTGGAGGGCACTTTCTAAAGCTCAAAGCTAGCAGTATTGAACGCTTAGAGTTGTTTAGGCGGTATTTTGCGTTTATAATTCGGTGTAAAAGCTTAGACATAACTTCTTCCAATGTTCAACCTTTTACCGTAGACTTAAGTTTTGTGCCTAAAGATAAGTCAGGGCTAAATTTATCCTTACTGATTTTGGAGGTTATGGAAGATATTGCTCGGATGCGCTTTAAAGATATGGAACAGCAGGCTGAGCGTGTGCGCAAGTATAGGGTGAAATATTTAAAAGGAGAGAGAGCGGAACGCCCACGTCTGTTTCTCAGGCTCTTGCAAATGGCTTTGCTTGAACAGGATTATGAAACTACCAGAGTTAAAGGCGAAAAGCTCCTTGGGCAGCTAGCAGAAGCCCCCTTGCCAGGAGACGCCTTTTCTGAGGTTGAGATAATACCCTATGAGCATTTATGGGAACTTGTGTTAAATCTGCTTCAAAAGAAGCAAGCGGTTACTTAGGTAATAGGTGCTGGCATAAATCTTAATGGCTTAGCAGAATTTCGAGCGCGAATTTTTGCTATTATTACAGGATGGAAAAAAACAACCCGACTGTTACCAGAGCCTGGTGCTTCTATGATTGGGCCAACTCCGTTTATTCGTTGGTTATCACATCCACCATCTTTCCGATTTATTTCAGTGCCGTATCCAGAAAGCCAGATGGAACTTCTTTAGTAGATTTTTTAGGCTTCACACTGGACAGTTCCGTGCTGTTTACTTATGCCATTTCAGCAGCATTTTTGATAATTGCGGCCCTTAGCCCGTTTTTAACGGCAATAGCTGACTATAGCGGGCGAAAAAAGTTTTTTCTGCAGTTCTTCTGCTACCTCGGAGCTTTGTCATGTGCAGGGTTATACTTCTTCACCAAGGAAACATTTACACTTTCAGTCATACTGTTTGTGCTGGCCACTATCGGTTTTAGTGGGAGCATCGTTTTTTATAACGCTTACCTCCCCGAAATCGCCACTGAAGATCAGTATGACCGACTTAGCGCCAAAGGGTTTTCGATGGGGTATATCGGCAGCGTATTACTGCTGATTTTCAACCTGTTGATGATCATGAAACCCGAGCTTTTCGGCATCGCTCCTGAAAATACGTCTTTGCCGCCGCGCATTGCATTTCTGAGTACAGGTATCTGGTGGATAGTGTTTGCACAATACTCTTTTTACCATCTACCGGGCAATGTATACCAGCGCAAGCCGAAGGGCAGCTGGATCCTGAACGGCTTCAAAGAACTGCAACACGTGCTGCATCAGGTCAAAGGCTTGCCCATGTTAAAGCGCTTTCTGCTGGCCTATTTTTTCTATAATATGGGCGTGCAGACGGTTATGTACCTAGCGGCAATTTTTGGGGAGGTGGAACTCAGGCTTCCGAGCGAAGTGCTTATACTTACTGTGCTTATCATTCAATTAGTAGCTATTGCTGGAGCGTATGCATTTGCAAAACTATCCGGTAAGTATGGCAACATAAAAGCGCTTGTGGTGGCCGTTTGTGTCTGGATTGGCATTTGCATAGGCGCGTATTTCACGCACGGCGAAATGCAGTTCTATGCCTTGGCGGCGGTAGTAGGTTCTGTGATGGGCGGTATACAGTCGCTTTCGCGCTCAACCTATTCTAAGCTTATACCTGCTTCCACCATAGATCACGCCTCATACTTTAGTTTTTATGACGTTACTGAGAAAGTGTCAATCGTTTTAGGCACCCTAGCCTATGGCGCTATTACGCAGCTAACTGGTTCTATGCGCTACAGTATACTAGCGCTTATAACATTTTTCATCCTTGGCTTAATCTTTTTATTGATGATTAAGAGTAGACAAGGCGTGGCGTTGCAGCCAGAGAGCGCCCGAATGAACGCGTAAGTACAAGCCATAAAAAAAGCCACTCTAACGTTAGAGTGGCTTTTTTTATGGCTTGTGCAGTACTTATTTCTTGTAAACTAGTTTACCGTTCAGGTAGGTGCGTAGCACCTGCGTGCCGCGCATTTCCTCTGGCTTTACGGTTATCAGGTCGCGGTCTACAAGTATGAAATCAGCGAATTTCCCGACTTCTATACTTCCTTTTTCTGATTCCTCAAAGTTTGATTTGGCAGCCCAAATTGTCATACCGCGCAGGGCCTGCTCGCGGCTTAGCGCGTTCTCTATCTGGAAGCCTTTCTCAGGCCAGTTTTGAGCATCCTGGCGGGCAACCGCTGCATGGAAAGTATAAAACGGGTTGATATCCTCTACGGGGAAATCTGTGCCTAACGGCAGGTAACCGTTTTGTTCCATCAGCTCTTTAAACGGGTACGCATGCTTCAACCTTTCCTGGCCTAACCTGTCGCCGGCCCAGTACATATCTGACGTGGCGTGCGTAGGCTGCACCGATGGAATGATGCTATACTTGCCAAACTTACCCATATCGGCTGGGTTGATGATCTGCGAGTGCTCAATGCGCCAGCGCTTATCGTTTTTGCCCCCAAGCACCTCGCCGTAGATATCCAGCAACAGGCGGTTGGCAGAGTCGCCGATGGCGTGCGTGTTCATCTGGAAACCATGCTCATACAACTTCTTGGCAACGTCTCTGAACTCCTGCTCTGAAGCCAGCAGAAAACCATAGTGGCCCTTGCGGTCGTGATAAGGCTCTATCAGGTTTGCACCACGCGAGCCAAGCGCGCCATCAGAGTATACTTTAAAGGAGCGAACATTCAGCCTGTCTGTTTTGTACGGGCCATTTTTGAAATAATACTCCTGGTTTTCAGGAGATGGGTCGAGCATGGCATACACACGAATCTGCAACTCACCCTTTTTGTGCATGTCATCGATCAGGGCAACAGTTGATTTTTCAAGCCCTGCATCGTCTAGGGAGGTAAGGCCTACGGCAAAAACGTTTTCCTGAGCCTGCTGCAGCGCCTGTCTTTTCTCTTCTTCCGTTGGGTCTGGAATTTTAGAAGTAACCTTGTCAACGGCGTTATCGATCAGGATGCCCGTCATTTTGCCTTCTTTTACCTCTACCAGGCCGCCAACCATTTTGGTGTTTACGGTTACGCCAGCCAAGTCAAGTGCTTTTTGGTTTGCAAGGGCAGCGTGCCCGTCAATGCGGGTGAGTATAACCGGCGTGTCCGGGAAGAGCAGGTCTAAAGTGTCTTTGGTCGGGAACTCCTGCACCGACCAGTCGTTTTGGTCCCAGCCGCGTCCAGTAATCCAATCGGCATCCGGGTGTTGCTCGCGCTGGGCTGTCACTTTTGCAACTACCTCCTTAAACGATTCGGTGTCCACCAAGTCCGCGGATTGCAGCGATAGGCCATAGCGGTAGAAGTGTGCGTGTGCATCAATCAGGCCGGGATAAATGGTTTTGCCCTCAGCATCCAACTCCTCTGTGGCGCTATACTTTGCCCGGATGTCGTCGGAGGTGCCTACGGCTAGGATTTTACCGTCTTTCACGGCAAATGCCTCGGCCATCTCGAAGCTGTCGTTTACAGTGTATACATTGCCGTTGAATACGATTAGGTCGGCTTGTTGCGAGCTGGTACAGCCGCTAAAAACAGCGCCGCCAAAAAGTATGGCGGCGGCTATTATTCTTAAATTGTATGTCATGTTAAGTTTTCTTACTTACTCAAAGCGCATGTGCTTCACCGATTCGCCGGAGTTGATGAGCTCCTGCAGCGAGTCGATACCGATGCTCAGGTGCTTCTCGACATAGTTAGACGTAACCAGTTTATCGCTTTCAGAGGTTTTCACGCCTTCCGGGATCATCGGGTTGTCCGAAACCAATAGCAGGGCTCCGTGAGGAATCTCGTTAATGAAGCCTACGGTGAAGATAGTGGCCGTTTCCATGTCCACGCCCATGGCCCGGATCTGGCGCAGGTATTCCTTAAAGTCCTCGTCGTGCTCCCAAACGCGACGGTTGGTAGTATAAACGGTGCCGGTCCAGTAGTCCATTTCGTGTTTCTTGATCATGGAGGAAACTGCTCGTTGCAGACGGAACGATGGCAGTGCCGGGATTTCAGGTGGAAGATAGTCATCAGAAGTACCCTCACCACGGATGGCAGCGATTGGCAGGATAAGGTCACCGATCTGCGTTTTCTTCTTCAGGCCGCCGCACTTGCCCAGGAAAAGGGCGGCTTTGGGCTTTATGGCAGAAAGCAGATCCATAACGGTTGCGGCCATGGCACTACCCATACCAAAGTTCACGATGGTAATGTTGTTGGCAGTGGCAGTTTGCATCGGTTTGTCGAGGCCTCTGATTTCCACGTCAAAACGATCGGCAAACATTCTCACGTAATTTATAAAATTGGTAAGCAATATATACTCACCGAACTCATCGAGAGGCACGCCGGTGTAGCGGGGTAGCCAATCGCTAACTATCTCTTCTTTCGTCTTCATGGATTCAATATAATTAATTATATACAAAAAAACCGCCTTGGCAGCCGGAGCTACTGGGGCGGAACCTCAGAAAATGGCTAACTTGCGGCATGGATGCCTTAAACTTTCCGCCATTTGATTACAAAGTTACAAAATCCGGCGCTAATTATCTGATTTTTGATATACTTCGGCGCAAAAACGTGGTGCTTACCCCGGAAGAGTGGGTCCGTCAGCATCTTGTCCATTACCTGATAAATGCCCTAGGCTATCCCAAAAGCCTTATCAGCATAGAGCGCGGCACCAGCTACAACAAACTTCAGAAGCGCACTGATCTATGTGTGTATAACAATCAGGGGCAGGCGCACCTACTCATCGAGTGCAAGGCCGCGCATGTGCCTGTTACGCAGCAGGTAGTGAAGCAGGTTTCTATATATAACCAAACGGTGCAGGCACGCTACGTGGTTATCACCAACGGCATGCAGCACTACTGCTGGGAAGTGGATTTTGAGGCGAGAACGTATAAGCCACTGCAGGACATACCACCCTTCTATTAGCTATATTTTGGGTTTTATATATACTTATCCTCCAACCGTGAACGGTAAGTCAATCAAAGTATAGCCTGTTGTTTACCATGCCGTTATTAAAATACTGGAGTAAGGCTTTTAGCTTTTGTGCGGCTTTAGGTTCGGTAGTTGGGGAAGGGGCCAGGTCCGAGAACGTATAAAAACTTACGGCATCGTTTGCCTTTAACTCTGCAACCACATTTGGCTGCACTAATACATAGGCATTCCCATTAAAGAATATTGCGTGCCCGCCAAAATTATCGTCCAAAAGTGAGTGGCCAAATGGTAAAAGCTTATCCGTTGGCAGGTTCAGGTAATCCACTACTGTGGCCGGGATATCCGCGTGCTGCGCTACTTTATCAGGGTTAATTCTCGGCAACCTCCTGGCAGGGTGGAAGAGGAGCAGCGGCACCCGGTAATGCCCTAGCTCGTTCTGGTAAGCTGGGTTTATACTTTTCTGCGTATGGTCTGCCGTGATGATGAATAAAGTGTTGTGATACCATGGCTGCTTTGCCGCAGACTGAAAAAACTCCTTCAGGGCGTAATCGGCGTAGCCAATCGATTCATGAATCTCGAGCTCTCCTTTCGGGAAGGTATTTTTATACTTGTCAGGTATTGTATATGGTTGGTGTGAGCTGAGCGTGAAGATGGTAGCCATGAAGGGTTTCTCAAACTCAGTAAGCTGCTTGGAAACGTACTGCAAGTATGGCTCATCAAAAATGCCCCATTGCCCGTCAAAGTCATTCTTCCGTAATTGTTCTGGGTACTCATCCATACCGAAATACTGCTGCACACCTGCACGGCGCGAAAAATCGTTAAAGCCCATAGAGCCATTGGCTGCCCCATGAAACATTGCAGTTTTATAATTTTGCTGCTGCAACAAGGTGCCAAGGCCGTACACATTGTTAGCCTGGTAAGGCGACGTGATAAACGGCTCCAGCATGAGCGAAGGCACCCCGGCAAGGATGGATGGAAGCGCCTCGATGGATTTTCTGCCGTTAGCAAAGGCATTCCTGAAAAGTATCCCTTCGGTAGCCAGCGAGTCCAGAAAAGGCGTATAGCCCTGTCCGTGATTAAGCGCACCAACGTATTCGGCGGCAAAACTTTCCAGGATCAAGATAACCACATTGTCTTTTTTAATCGGACCATCCTGTGCGGCATAGGCACCTGGCGCAAACTCCATGGCATTGAGCAAGGCGTCATCGGAAGTGAAATAGCGCTTTTCCTCCAGTTTGGTCTGTCCTATCCCTTTTATGAAAGTAAAAGGGCTATTGAGGGTAAGATGCCCTAAAGCGGCAGGTTCTAACACGAAAGCATGGCTTGGGCGCAAAGGCTTCAGTTGCAGGCCACCCCGAATGCCTAACACGATAAATCCGGCGACCAGTATTAGACGCACGCCTCGCAGCCATACGTTTGGTTGTGTTGCTTTGGATGCCTGCTGGCCAGTTTTAGGATATACCTTGGCGAGGGCGTAGATAAGCACGGCAAAGCCTAGTATAAGGTACCAATAGTAGGTTACCAGCTGCCCAAACTGCTCTATAATATCATCGGTGATGGCGAAGATCTCGTTGCTGGATCTGCGGCCAATGAACTTGAAAAACTCAACATCAACCAGCGCTAATGCTATAAACGGTAGGTTAGAAAGTATGAAAATCCACTTTAATGCCCGCTGATAAGTCGGGTTTAAGGTATTGCCCACCGGAAACAGCGACAGAAGTATAAACAGGCTGTTCACGGCAAAAATAGCCGCCACATCAAATCGTAGGCCATGTAAAAAAGCCAACAGCGTAGTTCCGAAGCCAGCTTCGGCAAATGTGCTATAATTCAGTAGATAAAATACTACTCGCAACAGCATATACAGGCCAAATAACATGCCCAAGCGTCGTAACAGTAGTTTAAGGGAAATATCGAACATGAAATGATCGTGTAATGAAAAGCGCAAAACGCATGGCCGCAGGTTTTGCAGCCCTTGTATTTATTTTTATATCTTCCAAGATACTGCCGCAAACCTAACGCCTGTCAGCGTGCAGCAGTTCGTTTAAGGTATGGCAAAAATAAGGGCGCCTTCCTGACAAAGTCAAAAAGGCGCCCTCAACTATCTATTTGTGCGTACTAAAGCACGTTCTCAGCCGGTACGAACTCCAGGCCAAATGCTTGGGCAACGCCTTCGTATACCACTTTGCCTTGTACTACGTTCAGGCCTTTCAGCAACTCTGCATTGTCGGCGCAGGCTTTTTTCCAGCCTTTGTTAGCCAATTGCAGCGCGTATGGCAGGGTAGCATTGGTAAGGGCAAGCGTAGAAGTATAAGGCACGGCACCTGGCATGTTGGCCACGCAGTAATGCAGTACATCATCGATCACGTAAGTTGGATCCTCGTGCGTAGTTGGCTTGCATGTTTCGATGCAACCTCCCTGGTCTACGGCAACGTCAACAACCACAGTGCCTGGGCGCATTTCCTTCAGCATGTCTCTGGTGATAAGGTGCGGAGCCTTTGCACCCGGGATAAGCACCGCGCCGATGATTAAGTCGTGCGTAGGCAGTAGCTCACGGATGTTATACTCGTTAGACATGAAGGTATTCACGTTGGCCGGCATGATATCATCCAGGTAACGCAGGCGCTGTAAGTTGTTATCAAGTATGGTTACGTCTGCACCCATACCGGCAGCCATTTTCGCAGCGTTGGTTCCTACCACACCACCACCCAGGATCATAACCTTGGCAGGGCGAACGCCTGGCACGCCACCCAACAGAATACCACGGCCTTTCAGCGGCTTCTCCAAATACTTGGCACCTTCCTGCACCGACATGCGGCCGGCAACCTCAGACATAGGAACCAGCAGTGGCAACGATCTGTCAGCCTTCTCTACGGTTTCATAAGCAAGGCAAACCGCCTTGCGCTCAATCATGGCGTGAGTCAGCGGCTCGTAAGATGCAAAGTGGAAGTATGTAAATAGCAACTGGTCTTCCTTAATTAGGCTGTATTCAGACTCAATTGGCTCTTTAACTTTAATGATCATTTCCGCGATGCCGTATACATCCTCTATGCTTGGCAGGATAGTAGCACCGGCAGCCGTATAATCATCGTCCATAAAGCCGCTGCCTTCGCCGGCAGTAGACTGAACGTAAACGGTGTGGCCATTGCGCACCAATTCAATCACACCGGCAGGGGTTGCGCCTACGCGGTTTTCGTTATTTTTGATCTCCTTCGGAACACCAATTATCATGTCGCGATCAGTTTAAAAAGTAACAGTTTTTTTGTTTAGCTGCGCAAAGATACCATTAGTTTGCAGAAATAAAATACTTATGCCTAAGCGCGAATTAAGTGCTTGAGTATGAGTTTGTAAAACTGCCTGTAGCGTATACTGGACTTGCCGATCAAAAAACGCCTAGCGAGAAGGTATAAAATGAAAAAAGGCAGCGATAGAATCACTGCCATTAGTACAAAATAAAACTATGAAAAAAACTATCTGAAAGGTACCGGCTTTACGCCTTCCCTTAACATATTTTTTGATGCCTTGTTTTCCTGCACATCCGCTTTAAGCGTGAGCCTTAGGGTAGGCATTACAATATCATTTGATGAAACCGTTACAACTTCGGTTTGTTCCTTTAACACTGCCGGAACGTACGTTAGTTCCAGTGTGGCTACTTGCCCTGCCTTAATTTCTGCCACCGACGAGCGGTAAGTTACGCAGTTACAGGCGCTTTGCACACCTTGTATGATAAGTGGCTGGCGGCCAGTATTTCTTACTTTAAAGCTAGCCACCGCTTTTTGTCCTTTTTCAAGTTTTCCAAAGTTATGGCTTGTGCTTCCGACTGCCAAACGCGGCGATAATGCTTTTTGTTCCGCAGTGTAACCGCTTTTTAAATCTTTTGTGCTCACCTCACCTTTAATGTACAAAGTATGAGTTGGCTCCTCAGAATTATTAGAGGTTACGGTAATGGATTTATAAAACGGGCCCGGCCGGCCTTCTGAATTATACACAGCTTTAATCATGCCAATTTTACCCGGCAAGATCGGCTCTTTGGTCCAGGTAGGGGTAGTGCAGCCGCAGGAAGCCTGTACTCCCGTAAGAACCACGGGGTCTTTGCCTACGTTTTTTACCCGAAACACATATGAAGCCAGTGTGCCTTCTGCTATGGTGCCAAAGTCGTGGGTTTCTTTTTCAAGAATGAGTTTGCCCTGTCCCTTAGCTACATAGCTTGCAAATATAAGGCACAAAAAAGTAAGGATGTATAGCTTACGTATCATAAAACCAGCAGAAGCAAATAAGGCGCAAAATATGCTTTGTTATATCCAGCGCAAAGCAAATGTACAACTTTCTTTTTTAACATGAGCGTTTCCCTGGCGCTTCAGGCTCTACAACAAAGCGCTCTCAATTTGAAATAAGGGGAATCTTCAGTACTTTTGATCAGAAAAAACTCATTTTGTTTTAAACAAGACAACATGCAAACTGCTGAAGCATCAACAACTCACAAAATAACTGCTGAAGAAATTCTGAATGATTACCGCCTTGCCTGGGAAAGTCGCCACGCAAGCCTTGCCGGACGCAAAGAAGTGTTCATGGGCAAAGCTAAGTTTGGTATCTTCGGGGATGGAAAGGAAGTGGCACAACTGGCTATGGCTAAGTTCTTTAGGAACGGGGACTTTCGTTCGGGCTACTACCGGGATCAGACGTTCATGTTTGCCATCGGCGAGCTGACGCTGCAGCAATACTTTGCACAATTATATGCCCACACCGATGTGGATGCAGAGCCATCTACGGCTGGCCGTGCCATGAACGGGCACTTTGGCACACGTTTGCTAGATGATGAAGGCAACTGGAGAAACCTGATGGAGCAGAAAAACTCCAGCTCTGATGTTTCTCCGACGGCTGCACAAATGCCACGATTAGTAGGGCTTGCTTATGCCTCAAAACTGTACCGTGAGAACCCGGAACTCCAAAATCTGAAAAGCTTTTCCGTAAATGGGGACGAGGTAGCCTTTGGAACTATCGGCAATGCCTCTACTTCAGAAGGCATGTTCTTCGAAGCCATTAACGCTGGCGGGGTGTTACAGGTGCCTATGCTTGTTTCGGTTTGGGATGATGGATACGGAATTTCCGTACCAGCTAAATACCAGACAACCAAGGGAAGTATTTCAGAAATCTTGGCCGGTTTTCAGCGCAACAGCCCAGGCGAGCAAGGTTATGAGATTTTTAAAGTAAAAGGCTGGGACTACGCAGCGCTTTGCGAAACATATGCGCGAGCCGTACGAGTGTGCCGCGAGCAACATGTTCCGGTTCTAGTGCACGTGGAGGAACTTACACAGCCACAAGGCCACTCCACTTCAGGCTCGCATGAGCGCTATAAAACAAAAGAGCGCCTGGATTGGGAAGCCGACCACGACTGCCTTCTGAAAATGCGCGAATGGATGCTTCACAACGATGTTGCCAGCGCAGAGCAACTGGATCAGATCGAAGCAGATGCTAAGGAAGCCGTAAAAGTAGCAAGAACAAATGCTTGGAGCGCTTTTTCTGAAGCCATTAAAGCCGATCATGAGGAGGCGTTGCACCTTTTAGACAACCTGGCAACGGCCAGCGAGCATATAACCGAAGTAGCCACTATAACAGAAGAGCTCCGCAAAACGGCTACTCCAATCCGCAGCGATGCAGTTAGGGCGGTGCGCAAAGCCCTTCGCTACGTGCGCGACGAGAACAACCAGGCAAAGCGCGAGCTGGTTGGCTGGTTGGAGCAAGCCATGGGCGAAAACTCAGATCGCTTTAACTCATACTTGTTCAGCCAGTCTGAGCAAGCTGTGCAATTAATAGAAGAAGTTAAGCCGGAGTTTGACGACAACTCACCGGTTGTGGATGGCCGTGAGGTGCTGCAAGCCTGCTTTGATGCCATGCTTGCCCGTGATCCGCGTGTGTTTGCCATTGGTGAGGACGTTGGTTTTATCGGTGACGTAAATCAGGCTTTTGCCGGTCTGCAGGAAAAGCACGGTGAGCTGCGCGTAACAGATACAGGTATCCGTGAGTGTACCATCATCGGGCAGGGAATAGGTGCTGCATTGCGCGGCCTGCGCCCAATCACCGAGATTCAGTACCTGGATTACCTACTGTATGCTATTCAAATTCTTTCTGACGATGTGGCTTGTTTGCAGTACCGCACCAAGGGCGGGCAGAAAGCCCCGCTGATTGTGCGTACGCGTGGGCACCGCCTGGAAGGCATTTGGCATTCAGGCTCACCGATAGGCATGATCCTAAATAGCATACGTGGTATGCACGTGCTTGTGCCGCGCGACATGACCCAAGCTGCAGGTTTCTATAACACACTTTTAAAAGCTGATGAGCCTGCAATTGTGATCGAGTGCCTGAACGGTTACCGCCTGAAAGAACGCATCCCGAACAACATCGGTGAGTTTACGGTGCCACTTGGCAAACCGGAAATTCTTCGCCAAGGTACGGATATAACCATCGTGACGTATGGCTCTATGTGCCGCATCGTATTGGATGCCTCCAAGCAACTGGAAGAATTCGGCATCTCTGCAGAAGTAATTGACGTGCAAACGCTACTGCCTTTCGACGTGGACCATGTAATTACGGACTCTATCCGCAAAACGAACCGTGTATTGTTCACCGACGAAGATGTGCCAGGAGGCGCCTCTGCTTACATGATGCAGCAGGTTGTGGATGAGCAGGGAGCCTGGAGGTGGCTGGATTCTAAACCGCAGTGCCTGTCGGCGCAGGCGCATAGGCCAGCATACTCTTCAGACGGAGATTATTTCTCTAAGCCTAACCCTGAAGACGTGTTTGAGTCTGTGTATGAGATCATGCACGAAGCAGACCCAGAGGCTTATCCGAAGATCTACTAAAACCAGACTATAAAAAGAGAAGCCCCGGCAAGTTGCTTGCCGGGGCTTCTCTTTTTATACTTATATCTAAAGCGAATTTAAACCCTAACGCCCTTGACCCTGGTATATAACAACGTCATCGGTGTAAACGACATTGCTCTTGTTCAAGTCGCGGTCATATATAAATATCTCGAAGCGAACGGTATCGCCGGGTGGGAAAGCGTCTGATGAAAAACTGTCGATGGTATAGCGAATCTCGCCTTCAAGCGTTTCCGGGCTATCACTACTTGAAAGCCTCGGAAAACGACCATCGAAATTAACAAAGCTGTCCACGTAGGTGTTGCCGCGCTTAATCTGAAGCTTGGCGAAAAAGTTATTAAAATACAGGGAGCCTGAATTGAAGGGTGGCTCAAAATCGGGTCCGGATTGCGTACCATCTAGCCCAACGCGGTTTAAACCCAAGTTACCATCACCATCCTGAAAATCAATGGCGATGATTAAGGTGTCTGAGATGATTTTATTATTAGTATATGTATACTGCTCTACCCTGTCAAACTCGATATGGGGTATTTCGCTATAGTTCGGTTCCTCGCGGCAACCGGAAGCAATAAGAGCCAGCACCAGTAGCATGGTGCCATACTTTAGCATGTATTTCATGTGGAGTGTCAGAAAATGAAGCTAAATTTACTAAATCAAACGCAGGAAATATAGCATTTGTTGTATTCAATGGATTTCAAAAAGCACCATATCAGCCTACTGCGGCAACAAGAGCCCTTTGACTTTAATTCTACGGCTTTGGCATTGTTCCGTTTTCAGGCTCAGCATAATAATGTGTACCGCCAGTACCTGGATTACCTGAAAGTTAAGCCGAATAAAGTTGATACGCTCGCTAAGATCCCTTTTCTGCCGATCGAATTCTTTAAAGAACAGCAGGTCGTAACAGGAGCCTTTGAGCCAGAAGCAATATTTTATAGCAGCGGCACTACACAGCAAGCGCGCAGCCAGCACTTTGTAGTGGATTTGAATCTTTACCACGAAGTGTCCGAAAGAATTTTCGAGCACTTTTATGGTTCCCTGCAGGATTACGTGATACTTGCGCTGCTACCATCCTACTTAGAACAAGGGGGCTCGTCGCTGGTAGCCATGGCCGATGACTTTATAAAAAAAAGCGGGCAGCAGGAGGAGGGTTTTTACCTGCAAAATCTTGATAAATTGCTGGAAACCATTCGGCTTGCTAAAGGCCGTGGAAAGAAGGTGCTGCTTTTGGGCGTTTCATATGCCCTGCTGGACCTGGCGGATAAAGTACAAGGCAAACTGGATTTTGCAGGAGTAACTGTGATGGAAACGGGCGGCATGAAAGGCAGGCGCCGTGAGATGATCCGGGAGGAATTGCACGCCCTGCTAACCAGTGGCTTAGGCGTTGCCTCTATCCACTCAGAGTATGGCATGACGGAGCTGCTCTCGCAAGGCTATTCGCAGGGCGAAGGCATCTTCTGGCCAGGCTATACTATGAAAATTCTGCTCCGCGACCTGAACGACCCTTTTGATGTGCGCGATGATTTGCGCAGCGGCGGCATAAACGTCATCGATCTTGCCAATGTACATTCCTGCGCCTTCATCGAAACGAAGGACATTGGCCGCAAACACCCTGATGGTAGTTTTGAGGTTCTGGGCCGCTTTGATAATTCTGATATCAGGGGTTGCAATTTGCTTGTTGGGTAGCATCTTTCCTGGCATTTGTACGTTTGAGTGCCCATGGGATACATAGCTTTTGCAGTTTTTGTAGCAGGCATCTGCCTGTTTTTTTATAGATGGGCCACCCGTAAGACAAGGGCCCGCAAGCAAATTATAAAAAAGGATTTTCCGGTTGAATGGCGTAAAATTCTGGAAGATCGGGTTGGTTTTTACCACACGTTGCAGTCTGAAGAGGAGAAGCGGCGCTTTGAGAAAATGCTGCAGCTTTTCCTTTCTGAAAAACGAATTACCGGCATAGATGTGGAGGTGGATGACCTTACAAAAATTCTGGTTGCCTCCAGCGCCATCATTCCTATCTTCGGCTTCCGCGATTGGGAGTATCATAATTTGGGCGAGGTACTTGTGTTTCCGGGGAGCATCAAGAAGTATAAAAACAAGGATAACCAGGCGGTGAGTGAGGTGCTCGGGCGCGTGAACCCATTCCAGAACGACCATTATGTCACGCTATCTAAACCAGCGCTGGAGCGGGGCTTCAATGACATGGCTGACCGTAAAAACGTAGGCATTCATGAGTTTGCACACATGCTGGACCAGGCAGACGGAGAGATCGACGGAACACCGGAAACATACTTGCCGGATGAACTGGTTGAGCCCTGGCGTGAGCTGATGTACCGCGAGATCAAGAAAATTGAGAAAGGCACGTCAGATATAGATAGCTACGGCGCTACCAGCGAGGCAGAATTTTTTGCAGTAGTTACAGAGTACTTTTTTGAAAAGCCTGACCAGCTAGCCGAGAAGCACCCAAAACTTTATGCCTTGCTCACGCGTGTATTCGACCAAAACCCCAAAAAGCGCTTCCGTATTAACTTTAAAAAGCTGCTAAACCCTTATGGCAAACGCCTAGGACGGAATGAGCCATGCCCTTGCGGAAGCGGTAAAAAGTATAAGCAGTGCTGCAGATTAAAGCGAAATAAATAAGCTTACCAAGGCGTGCAGAACTATGAATTTGGCTAATGCATAGTATGAAAAAGGCCACTGCATACTTGCAGCGGCCTTTTAAGTATAACGTATACTTCAGGTCTTAGCTAACCACTGGCCGGGCAAATGCCTTGGCATCTTCCTCGGTTATCTCGTTTCCGCTCATAATTACCAGGCGCTCTACCACGTTTCGGAGTTCGCGCACGTTTCCGCGCCAGTCAAGCTGTTTTAAGAACTCCAGCGCGCCGTTGGTAATGGTTTTGGGTTTGTTGCCGTAATCGTTGGCAATGTCGTTCAGGAACTTCTGCACTAGGTCCGGAATGTCCTCGCGGCGGTCGTTAAGCGGTGGCACATGGATCAGGATTACGCCTAGGCGGTGGTACAAGTCTTCCCGGAAATTCTTATTCTCGATCTCTTCCAGCAGGTTTTTGTTAGTGGCTGCTACTACGCGCACATCTACCTGAATATCCTTGTCGCCGCCTACGCGGGTAATTTTATGTTCTTGCAGAGCGCGCAAAACTTTGGCCTGCGCCGATAGGCTCATGTCGCCCACCTCGTCCAGGAAAAGCGTGCCGCCGTTGGCCTGCTCAAACTTACCGATGCGCTGCTTCACCGCCGATGTAAATGAGCCTTTTTCGTGGCCAAACAGCTCACTCTCGATCAGCTCACTGGGGATGGCAGCGCAGTTTACTTCCACCAATGGGCCACCACTCCGGTTGCTATGCTCATGTATGGCACGTGCCACCAGCTCTTTACCAGAACCGTTGGGGCCAGTAATCAGTACGCGGGCATCTGTTGGGGCAACTTTCTCGATGGCTTGCTTTACCCGGTTAAGGGCAGGGGAGGAGCCAACCATCTCGTAGGTCTTGGATATTTTCTTCTTTAGGATTTTCGTCTCCGTCACCAGGTTCGATTTATCCAGCGCGTTACGCACGGTAACCAGCAAACGGTTTAGGTCCGGTGGCTTCTGCAGAAAATCATAGGCACCTTTCTTGGTGGCTTCCACGGCTGTATCAATGTTGCCGTGCGCCGAGATCATGATAAACGGAGAATCTGGCGAGTCCTCCATGGCTTTCTCAAGCACCTCGATGCCATCCATGCCAGGCATTTTTATGTCGCAGAGCACCACATCATACTTCGTTTTACCGAGTAGTTGCAGTCCTCTTTCTCCATCCTCAGCCTCATCCACCGTGTAATTCTCAAACTCCAGAATTTCCTTGAGGGTGCTTCGGATGGCCCTTTCATCGTCTATAATCAGAATTTTGGGCATAGTTTTATTTTAAATCTTCGTCTTAATTGATAGCTAATTGAGCGGCACGGGCCAAGATACAGCAAAAAACAGAAAGTATGAACGGTTAAAGTATACCAGGCAGTTTATACTTCACAACTCCAAAACTCATACTTTATACTTTAAAGTATGGGCCTAGCTTACATTTTTGCTACCTGCAAACCGCTGCTTACTACAAGTGCGTCTTCCAACGCACCAAACACAGGGTCGGCAATACCAGTAGCCTTACCAAGAGATTTACGCAGGTAAAAGCTGGCGTATGTGGCAGCCACAGCGCCTAATGCGCCAAGAGCAGCTCCCTCAGCGGCGTTTTTTCTATCGGATAGGTAAATGGCGGCGCCAACCAGGGCTCCTGATGCCCCCCGAAAAAGAAGCGAAGGCAGTTCAATCCTATCAGGGATTCCCGGTAACTTATCTCCAAGCAACTCGGTGGCAGATAGCCCGGATAGCACTGTAGCCACAGTCTTATTTTCTAGTAAGTGCAGCGGTGTATTTTGTAGTAAGCCTTCGTTGCGGCTGCTTAGGTTTCTGCTAAGCAGGGCAGGCGCCGAAAGTGAGCGTAAACCAGCTAGTGCGCCAAGTGCCAATGTTTTGTATAGTATCTTTTTCATCAGTTATATCTTGTTAAATTTTTATACCATACGTGGCGAATGCCCCATAAGGTAGTATTATACTTAGCCCAATGAAATTTATACTTGTTGCCCTGCTAGTAATGAGGAGTTAAAGTCCAGCCCTTAATTTTATCATAGGCATGCTTAGTGTGCTATAGGTATTGTAAAGCTAAATGTGCTTCCTTCACCTTCCTGGCTGCTTATAGTCATTCTGCCGCCATGCTTTTCCACGAAATCCATGCACAAGTTTAGGCCTAGGCCGGAGCCTTTTTCATTGTTCGTGCCAAAGGTAGAGACGCTCTCATGGCTTCGTTTCAGGAGTTTCTGCAGGTTATCCTCGGGTATGCCTATGCCTTCGTCTGTAACGGTTATACTTGCCATACTGCCTTGCTGCCGCGCGGCTATATACACGTTCCTACCTGAGGGGGTGAATTTGATAGCGTTAGAAACCAGGTTGCGTAAAATCGTTTGGAGCATGTCAGTGTCAGCGTTAACTACGATGCCCTCTGGCACCTTATCGTCTAGTTGCACGCCTTTTTGGCTTGCTTGCTGGCGCAAAGGCTTCAGTACGTTGTGTAACTCGGGCTTCAGTGCTAGCGGCACAGGCTCAAATCTAACACGCTCAAACTGGCTTTGCGTCCAGAGCAGTAGGTTATTCAGTAGCTCAAGCGAGTTGCCTGTGCTATCTTTTAGCTTCTCTACATAGCTCACAATCTTATCTTTGCTCAGCTTCTTCTCGTTTTTAGAGATTAGCTCCAACAAAGCCACAGTGCTACCCAACGGCCCTCTCAGGTCATGAGCAATGATTGACAGCATCTTATCTTTATAATTGTTATGCTGCATCAGGCGATTGTTCAAGGCACTTATCTCTTTTTGCTGCTCTTTTAGCGCTGTTACATCTACAGCCAATTGCAGAAGTGCGGGCTTATCGGTACCTGAGAAAGTAAAAGGCAGTTTAGTAGTCTGGTAGAAATGACTGGTGCCGTTGTTGAGTTGCAACTTTTCCTCGCAGGTCGAGTCTTGGAATGGATCGTCTTCTTGGGGTGTGATGTATTGCGCCCCATCAGGTAAATCTGGTTCCGGCTTGCCTAAAAGCACTTCTACGCTGGTATTATGGAAGGCGGCAGTGGCGTTGTTCGCCATTATCACATTGCCCTCAGAGTCTTTTGCAAACAGGCGGTAAGGCACTAAGTCTATGACCTGGCGGAGCCGTTTTTCCGCATGGCGCAGGGCAATCTGAGTTTTAATGCGCGCCAGTACCTCTTTGGCTTTAAATGGTTTGGTTACGTAATCTACGCCGCCAACCTCGAAGGCTTTCAGAATATCCTCTTCCTCGCTTTTGGCTGTCAGGAAAATGATCGGAATATCAGCGGTGGAAGGCATGCTTTTTAACTGCTCACATACTTGGTAACCCGACATGCCAGGCATCATCACATCTAATAGAATGAGGTCTGGTTGCTTTTCGGTGGCAATCTTTATGGCCTTGGGGCCACTATCGGCCAGCAAGAGTTTATAGTGGGCATTCAGCACCGAAGCGGCAAGTTGCAGGTTCTTGGGCTGGTCATCCACGATCAGGACAACACTTACATTCTTGCGTTGCTCGGATAATATATTTGCTCTGTTCATAGCTTCTCTTTGGTTTGTCTCACACGAGTTTTCAGGTCATTTAGTAGTTGCGTCATGCGTTCAATATCAAAGCTGCTGTATGCCTGCGAGAGTAACTCCACATGGCTTTCCAGGAAATGGTACAACTCGTGCTGCTCCATGTATAACTTCAGGCCGTTTATCAGATCCGCGATGGCATCCAGGTCCATGATTTCGGCAAGCTCGGCAGCCGGAACAGCATATTTCTCCTCAATAATGTGTAAGTGCTGGCGTAACGCGTCTCTCTGGTCGGGGGTAAGGCCAGTTAGGTCATCAGGGGCGGGGGCTTTAGCGTTGGCTTCTTCCTGCTCCTCCAAATGGTGTGGCAGGTGTGCGGTAAGTTCTTTCAGTAACTGGCTTTTATGCACAGGCTTGCGTAAGAATCCGTCGAAATGCTCACGTACCATATCTTCATCCTGCTTTAGTATAGAGGCAGTAAACGCTACAACAGGAATATCCTTTGTCTCGGCAATTGATCGGAGGGCAGTAGTGGTATCATAACCATCCATCACAGGCATGCGCAAGTCCATAAGTATGAGATCGGGTTGGTGTTGCTGAGCCATCTGTAGCCCTGCCTGCCCGTTGTTAGCTTCTAACAGATTAATGTCATACTCGGCCAGATAGGTGCGCACAAGTTGCACGTTGTGCGTGATATCATCCACGACAAGTATAGTAGGATGGAAGAACTGAACCTTTGCTGTGCTCCAATTATACTGCTCGTCATGAGAGACATCGATATCCAGAAACTCTATGTCATGGAGGAGCACTTTAAAGCTGGAGCCTTTGCCCAACTCACTGCTTACTGCAATTTCGCCGCCCATTAGTTCTACCAGTCTGCGCGTAATGGCCAAGCCTAAACCTGTTCCGCCATAGTGCTTCACGCTTACACCTTTTGCCTGCCGGAACATGTCGAAAATAATGCTCAGATCGGAAGGTGCTATGCCAATGCCTGTATCTGTAACGCTTATTGATAAGTCATACTGGTGCTTTTCAGGGTTGATCTTCTCAATGGATACCTCAATGGTTATAAAGCCATTATGTGTAAACTTCATGGCGTTTCCGACCAAGTTAACAAGTATCTGGCGCAACCTAATCTCGTCCAGGACCAGCGATTTAGGCAAGCTAGAGGCAATACTGATTTGTATGCCGATATTCTTATTTTCCGCCGCTGGCAAGAACATCATCCGGATATCCTCCAGCACATGCTCCAGGTTTACAGGTTCCAGGTCAAGGGCAAGTTGGCCTGCTTCAATTTTAGAGAGATCGAGCAGGTCGTTTATCAGGCTAAGCAGGGTTTTGCCGCTCGACAAAATAGTGCGCAAGTATTCTTTGGAGATGGTATCTGAAGTGGTGTTCAGCAATATCTCGGAGAAGCCAAGAATTGCGTTCATCGGGGTTCTGATCTCGTGGCTCATATTAGCGAGGAACTCGCTTTTTGCACGGTTCGCGTCTTCTGCCTCTTCTTTTGCTACCAGCAGCTCCTTGTTCGCGCGCTTATTATACTCCAGCGCCGTTTCCAACTGCGACTGGTATTCTTTTATTTCCGTAAAATCCTGAACAATGGACCATAGTAATTCGCGGCCATTTTTATCCCGGAAAACCATCCCGCTCACCAACACTGGAATACTGGTTCCATCTTTACGGATAAGCTCCTTTTCGTAGGGGCCATAGGTATACTTATGGTTTAGGGCCTTATGAAAAAGCAGCTCCTCATACTCACCGTCAAGGTGGGCAATGTCTTTAAATTTTTGCTGTGATAACTCTTCCCAGGTATAGCCGGTGCTATGGAGTAGAGCATTGTTGCCTTCCACAAACTGGCCAGTGTACAAATCGTTAAGCGCGATGCCAACAGGGCTCAGGTCAAAGAGACCACGGAAGCGCTCTATACTTTCGTTTAACGCGAGATCAGTCTGCCGGCGGTTTTCTGCGTTGGTCAGCAGCTCGGCAAGTACAGTCAACAAGCTCAACTCGCGTTCTTGCCACTGGCGGTTATGCAGCACAGAATCAAACCCGATAAAGCCCAGGCACTCCGAGCCATTCATCATAGGCACGGTGATAAACGTTTTAATGTCCTGTGATATCAGGTGTTGCCTCAGCGGTAATCCTGAGTCCAGCTCTTGTGTATCGGGTATGTAAAAAGCCTTCCCCTCCCGGTGCATTTTTACCATTTCAGGTGCAATAGCTAGCGGTAAGGTTTGCAAGTTGTGGATTTGCGGGCTGATTCCTGGGGCGCACCACTCATATGTGTTTGATACTGTCTGCTCGTTAAAACTATACCTGAATACGTAGGCGCGATCTACCTCGGCATAGGAGCCGGTCTCCTCTAAGGCAAAATTGATCGCATCGTCGAGCTTACCCAAGGGGATGTTTACGAAATCGGTAGCCAGTTTCATCAGAACGCGCTGCAACTCATTGCTCTGCAGCAAGGCTGCCTCGGTACGTTTGCGTTCTGTAATATCACGCATACTTCCTTCTGTGCCAACAACTTTTCCGTTCTCGTCCCAGATCAGGTGTGCATTAATGGAAGTATAAATTACCCGTTCATCCTTAGTTTGTAACCTGGCCTCAAAGTCTATCACCTCACCGCGCTCCTGCAAGAGCCTTGTAAGCTCATCGCGCTCGCTTTCATCGTAGTAGAAAAAGCTAGAAGACTTGCCCAATACATCCTCGCGGGTAAAGCCGGAGTTCCGGAAGATAGATGGGCTGATTTCGGTGGCTACGCCTTCTGCATCAGTTTGGTAGAAAACGTCCTGGATGTTTTCAAAAATACGGCGGTATTTCTCCTCGCTTAACTTTAAGGCGTCTTCTGCTTTTTTACGCTCTGTAATGTTATGGAAGATAGTTCGGGAAGAAATGAGCTTTCCATTCTCGTAAATGCCAGACGTGTTTCCTTCAACAAGTACTTTCTCACCGCTTTTGGTGATAAGTTGGGCCTCAAAACTAGGGATCTCCTCACCTTTAAGCAGGCGATTAAAGAGCATCTTACAATGTGCTGCACAGTCCGGATGTATGATTTGGAAGAGATCCAACTCGGGGAGTTCATCCTTGGTATAACCAAGTGTGTCTTGCCAGGCGCGGTTTACAAACTGCAGTTTGCCGTCTTCCTGCACCATTTGGATCAGCATGGGCGCGTTCTCGAAAAGGTCGCGGTACCGCTCTTCACTTTCTTGCAGTCTTCGGTCACGCTCTACCCGGTCGGTGATGTCGCGAATATGGCCGTACCAGGAAACGCTTCCGTCTGCCTGCCGGCTAGGAGTGGCACTACCGTCAAGCCAGATAATACGGCCATCAGGCATACAGTATCGGAAAGTGTCTTTCCAGCGGTTTAATGTCTCTGCAGACTCCATAATGCATATCGACACGCGCTCAAAATCATCGGGGTGTATGTTTTGGAGCACAATGCTGGCGTCTTCTTTTACCTCTTCCGGTGTAACACCATATATCTGCTTAATGCCATCGCTGGAGTAAGGGAAGTGGGCCGTGCCATCGGGCCGGATGCGGTATTTATAGATCATGCCCGGCACGTTGTGGGCAATGGACGTGAGCTGCTCGTTTTCGCTCATGCTCTCTGTAATGTCAGAAAGGGCACCGACCAATTCCAGGAAGTTGCCATCATCATCCTTTACGGCGGCCAGGCGGTCCTCAACCCAGTTAAGCGTTTGGTCTTTACAGGTAATTCGGTAAGTGAGGGTAAGTACGCCCGTTGCACCTTTATCCAGCCACCGCTTAATCTTTCTTGCCCTGCTGTCTTTTTCTGCTGGCTGCAGCACAGAGTTTAGCCAGTTTGGATGCGCAATAACTTCGGCACGGGTATAGCCTGATATTTTCTCTATATCCTGGCTAATAAAGGTAAAGCGCCTTGTATTTGAGATATCCAGGGCATAAATAACGGCGGGGCTTGCCGTCATAAGGTTTTCGAGCCGCTGCTGTAAGTGGCTAAGCTCTTGCTGCTTTTGGTTTAGGGCGCACTCGGCTTGCTTTCTGCTGTCAATATCCTGCACCAAGGCAATGGCCAAGTCACTATTGGGCCCCTGGTTCACCAGCGATACGGTCAATAGTGCCCAAAATTCGCTGCCATCTTTACGGATGTACCTTTTCTCGATCTCATAAAAGCCAAGGTTGCCGCCTATTAAATCGTTAAAAAGATTAACATCCTTTTCAACATCGTCCGGGTGGGTAAACTCTTTGAATGGCATTTCTACTAGCTCGGCGGCTGTATAGCCTAACATAGTAACAAGCTTACCGTTAACCCTGTTAGGTTTGCCCTCTGATCCTACAATGGCAATGCCAACGCCAACGTTATCAAATAATGAATTAAAGAGAAGATCACCGGTTGCGGCTCTGAAAGGCGACATAAGAAGAGATTTATTTTCTTATAAAGATAAAAAAATGGGTAGTATTAGGCAGGGTTTTAAAGCAAAAGCTCTTTCAAATGTTCAAAAAGTTGAAAAATAACAGGGTGTTTTTAGGAATTATGCAACGCGGCTAAGAATAATGGGTTTTAATGTTTTAACCTTGGTTTAGGATTCAAATTATGGCGCAAAACACAGAACACCGAAAACCTGTTACGCTTTAAGCATGGGTACTTAAATGTATAATATGCGTTAAAGTATATTTTAATTTTTAATTTTAGCCTTCCGTAAAGCTATACGTGATAAGTTTGCGGTAAATACTGAACAAATACTTTTAATGGGATTACAAGACAATAAGGCAGACACGGGAACAAAGCGCAGGTATTTCCTGACACGCAGGCTGGACCGCCTTTTTCTGGAATTGTATAACATCTACGCTTTCCATGTTCGCTTTTTTAAAGAGGTGCTAGTCCCGCCCTATGAGTTTAAGGAAATTGTGCGGCAGTGTTACGAGGTGGGGGTTCGGTCGTTACCGCTTATCTCGCTAACAGGCTTCATTATCGGCATTGTATTTACAAACCAATCCAGGCCCTCGCTAGCTGAGTTTGGAGCTGCTTCCTGGTTGCCCTCGCTTGTTTCCATTGCCATCGTGCGGGCCCTTGCCCCATTGGTTACGGCACTGATTGCTGCAGGGCGTGTAGGCTCTAACATTGGCGCTGAGTTGGGCTCTATGCGCGTAACCGAGCAGATTGATGCCATGGAGGTTTCGGCCACAAACCCTTTTAATTTTTTAGTGGTAACACGGGTGATAGCCACAACACTCATGATACCGGCACTGGCGATGTATACCATCCTGGTGGCGCTAATGGGTGCGTATCTGAACGTGAGCCAGAACGAGCTTACAAGCTTTACGACCTACATTACCCAGGTTTTCGATGCCATCACTTTCCTGGATGTGTTCTCCTCTATCATTAAGTCGTTCATCTTTGGCTTTACCATTGGTATGGTGGGCTGCTATAAGGGGTATTATTCTTCTAAGGGCACAGAAGGTGTAGGTAAGGCTGCAAACTCATCGGTAGTAACGGCCATGTTTATGGTCTTTATAGAGGAGCTGCTGGCTTTGCAGGTAATAAACTTACTAAGAGCGATGTAAGTTGAGCGTATGAAGAAACTAAATCCAAAGATAAACAAGGAGAATAAGGTTATAGAGATTCGGGGCCTGCAAAAGGCTTTCGATGATTTTGAGGTGCTGAAAGGCGTGGATCTGGATTTGTACCAAGGCGAAAACCTGGTGGTGCTGGGCCGTTCCGGCACCGGTAAATCCGTGCTGATCAAGATTATTTCTGGCCTGCTTGGCTCTGACGAGGGCATGGTAAAAGTGCTGGGCAAGGAGGTGGACAAACTAAAGCCGAAAGAACTGGACCAGCTACGCCTGAAGATAGGGTTCTCTTTTCAGAACAGTGCCCTTTACGATAGTATGACGGTACGCGAAAACCTGGAATTCCCGTTGATACGCCACGCAAAGGAAATGACCAAAGCCGACCGCGACCGCGTGATACATGTGGTACTGGAGGCTGTTGGCCTGCTGCAATCTATGAACCAGATGCCTTCGGAATTATCAGGCGGGCAGCGCAAGCGTATAGGTATTGCTCGTACGCTTATCCTAAAACCGGAAATAATGCTCTACGATGAGCCTACAGCCGGCCTGGACCCTATAACAAGTATGGAGATCAACAGCCTGATAAACGAAGTGCAGAAGCGCTTCAACACATCGGCTATCATTATCACCCACGACCTTACCTGCGCCCGCTCCGTCGGCGACCGCATGGTTATGCTGCTGGATGGCCAGTTTCAGCGTCAGGGTACCTTTGAGGAAGTGTTTAACACCGAAGATGAGCGTGTTAAAATGTTTTACGATTACAACTTTGTAAACTAAGCAATGAATACTGCAGAAAATAAACGTGCTATCATGGTCGGGATTTTTGTCCTGGTTGCTATTGTCATATTTGTGGTAGGCATCCTGACCCTGGGTGGCCAGCAGAAAAAATTTATCCAGAGCATCACTGTTAAAACTGTTTTTGAGGATGTGGAAGGCCTGAAGATTGGAAACAATGTATGGTTCTCGGGTGTGAAGGTGGGGACTGTTAAAGCAATCGAGTTTTACGGGGATGCCCAGGTGCAGGTGGTAATGAGCATTGAAGAGGAGGCGCAAAAGTATATCCGCCAGAACTCAAAGGCGCGCATTAGCTCGGAAAGCCTCATCGGTAACAAAATTATCGAGATTTTTGGAGGAACAGCCAGTTCGGGTATGGTGGAAGACGGCGCCATGCTGGCTTCGGAAGCTAACCTGAACACTGATGACATCATGAAGACGCTGCAGGAAAACAATAAAAACCTGGCCACTATTACAGGCAACTTCAGCGAGATTAGTAATCGTTTGGTAAAAGGGCAGGGCACCATCGGCACACTGCTAACAGACTCCACACTTGCCCTGAACTTTAAGAACCTGGTGGCCAGCCTGGAGCAAACATCCGTGAACACGGTGCGCGCCTCCCGCGACCTGACTCGTTTTACAAACAACCTGAACACCAAAGGCAGCCTGACAAACGAGCTGCTCACCGACACGACAGTGTTTAACAGGCTGCAGGCATCTATGGCGCAGCTGGAGGAAGCCACCAAATCGGCATCAGCCATGACCCAGAACTTGCAGGAAGCAAGCAATAAGCTGAACAACGAAAACAATGCCATGGGCGTGCTTCTATCGGATCAGCAATTTGCCAACCAATTGCAGCGCACCATGCAAAACCTGGCTACGAGCTCAGCCAAGTTTGATGAGAATATGGAAGCGCTTCAGAGCAATATCCTGTTTAGGGGCTTTTTCAGGAAACGCGAAAAAGAAGCCGAGAAAGCAGCCGAAGAAGCCGCTGAGCAAGCCGAGGAACTAAAGGAACAGCAACAAAACCAGTAAGTAAGAAAAGCCAGCACGTTGCTGGCTTTTTTGTTAGTAGTTAGATGATTATACGTAGCTTATACGGAGTTGCTGCGTATCTTAAAATCCATACTTATCCGGCTTATTTCAGACAATGTCTACTCCTTACGAAGCACATGCGCTCTATGAACTAAATGTTTGGCAGCAGGAAATGCAGCGCAGCCCATCCCTGATGAATGCTTTGGCGCAGAAGGCTCAGGTAAAGCTCAACAGCTTTATCCCGGAGAAGGTGCACCAGGCTATAACTACAGCCATAAAACACATGATTCGGGGGGTATTGTTTGGGGCGGGCTACGTGGCACCTAAACCCATGGCGCAAACCGATCTGCTGGTGCGAGAGGCTCAGGTGCGGGAGCGCGTTAAGTATTACCGCCATGCAGCAGCAGCGGAAGGAGGCGTGACGGGTGCAGGGGGCATACTTCTTGGCCTGGTTGACTTCCCGTTGCTGCTCGGCTTAAAGCTGAAGCTTCTATATGATGTAGCGGCCATCTATGGCTATGATGTAAAGGATTACCGCGAGCGGGTATACGTGCTGCATATCTTTGAATTAGCGTTTAGCTCGCAACAGCATCGGCGCAAAGTATACAAACACATTCAGGATTGGGAAACGCAGGTGCAGCAGCTACCGGAGGATATCAATCAGTTTAACTGGCGCAGCCTACAGCAAGAGTACCGCGATTACATAGACCTGGCAAAAATGGCCCAGATGATCCCGTTGCTGGGTGCACCAGTGGGTTTTGTGGTAAACTACCGCCTCATGGGCAAGCTGGCAGATACTGCCATAAACGCCTACCGTATGCGCTGGAAGGAGGAAGGCTTGCTTCGGTAAGGATCATCAATATTTACGCCTAAAATTAGAAAAGGCACCGGTCGCCCAAATGGTAACCGGTGTCTTCGCTTTTTAAGGATCACATTTAGAGCTTTATACCATTATTTGGGGCTCTTAACGCCGGCTAAAATCTGAATAGGTAGCCGGTTTTCCTTGGGCGGAATAGGGCAGGAGTATACCGGGCTGTAGGCGCAGAACGGGTTGTAGGCTTTGTTAAAATCCAGGGTGATGGTATTGTCTGCCGGAATGCGCAGATCGAGGTAGCGGCCGCCGCCATAGCTGCTATCGCCATTGGAGGCATCGGTGAAAGGCAGAAACAGGTAATCATGGTAGCCTTCGCGGGCGCGCAATGTATGGCTTTGGTACACATTCAGCACAAATGGCTTGCCCTGCAGCTTAAAATGCACCTCGCCGTACTTCTCGTACACGGCTTGTCTGCCGGTGGTAGTCGGCATCTCGAAAGGCAGCTGGTTCGGCGTCCGGATAAATTCTGCTTCGAGCCGATAGCTACTGTCTGCCGGAAAAAAGGCCAGCCCCTCAAACTTTTTAAGTGCAGCTTTTGGCAACGGAGACCGGCCCGGGTCGCCGAACTCCTCGTTCAGCTCTTTCTGGAAATCGGCCACCTCGTGCTTCCAGTCGGGTTTGGCTTGCTCCTGGGCCAAAGCGGCAAAACCACTTAACAGTAAGGCCAATGGGAGTATAAATTTTAGTTTCATTAGAGAATTGTGAGTTTTTTAACAATAAGTCCGCGGTCTGTTTGCAGTTGCAATAAGTAAACGCCTGGCTTGGCCGTTTCGAGGTTTACCTCCAACTTTTCGGGGCGCGGCTGCGGCAAGGCCATGGTTTGTACAAGGCTGCCCGTTGCGCTGAACACGTGGAGCTTTTGCAAATCAAAATCGGCATGCACAAAGCTGAGAGTTACCAGTCCCGTAGTAGGGTTAGGGTATAGTTCAACCGACTCTGTAGGGCTTGATTCCTCCACCTTAAAATCTGTAGCGCTGCTTGCCTCGCCGCCTATGCCATACATGCTTATTTTGCCTGTGGCAGCCCCGCGAGGTACCTGAACTTTATACTTTGTGTCTGAGGCTGCCAGCACCAGTGCCTTTGTGCCGTTAAAACTAATCTCATCTTGTACCTGCAGCACGCCAAAATTAAGGCCGGTTATCTCCACAACACTACCCACACTGCCGCGAGCCGGGTTAAACGAGGTAATGCTTGGCGCAGGTATCACCTCAAAGGCAATAGCGCTGGTGGCAGTGCCTCCGGGTGTATGAACGGTGATGTTGCCTGAAGTGGCGCCAGCAGGAACCGCAAGAGTAAGCTGCGTGGTGGTAGCGGCCAGAACCTGTGCTTCTGCTGTGCCAAAGTATACATTGTTTCGGGCGGCATCGGCAGCGAAGTTTTGCCCGCTGATCTGCAGCGTGGCACCCACCTTGGCGCGTGGGCTACTGAAACCCGTTATTCCAGGCTGCTGCCATACTACAAATGCGTTGCTAGTGCTTGTCTTTCCGCCTTTGGTAGCTAGTTCAAACGTACCGGTAGTTGCCTGGGCCGGGACCTTAACCACGAGACTTTGCCCGTCGTTACTGATTAACTCACACGCATGGCTACCCAGTTTTATACTTTCGAGCAGCGCCGGGTTCAGGTGTTGGCCTTGCAGCGTCACGTTTGCTCCTGCAATGCCTTCTATCGGGCTGAAACTTGTAATTACCGGTGGTTGGTATACTTCAAAGGCATCAGAAGAGCTTGCGCTTCCATCCGGGGTTAGTACCTTAACCGTGCCGCTGATAGAAGCAGTTGGTACAAGCACCTTCAATTCAGCTGCGGTAGCGCTTAGCACCGTGGCTGCCACACCGTTAAAGTATACTTTGTTGTCGGCGGCTGTTGCTGCGAATTTCCTGCCCGTAAGTATAACCTCCGCTCCGAACTTGCCGGCAGCAGGTGCAAAGCCGCTGATGCTTGGTGAGGCAATAACCTGCCCGGCATTCAGCTTGGCTTCCTCGTTAATTTCCAGTGGCATATCGAAGATGCGGTTTACCGTGGTGTTGGTGCGCACCGGGGAGTTGAAATCGAAGAAGATATCGGCAAAATTCTCCACGCTGGACTTCTCTGCCAAATCAGCTTTTGGCTTGATGCTGAATTGGATGTAGCCGTGGCTGCCAGGCTCATTGGAAGTGCTGTCGGGCAGCATGATGTTATCGAAGGTCCAGGTTAGTACGGGTTTGCCCTTTCCGCTTACATTGAAGCGGTAAGTATGCGAGGCTGCGCCTACTTGCAGCGTGCTCAGGTCGAGGTGCTCGGAGAGCGTATCAACCACCACCACGCGGTAAGCCACATCGCTGCCGGTATTCTGGAACCTGATTTTATACTTTAGCGCGGTGCCCGTGGCGGTGTAGTTTGCTTCCGTCAGGCCAACCGGAGATACCAGCTTGTCGTTCGGGTCATAGGAGTCGAGGATAGTGAGGCATTCTTCGGCCACTTCCGGGGCCTCGTCGCTGGTAGGCATGGCGTTCACAAAACCAGTGCTGAACGGTACACGGTTCGCGATAACGCGGCATGCCTCCACAGTGGCGCTAGCGAAGGTTTGCGTTGGGTGGCCCGCAGCCTGGTCGGCCTCAACGCGAATGGTGCGGCCCTGTGCCGGCACACGTAGCACCATGCTGTCGGCGGCGGCCAGTCTATACTTCTGCACCATGGCCAGAGTGGCATCCTGGTACACGCGTAGCTGCAGGCTATCCTTCATGTTACCCTGGCCCATGTTCTTGAGCACGAAGCGCGCAGTACCGTCGTTGTAAAAGCAGCGGCCGCTCACACGTATCTCTGATTGGTCCCAGGTTGCTGGTGGCGTGTAGTTATTCGGTGGCGTTATCCAGGCTTTGGTGCACACGGTCATACCCCTGAACGATTCATCGCCGCATTTTACTTTGTCCTGGATGGTTACAGTGCCCGATGTACCAGCAGCCAGCGTGCCTACCTCAAACACATAGGTGCCGTTGGCCAGCTGCGTAAACGGCTTGTCTGCCGAGAGCAGTTCTACCTGCTCGGGTAGTTGCAAGTATACTTTGGCATTGCTGACAGGTGCGTACCCCTTGTTGTTGTAATTTAATGAGGTAGTGCTCTCGAAACAGCGGCGGCGGCGCGTGGAGGAAAGGCTAACGGAGAGGTAAGGGGAGAGGGTGACCTGGTTGGCGAAGTTAACATCGGAAACCC
The DNA here is from genome assembly GCF_003576375.1 of Pontibacter oryzae. Classification (GTDB taxonomy): domain Bacteria; phylum Bacteroidota; class Bacteroidia; order Cytophagales; family Hymenobacteraceae; genus Pontibacter; species Pontibacter oryzae. The sequence continues at coordinate 64,610 of NZ_QWGE01000002.1, forward strand.
TGCTGCCTTGTTCTTTAAAGTTTACATTATTAGGTAACGCATTGGCAGGGTTTAGTTGCTGTATCTCCATGCCTGTTGCTTTAGGCAAGATCTGTTCTACTTCATATGAACCATTTTCGCGAACATCAATGCTATACTTGCCCTGCAAATCAGTTTTTCCAAAATAAGGGCCAGGCTCTGCTTTAACGATTATGTTTGGAAGCATAATATCCTGTGCGGTCAGGTTGCCAGATAAATCCACATCATGGAAAACTGTACCAGTTACAGTATTAAATTTGCCACTGGAAGCGCGGTTAAAAACAGTTAGTTGCCTTTTTTGGAAATAGCCAACCAAAACTGCGCTTCCGTCCGCACTTGTTACAATTCTATCGCCTAAATAAGGTAGAAACCCTACAGATTTACCTTCAGTATCGAAGATTTTAACAACGCTACCGGCAGTATATACTTTGCCGTCCTTCGCAACACTTACACTTTGAACTCTACTTTCTGAGAAGCGACCCAGTGAGCTAAAATCAAACTCAAACAGAAACTCACCCATATTGGAGTATTTAAACAACTGGTAAGTATAGGTAAAGGGCTCCGGCCCAAATCTGTACTTAACCAGATAGATACTGCCTTGCTCGTCCACTGCAAAATCAGGGTAAGTGTAGCTGTCATTATAGTCAGAAATGTTGATGCTGGTTAAATATTTACCCTCGGGTGTATATTTTAACAAACTTCCATTTTTGTATACATACAGGTAATTATCCAGGCCAAACTTCAGCCGAGCTTCACGATTATTAAAAGTTTCATCAAAGGCTGAGATAAATTTACCGGTTGGGGTATATCTCTGGATCTGCGCTGTTTCAATGCCATGAAGCACGTATATGGAGTTATCCGGCCCAACTGTAATGTTTTCGATGGGGTGATCGAAGCTTGAGCCAGGCCCATTCTTTCCAAAACTCCATACTTTCATGCCTTGGTTATTATAAACCTGAATTTGTTTTGTAAAACCGTCTGATAGTAGGCTGTATAATCCATCGTTGGTAATTGCCTGCCCTGAGATCAGGATATTGTCTTGAATATTATTGCTAATCAAATAATCTACCTGAGTGCCATTTGGATTGATTTTGAGTAGATTGCCGTGGCTAAGTTGGAATGATAAAGATCCGGAAGTGGTAATAAAAGCATTGCCTGCATGGTCAAGGCCAATGCCTATGTGTTCTTCGCTCATAACCCCAGTAAGCTTTACCTTGTAGCTTAATTGGCCATTCTCATCAAATGCGTAAACAGTAGCGTTGCCAGAATCTGCAGCGTAGATTTTTCCATCTTTGCCAACGGCTAAGCCTGATAGCTTTATAAAAGGTTGCGACTCGCTACCAGGCTTTGTTATAATAGCGATAAGTTCTCCCGAACTGTTAAATTTTGTGATTTCGTTATTTCCTGTGTTAGCCACTAAAATAAAACCATTAGGATCAATCGCTATTGCCCCGGGTGTTTTAACGTTCTCAAATGAGAATAAGTAATTCCCGTTTGGGTCAAACTTCCAAATCTTATTTTCGTTGGCTCTGGCAATGTAAATATACCCGTCAGGGTCTATAGCCATGCCTTCTACTACTGAAGAAGAGTAGTATGATATCGTGTGGCGCGCTTCGAAAAGCTTGTCACCACTTTTGTTATACTTAGTGAGTATCCCATCGATGGCATTCCACACAAAAAGATTTTCCTCTTGGTCAAAAGCAATCGATCTGTACTGCCCGACTTTTGGGTAGGCCGTGTTAATTGCATCTTTTATGAAATTACCTTCACTATCAAGTATTCTAACATGGTACCTGTTAGCGATGTAAAGATTTCCTGAGCTGCTAACCAATACACCTTCTGGGGTCAGTAACTTATTGCCAATAACATGGTTGGCTCCGGCACTACTATTCTGAGCATGAAGGGCGTGACCATAGCAGAGAATGAATAGAGTAATGGTTAAAGTAAGCAGTAAAGCTGTTCTCATAGGCTAAAAGTAGGTTTGCATGATTTCGACAGCCTAAAGATATGCAAATTGTACTATGTTTTAATCGGGTAACATGCTAATAGTTATCTGATTAACGAACATAGCCTTTGCTGATAAGCAAAGGCTATGTTTAATAAGGCCTGCTACGTATGGTTACGGCCGGGGCGAGCTACTGGCCCGTGGGATAAGCAACAGCGCTGTCTGCCGGCCATCAATATAATGCATTCCTGTTGGGGTGAGCGCGGCTTGTTCTTCCAGCATCACCCTGATCTCTTTATTGTTCCAGGCGGGTAGTGTTACTTTTGCATTCAGCTCGATGGCATAGGCTGTGTTGAGGTGCAGCGGGTAATCGCCGGTGCCGGGCACACCTTGCTGCATGTCCCACATGCCGATGGCCGGGCCTGCGCCGTGGCCGTGATACCCGATGGGATGGGAGTAGATACTGGCGTTTATTTTCTCTTTTTTTGCCTGGGCAAGCGTTTCACGAAGTGCCTCGTTCCCTGTCTTTCCGGGCTTCATGTGGGCGGTAAGTATGTCCTGGAGGCGGTTGCCGGTGGCGAGTGCTTTTTTTAAGTAGGCAGGCGCATCAGTTTCGCCGGGTTTCAGGACGTATGCCAGCCGCTGCACATCGGTGTTCAGGCCAAGGTATGTTATGCCCAGGTCTACGTGCAGCAGGTCGCCGGGCTGTATAACATCTTCGGAAGGGCGTTGGGCAAAGCTGCGTTGCGAGTCGCCGGCACCGGGGTTGGCGCGTTGTACATCCACGGTAGGATGAAACCAGGCCTCTAGTCTTAATTCAGCTATCCGTTCCCGGAACCACCAAACCACATCTTCGGTAGTGGTAACGCCCGGTATAACGACTTTCTCAGAGAAACCTTCTGAAATGATGTCGTGACCAATTTTGCTGATCTGCTCATACAAGGCCAGTTCCTGTTCGGTGCGCGTTTGCAGCCAATCTACAGCCAATTGCTCAGCGGATACTACGGCTTTTTGCTGAGCGGCTGGCAAGTAGTGCATCAGGCTGTCATACTCTGCCTTTGTTAAGCCATCGGCATGCGCAAACAGCGGCGAAACGTTTAAGCCGATCTTTTTGGGATTCCGCTCGGTGATCAGTTGTGCCAGCCTTTTCCATTGGTTAGGTTCTTGCTCCGGTGACCAGGCACCTTTAACCAGATTACCTATATCGTAGCGGGCTACAGCAAGTTTCTCAACCCCCTTGCCTGCACCGCGGTCGTGGAAAAGCAGGATGGTGCGGCGGCGGGCCGACAGCCAGGTGGCAGGCAACATCGTCTGGACCACGGGGTCCTCGTTGTACTCACGGGCTATCAGCACCCACATATCCATACCTTGCCGGCGCATCAGAGTGGGCAAAAGTGTTTCCAGGCGGTTTTGTAGCAGCGAGTCTTGCAGCGCGGCGCGCTCACGGAGCGGAAGTATGGTTGGCGAATGTTGTGCGCTACCAAGCACGGGGTAGAGCAACAGTAGCATCATGAGCGGTAAAAGTCTTTTCATACAAGCGCTGTTAAAGTGTAGTGGAGGTAACAAAGATAACAACTAATGCCACTTTTGCCAGTGCGTGCTAAACGCAGCACAATCAAGAGTATCGCTCTGAAATACAGTTGTATTGCAAACTGCCCGGCTATCTGGTAAGCGCCAATTCCACATAGATAGGGAAGTGATCTGACCCGAACTTCGGGAGCTTTTGCAGGCTTATCACTTTAAACTCACCGGACACAAAAACGTGGTCCAGGGGCCATCGCATAATGTAAGATTTTGCATCGAAGGAGTTGTAAAGCCCGCGCCCAATACGAACGTCTCCTAGATTGCTTTGGGTGCCGAACAAGCGGGATGTGTTGGACCAGGCGACATCGTTAAAATCACCTGCTACCACAGTAGGCAATTGCCTTTGCTTCACCATGCGGCCTACTTTAAGCAGCTCCACTTCTTTTTCTCCTATGTTATCGGGGTGTTTGCTGGGCTTAGGAGGTACCGGGTGCATGGCATGTAATGTAAAGGAAGCGTTGCCTGAAATTTTTATATCGGTATGGATAGAGGGGACCTCCTTGTGGTTCAGGAATTTGATCTGCGTATTCTGGAGCGGCAATTTAGAGTAGAGCGCTATGCCATAAGTGTTATCGAGCGGGTAAATTACTCTGTGCGGGTAAACCTTATGCAGCGGGGTGAGGCGTTCTGTCCACCATTGGTTTGTTTCCATTGCCAGCACAACATCCGCGTCTGCCTTGTTTACTGTTTCCAGGAAATCGTTTACCTGCTCGTTTTTCATCCATACGTTGGCAAGCAGCAGGCTAACAGTATGGCTGTTTTCAGCCTCAGCCGGCGATATGGTACCAATAACTTTTGAGGCAAGTGGAGTATAAGGAAACACAAAATACAGCTGTAAACTAATGCTGCTGATCAGACCGGCCAGAAATAGGTAAGACGGAACCTTCCAGTGCTTGCTTGTATGTACCACCACAAACAGTATGAGGGTAAGAGTAAGCCCAATAAGCACCTGCACCCTCGGGAAATCCAGCACTTTCAGAAACCAGAACCGAACATCGTACACCAATGACAACAGGGTAGCCAAAATCAAAAGCGTGCCTATTACCAACAAAATATAAAAACCTAGTTTTCTTGCTTCCTTCATAGTATGCTTTCATACGCTTTTTAGGTGATGTTAAGTTATGCTTACGTGTTTGCCATACCCAGAGAAGGCCATAGTAGCCGGCATGCCCTTGCCATAAATCACGTATTAAGTAACTGCCCTGCACCTTTTCAGCTTTGGAGGCAGTGTGCCTACTGCTTAAAGTGCTTCCACACTTTCAGTATTTCCAATTCATATTTCCGCATTGATGCTTATCTTGCTGTTGAAAACAGACTCCAACCCATGCAGCACACGCTACTAAACCCGCGACAGGCCTTAAACAAAGCATACCTCAGGCTAAAAACGCCACGCACCGACATGGAAGCCTTTAAAGCGGCGCTCCAACATTTGCTGGATAGTATAAACCTGAACGAGAGCGAGGAACACGCCAAGAACCACCTGCGCGACTTCCTGAAAAGCACGTTCTACGAAAAGTATGGCGTAAACACCAAAGGCAAAACCGACCTGGTGATACACACTGGCGCTACCACAAAAAGCAATGCCGGCGTGCTGCTGGAGGTAAAGCGGCCCACCAACAAGGCCGACATGCCCACCCCCGAAAACCTGAACTACAAGGCCACCCACGAGCTGCTGCTATACTACCTGCGCGAGCGCGTGGAGCACCAGAACCACGACCTGCGCCACCTGGTGGTAACCAGCGTGCACGAGTGGTTTGTGTTTGATGCCCTGGAGTTTGACCGCCTGTTTTACCGCAACACGCAGCTGCGCAAAGATTTTACCGACTGGGCTGCGGGCCGCAAAGCCAGCACCAGCACCGATTTCTTTTACAAGCACATTGCCGCGCCATACATTGCCGGCCTTTCCGAAAGCATCGGTTTCACGCATTTTAACCTGCTCAGCTACGAAAAGCCGCTGCGCAACAAAGACCTGAAAGACGATGTGAAGCTGGTGGCGCTGTACAAACTGCTCTCGCCGGCGCACCTGCTCAAAGAGCCCTTCGCTAACGATGCCAACTCCCTGGACAAAGGCTTTTACCAGGAGTTGCTGCACATTATTGGCCTGGAGGAAGTGAAGGAGGGAGGCCGCAAACTGATACGCCGCAAAGAGAAACCAAACCACGGCTCGCTGCTGGAGGCTGCTTACCAAAAGCTGCGCTCCGAAGACCTGGTGAGCGGCCTGAATAACACCCACAGCTTTGGCAGCACCCGCGAGGAACAGCTGTTTAACGTATCGCTGGAGCTGTGCATTACCTGGGTAAACCGTATCCTGTTCCTGAAACTGCTGGAGGCGCAGCTCATTAGCTACCACCAGGGCGACAAGCGCTTTGCCTTTATGAGCGCCCAGAACCTGCAGGAGTTCGACGACCTGAACGAACTGTTTTTTGACGTACTGGCCGAGCGACCTCAAAACCGCGCCGCCAACGTGCGCCAGAAGTATGGCCATATTCCATACCTTAACTCCTCGCTGTTCGAGACCACTGAGCTGGAGAAACGCACGCTGCGCATCTCTAACCTGAAAGACCGCAGCCTGCTGCCGCTGCACCCGCAAACCGTGCTGCGCGATGCCCAGGGCAAGAGCCTGGCTAAAAGCAAAACCCCGGAGCTGCATACGCTGGAGTACCTGCTGCGCTTTTTAGGTAGTTACGATTTCGGGGCCGAAGGCAAAGAGGAGATTCAGGAAGAAAACAAAACGCTGATTACAGCCTCGGTGCTGGGGCTTATTTTTGAGAAGATAAACGGCTACCGCGACGGCTCATTCTACACGCCCGGCTTTATAACCATGTACATGAGCCGCGAAGCCATACGGCGCGCGGTGGTTCAGCGGTTTTCTGAAAAGTATAACTGGGACATTGATACCAGCGCTTCCGGCTCTGGGTTCGAATCCCTGCAACTCCGCATCCACCAGAACTATACCTTAAATAAACTGCAGGAATATAACGAGGTGCTGAACAGCCTGCGCATCTGCGACCCAGCCGTGGGCTCGGGCCACTACCTGGTTAGCGCCCTGAACGAGCTGATCGTGATTAAGGCAGAGCTGCGCCTGCTGCTGAACCGGCAGGGCAAAGCGCTGCATTACGGCAGCATTGAGGTGCAGAACGACGAGCTGATCGTGACGGACTACGCCGGCGAGTTGTTCAGCTACACGGTGCACCTGCACCCCGACGGCCACCGAAGTATAAACCCGCAGGTGCAGAAGCTGCAGGAAGCCCTATTCCATGAGAAGCAGACCATTATCGAGAACTGCCTGTTTGGCGTGGACATTAACCCAAACTCGGTAAAGATCTGCCGCCTGCGCCTCTGGATAGAACTGCTTAAAAACGCCTACTACCTGGAGCATGATGTACAGGATGCCGGCGTGGGCAGGATTTCCATGCAGGGCGATGCTGACGCAGCAAGCCCGGTGTGCTATGCCAACACCAGCAGCCTGCGCAATGGTTTTGAGCCTGAAACGCGCCCTGACAAGTACACGCAGCTGCAAACGCTGCCCAACATCGATATAAACATAAAGCAGGGCAACTCGCTGCTGAGCCGCTACCCGCTCTCCGCCGACCTGCACGAGGCCTTTGGCAAGAAGGGCCATAGTTTGCAGGCTTACCGCGAGGCTGTGCGCAAGTATAAACACACCAACTCCAAAGCTGATAAAAAGCAGCTGGTTACCTTTTTAGAGGAGATTAAGCAGGGCTTTAAAACCACGCTGGCCAACAACGACCCACTGCGCCGCGACATGGCCAAACTGCGCGGGCAAATTGCCGTGATGCAGGACCCCGACCTGTTCGGAGCCAAAAAGATTGACAAGAAAGAGCTGCAACGCAAGCAAAAGCAACTGCAAAAGCTGGAAGACGAACGCGAGCAGATCGAAACAAACAAAGTATACGAAGGTGCTTTTGAGTGGCGCTTTGAGTTTCCGGAGGTGCTAGACGAGGAAGGCAAGTATAAAGGCTTCGACGTGGTGATCGGTAACCCGCCGTATATCAGGCAGGAGGAGCTTGGCAACTTTAAAGTATACTTGCAGAAGGCATTTAGCACCTATGCAGGCACCGCCGATTTGTATGTATACTTTGTGGAGCGCGGTTTAGAGTTGCTGCACGCAGGCGGCCAGTTTAGTTACATTATCCCGAACAAGTGGATGCGTGCCGGTTACGGCAAGGCGCTGCGCCAATGGCTGCAAAACCATGCGTTGGTGCAGCTGCTGGACTTTGGCGATTTGCCTGTGTTTGAGGAAGCCACCACGTACCCGCTCATACTTGCCGTGGCAAAGTATAAACCCGAGGCTGGTTATACTTTTGAGGCGGCAACGATAAATACGTTGCAATTTGAGCAAGGGCTGAAAGGCTATGTACAGGTTCATAAGTATGATGTGCAGGCCGACCTTTTACCCGACTCAGGCTGGACGCTCTCCGACAGCACCGCACAGCAACTGCTGGAGAAGCTGAAAAACACCGGCACACCGCTGGGCGATTATGTGGAGGGCAAAATTTATCGTGGTGTTCTTACAGGGTTGAATGAGGCTTTTGTAATTGATGAAGCCACCAAAGATCGCCTTATTGCCGAAGACCCGCGAAGTGCAGAAGTTATAAAACCATTTTTAATTGGCAGAGATATAAAACGATACTTAGCACCGAAATCTAACTCATATCTGCTATTCATACCTTGGCATTTTCCGCTACATAACGATACTACAATATCAGGTGTATCATTAGAAGCTGAAGAATTATTTAAGAAAGAATTCCCTGCAGTTTATAATCATCTACTTTCTTTTAAAGTAGGATTGAGCAACAGAAATAAAGCCGAGACAGGAATAAGATATGAATGGTATGCTCTACAGAGGTGTGCTGCGACATACTTTGAAGAATTCGATAAGCCAAAATTGTTTTGGCCTGGTATATCTCTAGATATAACTTCCTTCACTGCAGATTATAGTTTTCAATATTATGGAAATGATAATACTCAAATTATTATAACTGATGAAAACTATTTGCTTGGTGTACTAAATTCTAAAATATCTAAGTATTTCTTGATGCAAGTCTGCGATTTCGTTCGAGGAGGTTATTGTAGACTTAAAGTAAATTACGTTTCTCAACTCCCCATCGCCATCCCAGACGAAGAAACGAAAGCAAGTATAACCGCATTAGTCGAGCAGATATTAAGTATAAAACAAGCCGATGCCGCTGCCGATACATCGGGGCTTGAGGCGGAGATAGATGTGCTGGTGTACCGCCTTTACAAACTCACCTACGAGGAAGTGCTGCTGGTAGACCCAACATTCGCCCTGCCCAAAGAAGCTTACGAGCAGCAGCCCAGCACAGCCCTGGCAGCATCCGGAGGCCCAACGGCGAACGCATAACTACCAAATAGCAACGCAAACCATACATTCACCCTAAATTAATGAATATGAAAACACGCTTACTCTACCTGCTGCCATTGGCCGTACTGCTTTGGGGCTGCCCCTCCTCCGACAGCGAGACCCCTGAGCCTGAAGAAACCTGCTACCTGCAAACGTACACCAAATTCCAGCCGCTTGGCGGCAACAAGAAAGTGGCGTTCAGCACAAAGTATACCTACAACACACAGGGTCAACTCACCACCGTCGCCCTCGATTCTGCCAACGTAACGCTGCGAACCGGCCAGGTAAGCTACGATAGCCAGAAGCGCCTTTCCGAAATTGCTTACCCTAACAGTAAGGTGGTTTATACATACAACGCCCAAAACCAGCTTACCCGGCAAAGCCGGCACATTGCTTCCGGCAACGGAGCTTATACAGAAAATGAATACTACACCTTCGCCTACGGTAGCAAGGGGCATCTCAGCGAGGCCAGGTATCACTTTGCGGGCACAGACCAGAGCAGTTGGTATTACACCTGGAAGTATACTTACAACGACAGCGGTAACCCCACTCGCATCGAAATGCTCGACGCGCGCGGCGACAGGCTTAGTTTAACAGAAATTAGTTTTGATAATCATCCGTCGCCGCAAAACAGCCTGCCGCCGGGCTTCTTTGAGCCGCTTTTGGCAGCGTCAGCGCATAACCCTGTTGCCGTTACCGTAACCAATCAACACCAAGGCACGCTAAGTTTTGCCGTAAGCTATACTTACAACCCGGAAGGGCTTCCGGTAAGCGCGGTTAAAACCTATGGTTCCGGGGAGCAGGAGCAAATGGCCTATACTTATACCTGTTTCTAGCGCAGCAGCAGGCATGTTTCATACAAAAAAAACTACTGTGCATGCGCTACGCAGGCTGGTTAGCGGTGCCCTGCTAAGTATAGCTTTACTCTTGATGAGCGCCATTTGCTTTGGGCAGGAGGTGGAGCAATTGTTCTGGTCAGAAACTCCGCTACAAGCGCAGGATTATACTTTAATGCCTGATAACATAGATACTGGCAAACTAGGGGTATTTACTTACACCCACGTGAGTTATAAGTATACCTTTGTTAGGCCAGGCAGTATACTGCACATGAAAATGGTAGTTACCGCTGGGTTTATCAAGGAGAAATCCTGGATTAAGGCACACGCCATGAAGGACAAGAATGCGTTAGCCCACGAGCAACTGCACTTTGACCTGACTGAGCTGTATGCCCGCAAACTAACAAAAGCCTTTGCAGAGGCAAAACCAACAGATAATTTTAAAGAAGCCTTTGATGCAGTGTTTCAGCAGGTTTTTAATGAGCTAAAGGAACAGCAGCAGCAATACGACCTGGAAACGGATCATGGCTTTCGGGGCAAAAAGCAGCAGTATTGGCACAACCACGTAAAAAACGAGCTAAACGCACACGCAGCCTGGGCGGATAAAGTGCTTGTTTATAATGTTGACAGGAGTCAGGCAAGCTAAGCCAGTGAAAGGGGGGCGCCGCAAGTATACTAAGAACGTTTATACTTACAGCGGCCCCCTTTATCTCGACAACGATCATGCTAAACCAAGCATTAATCTTTCCCGGTTAAGCAGGGATTAAGCCACCTCTCAGAACTGCTTTGGCGCATGGCCGTACAATAGCTTGAACTAATGAAGAAATGATGAAACGCAACATAACCAAAACTCTTGGTGCCGGGCTGATGGCTCTTTCTTTTCCGTTAATGCTTAGCTGCTCCGTAATATCTGGCGGTGGCGGCGTCTCCAACGATCCGGAAGTAAGCGCCCAGCAGGAGGAAGTAAGTAGGTTAAAGCAGGAACACCGTGAGGCAGAACGCCGTGCCGAAGAAGCCAGCCAACGCGAAAAAGCTGCAAAAGACAGGCTTAAAGCCGCAGAGCACGAGTTAAAGGCGCTTGAAGAGCAAGCCAAACGCAGAAACAGTAATTAGCGCCTAGCCAGTTTCGGATACTTGTGCAAAAGGCACTTTTAAACAAAGGTATCTACTTTACATGGCAATGCCAGAAGCACGCACTAGTATACTTCTTGGTATGTTATAGTGCCCATTCTAGTATGCAAAATTGTATCAAGTTGGTAAAGGGTAGTATGAAATAAAAGAGTTTTTAATTTTAAATTGATAATTATTTTAGTTAGTTTAGAACTAATAATAATTCATTACAATTCACTATTAAAAATTAAACAAACTCACCTTATGAAATTGAAGAACTTTACCCTTGCACTACTTTGCGGTGGTGTTGGCCTCCTAACTGTGTCCTGTGATAAAGAAGATGCCGCCGCCTTAGTAGAACCTCAAGCCAGCTTCGACACACTTTCTGTTAACAATGCCACAGCTGGCCACGGAAACCTTAGCCTCGACGCCAGCGCACTGGCTGCCAATACATTTAGCTGTTCTTATGATACCTTCAGTAAGGCACTTGCAGCCACCTATAGCAGCAATGCTGTAAACCCAAGCACATGCGGCCCAACACCTTTCAACAGTGCTATATCGCCGTATGCCCGGCAGTTCTCCGCCCAGGATTGGGAATGGTACGACCTGATGTCTACGCTGGCACAGCTTTATACCTACCTCGATGATTCAAAGCAATATTTCGGAGCGGATGGGAAGCTAACAAACTTTGCTGCCAAGCATAAGCGCAACCTAGAGTCGTTTTGGGACATGAAGGATGAGATAACCCTGAACGGCCAACACACCAGCAGCCTGCAAAACCGCGATGCCATTGCAGCGGTTTACGTTAATTTTGCCGGCCTTACGCCTGCGCAAGCCTTCGCCAACGCCGATTTTATCATCGCGAACATTATCCAGCCAAGTACTGCTTTCAAAACCACTCCTTTGCTGTCGTTTGACGGCTTTGCCACTTCCGGTGATCTGATTGTGGTAGGAGATGGCATTGTGCAGGTTATGACCGATGCCGGTGTAGACGAGCAAGTAACTTTTGCAGGCATACTTGCCCACGAGTGGGGCCACCAAGTGCAGTTTAACAACTATGAGCGCTGGTATGGCCCACGCCAGAACACGCCGGAGGCAACACGCAAGACAGAACTTGAGGCCGACGTTTTCTCGAGCTACTACATGACCCACAAACGCGGCGCTACCTATAACTGGAAAAGAGCGGCTGAGTTCTTTGAACTGTTCTACAACATCGGCGATTGCAGCTTTACTTCCAGTGGCCACCACGGCACGCCAAACCAGCGCTTGGCTGCTTCGCGCCTCGGCTGGATTATTGCGCAGGAAACAAAGCCAATGGGCCACATCCTGAGTGCTGATGACTTGCATAGCATTTTCATGGCTGCCCTGAACGATATCATCGAAAATAAGATAGATAGCTCAGCGGCTATGGCTAGCCTGAAAAATTCGCAGTTAAAAGCTGTTTACGGAAACGTACTCAACCACAAACAAGAAATCCAGGCTATCATGAGCGGGCAGGTAGATGCTAAGAATCTGTAATGCCATAATAATCACCTAGTAGAAAGGGCCTGTTTTGCAGGCCCTTTTTTTATTCCTGCTACTTAATGTTTCCGAGCAATCTCCTGAGTACGATGATCTCACCGAGATGATAGGCGCTGTGCTCTGCCATCAGCATAGCCTCGCGGAGCAGTGTTTGGCCGTCGCCATGTGGAATAGGGGTAAACAGGTCGTTGTTTGTGTCCTGCACCAGGCTTACCATCGCATGTAAGTCGTTGGTGAGTGCTTGCAGCGTTTGTTGCAACTCGCCTTCGCTTGGTGGCTGTGCGTTTTTAGGCCAGTAGTCGTCAGGCCAGGTGGGTTCCTTGTAATCGGGGTTGCGGCAAAAGTTCAGTATATCGTGCTGCGCAAAACGCATGTGCTCCAGTAGTTGCCACAGGGTATAGGGGAGGTCTTTTACTTTTTCGCTGGCTTCCTGCAGCGTAATGCCCGCCAGCAGTTCTTGGCGTGGCCGGAAAGCCTGCCCTGTCTGCATCATATTTACAAGCTGTTCTCGTAGTTGCTGGTCCTTGTCCTTGTCCATGAAGTAAGCGTTTAGTTACTTCAGTGCATACTTGGTACAGGGCGTACGGGTTAAGTAAGGGGGCTGTAAATCAAAAAAGCCCTACACTTGGTGTAAGGCTTTTCTGGTGATCAATGTATGTTTACACTAAGCGCGTTTAACATTCACAGCGTTTAGTCCCTTTCTTCCTTCTTGCAGGTCAAAAGTTACGTCGTCATTTTCTCTGATTTCATCAATTAGACCAGTTACATGTACGAAATACTCCTGATCTGTGCTCTCATCCTTAATGAATCCGAAACCTTTCTCGTCATTAAAGAATTTTACTTTTCCTTTATTCATATCTTTTATAATTGTACAACTAAGACGTTTACATCAGTAAAAGTGTTCATTTTATTTTTAATATTCAGCATTTATTTTTGGATAAAATTATAAAAGCCGCTCAACTAGCTTAAAATAGGGGTTTTGGGTCAAAAAAAAATTTAGCGAAATTTTCTTACTCGGTTTAAAAGCACTTAGGAGTGGCAGGTTGATGCTGTTCTTCCGTTTCTGTGTATAAGCACTAGGACTGATACAGATGGGTACATGTGCTACTAGGGGGTTTCTGAAAGGTGCCACCTTTATAAGCCAGGGTCTGGCATTACAGCCCGTTAAGCCTTATCTTCGTAGCTATAGTTGTATGTTTATGAAAACAAGATTTCTCCTGTCGATTTTTGGGTTGCTGGCACTCTCTGCCTGTACCAGTGACGACGAGCCGACGCCCGTTACGGCAACCCCTGATACATCCAACCTTTGCTACCTGCAGCAACAGGTAGTGCGTCAGGCTGCTAATGCAGTTACCACGCGCTATACATATAACGAAGAAAACCAGATCGTCCAGTCTGCTCACTTTGTGCAGGATGTGCTGCGCGAAACACGCAAGTACACGTATGATGCCGCAGGCAAATTAACGCGGGAAGAGCTGCAGCCAACCGACGGCGATGCCACTTATACTGTGTTTAGTTATGACCCAGCCGGTAAATTGACCAAGTATGAAGTGCAGCGGCCGCTAAACCTTGGTGTGGTACACCACGTGGCTGCCTTCAAAGCCACGTACGATGTGCAGGACCGCCTGACGTCCGCAATCAATTACCGATACGTGGATAACAAGCTCGTTCAGAACGGCTCCTTTACCCAATCATATCCTGCCGGCAAACCCATCAGTGTAGTAGTGAAAGATAATACCGGCCAGGTAGCGTATAACGCCACGTTTACCCAGGATGACCAGCGCTCCCCACTTTCTGCGGTGCCTGCCTTTATTGGTGCCAGGCCAGCCATTGGCTTCCCTAACACCAATAACCTGCTCTCGGTAAGCGCCACTACCACGGCCACGACAGGCGGCGTAAGTACCACTGTAGGTGTGCCTGCCGAAAGCTATAGCGCAGTGTATACCCTGAACGAGCAGGACTATCCTACAAAGGCAACCCTGACTTATAACGATGGCAAGGTAATCACGATAGATTATACCTACAGCTGCGAAGAGTAGCAGAATTAACTAAGCCCGTTAAAACAAGCAGCCCCGTCTAAGTATACTTAGGCGGGGCTGCTTGCTTTAGGCTGGTTCTTGTTACAGGAGCTTGAAAAGCCTGTCTTTTAACCCGGAGGATGCTTCTACCAGCGGAAGTCTTACCTGGGCCGAACATACGCCGAAGCGCTCCAGCACGGCTTTTACACCAACTGGGTTGCCTTCTTCATACATCAGCGGGTTCATGTCCACAAAACTAAGAAGTAAGCTCTGTGCCTCCTTAAAGTTGCCATCCAGCGCCAGTTGGATCATGTTGCTGAACTTGCCCGGGAAAGCATTGGCCAGCACCGAGATAACGCCTTCTGCGCCCAGGGTAACCATTGGCACCGTGAGTAGGTCATCGCCACTGATCAGCATGAAGTCCTGAGGTTTGTGCTTGGCAATGTACATACACTGCTCCATGTTGCCTGATGCTTCCTTAATGCCAATGATGTTCTCGTGCGAGGCCAGCTTTACCGTGGTGTCGCCGGCCATGTTGCTGCCTGTGCGGCCCGGTACGTTGTAAAGTATAACCGGCACTGGCGAGGCGTTGGCTACCTGCACAAAATGCTGATAAATACCTTGCTGCGAGGGCTTGTTATAGTATGGGCTCACCGAGAGTATGGCAGCTATACCATCCAGGTCGGTAGCATTCATGGTTTCCAGCACATGCTGCGTGTTGTTGCCGCCCAAGCCATACACCAACGGCACGCGGCCATTAACGTGCTGCTTCACTACTTTCAGGATCTCGGCTTTCTCTGCGGCAGTCGTGGTTACCGATTCGGCGGTGGTGCCGTTTACCACCAGGTAGTTTACGCCGCCATCCAGCACAAAATCAAGCAGTTTGCGCAGCGCGTCGTAATCTACGGCTAAGTCTTTTGTAAAAGGGGTTACCAGGGCCACGCCCGTGCCTTTCAATTTTTCTCTAGTCATCACACACTTCATAAGGATTCTGAACTACGAATTACGAATTATGAATCGGAATCTGCAAATATCATACTTCGCGTTTCAGGTTTGAAACCTCGTGTGTAAGTATACGCAGCGGGCCGGCAACCCTGTATGTTTCTATACCTGCCTGAGAATCACTGGATATTGTTTTCCTCCACCCACTTCAGGAACTGCTCTTTGTATACTTCCCCGATCGGGATTTCTTTGCTGCCTATGCGGATGCGGCTTTTCTCGATGCTGTCTATTTTCTGAAGCGAGGCGATGAAAGAGCGGTGCACCCGTAGGAACTTTGTGTCGGGCAGCTTTTCCATCATTTTGTTCATGGAGAGCAGCGTGATGATCTTCTGATCCTTGGTCTGGATAATGATGTAATCTTTGAGGCCCTCGATCCAGAGCACGTCCTTAAAGTCCACCCGGATGGTTTTGTAATCGGCCTTCACAAACATAAAATCGTGCTCCGGGGCGGCTTGCTGTGGTGCGGCAGGCGCTTCTACAGTTTTACTGGCACTGCGCTGCAGTCTTTCCTGCGCTTTGGTAACAGCCTTCAGAAAACGATCGAAGGGGATGGGCTTGAGCAGGTAATCCACGGCATCCTGGTTAAAGCCCTCGAGGGCGTAATCGGGGTAGGCGGTGGTGAAGATGATGAGCGGCTGGTGCTTCAGTATGTTCAGGAACTGAATGCCGGTGAGCTCAGGCATCTCAATATCCAGAAACATCAGGTCTATTTGCTCTTCCTGCAGCACCTGCATGGCCTCGGTGGCGCTGGAGCAGGTTTTCACCAGTTTCAGGAAGGGCAGCTTGCTAACGTAACTTTCAATAATATCGAGGGCGAGCGGCTCATCGTCCACGGCTAGGCATCGGATTGTCATAGTTTTATTTGGCTTTAGGCTTGAAGTATAGTTTAAGTGTGGCGTAAAACGTTCCTTCTTTCTCCTCGAAAGTCAGTTCGTGGCGTTTGTTGTACAGCAGGTTCAGGCGGCGCTTCAGGTTCTCGAGGCCAATGCCCCCGAACTGGCGTTTCTTGTGCTGGCTGGTGTTGTTAATGGTGCTGAACAGCAGGAAATCGTCTTGCACCACCAGGTTCAGGATAATTCCGATCTCGTTTCGGCTGACAAGGCCGTGCTTAAAGGCGTTCTCTACCAGCGTCATGAGTAGCATGGGCGCGATCTGCTTGCCTTCCAACTCGCCCTGGATGTTCAGTTTTATACTTGTCTGCTCGCGCAGGCGCAGTTTCTGCAAGTCAATAAAATTGCGGATGTGGTCCACTTCCTTCTCCAGGCTCACCAGCGTGTCGTTGCTCTCATACAGCATGTAACGCATCAGCAAAGAAAGCTTCATGATGGCATCGGGCGTTTCGGGGTGCTGCTTGTAGGCCAGCGAGTATATGTTGTTGAGCGTGTTAAACAGGAAGTGCGGGTTCACCTGCGATTTTAAGAAGGCAAGCTCAGCGGTAAGTTTCTGCGTTTCCAGCTCCTTGTTTCGCCGCTCGTTGCGGATGTAATTGCCCGTTACTTTCAGGGCCGAAGAGATAAAGACCAGTACCAGGCCACCCATTATGTACTGCATCATGCGCTCGTAAGTATAGAGCGTGCTCATTTCGCGGTTATACTCCCGGAACACGTAAAAATCCAGGGGAGCGCGGATGGCTGCGATGCTTAGCAGGGTGGTAAGCACGGCGGCGATGTATAAAAGAATGCGGTTGCGGGCCAGGTACTTCGGGATCAGCACATACCAGTTAAAGTAAAAGATAAGTATGTTGATCAGGAGGCCCACCAGCACATCCAGCACCTTCCCGAA
This sequence comes from Pontibacter oryzae, assembly GCF_003576375.1. GTDB lineage: Bacteria > Bacteroidota > Bacteroidia > Cytophagales > Hymenobacteraceae > Pontibacter > Pontibacter oryzae. The sequence continues at coordinate 81,812 of NZ_QWGE01000002.1, forward strand.
GGAGAGCGTGCTGTTACCGTACAGGAAATAAAACACCCACGCACCGAACAGCAGCCATGCCGCCACGTGCAGGGCAATGGTGTATCGCTTTTTCATGGTGGTTTCCGGTAAAACGAGGCTGGCGTTGGGCAAAGTTGTTAGGGTAGTTATACGTAAAGCGGGCAGCCATCCCTTGGTGCCTTTCCATTACCTTAAAGATAAGCAAAGTATCAGATTTAATCTTTTCCGGCGCTGATGTCTATACAAAAATGACTTATGTGGCTACCAAAGGTAAATTTTACCGGATTAAACGCAGCACAGGTATACTTTGGTATTTGGTATAGGGAATATTCTTGTTTGTATATTCTATTTTTTTGATACTGAAAGTAATAGCTCTTTTGTAGGGTGCACCTACAAACGCCATCATACTATGAATCCATACATCATCGAAACCCACGGCCTGAGCTATAGCTTCGGAAAACGGCAGGTGCTGCAAAACCTGGAACTGCGTGTGCCTAAAGGTACGATCTTCGGTTTCCTGGGCCCGAACGGTGCCGGTAAGTCCACCACCATCCGGATTTTGCTTGGGCTGCTGCCCGTACCCAAAGGGCAGGTTTTGCTGCATGGGCTGGACTTAAAGGATAACCGCCTGGATATTTTGCGCCAAACCGGGGCCCTGATTGAGATGCCTACACTGTACCGCCACCTTTCCGGCTACGATAACCTGGAGATGCACCGCCGCATGGTTCGCGCGCCAAAGCACCGCATTGCCGAAGTGCTCAAAATTGTAGGTCTGGCCCAGGATGCGCACCGCAAAACCAGCGAATACTCCTTAGGCATGAGCCAGCGCCTCGGTATCGCGCTGGCACTGCTACCGGACCCGCAACTGCTTATACTTGACGAGCCGACCAACGGCCTTGACCCGAGCGGCATCCGCGAGGTGCGCGAGCTAATTCTTCGGCTCAACCGCGACCTCGGCAAAACGATCTTCTTATCGAGCCACCTGCTCTCCGAAATTGAAAAGTGCGCCACCGAGCTCGCCATCATCGACAAGGGGGAAACCTTGTACCAGGGGAGCTTAAAGCAGCTCTACCAGAGCGCCTTCCGAACCAATGTGCTGCGCCTGGAAACCAATAATAACTCTGTGGCGCACAAGCTGCTGCAAGACCATCAGTATCAACTACTAGCGCAGGAAGCCGACATACTTACCGTGCAGGTAAAAGAAAAGGAGCAGGCAGCGGCCATTAACAAACTGCTGGTCGAGAACGGAATTTCTGTGTACAGCCTGCAGGCCAACTCCCAAAACCTGGAAGAGCTTTTCCTGTCCATCACCAACAAGGGCGCCATCACGCCAGCCATGCACTAATTTATACTTTGCCCCGAACTATGAACGCTATACTTTACTACCGCAGCAGCCTGAGCGCCGAGGCGCTTAAACTGAAAAATACCTTCTCGCTATGGCTTGCCATACTTGCGCCGTGCGCGCTGGTAAGTATGTATGTGATTGTGTTCTGGTCGAAGGGGGAGCATTTTGTGCCCGCCGACGCGAATGCCTGGCACCGCTTTGCGCAGCAAAACTTCGGTATTTACACGCTGCTGCTCATGCCCATTTTTATTGCGCTGCTCACCAGCCTTACCAACGGCATAGAGCACAAGGCCAACGGCTGGAAGCACCTTTACACCACTCCGCTACCCAAAAGCACCATTTATATCGCCAAAGCCACAACGGTAGTGGGCTTGGTACTGCTTAGCACGGTGGTGTTTATACTTGCTTTCCTGGCGGGCGGGTGGTTTCTGAACCTGGTGCGGCCCGAGCTCGGCTTCGGCAGTACGGCAGGCTTGGGGCTCGTTTTTATCACCAGTTTGAAGCTATTTCTGGCTACGTTTGTAATTATAGCCGTGCAGTTTTGGCTAAGTATGCGCTGGAGCAGCTTTGCCCTAAGTATGGGAGCCGGCGTAGTGGCAATCATTACCGTGGTGGTAGGTATGCGCTGGGAGCACATGCACTACTATCCGTTTGCCTACCCGTTTTTCACCATCTATACGTTCCCCTCTGGCCCAAACACAGCTACAATTTTCACGCAGGAGGTGCTGCTTAGCCTTGGGGTTGGGTTGCTAGTGTTTCTGTTAGGCTACTTCGATATTTCCCGGAAGCGCATCGCTTAAATTGATCTTACACTAAAAAGCCCTGCCAAAACATACTTTCGGCAGGGCTTTTTATACTTAGTATGTGTTTGATCTACTCGATCATACTTAAAAACTCACTTTCGCTTAGGATCCTGATGCCTAGCTTTTCGGCTTTTTCCAGCTTAGAAGGGCCCATTTTATCGCCGGCAACCAGGTAGCTTAGCTTTTTGGAGATTGAGCTGACCACCTTGCCGCCATGGCTCACAATAAGTTGCTGCAGCTCGTCGCGGCTTACGCTTTCGAAAACGCCCGAGATAACGAACGTTTCACCAGCCAGCCTGTCGCTTTGTATCTCCGGGGCCGTGTGCTGCGACTCAAACTGTAAACCGGCAGCTTTCAGGCGCTCGACCAGCTCCACGTGCGCAGGCTCCTGGAAGTACTCGATGATGGATTGTGCTATCCGGTCACCGATCTCGTTGATGGCAATCAGCTCCTCATAGGTAGCTCCGCGGAGGGCTTGCAAATCCGGGAGCGCTTCGGCTAGCTTTTTTGCCACGGTGCTACCCACAAACCGAATGCCCAGTGCAAAAAGAACGCGGTCGTAAGGCGTTTCCTTAGACTTCTCCAGGCTTTTAAGAATGTTGTTGGCAGATTTCTCGCCCATGCGCTCCAGTTGTACCAGTTGCTCAAACGTCAGGTCGTAGAGGTCGGCCACGTTATTTACCAGGCCGGTGCTGTAAAGCTGCTCAATGGTTTCGGGGCCCAGGCCATCAATGTTCATGGCTTTGCGCGAGATGAAATGCTCCAGCTTGGCCTTGATCTGCGGCGGACAGCCTTTCTCATTGGGGCAATAGAAATTCGCCTCGCCTTCTGTTCGCACCAATTCTGTTTGGCAGGCAGGGCAGTGGCTAGGGTAAAGTATAGGTTCACTATCGGTAGGGCGCTTGCTGAAATCCACCTCCGTTATTTTCGGGATGATCTCTCCGCCTTTCTCCACAAAAACCGTGTCGCCCAGGCGCAGGTCCAGGCGCTGGATCTCGTTGGCGTTGTGCAGCGAGGCGCGTTTTACCACCGTGCCGGCCAGGTGCACCGGCTCCAGCAGGGCGACAGGCGTAACGGCCCCCGTACGGCCCACCTGGTACTGCACACCGGTAAGTTTGGTGGCAGCGCTCATGGCGGCATACTTGTAGGCAATAGCCCAGCGCGGACTTTTAGCCGTGAAGCCAAGTTCTTCCTGCAGCGCGTAGCTGTTCACTTTCACCACCACGCCGTCGGTGGCAATAGGCAGCTCAAAGCGGCGGCTTTCCCATTCGTTAATATAGTCCAGCACACCCTCAATGCTGCTGCACTTGCGCCAGGTATCGGAAACCTTAAAACCCCACTTTTGAACAGCCTGCAAACTTTCGGAGTGTGTTTCGAAGTGGCTGTGAGCCGTATGGAAGCTGTAGCAGAAACAGCCCAGCTTACGGCTTGCCACTACCGAGGAATCCTGTTGCTTGAGCGTGCCGGAGGTGGCATTTCTTGGGTTAGCCAGCAGTTGCTCCCCGTATTCCTCGCGCTCGGCATTAAGCTGCTCAAACACGCGCAAAGGCATGAACACCTCGCCACGCACCTCAAAAAGCTCCGGGAAATCGTTGCCATGCGCCTGCAAAGGCACATCGTGTATGGTGCGCACATTGGCCGTAATGTTATCGCCACGCGTGCCGTCGCCGCGGGTAGCGCCCTGCACAAACTTGCCGTTCTCGTAGGTCAGGCTTATGGCAACCCCATCAAACTTCTGCTCGCATACATACTCTACTTCGTCGCCCACAATTTTGCGCACGCGCTTGTCGAACTCACGCATTTCTTCCTCAGAGTAGGTGTTGCTGAGCGAGAGCATTGGCCATTTGTGCGTAACAGTCTCGAAGTTTTTGGTGATGGTACCGCCCACACGCTGGGTAGGGGAGTGCGGCTGGCGCAGGTCGGGGTGCTGCTCCTCCAGTTCCTCCAGGCGCTTCAGCATCAGGTCAAATTCCTGGTCTGGTATTTCGGAAACGCTGTTTTGATAATACTGGTAATTCAGGTGATTTATCTTTTGTATCAGCTCCTGTATTTCCTGAGCCGGGTCGTGTGTTGTCGCCATTTGGTATAGGTTATACTTCCTGTAAAAATAGGAAAAATGTCCGAATCGGGGTTTTTGGATGGACGGGAAATGTTTGTGATTTTAGAGGAGTAAAGGGATATTTCGCTAAAACTTTCTGACTGCTGGTTTTGGCCTTTCAGGCCAGTTGCATCGCAGATGCAACGCTATACGTCGGCACGAATCCGAGATTCGCGCCAGGAAAGACTTACCGCAAGTTTAGCGCAAGCGTAACTTATGGCTAACTTAATGGGTCCGTTTTTAACTTGCGTTAGGCGAAGTTATACCTGGTCTTTAAGAATGATTGGTATATCTGCGTTGTAGCTGAAAATATAAATCAGCATTTTAAACGGGTATAAAAGCTAGATGATGTGTTTGGAAATATAGCTCAGGCCGGGAAATGCAGAACAAAACATCAACGACAAGCTTGTAAGCCGGGTTCTGTCGCGAGGCCCGGGGGCCGCACGTCTTATCATTTATCTAGGCCTGCACTCACGCACAGGCTCCATCGACCTACCCACTGACATCGGGCGAGCCGCCCTTAGCCCCACCGAAGCGAGGCGCTGCCAGCCTATTTGGTCTTTCAACTCCTAAGGTTTACCCAGCCGGACTGGTCACCCAGCCGCTGGTGCGCTCTTACCGCACCTTTTCACCCTTACCAGCACAAGGCTGGCGGTTATTTTCTGTGGCACTGGCTGTATCCCGCTTGCGCAGGACCCTTCCCGTTAGGAAGTAGGATGCTCTATGTTGCCCGGACTTTCCTCTCCCCCCGATAGGGCAGCGATAAGACGGCTTGCCGTTGATACTTTATTCTGATACAAATATAAGCATAAATCAGCTCTAGAAGTTAGAAAGTCTGAAAGTTAAAAAGTTGGAAAGTTAGAATGTTAAAAGGTTGTCTCACACTTAGCAAACAACTCACAAACTCTTAACCTCTCTAACTTTTTAACTTCCCGACTTCCCAACTTTCTAACCTACTTCAGTCTTACCAGCGTGGCGCCGAAGCCGAATTTCTCTTTGCGGGCATCCTCGAAGAATTTGATGCCTTGGATGCGGCTCAGAATTTTCTGAAGTTCCTTGCGTAGCACACCGTTGCCAGCGCCATGTATAAACACGATTTCGTGCATGTTGGTGGCCATGGCACGGTCCAGGGCATCCTGGAAGCGCTCCAGCTGTAGTTTTAGGATGGCGTTGTTGCTCATGCCGCTGTGGTCTTCTACCAGTTTCTCGATGTGCAGGTCTACCTCGTGCTCCGGGGCGGTGAGTTTATAGTTCTCGCTTTTCTCCACTGCCTCTGAGAGCTGCTCTTTTATCTTGTTCGGGTCAACGCTTACAGGTTTCTGGTCGAGTTGGAACAAGTAGGCTTCTTTGTTAAGCACTGGTGCCGTACGCTTGCTTTTGTAGAAGGAGCTGGCCTTAAACTGCACGCGCTTTACAACTGGCTCAAACATGGTTGGGCTGCCGTTGCGGTGCTGAATAAACTGGATCAGCAGGTTTGGCCATTTCTCGAACTCCTTGAGGTGGTAGTGCGTGATAACGCGGGTAGCTTTAGGGGCCAGTTTGTCGTTTTGCAGGCCACGGTAGTTCTTTTCGCGCTCCTCGCCGCTGGTAAACAGCACATCGTAGTCCGAGTTATTCACCACCGTTACGGCCAGCAGCTCATCGGATTGGTGCACTAGCGCCAGGTAAATGCCCTGCGCCGCCAGAACAGGCGCGACAGGCTCTTTACGCTTACTTGGCTGGATCACGTCATCGTCCTGCTGCATATATTTTTTTTCCTCGGCAGCGATAACCACAACCTCGCGCTTGGCAACAGGTATGGTAAAATCATTGTCGATGGCTACTTCTACTATATTATTATCCAAAAGTCGCGTGATGATGCCTTCCTCGCGGCCAGACATCAGGCGAACACGGTCTCCTACGTTCATATGTATGCTCTTCGGTTTATGGTTAAGTATGATGCCGCCTTTATAAGATTGGCAGCTCAATCATACGTTAACAAAGATACGGATTTATACTTTGGGTTGTCGTGCCCGGTATTTTTGAATGACGCGGCTAAAAATACAGCGGATGCACTTTAAAGCCATTCTTGCGGTTGTACTCCAGGGCAGGGGCGGGGATTTTGATGATGCTGAGCACATATAGGGCAGTATTCCATACTTTGCTACGGCCTTTAAAGTACATCAGGTTCAGGTCGGGGCTAAGATAGAACTGGCGGTAAGCATCTAAGCCAGCTGCTGCGTTTACCTCGGGGTCGTTGTACACCATTTGCTGGGCGCCATAGCCTACGGCAATGTTCAGCCATTTAGGGTAGTTGCTTTTCTCATTCAGGAACGCGCCAACATCCACAGATAGCCAGTAGGTTTGCCCGTTATAGTCTTTTAGCGCCTGCTCGCCGAGGTTGCTGCCCAGCACGCTGGGGCGCATATCGGCATAGCGGGTCGTGTGGAAGGAGTACTTGGGCATAATGCGTATTTCCTGCCAGGCCAGTTCCTGGGCTACTACAGCGGCAGAACCAACAGTGTTTGCCACTAAGTCGCCAACCGATGCGCCGTAATCAGCCTGATAGCCATCAAAGATCTCGATTGGAGTTTGCAGGGCCACACCCAGCAAACCGCCGTAAAGGATGGCTTTTTTCTCGGGTACACCTGCCCAGCGCAGCATGTCAATGCCGGCGCGACTCTCATGGAAAGCGCTCCAGAAGTGCCCGGCCTTATCTACCTGCCGCCACTGCCGGTTATCGTTAAAGAAATGAAAGTCGGTACGCTCTTCCTCAGAGTACCAGGCCTTGTTAAGCGACACCAGCATGGACGTGTACCCAACTCCAAACGTAGCCCCAAGCACAGCCAGCCGCTTTTTTTGGATAGCCGCACTATCGACTGGCGCCTGTGCCATACTTTGAAAAGGCAGGCAAAGTATAAAAAAGTATAGTATACGTCGCTGAAGCATCAGGGCAAAGATAAAGCTTATTCTTGTGTTTATTTTGTTGATAGTTGCTGAGAAGAGAGGGCTAAGCAAGGAATTGACCTAGCTTGAAATCAGCATATGTATTTTTCTGCTTGCGCAGAAAGCCAGTTACAAACTGGCTACATGTAAAGCCACAAGTTACACTTCCGCTAAAGTTGCGGCATGTAAGTCTCTCCTGGCGCGAATCTCGGATTCGTGCCGACGTATAACGTTGCGTCTGCGACGCAACTGGCCTGAAAGGCCAAAACCAGCAGTCAGAAAGTTTTAGCGAAATATCCCTTTACTCCTCTAAAATCACAAACAATCCCGTCCCTCCAAAAATCCTGATTCGGGCAAAGTATAAACAAAAGCGGCGAAGCTATTAGGCTTCGCCGCTCGGAGTATGTTCGACAGAAAGTATACTTAGGCTTTCTTATACATTACTTTTTTAACAGCCTCTACAGTGCGCTCTACGTTAGGCAGGGAAGCATCGATAAGGGTTGGCGCATACGGAAGCGGCACATCGCGGCAAGTAACGCGTTTTACAGGGGCATCCATGTAGTCGAATGCGTTGCTTTGGATGTGATAAGCGATCTCAGATGAGATAGAGGCCAGTGGCCATGCTTCTTCTACCACTACCATGCGGTTAGTCTTCTTAACAGACTCGATCAGCGTTTTGTAATCGATAGGGCGGACAGTGCGCAAGTCAATTACCTCGGCATTGATACCTTCCTTAGCAAGTTCTTCTGCAGCAGCCAGGGCCACTTTCATCATCTTGCCAAATGACACAATAGTTACATCAGAGCCTTCGCGCTTGATATCGGCTACGCCAATTGGAATAGTGTATTCTTCCTCTGGAACCTCGCCTTTATCGCCGTACATCTGCTCAGACTCCATGAAGATCACAGGGTCGTTGTCGCGGATCGCTGATTTTAGCAAGCCCTTTGCATCGTAAGGGTTAGACGGAACGATCACTTTCAGGCCTGGCGTGTTTGCGTACCAGTTCTCAAAGTTCTGCGAGTGCTGCGAAGACAGCATACCGGCGCTACCTGTCGGGCCACGGAACACCATCGGCGCACCGTACTGGCCACCAGACATAGACATGAGCTTGGCGGCAGAGTTGATCACCTGGTCGATGGCAACCAGAGAGAAGTTGAATGTCATGAACTCAATGATCGGGCGCAGGCCGTTCATGGCGGCACCCACACCGATACCTGCAAAACCCAGCTCGGCTATGGGTGTATCGATGATACGCTCCGGACCAAACTCGTCCAGCATGCCTTGGCTAACTTTGTAAGCACCGTTGTATTCGGCCACTTCTTCACCCATCAAAAACACGCTCTTATCGCGGCGCATCTCTTCAGACATCGCTTCGCGCAGGGCTTCTCTAAACTGTATACTTCGCATATATGATGTTTAATTCTCGGTTCAGAAGGTAAAATTAAAAGAACTCTGCGAATTTACAATGTAGAGTTGCGTTTTCTGCAAGCCTGGTTAGCGGATAAGAGCGTCTTTATAGGCCGGTTTGTCGCGGTAGTTGCTGAACTCCAGATCAGTTATAGCTTTCTGCATGAGCGATTTATCTGCATTTACGGCACGGCGCAGGTTTTGCTCCAACAGCTGCTCGTTTTGCGTTCGGGCACCTATCAGTGCCAGGCTATAATAGGCCATTCCGTCGTTCGGCTTCAGTTTCAAAGCCTTGTTGTAGAATTCCTCAGCGCCTTCGTAGTTCTCCTTCAGCAAGTAACTCAGGCCAAGGTTCATGTTGGTCTGGTAGGTATCGCCGGCATACTGCAGCGATTGTATCGCTTCGTCATACTTACCGGTTTCGATTTCAAGGGCGGCCTTGTCGGCAAAAATGCGCGTAAGGGTTTGCTCGTCGCCGGCAAGGGTAGGGGCGTAGGTATAGTACTCCATTGCCTCCTCATACTTATCGAGCAGGTGGTAGGCGCTGGCCAGGCTGTAGTATACTTTAGCGGTCGGGTTTCTGTAGCCGGCGTAGGTCAGGTTATGAATGGCCTGCTCCAATAGTGCTTTTTTAACCTTCGGGCGATATTCTTTGCGGGCCATTTCGGTGTACACCACGCCGAGGTTATAGTATGCGGGCCACTTATCTGTGGTTTTAACGGCTGCCTCGTAGAGTTTGCGCTTTTCAGCTAGAATGGGCGTGAGCGTGGCGGCGTGCTGCAATTCTTCCTCGGTTAGAGTTTCTGCGCTTGCTTTCTCGTTTGCCAGCTGTTTTGCCAATACATACAGTTTGTAATCAGGCTTGCGGCTTCTATCATAGTTTACCTGAACTTCGGCGGCACGCAAACCCGGGAAAACATATTGCTTCAGATAAGTGTAAGCCTGCGAGTTTTGCAGGGCCTGTAGCTTTTCCGGTTGGCTTTGGTTACCGTTAAGTATGTTCAGAACTTCCTGCTTCTGTATTTTAGGAAGGGCAGTGGCTCCTATCTTTTCACGCAGGGCCTCCAGGGTGTTTGCTTTCACCTCGGTGCTGATGCTCACTTTTTTGCCGCTGTAGTCTAGGGCTTTTACCTTTTGCTGGTAGTACTGCTCCAACTCCTGGGCACGTTTAGCTGCCAGTCGCGTTCCTTTCTCGTTGGGTGCCTGCCAGGCCGTTATTTTTATGGTTTGGCTGGGCACGTTATCCAGCGCATACTTTTCCAGGGCAGGCAGGTTGGAGCCTGTGTAATTCTTTAACTCGGTGCTGTTCTCCTCAAAATAGAAAATCAGTTTGCCCGCTGCATTCTCGGCTTCTGCATAAGTATCCTGTGTAAAAGTATACGCGTTGTTGCGCACGAGCAGGAGCGGGGTTGTATTAAGGCCCACGGCCACTTGCCTCGGGGAGGTATAGGCCATGTCGCCATCTTCCTTGTCCACGGCGCGGCCCTGCACCATTAGGCGGCCTGTTGTTTTCTCGGGAGCGTAGGGGAAGGTGATTTGTTGGGTAATGGTGGGCTGTTTGTCTTCGTACAGGAAATTGCCAAACTCAAAACTGTAGGTTGACAGGTTCTCGCGCTGTTGCTGTTCCCCGTACTCGTAGTATACATCTAGTTTGTAAACTTCTTTATCTCGGATGAGTTTTTCGGGCACCTGCGCCTTCAGCTCGAAATTTATACTTTGGCCATTAGTAACCAGCGGGGATGGCTCCACGGTTATCTGCTGGTATTTTTCGGCGGTTTTAACCATGCGTTGCAGCGTGCAGCCGCTGCTGCCAAGGCCAACGGAAAGCGTAAGAAATAGGAGGATTTTTTTACTTTTATGGTACTGTTGCATATCCTGATTTTTACTATCGACGTAAAGTGGTGTACACCATAAACCTAGTTTGTTCGTTTAGGGTTATACAGCTTTAGGCATCTTTTTTAATTTTGATGTCTTGCGAACAAAGTATAATTTAGATTTTAAACCAGATTCCAATGAAACGGCTTCAGTACTATATCGAATCACAGGCATTCGGCGTGTGCACGATGCTGGGGGAGAAGCTTGGCTTTGCTTCCAGTAGCATCCGCCTGACTTTTATTTACGTTTCGTTTCTCACGATGGGCTCTCCTGTGCTCATTTACCTGATGCTGGCGTTCTGGATGAACGTGAGCAAGCACCTGCGCCGCGAACGCAACACCGTTTGGGATTTATAGATCCTGCACTACGCGTTTCTGCTGAATAAAATACTTCCAGACAATACTACCGTCGTAAACACCAGACTGCTGTGGGAAACTGCCCTTAGGTTGCTGTTCGCGCCTGCGCCTGCGCCAATAGGCACTGTTGCGCAAAAGGTCGGTGTGCGCATCTAACACAGCACGTGCATCTTTGTGCTGGCCTGCAAATATCATCCGTAGTGCGGCCACCCAATCCAAAAGCACGCGCAGCATTATGCTTGATATCAGCTCTTTGGTGGGCGTATTCTTGTATAGCAGGGCCAGGCCATTGCGGAAGTTGAGGTATGTTTTGCGCGGGTTTGATTTATGCAAGGTGCCTCCACCCACGTGGTACACACGGCTGTGGCCGTTATACATCACCTTGAAGCCAACATTCTTGGCGCGCCAGCAAAAGTCAATTTCCTCCATGTGGGCAAAAAATGCGGGCTCTAGGCCTCCCAACCCATGAAAAACCTCCGCGCGCACAAACATGCATGCACCGGTTGCCCAGAAAACCTCCTGCACATCGTTATACTGCCCCAGGTCTTCTTCCAGCGTCTCGAACAGGCGGCCGCGGCAGAAGGGGTAGCCAAGCACATCCAGCATGCCGCCGCCCGCTCCGGCGTACTCAAAAAAGCCAGGGTGCTGCTGCGAGAGTATCTTGGGTTGGCACACGGCTATACTTGTGTCCTGCTCCATCAGCTCGATGATCGGCTCCGTCCAGCCGGGCGGCACCTCCACATCGGAGTTAAGCAGCACATAGTATTTGGCATCGACTTGTTGCAAGGCTTTGTTGTACCCCTCGCAGAAACCAAAGTTTTCGGAGTGAAGTATAAGCCGCACCTGCGGGAAGTGCTGCTGCAAAAAAACAACAGAGCCATCGGTGGAGGCATTATCAGCCACAATGATTTCCGCGTTGCCGCTGTTAGCCACCACCGATGGCAGGAACTGCTGTAAAAAGCGCAAGCCGTTCCAGTTCAGGATTACGACTGCCGTGTGTGCCGGATTATAGTCCAAAGCTGCCGAGGTCTAAGCCTGGGATATTAGGGATGAGTCCTTCGGTGTGTTTGCGCATTTCCTCTTGGGCGCGCTCGCCGGCAGTTAGCATGGCGTTGTTCACGGCGGCCACCACCAGGTCGTTTACCATTTCGCGGTCGCTTACGTTCATGATGGACTCGTCGATCTCTATTTTCAGGAGCTGGCGCTGTCCGTTTACGGTGGCTTTTACCAGCCCTGCACCCGACTCAGCGGTTACGGTTACGTCCTTCAGTTTTTCCTGCGCCTCTTTCATTTTGGCCTGGGCTTCCTTAATCTTGCCCATCATGCCGAACATATCAAACATAGTTTTCTTCTTTTATAGTATGTGTACGTGCTAAAAGGCCATTTATTGGCTGGCCCGCGCAAATATAAGCAATAAATATACTTTGCAGTGAAGGCGGCAAGCCCGAATGCTGGCTCTTGAAGTATGATTGGCCGCTTGCCAGACCAAGTTAACGAAGCAAGGTGACTGTGCCACGCCTGCTTTTAACGGTGCCGAAGCTGGTGGTAAAGGTTAGCTCATAGGCATAAGCGCCTGCCAGTGCCTTCTGGCCGTTATCGGTACCGTCCCAGGCCGGATCAGCATTGGTGCCCTCAAAAATAACATTGCCCAGTCGGTTATAGATGCGCAACGTGTAGCTGCTGAAAAACTTGCCTTTGATCTCGAAGGTGTCGTTCAGGCCATCGCCGTTTGGGGTGAAGGCACTCGGAATGTAAAGCAGCGCATCCTGCTCAACCTGCACCACATTGGAAAAGCTTTGGTAAGCCCCATCCTGCGAGGTGGCTGTAACCCTGTAGCGCAAAACCTGCAAGGCGTTGCTAAGTGTGTTGTCGGTGAAGGTTAGGCCAGTGGCCGGGTAAGCATTTACGGTATTTCCGCTGTCGTCTAAAAGCTCAACAGTATAGTTAGGGGCACTCTGAAAGCCATTATAGGCGGACCAGGTAAGTATAACACTGCCATCGGTTTGGCGCTCGGCAGTAAGTATAACCGGGCAGCTTGTGTTACTCACGGCGGCGCTGTTGCCGCAGGCATTGGTAAAGGTTGCGCGGTAGCAAACGGGTTGTACACCGGCTTCTGTATCAAGGTAAACGGGTTGGGTAACGGTTGACAGTGGCTTGTAGGCAGCGCCGTTAATACTTCGTTCAATGGCTGTGCGTCCATCCGGCTCTGTGCCTTGCAAGGTCAGCTCTATTTGGTTGTTCATGTTAAAGCTGCTCAGCAGAAAAGGAGTGGCAGGTATGGCCGTGGAGGTTACTTCGGTTTGGAGGGTAGCCGAAACGGAGGAGTAGCTATCGCCTTGCGGGTCCGTGCCTGAGCCTACTATATAGTAGCTGTAAACCTGACCGCAGCCTACATCGAGGTCAGTGTAGTTGCGAGCATCAGAGTCGAAGGTTTGCAGAAGCGTTCCGTTTCGGTAAAGATCATACTTCTCAAAATCGGGGAGGTTATCCCAGGTGACATCAACTTTCAGTTCATCAGTGCTTAGCTCCAAATAAATTGCGCTTACGATGTTGGAGTTGATCGAGAAGCTGCCGCAGGCATCAACGGGGCGCACCAAGTACCAGGTCCCTTCCTCGGTATCGATGTTATTGATAGTATGCGTTAGTGTCGCGGCGTTTACGTTTTGTATCAGGCCAATCTCGCGGTAAGGATTTCTGAAATCGCCTGTGTACTGCTCCACGGCGTAATCATACCCCGGAACAAGGCCCGAGAGCTCGAGTTGTACACTTCCATTAATATCATCTTGGCGCAGCACGGTCAACTTGTTTAACTGCGTAGGGTTTTCCTCATCGAGAAGCGGGAGAGCGGTTACCGTGGTGGTTTTACTGCCTCCGCAGGCCAGAGCGTCGTCATAATTGCCCGTAAACGTAACGGTATAATCTCCGGGGGAGCTGTACCTGGTGCTTATGCCAACACCGGGTGTTACGGTACTGGTGCTGCCGTTCCCGAAATCAATGGTATAGGTATCGTAGTTTGTGTCCGTAATGGAGAAGTTTACGAACCCGTTAGAACAGCTCTGCACGTTAAATTCTGGCTCAGGACTGCCCTTTACCTCAAAAGTCTGCTCAAAAACCTGGGTGCCACCGCCTCCTTGCTTGTTAATGACCTGCGTGATGATGTATGAGCGGGGATTTGTGAATGTGGTACTTGCTTCGCCTTGCAGCAGGTCGTTTTGGTTAAAATTTTGTGGGTCGAATTTGCCAGGGCCTGGATAGTAGAAAATGACTGCGCTAGGGTCCGGGTTGGGGGTGCAGTCGCGGAAGTATACGGGGATGTCTGCACAGATCACCTTTACAGGCTGTCCGTTTTGGATGGCCTCAAAGCAGCCTTGCGCCCAAAGTGCCGGGGCGATAAGCAAAAAAAATATGGAAAGCAGGTATTTCAACAGTGTCTTTTCTGATGCCTCTACGAAGTTATTTAATTTAAGTACAGCAGAAAAGTATAATCTCCAGCAAAAAAAACTCCCCTGCCACGGCCGCAGCAGGGGAGTTTTTACTTAAAGCGAAAGCAACTGCTAAATGCTATACTTTCTCAGGAAGCTGATACTCTGCTGTATATCGTCGTGCAGGATTCTGTCGGTGGATACAAAGGTAACCACTTTACGATAGGCTTTTACCAATTTTTCCAACGGGGCTGAGCTTTGCATGGGTCTTCTGAAGTCTAGTGCCTGAGCGGCGTTCATCAGTTCGATGGCCAGCACGCGCTCGGTGTTGTGCACCACCTGGTATAGTTTGGTAGCGGCGTTGGCTCCCATACTTACATGGTCCTCCTGGTTGTTAGAGGAAGGGATGGAATCTATGGAGGCCGGGGAGCACAGCTGTTTGCTCTGACTTACGATGGAGGCTGCCGTGTACTGGCTGATCATGAAGCCGGAGTTTAGGCCGGGCTCAGCAACCAGAAAAGCCGGTAAACCGCGCAAGCCAGAGATAAGCTGGTAGGTTCTGCGCTCAGATATGCTGCCCAACTCGGCCATGGCGATCGCCATAAAATCCAGGGCTAGCGCCAATGGCTGCCCATGGAAGTTGCCGCCCGAGATGATCTCGTCCTCGTCCGGGAAAATGTTCGGGTTATCGGTAACGGCGTTGATCTCGGTCAGGAAAACCTGTTCTACATAGGCCAGCGCATCTTTAGAGGCACCGTGCACTTGCGGCATGCAACGGAACGAGTAGGGGTCCTGCACATGCTGTTTTTCCTGAGCGGAAAGTTTGCTGCCATCTAGCAAGGCTCTTACGGCTTCCGCAGTTTGCAACTGCCCCTTGTGCGGGCGCACCTGGTGTATAAGCTGGTTAAACGGCTCTATGCGGCCATCAAAGGCATCCAACGACAGTGCGCCAACCACATCTGCCTGCCGTGAAAGCCGTTTGGCCATCAGCAAAGTATAAACACCATATGCGCTCATAAACTGCGTACCGTTAAGCAGGGCAAGTCCTTCTTTGGCTTTCAGGGCAATGGGCTCCCAGCCGAACATTTCGAGCACATGCTTGCTATCTAAAGTATAACCCTGATAACTCACTTGCCCTAGGCCCAGCAGGGGCAGGCACAAATGCGCCATCGGGGCCAGGTCGCCGCTGGCGCCTAGCGAGCCAAGCTGATACACCACCGGGTATACTTCGCGGTTAAAGAAATCGATCAGGCGTTTCACGGTTTGCAGTTGCACGCCGCTGTGCCCATAGGCCAGCGACTGGATCTTAAGCAGCAGCATCAGCTTTACCAGCTCCTGCGGTACCTCAGCCCCTGTGCCGCAAGCATGCGACATAACAAGATTTCGCTGCAATTGCTCCAGGTCAGAAGGGGAGATCTTTTTATCGCAGAGCGAGCCAAAGCCCGTGTTTATGCCGTAAATGGTTTGGCTGCTTGCTTTTATTTTCTGATGCAGGTAATCGTGGCAACGCACTATTTTCTGCTCCGCCTCTTCTGAAAGCGCAAGAGATAAGTTTTGTGTCAGGATGCTTTCTATAACCTCCAGGCTTAGAAACTCGCTCGAAATATAATGATCTTTTGCCATGATTTACCTAGGCTTTTAATTGAGCAATGATGTCGTCGATGTACAGTTCATCCTGCTCGCCGTTCTGCATGTCGCGGAGCTTTAGCTTGCCGCTTTTCATTTCTTCGGAGCCGATCAAAAGCACAAACGGAATGTTTTTCTGGTCGGCGTAGCTCATCTGCTTTTTCAATTTGGCGGCCTCAGGGTATAGCTCGGTGGCAATGCCGGCATCGCGCAGCTTTTGCAGTAGCGGCAGCGAGTATAGTTCAGACTCCTTGTCGAACTGCACCATCAGCACTTTGGTGCCCACCTGGCTACTAGTTGGGAAAAGCTCCAGTTCTTCCAGCACATCGTAAATGCGGTCTACGCCAAACGAAAAGCCCACACCCGACACGCCTGGCATGCCAAACATGCCCGTTAGGTTGTCGTAGCGGCCACCGCCACTTATGCTGCCCATACTTACGTTATTCACCTTCACCTCAAAGATGCAGCCGGTATAGTAGGAGAGGCCTCTGGCCAGCGTTACATCCAGCATCAGGCGCGGTTGCCCCGATGGGTTTTGCGTGCTGAGTGCGTAGCTGCCAAGTTGCTCCAGGTATTGCCATACTTCGCGCAGGTCCTTCAGGCCGCGCTGGCCTTCCTCGGTGTCGCCAAGTATGGATTGCAGTTGGTCCAGAATTTCCTCGTTGGAGCCGGAAAGGGAATAAAGCGGCTCCAGCTTATTTACAGCCTGCTCCGATATGCCGCGTTCCAAGAGCTCTTTGCGTACGCCTTCCTGGCCAATTTTATCCAGTTTATCGATGGCCACGCAGATATCTCCCTCACGCCCTTTCTCGCCAATGGCTTCCGCAATGCCGGCAAGTATGCCACGGTGGTTTATCTTAATGGTAAAATCCTTCAGCTCCAACGAAGTAAGCACCTCGTCGATCATTTGCACGATCTCGGCCTCGCAAAGCAGGGAGTTCGTGCCCACCACATCGGCATCGCACTGATAAAACTCGCGGTAGCGGCCTTTTTGTGGACGGTCGGCACGCCAAACCGGCTGTATCTGGTAGCGCTTGAACGGGAAGGTGATCTCGTTGCGGTTCATCACGACAAAGCGCGCAAAAGGTACGGTTAGGTCGTAGCGCAAGGCTTTCTCAGAGATCTTGCGGGTTAAATGCTTGGAGCCCTCTTCAATGTCCTCGGGCTTTGTCTTGCTTAGGAAATCTCCGGAGTTTAGAACTTTGAAAATCAACTGGTCGCCCTCGTCGCCATACTTGCCGGTGAGCACAGAAAGCTGCTCCATAGCCGGCGTTTCGAGTGGCAGGTAGCCATACTTCTCGAAGGTGCGCTTTATTACGCCAAAGATATAGTTTCGCTTGACCACTATAGCTGGGCCAAAATCGCGGGTTCCTTTCGGTATAGAGGGTTTTTCTTTGCTCATGTCATTCAGGTTTGCCGGCGAAGTTACTAAAAGCTTGGGAAAGGAGGGAATGAGATGTGTAAGTTAAGGCATTAAACTGTTGTCTGGTGCAAAGCTACTGTCTTTGTTTTACGCATAGCTGCTTTATTAATCGCTTTCCGTTGCGGGTCCGAAACCCAACCCCATTTGTTAAAATACTTTACAAAAGAGTGAATGTGATGAAATAACGAGCTTAAATGCTTTGCGGAGGCCCTTTCATAGACGTGGTAAATATACTTTTCGCCATAATATACCACCTGATATAACCTGCTGATACGCCGGCACAAATCCAGATCTTCCATGTACATAAAATACCGTGGGTCAAAGCCGCCGCAGTTGGCCAAAGCCTCTGAGCGGATAAACAGAAAACACCCTAACAAAAAAGGCACTTCAAGTACTTCCTCTACTGACACTTCCTCATATTGTTTAGCGGCTACCTGGGCTTTCAAAGCCTGTTTAACTATAGGAAGCCGGCGAATAATCAGGTCAAACGGAGAAGGTAATAAGCGTCTGGATATCTGCGGACTGCCATTGGGGTACCTTACCTGTGGGGCGGCAACACCTATCCTAGGGTTCAGTTCTAGATGTAGAAAGAGCGAAGGCAATACATCTGGTGAAAAGTATACGTCTGGGTTTAGGACCAGGAAATATTTACTGGCCCTCACACTCTTCTCTATAGCTACATTGTGCCCAGCTCCGTACCCTAGGTTAGCGGGCCTGTGCAGGTAGGTTATTCTTTCATCTGGAGGGAGTGTTTTATGCAGACCTGAAGTAGGAGAGTTATCTATTATATACAAATGCACTTGCAGTGTAGTATCTAAAAAACTCTGAATGGCACGGTTTATAACATCATCATCGGAGCAATAAGCCACAATTGAAGCAATTACATCCAATTGGGGCTTTTCTTCTTTGGTATAAGGTGCGTTTGATTCACGCATAGATTGTTGAATTATCCAGTGCTCTTAAGCCGCTGCAAACCTTGCGCTTAGCAGGCCTGCTCGTCTCCTCTTACAATATTAAGAATTGTAATAAAAATTATCTTAATATCGAGAAAAAATGACCAGTTCTCCAGATAAAATAAATCCAACTTTACACGCCCCCGAACCTGGTAGTCAGCCGATGTTTCTCCTCTGTAACCGCGCACCTGGGATAAACCAGTTATTCCGGGTTTAACAAGCTGGCGCACCATATATTTGTTGGCAATAAGGGCGTATTCCCGATTAGCTTTAAGCATGTGCGGCCGTGGACCAACCACAGACATTTGGCCTAAAAATACGTTGAAGAACTGCGGCAACTCATCGAGGCTAGTTTTTCTTAGAAATGCACCCACTGGAGTAATTCTGCTGTCGCCGCGCTTTGTCAGCAGCAAGTTGGCATCGCTGTTTATGTACATGGAGCGTAGCTTGAGGCAGCGAAACGTTTTGTTATTTATGCCTGATCTTTCTTGGCTGAAAAAAATAGGACCTTTAGAATCTAATCGGATAATTAGGCCAATTAGTGGTAAGAGCCATGATAATAGAAAAATAATCACAATCGAAGAAAACACAAGGTCAAACGTACGCTTTAAAAACTTATTAATGACATCATCCAGCGGTAAGGTACGAATAACAAGCACTGGCAGTATATCATAGAAGTCAATTTTCAAGTTTTTATTTGGCAGCACATGCGGGCCGGGTAAAAATTTCATGCGTACCATATTGTTATCTACAAACTCCAGCAGTTCTTGCACTTGATTTTTCTTAAGGTCAAAAGGGCTGCAGTAAATTTCATTTACCTCGTTCTCAATCACGTAACGCTCCACATCAGCTATGGAGCCCAGAATATTTGCGGCCTGCTGGTTTGCGTTATCATCGAAGAAACCCAAGAAACGATAGCCATACTCGGGATGGTCCTGAAAAAATTGCTCTAATTCCCTACCGCTTTCTCCGTAGCCAGTTATGATGACTTTCCGAGAGTTGTAACCTTTCCTCCTAAAAATATTGATGGCTGTGATTACTAAAAGCCGCCAGAACATTACCAGCAGCGACAACAGCATGTAGTGAATAAGCCTGAAATTTTTTGGAAAAAGATCGATTGCAAGTAAGTTTAATGTTGCTTCGACGAGAAGAATATAGAGTAACGTTACTTTTAAAACACCAAGTATGATCGAGGTCATACTTGTAACTCTTGTAAGCTGATACGCACTGATAAGTGCTGTACAGATGAACCAGGCGGGTATTGCGAAGTATAGTAGTTTCAGATATCCCGAGGCAAAAAGCCCACTAAACGCGCCATGATAAAGCACATAGGTAATCACAGATGAAAACACAATGGCTGTGAGGTCTCCGCTGACGTGGACTAGCTTATTATATTTAGAATAAAGGCCTGGCATCGCTATTCTTGTTCTGCAAGTTACTCCTAAGATATTATTTTCTTAGCTTGCCTTGTGCCTTTAAGATTAAAACTTTCTGTGTTTTCTGTGGAAATTAGTAAGGTTGATAAAAAAACAAAGAAAATAATGCCCTTTTGTGTTTCTAAAGTGCTTTCGGTTATAGCACAACTCATAAACAGCAAAACAAAAGCCGCTAGCAGGTGATTTTTATACTTAAATGCAGTATATAGCATTAAAACGAGATAAGCCATAAACACAGAAAAGCCAGTAAAACCCAAAGCCAATAGTATTTGTACATATTGGTTATGTGGGTCCATCTGGTCTGCAAAGGCTTCTGAATAACCATCTTGATGAAACTTTGCCGTAAGCTCTCGTTTAGTGTCACCGGAGCCAACTCCAAATATTGGGTTTTCTGAGATGACGCTTGCACTTGCCATCCAAAGCTGTTGACGTTGGTTAATTCCGTAGCTGTTTTCCAGTTTCATTTTCAAATAAGGCGTGCTCAAAACTACGATTAGACTTATCACAAATAGTAATGCAGTGGAACCTATAGCAAACCATATTTTCTTATTATATGCTAAATAAGCAAAGCCTCCTGCAGCCAATATTAATAAGCCAGCAATTAAAGCCGTTCGAGAAGACAAAACAACGGTAAAACCCAGTAAGTATAAAAGTAGTACCAACCAATGCCAGTATCCTGAAAACCGTTTGCCATTAGCTAAGCTAGCAAGTATCACATAAAAGACCACCAGCGCGGCCATCATTGTATACATGCTAAAGTATGGCGGATGAAAATCAATTTGCTTGGGCAGGAAATAGGAAAAGTATATCCAGTCAATTTCAGATGAATTTCCTGTTACCCTAAATTCATTCAAGAGAGCAACCTTGTAAACCATAATCGATAAGGTGACTAAGGTAGCGAGTGTAACAGTTCCTACAAAGGCTTTCAGAAAGTTTAGCCGCTCAACGTCTTTAAGCCTAAGCGATGAGATGACTAGCGGGAACAACAGTAAGGTACTCTTTAGCTCCAACTGAGCCAAAGCGGCTTTAGTATCTAAACTATTGGGTACGCTGAGAATATAAAGTGCATAAAGTAAGTACAGGAGAATATACGGTGGCTTCTTAAACGAACTCTTTGCATCCTGAAGTATTTGGAATCTGCTTATCCAGGCTGCAACAATTAAAATTATCGAGAAAGAGTTGAGCGTTATGCCGAAAGGCATGGTAAGTATAAAGGCGTAAATAGCAAGTATTAGCAAAGTACGCCTGCTAAGAGAATTTTTTTTAATCATGCTACAGGTTTCTACTGATAGGGGCTTAGGCTGTTGTGGGTAATTTGCTGGAGACCAGTGCTGCTATCTTGGCACGGAATTGATCTTTGTTGAACCGCTCCGCATGCCCCCTAATTTGGCTTGGGCTAAAAATCAGACTTCCAGACTCAAATTCTAGTATTGCTTCTGTTAGTGAGGCGACCGTTTGTTCTGGATAAAGTATCCCTGTTTTTCTATCTAGTACTGTTTCCACGGCCCCGCCCTTGCCAAAAGCTATTACAGGCGTACCGCAAGCCTGCGCCTCTACCGGAAGTATGCCGAAATCTTCCTCCGCAGCGAATACAAAAGCCTTTGCTCGTTGTAAATAATCTTTCAGCACGTCGAATGGTTGGTAACCCAGCATAGTTATGTTTGGAGTAGCCTGTGCTTTAAGCTTTTCGTAATTTGGCCCGGTGCCTATTATGACAAGCTTTTTATCCGGCATTTTTGCAAAAGCCTCTATAATAAGATCTACTTTTTTGTATGGCACCAACCTTGAGGCGGTTACATAGAAATCCTCCTTATTTGCAGCTAAAGTAAAATTTTCTACATCTACTGGCGGGTAGATAACTGTTGCCTCCCGTCTGTAAACTTTTTGGATTCTTCGGGCAATGTAGCTGGAGTTTGCGATGAAATGATCCACACGGTTAGCGGTGCTGTAGTCCCAGATTCGGATATAATGCAGGATTAACTTTGCAAGAGTTCCCTTAAATCCGCTAGTTAAGCCTGCTTCCTTTAAATACTGCTGGTATAAATCCCAAGCATATCGAATAGGAGAGTGGCAATAGCATATATGCGTCTGGTAACTATGTGTGAGGATGCCTTTGGCTACAGCATGGCTACTACTAATAACCAACTTATATGCGGATAGATCAAGTTGTTCAATAGCAAATGGCATAAATGCCAGGTAACTGCGATAATGTTTTTTAGCGAAGGGAAGCTTTTGTATAAAGGTTGTATGTACCTTTTTTTGCAATAAGTGTTTCCGGAGATGCT
This sequence comes from Pontibacter oryzae, assembly GCF_003576375.1. Classification (GTDB taxonomy): domain Bacteria; phylum Bacteroidota; class Bacteroidia; order Cytophagales; family Hymenobacteraceae; genus Pontibacter; species Pontibacter oryzae. The sequence goes on from NZ_QWGE01000002.1 coordinate 103,766, forward strand.
CTGGCATGAAGTCAATCAGCGAGAAGAGGTCTGCACTAGGGTAAAGCGTTAGCAACTCTTCTACAACTCTTTCTGAGCCAGCATACTCCACAAACCAATCATGTACGATGGCTACTTTCAATCCTTCCAAACCAGAGTAGTCGTTAATTATGTGTTTATAAAAAATATTTTACTAGATAAAGGCTCTTACGTCTTAAGTAAGGATTCAAAAACCCTTTGATGTTGTATAGCTGATTGCTGCCAACTATACAGTTCTATTTGTTTTAAGCCGCGTTCAATTAAATCTGAACGCAAGATTTCGTTAGTCAAAGCTTGGTGCATGCGGTGCTCCAAAATTGAAGCATCGGATGGTGGGAAATACAGGGCGGCATCTGCACATACCTCTGGCATACTGGCCGTTTCAGATACTATAACAGGGCAACCACATGCCATTGCTTCGAGAGGAGGCAAGCCAAAACCCTCATACAACGATGGAAAAACGAACAAAGATGCGGAATTATATAGAAGTTGCAGCTGCTTTTCTGAAACTTGACCCGTAAAGAAAACACGCTGATTTAATGTGTGGTTAGCCTGAAGCAATTTAAATACGTTTTGATCGCTCGTGATGAAGCCATCCTTTTTCCCAACGATTACTAAAGTGTACTTCTCATCCAGGGTTTCTAATAATCCCGAAAATGCCTTAACCAGCGTGCTGAGGTTTTTGTGTGGTTTCACGTTACCTACATAAAGTATAAATTTACCCTCCGGTAAGTTTGGTATACTTTGTTTTAAGGCCGTCTGTGCTTCAACTTTATCTAACTGCCTAAATATTTCCTTATCCAGGCCATTATGAATGACCTCAACATCTGCCGGCCTTAGGTTAAGGTATTTTTGCAATTCCTTCTTAGAAAACTCTGAAACCGTGATAACTTTATCTGAGACCCTGGAGCCAGCCCATAATAGCAGGTTGCAATAGAGCCTTTGGGCTAATGAAAGGGTATGTTGGAACGCCAGGTGATAGGTATCGTGGATAGTTACCACACGTTTATGGGCGGGCACGGGCAACAGTGGTATATTATAGTGCGGTGACCAGAATATATCGCAGGTAGGTGCAAACTTGTAAAGCTCCCATTGCTCTTTAATAGTATAGATGCGAGTTTTAGGAGCTATAACCTTTGTGCTTGGGGGTAAATTGAGTTTTGCTACTTCCTCTGGGTTGCCTAATAGTCTGACATCGAAGGCTTGTGCCAATGATGGAATAAGGTTTTGGAGGTAGGTGCCAATACCCGAGGCTCCTAGCATCCGAGCATCAACGACTAGCGAAGCCATATATTTTTTTCTTTTCAATGAGATGCTCTCCAACTAAAAGACCAAAGAGTATCCAGTAAATAATAAAATTTGTTCTGCCGGCAAAGGCTGAGTTCAGAAAGCTGGCAGCACCGAAGTATACGCTAAAGCATATGAAAGACATGCACAGTTGTTTCTGCAACAAATTACGGGTGCGATAAAACTCCCTCAGAGCGAAGGTAAAGCAACTCACATAAAAAAACAGATAAAGCGAGCCAAGTAGTATGCCGTTCTCTAAAAACAATTGCAGCCAATAACCATCTGTAATCATTTTGCTGCTACCACCACTTGGTCCTTGCGAGCCCACTCCAATCCCAGCAAAGGGACGTTGGGCCAAGTATGAAAGTGATGCTTCGATCTGGGTGAAATGCTCATTGTTAGATTGCAACGAGTTTATGTCCTGCCCTGTGAAGCGCTTGATCATGAGGGAGTCTTGGTAAAAAATATAGGCTCCGAGAGCAAGGATTACAAGCAGAAGGGCTATTCCGAACATCCTTAAGATAAATGACACAGACAGGCGCCCGTAGCGCAGGTATAATCCAACAAAAACAACTATGATAAGTCCAGCTAGCGCCGCCCGTGTAAAAGTCAGCAGCGTTGCCACTGCTATAAGCAATAACACAAAAAAGCACTTCCAAGTGGTGTTGTATAAATATTTTGCGAAGTAAAAACTGAACAGTATAATCGTAAAGCTGGAGAAGATTATCGTATTACCTACGAGTGCCGTAGGTCTGACTATGCTTGTGCCCCAAAAGCCAAAGGTAGCTTCGCTCCTGAGTACCATCAGTGATTTTGGAAGCGATGTGGCAAACACAAACTGGAAGTACGAAAATACGACGAGCAGTAAGCCGATAGCTATCAAAAGATTCAGCGTTTTGATTATATGCCTTTCCCTTTTGAAAAAGAGCGGGATGTAGAGCAAGGGCGCGATATAAATTAGATTATTCCGCAGGCCTAGCACTTTCTCAGGGAAAGGATTCCTATCGATAAGCAATAGTTTACCAAGCGTTAAGATGAAAAGTATGCTTAAGCTGCCTAGAATGAAACAGTATACTTTATCTACCTGCACGCTGTAGTACAAACTGTAAGCATACCAAAGCAGCAGGTGTATAAGTATGAGCGAGAGTAAAAGGTCAACGAGTACAGTACCGGTATTGATCTGTGAAAAAGACAGGAAGTTTGTAAAAAAGCCACTCAGGAGTAAAGCTATGATGATAGCTTTTACAAGCAGCGCCGATAGAGAAAATTTAGCCAGTATAAACATTACACGCCACGTTGGATCATCAGCCGTAAAATAGACTTTGCTCTATTAAACTGCAACCTCTTTAATCGCAGGAACACTGAAGCTAGCAAAATCAAATAGAGTAACGGCATTTTCGCGGGATAAAACTTTTTGACGAAGTGTATTTTGCTCCGAACCCCTTCAATGTCGGCCAAGATGCTTTTCTTCGCTCCATTAGAACTAGACCCAATAGTCTGGCCCTCTTTATGGTATACCCTACTTTCGGAAGCATACCCTAACTGAAAGCCTTTTTGCCTGCCTCGTGTGGCCCAGTCTAGCTCCTCAAAGTATAAAAAGTAATTTTCGTCAAGCAGCCCTACTTTTGTAACAAACTCTGCGCTCACAAACATAGAGGCACCTACAATATAGTCAGCTTCCAGAACAGTCTCATCTGCTGCAGGGGAATCAGCTTGGTTTTCGCCGATATGTTTGGTTGTGAAGGTCGTATGGTTAAACTTTCCGCCTAGGGCTTGAATGATAGTGGGTCGGTGATAAAAAAGAAGCTTTGATCCCCATATGCCAATGTTGTTGTTTTTTGAGCAGTCATTCACGGCCTGATTTATCAATGCTGAAAGGCTTTCCTTATCAACGGTTGTATCATTGTTTAAGAGCCACAGGTAGTTAAAATCCGCTTTACCGAGCGCGTACTGCATAGCAATATTATTGCCTGCAGCAAACCCTCTGTTGGCGTTAGCCTCGATAAAAATGATGCGGGCAGCCAGTTCAGAAGTCGGCTTGCTGCGCGTATTGCTTAGAGCTTCAGACTCCTTGAGTACAGAAAAAGCATCGGGAGCATTCTTAAAATAGGTGTTAGCCCACGTTGTAAGCTGACTGAACGAGTGGTCAGGGGAGTTATTATCAACCACCAGTATCTGGTAGTTATCATACTTCAAGCTCAACACACTGATAAGGCACTCAATGGTATCTTTCCAGCCCTTATAGTTAAGAATAATGATATATACTTTAGCAGCTTGGAACATGGCAATAGGTATGATATTACTAATTTTTAAGCCCTTAGTAGTACATTGGCTACTTTGGTCCACGTGCTACCGAAAAATGAATATTTGAAAATCAGCCATTTTCGATATATAAAGTTACGTGATTTTAAGGAAATAAAAGCTTCCAGAATTTTTCTGTCTTCTAAGCTGAGTTGATTTAAGTATTTTTTGTAAAATGAGTCTGCCTGAGCTATTTCATCGTTGAGAAGCCGGAGTTTACCCTGACGCATCTTTCTGTAAAGTTTAACCAATTTTTGAGCGCGATTTTCTCGCGCTGCCCCAACAACATTACGGCCATGCTGACGATACAAAACCAATGGCTTATTTACGTATCCAGTTTGACCGAAACAGGTAGCAACCAACGTTAGCCAAACATCGTGCATCAGGGCTTCAGGAGGCATTGGCTGTGCTTGATCAAGAAGCGGCCTGTTGATTAGCGCCGTGCAACCGGTAACCACATTTTCGACAAGCACCCGATTCAATTGCTTATAGTTTGGGTTTAACTGCATGTATTGCCAATATGAGGGGCAAATGCAATTCAGGTCTTCGTTAACTACTTGTAAGTCGGTATACACAAGTGCAGGAGTGCCAGCAGGGGCGTTAGCCTCCAGATCGTTCATTTTAGCAAGGCTGAGTTGAAGTTTCTCCGGTAGCCATACATCATCCTGGTCGCAAAGGGCGAGGTACATGCCTGATGCCAATTTCATTCCTTTCGCAAAGTTCTGCACTACACCTAGTTTTTCTTGGTTGATATAGTACTTAAGCCCATGCACTGATGCATAGTGTTGCAAAACTTCGTGTGTGGCATCATCAGATCTGTCATCGCATACAATCACTTCTATGTTTTTATAACTTTGGCCATACACAGAGTTCAATTGCGCCTCCAGAAACCGAGCGCCATTATAGGTTGCAATCACTACTGTGATGAGAGGAGTATTTGCCATAAAAGCTTTAGAACTATGTTTGCCTGCGTATGTTCAGGGTAAGCAAGTATAGTAAAACAGGGGTCTACTTTGAGGAATGATTATTTGTGATTGTATCTGCCAAACTTTCTTCTTTTAAAGTCCAGGTAGCCTAGTATAAAACTTTTAAGCTTTCTAAGTTTATCCTTTTCAAACGCCAGGACTTTAAGTATTTCTACAAAGTTTTTATTTTTTTCCGAAGCTGCAAATTCAGGAAAATACTTTTTAAACTGATGTAATATTTCCAGTCTGTTTCTAGTGATGTAATACCTTCTCAGGTAATTGTGGTTGCTTGTGCAGAGCCGCCAGCCGAACAGATTATGACATGTTTGGTTGCCAAGTTGATGCGATAGCCTAGCCGCGTGGTTTATGATGATTTTATACTTTTGCACCTGTAACCTAAGGCAATATTCATGGTCCACGAAATCTATAAACAGATTCTCTCGAAAAGGCCCCACTTGGGCATAAGCCCTTAGGTTCAAAATACTACCGGAAGTAATGGCGGAATTAACCTCCTCGAGTAATGCTTCGGTGTGAGAGGTGGGCGCTGCTGTGTAGCCTGCCGCCACAATGCCAATTTCATTTAGTGGCTGTGCTTTTAGCGTGGCAAGTAGTTGTTCTATCATGCTAACGCCACATTTGCTGTCCTGGTCCATCATCAAGAGCCAGCTATAACCGGCCTCCAGCGCTTGGGTTGCGGCAATGTTGAGCGCCTTTGCCATACCCAAATTTTCACCAAGACTACGGTATACAGCATGTGGAAACCGCTTTGCCATCTCCTCAATAAATTGGGGCGACACTTCCTCTGAATTATCTATAACATACAGTTTTTCAACTGCCATGCTATAAGATGCCATGTTGAGAAGTACATCTGCATCCGGGCGGTAAAGTACGACAACTGCTGCAATCTGCATCCCTTATATTTCCTGCTTCTTGAAAATGGAAATAATCTCGTGCTCAAAGTGTTTTTCCTCCTGCAAGACACGCTTTCTGTACAAATCAAAATCTTGGGTCAGTGTTTCAAAGTGGGTAAAGCATTGTTTAATCAAGTTTATAATTTCAGTGGACGACGATGCTACGTGCTGGAACTTATACTTATCCAATATGGGCACGTCCTCTTGGAAATTAGCGGAGCCATCCCGGCCTGTAATCACGCAACATTCGTTCATAACGGCTTCCCTGGGGAAACGGTCTTTGCCAGGGTGCGCACCAAAGTCAACGTAAACTTTACTTTTGGCGAGCAGTTGTTTCACTTCAGGAACCGTCATGTTTTCTATCGGAATCCAAGTGATTTCCGGCGATGCCTCAATGAGTACCCGCGTGTTCTCAATACCTTTTTTGGGATTGTAAAGTACTTGGTCGTGCTTTTTCTGCCTGGTATAGCCCTCAAAATAAGAAGCGTTCAGATAATCTGAAAGGTAATAAAGGTTTGCGATGCCGCGGTTCTCTAAAAAAGTATAGGCATACGTTGATTGGGCAAAATGATAATGCTGGTTCGCCTGCGTATCGTCCAGACGAAAATGCCTTTTGAGCGTTATCAGCCGCTTCAGTGCGCTAAAGCCTGATCTGTTTCTTTCAAGAGCCAGAGAGGCAAAATAGTTATCAACGCTTAACCACCAGATGGCTTTCTGGATATGTTTGTAAGTGCTGAGCAGAAACGTTGATACCTCGGGCACAATAAGTACGTGCTTTGCGTTGTCCTCTATCTTTGTAACAAATGTGGGCTTATATTGCTGATAGCGTGGTGGTACAGGGTCTTTAGTGTTTCCCGGGAAATAGTAAAGTTGCGCGTTATAGCCCAGGCACGTCAGTTTATAAAAAAGCTGGTGCATGGCTTCGGGGCCACCGGTTACCTCCCTGGCCGGGCAGGCTATATAAATGACCGAATCAGATGAAAGAGTAACTGCCATTATACTTTCTGGGCTTTTATTGCTTTAACCTTAGCCAGCGCCGACCCCACAATCTGGTGCATGTCATAATATTTGTATTCTGCCAGCCGGCCTCCAAAAAGAACACCGGGGCACGACCTGGCAAGCTGCTCATACTTTCGGTACATGGCGTTATTCTTCTCGTCGTTTACCGGGTAGTAGGGTATTTTGTCGCGGGTATAAGTATCCGGATACTCCCATGTTACCACGGTATGCTTTTGCCTGCCGAAGTTAAAATGCTTGTGCTCTAGCACGCGTGTGTAAGGCACTTCGCTATCGGTGTAGTTAAACACGGCATTGCCTTGGTAGTTGCCTTCCAGCAGCTTCGTTTCAAACCGAAGGGAACGATATTCCAACTCTCCAAACCTGTACCCAAAGAACTCATCAATCTTGCCGGTGTAAACAAGCGTTTTGGCCAATTCGTTAAAATGCTCTTTATCAGAAAAGTAGTCAGTGTTTAGTCTTACTTCTATGCCTTTCAGTAAGTTTCCGATCAGGAAAGTATAGCCCTCTTTTGGAATACCCTGATATATATCCTCAAAGTAATTTTCCTCAAAGTTTAGCCGAATGGGTAGGCGCTTGATGATAAAAGCCGGCAGTTCTTTAGGATGTTTCTGCCATTGTTTCATCGTGTAGCCCTTAATAAACAGCTCATACAGCTCCAGCCCAACTTGTGACAGAATCCACTCTTCTAGGTTGGCCGGGTTAGCGATTGTCACACGCACTTCTTGTAGTTTTTTCTCAGCTTCCTGCGGAGTTGTTACACCGTAGACTTGATACAGCGTCATAAGGTTAATAGGGAAGGAGTATACTTTGCCTTTGTAATTTACCTTTGGCTTGTTGATATAATGGTTGAATGTGGCAAAGCGATTCACATAGTCCCAAATACCTTTATCGCTTGTATGAAAAATGTGCGCGCCATACTTATGCACGTCAATTCCCTCTACCTTTTCGGTATATACATTGCCGCCAATGTGCGGGCGCTTGTCTATTACAAGGCATTTGTAGCCGGCATCGGTCATCTCACGGGCAAAGACTGCCCCAAATAATCCTGCCCCAACTATTACATAATCATACATACGCTGAGCTTTAGACACGGCTTTTCAGCAGCCTGAATCCTTTTCTACGCAAGGTAATAAAGAAGCTGACGGTTATAAACACTTCTGTGACTAGCCAGGCCAGTGCAGTGCCTTTTTCGGCTAGGATGGGAACCAGTATAAGATTTAAGGCAACTGATGTAACGGCTCCTGTTGTGGTTATCATCAAAAAGATTTTATCCATTTTCAGATTCAGAACACCTTGCGTGCCGAAAATATTGTTAAGGCCGATTACAAATGGCAGGAAAGCCAGAATGCGCAGGCTGTCGGCGGCGGCAGTAAACTGAGCACCATAAATAAGGGTTATAATGTAATCCGACAGTAATAAGATGCCGCAGGAGAGTATGAAGGTGGCCCCTCCTACAAGGTAAGTCGCTTTGCGCAAGGCATTCATGCCACTTTGGTGCGATATGCTAAGCTTTTTCCCTATAAACGGGAACAAGGTTAAACCCACAGGAAACATAACGGCGGAAACAAAAATTAAGATCAATTTACTGGAAGCCGCATAATAGCCAACCACCGTATCTGAGACCATAAACCCAAGCACAACTAGGTTTGTAGTTGTATAAAGATTAACTGCAACTGTAGATGCAAAAATTGGCAATCCTTCACGTAATGAGCTTACTACTGCCTTAAGTTTTGCCACATAAGGCTTTAAATTAAATAGCTTGATGGCAAGGATAAACGAAACCACTCCTACAAGAAATTGACCGATTGCCGTACTTAAGGGGATATATAGATAATCTGCATTACTTTTTACGAGCAGGAAAATCAAACCAGTAAAAATTATCCGGATTCCAAAGCTGAACAGCGCAATATAACTTAGCCTCTCCATGCCTTGGTATAACCAACTTGGCATAAGTATAATACCGATGTTAACCAAAAACGTAATCAGGTAAACGTCAGCGTGTGCAGTAAACTTTGGAATTGTATAAATTACCGGAAAATATACCAGTAGAGTAAGCGCAAATAAAAGAACTTTGGCTGAAATTGTAGTACTGAAAACGGTGGAGATTTTCTGCGTATTGCCCCGGTTCGCGGCAACTTCCCTTGTAGCGGTATAGTCAAACCCGAAGTTTATGAACAGCGTGGTATACCCGATAAATGCTTGGGAGTAGTTAATCAGCCCGAAGTTCTCGACAGATAATGTACGGGCAATATAAGGTACTGTAACCAGCGGCAACAGGTAATTGGCACCCTGTAACAGAACCATGAAGAGAAAGTTCCTAAACAGTACCTTCTCTGTGCTCCGCGAGGCCAGCGATTTCACCTGATTTATAACGATGGAAAACAATACAGATTTACTATTTATAAGCTTATAACATTCGCTTCGAGGTGTCAGAATGCTATTTTGGAAACACAACAAAGTATATAGCCAGCAAAGGTAAATTGATTTAGTTTATAATCTTTAACTTGTTGCTTCATTTTGCTTTAAGCCGTTTGTAATACTAACTTCTGCAAGCATTATTTCAGTACATTTGATAGGTAAATTAATCACCCATGGAAATCAGTTTTGTAATACTTACCTGGAATCGCTACAAGTTTCTGGAAAAATGCCTTGAGCAACTCTTAAGTAGCATTAAAGATATTAACCAGTGTGAGGTTGTGGTGATGGATAACGGCTCTACAGATGCAACTGCCGCAGTTCTGGAGGCTTATGCTGACAACAAGCATGTTAAAGTGATTACCCGGGATGCTAACTACGGTCTTAACGCATATAAAAAACTGTTTAAGGCTGCGGCAGGCGAGTATATCGTTATCGTTGATGATGATGTGCTCGGCTTTCCGGAGGGTGTGGATAAGATTTTCCTGGATTACATGAAAGCTTTTCCAGATTATGGTTTCTTAGCGCTGAACGTTATCCAAAATGAGTTTACAAATGGCGCCAAGCCAGGCCCGGAGGCTTATGTGGAAGAAACTCGAGACGGCAAAGTGATTGAACGCGGCCCTACTGGCGGTTGGTGCGCATGCTTTAGAGCAAAAGAGTTTAGAAAAATTAAATTTTTGTTTTCGCTTATGAATCTCAATATGAAGCGCAGCGAAGACGGTCTTTTGGCTAAGCTTTTCCAAAAAAGACTTGGCCTAAAGTCTGGGCTGATTAAGGAAGCAACATGTTTCCATGCCTGCGGCCCGTACTACGCCAAAGAATTTGGGCACTTGGAGCGTGAAATTGAGAAATATGCAAAATCGGGGCTCAAAAATTTTGTGGATGAGTACAAAAAGTATATATAGGTTTACCAGAGAGTGATTGAGACGAAGCAACATGTACAAGAAACTTCAGGACGAACAAGAAGAAAGAATAGCCCGTTACAACGACGAGATTGACCTGCGTCTCGTCTTTAACCGGATCGGCAATGCCTTCGAGCGCATGGGAAACGGATTGAAATATCTACTGAATATTGCGATTAAGCGCTTTATACTTATTTTGATATTTACAGTTGCAGGCCTTGGGTTAGCCTATGCTATCTTTGCAACAGCACGCCCTTACTACACCTCCTCCATGACACTGGTACTGTCCAAAATCCGTAACGACTTTGTGGAGACTCAGCTGCAAAGCCTTTCTGACATGATTAATGAAGGTAACCTTGTTGGTGTTTCAGAAGAATTGGAAATCACGCCTGAATCGGCGCAATCGCTAAAGGAGTTAAGTTTTTCTAATTTGGATGATGATATGATAGGAGATGACAGCGTGCTAACTGGTTCGCCTTTTAAAGTTGAGTTGTCGCTATATCAAAACAGCCTGTTTGCAGCGATGGAGCCTGCCATTGTTAGCTATTTGGAGAACAATAGCTATTTCATGCGCCAGAAAAAAATCCGGGAGCAGGAGCTGAGAAGCATGATCGAGAAACTAAACCAGGAAATTAGCTCCATCGACAGCCTAAAACGTGCTGTTGGGGACCCGCGCGGGCCTGTCAATGGATTCGTTTATGGCGAGCCCATCGACCCGACAAACCTTTATAAAGAAAGCATTGCAATGTATGAGCACAAGGTTGAGCTAGAGGCCAAGCTTAACAGCCTAGATAATATACAGGTGGTGGGCGGCTTTACGCCAAGGTCAATGCCAACCGGGCCAAGCCTGCTTAAATATTTACTAATTGGCGGAAGCGTTTGTTTTCTGTTTGGTTTGATAATCGCTGTATACTTGGAAAGCAATAAAAATCGGCGACTGGCTTAACAATAAACAATAGCTACAAAAAAGGGCTGCTATTTCAGATAGCAGCCCTTTTTTAAGTCAAATTTTGAGACTAGTCCTCTTTCCGGGTAACCCAGCTCAGGTTATACAGGTCGCGGCGGCGGTCCTTTAGGTTGCGCACGCTGCCTGCGGTGTTCAGGTCTTTCAGCAGATCCAGGTCAAGGTCTGCGATCAGGGTCATCTCGGTGTTTGGCGTGGCTTCGGCAATTACCGCATCATGCGGGAAGGCGAAGTCAGAAGGGGAGAAGACAGCAGATTGAGAATACTGAATGTCCATGTTTTCTACCCGTGGCAGGTTGCCTACACTACCCGTAATGGCCACGTAACACTCATTCTCAATGGCACGCGCCTGTGAGCAAAGCCTTACGCGCAAGTACGCATTTTTGGTATCCGTCCAGAATGGTACAAAGAGAATCTTCATATCCATATCCGAGAGCATACGCGCCAGTTCCGGGAACTCCACATCGTAGCAGATCAGGATGCCGATCTTACCGATATCTGTATCGAAAATCTTGAGCTTATGTCCGCCACGCATTCCCCAATAATGAGATTCGTCTGGGGTAACGTGCAGTTTGTACTGGGCATCGTAGGTGCCATCGCGGCGGCAAAGGTAGCTGACGTTGTAAAGCTTGTTATCGTAATACTCCGGCATACTACCGGCAATTATATTGATGTTATACGACAAGGCAAGTTGCACCATACGCTCCCGAATTTCCTCGGTATACTCAGCCATACTTCTGATTGCCTCCGAAGGTGATTCCTCATTGGTCAGCGCCATTAAAGGCGCATTGAAGAACTCCGGGAACATCACGATATCCGATTTATAGGAGCTCACTGTATCTACGAAGAACTCAACTTGTTGCATAAAATCGTCGAGGTCCTTAACGGCGCGCATCTGCCACTGCACAATACCGATGCGCACAACGGTTTTGCGCCCACCAATTAGCTTTTCTTTCTCCTCGAAGTATACGTTTATCCATTCCAGCAGCGTAGCGTAAGCCTTGGAGTCTGTGTCATCGGGCAGATAGCCCTTCAGGATACGGCGCACGTGGAAGCCATTGCTCAACTGGAAAGATAGCACCGGGTCGGAAAGTTCCTTGTTACGCACCATCTCAATATACTTGGCTGGGGTAAGCTTGTTAGAGTAGTCCTTATAGCCAGGTATGCGGCCACCGGCAATAATTCCACGCAGGTTCAGTTTTTCGCAAATCTCCTTGCGGGCATCGTATAAGCGGCGGCCCAGGCGCAGGTTACGGTACTCTGGGTGCACAAAAACATCGATGCCATATAAGGTGTCGCCCTCTGGGTCGTGGGTTTTGAAGGAGCCTTTGTCGATGATCTGATCATACGTATGCTTATCGCCATACTCATCGTAGTCGATAACAAGGCTAAGGGCCGCGGCTACTACTTTTCCGTTATCTTCAATGCAAATCTGTCCTTCAGGGAATTTCTTTAGCAGGTTAGAAAACTCCTTGCGGGTCCAGGCGCCGTCGATGCTGGAGTATACGATCTCCATGATCTCCTTTACCTCTTTGTAATCCTTCAGCTCTAGTTGGCGGAGCAGCAATCTATGTTCAAAACTGGTTTCTTCTCTTTCACTCATTTTATGTAAGTAATTTTTATACTTTTAGGGTGTATACGAGGCGCAAGTATGATTTTGGTATAATATACTTATAGCGCCAGATAATGCAACATACGCGTTACGAATTTAACCAAAAAAAGCGCAGCCATAAAGCTGCGCTTTTTTTGGTTAGGGCCTTTTAAATAATTATACCTGAGTTTCTGGCACTTCCCCGTCAATAATCAGGTTGCCAGCTGTGGCTGCCTTAATGTCGTCCACGCTAACGCCAGGGGCGCGCTCAAGAAGCTTAAAACCGCCGTCCACCACTTCCAGCACAGCCAGATCGGTTACAATTTTCTTAACGCACTTTACACCAGTTATCGGTAAGGTGCAAGCCTTTAACAACTTGGAGGAGCCATCGCGGGCAGTGTGCTGCATGGCCACAATGATGTTTTTAGCTGAGGCTACTAAGTCCATGGCGCCGCCCATGCCTTTTACCATTTTACCCGGGATCTTCCAGTTGGCAATGTCGCCGTTTTCAGATACCTCCATGGCGCCAAGTATGGTCAGGTCTACGTGCTCGCCGCGTATCATGCCAAAGCTTTCGGCAGAGTTGAAGATAGATGATCCTGGCAGCGTGGTAATGGTCTGTTTGCCGGCGTTTATCAGGTCGGCGTCTACTTCAGCTTCGGTAGGGAAGGGGCCCATGCCCAGCAAGCCGTTCTCCGACTGCAGCACCACCTCTGTGCCTTCCGGAATGTAATTGGCAACCAGGGTCGGTATGCCGATGCCCAGGTTAACGTACATGCCGTTTTTTACTTCTTTTGCAATGCGTTTCGCTATTCCGTGTTTATCTAAGCTCATAACTAAGTCGGGTTGGGTTAAACTACTCTTACCGTGCGCTGCTCAATGCGTTTCTCATACTTCTCGCCCTGGAAAATGCGCTGCACATAAATGCCCGGCGTGTGGATCATGTTCGGGTCCAACTCGCCGGCGGGCACCAGTTCCTCTACCTCGGCAACGGTAATCTTACCGGCAGCGGCCATCATGGGGTTAAAGTTACGGGCTGTGCCTTTGTAGATAAGGTTGCCGGCAGTGTCGCCTCTCCAGGCCTTTACAAATGAGAAATCGGCTTTCAGCCAGCTTTCCATCAGGTACATCTTGCCGTTAAACTCGCGGGCCTCTTTGCCTTCGCCCACCTCGGTGCCGTAACCAGCCGGCGTAAAAAAGGCCGGAATGCCTGCTCCGCCAGCCCTTATGCGCTCAGCCAGCGTGCCCTGCGGAATCAGCTCCACCTCCAGCTCGCCGCTTAGCAGCTGGCGCTCAAACTCCGCGTTCTCACCAACATAACTAGAAATCATTTTCTTAACTTGGTGCTGCTGCAAAAGCAGTCCAATGCCAAAATCATCGACGCCGGCATTGTTAGAGATACAGGTAAGGTCTTTCACGCCAAGGCGCAGCAGTTCCGAAATCGAGTTCTCCGGTATACCACACAGTCCAAATCCGCCAAGCATCAGCGTCATGCCGCTTTGGATGCCTTGCAATGCCTCTTGTGCGTTTTTTACAGTTTTATTTATCATAGTTTTTAACCAGTGGATGTTGTAGGTAATTTATATAGAAAAAGGGCCATATCGAAATATACAAGCCGCTTTCAGCTGAAATATTGCAGGCCGCAGGCAAAAATATTAGTTAAAGAGCACTTTTTTATCGCTTAATGCTTAGGATTATCTCTAGTTCCACTTCTTTGCCAACTTTTGAGGCGATAGCGTTCTTTAGTTGATCGAGCTTTGACTCACTCACCGGTTTATCAGAAACGAGCCGAACTTGCAAAAGCATGGGCTCGCCGCTTTTAATTACACTAACATCCCGTATAACTACGCCATCCACGGAATAATCTTTCAGTGAGTGGATCACATTGTTCTCACGGACCAATTTCACGAAACCAAAGCCTAATGGCAGACTAACCAGCATAACCACCATCATGGAAATAATCAGGCCTTTCCGCGCCAGATGAAACGGGCTGAAACCAAGCAACATAAACGTAATCGATCCGGCAAGTATAATACCGGTTAAGTTGGTTGTAAACAGCAAGAGTGCTCCCGAGAAAACCTCCCAGTCGCCCCACCCGATACCAATGCCAGAAACAGCCAAAGGTGGCACCAGCGCAACGGCAATAGCAACGCCCGCCAGTGTTTTAGCTACCTCTTTGCGAGCGTGCGCGTAGGCTCCTGCTATGCCTGAAAGTATGGCAATGCCCAAATCAAGCAGGTTGGGGCGTATGCGTGCAATTATCTCTCCGTTAAGGTTCTGAAGCGGCGTGATGAGCGTCAGAAGTATGGCTGCGCAGTAACTCAGCAGCAAACCCAAGCCAATGGTTTTAGCACTAGTATAAACCAGGCTTTTTTCCTGCCTAAGCACCCCCATAGACATGGATATGATAGGTGCCATCAGTGGTGCGAGAATCATGGCCCCGATTATTACCGGAGATGAATTGGAGAATAAGCCCAGTGTGGCCAATAAGGTGGAAAGCACCATCAGGCTAAGGAAAGGATTGGTGGCCCTCGCGCTCTCACGGAGCATTACAAAAAGGTCCTTAAACTCCTCGGTTGAAGCATGATAAATAAGCGATAATGGCTTAGCTACAATTTCGCTCAGGTAAGCTTCGCCTTGTGGCATGTTGCTCACCTTATATACTTCAATGGGCTCTCCCGCCGGCACCTCGGCATCAAGGTTGCGCCCCGGAATAATTTGCAGCGCATCCTCCAAAACCTCGAAGCTTATACTTTTTGCGCTTACCAGGTTATTGTCGTGGGCATAATTAATCGGCTCCGGGCTATCTATAGTTATAGCCTTCGACTTAATATGCCCAATAAACGAGGGCAAGCGGCTCTTGCCGGAATCAAACACGGATTTTGCGTAAAACCGTACTAGCTGCATGATGCTCTTTGGGGCTAATATCAAACTGTGCATCCGGGCATCGTTCAGGTAGGAGTCTTTGAGCAATTGGCGCGAGAGCAAATTGCTTCTGCCATGCAACACGGCTATGATACCGAGTGCAGCTGTTTGCAAAGGTGCATGGTTCTCGGTAGTGATGGTGTATGCCTGTGGCACATGTGTTACCGTGAAAACCTTGCCTAATTTCTCGAAGGCCGCTAAAAAGGTATTTCTAGCTACACTGCCTGACATCAGGCTTAGGCTCTCCCCGATCACCACTTTGCTGAAAACAGGTTTGCCGTTGCAGAGCAATAAATCAGCTTTTATGCTTTTCTCGGCGCGCTCAATGTCTGCTACCGCTTCGTTCAAGTCGGAGGAGATGCCATAGCCCTGCCGGGCCTCCTTCATGTCGGGGTGCGGCAGAAAAGAAAAGCTACAGTTTTTGCCGAGTGCCTGCATTACCACATCCGAAAGCATCTCGTCGCTTAGGTAAGTCATATAGCAGGAATCAGAAAGTATAAGTCGTTCATCCGCCTTGCTGTACGGTACTGCTTCTAAGGCTAGTGCCCTGAAGGCGGGTATAATCTTCTCGTATACAAATTCCTCCGATGAGGGGTCGTAAAGTAAGGTAAGCACATTCATGCGGCTTTTTCGGGCGTAAAGTACAAGTAATGTTTTATCCGGAGCCGTGCAAGGTATCGCCTTGAGCAATCCACGCTAAGCTATTAAGCGATACTATACGGTAAGAATGCTGGCTTAGCTAGGTAGCAAGGGATTATTTACATAGAATAAGGCACAAAAAAAGCGACTGCTGCTGCAGTCGCTTTTTAAGGTATAAATGGGTTCGCAGATCTATGCTCTCAGCACTTGCTCGCTTTCTCTTTTGTCTTGAGCCAACTGTGCCTGCAGTGCCTCCAGGCTACTGAATTTACGCTCTTTCCGTATTTGCTCCACAAACTCGATGGTCATTGTTTTTCCATACAGGTCGTCGCGATAGTTTAAGAGGTGTGCCTCCAGCCTCAAGTGCTTACCGTCTACTGTTGGGCGCAGGCCTATATTCATCATGGCTGGGTGGCGCTCTCCGTTCACGGTTGCCCATACGGCATACACACCGTTGCCTGGTATAAGTTTATGAGATGGCGGCAGTGCCAGGTTAGCCGTCGGGAACCCTATGGTGCGCCCAAGTTTGTCGCCTTCTTCCACATAAGATGTAAGGCTGTACTTTCTGCCGAGGTAGCGGTTGGCCGTTTCAATATCACCACTCACTAGTGCTCTCCTGATTTTTGTGGAGCTCACGCCGATATCATCTACATCCTGTCGCGGAATCTCTTCCACTTCAAAGCCATACTGCGCAGACCTTGCTTTCAGGTGCTCGAAGCTGCCTTCGCGGTTCTTGCCGAAGCGGTGATCGTACCCGATAACGAGCAGTTTGGTGTTAATAGCCCGAACAAGTATGTCAGTGATAAAGCTGCGCGATGAGGTGCGCGAAAACTCTTTGGTAAAAGGGATGATCAGCAAGTAATCGATGCCGAAGCTGCGCAGCTGCTCAATGCGCTCATCAATGGTGGAGAGCAGCTTGAGGTCGTTGTCTTCGGGGAATAGCACCAAGCGTGGGTGCGGCCAGTAGGTGATCACTACACTTTGTCCATTACTCTGGCGCGCACGCTCCATCACACGGCGCAGAATTTTCTGGTGGCCAATGTGCACGCCATCGAAGGTGCCACTGGTTACTACGGCATAGCTCAGTTGCGGAAAATCAGCGATATCACGAATTACTTCCATCCGTTTCCTCCAGCTGCTTTTTTCTTATAGCGATAATATCCTCTATAGTGAGGGCATCTTCGAGTTTATACTCCCCGATGCGCGTGCGCTCCAGTTTGCTTAGGTGGCCACCTACTCCAAGCTTCTGCCCCAGATCATGCGCCAAACTGCGTATGTAAGTGCCTTTACTACAAATTACTTTAAATGTAACCTCCGGGCCATTTATACTTGTAATGTCAAAAGCCTGAATCGTTACGCTACGAGATTTTAGCTCTACTTCTTTGCCTTTTCGGGCCAGATCATAGGCACGCTTTCCATCAATCTGCACAGCAGAATAAATAGGAGGGATTTGATCTATCGTTCCTACAAAAGTTTGCGCAGCGGCTTTAATATCGTCCTCCGTCAGGTGGCTAATGTCTTTAGTCTCGGTAACTTCTGTTTCGCGATCATAGGAGGGCGTGGTTTCGCCGAGGCGGATGATGCCCGTATACTCTTTTTCCTGCCCCTGAATCTCATCGATGCGCTTGGTAAACTTACCAGTGCAAAGTATGAGCAAACCAGTGGCCAGCGGATCTAATGTACCAGCATGGCCTACTTTCTTTACACGGATGGTGTTGCGTACTTTTTTTACCACATCGAAGGATGTCCAGTCGAGTGGCTTGTTTATGAGCAGTATTTCGCCGGCGGCAAAATCGTATTGCATAGTTATACTTTTAAATCCACACCCATGGCCAATAGAGCCAGCAGGGTTAAGCCTAAGGCAATTCTATAATAGCCAAACATTTTAAAGCCATACTTTGTCAGGAAACTGATGAAGAAGCGGATGGCAACCATAGCTACCACAAACGCTACCACATTCCCGATCAGCAGCAGTTCAATGTCTTCCTGATGGATGACTTCAAAGCTGTTCTTAATCTTTACGAGGTCAAACTTCACCAAGTCAGAAATTTCCAGCTTCAAAAGGTCCTTCACGAGTTTATAGCCAGCGGCGGCCAGCATGGTGGGCACTGCCAGAAAGAACGAGAACTCAGCGGCCGCCTTCCGGCTCACGCCCTGCGATAAACCACCAATAATTGAAGCAGCAGACCGAGATACACCCGGAATCATGGCGATGCACTGGAAAAAACCTATGACTAGGGCATTTTTATAGGTTACGTTCTCGCGGGTGGCGTTGCTGAACCATTTGTCCACGAACAGCAGTACTATACCGCCTAGCATAAGCATGACGGCGGTGATGGCAACGCTCTCAAGCATGGCATCTATCAGGTCGTTAAGGGCGAAGCCTATAACGGCGGCAGGTAGAAATGCCAGCAATAGTTTTTTATAGAAATCCAGCCCCTGCACAAAGCGCCGCCAATAAAGCACCACCACCGAAAGTATGGCACCGAACTGGATGTTAACTTCAAAAATCTTTGTGATCGGGAGTTCGTTAATGCCCATCAGGCTGGAGGCAATAATCATGTGCCCCGTAGATGAAACAGGCAAGAACTCTGTTAAACCTTCAACAATGGCTAATATAATAGCCTGCCAAGTACTCATTTATTCCTGGGTTTTATCTTTAGCCATAATCGCGAAAAACTCCAGGGCAAAACCTGCCAGCACCACCAATGGGCCCAGTGTTATTCCCAGAAAGCCAAGGCCATACGGCTCGGTATCAAGCGTCATGATAAAAAAGCCGATCGCCAGCGCCACGATGCCTACCAGCATCAGGATGTAATTCTTTTTGCCAAAGGCAAGGTTGTTTTTCTTATCCTCCATTGTATTAATAAAGTTCGTCTAAAGACATGCGCAGGTATTTGCGCACAGAACGGTATGAGCTCATAAAGCCGATAATCAGCCCGATAACCACTAAAGCGGCCATCAGGATGTAAGTTTGCTCGTCGTCGCGAAGTAATTGCAGCTCTGTAATCTCGGTGTAGGCATATTGCATCAGCACAAACAGGAGTATAGAGGCGAAAACGCCGCTCATTATGCCCTGCCAGGCCGCACGGTTCAGGAATGGCCGCTGAATGAAAAACGAGGTAGCCCCAACTAACTGCATACTTCTGATGAGGAACCGCTGCGAGTATAACGCCAACTTAATCGTGTTATTAATAAGTATGGTTACAACCAGCACCAATATGCCGGCAAAAGCCAAAAGTATAATGCTGATTTTCTGGATGTTTGTATTGATTGACTCGATCAGGCTTTCCACATACTGCACCTCATGCACACCATCGATTTCCTCCAGGTCCAGTTTTATACTTTTAAGCATGGCTGAGCTGGAGTGGTCTGCATTGATGCGCAGGGTATAGGCATCGCGCAGGGGGTTATCGCCCAGGAAAGCCATGAAATCCTCGCCGGTTTCGTCCAGAAAAGCTTTGGCACCTTCTTCTTTAGAGATAAAGCGAACCTGTGCCGTGTCGTTTTTATAGGCGATGTATTCTTTGGCGGCAAAAGTTTTTTGTAAGCGTACCAGCTGCACCTCTGTCAGGTCACGGTCCAGGTATACTTGCATCTCAATGCTTTCCTTCACCTTTTCTGATAACTTGCCTGCATGTATCAGCAGCAAACCGAACAAGCCGATTACAAACAGCGCCAGCGTAATGCTGAACACCACCATAAAGTGTGGGTAGCTGCCTAATTTCTTTTTCTTGATGTGTTTTACTTTTGTTGCCATACGTTACGCTTCATCACAAAATTAGAAATATATTTTACAAATGTGCAGGCGCAATTCCTAAAGAAATGAAAAAGCCCGCTTTGGTAGCGGGCTTATGTGCTAAAGTTCTAAACGTGGGTCAGAGTCGAGTATGATGCGGTCGCGTTCCATTTCCATGCGCTGCCTGCGCCGCTCGCGCTTCTCGCTCCCAAAAAGCTCGCGCAAGCTGTCAAAGCGCTTGGTGTGCAACAAGCTGATACTCTGGCTTTGCGTGATGCGCTGGGTATAAATATTTGGTGTGGAGTTGTACTCTAGTCGCGCGCGCAGCTCACCAGTTTGGGAAATGTAATAGTCCAGCAACCAGTCGCCTACATAGGCATTTCCGGTGACATCGTCGGATGTCCCCCCAAAGCCTGTTTCGTTGGTAACGCGCAGCCTGCCCTGGAAGAACGTATAACTCAGGCGCACCTGGAGCGAGGCCAGGGCATCTTGGCCGAGGTTTCCGAGCCCGATGTCTACTTCCAGGTTACTGTCTATACTATTAAAGAAGTTGTTCAGCTGGCTGGAAAGCAAACTGCCCAAGCTGCCACCCACGGCACCCGCACCCACGCTGCTATCAAAGGCAAGCGTGCCTTGCGGAGACAGGCGTTGAAGAACAAGCAGGCTGAATACCTGTCTGTTCAGTTCGCTTTCATCGCTCTTTATAGAGTTAATGAGCGAGTATTGTGAGGTTTGCACCTCCTGCGGCAGCTGATCGAAGCTTAGCCCGAGCTGAATTTGAGGCGTAAGCAATGGGCCGTTCAAGTCTATGACAGCCGTAACAGGATAGCGGCCCGATACATCTGACTGGCTCCCCGACAGCCCACTAAACGACGTAAGCTGGGTATAATTCGCGGTGATA
Organism: Pontibacter oryzae; assembly: GCF_003576375.1. Classification (GTDB taxonomy): domain Bacteria; phylum Bacteroidota; class Bacteroidia; order Cytophagales; family Hymenobacteraceae; genus Pontibacter; species Pontibacter oryzae. The sequence goes on from NZ_QWGE01000002.1 coordinate 124,347, forward strand.
TCCATGACGCCGGCCGTTGGGTCACCGTTCCAGGTAATGGTGCCGCCTGGTACAACCCTGAACTCCTTAGATACCAGACCTTCCAGCAGGTTCAGGTTGTAAGCTCCCTGGGTTATTTCGAAGGTGCCAAACATGTTGAAGTCTCCGCGTGTGTCGATCGTCATTTGGATGTCGCCGTTGCCGGTTCCCCGGATCACGTCTCCTGTAGTGCGATCAATGATGATTTCAAAGTATGCGTCATCCGTCACATCCAGGTTAAAGTCCAGGTTTATTCCGGAAAGGTCAATGGCTGTGTTTTCAGCGGCTATCTCCACACCGGTGCTATCGCCTTGGTTGCGGTTCACGAACTTGATAAAGTCTTTGCGTGCCACGTCGGTCTGGTAATCAAGTGGGAGCACAATGCGCGTATTGTCTTCGCTGCGGGCATCTACCTTTACCTTAAGGTTCTCGGTTGGGCCCAGCACGCTAGCGGTGCCGGTAGCGAAAGCAGTCCCATAAAAGAGCTCGTTCTGATCTTCTGTGGTGTTAAGCACCATAAAGTTGCGGTAGCGTGCTTCCAGGTCTATCACCATATCCCGGAAACCGTCGTGGGTAATTCCGCCGCTAACGGTGGCGCGGTTGCCATAGAGGTCTTGTAACTGCGCGTTTCTGAAACTGATGCTGTTTGGGCCAAAGTATACCCGATCGCTGAAGCGGTAGGCGGTATTAAGGTAATCAAAGGTAAACTGACCATCTGATACCATTACCGAACCCTTGAGCACTGGGTAAGAAAGGCTGCCAAGTATACGAATCCTGCCCTCCATGGAGCCATCCAGGTCAGAGAACAAGCCTCGGAGCACAGGCTCTACCAATTTCATGTTAGCTTGGTCCATAACGGCAAGCAGGTCCAATTGGTCGTCTTGCGCCTGTGGGTAATAGTTTCCGGAAACAGAAAGCACTTTTTTACTGTCTCGCTCGATGCCAATATCAACTACAGCCTGGCTGTTGGCTTTGCTCCAGTCTGTTTTGCCCGATATATTTCCAATAAATACCTGATCGAGGTAAAAGGAGTCGACTTGCATGGCTGCGGTTACCTTTGCCTGGTTGTAGATGTCCTGCGCTGTGAGTTCTGCCGTTAAATCGCCGGCGATTTTCATGGAGAGGAGCGGGTTAAGGTTGCGCAGGTCGAAGTTTTCAACGTTTAGGAGCAACTTACTTTGAGGATCGTCTGAGATTGTGCCTTCCGCTCGAATAACCTGGTTTTGGTTAGTTAAGGCAAAGTTTTCGAACTGCAGGTTTTTTCCAGCTTCGCTTATATAGATGGTGTTGCCAGGCACAAAAGCCCAAGGGTTTTGCTGTAGCGTAATATTCGACTCATCAAAAACGATCTGCAGCTGGTTTTGCAAAAAATTAAGGTCACCGGTTATTAAGGCCCGGTTATTTTGCTCGGGTTGGCGAATGCTGGTAGAAAACTGAATGGTGCGCTCACTCCAGATTCCCTCCAGGAAAAAGTTTTGCGTGTTCCCGGCTCCGGGCAGCATCTGCTTTTGCGAGGTAAACAATGCGGCTGCCAGCACGTCCGGGCTCTGCTGTATCTTAGAGGTATTGATCTCAATGGCGTTGCCATAAAGCTGGTAATCCTGGTATTGAATAGTGTCAATGTCTGCGTAGAGCTCAAGTATAGCTGTAACGCCGTGGCGAAACGAGCCTTCCACAGTGGAGTAGTCAGAGATTTTTAGGTCTGGCAGTATCAGGTTAATTAGAGGGTTAACCTTTTTCAGCTGCAAAGTATAGTTCATGGCGTAATCATTAACGCCTGTGTCTGCTTTTCGGCTGTAGTACGCTGCTGTGGCAGCCTGATTGCTTTCGAAGTTAAGCTTGTACTCCTGCACCAGTTCCCGCAGGTCAGCGAATAAGGTAGAGTAATCAAAGTTTCCCTTTACCTGGAGTGCCAATTGATCCGATGACAAGTATAAGGCACGCTGTCCGGCATCAATTTCGGAAAGGATTTGTAGCGAGTCGATTGGCAGCTGGTTGCCATTGTAGCTAACATAAGCACTATCGAAGCGAGCGGCTCCTTCAAAATCATCCAGCCGGAGGCCCTTAAAATCAAGGTTGGCTTTAGCCCGAATAATGATAGGCTGCTGCGTCAGTTTTAGTGCCTGCAAGTCTACACGCTTCAGGTTGGCTACCATGTTAAATGCCTTAAGCTGCTCTGCCAGGTTTACTTCTCCTTGGGCGCTGAAGATAAGGTTAGGGTCATTGGCTGAAATCTCACCGGTGAAGACCTGCGATTTAAGCGTGCCATCAGCCTTGATGTTTCTGTAGTCATAACCCAGGAGCTGCAGTTGGTCTATGGTAACATCAGCCTTTACATTGGCGTTTTTTAGCGTAAAACCAGAGCCTTCCAGGCGGCCACTCATTGATATTGTCTTAATTCTGTTCTCAATGTTGAGCAGCCTGCCGATGTTAAAGCCACGCGTCGTCATAAAGCCACTGTAAGACGAGGCTCGGGTATTGTCGTCTATTTTCAGGTTGATGTCTGACTTCAGGTTGCCAAGCGCCGTAACGAAATCGCCATTGGCCACAAAGTCGTTATAAAAACCCAGAAAGCGGCCTTCCAGCGATACAGTGCCAAGCCTGGCCGCTATCTCATAGGCATCTTTGGGCAGGAAATGCCGTAGGTCCCTGGCATTGATCGTGGATGGCTTCAGGCGCAAATTTGCAAACGTTTCTTCCGCATTCGGCAGTCCGTCAGCGCTTACGCTCCCAACGATGTGGGTGTCGTTTCCATACTCCAGGTCCACGTTCTTTGCCTTAAAATCTTTCACCTTGCCCTCCAGAGTGAGCGAGTTTATCTGCAGGCTATCCTGGTACTCGTATAGCTGCGGCGCAAAAACAGCGATATCCTGTGCATATAAGGTGGCATTTTGGATATCGGCCGTCATGGTAACACTGTCTATAAACTCAGTAAAGTCACTGAACGTGCTGTAATCAAACCGGACGTAGTTTTGCAGGTTACTTTTATTAAGCCGCAGGTCCAGGGCATCCCACTCCCAAAACGTGGCGGCGTAACTCATGCGCGTATCCAGGTTATGCAGTTTGGTGTTGGAGCGGGTTTCATGTGCCTGCAGCCCCGACACATTTACCCGGATGGTATCCTCCAGCTGAATCTCGTTAAAGCGCCCGTTCAGGTTTGTGAGCGATAAATGGCTGTAGTCCATACCTTGCTCAGCGCGCGGCTTATTAAAATCGTCGTAAGTGAATTGGCCGTTCTTTATAATGAGCTCGCCGACCTGAAAGTTAAAGGGCGTGGAGGGCTTGGTGGTGTCGCGCACGAACAGCTCGCCGAGCGCACCGAAGAAGCTGCTCATGTTCAGGGTGTCGCTGCCTGCATACTTCACCAGGTTTGCCCGGGGCGTTTCAAGCTCCAGCGTGCTGATGGAAAGGTCGTTCGGTGAGAAGATGGAGAAGGCGTCGATGGTGGCGTCGGTGCGGCCAACGTAAAACAGCTCGTTGTTGCGGTTATCCAGCACTTGCAGCTGCTCAAGTATAACGTGGCTGAAAAACTCGATGTCCACGCGCCCGATCGTGACCTGGTGCTGGGTGGCCTCGGAGAGGTAGGCCGCCACGCGCTGCGCCACCTTTGTTTGCACCGATGGGAAGCGAATTGCTACAAAAATACCGGCAAACAGCAGTAAAAGGAACAGGAACAGCCCCAAAACTATTTTTAGAATAGCTTTTCCTATAACTTTGAAGTAATTTATTGACTGTTCTTTTTCCAAAAATGACTGAACCTACAATCTTAGCGATAGAATCTTCGTGCGACGAAACCTCGGCCGCGGTTATCCGTGGGGGTAAGGTGTTGTCTAACATCGTAAACACACAAGCCGTGCACGAACAGTACGGTGGCGTGGTGCCGGAGCTAGCCTCAAGGGCGCACCAGCAGAATATTATACCAGTTGTTGCTCAGGCCTTGCTTACGGCAAATGTAGAAAAAAGTGAGCTAAATGCAGTTGCCTTTACACGCGGCCCCGGCCTTTTAGGTGCACTGCTGGTTGGCTGCTCGTTTGCCAAGTCGTTTGCGCTCGGTTTAAACATCCCTCTTATAGAGGTAAATCACATGCAGGCGCATATTCTGGCGCATTTTATTGATGAGCCCAAGCCGCAGTTTCCGTTTCTCTGCTTAACCGTGAGTGGCGGCCATACCCAGATCGTGCTGGTAAAAGACCACCTGGACATGGAGATTATCGGGCAAACCACCGATGATGCCGTGGGCGAAGCCTTCGACAAGACCGCCAAAATGCTTGGACTGCCGTACCCGGGCGGGCCGATGCTGGATAAGATGGCCGCGCAGGGCAACCCCGATGCCTTTGCCTTTCCGGTGGGTAACATGCCGGAGTATAATTACTCGTTCAGTGGCCTCAAGACCTCGGTATTATACTTCCTCAGAGATAAAACAAAGGAGAACCCAGACTTTGTTCAGCAAAACCTAGCCGATATTTGCGCCAGTGTACAGAAAACCTTGATCAAAACCTTGCTAAAAAAACTGGTGATGGCCTCCAAGGATCTGGGCATTCGCGAGATTGCCATTGCAGGCGGCGTATCGGCCAACTCGGGGCTGCGTAAAACATTGCAGGAGTATGCCGGTAAGTATAACTGGAATGTGTATATCCCTGCCTTTCAGTATTGCACCGATAATGCAGGTATGATTGCTATTGCTGCTCACTATCAGTATCTTAAAGGAGATTTTGCCACGCAGTATGTGAGCCCCGAGCCAAGGCTGAAGTTTTAATGGTTGGTTGTTTGTAGTTACTTGATAGCTTGGTAAATTAAGCGGCCATTTCAGCTCAGCATATTCAGTTTATACTTTTACGGAAGAAGTATGAAAGTCAACAAGCAGCAATCAGAAAACAAGAGGCTTAAAATAGGCGACACACGCACGTATGTAAAGCAGGTAACTGCCGCAGACTTTGCCCGTTTTGAGGATGGCCTGGTGCATGCCGTTTGCTCTACCTTCTCGCTGGCGCAGGCCGCTGAATGGGCTGGCCGCCTGTTTGTGTTGGATATGAAAGTAGCGGATGAGGAGGGAATAGGCACTTTTCTGACAATCAACCACAAAGGTCCTGCGTTTGAAGGCGAGGAGATCGAGATTGTTGCCACGCTGCAAAAGTGTGAAGGCAACGAGGTAGTATGCAGGTTTGTGGCCAGGGTAGGCGAGCGGCTGGTGGCTGACGGAGAAACAGGGCAGAAAATTTTGAAAAAAGAAAAACTAGCCAAAATTTTGGCGCCGAAGAAAGTATAAATGGCAAAAGATAAAGACAGAATAAAGAAGCACGTGAACATCGTGAACCGCAAGGCCTCCTTCGAGTTTCAGTTTATTGATAAGTATACCGCAGGCGTGATGCTGAAAGGGACGGAAATTAAATCGATACGTGAGGGCAAGGTAAACATGCAGGATGGCTACTGTGTATTTACAAACGGTGAGCTATGGCTGCACAACCTGCACATTGCCACCTACACCGAAGGCACGCACTATAACCACGAGCCCATGCGCGCGCGCAAGTTGCTCCTGAATAAGAATGAGCTGCGCAAACTAGAGCGCGGTACCGAAGAGCAGGGTGTAACTATTATCCCAACACGCGTGTTCGTAAACGACCGTGGCTTTGCTAAAGTAGAGATTGCACTGGCGCGCGGTAAAAAGCTGTACGACAAGCGACAAGACATCAAAGAAAAAGACGTAAAACGCGAAATGGCCCGAAGCGGGTTTTAGGTTCAATGTGTGAATGAGTGGATGAGTGATTGTGTGAATGAGGGGACGTAATTCTTTGTCTTGTTTCTGTAGAGATGGATCAGCTTCATACTAATTTCAGGTACGGTAACTTTCAGACCTCACGACTAAATCACACAATCACTCATCCACTCATTCGCCATATCACTCACTCATTCGCACATCCACTCATTCAAAATTAACCACATGGAATACGGTATAGGCATGTTAAGCGTGGTGCCCATGCGCGCGCATACTTCGGATAAGGCTGAGATAGTGACGCAGCTTGTTTTTGGCGAGTGCTACGAGATTGTGGGGCAGGATGCCAATTGGCTGCAGATCGAGTTGGCCGCCGATGGCTATACAGGCTGGATCGATTTTAAGCAACATACACCGGTTTCAGAAACATACTTCCGCGAGTGGAAAGAAGCCCGCCACCCACGTGGCACCGAGCTGTTGCGATTCGTAGAAACTCCGGAGCAGCGTATTCCGGTTGGTCTGGGCAGCTACCTGCCTTTCTTCGATGGGGAAGCCATTCGCGTAAACGATGAGCGCTATTCGTACAGTGGCCAGGCATCCGACCCAAACGTAAAACCCGGTTTGCCATACTTGCTTGAGATTGCAAAGCTTTACCTGAAAGCGCCCTACTTGTGGGGCGGTAAATCCGTGTTCGGGATCGATTGCTCAGGCTTTACGCAGCAGGTTTTCGGAATTTGCGGCTACCAGCTGCCACGGGATGCGTACCAGCAGGTAGAGCACGGCCAGGAGGTGCACTTCGTAACGCAGGCACAGCCCGGCGACCTGGCTTATTTTTCTAACGAAGAAGGCAGGATCATTCATGTGGGCATTGTGCTCGAAGATCAGAAAATCATACATGCGCACGGCGAGATCCGAATCGATACCCTGGACCACAACGGAATTTACAATGCCACCCGCAAGTACTACTCCCATAACCTGCGCATAATTAAACGGGTTGAGTTATAAAACCTGCTGATTTCTTTGAACTTACGCTATATAGTGGCGGTTAAATCCGTAGAAGCTTAGCGTAAGCCCAGAAATCGGCCATGAAAGAAAAAGTCCTTATCCTAAACCAGGATTTCAGCGCCATTGCCGTTTGCACCGTGCAAAAGGCCTTTCTGCTCGTGTACCTTGATAAAGCAGAAATGGTGACGAAATCCGATGGCGCCTTCCTGCACTCTATCAGTGCGGCATACCCTGTGCCATCTGTCATCCGTTTGCAACATTATGTGCACGTGCCATACTACGGCATCTCTCTGAGCAGGCACAACGTAATGCGCCGCGACAATTACAGCTGCCAGTATTGCGGAGCTGTTAAAAATCTGACACTCGATCACCTGCTGCCGCGCTGCCGAGGGGGAGAAACTAAGTGGCAAAACCTAGTGACAGCCTGCTCGCGCTGCAATGCCCGCAAAGGCGACCGAACCCCCGAGGAAGCTGGACTGAAACTGAGTCGGAAACCTACACGCCCATCGCTGCAAACCTTCCTGCAACTGCACCTGAATCCGCATAATAATGACTGGAGAATATACCTTGGTCTGGAAAATTAACTGGATTATACTTCTACTAATAAAATTAGTGAATAATCTATAATTGCCTTGCTATCAGGAATAATTTAGCTGTTAAGTAAATTACAAGATTAAGTATAAAGTTGGCTCGCTGTGGCATACTACAATGTATAGCTGTTACTGCAATAGCGTATGGCAAGCGTCCACTTTATCGTGTTCCAAAACTCTTAAATCTACCAGTTTAAGGGCGGGGACAGCCCTTGGTTTGGTATGCAGCCAGTTTTCAAATTGTTGAAAGTATAGCCTAAGATAAGGCTAGTCATAGAATAGCCATCTCGAATGCATTAGGTGTTACAAGCCCTCTAATAAATTTCATCTGTTTTAAAAGTGATGGCAAAGTGCGATTCAGTCTATTAAAATATACTTTATGGGAAACCCCTTCAGTAGCGCCACTAATTTCTTCCTTGCTCTGGCTTATTTCTTTAAAGTGCTCACCAAAAGCCATTTGTAAAAGTTGCAGAATCTGGTATTTGTAGAATTATTTTCTTAATTTTGCGGTTCATTCGATTGAGTGAGCCTTGGCTTAACCACCAGGGTATGTATAACTAAACCAAACCGGCTACATTGCTCTAAGCCGGTGGCTACTCAAGGGCAATAAAACAATATGAGTAATTCTCCAGAAAATTTCGACTGGGACAAGTTTGAGTCTCAGGGTTTCGGGTCTGGCTACAGCAAAGCTGAGAAAGCCGAAATGGAAAAAATGTATGACGACACCCTGACTACCGTACAGGAGCAGGAGGTTGTTAAAGGAATCGTGGTAGGTATCACTGATCGTGACGTGATCCTGAACATTGGTTTCAAATCTGATGGCTTAGTGGCTGTTTCAGAATTCAGAGATCTGCCTGAGCTGAAAGTTGGCGACGAAGTTGAAGTATTTATCGAAGACCAGGAAGATCCAAACGGTCAGCTTATCTTGTCTCGCAAGAAAGCGAAAATCGTTAGCGCCTGGGCTCGCATTTACGATGCACTTGAGAACGATAACGTTCTTGAAGGCGTGGTTAAGAGAAGAACCAAAGGTGGTCTTATCATGGATATCCATGGTGTGGAGGCCTTCTTGCCAGGATCTCAGATCGACGTTAAGCCGATCCGTGACTTCGACGTGTTCGTAGGCAAGAAAATGGAAGTGAAAGTTGTGAAAATCAACGCCGCTTTCGACAACGTGGTTGTATCTCACAAAGTACTTATCGAGAAAGACCTGGAGCAGCAGCGTGCCGCTATCCTGAACAACCTGGAGAAAGGTCAGGTTCTGGAAGGCGTTATCAAGAACATGACAAACTTCGGTGTGTTCATCGACCTTGGTGGCGTAGACGGTCTGCTTCACATCACAGATATCTCTTGGGGCCGTATCAACCACCCAGAGGAAGTATTGCAGCTTGACCAGAAAGTTAACATCGTTGTTCTTGACTTCGACGAAGACAAGAAGCGTATCTCTCTGGGCATGAAGCAGCTTACACCACATCCGTGGGATGCACTTCCTGCTGAGATCGAGGTTGGCTCTAGAGTTAAAGGTAAAATCGTTAACGTGGCTGACTACGGCGCATTCCTTGAGCTGATGCCAGGCGTTGAAGGTCTGATTCACGTTTCTGAAATGTCATGGTCACAGCACCTGCGCAACCCACAAGACTTCATCAAGCAAGGCGATGAGGTTGAGGCAGTTGTATTGACACTTGACAGAGAAGAGCGCAAAATGTCTCTTGGCATTAAGCAGCTTACTGAAGACCCATGGACGAAAGAAGATGTGTTGACGAAATACGCTATCGGTACGAAACACACTGGTATCGTTCGCAACCTGACAAACTTTGGTCTGTTCCTGGAACTGGAAGAAGGTGTTGATGGTCTGGTACACGTATCTGACCTGTCTTGGACTAAGAAGATCAAGCACCCATCTGAGTTCGTGAAAGTTGGTGAAAACCTGGATGTAGTTGTTCTGGAGCTTGATGTTCCTAACAGAAGACTTGCATTAGGCCACAAGCAACTTGAGGAAAACCCTTGGGATACGTTTGAGTCTGTATTCAACATCGGTTCAGTACACAAAGCTACTGTACTTGAGAAATCAGACAGAGGTGCTACACTGGAGCTGCCTTACGGTATCGAAGGTTTCACTTTCCCTAAAGGTCTGACGAAAGAAGACGGATCTCAGGTGGAAGCCGGCGATACGTTAGAGTTCAGAGTAACTGAGTTCTCTAAAGAAGATCGTAAGATCATCCTTTCGCACACTGCTACGCACACTGAAGTAGAGCCATCTCCGAGAGCGGCAAAAGCTACTAAGAAAGCGGTACCTGCAGGTGAGAAGAAAGAAGCTAGAGCTCCTAAAGTTCAGAAAGAAGCAGATCGCTCTACACTGGGTGACCTGGATGCACTTTCTGCCCTGAAAGAGCAAATGCTTGAGAACGAGAAAGAAGCTGGCGTTAAGAAGTTAGAGGCTGCTGCTGCTAAAAAAGCAAAAGACACTGACACTGAAGGCGAAGCATCTTCTGAAGAAGAAAACAACGCTTAATTATTTAATCTTTAAGCTTGTTATACAACAAGAGGGCCCCGGAGGAATCCGGGGCTTTTTTTGTTTTTCGGCCTCTTCATATTTGCTGTCATAGCATCGGGTTAACGCCCTTAACAGACCATTTCTATACTTTGTCCTGTGGCTTTGCCTTAGCACAACCGTGATAAGCTAGCTTGCAAATTTTATGGTAAAGCGCTTAATGTTATACTCTAAAACCCACAGTCTTAAACACGGTAGATATGTATATGTAATTATGCGAATGGTAACAAAACGTTTACAATTAATTAAAATTAAATATAAATCGTGTTATTTTTTATTAATTGATAATAAATTTCAAAAATAAGTAACAAAATCGTTTTTAATATCTATTCCTTTTGCGTTATTTGGTTATTGTCAACCTAAAACTTAGAACATCGTGTGCGGAATAGTTTGTGCTTTCGACTTAAAAGAGAAATCTGAGGCATTGCGCCCCCAGGTACTAGAAATGGCTAAATGTATACGTCACCGTGGCCCGGACTGGAGTGGTATATACAGCAATAACAAAGCCATACTGGCCCATGAGCGCCTGGCCATTGTAGACCCTACCTCGGGCAAACAGCCCCTATTAAGTGAAGACGGTAATCTGGTGCTGGCAGCTAACGGAGAAATTTATAACCATCTGGAGCTGCGCAAGCAGCTGCGCAAAGAGTATAATTTCCAGACTAAATCCGACTGTGAGGTTATACTTGCCCTCTACAATGAGAAAGGGTCAAAGTTTTTGGATGAATTGAATGGAATATTCGGCTTTGCCATCTATGATATAGAAAACGACGAGTACTTGATTGCCCGCGACCACATGGGCATTATTCCGTTATACATAGGCTGGGACCAGAACGGGACTTTTTACGTGGCTTCAGAGCTTAAGGCGCTGGAAGGAAAGTGCGCTAAAATTGAGCTTTTCCCGCCAGGTCATTACCTGTCAAGCAAAGAGGATGGCTTCCAGAAGTGGTATGACCGCGACTGGATGGAGTATAAGAATGTAGCCGAAAACGAAACGAACATAATTGCCCTGCGCGAGGCGCTGGAGGCAGCCGTGCACCGCCAGTTAATGAGCGACGTGCCCTATGGGGTACTTCTTTCGGGCGGCCTGGACTCTTCCATCACTTCGGCAATCGCTAAAAAGTATGCGAAGAAGCGTATCGAAACCAATGGTGTAGAGCCGGCTTGGTGGCCTCAACTCCATTCATTTGCCATTGGCCTGGAAGGTTCTCCTGATCTTGCAGCGGCGAAAAAAGTGGCGGATCATATTGGCACAGTGCATCACGAAATTAAGTTTACCATCCAGGAAGGCATCGATGCCCTGAAAGATGTGATCTATCATTTAGAAACCTATGATGTTACCACCATTCGGGCTTCAACGCCTATGTACCTGATGGCGCGTGCCATTAAAGCGATGGGCATTAAGATGGTGCTTTCCGGAGAAGGTTCTGATGAGATTTTTGGCGGGTATTTATACTTTCACAAAGCGCCCAACGCGAAGGAGTTTCATGAGGAAACCGTTCGTAAATTAGATAAGCTGCACATGTATGATTGTCTCAGAGCAAACAAATCGCTGTGTGCGTGGGGGATTGAGGGGCGCGTTCCGTTCTTGGATAAGGAATTTATGGATGTGGCGATGCGCATTAACCCGGACGACAAAATGATAAACGGTGAGCGCATGGAGAAGTGGGTGCTGCGCAAGGCCTTTGAAGATTGCCTGCCAGAAAGCGTGGCTTGGCGACAGAAAGAGCAGTTTTCTGATGGCGTAGGATATAGTTGGATCGATATGCTGAAAGAAATGGTAAACGCCAAGGTAAGCGATGAGCAGCTGGCAAATGCCCATTTCCGCTTCCCGATTCAGACACCATCTTCCAAAGAAGAGTATTATTACCGCTCTATCTTCACGGAGCATTTCCCGAGCGATGCAGCGGCACTTTCGGTGCCATCTGTTCCATCGGTGGCATGCAGTACGCCCATAGCGCTGGAGTGGGACGAAGCCTTTAAAAATATGAATGACCCATCAGGTAGGGCAGTTACAAATGTGCATACCGATGCCTATCAGAAAAATAGCATTGAAGAGGTGAGCGTTTAACATAAGATCTCACTAATCACAAAGCCCCCGCAGACCTAGTGTCAGTGAGGGCTTTGAAGTTTATATAGTGTGCTTCCACTATTATAAAGTATATTGCACCCGACATACTACAACCTAAGCTATACTTTCAGTCAAAATTAAGGCAATGCAGGTCAGTTAGTTAAGCTAAACAGACTCCTTTAAAGCGAAAAATAGGTGATTTAAGTTTGACAAGTATGTTTCTGTACGTATATTTGCACTCCAATCGAACAACACGGTAACGTGGCCGAGTGGCTAGGCTCAGCTCTGCAAAAGCTGCTACAGCGGTTCGAATCCGCTCGTTACCTCCAAAACCCGCTAAGTATGCTTAGCGGGTTTTTTGTTTTCAATGGCTGTGGTAGCCCCAACCAATTTCTGCTTCTTTTCTGGTCTAGTCATAATCTTTTGGTACAGGAATCCGTACTCACCATTAACCAAGTCTAGTTCTTAGAACTCAACTTAGGCCATAGTAAATGCCTTTAAAGAACGAAACGTATCCTAGGCTTTATCGTAATCTGTTGATCATAATTGCACCATAACCTAAAAGGTCACTGCGTCTCAGGTATGAGATTTTAATAAAGTGATAGATCATAGCGTCAGAAGTTAAAAAGCATCGCCTACGCATCGAATACAAACCCATGAATATTATAGATTTGCGCATCATGCGCGGACCAAATTACTGGTCGGTAAAGCACCCTAAGCTTGTTGTACTAAAATTAGCACTGGAAGGCCAAAGCCAGAAATTAACCAACGAAGCCCCTCATTTCTTGGCCAGATTACAGAAAATGTTTCCGGGGATGCAAAGCCACCGCGCTGCAGAAGGGGTTGAAGGCGGATTTTTTAAGGCTGTGGAGGAAGGAACCACCTTTGGACATGTAGTACAGCATATCGGCCTGGAACTGCAAACCATGGCAGGGATGGAAAGCGGCTATGGGCGTTGTTATCCTGCCCACGAAGAAGGGCACATGATGGTTGTATTCTCATACCAGGAGGAGCGTGCCGGAGAATACGCGGCTTATGCTGCCGTACGCATCACAAACGCACTCATCAATGCTGAGAAGTATAAACTTAGCGACGATATCCACCGCCTTCACGAAATCAGAGAAGATGAATATTTTGGGCCAAGCACATACTCCATCGTGTCTGAGGCGGTTAGTAGGGGCATACCTTACATCCGGCTGAACCGGCACTCACTCATCCAACTTGGGTATGGCGTGCATCAAAAGCGCATACAAGCTACCATGACGTGCAAAACCGCTTGCTTTGCCGTTGAAATTGCGGGAGACAAGGATGCCACCAAAGCAATACTTGATGAAGCTGGCATTCCGGTACCAAAGGGAACCACGGTTAGCTCGCAGGAAGAGCTGAAGCGCGCTATAAACTGGCTTGGCTACCCTCTGGTGGTGAAACCGCTGGACGGCAACCATGGCAAAGGCGCAACCATAAATATCTCTAACCTAAAAGATGCCCAGCGGGCCTTCACCGAAGCACGTAAATTTTCGCAGCGGGTTATGGTGGAGCAGTTTATTGAGGGTTTTGATTTCCGGATGCTGGTCATTAACGGGAAGTTTGTAGCAGCCGCTAAACGAACGCCAGCTATGGTGACGGGTGATGGAACATCAACTATAAAACAGCTGATAGACAAAGAAAACAAGGATCCGCGCCGTGGTATTGGCCACGAAAAGGTGCTAACCAGAATTAAAATCGACAAGCATACGCGCAGCATCCTTAAAAGCATGAACCTTACAAGCCAGTCTGTGCTGCCAGCCGGGATGCCGCTGTACCTTAAGAGCACAGCCAACATTAGCACAGGTGGCACAGCTACCGATGTAACTGACCTTGTTGACCCTTATAACATCCTGATGGCAGAGCGTATTGCCGGGCTGATCGGTTTGGATGTGTGTGGCATTGATGTAATGACGACGGATATAGCCATTCCGCTAAACGAAGGCCGTGGCGCCGTTCTAGAAGTAAATGCTGCTCCAGGTTTCCGGATGCATATTTCACCAACCTTTGGCTTGCCGCGCAATGTGGCGGAACCAGTGGTTGATATGCTTTTCCCGCATGGCAAGCCAGCCCGCGTGCCAATTATTGCCGTAACGGGCACTAACGGTAAAACCACCACCACACGCTTAATTGCCCACATGGTGAAGCGCAAAGGTTATCAAGTAGGTTACACTACTACAGAAGGCATTTACATACAAGACAAAATGCTGGAGAAAGGCGATACAACGGGATCTTACAGCGCCGAATTCGTACTTAAAGACCCAACCGTGAACTTCGCCGTGCTGGAGTGCGCCAGGGGCGGCCTTCTGCGGTCAGGGCTTGGCTTTGAGCAATGCGATATTGGCATTGTAACCAACGTGAGCTCCGACCACCTGGGCCTACGCGATATTCATACACTGGAAGACCTCGCCAAAGTAAAAGCAGTTATTCCGAAAAGCGTGAACAAAGATGGCTTTGCCGTGCTCAACGCTGACGACGATCTAGTGTATGCCATGGCCAAGGAGGTGGAGTGTAAAGTAGCCTTCTTTAGTATGGACGAGAACAACCCGCGCATACTTAAGCACATTGCCAAAGGCGGCTTGGCAGCTGTGTATGAAAACGGCTATATCTCCATCTTTAAAAACAGCTATAAGATAAGAATAGACCGCGTGGCCGATGTGCCGCTAACCTTTGGTGGAAAGGCCAAGTTTAACATCGAGAACATACTTGCCGCCACCTTGGCTGGTTATATCTCGCATTTTGAAGTGGAGGATATCAAAACCTCACTGCGTACATTTATACCATCACCGAGCAAAACGCCGGGCCGCATGAACCTGTTCAAGTTTCCTAATTTTGAGGTGCTTGTAGACTATGCACATAATGTTGGTGGCCTAAAAGCCATAGGGCAATACATGGATGCACTGGAAGTCACTAAAAAAGTGGGTATTATCGCCGCCGTGGGTGATAGAAGGCTAGAGGACTTTTATGAGATTGGGCAAGTAGCCGGGCAAATTTTTGATGAGGTGATCGTAAGGCTGGATTCTGACCTGCGCGGCAGAACAGCCGAGGAGATTATGGGGCCAGTATTGCAAGGTATAGAGGATGCTGCACCGCACGTCACGGTCAGGCAGATACCGGAGGAGATGCGTGCCATTGCATTTGCCCTGGAACATGCCGAGCCGGGTTCATTCGTGGCAATTTTTACCGAAGACGTGCACGAGTCAGTGAAGATGGTGGAGAGTTTTAAAGTAATTCAGGACCGAAAGGTCTTTGTAGAATAATATTTTCTAACTATTACGTTAGAGTAAATACATGTGAACGATGGACTAATGCCCTTGCCCCAGGTAAGGGCTTTTTTTATACTTTAAAAAATGGGTCTATAGGTTTGCAAGCCGTCCGAAAATAAAAGAGGCTTCCGGACACATGCCCGGAAGCCTCACACTCGGCTAAAAGTGAAATTTATTTCAGAACGAAGGTGGTTTTACCAATCAGGAAACCGTCTGCGTAAAGCTCAATGGTGTGCTGGCCCTTTTTATACTCAGCGTTTTTATCATAAGTGAAGCTAAGTGGCTGCTGCGTGTTATCAAACACAAAATCGCGTTTGGCTGTGAAGTACATGCTCTCTCCATTTATCTGGAATGAACCGGAACCTGTAGAAAGGTTATAAAGTGCCGCCCCATCAGGCTCAATAAGGCGCATATAAACTGTTTTAGGCTCTTTTTTAGCCACATCGTTTTTAGCCAACTTAAAATCCACGCGAATCTTATCGACGCGCTTCGCACGGAACTCGTTATCGTTATCGTCTTTTTCCTTGCCGCGCTGGTTTATAATGTTAACGCTTAAACCCTGCGCTTCCAGGCGAGAGGCTACGCGAACTTTCTCGTTCAGCACCTCATTGTTAGATTTCATGGTTGTGAGGCTGTCGGCCAGGCGCGTTTGTGTGGTTTTAAGGTCAGTGTTCTCAGTAAACAGCACCTCATTATCCTGTTTCAGGCTGGCAATTTGTGAGTCTTTCTCTTTAAGCTGTTGCTCAAAGGCAGAGGCTCTGTCGCGGAAGCGACGCTGGTCGGCAAGGCTGTAGCTTCTGTTTCTGAAGCCGCGCAGTTCGTTCAGGTCAGCAGAGATAGCAGCGATTTTAGATTCCAGTGAGTCGTTTTCCAAGCCCATAGATTGTAACTCCTGGCTTTGGCGCTCAAAATCAGCTTTTAGGGCCTCGTAGACTTTAATCTGGTTTTCAAGCTCGCTGTTTTTAACGTTAATGATCTCGGCCTGCTCCTCAGTCTTCTGCTTTTTCTGATAGTTCATGTAAATCAGAATACCATTAATGCTGATAAGCACCACTAGCAGACCGCCGATTAACAATTTCCGGTTACTTCTGTTTTCAGGAGTATTCGCTGACATAGAGTATTGTGTTTGTTGTTAGATTCGCTTTACTTACTGTTATTAAACTAACACCGCTTAAGCAAGTGTTAGCGAAAAAATCAAATATATAAATTAGAATCTATAATTCTAGATAGATGAACCAAGAATTTACGGCGGAATATTGGCAGCAGCGCTACCAGCAGAACCAGACAGGTTGGGATGTTGGAAGTATAACGCCTCCCTTGCGCGAATATTTTGATCAGCTTGAAAACAGGGACCTGCGCATTTTGATTCCGGGATGCGGCAATGCCTACGAGGCGGAATATCTGTTTAACCAGGGTTTTACAAATGTTTATGTAGCTGATGTGGCTGAAGCGCCTTTGCAAAATTTAGCAGGCCGCGTACCGGGTTTTCCCAAAGATCACCTGCTGCGCCAGGATTTTTTTAGTTTAAGTGGGCATTTTGACCTAATTATGGAACAAACGTTTTTTTGCGCCCTCGAGCCATCGTTGCGGCCTGCCTATGCTAAAAAATGCCATGAGCTGTTGCAGCCAAAAGGTAAGTTAATGGGTTTGCTCTTTGATACAACTTTCGCCAAAGCCGGGCCGCCATTCGGAGGTAACCGCGATGAGTACCGCACATACTTTGCGCCATACTTTGATTTTATACATTTGGATACCGCAACCAACTCCATCCCACCGCGCCAGGGCAGCGAACTATTTATACTTCTGAAGGCAAAAACACAGGAGTAAGCATAGGTTTGCTATTTGAGCAGATAACTGAGCCTGAATTCAAAATTGATATTTAACTTTGCTGGCCCGTAAGGGAAAGTATGAAAGTATAGAAACTATGTTCGAGATACCGAAATTAAAACATACCGATAGCGGAAACTTCTTTCTGATGGCCGGCCCGTGTGCCATTGAAGGCGAAGACATGGCGATGCAAATTGCGGAACGCATTAAAACGATTACCGATAAGCTGCAGGTGCCCTGGATTTTTAAAGGGTCCTACCGCAAAGCCAATCGTTCCAGAATCGATTCTTTTACGGGCATCGGCGATGAAAAAGCGCTTCGTATTCTGGAGAAAGTGGGAAAGGAGTTTGATGTGCCTACTGTAACCGATATCCATGAGTCTAATGAGGCTGCCATGGCCGCTGCGTTTGTGGATGTTTTGCAGATTCCGGCTTTCCTTTGTCGCCAAACCGACCTACTGATTGCCGCTGCAAATACAGGCAAAGTAGTGAACGTTAAAAAAGGGCAATTTCTGTCGGGTAACTCCATGCGTTATGCTGTGGACAAAGTGCGCGAGTCGGGCAACGAAAAAGTGATCCTAACGGACAGAGGGAACAGCTTCGGCTACTCCGACCTGGTAGTGGATTTCCGTAACCTGCCCGAAATGCAGGCAACCGGTGCGCCGGTGGTGATGGACGTAACGCACTCTTTGCAGCAGCCAAACCAAAGCTCTGGTGTTACGGGCGGCAAACCAGCCCTGATCGAAACCATCGCGAAAGCTGCCATTGCAGTTGGTGCCGACGGCCTCTTCATCGAAACCCATCCGCAGCCAAGTATAGCCAAGTCTGATGGCGCGAACATGCTGCCGCTAGATCAACTGGAAGATCTGCTTCAGAAGCTTATCCGCATCCGTCAGGCGGTTAGATAGATATTAGTAGTAGTACTTAGATGTTAGAAAGCGAGAAATGAGAAAATCTAACTACTTACATCTAAGTACTAGCATCTAAAATGCTAATGTAAAATGCTCTTTTGGCTGTTGTTGCCGGAAGAAAACCAAGCCCACAAAGTATAGATCCACGGTTTGGCGCACGTGCGGATGCCGTTTTATCTCGGCCCAGGCCCGCTTCATCCCCGACGACCAGTAAATATCATCCACAACCAGCACACTGCCCTCGTGGCATTTGGTAAGGCAGGCCTCAAAGTAGCGCATGGTTGGCTCGTAGCGGTGGTTACCGTCCAAGAAGGCAAAGTCCAGTTGCTCAAGTTTTGCCAGGGTAGGAGCCAGCGTATCGTCCAGGTTTCCTTCTACCAGGCGAATGTTTGTCAGGCCAAGCTGCTTAAAGTTCTCCCGGGCCACCTGCGCAATGTTGGGGCATCCTTCAAAAGTATAAACCTGAGCATTTTGGCGGGCCGCTGCCAGGTAGCTGGTGGAAAGGCCCAAAGAGGTGCCGAGCTCAAGGATGGTTTGGGGCTGAAAATAATTGGCTAGCCTAAAAAGCAGTTGCCCATACTTTGCTGGCTTAGCCGATGTGGCGGCAATATCCTTTACTTTGCGCGTTTTGCTTTTTATACTTCTGGAGCCGGCGCCAAGGTCTGTCAGGCTAAGCTGGCGGTTGTCCTGCAGTAGTTTATCGCGCAGGCTTTCTACGTTGTGGTAAGCCAGGTAATCGCCGGTGTGGTGGATAACATGGTTAAAAAGATCGAAAACGAACGGGGAGTGCACGCCGTGCAGCTTAATGGCACGCAACCTATAAAGCAGGTAGTCAGCGGCTAAACGGATGTATGACACAATTATAAATTGGGTAGATAAAGCAAGAGCAGAAGGATGGCTTGGGCTAAAGTATAAATGCCCCAAGCCATATTTAATTGAGTTTGTAAGGCACCACCAGCGTAAACTCCGGAATGTTAGCTTCAAACTGGCGGCCGTCCACGAGTCGCTCCATTAAATAAGTGCCGCGCATCTTGCCAATGCCGGTTTTCAGGTTGCAGCCCGAAACATACTCATGTACTTCGCCAGGCTCCAGCACGGGTTGTTGCCCTACTACGCCTTCTCCCTCCACTTCGCGAACCACACCAGTGGCATCGTGTATGTACCAATGGCGGCGCAGCAGTTTTACCGTAAACTCGCTGTTATTTTCTATCTTTATTCTATACGCAAAAACAAAGTGCTGCTGCACCGGGCTAGAGTAGTCCGGGAGGTAATTGGTCGTAACCGTTACTTTTACACCTTCAGTTGTTTTTGTATCCATGTTCCAGAGTTTTTTGTATACTTAGAAACCTTGAGAAGCGCCTGCCGCTATATACGGCGCAGGTCTCTTTAAATCGTACCCACAAAGCCTAACTAACCCATGAATGTAAAGATAGAAGAAAGCTGGCAAAATGTCTTGCAAGATGAATTTGAAAAGCCATATTTTAAAAACCTGGTATCTTTTGTAAAGGACGAATATACAACCCAGAAAGTTTACCCCCCCGGCAGCCAGATTTTTAGCGCTTTTGAGTTTTGCCCTTTCAATAACGTAGAAGTTGTTATACTTGGCCAGGATCCTTACCACGGGCCAAAGCAAGCCAACGGCCTTGCTTTCTCTGTCAGCGACGAAGTCCGCACGCCACCTTCGCTGCTCAATATTTTCAAAGAAATTAAAACCGATTTGGGCAAAGATATTCCGGCAACTGGTAACCTGGAACGCTGGGCTAAGCAAGGCGTGCTGCTCCTTAATGCCACCCTTACGGTACGTGCCGGAGATGCAGGTTCGCACCAAAAAAAGGGCTGGGAGGAATTTACCGATGCCGTGGTAAAGAAGGTCAACGACGAAAAGGAGAACGTAGTGTTTATGCTTTGGGGAGCCTATGCCCAGAAAAAAGGCGCTTTTATTGACGAGCGCAAGCACTTGGTTTTAAAGGCCGCGCATCCATCGCCGTTTGCCGCTGATCGTGGTTTTTTCGGTAGCAGGCATTTCAGTAAAGCTAACGAGTACCTGGAAACGCACGGCAAGACAACCATTGCTTGGTAAATGTGATATACTTTTAAGTAATAAGCCAGCTCAACTTCAAACAGAGAGCTGGCTTTTTTGTAGCCTTACTTCAGCTGTTTAGACTTTTGCTGCATAATCTGCTGCACGGGCACATTGGTAATCTTGCTATCCAGCCAGGAAATGATGTCAAGGTATAAAAATGGCCTTTTATACAACGGGTTTGCCGAAATTTTCAGGAGTTTTTCCTTAAGTGCCGCGAAAGCTGCTTTCAGCTCCAGCGGTTTAATATCAGGCAGCTTGCGCAGGAAGTTAAATATAGCCACCTGCATGGGCTGCTGGTCGTTCATTTTGCCTAAAAAGTGGTACACCGATTTTACCTGGTACTCTAGCAGTTCGTCTTTACCGGCCTCGTAATGGGCAATCAGGTTCAAGATGCGGGCAAAGCACTGTATATCCTCTCGCAGGCTGATGTCTTTATAATGTATGATCTTCTCGAGGTAAAGGATCGTGCTTGCATAGTCGCCGCTGCCAAAGTATAAACTCGCGATTTTGTAATAAAACACAAGTTGCCTGTGAGGGTCCAGTTGCTGCTGAAACACGCGCAGGTTTCGCCGGATCTCTGGCACAATCTTTAATCCCTCGGTAAAGCGGCCCTCCATATAGCAGGCGTTAATCTTGTTAGTATAGATATAGAGGAATAGCAGCATCTCGATATTCGGGTTGCTACGCCTGTTTGGGTCAGCGGCGAAGTCTTCGAGCTTTTTCAAGGCATCCTTAAACTTGCTAAAGTATAGCATGCCATACAGGGCCAGTAACAGGTTATGCAGCCCCTTTATGTAATTGGTTGTTTGCTGCTGCTTCATCTGCGGCTCCTCCTCAAACAAATCAACCCACTTTTGCGCGTAACGGTAGCATGCCTTAAAATCCAGCAGGATGTAATGGTACCATACATGCGACTGGTAGTAAGCTAGTTTTTCGGCAAAACCGGCTTCGCGCGGATTTAACTTTGGCACGTTAGCCTTAAAAAATGCCGTTAGTTTGGCACAGTCTTCCGGTGTTCTTGCGTGGCCAAACTTTATGTACAGGCCATACAAGCGCAGCGCCAGGCTGGAGTTATGGTGCAGTCGTTCCAGGTGCTTAACCGTGTCAGTGGCCTCGTTTGTCAGGGTTTCAGCACGGCCTTCTAGGCTTCTGGTAATGTACTGCTGCTCTATCTGCTTTTCAAAATTAATGGCCATCAGCATAACATGCGGAAAAGATGCCTGTTGTGCCGCTACTTTAACCTTTTCCAGCATTTTAAGGCTTTGCTGGTACAAGCCTTTGTTATATAGCACGCGCGCATAATCCAGTTGCTCGTGCAATTGAATATCGGTGTTTTGGCTGGCGTGGTAAAGCCGCAGGCTCGAGAGCAACTGTTTGTACAGGTTGGCCTTCAGGTTGGCAAGCTGTGCCTTTTTTATACTTGGCACCAACTTCATCACTTTCTCCTCATCATACTGCGGCAGGCTGTCTAGGGCATCAAACAGTTGCAGGAACTTAATGTCGCCGTTAGAACCCTGCCGGGTGGCAAACAGCCTGAAATGCCGCTTCTCAGAACGCGCAAGCGACTTTATAAGCTGAAATACAGCATCTGATGAAGCATTAGACATTGTAATAATTGTTTGATTAATATGTTGATATTCAATAATTTATCTAATTAAAAATGCGGGTTAGAAATAGTATTGACTGCAAAAAATTGTTTTTGCCGCTGCACTAAAAGCCGCTACTTGTAATCAAGTTTATATGTAAATGTAGCCCGAAAAGATTTAAAACGGATGTCGGCACACAAAATTCAGATCTTCGATACCACACTGCGCGATGGCGAGCAGGTTCCTGGCTGTAAACTCAACAAGGAGGAAAAGCTGGTAATTGCCCGCCAACTGGAGCTGCTGGGTGTGGATGTAATAGAGGCAGGCTTCCCTATTTCTAGCCCTGGAGACTTTGATGCCGTGTGTGCCATTGCCCGCCAAACGAAGGAGGCAACCGTTTGCGGCTTGTCACGGGCCGTGGAAGAGGATATAAAAGTTGCTGCCGAGGCCCTGCGCGAGGCGCGCTACCCGCGCCTGCACACAGGCATTGGTACCTCAGAATCGCATGTAAGGTATAAACTGCGCGCTACACAGGAGCAAGTGCTGGAGCGCGCCGTGCAGGCCGTGAAGCTGGCCAAGTCTTTTGTGGAAGACGTGGAATTTTACGCCGAGGATGCAGGCCGCACCGATAACGAATTCTTAGCCAGAGTATGCTCAGCGGCGGTAAAGGCAGGAGCCACGGTACTCAACATACCCGATACCACCGGCTATTGCCTGCCGCAGGAGTATGGCGCCAAGATAAAATACCTCTACGAAAACGTAGCAGGCATTGAGCACGCACGGCTTTCTACCCATTGCCACAACGACCTGGGGCTGGCAACCGCCAATTCCATTTCGGGGGCTATTAATGGGGCGAGACAGATAGAGTGCACGATAAACGGGGTAGGAGAGCGTGCCGGAAACACGGCCCTCGAAGAAGTAGTGATGATCATGAAGCAGCACCCATACCTGGGCCTGCATACTTCCATCAACACAGAGCTGCTCTCCGAAACCTCGGCGCTGGTATCGCATATGATGCGCATGCCGGTGCAGCCAAACAAGGCCATTGTGGGCGCTAACGCCTTTTCACACTCGAGCGGTATTCACCAGGATGGCGTGATCAAGAACCGCAGCACCTACGAGATCATCGACCCGAAAGAGGTTGGCGTAGATAGCTCTTCTATTGTGCTAACGGCCCGCTCTGGCAGGGCAGCCCTGGCGTACCGCCTGCAAAAGTTGGGCTATACACTGGAAAAGGAGATGCTTGACATTGCCTATACTTCCTTTCTGTTGGTGGCCGATGTCAAGAAAGAGGTGGAGGATAAGGACCTGCACCAGTTGATTGAAGCGAAAAAATTAAGCGTGGCGAGTTAATATGGCTAAGACACTTTTTGATAAAATCTGGGATGCGCACGTGGTGCGCTCTATACCTGGCGGTCAGGATGTGTTTTACATTGACCGGCACCTGATACATGAGGTAACCAGCCCGCAGGCCTTTGATGAGTTGGAGCGCCGCAAGCTGCCGCTTTTCAGAAAGCAGCAGGTAGTAGCCACCGCCGACCATAACGTGCCTACGCGCAACCAGCACCTGCCGATTCAGGACCCGCTGTCCCGGTCGCAGGTGGATAAGCTTACCGAAAACTGCCATAAGTATGGCGTGGAGCTTTTTGGCCTGGGCCATGAGAACCAGGGCATTGTGCACGTTATCGGGCCGGAGCTTGGGCTAACCCAACCCGGCATGACGATCGTGTGTGGTGATAGCCATACTTCAACCCACGGGGCATTTGGGGCTATTGCCTTTGGCATAGGCACCAGCCAGGTGGCGCAGGTTATGGCATCGCAGTGCCTGCTGCAAAGCAGGCCAAAGCGCATGCGCATCAACTTGGACGGGGATTTGCGTAAAGGCGTGTCGGCCAAGGATGTTATTCTATACATTATCGCGCAGCTGGGCACTGGCGGCGCAACAGGCTATTTCGTGGAGTATGCCGGCAAAGCCATCCGCTCGCTAAGTATGGAAGGCCGCATGACGGTTTGTAACATGAGCATCGAGATGGGCGCACGCGGCGGCCTGATCGCCCCGGACGAGGTTACGCTTGCTTATTTAAAAGGGAAAAAATACGCTCCGAAAGGAGAGGAGTGGCAGAAGGCCGTGGCTTATTGGAGCACCTTGCACACCGATGCAAGCGCAGCCTTCGATGTAGAGTATACTTTTAAAGCTGAGAATATCAGCCCGATGATCACCTATGGCACTAACCCTGCCATGGGCATGGCCCTGAACGAGGTAATCCCGGCTTCTACCATGGAGGTGGATAGCCAGGGCATGCTGAAGTCGCTCAGCTACATGGGCTTTGCCCCAGGCGAGTCGCTGCTGGGCCATGAAATCAGTTATGTTTTTATTGGCAGTTGCACCAACTCCCGCATCGAGGACCTGCGCGTGGTGGCCGAGTACGTGAAAGGCAAGCAGAAAGCCAGCCATGTGGAGGCCATTATCGTACCGGGCTCGAAACTGGTTGAGCAGCAGGCCCGTGAGGAGGGTTTGGATGCCATACTTGCAGCAGCAGGTTTTGAACTGCGTGAGCCGGGCTGCAGTGCCTGCCTCGCCATGAATGATGATAAGATTCCGGCTGGAGCCTATTGTGTCTCTACTTCCAACCGCAATTTTGAGGGCAGGCAAGGCCCCGGCGCACGTACCCTGCTGGCAAGCCCCTTGGTGGCTGCCATTACAGCCGTGGAGGGCAAGATTGTAAACATCATGGACTACGTGAACTGATGGAGAAGTTTAGCATATTAAATAGTCAGGCAGTGCCGCTACCCGCTGAGAACGTGGATACGGACCAGATCATACCTGCCCGTTTCCTGAAAGCGACTACGCGCGAAGGCTTTGGCAAGAACCTGTTCTGTGATTGGCGCTATGCCAGTGATGGTACGCCCAAACCGGATTTCGTGCTGAACGATACACGCTACAGTGGCCAGATATTGCTGGCAGGCAAAAACTTTGGTTGCGGCTCCAGCCGCGAGCACGCCGCCTGGGCTATTTATGACGCTGGCTTCCGGGCAGTGATCAGCAGCTATTTTGCCGACATCTTTAAAGGCAACGCATTGAATAACGGCTTGCTGCCGCTACAGGTATCAGAAGAGGTGCTTCAAGCGCTTATTAACCAGGTGCAGGCACAGCCAGATACTAAGATCAGCATTAACCTCTCAGAGCAGCAACTGCACGTGGGAGCAATTGGGCTTACAGTTTCGTTTGAGATTGATGCCTATAAAAAAGAATGCCTCCTGCATGGCTATGATGATATTGACTTTCTGGTGAACCAGAAGGAGGCTATTGTAAACTATGAAAAGAACAGACAATGGGTGTATTAGCGAAGAAGATTGTGGTGCTGCCCGGCGACGGGATTGGACCTGAAGTGTGCCAGGAAGCTGTAAAAGTGCTTCAGGCGGTAGCTGAGAAGTATAACCATTCGTTCACGTTCCGTTCGGCACTGCTAGGCGCATGCGCCATCGAAAGCACAGGTCAGCCGCTACCAGAAGATACTTTGGCTGCCTGCGAGTGGGCCGATGCTGTATTACTCGGAGCCATCGGTGATCCGAAGTATGACCAGGACCCTGCTGCTAAAGTACGTCCGGAGCAGGGCTTACTCGGGTTACGCAAAGCACTTGGCCTATACGCTAACATTCGTCCGGTTACGGCTTATGATACCTTGTTGGAGCACTCGCCGCTTAAACCAGAGCGCATCTCCGGGGCAGACATACTCATTTACCGCGAGCTAACTGGCGGCTCATACTTTGGGGAGAAAGGCCGCGACAGCAGCCTGGCATACGATACCTGCACCTACACCCGCGAGGAGATCACGCGCATAGCGCATTTGGCCTTTAAAGCAGCTGAGTCGCGGCACGGTTTGCTGACACTGGTGGATAAAGCCAATGTAATGGAAACTTCCAGGCTGTGGCGCGAAGTGGTGCAGCAGATTGCCATAGAATACCCGAAGGTAGAAGTTGATTACCTGTACGTAGATAATGCGGCCATGCAGCTTATCCTTAACCCGCGGCAGTTCGACGTAATCCTTACGGAGAACATGTTCGGCGACATACTTTCGGATGAGGCTTCTGTGATCGGGGGCTCTATTGGCTTGCTGCCTTCAGCCTCGGTTGGGGCGCATACGGCCTTGTTTGAGCCGGTGCATGGTTCTTACCCACAGGCTAAAGGCAAAGGCATTGCCAACCCGATTGCGGCCATACTTTCTGCGGCCATGCTGCTGGAGTACTTTGAGCTTAAAGAGGAGGCGAAAGCCGTGCGCGACGCCGTGCAGAAAGCCATCAGCAGCAACATCCTCACGCAGGAGCTGAACCAAACCTCGCCTTATACTACCGAGCAGGTAGGCACATTCATCGCCTACACTGTGCTGGAGGGATCTGAGGTTGAGTTACATAGAAAGAATATCGAGATTGGTCTAAGTACCATCATTTAGATAAAAGATAGTTTTGATTAGTTTTTAATTCCAGATTGACTAAGCTGCTTTCTCTTGGATTGCAGTTTTTTAAAAGAACATGACAACAGAAAGTTGCATGAAAAAGCCGCTGATTTGGGTTTCAGCGGCTTTCTTTTTTTGCAGAATATGTGCTCTCATCTCTGCACGTAAATAAATGAGCTTTTATCGCTCTATACTTTAGTGTACATTTAAGGGGGAGATTTACGATAGCGAAATCATCAAAAACCTAATACAAGGTATACTATGATACAGATTTACCATAACAACCGGTGCAGCAAGAGCCGCCAAGCCTTGCAACTGCTTCAAGACAAGAACCAGGAAATCGTGGTGATTGATTACCTTAAAAACCCGCCAACAGCCGATGAGCTGGGCCATTTGCTGCACAAGTTAAGCATGCGCCCGGAGGAATTACTGCGCAAAGGCGAAGCGGTTTATAAAGAGCAATACAAAGGGAAAAGCCTAAGTGCTGAAGAATGGATTCAGGCAATGGTGTTACACCCTGTGTTGATCGAGCGGCCTATTGTTGTAAAAGGGGATAAAGCTGTGGTCGGAAGGCCTCCGGAAAAGGTCATGGAATTGTTTTAAAGTGATATTACGACACAATCAATAAAGTAAAAACGACAATAATTGCCGGAAATACATAGTGTTGGTATACTTTGGCAATCTGGCTTTCGGTATCATACTTTTTGCGTTTCACAAACTGCACAATAGATGTCCCTATCAGCGAGGTGATCATAACATAGGTAAATATAAAAATCTTGTCTGATATAGTGGCATACTCCATAACCGGTTTATAGGCAGAAAAGTACAGCGCAATAGAAGCCAACAAAGAGGTTACCTGCATAGCCTCCATGGTTTCGAAGCGGTGCAGCGGGATGAATACCGAGAAATAGGAAACGATGAGTATAACAAGCAAGGGCGTAAGTACCTTCAGGAAAAAATCTACGCGGGCACGGGCAAGTACGTATGTGTAGCTGAATTTATAAAATGGCAGCGTTCGCTGTTGGTCTTTAAATGTGTTCACAAAAGAGACAAGGTCGTGGTCATAGCCAACATACTGGTCTACATACTCCCAACCTTTCATGTCGAAGATAGAGTCATTCAGTGCTGTGGCAGATGGCTGCACAAGAAAAGGCTGAACTGCGGCGGATGGCTGGAAATGAATGGAGAATTTCTGTTTGTCGAAGGGGTAGTTACGGAGGTCAGGCTCAAACAGAAACTTACCTGAAACTTTATACAAGTACTCATACAAAGTTGGCAACACAGATTGTCTTGTCCTGCTGAGTAGCTTTATATCGAGGAGATACTCGTGACTGGTCTCGCTGCGGGCAGCATTAGTGAAGTCTATCTGATTTATGGCTATCTC
Organism: Pontibacter oryzae; assembly: GCF_003576375.1. Classification (GTDB taxonomy): domain Bacteria; phylum Bacteroidota; class Bacteroidia; order Cytophagales; family Hymenobacteraceae; genus Pontibacter; species Pontibacter oryzae. The sequence continues at coordinate 151,823 of NZ_QWGE01000002.1, forward strand.
GCTGTTTGTAGATAATTGCAGGTAGAAAGTAGCATAAAAACTTCTGTCTAAATCGCTGACACGGTTAATTTGCACCATATCAATGTGTGTGTACAGCACGGGTACCTGGCTAAGCGAGTCGTTGATCCGCAGATATTGCTCCGGAGCTAAGATATGCCGCGACAGCGAAGGAGGCTTCCAGGCAAGCAGCACATCGCCTGCTTTAGAACGTTCCGGCGTGAAATACCAATCATCGAACCAGCCCCGGTAAATACGGCTGCCACTTATATACCGTTCGAGCCCACGGTTTATTCGTGTGCGGATATCCGGGGACTCGTTGGAGTTGTCTTGAGCTGCTGATGCCATTAGGCCAATGGCATCAGCCATGCGCGCGCCAAAACTGAGTTGCAAGTCTAATTTCTCGCCTGGCACAACCTCTTTCTGAAACGCTGGTATTTGCTCCTGAAGTCTCAAATTGAATGTGCCAGGGATGCCAATCACACTCAGATCGTATAACTCACCGTAGATTTCACCGTCCGTTTGAGAAGCAACAAACCCTAAATCCCCTAGTCCTGTGAAAACAGGTAGGTTCACACCAGTTTTCCGCAAGTGTTTAATCAAAGTGGAACTGATGACGCTTTCAAATGATAATAACAGAAAATCTGAATTACCGGCCAACAAATGGCTAAGGCTATCCAGGTCTGCCTGTTTAAATTGGTAGTTGGCTGGGTACCACTTTTCCAATACAACTTTAAATTCCGGGTCAGTTTTTTCCAGCGCGCGCATTTTATCCAGCAGGGCAAAAGAGTAAAGGTCTCCTGCCTTACCTATAAATGAAGGCCGCTTATACTTTCCCTTTAGCAGTAGCTCAAAGCGTGCCTCTACATCTTTTATACTTTGCTCATACGTGAACATATTGGGGTAATCCTTAAAAAGCGGAGTGAGGGAGTAACCACCGATAAAGGGCACGCCGGCAGGACCAACTACTTCAGAAATTGCCTTGGACCGGGTGGAGCTCCAGCAACCAACATAGCCAATCAGGTTCCTATCACCGATGGTTTCTTCTACCACTTTCCGTGCTTCGGCGGGGCTACCTTTATCATCGAGGTATTTAACCCGCAACTGCCTGCCATCAATGCCGCCTTGCTGGTTGATGATATTGACATGGGTATCAATTACAAAGTGTACAACTTCAAGGTCGTTTTTGCTGAGCTCTATGTTATTAAGTATAACGCCGATAGTGTAATAGCCCGTTAAGCTTGTATGGGCATAGAAATGCTTGTAGAGTATAAAACCCACAAGAATGGCTCCTGTAACAAGTACAGCAATCTGATAATAAAGAGCCCTATGGATTGTTGCTATGCCAGACATCCCCTGAAACACATAAACGACTCAAAAGCGCATTTTTTGCAGGCCTTTTAAGTATAAATAGTTATATATCAGATATATACGAGGTTTGGGTGAGATGCGCTTTATTTTTAAAGTTTATGTTAGGTTAATGTGTTAGCTCACAAATGACAATCTAATAAATTGCATAAAAAAAGCCAGGCTATATAAGCCTGGCTTTTCCTGATATTGAATCAAACGAAGGTGCTCTAATCTATGATGTTAAAAATGCGGTTCCAGCGAATTCTGCTGAAGAATGAGCCTTCCGGGTTGGTAGACATCCAAATCATTACTGCTTTACCCACAACATGATCGGCAGGTACGTAGCCCCAGTAGCGTGAGTCCAAAGAGTTGTGGCGGTTATCGCCCATCATAAAGTAATAGTCCTGCTTAAAGGTATACTGTGTTACTTCTTTGCCATCTATGAAAAGCTTTCCGTCGCGCACTTCGGCGTTTTCGTTGTGCTCGTATTCAGTGATTACCCTTTCGTAAAAAGGCAGCGATTCTGGGGTAATGGCTACCGTAGCCCCTTCCTTTGGAATGTATATTGGGCCGAAGAAATCGCGGTTCCACTTATACTTGCTCGGCACCTGCGGGAAAATCGCCGCTTCAACCTCATCTGGAGCGGCTCTGTAAAGTATAACCTCTTTAATGAAGTCGAGCTGCTCAATCTCTTTGGCAAGTTCGGGTGTGGCATCAATCAGGTAGCCTTTATCGAACATTTGCTTATCGGCCAGGTTGATGTTGCGGTCCTGGAAAAACTTGTCTGAAAGCTGCATGGTAGGTATAATAATATACTTAAACTGCATCTTCTCAGGGTTTTCGATGGCCTTGCCGTTGATGTAGACCTGCATATCCCTTACCTCCAGCGAATCGCCGGGTAAACCAATGGCGCGCTTGATGTAATTGGTGCGCAGGTCCGCGGGGTGTTGCTCCTCAGGCGGATAGTTGAACACTACCACATCGTTGCGCTGTACTTCTGAGAAGCCCGGCAAGCGGTATGATTTCAGCTGGATGGCATCAGAATAGGAGGGGATGTTAGTGCCCCAAATAGTCTGGTGCGTCAGCGGCACCTGCAATGGCGTCATAGGAGTGCGTGGCCCGTAATGCAACTTGCTCACAAACAGGAAGTCGCCTACAAGCAGCGATTTCTCCATCGATGGCGTGGGTATGGTGTATGCCTCAAAAGTTGCCCAGCGGATCAGGCTTGCCGCGATCACAGCGAAAAGTATGGCATCGCCCCACTCACGGGCAAAGCTTTTCTTTTTCTTAGGCTCTTTTGTTACGGGTTTCTTCTCCCAGAATTTTACGTTCATTTGCAATAGCTATGGTTATAGATTCAGCATGTCTTTCATGCCATACACGCCTTGTCGGCCCTGTATCCATGCGGCAGCCATAACAGCGCCCTCTGCAAAACCGGCGCGGCTGTGCGCAATATGCCCCAGTTCGATCGTGTCGACATCGGAGTTGTATGTAACGATGTGTGTACCCACAACGTCCGGCTCGCGCTCCGAAGCGATGTTTAATTTAGTTTTTTCTTCCGGATTATCACTTACCCAGCCCTCTAAATCTTTGTAGCTGGCAAGGATGCCTTCGGCTGTAGTGATGCCGGTGCCACTTGGTTTGTCTACTTTTTGCAGGTGATGCACTTCCCGGATACTTACCTGGTAAGCTTTATACTCCTGCATCTTGCTGGCTACAAACTCATTGAAGTGAAAAAACAGATTCACGCCTACGCTATAATTAGAAGCATAGAAAAAGGCACCGTTATTTTCTGCGCAAAGCTTTTTGGCATCTTCAAACTGATCGAGCCAGCCAGTAGAGCCAGAAACCACAGGTATGCCATGCGTGAGGCAGTAGCTGATATTAGCAAAAGCAGACTCAGGATGCGTAAATTCAATAGCTACATCCGTATTCTGTCCGGTGTATTCTTTCAGTTCAGCAGTATTGGAGTGGTCAATTTTCCCAACAATCTCATGACCTTGGGCCAAGGCCATTTGCTCAATGGTTTTACCCATTTTGCCGTAGCCAATCAATAATATCTTCATTTGGGTCTGGTATAAAGCGTAAGCGTAAAGCCTGGCGTTAGGTTGCCGGGCTGTGAGGTTAAGTGCAGCAAATTAGGCCGTACTTGCAAGGCTAACTCGTCGCTGATATCGAAATCTTTCATGTGGGCGTGCACATAAGCTTCCGCAATTTGTAAGGCGTAAGCCCCAACAGAAAGTATGATCGTGAGGTCGCGGTTACGGCGCCAGAAGTCCCGGCGGTATCGGAGTGCGTTAATTGCGGTTTGTCCGTTGGCTGTACCTAAGTATTGATTATCTGCAAACTGGTCTATAGTGGTAGAGTCGCCGTCTACCCGTATATTTAGCGCTTCTCGGTAGTCCTGATAATTTTTGTTATTGTCAAAATAGAAGTACCCAAGCACGGCACCCGTCGCATAAACTAATGGCAGCTTCCAGTAGGCTTTGTTGTAGAACTGCCCACCGCCTGGTATAACAGCAGAAAAGAGCGCTGCCTTGGCAGGTTTATCCCAGCTGCTGAGCGGCTGCTTAAAGTTTGACAAGAAAAACTTATTCTTCTCTGCTGCTACGGTATCAGGCACGAGCACACGCACTGAGTCAGGGCCTGAGGTAATTACTTGGCCATGTACAGTTTCCGGTGAAACGTAAAAAAGCGCGGCCAGGAGCCATACTGCAATACCAGTCTTCAGCCTCATTAAGCTTTAGTAGTTTAGTATTTCTAAAATCCGGTTCAGCTCATCTACCGATACAAAAGGTATTTTGATTTCGCCTTTGCCATCGTTATTGGCTTTCACCTGAATTTTGGTGCCGAACTGCGAAGCAAGCTTCGTTTCAACGGTTTTCAGCTCTTCGTCATACTTGCCAAACTGCAGTTTCTGCTGCGCGTCAGGTTTTTTCTTAGCGTTCTGCAGGTTGCGCACCAGTTCTTCTACCTTACGCACCGATAGTTCTTTGGCTACAACTTCCTTGAAAACGTCAAGTTGCTGCTCAATCGTATCAATGTTGATGAGGGCACGGGCATGGCCCATCGAAATAACATTGTCGCGCAGGGCGATCTGGATATCAGGCGGCAATTTTAAAAGGCGCAGGTAATTGGTAACAGTCGTGCGCTTTTTACCCACGCGGTCGCCAAGCTCTTCCTGCTTCAGGCTGCACTCCGAGAGGAGGCGCTGGTAGGAGAGGGCAATCTCGATGGCGTTCAGGTTTTCGCGCTGTATGTTCTCGATCAGGGCCATTTCCAGCATCTGCTGGTCATCGGCCTTGCGGATAAACGCAGGAATAACGGTTAGCCCGGCAATTTTGGAGGCCTGGTAACGGCGCTCACCCGAAATTAGCTGGTAGCTGTTCTGGCCAAGTTGGCGAACGGTAATAGGCTGAATGATGCCCTGTACTTTAATAGATTCGGCCAATTCCTCCAGCGCAGCCTGATCAAAATGGGTGCGGGGCTGGTAAGGGTTGGTCTCTATCTGGTTAATGGCTATATCTGCGATGGTATTGACTTCGTTTAGGATGGAAGATTCTGTTTTCCCGGTATACTTGTTGCCCTCCAAAAGAGAGCCCAAGCCTCGGCCGAGGCCGCTTTTGCGTTTCGCTGCAGAATTTTTGTTATCAGACATGTACTCGTATTGTTATTTCGCCAGCACTACACTGTTCTTCTCTGCTATCTCGCGGGCCAGGTTCAGGTAGCTAAGGGCACCCTTGCTCTCTGCATCGTGCAGCAAGGCCGGTATGCCAAAGCTTGGCGACTCACTCAATTTTACGTTTCTAGGGATGATCGTATCGAAAACCATCTGCTGGAAGTGTGTTTTAACTTCTTCCACTACCTGGTTACTCAGGCGCAAGCGCACGTCATACATAGTCAGCAGGATGCCTTCTATAGCCAGCTCTGTGTTCAAGCGCGACTGGATGATCTTGATCGTGTTAAGCAGCTTGCCAAGTCCTTCGAGGGCAAAATACTCGCACTGCACCGGAATCACCACAGAATCTGCGGCTGTAAGTGAGTTAACCGTAATCAAGCCAAGCGATGGCGAACAATCGATGATAATGTAGTCGTACTGCTGCTTCAGGGCATTAAGTGCCACGCGCATCTTCTCCTCGCGGTTGTCCATGTTGATCATCTCAACCTCAGCACCCACTAAATCTATGTGAGACGGAATCAGGTCTAGAAATTCTATACTTGGCGACTGCAGGATAATATCTTCGGCTTTAACATCCTCTACCATGCATTCGTAAATGCTGCTGGTAATGGTGGCCGGGTCAAAACCCAGACCGGATGTGGCGTTTGCCTGAGGGTCTGCGTCTACTAAAAGTGTTTTATATTCTAAGGCTGCCAGGCTGGCGGCCAGGTTAATAGCCGTGGTGGTTTTTCCTACTCCACCTTTCTGGTTGGCAACCGCAATAATCTTTCCCATTCTTTCCTTATAGTTCAATAGTTTGACCTATCTCCATCAAAATAAGTTCCTTATCAGCCATCTGCGCCACTTCCATCACTTCCTCCTTGTCAATGGCAATGTAAGGGAAGGTGTCGAAGTGCATGCCAATCACCTTGTCAACCTGTACAAAATCAGCGGCTATCATGGCATCGTGAATGTCCATAGTAAAGTTATCGCCAATTGGCAGCAAGGCAAAATCCACGTCAAACTGCTCCGGTATAAGCTTCATGTCATACGTCAGGGCAGTGTCGCCGGCGAAGTAGAACGTTTGTGTTTCTGTTTCCACTACAAAGCCTGCAGCACTTCCGGCGTACGTGCCGTCGGGCAGTGAGCTGGAGTGGATGGCATTCACCATTTTAACTGTTCCGAAAGGCAGTGTTACCTTGCCGCCCGTGTTCATTGGGTGCAGGTTCTCGAGCCCTTTCTGGCCATACCAGTTGGTGATCTCAAAAGTGGCTACAATAGTGCTGTTGTTATTTTTGGCAATTTGTTCTGCATCGTGCACGTGGTCCTGATGGCCATGCGATAGCAGGATATAATCGGCCTTTATATCGTCTACGTTGATGCTGGATGCTAACTCGTTAGGGGAGATGAACGGGTCGAACAACACGCGTTTTTCTCCAATTTCAAACAGGAAGCAAGACTGGCCGTAGTACGTTATTTTCATAATCTTATCAAATTTGAGTAGTGATATTTGCTATGCAAGATAGTTTATACCTGCACAAAGATACATTTTTTTAGCCATAAAGATGAGTTGAACTTTAGGCCACAGGCGTTTATTTTTCCACAAAAGCGGGGCGTTTTTCAATTATTTAAAGTGGCCTGTAGTTATGAAACGCATAAGTGGACGATTCGGTATATGCCTGCCCTGCACAAGCCAAAGTATGATGCCAGGCGAGGCAAGACAAGTATAGCTCTTCCCTCCAAGCGCATCGAAATGTATACTTCTGGAAGCCAAGTATAAAACGCAAAAAGGCAGACGGTTAACGCGTCTGCCTTTTCAGTTATGTTTTTAAGCTAAAGGATTATGGTAAACTCTTCACCGTCCAGTTGGCATAATCGGCAAAGTAGTTGGCATTCCAGCTTTTATAACGCGGCACCATGTGCTGCTGCAGCCGGCGCTTAAAGTCCTCGAAGTTCTTCTGTTTCGGGTTAGTCCAGAGAGCCTCGCTCAAGGCTGTCATCCGCGGGAAAACCATGTATTCCAAGTTGTCCACAGTCGGGATGTACTCGGTCCAGACGTTGCCTTGCGCGCCTAAAATATACTTAGCCTCCGGTTTGCCTTTCAGTTGGGCGGGCAGCGGGTTATAGTTGTAAACGGCATCTAGCGGGTTGTAACCGGGTATCTGCAGGCTGTCGGCTTTGGTCTTGGCCTGGTAGAGGTTAAAGTATAAAGGCTTCAACGGCGTCATGATGACCGGGTGCTTTTTCAGGGCGGCTTCAGCTCCCTTTTTGTCATCGGCCCAGTTCATTACAATAGCCGTAGTATCCAGGTCACCTTCCAGTATCTCGTGCCAGCCTATGATCTTCTTGTCCTTTTTGGCCAGGTAGCCCGCCACTTGCTCTATAAAGTATGTCTGCAGCCCTTTTTCGTCTTTCAGGTTATGCTTTTTTATGAACTGTTGCGCCTGTGGGCTTGCCTTCCACCACATTTTGCTGGTTTCGTCGCCGCCAATATGTATGTACTGCGATGGAAACAAGTCTGCCACTTCCTCGAACACGGTTTTTAGGAACTTGAAAGTTTCCGGTGTGGGGGCCAGCACGTTGTTCTGGCGGTTATACATGCCCCAGGTAAAGGCTACGTTCCAGGTCGTGTCGGGGCGTGTGCTAAACTCGGGATAAGCCGCAATGGTGGCGCGGCTGTGGCCCGGTATGTCGATTTCGGGAATGATGTTGATGCCACGAACTTGCGCATATTTGATCACCTCTTTCACCTCTTCCTGCGTAAAGAACCCTCCGTAGCGTTTCGGGTTGTAGCGCACCGGCTTATCGAAGAAATGGCCGATGAGCGTTGAGTCGCGCCAAGAGCCGATACTGTTCAGTTTAGGGTAGCTCTTGATTTCGATGCGCCAACCCTGGTCGTCGGTTAGGTGCCAATGGAAGTTGTTGAACTTATGGAAGGCCAGGTAATCGATATACTTTTTCACGAACTCCAGTGGGAAGGTATGGCGCACCACATCTAGGTGCATGCCCCGGTAAGCAAACTGCGGGTAATCGGTGATTCTTACTGGCTCTACCGTAATGGCTTTTTCCGGAGTGATAGGGAGCAGTTGCAGCAGGGTTTGTTGTCCGTAAACAATGCCGTTTATATCCTGTGCGCTTAGAGTTATACTTCCGTTGCCAGCCTGCAGTACATACATTTCTTTGCGTGTGGCAATGGCTGGGTCATACTTCAGGTGTATTCCCTCTGCTGCGGTTTCGCCTTTTGCTAGTTTCTTGGTAGCTAGCTTAATCCCTAGCTGCGCCTGCAGTAACTCTTGAAGGTAGGATGCCTGTGCCTCGAGCGGCGCATCAAAGAAAATGGTGCTCCTCCGAGTTAAGGTTACTGGCCCTTGTTTAAGGATTACCACTTGCTGCGGCTTCGGTATGATGTTGGCCGCACGCTGGGAATTTGCTAAAAACGGCGCAAATATGGCGCACAGGAATAGACCCAGTAATTGTAAGTTTTTTCGCATGAAGTATAGGGTTTGGCAACAGCTCAAAGTTAACCCTTTAGCTGCTTGTCTATGATACATGTTCTGCTATAGATGTTTAACCAGAAACCAAATATACCCTATACTTTACATAGGTCTTAACAACCGATGCATTATCTGTGAAATTATAAACTGAATGTCGAGATGTGCTTTTAGTGTTTGCCGTAGAAAGTTGATATATCAAAGTATACTTTCTTATTTATGCCGACTTCGGTTATAATCTCAAGCAGATCATAGGGCTTTTTATTATGAAATAGCAGCGATTGTTCTACCATTTGCCCGCCCGGATAATGTGTACGCAGCCATTGGTATTCTTCCGCCACCGATGCTACTTTTATTGCTGATTCAAAAGAAGAACCAGCTTCATAGCTCTCCATGTCTGCAGAAGATGCTGGTTTATTGGCTGCCAATGCAGCGTTAGGTGTAGATTCTTGTGCTGTGGTATTAGTGGAACTTGAAACAGGCTTCGTAGTGCTGCATGAGGCGCAAAGCAGAAGCGTCAAAACAAACTAACGGTTTTTTTCCGTTGCCAGCCGTGCCACTTCTCCCTCTAAGTAAGTCACGAATTGCTGCAATGCATCAGGGCCGCCGCGCTGATGTTTCACCCTTTTTGCTTCCATGCCATTCTGATAAAAAGTGAAGTAGGATGATGGCAGGTCGGTGTAAGGGGAGAGATAGCTATCGTCCAGGGAAGTATACTTCAAGTCTTTAAGCTGCTTCTGCAACGTATGAAGTTGCTGCCCGGAGAGGTAAAAGGTAGCCGTGTCCTGTAAGGGAGCATAGCGCAAGCCTTCGTAATACACTTTCCCATTGCTGTAAAAGGTGGCGTTATACGCTGGGCAAGTACCGTAGCAAGGGGTTTTCTGGAACATTAAAATCGGAATTGCCTCTGTTCGCTCAACGCCTGCCATAGAAGGAGACACACTTTTGCACGCAAGCAGCCATATACAACTAACCACGAGTGGTAAATACGCTATTTTATACTTAGAGAGGCATGTTTTCATACTTGCTGTGCCGGTTAGTCTACTCTACGGAATTTCCCGTTTTCAAAAACATAGGCTTCAGGCGAGCACATCGTTCACTGAGCATAGTTGCGTGTGGAGTCGGGTGGGTTTATGATCAATAGGCGGCTTTTGGTGTTGAAGGTTGCGCCCATGCGGCTTTCGATCTTATCAAGTACTTTGCCGGTTTCCCGATCTATAACATAGTGCTGCTGGCAGTTTGTGCCACAGCTAATGCTTACAACTGTATACTTACCGGCAAAATTTACGCCTTCCTTCATGCCTTTTTGGAGCATGCTTCGATGCGTAGGTGCATCCGAATGGCTGCTCTCATCCAATGGAGCAAGTTTGCCGCGGTACATGGTGCCTACACCATAATCACCGCTGTGCATATACTGTTCAGTGGTAATACGGTAACGGTCGTAGAGTTTTCTGTTGGTCGTGTCGGTGTACGGTAATGTCAAGGAGTCGCGGGATAATTTTTCGCTTAGCTCAGGGTGCGTGCTGGCTATATCATTTTCCTGCCGGGCACTTTCCTGGCAAGCGCTTATGGCTAAGGGTAAAACAAGCCAGAGTATATTTCGTCGGTTCTTTATCTTGTTAATCATATATAGTATATACGATAATTTGAGAGTGTCAGACATAAAAAAAGCCTTTCCTGTTACAGAAAGGCTTTTTTTATATTTTACAAGAAGTTGAGTTTATTTCTTGGCTTTGCGCTTTTGCTGCTGTTGTTCAGAAGCTTGGCGCATGGCTTCCTGCATACGCTCGGTAAACGATGGGCCGCCTTTTTTCTTCTTCTCTTTTATCTTGTGCTTGTTGTCCTCCAGTTTGGCTCTTACCTTTTTCTCATCCACAAACTTTCGGATGGCAGCCTGCTGGCCGAAGGTTACAAGGTTCGAAACAAAGTAGTAAAAGCTAAGACCTGCAGGGAAGGAGTTCAGTACGAACATGAAGATCACAGGCATCAGGTAGCTGTAGAACTTCATCGGGCCCTGCATCGAAGAGTTTATCTGGTTGTTAGACCACGTATAAAGTATGGTTGATGCCGTCATCAGCAAGGTAAACATACTTACGTGATCGCCATAAAACGGAATCGTGAACGGCAGCTTCGCAAATACATCGTAGGTAGAAAGGTCCGTAGCCCAAAGGAAAGCTTCCTGGCGCAGCTCAATCGAGTTCGGGAAGAAGTTGAACATCGCGAACAGGATTGGCATCTGCAGCAGCATTGGCAAGCAGCCACTCAGTGGGCTCACGCCCATTTCCTGGTACAGCTTCATGGTTTCCATCTGCGTTTTCTGCATGTCGCCGTCGTTGCGCTCCTTAATGGCATCAATCTCAGGCTTAAGCACCTTCATTTTCGCCATCGATACATACGACTTGTATGTAAGCGGGAAAAGGATGGTTTTGATGTATAGCACAAGCAACAGGATGATAATACCGTAGCTGCTGAAGTAATTCTCAAGGAAGTCGAAGGCAGGGATAATAACCCACTTGTTCACGTAAGAGAAAATACCCCAGCCCAGGTATAAGTTGTCCTCGAAATCGTTGCCGATCTTGGTAAGGATGTTGTAGTCGTTGGGGCCAAAGTAGAACATGAACTCGCCGTTCCCGCTCACAAGGTCCTTAGTTGGGATGTAGATCTCTGAAGCCAACGTTTTCACAACGGTTGAATCGGCCAGGTCTACAGTGCTCACCATTTTGGCGCCAGCGAACTCGTTACCGGCAATGATACCCGCCGTAAAAAAGTTTTGCTTGTTAGCGATCCATTTAAGCGGTTGCGTTACGGTTGCCTGCTCCTCATCATCAGAAATGCTCAGGTCGTCAAACCCTTCTTCTAAGGTATAGAAATTGATAGTAGATTTGGCTCTGTTTTGCTTCAGGTCGCGCTCTAGTTGCTTCAGGCGGTCGTTCCAGGTAAAGGTAACTGTGTTGCCAGCAATTTGCTGCTCCAGCCCTTTAAAATCCAGCTTATAGCCCATCAGGAAGTTCTCATCATACAACGTATACACTTGGCTGATGGAGCGTCCGTTGCCTAAATCGGCACGGAAAGAAATCGTTTTGCCCGACTTGCCGTCTGCGGATACCTCCTTAACTTCTGAAGGGGTAAAGTATAAATCCGACAGTTTTACCTTTTTGCCTTCTTTGCTGGCGAAGGCGATGTCGGTTTCGCTGCTTTCGCTGTCGAATAATGTCAGAGGGTTGCCTTGATACGTCTTATAGTTTTTCAGCAAAACTTCCTCAACCTGTCCGCCTTTTGTGTTAAAGGTAACGCGGATGTTCTGGTTTTCGAGGGTGGCAGTGCTTGCCTCGCCGGTTGCGGCAGCGCCAAAAGCACCCAGAGCCGTAGCTCTGCGGGCCTGCGCCAGCGAGTCGTCCTCAGCAACTACAGTTGGCTGCACTTGCTCTATCTTGGCTGTTTCCTGAATTGCATTCTGCTGCACGCTTTCGTCCGGACTTGAGAAGAAGAACGAGTACGCAAGTAGCAGTACGGCAATCAATCCAAAGCCAATTGCTTGATTTCTATCCATTTAATTTTTTTGAATTGTGTTGTATTGTGCTTATTTAGATTTAGCAAAATTAATAGCCGCCTTCACGAATTTAACGAAAAGCGGGTGCGGGTTGAGCACGGTGCTCTTAAGTTCGGGGTGATACTGCGCCGCTACAAACCAAGGGTGGTCCTGAAGCTCAATAATTTCCACCAAACCAGTGTCAGGGTTTATGCCTGTAGCGTGCATGCCAGCTTCTTCAAAAGCCTGTAAGTACTTGTTATTGAACTCATAGCGGTGGCGATGACGCTCAGAAATCTTAGACTTCCCGTAAATAGAATAAGCCTTTGAACCCTTTTTTAGTTCACAAGTATAAGCACCAAGGCGCATAGTACCGCCCATTTGCTTAATTTGTTTTTGGTCCTCCATCATATCTATCACTGGGTGAGGAGTTTCAGCGTCAATCTCGGTAGAGGCGGCTCCTTGCAGACCAAGTACGTTGCGCGCAAACTCCACAGCGGCGCATTGCATACCCAAGCAAATGCCCATAAACGGAATGTTATTTTCGCGCACAAACTTAATGGCTTCCAGCTTGCCCTTGAAGCCGCGCTCCCCAAAACCAGGGGCCACCAACACGCCATCCATTTGCTGCAGCATGCTTGCCACGTTCTCATCGGTAATGTTCTCCGACTGGAACCACTTAATGTTTACCTTGCACTCGTTGGCAGAGCCTGCGTGTACAAATGATTCAATAATAGATTTGTATGCATCCGGAAGCTCCACATACTTACCAACCAGTGCGATATTTACCTCAGAGGTTGGGTTTTTCAGTTTGCCTAAAAACTCTTTCCAAGTGTCCAGGTTTGGCTCCGCCTTGTGCGTTAGCTTCAGTTTTGAGATAACACGCTCATCAAGTTTTTCTTTGCGCATGAGCAAAGGCACATCATAGATTGTCTCTGCGTCGATAGACTCTATAACAGAGTTTTGTTTCACGTTGCAGAACAACGCAATCTTGCGGCGCAGCTCAGAGGGAATCGGGTGTTCGGAACGGCAAACCAGAATGTCTGGCTGAACGCCGGCCTCTGAAAGGTCGCGTACAGAGTGCTGTGTTGGTTTTGTTTTGAGCTCTCCCGCAGCTTTAAGGTATGGCACCAGTGTGAGATGGATCACGCAAGTTTCGTTTACACCAAGCTCCCAGCGTAACTGGCGCACTGCCTCAATGAATGGCAGTGATTCAATGTCGCCTACGCAGCCGCCAATTTCAGTGATAACAATGTCATACTCACCGCTTTCTCCGAGCAGCAGCATGCGCCGCTTAATTTCGTCGGTGATATGCGGAACTACCTGCACGGTTTTGCCTAGGTAGGCGCCCTCACGCTCCTGCATGATCACATTATAATAAATGCGGCCAGTGGTTACGTTGTTCGCCTGCGAGGTTGACACATTAAGGAAGCGCTCGTAGTGGCCCAGGTCCAAGTCGGTTTCAGCACCGTCTTCCGTTACATAGCATTCGCCGTGCTCGTATGGGTTCAGCGTACCTGGGTCGATGTTAATATAGGGGTCGAATTTCTGGATGGTTACAGAGTAGCCTCTTGCCTGAAGCAGTTTTGCAAGAGATGCGGAAATGATGCCTTTCCCGAGAGAAGATGTTACGCCGCCTGTAACAAATATATATTTCGTTGCCATAAGTTAGGTTAAGTCTTATGGACTGCAAAGGTACTGGATTTATTAGAACTACCTGACATTTTAAGAAGAGATATGTCGGGGTCATATGGATATCTTTCTTAAAAAGAAAGCAATTTGATCGAAAATGCCGCTTTCTCAGGAAGTATAAATATGCATTTGCGCCAATCTGGCACAGCCGTGCGCTTTGGCTTTTTGTTTGCTTTTAGTGTAGCTTTACATGTGGCCAGCCGCCATATTTTGGCTGGCTGTTTAAGTATAAATTCACTTTAGAATCTATCAAAATGGTTAAAATAAGGTCTACCACGGTATGTGGCATTTACCACAACGGCGAAGTGGCACTTGGTGCAGACGGGCAAGCGACGATGGACAAGCATATCGCGAAAAGCAATGTGAAAAAGATCCGCAAGTTGCTTGATGGCAAGATTGTTACAGGTTTTGCCGGCTCTACCGCAGATGCCTTTACACTACTTGAGCGCTTTGAGGAAAAGCTGAACGCATACCAAAGCAATATGAAACGTGCAGCCATAGAACTGGCGAAAGACTGGCGAAAAGACCAGTACCTGCGCAAGCTGGAAGCCATGATGGTAGTTGCCAATAAAGACGAGCTTCTGATCATCTCTGGAACAGGGGATGTGCTGGAGCCCGACAACCAGATTGCTGCCATCGGTTCAGGAAGTATGTATGCACACGCTGCCGCTTTGGCACTAAAGAAACATGCTCCACATTTATCCGCAGAGGAAATGGTGCGCGAAGCCCTAACCATTGCCGCTGATATTTGCATTTATACCAACCATAACCTGATCATCGAGAAGCCGGCGTCCTAAGTATAAGTTGTCTCGTTGAACAGATTGATAGAAAGTAGTTTATGGCGTATAGTCTGGCTGGGTAAGATTAACCTTATCCTTGCAATCAACGAATAACGGGAAACGAATAACGAAAATGTCTTAACTTGCCGCGCGTTAGCCCTATTTGGCTAAGTATGGCTTTAAGCTACAAACTATGAACGTATCAGAATTCCTTAAGAAACACTACAAACACTTCAATGCAGCATCTGTGATAGACGCTGCCGAAGGCTATAAGGCACACCTGAATAATGGTGGCAAAATGATGATCACGCTGGCAGGGGCTATGTCTACGGCTGAGCTGGGTATAATTCTGGCTGAGATGATCCGTCAGGATAAGGTTCATGCCATTTCTTGTACAGGCGCCAACCTGGAAGAAGATATCTTTAACCTGGTAGCGCACGATTTTTATGAGCGCGTACCGCATTACCGCGAGCTTTCTGCTGCCGATGAAGAGGAGTTGCTTAGCCGTCACCTGAACCGCGTAACTGATACGTGCATTCCGGAAGAGGAGGCGATGCGCCGCTTGGAGCATGTGGTACTTAAATACTGGGAGAAAGCCGATAAGGCCGGAGAAGCATACTTCCCACACGAGTTCTTCTACCAGATGTTGCTGAGCGGAGATTTGGAGGAATATTACCAGATAGACCCAAAAAACAGCTGGATGTTAGAAGCTGCCAAGAAGAACCTTCCGATCATCTGCCCAGGCTGGGAAGACTCTACCTTGGGTAATATCTTTGCAGGCCACGTTATTAGCGGCGACATCAAGAATGTGCATACTGTAAAGACCGGAATCCAGTACATGATTGAGCTGGCTGAGTTCTATACCGAAACGGCAACAGATGAATCGACGATCGGCTTCTTCCAGATTGGTGGCGGTATAGCCGGCGATTTCCCGATTTGCGTGGTACCGATGCTGCACCAGGATTTACAGCGCACAGGCGTTCCGCTTTGGGGATATTTCTGCCAGATCTCTGACTCTACTACCAGCTACGGCTCATACTCGGGCGCTGTGCCAAACGAGAAAATAACATGGGGCAAGCTGGGCAAGGATACGCCAAAGTATGTTATCGAGTCTGATGCCACCATTGTGGCACCGCTTATTTTCGCGATGGTGCTGGATATGTAATTGTTTAAAAGTTAACATATCTCTATATTTGAAGGCTGCTATAATACATAGCAGCCTTTTTTATTGCCTCACAACACAACATGAAAACAACTTTACTGGCAGCTTTTTGCCTCTTTTCGCTTAGCGCAGCCGCGCAGTCCGGATTTAAAAACGGCTATTACACCTCAACCGCCGGCGACACCGTGCAAACCCAGATCCAGGATGAGGACTGGATCAAAAACCCCGATAAGATCTCCATTACACAGCAGGGCAACACGCTTTCCTTGTCTCAAAGCCAGATGTCAGGCTTCGGGATAACGCAGGGCGATGTTTACCGCAAATTCGCCGTTAATATCGACACCTCGCCGGTTAGCCTAAATACGATGGAGCTAAACCAACCTGCCGTTATTGTGCGCGATACCGTTATGCTGCGCTTGTTGGTTAGTGGCACAGCCAACCTGTACGAGTTGCGCGATAAGGAAGGCAAGCTTCATTATTACATCCAGAAAGGAGAGGAGGAGCCCGCGGAGTTGATGTTCCGTAAAATAAAAACCGAGGTGAACGGCAAAAAAGTGATTGCTACGCTCGAGCCATACAAGGGGCTACTACAGGTATACCTGTCTGATTGCGGCATAACCGAGCGCATGATAAACGGCACTTCGTTTAAAGCCGAGTCGTTTGCCAGCGTGATAAATGCCTATAACACCTGCAAAGAGCCCGCTAAGCAGGAGTACATGGCTAAGGAGGAAAAGGTGCGCTGGTACTTTGGGGCAACAGCCGGGTATGGCCTTGCCAGTTATACTATCTACAACAAAGGCATGTATGATGAGCTTGCCGGCTCGGAGTTCTCGAGTCTTAACCCAAACGCTGCCGTGCTTGTAAACATGGTGCTGCCGAGGGGGCACGGCCGCTGGGGCATTTCTTCGGAGCTTGGGTACAAGAGGTATAAAATGAGCGGATCCTATGCCGAGTTTAAATCTTCGAGCTCATCCTCAGAATATCAAACGGAATTTAACCTGCAGTATGCCGCTTTTAACACACAGGTGGTGTATACTTTTAAGGGAAACAGCTGGCTAAGGCCATTTGTAAGCGCGGGCCTGGCGCTGAACATGCTAGTGGCGGATAACAGCTTGCAGACATCCACCAGAAGGCAATATGGCGTTGAGCGGAGCTATGAAAACCCGCCGCTGGCAGAAATGCGCAAACTGGAACAATCGCTGCTGCTGGGAGGAGGGGTAAACTATAGCAAACTTATACTTTCGGCAAGGTATGAACGCGGCAACGGTTTCTCGCCATACAACGGGCTTAAGGTTGTGAAAACGGCCACCACCATGCAGCTTGCGTATTTGTTTAATTGATCAGTAAAAGGAATAAAATAAGTACGGCTCTACTCAATAGATCAGTTCGCGCCTCCCAAAACGGAATTCCTCGTCTTTAAGAAAGAACTCACCGCATTTTTGAAGGATGGTCAGGTTGTCCAGGGTTATCTCCCAATTAAAGTTAAAGTTGCACAGGAAAGCTAATACAGGGCCAAGCATTTCAGGGGTAGTATCGCCGAGAGCCAGGGAAATATGGGGTAACCAAAGGTTTTGGTTATAGTACACACCCATTTCGGTGCTCATTTCTGATATTTCGCGATGTAGGCGGCTATGTACTTGGTTTAGGGCGGGCGTTCGGAGAACGGGAATGTATACTACAGGGTTCTCGCCGGGAAAAATGCCGAGCCCCGTGGTTCTAACGTTAAAACTCTCCAGGTCCATGCAAGTTTGCTCTAAATACTGCTTGAGTTCTTCATTGTCCGGAACTTCAGCGGTAAGCAGCGTCAAATGAGGGTAGGGAGTCATCTTAACACCATTCAGCCCAAATTTCTTCTCCAGGTGCTCTGTCAGTTCTGACACACGTTCTGAGGATTTTTTGTCTAAAAGCGAGGCGATCGCGATCATATAGTTAAGCTCTCTTAGTATCAATTTTGCCGCAAAACAGCCGTTGTGCGCAGTATAAAGCGTAAATTATCTTAACGTAGCGGATAGGTAATGGTTTACATCATGCGTTCTAGGGCTTGAGCTATCGCGAGCGTCTCTGCAACATTACACAGAAACTAGCACAACTGTATAACCCCGTATCCTTAATTTTAGTGCGTCCTAAGTGTTTATGCATGAGTATCAATGAATTTGTGCTTTATTATGCTTCATAGGCGAGTAACAACAGTGCAATGCTAAGGCAGAAAAGGTGTTTTTATCTCATATGTAAAATTGAGTACCTTTGTTATTAAAGTATATCAGATCGCATGATTTCCATTAACAACCTGAATTTCCATTTTGGCAGCCGCATTATGTATGAGGATGCCAGCTTGCATATAAAACCTAAGGATAAAATTGGCCTTATCGGGCTCAATGGCACCGGTAAGTCTACCTTGCTGCGCCTGATTGTTGGGGAGTACACCCCTGACAGCGGTAGCATACAAATGAGCAAGGAAACCACTATCGGCTTCCTTAACCAGGATTTGCTGAGCTACCAAACCCACGAAAGCATACTTTCGGTGGCGATGCAGGCTTTTGGAGAAGCCATTCATCTGCAAGAGCAAATCGATAAGGTGCTGGTTGAGTTTGAGAATAACTTCCATGATGATTTGGTAGATAAGCTTGCCGGTTTACAGGAACGCTTTGAGGCACTTGGCGGGTATACCATGCAAGCCGAAGCGGAGGCGATTCTGGAAGGCCTTGGCTTTACCACTGAGGAACTGCAGAAGCCGCTGGCATTATTCTCCGGCGGCTGGCGCATGCGCGTCATGCTGGCAAAGATTCTTCTTCAGAAACCCTCCCTGCTGCTGCTGGATGAGCCGACCAACCACCTCGACCTACCTTCCATTAAATGGCTCGAATCATACCTAGAGCGTTACGAAGGATCTGTGGTGATTGTATCCCACGACCGCGAGTTTCTTGACAAGACGACCAATATGATTGTGGAAGTATATGGCGGAAAGCTGAACGTGTATGCCGGTAACTACAGTTTTTACTTAGAGGAGAAGGCGCTTCGCAACGAGATCCAGAAAGGGGCTTACGAGAACCAGCAAGCCCAGATCCGGCAGGCAGAGCGCTTTATAGAGCGTTTTAAGGCAAAAGCCACCAAGGCCAAGCAGGCGCAAAGCCGCCAAAAAATGCTGGACCGCATGGACCGCATTGATGAAGTAGCCTCGGAGGCGGCAAGGGTTAATTTTAGCTTTAAATTTAACACGCATCCGGGTAGGCACATCCTGCGTTTGGAGCACATGAGTAAAGCCTATGGCGATAAGGTGATTTTCCGGGATACTAACGTGCATATTGAGCGGGGCGATAAAATAGCCTTGATCGGTGCCAACGGTAAAGGTAAATCTACGTTGCTGCGCATCATTGCAGGTACAGAGCCAATCAATGGGAAGCGTGAACTGGGGCATAATGTTATACTTTCGTTTTATGCCCAGCACCAGTTAGAGTCGCTGAACGTGGAGAACGACATGCTGACGGAGCTACAGCAGGCGGGCTCCAAGAAAACGGAGATGGAACTGCGCTCTTTGCTCGGCTCTTTCCTCTTCACCGGCGATGAGGTTTTCAAAAAGATAAAAGTACTGTCGGGTGGCGAGAAAAGCCGCGTTGCCTTGGCTAAAACACTAATCTCAGAGGCAAACTTCCTGATGCTGGACGAACCGACCAACCACCTGGACATGCAATCGGTAAACATCCTGATTCAGGCGCTGGAGCAGTATGAGGGAACATTCGTGGTTATCTCCCACGATAGGTACTTTGTGGAGAATGTTGCCACTAAGATTTGGTACATAGAGGATTTCCAATTGAAGGAATACCCGGGCACGTACCATGAGTACGAGGCATGGCAGGAAAAACGAGATAAAGAGGTTAAAGCGCATGCCGCCGCCGAAGCCCCGATCGTGAAACAGGAGAAACAACCCCGCGAGAAGAGCGAGTTTACCCAGTTATCGAACCAGCTGAAGCAAGTGAACCGGCAGGTTAGTGAAGTAGAGCAGGAGGTTGCAAAACTGGAAGAGCAACTCGCCGCTCAGGAAAGACATATGGCCGACCCAACTGTGTTCAGCGATGTAGACAAACTACAGCAGGCTACGCAAACCTTCGAGGAAATAAAAGCTAACCTGGATATGAAGCAGGAGCAGTGGGAAGAACTCATGCTGCAAGCAGAAGATCTAGAGTCAAAATTAGCGGACTAAACCTGTTATTTAGTGCGTCAAATGGTAACGGCCCTGATGTTCAGTCATCAGGGCCGTTACCATTTAGCATGCATCTGTGTTGTTAAAACATTAATAATTTGTTAATGTTTTGCAACTTTAAGTAGAGTATAGGGATATAAGGATAACGTAATAATGTTGAAACGTACCTCCCATATTAAATGAGTCAAACCTGTACTGCTACTAACCCACCTCTACCAAAAGATTCAAAACCTGTTTCCAAAGTTTCGCTGCGTATCAACCTTTCTGGCAATAGTGCATTGCTAGGTATTAACTGGGTTGCTGTGTTGTTAGTAACTTTAAATTTAGTTGCTGTTTTTTGTAAGTATTATACCAGCCACCCCAATGCCTGGGGTATAATCCCTCAGTTTGAGCTGGATGGCGAAAAGAACATTCCAACATACTTCTCCTCGTTTATACTTATACTTTCCTCCATATTGCTATTCACTATCTCCTTGGTAAAAAAACACGAGCGTAACAAATACACTAAGCACTGGCGTTTGCTAGCCTTTGTGTTCTTATACATGTCCGTGGATGAGTCTGCGGGTCTGCATGAGATGTTTATTTACCCGCTCCGGGATCATTTTCAACTAGCAGGAATCTTTTATTTTTCGTGGGTAATAGTTGGTGCTGCCGTAGTGCTGATTCTTGGTTTATACTATCTCAGATTTTTACTGGAACTTAACCCTAAGCTACGCCTCAGAATGATCAGCGCTGGAATGGTGTATGTCGGCGGAGCATTGGGCGTAGAATTGCTCGGGGGGTATTATTATGATGCGAATGGCGGCCACAACTTAACATATAGCCTAATCACAACCGTAGAGGAAACCCTTGAAATTACAGGTGTTTTAATTTTAATCCATTCACTTTACAGTTATCTTAAAAGGCATCTTTTAAAGTTTACGCTGCAACTCGGTGATGAGCCTCAGCCAGGTATACTTAAAGGGGATAGTAACCTCCTCAAGCAAAACTCCGATTACGCGGAGGCAAACAAAGACTTGATGGCTGTATAACAAGAACTGCACAGGTTGTACGTTTTTTTAAAGTATAACCTGTGCAGTTCGGATGCCTAAGCATTGTCTAACGCAATCAACAAACCTTCATCGCCATAAAGTGCAATGTTGCCTGATACGGTTTTTTCTTCCCTCTCTGGGTCAGTGGCAATAATGATTTTACCTCTGTAGGTTTCTGTTTGCGCCCGGAAGATACAGGGTTTATGGCTTAGGTTAAGGAGTATTAGGAATGTGCTTCCCTCAGCTTTGCGTGTGTAAGTAAGTATGGGGCCGTTGGTTAGCACGGGTGCATAATCGCCTATGCTTAGTGCTGCTTCGGACTGCCTTAGTTTTATCAGGCGGCGGTAAAAATGAAGCATGGAATAGTTATCTGCCTGTTGCACCTCTACGTTTATGCGCTTATAGTTATCCGGCAGGCGCAACCAAGGCTTGCCATCTGTAAAGCCTGCGTTCTTAGCAGGGCTCCACTGCATAGGCGTGCGCGCAGGGTCTCTGCTTAGGTCTTTGTCGGGCATATTCAGCCCTTGCGGGTCCTGCACCTCATCTGGCGGAATAGGTACATCGCGCATGCCTAACTCATCGCCATAATATAAAGTAGGGGTGCCCCGGAGAGTTAAAAGTAACATGGCGGCCACCTTTGCCTGCGCGTTGCCAACCCGGCTCGTGATACGGGGCTGGTCGTGGTTGCCTATAACCCAGTTGGGCCACCCGCCTGCTGGCAGTGCGCCTTCATACTCATCTATATGCGATCTGATGGTGCGGGCGTTCCAGTCTAGGGTTACCAGCATAAAGTTAAATGGCAGGTGAGCACCTTTATTGTCCTGGCCGTAGTAAGTTACTAACCTATGGATAGGCAGGTAAATCTCACCGATCATCACACGCTCGTCATACTCATCCATTACCTGCCTCATTTTTGCAACTAGATCATGTATGCCGGGTTGGTCTGTGGAGTAAGCCGGTATAAGCTGGTCATATGTGGATTTGCTGGCCTCATAGTCAGGGTTAGTGGGGTTGTCGCGCAGTTCTTCATCTTTAAGCATGTGCCACATCACGTCTACTCTAAACCCGTCAACGCCCTTATCCAACCAGAACCGCATCACATCAAACATGGCTCTCTGCACTTCAGGGTTTCGCCAGTTAAGGTCTGGCTGTTCCTTTAAGAACGCATGGTAATAATATTGTTCTGTTTGCTGGTCCCATTCCCAGGCGCTGCCGCCAAACACACTTAGCCAGTTATTGGGTTCTGCCCCGTCTTCCTTTGCATCGTGCCACAAGTACCAATCCCTTTTTGGGTTGTCTCGCGAGGACCTTGACTCCAGAAACCAGGGGTGTTGATTGGAAGTATGATTAGGCACCAGGTCAAGTATAAGTTTCATGTCGCGCTGATGCACTTCCTTTAGTAAGGCATCAAAATCTTCCATCTGGCCAAATAACGGATGGATGCCGCAATAATCAGATATGTCATAGCCAAAATCCGCCATTGGCGAAGGGTAAATAGGTGAGACCCAAATAGCCGTAATCCCCATCCATTTAAGGTAATCCAGCCGTTGTATGATGCCTTTTAGATCACCTACGCCATCGCCATCAGCATCCTGAAATGAGCGGGGATAAATTTGGTATATGATTCCGGATTGCCACCAAAGGTAGTGTTGTTTTTGCTCCATAGTTTCGCTTTTGTTGTGTCAGTTAGCATTCTACGCAAGCAAAGCTTAACTGATTGCCGAAGTACCTTAGCTATGGGCACATAGTTTGAATTTAAGGGGTAGAGCGGCCATGGCCAAAGACTGTAAGCTTGAAAGTTGAACTCTTTAAAAGAAAACACATCAACTTTATACCATTTACTATTGGTTTTGTAGTGTAAAACACTGAATAAAGCCTACAAGTAAAGAAGGTTGCTGTTTTTGCATTATTTTATTTAATTTTTATATAAAATAACTTTTATTGATTTTTAATTATATATATTTGTATTATATAATACTACATGAAGAGATTCATTTCATCAATAACGGAAACCATCACCTTAAACAATTCATACATTATGAAAGCACTTTTATATAAACTCCTAATGTTCTTGTTTGTGGCAGCTTTATTCTCTGCCTGCCAGCGCCAAACGTCTTGCCCGGCTTATGCTAGCCATAAAGCTAAACCAATGCAGAAGCCTACTTTCTTAAAGGATCTTGGCAGGTAATAGGAGGGTGCTATGGCAACATTAGCCAGCAAATAATGTAAGCCATGCCTGCGGGTATGGCTTTTTTGGTAGGGCAGAAAGTTATATGTTGGATAAAAACAAAAAAGCTTCGGAGGTTATCCGAAGCTTTGTAGCGGGGAGCAGAATCGAACTGCCGACCTCAGGGTTATGAATCCTGCGCTCTAACCATCTGAGCTACCCCGCCGAATTGTGGTGCAAATATAGCGGAATCGTTTTCAAATATGCAAGCATCGGCTCAGAAAAAAAATATTTTATTTTTGAGATATACGTATTGTGGAGAATAAACACTATACTTACTCAGACACTTACCTTACTCCATATGACGAGAGAGACGAAGACGAAATTTGTGCGTGAGTACCCTATCAACGCCTCCGCAAAGCTACTTTACCCTTATTTAAGCACCCCAAGCGGCCTTACACAATGGTTCTGCGATGACGTGAATCTAGATGAAGACAAAATTCTGAATTTTGTATGGGATGGCCGCAGCCATTTTGCTGAGGTTACCAGCCACCGCACCAATCGTTCCATCAGGTTTTTGTTCCTGGATGAAAACAAGCACCACCAGACCGACGCCTCTTATGTAGATTTTTCCATCGAATCCAGCGAGCTGACACAGGAACAGTTTCTGAAGGTGGTAGATTACTCTGAAGAGGATGACGAGGAGGAGTTGGAAGAGCTATGGGAGAACCTGATGCAAAATCTGCGCGAAATAGTAGGAGGGTAGCAGGTTTGCAGGAGTATCTGCTTATCTTTGCATGGTAATTGCTGGGTTAACCCGGATATCAGCAGCCGGATAATAGATGGCTGCTCATTTTATTGCGCATGAAGAAACTTGATAAGCTAATTTTACGGGCCTTTTTTGGCCCATTCTTATTAACCTTTGCTGTGGTGGAGTTTATACTTCTCACCCAGTATATGCTAAAATATCTCGATGAACTGGTGGGTAAAGACCTGGGCGCAGAAGTGTTCGGGGAACTGCTTTTCTACTTTAGCGTGAACATGGCGCCCGTGGCATTGCCGCTTGCCGTGCTCTTATCCTCGCTCATGACTTTTGGCTCGCTTGGCGAGCATTACGAACTCACCGCTATCAAAACCTCGGGCATTGCGCTTACCCGCATCCTGCGTCCGGTTTTGATCGTGGTCACGTTTATCACCATTGGCGCATTCTTCTTTAACAACTATGTAGTGCCCAAGGCTAACCTGAAAGCCTATAGCTTGCTATGGGATATCCGCCAGAAAAAGCCAGCCATGAACTTTAAGGAAGGTGCTTTTTACAACGGTATCCCTGGCTACAGTATCAAGGTAAACGAGAAAATGAATGAAGGCCGGACGCTTAAGGATGTGATGATCTATGATCATACCAAGGGTGGCACCAACACTACGGTTATACTTGCTGACTCCGGTGAGATGTATATGGACCATGATGATGCCTACCTGGTGCTGGAGCTTTATGATGGCAACACCTACGTGGATCAGAACAACTCCTCTTTTAGGAACTCCAGCGAGCAGTTTGTCCGGCAGGAATTTGATGAGAGCAAGCTGATGCTAAGTATGGCTTCTTTCAACTTCGACAGGACCAAGGAAGAGCTTTTCTCGGACAACAAGATGATGAAAAACATCAAAGAGTTGGATGTGGTAACTGATTCGTTGCAGCGCCATAACAGGCGCGATGTGGAAATGTACGCACCAAATGTTGATCCGTTTTACATGTACTTTAAGGCTGATACGGGGCAAGTGAAAAATGGTATGCGGCTAAACGGAAAGGCGTTAGAGCGCGAGCTCCCAGCACCAACTAGCGAGACGATGTTGCTGGCCACTAATAAGGCCCGCAATATCAAGAGCTTTACGGGTAGTTATGTAGAAAGAATCCAAGCCACTCAGCGTGAGGCAAATAATTACGAGGTTGAGATCTGGCGCAAGTATACGCAGTCGGCCTCCATCATCATCATGTTCCTTATTGGGGCGCCGTTGGGGGCTATTATTAAAAAAGGCGGCTTGGGTGTGCCAGTGGTAATCTCGATCGTGTTTTTTATTGCCATGTATGTCATGTCCATACTAGGGGAGAAGTGGGCACGCGAAAGCATTGTGTCGATTGGGGCAGGTATGTGGGGTGCAAACCTGATCCTGCTGCCGATCGGCTTGTTTTTCCTGTATCAGGCACGAAACGACTCCAGTTTACTTGAGATCGACTTCTGGCGCAAGCTGATGACTAGGCTGCGGCGCAATAAACTGTAAAACCACTATATAAAGATTTGACAAAAGTTTTTTTTGTAAAAGTAAATGATATACCTTTGTGGCTTGTATAGCAAGCTTTGCAAGATAAAAACAGATTGATATTTTTACGCAATGAGATTAACTACTGAAGCGAAACAAGAGATTTTCGAAAAGCACGGGTTCAACAAGTCTAAATCTGATACAGGATCTCCTGAAGCTCAGATCGCCCTTTTCACGAAGCGCATTGCAGACTTAACCGGTCACCTGAAAACTCACAAGAAGGACTTTAGCACACGCCTTGGCCTTCTGAAACTTGTAGGTAAAAGAAGAAGACTTCTTAACTACCTCCAGAAAAATAATATTGAAAGATACAGAGCTATCATTAGCGAGCTAGGTATCCGTAAATAAGCTTATTGTGTTAGGGAATTCATTCAAGGGATTCCCTAATCTTTTTTTAAGCATTCCCTTCTTTCCTTCCTCTGAATTGCCAGTACCGGCAGTGTTGCAATGGGTAACCCTGCCTTTTTTGATGATAACGATAATTGAAGATGTCCTACAACGCGATTAGTAAAACTATTCTTCTTCCGGATGGCCGGGAGATAACGATTGAAACTGGTAAACTAGCCAAACAGGCTGATGGCTCGGTAGTAGTGAAAATGGGTAACACCATGCTACTGGCTGCTGTTGTTTCAAACAAAGAAGCCCGTGAAGGGGTTGACTTCCTGCCGCTTTCTGTAGACTACCAAGAGAAATTTGCCTCTTCAGGCAAGATTCCTGGTGGTTTCCTTAGAAGAGAAGCGAGATTATCTGACTATGAGGTTTTGGTTTCTAGACTGGTAGACCGTGTGCTGCGCCCGCTGTTCCCGGGAGATTACCACGCTGAAACACAAATGACAATACACCTGATCTCTGCTGATACGGAGATCATGCCAGATGCCCTTGCTGCTCTGGCTGCTTCAGCCGCGCTAGCCGTATCTGATATTCCTTTCAACGGCCCGATCTCAGAAGTGCGTGTAGCACGTATAGATGGCCAGCTAGTTATTAACCCAAGCGTAAGCGACCTGCAGCGTGCGGATATCGATATGATGGTTGGTGCCTCTATTGATAGCGTAGTGATGGTTGAAGGCGAGATGAACGAGGTTTCTGAAGCGGAAATGCTGGAAGCTATACAGTTTGCGCACGAAGCAATCAAATCGCATTGCCAGGCCCAGCTTGAGCTTGCTGAAATGGTGGGCAAAACTGTGAAGCGTGAGTATTCTCACGAAACGCATGATAATGACCTGCGCAAGAAAGTTTACGAAGCTACGTACGAAAAAGCTTATGCAGTTGCCAAACTTGGTAGCGCCAACAAGCAAGAGCGTTCGGAGGGCTTTAGAGCTGTGCGTGATGAGTTCATCGCATCGTTGGGTGAAGACCACGGCTATGACGAGACGCTGATCAAAGTATACTACCACGATGTAGAAAAAGAGGCTGTTCGCAACATGATTCTTGATGAGCGTGTTCGTTTGGATGGCCGTCAGTTAGATGAGATTCGCCCAATCTGGTCTGAGGTTAACTACTTGCCTGCCACGCACGGCTCAGCAGTATTTACCCGTGGCGAAACGCAGTCTTTAACCACTGTAACGCTCGGTACAAAGCTGGATGAGCAAATGATCGACAGCGCCATGGTATCTGGCACGAACAAATTCCTGCTTCACTATAACTTCCCTGCGTTCTCTACAGGTGAGGTAAGACCAAACAGAGGCCCGGGCCGTCGCGAAATCGGACATGGTAACCTGGCGCTGCGCGCTCTTAAAAAGGTGCTTCCACCAGAAGCTGAGAACCCGTACACGATCCGCATTGTTTCTGATATCCTGGAGTCAAACGGTTCATCTTCCATGGCAACGGTTTGTGCCGGTAGCTTAGCGTTGATGGATGCAGGTGTACCTGTGAAAGGTGCCGTTTCAGGTATCGCCATGGGTCTGATTACAGACAAGGAAAGTGGTAAGTTTGCCGTTCTTTCTGATATTCTGGGTGATGAAGACCATTTAGGAGACATGGACTTTAAAGTAGCTGGTACGCAAAAAGGTATCACTGCCTGCCAGATGGATATCAAAATTCAAGGATTGTCTCACGATGTGATGACGCAGGCTTTACAGCAGGCTAATGCCGGCCGTCTGCACATCCTAAATGAGATGTCTAAGACGCTGAGCTCACCAAATCCTGATTACAAGCCGCATACACCACGTTCGTTCAACATGGTGATCGATAAAGAGTTTATAGGTGCCGTAATCGGACCAGGTGGTAAAGTGATTCAGCAGATCCAGAAGGATACTGGTGCAACAGTTATCATTGAAGAGAGAAACGAAAAAGGCCACGTAAACATCTTCGCAAGCGATCAGGATTCAATGAATTCTGCCATCGGAAAGATTCGTGCTATTGCTGCTCAGCCTGAAATCGGCGAAACTTACATTGGTAAAGTGAAGTCTATCCAGCCTTATGGTGCCTTTGTAGAGTTTATGCCAGGAAAAGACGGCCTGCTGCATATCTCTGAAATTAAGCATGAGCGCCTAGAGACAATGGACGGCGTGCTTGAAATCGGTGAAGAAATCAACGTGAAGCTTATTGATGTAGATAAGAAAACAGGTAAGTTCAAATTATCCCGCAAGGCTTTATTGCCAAAGCCGGGTGCTGACGAGAACAAATAACACCTGATATAGTATAAACTCTTGGTGCCCTTTTCCTCGGAAATAGGGTGCCAGGAGTTATTATATTTAATCGCCGGAGGGCGGCGTCTTGATTTTATTCTTAAGATGTCAGAACTTTGCGCGATTTTCTGATGTTAAGTCACCGAGCCAAATTATAAGTATCACACATTTTTTGAATAACAATATACTCTGATGAGACAACTCAAGATAAGCAAACAGATTACGAACCGTGAAAGCCAATCACTGGATAAGTATCTACAGGAGATTGGTAAAGTTGATTTGCTTACTCCCGATGAAGAGGTGTCGTTGGCACAGAGAATTAAGGAGGGAGATCAGTTTGCTCTTGAGAAATTAACCAAAGCCAACTTGCGATTTGTGGTATCGGTGGCGAAGCAGTACCAAAACCAGGGCCTATCGTTAGGTGACCTGATTAATGAAGGTAACCTAGGCCTGATTAAGGCTGCCAAGCGATTCGACGAAACAAGAGGTTTTAAATTTATCTCATACGCAGTATGGTGGATCCGCCAGTCTATTCTGCAGGCTCTGGCTGAGCAGTCGCGTATCGTGCGTTTGCCGCTGAACCGGGTAGGATCACTGAATAAGATCTCTAAATCATTCTCTGAGCTTGAGCAAAAGTTTGAGCGTGAGCCATCGCCGGAAGAAATCGCCGAAGTTTTGGAACTGACTACTGCAGAGGTAGTAGACACACTGAAGATATCAGGTCGCCACGTGTCTGTGGATGCACCGTTTGTACAGGGTGAGGAAAACCGCCTATTGGACGTGTTGGAAAACGAAGATGAAGAGTCTCCAGACATGGGTCTGATGAACGACTCGCTTCGCAAAGAGGTACAGCGTGCCCTTTCTACCCTGACAAAGCGCGAGGCTGATGTTATTACGTTATACTTCGGGCTGAACGGGGAGCACTCCCTAACACTGGAGGAGATTGGTGAGAAATTTAACCTGACCCGCGAGCGTGTACGTCAGATTAAGGAGAAAGCAATCCGCAGACTTCGCCATACTTCAAGAAGCAAAGCATTAAAGCCTTACTTAGGTTAATAGCACCGTAATCGAAAGAAAGCCCTGGCCAAAAGCCGGGGCTTTTTGTTTTAGCGAGATACAAACTGTGGCATTTTGACGCCTCTAATGCAGGCAGAGGCACAGAAATTTTGTATACTTGCAACCAAATTTCTTTTAGAACAAAGTAGTAATGGAAATAGAAAAAGTAAAATGCCTTATCATTGGCTCTGGTCCTGCTGGCTATACAGCGGCAATTTATGCATCCAGAGCTGGTCTAAACCCCATACTTTACCAAGGCTTGCAGCCAGGCGGCCAGCTAACCATCACCAACGATGTGGAAAATTATCCTGGTTACCCAGAAGGAGTTATGGGGCCTGAGATGATGGAAGACTTTAAGAAGCAGGCAGAGCGTTTCGGTACGGATGTACGCTATGGTATTGCCACTTCAGTTGATTTTTCCTCCCAACCCCACAAAGTGGTTATTGATGATCAAAAGACAATAGAAGCAGATACAGTTATT
Organism: Pontibacter oryzae; assembly: GCF_003576375.1. Lineage (GTDB taxonomy): Bacteria > Bacteroidota > Bacteroidia > Cytophagales > Hymenobacteraceae > Pontibacter > Pontibacter oryzae. The sequence goes on from NZ_QWGE01000002.1 coordinate 181,357, forward strand.
ATATCAACAGGTGCATCAGCTAAATGGCTGGGTATGGAATCTGAATCGCGCTTAAATGGTAGCGGGGTTTCTGCGTGTGCCGTTTGCGACGGATTTTTCTACCGTGGACAAGATGTAGTGATTGTAGGGGCAGGGGACACAGCGGCTGAAGAAGCTACTTATCTTTCTAACCTGTGCAGCAAAGTATACATGCTGGTGCGTCGCGATGAAATGCGTGCTTCCACTATTATGCAGGAGCGCGTACTCAATACTAAAAACATCGAGGTGCTTTGGAACACGGTAACCGATGAGATCTTAGGGGAACATGCCGTAGAGGCAGTGCGTGTTAAAAACGTACTGACGAATGAAACCCGCGAAATTCCTGCCAAAGGGTTTTTTGTGGCTATTGGGCATAAGCCAAACTCGGACATATTCGCTGAATACCTCAACCTGGATGAGAATGGGTACATCCGTACAATTCCGGGCACGGCCAAAACAAACATTGATGGCGTGTTTGCCTGTGGCGATGTGCAGGACTTTACTTACCGTCAGGCTGTAACAGCCGCTGGGTCAGGATGTATGGCAGCATTGGACGCTGAACGCTACCTGGCTTCGAAAGGATTGCACTAATAGTTATGCAAGAAAGCAGTTGGCAAGCACTTTATTTTAAACGCTGATGTTAACTGTATTTACAATAAAATGGCTGCGCTGCAGTTTAATTTAGCGAATGGTGTGCTGAGGAAAGGCAGCGCAGCCAACCTATTGATGCAAATGTTAAAATCAAAAGCACCTTTTAGTTTTATACTGTGCGCCCTGTGTTTGTTTTTCTGCACAGCCGGAGCCTTTGGCCAGGTAAAAGATCTGTTCAAGATTAAATCGCCTAAAATCCAGTATGTACGCCCGGATACAACCATACTTATAAAGTATGAGGATTTCCCGGATGATGATTCTGATGCTGACCAATCAATCTACTTCAATCCAAAGAAAGAGCTTTCTATAGTTAGCGAGGATACTACAGAACTGGATCTTGGTGAGCAGCATATTGTTGAAACTTCGGAAGAGGTTTTAGTAGATTCTACCTGGGTTAAGATTGCGGGCTATTATTCCATTTGGGATACCCGCAACATCAACCCGTACCGCATGGATAGCCGCCAGCTAAAAGACACGGTGAACATTAAACTGTATGACCCGGCAAACAACCGCGACTATAGAATGCCATTGGAGAAAACGCCCATTACCAGCCATTTTGGCGCTAGGGGAGGGCGATGGCATTATGGCACCGACATTGACTTGGATACCGGAGACTCTATTTTTGCTGCTTTTGACGGCGTTGTACGCATTAACAAGTGGGACGGCGGTGGATATGGCAATTACATTGTGTTACGCCATTACAACGGCTTGGAAACCCTTTATGGGCACATGAGCAAACCATTGGCTAAACCCGGTGACTTTGTGAAGGCTGGGGAGCTAATTGGTTTAGGAGGAAGTACAGGCCGAAGCTCAGGACCACACTTACATTATGAAGTGCGCTACCAAGGCAACCCCATGGACCCTGAAAACCTGTATGATTTCCCGGATTACTTGCTTAAGGGAGACAGCTTCCAGATTACCTCTGCTGTGTTTAATTATTCGAACCGCTCCAGAAGCGGGAGCAGCAGCAATGGTAGAAGGGCAGCTTATCACAAAGTACGGAGCGGAGATACTTTATCTGGTATATCCAAGCGTTACGGCGTATCGGTAAGCCAGTTAACACGACTTAACGGCATTAGTACCCGTACCACTTTGCGTGTAGGTAAATCCTTGCGCATTCGTTAATCTTTTCTTTTGAAATCATGAAATTAGATATACTTGCTTTTGCATCTCACCCGGATGATATTGAGCTAGGTTGTGCCGGTACCCTGATTGCCCACGTGGCTGCCGGGAAAAAAGTTGGCATTGTAGACCTGACCACAGGGGAGCTTGGCACGCGTGGTACTCCGGAGATTAGGTTGGAGGAGGCAGAAGCTGCTGCCGAAATTATGGGCCTAAGTGTTCGTGATAATCTTGGTCTGGCGGATGGTTTTTTTCATAACGACAAGGAGAGCCAGTTAAAAGTAATCGAGAAAATCCGTGCCTATCAGCCCGAAATTGTGATTATGAATGCGATTTACGATCGCCACCCTGATCATGGCAGAGGTTCTGAACTCGTTTCAGAGGCATGCTTTAAGTCCGGCCTAAAAATGATCCATACCCAGGATGCAGTAGGTAACAAGCAGGAGCCTTGGCGCCCCAAGGTTGTATACCATTACATCCAGGACCGTTTTATCACGCCAGACATTGTAGTGGATGTTACACCATATTGGGAAAAGAAAATGGAAACGATTCGGGCGTTTAAGTCGCAGTTCTACAACCCGGACGATACCTCACCAAACACGTATATTTCTTCCCCGGAATTTTTAAAGTTCTTGGAGGCCAGAGCTTTGGAGCTAGGGCATGCCATAGGCACAACTTATGGCGAAGGTTTTACCAAGGAGCGCTACATCGGGGTTAAAAACCTGTTTGATCTCGTTTAAACTAAGTATAAGTATAAAAAAGCGGGGCCTTTACTCACAAAAGTAAAGGCCCCGCTTTTTTATAAATTGCATGTTATCTTAGGTCCGGTTGCGGCGCCAGTTAGATGTTGTTGTTGCAGTAGTTTTTGATGATGCAGCAGTAGTGGCTGGCTTTTGATTATCCATGAGCATGGCTGCCAGTGCAACGGCAATCTCGTCAGCTCCTTCGTCAGGTTTGCGGTCAAGCATGTCGGGGCTGAAGTGGCGCTCTATAAACTTGGTGTCAAAGTCCCCACTTACAAACGCTTCGTGCTGCAATACAAATGTTCCGAAGGGCAGTGTGGTTTCTATACCTGTAATCTGATATTCTTCGATGGCACGCAGCATTTTATCAATGGCTTCCTGCCGGTCTTTACCAAAGGTTACCAATTTGGCAATCATTGGGTCATAATAGATCGGTATTTCCATACCTTGCTCAAAACCATCATCCACCCGAACTCCCATGCCCTGCGGCCTTCTGTACGTTTCCAGTTTCCCGATATCAGGTAGGAAGTTATTGGCAGGGTCTTCTGCGTACACGCGCAACTCCAGGGAGTGGCCGTTTATCTTAAGATCCTCCTGACGGAACGATAGCGCCTGGCCCTCTGCAACAAGTATTTGTTCTTTAACAAGGTCCAGCCCCGTAATTTGCTCTGTTACGGGGTGCTCTACCTGCAGGCGGGTGTTCATCTCGAGGAAATAAAAGTTCTTGTTCTCGTCTAGCAAAAACTCTACTGTGCCGGCACCCACATAGTCACATGCTTTGGCAACATTCACGGCATTGCGTCCCATTTCTTCGCGCAGGGCAGGAGTAAGCACAGCCGATGGAGCCTCTTCGATCACTTTCTGGTGGCGGCGCTGGATAGAGCATTCACGTTCAAACAGGTGCACGATGTTTCCGTGGGTATCGCCGAGCACCTGAATTTCGATGTGGCGCGGCGAACCGATGTACTTCTCAATGAAAACGGAGCCGTCGCCGAAAGCGGAAGTAGCTTCGCTTACAGCCAGCTGCATTTGCTCCTCAAAAAACTCAACGTTATCAACCACGCGCATGCCTTTGCCGCCGCCGCCTGCGCTTGCTTTGATAAGTATGGGGAAACCTACCTGCGTGGCTATTTGCTTGGCTTCCTCCACGTCGGTGATGGCCTCTTCGGTGCCGGGCACCATGGGGATATTATACTTGGCCACGGCTGCTTTGGCGGCAAGTTTGCTGCCCATTAGCTCGATGGCCTCCGGTGAGGGCCCGATAAAAATAAGGCCTGCCTCTTGCACGGCTTTTGCAAAACCAGCGTTCTCTGAAAGGAAACCATAACCCGGGTGAATAGCATCAACGCCCAGATCTTTGCATACTTGAATGATCACGTCGCCGCGCAAGTATGACTCGTTGGATTTAGGGCCACCCACACAAACAGCCTCATCGGCAAAACGCACGTGCAGGGCATTGCGATCGGCCTCGCTGTAAACGGCTACTGTCTTGATACCCATTTCTTTAGCCGTTCGCATCACGCGTAAAGCAATCTCGCCGCGGTTGGCTACCAGAATCTTATTGATTTTTCTCATTCAGAAGCTATGGTTTAATTTACTCCAAAGAAAAGCTTTTGGGGGCAAAGTTAAAAATCATGGCTTTAAAAATGAGCACATGAGTATAGCTCACAGATTGTATATGAATCGAATAAACCATAACTTTGTGCCGCATTATACCCAATTTCGTTTAAAAGGGTATGAAGCCAAAGTTAAATTTGAAATTATCCCGATAACCTAATTATTACACAAGTGGATTTATTTGAAAAGTTGTTGACCAACAGAGGCCCGTTAGGCAGCCACTCACATTACGCACACGGATACTTTACGTTTCCTAAGCTGGAAGGTGAGATTTCTCCACGAATGAAGTTCAGAGGCAAAGAGGTGCTTACCTGGAGCCTTAACAACTACCTTGGCCTTGCTAACCACCCTGAGGTTCGCAAAGCTGACGCTGAAGCTGCTGCTGAGTGGGGTATGGCTTATCCGATGGGGGCACGCATAATGTCTGGTAACTCTAACCTGCACGAGCAACTAGAGGCTGAGCTTTCTGATTTTGTGAAGAAAGAGGATACTTTGTTGCTGAACTTCGGTTACCAGGGCGTAGTATCTATCATTGATGCATTGGTTGACCGCCACGATGTGATTGTTTACGATGCCGAGTCTCACGCCTGTATCATTGACGGTGTGCGCCTGCACCAAGGCAAACGCTTTGTGTATGGTCACAACGATATGGAGAGCTTGGAGAAACAGCTGGAGCGCGCTACGCGTTGGGCTGAGAACACAGGTGGTGCCATACTTGTGATCACGGAAGGTGTATTCGGTATGTCTGGTAATCTGGGCAAACTGCGCGAGGTAGTAGACCTGAAAGAGAAATTTAAATTCCGTCTGTTGGTAGATGATGCCCACGGTTTCGGTACAATGGGTGCAACAGGCGCTGGTACCGGTGAGCACTTAGGTTGCCAGGATGGTATTGATATTTACTTCTCTACGTTTGCCAAATCAATGGCAAGTATAGGTGCCTTCGTTTCTTCTAATGAGCAAGTAGTAGAGTACCTTCGTTACAACATGCGCTCGCAAATTTTCGCGAAGTCGCTGCCTATGCCATTGGTTGTAGGTGCCCTTAAGCGTTTAGAGTTGCTGCGCAACAAGCCTGAGCTAAAGAACAAACTATGGGAAGTGGTGCACGCACTGCAGAGCGGCTTGCGTGAGAAAGGTTTCAACATCGGCACGACAGAGTCTCCGGTTACGCCTGTGTTCCTGAATGGCCAGATTCCTGATGCCACCCAGTTAACCCTTGACCTGCGCGAGAACTACAGCATTTTCTGCTCTATCGTGGTTTACCCGGTAGTTCCAAAAGATGTGATCATGCTGCGCCTTATCCCAACAGCCGCGCATACGCTGGCTGATGTGGAAGAGACAATCTCTGCTTTTGAGAAAATTGCACAAAAACTAGATAAAGGCTTGTACTCCAGCTCTGCAGTTACCGCCTAACAGGCTTGAAAGGCCTATATTAAAATTATTGAATCTTTGCTTGTTTGTAACTAATGTGTATATTAGAGCTATAAAATCAAATGTTTCACTATAACAATTGCTCTAATGAACAACAACTTTAGCAAACTGAAGGACTTGGTTATGTCCCTGGAAGGTGACTTCGAAAAGTTCTACGACAAAGGTAATGCTGCTGCAGGTACTCGTGTACGTAAAGGCATGCAAGACCTTAAAAACATGGCTCAGGACATCCGTAAGGAAGTTCAGGATCTGAAAAACGATAAAGCTGAGTCTGCTAAGTAATTAGTTGAATACAGTATAAATAAAAAAGGTGGTCTGCAAAGACCACCTTTTTTATTGTATTTACCCTTATAAACAGTTAGTTAACGGAAATAAGGTAGTAATTCTTCTTGCCTTTCTGCACTACCAGGTACTTGCCCTGCAGCAGCTCGAAATTCACGGCATCATCGGCGTTCTGCACCTTCTGGCGATTTACGCTTACACCACCGTTCTTAATCATTCGGCGGGCTTCACCCTTAGACTCGAATACCTGGCCGCCTGTTAAATCAGAAAGCAGGTCGGTTACAGAAGCAGCGCTTGCATAGTCGGACTGGCTAACCTGCATCTGGGGCACACCCTCAAAAACAGATAGCAAAATATCCTCTTTCAGGCCCTTCAGCGTCTCAAAATCGCCTTTTCCAAATAAAATTTCAGAGGCATCTACGGCTGCATTATAATCTTCTTCGGAATGTACACGAATTGTAACATCCTTAGCGAGGGCTTTCTGTAATAAACGCTGGTGAGGCGCCTGCTTGTGCTCTTCGGCTATTTTTTCGATCTCTTCCTGCGGAAGAAGTGTGTACACTTTTATGAGTTTCTCGGCTTCCTCATCCGACAGGTTAAGCCAGAACTGATAGAATTTATACGGCGAGGTTAAGGCAGCATCCAGCCATACGTTGCCACCCTCAGACTTTCCGAATTTTGTTCCATCCGATTTCGTGACAAGCTTTCCGACAAGGGCATAGGCCTTGCCGCCATCCATGCGGCGGATCAGTTCTGTGCCTGTGGTGATGTTACCCCACTGGTCGGAGGCGCCCATCTGTAGTTTCAGGCCTTTGTTCTTATATAAGTGGTAAAAGTCGTAGCCCTGGATCAGTTGGTAAGCGAACTCGGTGTAGGAGAGACCCTCGGCACGGTCGCCATCCTCATCGGCGTTGATGCGCTTCTTCACGGAGTCTTTGCTCATCATGTAGTTCACGGTGATGTGCTTGCCCACCTCGCGCAGGAAATCCAGGAAGCTGAAGTCCTTGAACCAGTCGTAGTTGTTCACGATCTCGGCAGAGTTTGCTCCGCAGTTAAAATCAAGGAATTTCTCCAACTGGCTTTGAATGCCTTCCTGGTTCTCGCGCAGCACATCCTCAGAGAGCAGGTTGCGCTCCGCGGATTTGCCCGATGGGTCACCGATCATACCTGTGGCACCGCCAACCAATGCTACAGGCTTGTGGCCGGCACGTTGCAGGTGCACCAGTAGCATAATAGTGGCCAGGTTACCTATATGCAGCGACTTAGCCGTTGGGTCGAAACCGATATAGCCAGCCGTCATTTCAGAGGCGAGTTGTTCTTCTGTACCCGGCATGAAATCATGGAGCATGCCTCTCCAACGCAGTTCGTCAATAAGATTCATCTATACCTTAGTCTTCTGTTTAAGGCAAATATAAAAAAGAGTTGGCAGATTAGGGGCGGGGAAGTATGGAAAGCGTGAATGAATGGTGTTAGATTATATTCTTTATACTATATTAGAAGGTAAGGAAATGAAACTATAGTATAAGAAAGTCTTTTTACTCCACACATAATGCAGATAGTAGGAGTAGGTACTCCTGTTATACAACAGTTAGCACATAATTGAAGTTAAGAAATGAACATCTTTGACAAAGAATATTTTCCTCTGCATCACTTCAGCTATGAAGTGTTTGTAAGGTGCCCAAAATGTAGTGGGCTCGGAAAAGTTACGACCGTCAAAGAAGGCTACTTTTATGAAAAGGACAAAAGCGCCAAGTTCAGTTGCTTAGAATGTGGACACTTATCAGCAAGTCTGAAAGAATGGTTGGGGTATTATGTCGGCTACATTGGGTTCGACTACAAAGGTAAAGCTTGTGGTAATTGCGGAAGCATATTCCAGAAGGAATTTGAAATAACCAAAACACCTTACAAATCTGGAATGGCTGAATGTCCTGTTTGCCATAAAGAAAGAGAGTATGAAATAAACTGGTACAGATACAGGGGCGAATCACCAACTGACCCTTTCTTTGGTCTGGACTTATACTTTCAGAAGCAGGTAAAAAATGGACTCCTGTGGGTCTATAACCTTGAGCACTTGCAGTACTTAAGGGACTACATTAATGCAACCGTAAGAAAAAGGGAGCGAGTAGGACTTTACTCTATGATAGCCAGACTTCCTGATTTTATAACTTCATCTAAAAATAGAGAAGCAATAACCAAACAGCTCAAAAACTTCGAAGAAGAAATAAGAAAATCAAGTGCTAACAAGGCACACAAGTTAAACATAGGCTGACGCCATGTTCACCTTATGTGCGAGCCGTTGCCAATAATTGTAAGTATGAATAAAACCGCAATTTACCTATTGGGCCTCTTAATGATAATGATCAGCTCATGTAGCTCAGGAATGTCAGAAAGTGAAGTGTACCAAATATTGAATCAGGTAATTGCAGATAATAAACTGCAGGTTAATAGAGTCTGTCAAGACTTTAAAAGCCTGCATCTCAAGAATGAATACAAGGAAGAGTTTTCTAAGGACCTTGAGTTTATCAAAAAGCAGAAAGAGCAGTTCTCTGACTTGAAGATTAAGCCCAATAAGCTAAGATATTACAACGAAAGAACAGGCAACTATGACTTTATAGAAGTTGATACTACCTGCAGCGAAGGCTTTCTCTATCATATCTCACTACCTATAGTCTCCGAAGACAGGCAAAAGGTCTTAATCGAGTTTAATGAAGATTGTAACTGTATGTTGGGTGGACAAGGAAGCAAAGAGCTTTATGTGAGAAGAAATGGGCGCTGGGAGAAAGAAAAATCTTTTGATAGGTGGATTAGCTTAGAAGGCTCGCCTATATGAAAAACAACAGTGGTAACAAGGCATATAAGTCATACTTCGGCTACGCCTCGTTTGCCTTCTATACAAGACTTTGTACAATAATTAAGTTATAGAAATGGGATTAGATTCAGTAGAACTACTTTTTGAAATTGAAGAAAATTTTGGAATTCAAATCCCAGACTTAGAAGCAGAAAAAATCTATACTGTTGGTGACTTTGCTGACACCATTTATAAAAAAATAAAAACAGTTCCCAATCAAAAGTGCTTGACCCAAGTTGTGTTCTACCGTATCAGGCAGGCTATGGTAATCATGGGAAATGTAAGAGACAACATCTCGCCTGATTCTAAAATCTCAGAGTTGCTTCCAATTGGAAATGTTCAAGCTGAGTGGGAAAGGCTACAAAAAGAAGTACAGCTGAAATTTCCTGAACTGGTCAAAATGGACATTGACAAAACCATTGAACAGGAAGTTAAGCTCTTTGGAATCAAAATCTACAAACGAACAGAGCCAGTAACAGAACATTCTATCAAAAAGCTGATTGACTGGGTTATCTCATTGAATTTTAAGCAGCTAATTGATATTGAGCAAATCTCAAACAAGTATGAAGTTGAGAGAATTGTTGCTGGTATAATAAGCGAGAAGATGGGCATTCGAATCAATAAGATTGAGTTGAGACATTCTATCACAGACGATTTGGGCGTTGATTAAAAAATCATTGAATCGCAAGGTTTATATCCTATGCTTCGGCTGAATGCCTTGTACACGGTATACACTAGACGTTAGGTGGAATTATAAAGTATGAGTTTATTATCAAATATTGGTATCGTCAGTTCTATTATACTTTCAGCATATTTGTCTTCCTGCGCAGGTAGCAATACTACTATACCAGAAAGCGAACTATCTAGGAATACAGGAATTATCATCGACACATTCTCTGATCATCCACCTGAAATTAAAGGTTGCTCGTGTTTATTCTCCAATAACAAGAATGACTTCGAAAGTGAGAAATACATTTACGCTGATGATTATCAAGGTCATGCGTTTATCTCAATCAATGGGGAAATGAAACGATTTACCTTGAGTAACTCTCATAAAGTTTCTGATAAGCACTTCATCCGAACTTGGACTTGAGAAGACTTTAATATTACTCTCGACTATAAGCAGGTGGGAGAAATTGAAGAGACTTGGCAGCAAAAAGGAACAATAAAAATCAAGTCAAAAACTGGTACATAAGTAGCTAAAGAGTTTTATGGAGAATGTGGTTGCTAAAAGAACAACAAGCCATATCCACACCTATAAGTAAGCTATGCCACCTTATAGCCAAGCAACCTCATAACCTCCCCAACTCCTCCGCAACTCTCTTATTCCACTGCTCCTGGGCAGTTTTGTTTAATCCGTGTTGGGTTTCGGCGTCATACTTCTCCTGAAGTTGGTTCATCTCGCGGAACGATTCTATGAAATGGTACTGGATGATGCTGTTGTAATCGGCCACGGAAAGTATATCCGGCGTTATTTTTTGCTTAAAGCGTTCGGCTACCAGTTTGGCTATGTCGAAATGTTTTTGCTCGTGGTTTAGGCCATAGGCATCCAGGGTGCCGGCTTTTGCCCACGACGAACTTTGGAGCATGTATACTTTCAGGTTGAGGTAGAGCAGCAGCGTGCCATTTTTTACCTCCGTGCGCCCGTCATAGGAAAAGCTGGGGAAGATGGCGGCCGCATACTTGCTCGGTTTGGAGGGGCTGCCTTTAAAATCAGACCAGGTCAGCGGCCTTTTAGAAGTATAAAATACGGTATCGTTTGTTTCCTTTTCAGGATGGTCCGTGAAAATAACTTTAATGCTGGTGGCGAGTTTGGGATTACTGGCAGCTTGCTCATCCATCCAGTTATTCAAAAAAACCATCGATTGCACCAACGTTTTTCGAAGGGCCGGTTCTGCCACGTTCTGCTGGTTAGCCGGCCGGTCGTAGCGTAGGCCGCCGCGGTACTGGGTGAGGGGCACCGTTTCATCCTCGTTCAGTTTCAGCTCGAAATCCATCACTACCACAGCCTCGCCTTTTACGCGGCCTGGCGCCTCTGCTTTTTCCGAGAGGCGCAGTTCTTTCAGGCGCACAGTAATGGGCCGCAGGTTTGCGTTGCGTTTGAGGTTGGCAAGTATAAACTGCTGCACGGCTTTGTGCCCTCCGCCAGCTAAATCCAGTTTTCCTTCCGGTATTAGCTGCGCAACCGAAGATTTATCGGGGCGCTCATCAATCACCTCAGCAATATAAAACTCCTTTGGCGTGAAAGGCAGCGGCTCATGCTTTAGAACCAAGGGAGTGTTGCCTCCGGCCTCGGCACTAGCGGCAGGCGCAAGTATGAGCAGGAGCGAGAAAGTCAGCAGGGAAAGTATGATTCTCATAAAGTATAGCAGGTAGTAAGCACAGCGCGTGCTTGAAGAGAACAAGCGGCCATACTTTTGAGTTCTGCCGATGAAATAACCTTTGCCATACTTTCATTTCGTGGGAGATGCCTTAATTTTGTAGGTGCAACAAGTGGCTGCGATCACGCGCATCCCTGAAACCGATACAACCACATATGGCCCTGACACCCGAATCCATTTTAGAGCAACTAAAGCAAAGGCAATTTGCCCCGGTATACTTTCTGCAGGGCGAGGAGTCTTATTACATCGATACCATTGCCGACTATATTGAGGAGCACGCGCTGCAGGAGCACGAGAAAGGCTTTAACCAGGTAGTGCTTTACGGCAAGGATGTGGATGTGTCGACGGTGCTGCTGCAGGCCAAGCGCTTCCCGATGATGTCTGAGCGCTCCGTGGTGATCGTGAAAGAAGCCCAAAGTATAGCCGACATCGAGAAGGAAGAAGGAATGAGGCAGCTGGAAGCATACTTGCAGCACCCGCTGGCATCTACCATACTTGTGTTCTGCTTTAAGCACAAAACCCTTGATGGGCGAAAGGCACTTGCCAAAGCGGTAAACAAGCATGCCGTGCTGCTCACCACAAAAAAACTCTACGACAACCAGGTGCCCGCCTGGGTTACAGGTTACCTCAAAAGCAAAGGCATGAAAGCTACGCAGCAAGCCGTGCTGCTGCTCAGCGAGTTTATTGGCTCGGATCTATCGAGGCTGGCCAACGAAATAGATAAGCTGCTGATAAACCTGAAACCGGGAGCCACCGTAGACGAGGGGCTGGTGCAGGAAAACGTGGGAATCAGTAAAGAGTACAACGTATTCGAGCTGCAGTCGGCCCTGATTGCCCGCGACGCCCTGAAGGCCAACCGGATCATACATTACTTTGAGGCGAACCCGAAGAACAATCCGCTCATCCCGAACCTGACGCTGTTGTTCACCTTTTTTACCAAGCTGCTCACGCTGCACACGCAGCAGGATAAATCGGAGCAGGGCATACGCAAGGCGCTGGGCAACCGTGGCTTTCTGGCGAAAGAGTACATGCAGGCGCTGCGCACTTTCCCGTTGCAGCGCTGCATCGATATTATACACTTTGTGCGTGTAGCCGACCTGCAGGTGAAGGGTATAACAGGAGGCGATAGGAGTGATGCCGATATTCTGCGCGAGCTGGTGTTTAAGATCCTGCATCCGGTGCCACGGGCCATGGCTTCATAATTTCAGCGGTTATTTTTCCACAGGATAACAATAATACCAGCTTCCTGACTTTATATAGTAGTTAAGCCATATTAAATGATAGAAGCGTCAGAATTCTGGTAAATCCGGTGGCTGCTTTCTAAAAATTACTAACTTTGAATGAGGTATTGGCCGCGGTTAATGATTGCCGTGCAACGCATAATTCCTCTATTAAACAGAATAAAACGACGTGCCCACAGTGGCGAACAGGTAAATATGAAGATAGCTTACAAAGTAGCGCTTGCATCCGTACTGGCCGGAGGCTCCCATGTGGTAGCGGCCCAGCATACGCAAGTTTTCACCTCTGAAGAGAGATACTTCCACGAAGGAATCGAGCTTTTCGACCGCGCCAAGTATGGCTCGGCGCAGGAAGCTTTTAAGAAGTATATCGAGCTGATCGGAAATGACGCTAGAACAGCAGACGCACGGTATTACTATGCTCTAAGCGGCTTATACCTGCTACACCCGGACGCGGAGCAGCTGGTACTTGACTTCGTGAAAAAGTACCCAACGCACCCTAAAACGGCACTGGCCAATTACGAGCTCGGTTTATACTACTTCGAGCAGAAAGACTACAAGAAGGCCGTTGAGCTTCTAAAAGATGCCCCGATACACCTGCTGAGTACCAAGCAGAACGACGAACTAGAGTTTAAGCTAGGCTATTCATACTTTGCCACCAAGGATTTCGAGAATGCCAAGATCTGGTTCGATAAGAACAAGACGACCGGTTTCGAGCAAAACGAGCACCGCTTTGCCTATGCCTCTAACTACTACGCCGGCTATATTTCTTACCGCCAGGGCGATTACGCAGCAGCCAAAGCTGACCTAAAGATTGCAGAGAAAAACGAGGCATACGCCAGCATCGTGCCTTACATGATCACCGAGATCCTGTACAAGGAGAACGATATCTACGAAGTGATCCGCTACGGCGAAGCTTCATTGGCCAGAAAACCACAGGTGCAGCAAGCCGATGAGATTGCCCTTTTGGTAGGCGATGCCTATTATCAGAAAGCGGATTACAAAACGGCTGAGAAGTATTTTAGCCAGTACGCCAAAGGCAAGCGCACGCTGGAGCCAGTTATTCAGTACAAGATTGCCGTAACCGACTACAAGAACAACAACTACAAAAACGCTGTCGCCAATTTTAAGGAGGTCGCGCTTAAAAAGGATGCCCTTGGCCAGAATGCCGCTTACTATTTAGGCTTGAGCTACCTGAAGGAAGATAACAAACAGTTTGCCCTTACCGCCTTCGACCAGGCCCGTAAAAGCGACCTGGATAAAGACGTGACCGAAGCCGCTACGCTGAAGTATGCGCAGGTAAACTTTGAACTTGGTAACTTCCGGGAGGTGATTAACTCGCTGGCAGATTTCGGCAAGAATTACCCGAACTCTGACCAGGCTGAAGAGGCTGACCGCCTGTTGAGCGAATCATACTTTGGCTCGAACGATTATGCCGCTGCTATCCGCCACATTGAGGGTTTGGAGAAGAAAAGCTGGCGCATTCTGCAGACCTACCAGCGCGTAACGTATTACCACGGCGTAAACCTGTTTAACGACAGTAAGTTTCCGCAGGCTGTGCAAATGCTCGATAAGTCGCTGCAGTACCCTTATGATAAGGAAGTTACGGCTGCCAGCCATTTCGTAAAAGGCGAGGCATACTCTATTGGGCAGCGCTACAACGATGCTATCAACAGTTATGCCGCCGTTTTCCGTACAGCACCAAACGCTAAGGAAGATTACTATATTAAATCGCGCTACGGCATTGGGTATGCATACTTCAACACCAAAGAGTATGACAAGGCCCTGACACACTTTAAAGCTTACCTGGATAACATTCAGCCAAGCAACCCGAACTACAACGATGCGACGGTGCGCCTGGCGGATACTTACTATGTAAACAAAAACTATAACGAGGCGCTTAACCTCTATGAGCGCGTTATTTCCACTAGCTCCCCAGACCGGGATTATGCGTTTTTCCAGAAGGGCGTAGTGCTCAGCATTCTTAACCGTAACGATAAAGCCAAAGGCGCGCTGCAGGAGCTCATCAATAAATTCCCGAACTCACGTTACCGCGACGATGCCATGTACCAGTATGCGGTGATCGATTTTGAGGGAGGTAACTACCAGGCTGCCGTCCAGGGCTTTACAAAGCTCATTAACGGAGTGCCGGACAGCAAGCTAGTACCAAACGCTCTACAGAAACGCGGTATAGCATACTCAAACCTGCGCCAAAACGACCTGGCTATTGCCGACCAGCAGCGCGTGCTGAACGATTTCCCAGATTCTAAAGTAGCCAGCGGCGCTCTATACAGCTTGCAGGAAGTGTTGGGCCAGGAAAACAGAAGCAATGAGTTTGATCAGTATGTAGACAAGTATAAATCTGCCAACCCGGAGAGCAGTGCTCTGGAAAGTATTGAGTTTGAGGCGGCTAAGACCTTATACTTTAACCAGAAGTATGACCAGGCTGTAGTGAAACTGGAGAACTACATAAAGTCTTACCCGAAAAGCAGCTTCGTGCCGGATGCGCGCTACTACCTCGCAGATTCATACTTGCGCAATAACAATGCAGCTACAGGTATAAAACTGATGAAGCAGGTTGCAACCGAAAACCGCTCGGAGTTTGTGAACCGTGCCATCCAGCGTGTGGCCGATTTAGAGTTTGAAGCAAAGAATTACCCAGAGGCCATAAAATATTACAGCCGCCTGCGCGATGTGGCAACCAACCGCAAGGAGCAACAAACTGCATTGCTCGGCCTGATGCAGACATACTTCCGCACCAGCGATTTCGCCGGTACGAAACGTGTAGCCGCCGAACTCATTAGCCAGGGCAACGCCTCGCTTAATGCTTACAACTCTGCTTTACTGTTTAGAGGCAAAGCTACTTATGCACAGGGAAGTATGGAGCAGGCGCTAACTGAATTGCGCGAAACCAGCAACTCGGCCAACGACATAAACGGAGCCGAGGCGCATTACCTTATCTCTGAAATTCAGTACAAGCAGAAGAAGTATAAAGAGGCACTGGATCATGCCTTTGAGTTCAGCAACAAGTTCGGCAGCTACGACTTCTGGCTGGGTAAAACGTTCCTGCTGATCGCTGATATTTATACGGCGCAGAACGAGACGTTCCAAGCACGCGCTACGCTCAACTCTATCATCGATAATGCTCCTAACCAGGAGATTGTGGCAGAAGCGAAGCAGAAATTGGCTAAAATGGATGGCAAAAACGCCTCTAAAGCCACACAGCAGGCGCAACCGCAAAATTTGCAGCCAAACGCTCAGCCAGCACGCATCGATACCACGATCAATGAGCAGCCAGCCGACACAACCGGACAGCAGAACTAGTCAGAATTACAGTATTAGAAGAGATTCATCCCCATGAAAAATAAAATAAGATTAGCTTCCCTTGCCATCGTGATGTCTGTTGGGTACAGTTACCTGAACACGGCGCAGGCGCAGAACCAAGGCTGGAATGAAGGCACCAAACTAGAGGATGCTGAGGTAGTAGTGGAAAAGAGCCGTGTGATCGAACTGCCGCAGGCTGCCCGTAACTACGAGAAGTTCCGAATTAACCCGCCCCAGATCGGCGACCGCAACGTGCGCTACCGCTTCAATGATTACCGCC
Organism: Pontibacter oryzae; assembly: GCF_003576375.1. Classification (GTDB taxonomy): domain Bacteria; phylum Bacteroidota; class Bacteroidia; order Cytophagales; family Hymenobacteraceae; genus Pontibacter; species Pontibacter oryzae. The sequence continues at coordinate 197,289 of NZ_QWGE01000002.1, forward strand.
TGCCGTCGCAGGATATTGAGCTGCAGATGCGCGTGCTTACCATTAAGCAGGACGAGCTCACGAAACTTTACGGAAACTACTTGAAAGCCGGCCTGGGCAACTATGGCTCGCTTTACCTAAAGGGCTATTTCCACAACAAGCGCAGCGATGTTGCTAGCTACGGCGCGCAGGTTAGCCATATTTCTTCTTCGCGCGGGCCGGTGGATAAGGACAACTCAGCAGTCTCTAACTCAGACATCAGCCTGAACGGAGAGCGCTATCTGAAAGGCTTTACCGTTGGCGGCGACCTGAAGTATGGCCGTGAGAAGCGCTATTTTTACGGGTACGAGCCGTTGGTTGATGGCGCCGAGGTTGACCGCGATACCATCAAGCAGGTGTTTAACAGAGTGCAGGCGCAGGGCTTTTTCCATAACCAGACCTCCGGTGCGCCTTTCCTCTACAAAGCCAATGCCCGCGTGCAGTACATCAACGATGCCTACGACATGAGCGAGAGCAACTTTGCCGTAGACCTTCGCAGCGAGTATGGCATAGATGAGCTTTCAGCTTTTAAGGTAGATGCTGATCTGTCATTCCTGTCGCACCAGGATTCATCCTCGGTTAGCCGTGGCTTCTTCAAAGTGCATGCCGCTTACGAACGCAAACTAAATGCACTTCGCCTGACTTTAGGTGCTAAGGTGGCTTACACCGGTGATGATGTAAACTCCACGCGCAACTTTAACGTGTACCCGATGGTGCAGTTGGGCCTTGAGCCGGTAGAGGGTAACCTGTTGATTTACGGTGGAATAGGAGGTGATCTTGAAAGAACTACTCTATACAGTCTGACTCAGGAAAACCCATACCTTGCGCCAAACGTGCAAGTGGCTGATGTAAACAAAGGACTAGAGCTTTACGGTGGTTTCCAGGCGAACATTGCCAACTATGTGCACCTGAATGGCCGCGTAGCCTACCAAAACTTCCGCAACCTATACTTCTTTAACAACAACGCAGCCGACCCTTCTAAATTCGATTTGATTTATGACGATGGAGTAACAAATGTGTTCAATGTTTTTGCAGAGGCTTCATTCAACTATTCCGATGAAATCCGTTTGGGTTTAAAGGCTGACTATAACAGCTATAACACGGATGACCTGGAGCAACCCTTCCACCGCCCAGAGCTGATGGCAAGTGTTTACGGCACGTACAACTTCTACGACAAGATTCTGTTTAATTCAGAACTTTATTATATTGGGGATTCATTTGGCCAAATCACGCAAATGGACGGTACCACTGTGTTGCGCCAGACCGATTCTATCATCGATCTGAACCTGAAAGCAGATTACCGTTTCACGAATAACTTTACAGTTTTCCTGATGGCCAACAATATATTTGGTAAGAAATACGAGCGTTTCGTAAATTACCCGAACAAAAGTGTTAACCTACTTGGAGGAGTAACATATTCCTTCTAACAAAGTGCCTATGGTTGAGAAACATATAAAGTCTCTGCTCTACGATCACGACTGCGTTATCATCCCTGAATTTGGAGGGCTGATTGCGCGTTATGTTCCTGCCCGTATAAATCCGGTAAAGCATACGCTGGCACCACCATCCAAAAAGATTGCTTTCAACGAAAAGCTGATCCTGAACGACGGTCTGCTGATCAGTACGATTGCGCATTACAACGACATCACCAAGGAGGAAGCTCATCGGCGCGTGGCGGAGTTTGTGCATCAAGCCAAAAGCAAACTGCATCACTATAACCGCTTTGAGCTGAGCGACATCGGTGTTTTCCGGTACAACGCTGAGCGTAGGCTGGTTTTTGAGTATGTAGAGGCTGATAACATGCTGGAGGCAAGTTTTGGTTTACCTGAGCTTATTGCCAGGCCGGTACGTGTGGAAGAGCCTGCCGTGCTGCGCACGCTTATTAAAGAGCGGCAGCAGGAACTGGCTGAGGAGAAGCAGCCGCTGCGCCGCCGCATCAAACGCGCCTACCACATGGCTGCCGGCTTAGCGTTGGCGGGTTTATCTGTGTCTGCTTTGTACTTCCTGTCTTTGCAGGCGGATTATAACCTGAGCAGCCTGAACCCAATGGCCTTGTTTGCGAACGGGTATAGCAGCAGCGCACATATTATGCCTAACCGTTACGATGTAAATTATGTGCCTTTCACAGAAGATGAGCGACAACAAGCTTATTCAGCCATACTTCCTGTGGCTGGTGCAGATGGTTCCGGGCTATCAGAGGAGTTTACAACGGACGAATCTGTGGATGATTCTGTAGCTGTTTCTGAAAGTATAGCTACAGCTGGTTCTGATGAATGGCTTGCTGCTGAGCAAGTTATAGAGGAGCCTGAAGCCGCGAAAGAGATTGTAGAATCAAAAATACCGGCACACATAATTAATAACCGAGATGGGCGTTCTTACATTATCTCTGGCGGTTATGCCCGTTTGGAGAATGCTGAGATGAGCCGGGAGCAGTTCAAGGAAAAAGGTCATCAAGTTAAAATCCTGACGCCTTATCCGGGCAGCCGCTTGTTCCGTGTGGCCGTAGCTGACTTCAATTCACCGGCAGAAGCGCAAGAGGCCCTGGACACTTATAGAAAGAAATTCGGAGACACACTTTGGGTACTTAATAATTAACATGACATCACTCTTATTACAAATCACTACATCGGCTGCGGCCGATACTACCGCAGCACTGGCAGAGGGGACTGAAGCTGCAGCGGACACCTCCGTATCGCTCTTTGATTTGGCCATGAATGGCGGGTGGGCCATGATTCCGCTTGCCCTGCTTTCGCTTGGTGCTATTTATATCTTTATGGAGCGTTATTTAACACTGAAGAAAGCTGCAAAAAATCCTGATGGGTTTAACGATCGCATTAAAAGTATGGTGTTGGCCGGTGATATTAACGGCGCCAAAATGCTTTGCGCCCAAACCAACACGCCGGTTTCGCGCATGATCAGCAAAGGCGTGTCGCGCATTGGCAGCCCGCTGAAAAACATTGAGACATCCATTGAGAACGTAGGCAAGATCGAGATCAGCCGCCTGGAGAAAAACCTTTCGGCACTTGCCACCATTGCGGGTGCGGCGCCAATGCTGGGTTTCCTGGGTACGGTAACAGGTATGATCGGTGCCTTTATCGCGATCGCGCAGGCCGAAGGTTCTGTGAGCCCGAAGCTGCTTTCAAGCGGTATCTACGAGGCGATGGTAACTACGGCAACTGGCCTGATTATTGGTCTGCCAGCCTACGTAGGGTATAACTACCTGGTGTCTAAGATCGATAGCATTGTGCACGCCATGGAATACTCTTCCATCGAGTTCCTTGATCTACTACAAGAACCACAGCTTTAAGAATGAATTTCCGCTCAAAAAACAGGATAAATGCAGAGTTCAGCATGTCGTCCATGACCGACATTATTTTCCTGTTGCTGATCTTCTTCATGCTTACCTCAAATTTCGTTACGCCATCAGGTTTACCAGTTAGCTTGCCTAGCAGCAAAACCTCTGACATTGTGATGCAGAAAATCAGCGTGACAATTACTGAGGACATGCAGTATTACTTGAACGACAAGCCAATTGCGTTGGAGGAGATTGAGCCACAGCTGACTGAATTGCTGCAAGGAACAGAGGAAGGCGCCGTGGTGTTACACGTTGATAAGAGTGTGCCGGTAGAGCACCTCGTAAAGGTTGCCGGCATCGCCAAAAACCTGAATGCAAGTGTAACTTTGGCCACTGTGCCAACTGAATAAGGATTTATACTATGGCAATTGCCCTATCACAGGAAGAAGAGAAGAATAAACGGATAGCAGCCGGTGTGAGTATTGGCGTGCACGTCCTTATTCTGCTTTTCCTGATTTACATGCTCGCATGGCGCGCCCCAGACCCGCCTGCACCCGAGTTAGGCATACAGCTTAACTTTGGTATGGATAACGTGGGCAGTGGTGATGTTCAGACACAGGCAACCCCTAACGAGTCGAAAAACGTGGAGGACAGCAAGCCTGCGCCCACGCAGCCAGACCCTGAACCGGAGCCGCAACCTGTGCCTGTTACCCAGCCAACACCGCCAGCGCAGCCAGTCGAGACGCCGAAGGTGACTACCACCACCGCCGAAGCACCTGTTTCGGTGAAAGAGGTAGTGAAGCCACAGCCAAAACCTACACCTACCAAGGAGCCGGCAAAGGAACCAACGCCTAAGCCACAGCCGCCAAAAGAGGAAGTGGTGAAGAAGGAGCCTGAAAAACCACGGTCATTGTATCCGGGCCAGCCGACAAACAGCACCGGAACCGGTAAAAACGGAACCTCGGATAAAGCCACAGGTAACAATAACGGCGACGACACGGGCAAAGTAGGCGATAAAGGTTCTCCCGACGGTGACGTGAACGCAAAAGCGCTATATGGCAAGTCTGGAGGTGGAGCCGGTGGCTCGCTTAACATGCCAGGCTGGCGTTATGATATTGAGCCTAAACGCGACCCTTACAGTAACGAAACCGGCCTGATTCGCTTCAGAATCAGAATTGACGCTGACGGAAACTTTATGGGGGCCGAGGTTTTAGAGAGCAATGTATCTCCTAAGGTTTTAGACTGGTACAAGAAGCAACTCGAAAAAACCACCTTCAGCCCAACCGGCTCAGGAAGTGCCACCTCTGGCGCAACTGGTGTGGTTACCTTCCGTATTACTGCCCGCTAATTTTAAATTATTTACATTTGATGACTTATCAAGCCTGTCTTGATTACTTATACCAGCAATTGCCGATGTACCAACGCATCGGCAATGCTGCTTTTAAGAAGAGCCTGGACAATATTATAGCCCTGTGCGATGCCTTGGGCCAGCCGCAGCACAAGTTTAAAAGTATACATGTGGCCGGCACCAACGGCAAGGGGAGCAGCTCTCACATGCTGGCTGCTGTTTTGCAGGAGGCTGGCTACAAAACCGGCCTTTATACGTCGCCCCACTTAAAGTCTTTCACTGAGCGCGTTCGGATAAACGGGGAGGAGTTGCCGCAGGCATACCTTGTGGACTTCGTGAAGCAGCACCAAGGTTTGTTCGAAAGTATAAAGCCTTCATTTTTCGAGATGACGGTGGCGCTCGCTTTTCAGTATTTTGCCGAAGAGCAGGTTGATGTTGCCGTGATAGAAGTAGGCTTGGGTGGCCGACTGGATTCCACGAACATTATCACACCCGAATTATCCCTGATCACCAATATCAGCTTTGACCACCAAAGTATGCTAGGTGATACACTCGGGGCAATTGCCGCAGAAAAAGCAGGTATTATTAAGCCAAATGTACCGGTAGTAGTTAGCATGCGCCAGCCCGAGGCAGAGGAGGTATTTGTTGCCAAAGCCAGGGAAACCGGCTCTGATCTATACTTTGCCCCAGATTATTTTAGCTTAGATCCTACAGAAAGCAGTCTTGAAAAGCAGGTTTACAATGTCTACAAGCAGGGCCAGTTATACTTGTCTGAACTGGAGCTTGACCTAACAGGCATTTACCAAAAGTATAATTTGCCGGGCGTGTTGCAAGCCGTGCAGGTGCTGCAGGAGCAAAAAGAATATTTTATTTCTGAAGATGCCATGCGGCGTGGCCTTGCCAATACTAAACGTAATACTGGCTTAAAAGGCAGGTGGCAGGTTTTATCGCATAATCCTTTAACTATTTGCGATACAGGGCATAACGAGGACGGTATTAAGCAAATACTGCAAGGCTTAGCCAGTCTAGACCCCAAGCAGGTGCACATGGTCTTTGGCGCCGTGAACGACAAGGACGTCAGTAAGATTCTGCGATTGTTACCTCAAAGCTATACTTACTATTTTTGCCAGGCCGAGATTCCGCGCGCGTTGCCGGTAGAGGATTTAGTAAAGCAGGCCAAAGAAGTAGGCTTGACAGGCGCTGCTTATGCTTCTGTGGCATCGGCTATACTTGGTGCGAAGGCAAATGCAGCCTCGGATGAGGTTATTTTTATCGGAGGTAGTACCTTTGTGGTTGCAGAAATAGAAGAACTATAAATAATGGGAAGATCGAAACTGGCAAAATTTGCCGCCATTGCAGAACGTGAGAATGTGATAGAGCCTGGAGACGCACTCTACGGCCAGCTGAAAGGAAAATGGCGCGAGGAGCACTTCGAAAATCAGAATCCTTTGGTGCTTGAAGTGGGCTGTGGCCGTGGGGAGTATACCGTGGGTATGGCACGCCTGTTCCCGGAGAAAAATTTTATAGGCACCGACATTAAAGGCGCACGCATCTGGAAGGGAAGCTCGATGGCAGAGGAGGAGGAAATGGATAACGTTGCTTTCCTGCGCTCCTTTATTGAGAATTTGGAAGAGAACTTTGCTGAAAATGAGCTGGACGAGATCTGGATCACATTTCCTGACCCACGCCCGCGTGACCGCGACATCAAGCGCCGCCTTACATCACCGCGTTTCCTGGATATTTATGAGCGCCTCGTTAAGCCAGGCGGAATCATCCACCTTAAAACCGATAACGGCCCGCTGTTCGACTATACTTTAGAAGTGCTGCAGGAGCGCAAGGTGAAAGGCTTGCTGCATACTGCAGACCTTTACAACTCAGACCTGCAAGATCATACCATGGGTATTTATACTACCTACGAGAAACGCTACCTGTCAGAAGGCATTTCAATAAAATACCTGCAGTACACGGTATAAGTATAAGTTCTGGCCAAGTATAGAAAAAGCCCGCTAACCTAAATTAGCGGGCTTTTTCTATACTTAGAACTCAGAATTCTTAACTCAGAACTAAATTAAGCTTCCTCTATTTCCTCAAAAATCTCAGCGAGTTCATCAAAATCCTTCAGGCCAGGCTTAATTTCGTGGCCGCCTTGCAGGCCTATACCGGCTGGCTTTATACTATTCAGGATAGGGGTGATGTTATCTTTATCTATGCCGAAGCCCAGGTATATTTTGTGGTTGGCAGCTAGGCTGGCCAGGAAACGCGTGTTCGTTTCATCCACAGAGCTGAAGTCATCGGAGAAGATGATGAACGAGTGCACATACGGGCTGTAAAGCTCCATCATTTCCATCAACTCGCTCTCTACGGTGTCCTTGTTAATGAACACCTTTTGAATTACCGGGCGATTTATTTCCTCAATTTCATCAATCAGGTAAGGCACATCCAGCTGTATGTAGTCCAGGTTAAACTCCTCAGCCAGTTCGTTGATCAGGTCAGGGCGGGCACGCAGGAACTCACCGGCAATCTGTACACCGGCAATCCAACCAGCAATCTCTTTAATTGTTTCAGGCTGCACGCGCTCAGGATCATCCAACTTTAGGTTAAATCCAACGATATCTACACCCATGCCGGCACAGTAGCGGGCGTCGCTAAGGTTGTTTATGCCGTTCACTATCACAGAGGTACGTAAGGCCATGTTGTTTTATACTTTAAGTTTTTAATTCGATTTGTATACAATTTTCAGTAGTTCAAAGTAAATGCGATTTTCCGTCCAAAGCCAAATTTTTTTACTTTTTTTAGGCAGCAAGGTGCATTTGCATCAGGACTCGGGCGGGTACTGCACCATTATTTAGAACCTTAATCTGTATAACTCTGTTGTTGTTGCTATATTTGCATCAACTAGAAATTATTTTTAAATAGAGACATACCTTTAATATAAATGAGTACAAAAGGAAGGGTATTAGTAGCCATGAGTGGCGGCATCGATAGCTCGGTGGCGGCCGTAATGCTACATGAGCAAGGCTATGAGGTAGTAGGGATGACCATGAAAACCTGGGACTATGCCTCCAGCGGTGCAAGCAAGAAAGAAACTGGTTGCTGCTCCCTTGACTCCATCAACGATGCCCGCAATATTGCCGTTCAACTTGGATTTCCGCATTATATCATTGATATCCGTGATGAGTTTGGTGATTTTGTGATCAACCACTTTACAGATGAGTACCTGGCGGGTCGCACCCCAAACCCGTGCGTGCTGTGCAATACCCACATTAAGTGGGATGCCTTGCTGCGCCGCGCCGACCAATTAGGCTGTGACTTTATAGCGACTGGCCACTATGCTAACCTGCGCCAGGAAAACGGCCGTTACGTTATCTCAAAAGGTCTTGACGAAAACAAGGATCAGTCCTATGCGCTTTGGGGAATTTCGCAGGAAAGTCTGAGCCGCACCATATTCCCGCTGGGCAAACTTCATAAGTCTGAGATTCGTGAGATGGCCTTGGAGCGCGGTTTTACGGAACTTGTGAACAAGCCGGAGTCTTACGAGATATGCTTTATCCCGGACAACGATTACCGCGGCTTCCTGAAGCGCAGGGTAGAGGGCCTGGAAGAGCGTGTGGCCGGCGGAGAGTTTGTGCTGGAAGACGGCACCGTAGTTGGCAAGCACGAAGGGTATCCGTTTTATACCATTGGTCAGCGTAAGGGACTTGGCGTAGCGCTGGGTTTCCCGGCTTATGTAACCAGAATAGAGAAGGATAACAACCGCGTAGTGCTTGGCAACTATGAGGAGCTTTCTAAAAATGCCATGACGGTGGGTAAACTAAACATGTCTAAGTATGAGAACCTGGTTGGCCAGCCAATTCCCACAGTTACCAAAGTGCGCTACAACGATGGCGGCACAGAGGCTATTATAGAGCAGGAAGGTGATAAAATGAAGGTTCATTTCTTGAGCGGGGTGCATGCCATTGCGCCGGGCCAGGCTGCTGTTTTCTACGAAGGCGACGATGTAGTAGGCGGTGGTTGGATTGAGTCTAACTACAACTCAGAGTTTTCCCTGAACGTGTTGCAATAATGAGAAACGTACTGTTACTTTTAGTGCTGCTTACAGGCCTTTTAAGTGCCTGCAACGACAAGTATAAAGATCCTGACCCAGAAGCGATGGGCTATGATTATTTTCCGTTGGAAGTAGGTGATTTTCGAATCTATAATGTAACAGACATTCGCTTTAAAAGCAATAAAGGAGATACCACGCGCTTCCAGATGCGTGAGCGCGTGGACGCTACCTTTTACGACCAAACTAACACGCTTAACTATAAGGTTATCCGGTCTATACGTGTAGATGCATCCACGCCATGGGTTGATGATTCGGTTTATACTATCATACAGAATAAAACCAACCTTCTACTGACCAAGAACAACACCAAGTATGTGAAAATGGTCTTTCCGGTAAAAGAAGGCAAATCCTGGACAGCCGACGCTTTCAATGACCGTTTCATTAACGTAGATGAGAAAGAGCGGTCTTCATACACAAATGTTGGTGAGGCTTATACTGCAGGTGAAAACACCTATGGTAACACAGTTACCGTAATACAGGGCACACCCAGTGATGGTATTCTGATACTGGACGATCGTAAAGAAGTTTATGCAGCCGAAGTAGGTCTAGTGTACAGGGTGTTCAATAAAGTTATTTATTGTAATGATTTTAATGGTGAATGTGAGTTCGGTACAGGCTATAAGCTGTTTGGCCACGAACGTCACGAAACACTGCTAACACACGGCAAAGAATAACCCATGCGCTACCATCTTCTGCTTTTTCTGAGTATGTTGGTACTGCCGCTTAAAGCGCAGCAGACAACTAATGCAGCAGAGGGGCAGAAGCGCTTAGTATACTTCACCGATAAGGAAAAATCTCCTTATTCCTTTTCTGATCCTGAGCAATTTTTGTCAGCAAAATCAATCGCGCGGCGGCAAAGGCAAAACATTCCGCTTAACGCCCGTGACTTGCCTGTAGACCCTGCCTATGTTGCCGGGCTAAAGCAGACAGGTATTACAGTGTGGTATACGTCACGGTGGTTTAATGCTGCGGTAGTCCAATGCACCGATGAGCAACTGGAACAACTATCCGGTCTCTCCTATATCAAAAGTACCCGAACCTTAAACCGATCGGCTCAACCAGAAGCCAGCCAGTTACGCGAAAACCAACACAAACTCGAGCGTGCCAGCAGTGTGCCTAATTACAGCCGTACCGCAAGTATAGACTACGGCCTTACGTTTCATCAGGCCGACATGCTTGGAACCGATGAGTTGCATGCGGCAGGTTATACTGGTACAGGCATGACGGTTGCCGTGTTTGATGCAGGCTTTCCGGGAGTTAACACCATCTCGGCTTTCTCACATTTATTTCAAGGTGAGCGCTTAAAAGGCACCTTTGATTTTGTAAAAAAAGAGGAGAACGTTTTTAGCGCAGACTGGCACGGAACGGCTGTATTGTCAACCATGGCGGCTTATGAACCCGGAAAAATCATTGGCACTGCCTATGATGCTAACTATATCCTGCTACGTACCGAGGATGCTGCCACTGAACATAACATCGAAGAGATCAATTGGTTAATCGCCGCTGAGTATGCTGACAGCGTAGGAGCGGATGTGATAAACTCCTCGTTGGGTTATACTTTGTTCGATGCACCATCCACGAGTTACTCCTACGCGGATATGGATGGGAACACCAGTTTGGTTACGAAGGCAGCCGACTTAGCTGCAGCAGTAGGAATACTGGTAGTAGTGGCAGCCGGAAACGAGGGAAATAATACCTGGCGCTATATTAGCGCCCCTGCCGATGCTGACTCTGTGCTGACTGTTGGGGCTGTGGATTCATTGGGCGCGAAAGCTTTCTTTAGCTCATTTGGTCCAACCGCTGATGGAAGGATAAAACCCGATGTGGTGGCCATGGGTTACAAAACCTATGTGTTACAGGCTTCTGGCAACTTGGCGCAAAGCAACGGTACCTCCTTTTCCAGCCCTATTATGGCCGGCTTTGCAGCAAGCTTATGGCAGGCCAATCCATCCAAAACCAACCTTGAAATAATAGCATTGTTGCGTCAGATAGGCAGTAATAGCGCTAACCCAAACAATAGCATTGGCTATGGCATCCCGTCTTATAGTACCTTGGTTACAGCCCTTCCCGTAGTTAAAAATGAGGGTTCAGCATTTATAACGAACCCTGTACAACACGGGCCTATTGTACTTACCTTGGGGGAGGAGTGGCATCAGCAATCTGTTGATGTTCAGTTGATTGATATAACAGGTAAACGAGTGTTTCAGCAGCGTATAACCAGCGCGCTGCCAAAACAAGTGTTAGAGTTGCAGCCTCAGCGCCTGCAGAAAGGCCTGTATGTTTGCCGTATCCGTTCCGGCAGCCGAACCCATACTTTGCGTTTTGTTAAGTTATAAGGTTATCGCCCTTAATTCATTGTTAAAAAAGTTACCTTTACAGGTATGAGACCGATCATTGCGCCTTCACTACTTGCTTCAGACTTTGCAAACCTACAGTCAGAAGTAGAGATGCTTAATAACAGCCAGGCCGACTGGCTTCACATCGATATTATGGACGGGCGCTTTGTGCCTAACATTTCCTTTGGCTTTCCGGTGATGGAGGCAGTTAAACGCTTTTCCAAAAAGCCGATGGATGTGCACCTGATGATCGTGGAGCCTGAAAAGTATATTGAGCAGTTTCGGGAGGCTGGCGCTGACTATATTTCGGTGCATGTTGAGGCCTGCACACACTTGCACCGCACCTTACAGCAAATCAAAGCAACAGGAGCTAAGGCTGGCATTGCGGTTAACCCCCATACATCGGCACGTCTGCTGGAGGATGTTATCACTGATGCAGACTTGGTATGTATCATGTCGGTAAACCCAGGCTTTGGGGGGCAGAAATTCATTGATAATACCTATCGCAAAATTGAGGGTATAAAAGACCTTATTATCCAGCGTAACTCTCAGGCGCTTATTGAGGTGGATGGAGGCGTTAACCTACAAAACGCGCCGCTGCTGCTCGAAAAGGGAGCTGATGCACTGGTGGCCGGTAGCTTTGTGTTCTCATCTGCCAACCCAACACAGACTATTGCCAACCTAAAATCTGCCAAATAAATTACGGGTTTACTCTGATGCTGAGATATTTGCTGGTATGGATTAGTATACTTTTGCCTGTTGGCGCTTTAGCGCAGCAGGCATCACTTACAGGAACTATCCGAAACCAGCAGCATGAACCATTAGAAATGGCTACCATTGCCGTGGAAGGTTCTACCATAGCTACCCAAACGAATGCGCTGGGTGAGTTTTCCTTTACCTTGCCCGCGCAACAGGACGTGGTGCTAATCGTACGCTACCTGGGCTACAAAACGCAAAAGCAATCGCTTCGGTTTAAGCAAAACGAAAAACGCAAGATCGGTTTCGTACTTCAGCCCGACCCGCAGCAACTCCAGACGGTTGATGTAAGAGGGAAAAACCAGGATGCCAGCCGCGAACAGGTCAGCGTTACCAAGCTGGATCCCCGGGATGTGAGGCAGCTACCCTCTGCTTTTGGTGATTTTAACAAGATGCTTGCTACTTTGCCGGGCGTTTCCAGTAATAACGAGCTTTCGAGCACCTATTCGGTTAGGGGTGGTAATTACGATGAAAACCTGGTCTACGTGAACAACATCGAAATATATAGGCCATTTCTCATTTCTTCGGCGCAGCAGGAGGGGCTATCCTTCGTAAACCCTGACTTGGTCGCTGATATTCAGTTTTCATCCGGTGGCTGGCAACCAAAATATGGCGATAAGCTTTCTTCTGTGCTGAATATCCAGTACAAACAACCTAAAACATTTGCTGCGTCGGTTAGCGGCGGATTAACGGGCGGAAATATCCATGTAGAGTCTTCCTCCAAAAATAAGAAAGCATCTTACCTTTTCGGTGCCCGCCACAAAAACGGGCAGTATATTCTCAACGGTCTGCAAACCGAAGGTAAGTATAACCCTATCTTCACCGATGCGCAAGGCTATATAAGCCTCGATCTTTCTAAGGATTCGCTAAACCCCGGCCGCACCAGGCTTGGTGTTTTGGCAAGCTATGCGAAAAATGATTTTCAGGTAGAACCGGAATCGCAGGTTACTACGTTTGGCACCAGGCAAACACCTTTGCGCCTATTGATTGGCTTTGATGGGCAGGAGCAGATGGCCTACACCACATACCAGGCTGGCATTAATCTGACACACAATTTCAGCACGAGCTATACTTCAGAATTTATACTTTCGGGGGTGCACTCCCGTGAGCGTGAGTTCAGAGATGTAGAGGCTGGCTATCGCCTTTGCGATGTGGACATGAACGGCAATAACTTTGGCGAATGCCAGCAGGAGCGAGGCGTTGGTAGTGAGTTTAACCATGCCCGTAATACCTTGTTGGCTCGCATGTTAACTGCCGAACTACGTAACGATCTCAAGCTCAACCAGCGGAGCAACCTGCAGTTCGGAGCTAAGGTGGGGTCAGAAAATATTAAAGACGCACTCCAGGAATACGGCTTCACGGATTCAGCGGATTACGTTTCCGCTGATTACTATCTGAATACTTCCCTCGACCTGAATACACTCCGATACAGTGGCTTTGCGCAGCATACCTATGAGCTGGATTCGCTGAAAACAATAACCTATGGTATCAGGGCAACTTACTGGGACTATAACCAAGAGTTTAATATTTCCCCAAGGATCCAGTACTCGTTCATCACACGCCACAACCCTAATTTATCTTTTAAAACAGCACTTGGTATATATTATCAGCCCCCTTTTTACCGTGAGCTCCGTGATTTTGAAGGCAACCTGAATCCCGAGATAAAAGCGCAACGATCTGTACATGCCATTGTAGGTAGCGATTACCTTTTTGATGCATGGGGCCGTAACTTTAAGCTAACTGCAGAGGCGTATTATAAATGGATGACCAATGTAATTCCTTATGATCTGGATAACATTCGTTTACGCTACTATGCCAAAAACAATGCTAAGGCATACGCGGCAGGGTTTGATGTACGTGTAAACGGAGAGTTTATTCCGGGTGCAGAGTCTTGGTTGAGCTTGGGCGTATTGACCATAAAAGAAAATGTGGAAGGCGATTCAGTTTCTACATTTAATGGGCAAGGTGAGCTTACCGGTCGCAAGGAGCAGGGCTACATCAGCAGGCCCACCGATCAGTTACTGAATATTGGCGTATTCTTTCAGGACCACCTGCCAGACAACCCCACGGTGCGCATGTATTTGAACCTGGTGTATGGCAGCGGACTTCCTTTTGGCCCACCGAAGCAGCCGCAATACCGAAATGCCTTTAGTGGCAGCTCCTATAAGCGCGTAGATATCGGATTTTCCAAGGTTATTGTAGTAGAGAGCGATGTGGTGCAACGGAAAAAGCTAGGGCTGGAAAGCCTTTGGATAGGATTGGAAGTTTTAAACCTGATCGATGCCAATAACCGCGTTTCCTACAACTATATCAGCGATGTGAACGGTGTAACGTATGCCGTGCCAAATTACCTGACAGGCCGACGATTAAACCTGCGCTTCGTTGCCAAGTTCTAAAGCAAAGAGTGGTGGCTATTGTGCTACCACTCTTTGCTTTATGATTTTGCTGGACCTATCTTCTTCTTTTCCACTCGCTATGCGCAGTTTCGATTTGCTTAGCATAGGTTTTGTAGCTTTCAGGCTCTGTATTGCCTAACTGCATGGCCTTTTGAGACAGCGCCGCAGCAATCTGGAACTCATTGTTATAAGCGTATAACTTCGCCTTAATCCAATTGTTATAAAAATTCTCTTTGATAGAAATGGATTTGTTGACCCACTCCAGTGCTTTTTGATGGTGTTCTTTGCGTGGAAGCATGTATTCTGCACACTGTGCCCACGTGTACCAATCATCGGCAGCAGCGTTCTTCAAAGCTTTGTTGATGTTGGCTAAAGCTTTTTTTTCCAGCTCAGTCTCTATGGACAAAGTAATTTCCGTGTTTTCCCAGGCAAGGTTGAGCTTGGCTTGATTCGTAGATATATCAGAAAAGTAAAAGCGCATGGTTTCCGTGAAGGCCGTTTTATGGGGTTTAACCTCCAAATAGGCTACATCGTCTAATTCGTTGTAGCCTTCCAAACCCCAAAGCGTAGTGTCCTTGTTAAGCACTACATGCCACAGCGAATCGCTTTGAGGAAGTATAAAGAACGAATAAGTACCAGCCGGAACACGCTCATTATTCAGAAAAAGCTCATCTTCAAAAGTGATAAGCGTTGCCTCGTTAGCTCCAGCCCGCCAAAGCTCTTTCATAGGCACAAGACCCCCAAAAACCTTTCGGCCTTTAACACTTGGCGCATGGTAGTTTACAGTAACATTAGTAAGGCCAATGGTTTGCTTAATCATAGCTGCTGGGCTAGCCTGCGGTAATTGTACCTGCGCTAATACCTGATTGCCTGCTAAGGCAAGGCAAAAAAGTATAATAAACCTTATCAAGGGGGTTTTCATAATCAATATGTGCTTGCTTTTAATATGCCAACTTTCAGATTACAATGCTGAAAAAATTATGCCAATCCTATGTGCATCACTGGCTTTAAGTTACAAATCTAAAATATTTTGGCTTACTGCCTTCATTTCGACTTATAAGTATAGTTAAGGTTTAGTTCATTATATCACATTACCTTGAACTTATAATTTAAACGATTATTGTACAGCTCTGGTGAGCGCATGCTAAAACAATTTCCTTACAAAAAATCATATAAAAATTTACCCTGATTCTATGGTTTTAATAGCGGCGGCTATTTGCTTGGCTCATAGGTAATTCCATAAACCGGCTTTCTTTTTAACTTTAATAATGAACATTTGTAGGCTTGTGGCATTAGCGTTTGGACAACAACCTTTTGAAAAAAGGGCGGTATAGTAGGGTAATTACTTATGCTTTGCGGCGGCCTCTGACTAAACAGAGCTGTAAGCAGGCAGCCTTTTACCATGATCGTTTGCAGAATTATTTTTAGAAGACTGATTAGGCTTATCTCCGAATAACATAAGGCTTTAGCAGACCAGCTTCAGCCAGCGAAGGAGAAAACTTTTTAAAGTTTGTTTTTTATATAAACAAAAACAGCTTTACTTTGTACCCAAGTACATGAGCACATACTATTCATATAGCATCCTTTCTGATATGGCAGCGCCAGTTGCCAGGGTTGCGCATGTACATTTCCATCACTTCCATCATTCCTCGTAAGAGGAAAACTACTACTATATTGCCCCCGCTGGGCGTGTGCCCAATTTAAACTTGCCCGATTTTTTTTCAGGCAACATCTCATATTATTGTTAATTTCATACCTTACTATACTCTCATAGCATGCTACGATTAGCTATCCAGAAATCCGGCAGGCTGAGCGACGACTCGCTGAACCTGATCCGTGAATGTGGTATTTCCTTTATAAGCAGTTCCCTTAAACTTAAAACCGAGTGCACTAACTTCCCGCTGGAAATCCTGTTTCTGCGCGACGACGATATTCCGGGCTATGTAGCCGACGGCGTGGCCGATATAGGCATTGTTGGGGAGAACGTGCTGGTTGAGGAAGGGAAACAGTCGCTTACCGTGGAGAAGCTCGGTTTCTCTAAATGCCGGCTATCCCTGGCTGTGCCTAAAAGCGCAGAATATAACTCCATTGCTGACCTTAACGGTAAGAACATTGCCACATCATACCCTAACTTGTTGCAGGCATACTTGGATGAGCAGGGTGTGCAGGCCAACATTCACACCATTAGCGGCTCCGTAGAGATTGCCCCAAGCATAGGCTTGGCGGAGGCCATCTGCGATATCGTGAGCTCGGGCAGCACCCTGATCAGCAACGGACTGAAAGAAGTAGAGCGCGTTTTCAAGTCTGAAGCAGCGTTAATTGCCTCGGAGCAACTCTCCGATGAAAAACAGCAGATCTTGGAAAAGCTTCTTTTCCGCATCCACGCCGTGCAGCGTGCCCGCAAAGCCAAATACATCCTGCTTAACTCACCGAACGATAAGATAGAAGAGATCAGCGACCTGTTGCCGAGCGTAAAAGCGCCTACGGTTCTGCCTTTGGCCGAAGAAGGCTGGAGCTCGCTGCACTCCGTCGTAAACGAAGACGATTTCTGGGAGATCATTGAGAAAATAAAGGAAGCCGGTGCGCAAGGTATACTTGTGGTGCCAATCGAAAAGATGATTATCTAGACTGTTATGCGGAAGATAATTAACCCTGCTCGCGAGACCTGGGCAGAACTTGCCACGCGGCCCACCAAGAACCTGCAGGAACTTGAGCCCGGCATTATGGAAACGTTCCGGCTTGTGCAGGAGAAGGGCGATGCCGCACTGCTGGAGCTTGCCAAAAAGTATGACGGCGTGAAACTGGATAGCCTGTTTGTGTCTGCAGACGAGTTTAAAGCCGCAGAACAACTGGTGCCCCAGGAGTTAAAGGAGGCCATACTTCAGGCCTACAGTAACATTCAGCTTTTCCATACGCAGCAGGCAGAGCCTGTAAAGCAGGTAGAGACCATGGCTGGCGTAACGTGCTGGCGCAAAAGCGTTGCCATTGAGCGCGTAGGCTTATACATTCCCGGTGGCACAGCTCCACTGTTCTCTACCTTGCTGATGCTGGGCGTTCCCGCGCGCATTGCCGGGTGCCAGGAGCTGGTGCTGTGCACGCCACCCGCTAAATATGGAAGTGTGCACCCTGCCATACTTTACACGGCCTCGTTGCTAGGTATAAACCGCATTATAAAGGCCGGAGGTGCACAAGCTGTTGCGGCAATGGCCTTCGGTACGGAAAGCGTGCCTGCTGTTTACAAGATCTTCGGGCCCGGAAACCAGTATGTTACTGTGGCAAAGCAGCTTGTAAGCAAAGCAGGCGTGGCCATAGATCTGCCTGCCGGGCCTTCGGAGGTGTTGGTGATGGCAGATGAATCGGCTAACCCGGCGTTTGTGGCTGCAGACCTGCTTTCTCAGGCAGAGCATGGCGCAGACTCCCAGGTGGTGCTATTAACAAACTCCAAAGAAGTACTGACCCAGGTGCAGCAAGCGCTGGAGGAGCAACTACTCGTATTACCACGCATGGAGTTTGCGCAGAAGGCTTTGCAGAACAGCCTAGGTATTGTGCTGCGCGATACGGAAGAGATGCTGGCGTTCTCTAACCTTTATGCGCCCGAGCACCTTATACTTTCTGTTTCTGATTTTGAGGGGCTGATGGATGGCATTACCAATGCCGGTTCCGTATTTCTGGGGCATTATAGCCCGGAGTCTGCCGGCGACTATGCCTCCGGCACCAATCATACTTTGCCTACCAATGCCTATGCGCGCGCTTACAGTGGCGTGTCGCTGGATAGCTTCGTGAAAAAGATTACGTTCCAGTACATCACTCCCGATGGGCTGCAGCAGATTGGCAAAACCATAGAAACAATGGCCGCCGCCGAAGGGCTGGAGGCGCACAAAAATGCCGTAAGTATTCGTCTTAAAGAACTGAACCGTGTTTAACCTGAACGATATCATCCGCCCAAACGTGCTGCGTATGAAGCCCTACTCATCCGCCCGCGACGAGTTTAAAGGCACAGCCAGCGTGTTTCTGGATGCCAACGAGAATAACCTTGGCAGCCTGGCAGGCGAAAATTATAACCGCTACCCAGACCCGCACCAGAAAGAGCTGAAGCAACGCATTGCCGAAATTAAAGGCGTAGAGCCAGACCAGATTTTCCTAGGCAACGGCTCCGACGAAGCTATTGACCTTCTTTTCCGGATGGTGTGCCGCCCGGGCCAGGATAGTATGCTGCATTTGCCCCCAACATACGGCATGTATGAAGTATCGGCCAACCTGAACGAGGTGCGGCTGGATGCCATCCAGCTTACCGCCGATTACCAGATTCCGGTGGAGGAGGTGCTGCTTGCCATCAAGCCCGAAACTAAAATTATATTTATCTGCTCGCCTAACAACCCTACTGGCAACCTGATCGAGCCGGAAAGTATAGAGGATATTCTGCGTGCCTTTAAAGGCTTAGTTGTGGTAGATGAGGCGTATATTGATTTTGCGTCGGATCAAAGCTGGACCAACCGCCTGCAGGAATTTCCGAACCTGGTTATACTTCAGACCTTTTCCAAGGCCTGGGGAATGGCCGGTTTGCGTCTGGGCCTGGCCTTTGCCTCTGCCGAGATCATCAGTGTGATGGATAAGATAAAGCCACCTTACAACATAAACGAGGCCACCCAGGAACTTGCGCTGCAGGCTTTAGAGCGTGAAGAAGCGCTGAAGGACATGGTGGAAGAGATTGTGCAGGAGCGCGAATTGCTGATTAATGCCTTGCCAGCTTTAGCCACTGTAGAGCACGTTTACCCGTCGGATGCCAACTTTATACTTGTTAAAGTAAAAGATCCTAACGGACTGTATAACTTCTTACTGGGTAAAGGTATAGTTGTGCGGAATCGAGCGTCTTTGCCGGGCTGTGAAGGCTGCCTGCGCATATCGGTAGGCACCTTAGAAGAGAACCAGGAATTACTGAAAGCCATAGCAGAGTTTTAGACTGTAGCACCTATTCCGCGTCACTATGAGCAGTTTTTATTAGTCTCCCCACGACTCGGGATACATGCTACGCGATACAAAAATTACCAATGAAAAAAGCGTTATTTATAGACCGTGACGGCACCATTCTGGTTGAGCCTAAGTCTGATTACCAGGTAGACTCCTTCGATAAGTTTGCCTTTATCCCTAAATCCATCAGCAACCTGGCTAAAATCTACCGCGAGCTGGATTATGAGTTTGTAATGGTTACCAACCAGGATGGGCTCGGCACCGATTCTTATCCGGAGGATACGTTCTGGCCCTATCAAAACAAGATGCTCGAGATACTGGAAACCGAAGGGATCAAGTTTGATGATATTTTGATTGACCGCAGCTTCGAGCATGAAGGCCTGGAGTCGAGAAAGCCGGGTATAGGTATGATGAAGCGCTACCTGGCCGGCGAGTATGACTTGGCTAACAGCTTTGTGATCGGCGACAGGCTGACGGACGTGAAACTGGCCGAAAACCTGGGGGCGCAGGCAATCTTTATCGGGGAGCAGCCGGCAGCGGGTGCTGCCCTTTCAACAGAGAACTGGGATGAGATTTATACTTTCCTGAGGCAGCAGAAACCAAGCAGACGCGCCAGCGTGCGCCGCGCCACTTCCGAAACCGACATCCAGGTTGACCTGGATTTGGACGGCAGCGGGAAAATGGATATAAAAACTGGCCTCGGCTTCTTCGACCACATGCTGGAGCAGGTTGCCAAACACGGCAAGTTGGACCTGACCATCAAGGTAAAAGGCGATCTGCACATTGACGAGCACCATACAATCGAAGATACTGGGTTAGCGCTGGGTGAGGCCTTTTTGCAGGCGCTTGGAGATAAGCGTGGCATTAGCCGCTACGGATTTTCCCTGTTACCAATGGACGAAACGCTAGCGCAGGTGGCCATCGATTTTAGCGGTAGGCCGTGGGCTGTGTGGAACGCCGAGTTTAAGCGCGAGAAAGTAGGGGATATGCCCACTGAAATGTTCTTCCACTTTTTCAAGTCGTTCTCGGATGCGGCAAAGGCCAACCTTAACATAAAAGTAGAAGGCGATAACGAACACCATAAAATTGAAGCGATTTTTAAAGGCTTTGCCCGTTCCATACGAATGGCGGTAGAGCGAAACCTACTGGATAACACCATACCCAGCACAAAAGGCATCCTATAATTTGCCTCACCAACAAAAAAGGGAAGCCATTACAAGCTTCCCTTTTTTGTTGGTGAGAAATAAGTTTATACTTGTAGTCGTAGCCAATCTTGCGCTAAATCCAAATCATCAAAAACCTTGACTTGCTTCGGGAAATCAGCTAATTTAAGAGTCTTGTCTGTAGAAAGGCGGCTTAGCGTGCTCGGCGAGTAAATCCAGGCAAATGATTTTAAACCGGCTTCAAACATAGCCGGAAACCATACATCAGCACCCCATTTGGCGGCAGCAGACCATTGTCCTTCTACCCGAGTATTGTCGTTTAAAATACGATAACAAGCCTGAGCCTTCATTAGCTCAAGTATTTTTTCGCAGCCAGCCACCACAGTATCGTAGTTTTGATAGCCTTTCCAGTTAACGTAAATCCAGTTATCAACTGCATTATACTCTAAGGCAATGAAAGTATCTCTGTAAAGGATTTCTGTGCGGTTTCGTATCATTTAAGTAGGACGTAATTATTCTGTTTATAGCACCTCTAAAATCACAGATTCAGATTAGAGAACCTATGCTTACTGCAGGAGCAAAACGTATGCTAAGATAAATTATTGATACTACATACGAAGCAACAACTAAGCCCGATCACGTTATTTTCTAATAGACGGCTTAAAGTGCCAATGTAACAGTTAGTTATGTTGTTGCAAATATAATGGCATAAGGAATAATTTTCCAAAAAGTAGAAGTTTACACATTGAATTTTCCAGTAGAGGGACCAAAAGACTTATTATGAGCCGGATATTTTTAATTTTTATACTTTGTGTATTGCAGGTTACTGGCGAACTATATGCAACAGACACTACAGCTGTAGGTAAGCCTGCACGCACTGTATTAAAGCTGGCTAAGGCCATTCGTTATAAAACCATCTCCGCAGTAGATCCAAAAAAAACTAATTACAGTGAGTTTGCAAAGCTTCATCGGTGCCTGCAGCTATCCTTTCCAAGAGTCAGCGATGAGTTACAGCGAGAGGTCATCGGGCATAGCTTGCTTTACACCTGGAAGGGGAGTAACCCACAGCTAAAACCTATACTACTTAGTGGCCACATGGATGTAGTGCCTGTGGAGCAGGCATCTGCAGAGGCTTGGGAACACCCACCGTTCGAGGGTATTGTAGAGGGAGGGTATATTTGGGGGCGCGGCACCATGGACGATAAGTATAGGGTGGTTGCCATGCTAGAAGCTGTGGAGCGCTTGCTTGAGGAAGGTTATAAGCCAGACCGCACTATACTGCTAGCTTTTGGGCATGACGAAGAAGTTGGCGGCTATGAAGGGGCAGGTGATATGAGTAAGCACCTGGCAAACAAAGGTATAAGCTTAGAAGCTGTGTTTGATGAAGGGTTAGCTGTAGCTGAAAACATCTTACCAGGCGTAGACCAGCCAATTGCTTTAATAGGAACGGCCGCAAAAGGCAATATTAACCTGAAACTTACCGTGGTTGGCCCTGGAGGGCATTCATCCGTTCCGCCAGATGAAACGCCGATAGGTATACTAAGCCAGGCTATTTACAAACTGCAGCAGCAGCCGTTCGAACCCCGCCTTACACCCACCACTCGGGAGACCTTGGAAAAGTTAGCCCCTCTCTTGGGTGCCAAGTATGAATTTGCCATGCAGCACTATGGGCTTTTTAAAGGCAGAGTGCTAAAAGCTTTGTCCAGGGATCAGGCTACAGATGCATTGATCAGAACGAAAATGGCACCTACAATTATTAACGCCGGAGATAAGTTTAACGTGTTGCCCAGAGAGGCCTCCGCCATAATTAATATCAGGATCTTAAATGGAGAGAACGAAGAAACAGTGCTCGGGCACGTGCGTTCTGCCATTGGAGATGAAAGGGTGCGAATTGAGCGGTATGGTGTCTATACGCCCCCATCAGCTGTTACGCCAACAAATAGTGCGCTCTATGGTGCTTTAGAAAAAACAATTCTGGAAGTATATCCAGAGGTTGTAGCGGCTCCAGCGCTCTTTCCGGGGGCAACTGATTCGAGACACTACGCCAACTTAACCGAAAATATTTTCAGGTTCGCCCCGCAGGTAGTTACCAGGGAAAAAGCACAATTGGTACATAATGTGAACGAAAGACTGGCAGTGGATATGCTTGAAAACTGTGTCTTATTTTATAAACTACTACTAAAGAATACTTGTGGAGTTGGCTCAGGAGGTTTTTTAGTGGAAGAAAACAGTGCAACCTTACCGAAACTTATCCCGGTAGACTGAAAAAAATTTAAGAACAAAAGTTTGGACTTGCCGTTTTACAGTATACTTTTGTATCAGGAAGCGAGAAAAACAGATTTCGTTTATAGCATTCAGAAAGAAAAATGACTCAGAATCTTCATATGGCATGGTGGTGGCACGTTACAGAAATGAACGTGAACAGCACTGCTATATCCATTATGAAGCGATAATATTAGCAATAAGATAAAGGTTTAAAGGCCTGCTGTTCACCCCGAACAGCAGGCCTTTTTTATTTTCTACACCTTACCAAACTATGAGCAAGTATAAACTCCACACCACCTACAAGCGCCTACTGGCCGATACCCTGACTCCGGTGAGCGTGTACCTGAAGCTCCGCGATAAATTTTCGAACAGCATTCTGCTGGAAAGCTCTGACTACCACGGGGCTGAGAACAGCTTCTCATACATCTGCTGCAACCCAATGGCAAGTATAAAAGCTGAGAACGAGGTGCTAACGGAGGTATTCCCGGACGGCAGCATACGCAAAACAGGCATTACCACGGAAACGGATGTGCCGGGTTTACTGGGCGAGTTCTCGAGAAGCTTTGAGGTGGAGGAAGATGCCCAATTTGGCTTTATACACAATGGCCTGTTCGGCTACATGAGCTACGATGCGGTGCGCTATTACGAGGATATTAACCTGACAATGCGTGAGGGACGGGCTGATATTCCGGACTTATACTATGCCGTTTACCGTCACATCATCGCCATCAACCACTTCACGAACGAGGCATACATCTTTTCGCACAGCTACAATCAGGGCACTGACGATGGCATTGCGCAACTCGAAGCCCTCCTGAACAGCCGCAACATTCCGAGCTATACGTTTAAAACTGCCGGTGAGGAGGAACATAACATTACAGCGGAGGATTTTCTGGAGAACATTGCTAAAGCTAAGCAACATTGCTACCGGGGTGATGTGTTTCAGTTAGTGCTTTCGCGGCGGTTTGCGCAGGGCTTTCAAGGGGATGAGTTTAACGTATACCGTGCCTTGCGCTCCATCAACCCGTCTCCATACTTGTTTTACTTTGATTACGGCAGCTTTAAGATCTTTGGTTCCTCGCCTGAGGCACAATTAGTTATCAAAGATCAAAAGGCAAGTATTTTCCCAATAGCAGGCACTTTCCGGAGAACAGGAGATGATGCCGCCGATGCTGCTTTGGCCGAAAAACTATTGGCTGACCCTAAAGAAAATGCCGAGCACGTGATGCTGGTGGATCTTGCCCGCAACGACCTGAGCCGTAACGGACATAGCGTACAGGTAGAGACTTTCCGGGAGATCCAGTTTTACTCGCACGTTATACACCTGGTTTCTAAAGTATCAGGCACGCTGCATAGCCAGGAAGATGCCCTACAAATGGTTGCAAGCACTTTTCCGGCTGGCACACTTTCCGGAGCACCAAAGCACATGGCCATGCAACTTATAGACAGGTATGAAACAACAAACCGTGCTTTCTACGGTGGCTGTATCGGCTTCCTGGATTTCAACGGGAACTTCAACAGTGCCATCATGATCCGTTCCTTCCTCAGCAAAGACTATAAATTATACTTCCAGGCTGGTGCTGGCATTGTGGCGGCCTCCAACCCAGAGAGCGAACTGCAGGAAGTTGACAATAAATTAATGGCGCTGCGCCGCGCCCTTCAACTAGCCCAAGAGATAAACTGATATGGACGTTCTGGTAATAGATAACTACGACTCGTTTACTTACAACCTGGTGCACCTGCTGCAGGAATTAGGCGCCACGGTTACGGTTCGTCGCAACGATAAAACTACGCTGGAAGAAGTTGCGAACTTCGACAAGATCATGCTTTCGCCAGGGCCGGGCATTCCGGATGAGGCAGGCTTGCTCAAGGAGATCATCCGAACCTTTGGCCCTACAAAAGACCTGTTTGGCGTGTGCCTGGGGCATCAGGCAATAGGTGAGGTATACGGCGGCAAGTTGTTTAACAGCAACGAAGTATGGCACGGGATAGCTATTCCGGTGCAAGTGGTAAAAGAGGATGAACCTCTTTTCAAAAACCTGCCAAAGCAGTTTGGTTCTGGGCGCTACCATTCGTGGCTCGTGGAGCAGCAGCTGCCGGATTGCCTGGAAATTACAGCTACAGACGCGCAAGGCCACATTATGGCGCTGCGCCACAAAGAGCACAAGGTGCGTGGCGTTCAGTTCCACCCGGAGTCGGTGCTTACCGAGCATGGCAAGGAAATAGTTAAGAACTGGTTAGAGAGTTAAGAGTTAAGAGTCGTGATACGTGTGTCGTGATACGTGATACGCCAATAAAATATGAAAGAAATACTAAACCACTTATTCGAGCATAAAACGCTGACCAAAGCGCAAGCCAGGGAGGTTTTGGTGAACATTGCCGGCGGTAAGTATAATCAGAGCCAGATTTCCAGCTTCCTGACGGTTTACATGATGCGCAGCATTACCGTGGAGGAACTGGAAGGGTTCCGGGATGCGCTGCTGGCCCTTTGCCACCGCGTGGACCTGGAGGCCTATAACCCGATAGACCTTTGCGGCACTGGCGGCGATGGAAAGGATACCTTTAATATTTCGACGCTATCTTCCTTTGTAGTAGCGGCTAATGGTGTGGCAGTGGCCAAGCACGGCAATTATGGCGTATCGTCTTCCTGCGGATCGTCTAACGTGCTGGAGGCGCTGGGAATAAACTTTACCACAGATACAGATGCCTTGGAGCGCAGCATAGAGAAGTATAATATCTGCTTTTTGCACGCGCCGCTGTTTCACCCGGCCATGAAGAGCGTGGGCCCAATCCGGAAGGAACTTGGCGTGAAGACCTTCTTTAACATGCTCGGCCCAATGGTGAACCCGGCCTTCCCGAAACGGCAGCTGGTCGGTGTTTTCAGCCTTGAGCTGGCCCGCATGTATGGCTACCTCTATCAGCAAACCGATACCCGCTATACCATCCTTCATACCCTGGATGGCTACGACGAAATCTCCCTGACCAGCCCGTTTAAAGTGATCTCTGATAACAAGGAGGCACTGCTGGATGCCGCTGCATTAGGGTTGCCAACCTTGGAGCACGAGCAGATAAAAGGCGGCACAGATGTGGCCACATCCGCAGAAATATTTGTTAAGGTACTGAAAGGTGAGGGCACGGAAGCGCAGACAGCCGTGGTATCTGCTAATGCAGGCATGGCGCTGCAGTGCGCCCGCCCCGAGTTAGGCGTGCAGGATGCAGTAAGTATAGCGAAAGAAACACTTGAGTCTGGCAAGGCTTACCACCTATTCCAGAGCTTAGTAAAAGATCAGAAACTAATCAAAGTATAAACTGGGTGCGGCTTACACATCGCCTCGCTCTTTCAACAGAATCTAAAAAATATCAGCATACAACCATGAACATCCTAGACGAAATTATTCAATACAAATACAAAGAAGTAGCCGAGCGCAAAGAACTGTACCCGGTCAAGCTGCTGGAGAAAAGCTTATACTTCGAAACGCCATGCATCTCGCTGGAGCGCTACCTGCTGCGCCCGGATAAGAGCGGTATCATCGCAGAGATCAAGCGTAAATCTCCTTCCCGTGGCGATATTAACCCTTATGTATCGGTGGAGCGCACCTCCATCGGCTACATGCAGGCGGGAGCCTCGGCGCTGTCTATTTTAACGGATGGTCCATACTTTGGAGGCAAGAACGAGGACCTGATGACCGCCCGCAAGTATAACTACTGCCCGATTTTGCGCAAGGATTTCACCGTGGATGAATACCAGATCGTGGAAGCGAAGTCGATTGGGGCCGATGCCATACTTCTGATTGCTGCTGCCCTGGAGCCCGCCCGCCTGAAAGAACTGGCTGCCTTTGCCCGCTCGTTTGGCTTGGAGGTGCTTTTGGAAGTGCGCGACCGCGAGGAGCTGGATGCCACACTAACGGATGACATCAATGTAGTTGGGGTAAATAACCGCAACCTAAAGGATTTCGTGACCGATGTGAACACGTCTTTCGAGATGGCCAATTTCATACCAAAGGGAATCACGAAAATATCCGAGAGCGGCATCAGTAACCCAAAAACACTGCTTGAGCTTGGGG
This sequence comes from Pontibacter oryzae, assembly GCF_003576375.1. GTDB lineage: Bacteria > Bacteroidota > Bacteroidia > Cytophagales > Hymenobacteraceae > Pontibacter > Pontibacter oryzae. The sequence continues at coordinate 224,003 of NZ_QWGE01000002.1, forward strand.
CGGCGGGTTATAACGGTTTCCTAATCGGGGAAAGCTTTATGCACAACAGTCGGCCGGAGCGTGCGGCAGCAAACTTCATCAAGGAGTTTAGGCAGTTGCGCGATAAGCAAGGGGTGCTAGCATGAAAGTGAAAGTATGCGGCATGCGTAACCCGGAGAATATCCGCCAGGTTGCGGCCCTGAACCCCGATTATATGGGCTTTATCTTCTACGAGCCATCAAAACGTTACGCAGAAGGCCATATTACACCGGAACTGCTGCAGGAGTTGCCTCAAAGTATAAAAAAGGTGGGCGTGTTTGTAAACGCTTCCGCAGAAAGTATAGCGGGCACAGTGGCAAAGTATAATTTGGATGTCGTACAACTGCATGGCCGCGAAACGCCGAAAGTATGCGCTGCCGTGAAGGATCTGGGCGTGGAAGTAATAAAGGTTTTTTCGGTGGGTGATGCCTTTGCCTTTGAGAACACGCTGCTCTACGAGTCATGTGCCGATTACTTTCTCTTCGACACCCGTGGCAAAGAGTATGGCGGTAATGGCATTCCCTTCGATTGGGAACTACTGACAGGCAACCTTTCGCCGAAACCATACTTCCTGAGCGGTGGACTTAACTTGGAGAATGTAAAACATCTGGATAAAGTCAGACCGACGCCTTTTGGCATCGATGTGAACAGCGGCTTTGAAAAGGAGCCAGGCCTGAAGAATGTTGAGGAACTGGAGCGCCTAATGGCGGAATCAAAAATTAGAAATTAGAAATTCAAAATTAGAAGTTAAGGTGATTAGAATAATAAGCTGGAAAAGTAATGCTTGCCTCTCCATATCAAACTTGGTGGCGTAGGTCAAATCAATATCCGGCATTTCTAATTTTTAATTTCTAATTCATAATTATAAGAAATGAGCTATCACGTTAACGAAAAAGGATTTTACGGTCAGTTTGGCGGTGCATACGTGCCGGAGATGCTGTACCCCAACGTAGAGGAGCTGCGCCAGAATTATCTGCGCATCATCCAGGAACCTGATTTTCAGGAAGAGCTGCAGTTGCTACTGAAAGATTACGTGGGCCGACCGACGCCTTTATACTTTGCCCCACGGCTATCAGAGAAATATAACACCAAAGTATATCTGAAACGCGAGGATCTAAACCATACAGGTGCGCACAAAATCAATAACACCATCGGGCAGGTTTTACTTGCAAAGCGATTAGGCAAGAAGCGCATTATCGCCGAAACCGGTGCCGGCCAGCATGGCGTGGCCACCGCTACGGTTTGCGCGCTCATGGGCTTGGAGTGCATCGTATACATGGGCGAGGTGGATATTGAACGCCAGGCCCCAAACGTGGCCCGCATGAAAATGCTAGGCGCACAGGTGGTACCTGCCACCAGCGGAAGCAAAACTTTAAAAGATGCCACCAACGAGGCTATCCGCGACTGGATTAACAACCCCGAAGACACGTATTACATCATCGGATCAGTAGTTGGTCCCCACCCATATCCGGACATGGTGGCACGTTTTCAGGCGGTAATTTCGGAAGAGATGCGCGCGCAGCTTTTGGAAAAAGAAGGAACAGAAAATCCGAAGTATGTTATTGCCTGTGTGGGCGGTGGCAGTAATGCGGCAGGTGCCTTTTATCATTACCTCGATGAACCGAATGTTGAGCTGATTGCTGTGGAAGCAGCCGGTAAGGGCATCGACTCCGGCGAGTCGGCGGCCACATCCATACTTGGCAAAGACGGCATCATACATGGCAGCCGCACCTTGCTGATGCAAACCGAGGACGGGCAGGTTACAGAACCATACTCTATTTCGGCGGGGTTGGATTACCCTGGTGTTGGACCGCTGCATGCGCACCTTTTCGTGAGTGGCCGTGCTAAGTTCATGAATGCCACCGATGAAGAAGCTCTGCAAGCGGTGTTGGAATTAACGCGCCTCGAAGGCATTATTCCGGCCCTGGAAAGTGCGCACGCCTTGGCAGTGCTCAACAGGCTGGGAGCCAAACCAGAAGAAATTGTAGTGATCAACCTTTCCGGGCGTGGCGACAAAGACCTATCTACTTACCTTAAGCATTTCCACTTCGATGAACAATAGAATCAAGAACCTTTTTGCCAACAAGCCGAAGGGTTTGCTATCGGTATACTTTACGGCTGGCTTCCCGAGCCTCAACGATACGGAGACCGTTATTCTGGAGCTGGAGAAAAACGGTGTGGACCTGATAGAGGTTGGTATGCCTTTCTCGGACCCGCTGGCCGACGGGCCTACCATTCAGCAAAGCAGTACGGTTGCCCTGCGCAACGGCATGACCATCCCGAAACTGTTTGAGCAATTGCAGGGCATCCGCCAGAAAACCGACATCCCGTTGGTGCTGATGGGCTACCTAAACCCAGTTATGCAGTATGGCGTGGAGCGTTTCTGCCAGAAAGCTGGTGAAATCGGCATAGACGGCATCATTCTGCCTGATCTGCCGTTGCGCGAGTATGTGGATGAGTATAAAGCGATTTTCGAGAAGTATAACTTAAGTAAAGTTTTCCTAATCACACCGCAAACGCCGGAGGAGCGCATCCGTGAGATCGATAGCCACACCAATGGCTTTATCTATATGGTGTCATCGGCCTCTACAACAGGCAAAACCCTTGGGCTGGCCGAGCAGAGCCAGGCATACTTCCAGCGAGTGGCAAGTATGAAATTGCAGAACCCTGGCGTCATTGGCTTCGGCATACATGATAACGAGACTTTTGCTTCTGCCTGCAACCATGCCAGCGGCGCTATTATTGGGAGTGCCTTTGTAAAGGCGCTGCAGCAGGAGGGAAGCCTGCAGGAAAATATTTCAACATTTATTAAAAGCATCAAACACTAATATGATCATTAAGCTGCAACAAGGAATCCCCACCGAACTGAAGGAGAATATCCTGAAACAAGTGGAGGCTATAGGCTATAAAGCCAACGAAGTAATAACGCAGGAATCCCATTATCTGGTGGCTATCGGCAAAAAGGATTTTGACATACGCCATATTGGCCAGTTGCCGGGCGTAGCCGACATTCATCGCGTGTCAGAAGACTATAAACTTATCTCGCGCAAGTGGCGCGTAGAGCCAACCCGCATCGATTTAGGGGATGGCGTAGTGGTTGGCGAAGGCTCGTTCAGCATCATGGCTGGCCCATGCTCCATCGAAAGTGAAGCGCAAATTGAGCAAGTAGTGGCCCATCTGAAGGAAAATAACGTGAAAATTATGCGTGGCGGTGTATTTAAGCCCCGCAGCTCGCCGTATGCCTTCCGGGGTATGGGTATGGATGGCCTGAAGATGTTCCACCGCATCTGCCGCGAGAATGATATCAAAATCATCACCGAAGTGATGCAGGTATCGCAAATCGAAGAGATGATTGATTATGTCGATGTTTTCCAGGTGGGTGCCCGAAACAGCCAGAACTTTAACCTGCTCGATTCGCTGGGCGAGGCGCAGAAACCAGTGTTGCTTAAACGTGGTATTTCCGGTACACTAGAGGAACTATTGCAGGCGGCAGAGTATATTTTCTCTCATGGCAACGAAAAAATTATGTTGTGCGAGCGCGGCATCCGCTCTTACGAGGGCGCTTACCGCAACGTGCTGGACCTGAACGCGGTGCCAGTGCTTAAGGAGAAAACGCATTTGCCGGTTATCGTGGACCCATCGCACGGCATTGGCCTGCGCGATTACGTGGAAAGTATGTCGTTGGCGGCGGTAATGGCCGGTGCTGACGGGGTGATTTATGAAACGCATCAGGTACCCGAGAAAGCTTTCTCAGACGGGCAGCAAACCCTTAATTTCTGGGAATCAGAGCGCGTAATTGAGCGCATGCGCAAAGCCTACGATTTGCGCGAGAGTTTCTAACGCAGTAACATATTCATACTTGTGCCTTTTAGGTGGAGCTTCCATGCTTCTACCTGAAAGGCATTTTGCATATATCCTTTTACTATACTTCCTGCGTACTAGTACCGACCTGCATCAAGCCGATCCAAGCCCATACCTTATTTATGACTCCGACAAGTACCGACGTAAACCTGCGTGACCTGCGCCACAAGCACCCGAACGACATCGCCGAAACCATCACGGAACTGAATGTCAAAGAGCGCATTCTGGCGTTCCTGCTGCTCCCCGGCGACATGAAGGCCGATGTGTTTACTTATTTCAACCATACGGTGCAGGAAGAGATTCTGAAAGAGCTCGGCTCCACCGAAACGGCTAACATGCTGGAGAACATGGCCCCCGACGACCGCACCGAGATCTTCGAAAACTTTCCAGATTTGCTTATCAAGGAATCTATCAATCTGCTGTCGGCGGAAGAAAAAAGCATTGCGCTCAACCTGCTGGGTTACCCAGAGAAAAGCATTGCACGCCTCATGACGCCCTATTACATACAAGCCAAGAAAGGCTGGACCATAAAGCAGGCGCTAAACAACATTAAGAGGTATGGCAAAAAGGCTGAAACCCTGAACCATATTTACGTGGTGGATAAGGAGAACAAGCTGGTCGACGACATCCGTATCGGCAAGTTGCTGATGGCAGAGGAAGACCAGACTATGAGTTCGCTGATGGACTATGAGTTTGTGAGTCTCACCACAACCATGAACCGGGAGGAGGCCATTGAGCAGTTTAACAAGTATGATCGCGCTGTTATGCCTGTGGTTTCTGAAAGCGGCGTACTGGTTGGTATCGTTACTTTCGATGATATTTTTGATGAGATTGAGCGCCGCGACACCGAGGATATTCAGAAATTCGGTGGTTTGGAGGCGCTGGAACTCTCCTATACCGAAACACCTTTGCTAACATTGGTGCGCAAGCGGGCCAGCGTGCTCATGATTTTATTTCTGGGAGAGATGCTTACGGCCTCAGCCATGGGCTTTTTTGAAGAGGAGATCGCCCAGGCAGTTGTACTGGCACTTTTTATACCTTTAATAATTTCGAGCGGCGGAAACTCCGGCTCGCAGGCAGCTACGCTAATTGTACGGGCAATGGCTATCAAAGAGCTCGACCTTCGAGATTGGTGGTATGTGATGCGGAAAGAGGTGTTCTCCGGAGTGTTGCTTGGGCTTATACTTGGCACCGTCGGTTTCCTGCGTATACTTTTGTGGCAACAGGCCGGCTTTTACGATTACGGCGCACATGCCTACCTCATCGGCCTAACGGTAGGTTTCTCACTGATTGGCATTGTGCTTTGGGGCACGCTTTCGGGCTCCATGATTCCGTTCCTGCTTCAGAAACTGCGCCTCGACCCAGCTACTTCATCGGCTCCCTTTGTAGCCACACTTGTGGATGTTACCGGTTTGATCATCTATTTTTCCATTGCGGCAACCATACTCAAGGGCACCTTACTGTAGTAATATGAACAGTTGTACTGAAAAGTTTTTCATTTTCTAGTATACTTTATTAAATGTATCGTATATCTTTGTCATACAATGAAAGGCACTACAGCTCATATGCACCATCATCATGCACGAAGCAATCGTTTCGGAGCTGCTTGCCTATGGATTTTCTGAAAGTATACTTTATACATATCCAAAAGCCTGACTCCGAAACGAGTCAGGCTTTTTTGTTTCTCTAAATAGTATGAGGTATAATTCAGCCAACCTGGAAAGTATCATCTTATTGTGGTGAATTAATATAAGTAAGAATGTCACCATTTAACGTCTAAAATCTAACATCTATCAACTAATGAACTTAGTTATTGTTGATTACAAAGCCGGTAATGTACAGTCGGTGCTTTTCGCGCTGGAGCGGCTGGGGGTACAAGCAACCCTGAGCAGCGACTTTGAAACGATTAAAGCCGCTGACAAAGTAATCTTTCCGGGCGTGGGAGAGGCTTCTTCAGCCATGGCGCAACTCAGAGCCCGCAACCTGCATAAGCTACTACCAACGCTGCAGCAGCCATTCTTTGGCGTATGCCTGGGCATGCAGCTTCTTTGCCAGCACTCCGAAGAAGGCGACACCGATATGCTTGGGATCATTCCGTTGCAGGTGAAGCGCTTCCAGACGGATTTGAAAGTGCCGCACATGGGCTGGAACCAGCTGGAAAACCAGCAATCGCCGTTGTTTAGCGGTATAAACGAGAAAGACTATGTATACTATGTGCACAGCTTTTACGTGCCTTTAAGCGAGTATACTATTGCCCAAACTTCTTACCCTGAGCCGTTTTCAGCGGCTTTACAGTATAAAAACTTTTACGCCGCGCAGTTTCACCCCGAAAAAAGCGGGCCTGCCGGTTCTCAAATCCTCAAGAACTTTTTAGCCTTATGATGGAAATTATCCCTGCCATAGACCTGATCGGCGGCCAGTGCGTACGCCTGACCGAAGGCGACTTTGCACAGCAAACCACTTACGACAGCAACCCGCTAGAGGTCGCCAAGCGCTTTGAAAGTCACGGCATTAAACGCCTTCACCTGGTAGACCTGGATGGTGCCCGTGCACGCAAGCCTGTAAACCTGAACGTTCTGGAAAGCATCGCCGCCAATACAAGCTTAACCATCGATTTTGGCGGTGGTTTGCAGTCTGACGAAGCTGTGAAACAGGCTTTTGATGCCGGAGCAGCCCAAATTACGGCCGGAAGCATTGCCGTGCGTGAGCCTGAAACCGTGAAAAGCTGGCTTTTGAAGTATGGCTCTGATAAGATCATCATAGGGGCAGATTTTAAGGGTACAAACATTGCTATCAGTGCCTGGACCGAGGAAAGCAAGTATCCATTGCAGGATTTCATCTCAGGGTACGTGCAAACCGGTGCCAAACTTTTCATTTGTACCGATGTAAGCAAAGATGGCAAACTGCAAGGCCCATCGCTTAATACTTACCGCCACCTTAAGCTTACACAGCCTGAGGCCGGTATAATTGCCAGCGGCGGCGTAACGACAATAGCTGACTTGAAAGAACTCCAGGAAATCGGTGTGAAGGGGGCAATTATAGGTAAGGCAATTTACGAAGGCACCATCCAACTAAAAGATTTAGAACGATTTGTATGCTAACTAAACGCATTATCCCCTGCCTGGATATTAAAAATGGCCGTACGGTAAAAGGGGTGCAGTTCGAGAACATCCGCGATGCCGGCGACCCTGTGGAACTGGCAAAATGGTACGCCGCCGAGGGGGCCGACGAGTTGGTGTTCCTGGACATCACGGCCACCAACGAAGGCCGCAAAACCTTCGCAGAGCTTGTGCGCGACATTGCCAGGCACATTGATATTCCGTTTACAGTTGGTGGCGGTATAAGCTCCGTAGCTGATGTAGAGGTTCTGCTGCATGCCGGAGCCGACAAAGTTTCCGTTAACTCATCAGCCATTAAAAACCCCGACCTGGTTTCAGAGCTGGCACGCCATTTCGGTAGCCAGTGCGTTACGGTGGCCATCGATACAAAGTATACCCCTGAGGCTGGCTGGAAGGTTTATACCCGTGCTGGAACCGTTGAAACAGAGCATGCCACTGTGGATTGGGCCAAGCAAGTTACTGCGCTTGGGGCCGGCGAAATTCTACTGACTAGTATGAACAACGATGGCACAAAAGCCGGCTTTGCTTTAGATATTACCGGCCAGGTTGCCAAAGCCGTGACTGTTCCGGTTATTGCTTCTGGCGGTGCCGGAAGCATGGAGCACTTTTTAGATGCATTTACTAAAGCACACGCCGACGCAGCTCTGGCAGCCAGCCTTTTTCACTTCCGTGAGCTGGGCGTGCCTGCGCTAAAGACATACCTGAAAGAGCAGGGTATAGACGTACGCCTTTAACATTTAAGAATTGAAGCGTAGCTTTCAGGAGCAGGCACTTGAAATTCTTCATTCGCAATTTTAAATTTATACACAGTGGAACTAGATTTTGATAAGGAAGGCGGCTTAGTGCCAGCCGTGATACAGGATAACTTGACCGGCCAGGTACTGATGCTGGGTTACATGAACCAGGAAGCGCTGGACAAAACCCGTGAGCAAGGCTTGGTTACGTTCTTTTCCCGCTCAAAAAACCGCCTCTGGACCAAAGGCGAAACTTCCGGCAATACGTTGGAGGTTATCAGCATTACCCGAGATTGCGATGCAGATTCTTTGCTCATAAAAGTCAAGCCTAACGGGCCTACCTGCCATACTGGCTCAACCAGCTGCTTTGGCGAGGAAGAGGCTGCCAACCGTGCCGCAGCCATCCGGTTTATTGCTCAGCTCGAAGAGGTAATTCAGGCGCGTAAAACCACTCCAGTGGAAGGGTCCTATACTAATTTCCTATATGAAAAAGGTGTGAATAAAATCGCCCAGAAAGTAGGAGAGGAGGCTGTAGAAACGGTAATAGACGCCGTAGCAGGAAAGCTAGACACCATGAAGGGTGAAGCGGCAGATCTATTGTATCACTTGTTGGTTCTCTTATCTGCTACTGGCCTGGAACTAAAAGATGTGGTTGCAGTCCTTAAGGAGCGGCATCAGAAAAAATAAGTAGCCGGTTAAAAAGTTATGTTAAGCAGTGGCGGGTTTATACTTGCCGCTGCTTTTTATGTGTGGGCTTGCATAAACGTATGTATAGCCTCTGAAACCTCGCCTCCTTTTTCTTCCTGCAAAAAATGCCCTGCGTTTATATGACGGATTTCTGCATCAGGATAAACAGCTTGCCATGTGTCTAAAAAGTTAGTAGGTAGTAGCTTATCCTTGTCGCCCCAAAGTATAAGTTTAGGTATTTTGCTGAGTTTTCCACGTTGTTTCCATAGTTCAGCAAAGTAAGGGTTTGCCTCGTGGAGCGCCTTTGCAAAATGCCAGGTGCCCAGCCGTTGCTTTGCAGATGTGAGGGGTTTCTGGTAGTGCTGGCGAATATCCTTAGTAAGGTGCTTCCGCTGTGAATACCCCATCGGTAGAAGCATACGGGCAGAAAAACCTAACTGTAAGTATAAAAACCTGCCAATAGGGCCGCTCATAAACTTACTAACTTTCATCATATTTGCTTCTTTCTCCAGGCTCCACATCCAGGTATTCAAAATCACCACGCGCTTCACGTTTTCGGGGTGCTTTAAGGCATAGCGTAACCCAATTGGCCCACCAAAATCGTGAACCACCAAGGTAATATTCTTCAATTCCATGCTTGTGATGAGCTCTTCGAGGTTATCCGCATGTGCTTCGGGTGAATAGCTGAATTCGGATACAGGCTTATCTGATAGCCCAAAGCCCAGATGGTCGGGGGCAATGCAGCGATAGTTCCTTCGAAGAGACTTTAATTGCTGCCTCCACAAAAAAGACCAGGTAGGGGTGCCATGTACAAATACAATCGCCTCGCCTTCGCCTTCATCCACATAGTGCATGTTGCCATATTGCAGTCGCAACCAGCGGTGTTGAAAAGGGTAAAGTATAGTGTCAAGCCATTGTGGAGTTTTCATGGGCATGCAGTTATTACATTTTATATTTCACAGATAGCAAAGTAACTTCCTCATTTTGAGTTAATCTCCTTTAAACTTCTACGTAATAGCAGTTAATAATTACTTTTAAAATAAAATATAACGTCGTTACGCTAAAGAAAGCAAGTTGTTGATGCACAGAGGTATATACAGATAACGGAACGCTTGTTTATCAGTATAGTTAGGTATATCTGGTTGTGCTATAGCACGCAGTCGTGATACTGGCCTGTAGGTTCATCAATTTAAGACGTGTCACGTATGTAGGATCAAACAATATACTGTATTTGTGTCTCAGAATAATAAGTCGTCAAAAAAAGCGAAGCACTGGCTGCAAATAAGTGCATGGGTATTTGGAATATCAGTGTTTCTTTTTGTAGGGCTGCTAGGCTTTACAAATTGGATCCAGAACAAGGTGGAGCGCATGGTGGCACAGCAATCCGATGGCGTGTATGACTTAAAACTTTATGGGCTTGAGATCTCACCTTTTATCGGAAGCATGTCAGTGGATAGTATCTCGTTGGTGCCGGACTACGAGCGTTGGGAGATGCTTCAAAAGCAGGGAAATGAGACGGCACGTATGCTACTGGATTTGCAAACCGGAGAAGTAGCAGTTAGGGGCCTTGATATGATCAGCGTGCTATTCGGCAAGAAAGTAGATCTTGACGCACTAATCCTTGAAAAACCGAAGCTATTGATGACGGTTATGCGGCGAGATACCACGGCACAGCATAAGCCCATGCACGAGAGAGCGTCCGATATGCTTAAAAACCTGCACATTGGTAAAATTGATCTGAACAAGGCCCAACTGCGCTACCGTGAACAACCTAAAAGCGATGCTTACATCTTTTCTGTTGCCGAGCTGATGCTATCAGTTGATGACTTTAAATTAGACAGCCAGTCTTTCCACGCACAAGATCGGGCTTACTACGCGAGGCGGATGAAGCTAAAAACAGGAAAAGCGAGTTATCTTTTACCGGATGGGCTATACAAGGCCAGTGCAGACTCGATAATGATAGACACAAAGCAGCAAATATTGCTGGCTAAGCAGGTTGCCCTAACACCTATAGCTACTATTGCACAGATGGCAAAGGCGAAAGGTAAAGCCACTACCCGGACTACGCTTAACATACCACTAATTAGGTTCGATGGCCTAAGCTATACGGCTCACTCTCAGAACAACAACTTCATTGCCCAAAAACTACTCTTACAGGATTTAACAATGGAGGCATTTAAAGACAAACAACATTACAAGGACAAAGGAACCAAACAGCTAATTCATGAAATGGCACAAAGCGTGAAAACGCCTTTCCGTGTTGAGAAATTGGAATTAAAAAACGGGTATATACGCTATTCAGAGTTGGTGCCCAAAGCCATAGAACGAGGGCATATCACATTTAACTTTTTACAGGTATCAGGCTCAAATATCTCTAACATGCCTAAGTACATGACTCTGAAGACGCCTGCTGTTATACATGCATCTACCAAAGTAATGGGCAAAGCACCTTTGCAGTTTACCCTACGGATGCCGCTGCTAAGCAATAATGGCTACCACCGTATAGAAGGCCACATTGGCGAAACCGATCCGGCTATACTTAATCCTATCTTGTCGCCAACTGCGTTTGTGCGCATTGAGAGTGGGCATATAAGCAGAGGTGATTTCGACATTAAACTGACCAAGGATAACGCTACAGGTGAAATGAAAATCATTTACAGCAACCTCGACGTTGAGCTACTCAATAAAGGGAGCGGCGGAAAACAAGGTTTGGGCAAAGAAATTATCTCCGAAATAGCCGATTGGGTTGCTATTAAAGACAGTAACCCCAAAGATGGCAAAGACCCGCGCATTGGTGATATCACAGTTAACCGAAACACACAAACATCGGCTTTCAGCTATTGGAAGGACTGCCTGGCAAGTGGTTTTTTGTCGAGCATGGGGCTAAAGCAAGTAGCTAAAAAATAGAGTATTTATACTTTAACTTGCCTAATGCATCAATCTATAACATAGCGAGGTATATTTGCAGGTAACCTGGTGAGTAACTCGTAGTTAAGCTGTGTGCTTAGCTCTCCGAACGATGCGACAGTTATACTTTCGTTGCCTTGGCTACCTAGTAACACCACCTCATCGTTCTTTTGCACGTCCTGTAGCTCGGTGATATCAACCATCATCACGTTCATGTTTACGGTGCCTACCACGGCAGCGCGGGTTCCTTTTATTAGAACGTGGCCCTGGTTGCTGAGGGCACGGCTATAACCCCATGCATAACCCACTGGCACAATGGCCAGTTGCATATCCCGAGGTGCCTGAAAGGATGTGCCATAGCCAATAAACTCCCCCTGCGGCACAGATTTAATGCTCATCACTCGGCTTTTCCAAGTTATAAGTCGGCGTAGCGGGTCCTTTTTTATGGTATGCTGGCTCACATAATGGCTGTATGTTTCGGGGCTTGGCCAAAAACCATATTGCATAATGCCGATGCGCACCATGTCCATGTGCGTTTCGGGGTAGGTTATCATGGCGGCTGAACAAGCTGTATGGACCTGTTTTGGGCTTAAGCCACTGGTTCTGATGTAGGAAAGCTGATTTTTGAAAAGCTCATGTTGCGCCAACACGCGGTCATGGTTTTGCAGGCTTTCGGCTCCAGCGTAATGGGTGCATACTCCCTGAAGCTCAACTTGGGCTTTACACTTCTCTAACGATGCGAGGGCGTGCTCTAGGCTTGGTCTGTCAAATCCTGTTCGGTTCATGCCTGTTTCTAACTCCAGATGTAATTTTGCCTTTTTGCCCAGTTTTTCAGAAATGGTAGCCGCCTCTAACAAGCGGTCCAGTTCGAAAACGAAAAACTCAATATCGTGCGCAATGGCCCACTCCAGCTCCTCATTATCAAGGTAGCCCATAATCAGGATGGTTGCTGGTTTTGTAAGCGTTTGTAGCAGCCGGTGCGCCTCATCGGCACTGAAAACTGAAAAATGAGAGATGCCGCATTCCTGCGCGATTGGTACAAACTGCTCAATGCCATGGCCATAGGCATTGCCTTTTACTACAGAAGACAACTGTACGCCCGAGCCGATTTCCTGCCGCAGAAATGCAATGTTGTTTTGAAGTGCTGATTTACTAATCTCTATATAAGAGCTATGAAACATAGGGTGTTATTAGTTAATTATTTCTTGTATGATGGCGTAAAATAACCTTGCGCCGGTAGGTATCAGGTCATCAGGGAAGTCATAGTCGGAGTGGTGCAGTTGCGGCTGGTCGGTGCCGGATCCTAAACCAAAGAAGGCACCTTTATACTTTGCAGTGAAATGCCCGAAATCCTCAGACCACCTGAAAGGATGTACGGCCTCCGTTACTTGGAGTTGAAGCGCCCTCGCCGCTTGGCGCACAAGCTGTACTTCCTGTTGATGATTTATAGTGGCCGGAAACTCCTCTGCAAACCGGATGCTATGCTGTAAGCCATACGTAGCGGCTATTTGCTGAACAGCCGCTGCCGCAAGGATTTTAAGCGTTTGTAAATCCTGGGGCCGGTAGGAGCGGAGGGTAGCCATGACCGTTGCAAAACCAGGGTTTGTGCCGAAGGCTATCTCTCCTAAACGTGCGTGGATGACTGTTAAAAGCGTTAGGTCCTGAAAGGTTTGTTTTTGGGCTACGATGTTGTTGAAAGCAAGTACTATTTCGGCCATAGCTTGCCCAGGGCTGACGCCATTTTCCGGCTCTGCAGCATGCGAAGGTTTTCCTGTAAGCTCCACAACCATACCGGTGGAGGCTGCGGCAAACACATTATCCCTAACAATAACCTGGTGCTTTGGCCAGCCTGGCAAGTTATGCAACCCGAAAACATAGTCGGGTTTGATGTTCGCTTGAAATACCTTATCCTGAAGTATGGCCCAGGCACCTGCACCGGTTTCTTCAGCGGGCTGGAAAAGCAAAACTACCTTTCCCTGTGCAGGTCTGCCCTGATGTAGCAGAGCTCCGAGACCTGCAAGGATAGCCATGTGTCCATCATGCCCGCATTTATGCCCTATCCCGGCACGAACTGAAGTATAAGGTAGGCTCAGGTTTGTAGCAGCAATTGGCAGGGCATCTAACTCAGCCCGGAATATAATGGTAGGGCCATCTTTTGAAGCGTTGCCGTGGAAAACTAATGCCAAGCCATTTCCTCCCAGCCCGGTATATACCTCATCGGGATTATACTGAGTGATAAAGCCTTGGATTCGATCCGACGTTTCAGACTCAGAACCAGAAAGCTCCGGGTGCTGGTGTAAATTTTGCCGTAAAGTGATGAGGTTTGATAAGTCTGGAAATTCTTGATGCTGCATGGTTATGGTATTGGTTATACTTCATTCAGGCAATATCAAGTTACGGAAATAGCGGCAGAGCTGCTATTATTGGGCTTAAAGAAAAGACCTTGCAGCGGGCATAGCCACGAGCAAGGTCTTAAGTATAAAAACAGGAAAGGTTGATTATCTTACTACCAATTTTTCGCGGTAAGTTATATTGTTGTGTGTAAGTAGCACAATATAAACACCCTCTTGCAGCTCGCCGGCTGCTAATATTTGAGTGCCTGGGGTTGCCTGAGAGAGTTCAACAGATTTGTTCCTAACAATGCTTCCTCCAAAGCTCATGATCGTAATGTTTGCTTGGCCGTTGTTAGCCACTCCCTTCAATTCAAATTTAACCTCCTGGTTTTGTACCAGTGTAGGGTAAACTGACATTTTAGCGCCAGATGTAGCGATATTTGATGAAGCGGGTATTTCAGCCACGTTAGAAATCAGTTTGCTGCCGTCTTTATTAAACTGCGTTATGCGGTAGTATACTTTGCCAACCTTCGCGGTCTTGTCTGTGTACATATAAACCAGCTTATTATCTTCAAGGCTAGTGTTGAGTTGTGTAGCGCTTAAAGCCTCATATAATGTGCCGTCCTGGCTGCGTTCAACGCTAAAAGCTAGCTTTTGCGCCTCAGCCTCCGTTGTCCAGGATAGGTTGATTTGACCTTTGTCGGCCACTGCTGTTAATTTCAGGAAATGAACCGCTGGCAGCAATACCTGGTTTTCAGTTATCGAGGTGGCTGTGAAGTTATCAAAAACAGCAGTGCTTGGCTTAGCTTCACAGGTGTCGTGCACATCGTTTGGAGCAACGTATAAGTTATGACCCAAAACCGCATCGCCCGCATTCGCCCAACTTAATGGAATGCTTTTGCTCTCACGGTAAGCCACAAGTTCAGTGCCCATGTATACTTCCATTTCGCCGGTTATAGGCAAGTAGCGAAAGCTGTAAAACGATAACTCATCGGTGGTTGGTACAGTGGCAATATCTTTTAGCATAACCACTTCGCCATTGGCTAGCGTGTAGCGGAGCTGTAATTTGTAATCCTGAATAAATAGGCTAAATACTGGTGGTTGCGTGGCATCCTGATGAAGACGCGCAAAAAGGCTTCCGTTGCCATTAGTGTTATGCGCGTTAAACTCAAAGCTAACTTCCAATCCATCCACGTTAAAATCGCTGCCATCCATTACGAAGCTAACAGGGGCAGGAGCCGGGGCTGCATTGTGATCTTGCGCAATACCCAAACCGTTAGAGGCTGCAACACCACCCGACACAATTCCGGCATGAGCACCTAATGCTTTCGCTGACTTACCATACTTCGCCGCAGTGGCAGGCTGGTTCCTGTCATCCCAATTAAACTCACTTATCAGCGACTGCGCAGCCAGTGAGTAAACGGTGAATAGAGATACAGCAAGTGTAAAGAAAGACTTTTTCATATATAGCGCATTAGCGTTAAACACTAATGCTTCTTTAATGGCTAATGCTGTGCCATAAATTATTTTTTTTAAGATGGTCTGTTTTTAGCCAATAAGCATAGATATAGCTATATGATAGTAATGTAATGTTCCAGATTAGGGAAATCAAAAACGCCAGTTTTCCATTTTATGGAAAACTGGCGCCAGGGTGCTGATTATACTTTTTTTAGTTTATATCTGCCTTTAACTGGGCTATAACCTGATCCATGACTTCTGATAAGTATGAAATTTTATTCCTTACCTCCTCCAGGTTTTCTTGAGATTTAGCATTGCTCTCTATCTGGCGGATAATATCCTTCAAGCGCTCTATACGCATGGTGTCGATAGTAGACTTAAGCTTGTGCGCGGCTGCGCTAACACCCGTCCAATCCGCTTGTTGATATTTGTCCTGCATATCTGTGACTGTGGCAGGCACAGTATCCACAAAAAGCTGTTTTGTGCGTTTTAAGAATGCTTCGTTGCCTCTCGACATTTTCTGAAGCATCGTTAAATCATAAAGCGGTTCATTGAAGATCTGTTGCATGGCGTTATTTTCTGCTAATTCTCTGTTTGCTGTTAATGGCTGCCGTTTATGGGGCAGATTTAAGGCTATTTTCATGAACAGTTTCTCTTCCTCAAACGGCTTCGATATGTAGTCGTTCATACCGGCGGCTAGGTACTTTTCAGCATCGCCTTTCAGTGCATTGGCTGTGAGGGCTATGATGGGCACGCTGGCTTTGGCGGCATCCGGAAAACTACGGATGAACCGAGTGGCATCGATGCCGCTTAGTTCGGGCATCTGTATATCCATCAGCACTACATCATATAGTTTTTGCTCGGCCAACTCCACGGCTTCACGACCATTATGCGCAATATCAACTTTGGCACCCCAACCTTCTAAAATCGATTGAGCGAGGAAGATGTTCACTTCGTTATCCTCCGCCAAGAGAACATCAATCGTGCCAAGGCTACTAAAGTCTGTTTGCTCCACCTGCATTTCAGGCTGCTGCACTTTCGCTTTTAGGTAGGTGAGCACGAAGTGGAACGTACTTCCTTTATTTTCGGTGCTGTTAACCCAAATGCGGCCATCTTGCATCTCCACCAGGTTCTTAGATATATTAAGGCCAAGCCCAGTGCCTCCGTATTTTCTTGTTGTGCTAGAGTAAGCTTGCGTAAACCCTTCAAAAATGTATTCTATTTTATTTTGCGGAATGCCAATGCCTGTATCCGACACGCTAAACTGCACGGTAAGCAATTCTTCAGTTTCTTCCAGCACCTTGCTGCTCATCACAATATTACCTTCCTCTGTAAACTTGATCGCGTTGTTTAAGAGGTTGAGTAATACCTGGTTCAGACGGTATGGGTCTCCGATTACCATCGGGTGGTTAAACTTCGGTGACTGTAGGAAATAAGCTAACTCTTTTTCCTCGGCTTTATAAATCAGCGTCTGGAAAGCGGCTTGTATTGCCTCGGGCAGGTTAAACGGTATTTCCTCGAGGTCTAATTTGCCCGCTTCGATCTTAGCTATATCCAGAATGTCGTTGATTACAACAAGCAGATTATCTGCGGATTGCCTAATTATTTTAAGGTAGTTAAGTTGGACCTCGTTAAGGTCTGTTTTACGCAGTAAGCCAGCCATTCCCAGGATGCCGTTCATTGGGGTGCGGATCTCGTGGCTCATGTTAGCCAGGAAATTCTCTTTTACCCGTGCCGACTCTTCGGCAGCATCTTTTGCTTTCTTCAGTTGCTGCTCGGTGCGCATACGGTCTGTAATATCCTGGGCAATGCCAATGATATAAGGATCCATGTTAGGCTCTTCAACCTTGTAGTTCTGATAGTAAAGGTAGCGCTCCTCCTGTTCTTTGTTAAGTATGGTCAGGACGCCATCTACCACGCTCTTATCATCAAACTGCTGCAAGTATAAATAGAAACCTGCTCGGTCGTCTTTTGGGAAGAAATCAAAGAGGCTGTGCCCAATCATTTCCTCATTAGTGTACCCCAGCATGTTGAGCAAATATGGGTTGGCCGACTGGATAACACCGTTCAGGTCATGAGTGCAAATATATGCTTGGCTGTAGTTAATAAGGTCGCGGTATTTTTTCTCGCTGCTCTGAAGCGCCTCGTCGGATTTTCTACGTTCGGTTATATCGCGGGTGGCTGCCTGGATTTTAGTGACCTCGTTGTTAGTGTCGAAGATAGGGCGTATGCTTGTTTCAACCCAAAGCAGAGAACCATTGGACCGAAGCATCCGGTGTTGCAGGGTAGTATTGCGCCGTGTTTCTAAGGCAACAAGATAACCATGTTGATATACAGTATTAAAATCATCAGGATGGATTATGATGCGAGGGCTCATCTGTAAAACCTCGGCCTGGGTATACCCCAACATTTCTTCCACTGCTTTTGAGATGTAGATATAGCTGCCATCGATGTTATGCAGGCTCACCATGTCCTTCGAGTTCTCAGAGAGCAGGCGGTGCAGTTCTTCACTGTTTTGCAGCCTTTTATTGGCAAGGCGCTGCTCTGTAACATTCGTGGAAATGCCTAACACGCGCACCTGCCCGTTGCTGGTGACTATAGGTTTCTTGGTAGTGTTAAACCAGAGTACCTCACCGGTTTTAGTGGTGTGGCGCTCCTGTAGTTTTATCTCGCGGTTTTCCTCAATTACTTGCCTGTCAATTTCTAAATAGAATTCAGCTTCGCTAGGGTTCTGGTGGATGTCTAGGCCGCTGCTACCAATCAACTGATCGAGTGTTACTTCAAAAAGCTTACAATACTCTTGGTTAGCCAGTACAAACTTTCCCTCACTATCTTTTACATAGATTAGGCTCGGGCTGGCATCCAGCACTTGCCTGATGAATTCGTTCTTTTCCTCAACTTCCAGGGCAGCGTTTTTCTCTTCAGTTACGTCACGGATAATGGCAAGCACCTCATTATCACTGTATTTAAGGATTCGTCCTTCATAATAGCGAAGGCCATCAGGCAGTTGCAAGTCGTAGCCGATTTTTTCGTAAAAGCCACTTTCTAGCACACGCTCGATCAACGACATTATTTTACTGGCAAGCTCCCTTGGCAGGAGGTTGAATATATTATTGCCTATAACGCTCTCCTTTGGAACAAGCAAGTGCTTCTGCTCCACATTCTTCATGTAGTGGTAATCGCCGTTTTGGCCGATGATGAACATGAGATCAGGTATGGCTGCAAGAATGGATCTATTCTTTGCCTCGCTGGCTATAATTTCATCTTGTGCCTTTCTTAGGTCGGTTATATCAAGGCCGTGCGCAATTACTAGTCCTACTTCGCCATCTGTGTTTAGAACCGGGTTAAGCCTGCGGATATGGTGAGTATAGTCGCCATCTTTCTTAAGTAGCCGTTCTTCAAACTCGACGCGCTTTTTATGGTCTAGTACAAGTTGTAGATGCTTGCTGCGCAGTTCCATGCGCTTAAGCGGTACACCACGTTCGCGGCTATAGTCTTCATTGGTTTTTCCAATAATCCATTTGCGAAGCTGCGGGTCCTGTACGGCAGCAGGGTTTAGAAATAGGTATTGCAACTGTCTGTTAAAGACAGCAACATCAGAGGGAATGTGGTTCAGGATGGATTCATAAAATTCCTTCTGGCGCAATAGTTCAAGGCTTTGCTCACGCATACCTGTAACATCCTCGGCGGACCCAATAATTTGCTTGACCTGTCCGTTATCCTTGCGTTTAAAGATGCTTTCCCTGCAATAAAGTATTTTGGTGCTGCCGTCCTTTGCCTGTACTTTGCGTTCTGTTTCCTCGATGGCCCCATCCTTGGCCTCAATCATTTTAGAAACGTGCTCTTTGAAATTTAATAGCTGCTCTTCGTCTACCAAGGTTGTTAACATACTTGGAGACATGTTTTCTAAGTCGTTCTCATGATAGCCCAACACCTTTCGCACCTGGCCGTTCATGTACACGCATTTTTCTTCGTCTAGGTCGTAGATATAGACGATGTTAGGGATGGTGCGCGTAATGTTGCGGACAAAGTTTTTGCTCTCCTGCAGTGCCTCCTCCGCTTTCCGGCGCTCTGTAATATCAGACATATACAGGTTAAAGTAACCTTTGTCTGGCATTGGTATGATGAGTATATAGTAGTAGCGCTTTGCAATATAAGACTCGAAGGTAGTAGGGGTAGAGTTCTCCTTTATTTTAAGGTGGCTAATTTGGCTTAGCAACAGTCTCTTAAGCGGTTCAACACGGCTTTGTGTTATTTGTTGCATAAACTCGTATCCGGCTTTATTGCCGAATATCAAGTCTCCGTTGAAACTCAAGCGCAGCACCGGGTTCGGATATTCCTCCTGCAGTTCGGATTGTAACTCAATCTTGCGCAGATGTTGGCGCTTTTGGGTCACGTTGCGGTAGAACCACAGTGTGCCGCAAAGGTCTCCATCTGTTTGCAAGTGCAAGTGCTCACGCTCAACGATACACCCATTCTGCAAGGTGCCCTCATCTCCAGCAGATCCACCTTGCGCAACAACTTGGTGATGTGGGGCAAACCCGGCAAGCTCGGTAGCTTGCTCAAGCTCGCTGAGCGGCTTACCGAGGTAAAATTCTATTGGTTGCGGAAGAGAGAATAGCTTATGAAACGCAAGGTTCAAAGCAGTTATGCGCCCGGTATCATCAGTGGCAAGCGCAGCATGATGGACGTTCTTCAACAGCCAACCATGCATGTGCGGGCATGGGTTTGGCTCTGTAGGCTGCCTACCTGAAAATTGCTGACGTAAAGAATCAAGTTCACGCTCGAGCGCTGCCAAGCGATCTTCAGCGGATTGCCTGGCCTGGCGCTCGCGCTCTAAGTTTAGGCGCAGCTCTTCTTCATTGGGGACTACAGTCATATAATGTATGTTGTGCCTAAACTAAAAAGCATAATAAATGGTGCTATGTGCAGGCACATCAGTAATTTATATTTATTGAACTAAAAATGCGGATGTGGATTTAAAGGATATATCATTACCTGAAATCACAGGCGCTTAAGTCTAACTTGTTAAGATACATATTAAACGCTCACTTGCAAAATGAGCGTTCTTGTGGCTGTGTTAAGATGAGGTGAGGCTACCCTATGGTAAGTTCCTTATTCTGGATCATGCGGTAAATAGTAGACTTGCCTATATCTAGTTTATCAGCAACCAGCAATACGTTATTGTCATACTTAGTGAGGAAGCGCTGAATAATTTCAGTGGTGTACTCGCGTAAGCTGCGTTCTTGGGCTAAGAAGTCCTTGTCGCTGTTATTGGCAGTCAGGTTAATATCACTCGGCTTAATTTCATCATCGTCAGCCATTACTACGGCCAATTCTACCACGGCACGGAGCTCACGCACGTTACCAGGATAAGAGTGCGATAACAGCTTCTCTTGTGCCTCCGAAGAAAGGGTTTTCTTACCCATGCCGTTCTCTTTAGCGAAGGCCTCCATAAAGTACTTTGCAAGTACAAGTATATCTGAGCCGCGGTCGCGGAGAGGAGGAAGCTCGATAGGCAAACCGAGTAGGCGGTAATAAAGGTCTTCCCTAAAATTGCCCTTTTTTACTTCTTCAGCTAAGTTTTTGTGCGTAGCTACAATAATACGGGTATCAATAGGCACTACGCTGTTGCCCCCTACACGGGTAATCTCTTTCTCCTGCAGCACGCGAAGCAACTTAGCTTGCAAGCTGATGTCCAACTCACCTATTTCATCCAGAAAGATGGTTCCCTTATGTGCCTCTTCAAACCTACCCAGCCTTCTAGCCACTGCACCTGTAAAAGCTCCCTTCTCATGTCCAAAAAGTTCGCTTTCGATAAGCTCTCGAGGAATTGCAGCAACGTTAACGGCTACATAAGGCATCTTGTTTTTAGGGCCATTATAATGTATGGCCTTGGCCACAAGTTCTTTACCCGTGCCCGTCTCGCCGTTAACAGAGACAGTAATGTTAGTTTTCGCAGCTTTATCCATCATGCTGAATACCCGTTTCATGGCATCGCTGTTTCCTATGATGAAATTGCTAAAATCATACTTCTGGACAATCTGTTCTCGCAACTGGTTAATTTCTTCCCGCAACGAGACGTTCTCCCTGATTTTGTTAATCGTGTTCCAAAGGCGCTCTGGAGTATCTTCATCCTTTACGATATAATCGTAAGCGCCTTTTTTAAGCAAGTCTACCGCAGTAGCAACATCTTCCTGCCCGGAGATGATTACAACATGCGTGTCCGGGTTATGCTCCTTTATTTTTTTGAGCACCTCATCTCCGTTTTTATCGGGAAGAGAGTAATCAAGCGTAACCACATTGGGCCGCTGATACATGTTCGTAAGGCAGTCTTTGGCCGAGTGAAACTTCTTTAACTCGTAATCTGGATTTAGCGAAAGGTGGTATTCTAGTAACTCACTATACCATATATCATCATCCAGAATAAATATTTTAAAAGGAGTATTCATCGGTGTGTTTGTTTATAGCCCTATAAGATTGAAGTGTGTATAAAAAAAGCAAGTTTAAATTATCCAAAAAGTATAAACTTTTAATCCTTTTGAAGGCTCAGCAAAAGTAGCTCTAAGTAACTTAATTTAATTGATTTTAGAGCTAGAATTTTTGGAATTCTTTATTTGGGAACAGGTTGGCTGTATGTATAATACAAATTAATGGTTTAAGAAGTGCCCTTAAAATTTAGGTATGAGAGAAAAGCTGATTGCTGTTTATAAACTCTGTGTCAAAGGCGATTTCTGCTGGGTAAGTGGCAAGGGAAATGGGATAAGTTCAAGTTGGATGCTTGTGGTAACTTAGCCGTGAGGAGGTATGCTGCGAAATGAAAAAGGCTTGCCGTTACATAGTGAACGGCAAGCCTTTGAGATCTTAGAAGGTAATGATTATGATGTATATATTGGTTGGTATTTTGCGCGCATAAACATAAATACCCCGTAGCAAATTAAGCCTAACGCGAGAGCTCCAAGTATAAAAGAACCATATGCTGCGTTTTCAATAAACTGAAACGCGTCGCTGCTACCGCCTGCTTGCTGTGGGTTAGAATTTAGGGCTGCTTTTAAAAACATGTATCCTATTACCAGCCATACTACGCCGCGGGCCATATAGCCAACTTTTCCAGCACGAATCATCTGGTGCTCCACCTCATGCTTCAAACCAGAGCTACGTACTTTTTTCTTGTATTTCTCGGAATAGCCGTAATAGATTTGGTAAATACCTACTAACATAGTGCCGGCAGCTAGTATGCCTACCAGCCATTGTCCGAAGGGTTGCTGCAATAGCTTGCTAACCAAGGTTTCGCGGGAGTCGCCGCTTCCGCCGCCGCCATTGCCGAGTACTAAGCGGGCTGCTAAAAACGCAAGCGCTCCATATACCAACCCGCTAAAAGCGTATCGAAGCCGTTTGCCGATCCCTTCTGCGTCAGATCCTTTGCTTTCCGTGTCGTTTGCCGCCTGAATAAAGCGCCAGATAGCGTAGCTAAGCAAGCCAAGCGCCACAATTGCAAGGAGTATGTTGCCAGCGGGTAAATCCTGTATGGTTTTAAGTATGCCAGCTTTTCCTGCATTCTCCGTGGATTGGCCTTGTAGCTCAAACGCTGCCATAAAAGCTATAATGCCTACCAAACAGTATACAACACCTTTGGCCGAAAGGCCAAATTTTGCGAACTTCTTAACCCAGGCTGGTGGTGGGCTTGGAATTTGAGTCGAAATATCAGTCATAGATTATGTAGTGCTTAAAATAGTGTAAGTTCTTCTCATACACGAAAATCTATATTGAGAAGTTGCTTACGTTAAAGCGCCTCTTTTTTTCTAGGGGGCTTTGGGCCTAGTTAAGTACTTAGTTGCAAAGCAAGTATGGTTTTGCAAAATAGACCCATAACCACTATAGGTTACGGCACTGTTTGATCCTATGGCTGTTTATATGCTATTCCTTATATTTACAGACTTTTGTACAAGGTTCCGCATACTCGGCAGATCCAAAATCCGTACAGCCTTAAAATTGATTTACGCTATGAAAAAAGTACTGCAACCGGTTTTTGTCCTCTGTTTACTGTGTGGTTTGCTGGGGCTGCAGGGGTGTGTAACTACATCAGCCTCATTAGGTGCTAACGCCATTAAAGCTCCTTATGCCACAAATCTGCGCAACTATAAAACTTACGCATGGTTTCAAAACGAGCCACCTGCCGAAGCCTCATACTTGCCTGGCTATAGGCCAAGTTTAAATTCCCACATACGCCAGGCGGTAGAGCAGGAGCTAGAAAAACGCGGCTACACCAAGACAAGCAGCAAACCGGACATCCTTGTAGCCTATGATGTGAGCGTGTCGGTGCCGCTAGAGCAGGACCGAGCTGAAAACTTCGCGAAGGGCTTTGGCTATAGCTACGCCTACATGAGCGGCTACCGCTATGATTATGGGTATTCGGACATGCCGGGCTATCGCAAAGTGGACCTTTTTAAACAGGGTACTTTAATTATTGATATTATCAACCCGAAATCTAACTTGTTACTCTGGCGCGGCTGGGCAGAGGGCGCCGTAGGTAATTTTAAGGCTGGCTACAACCAGGTTGAAAGGCAAGTAAGTGAGGTAATGCAAAAGCTGTAAAACGCCTTTTTTATTCAGTCGCTTTCAGGTAATGATTAAAGCGCATCACATCGCCGGGTTTGCCCACCACGAAAAGTAAATCGCCCTGCTGTATGCGTGTATGAGCGTTAATATCTAGAATGGTTTTTTCCTTGCGCTTAATGGCTACAATCGTTATCTGGAACCTGTTGCGGATGTCAGATTCAAGTAAAGATTTGTCAATTACTTCAGGGTCTGACGTGAACACGCGCAGGCTGGCAACTTCAATATCTGGCAAATCTAAGGCAAGTTTACTCACCTCGCTGGTTCTGTTTGTGCTAAGGCTGCGCAGCATTTCGTAATTATCCGACCGAATCACTTGTGTGAAGTTATCGATCTCGTTTCGGGGCATAAGGTACTTGTTGAGCACACGCGTGAAAATCTCGATGCTGGTTTCAAATTCTTCCGGAATTACCTCGTCGGCACCCAAGCGATAGTTTTCCTCCATCTCCTGCACAAAGCGGGTGCGCACAATAATGTGCACTTTGTCGGAGATTTCTCGAATGGAAGCAATGGTTCTTTTCGTTGCCTCCGGGTCAGAGATTGCAATAACCACCACGCGTGCCTTATGTATGTTGATATGCGCCAGAATCATCGGGTGCACGGCATCGCCATACACTATTGGCTCACCTTGCTTGCGCTCATACTTTACTGTAACGGCGTTGAGCTCTACTATAACATAAGGGATTTTGGCATGTCGCGCAGCTTTCGCCACGTTACGGCCGTTAATACCGAAGCCTATAATAATGATGTGGTCATTTAGGTCTGGCAGGTCGCCGTGGAGCTCTTCGGGATGATGGTTGAAAGGCATGGGTTCTTGCGAAGAAGCAAAAGGGGCAGCAATTTTTTCGGCAAGTTGCCTGTAGTACCCAATCACAAAAGGCGTAACAGCCATGGTTAACAACGACACAGAGAGGAAATACTGATATGTTTCCTGCGAGAGCAAGCCGCTGTCGATGCCCGCTTTAGAAAGTATAAAGGCAAACTCACCCACCTGAAACAGCGATAAGCCCACCAATAGAGAGATGCGTAACGGGTACTGCAGCATGCGCGCTGCCACCGTGGCAACCAACCCTTTCAGAATAAAGGCTAAAACTGAAAAGAAAAGTATGACCGGCAAGTGTTGCAGCAAAAAACTGAAATCCAGGAGCATCCCGATAGATACAAAGAAGAAACTGGTAAAAATCTCCCGAAAGGGCAAAATATTACTGGTGGCCTGGTGGCTGTACTCTGATTCTGAAATAATGAGGCCGGCCATAAACGCGCCTAGTGCCAACGAAAGCCCTAGGCTGGAGGTGAGCCAGGCAACTGCAAAGCAAATAACGACCACGCTAAGTATAAACAGCTCCTTACTTTTGGTCTTGGCAACAAGGTAGAGGAGGTTCGGGACCAAGTAGCGGGCACTAATCAACACGAAAACAATCACAAAAGCCCCTTTCAGTGCCATTAAAAATAGTTCTGTGGCGATATCTTCGGAGCCGCCTGCCATCAATGGCGCCACAAGCATCATAGGCACCACTATAATATCCTGGAAGATTAGTATGCCGAGCACTACCCGGCCGTGCGGGCTATTGATTTCGCCACGGTCTTGCAGTAGCTTGAGCACAATAGCTGTGCTGCTCAGGGCAATTAGGAAGCCCATGAAAACTGCTTGGTTCCACGCAAAATCTAACAGCATCATCACCAGCGTGACCAAGCCGATTGTGGCGAGCACCTGGGTAGTGCCGCCTAACAACACCGTGCGCTTGATTAAGGCAAGTTGCTTTAGCGAGAACTCCATGCCAATAATGAACAGCAGCAGGATTACGCCAATTTCGGCTAGTATCTCAATGTCGTGAGTGGCATTGATAAGGCTTAAGCCATGTGGCCCGGCAATTACACCAGTGGCCAAAAAGCCAAGTATGGTAGGAAGTTTAAAGCGCTGGAACAGTAGAATAACGACCACTGCCAGGCCAAGTATAATTACAACGTCTGAGAGTAAAGGTATCTCCATGTAGTATGATCAATTAGTCTAAGGTATTCTTAGCTAAGCGTGTTTGCGTAACCTGTCGTTAAAGCGGGTTTTTACCGGTTGCCGTTCCACTCTGCGTAAAACTGCTCCAAAAATGCTTCCATATAGGCATGGCGTTGCTGGGCGAGTTGTCTGGCAGTCTCCGTATGCATACGGTCTTTTAGCAGCAAAAGCTTCTCGTAAAAGTGATTGATAGTAGGGGCGGTGCTGTTTTTATAAGCCTCAAAGGAGTCGTGCATAACCGGCGCTATGGCAGGGTCGTAGATCTCCCGGTTCTTATGTCCGCCATAGGCAAATGTTCGCGCTATTCCGATTGCCCCTATGGCGTCCAGCCTGTCTGCATCCTGAACAATCCGGCCCTCGAGCGTATGCATAGAAGATGATGTGCCAGCCCCTTTGTAAGATAAGTCCTGTATGATCTGGCAGATATGTTCAATAAGGTCGCCTTCCAGATCATACTTTTGAAGCCATTCCCTTGCCATTCGAGGCCCAACAGATTCATCACCGTTATGGAACTTATGGTCGCCGATATCGTGAAGCAGGGCGGCAAGTTCTACCACAAAGAGGTTAGCTTGCTCGCCGGCAGCAATATTTTTTGCGTTATTCCAAACCCGGAAAATATGCCACCAGTCATGGCCTGACCCTTCGCCGGTTAACAATTGCTGTACATATGCTGCCGTTTCCGCAAGAATATCTTCCTTTTGCATTGCTTTAGATTTATACTTCCAAAGCTAAAGAAAAATTACCGCTAAAATCCAGCGTATCTATTTTTAAAGCTAACTAGATAGTATAAGAACGGCATGCTGATGGGGTATTTCCTGCTTAGGAAGATTATCGATGAGATCCTTTTCCAGCGTTTTGGCCCACGTATTTAGGTAAAGCACAACATCGTCGCGGTTATTGTGCTGCAGGTAGCGCTTCTCTTGCGGTAACAGTTGGCAAACGCTTGGGTCGCTCAGGGTTTCGAGGTAGGCAAGTTCCTGCCTTGTTATGCCCATGTCCAGCATCTGGTCTATAACTTCATCCAGGGGCAGACCGCTTTGAGGGCAATAGTCGCGGAGCTGCTCGCGCCAATCGCCATAACGCCACATGGCTGCCCCGTGTATTTTGCTCTTGCTATATTTTGTAATGGTTTGGGCCAGGTGCCCGCAGTTGCAACTGCCCATGTGTCCCCACTGGTAGTTTGCCCCTTTGCCGAGGCGAGCGGCTGTTTCGCGCAGCGCCCTTATAAGCTCCACATTAGAATTTGCCATAATCAAGATAGGTTTCTGAAACACTCCGGAGCAGCCTGATTCTAAATACCTCAAAAACAGTTTAAAGGCTGTTGCAGCTTTAATCAGATTTGCTCCTTTATTTTATAAGCGTTAGAATTGGCGTATTGTTCAGGCTATTGCCTCCTGTTTTAGATTATTTCATACTTTTTAAATAATGCACCATTTACAGAATCGCTTAACTTTTATACTTGTACTCGTTAGTTTATACATTGCTCCGCTCGGAGTTAATGGCCAGATACTGAATGTGGAGCGCGCGCGCCTGCAACCAGACTCAGCGAATTACTTTACTGGTAAAGCCGGACTTAACTTCTCGATGTTTAACCGAAATGCGGGTAAAAGCAACCCTAACAATTATCTGCAGCTAACGTTTAACGGCGACCTGGCTTATGTTTCGGAGCTGCACAGCTACATGTTGCTCAATTATTATAACTACCTGTTGGTTAACTATGATTCTAAAGAGCAGCGCAACACTGTGGCTAGCACAGGATACGCGCACTTTAGGGTAAACTTTATGCGGAAGCAGCGCCTGTCGTATGAGTTGTTTACACAGCTGCAAGCCGATAAAGCGCGCGGCCTCGACCTGAGAACACTGGCCGGAGGCGGTATCCGGTATCGCTTACTGAAAGCAGAGTCAAGCGGAGTGTACCTGGGCACCGGCCTAATGCATGAGCATGAGGAATGGGAAAATATGGAAGAGGATGATCAGTTAATGGTATCCGACCTTATAAAGTCTACTAACTACTTAAGTGCAAAGGCAAAGTTGAACGACAATGCGAGCACCGAAGGAATTGTATACTACCAGACTGGCTATGCCGATTCTATAGACAAGTGGCGTAACCGGGTGAGTGGCGATGTGTCGTTAATCGTGAAGCTGGGTAACCGACTTTCGTTCCGCACAAACTTTAACTGCACTTACGAGGATGAGCCTATAGTGCCCATCACGAACTTTGTCTATGCCATAACTAATGGTATTCAGGTGCAGTTTTAATGCACTCGCTTAAATATAATTAGGTGTAAAGCTGCTGATTCAAGCAATATTTTCATAATTTCACCATTTGAAATGAAGAAACCGGTTAGGTCTTAGCCGTAAAACCTGGATTAAAGAGTAGGAAATAATTAGAATGCGCAACACCCTTATCGCCTGGTGGTTTATGCTTGGGTTGGTTATTTTTGCCTCCTGCGTGCCACAAAAAAAGCTGACATTGCTACAGGAAAACCTAGAAGTTAAAAACCAGGGAGAAGCAGATAAGCTTCTTAAAACCTTCGACCTGAACAAACCTGTTTACACACTCAAGCCGGGAGATGTATTGTCGCTGAAAGTACAGACCACTACACCAACAGAATACAACTTTCTGAATACACCTGCTGTAGTTTCCGGTTCTGATGACCCCGTGCTTAGCGGATACACAATTGATACAGACGGATTTATACTTGTGCCTGTTGTAGGCAAAATACAATTGGTAGGGCTGGCTATGCCGGAAGCCCGTGCAAAAGTTACCGATGCCCTGAAGCCATTTCTCGCTGACCCAACGGTTAATCTTCGGCTTTTAACGTTTCGCTACACTATTATTGGGGAAGTGGGTGCCCAGGGGCAGTTTACTACCTATCAGGATAATATCAACGTGATTGAGGCCATTGCTTCGGCGGGCGGCTTCTCTGACTATGCTAACCGCGGCAAGATCAGGTTGGTTCGCTACGAGGATGGGCAGGCAAAGCTGTACAACTTCAGCTTGCTTAATGATAACACTTTGGCCATGAAAAACTTTTACCTGCAGCCAGATGACATGATTGTTGTTGACCCGCTCCCAGCTAAGTTCTTCCGCGAGAACGTATTGGGTACCTTCTCTCTCGGCTTTGGTATACTTGCATCCATCGTCCTTCTTGTAACTAGAATTCAATAGCCTTTTACATTGGAATCAACATATAATTCTGAAGAAAACAGCTTTATCGACTTTAAAGCTGTCCTGCATTCGGCCCTAGCTAAGTGGTATCTATTTGTGCTGAGCGTATTGGTTATGCTTACGGCTGCCTACCTAGTTAATAGGTATACTGTGCCCAAGTATGAAATCACCTCATCGGTTATGGTATCTGGTAATGCTGCACAAGGTACCTCTGCGGCCGCGCTGCTTTATGGCACAGAACTTTATAAAGGCGCGCAGGGGCTTACCAACGAGTCTATACTTTTGAAGACAAAAACGTTGGCCCGCAAAACCTTAGATAAGCTTGATTTCAGTGTTAGTTATTTTATACAGGGAAATGTGCTGCTGCTGGAGGCTTACGAAGATGATGCTCCGATTCATGTAACTTTTGATACAACAGCCACTACTGTCCCTTATGGTGTAACGTTCAAGATCTTGCTGCAAGGTGAAAACCAGTATGAGCTTACTACAGAAAATGGAGCCTGGGCCTCAAACATGGCCGGGAAGACATTTGAGTTCGGGAAATCATACTTAGTTAACGGCTTTGCCTTTACAATTGATCTGTTGAAGCCACAGCCCTTTGAAGGTAACGAAGTGCTTTTTGTCCTTAATGAGCCGGATGCCCTCGCCAAGAGGTATGCCTCTAACTTGTCTGTGTCCCCGTATGGCGGCGATGCCTCAGCACTGGTTCTGACGCTAACAGGTAGCACGCCTAAGAAAGACATCGATTACCTGAACGCGCATATGGTAACCTATATGCAGAACAACTTGGATATTAAAAACGCTGACGCCGTAAGCACGCTTAGCTTTATAGACCTGCAATTGCAGCAAATCAGCGACTCGTTATACTTTATAGAATCCCGGCTGGAGGACTTTAAAAAGCGCAATGCCGCCATGGACTTAAGTGCTCAGGGCGCTAAGGTGGCAGGTGAGCTTCAGGCACTGGAAGAGCAGAAAGCTACTTTGCTAATGAACTCCCGTTACTACGATTACCTGTCGAGCTATCTATCCAAGGAAAACTCAAGCGAACAGATTCAGGCGCCGGCAACACTGGGTATCTCAGATCCGGTGCTTAATGCGCTGGTAACCCAGTTGGTCACGTTACAAACCGAACTTAGCGTAGCCTCTAACAACCAGGGGCAGGCAAACCCAGGCATCAGGCTCAAGCGCCAGCAGTTAACAGAGGTGCGTGCCTCCCTGCTTGAGAACCTGAGCAGCCTCGAGGATGCTAACCAAATTGCGCTTAGAAACCTGAACCAACGTATCCAGACCGCTGCCTCAGCCTTGCAGCAGCTACCCTCTTCGGAACGCCAACTAATCAACATCCAGCGTCTTTACAGCCTGAGCGAGAACCTATATGTATTCCTGATGGAAAAAAGGGCAGAGGCAGGCATTGCTAAAGCCGCAAATACATCAGACGTAACCATACTTAAGGAAGGGTCAATTAATAAGCAAATTGCGCCACAGCCGTTGCAGAACTATGGCATTGCGTTTATTGTTGGTTTTGGTTTGCCACTGGCCTTCGTATTCATGAAGGAGCTTATGAACAATAAGATTCACACGGTAGAAGATATAGCTAAATATACCGCATTGCCTTTGCTTGGCCTTGTAGGACATAATAAGAAAGATGATAACCTGCTTGCCAACCTGAGCCCTAAATCAGCTTTGGCCGAGGCGTTCCGCACCGTGCGCTCCAACCTTCGCTACATGACTAGCGTGGGCGACGGGCAACAGGAAGGCGGAAAGATTATTGTAATTACCTCATCAATAAGCGGGGAGGGGAAAACCTTTTCTGCAAAGAACCTAGCCTACATCATTTCCATCTCCGGCGAGCGCACGTTATTGGTGAATGCGGACATGCGCAAGCCAAACAACAATACAGACCTGGGCGTGAACAGCAGCAATGGTTTGAGTAACTTCCTGGCCGGGCATACTACGCTAGAGGAGGTTATCCATACTACTATCCAGGATAACCTGCACGTGCTACCTTCCGGTGATATCCCGCCAAACCCGTCGGAACTGCTGTTAAGCAGCCGTATGTCAGCCATGATCGAAGAACTGAAGCAGCGCTACGATTACATAATAATGGATACGCCGCCAGTAGGTATACTTTCGGATGGTTTAGAGTTGATGCAGATTTCAGACGCCAATGTGTTTATGGTGCGCCAGGATTATACGATCAAGGATTTCCTCAAAAACGTCCAACTTCAGCACGAGTCTGGTAAGATCAGAAATACGGCTATTCTTTTCAACGACGTGGATTACAACAAGCTGAACTATGGTTATGGCTATGGTTACGGCTATGGGTATGGCTATTATGCTGAAGACAATGAAACAAAGTCTTTGTGGAAACGAATAAGGACTTAAATGTATAGCTTTATTGCTTTCAGCAGCTGACCTTCAAATTAATTTATGCTTAAAAATTCAAAAGTATATGTAGCCGGCCATAGAGGAATGGTCGGTTCAGCCATCGTGCGAAAACTTAAGGCCGAAGGCTTTTCTGAGATCATCACCCGCACATCCAAAGAGCTTGACCTGCGCAGCCAGGCAGCTGTAGAACAGTTTTTTACAGAAGAGAAACCTGAGTATGTTTTTCTGGCAGCCGCCAAAGTAGGAGGAATTCAGGCCAATAACACTTACCGAGCCGACTTTCTGTATGACAACCTGATGATTGAGGCGAACATTATTCACGCTGCCTATATAACTGGCGTGGAGAAACTGATGTTCCTGGGCTCATCCTGCATTTACCCAAAACTCGCCCCGCAACCACTCCGCGAAGACTACCTACTAACCGGCGAACTGGAGCCCACCAACGAGCCGTATGCCATTGCCAAAATTGCCGGCATTAAGCTTTGCGAGGCCTACCGCGACCAGTATGGCTGCAACTTTATCAGCGTGATGCCTACCAACCTGTATGGCTACAACGATAATTACGACCTGAACAACTCGCACGTGCTGCCTGCCCTTATCCGCAAGTTTCATGAGGCCAAGGAGGCCGGAGCGACCACGGTAACCGTTTGGGGTACCGGAAGCCCGATGCGCGAGTTTCTTTTTGCCGATGACCTGGCAGAGGCTTGTTTCTTCCTGATGCAGAATTACGACGGAAAAGAACTGGTGAATATTGGAACCGGTGAAGACGTTTCTATAAAAGACTTGGCGTTACTGGTTAAAGAAGTAGTGGGATTTGAGGGAAGCCTGGAGTTTGATACCTCTAAACCAGATGGCACACCACGTAAATTGATGGATGTATCTAAACTGCATTCGCTTGGTTTTAAGCACTCCACGGAACTGCGCGAAGGAATTGCGCTTGCTTATGCTGATTTTAGAAACAAATTAGTGGAAGTATAGTATATATACTCACTTTCTAATTTATCTATATTTATAATAACCCTTTACCTTTATGAAAACCGCCCTTATTACAGGGGTAACCGGTCAGGACGGAGCGTACCTGGCAGAGTTGCTTCTAAGCAAAGGATATAAAGTGCACGGCATCAAGCGCCGTAGCTCTCTTTTCAATACAGAACGAATCGACCACCTATATCAGGACCCGCACGAGCAGAATATCAATTTTAAGCTGCACTACGGCGACCTGACAGATTCGACGAACCTTATCCGCATCATCCAGGAAACGCAGCCTGACGAAATCTATAACCTGGCCGCAATGAGCCACGTGAAGGTTAGCTTTGACACCCCGGAATATACCGCCAACGCCGATGGCTTGGGCACGCTGCGCATTCTGGAGGCCATTCGCATACTTGGCCTGACCGAGAAAACTAAAGTATACCAAGCGTCCACCTCAGAGCTTTATGGTTTAGTGCAGGCGGTTCCTCAGACCGAGACCACGCCGTTCTACCCACGCTCTCCGTATGCTGTGGCCAAGTTGTATGCCTACTGGATTACGGTGAACTACCGCGAGGCCTATGGCATGTATGCCTGCAACGGTATTTTGTTCAACCACGAGTCTCCGCTACGTGGCGAAACATTCGTGACACGCAAAATTACGCGTGCGGCAACACGTATTGCCATGGGCTTGCAGGATAAGCTATACTTGGGTAACATGGATGCCAAGCGCGACTGGGGCCATGCCAAAGACTACGTAGAGGCCATGTGGCGTATTCTGCAGCAAGACCAGCCAGAAGACTACGTTATTGCTACAGGTATAACCACAACGGTACGTGACTTCGTGAAAATGGCCTTTGCTGAAGTTGGCATTGCGATTGAGTTTAAAGGAGAAGGCATAGATGAAAAAGGCTATGTGGCCCAATGCACCAACCCGGAATACCAATTGGAGCTTGGCCGTGAAGTGGTGTGCGTGGACCCTAACTATTTCCGCCCAACAGAGGTTGAGTTGCTGATCGGTGATGCGACCAAGGCTAAAACCAAGCTGCAGTGGGAGCCAAAGTATGATTTGCCAGCACTGGTGAAAGATATGATGCAGTCTGATATCGAGTTATTCAAGCGCGATAGCTACTTGCTGGAAGGCGGACATAGAATCCTAAACTACCACGAGTAGAATATACACTAGAGTTATAAAAAGAGGGGCCTGCTGACTTGTTCAGCAGGCCGCTCTTTTTTTATACTTGAAAAAGTATGGACATAAAAAAAGGAGCTTGAGAGTTAACTCAAGCTCCTTTAAGGAGCGGTCTGGACGGGACTCGAACCCGCGACCTCCGCCGTGACAGGGCGGCATTCTAACCAACTGAACTACCAGACCAATACCTTTGATGTTGCAGAGCCTTTTGCTTTGCTTTTTTAAACCGCAGTTTTATCTGCGGTCTGGACGGGACTCGAACCCGCGACCTCCGCCGTGACAGGGCGGCATTCTAACCAACTGAACTACCAGACCATTTGTCTTGTTTCCCTTAACTTTCTCCGTTAAAGTGATGCAAAGGTATGTGCTAGAATTTTATGGTGCAAGCCCTCTTCATCTTTTTAACGCTATATTTCTTTGATTTTTTCTTAATCGCTTCATTACCAACAGAATTATTTTTTTGGTGCCGGATAAATTTCTTCTGTTGTTACGTGCATAACTGGAAAAGCTTAAATTTGTATTCCAAACAAGCGAGAAAACTATGCTTTTAGATTTCGAACAGCCCATTGCTGCCCTCGAAGGCAAGCTTCAAGAAATGAAGAAACTGGCAGATGATAGCCAGGTAGACGTAACGGAGGCAGTAAAGGCCCTGGAAGAGAAGATCAAGAACCTGAAGAAGGAAACGTACGCCAACCTGACCCGCTGGCAGCGCGTGCAACTGTCGCGCCACCCAGAACGGCCTTATACGTTGGATTACATACACGGCATCACGGATAAGTTCGTGGAGCTGCACGGCGACCGCACAGTGAAAGACGATAAAGCCATGGTTGGCGGCTTCGGTGAGCTTGACGGCCGCAGCGTAATGTTTATCGGCCAGCAGAAGGGGCGCAACACCAAGCAGCGCCAGATGCGCAACTTTGGTATGGCTAACCCGGAAGGCTACCGCAAGGCGCTTCGCCTGATGAAGATGGCTGAGAAATTCAACAAGCCTATCGTAACGCTCATCGATACGCCGGGTGCATTCCCGGGCTTAGAGGCCGAGGAGCGTGGCCAGGGCGAGGCTATTGCACGTAACCTGAAGGAGATGTTCATGCTGAAGGTTCCTGTGATCTGTATCATCATCGGAGAGGGCGCCTCAGGCGGCGCACTGGGTATAGCCATCGGCGACCGCGTGATGATGCTGGAGAACACCTGGTATTCCGTAATTTCTCCTGAGTCTTGCTCATCCATACTTTGGCGCAGCTGGAACTACAAGGAACAGGCGGCTGAGGCGCTTAAACTTACGGCTACTGATATGCTGCAGAATAAGCTGATCGACGGCATCATTAAAGAGCCACTGGGCGGCGCGCACTTGGATCCGGATAAAATGATGCGTACGCTTAAAAAGGAGCTGGGTAAGCTGCTGGACGAGCTTGAAAGCATGAGTGCCGAAGAGCGCATCGACCAGCGTATCGACAAGTTTTCTAACATGGGCGTTGTGCTGGAAGCATAACATAACCTACCAATTATAAAGTATGAAATGAATTAGCAGCAGGAGCAATGGCTTTTGTAGCTAATTCATTTTTGTTTCCAGCCCCGAATGCCTTACTTTTAAGTAAATTACCATACTATAAAGCACAGCACTATGAAACTCCATGTTATCGATACAGGTTTTTTTAAGTTAGACGGAGGCGCCATGTTTGGCGTGGTTCCTAAAGCGCTTTGGCAGCGTACTAACCCTGCCGATGAGAATAACCTGTGCACATGGGCCATGCGCTGTATGCTTATCGAGGATGGAAACCGGCTGATACTGATTGATAACGGGATTGGAGACAAGCAGGACGCCAAGTTCTTTAGCCATTATTACCTGCACGGCGATGCCTCGCTGCAAAGCTCGCTGAAGCAAGCTGGTTTTGCCCCAGAGGATATCACCGATATGTTCCTGACCCACCTGCACTTCGACCATTGCGGCGGCGGTGTAAAGTATAAAAATAGCGCGGGCGCATTAGAGCTTGTATTTCCTAACGCTACATACTGGTCTAATGCCGACCACTGGGAGTGGGCCACCAAGCCAAATGCACGCGAAAAAGCTTCTTTTCTAAAAGAAAACATACTTCCAATGCAGGAAAGCGGCCAACTTAAGTTTGTAGACCCCACACAACCTTCACCATTTCCGCAGTTTGATATTTTTTATGCTGATGGGCACACCGATAAAATGATGGTGCCGATCATACCTTACAAGGGCAGGAAACTGGCATACATGGCTGACTTGCTTCCCTCTGTAGGGCACATACCGCTGCCTTACGTTATGGGCTACGATACGCGCCCGCTGCTGACTCTGGATGAGAAAGCACAATTCCTGAACCGTGCTGCCGACGAAGAACTAGTCCTTTTCTTTGAGCACGACGCCGTAAATCAATGCTGCACCGTTCAGCACACCGAGAAAGGTGTTCGTTTGAAGGATACGTTCAGCCTGTCAGAGCTATAGTATGCGGGTTGGGTTAGTTTTATCCGGCGGTGGTGCCAGAGGAATCGCGCACTTAGGTGTACTTAAAGCACTGGATGAGCAGGGCATCAAGATAAGTATGATTTCCGGGGTGAGCTCAGGTGCAATAGCAGGTGTGCTGTATGGCTTTGGATACTCACCGGATGAGATACTAAGAATGCTGAAGGAGCTGAGCGTGTTTCATGTAGTAAGGCCTGCTTTTGGTAAAATAGGCCTGTTGCACTTGGAAGAAGTTGAAAAACTGTATTGCAAGTATTTAGGGGCAAACCCACGATTCGAAGATCTAAAAATACCTGTAGTTGTGAGTGCCACCGAGATGAATGAGGGCGTAACAACTTATTTCTCGGAAGGCGAGCTAATTAAGCCGCTATTAGCTTCATCTGCCGTACCTATACTTTACCAGCCTATTCAATACCAAGGCAAAACGCTCAGCGACGGCGGCCTGATCAATAACTTGCCGGTAGAGCCCTTGCACAATAACTGTGATGTGAAAATTGCAGTGCATGTTAACCCCATAAACCACCAGGCCAGTGTTACTACGTTGCGCAGTATGATCGAGCGCACTGTGTTGCTGGCCATTAACAACAATGTAAAGCTACGCTTCCAGCAATGCGACCTGTTGCTAGAGCCACAAGACCTGCGGTACTATCGCCTTACCAATTTCAGAAAAGCAGACGAGATATTTAACATAGGGTATAAATATGGTATGCACATGGAGCGTCATATCAAACTCCTTGTGAATAAGAGTTTTTGATTTCATGCTTAAATCTTGATAAAAGTTGTTATTTTATAATTAACTGTTCTTTTATTTCGTACAAGTATGGAAAAGTAATATTTTTAGTGCGAAGAATACTTTTATTAAATATCGTTTTTATACTTCACTGCTTACCGCTTTATGCTCAAGAAAACCGAAGTTTTCTGATTCAAGCCAAAGTGAAGCATGGCTCTATACTTATAGGCGGCAACTTAGATGCAGCAATCTATAAAACTACTAAAGAGCTTAACCAACCCATTGCGCCAGAAGAAGGAACTAACATTGTTGCTAACCTCAACTTCAAGAGTGGTTATTTTATACAACACGATTTTGCAGTAGGCTTGGCACTTGCCCTGAACCATGAAAGTTATAGCGTTACAGTAGATAACGAAAAGGAGCGGTTCAGAAGGACATTCCTCTTGGGTGGGCCTTTTACGCGTTATTACCTCGATAACGGATTTTTTGGAGAGCTTGCTTTAAAGGGCGGCTTGCTGAATTTTTCGTCAGGTGATAAAACAAATTTGTTTGAAGGCTCTATAGGAGTAGGGTATGCCTTCTTTATCAACGAAAAAATAGCCTTTGAGCCCATGCTTTCCTTTCGCTATTACCGGGAGTGGGATAGCAGCGGAGCCAATGTAACGCTGGGGCCGCTGGTAGGGCTGGGTATTCAGGCATATCTTCTGCGCAGAACATCACATATCATTAAAGAGGCCTTGTAAAACAACGGGGAAGTACGTAACTATACGTTTTAATTCGGCAACCTAACATAAGCTAAATCCGGTTTATGTTTTTGCAGGCATCAATCCAAAAAAAATCAATGATTGCAGAGTTTATTTCTAAGCTTTTCTTTAAGGCTACCGGCTGGAAGCTTAATGGCACCCTAACAGCGGATAACCGCAGATGCGTGATGGTAGCAGCGCCACATACCAGCAACTGGGATTTTGTATATGCGCGTGCGGCATTCTACCTCATGGGCGCTCCCATACGCTATACGATTAAGAAGGAATTTATGCATTTCCCATTTGGGGGGCTACTGCGGGCTATGGGCGCTTTACCCATCGACCGATCCAAGAATACCCGCATGGTTGATGCCATGATCAGAATATTTGAGACCACCCCCGGCGACATGTGTGTAATGGTGACCCCGGAAGGCACCCGCAAGTACCAGCCGCGCTGGCGCAGAGGATTTTATTATGTAGCCTTGGGTGCGAATGTGCCTATAGTATTAGGATACCTGGATTACGCTAAAAAAGAAGCAGGCATAGGGCCTACTATTTATCCGAGTGGAGATATTGAGGCGGACATGGAAAAGATCATGGCTTTTTACCGAACCAAAACTGCCAAGTATCCAGAAAACGGCGTACGCTAAAACTAAATAAATACTTGTATAAACAGAAGCGGCCTTAGGTTATCCTAAGGCCGCTTCTGTTTATACAAGTATGATAACTAGGCTATCTGGCGCAAATCCACCGGAATCACTCGTGAGATACCGGCTTCAATCATGGTAATGCCATACATAACGTCCGTAGAAGACATGGTGCGCTTGTTGTGCGTCACGACGATGAACTGCGAATCGTTAGAGAACTTACGAATGATGTTGTTGAACTTGTCGATGTTGGCATCATCCAGCGGGGCATCAACCTCATCGAAGATACAAAACGGTGCCGGCTTAAGCAGGTAAATAGCGAAGAGCAGGGAAATAGCCGTCAATGTTTTTTCGCCGCCTGAAAGCTGGTTGATCGTGAGCGGACGCTTGCCTTTTGGTTGCGCCATAATCTCAATCTTAGAGTCTAACGGGTTCTTCGGGTCAGACATCACTAAGTCGCAATTATCCTCGTCGGTGAACAGGCTACGAAATACAAGCTTAAAGTTGTCCTTAATCTGGTTGAAAGAGTTCATGAACTTCTCCTTTGCAACCGTGTCAATCTCATTAATTGTGTCGATCAGGGAGTTTTTGGCATTAACCAAGTCATTGCGCTGTTCAGTTATAAACTTGTCGCGTTCTTCGATCTCAGCGTAAGCTTCTGCTGCCATGGCATTAACCGGGCCCATCTTATCTAGTTGTGTCTTAACCGTGTTAATGTGCTCGCTCAGTTCTTCGTTTGATAAAGGTATAAGCAGCTCTTCCTCTGGTACCGGGCTGGCAAAATCATCATCCGAAATGTTGAACTCTGCGGCCAGGCGTTCTTTTACGGCAACCAGTTTCAACTGGGTATCCGTTTTGGCTTGCTGCATGCGCATCAAAAGCTCATCGGAGTTCTGGCGCTTGCGTTGCATCTCACGGATAATCTGCTCTTTATTGTCTAGCTCGCCGCGGAGCGTAAAGTATTCCTTCTCTATCTCCTCTAATGCATGGGCATACTCTCGGCGCGCCTCATTCATACTTTCAACCACTTCCTGGTTATCCTCTACGAACGTGTCTGCCTCGGCTACCTCTTGCTCAGATTTATGCATCTCCTGCTTCAGGCCCTCAATGCGCTCCTGGTTGGTTTCAACTGACTTTTGCTTGTAGCTTATTTCCTGCTGCAGGCTGGCAAAACGGTTCTTAAGTTGGTGGTACTGGATATTATGCTGATTGTACCTGCCCGAAATTACAGCGATTTGTTCTTGCTGATGCTCAAGGTTGGAAGTATAAACCGCTATCTCTTCCTCCAAGCGTTGCAGTTCTTTCATATCTGTCTCAGCCTGCGGCGATACCTCCATACTTTGCTCACGCAGTTCTGTCAGGCGCTCGTGCAGTTCGTCGCGTTTCTGGTCGAAGTTGCGGATGTTTTGCTGGTGCTGCTCGTGTTTGATGCGCACGGTTAGCAGGTCCTGCTGCAGTTTGCTAACTTCTTTCTCCAGGCCTTTGATCGTTTCTTTCTCCGATTCGTTGCGGTGGTTCTGCAGGATCTGGTTTTGCGTGTTGATGCGGCTTTGCATCAGTTCTACTTGCTCCTGAAGAGCTTCAACTTCCTCGGCAAGTTTCTCCAGGTTTTGTTTTCGGCCAAGGCGGTTTCCGTCGAACACGCCAACCGAGCCACCCGAAAGGCTTAATGGTTTACGAATGGCGCTGCCATCCTTAAGTATGATTGTTTTGTACTCGCTGCTGTAAAGCTCTTCCTCCGAGTCGTCGGTGATGTACACGTTGCGTAGCATGTACTTCATCAGGCTGCTATACTTTTTCTCTGCCGAAACTACTTCATAGGCTGCCTGTAGGTTGCCCTCGCTATACGTGGCAGTCGGTTCCAGCTCTTCAATCTCTGAAAGCACAATAAAGTTTGCACGCCCTTTATTTTCGTCTTTCAGCAAGCTTATTGCTTCTACGGCATCCTGTAACTCATCCACTACAAAGTAGTTCATGTACTGCTCCAGATAGCTTTCGATAAGTGGCTTGTAATCAGGCTTGCAAGCAAGTATGTCTGATAGGAGAGGGGCAGGCTTGCTCCAACTGTCGGATTTGCTTAGGAACTTGATCGCTTCCGGGAAGCCTTCCATATTCTCGACCAGCGATTTGGTGAGAGTATACTGGTTCTGCTTGGCATCAAGGGTTCTGTTTAGCTCCACAAGCTGCCCTTTTAGCTCTTCTATGGCACTTTCAGTGGATTCTATACTTTCCTGAAGGGTTTCTTCCTTTGCCTGTAGTCGGACAAGCTCAGAAGTACGTTCTTCAAGGTTTTGCTGAGCTTCCTGCAGCTGCTCCTGCAGTAAAATTCCATCTTCGTCGGCATTTAGCTGCTGTTGTTGCAAACGCTCCAACTCCTGGTTTATGTTCTGAATCTGAACCTGACTGATCTCCAGGGATTTATTCAGCTGATATACTTCATTTTGCTTGGCTTTCTGCTGCTGTACCAGTTCCTGGTACGTGTCCTGCAGCGTTTCCTTTTGCTCATTGGCCTCCTGCAGTTGCTCCTTCATTTCGGAAACCTGCTCTTCGGCTTCCGCAAAGGTATCCTGCACTGTCATCAGCTCATCACGCAGCTCAAGTATACTTTCCTGGGTATGCTCCACGTTGGCTGTATCCTGACTGATTTGCTGGCGCAGTTGCTGCATGCGCTCTTTCAGGTAGGTGCTGCGCTCTGATTTGAGTTTGATATCGTTCTCCAGCTGGCGCAGTTTTGCAGTTTGCACCTGCATGGTCCGTTGCATTTCAGAAAGGCGCTCCTGTGTTTGGTTCAGTTCTTCCTTTTGGTCAGCGATAGCTTCCTCGGAAGTACTTACAGACTCAATGTATTGCTCCTTTAGGCTGTTTTCCTGCTGTACATCCTGCTCTAGGCGCTCCAATGTTTGCTGAAACTGCGAAATGTTGCGACGGGCAAATTCCAGGCTGTGCTTCTTGTAATCGTCTTTGAGGTTGAAATACTTTACAGCTTGCTTGGCCTGGCGCTCCAGCGTTTTCATGTTCTTGCCAATCTCGTGCAGTACGTCTTCTACACGCTCCAGGTCAGCATCGGTTTCCTCCAGCTTTTTTAAGGTCTGTTTTTTTCTAACCCTGAACTTAGAAATACCGGCAGCCTCCTCAAAGAGTAAACGGCGCGAGTTTTCCTTGTCGTTCAGGATCTCGTCTACCATTTTCAGCTCGATGATGGCATAGCTGTCAGAGCCGATACCAGTATCCAGGAAAAGCTCATTAATATCTTTAAGGCGGCAGGTCACACCATTTAGCATATACTCACTGTCGCCGTTGCGGTAGTATTTACGCGTTACGGTTACCTGCGAGTACTCTGTTGGAAGTATGCCTTTGTTATTGTCGAAGGTGATGGATACTTCGGCCATTTGTACCGGCCGCCGGGTTTTGGAACCGTTAAAAATAACGTTTTCCATCTTGTCAGAGCGCAGGTTTCTGGTTTTCTGCTCCCCCAACACCCAACGTATGGCATCTACAATGTTAGACTTACCACAGCCGTTAGGCCCAACAATACCTGTAATTCCGTTATCGAAGTTTATCACGACACGGTCGCCAAAACTCTTAAACCCTTTAATCTCTAATTTTGAAACTTGCATGCGTATGCCAAGAAATACTTTATTCTAATCTCAAAAATAAGATGTTTTTTCGATCATACAGCGCTTGCACGGGTATAATTAAATGCTATGAGGGAGAATTCGGCACTAAATTTTTACTATATTTGGTAAGACCTTGATACTATGGACGATTACAAAATAATTATTTATATACTGGCTGCGGCTGCTTATTTTTTGATAACTCAGTGGCGTAAAGCTTTTAAGAGCGATACTGATACCGATGAGCGGCCTCCTAGAGAACAGCAGACGTATCGGGAGCAACCGCCTCGCCCCGTAACTTCTTTTGAAGATATATTGCGCGAAATGCAACCCAAGGCTAAAAGAGCTACACAGGAAGCCAGAGAGCGTGTGCAGGAAGCTGTAACTCAAACGATACCTACGGTAGCAGCTACAACTACGCAGAGCAAGTATAAATCTTATGAAGGGCCAGCACCTAAAGTTCTCTCGTGGGAGAAACCGGCTGAAGCCCTAGAAGCTGCTAAACGCTCTAGGCTGCATCGCGAGAAAAGCTTTGATGCCTATGAGAGAAAACGGCGCGTTAGCAGTAAGTACGCTGAAATACTTAAGAACCCTACTACAGCGCGCGATGCTGTAATTTTATCAGAGATATTCAACCGAAAGTATAAGTAAGACTCTTTTATTCCTGGGTAAGGGCAAAAGTTACAATATTAGCACCCATACGCAGGGCTTGTTGCCTTATTGGCTCTGGGTCGTTGTATATTTCCTGATCTTCCCAACCATTTCCTAAATCGGTTTCGAAAGTATAATAGCATACTAGGCGGCCTTTATAGATCAATCCGAAACCTTGCGCCGGCTTGTTATCATGCTCATGCACCTTGGGTAAGCCGCGCGCAAACGTATATTTTTGCCGGTAAATCGGGTGGTCAAAAGGTAGCTCAACAAATTCAAGCTCTGGAAACACTTTTTTCATTTCCTTCCGGATGAATTTATCAAGGCCATAGTTATCATCGATATGCAGAAAACCGCCGCTTATCAAGTAATTACGCAGATTTTGGGCTTCTGCATCTGAAAAAACGATGTTACCGTGGCCCGTCATGTGTACAAAAGGGTAACTAAACAACTCCGGGCTTCCGACCTCAACCACAGCTTCCTGAGGAGCGATATTCATGTTCAGGTTCTGATTGCAGAATTGAATGAGGTTAGGCAACGCAGTTTTGTTAGCATACCAGTCTCCGCCACCGTTATACTTTAGCTTAGCTATTTTAAAGCCGAAGGTCTGTGGATAAGCTGTGGTTGCTAGTATACATAGGAAAAAGATGGGCAGAAGCAAGCGTTTCATAAGCAGCGTTTTATAGTGGCGCGTAGATATCGTTGAGTACGTGCAAGGTATGGCATGCAACAAGGGCAGCCGTTTCGGTGCGCAACCTGCTCTGGCCCAGTGTAACCGGCTTGATACCTGCTTCATAAGCAGCGGCAATTTCGGTTGTAGAGAAATCTCCTTCCGGTCCGATCATAACACAGTGCGGTTTCCCGTAACTAAAGTGCTCTTTAATA
Organism: Pontibacter oryzae; assembly: GCF_003576375.1. Taxonomy (GTDB): domain Bacteria; phylum Bacteroidota; class Bacteroidia; order Cytophagales; family Hymenobacteraceae; genus Pontibacter; species Pontibacter oryzae. The sequence continues at coordinate 267,223 of NZ_QWGE01000002.1, forward strand.
CTTTTAGTTGCATCATTTTCAAGGTGAGCGATAAACGTATGCTGCGGAAGGCTTTTTTTTATGAACCGATGAAATGGTGTCATGTCGTGCAAAAGTGGTAAATACCCTTTTTGAGACTGCTTCATGGCGCTAACGGCAATTTTCTCGAGGCGGTCAAGGCGCAGGTTCTTACGTTCAGAGTGTTCGCAAAGCAAAAATGTGATTTCGCTAACGCCAATCTCTACGGCTTTCTCTACAAACCATTCCATACGATCCATGTTTTTAGTTGGCGCCACCGCAATATGCGACACATAGGGAAGCTTGCCATATTCAATCTGTTTCTCAACTACTTGCAGCTGGCAGCGCTTGTGATGCGCATCTTGAATGATAGCCGTATATTTTCCGCCGTTACCGTCGACTAAGTACACTGTATCACCGTGATTTAAGCGCAATACGCGAGTACAGTGCTTAGATTCCTCCTCACTTAAAGTATAAATCTCAGTTTTAATATCCGGGGTGTAAAATAAGTGCACGTTAAAGTCTGGTTAAGGGTTTAAGAGCCGCTAGTGTGCTCATCTCAAATTATACGAAAGTACAGAATTTGTGCTTTTATAGAAATAAAAAAGCCACTCTACAGTACTGTAGAGTGGCTTTAAGCTTATAATAATTACCTGAGTTAATCTATAGTCACTTCAACTTGCGGGGCCCCAGCCATAATTTCATCGTTGGCGTCATCGGCATACTTTTGGAAGTTTCTCACAAACTTAGAGGCAAGCTCTGTTGCTTTCGTATCATACTCTTCTTTGTTATCCCACGTGTTGCGTGGGTTCAGAATTTCAGATGGAACCCCAGGGCAGCTATTTGGCATCTCTACACCAAAAATAGGATGTTTAGTAAACTCGACATTAGCAAGCTCCCCGTTTAGAGCGGCAGTAATCATGGCACGGGTAAATGGCAGCTTCATGCGGTGGCCTACACCGTACGGGCCTCCGGTCCAGCCTGTATTTACAAGCCACACGCTTACATCATTCTCTTTCATTTTCTGGCCTAACATTTCAGCATACTTGGTCGGGTGCAAAGGCAAGAATGCTGCGCCGAAACATGCTGAGAAAGTTGTCTGAGGCTCTGTGATGCCCACCTCAGTTCCAGCAACTTTAGCCGTGTAACCTGAGATGAAGTGATACATAGCTTGGCTGGAATTTAGCTTGGAAATTGGAGGTAGCACTCCAAAAGCATCCGCAGTAAGGAAAAATATGTTTTTTGGTATATCCGCTATGGATGGCTCAATAGCATTGTCAATATGATTGATAGGATAGGCTGTACGCGTGTTTTCAGTTACAGAGCTATTGGTATAGTCAACCTCTCTCGTGCCTGGAGCGAAGCGAGTGTTTTCTACGATAGCGCCAAACTTGATTGCGTCCCAAATTTGGGGTTCTTTCTCGTGCGTCAGATCAATAACTTTGGCATAGCAACCACCCTCAAAGTTAAATACGCTGTTCTTTGTCCAGCCATGCTCATCGTCACCGATAAGGCCACGGTTGGGGTCTGCAGAAAGCGTTGTTTTGCCTGTTCCTGAAAGCCCGAAGAAGATAGCGGTATCCCCGTCTTTGCCAACATTTGCTGAGCAGTGCATAGAAAGTGTGTTGCGCTCGTGAGGGAGCAGGTAATTTAATACCCCAAAAATACCCTTCTTCATCTCGCCGGCATACCCTGTGCCACCAATTAGAATCATATTCTTAGTGAAATTGATAATGGCAAAGTTCGATTGGCGGGTTCCATCTATGCTTGGGTCAGCTTCGAACTCTGGGGCGCATAAGATGGTGAACTCTGGTGTGTGATTCTTGAGTTCTTCAGGAGTCAAGCGCAAGAACATGTTGTTGCAGAAAAGGTTATGCCATGCTTGCGTGTTTACTATGCGTAGGTTGAGGCGGAACTCTGGGTCAGCGCCTGCATAAGCGTCGCGTACATATAGCTTTTTATCCTTTAGGAAGTTGACCATTTTCTCATGCAGCTGGTCAAACTTATCGGAGTCAAACGCGATGTTTATATCACCCCACCACACAGAGTTTTCTGTTTTGGCATCTTTTACAATAAAACGGTCTTTGGGTGAGCGGCCTGTAAACTTTCCAGTATCACACATCAGGGCGCCTGTACTTGTTAAAGTTCCTTCATTGTTCTTAATAGCTTCTTCCACAAGTTCGGCAGGGCTAAGGTTCCATAGTACCTCTTTTGCCTCAGATATGCCGATGCTTTCCAGCCCCACTGCATTAGTTTTATCTCCAGATACTTTCATTGAAATTTTTGGGTTTGATTGATATATATAGGTTATAACGGAACTATGATGCAAAAATAGAAAAAATAGTATATCGCTATCAGCTTAAGCGAATATTATGTAGATATATAAAATTTTGGTTAAAGGCCACTCATGTTTAAATTATATAATGCAGTTGTGATAGGGTGGTCGATTTAATATTATAAAATCATTTATAAGCAATCGTTATACAGCTTTCTGTTGTATTTTTACACGCTGTTATTAACATGTTTCTTTATGTTTTATTATGAAAAAAATATAAGTTAAAATAATAGGTGATTAATTACTTATTATTTTGCTCACACGCTATTATAGAGCCGCACAAATTGAGTTAAAACATGTTGTAACGCGCTTCTGCATTGATTTAGCTAAATCTTACACACTTACCGGATTCTACGGAATCCAGTTGCCTTGGTTCATGCTTTGCCAGCGAAATGCACACAGACTTATTGCGCTAGCAGCAGCTATTAAATAGCAGAATGATTGCTTCAACAAAAGGGGTGTTATTTATTACTACTTAGCCAATAATGGAACGCTTAACTCAGAGTAAGCATTAATAAATTACGTCTGAACTGTTTAAACCGCGATTTGGCAAGAACATAAGGCAGGTTAAAAAATTTGTTTTCCTCAGACCATAATCGTATTTTTAATTTTAAATGCGGAAACCGTTCATAGTAATTTAATCTAACTTATGTCAAAATCTCAGAATATTTCTGGAGGGAGGGCCCCTGGTTTCATTGATAACCAAGGTACATTATTTGGGCATCCCAAAGGGTTAATGGTACTGTTTTTCACAGAGATGTGGGAACGCTTCAGCTACTATGGTATGCGTGGCATCCTGGTGCTGTTTCTGGTGTCTAATACAAAAGGCGGCTATGGCTGGACCAGTGAAGAAGCCCTGAAGCTTTATGGTATCTATACGATGTTAGTATACCTAATGTCTATACCTGGTGGTATTCTGGCTGACAAAGTGCTTGGCCAAAAGAAAGCAGTTATTATTGGTGGTTTTACACTGGTGGCAGGCCACTTGCTTATGGCTTACCCTCCGGAGTGGGCTTTCTATACTGCACTTTGCTTAATTGTGGCAGGTACAGGCTTGCTAAAGCCAAATATCTCCACAATGGTTGGAGGGCTTTACCAAGAAGGCGATAGCCGCCGCGATTCTGGTTTTACCATCTTCTACATGGGTATTAACCTGGGCGCTTTACTCGCCTCCCTTATTGTTGGTTATGTTGGCGAAACTTATGGCTGGCACTATGGATTTAGCCTTGCCGGATTCGGTATGATATTAGGCCAGGTTGTGTTTATATGGGGCCGCAAGTACCTTCACGGGGTTGGTAACCTTACCAAAGACGAGCCTAGTGAAGATAAAATATTCACTAAAAATGAACAAGGCGCATCACATGGCGGCTTTTTGGGGTTCAACAGAAACGAGTGGGACAGAATTTTCGCTATCCTGATTTCATTTGTGATTGTGCTCGTGTTCTGGGCCTCTTTTGAGCAGGCAGGTGGCCTCATGAACCTCTACGCGCTTCAGTACACTGATCGCTTTGTGTTTGGATGGGAAGTGCCTACAGCTTGGTTACAAGGCTTAAACTCCTTCTTTATAATTACTACAGGTGGTATTGTGGCAGCGCTTTGGATTGCGCTTGCTAAGCGCGGTAAAAACCCGCCATCAATCTTTAAAATGGGCTTAGGCTCTGCCATACTTGGTGTAGGCTTTATCTTTATGGTGTTTGCTTCTATGCAGCGCAACTCTTCTGCCGATGGTTTGTCATCGTTGCATTGGCTAGTATTTGCATACTTATTCCATACTTTGGGTGAGCTTGCATTATCACCGGTGTCGCTTTCATTTATCACAAAGGTGGCCCCTAAGCGCATTGTGGCATCTATGATGGGTTTATATTTTGCCGTAACCGGTTTAGGTAACTATGTAGCTTCCTGGATTGGTATCTGGGCGGTACGTCTGGGTGAGTTGGAAATCTTCATGTATATCGCTGGTTTCACTATCTTCCTTGGCATTCTGCTTATGATACTTACTAAGCGCATAAACAAGCTAACGCATGGCATGGAAGACCAAAAGAATGGCGAAAAAGAGGCTCAGGCCGGACAACTGCTGGAAGCTGAGATGAGCTAGCCGATACTATCAAAAATATTCAAAAAGGCCTCGTGCGGAACTCCGTACGAGGCCTTTTTGTTTGAAAATCTTATATATTAGTACGCATGATTATTTGTTACAATAATTCCTGCTTTTAAATAATTCTATAAGATCAATTTTTAGCCAAATTATACTTTTAGCCAATGCTCTTTTATTTAAAAAAGCGCCTGAATGCGCTAGCAGTGCTGCTTTGTACTTTACTGGGCGCATGCAACACTATTGCCGAAATTACCCCCAAAGCAGCTGAACCTGGCATTGTTGATTTAGCAGTTGTGTATACTATTGCTAAGGGAGGACATTATTCAGATAAAAATACCTATAAGCAACTTAATGCCACAAGCCTTAAATTCCAGGTGCTTTTTGATAGTTCGGCTGTTTATACTTCTAAAAGCCCCAATAACCAGGGTGACATAAATAAGCTGTATGGTTTTTCGGATTGTGGGTCATTTCACCACGTAAACAGCGCAAGGTTTGGCTGGCGATGGTATAACAATCGCTTAGAATTATTGGGTTACACGTATGTAAACAAGCAGGTTAAGTATGAGTTGATAACCGAAGTAGCCATAGGTGAATCTATACTTTGTGAACTGAACGTGGAGGAGGAGCAGTATCGCTTCACTGTTGGAGAAAAGGAGGTAGTTTTGCCGAGAGCCTGTAGCGGCTCAGTCAATGGCTATCAGCTGTACCCATACTTTGGCGGCGACGAAACCGCCCCGCATGAAATAAAAATAAAGATTGCAGAAGTTGACTAACGCATGCAATAGTAGCAGCTTTTGGTTTTAAGATTAAAAGCAAAAACCCTGAGCCATTGCTAGCTCAGGGTTTTTGATAGGATTTGGTATTACATCATGCCGCCCATACCGCCCATTCCTGGAGGCATAGCTGGTGCACCACCTTTATCATCTTCCGGCTCCTCAGAAACCACACACTCAGTTGTCAGCAATAGGCCGGCAATAGAAGAGGCGTTCTCAAGGGCAAGACGCGTAACTTTAGTTGGGTCGATGATACCAGCTGCAAACATGTTTTCATACTTGTCATCGCGGGCATTGTAACCATAATCGGCCTTGCCTTCACGAACAGCCTGTACTACTACAGAACCTTCGCCACCAGCGTTAGAAACGATTGTTCTAAGCGGAGCTTCCAGTGCAGTTCTGATAATCTGAACACCAGTTTTCTGGTCAGGGTTATCTACATTCACGTTTTCAAGGGCATCCAGGGCACGGATTAGGGCTACGCCACCACCAGCTACGATGCCTTCTTCAACGGCAGCACGGGTTGCGTGCAGGGCATCATCCACGCGGTCTTTCTTCTCTTTCATCTCTACTTCCGTAGAAGCACCGATGTAAAGGATAGCAACACCACCTGAAAGCTTCGCTAAACGCTCCTGCAGTTTCTCCTTGTCATAGTCAGATGTAGTAGTCTCCATCTGCGCTTTGATCTGGTTAACACGCGCAACGATATCATCTTTTGTACCAGCACCGTTAACTACAGTAGTGTTGTCTTTGTCGATGATCACTTTCTCAGCCTGGCCAAGATATTCTAAAGTAGCGTTCTCCAGCTTGTAGCCGCGCTCTTCAGAGATCACCGTACCGCCTGTTAGGATTGCGATATCTTCCAGCATAGCTTTTCTTCTGTCGCCGAAGCCCGGAGCTTTAACAGCGGCAATCTTCAGTGAGCCACGCAGTTTGTTTACTACCAGTGTAGCCAGCGCCTCGCCGTCTACGTCCTCAGCCACAATGATCAAGCCTTTACCAGTCTGAACCACTTGCTCCAATACCGGAAGCAGTTCTTTCATCGTAGAAACTTTCTTGTCGTAGATCAGGATGTAAGGGTTGTCGAACTCAGCCTCCATTTTCTCTGGGTTAGTTACGAAGTATGGAGAAAGGTAACCACGGTCAAACTGCATACCTTCCACAGTCTTCACCTCAGTTTCAGTACCTTTTGCTTCCTCTACGGTAATTACACCATCCTTGCCAACTTTATCCATAGCATCGGCAATCATTTTACCGATTTCAGGATCGTTGTTGGCAGAGATTGTACCTACCTGAGAAATTTCAGAAGAGTTCTCAATTTTCTTAGACTGAGACTTAAGGTTGGCCACAACAGCTTCAACAGCCTTGTCGATACCGCGCTTCAGGTCCATTGGGTTTGCACCGGCAGCCACGTTCTTAATACCGGCAGTATAAATTGCCTGCGCAAGTACAGTGGCAGTAGTAGTACCGTCACCAGCCTGGTCAGCAGTCTTAGAAGCAACCTCTTTTACAAGCTGCGCACCCATGTTCTCGATGGCGTCTTTCAGGTCGATTTCCTTTGCTACTGAAACACCATCTTTGGTGATGGTTGGCGCACCGAATTTTTTATCGATGATTACATTACGGCCTTTCGGGCCAAGCGTAACCTTAACAGCATTTGCTAACTTATCAACGCCAGATTTGATTTTGTGGCGGGCTTCGCTATCGAATGTGATATTTTTTGCCATAATATTTTTTACAGATTAGGTTTACTGATCAGTTTTAGATTAAAGGATAGCCAGGATGTCAGACTCACGCATGATCAGGTAGTCATTGCCGTCAACCGAAATCTCAGTACCAGCATATTTGCCATACAACACAGTGTCTCCTACGCTTACCTGCGGCTTCATCAGGGCACCTTGCTCAGATACTTTTCCTTCGCCTACGGCTACGATTTCCCCACGCTGAGGCTTTTCTTTCGCAGTGTCAGGGATGATGATACCAGACTTTGTTTTTTCTTCTGCAGCAGCAGGAGCTACAATTACTCTGTCCGCTAATGGTTTAATGTTGATTGACATAGTTTTTGATTATTAGATTATGTTTTTTTAATCTTTAATGCACCGAACCTTTATCATTTCCTGTGCCAAGACGTGAAAGTTCCCAATTCAAGCCAAATTTTCAGTTTCTAACGCCATTAAGCCTGTCAAGTTTGGCAGACTGTGTCAGGGTGCGGAACTTTTTTAGCAAAACTGTCAGGTATGGCTGTCACCAATTAAAAATAAAAAAGCCGACCTGTAGGGGTCGGCTTTTTTAAAATATGTATTGTTTCGTTATTCTGCCTCAGCAGTATCAATCATTTCAGGGATGTCAGCTGCATCCGGAATAGTAGCTGTGCTATCTACAACACCTGGTAACGCGCCAGCAGGTGCCGCCGGAAGCTGCGATTGACGAGCACGCTCTTCATTCACGCTTCTTATAGCGCCTTCACCGTCATTGCCAATCATCTGTGTAGCCAGCGTAAGCACTACCAGCGTGATTGCAAATCCCCATGTTAGTTTCTCTAACAGGTCGCCTGTGCGCTTTACGCCCATTAATTGGCTGGTGCTACCGCCAAACTGGCTAGACAGGCCGCCTCCCTTAGGGTTCTGAGCAAGTACAACCAAAACGAGCAGTACGCAGACAAAAATAATGATACTGATAAGGGCGATATACATGTTAACTTAGGTTTTGTAATTTTTCGATCTGTTCGGCAAAGTAACTCTTTTTTTCCGGATATTTCAAAATGAGTTGCTCATATATTTTTATTGCTTTTTTCACTTTGCCTTGCTTTAAAAATATATTGGCCAGACTTTCAGAGGCTATGCCACGCTTAATCTTAGAGCTTTTAAGTGATAAATCCTCCTGAGGCTCAGGCTTCATCTTCACATTGTTCATGGCTTTGAGGCGCGGGTTAATCTTCAGGAACTGGTCGATGATGTTGAGCTGCTGATGCAAGGTAGGAGGGGTTGGCTCTTCTTGCGGCTCAAATTCATGTGTTTTACTGTATTCAAGAATCAGCTCGGGGTGGAAGCCCTGCGGCTTAATGCGCGTAATTTCTTCCTGTTCTTTTAGCTGTAGCGCTTCGCCCATGCGGCTTGATGCCATCCAGTAACCCAGGACATCCTGCTGGTACATCTGGTCTATTTCATCAAAGACATACTTTACTTCATCCTCCTGCGGCTCAACCTGTGGCTGTTGTTCCTGGGTTTCAGGCAGGTCATAGGTAAGTTCCGGTAGTTCGTCCTGGTTGGTGTCCAGGCTAAAGTATGCTTTGGCGGCAGCGGCTGTCTCAGCTGCGATAAGTTTTGCCAGGTCATCTTCTGATGGTTCTGGCGTTTCTTGGGCAAGCGGCTCCTCAGGTGCGGTAATGGTTACTTCTACATTTTCAGAGTTTTCCTGTAACTCTGGGATAAGCTCCTCCGTGATTTGTTCCGGGGCTTGGTAAGCCGTTTCGTCCGGTTTCTGCGCCAGAAGATCTGTAAACGAAGGGCTCAGGCTCTTGATAGTCAGGAGCAGGGCAAGCTCAGAGTCCAGTTTCTCCATGGGCTGCTCCAGTATGTCCGCAGCCGGTTCTTCTGATGCATGTAATTCTGTTGCAGGCTCTATTTCTTCTTCCTCAGCGGATATAGACTCGTGCTGTTCAAACTGAACCTCATCAGCAACATGCTCTGAAGAATAAGCGGACTCTTCTGCCTGGGCTGCTTCTTCAGTTTCTTCTCCCTGAACCGTTGCAAATTCTTCTTCTATAAATTGAACCTCCGTAGAAGGCTCTTTGGAGGTAATCGAGTTATCAGGAAGTATAACTTCATGTTCTGCAACTATAGTAGGTTCCTCCAGTTGATTTTGTTCTTGAAGGCTTACGCTATTGGGTTCTTCCTGCGGAGCGTCAGTCTGCGCTAGGGTAGCGACTTCAGGCGGTGCGGCTGGTTCCTCAAAAACCGGCTCTGCAACCGGCGAAGTATAAATGATGCGTTTAAGCAGCTGCCGGTTGGTGGCATAGGCCGATGCCCGGCGCAAACGCTGCGTAGAAAGCATGCTTCCTTTGTCGTAGGCCGACTTAGCCAGAAGCAGGTGCGCCGTCTGGCAATACGGAAACGTTGCCGCAACCTTCTCCAGTTCTTCCGTTTGCTGGTCGGAGATGGAGGTGGCTTGCTTAATGAGCTCTAGAAAAGCGGATTTATTCATGCTGGCTTAGCTACAAATTGTAAGTCGGCATTACCAATCTGCCACGGTCTTGTTAAACACATCCACAACCAATTGCTCAGAAAGTTGCTCGATCTGGGCGGTAGATAGCTGCGTGATGTCGACGTTCTGCGGAAAATCCTGTGAAATAGAGAAAGTCCTGTCGAAATCCTTTTCCGGTTGCTTAACATTGGTAAAGCGTATCTGCACCCCAAGCGTCAGGCGGTTCAGCGAGGCAATGTCCTGCTGGCCGTCGCGTTGTATCGCGGCTGGGGCATAGGTAAAGCTAACAATCTGGCCTTCCAATTGCAAATCTCCCTGGCTCTGAATAATAGTCAGGTTCGTGTTGCGGCGGTAATAATCCTTAAAGTTGTTGGTGATAACCTGTGTGAGATTAGACGGGCCCTCGCCGGTGCTATTCTCAATGTTCTGGATAGACAGCGTTTTGATGTCCGGTGATATCGTGGTGCCGGTAAAAGAGTAAATGCCGCAGCCGCTGCACGCCAAGAGCATCAACAGCACTAGCGGATAGCTGAACAGGCGCAGATTATTCTTCAATGTCATACTGCTTGAGTTTGCGGTAGAGGGTACGTTCTGAAATGCCCAGGTCCTGAGCGGCATACTTGCGTTTGTTGTTATGTTTCTTGAGCGCTTTCAGGATCAGCTCTTTTTCCTTATCCTCTAAAGATAGGCTTTCTTCCTCGGTTTCATGCGGGATGTCTTCCACTTTGTCATCCTCGTACTCCTGCGGTGCCGTGTGCTTGATCGGCAGGTAGTATGGTTCTTTCTGCACGGGCTCCTGCGGGTAGTTTCGGCTTGGGTACGCAGGCTGCTGCTCCATGTTCTCAAAGAGGTGGCTGTGCTCGCGCAGAAGCTCCTCGTCGTTTGGCTGATGGGCCAGCATGTCAAACACCAGTTTTTTCAGCTCAGACATATCGCGGCGCATATCAAAAAGCACTTTGTAAAGCAGGTCGCGCTCCGATATCTTGCCTTCGGTGCCGTTTTCGCGGGCCAACACGGCCGGCAGCTGCGAGGTTTGCTCGTAAGGCAGATAGCGTTTCAGGGTTTCCGCATTCACATCGCGGTCATACTCAAGCACCGATATTTGCTCCACAATGTTCTTGAGCTGGCGAATGTTGCCTGGCCAGCGGAAAGCCTCCAGCTCCTTCACGGCATCGGGCGTAAGGCTGATCGGCTGCATTTTATACTTGTCGGAGAAATCCGAGGCGAACTTTCTGAACAGTAGGTAAATGTCGTTCCCGCGCTCACGCAGCGGCGGCACGGAAATCGGAACGGTATTCAAGCGATAGTATAAGTCCTCACGGAACGTGCCTTTGTCCACGGCGTTGATCAGGTTTACGTTGGTGGCGGCAACCACACGTACATCGGTTTTCTGAACTTTAGAGGAGCCAACTTTAATAAACTCGCCATTCTCGAGCACGCGAAGCAAGCGCGCCTGCGTGCCCAAGGGCATTTCCCCGATCTCATCCAGAAAGATAGTGCCCCCGTCGGTTACCTCGAAATAGCCTTTACGAGCTTCCTGAGCGCCGGTAAAGGAGCCTTTCTCGTGGCCGAACAGTTCGGAGTCGATAGTGCCCTCTGGTATGGCGCCGCAGTTAATGGCAATGAACTGGCCATGCTTGCGTGGGCTAAGCTGATGTATGATCTTGGAGAATGACTCTTTACCACTGCCGCTCTCCCCAGTGATCATCACCGTCATATCCGTAGGGGCCACCTGTGCCGCTACCTGTATGGCGTGGTTCAGCAAAGGGGAGTTTCCGATGATGCCGAAGCGCTGTTTTATACTTTGTATATCAATATTGCGCATTATCCGATGTATAGATTTGGGGAAGCACTGGCTTGGGCATAAAATTTATACTTTGCCCAAGCCAGCGCAACGCATTAATCGACTGCTTCGCCGAAGAGTGTGCCTACACTGCAATCGTGTACAAAAACGTTCACGTAGTCGCCTTTCTTGTAGTGCTTTTTGTCGAAGATAACTACTTTGTTCTGGTCGTTGCGGCCGCTTAGCTGCTGGTCAGACTTTTTAGAGAAGTTCTCTACCAGCACGCGGTGCACTCTGCCTATATCGCGCTTGTTGCGGTTAAGCGAGGTTTCGCGCTGCTTCTCGATGATCTCGGCCAAACGGCGTTTTTTTACCTCCAGCGGAATGTCGTCCTCCAGCTTGCGTGCCGCTAAGGTGCCTGGGCGCTCAGAGTAGAAGAACATGTAAGAGTAATCGTATTGCACGTAATCCATCAAAGATAGCGTATCCTGGTGCTCTTCCTCAGTTTCGGTACAGAAGCCGGCAATCATATCCGAAGAAATACCGCATTCCTCGCCAAGTATCGCACGAATAGCATCCACACGGTTCAGGTACCACTCGCGGTCGTAGGTGCGGTTCATTAGCTCCAGTACACGCGAGTTACCGCTCTGTGCCGGCAAGTGTATGTATTTGCAGATGTTGTCATACTTCTTCATGGTGTATAACACTTCATCCGTGATATCCTTCGGGTGGGAGGTAGAAAAGCGTACGCGCAGCTCCGGGCTCAGTTGGGCCACTTTCTCCAGCAGCTGGGCAAAGTTGACGGTTTCAGCGCCATCCTCGGATGTCCACTTATAAGAGTCCACGTTCTGGCCAAGCAGGGTAACTTCCTTATAGCCATTATCGATCAACTGCTGCGCCTCACGCACGATAGAATAAGAATCACGGCTACGCTCACGGCCACGGGTAAACGGCACCACGCAGAAAGAGCACATGTTATCGCAACCACGCATGATTGAGATAAACGCGCTCACGCCATTGCTATTCAGTCGGATAGGGTTGATGTCAGCGTATGTTTCCTCGCGGGAGAGGAGCACGTTAACGGCTTTCTGGCCGCCATCCACTTCGTTTATCAGGTTAGGCAGGTCGCGGTAAGCATCCGGGCCAACCACCAGGTCAACTATCTTTTCTTCCTCTAACAATGATTTTTTTAGGCGCTCGGCCATGCAGCCCAGCACACCAACCATCATATCCGGCTTCTTCTTTTTGTAATAATTGATCTGGCCCAGGCGGTTGCGTACGGTTTGCTCGGCTTTCTCACGGATGGAGCACGTGTTCAAGAACACCAGGTCAGCGTCTTCGATGTTGGAGGTGGTGTCAAAGCCCTGCTCAAACATAATCGATGATACAATCTCGCTGTCTGAGAAATTCATCTGGCAGCCGTAACTCTCAATGTATAACCTGCGGGTTTTCCCAGTATTAGTGGTAACCGTAACCTTGGTGTCGCAGGCGGCGGCTTGCTCCGGTGTACGGCTGTCTATAAAATCTAAATCTACTATTGGATCCATGTTACCTCGTATTACAGCTGCAAATATACTATAATGTTCTTAAAAGTGTGACAGAATGGCAGGCATATTCAAGGATGAATTAGAAATTTGAAAAGTAAGCAAATAAAGTTTGGCTTATGCTACTCAGAAGTAGTATGTGCAGACTTGATAAATTTCAACACTTATCTGCGCATAATTTCTAATTGAAGGCGCAACTCTATACTTGCCCAAGCACCTTCAGCATCGCATGCGCTTTTAAAAGGCATTCCTCGTATTCACGGTCCGGGTCGGAGTCGTAAGTAATGGCGCTTCCCACCATAAAGTTTAAGTAGCCAGTAGAAGCGTTATACTGTAGACTTCGGATTACGACATTAAAATCGCAGTCGCCATTGCCCGTAAAGTGGCCAAATGCGCCAGAGTACAACCCACGCTTGGTGTCTTCCAGTTCTTCAATTAGTTGCATGGCGCTGATCTTGGGAGCGCCGGTCATGCTGCCCATCGGGAAGGCGCCTTTTAGCGCATCTACTATGGTATTCTCGGGTTTTAGCGTTCCCACGACCGTAGAAATCATTTGCGAAACCTGCCTGAAACCGTAAATTCCGAACATTTCCTCAACCTGTACGGTTCCGGTGGCGCAGGACCGACTTAGGTCATTGCGCACCAAATCCACGATCATCATGTTCTCGGCCAGCTCTTTCTCATCGTTTCTAAGCTGGTGCTGTAAGGCGCGGTCCTCTTCCGGTGTGCTGCCCGTGCGAATGGTGCCTTTTATGGGTTGGGAAATAAGGCGCTGTCCTTCCTTCTTTAGAAAACGCTCTGGAGAGGCGCACATCAGGTATTTATCCTGTAGCTTGAGGTAGCCAGAAAAAGGCGTTGGCGATGCCGCATTTAGTGCCATGTATAGAGGTAGCGGGTTGATGCGTGCCTCTTCACTGAAAAATTCCATGCAGTAGTTCAGTTCATACACATTGCCCTCCAGAATGTGTTTTTTAACCTGCTCCACTTGCCGCTTGTACTTCTCGCGAGGCACGCGCTGCTGCATAGTAATGCCAGCCGGAGGGGCTGTAGCGATGCATTCTGAAACGAGTATAGTGTTAACTATATGTTTTCTGTTATCCGTTGAAGTATAAATGGTTATAGTCTCCTTGTTAAAGTATAAGTATACTTCCGGGATGAAAAATGTTAACAATGGAAAGCCCAGATGATCAGGGTTATGGCTGCTCAGCTTTTCGGTTTGATTCTTTAAATCATAGCCCAGGTAACCGCACAAGAGCGGATGCTTTTGCGCTAATAGCTTTTCTAAATGGGTATATGTATCTGTAACCGGAAAAACTTCAGGAGTGCCACTGGATAAAGCCAGGATATGCTCAAAACCATGATGCGGGTATGGAATATCGTTCGGGTTATAGTAGGCTACTAGCGGGTGCTGATCGGCCCAGGCCAGCGCCTTCAATCTAAATTCTTCCAAACTAATCGGAAGATCCTTTTCTTGTATTTCCTCTGTAAACATACGGTACTTAGAAAGTTTGCAAAGCAAGTTTAGCCTTCGCGTCGATGCTGTTTTTGTAAGCATGCCCTTTGTAACTGCGTGCCTGGTTAAAGTATGACTTTGCAGGTTCAGGCTGCTTTAGTGCTAAGTAAATATAGCCAAGTTGCAATGCCGCATTGGGGGCAAAGTATAGCGTAGTGCCCTGGCACAGGTGTATGGTTTGTTTATAAAGGGGCAGCGCAATTTGCACGGAGTCTAGTGCATGGTAAATTCGGGCTTTGCGATAGTAATATTCAGCCTGTGTTGCCTTGGCTGCGGCGTTTGGCAGCTGATACTGATTCAGTTCCTTCAGGGCCTTTTGGTAATATCCGCCATCATAATAGAGGCGCGCGCGCATGAATGGCAACCCTTTAATTTGTTTTGATTTTTCAGCGTACTGTGCGGCATACTTGTCTTCCTCTGTTTCTTCGATTCCCACTTTGCTTATTTGCTGTAAATACCAAGATGCTTGAGGTTTATGGTTTCCGAGAACATAAGCTAAGTATAATTTGTAATTAGCTGACTTTAGATAATGATGCCCTTTATGTAGCTGTAAAAAAAGTTCGTTGGCTATCACTGACTTCGAGTAATCGCCTTTGTATAAGTATAGATCTGCGGCCATGTGGTGCAGGTATGGGAATGATACGTATGAGTTGCGTCTGGGTAAATGCTTGTATATTGCCAGCGCTTCCTCGCCGTGCTTACTTTTTTTGAGCAGGTGCATGGCCACGAACTGCATAAGCAAACTGTTTTTCTGGCTGCTGGCCATTTGCCTGATTTGCTCTAAGGCAATAGCTTCCTTTTCAGGGGCTACCATGTGCAGAAGAACTGTTTGCAGTAGGCGAGCTTCCAGGTGAAACGGATTTTCGGGATTTGTTGCTGCTTGTAGGTTTGCCATGCCCTGCTTTATACTCCCCTTTAAACCAACGATGTTTAAAAACCACTGGTATTGGTCTGGTACCGAGCCAATGAGCGCCTGCAGCACCCCAAGGTTTTTTCTGTTGGGGAGGAAATGGGGGTACGATTCTACGTTCTCCGCATATTGGGAAAATGCTTGACGGAAGTGCCACGCTGCGGATAATCTGCTGCCAAAAAGCAGGTTGCACATCGCCAGTTGCATTTCAACTTCAGCTGCTGCATAACTTTGCCAAGGGTCTTGTTGCGGAAGGTCTTTCAGTTTTTTTAGCCGGATTTCCTGTGCTCGAATCAGTAGCTCATACTTGCTTTGGTCTTGCTGCACGCATAGCTCCAGGAAATCGGCGTAGTTAGCCAGCAATAAGGTTGCAGCGGTGTTCTGCGTAGGTAGGTTTTGGGTCATTTGGCGCCCGCTTTTCAGTTGCAGGCTGAGCAGTTGTTGGTAAGCCGCCTGGTGCCTAGGTGTGTAGCCAGGGGAAGCTAGCAGCGCATGGCTGAAAAGCAAAAGGCCGAGCACCAAAAAAAAAGGATGGGGTTTAGCCATCCTTTTTAGGTTTGTATGCAAGCGATGTACGCTCAAGATTAACTAGATGCTACTAGAATACGCGCAGCTCCACACCAGCCAAAATACGGCCGCAGTGCTCGCAAACGATAATTTTCTTCTGAGCTGCAATATCAGCTTGGCGCTGAGGCGGCACAGTGTTGAAGCAACCACCACAGGCATCACGCTTAACAGACACAACAGCCAGGCCGTTGCGTACGTTTTTGCGGATTCGGGAGTAAGCGCTAAGCAGGCGTGGCTCAATGTTGCCGGCTGCCTTTTCGCGGTCATCCTCCAGTTTTCTCTCTTCTTCCTGGCTCTCAGCTACGATCTGCTCCAGCTCTTTTTGCTTATTCTCTAAGTCCTTGCGGCGCTCATCCAGGCGGTGCTTGGTGCCTTCGATCTCGGTTTTCTTCTGATCGATCTGGTAGTGCGCTTCTTTTATCTTCTTTTCAGAAATCTGGATTTCCAGCTTCTGAAGCTCGATTTCTTTGGTAATGGCATCGTACTCACGGTTGTTACGTACGTTCTGCTGTTGCTCCTCGTATTTGCGGATCAGGCTTTCTGAGTCTTTGATGGCCTGCTTGCGCTGTGCAATAGACTCGTTAAGACCGGCTACCTCATCGTCAAACTTACGAACCCTAACTTCATAGCCTTCAATTTCATCTTCCAGGTCCTGAACTTCTTCAGGAAGGTCACCTCTTACTCGTTTAATCTCATCAAGTTGCGAATCGATGCTTTGAAGCTTTGCAAGAGCTTCCAGTTTGCTGGCTACAGTACTTTCCATGTATTAAAAAGTGTATCTGACAGGGTTTGTGTTTACTTCTGATATTAAGACTGCAAAATTAGAAAAACTTTTTGAAATAGCGGCATAAAATATCTCCTTTGTAAATACCTCGCTCTCGTAGTGGCCAATGTCTGCTATCATCAGGCGCTGTTCTGCATCAAAGAATTCATGATACTTCACATCTCCTGTAACCAGCGCATCAGCGCCCTGGCGCAGGGCATCCTTGATAAGGAAGCTACCCGAACCGCCGCATACGGCTACCCGCTTTATTTTTTTTGCCCCGACGG
The DNA here is from genome assembly GCF_003576375.1 of Pontibacter oryzae. Classification (GTDB taxonomy): domain Bacteria; phylum Bacteroidota; class Bacteroidia; order Cytophagales; family Hymenobacteraceae; genus Pontibacter; species Pontibacter oryzae. The sequence continues at coordinate 283,993 of NZ_QWGE01000002.1, forward strand.
AAGTAAAACGGAGGCCCTGCAGTTTCATTTTATCCTTCAGGTAAGCCAGAAACTCCTGCTCCGTTAGGGCTTCGGCCAGTTCGCCAATCACGCCAATGCCTACTTCCTGGTTCTGATTTTCGATATTGTATAAGTAATGCGCCACTTCCTCGTAAGGGTGCGCCTGCTTTAAGGCTTCCATTATTTTGCCTTGCAGATATGCTGGGAACAGAAGCTCCAGCCTGTTTTCCTGCACCTGCTCCGGTTTTCCCTGGCTACCAATAGCGGGTGTGGCCTGTGCTGAGGGCGTAAAGCGACCTGTGCCTGTCACGGTGAAGCTACAACCGCTATACTCGCCAATGTTTCCCGCTCCGGCCTGGTTCAGGGCGTCCAGTACTTTTTCGGTGTTTTCGACAGGTACAAACGTGACCAGCTGCATCAGGGTGGAAGGTTTATTCACCAAAATGCGTTGTTGCTGGAGGGCAAGTTTATCAGCGATCTTTGTGTTCACCCCATTTAAAACATTATCCAGGTTAGTATGGCTGGCGTAAATAGCGATGTTGTTTTGTATGGCTTTGATGATGGTGCGCTCAACGTAATTGCCCCCGGTCAGCTGCTTTAAGCCCTTGAAAATGACTGGGTGGTGCGCCACAACCAGGTTACAGCCCTTAGAAATCGCCTCGTCCAGCACAGCCTCTGTGCAGTCCAGTGTTACCAGCACACCGGTTACTTCTGCGTTGGCATCACCGGTCTGTAAGCCGGCATTATCGTAGCTCTCCTGGTAGCGCAGCGGAGCGAGTTGCTCCAGGAGCGTGGTAATTTCATGTATCTTTGCCATAGTTTTTCTATAAATGAATGATTAGCGTAGGCACGTTAAAATTAACGTAACTTTGCTTCCTTAACAAAACCATGCAAAAATATCTCTACTTTCTGCTGTGGCCCTTTGGGCAGCTTTATGGAGGCTTCATGCGGCTGCGAAACATAGGCTACAACCTTGGGGTTTTACAGTCGCGCTCGTTCGAAATGCCTGTGATAGCTGTAGGTAATTTAACGGTGGGCGGAACCGGCAAAACCCCGCACGTAGAGTACCTGCTCCGCCTGCTGAACAGTTACCGTGTGGCTACCTTAAGCCGCGGTTACAAACGAAAAAGCAGCGGATTTATACTTGCTGATGAACATACTTCAGCCGCAGAAATTGGGGACGAGCCTTATCAATACTATTCAGATTTTAAAGCAGTTAAGGTAGCGGTGTGTGAGGATCGCGTGAAGGGCGTTGAAGCCTTAAAGCGGGCCTTGCCGCAACTGGAGGTTATAGTGCTCGATGATGCCATGCAGCACCGAAGTATAGCCCCATCACTTAATATATTAATCACCGATTTTAACCGACCTTTTTATACGGACCATGTTCTCCCGGCTGGGCGCTTGCGGGAGAACAGAAGCGGCGCGCAGCGTGCCGATGCTGTGATTGTAAGTAAATGCCCGGCTACGCTTACTCCGCAAGAGCGGGATAGGTTAGCCCAAAAAATCGAGGCGTATACATCTCCTGGCGTTCCTGTCTTTTTTTCAACGTATAAGTATGGCTCCCTGGTAAGCATAGGCTGTGATGCACCAATAAACAACCAAGTTATACTATTAACCGGGATCGCCAATGCAAGGCCTTTGAAAGAATATCTGCTCAAAAACGGCTATACTATATTACAGCACCTCGCGTTTCCCGATCATCACCAGTATACTTCAAAAGATCTGGATCAGGTCTGGGGCATGCTTCAGAAACCGGCTTTTGCGGGTGCGAGTATAATCACAACACGTAAGGACGCCGTTAAGCTTTCAGATTCGGATTTGCAAAAATATACGGCCAAGTTACCTGTTTTCTACGTGCCTATAGAGGTAGAATTTCTGGATGAGCAAGAAGTTTTTGATCTTTTTGTGCTGCAGCACGTGCAACAGAAGGTACAGCTTTAGGCCTGCATTTTCCGGTAATATTTCGCTATTTTTGAAACGTGAAAAAAAGAACATTAGCTTTTATACTTGTTATGCTGTGTTTGCTGCTGGCAAACACAGCCGCCGTAGCCCAGATCATAGACGATACCACCAAGGTTATATACAGTCCTAAAACTGTATTACAGCTCTATGAACAGGATGTGCTAAATGGCCGCTATGAAGCGCAACCCATCGATACCTCGCTCAACAACATGCATAATGAGCGCTATTGGTTTAACGATACGCTATTTCACCAGCACCTTGGCAACATTGGCACGGCCTCAACGCCAATGATTTTCCAGATGCCAGACAAGATCGGGGTGAGGCTAGGTAAAAATATCTTTGATCGCTATGCTTACAACCCGTCGAGGTTAAATTATTTCGATACACGTTCGCCTTACACGCATCTTTACTACATTCAGGGTAGCCGTGGAGAGCAGGTTTTTGAGGCATTGCACACACGTAACATTAACCCACGCTGGAACTTCGGGGTAGCATACCAGATTTTGTCGGCGGACCAGCAGGTGGGGCCGGCCTCGCAGGGGCGCAGCAAAGGCTTTCTGGACAACCAGTCTGTAAAAGCCTTTACGCATTACCGCTCCGAAAACGAGAAGTATGATCTGTTCCTGAATTATACCTTCATGAAGGTGGAAGAGATTGAAACCGGCGGCATCGACACGACGGCAAGTATAACTGAAGCCCTTGATCGGTTTGAGGAAGCACCCGTGTACCTTGACCAGGCTCAGAACGAGGAATCCCGTAATAACCTTCACCTGATGCAGATTTACAGGCTGGCAAAAGAGAACCTCAAGGTATACCATGTTCTCGACTATTACCGCCAGCGCAACGAGTATAATGACGATGACATTCCAGATGCACTTATTGGCGCCAACGTTAGTGGCCAACTGTTTTTGGGTAATTCATACTTATACCCACAGTTTATTTATAGCAGCTCTCGCACCAACGACGCTACAGAGTATAAAGAGTTAGAAAACACGTTCGGACTGACTGGTAGTAACAAGCTCTCATCTTATAAAGCCTATGTAAAGCTGCGTAATGCAGGCATCCAGTACGAAGTAATCAACCCAATCCTGGGCCTGCCGGACTCTGTGCTACAAGCAGGCGAAGTGTTTGAGACCATTGGTAGAAGCGGTAACTTTAATCAAGTATTTATAGGCGGCGATATCCGTCTTTTTTACAAGGAGCTTGCTGAAATAACAGGTAACGCAGAATACCAGCTGGCAGGAGACTACCGCATAAAAGGTATGGCCAGGCTGGGCGGCGCATACGGTTCCCTGGAGCGGGTTTTGTATTCTCCCTCACAGGTGCAGAATTTTATGGTAAGCAACCACTACTCCTGGGATAATGATTTTGCCAACATCGTGATTGACCGCATTGGGGCGGGGATTCATCAAAAAATTGGCAAGCGCCAGTACGTGAAGCTGGACGGTAATTATACTAACATTAAGCGACTAGTATTCTACAACTCCGAGGCAGTGCCTGAGCAGGTAGATGGCAACCAGCGCTTCTGGAGCGGAACCTTATCGCATAATATTTTCTTCGGGCCAGTGCATTTAAACAATGTGGTAGCCTACCACAACACCGATGAGGCCGATAAGATCCGTATGCCAGACTGGGTCTGGGAGTCGAAAGCATACATTGAGGGGCCACTGTTTAAGCGGGCCCTCTACTTGCAATTGGGCGTGCAGAGTACATATGCCAGTGCCTACAATGCTTACCAGTTTATGCCCGTAACGCAGCAGTTTTTTGTACAGGATAACTTCTCTGTTCAGGGATACCCGGTAGTGGATGTATTTGTGAATGGCGATATCAAAACGGTGAATTTCTTTTTGAAGATGAGCCACATAAATGCCGAGCTATCAGAGCCGGTCTACTTCCTAACGCCGCTCTACCCAGGCATGCGCCGCAGCTTTGTGTTCGGGCTCAACTGGCGCTTCTTTGATTAAAAAAACGCCGTCGCTGCTTGATCTTAGAGCAGCTCATAAACTATACTTACAAGAAATAATAAACAGGGCAGCTTGTAGATTACAAGCTGCTCTGTTGCACCTACCAAATCATACTTATGGCTACCACGCAACCTACCAAAACCATACTTCGGCTGGAACTTCCCACAGACCCACGGTGGGTAAATATCGCAGAGAAGAATATTGAGGAGATACTCGTTGACCACGCTTACTGCGAGCAGAAGGCGGCAACCTCTGGCATCTCACTGATTGTGAAGTACCCGGATAAAGAGCGTCTGGTTGAGGAAATGACAGAGTTGGTGGCCGAGGAGTGGAGCCACTTTGAGCGCGTGATGGAGCAACTTAAGAAGCGCGGCTTTGGCCTGGGCCGTAACCGCCCGGATGAGTATGTGGTAGAACTGACGAAGCATATCCGTAAGGGAAATAAGCGCGAGCGCCAGCTAATGGACCACCTGCTTGTAAACGCCCTGATCGAGGCCCGCAGCTGCGAGCGCTTCAAGCTGCTCTGGAAACACATACAGGACGAGGAGCTGCAGAAGTTCTACTACGAGCTAATGGTATCTGAAGCCGGGCACTACGTTAGCTTTGTAAAGCTGGCAAAGGAATACATGCCCGCTGAGGAAGTTGATGCCCGCCTAAAGGAGCTGCTTGCCATAGAAGCAGACATTATCCGAAATCTGGAACCGCGCCCAGACAGAATGCACTAGTGAGTTCTGAGTTATGAATTCTGAGTCTTGAGTCATACTTATTTTTTAACTCGGCACTCAGAATTCATAACTCAGAACTCCATCAGGTTTTTTGCTTTTTCTTTTTGGCTGCCGGGAAGAGGATATTGTTCAGAATGAGCCGGTACCCTGGGGAGTTTGGGTGCAGGGCCAGATCTGTCGGGTCTTCGCCAACTAAGTGCTGGTAGTCTTCCGGGTCGTGGCCGCCGTAGAACGTCCAGGTGCCGCGCCCATAGGTGCCGTGCATGTAGCGTATCTCGCCCAATTCTTGGTTTTCACCCATTATTACCACTTCAGGCTTAACCAGGCTTTTGCGGAAAGCTGTGGTTTGGCCCATAAACCCTTTTATCGTTTTTACGTGGTCCTGCGTGAGCATGGTTGGGATCGGGTCCCATTTTGCGGAGAAGGTGAATAGCTGAAAATAGTCGTTCGACTCAGTTACGGGGCGCTCTTGTGGCTGCACATCTATGTTGGAGTATTCATACTCCAGGGGGTTGCGCGAGATCCTGAAATCCCGGAAGGCAAAGGTCTTACTGTAATCCAGTTTTTGCTGCGCAGTGGGGTCTGCGGCATCGCCGTCGAACATGGCTTCCACAATATCCAGGCCTTCAGCGGCCAGGGCAATGTCGTAGGTATCGGTGGCCGAGCACATAGCAAAGAGAAAACCGCCGCCAGCCGTAAAATCTTTAATCTTGTTTACTACCGCCAGCTTTAATTGCGATACCTTCTCGAAACCTAACTCCGTGGCTGACTCCTCAGCTTCGCGCTGCTGCTCCTGGTACCAAGGGTAATGCCGATAGCTGGCGTAAAACTTGCCGTACTGGCCCGTGAAATCCTCATGGTGCAGGTGCAGCCAGTCATACTTTGGCAAATCGCCCTGCACAATCTCCTTATCGTAGATCACATCGTATGGTATCTCGGCATAGGTCAGTACTAGGGTCACGGCATCATCCCAGGGCATTTTTGATTTAGGAGAGTACACTGCCACTTTTGGCACTTTCTCCAGTTTCATGATATCCATGTTTGCCTCCGGGTCGTTGATCTGCTGCAGAATGCCGTTGTACTGCGCATCCGAGATCACGTTGTAGCTCACGCCCCGCACGATCAGCTCATTCTCAAGCTGCGGAACATGGTTAAATGCGAAACTTCCGCCACGGTAGTTAAGCAGCCAATCCACGGGCACGTTTTTGCCAAGTACCCAATACGCCACGCCGTATGACTTTAAGTGGTCTTTCTGGACCTCATCCATCGGCACTAAAATAGTGCTGGCCCAGGCAGGCAAGTGCATAAGTAGCATGAGGAGTAAAAGCGCGGTGGTACGGAAAAACATCAGGTTGGTCTTTAAAATATAGTCAAATGTATAAAAAAGGTTCATTTTTAAGAAAATGACACTATCTTAGAAGCATTGCTGCCGATTTTTATTCTTAACGTAAAAGATAACAAAAGCGCACATCTTTCCCGCAGATGAACCTACTCGAAAATATACGCGAAGGCCTGAGAGCCATCAAGAGCAACTTGCTCCGCACCGTACTTACCGGTCTAATCATTTCCATTGGCATCATGTCGTTGGTTGGCATACTTACCGCTGTTGATAGCATGAAGTACTCCCTGACCCAAACCTTCTCAAACCTGGGAGCCAACTCCTTCGATATCCGCCGGAAGGGCATGAATAACCGGGGTAGTCGACAGGGCCGCGTGGAGAAAGTATACCCACAGATAGATTACGAGCAGGCATCGCAGTACAAAGAGCAAATGGCCGATGAGGCGCGCGTGAGTCTTTCGGCGTTTGTTTCCGGGGCCACAGTTGTAAAGAGCGAAACAGAGAAAACCAATCCAAACATTAGTGTGGTGGCGGCTGATGAGAACTACATGCTCAACAATAACCTGAACCTGGCCAAGGGGCGCGACTTTTCTTCTTTTGAGCAGGAGATGGGAAATAACGTGGCTATTATCGGAGATGAATTGGCTACCAGCCTTTTTAAAGGACAGGATGCAGTAGGAGAGTATATTACCTTTTTAGGCCGAAGGTTTAAGGTTATTGGCCAGATGGAAAAAGCGGGCAGCAGCATGGGTGGCAGCAGCGATCGCCGCATACTTATACCCCTCGAAACTGGCCGCCAGATTCCTAGAAATGGCAATTCGGAGCTGAACTTCGATATTAAAACAGCTATTTTTCGAGCCGATGAACTGAACTATGTGATGGGCGAGGCTACCGGAAAAATGCGCAACATTCGGCAGGATGCCTTAGGCCAGGAAGACTCCTTTGAAATTCGTCGCTCTGACTCGCTAATCGAAAGCCTGAACAAAATAACCGGTTACTTGAAATGGGGAGGAGGCGTTATCGGGTTCATCACGTTGCTGGGCGCATCGGTTGGTTTGATGAACATTATGATGGTATCGGTAAACGAACGCACCCGCGAGATTGGTGTGCGAAAGGCCTTGGGTGCAACAGCCTTCCAAATACGGCAGCAGTTCCTGATAGAGGCTATCGTTATCTGTATACTTGGCGGTTTGGTGGGTATACTGCTTGGCATTTTAATGGGTAACGGCATTGCCTCGTTAATTGCCGAAGGCGGCGGTTTCTTTGTGCCTTGGCTATGGGTTTTTGTGGGGCTTAGCATTTGTGTAGCAGTAGGCGTTATCTCTGGTTACTATCCGGCTTTCAAAGCTTCTAAACTTGATCCGATTGAATCGTTGCGATATGAGTAATGTTGAAAAGTATGGTATAAACGAGAAGCCCGCTGCGAACAACAGCGGGCTTCTCGTTTATACCATACTTTAACTTCAGCGCTGACTTAACTTGGCTTATGTTAGCATAGCTGGGAGAGATGCTCAGTCTTGCATACTTATCTTTTCAAGCTACTTTGTTGAGCTCCAAGTCCGCGAGGACTCGTTTTACCACTCGGCGCTGTGTTCCCTCCTGCGCCAGGGCGCTGCCCTACGGGCACCGGATCTCACAAGGCGCCTCCCGGAAAAACTGGGAGCTGTTTTTTTCTTAAGTTGCGAGTTTTAACGCCTTCCTGCTAAGCGGGCTTATCTTGATGCTTTTCGTTTCTAGGTTCACGTTGCGTTTAGATTAGGCGGTGGCATAGGTTTAAAACCAAAAGGCCCGCTGCAGGTTGTGCGGCGGGCCTTTTGGTTTTATGGGCGAGAGAGAATTACTTCTTTTTCTCTTCAGTCGTCTTTTCTTCTTTTTTGTCAGAAGATTCGGCTTTCTCTGTTTCGTAGGTCTTGTTTAGTGAAGCAACAACTTTCTCGGTGATGTCCAGGGTAGAGTCGCCGTAAAGGATGGCGCTGTTGCCACGCTGGTAAGTGAGCACCATTTTGTAGCCTTCCTCGTTGCTTAACTGCTTCAAGTATTCCTCTACGCGGTCGTAGATTTTCTTCATTTCCTCCGACTCCTCAGAAACAAGCTCGTTGCCTGAGCTTTGCTGAAGCGCCTGCAGCTGCTGCTGCTTCTGGGCAAGGCGCTGCTCAGTGTTAGCACGCTGCTGCTGCGACATGCCGGCCGCTGACTCCTGGTAACGTTGTACTTCTTTCTGGAAAGACTCAGCCTGTGCGCGAAGGTCTTTTTCTTTTTGTTCGGCTTTGCCTTGCAGGCGGTCGCGTACGTCTTTAAAGTATTCGTAGTTCGCCAGGAGCGAGTCAGAGTTTACATAAACGATGTTCGGTGCGCCTGCAGCGGTCTCAACGTTTGCGGTAGTGTTGTTCGGGTTCTGGTTGCAGGCTACCATCATGGCAGAAGCCGCAGCCAGACCTAATGTCATCTTTAAAACTTTCACGCTCTATCTAATTATGTTTAGTTGGAAGATTTAGCAGCTTAAATATAAGAGTATTCTTGTCCAAAAACCTAATGCTTGAGCACCTCCTGAAAAGTTTCTTCGGCTTCCATCAACCCGTTGGCATCTAAGTTGGTCAGGCGCACATGCTTTGTCTCGTTCACCAGCACGGGATCATACTTGGCAACTACGCGCACGTAGTTTTCTGTCCAGCCTTCCATTTGGCCGTCTTTCACGTCATCCTCGAAAAGCACGGTAAACTCGCGGCCAATGTTCTGCTCGTAGAAATTGCGCTTTTTCTTCTCAGAAAGTATGCGCAGCATATCGGCACGGCGGTTCCTTTCTTTTATACTTACCTTGCCAGCCATGTCTGGGGCCAGGGTGTTTTCGCGCTCAGAGTAGGGGAACACGTGCAGGTAGCTCACATCTAGACCGTTAATAAAGTTATATGTTTCCAGGAAATCTTCTTCCGTTTCGCCAGGGAAGCCCACGATCACGTCCACGCCAATGCAGCAGTGCGGCATCAGCGCCTTGATTTTGGCAACGCGGTCGGCGTACAGCTCGCGCTGGTAGCGGCGGCGCATCAGTTTCAGGATCTTATTGGAGCCCGACTGCAGCGGCACATGGAAGTGCGGCATAAAGCGCTGGCTGGTGGCCACGTATTCTATTATCTCGTCTTTAAGCAGGTTTGGCTCAATGGATGAAATGCGGAAACGCTCAATCCCTTCCACTTTGTCCAGTTCCTTCACCAGCTCATAAAACGACTCCACGCGTGTGCCATCCTGTATGCCAAAATCGCCGGTATTCACGCCGGTCAGCACAATCTCTTTTACCCCGGATTCTGCAATCTCATGCGCAGACCTTACCACGTTGGCAATACTATCGGAGCGGCTGTTGCCACGCGCCAACGGAATGGTGCAGAACGTGCAGGAGTAATCGCAACCGTCCTGTACCTTTAAGAAAGTGCGGGTACGATCGCCGAAAGAATATGAATTATGAAACGTGTTGGCTTCGGAAATTGGGCTAGCGTATACCTGTGCCTTATCCTTTTTCTCAAATGTTGCCAGAATATCCACGAGCTGAAACTTCTCGGCAGCGCCTAAAACGGCATCCACGCCAGGTATTTCAGAGATTTCTTTTGGCTTTAACTGAGCATAGCAGCCAACAATCGTAATAAAGGCATCGGGAGAGTGCTTTAAGGCCTCCTTCACAATTTTGCGGCATTTCTTATCGGCGTTATCGGTTACCGAGCAAGTATTGATAACGTAAATGTCGGGCGTATCGGTAAATTCCACCTTCTCAAAGCCACGCTCCTGGAAAATACGTCCAATAGTGCTGGTTTCGGAGTAGTTGAGTTTACATCCTAAGGTATAAAAAGCTACTTTTTTCATAATCAGGGGGCAAAGATACGAAATTAAATTGTGAAAGGGTGAATGTGTGCCTTGCCAAGTATAGCTCTGGTACAAAGCACCTTAGAAGTTATACTTGGCTAGAAGAATAGTTTGTGTGCTTCTGTTGATTAAGCCGGGGTTCCTATTTCTTAACGAAATCCCCGAAGGAGTATTCCATATAAGCCTTGCCATTCTGGATTTGTTCCTCGCTCACAGTGCCTTCCTTTAAAATCGGTTTTTGTGAGACATTGTCGAAAGCAAGTATACCTTCGGGTGTGACGTATCCAAAACCATCGTTGAAAACATAAAACGCAAAAGGAGAGGAGCTTGGCGCCAGTAGGTTGCGGCTCCACTTAAACTGATTGTGCGGCAACTTTAATTGTGCGAGCAATGTGGCTGCAATATCCGTCTGGCTGCCAATGCCTGGTACTTTTATGCCGCTTTTGGCAAGTGCGCCGCCGGTAAGCATGAACGGCATTCTATACTTGCTCGGCAGGTGATTGGCATCGTGGCCAGGTAGCGGGTGCCCGTGGTCGGCCGCTATCACCACCAAGGTATTGTTCCACCAAGCTTCATTTTTGGCTGCGGCTATAAATTTACCCAATGCCCAATCGGTGTAGTAAATGCTGTTTCGGAATTTGGCCTCCTCGTTGTTACCGGGGAATTTAGCTGGAATCGGTATTTCGAAGGGCTCATGGCTGCTCAAGGTATAAACGGTGCTGAAAAAGGGCTGCTTTTCCTTGGCAAGATCTCCGAGCACACGCTCAAAAAGCACATGGTCGTGCGCGCCCCACTTCGAGTTGTAGGTGCTCGGGTCAAAGTCATACTTGTCGATTAGCTTATCGTAGCCGCCGTTGCGCAAGTATGATTTGATGTTTGCAAACTCCAACTCGCCGCCGTAAAAGTAGCTGGTGCTGTAGCCTTGCTCGGCAAATACCTTGCTTAGCTGTGGCAGTGCCTCGGTTTTTTGCGGGTATTTGATGATGGAGGTGGTTGTTTGCACGGGGTAACCACTCAGAAGCGCCACCATGCCTTTTTCGCTGCGGTCGCCGGCGGCATATATGTTCGTGAAATTTATGCCTGCGTTTGACAGGCTATCCAAGGTTGGCGTTACGCCCTGCTCGCCGCCCAGGCTGCCTACAAACTTGGCAGTATAACTCTCCAGGATGATGAATAACACGTTTGGCCTTGCCGAGCGAAGCACCATTTCCGTTGAATCTGACACCGACGCATAGAGTGCCTGCACACGTTCTTCGGCTTCCTGCTCCGGCATATACTGGTACGGGTTATGGCTGGATTTGTCATACTTCAGCAAGGCGTGCATCAGGTTCCAGGGCATGTTCAGTCCGGCATGGTTGGCGAACGGTTTATTAGAAAAGTATACCACGCTCTGGTTAATGGGAATTTGCTGCCAGCCGCCACGCAGGGGCAACACCAACAGGGCAGCATACAGCAGGGCCACCCCGGCCACCACCCAGCGATTCAGGTGCAGTGTAAATCTGTGCAGGTCAAAAATGCGGCGGTAAAGAAATAGAAATGCCACCGTAATGAACAGCGTGACTATGAAAAGTATAAACAGAGGCGCGCCCGCAGCGGAAGCCGCCATCTCGGTAGGCGAGCTCAGGTATTGTAGCGGAGAGGCATCAAGCCGGAACCCCCAATGGCTGTACAACTCTAGGTCAGCAGAAAGAAGTATGGACAGGAAAGCAAGTATAACTACTGTATAGTGCCGCACAAGACGGGCTGCCGGCAGTTTTTCCCACAGCAGCGACAGCAACACGAGTAAAAAAGGCGCTATACTTATATAAGCCGCAAACGAAGCATCCAGCCGGAGGCCGTACAGGAAGGTGTCCAGTACCTCGCCGGAGGTCAGGTCTGCGCTTTTCTCCAGGTGATAGATCAAAAAGATGGCTCTGGCCACTATAAAGTATAGCATCCAGAACAGGAAGTATAGGGGTTGGAAGTAAATGCGTTTTTTCACAGCGCGAATATAAAGTATAAGTCAGCCTTCGGTAACACTTTCTTAACAGAGATGGTTTCCGGAGTTTAAATAGCTGGGGTGCGAGAGGATAGGGGATGATTCAATATTTGACTGGATTTTGCAAAATTGCCCTAGTTAAATGAAGGGGTGTTTAAGATTTTGAAGTATGATTTTCTGAATTGCCCTTGAAAATTTATACCCTATTTGTTTCGAGGCGACGTTTTATGTTTATATTTGTAGCATATAACAACCCAACCCTAAAATCTAATGGCAATTTTAAGATTTAAAGCGCTGGAGCTTGCTAGCCAGCGCAAACCCGGTGAAGTGGCAAGCACTTCCCAAAATATTTCTGATTATTTCGGGGAAAACGTGTTCAGCAAGGCTGCCTTGCGTTCTACCATGTCTTCGGAAAACTATAAGCGCCTGCTCCGTACCATCGAGTCGGGCGACAAAGTGGACCGCCACCTGGCAGATGCCGTGGCCGCAGCCATGAAAACCTGGGCCATGAGCAAAGGTGCCACGCACTACACGCACTGGTTCCAGCCCCTAACTGGCGCTACTGCTGAAAAGCACGATTCATTCTTCGACCTGTCCGGTGATGGCGAGGCAATTGAGAACTTTAAGGGCAGTGCACTGGTGCAACAGGAGCCGGATGCCTCGTCTTTTCCAAGCGGTGGTATCCGCAACACCTTCGAGGCACGCGGTTACAGCGCCTGGGACCCGTCTTCGCCAGCTTTCCTGATCGAGAACGCCGGAACCAGAACGCTTTGTATCCCGACAATCTTCGTTTCCTATACCGGCGAAGCACTGGATTATAAAACACCGCTTTTAAAATCGCTGAAGTTACTGAACGATGCCGCTGTGCCGGTTTGCCAGTATTTCGATAAAGAAGTAAATAAGGTTAGCACCACTTTGGGTATCGAGCAGGAGTACTTCTTGGTTGATAAGGCCCTGTATGAGGCGCGCCCAGACCTAGTTATTGCCGGCCGTACGCTGTTCGGGCATTCGCCTGCCAAAGGCCAGCAGCTGGAAGACCACTATTTCGGAAGCATCCCGAGCCGTGTGCACGCCTTTATGGTTGATTTTGAGAAAGCGGCGCTTCGCCTGGGCATTCCGTTGAGAACGCGCCATAACGAGGTGGCTCCAAACCAGTACGAGTGCGCGCCAACGTTCGAAGACGCCAACCTGGCCGTAGACCACAACCAGCTGCTCATGGATATTATGGACCGTGTAGCAGAGCGCCACAACTTTAAAGTATTGCTTCATGAGAAGCCATTTAAAGGTGTAAACGGCAGCGGAAAGCATAACAACTGGGCCATGAGCACCAACACAGGCGTTAACCTGCTTGGCCCCGGCAAAAGACCAAAGGAGAACCTGCAATTCCTGACCTTCTTCATCAATACCATCATGGCGGTGCACACGCATGCCGACCTTTTGCGTGCCTCTATTGCCTCAGCCAGCAACGACCACCGTTTGGGTGCCAACGAGGCGCCTCCGGCAATCGTTTCTGTGTTCATCGGCCAGCAGCTTACGGCGGTGCTTGATGAGTTTGAGCGCACTTCTAAAGTGCCGATGGAGAAAGGCGATAACATGTACCTGAAGCTGGGTATCGATCGCATTCCAGAAGTGCTCCGCGACAACACAGACCGTAACCGTACGTCTCCGTTTGCCTTCACGGGTAATAAGTTTGAGTTCCGCGCGGTAGGCTCATCGGCCAACACATCTTCGCCAATGACGGTGCTAAACACCATTGTGGCAGACCAGTTGCAGCAGTTCCGCAAGTCTGTGGATGCGCTGATCGAGTCTGGCATGAAGAAGGAGCTGGCTATTATCCAGATCCTGCGCGAGTATGTTGCAGCTTCTAAAGCCATCCGCTTCGAGGGCAACGGTTACTCTAAAGAGTGGGAAGACGAAGCGGCAAGCCGTGGTCTTTCTAACATTAAATCTACACCGCTTGCGCTGGATGTGTATGAGCGCGATACTGTGAAGAAGCTTTTCACGGAGCACGGCATCTTCTCTGAGGTTGAGCTGGAGGCACGCCATGAGATCCTGCTTGAAGAGTACATCAAGAAAATCCAGATTGAGTCTCGCGTGATGGGCGACCTGGCCGTGAACCACGTTATCCCTACGGCGATAGCTTACCAGAACAAGCTGATTCAGAATATCCGAGGCCTGAAAGAGCTTGGCTTGGAGGATGATTACACAGTTAGCACCGTGGAGGCAATCAAGAAAATGTCGACACACATCTCAACTATTCAGAAGAATGTAAACGCGATGATCGAGGCCCGTAAGGTTGCCAACAAGATTGACGATGCCCGCGAACGTGCTATCATGTATAACGAACAGGTTTTCGGTTACTTCGACACGATCCGTTACAGCGTAGATAAGCTAGAGCTGATGGTGGATGACGAAGACTGGCCACTGGTAAAATACCGCGAACTATTGTTCCGCCACTAAGCGTCATCCATTTTTATTAGGTTGATAAGTGAGGGCACCCGATCAAGGTGCCTTCACTGCTTTTAGAGGCAAGCCATTAAGCCTTTAATTTTCGGATAAGCTCTCCGCTAACCTGCGCAAGTATAAGTGGAAGCAGAACCAGGGCAAGTGCTACGGCAATTACTTTGCGCAAGCCCAGCCGCATCATAAGCTTGCTAACTACCTGGTTGCGCAGCTCACTAAGTACAAAATGCCCCGTCTTCGTTAAGGGTTTGCCTTTCAGGATGTCCTTCACCTCGCGCCAATGCCCGCGTTGGAGCATACGGCGCAGGTAGTTAAAAACCGCGTCCTTGGTTACAAGTATAGCTTGGCTAAGCTGCTCCTGGCCTAACTTGCCCCAGGCCTGTATTTGGCTTAGTTTCTTCCAGCTTTTACGCGGTATAAAGTTGTGCATGTAAATCATATGTCATCAATTTTATACTTTAGTTTACGCAAGCCAACAACGGTCGGGAGTTATACTAGCCCGGAAAGTATGAGCCCGCAGTCCGGTCATTTTATACTTGTTGGCCGGAAATGGGGCCGGCATGCGGAAGTATGCGCAGAATTTTGCGTATTTTGCCCTTTGAACAAAGCAGCGGATACTTTAGTTAAAGAGACACATGGAATGTCAGCTTAATCAAATGAACAGTTCGTATTGCCCAAGCATGGTGGAATACAAGCGCAGAAAAACGCGCGTTGTAAATATTGGTGGCGTGCCTGTTGGCGGCGATAACCCTATCAGGGTGCAGTCGATGACGACCGTGGACACGATGGACACCCTGGGCTCAGTGGAGCAATGCATCCGCATGATCGAGGCCGGCTGCGAGTACATACGCATCACCGCGCCAAGTATAAAAGAGGCCGAGAACCTGCGCCAGATTAAAGAAGAATTACGAATCAGGGGTTATAATGTGCCTTTGATCGCCGATATACACTTTACACCAAATGCCGCGGAAGTTGCAGCCCGGATTGTAGAGAAAGTACGCGTAAACCCCGGCAACTATGCCGATAAGAAGAAATTCCAGGTAATTGAATACGACGATCTTTCCTATCAGGCCGAGCTGGACAGAATTCGGGAGCGTTTCGTGCCGCTTGTTCGGATCTGCAAAGAGCACGGCACGGCCATGCGTATCGGTACAAACCACGGTTCGCTATCTGATCGCATCTTGAGCCGCTACGGCGATACGCCGCTGGGCATGGTGGAAAGTGCGCTTGAGTTTATCCGCATCTGCGAGGATGAAGGTTACTATGACATCGTAATCTCGATGAAAGCCTCCAATACACAGGTAATGGTGCAGGCGTACCGCTTGCTGGTTCAGAAGCTGGATGAGGAAGGACTGCAGCCCTACCCGCTGCACTTGGGCGTAACAGAAGCCGGAGAAGCAGAGGATGGCCGTATAAAATCTGCCGTTGGAATAGGTACTTTGCTGGAAGACGGCTTGGGTGATACCGTGCGCGTATCTTTAACGGAAGCTCCGGAAGCCGAGGCGCCCGTGGCTCAGGCGCTTATAGACCGCTACACGCACCGTGCAGAAAAGGCGCAGCCAATCAAGCCGATTTGCAACGTGCCTTATGATCCGTTCCAATACCACCGCAGACATACAACCGAAGTGGCTAACCTGGGCGGCCTGAACGTGCCGCGCGTGGTAGCCGACTTGAGCCGCTTGACGGATGTAAAGTATGCCGACCTGAAAAGCGTAGGGCATTTATACTCTATGCTGCTCGATAAATTCAATATGAATGACCTGGGCGCCGACTACATCTATACCGGTGATAACCCGATCTCGTTTATGCTGCCAAACGGCCTGAAGGAGATCGTGAATTATGAAGCCTGGTTGCAGGCTGATCAGCGCGAGGAGCGCCACCCACTGATGCCTGCCGATGTATACCTTAGCGAGGCTGCGCGCCACCCTGCGCTCAACTTTATACTTGCCGGCATTTCAGATATATCAACTGAGCTTATTGAGGCGCTAAAGGTAGATGCCACTGCTGTGCTTATGCTGCACACGCAAAACGAGCACGCCATGCCGGAATTGCGGAAGTGCTTTATCCGTTTAATGAACAATGGAGTTCAAACGCCATGTATTATCAAGCGGGAGTATGGTGCGCTTACACAAGATCAGATGCAGCTATATGCCGCCACAGATGTGGGGGGGCTATTGATTGACGGTTTGGGAGATGGGATAATGCTTGGCACAGAGTTGCTTCCTGTGCAGGAAAAGCAGGATGAACTGCTTACCATTGACCGCCTGAACAGCCTGAGCTTCGGGATTTTGCAGGCTGCGCGCACACGCATGAGCAAAACGGAATACATCAGTTGCCCAAGCTGCGGCCGCACGCTCTTCGACCTGCAGGAAACCACTGCCATGATACGCAAGCGCACCGACCACCTGAAAGGTGTGAAAATCGGCATTATGGGCTGCATCGTAAACGGCCCCGGCGAAATGGCCGATGCGGATTACGGCTATGTTGGTGTCGGGAAAGACAAAATAGCGCTGTACCGTGGGCAGACCGTGATTAAAAAATCAGTGCCGGCTGATAGGGCCGTAGACGAGCTGATTGAGCTGATCCGGGAAGATGCCAAATGGATAGAGCCGATTAGGGTGGAAGAGTAAACTGTGATAACAACTGATAAGGCTGTTTTTGAACCTGCGCCAGGGAACGCAGTAGCAGAAGATGTAGCGTCGTATAATTTGATTCGTCTATTTGCTACGCTATCTGTCATTGTTGTGCACGTAGCTACACCAACTGTTGGTCAGTATGATCCGTCAACTGAGTTAAATTGGTGGGTTGGTAATTTTTATCAGTCGGTTTTCAGATCAGGAATCCCTTTATTCTTAATGCTTACCGGAGCGTTGCTTTTACCAAGAGCCGAAGGGTTTGTCTTTATTAAAAATAGGGTAATTCGAGTGCTTTTGCCTTTCTGCTTTTGGGTCTTCGTTTATTTGTTAGCAAAAAACTATATTCGAGATTTAAGCTTAGAGGATTACTTTATAGCGCTTTATGAAGGTAATTCGTATCACTTCTGGTATGTTTATCTTATTTTATCGATTTACTTTTTGATGCCTTTGCTCAGATTAGTGTTGCAATGGCTAAAGCCAACCTTAGTTCAGGTATTGGCATTTACTTGCATAATCTCCCTGAGTTTAAAACTTCTTCCAGATGATAATACTAATATTCGCTATCTATTAAACTACGCGATATACCTGGCTTATATTGTTTTTGGCTATTATGCTGCAAAGTTTGAGGATGTACAGTGGCTTAATAATTGCCAAATTGGAATGCTTTTAATTTTTCTCGGATTTGGAATAACTTTTTTCGGGAGTTACTATGTGTCTGCTTCTTCTGGGCATCATAGCGACTTACTGTATCAAAGCTCTATGGTGCATATTTTTTTAAAGGGACTCGGTGTTTGGATAATCCTGAAAAGAATGGTTAAATACATCCCGGATCGCTGGTTAAAGCACCTGAAGGCAATGAGTAAATTAAGTTTTGGAGTGTTTCTAATCCATCCGTTGGTAATTGATCATATTTTGATTGTTAGACTGGGGATCTCGCATAATCTACTCCATCCAGCTTTTGGGATATTTTTAACCAGTACTATGTGCTTTGTCTTTTCTTTCGTTATAATTTATTTGTTGAGTAAACTACCTTTGGGAAAGTATACTTATTAGCTGTAATAAGAAACAATACACCTGTGAATTAAATCATTTTGGAACAGCCGTTGTTTTCTAACTAAAGCATTGAAAAGTCAACGCATTTAATAACTGACCCATGAAAAAAGGACTCTTTGATTTTACGGAGGTGGCTACCTACTTTTTCAGGAAAAAAGACCCGAACCGAAAGACAAATTTCAACCTGCGCACCATGCACGTCATCAATAAAATATCAATCCTGATGTTTTTAGCTGGCGCAATCTACTTTATAGCAACGCATATTTAATCCATTTTGCCTTGGATATAGAAGCGTTTAGAGACTATTGCCTTGCCAAAGCCGGAACTACCGAGGAAACTCCTTTCGACGAGGATACGCTGGTATTTAAAGTATGCGGCAAGATGTATGCCTTATGTAGCATGGCTGATTACGGTAAAGGCATAAATCTGAAGTGCGACCCGGAACTGGTATTGGAATTACGCGAAAAGTACCCGCAGGTAAAGCCTGGTTATCACATGAGCAAGCGCCATTGGAACTTAGTTATGCCTGAGGCAGGCTTGCCCGAGAGCCTGTTAAAGGAGTGGATAGACTTGTCATATTACTTAGTAGCAGCAAAGCTTACAAAGCATCAACGTTCTTTGATTGGCTTTAACGACCTAGTGTAGAAAGGTTTCTCATAAAAAGTATTATTTACTCAAAATTAAGGTTAGTATACCACTTACTTCAGAGGAGCCTCCTGCAAAGGTGGCTCTTTTGCTTAATGGCCCCGTACAAAATAATAGTATGATATGTTTTTGGTGTATATACATTGGTGTTGCGAGGCCATTTCCAAGACTTACAGATGACTTTAGCTAAAAATATTGTTTTTGATATGTATTTATTGTTTCAATACCTCTGAAAAGACAAGATATTTTAGTATAATTGAGAAACTCACCTTATTATATTATGATCCTAGAGAAAGAATTTGGTATTAGTTCCTTCCGGAACGAATGGCAAAAGGCAAGTATGAGTTTAATCTATACTTCCGGTCTGCTAACAAACGGGTATGAAAGTTTTTTTAAAAAGCATAATATGACTACCCAACAGTATAATGCTCTGCGTATTTTGCGTGACCAGTTTCCAAAGCCGGTTTCAACGTCTTTCCTCCGCGAAAAGATGCTGGATAAAATGTCTGATGCTTCCAGGTTGGTTAGCCGCTTAAGTGCAAAAGGCCTTGTAACTGTAACACAAAACCCGGCAGACAAGCGGCTTGTTAACATTCTGATTTCGCAGGAAGGCCAGCGCATTTGCAGTATCATTGATGAAGACTTACCAAACCTGGATGCACTGATTCAAGGCATTACAGAAGAGGAGGCGATTACTTTGGTAGAACTGCTTTACAAAGTGCGGGAATCACTAAAGACAGTAGACGAACGTATAACAACCACAGAGAACGTGAATGCATAAAACTTTCTACTAATTTAATCATAAGTTCATCTTATGCGGAAAGGTGACAGAGAAGCCTGAGCGGCTGGTCTGTCACCTTTATCTTTTTATGGCAACAGCTGTGTTTGCTGGCAAAAATAGTTTCTTTATAACGGTCTCAACAGCATCAGAGAATGGAAGCAGGACGTGTACTTCCTTGTTCTCTTCCTGCAATAAGAACGCATCAGCTGCTCTGTGTGCCGTAACGGCTATTTTACCTTTATAGCCCATATGGTACAGCATCCTAATTAGGCTCTGGTTTAGTTGCACATCGGCAATGCTACTGATTACGGCCTTTGCATGGCTCAAGGGTAACTGCTCTGAGAGCTCCGGATCATCCATGTCTCCGTATTGCGCTGAAATGTCCTCTTTCTGCCAAAACCTTATAAGCTTTGGGTCAAAATCTACTGCTAACACCTTATAGCCGTGTTTTTTCAATTCCAAGGCGATATTGCTGCCAAACCTGCCTAAGCCAAAAAGTATGATGTCGAAGGGCGCATCCTGCCTTGCCTGATTTTCTTCTTTCGCGGTAATTTCTCTTTCAAAAATCCCGAGAACAGGGGAGAGCAACGCAAACAATGGGTGAGAGTAAATGATCATGTACGTGGACAAACCTATGGTAATGAGGCCGACTAATGTAACCAAGCCAACTGTTTGAGGGCTTATATGGCCTAAGCTCATACCAAGTGAGGCAAAAATCAGCGAAAACTCGCTTATCTGCGCAACAGTAAGGCCTGCCAGAAAGCTAGTTCGTTTTCTATAGCCCATCAATCCCATAATCACCATAACGATGAGTGGATTGCCTACGAGTACAAAAAGCGAAAATATAAGGGCAGGCACCACCTGGTCGCCGATGAGTTGCAGATTAAGGTGAAGCCCCAGATGAATAAAGAAGAAAAGCAGCAGAAAATCGCGGATACTAACCAGGCGGCCACTAATTACATTCCGATACTGCGTGGAGGCCAGCGATACGCCGGCTACAAAAGCGCCAACCTCACGGCTGAAACCTAGGTACTCGCTGCCTGATGCAACAGCCACGGCCCAAGCAATGGCAAACAGCACAAGCAGTTCCTGAGACCGTGCCAAGTATTGCACTAACCGCGGAATCACATAGATCATCAGCAATCCTATGGCTAACAATATGCCTAGTCCTCTGCCCAACATACCCAACATGTTGTACAGCAGCTGTTCGCCAATGTTATTATCCAGAGCCTTTAAAAAAATCATCATAAATACCACAACAAGGTCTTGCACAATCAAAAAGCCAATGGCAATCTGTCCGTGCAGCGAGTCTATCTCTTTTTTGTCAGAAAGGAGCTTTACAATGATAATGGTGCTGGAAAAAGTAAGCGCAATGGCGATATACAAAGAAACCAATGGAGTATAGCCAAGCGCAAGGCCTATAACAAAGCCAAAAACCGATGTAAAAACGACCTGTCCCAAACCAGTCATCAGGGCCACTTTACCCATTGAGCGAATTAGGTTCAGGTCAAGTTTTAAACCTACAACAAATAGAAGTATAGCAATGCCTAGATCTGAAAGGAGCGTTATTTTATCCGTGGATGATACCAGGTTTAGGCCTGTGGGGCCGACAAGTATACCTAAGGCTATAAATACAACAATAAGTGGCTGACGAAGCACTTGGCCGATAGCGCCCAAAATGGCAGCCAGCATAAGTATGATGGTGAACTCATAAAAGGCGTTTTGGTTCAGCAGCTCCATAACCATGCTTCATTGCACCTCCTTTATATGCGGTATAACTAACAAGGGCAACCCGGCTTTGCTGGCGGCTCTCTCTGCAAACTGCTCCGAGGGAGAATTTCCCCAAACTCCACGCTGCATTGGGAGCCAAACAAGCAGTTGAGTGCTAGTCTGTAGCAAGTACCTTTCCAAGTCCTCACTTTTATTGGCTTTGCGGATGGAGTTTATCTCATAGGGTAAATTGGATATTAAATTTTGGTTATCAGCTATCTGAATATAGTTTGGCTCCATTTCATCCTCATCTAACACAAAAACAAAGTATAGCTTGGCACTGTAGGTGTGCGCGATTTTCTCAAGTAGCTTTAGGCCGGGTCTCTCTCCGAATCGCTTTAGCCGAATAATAACTGAAATTGTAGCGAAGCCATTAAACGTATGGTTTGGAGGGATTATAAGCAGCGGTGCAATGGTATGGCGAATCATATCGCTGGTATTGCTGCCCATAAAGAATTTCTGAAAACCGCTAACTCCGCTCGAGCCCATTACCACCAGGTTTACAGTAGTGCTATAGCTGAGCTGAAGGACAGCATCTGTTAATGGAGCCGGCAGTACTTGCACAGTTTTGAGTACTTCTTTCGGCCTGATGCTCAGTTCTTGATATAGCTTCTGGCACTCCTGTTGCAGCTTTTGCTCCAAATGCCAGTGCTCGGACTCATATATGCTGGCGTACACTTCTTGTGGAGAAGTTGCGGGAACAGGCGGTCTTTCCATAGTGTGCAAAAACACTACTTCCGCATGATAGCTTCTGGCTAATTGCAACGCAGTATGCATGGCAGCATACGCATTCTCAGAAAAATCGGTAAGCACAAGTATACGTAGCATGATAAAAGAGTCTTACTATCTGTACGCAATAGCTTGAGTATGAAGTTGTAGCGTAGGGGCTTAAAAAAACAAGCCGCCTAGCTTTTAGTGGCTGAGGCGGCTTGTTTATAAAGTTGTTAGTTGGTAAAAAAATGGGGATTCTTTATACTACCACATTGATTATTTTGTTCGGCACGATAATGATTTTCTTGGGAGATTTTCCTTCGAAAAATTTAGTTACCTGCTCCTCGGCAAGTACGGCCTTTTCAATCTCCTCGCGCGGCACATCCAACGCAAATGTTAGCTTGGCCCGCATTTTTCCGTTTACAGATACCGGGTACTCAAACGTGTTCTCCACCAGGTACTTTTCCTCAAACTTAGGAAAAGTAGCGTAGCTGATGCTTTCCTGATGACCCAATTGCTGCCAAAGTTCTTCGGTAATGTGTGGCGCGTATGGCGACAGTATTACCGTAAGCGGCTCTAGGATAGCGCGTTTGTAGCACTTCAGTTGGCTCAGCTCATTCACGCAGATCATAAAGGTAGAAACGGAGGTGTTGAACGAGAAACGCTCAATATCTTCCTCCACCTTCCTGATCGTTTTGTGCAACGACTTCAGTTCTTCGGCTGTTGGAGCCTCGTCGGTTACCTGCAGGTTGCCGTCCTTGTCGAAGAACAGCTTCCAGTACTTCTTCAGGAACTTGTGGACACCGTCCATGCCGTTGGTGTTCCAGGGCTTAAACTGCTCCAGCGGGCCCAGGAACATTTCATACATGCGCAGCGTGTCAGCTCCCTGGCGCTCCACAATGTCGTCGGGATTAACCACGTTATACTTGGATTTCGACATCTTCTCGATCTCTACGCCGCAGATGTATTTGCCATCCTCAAGTATAAACTCGGCGTCAGTATTCTCCGGTCGCCAGTTCTTGAAGGCTTCCAGATCCAGCACGTCATTGTCTACGATGTTTACGTCTACGTGCAGCTGTGATGTCTCGTACTGGTCTTTCAGGCCAAAGGAAACATACTTGTTGGTGCCGTTGATGCGGTACACAAAGTTAGAACGTCCCTGGATCATGCCCTGGTTGATGAGCTTTTTAAACGGTTCCTGCTCCACCACAAGCCCTAAGTCGAACATGAACTTGTTCCAGAAGCGGGAATAGAGTAGGTGGCCGGTAGCGTGCTCAGAGCCACCGATGTATAGATCTACGTTGCGCCAGTATTTTACGATGTCCTCGTCGGCGAACGCGCTGTCGTTTTGCGGGTCCATGTAGCGGTACCAGTACCAGCTGCTGCCGGCCCAGCCCGGCATGGTGCTTAGCTCATACTCATGCTCATTTTCATACTTCCAGTCCACGGCGCGGCCCAATGGCGGCTCGCCGGTTTCGGTTGGCAGGTACTGGTCAATCTTAGGCAGCTCCAGCGGTAGCTCTTCTTCTTTGATCAGGTGCGGCACGCCATCCTTGAAGTATACCGGCACGGGCTCGCCCCAGTAGCGCTGGCGGCTGAACACGGCATCGCGCATGCGGAATTGCGTGCGGCCTTTGCCCACGCCAAGTTCCTCGGCTTTGGCAATACCTGCTTTGATAGCTTCTTTAACCTCCAGCCCGTTCAGGAAACCGGAGTTAATGATCTTACCTTCTTTGCCTGCATAGGCTTCTTCCTCGATGTTACCGCCTTCCACCACTTGCTTTATCGGCAGGTTAAAGTGCTTGGCAAAAGCATAATCGCGGCTATCATGGCCCGGCACAGCCATAACGGCACCTGTACCGTAGCCAGCCAGTACGTAATCCGCAATCCATATCTGTACCTTGTCACCTGAGATCGGGTTGATAGCATAAGCGCCGGTAAACACGCCGCTCACGGTTTTTACGTCGGTCATGCGCTCGCGCTCCGAACGGTTTTTGGCCACGGTAACGTAAGCATCCACGGCTTCGCGTTGCTCCTGCGTCGTAATCTGTGCTACCAACTCGTGCTCTGGAGCCAGCACCACAAACGATGCCCCGAAAATCGTATCGATACGGGTGGTAAATACTTTGATCTTATCGTCAGCGCCTTCTACGATAAAGTCAAGCTCGGCACCCACGGACTTTCCGATCCAGTTGCGTTGCATTTCCTTGATCGGTTCTGGCCAGTCGATATCCTCCAAACCTTGTAGTAAACGCTCGGCATAAGCTGTGATGCGCATCATCCACTGGCGCATTTTCTTGCGTTCAACAGGGTAGCCGCCGCGCTCCGATACGCCGCCCACTACCTCGTCGTTGGCAAGTACTGTTCCCATGGCAGGGCACCAGTTTACCACGGCCTCGGCCACATAGGTCAGTCTATACTTTAGCAACACTTCCGACTGCTGCTGCTCGTTCATGGCTTGCCACTCAGCGGCTGTAAAGGCTGGCGTTTCCTCATCACAGGCAGCATTTACCTGGGCATTTCCGTTTTGCTCAAACTCCTCGATCAGGGATGCAATCGGTTCTGCCTTATCCGAAGTATAATTATAGTAGCTGTTAAACAGCTGCATGAAGATCCACTGGGTCCATTTGTAATAATTTGGCTCAGAGGTGCGGATCTCGCGCTCCCAGTCAAAAGAGAAGCCGATATTCTTCAGCTGCTCCACATAGCGCTTAATGTTCTGCTCGGTGGTAATTGCCGGGTGCTGACCTGTTTGGATGGCGTACTGTTCTGCTGGCAAACCGAAAGCGTCGAAGCCCATGGGGTGCAGCACGTTAAAGCCTTTCAGGCGCTTGTAGCGGCTCACAATGTCAGAGGCGATATAACCAAGCGGGTGACCCACATGCAGTCCGGCGCCGGATGGGTACGGGAACATATCCAGGGCGTAATACTTTGGTTTATCACTGGTTGCGGTGGCTTTAAATGTCTGGTTTTCTTCCCAGTACTGCTGCCACTTTTTCTCTATCTGCTTAAAATTATACTCTGACATGCTCTATAAATCTGTTCGCTTACTTCTGGTTGAACTGCTAAGATAATTGTTAATTGTGAATTGTGGGATTGTTGGCAGGCTAAATTGTTTAATTGCTACCTAGTTGATTGGCTAAGAACGTAAGATAATAGGAAGAGGCAACACGAGGGGTCGATACCGGATTCAGGTTTGGTATAAGGTTACCTAATGGTGATATCATCTAGCGTGCACCTCTTGAATTAGCAATTAACAATGCAGTAATTTATCAATAAAACCTACCTTTGCGCCATGGAACAGAAGAAACACGACCTACTCGATATAATCCATCTGATTTATGTGATGGACCCGATGTGCTCCTGGTGTTATGCTTTTGCCCCGGTGGTAAAGCAACTGGTAGCCGAGCAGAAAGATAAGATGCAGTTTAAGCTGGTAATGGGCGGCCTGCGCCCGGGTACCGAACGGCCACTGGAAGACCAAATGAAAGCCAGTATCCGGCACCACTGGCAGGACGTGGAGAAAATAACCGGACAGCCGTTTGATTATACTTTCTTTGACCGTGACGGCTTTATATATGATACCGAGCCTGGCTGCCGCGCTGTAGTAAGTATGCGTTACCTGAAACCTGAAGCTGAGCTAGAGATGGCAGAGGCAGTGCAACAGGCATTTTATGCCAATAATACCGATGTTACCAAGCCGGAGGTGCTGGCTAGCATTGCCACGCAGTTTGGGGTAACGGAAGATGCTTTTCTGGAGAAGTATAATTCCGACGACATGAAGGAGAAAACACAGCAGGACTTCACAATCGCAAAGCACTTGCAGGCTACGGCCTTCCCGAGTTTATATATCCTGAATGGTACAAACATACACCTGATTAGCCGCGGTTACCGCCCTTACGATGGCATGAAAGCACACTTAGACCGCGTGCTGCAGCAACTCTCCCCAGACCAAAACCCTTTATAAGATTTGCCAAGTATAAGGAAGCAACCTGCTAATTTATACTTATGAAGCGCCACCGGGAGCCTTTTGGTTTTTGCCAGATCACTAAAAAGCATTTGCCGCTGCATTTGCTGGTGCCCGGTAAGGCCATTCGCCAGAAGGTAGTAGACCTGATCAAAGTTGATTTTCCGGATTTTGACCTGGAGAAGTATGTGGCCCTGGATGTGCTGGCTAAATACCGCAGGTTATACCTGGAGCAGCTGCTGCGGCAGGAACTCGGCGAGCTAACGGAGCTGGAAGAGGAGGTGGTGAAAAGTATAAACCAGCAGGAATTGCTCTCCAGCAACGTGGAGGAGGAGCTGGAAGAAGACATTAGCCTAGGCAACCGCATGGCCGACCACATAGCCAGCTTTGGTGGCAGCTGGACCTTTATAAGCATCTTTTTCTCTTTCCTGATGATCTGGATCGTAATTAACGTGTTTTGGCTGGCATCGCGGCCCTTCGACCCATACCCGTTTATACTTCTGAATTTGATATTATCTTGCCTAGCCGCTATTCAGGCACCTATTATCATGATGAGCCAGAACCGGCAGGAGACCAAAGACCGGCTGCGCTCTGAGCACGATTACAAAATCAACCTGAAAGCTGAGCTGGAGATAAGGCTGCTGCACGAAAAGCTCGACCACCTGCTTATGCACCAGAATCAGCATTTAGTGGAAATACAGCAAATGCAACTTGACCTGCTGGAGGATATTATGCAGCAGGTCAAGGCCAAGAAAAACCATTCCTGAGAAGCTGTAGTTCAGGTTAAAGTATACTAGCCGTTGGGTCAGCACCGTTCCAGGTGCCTTCGCTGGCCACAGGCTTAAAACGGGCAAAGAGCTCTTCGCTGTACCAGTTCTCTGATCGGGTGCGCCGCATTACCTCCTGGTGCAAGGGGCTTTTATACGCAAAATTTTTCATCGCCTCCACTGACTCCCAAACGCTAAATGTTGCCTGCCTAATAAACGGCAACTCACCAAGGCCAATAGAGCATATCAGACCCTCAGCATTTTCCAGCGCCTTGCTCGTGCTGGGCACAAAACGCCAAAAGCCAGGCAAAGCACGCCAGTTTATACTTGCACGCGTTAGCACCGCAATGGGGCCGGAAGTATGCTTTTCAGGTAAGGTTGGGTTAAATGGCTCTTGCCCATCCCATTGCCCATGTTGCTGGTAAGGGTATAGTTTGATCGTCCAGGTTTCGTGGGTGTGTTGCCGGTATTCCTGCATGAGGGCGGAGTTTTGCAGAAAAGCATCGGCGTCAGCTTCTGTTTGCCAGGTGCACATGAGGCCGTAGCGCATAAAGTTCGGTTTTATACTAAAGCCTTTGCCGTGTCCGCTGCCCAAAAGCTTAAAGAACAACAAACCGGGTACTTTCTCTAGCTTAGGCCCTGAAGTACCCATCTGTGCCAGTCCCCAGCGCCAATGCCCCTTGCGTATGCCAAATAGGGTAAGGGTAGTTAATCGGGGAGAGGTAGATGCTAGTGGTGGCATTGGATACGCTGAAATCAAAGATTTATGTAGGTTAAACGCAAAGCAGGAGGCGCTTCAACAAGAAGCGCCTCCTGCTTTGCAATTACAGTAAAATAATTTAAGCCTGATACTACAGGTTGATTTTCTTGTTTTCGCCGCCCTCGGCAGGCTCTCCGGTTATAGCGGCCTTCACCATACCGTATAAAACAACCATGGTATTATTCGGTGTATCCCAGTACTCCGCTTTCTGAATTGTAACCTTTATCAGGCCGATATTTTTATCCTCTTTGCCATCCGGGAACCATGCTTTCATATCAGAGCTCCAAAGCTCGTTAATTTTGTGCTGGTCACGAACTACCTGAGCCTTACCCGAAATAGAAACGTAAAGGTTGTCGTCTGGGTCGGCATAGCTTAGGTTTACATGGGAGTCGTGCTGAATCTCGTGCGTTTTACCTGACTCGTAGCCAGTAAAGAACCACAGTTCGCCGTCGGGTTTGCTTTGCTGCGTTTTCATGGGGCGGCTGCGCAAGGTGCCATCGTCATCTACGGTGGTCATCATGGCAATCTTAACATCTTTGATTTTATGTATCAGCTTCTCTAAGTTCTCCTGTGTAGTTGGGTTATTGTTCATAGCTTTATATCTTGTTTGTGTTAGATTACGGGCCTGCATGGCTTAGGGTTCATACTTCTGGTGAAGGCAACCCAGGCCCGGAAACACCGCTAAAACAATAGGCACAGCAGCATGTTTATACTTTCTACCTTTGTTAAAAATACGTGAACTACCTGGCCCACATCTACTTGTCTGGCTCCGATGAACAACTTTTAGTAGGCAATTTTATAGCTGATGCCGTTAAAGGCAAACAAGTTGAGTTATACCCGACTGGCATCGCCAAGGGCATCCGTTTGCACCGGCTCATTGATACGTATACCGATACGCATCCAGTAGTGGCTGAAACTAAAGCCCGGCTGCGCCCGAAGTATAAAAAGTTTGCACCGGTTATAGCAGATATGTACTATGATCATTTTCTGGCCAGAAATTTCAGTAAGTATGCCGGCATGCCTCTAACAGCATTTGTGCAACAGGCATACGCTACCATTCAACAGCAATATGATGTTCTGCCACCGCGCATGCAGCAGCTATTCCCCTACATGCAACGCCAGAATTGGCTGGAGTCATATGCCGAATTTCATGGTTTGGCACAGGCTTTCGAGGGCATGAGCCGCCGTGCAGCTTTTACGTCTGGTATGGAAACAGCTGGTGACGAGCTAAAGGCACGCTATACTTTTTACCAGGCGGACTTTGATGCTTTCTTTCCAGACCTTGAAGGTTATGTAGCTAAAGCGCTTATCCGGCTTTGATGTAGGGTTTTTAAAATAGGCCTGCGGAATATGCAGACTTGAAAGCCCAAACCCCTAAAACTATAGGGGCCTACAATATAAACGGGCAGCACAGGTTATACCCTGGCTGCCCGTTCTATACATTGGTTTATAAATCTTAGTGGTGATGACCGCCGGCACCATGCACATGGCCATGGTCAATTTCTTCAGGGGTAGCATCACGAACTTCTTCAACTTTACCTTTAAAGTATAACTCCTTGCCTGAAAGCGGGTGGTTAAAGTCCATCTTCACGATCTCATCTGTTACCTCGATAACGCGGCCCTGAAGCTGGTTGCCTTCACTGTCCGTCATCGGGATGTAGTTACCGATCTCGAGCAAATCTGCTGGTACGGCGCCTTCAATTTCGAAAGATTGCTTTGGCAGGTCCACTACCGCGTTTTCATCGTAGCCACCGTAACCTCCTTCAGCATCCAGTTTAAAGTCGAAAGTATCGCCAGTGCTAAGGTCACCAAGTTGCTGCTCAAACTGCTCGGGCAAGCCGCTCATGCCGTAGATAAAAGCCATTGGTTGTTCTTTATCTGCCGTCTCAATCAGGTTTGGCTCTCCGTTTTCGTCCAGTATGCGCAACTCGTAAGTAAGTGTTACTACTTTGTTTTTTTCAATTTTCATCTGCTCTGTTTAAAATTTCAAAGGTTGAAGTTAAAAAATATACCACAGAACTCTAGCCTTTGTTCCAGATTTCTACTTGGCTAGCCCATCAGTTCCTGTAGTTCCCAAGCGCTGCGGTAAGCATTTATACTTTCTACGTAATTCAGGAACGAAGCGTAGAAAGGGTGTTGGCTAAGGGTGGCGCTGTCGCCGACTATCACCAGTTTCTTTTTGGCCCGTGTCATGGCTACGTTCATGCGGCGCATATCCGCCAGAAAGCCAATCTCGCCCTGCTCGTTGCTGCGCGTCATGCTGATGTAAATGATGTCGCGCTCCTGCCCCTGAAAACTGTCTACGGTGCCCACCGATAGGTGGCGCTGCAGGCGCAGTTCGTGCAACAGCGGCATATGCTCAACCTTATCCTCCAGGTAATTGATCTGGGCACGGTAGGGGGCTATCACGCCAATACGCAGGTGCTCCACTTCCTCATCACCAGAAGTATAGTCTTTGAGTAAATGGGCCAGGTGGTTTAGTAGCAGCTTGGCTTCGTCGGGGTTTGCCGAGCTGCTGCTTTCAGGCGTCTCCACCTCGTTGTAGCCGCAGCCGGCCGTATCCACGAACTCAACCGCCAAGCCTGGGGCAAAGTGCGAATTAAATGCGTGCAGGTCGCTGCTATGCACGCTTTCGTGGGCCTCCAGCTCGCCGTTGTAAAACTGCTGGTTAGAGAACTGCATAATGTGGTGGTGCATGCGGTACTGGGTTTTCAGCATCACGGAAACGTTGGGCTGTCGCTCGATGCATTTCTCAAACAAAGTTCTGCTCAGGCCTTTTTGCTCTGCCGCAAACGACTTTACGGTTGGCGGAAGCTGGCAATGGTCGCCGGCCAGCACCACGCGCTTTGTTCTGGAGATGGGAATCCAGCAGGCTGGTTCCAGCGCCTGTGCCGCCTCGTCAATAAACACGGTGTCATACTCCAGGTGGCGAATGGATTTGTTAGCTGCGCCCACCAGCGTACAGGTAATTACCTGCACGTTGTTTAGGAGGTCCTCGGTTATGTACTCTTCAATCCGGTCGGCTTCTTCCAGCAGGCGTTTGCTTTCCAGTTTGAAAAGCTGGCGTTGTGCCCGCTCCTCATGCCCGAACTTGCGCTTGAACTGGAAGGCCATGCGGCGGTATTCCTCGGCGCTCTTACGGTACTCTTTCAGGTTTTTGTACGAGCGGTGCGCCATGATTTGGGCATCCAAAGTATGCTCCAACAGCACATCCGATACCCTGGACGGGTTACCAATCCGGATCACGTTCACGCCCTCGTTTGCCAATTTCTCGGTGAGCAGGTCCACGGCTGTGTTGGAGGGGGCCGTTACCAACAGCCTTTGCTGCGACTCCAAGGTTTTAAGTATGGCCTGCACCAACGTAGTGGTCTTGCCTGTGCCCGGAGGGCCATGTATAATCGCCACATCCTTTGCCTGCACAATCTTGCGCACCGCCTCGTTCTGCGAGGGGTTTAGCGCCGGGATGTCGTGCATGGTGGCATCCGTAAACTGTGCGGGCACATCGCCAAGTATAATATCGCGCAGCTCCGCCAGCCTGGATTTGTAGGCTTCAATCACCTTCTTCATGGCAATCTCCATCTCGCGGTAACTCATCTCGTCGAAGGTGAGGTCCACGCCCAGGCGGCCTTCTTCCACCCAGTCGGGGAGGTCTTCCTTGTTGGTGGCCAGGAGCACTTTATTGCGTTTCAGGCCCACAATCACGCCGTTCAGACTTTGCCGTTCGCCGCCGTTGCTGAACAGCGAGGCAGCCTTGCCCACCTGGAACAGATGCAACTGATCGCGGTCTTTGGTACGCTCCAACTCTACCACAACCTTGTTGCCGAAGCCCAGCTCTTCCTTGTTTATCGTGACAGGGTACCAGCAGAAACCCATGGCCTTGCGCTCGGCAATGGTGCTCTTCAGGCTTTTGATTTTATATTGCTGGCGATCTTCTTCCTGTTCAATTTTTAGCAGTTCCTGTACCTGCTTCAGTTCAAATAGTATTTCGCTCATGTATGTAAAAAAGAAAGGCTGGTCGTGTTGCCCCAGCCTTTGTCGTTGATGTATGTTTTAAAGGTAGAAAACTTGTATAACTGCTTTATCAGCCACAGCGCGTTGCATAAAGTATAACAGCATTTCGGCTGCTGATAATTCAACTATTGTGAAAGCACACTAAACTATACTTTCTTTTTCTTGCGGACTTTGGCTTTAGCATTGCTCAGGCGCACCTGCAGAAAAACGGCATACAGCAATAGTATGAAGCAGGTTACACCAAGTATAGATATTACCTTGTCTTTACCATACTTTATCTCATAAGTCGCCTGCAACTGGCTTTCCAGGTCTTTAATAGCGCGCTCGCGCTTTTTGAGTGTTGTCTGCAGTACTTTTACCTCGCCTTTCAGGCTGCTGATCTGGTTCTCAAAATTGCGCTGGTCTACAATGGTTAGCTTACTGGCGCGGTTGTTTTCTACGGTGCTGGTGGCAATCTGCCGGATGCTTTGCTCTTTTACAGCCCCGATTAGCTCAGAATCCTTGTTGATGATCTTTCGGAGCGTTTCGATAATGTTGATCAGGTCTTTTTTAGACTGCGTGCCCCAGAAGCTGCTGGTCTGCTGTTTGTAGTACTGATACTCTAAAACCAACTGCTCGCGCTCACTCATCAGCCGCGATAATTTGTCTTCTTCCTGCGCCTGTGCCCCTGCAAACCACAGGCATAGCAGCGCCATCACCAATATTCTCTTCTTCATCGCTCGTGTTACTGTTTCTGTAATTTACACGCAAATATGGTCATCCTTATTGGATTAGGCCTAATTTTTTTTAGGATGCTTGTAGAAGAGAAGCACTAGCACGGGCAGCAGAAACAGGTCGGCCACCACGGCAAAAACCAGCGTAAGGCTCACAAACAGGCCCACATAATACGTGGCATCAAAAGTGGAGAGCACCAGCGTCATAAAACCAGCCACCAGGATGCAGGATGTGATAATTATTGCCTTGCCCGCCGAGATAAAGCTGCGCTTAATAGCATACGGCAGCGATTTGCCCGATACCAGTTCCAGCTTAAGCTTACTCAGGAAGTGAATGGTGTCGTCTACGGCGATACCGAAGGCAATGGTGAAGATGATGGAAACCGAAACGGTCATGTTGATGCCCATAAAGCCCATCAGGCCCCCGATCATGAGCAGCGGAATGATGTTCGGGATAAGGGAGATTACAACCATGCGCAGCGAGCGGAAGATCAACCCTACGATCACGGCAATCACGGCAAAGGCAATTAACAGGCCCTGCATCATGTTACTGGTTACGTAAGCGTTGTTCTTGTCCATCAGCAGCGCGCTGCCAGTAAAGTGTGTCTTTAGCAGCGTAGGGTTTATGTTCTGGCTGATATAGCTTTCTAAGGAGTCGTTGAGGATAGTTGCCTGCGCGCTGCCGATGTCTTTCATCTTACCGGTGAGCCTGCCTTCCGAGGCATTGGCGGTTACAAGGCTGCGCAGCTCGCTCCGGTTCTTGTAAGCCTGCAGGCGGCGCTTTATACTTTGCAACTGGCGCGTGTTTTCCGGGAGACTGTAGTACTCTTGCAGGCCGCCATTTTGCGCCCGGTTAAGGGTTTTAACCACAGTGGCAGGCGAGGAGATGAAATTTAGCCCGTAAGTTCCGTAAAGGTATTCCTCAATTTTGCTGATTTCCTCAAGCACCTCCAGGTCATACATGGTGTGGCCATCAGCCGCTATCAGGTGCATCTCGAAAGGCCGAACACCAGAGAATTTTTGCTCGAAGTAATTAAAATCCTGAATGATCGGGTCGTCATCGCCCAGGTCTTCCAGTAACGTCGTATCTACCTTTATCTGGCTAATGCCCAGCAAGCTGATGAGTATGACGGCAGCGCTGCTGGCAAGTATGGCTTTCGGGTGCACAAGCACATAACGCAGCATGGTGCGCAGCAGGATGGGCCACGATAGGCTTACACGGCGGGCACGCACAGGGTTAGGCTTTTTGATGAGTAGCAAAATGGCCGGTAATACCGTGAAGGCAAGTATAAAAGCCAGCCCAATGGAAATAGCGGTATACAGCCCGAAATTACGGATGGGCACGATGGCCGTGGTGAGCAGTGTAAGAAAGCCTACTGCCGTGGTAAATGAAGTAAGAAGCGTAGCCATACCCACCTCTTTTAAAGTGATTTTAAGGGCCGGCAGCTTTTCCATACCGTTGCCAATCTCGGTAACATACCGCGACATGATGTGTATCACATCCGACATGCCAACCACAAACATAATGGTAGGAAGCAGCACCGTCATTAAATCAATTGGTTTGTTAAAAAGGCCCATCACACCCATGCCCCAAACCACGGAGAGCAGCACTACCACCAGTGGCACCAGCACGCCCCAGGCCGTCCGGAAGGTTATCCAAAGGAAGAAAATAACCAGCACAATAGAGGCCGACATGAAAATAGCCAGCTCTATTTTCATCTTCTCCACAAAAACCGATTGCGCCAGCGCCTTGCCCGCCACATGATGTTCCTTTAAATCGAGTTGCTCCAGTTTTTGGTTTAAGGCTGTGATTAGTGTATCACTGGCTTCTTTG
Organism: Pontibacter oryzae; assembly: GCF_003576375.1. GTDB lineage: Bacteria > Bacteroidota > Bacteroidia > Cytophagales > Hymenobacteraceae > Pontibacter > Pontibacter oryzae. The sequence goes on from NZ_QWGE01000002.1 coordinate 317,921, forward strand.
CTGAGGTTGTCGGTGGTTTGCACGAACAACGAAATAGCGGTGGCATCTTCAGAAAACAGTGTGCCAATCAGTTCCCGGGATGAGTAAATATTTATTGAATCCTGGGTATAGCGCTCAGGCTCTGAAGTATGCAGATAAGGGATCTCGAAATAGCCGAACTGCTCGATAACCGGGCTTTTAACGGTAGTAGGAGAGAGCACCGACTCCACGTGTGGCTGGCGCATCATAAAACTGCTCAGGCTGTCAACCTTTGTCAGAAAATTTTTCTGAAATATACTTTTGCCCTGGTTGTCGAGCCCGATCAGAATATAGTCGTTGTCGTTTCCGAATTTTTCGCGGTAATCAAAATAATAGGCAAGGTCAGGATCGCCTTTCGGGAAAAAATTGTCGAAGTTATAGTCAAAACGTAGCTGGGAAGCAAAGTATATGCTCACAGCGGAAAGTATGGCCACCAGTAGCAGCACGAGGTAACTTAGTTTGCGGTAGTTCAAGAGAATTCTATACTTATGAATGCATTGTTTTCCAGACGCAAAAGTAACTCCTATACTTTGTTTTTGTTCGCCGGGAGCCAAGTATACTTTGCGGCAGCGGCAGTAAATGTCTTTTACGTTGAAAGGCCTAACTGCTTCGGTTTGAAATCGCTGTGTCAGGCTGAAGCACCTGCCTGTTATACTTACTGCCCTGGTTGGGCTAAAAACTCAATTCCGAAGTAACGCAGAATATGTATCTTTAAGCTTCTACTCACGATTTATACTTACCATGAAGCAATATTTAGATTTGATGCAGCACATCCTGGATAAGGGTGTGAAGAAGGAAGACCGCACCGGCACGGGCACACTCAGCATTTTCGGGCACCAGATGCGCTTTAACCTGACCGATGGCTTCCCGTTAGTTACGACAAAAAAGGTACACCTGAAATCGATCATACACGAGCTGCTCTGGTTCCTGAAAGGCGACACGAATATTTCATACTTAAAAGAGAACGGTGTTTCTATCTGGGATGAATGGGCAGATGCGCAAGGCAACCTTGGCCCGGTTTATGGCTCGCAATGGCGCAGCTGGCCCACACCCGACGGCCGCCACATCGATCAGATCTCGCAGGTAGTTAACCAACTCAAAAACAACCCCGACTCGCGCCGCATCATTGTAAGCGCCTGGAACGTGGCCGAGATCGAAAACATGAAGCTGCCGCCTTGCCATGCTTTTTACCAGTTTTACGTGGCCGAGGGCAAGCTGAGCTGCCAGCTTTATCAACGCTCCGCGGATGTTTTTCTGGGTGTGCCTTTTAACATCGCCTCGTATGCGCTGCTGGTACTGATGATGGCGCAGGTGACAGGCCTGGAGCCGGGTGAGTTTATCTGGACGGGCGGCGACACGCATTTATACTTAAACCACCTAGAGCAGGCGCAAAAGCAGCTGCAGCGCGAGCCGCGCGCATTGCCGCAAATGAAGCTGAACCCCGACGTGAAGGATATCTTTGGCTTTACGTTCGAGGATTTTGAATTGGTAAACTACGACCCGCACCCAGGTATAAAAGCGCCAGTGGCCGTGTAAGTATACCTGTATTTCTAAACCGAAATCATGCTGAAAATATCATCTTCTTTAAAGGCTTGTATAGCCGCGCTGGCCCTTTGCTATGCCACTACGGCTGCCCATGCACAAACCTTCTCTCCGCAGGTGCGCGAGTACATTACCATGCAAGCAAATGTTATCGCCCTCACAGATGCCAAAGTGATTGACGGAACGGGCAAGCCAGCCAAACAGCATCAAACGGTTATACTTCGCGAGGGTAAAATAGAGCAGGTTGGGGATGCGAAGAAGGTGAAAGTGCCAAAAGATGCCACGGTTATTAACTGCGCCGGCAAAACGCTTATTCCTGGCTTGGTGATGGTGCACGAGCATTTATATTATACCATCCCGATGGATAATTTCTTTAACGTAGCTCAAATGCCGGGCACGTTCACAAAGTTATACCTGGCAGCCGGGGCCACTACCATTCGTACCGCCGGAAGCATTGAGCCGCAAACAGACCTTGCACTGAAACAGCTGATCGCGGAAGGCAAGTTTATCGGCCCGGACATGGATATTACAGCGCCATACATTGAGCGCAAGGCCTACGACATTCCGGCCCTGAACACGGTTAGCAGCACCAAAGACGCCGCCGAAACCGTAAACTTCTGGGCCGACAGAGGCTGTACATCCTTCAAAATGTATATGCACGCTACGAAGGATGACCTGAAGGCTGTTGTCCGCGAAGCCCATCAGCGCAACCTGAAAGTTACCGGCCACTTGTGTTCCATTACTTACCGCGAGGCAGCCGAGCTTGGGATAGATAACCTGGAGCACGGGTTTATGGCCAGCACTGATTTTGTTGCCGGTAAACAGGAAAACGACTGCCCGGACGGAGCCCGCCAATCGCTGATGAAGCTAGACGTGAACAGCCCGAAAATGAAAGAACTGCAGCAGTTCCTAATAAGTAAAGGCGTGGCGGTGACATCTACTCTGCCTGTATTTGAGCCTTATACCAACCGTGAGGCCATTTTAGGAGGTGGCGAAGCAGCACTGCTGCCCGAAGTTAGGGAATCGGTGGTGAGCAAATGGAAAGCGGCACAAGGGAAAGATTCTGCCAGCGTTGCGCTGTTCACTAAAGAGCTGGCCTGGGAAAAGCAGTTCCACGATGCAGGCGGGCTGCTGATTGCAGGCACCGACCCGACAGGCGCAGGCCGTACCATCGCCGGCTATTCCAACCACCGGCAGGTTGAGTTGCTGGTAGAAGGAGGTTTTAGCCTGCCCGAGGCGATCAAGATCAGTACCTTAAACGGTGCTGTATACTTGGGCAGGGAGAATGAGATCGGTACGATTGAAAAAGGAAAGAAAGCCGACCTGGTGCTCATCGATGGTGACCTGGAAAAGGACGTAAGGCAGATTCGCAAAACCGAAACAGTTTTTAAGAACGGTGTTGGTTTTGATTCTCAGAAAATCTTCAACTCCGTAAAAGGGAAAGTTGGCCTGAACTAAGGCGTTGGTAAAGTACCAGAACATTCGATTGCATTTGCTGTTTCACATCAAACTATAAAAAACTATGAAACTGAAATCCATACTTACCCTGGCCTTAGGCTTGGCACTTGCCACGGCGCACGCGCAGCAAACAATTACCCCAGATACCATCGCAACGAAGCAAGGACCATTGGTGCTGCAACCAATAACGCATGGCACGCTGGCGCTGAGCTTTAACGGCCAAACCATTTACGTGGACCCAACCGGCGGTGCCGAGGCGTTTCAGGGTCTCGCGGCTCCAAATCTGATCCTGATCACCGACATTCATGGCGACCACCTGGACCCCAAAACCCTTGATGCGCTGCCAACCACGGGCGTAACCATGGTGGTGCCACAAGCCGTTGCCGACAAGCTGCCAGAGAAGTATAAAAGCCAGCTAAAAGTGCTCAAGAACGGCGAAAGTGTTACAATGATAGGCATCAATATTAAAGCCATACCGATGTATAACCTGCCCGAAAGCGCAGACGCCAGGCACACCAAAGGCCGCGGCAACGGCTATGTGCTGGAAATGGGTGGCAAACGCGTATACCTCTCCGGCGATACAGAAGGCATACCGGAAATGCGCAAGCTAAAAAACATAGACGTGGCGTTTGTAAGTATGAATCTGCCTTACACCATGGATGTAGACCAGGCTGCCGATGCCGTGCTGGACTTTAAGCCTAAAGTTATTTACCCATATCATTACCGCGGTCAGAATGGCCTGAGCGATGTAGCCTCGTTTAAGCAGCAGGTTAACGCTAAAAACAAGAAGATAGACGTCAGGCTCCGCGACTGGTACGCCAAGCAGTAATACGTGCAGTAACGGAGCAAACAAGTTTCAAGAGCACAAGTCCTTAGGGCTTGTGCTTTTTTTATTTTAGAGGCGTGCTAGTATATAAATTATGCTATTTTTGCTGAAGTTATACAACCTTTATACTATCACGTTGAAACAAACTTTTACCCGCCCGCGCTTTAAGCAGCGCAGGAGCCTTGGGCTTGGCGCTATCCTTTTCTCCATCTCGGTTTTTGCACAAGCCCAGCAAACAGACACGCTCCAGACAAGTTACCTTAAACTGCCGGCTTCCGCAGTAACAGATGCCTACGTAACCATCCACCCCGATAGCGTGCCCCAAGGACTGGTTCTGTTCACGGATACGTACCTGGATGGGCGGGTACCCGGGTTGCGCGTAACCGATACGGATGGAGCCCCAGGCAAAGGCAACCAACTGCTGCTACGCTATGGCACGTCAATAACCAATAGTAACAGGCCGGTAGTTGTTCTGGATGGCTTTGTACTGGAGGAACCTATACTTTGGGATTATATTTCAGAGAGCCAGAAATCGCTGTTTGGGTACACCTATCAATCAAACCTGAATTTTATCAACCCCGATGACCTGGCCTCTATTCGGTTCGTGAAGGATGGTGCGCTGAATGCGGCTTATGGCCCGCAGGCACTAAACGGAGTGCTCTACCTCGACACTAAGAAGGGTGCGAAAGGCAAAGGTATAGGCGTCAGTTATTCTGTAACGGCTGCGCTTGCACAGCTGCGTAAAAAATCGGACAAGCCCCTTAGCGCAGCAGCTTACCGTGAGCTCATCGAGACGAAGTATCCAGACCTTACTTCTGGCTTAGGCGATGCATCCACCGACTGGCAGGATGTGATCTATCGCCCTGCCTTTGGGCTTAATCATCAGTTAGCTGTTAGTGGCACTCTATTTAAACACGTGCCATACTATGCTTCTGTCAATCATGCCAACACGGACGGGATTATAGAAACATCCGGCTACAAACGCACGGCGCTTACTGCATCTGTAAATCCATCATTACTAAAAGATCACCTTTCGCTGCAGCTGTCTTATCGCAAAACGTTTCAGGAAGAGCGGCTGATTGATCGGCGTGCTATCTTAGAGGCCTTAAGGTTTAACCCTACGCAGCCTGTATATCAGCAGAATGAATATGGAAACTATTTTACTCATGTTGATAATGATGGAAACTATCTTGGTCATTTATTTCCGAACCCCCTTAGCCTGCTCGAGCAAAAACATACTTATGAAGACAACGAACATGAGTTGATGCAAGCTAAACTTTCGTATAAGCTTCATTTTTATCCGGCTCTCAGTTTAAATGCACGTTATGTTAAGTATGATCAAGATAATGATGTGGAATCATTGACAGATGCTGAACTTCCGAATCCATATTCTCCAGAGATCAGGATGAACTTAAGCGAGATTAAAAACAGTGGTAGCCAGCAGGAAGCCTACCTAAAACTCGATAAATCATTAACGGATGGCCAAAGTTTACTAAATCTCTCTTTTGGGCTTTCTAAGTTAGAGTCGGTGACCGAGACCACAGTTAGAGAAGGTTTAGGAGAGAACAGGGATTATACTCGATTCGAGAGAATGCGCTGGACTATGCAAAAGAACAAAGCACACAAACTTTACGCACAAGGTGCTTTCAATTTTAAAGGGCGTTATACATTGAACACTGCCGTTAACCAGACATGGTCTGATAAATATTTCAGTGATGTTTCTTTAATAACTGGTGGCTTTGGTGCAGCCTGGGATATTTCTAATGAAAAGTTTTTCCCTTTGATAAAGCAGCTCAATTCGTTAAGGCTTTTTGCCAACTATCATACGTTAAGTTTGCATTACCCCGACAATGGTTCAACAGCCACTGTAGATACTAAGTATGAAAAAAGCAGCAAATATAATACAGGCTTGTCGTGGTCTATGCTGGCTGGTAGATTAACCGGTTCAGTAAACTACTTCCGCACCCAAACGGATGATCTATTACTTTTCTGGCTATTTACATATGGAACGGGGAATATATACAGGCCTTTAAATTATGGTGCTTTGCTGAGCAGTGGCCTGGAAACCAATATAAACTATACTTTAAAGGATAATAACAAGCTATATTGGAGTGTAGGTACTACTTTTTCAACGCTAAAAAACAAAATACTTTTTGAGGAAGAGTTAAGCAGGTTTATCATGACTGATGAAAGAAGGTGGCAGGTGCTGGAAAACGGTAAGCCTATGAATTATTTCAGCCTCTATCAGCAGCTCTACGATTCAGATGGGCACCCAGCCATGGGATTTGTAGTTGATCAAGAGGGGATTGCTATCAAAGAGCTCCGTTATTCAGCAGATCCACAGCTTCTTTGGTCGGTGCACTCCCAATGGCGACACAACAAGATAAACGGCGGTTTATTGGTTAGCGGTATGGCAGGAAACCATGTCTATAATACCATGGATGAATACACGGCTCGGGAGCCTTATAAACATAATACATCGACTGTGTTTGTCCAAAACGGATACAAATCTGCGCCAAGCGGCTCAAACATGTACCTCGAAAGTGCATCCTTTGCCAGGCTGGAGTACATTCAGCTTGGCTATGACCTGGGCAAAGTATGGAAGGAGCGGGCCAGCCTGAGCCTGTCGGCGGCGGTGCAAAATGCGTTTGTCATCACAAAGTATAGCGGCCAGGACCCCGAGGTGAATGCCGGAAACAACCTGAGCCACTATCCGCAGCCGCGAACGTTCTCACTCACAGCCAAGCTGACTATCTAAAAACTATCCGGTGCACCTTTCTGCCCCGCCGTAAACGATACGTTCATGATATCTCCTGTCTGGCGCTCGATCATTTGGGGCAGCACGGCGCGGGTGATATAGTACGGCTCCTCCAGGTTTACCTGGATGATGCTTTCCCACTTGGCTGGCTCCATCTCCAGAAACTTGCCAAACGCGCCTACGCCAGCGTTGTTTATCAGTATGTCGATGGCGCTAAACTGCTGGTGCACATCGTCCACGGCCTTGTTCACGGCTTCCATATCCGTCACGTCAGCCGTTACCACAGCGGCCTTTACGCCATACTTTTTCACTGCTTCGGCAACCTCTTCCAGTTGGCTTGGGGTGCGGGCCATGAGCCCAACGTTCACGCCTTCCAGGGCAAGCGCTAGAGTCACTGCACGACCAAGTCCTTTGCCGGCACCGGTCACCAGCGCGTTCTTTCCTATTATAGATTCTATAGTCTCTTTCTTTAAAGTTTGTAGCTACAAATATGTCAATTATCGCTGATTGGGCTAAAAGCAACTCTTGCAAAGTATGGTTTTGTGCCAGCCCCAAATTCCGCCAAGTATAAATGCCGTAAAAAAAACACGCCCAGCCAATTTGATTTGGCCGGGCGTGTAATTAAAGTTTAAACGGATGCTTACTGCTTAATAAAGCGCTGATGGTGTTGTTTCTGTCCATCGAATATCTCGATCAGGTAAACCCCTTTGGAAAGGTTAGAGACATTGATCTGGTAGTTGCCTTCTTCCAATTGCTGCTGCATGATCTCGGCACCCGTTATACTTAGCACGCGCAAGCTGGCTCCCCGTAAGGCCGAGGATACGCGCACGTAATCAGTTGCCGGGTTAGGGTATACCAGGTCAGTGGCCACAAGCTCGTTGCCAAGCCTATCCGATTTTATACTTTGCGTGCTGGTAATGCCTGCGTTGGCACTGTTGCTGATGTTCACTGTGTAATCTTCTACCTCGCCGTAGCTAAAGGTTTCGCAGGAGGTCTGGGAGGTGCGGTATTTCATGGAAACGCGCATGCGGGTAGTGCCCAGAGCCGCCGACGATGGCACTGTAACCGTCGCGCTAAGCGTGCCGCTACTGGAGCTGGTGCCACTTACTACTTCCTCGCCGCTATCATCAAAGTCTCCATCCTTGTTAAAGTCAATCCACACTTTCCAGGACTCAGTGTAAGCTCTGCCAGAGTAGCCTGCGCTAAAGTATATGGTATTGCTGCTGCCCGGTGCCACGGTGCCAACCATGGCTGTATTGTCCTTGTAACCGCCATCGGAGCCAGAGCTGCGGTCTATACCTGCAAACCGTACCAGATCAATCCACTCGTAGTTGGCGTTGTTGCCTTTGGAGGTACAGTAGCTTACCGTAGCCGATGTGGTTGTGAAGGTGGCAGATGCGGAATAGGCTGAGCTGCCGCTGCTGCAAACACTGCTAACCTGAAACTCATAGGTTGTGCCTGGCGTGAGGCCGCTAAGCGCGTAAGAGGTAGCCGTGCTGGTTGCTGTGCTCCATGAGGATGTTCCGGTTGGCCTGTGGCGTATGCTGTAGCTGTTTGCGCTGGTTACTGCGCCCCAGCTTAGTGTAGCGCCGCTGCTGCTAACGCCAGAGCTGGCAAGGCTGGCTGGCACATCGCAGGTGGCTGGCGGAGCGCCGGTGAAGCTTACCGTATAGTCTTCCACCTCGCCATAGCTAAACGACTCGCAGGCTGTTTGCGCACCGTTATACTTCATGGAAACCCGCATGCGTGTGCTGCCAGTGGCAGAAGCCGCAATATTTAGCGTACCGGATACGGCAGACTTGCTCATGCTGCCTGCGTCGAAGGCTAATTCTCCGGCATCATCAAAGTCACCGTCCTTGTTATAGTCAATCCATATTTTCCAGTATTCGTTGTAGGTGGTGCCTGCAAAACCAGGCGTTAAGGTAATGGCATTGTTGCTACCGGCGCTTAGGTTTATGGTGTTGCTTGTAAAGTCGGTGTAACCCGCTGCGCCGGAGGTTTTAGTGAAGCTTCCGATTTTCACGCTGGCAATCCACTCGTAAGATGAGTTGTTGCCCTGCGAGGTGCAGTACGAGATTTCGCCATACTTACCGCCAATGCCTACTGCGTTCCAGGCATTGGTTGTTTGTATCTCCTCGTTAGAGCCATCGCCATACAAATCCTCAGCGGCTTTTATGGCAAATGCACGCGCGTCAGCATAGTTTGAGTTGGAGGTCATGTACACGCTTTCCATGCGATATACGATTTTAGCTGCCTCCTCAATCCCAATGCCGGACACGTTATAGCTTACGCCGTTATCGTTGGTGCCGGATTTGCCTACTGAGAGTATGTAGAACCAATGGTTGATAACGCCGCTGTTAGTATGCACGCCACCGTTATCGCCAGAACCAGCATACCAGTTTATACCTTTGTAAGTATCTGGCTGGCCCTCAGCCTTAGGGTTTATCATGGAGCGGAGCGAGGGGCGTTGTTTGTCTATGTCCTCACCGATCAGCCAAGTTGCCTTCTCTGGGGCAGCGTAATACTCCACGGCAGCTCCCCAAATATCAGACAGGCCCTCGTTAAGCGCTCCAGATTCATAGCTATAGACCAGGTCTGCAGTGTAGGTGCATACGGCATGGCCAATTTCATGCGCGCCTACGTCCAGGCTAGTTAAGGCGTCGAAACGGGTCGCACCGTCGCCATAGGTCATTACAGAGCCGTTCCAGAAGGCGTTCTCGTAGTTTTTATCGAAATGCACATAACTTTTGATTTTTGCACCGTTTCCGTCGTAGCTATTGCGGTTGTGCTTGTTTTTGAAGTAATCGAAGGTCATCTGGGCAGCCCAGTGTGCATCCAGAGCGGCGTTGTCTTTAGCAGAATTGTTATACTCGCCAGAGGTCCAGTTATTGTCAGTGTCAGTAAAGTCAGTAGCGTTATTATAACTGGTTCCTGTGTTACAGTTGTAGGTTTCCACGCCGCTGCCCCGGGTATAGTCGCGTAAGCGGTAGGAGCCACTGAAGCTATCGGTGGTTATGGTTTTAGAACCGCTGTAACGCGTGGCTGCGGTAGCAGTAGCTGATGCGTGCTTTATGATGGCATCTTTATGTACTACTTCTCCTGTATGTGCATCCACATAAATGTAGTCGCGGCTAACAGGTTGTTGGGCGTATACATCAAACTTCCAAGCCAACACATTTTTGCCCTGCTTGTCTTTGTCGTTGCTTAGGTAGTTCTTTACAATTACCAACTCACCCTCGGGGTAGAAAGTTGCTTTTTTGTCTGCTTTCAGTTGCTTTACCCAGGCTTCTTGTTCCGGTACCTGCCACATGTATGTTTTGGCACCCACAAAGGCCATAGCGCGTTGCAAGGCAGCCCGTACCGATACAGTAGGAATTGTGCTCAGATCCCTAATTTTCTTTAATTCGCCGCTCATTGCCTGCACCATGCCGTTTTTAGAATGCACTGTGTAGTCCCCATACTCCACGCGTACACCTTTGTAAAACTGACCATAGCGCTGGTGCTGATAACCGAGTTCATCGACACTTTGCCGCATTGGCCGGAGATCGTCTTCTGCGGATAAACCTAAATAGGAACGCAGTGCTTGGCTGGATTCACTTACCCGCAGGCTTTGATTGCCCGAATTTTTGAATTCTATAAGTTTTGGAGAGCCGTTAGCTTCTTCTAAACTCGATTTAACGCGTTCCTGCTGTTGTGCCTGCGCAGGAACAGTACAGGTTAGGCCGCCCACAAGGAACGAAGCCAACAAGTAAACTTTTCTCATAATGTATATTTATATAATTGAACATAAGCAAGGAGAAAAGTTGGTTGTATACTTAGGCTTTATGTGTTTCAGATATTGCCTAATATAGCAATTCTTAAAACAAATAATCAAATATATCTGATTATTTGAGTATTGTGTTTAGATAATTCTCTAACGAATATAATAAAGACAAGGTTGGTTTGTGTTTTAATTTTATAATGTTAAGAGAGGGTGATTTTGATAAATATTAAATTACCTAGAGAGGTGGGCGATAAAGAACTTGAGTTTAAACACAAGTTTTGAAAACTACTCAGGAAATGGCAGGACCAAACTATTACACTATGCCAAGGCCAACTCTTAGTCGGTGCAGCAATTCAGGCTGCTGTCGTAAAGCTACTTGATCAATATTTCTGATAGACCTTATACCCGTTATATTAATCGCAAAGGCAGTATCAGACATGAAAACATGTTTAGGAGTTACCTGAACCTCATGGTAAGTAAATGAATTAGCAGCGCACCAAGCCAGCATCTGGCGGCGCAGTATGCCATTTACACAGCCTGTATTCAGACTTGGGGTGTAGAACTGGTTATCTTGTACCCAGAAGATATTAGAAGAAGTAAGCTCAGAAACCCAGCCTTGTGGACTCAGCAAAAGCATGTCGTCCAGTTGCCGCTCTTTTTTTTCAATGCCAGCCAAAACATATAGGGGGGCATTGGGTCCTTTAAACCCGGATAAAGCATGGTATGCAGTATTAATTTTTTGGCAGATGCCTATTTCTATAGCGGAAAAGGGCGCTGGCTCTGAGGCAACGGCAGTGGCAAGCCAATGTGCAGTATTGGTATCTGGAGTGTAAAGACCGTTGCCGCCCCGCCATACTTTAAGCTTAACTCTACCGTAAAGTTCTGCACTGTTTTGTTTTGCCAATTCAACAAGTTGATGCTCGAGACCAACATCGAGGAAATAGCCGGGCAACTCTAAGCCTAATGCTAGGGCGGCTTCCTGCATGCGTTCCTGATGACTTTTCCAGAACCTAAGCTTGCCATTTACAATAATAATAGTTTCAAAAAAACCATCGTTGTACTGGAAGGCTCTGTTGGTAGCCGGAATGTGAAGCGCTTCTTCATGGAGAAGTTGGCCACTATATAGTAATTTCAATGGGCAGGGGCTAGAAGGCTAAATAAAACTTTAAGATATGGATCGATTCTTGTAACTCAAAATTCGTGTAGCGCTTAAATCTGACGTCTGCACGCTGCCGTAGTATAAAGTATAAACCCACAGCTTATGATCACCAGAACCTTACTACTTTTGATTTCGATCTTATTTTGTTTTACCTCATGTACCGAGGCTACAAATAATAATCGCCTACAGGCAACAAGCAGCCCTCCTCAGAATCTGAGTGAGGATACTGTTGGCCTTGCCAAGGCAACGTTTGCGGGCGGATGTTTCTGGTGCACGGAGGCATACTTTGAGCGGCTGCAGGGCGTGCAGGCCGTAGTTTCTGGCTATGCCGGGGGCAAAAGCCAAAACCCAACTTACCAACAAGTTAGTGCCGGAAGCACTGATTATGCAGAGTGTGTACAGGTGTATTATAACCCCCAACAGATAAGTTATAAAGAGCTACTTGAGGTTTTCTTTGCAACCCACGACCCAACCACACTAAACAGGCAGGGCCCGGATCATGGTAAGCAGTATCGCTCCGTTGTGTTTTACCGCACCCCAGAAGAGAAAAAAATGACGGAGCAGTACATCACTGACCTGGAACAGGCGGGTGCCTATCCTAACAAGATTGTCACCTATGTGCAACCGTTCAAAAAATTCTGGCCTGCTGAGGGGTATCATCAAGACTACTATAAGCTGAACCCCAAAGACCCTTATGTGCAGGCTGTAGCCAAGCCTAAAGTGAAGAAATTTGAGTCAAACTTTCAGAATAAGCTAAAGCCCGAATATTCTAATTAACCTATCAAATTTGTGATTGCCCACGTAGTACATGTCTAATTGTAGATCTTTTAACCTAACGTAAAACTATGGGCTTCATTATTAATTTATTAGTAAGTGCCGGGGTGATTCTGCTGCTGGCCTACATTATGCCAAGTGTGCATGTAAAAAACTTCTGGACGGCACTTTGGGTAGCTTTCCTGATTGGCTTGTTTAACGCCACCATAGGCTGGTTATTAAGCGGCTTGCTTAACCTGGTTTCCTTTTTTCTGCTAGAGGCGATTGTGAGTTTAATTGTAACCGCCCTTATGATTAAGCTGGTGGATGTGCTGGTCGGTAATTTTAAAATCGATGGTTTTTGGCCCGCGCTTATTATAGCATTGGTTACTGCACTGGCTATAGGCCTGATTGGCTGGCTGGGTAATGGCAATGATAATTACTCGCAGATACAGCAACATGCAAAATACGAACAACTAGTTTAAAACAATTATGCTTTATCAAATCATAAACAAAACGCCGTGGCAACTACCACGGCGTTTTGTTTATGCTACTAATTTATACTGCCTTATAAATTGTTGGATTAAAACTAGTTGGGTTTGTGCGGCAGAATTTGGATTAAACAAACTTGAAGGTTTAGTATTTATTTCCCCTGAAGGCGCTTAGATTTGCAGACTAATTTATTCTTGATAAATGTTTCAGCTAGTATACTTAAGCACTGCAGTTAACCTCTTTGAAGAAGAAGAACTGAATGAGATTCTGCAAATCTCCCGCACCAACAATAGCTCCCGCGATATAACGGGATTATTACTATACCATGAGGGTAATATAATTCAGGTTCTTGAAGGAGAAAAGCAGCAAGTTATGAACGTATACTACAAAATTGAGCGTGACCCACGGCACAAAGGCATTATCAAAATGATAAGCGGCGATGTATCGCAGCGGTTTTTTACGGGCTGGTCAATGGGTTTCAAATCACTTTCCGCAATGGAGTACAAGGATGCGCTCGGCTATTTGGAACCGGAGTCTGAGGATGTGTTGATGAGCCCCGAAACGGATGAAGATCCACAGGCTGTTACCCTGCTTAAGACATTTGCCTCTGCCACTATCAGCCGGCGCAGGCAATCATAGTTTAGGTAACTGTGCCATCTCTGCTTCTGTAAACAGCCTAGACCGTATATGGAAGCGTAGACCTAACGGAATCTCCAACGAGAAGCTGGCCCCGCGGCCTGGGGTCACGTCAAGCGTTAAGTGCGTGTGCTTCCAGTATTCATACTGATCTTTGGCAATATAGAAATTGCAGCCTTGCACTTTGCCTAAAAGCACATCGCTGTCGCCAACCTTAAACTCGCCTTCCTCAAAACACATAGGTTGGGAGCCATCGCAACAGCCGCCGCTCTGGTGGAACATTAAGGGCCCGTGCTGCGCTCTGAGCTTATCAATCACCTGTTTTGCCTCTTCGGTTACGCTTACGCGCTTTGCCTTTTCCATAGGTTTTATGTTTACTAAAGAGACACTGCCGGCATAGCGCCGGCAGTGTTTCATATGTCATACTTTGATGCTTAAAAGAATCCCAGTTTGTTTTTATCGTAAGAGATAAGCATGTTCTTGGTTTGGCGGTAATGGTTCAGCATCATTTTATGGTTCTCGCGGCCAAAGCCGGATTTTTTATAGCCGCCAAACGGAGCGTGGGCCGGGTACGCATGGTAGCAATTGACCCACACGCGGCCCGCCTGAATGGCGCGGGGCATCTGGTAGATCTCATGCGCATCGCGGGTCCAGAGGCCGGCACCCAAGCCATAAAGCGTGTCGTTGGCCAAGGAAATGGCTTCTTCCTGCGTTTTGAAGGTAGTAACAGATGTTACTGGCCCGAAAATCTCTTCCTGGAAAACCCGCATCTTATTATGGCCTTTAAATATGGTAGGCTGTATGTAGTAGCCCTTCTCCAGCCCGCTGTTCAAACTTGCCACGCTTCCGCCTACCAGCACTTCGGCGCCTTCCTGCTTGCCAATGTCCATGTATGACTTTATTTTCTCGAACTGATCGTTGGATGCCTGCGCGCCCATCATGGTGTCTTCTGCCAGCGGGTGGCCCACCTTAATGTCCTTGGTGCGCTGCACCACGCGGTCCATGAACTTGTCGTAAATAGATTCGTGCACCAAAATCCTGGATGGGCAGGTGCATACTTCGCCTTGGTTCAGGGCAAACATCACCGCGCCCTCCACACACTTATCAAAGAAAGCGTCATCGGCGCTGGCTATACTTGGCATAAAGATGTTAGGCGATTTACCGCCCAACTCCATCGTAACCGGAATCAGGTTTTCTGAGGCGTACTGCATAATCAGGCGGCCAGTGGTTGTCTCGCCGGTGAAGGCCACTTTGGCAACGCGCGGGGAGGAGGCCAGAGGTTTGCCTGCCTCTGGGCCGAAACCAGTAACTACATTCAGTACGCCGGCCGGCACCACGTCCTCAATCAGTTCCATCAGCATCATGATGCTGGTTGGCGTTTGCTCGGCGGGTTTCATAACGATGCAGCAGCCCGCTGCCAGCGCCGGCGCCATTTTCCAGGTTGCCATCAGCAGCGGGAAGTTCCAGGGAATTATCTGGCCAACCACACCAATGGGTTCCTGCAGGTTTATACTTATGGTGAATTCATCGTGCTCCGACATGGTGCTTTCGTCGGCACGAATGGCACCTGCAAAATAGCGGAAGTGGTCGATGCAGAGCGGGATGTCAGCGGCGCGCGTTTCCCGGATTGCCTTTCCGTTATCCACTGTTTCGGCGCGGGCAAGCATTTCGGCGTTCTCCTCTATGATGTTGGCAATATCAAGCAAAACCTTACTGCGTGCCGCTGCAGAGGTTTTAGACCAAGTCTTAAAGGCTTTATGGGCAGCATCCAGGGCTTTTTCTATATCCTCCTTGTTGCCGCGCGCAGCTTTGGTGAAAGCTTTGCCATCGATGGGAGAGATGTTGTCGAAATACTCGCCACTAGCCGGGGCTACCCATTCACCACCGATAAAATGGTTGTACTTTTCTTTGAACTTAGGCCTTTCCAGTACGGCTGATTTCGGTTGGGGAGATGCTACAGTATCCATAGTTTATATGATTGGTTTATAGATGAAATTATTATGGCTTAAAAGTCAGTAATCACTCATTTATAAACTTGCTTTATCGTACAAAAAACTATTACTATCGTATCATCTTGATAATGAGCATCAAAATAATTAGCTTTAACTATGCCCTATAACGTTAAACTGCAGCAAATCCCGCTTAAGCAAGAGCGCAATTTATACACGCTGGTAGAAAACCGGTCGGTGTATAGTATGGATGCCTGCGAATTGAACGTGTTTGAAACGCACCGCCAAGCTGAGGCTGTTAACTTGCAATTTGGCGACTGGGTGCTTACAAGTATGCTACAAGGCAAAAAAGTGATGCATCTTTCAGATAAGCCCGGTTTTGACTACCTGCCCGGTGAGTCGTTGATTTTGCCACCAAACGAGTTGATGAAGATTGATTTTCCGGAGGCCGCAAAAGAGAACCCTACGCAGTGCCTGGCGCTGGCTATTTCGGCGGAGCAGATAGAAACAACCATACAACTACTAAACGAGCGCCACACAAAAGCTGAGGACGGAGAGGAGTGGGGCCTAAGCATGGAGCACCTGCACCTGGCCAATAACCTGGAACTGGCCGAGATCATTAACCGGCTCATTAAAATCAGCCTGAACGACCATAGCCGTGAGAAGGATATACTTGTAAACCTGGCGCTGCGCGAGTTGCTGGTGAGGCTGATGCAGACGCAGGCCCGCGCATTTTTTGAGCAGAACTATCAGCGGCTGGCCACTAGCAACCGGTTCGGCTACATCATGCAGTATATAAAGGAGAACATCACCTCGCGCATAGATATTGACCGTCTGAGCGAGAAAGCGTGTATGAGCCGCGCCAAGTTTTTCAGGAAGTTTAAGGAAGAATTCGGCTATACGCCCGCCGATTTCATTTTAAAAGAGCGCATTCGCCTGGCTAAGCAGCACCTCCAAGATCCGTTTAATTCTGTAACACAAGTGTGCTACATGGCTGGATTCCAGAACCTTAGCTATTTTATAAGGGCCTTTAAAAAAGAAGTGGGCCTTACGCCCAAATCCTTTCAGTTAAACTTAAGAAGCAGGGCAGACGCCTAGCTATACTTTACGCTTCTCTTTTCCCGGCTACTCTGGAGCGCTAATTCTATCACTCGAATGGTGTTGCGTGCCTGCTCTGGTTTAACCGCCAGGTCTTCCTGTCCAAGTATGGCTTTGTACACGTTTTGGTAAAGCCCCGTGTAATCGCCAGTTTCGCTTTCAACTTTTCCAGTGATGTGTATGCCTTGCACCTCCGTATTTATTGTTCCCCATAGGTTTTCAGGCTCCGTGCCCCAATTCAGCGTTTTTCCCGGAAAGCTACCTGCGTTCAGGGTTTCTTCCTGTACATCCATGCCATACTTTACAAAGGAGCCCTTGGTGCCGTGAAGTATAAAATGTGGCCCTTTCTCGCGCACAAGCATACTTGCCTTTAAAATCGCTTTAACCTTGGCGTAGTGCAGTATCACCTCAATGTAATCCGTAACCTGCGAGTACTGGCGCTGCGTGCGCACATCAGCGTAAACTTCCAACGGTTCTCCAAAAAGGCTTAATGCCTGGTCGATCAGGTGCGTGCCCAGGTCGTACAGTATGCCGGTGCCGGGCAGGTTTTCCTCTTTCCAGGTGTTTGGCTTTATCTCGTTGCGGTAACGGTCAAAGTGTGCTTCATACTCTACCAGGTCGCCGAGCAACTGCTGGTCTACTACTTTTTTTACGGTTTTAAAATCACTGTCCCAGCGGCGGTTTTGGTAAACGGTCAACACGTTGCCTTTTTCCCGGGCCAGTGCAATCAGTTCATCGGCTTCTGCGCTGGTCACGGTAAAAGGCTTGTCTACGAGCACATGCTTTCCAGCTTGCAACGCAGCTTTTGCCATGGCATAGTGCGAGGGGCTGGACGTGGCAACTACTACCAAATCTATACTTTCATCGTTAAAAATAGCTTCTTCCGATGACACAACTTCAGTTTCGGGGTAACGCTGGTTGGCAAGTTCGACGCTCTCGGCCCGATTCGCCCTAATTTTTTTCAGCACTAAACCCGGAACATTCGAGATAAAGGGCGCATGAAAGATTCTTCCGGCCGTGCCAAAGCCTAGCAGGCCAACATTTATTTTTTTATCCATTTACGAGGTTTTAATTTCCGTTCGTCAATTTAAGGTACATACTAATCGCAAATATGGGTAAAAGGATTTTGTGAATTTGTTTAGGGCATTTATTTGTGATTGTAATTATAATGGTGGCTATGGATAAGTGTTGCACGTATGATTGGCAGTAATGTATGGCTATTTCCATGGTTTTTACTATATTAAGACATAATGTGGCTACAGTGTACTTTGGCTATACATGCATAATTCTCAATCTAACCACGCACATTAATATATGAGTAGTACGATAGAAGTTTTCCGCAACCAGGTAGGGACCCGGTTTGAGATGTATAACAGTCTTTTTTCTTCGTTGCCTTTCCATAGGGTAGAGAAAACAGGAGTGCTTTTATCGCTTTTTGTGCTGCATTGTGAAGAAGGCTATCAGCGTGAACTCAGCCCCAAAGAGATTATCCTTAGTTTCTTTGAGCAATACACTAACTACAGAACAGAGCAGGAGCAAAACGACTTATTATTTCGGTTTGTGCAGTATGCCGAACGGCAGGTAGTACTGTTTGATGCCTTGGAGGAAGCCGCTTTCCGCGATACCCACGATATGCATGGCATTGGCACGCTAAAGCAGTTAAGTGCTGCTGTGGTGCAAAGCAAAGCGCAAGATGAGTTAGCTGCGAAGCTGCGTGATTTCTCTGTCAGGTTAGTGCTTACTGCGCACCCAACGCAGTTTTACCCGAGCAATGTGTTAGGCATTATTAATGATTTGTCTAAAGCGCTTGCTACGGATAACACTTCATTAGCGCATTCATACCTGCGGCAGTTGGGCAAGACGCCATTCTTCAAAAAAGAAAAGCCAACGCCTTACGAAGAGGCTGTTAATCTTGTCTGGTTTCTGGAGAACGTTTTTTACAGGGCTGCCGGCAATATCATGTATTACCTACGCGACCAGTTTAACGGGGCCGTGCCGCAGAAAAGCCAGTTGGTGCGCATGGGCTTCTGGCCCGGCGGCGACCGCGACGGCAACCCGTTCGTGAAATCGGATACAACCCTGCGTGTGGCAGAAGCGCTACGTGCCGCGGCCGTGAAATCATACTACGCCGATATTCGCCGCCTGAAAAGGAGACTAACCTTTAAAGGAGTAGAAGAACTGGTTAAAGAACTGGAAACCAAACTGTACAACAATCTTTTTGTACCTGGCTATACGTTTGACCTTACCAAGGAAGAGATCCTGGATACGCTCAACCAAATCCGGGAACTACTGATCGAGGAGCACAGCAGCCTTTTCCTGAGCCAAGTGGAGGCCTTGATTACTAGGGTAGAGCTCTTTGGCTTATACTTTGCCTCACTTGATATCCGTCAGGATAGCTCTGTGCATGGCCATTTGTACGAGGAGCTAGCTCTAGTATCGGACGCTATACCGGGAGATTATGCGGAGCAAAGCGACGAGGCTAAGATCGATATTCTCCGCAAGGCAACAGGTAAAGTTGACCCAGAGGTGTTTGAGGATGAATTACTGCAGGACACATTGCAGGTCATAGCTGATATCAAAACGATTCAGGAGTATAACGGAGAGGAAGGATGCCACCGCTACATTATCAGCCATAGTACTAGCGCTCTTAATGTGATGGAGGTTTATACCTTATTTATGCTTAGCGGCTGGACTGCAGAAGAGCTTACCGTTGACATCGTGCCTTTGTTCGAAACAATCGACGACTTGCGCGAAGCTGCCTCGGTAATGCGCCAGCTTTATGAAAACGAGCGCTACAGAAGCCATTTGCACCGTCGCAGAAACACCCAGACCATTATGCTCGGCTTCTCCGATGGCACCAAAGACGGAGGTTATTTTATGGCGAACTGGAGTATATATAAGGCCAAGGAGGCATTGACGCAAGTATCCAGGGAGTATGGCATAGAGGTGATATTTTTTGATGGGAGAGGAGGCCCACCGGCACGAGGGGGTGGAAAAACACAGCAGTTTTATGCCTCCATGAGCAGCAACATTTCTAACAAGGAAATACAGCTAACTATTCAGGGCCAGACGATTAGCTCAAATTTTGGTAACATAGATTCCGCACAATATAACATAGAGCAACTTATACATGCGGGTATCAGCAATGCACTGTTCTCGCAAAGCAAATCTACACTTTCATCGGATGATGAAGCCTTGTTGCAGCAGTTGGCCGACATCAGTTACAAAGCTTACAGTGTGCTGAAGAATGAGCCGGTTTTCCTGGATTACCTGAATTTTATAAGCCCGTTGCGCTATTATGGAGAGGCTAACATAGGTAGTCGCCCATCAAAACGCAAAGCCGGTAAGCTAAATCTCGACGACTTGCGCGCCGTGCCATACGTAGGTGCCTGGAGCCAGTTAAAACAAAACTTGCCTGGGTATTATGGCGTGGGCACAGCCTTACAGGAAATGCATGAGAGTGGCGATTGGGAAAGTATAAAACAGCTTTATAAGAGTTCGTTATACTTTAAGACCTTGTTAGACAATTGTGAGATGGCCATGAAGAAGTGTTTTTTTCCGGTTACCGCATACTTGTCTGAGCATCCGAAGTATGGCGCTTTATGGCGCATCATTTACGAAGAGTTTGAGCGCACCAAGAAGTATGTGCTGATGTTATCCGAAGCCGATGAATTGATGGCTGATAAACCTGTAGATCAATTATCAATTCAAATGCGCCAACGCATAGAGTTGCCACTAATTACAATACAACAGCATGCGTTAGCCAATATCAGAACTCTGGAGGAACAAAATGCTGAAGGTCAGGCGAAACTGATTTATGAAAAAATGGTAGTGAGGTGCTCATTCGGAATTATTAATGCAGAGCGCAACTCGGCATAACAGGCAGGGCGGAACTTAAATCGCGTTATACAACTTTAAATCCAAAATCTTCAGAAGCACGACAGTAACAGACACTGCTCCTGAAGATTATTCTACTTAACATAAAGTACATTATGAGTGACACTTAAAATAGATGATTATTCATCGTACATTATAAGTCTTATAATTTATATTATGTTAAGTAGTATATGTGTTTTACCATAATATTTTGTGTGTCAATCCTTTTGTCTATCTTCTACTGCTTTGATTTTAATTATATCCCCTATTAGTTTAGATTATAAAAAATTGGGTCATAAAAAAAAGGACAGCTGTATAGCTGTCCTTTTTTTTATGTAATAGATTAAATTACTTATTCAGCTGTGCTGAAATTTTTTCTGCATCAGACTTACGGCCTAAACGTGTGTACACGTTAACCAGGTTTTGCATAGTTGCCTTATCCTCTGGTTGGATCTGGTGTGCTTTCTCAAAATAAGGAAGCGCTGACTGGTAATGCTTTTTCGCTTCAGCTTCTAAGGTTTTGCCTTTCTTCTGGTACGTTGCATAGTCCATTTTCGCGGCTTTGTTGTTTACTTCTGCACCTTGGTTATACTCTAATACACCTAAGTTGTAGTAAGCATCAAAGTTATTCGCATCTACCTCGATAGCTTTCTTATAGGTTTTCTTAGCACCTTCAAAGTCTTTCTTACGCTCCATCAAATTGCCTTTTACTGCATAAAGGCTGGCATTTGAAGGGTCGGCAGCAATTGCCTTATCCAGCTTATCCATTGCTTCGTCAGCACGATCGTTTTTCAGATAGTACTTCAGCTCTTCTTGCATCAGATACACGCTGTTCGGGTGCTCTTTCAGGCCATTAGCCAATGTAGCCATTACAGCATCATCGCTTGCCTCAGTAGCTTGCTGTAGCTGAATCTTAGCCTTGAAAACATCTTCTGTTTTATGGCCCATCTTAATCAGTTCATCATAAAAACCGATCGCCTGGTCATACTTGTTATCAGCAGTTGATGCGTAAGCGGCATAAAGTACTGCGGTAGTATCTTCCGGGCTAATTTTATGAGCCAGCTCATACTTGCTTATCGCGTTAGACCAATCCTGGTTATTATGGAACTCTACGGCTTGGTTTAGCACTTGGCCATACAGCATTTGCTTACGCTCTGGTACTTGCTTGCCGTACTCTCCATTTTGGCCGTCTAACTCAACCGCCTTATCAAAAGACTCAAGTATAGTTATAGGCGTTTTATCGTCTGTCATTTTGCCGTAGATCGGGTTGCCGATCATGTCCTGCATAATTACGCCACGGTAGAACCAGGTTTTAGCCTTGTCCATTGTTTTTTTATGCTCTGTGGCTTTCTCAATATCGGTTAGCGCTTTATCAAGAGTCCCATTTTTATGGTTCAGGATAGCACTGTTTACGGCCGAATTCTGTGCACTCGCAACCGAAATAGTACCGGCTACCAGAGCTGTTAAAAGCACTTTTTTCATATGTTAGATTAATGGTTTGTGATAGTTGTTTGCTTAACGTTTTTTCTTTGAGAATAATTCGCTATCAGATACTTAGGCTTCTTCAGATGCCTCCGGGTCAATCATAGTATCGGGCTGTAAAGAGTCCTCCGGGTTTGGTTCAGACTGTTCTAATACCAGTTCCTCTGCCGTTTCTTCTTCATTATCTACCTCTACCTTTGCGACTGAAGAAATCTGATCCCCCTCGTTTAGTTTCAGCAAGCGAACGCCTTGTGTGGCCCGCCCGATAACGCGGAGCTCGCCAATACGAAGCCTGATCGTAATGCCGGAACGGTTGATAATCATCAGATCATCTGTATCCGTTACGCCTTTGATAGCGACAAGTTTACCTGTTTTGTCGGTAACGTTCATGGTCTTCACGCCCTTGCCGCCACGGTTCGTGATGCGGTACTCATCAAGAAGCGAGCGTTTGCCGAAGCCTTTTTCCGAAACCACTAACAGGTCTGTATTGTCATTCTCTACACAAACCATACCAACTACCTTATCATCTGGTCCGGCAAGGGTCACGGCGCGCACACCTGCAGCCGTACGGCCCATGGCGCGCACCTGCGTTTCGTTAAAGCGGATAGCCCTCCCCGATTCCAGCGCAATCACTATTTCGCTGCTGGTATTTGTTAGCTGCACATCAAGCAGGCGGTCGCCTTCGTTGATTGAGATCGCGTTAATACCGTTCGTTCTTGGGCGAGAATAAGCCTCTAATACCGTTTTCTTGATGGTTCCTTGTTCGGTAATGAATACAAGGTTATGGTTGAGTACGTAGTCCTGATTTTTAAGGTCATGCACGTTTAGCACGGCACGCACTTTGTCATCCTTCTCAATTTGAATGAGGTTCTGTATGGCACGGCCCTTTGTCGTCTTCCCTCCTTCCGGAATCTCGTATACCTTTAACCAGAATACGCGACCGAATTCTGTAAAGAACAGCATGTGGTGGTGCGTGTTGGCGATAAACAGGTGCTCGGTAAAGTCGCTTTCCTTGGATGCGGCCACACCTCTGGAGCCTACACCGCCACGGCTTTGGCTGCGGTACTCGCTCAGCGACGTGCGTTTGATATAGCCTTCATGAGAAATGGTAATTACCATGTTTTCTTCCGGAATCATGTCCTCGTAGGAGATATCGCCGGTGCTGGCTTCGATGCCTGTGCGGCGTCCGTCGCCGTAACGATCCTTAATTTCGAGAAGCTCGTCTTTGATGATCTGCATACGGCGCTCTTCGTTAGAAAGAATCTCGTTCAGTTCATCGATCAGTTTCATGATCTCCTCGAATTCCTGCTGGATTTTGTCACGCTCCAGGCCAGTAAGGCGCTGCAGACGCATATCCAAAATGGCGCGTGCCTGAATTTCTGATAACTCGAAACGCTCGATCAGGCCATTGCGGGCTATTTCCGGGTCGCGCGATGAGCGGATCAGGTTGATCACCTCATCCAGGTTATCAAGCGCAATAAGTAAGCCTTCCAGGATGTGTGCACGCTTCTTGGCTTCATCCAGTTCATACTGTGTTCTGCGTACTACTACCTCATGGCGGTGCTCCACAAAATACTGGATAAGCTCCTTCAAGTTCAGCGTCATTGGGCGGCCTTTTACCAGGGCCACGTTGTTAACGCCAAACGATGATTGAAGCTGCGTATACTTGTAAAGGTTGTTAAGAACAACGTTCGGAATGGCATCACGCTTCAGGTCGTACACAATGCGCAGACCGTCGCGATCAGACTCATCACGCAGGTCAGAGATGCCTTCGATTTTCTTATCGTTGATGAGGGCTGCCGTCTTCTCGATCAGGGAGGCTTTGTTTACCATGTACGGGATCTCCGTCACGATAATCTGCTCCTTGCCGCTGGCAGTTGTTTCGAAGTTCGCGCGTCCACGCATCAGTACGCGGCCACGGCCAGTTTCAAAAGCCGATTTCACGCCATCATACCCGTGAATGATACCACCCGTTGGGAAGTCTGGCGCAGTGATGTGCTGCATCAGCTCGGCAATCGTAATTTCTCTATTATCAATATAGGCGATAATGCCATTTACTACCTCAGTAAGGTTATGCGGGGCCATGTTGGTGGCCATACCCACTGCGATACCGGAAGTACCGTTTACCAAAAGGTTTGGCAGCTTGGCAGGCATAACGCTCGGCTCCTTCAGGGAGTCGTCGAAGTTCGGCACAAAGTTTACAGTGTTCTTGTCCAGGTCAGACAGCATCTCGTCTGCGATGCGCTTGAGGCGGGCCTCAGTGTAACGCATGGCGGCCGGAGAGTCACCGTCGATGGAACCATAGTTACCCTGGCCATCCACGAGCGGGTAGCGCAAAGACCAAGGCTGCGCCATACGCACCATGGTTTCGTACACGGAAGAGTCACCATGTGGGTGATACTTACCCAGCACCTCTCCTACGATACGCGCTGATTTCTTGTAAGCTTTGTTGTAAGATACCCCCAGCTCGGACATTCCGTACAGCACGCGACGGTGCACTGGCTTTAATCCGTCCCGAACGTCGGGTAAGGCTCTGGAAATGATAACAGACATTGAGTAGTCGATATACGCACCGCGCATTTCGTCTTCAATGTTGATCGGTATTATTCGTTCGCCTTCTGTCATGTTAAAAGGTCTAAAATAAAATGATGATAGTTATTTTAA
The DNA here is from genome assembly GCF_003576375.1 of Pontibacter oryzae. Lineage (GTDB taxonomy): Bacteria > Bacteroidota > Bacteroidia > Cytophagales > Hymenobacteraceae > Pontibacter > Pontibacter oryzae. The sequence continues at coordinate 342,395 of NZ_QWGE01000002.1, forward strand.
TGAGGCAAGTTAGGCAAAAAAGCCGTTACTGGCTATATAGCTTATTCCTTATTTTGGCTTTTAGAGTGCCCTTTATGCGTTTTCTCTCTCGAAACCTTGTCAAGGTCCTGACCCATTTTCGGGTTCTGCTTCTTCCAGAAAGGCCGCCCTCGGTACTCCCCTTGCCCGTGCGGATGCACCATGCGCACATGGCACGCAGCAATTGGGCAGGTTGGTTTACAAGAAATTACAGTAGATGAGATCAGCGCAAGGCCAAGTATGAAAAACAATCGGTTTTTTGCCATGAGGTTAGGTTTAAGAGAGCCCCATGATATAGTCGGGCTCACAAATCCACATCATACAAAAATAAGCATTTTTTCTTTAAAATAACACTTACACGCAGCTTAATTAGTGGTCTCAATTATGCATTTGCCGGGTTTACAGCGGGTGAAAACCGTTGATGGTAAAACCACCGTCCACGGCAATGGTTTGACCAGTTATGTACGCTGCCGCAGGCATGCACAGATACGCCGCGGCGCCTGCCACATCCTCAGGCTCGCCAACTTTTTGCATCGGTGTTCTGCCTACAACATTATCGTAAAATTCCTGGTTCTGTAGCACTGTTTCGGCCAGTGGCGTCCGGATGTACCATGGGGCTACGGCATTTACTCTAATGCCGTCCTTGGCCCACTCGGCGGCTAGGTTGCGGGTTAACTGGGTAAGCGCGGCTTTGGTCATGCCGTAGATGCTTCCGGTGCGCACGTGCACTAGGCCGGCCACTGACGTGATATGCACAATATTGCCTTGTTTTGACTTCTGAAGGTATGGATATAGCAACCTGTTCAGCTCAAAGGCTGATTGGAGGTTTGTGTGCATGATAAAGTCATACTCTTCCGGCGTGTAATTTGCGGTAGGCTTCCTTACGTTCGTACCCGCATTGTTAATGAGAATGTCAAGCATACCCCACTCCTTTTGCACGTACTCTACTACCCTGGCCCGACCGGCTTCGGTACTGACATCGGCTGAAAGAATATGTAGGTGCTTGGAGTGCTCTCGTTGAAGTTGCTCGAGGTCTTCGCGCTTGCGCGCCACAGCCAGCACTTCTGCGCCCAGATCTATAAACTCTTTTACGGCTGCTGCACCAATGCCCTTGGAACCACCCGTTACTACTGCCTTTCTGCCTGTGAGCAGCCATCTGTTTTGCGCCATTGTTTGTCTTTGGTTACGGTTAAATAATCGAAGCTTATGTTTAAAGTGATTTGTTTCTTTTTTAATACCCTATGTTATAAGCGGTTTTAAGGGCAAGATATAATTGCTTTGCCCATGCTTATTGATTGCCGAGTATACGGTTCCAGTAAGCTAGTAGGTATGTTTTATCAACTTTTGGCCTGTTGTTAATCTCTCTAAAACGAAGCTCGCCTTGGGGGTCCTTCCATACTTTGTACACGAACACGTAACCGCCACCGCTTTTCTGCCAGCCATCAAACTTACCGAAACGCAGGTCATTTATCAGCAAGCTGCCATCGGTTGGGTGCTTTTCTACGGTGTAATACCCTTTGGTTAGATCTAATAGTCTTTCCAGTTTTGGATTGCCTCTGTAAGGTGCGAGCAAACTGGCCTGCTGTAACTCAAAATCATACGTTATTGGCTGCCCTTCTTTATCGAGCAGTGAATGAAAGCCATTGTAAAAGCCTCTTTCTGTTTTTGCGGTAACCGACCAGAAAATCGTGTTTAGCGGGGTGGGTTTGCTGATGTATGAGATGTATGCTACTCCTTGCTTCTTTAGCGTAACTTCGAATGCCTTGTTGGCCATGCTTTTGGCCGCAAAAGACCATGCCAAGTAACCCGTGCTAAGCAACAACCCAGCATAATTCAGCTTTGCGCGTAACGGGCTTTTCCTATTAAAAAAGGCTACGGCTCCGACCAGTATCAGAAACGGGAGCGTGTAAAACGGGTCAACCACAAACACATTGTAAAATGCCACACCATAATTTGAGAATGGCCAAAAAAGTTGCGTGCCCCAGGTGGTGCAACTATCCAGGAGCGCGTGCGTGGTGAAGCCCAGAAAAAATAGTAGCGTCCAGTGGAGATAGGTAGCAGGTTGGTTTCGATATATTCTGTGCAGCAGCCAGCCAAGTATGGGCGATGCTATCAGGGCAAAAAGTAGCGAGTGCGTCATAGACCTATGGAAGCTAAGTTGCTGTACCGTGTCCAGCCATGGGTTCAGGAGCACATCTAGGTCGGGAATAGTACCGGCTATGGCGCCCCAAACCAATGCCTTGTTACCTATCCTTCGGCCAGCAACAGCCTCGCCAACCGAAGCGCCCAATACTATCTGCGTTAAAGAATCCATGCCAAGTGTTAGTTAAGTCTTATGTGGTATTCGTGGGTTTCGCAACTAAGGCTGCACCATAAAAGTATAAACTATCCTGTTTGCACCCAAAGCACCCTACTTTCTATGAATGATGTAATTTACCTGATCATAGGTATACTTATACTTGGCACAGTCTCTTATGATTTAATATATACCACTTTCTCGCCGCGCGGTGCCGGGTTTGTGAGCAGAAGCGTCTCCACTGTTATTTGGCGATCACTCTTTTGGCTTAGCAGGCTCTTCAAATACTCAAAGATGCTGAATGGTGCTGGTATTATTATCGTGGTTTCTATCCTGCTGAGTTGGGTCATGATGCTTTGGATAGGCAATGCTTTTATTTTTCTTTCGGATACCGATGCTGTGGTTAACAGTACCACTAAAGTGCCGGCGGGCCTTGTTGAGCGTATTTACTTTACTGGCTACAACCTCTCCACCATGGGCAACGGCGACTATATGGCCGGTACCGACGGATGGCGCATTTACACTGCCTTTATCTCCTTCTCTGGCTTAATCATGATTACAATAGGCGTAACTTACATGGTGCCGGTGCTTTCCGCTATTACTTCCCGGCGTGCCCTAAGTATACGCATTACCAGTATTGGCCAGAGCCCACAGCTAATGTTGCTGAACAACTGGAACGGCAGTGATTTTAAGCAGCTTGAATCGCACTTCGAAAATTTGGCTCAGCCTGTAGCAGAACAAGGCCAGTCGCATTTGGCGTATCCGGTGCTGCATTTTTTCCACCACACCGATAAGGAGGCTGCGCTCCTGCCAAACCTAGCCGCCCTTGATGAGGCGATTACGATTCTGCTGCTTTTTGTGCCTGAAGACAAACGCCCTGCCAATAATGTCATCATTCCGCTGCGGCAGGCCATTACTACTTTTCTGGGATCACTTACTGTGCTTTACCTAGACCCGAGCAGCGTGCAGGAACCTAGCCTTAACATCAAAAAGCTACAGGAGTCTGATATCCCGTTAGAAAAGCCAGATACTTACAAAATAGAAAAGTTAAATAAACGCCGCCGTATCCTGAAGGCTATGCTGGATTACGACGGCTGGGAGTGGGATGAGGTTAGCGCTCCGGCCTTCGACCCGAAAATGGACCTGCCCGAAATGGTTTAGCGTATTATCGGTGCGCGCTTAAATTCTTTTGTTCTATCAAAAAGATAGCGGTACGTTGCGTGTGTTTTATAGATGCGCCCGCCAATCTGCTCTACCAAGTGCATCATCTTGGGGTTGAAGTCCCCTATCCAGTTCATTTGCAGGTCCTGGTATGGGATGCTCGGGTTGCTTTGGATTACTTTTCCGGCTTCTACAATCATAGCTGCTTCAACACCCTTTGACTGTTGCTCCGGCGTAATGCCGAATACAATGCCATACATGGTGGTGCAGGCTCCCCGCCAACGATGGAACGCGAATTTCAGCTTGCCCCATAGGTTCATATTGCCATTTACATGCTTAAACAGCGTGTTTAATTCTGGGATGGCAATAAAAAAGCCCACTGGTTCCTCGTTGTAGTAAGCAAACCACATAATACGCTCATCAATTACGGGCTTAAGCGTGTTCATAATAATGGTGGCTTGCGCCTCGCTCATGGCCTTTACGCCTTCGTGCTTTGCCCAGCCTTTGTTATAAACCGTTCTAAAATCCTCTGTGTATTTTTTCAGGTCTGATTTATCCATGTGTTGGAACCGGTAGCCTGGGTCAGCCAGGATGCGTTTTGCCTTTTCGTTATACTTTTCAGGAAGCGGGTCATCCACTTTCCGGTAGTAAGTAAATTGGCGGAAGTATAACCCGAAGCCATAGTTCTCTAGCAGTTTTTGGTAGTACGGAAAGTTGTAGTGCATACCATAGGTTGGCGGGTAAAAACCGTCTACCAGCAGGCCCCACCACTTGTCGCGGTCCCCAAAGTTTATTGGGCCGTCCATGGCTTCCATGCCGCGCTCCTGCAGCCAGTTTCGGCACGCATCGAAAAGCATGTTGGCTGCTTCCTGGTTGTCTTCACAATCGAAAAAGCCCATGCCGCCGGTTGGCTGCTCAAAAGTGCGGGCCGTTTTTTTGTTGATGAACGCGGCGATGCGCCCAATCGTCCTTCCCTTGCCGTTTTGAAGAATCCAGCGTGTTGCCTCCCCATCGCGGAGCAGTTTGTTCTTTTTCGGGTCAAAAACGTTGTTGATGTCTTTGTCTAGCGGGCGGATATAATTCGGGTCTTTTTTGTACAGGCGCACCTGCATCATCAGGAACTCTTGCGCGAGTTCGGGGGTGGTTACCTCTATCAGTTTCATTGGTTATCTCTGGATCAGGACCGCTAAGTAAGTCATTATCCCCAAAAAAAGGAAGCGCATTTGCTGTCAGGTTACTAAAAGCCCGGTAAGTATGGCCAGCCCAAAGCTCATCAGTGTGCCGATCAGGATGTACTCCGTTAGCTGCATGTCGTGCTTGCCTCGCAGGTCGCCGAAGCGAAACACGGATTTAGCCGCCAGCAAAAAGCCTATGGCCTCCCAGTGCCCCTTCAGTATAAACGTGAGCACCAGCAACCGCTCTATTATGCCAATCCACATGCCGGCTTCTGCCAGGCTGGTTTTAGGCTGTGCTTCGCGATTGTCTTGCAAATGTGTTAGCGGGTTCGGCTTCCAATGGCTGATGAGGGTTTTGATGAGGATGGATGCCGGCTTGGTCACAAACAAGTACGCCGTGACAAGTTGCCAGGGCAGCACAATGTCGTTTAGCGCTTTCCACACCTGTATGCGTGAGAAAAGTACAGCGGTCACCACAAGTATAAGCAGGTGCAATGCCTGATCTAGCAGGAACCATACTTTGCTTTGTTGTGGATAGCGTTTCTGTAGGGCAGTTTTTGCGATGTCTATCAGCAGGTGCGTGCCTGCAATGGCCGCCGCAAAAGGCCAGAATGCAAATTGCCATACTACCAGCCAGGCCAGCAGGCCATGAACAAGGGCATGTGCATACATTAGCGGCGAGCGCCAGGTTTTTTGCTCTTTCTGTGCCACCCATTTGTTCGTTTGGAGCACAAAGTCTCCCATCAGGTGCACAAATACCAGTTTTAACAGAATTGGGCTACTCAGCATGGCACAGGGCTTTTAGCTGGTTTCTAAAGTATGATTCAAAGTTCAGAATAAGCTCTATGTGTGATTTGGCCAGGCGCCAGTTGATGGTAGGCTGCGTGAGCGACAATTGTTCTGCCAGTTCTTTCTGGGTCATCTCAGGGTGCATCATTCGGTAGTATGCAATCTCGTTTATGGGCTGGCTCCAGTCGTTCATCAGTGTTTCCACCAGGGGCAGGCTGGCGGCCATACTTTCATTCAGCGCTTCCCAGGCGGTGCTTATCTTTATTTTCTGGCCAGATTCGTTCAGCTGGTCTAGCGTGAGGCCCGACAGTTGGTATGCCTCGCCGTCAGATTCGCGCACTGAGTTGGTTTCATGGCCAGCTTGTCCAATACCTATAGCAATGCGCACGTCAGCTCCCTGCTTGTAGAACTCCGGAAGTGCCCTCAAACCCGACCGAATCAGTAGCGCAGCCCGCAGCACATGCTCTGGTTGCTGCCACTCTACCTGAAAGCTATCGCCCCGGTATACTTCCCACTTCAGCGGTTGCTGCTCCTCCTGGCTTAAAAAATGCAGGATCTCTTTCAGTCGCTCTAGCCACTGGGTTTTATCCTTTATTATCCGCGAGTTTACCACATCGCCTGTTAATACTGCTAATATATTTTTTTTGCGCATCAACTAATAGATATGAGCATCTATACTTTCCTAATATAGATTTATGAGTCTATAATTAATAAATATAGATGAAAGTGTCTATAAATGAAAGAATCAGGTTAGAAAAAAGCGGAAAAGGCTTAAAATAAAAAAGCCTCCAGATTTCTCTGAAGGCTTTCTCTTAAAATGAGCCCCCTGCCGGGATCGAACCAGCGACCTACTGATTACAAGTCAGTTGCTCTACCAGCTGAGCTAAGGAGGCTTGTACTTATGTTGAACTAAAAAGCAGATGCAGTACAAACATTTGCTTTTGGAGTTGAGCCCCCTGCCGGGATCGAACCAGCGACCTACTGATTACAAGTCAGTTGCTCTACCAGCTGAGCTAAGGAGGCTTAACCTTTATTTTTGAGCTGCTTTATTGTGTTAAAGCGTTGCAAAGGTAGGGCTAAGATTTAATTCTGCAAATACACCCCGCAAAATTTTTCGCCTGACTTTACTAAGCTTTTGAAAGTCAGGCGAAAAATTTTTAACCTCTAAAGGCGTCAAGCTGGTGTTGCAGTTGCGAAATGCGTTTTTGGGCATCGGCAATGCGACCCTCATATTCCTCACGCAACTTGTCGGCGTTTTTAGAACGGGCAAAAAACTCTATGTTGGTGCGCAATGTCTGTATATCATTTTGCAGTTGCGAAATCTCGCGGCGCAAAGTGTTCTCCCGTTGGTGCAGTTTATGGCCAGCATCCGGGCTGTGTTTGATGCGCTCAACCTGCAGCTTTACAAGCAACTCAGAGCGCTCTTCCGGGTTTAGCTCCGGTACGCACTCCAAGTATTTCTCCATCAGAGAAATAAACTTGTCTTCAGTTTTAGGGCTGGTGCGCTTAGAGCCTTTGTCTGTATCGCGCCATTGCTGTACAAAGCTGTTAAACTCATCAACAGAACCGGTAACATTTGGCTGCGACAGTTTTTCGGTGATCTTGTCGCAGATCTCCATTTTCTCGGCAGAGAGTTTTTCAAGTTCGGCGGAGCGTTCCTGCTCGTGTCCTTGCCTGCGATCGAAAAACTCGTTGCAGGCCGCCCTGAAGCGCTGCCAGATTTTATCGGAGTGCTTGTCGGGAACACGGCCAATGGTTTTCCACTTCTTCTGAAGCTGGATGAGTTTTTCCTTGGTGTTGTTCCAGTCGGTGCTGTCTTTTAAACTCTCTGCCTCTTCGCATAACTGCGTCTTTAGCTGCAGGTTTTGCATTTTCTGCTCATCAAGCGCTTTAAAGAACTGGTTCTTGTGCTGGAAGAATGCTTTATAGGTGCTCCAGAAGGTTTTGTTTACTTCTTCGGCATGCTCCTTTGGCACTAACCCGGCATTATCCCACTCTTCTTTCAGCTTCTGGATTTCATCAGTTTTATCTCGCCACTCGTTGATGCGATCCGTGTTAAAGCCAGAAAACGCTTGCAAACGCTCCAACAGGCCGCGCTTCACGGTGAGGTTCTGGAGCTCGCGTGTTGAGCGCTCCTCGTGGTAAGCGCGGCGGCGCTCATGCACTTTTTCAGAAGCCTGGATAAACTGGTCCCAGATAGGGTCGCGTTGTTCGTTTGGCACAGGGCCGATGTTTTTCCACTCTTCGTGCAAATGGCGCAGCTCCTGCAGGGCCTTGTTTATACTTGGCTCGCCCTGAAGCGCCTGCGCCCGCTCAATAAGTTGCAGCTTCGCCTCAAGGTTGCGCTTGCGGTCCAGCTCCTTCATCTCGAAGAACATGCTGCGGTTATTGTAGAAAATGTCGAGCAAGGCGTGATACGAGTTCCAAAGCTCCTGTGCTTCTCCGGAAGGTACCTGGCCAATGGATTTCCACTCCAACTGCAATTTTTTCAGCTCGTCGCCGCTGTTTTTTGTTTCGGCAGACTCTACGAGCTGGCGGAGTTGGCTTAACAACTCTTGTTTGCGCTCTAGGTTTCGCTGGCGTTGCTCTTCTTGGTTCTGGCGCTGCTGGTGGCGGGTGTCACGGTAAGAAGTAAGTAGTTTTTCAAGGTCCTGATGCTCGGGAGAAGTATGGTAATCGAAATCTTCCTCAGTACCTCCCTCCTCTTTAAACCGGTCCAGCGCTTCGTTGCGCTCGGCCTGAAATTTCTGGTCATAGGCCCGCTGCATCTCGTTTATAGTACGGAACTTACGCATGGCATCAGCACTCTTAAGCACGGATGTCATTTGCTGGCGCAGTTCGTTTAGGGGAAGTGCGCTGTAGTCCATGGCTTCATCATCTTCCTCCTCTTCGTCGTCATGCTGCTCGGTGGTAGAGTTCTTGTTTGCAGCCGGAGCCGCGGTTGCTTTCTCACCTTCCGATACATCGGTGTTGGCCTCAACAAAGGCTTTAGTTATTTTTTCGGAAGCGTCGCTTTCCGCTGGGGTGGCCAAATCAGGCTTTACCTCTGGCTGTTCTTCCTTTGATACCTCCTGGTTGTGGTTTTCAGGTGTATTGCCGTTCTCTGATACTGCCTCTGGCTTAGTGGCGGCAGTTTGATTCTCTGTTTTGTTAGCCTCAGCTCCGGTAGTGTCCATATGCTCTTTATCGGTTGTTATGTCTACTGTGTTTGGTAAAACGGTTAAGCGTTTTAGTTCAGGCGAGGATCGTCTGGATAGTTGCTCAGCACCTTAAACTTCCCACCCATCTCGCGCAGAATGCTGCGCCAAAGGGTTTCTGTGTCCAAATTAAATAATTTATTCGCAGCATTGTTGTTCACAATCCAAACATTTTTGTCAATCTCCTCCTGTAGTTGCCCGGGCGTCCAGCCGGAGTAGCCCAGAAAAAAACGGATATCGTCTTTTTTTACCTGGCCCGTATCGATCATGGTGCGGAGCATCTCAAAATCACCGCCCCAATATACGTCCTGAGCCAGTTTAACGGCCTGGTGCAGGCCGGGCAGGCGATGGATGTAGTGGAGCGTGTTGTATTGCACAGGCCCGCCTATCCCTAAAGTCATGTCAAAATCATCACTGAACACATCCAGCACATCAGATAGGTTAAGGTTGGAGGCGCGGTTGAGCACCAGGCCAAAGGATCCCTCATCTTCTACATGGCTGCACAGAAGCACTACGCTGCGTTCAAAGTTCGGGTCGCCCAGGTAGGGTTCCGAAATAAGTATGCTGCCATTTTGCGGTTTTATCTCCCTATTATCCGTCATCAATCTATCCTCACGTTATAACTGTTGCAGGTAATTAAATTTGGGCAGGATGCCCTCAAGCTTTAATTTAAGCGTTTTATACTTCTTACGCAAAGCATTTAATATAGTAACAAACGGGTGCCAGATACCTAAACGAATGCAGCCTGTTTAAGTGGCAACCACAATTGCCAACACATGGCCTGGCAGTGTGCAAGTATAAAACTTTAAGAGCAGCGGATATTTTTTTAATTTTGACCAAAACCAGAACCTATGGCACTTTCACAGAACATTGCGGATATCCGAATAAACTATTCACGGCAGGAACTGACAGAAGCTTCCGTGTCGCAAAACCCGACGCAGCAGTTTCAGCAGTGGTTGCAGGAAGCCCTGGACGCTGAAGTGGATGAGCCTACGGCTATGGTGCTTTCTACCGTAAGCGGTACTGGCAAACCATCTGCCCGCGTGGTACTGTTAAAAGGCCTGGATGAGCAGGGATATACGTTTTTCACAAATTATGACAGTCGTAAGGGCCACGACTTGGAAGAGAACCCGTACGCCAGCCTGACGTTTTTCTGGCCTGCGCTGGAGCGGCAGGTGCGCATTGAGGGCAAAATCGTGAAAGTGGCTGCCGCTGAATCCGACACATATTTCCAGAGCCGGCCAAAAGGGAGCCAGATTGGGGCCTGGGCCTCGCCGCAAAGCCAGGTTATTGAAGCCCGAGAGGTTTTGGAGCAGCGCGAGCAGGAGTTCAGCGAGAAATTTGCCAACCAGAATGTGGTGCCGCGCCCTGCGCACTGGGGTGGCTACCGCTTGCAGCCCGATCGCCTAGAGTTTTGGCAAGGGCGCCCAAGCAGGCTGCACGACCGCATCATGTATGTGTTAGAAGGCCACAATTGGGAGATCAAGCGCCTGGCTCCCTGATCTGAAGTATAAACAATCGGGCTTCAGACAGATTTATACTTTGTAAAACGACTACATGGCAGAGATACTACCACTGCGTGCCTGGCGCTATAACCGCAGGCTAAACGATAATATCGACCAACTTACCTCACCGCTGTTTGATGTGGTGTCGGAGAAGCAACGGGAGGCGCTGTACCGCAACCCCATCAACAGCATCCACTTGTCGGTGCCGCGCGGCAAAACACCATCAGAAAGCGCGGCCGCACTGTTGCAAGTCTGGAAAGATAAGGGCGTTTTGCTGCAGGACGAGCTGCCGGGGATTTATGTATACTACCAATACTTCCGGTTGCCTGGCAGCGATAAAGAGTATGTACGCAAAGGCTTTATCTGCAATATAAAAGCCTATGATTGGCATGAGCGCGTGCTGCTTCGCCATGAGAACACGATCCCGAGCGCCGTTAACGACCGCATTGAGCTGCTGGTCAAAACAGAGCTTAACTCGAGCCCCACGCACGGTCTGTATACAGATACTACGTTTGCCCTGGAGCCATACATGGATGAAAGCATCAGGATCCCTATTTACGAAACAGAGGATTACCAGGGTGTGCGCGATGTGCTGGCGGTAATCCATGACCATGAAGTGATTCGCTTGTTCGTGGAAACTATAAAGAGCAAGCAGATATTGTTGGCCGACGGGCACCACCGCTACGAAGGTTCGCTGGAGCACCGCCGAAGTATGATGGCGCAGAACCCGAACCATACCGGTTTCGAGCCATACAACTACCACCTCATGTACCTGACCAACTCCGAGCACGATGATTTACGCATTTTGCCCACGCACCGCCTCTTGCAGCAACTGCCCATGCCAGAGGAGGATTTCCTAGGGCGCTTAGAGGAGTACTTTGTGGTAACGCCAAAGGAAGACCCATACGAACTGAACGAGGTGATTATGGGTAAGCCGTGGGCCTTTGGGCTGTACCTGAATGGCAATGCCTTTAAACTTCGCCTGAAGCCGGAGCAGCATCAAACCATCGACTGGAATTTTCCGGAGGAAGTGAAGCAGTTGGACTTAACAGTGATGCATTACTTTATCTTTGAAAAGATACTGGGCATTTACCGCCAGGAGCAGCGCGACTACAAGGGCCTGAGTTACGAAAGAAATTTTACCGCCTGCATCCGGAAAGTAGATAAGGGCGAGGCGCAAGTGGCATTGATTACCAACGAGGTTACCATGGAGCAGGTCAAGCGCGTCTGCAACAGCGGCGCCATTATGCCCCAGAAATCAACCTTTTTCTACCCGAAAGTTATCTGCGGATTTTTGTTTAGCTCAATCAAAGAAAATGAATTTACAACGGCCACTGCTGCTTGCCTCTAACTCCCCGCGCCGCAAGGAATTGCTGTCTGGGTTAGGCCTGACGTATGAATTATTGCTAAAGGAAGTACACGAAGATTTTCCGGAGCACCTGAAACGCGAGCAGGTTGCCGAGTACCTTGCTTCGCACAAAGCGGATGCTTACAAGGAAGATGTTACAAATGAAGCGCTGATAACGGCAGATACCATTGTTTGCCTCGGCGACAGGGTGATGAACAAGCCAGCCACGTATGAGGAGGCGCGCGAAATGCTGAAAGCCCTCTCCGGCCAGACCCACGAGGTGATCACGGGTGTTTGCATCCTCACCAAAGAGAAAAAAACGGTGTTTCATGATAGTACTAAAGTATACTTTAAGCCGCTATCCGATGCAGAGATCCATCACTATATAACGCATTATAAGCCCTATGATAAAGCCGGGGCCTACGGCATACAGGAGTGGATTGGCATGGTCGGTATTGACCACATCGAGGGCTCATACTTTAATGTGGTGGGCTTGCCGGTGCAAAAACTATATCAGAAACTGGTAGAACTGGGCATTCTTGCAATAACATAGCGCGCGTTTTAAAAAGAAAGGCCAATACAGGCGAAATACCTACCTTTGCAAAAAAATCATACTTGCTCATGTTTAAAAGTATAAACATGCGGCAGTTCTTAAGCAATTACGATGTCACTTACCAAATTATACTTAGCGCCGGGCAAGGAGCACTCGCTGAAGCGCCAACACCCTTGGGTTTTTTCCGGGGCAATCAGAAAAGCGGACGGAGAGCCGGCCGAGGGCGATGTGGTGGAAGTATACTCCAGCAAGCGTGAGTTTTTGGGCATGGGCCATTATGCGCCTGGCTCCATTGCCGTGCGTATCTTTTCGTTTGAGCAGGCCGAGCCGGATTATACTTTCTGGAAAGGCAAGGTTCAAAAAGCCTATGACTACCGCCAGCGCCTAGGCCTGGTAGATAACCCTAACACAAACGTGTACCGCTTAGTGTATGCCGAAGGTGATGGCGTGCCCGGCCTGATCGTTGACTTTTATAAGGATACCGCCGTAGTGCAGACGCATACTGTTGGTATGTATGGCGTGCGCGAGCATGTGTCTAAAGCACTGCAAGAGATATATGGCGGCAGGCTGCGTGCCGTGTATGACAAAAGTGCTGAGTCGTTGCCGGCCAAAGGTCCGGTGCAGGCGCAAAATGGGTACCTATATGGCGAGTCTGAAGGCGGTGTGGTGGTAACCGAGAATGGCAACCAGTTTTTCATTGATTGGGAAACCGGACAGAAAACGGGCTTCTTTATTGATCAGCGTGAGAACCGCGACTTACTGGCGCGCTACGTAAAGGATAAAGCCGTTTTGAACACTTTCTGCTATACAGGCGGCTTCTCGGTGTATGCCCTGAACGCAGGTGCTACGCTCGTGCATTCCGTGGATGTGTCTAAAAGAGCGATCGAACTGACGGTGAAAAACGGCGAGCTGAGCCAGGCACCAGAAAAACACGAAGCTTTCGCTGTGGACACCTTTGAGTTTCTGAAGGGTAAGGAAGATATGTATGATGTGATCGTGCTGGACCCTCCTGCCTTTGCCAAAAGCCAGAAAGTGCGCCACAATGCGCTTATGGGCTACAAGCGCCTGAACGCCGAAGCAATGAAAAGAATTAAGCCGGGCGGTATACTGTTCACCTTCTCCTGCTCGCAGGTAGTAGACAAGTACCTTTTTAACAACACCGTAATGGCTGCTGCGATTGAGGCGGGGCGCAACATTAAAATCATGCACCATCTCTCCCAGCCTGCCGATCACCCGATCTCTATCTTCCATCCCGAAGGTGAGTACCTGAAAGGTTTGGTGTTATTTGTGGAGTAGTATTTTAAAGATACCAAGTATAAAAAGAAGGCCGACCTTAATTAAGGTCGGCCTTCTTTTTATACTTGGTATGAGGGGTATTACGCGTTAAATTTCAGCACACCTTCAGGCAAATCAGTAGGCAGCTCCATACGGATGCGCCATTCTTTCGGGTAATAGTTGTTCATGCGGTTGCCAATCTGCTTTGCCCAGCCAAGTGGTAAGCCGTTGTACTGCAGCAAAAGCCAGTCGTTGCCGTTTGTGCCCAGGTTAATGTCCTCTTTGCGTAGATAACGGAGCGCCTGATCCAGGTTAAGATCCGCCACCTCAAAAGCATCTTTATTTAAATGCTGCGAAAGCGCCAGACCCTGCAGTGGTTTCAGTTTTTTTCCTTTCACTTCTGCCAGTTCAATTCCGGCGTACAGCACATATAGGTTTTGGTATACTTCGTCAGCAGCTTCGAAAAGGTTTTCAGGCAAAGCAGAGATTACCTCGCCGTACTGCAGGAAAGTATACTGCTCAGGTTGCTCCAGCCAGTTCTCTACCAACGTTTTCTCTTTTTTTCCGGCCGGAGTAAGTTTATACTTCTTCTTTCTGCTTTTCCCATGTATAACCTCTTCTGCATCTCCTTGTTTGCGCATTACGGCCATGAAAAAGCCCTCACCCTGTACACGGTGCGGGTAAAACCTGTACCCTTTCACGCCCTGCAGTTCGGTTTGCTCCACGCCCCAGCTTGGGTCAAATTGAAGATTTATACTTTCAGCGCCTTCCTGTTGTGCCAGCCAGGCTATGTTCTCCTCATTTTCTTGCTCGTTCCAGGTGCAGGTGCTGTAAATTAGCAGGCCGCCAGGTTTCAGGGCGTCCCAAACATCCATCAGAATACGCTGCTGGCGCTGGGCGCAAAGCTTTACGTTTTCCTCGGACCACTCTACCACGGCTTGCGGATCTTTACGGAACATGCCTTCGCCACTGCAGGGCGCATCTACAACCATTACGTCAAAAAAATCGGGAAGCCTGCTAAAGTCACGCGGGTCGTTGCTGGTTACTAGTGCATTGCCGCTTCCCCATTTGGCAACGTTTTCGGCTAGTATAGATGCTCGGCTACGAATAACCTCATTCGCCACCAAAAGACTGTCATCGGATATAAGGCTGGCCAGGTGCGTTGATTTACCGCCTGGCGCGCCGCACAAATCCAATACGTGGATTGGTTGTGTGAGGTCTACGCATTGCTTCAGGGCCTGCTCCACAAACATAGAGCTTGCCTCTTGCACATAGTAAGCACCAGCATGTATGGCTGGGTCCAGAGTGAAGAGCGGGCGCTCGGGTAGGTAATAGCCGGCTTCAGCCCACGGCACAGGCATTAATTCTGGCTTAAGCGAAGTTTTGGCCTTGTTTACACGAATACTGACTGGCGGCGCTTGTTGCAGCGCATTCAGGAAATCAGGATAAGCCGAGCCTAGCAGGCGCTGCATGCGCGCGGTAAAAGAATCAGGGAATTGCATGCTGCAAAGGTAGGGCTAAAAAGCAGCTTCTGAAAGTATGGTAAAATGCTAATGCCCTTTTAGCTGGAGCAACTCCTCTACGATAGGAACATCAGCTGGGCACCAGTCATACTGCGTCAGATCCGAGTACTGAGCCCATTGGTAGGCGGTATGCTCAACCAAATTAATTGCCCCATGATGGTACTTGCAGATATAAGGAATGAGCTCGATCGGCCCGCTGGAAGACGTGTAGCGGACTGGGGTTAACCGTTGCAATGGCTGCACATCCAAACTAAGTTCCTCTTTAATCTCTCGGATAAGGCACTCAACTTCGGTTTCGCCGGGTTCTAGCTTCCCTCCCGGAAATTCCCAACGAGAAGGCTCCGGCATTGAATCGCTGCGCTGTGTTACCAACACACGATCATATTGCTCCATAATAGCACAAACAACTTTTATCACAGGCTTGTTTTCTTTAGCGAGTATCTAAAGCTAATAAAATACTGCTAATATATGTGCCTCTTATTACAATAATTCCGCATGTTAAGCGATGCACTTCATAGCTGCCATTTTTTCTCTGCTCTAAAAAAACTATACCCTACAATAATGCAAATAGCCACATTAGTGAGTAGCGGGTAATCCTGCTGTGCCAGCCCAAAATATATTACTTGCACCAGGAAAATGTGGTATGAGGCCTTGCCTAGCTCTGCCAGAAGCCGCAACGGAACTTTGCCGGAGGATGATGGCAACACACGTATGGTGAGCCAGACAAGAAAAGCTGCGTAACCATACGTAAAAACTTGCTGCAATTCCCATGCTGGCCTGAACACTGCCGACAGATCAAGGTTTCCGTAGGCTAAAAACCAAAGCATGGCTATTGAGGAAACGGCTAGCATGGCCAGAATTAGAAAGTAAGGCTGTCTCAACGGTAATTTAACTATCCGCGATAACCAAAGCCCATAAACAATTGCCGTAAAGTATCTCGGGAAAGCTGCATCATGCAGATAGTTGTTCTCATCGAAAAAGCTAAACTCTGTGGCCCAAACATGATACGCAAGCTCGGCGGCAAGCAGTAGAACCGAAGTCACAATCGGTTTTCTACTGAAAGCATAACCAATAATGGGGAGCAACACTATGGACTGCAGTAAAAGCGTGATGAAATAGTTGCCTCTGCCTGTTACAGGGAGCACGCCTACCCATGTATAGCTGTCGAAGGTGAGCACTTCTTCTTCCTGAATCCACTCCCAAGCCAGCCCGATCGGTACGCACAAAAGAAAAACGATAAAGTATGGGGTTAGAATACGGGTAGCTTTTTTGAGGAAGTATATTCTTGTGTACAGTTCATTTGCTTGTGGAGATTTGGCGTGCACACTTAAGCCCAGGTTTAAGCCCATCACAATCATAAATAGCGGAACAGCCTGCCAGATATGGTAAATGGCATAGCTGTCTAGCAAATCCTTGCGGGTAAGCGAGTGCAGAAGCAAAACCATTATGATGGCCAGGCCTTTGATGACATCTATCTGCTGCAGGTGCTGCTTCATGAAATGGTTAATTTGAGCGTATTGCAATGCGCTGAACCGATCGGCAAATTGCCAGTATTTATACTTCCAGTGTATTTAAAACCTTCTGGAGCGTAAACAAAGTATAAACAGGTGTTACAGATACAGACTTACAACATGCAAATTAGCCTGAATTACCGATTCCTGATTGCCCTGGCAAGTGTGCTCGCTGCGTTTTCAGCAGTGCTGAACTTTGCGTTGGTGCAACTGTTATGGGCTAAAAGCAGTTACGTGCCGCTGTGGGGGCCACATAGTATCGCCATGCACTTCATGGCGTTCAGCATTCTATATGGGTTTATTCTTAGCTGGCTGGCTACAAAAGCTACGCGCAAGGCTTTGCAAACGCAACGCGTGTTACCCTTGCATTGGCACCTTAAAAGCCAAACAGTGATAGACCGGCTTCCCTCCAGTACCTTTAGCCGTTCGTTTATGCTAGGGTTGTATGGAGCAGCCATCTCGGGTATTATGCTTTACCTAATGGACCTTAAGGCCCTATACTTTCTTAACAGCAAAGAGTTTTTGATACTATCCAGCTTATATGCCATCTGCTTTTCCGTAGCTATTACCACGATGGCCGTTTACCGAGCACTCGGCGACCGGGTATTCCAGAAGGCTAAAGTATAAAAAGCACATCCTTTAGAGGATGTGCTTTTTATGTAAGTTGATGTTTGTTGTCCTTATTTAAACTTATCCTTTAGTATCTCAAACTCCACAGCAGGGGAAATACGCTCGTAAAGTATAAGGTATACCGCATTGGTGATAGGCATATCCACGTGCAGTGTTTTATTGAGTTCGTAAATGCTTTGAGCGGCATAATATCCTTCTGCCACCATATTCATCTCAATCTGTGCTGATTTAACAGTGTAGCCATGCCCGATCATGTTGCCAAATGTACGGTTGCGGCTGAATTGCGAATAAGCCGTAACCAGTAGATCTCCCAGGTAGGCCGAGCCATTCAGGCTGCGGTGCATCGGCATGATGGTGTCCAGGAATCGCTCAATCTCAAACATGGCATTGGATACCAGCACCGCCTGAAAGTTATCGCCAAAGTTTAGCCCACGGGCTATGCCACAGGCTAGCGCAATAATGTTTTTCATCACGGCACAGTACTCAATCCCGTCCAGGTCATCGAGCGGGTTGGCCTTTACGTAGCGGTTGCGCAGCAACTCGCAGAAGCGCTCTGCCGTGGGAAGGTCGTGCGAACCAATTGTCAGATATGATTGCTTTTCGAGCGCCACTTCTTCTGCATGGCAAGGGCCAGCAATAACCAGTTGGTGCGAGTTAGGCACTTCAAACTCCCGCTCCACATAAGACGTGATCAAGATATTCTCCTGCGGGATCATCCCCTTGATTGCGGAAACAACCACTTTGCCTCTTAAAGCATCTGCCGGTAAATTGGCAAGTGCCAGCTGCACGAATGCGGCTGGCACTGCAAGTATAACCCAGTCTGATGACGCAACAACGTCCTTTATATCAGTAGAGGGCTTTACAAAATTCAAGTCAAACGAAACCTGGCTAAGGTAGCGCGGATTATGTTTGTAATTGATCAGGTGCTGGACGTCGTTTTCGTTGCGCATCCACCAGTTTACCTGCGATTTGTTTTCGGAGAGGATTTTAACCAGCGCTGTGGCCCAGCTTCCACCTCCTAATACTGCTACTTTTTCCAATACGCTTAGTCTTCGTTAGTATCTGCGGCGATGGCTTGTTTGTTTAAAGACGCCTCATCCTTTACCGCTACTTTTGCACCGTCTTTCAGCAACTTAGACACGGCTCTAAACGGACCTGACACCACTTTTTGGCCAGGCTTTAAACCGCTTACGATCTGGATATTCTCAAAATCGCTGATGCCTGTTTTTACTTTAACCGTTTTTACGCTGTTTGTGGCTTCGTCGTATACAAATACAACTTCTTCTACCTGTGCCGCTGGCGCAGCTGCTTCCTGCTGCTCGCCTTCATCTTCAGGTTTCTCGCCACCCTGCGGCTCAGCAGAGCGTGTAGTTACCGCAGACAAAGGTACGGATAAAACGTTAGATTTTCTTTCTGTGATAATGTCCACGGAAGCGGTCATGCCTGGGCGGAACGGACGGGAAGTAGTTTCGCGAAGGTGATCGTAAGAGCGGTTGATTAAGCGGATGCGTACTTCAAATTCAGTTACTGCCTCCAATGTAGTTGCATCTTTAGCAGTGTTGGCAATAGAAGTAACCACACCTTTAAACTTCTCGTCGCGGCTGGTGTAGGAATCAACCTCTACAATAACTGAGTCTCCGAGGGCTACGCGGATAATGTCGTTCTCGTTCACGTTTACGCGTACCTCCATGTTGTTCAGGTTAGCAATGCGCATAATCTCGGTACCGGCCATTTGAGAGGTGCCAACCACGCGCTCGCCCTGCTCTACGTTCAGTTTAGAAACAATACCGCTAACCGGTGCGTAAATGGTGGTTTTGTTCAGGTTTTCGCGCGCATCTTTTAAAGATGCCTGCGCGTTTTGCACGTTATACTCGGAGGCGCGAACGCTTTGGCGGGCCGACTCAACTTCTTGCTTTGTGGCCAGGTAGTTTGCCTCAATTTGCTGCCACTCCGACTGCGAAATCACTTTCTGTGCGAAAAGCGGTTTGTTGCGCTGGAAGTTCTGCTCTACCTGTGCAAAGTTTGCCTGTGCCTGTGCCAGTCGTGCCTTTGCCTGCGCTAGGTTGGCGCGCATGGTGTTAACAGAAGCTTGCTGTGCATCCACCATCGACTGGTAGTTATCAGGGCGGATACGGAGTAGAAGTTGACCTTTTACAACGGAGTCGCCTTCTTCAACATTCAATTCAATGATTTCTCCAGAAACGTCCGGGCTGATCTTCACCTCGGTTTCGGGCTGAATCTTGCCGGAGGCGCTCACTTTTTCTACAATGTCTGCGGATTTAGCTTCGGCGAGCACTACTTCGGTGCCTTCCTCCTTGCCTATCCAGCCCTGCATTTTAGCCACAATGATAAATACCAGGAATACCAGCAGTACGCCGATCAGAATGGGGATTAGCTTTGATTTTTTCTTAGCCATAGTTTTTAGAAAGATATGTCTTTGCCTTGGTAAAAGTCTAGAACTTTGAGTTTGAAGATATAATCATACTTAGCCTGCAGTAGCTCAGACTGAGCGCTACGGAATGTATTGGCCACAATAACATACTCCACGGAGTTTATGACGCCAGCGTTCAGGCGAAGCTCGGCATTCCGGACGTTTCTCTCCGAAGCCCTCACCTGCTCTGCTGCGGCTGTATACTTGCGCCTAGCGGCCACCGCGTCTACATATGCCTGTTCTATAGTCTGGCGCAGGTTGTTGCGTGCAATATCCGCGTTCAGGTCAGCGTTTTCCTGGGCAAGTATGGCTCGTTGTACGCTATTGCGTACCTGGAAACCATTGAAAACTGGAACTGACAGCGATAAGCCGACGTTTTTACCTACGTTATCCTTCGCTTGGTCAAAGAAGGAATAGTCGCCGTAAACGGGTGCCTGCTGCTGCACATAAAACGTTTGCGGCTGGGTGCCTTGTGGGTCAGTAAAGAGTGTTTGCTTTATAAAGACATTCTCACGGCCCAGCAAAAAGTCGGACGTACTGGCATAACGGGTATTGATTCCTGCTCCCAAACTTAAACGTGGATAGTAGTTACCTTTCGCAGCATCCACGCCTTTTTGCGCGCTTTCAACCCGCAGGTCAACGGCCTTAATGGCTGGGAGCGTTTGCAAGGCAACATCATATACTTGTGCTGCATCGGCTACGATTGGGTTTTGCCCCGGCTCTGGCAGCTCAGGTATCTCTATCTGAAACTCCGTGTTAGCCTGAATATTCAACAATTGCATCAGGTTTAACCTGGCAATGTCGCGCTGGTTCATGGCATTGATCACATTCAGTTCATCAGTAGCGAACTGAGACTCCAGGTCAAGCACGGAGTTCTCGGCTACGCTGCCGGCGTCAAACAGTATGCGGGTCCTGTCCAACTGCTGCTTTGTAGCATCGCGCTGCAGTTCTGAGGTTTTAATCAGTTCATCAGAGAAAAGAACATTAAGGTATGATGTTACAATTTGTATGATGATGTCGTTTTGTGTCGAAAGCACATCCTGCTTGCTCGCCTCCAGCTCAAGCTTGTTTTGCTTGATTAGGTTGTTGAGTCTGAAGCCTTGAAATAAGGGAACAGAAGCATTGGCAGAGAAATTTGCAGTTTGCGCTTCCTGTGTCTGAACGGTGAAAGTAACCGGGTCCTGAAAAGAACCGCTGTTAAAAAAATAGCTGCCGCTGGCATTTAAATTAGGCAGCCTATCCATCCGCGACTGTTTGTAGTCTATTTCGTTAATTTGTTTGTTTAAGGTGCTTTGCCTTACCTGCAGGTTATGGGTTTTGGCATACTCCACGGCCTCCTGCAAAGTCCAGACGCCATCGCCGTTTGGGTCTTGCTGTTGTTGTGCCATAGCCGCCGGCGCACTTGCCGCAGCCAGGCCTAACGCCAGCAGTAAGTTCTTTGATGTTTTTTTCATAGTAGGTATACTTATTATAGATCAATGTTAGGGATATAGACCACATGCTTCACCCAGGCAAGCTGCTTCAGGTACTCCAGCGTGATAGGCTTTATGCCCGAGTCCATTTCAATAAACTGGCGCGCCCGGTCGTTCTTACCCTTGCGCGATACGTTCATGGTGGCAATATTGCATTCGTCGTGGGCCAGAACCGAAGCGATAAAGGCGATACTTCCTTTCACGTCGTCAGCATCAATAATCAACGTATGGAGTGTGGCGGAGAAGTTGGCTGAAAAGCCATCTACTTCAACTATTTTTATCACGCCACCCCCCCGGCTTTGCCCTATTACTTCAACCTCGCGCTCTCCTGCTTTCAGGTTTAGCTTAATGGTATTGGGGTGCATGGTGGATGCATTGCCCACCGAACGAAACGTATACTTTAAGCCACGCTCTTTTGCGAAATCAAAAGCTTCTTTAATGCGCTTATCATCAGTTTTAAAGTCGAGCAGGCCAGCCACTATGGCGCGGTCGCTGCCATGGCCCTCATAAGTGCGGGCAAAGGAGTTATAAAAGGTAATGGTTGCCTCCTGTGGTGCGGCCCCCAAAATGCGAATAGCCGCTCTGGCAATCCGAACCACCCCAGCCGTATGCGAGCTGGATGGCCCTATCATCACTGGCCCGATCATATCAAAAACGCTGCTTTTCTCAGCCATACTTTATAATATCGTAAAAATCAAATTTAGCAATTAAGTAGCAGCTTTGCGCTATTCCGTGGTTAATTTAGCTTTATTTCTACAAACCCGCTTTTTCTATCTACAAAACTTGCCCAACCTTCCATAAAGCCAGAGCTTAAGTAAGGATAATATGGTTAAATGCTTTTCTGAAAACCTAATAGCTCCGTAAAAAGAGAATAGATGTCTTATGTTACTGCATTCCATTCGCGGGCTCAACAATTTTCGTATTTTTGCCACAATTCACCCTCAAATAAATAACTCTCTCGGCATGAAGCATGCATTTAAACCCGAAGTGCTTGAACAGCTAAAGCGGCTGGAGGAAAAGTATGTACCCCTAGGGCAGGACCTGGCAGCTTACCTGGAAGGGCTCTTCCATACTAATTTTCTATCCTATTGGGATTATATCCATCTGGATGCCCTGCTGAGCCTGCAGAACCCGCGCACCGATATTCCGGATGAAAAGATCTTTATCATGTATCACCAGATTACGGAGTTATACTTTAAGCTTTGCCTGGAGGAGTTTAAGCAAATCGGTGAGACAAAGGATATTACAGTGGATGAGCTATTGCTTCGCTTGAAGCGCATAAACCGATACTTTGATAATTTGGTTAGCTCTTTCGATGTGATGGTGGATGGCATGGACCCCAAACAGTTCCTGCAGTTCAGGATGGCGCTGATGCCTGCCAGTGGGTTTCAATCGGTGCAGTACCGCATGATAGAGATTGCCTCCACAGACCTGCGCAACCTGGTGGATAAAGCCAAGCGCGCCGCACTGGGCCTAGAGAGCACGCACGAGGAGATGATAGGCTGTATTTACTGGAAAGAAGGCGCCACCGAGGTTGCCTCCGGCGCTAAAACCCTTACGCTGCTGCAGTTCGAGGAAAAGTATACCGACCAGCTTATCCGGTTTGCCAAGGAATACACGCATAAAAACGTGTGGTATGTCTATAAAAACTTGCCAGAGGAGGACCAGCAAAACCCAAAGCTGAAGGAAGCCCTGCGCAACCTCGATAGCAACGTGAATGTGAACTGGCCGCTGATGCACTACAAGTCTGCAGTGCGTTACCTGCAGCGCGACCCTGAGGTAATTGCTGCCACCGGCGGCACTAACTGGCAAAAGTATTTGCCTCCGCGTTTTCAGAAACGAATATTTTACCCTGAGCTCTGGAGTGAGCAAGAACTGGGAGAATGGGGCAAAGGCTGGGTAGACAGAGTGCTGAAAGATCTGTAAATCTAATGCCCGGAGCCTACACTGGTTCAAGAAGTCATACTATTTTTTCAACCATTGAATTAGTGCGCCTCTTGCGTTGTTACAGTCCAGCTGTGGCTGATTTTTTATAGTGCATAACTATATCACCATCAATTAAAATTTAATCAAAGAGTTTAAGGCTAACTACCTTACCTGTTAGTAATGAGAAAGAAAGAATTAGAACTGGTGCTTCCGCCAGAGCTCGCGTTTGATGCGCAGCAGCTAGACAGGGAGATCCTGAAAAGCGCACAGGTGCAGCCAGAAGATGTGAAATTCCTGCACCGTGTGAAGCGCTCCATCGATGCCCGCGGGCGAAGCGTACAAGTGCTAGTGCGGGCAGATGTATACCTGGATAACCCGCCGTCAGACATTATCTCCCCGAAGTATACTTACCCTGATGTTTCCAAGGCTAAGCAAGTTGTGATTGTCGGTGCCGGCCCGGCCGGGCTCTTCGCTGCGTTGCGCTGTATTGAACTTGGCCTGAAACCCGTGGTATTGGAGCGTGGCAAAGATGTGAGAAGCCGGCGCCGGGATTTGGCCGCCATCAACAAGGAGCATACCGTTAACCCTGACTCTAACTATTGCTTTGGCGAGGGCGGAGCAGGAACATACTCTGACGGAAAGCTCTACACCCGTTCCAAAAAGCGCGGCGATGTGCAGCGGGTGCTCCAGATACTTGTGCAGCACGGTGCCACTCCTGATATACTATTTGATGCCCATCCGCATATCGGCACAAACAAATTGCCTAAGATCATCGAGGCGATCCGGGAAACAGTGCGCGAGGCGGGCGGTGAAGTGCTGTTTGATAAGCGCGTGAGCGATTTTATACTTGAGCATGGCGAGATGCGTGGCGTAGTAACACAAGACGGCCAGGAATACCTGGGTGAGTCGGTTATACTTGCCACAGGCCACAGTGCCCGCGATATATTTGAGCTGCTGCACCACAAAGGCGTAACCGTGGAGGCGAAGCCTTTTGCCATGGGTGTGCGCGTAGAGCATCAGCAGAGCCTGATCGACAGTATACAGTATAAGTGCGAGGACCGTGGGCCTTATTTGCCGGCATCGTCTTACGCGCTGGTGCATCAAACACATTATAACAACAAGAAGCGTGGCATCTTTTCGTTTTGTATGTGCCCGGGCGGTTTTATTGTGCCATCGGCAACGGCTCCCGGCGAGGTAGTTGTAAATGGTATGTCGCCGAGCCGCCGCGATTCAAAGTTCTCTAACTCAGGCATTGTGGTAGCCATTGAGCTGGAAGATATGGATCTTAGAAAGTATGGCGCGCTGGCTGGCCTGCGCATGCAGCAGCAGTTGGAGCAGAAGGCTTGCCAAATGGCTGGCGGCACACAGGCCGCGCCGGCGCAGCTGCTCCAAGATTTTACCCGGTCCAAAGCTGGCGGCGAATTGCTGGATACATCGTACCAACCCGGTCTGGTGCCAGTGGATATGAATACCCTTTTTTCTGATGAGATGAGCTATCGCCTGCGGGAAGGCTTCAAAGCATTTGGAAACAAAATGCGTGGTTACCTAACAAATGATGCACAGATCGTAGGTGTTGAAAGCCGAACCTCCTCACCTGTGCGCATCCCCCGCGACCGTGAAACGCTAGAGCATGTGCATGTAAAGCGCCTGTTCCCTTGCGGTGAGGGAGCTGGTTATGCGGGTGGCATTGTTTCTGCGGCTATGGACGGAGAGCGTTGCGCTGAAATGGCCGCTATGAAAGCCGGTGTTCGATCTGTTTAAAGATAATTGTACCAGACATGTTAATGTAAAACCTCTCTGCATATTTATGCGGCGAGGTTTTACTTTTTAAAGCGGTCGAGGATCATCAACTTTTTAATTGCACACAAAGTACACTACTTATACTATGTGTTGAACTTAATACTTAAACGATATGAAAAAAACTGTTGTACTGGGAGCCTCAGATAACCCCACGCGTTACGCTTATAAAGCGTTTCACCGCTTGCGTGCACATGGGTATGAGGCGGTGCCAGTTGGGATAAAAAAAGCTGAACTGGATGGTGAGCCAATTATTACAGACAAAAGCCAGCCTATCGAGGAAGTTGATACAGTAACGCTATATGTTGGGCCGCGCAACCAGCCCGTATGGTATGATTATATATTAGGGCTAAAACCGAAGCGCATTATCTTCAACCCTGGCACTGAAAATCAGGAACTTGAACGGATGGCCCAGGAAGCAGGCATTGATACCATGCACCATTGCACCTTAGTGATGCTCGCCTCAAATAGTTATTAGAAGATAAAAAAACTTGACTCAGAATAAACTTAGATATTATAGATGCGTATAGGATAATATAAAGAGCAGATGGCATTTGTTGTCTATGCTCAAAATAAGCAGGGGCCTTGTATAAAGGCCCCTGCTTTGTTTTTATACTAGCACGAGTTATAGTTTACTCTCCGGGTTCAGTTCCTCATTTTCCTCTTCCATCAGGTGGCGCATTGTTGCGGCAAGTGCCTTATCAGGTATTACGTTTGAACCTGTTGCCTGTAGCTTGTTAGCCAGCCCTGGTACCACGCGTACCTCTCCATGCATTAGTGCATTATAACCTTCTCTGGCAACTTCTTCGGGTTCTGACAGGCTTCCGTGCGCTGCGCGCGTATGGGCAGCCCCCGCCCTCCTGAAAAACATTGTATTGCTAGCACCCGGGCATAGCGCAGTTACAGTAACGTCCGTATCTTTTAATTCATTGGCAATAGCCTCCGAGAAAGACAGTAAAAACGCTTTAGTAGCCCCATATATAGCCATTAGCGGCGAAGGCATGAAAGAAACCACGGATCCAAGGTTTAAGATTTTACCCTCGTTTCGTTTTTTCATATCCTTCAGAAAGAGCTTGGTTAGCTCCACCGGCGTAGTCACGTTTAGTTGAATAATCGCTTTTTCGCGTTCTAAATCAGTTTCGAAGAAAAAGCCATGCACGCCGGCACCAGCGTTGTTAACCAGCACGTCCACATCAATGCCTTGCTGCACAACTTGGTCGTAAACTTCTCTAGGAGCCTCTGGGCGTGTTAAATCTGCTGTAATGATGCATACTTTTTCCAAGCCATACTCATCTTGCAACTCGTAGCCCAGCTTCTTCATTCTGTCCGTACTCCTGGCAACCAGGATGAGGTTATAGCCATCTTTGGCAAATAGCCGAGCGAATTCCATCCCAAATCCATTTGAGGCCCCGGTGATAAGTGCGGTTTTTTCTTTGTTCTGTTCTTTCATAGCATTTAGTTAAAATTAATTCTGCAGGCAGATTTGTTTCTTTCCGTTTTACCAGCATCCAGGTGTTTTGGTTTCCTGCGTTTACGAGCGATGGGCGTAAGCTATAATAAAAGAGCGCCCGTGATACAATACCACGGGCGCTCTTTTATTACCTTCCGGTTGTTTTAAGCCTCTCTTCTTAAGACTTCTAGAGGTGGTCTGTTCAGGATGCCACGGCTGTTAAGCATACCTATAAAAACTGTCAGCAGCGTTATGCCCAAGAAAACTGGTAATAGCGGCGACAGGTCTGGCACAAACGCAACCTCAAAGCTAAAGATCGCCAGCGCCCAACTAGCGCCCACGGCAAGTATGATTCCGGTGCCAGCAGCCAGGGTGCCCAGAAGTAAATATTCAAAGGCGTTTATACTTAGTATTTGCCGACGACTGGCTCCAAGTGTGCGCAGCAGCACGCTTTCCTGTATCCGTTGGTATTTACTGTTGTTGATCGAGCCTATCAAAACAAGTAAGCCAGTGGTTATACTGAATAACGCCATAAACCGAATTACGAAGGAGATTTTGCCAAGGATGTCATCCAGCGTCTCCAGAATAAGGCCAAGGTCAATAGCGGATACGTTAGGGAATTGCTGCACAAGCGTCTGCTGAAAACTTGCTGCCTGCTGGTCGGTTTCGGTGCGCGTCATGAGTACATGGAACTGCGGAGCCTCTTCAAGCACGCCTTTCGGAAACACAACCAGGAAATTGCTTTGCACCCGGTTCCATTCTACTTCGCGCAGGTTAGCCACTACAGTGGGTAGTAAGGCTCCCTGCACATTAAACAAAAGGGTGTCTCCAAGCGCTACTTTTAGGCGCTCGGCGTATCTGTCTTCTAAAGAGATAGGTATAGGCCCGGTAGTGTCTGCTATTTTATTTTGCCAATCCCCTGCAATGCTGGTTTCAGAACTGATGAGCGAATCACGGTAGGTTACGCGGTACTCGCGGGTATAAGCCCAGTCCGGTATGCCGAGCGTGGTGTCTTTGCGCACGTCTGCGGCCGTGAGACCGCCAATCTCCTCCAAGCGCATAGTTACCACCGGCACGTACTGCAACACCGGTAGGCCTTGCGCTTTTGTAAGTTGAGCCACTTGGTCTTTTTGCGCGTTCTGAATATCAAACAGGACCAGGTTTGGCTGGTTTTCGCTACCGGCAAAGGCTACTTCGCTCAGCAGTATGCGCTGCATCAGGAAAAGCGTCGCGATGAGTGCAGTGCCCAAACCGATGGACACAGTTAGCAGTAACGTCTGGTTATTTGGCCGGTAGAGGTTGGCCAGGCTTTGACGCCATACATAGCCCCAACCCACCGGAAAAAAGCGTTTAACCAGCCACATCATTAATTTAGCAATGAGGGCAAGTATAAAGAACGACACAAACACCCCGGCTGTAAATGCCAACGCCTGAAGCCAGGTGCCAAGCTGCAGGTAAGAAAACACAAAGATGAATGCTACAATCAGGAAGTATACGGCCCATCGCAATTTGTCTTTACTACCGGAAGTATGCTCTACGCCTGCACGCAGCGTAATCAACGGCGACACGTTACGAATAGAAAGCAAAGGCAACAGCGCAAATAGCACAGATATAATCACGCCGATAGCAATTCCTTGAAATATGGCAGCCCAAGAAACCGCTACTGTAACCTCTACAGGTAAAAATGTCTTGAAAAGCTCAGGCAAGTATAATTGTATCAGGCTGCCAAGTATGGCTCCAACTATGGAGCCTATTAAACCCATCGCCATCACTTGGAAAAGGTAGATCAGAAAAGCCTGTGTGCCGCTTACGCCCAAACAACGCAGCACACCGATGCTCGGAAGTTTCTCTCGGATGTACACATGCACTGCACTGGCAACACCTACACAACCTAAAAGTAACGCCACAAAGCCAACTAAGGCTAGAAAACGGGCAAGGTCTTCGTATGCCTTTCCGGTGCTTTCCTTCCTTGTCTCGATGGTGTCGAAACCAAAGCCCGCTTCTTCCAAGCGTGGTTCCAATTTTTTCACCAGCTTATCAGGGTCGGTTGAGGCAGGTAGTTTATAATATTGGTAATAGCTGATGCGGCTGCCACGTTGCAGCAGCCCGGTTTCTTCGAGGTAGCGGCGCGGAATGTAGACAGCCGGGGCAATGGTTGCCGTCATGGCCGTTTGGCCCGGGATTTTATTCAGCGCACCTGCAATCTCAAAGGTCTGGTTTCCTACTTTAATGCTGTCGCCGGGTTTGGTATTGTATTGTAGCAGCAAGGTATGGTCTACAAGAGCTTGCCTGCCGCTGCTTCTAAAGGTGCTGCTAGCGCTTGCGGGTTCAGTTTCGATGGCGCCATAGTATGGAAAGCCGCCTTGCTCCAGTGCCCTTACCTGCACCAGACGTGTTCCGCCAGTGGATTTAAATAGCACCATTGATACAAAGCGCACCTCATCGGAACGGTCGCCGCCCGTACCAATAGAATCCAATAGCTGCTGCATCTCAGGTTCAATCTCTTTATTTGCGGCAATGACCAGATCGGCCCCTATAAGCGATTTTGCCTGGCTGTCGATGTCGGTGCGCAGGTTATCAGAGAATGAGTTAATGGCCACAAGTGCGGCGATGCCCAACACGATGGAGGATATAAACAGCGCCAACCGGCTGCGGTTTCGCCTGCTGTCGCGCCAAGCCATTTTTAGGAGCCAGCGTAAGTTTAGTGGGCGTTCGGGTATATTAGGGAGAATTGATTCTGACACAGCGTGCTAATGTAAATTGCGTTGAAAGTGAAACGGCTGTATTTGTTGCTTACGATTGGCTTACTGCGGATGTAACCTCATCGGAAACAATGGCTCCGCCTTTAATGCGGATGATTCTGTCGGTTTTGCCGGCAAGTTCCAGATCGTGGGTTACCAGCACAAGCGTAGTGCCTGCTTCGCGGTTCAGGTCAAAGAGCAGCCGCTCTACCTTTTCGCCGGTTTCCTCGTCCAGGTTTCCGGTAGGCTCATCGGCAAAAAGTATAGCTGGTTTGTTAGAGAAAGCCCTGGCCAGCGACACGCGTTGCTGCTCGCCACCGGATAGCTGCGTTGGGTAATGGTCGTGGCGTTCGGCAAGGCCTACCCGGCCCAGCAGTTCCATAGCTTGTTGCTGCACATTGCGCTCGCCACGCAGCTCCATGGGCACCATCACGTTTTCGAGGGCAGTAAGCGTTGGTATCAGCTGGAAGTTTTGGAAGATAAAGCCCACGTATTGATTGCGAACCTGCGCGCGCTGGTCCTCTGAAAGCTTATCCAGTGTGACGCCGTTAAGTATGACGGAGCCGGATGAAGCACGGTCCAGGCCTGCGCAAAGGCCAAGCAACGTTGTTTTGCCACTGCCCGATGGCCCTACTATGGCGCATACATCGCCGGCCTCTAATGAAAAGTTTATACCTTGCAGTACCGTCAGGTGGCGGTCGCCGCTGTTGTAGGTTTTAGTCAGATTCTGGATATCAAGGATAGTAGACACGTTTGAGAACAGTTTTTTTAAAGTATACGCAGCCGTATGTGCTGCATTAATTGATCGGACGCAGACCTGCGTGCCACAGAACAAAATAACTGATACGGCACGTTATAGGTTTAGAATAGCCCAAGTATAAATGTATTAAATTAAATTTTATGAATATAAAAAATAAGGTTTTAGCAATTGCATGTGCAACTGTGGTTGGCCTGGTTGCTTGCAATGAGGTTGACTCTACTAGTGAAACAGAAAGCGCAGATAGAACTGAAACAGCAGAAAATACTGAACCATCCACTCAGAAATCATCTGAAACGCAGACTATACTTTTCTTTGGCAACAGCCTCACTGCCGGTTATGGTCTTGAGCCAGACCAGGCGTTTCCGGCACTTATACAGCAACGCATCGACTCACTAAACTTGCCTTACAAGGTTGTAAACGCAGGCGTAAGCGGAGAAACAACAGCTGGTGGCAAAAGCCGTGTCGACTGGCTGCTGAAAAAACCTGTTGATATTTTTATACTTGAGCTAGGCGCCAATGACGGCTTGCGCGGCATAAATCTCTCCGAATCGTACGCAAACCTGAAGACGATTATTGAGAAAGTACGGGCCAAGAACCCCGATGTGAAAATTGTTCTGGCAGGCATGCAGATTCCGCCAAGTATGGGCCAAAAGTATACTTCTGAGTTTAAGGAAATGTATACGCGCATAGCAGCGGAAGAGAATGTGCTGCTGATTCCGTTTTTACTAGAAGGCGTTGCCGGAGACCCCGAACTTAACCAAGCCGATGGCATACATCCTACGGTTGAGGGCCAAAAGATCTTGGCTGATAATGTCTGGGAAGTGCTGGAGCCTGCGCTACTGGCTGAAGAGGCCGCTTAGACCGGTTTATTGCCCTACCTCGAAAAAAAGTTAGAAATTTTCACTGATTTAATAACCTTCTTAAACCAGTGGCGTAATAAAGTATGGCTAAAAGTTGAAAATTTGATTTTCACAAAACAAAAAACGACTCCTATTTTGGAGTCGTTTTTTGTTTCTGCCCTATCCTTTTTAGCCTTCTCTATTTCTAAATCAGATTTAATAGCTATCTCAAGCACTGTAATAATAACTGTGCTTCACATGACTGTTCTGCCTTTTCTTAAATTGCACCTATTCTAATAGCTTTTACAATTGCTAAGTCGTTTATTTTTCAGAATTTATAGTTGATGCACAGGTATTTATAGTTTCTGGATTTGTTGTGCCGAAAAAAAGATTAAAATTTATACTTCCTCAGGCAACCTAACGCGGGGCACCTTACATCTAAGGTGTAAAGAGCAGGCAATGCTCCGGGCATAAAACGGAAATTGTATAGCAAAACTTTTACAAGCGTGACAGAAGCAGAACTGATAGCAGGATGCCAACAGGCAGATGCAAAGGCGCAAAAGCTCCTTTACGAGCGATTCGCCGCGCAGATGTATGGTGTGTGCCTGCGCTATCTAAAAAACGAGATGGATGCCGAAGAAGCGCTGCTCAACGGGTTTATGAAAATCTATCAATACATAAACCGCTTTGAGGCTAAAGGAAGTTTTGAAGGTTGGGTAAGGCGCATAATGGTAAACGAAGCGCTCGCGTTTCTCCGCAAAAAAGAGCCGCTATACATGGGCATCGAGGAGAACCACATACAGGTTGCCGGCAATACTTCTGCAGATCAGGATTTGGCAGAGGGCGAGTTGATGGCACTGCTGCACACGCTCCCGGCCGGATACAGGGCTGTTTTTAACCTATACGCCATAGAAGGTTACTCTCACAAGGAAATAGCTGATATGCTCGGGATAACCGAGGGAACATCGAAGTCGCAGTTAAGTAAGGCCCGTGGCATGTTGCAGCGCCGCCTGGAAGGCCACAAGGCTATTGCCATTTAACAAGGAGGAAAAATCATGAAACCAGAAAACATAGATAACCTATTCAAAGAGCGATTGGGCAACAGCACCCCCACTCCTCCCGCCGACCTGTGGGCGCGCCTGCAGGAACGCATGGAAGCAGAGGAATTGACTGCCGCCGCTCCACAGCCACAAGCTGAAAAGCCCGTAAAACAACGCTTTTTTTGGATGTACTCTTCTGTAGCGGCTACTCTCTCGTTACTGCTCACGGTAGGCGTGGTGTTCTACAACATTGATTCGGGCACACCGGAGATACAGGAAACACTTACCAAGCACGATTCAAAGCAGCCGCAGGAGTTGCCTCTTTCTGCACCTGACTATACTTCGGCAGCAACTGAAGAGGTGCTGTCAAAGCAGGTAGAGCCGGAAGCAGTAGACGCAACGCAGCTGTCCGAAGAAAAAAAATCAAGCAACCAGGCAACCGCTGCCAACCAGCTCGCATCTAACATTACAAAGGCAACAGAAACTCAGAAAGCCTCAGCCAGAAAAAATACAAATGCTGTACAGCGACAAACACTGGCTAAATCTACTCCTGTTTCTGATGTTGCCAAGGTGGATGCGCAGCCGGCCATTGCCTCTTCTAAAAAGCCAGTAACAGAGTACACAGTGCCAACCGCCGCAACCGTAGACGTTGTGCCTGCCACTTTAGCTGCTGCCAAGTCTGATGCTAACATGAATGCCGAACCTGTCGAGATTATTATCAAGCGCTCGGTTGCCGCTCAAACTGCCATGGCTGAGAGCAACCCGCAAACTGATGGAAACAAGAAGGTGGCGCTGGCCAAAAACATCTTTAAGCAGGTGCGCAACCTGGCCTCCGGCGAAGGTGTGGAACTGGCTGACCTGGGTATCCGAGCCGATCGGGTAGCGCTGGAAACTAAAATCGGCAAACAGAAAATCTCAAAAGTGATCAATCTCTAAATTTAAAACCATGAAACGAATACTGCTACTCATCATGGCCATTTGCATGGCCGCCGCTACCGGTGTGTCTGCTAAAAGTGGCAATACCCTTAAGAATAGACTCCATACTGCCGACCAGGATACCATTGTGGTACGCATGGCCAACGGTGCAACCATGATCCTGCACCTGCAGAACATACAGCAACTACAAGCTTTCCAGAACTATAGCCTCGACTCACTTATGCGCGAACTAAACAAGTATGTGGAGCGCGTGGATAAGATGGAGAGCTCCAACAAGGAGTCGAAGGAGATGACGGTTACTTTCAACAAATCGCAGGCTCAGGACGGAAAAGCGGAGCAGGTAACTATTACCGTGCAGGAGGAAGACCCGAAAACCGGAAAGGTAAGCAAGGAAACGCATGAGGTAGTCATCAACAAAAACTTTAAAATTAAAGTGGATGTGGAGGAAGACGGCGAGAACACGCGTGTAAACGTGGACCTACCAAGCAAGCAGGAGCGTGATAGCCTGAAGCAGGTAAAAGAAGAGCAGAATTATAAGGCTACCAACTTTGGCTTCGACGTTGACTTGGGCTTCAATACCTTTACCGACCTGGATAACACACCGGACCTGAAAGCCTGGGGGTCGCGTTACGTAAGCCTGAACTGGCGCCTACGCTCGCAGATTGGTAGCCGCAAAAGCCCTGTTTACTTGCTCTCTGGTTTAGAGTTTGCCTTTAATAACTACATGTTCGAGGATAATATTGTGGTACAGGATGTGGATGGTGTGACCGTTTTTGAGAAGATGCCAGAACAGAACTTCGACAAGAGCAAACTGACCCATTCGTCAGTTAACCTCCCTCTAATGGCCCTGTTGCAGTTTGAGCGTGAGAATGGCAAAGATGGTTTCACGATTGGTGCCGGTCCGTTTGTGGGGTACCGCCTGGGCAGCCACAGTAAACTGAAGTTTGACGGCGATAAGGAAAAAGACCGAGACAGCTTTAACCTGAGCGACGTGCAGTACGGTATGGAAGGTGTGCTGGGGTATGGTGGCTTGAAACTGTTCGGCAAGTATAACATGAACGACCTGTTTAAAGACAACCGCGGCCCGCAAACGAGTGTGGTAAGCTTTGGGGTACGATTGTTCTTGTAGCCATCACAATAAGTATAAATAAAAAGAGGGGAGCCTTATAAGGCTCCCCTCTTTTTATTTTGCGTTTCGCATAAAGTTGTCGACAATGATAGCTGTGGCTGTAGCAACGTTCAGCGACTCTGCCCCCCCGAAAGCCGGGATCTTTATTAGCTGGTTCACCTGGGCTGCTACCTCTGGCCGTATACCTTTTGCCTCGTTTCCTAGTACAAGTATGCCTTCGGGCTTAGGCTGCATCCGGTGTAGGTTGTCGCCATTAAGGGCGGCACCGTAAATTTTATACTTCTCTGTATGCTGCTGCAGCCAGGCCGGCAGATCCAGGTAGTATACTTTTACGCGGGTAAAGGAGCCCATGGTA
This sequence comes from Pontibacter oryzae, assembly GCF_003576375.1. Taxonomy (GTDB): domain Bacteria; phylum Bacteroidota; class Bacteroidia; order Cytophagales; family Hymenobacteraceae; genus Pontibacter; species Pontibacter oryzae. The sequence continues at coordinate 376,252 of NZ_QWGE01000002.1, forward strand.
GAAGAAATAACCTTGGGGTTATAAAAATCAGCGCATGTTTCTGAGCAAATAACCTTATATATGCCATACCAATCAGCAATGCGTATGATAGTGCCAAGGTTGCCTGGGTCACGGATATCGTCGAGGGCGATGGCGAAATCTGATTGGCTGAGTTGCAATGGGGGTAGTTGCCGCATACGCGCCACTGCCAAGGCAGCGTTATTAGTGGCAAAGGTGCCGGCTTTTACAAGGTCTTCCTCCTTTACCACCTCATAAGTATAACCTTTGCCGAGCAGCGCGGTATGTTCTCGCAGGAAAGCATCGGTTACAAAAAGGTGCTGCAGCTCAAAGCCAGACTGTAGCAGCTCAAGTACGCTTTTAGCTCCCTCCACCACAAAGGCTTGGTGTTGGTTGCGGTATTTTTTTACTTGCAATGATTTAATGTACTTAACGACTGCTTTCGACAACATAGCTTGAATATACGTTTGAGATCACGATTATACATAACTGCCCTGATTTTTACAATGTCGGGCCTGGCGGCATGCGTGCCTACCAAGTATCTGGGCGAGAACGAGGAGCTGCTTGTAAGTATAGAGCCACAGGGGTTGCAAACCGTTGAGCCTGCTGCTATTCAGAACCTTTACCAGCAAGAGCCCAACCGTATGGTGTTAGGCTCAACGCCTTATCTGGCGCTATATAATTTTGGTAAAAAGTTTTACGACCCTCAGAAAATACAGGAGCGCATTGAGAAGCAGGAAGCGAAGCAAGTGCGCAAAATTGAGGAAGCTGGCACCGATTCCACAAAAATCGTGAAACTGCGGGAGAAGTATGACAGCCGCATTGAGCGTTTAAAGAACAAGAAAAAAGAAGGCAACTTTCTAATGCAGCTCGGCGAGCCGCCAGCTATTTACGACTCCCTGGAGATGGAACGAACCATGGAGCAGATTGACATTTTCCTCAACTCCAAAGGGTACTTTAACCATACTGCTTCTTACACCAAGGATACCCGCAAGGAGAAGCTCGCTTTTATCAAAATCAATATAAACGAAAACGAACCATATCGCTACAGCGAGCTCACTTACGATATAAAGGACCCGCGGATTCTCCGGATCGTAAAGTCACGGGATAACCGCTCTTTGCTACAGCCCGGTAATAAGTATGACGAGGATGAACTTACCCAGGAGCGCGACCGCTTGTACACGTTGCTGAAAAACCGGGGCTACTATGATTTCGTGCGCGCTTACATCGAGTTTGAGGTTGATACAAGTTATGCTGGCAACACGGCACGCATCAAAACGATCATTGAAAACCCGGAGCAGGATTCCGTTCACAAAGTATACACCATCAAAAACGTTTACTTCAAAACCGACCCCGACCGCTTTGGTGTCCCGCGCGACACAATGGTTTACAATGGCGTAAAGTATGTGGCGTATAACCATAAGTACTCTCCGCTTATTCTTGATAAGAAAGTGGATGTGTACCCAGGCCAGCGTTACAGCCAGCTGCGCACTTCCACTACCCAGCGCAAACTCGCCGACCTGGATGTATTTCAGTTTAACAATATACTTTACAGCAAGCTTTCCACCCCAAACGACTCCACCTTTGAGCTAAATGCTTTGGTGAATGCCTTGCCTGCCAAAAAATTTCAGGAGACAGCCGAGCTCGGGGTTAACTTTACCGAAAGGCGGCCCGGGCCTTTCTCCAGCCTTACCCTGCGCGTGCGAAACGTTTTTGGCGGCGCAGAAAACCTTGATCTAGGTATCCGCGGTGGTCTGGAGTACCAGGTGAGCCTCAGCGACCCTGACCAAACCGTGCAGATAAAAGAGTTTGGCATAAATGCCGCCTTGTCTTTTCCGGTTATACTTGTGCCTTTCACCCAAAACAGCCTGCTATCGGATTTTAGCCCGCGCACCAGGTTTTATACCGGTTATAACAGCGAGGATCGCCAAGAGTATGTGCGATCCACCTACGAGCTGGGCCTTGACTATATCTGGCAACGCTCCCGAAGCCCCTTGCAGCCCCCTGTTATGCAGTTTATACTTTCACCGGTTAACTTCAACATCGTTCAGGGTGAAATTCTGGATGATGAGTTCAGAACCAACCTAGAGAATAACAGCACGGGAAGCAGATCACTGCTGCAAAGCTTCGATGACGGTATTATCTCTTTTATCGGTTTTAATTTTATCTACAACACCAACGACTTCACGCAAACGCGCAATGCCCGTTATTTCAGGACTTTAATTGAACTAGGCGGCCTTACAAAAGAGCTGGGGCTAAACCTTAATATTAAGAACCTGCGCACTTACCAGTATGGCCGTATTAACCCTGATTACAGAAGGTACATCCCGTTAGGCCAGGAGCGTTATTTTGTTTACCGTCTGAATACAGGTGTTGTCTCGCCTATGTTTGGCGGAAATGCCATTCCTTATGATAAGTTCTTTTTTGGGGGCGGGGCATCCAGCGTGCGTGCCTGGCAGTCGCGTCGGTTGGGTTTGGGCTCGTATGCATCGCTTAGCATTGAGGAAGATGATGAAGGAAACCCTATCGGTATAGAGCGTGACTACAGTATAGAGCAACCCGGTGAGGTGCTTTTGGAGGCTAATTTAGAATATCGCTTTAATATGTTCAGCTTTATTAACGGCGCTTTTTTTGTTGATGCCGGCAATGTGTGGCTGCTCAACCCTGACGAAACGAAGCCCGGAGCAGATTTTCAGTTTAACAGATTTTACCGTGAGTTGGCAGTGGGCACGGGCTTCGGTATCAGGTTCGATCTTTCTGTGCTGATACTACGTTTTGACCTGGCTACTAAAGTTTATGACCCAGCTGAATGGAAAGAAAGTAAGTTTGTGCTGCCGAACTTTAAGCCGAGCGACTTCTTCTCCCGAAATAACAGAAGCACCAGCACCCTACAGGTTGGAATCGGCTATCCGTTCTAATTTTAAGAATTTCACTTAAGCAGTTTTTGAGCTTTAAACGGCCATTATTTTCCAAAAAAAGTTTAACGCAGGCTTTGTTTTTCCACTAATGGGAAAACAAGGCCTGCGTCTTTATTTTTTGGATTTGGATTTAAAATTAATCGCTGTGATGGATGTTAATTTTTACACCGCCAAACTATTAGCGTTATAATATATAACTGCTTGATCCTTATTTCCATTCTGTCCAACACAAGGGAATGCCATACATGTAAAATTACCTCTATGTGTAGAATAACATAAAAATACTGTTAATAAAGTATGACAAAATTAATATCGAACTGATTAGGCATTTGCTTTGACTAAAGACGATTAGCTTTCCGAGGAACGGGTAACTGGTAGCGGCGAGCAAATAATCAACTTTTCGTCAAATACATGAAAACACTATTACAAGCTCTACTTGCCCTTTGCCTCCTGCTGCCTCTACAAATCTTGGCCGAAGGATCAAAGCAATTAACGCCAAATAATTCTACGTTGGCTTTAACTGACCCTGGGAATGATAGATCAGGCTATCTGGCACACGATGCAAACTACGCCGTTGGAACAGGCGTAGCTCCTACCTCGCTAGGCTTCCTAAAGCCGTATGGTTTCACCAGAAATGGATCTACCTATTCTGAAGACCATCGCCTGTATGTGCGCCTGAAACCTAACGAAACCCTATATTATGGAGTGCGTCGGGCGCAGCATGATCAAGGTTCTGGCAACCATGCAGACCTAACTATCGATTTAAGGTATATAACAGCTGCCTCCGGTAGAACTGGTGCTTTGGCTAGCTCCAAAACGCTAACCGCAGATATAAACTCCACAAGACATATGGGGTTAGTGGCTGGTGCTGGTGTAATAGGTAATAAAACACAGGTGAATAATGGTCCTAACAGGCCCGCAAGAGGCACTTTTGCAGCTGTTACGAACGGATATTCGCCTTTAAGCTATACAAACACTACAGGTTCAACTCAAGATTTCTTCATTGAGTTTACACAAGCTGGCGAAGCCAATATGACCGATGGCCAGCGATTCTCTGTATACGACCTTTGGGACTTTACTGTAATCGGTACGGACGGCTCAGAAAAACCAGGCCGCCTGCATGCTAAGCTTTGGTCTTTCTCGGCAGGTGGAACTGATAACGTTTTCTCGAAAAACTTTAGCATGTACCCGCTGATTCCTTCGGAGCAATCCGGCAAATATTTTGTAAAGAAGCTAGACTTAGCCGGTATTGCCCCGCAGAACTTTTTCCGTTTTGTTACCAATAGCAAGGGTACAAGTGTAGGCTCAACTACCGAGCTAAAGCGTAAAAGCCAAACAACCCAAACTGACTACCCTGAGTATTTTAACTTTATTAATAACCCTGATGAGGAGTTTTGGCCAACTGCCTCAGCTCCTTCTTTTACAGTTGGCATTAACACCGTTTGCGATCCGTCTACGAACACGGGTAAGGTTACTTTCACCGCCAACAGCTCTGAGAGCAGCACATTCATTGTGCTAATTGACTTGAACGGAACTGATGGTTACCAAACAAACTCTAAAGACGTTTTGCTTGAGAAAACCGGCCCTGCCGGTGTGAAAACTATTACCTGGGATGGTAAAGATGGTTTGGGAGCCAACGTTGCCCCAGGCACAAGTATAAAATACTATTTCAAGAATGGTAGTGGCCAAATCAACTTCCCGGTGTATGACGCTGAGAAAAACCTGTATGGTTTTAAAGTGTTTGATGTGCGCCCGACAACTGGTGCCGCAAGTAGCTCCTTATATTGGGACGACACTAACCTTAGCACATCTCGTTTTCCTGCACCACAAACAGAACTTTGGGGCGTTGCCTCTGGTAGTGGCGTTCACAAATGGGGTTCTTTAGGCACGGGTGGTGACTTGTACACAGTAAATACATGGACTTACGGCTACACTAACGAAACAAACCAGTCACTTAACTATGCATATGACTGCTCTGCTGATATTGCCGTAACCCAATCCGTGGTTGCCGGGCCATACTATAATGGTAGAGATATCACCTACACTGTTTCGGTGAAAAACAATGGGCCAATGGATGCAGTTAACTCTACCATTCAGTATACGCTGCCAGCCGGCTTAACACGCATCAGTGCAACACCTGCAACTGGTTCTTACAATACTACTTCCAATATTTGGACAATACCTTCGCTTGCTAACGGGGCAACAACTACGCTAACCCTAGTGGCGCGCCCAACTACTACTGGGTCGCTAACCTCAACGGCAGCCAGAAGTGGTGGTAGTACGGTTGACAATGTATCAACAAACAACTCCGCATCAACAACTGTAACTGTAAGCCCTAGCGCCGACATCGCCGTGACCAATGCCGTGTCGGCTGGCCCCTACTACGTTGGCAACAATGTGACTTACACGGTGACGGCGACCAACAACGGCCCGAACAGCGTGAGCGACGTTACGGTGACTGACAAGCTGCCTGCCGGCGTGACGTTCGTGTCTTCGAGCGCGGGCGCCAGCTACAATGCCACGACTGGCGTTTGGACGATCCCGACGCTAAACAGTGGCGCCAGCACAACAATGACCCTTACAGGCACGCTCAATCAGGCTGGTACAATAAGCACCACGGCCGCGGTGAATACTTCGTCTGCCTACTACGACTCGAACAGCGCCAACAACTCAGCCTCCAACAGCATCACGGTGGAGGGCCAGAGCGACGTGCAAGTAATCGGATCGGTATCTAATGCCAACCCGGACCTGGGCGAGACCATCACCTACACCTTCCAGGTGAAGAACAACGGGCCGAGCAGCGCGACCAACGTGGTGCTGGCTAACCGTATCCCGGCAACGCTGACAGTGGTAAGCACCAGCGCCTCGCAGGGTTCCGTGAGTAACAACACCTGGTCAGTTGGCACATTGGCCAGCGGCGCTACTCAGACACTTACCATTACGGCTAAGCCTAATACCTCTAACACCACAATTAGCCTGACGGGCACGCAGACGCACACTGAGTACGATGCCGTTGATTCTAACAACTCTGCCACGGTAACGGTTAACGTAAGAGCCGCTGCTGACATCGCGGTAAGCAACGCCGTATCGACGGGCCCCTACTATGTTGGCAATAATGTGACTTACACGGTAACGGCGACCAACAACGGCCCGAACAGCGTGAGCAACGTTACGGTGACTGACAAGCTGCCTGCCGGCGTGACGTTCGTGTCGTCGAGCGCGGGCGCCAGTTACAACGCCACGACTGGCGTTTGGACGATCCCGGCGCTAAACAGTGGCGCCAGCACGACAATGACCCTTACAGGCACGCTGAATCAGGCTGGTACAATAAGCACTACTGCCGCGGTGAATACTTCTTCTGCCTACTATGACTCGAACAGCGCCAACAACTCAGCCAGCAACAGCATCACGGTGGAGGGCCAGAGCGACGTGCAGGTAACCGGTAGCGTATCTAACGCCAACCCGGAGTTTAATGAAGTAATCACTTATACTTTCCAGGTGAAGAACAATGGCCCGAGCAGCGCGACTAACGTGGTGTTGACTAACCAGATCCCGGCAACGCTGACAGTGGTAAGCACCAGCGCCTCGCAAGGTTCCGTGAGTAACAACACGTGGTCGGTGGGCTCCCTGGCCAGTGGCGCTACCCAGACGCTGACCATTACGGCAAAGCCAAACACTGGTAACACGGCCATTAGCGTAACAGGCACCCAAACACACACCGAGTATGATGCTGTTGCCTCTAACAACGCGGCCACAGTCAATGTTAACGTAAGAACTGCAGCAGACATTGCAGTGGCAAACGTGGTTTCTACGGCTGGCCCCTACTACGTTGGCAACAATGTGACTTACACGGTGACGGCGACCAACAACGGCCCGAACAGCGTGAGCGACGTTACGGTGACTGACAAGCTGCCTGCCGGCGTGACGTTCGTGTCTTCGAGCGCGGGCGCCAGCTACAACGCCACGACTGGCGTTTGGACGATCCCGGCGCTAAACAGTGGCGCCAGCACGACAATGACCCTTACAGGCACGCTCAATCAGGCTGGTACAATAAGCACCACGGCCGCGGTGAATACTTCGTCTGCCTACTACGACTCGAACAGCGCCAACAACTCGGCCTCCAACAGCATCACGGTGGAGGGCCAGAGCGACGTGCAGGTGACTGGATCGGTATCGAATGCCAACCCGGACCTGGGCGAGACCATCACTTATACGTTCCAGGTGAAGAACAACGGGCCGAGCAGCGCGACCAACGTGGTGCTGGCTAACCGTATCCCGGCAACGCTGACCGTGTTGAGCACCAGCGCCTCGCAGGGTTCTGTGAGTAACAACACGTGGTCGGTGGGCTCCCTGGCCAGCGGCGCTACCCAGACGCTGACCATTGTGGCCAGGCCTAATACATCCAACACAAGCATTAGCCTGACGGGCACGCAGACGCACACCGAGTACGACGCAGTTGCCTCTAACAACGCGGCAACTGTTACTGTAAATGTGAAACCTGCCGCCGATATCGCTGTTACCAACACTGTTTCAGCAGGGCCATACTATGTTGGCAATAATGTGACTTACACGGTGACGGCGACCAACAACGGCCCGAACAGCGTGAGCGACGTTACGGTGACTGACAAGCTGCCTGCCGGCGTGACGTTCGTGTCGTCGAGCGCGGGCGCCAGCTACAACGCCACGACTGGCGTTTGGACGATCCCGACGCTAAACAGTGGCGCCAGCACGACAATGACCCTTACAGGCACGCTCAATCAGGCTGGTACAATAAGCACCACGGCCGCGGTGAATACTTCTTCTGCCTACTATGACTCGAACAGCGCCAACAACTCAGCCAGCAACAGCATCACGGTGGAGGGCCAGAGCGACGTGCAGGTGACTGGATCGGTATCTAATGCCAACCCGGACCTGGGCGAGACCATCACTTATACCTTCCAGGTGAAGAACAACGGGCCGAGCAGCGCGACCAACGTGGTGCTGTCAGGCCAGATCCCGGCAACGCTGACCGTGTTGAGCGTGAATACAACCCAAGGCAGCTTTAGCAATAACGCCTGGTCGGTAGGCACCCTGGCCAGCGGCGCTACCCAGACGCTGACCATTGTGGCCAGGCCTAATACATCCAACACAAGCATCAGCCTGACGGGCACGCAGACGCACACCGAGTACGACGCTGTTGACTCTAATAATGCTGCTACGATTTTAGTGAATGTGAAAGCTTCTGCCGATATCGCAGTAAGCAATGCTGTTTCAGCACCTCAGAATGGCAAGTATCGTGTTGGTGATATAGTTACCTATACTGTTATAGTTTCTAACCTTGGTCCGGACGCTACTACGAATCAAAGGGTAAGTTATGTGCTGCCAACAGGTTTGGAGCTTGTGTCTCAGTCTACTACTAAAGGCACTTATAATACTACAAATGGCCTGTGGCAAGTAGGCAGACTGACCAATGCAGAACAACAAACGCTAACAATTACCGCTCGTATTGTTGCAGAAGGTACTATTACAACAAATGCAGTTAAAAACGGAGGCTCGGTAACAGACCCTAATAGCAGCAACAACTCTGCTTCTGTTACAATAAATAGTGATAAAGCAGATATAGCTGCAGTGTATGTGGTTGCCCCTGCTAAACACTTTTATGATTATACTAACGGTAACGTACTTGCAACTGTAACTGATGATGACGGCGCAATAGTAGCTGCTAAATTGGTGTCAGGCACATTGCCAGCAGGCTCTGTTCTGAACGCAGATGGCAGCATCACAGTGTCCGACTTCCGTTACCTGCGCCCAGGCTCATACCCTGTAAGCATTGCTACAACCGATGCAAACGCTGGAGTTACTACCCAGACTATTACACTTGTAATAAATGGTGACCGTGATGGAGATGGCGTAAACGATTTCACCGACATCGATAACAACAATGATGGCATCACAAACATAGATTCAAGTAAAGGTGCTGATCCGTTCGGAGACGACGACAAGGATGGCTTGCTGAACTACACAGACCCGGATTATGTGCATCCTTTCTATGGCGCTTTCAGAGACAAGAACAAAGATGGCATCAACGACTGGTTCGATATCGACATGGATGGCATCATAAATAGCTTTGACATTGACATTGATAATGATGGCATCACAAACGTAATTGAAGCAAATAGTGGAGTTTTACCTTCGGAAGATGTGTACGATGCAATGAATGGGATAATCCGAGGCAGCGTGAGCACCAATGGTATGCCTGTTATCATTCAAACAGCTTCAAACTCGGGTAAAACCATTCTGGCAATGCCTGATACCGATAGCGACAGGCTTCCTGATTTCCTTGACCTGGATTCTGACAACGATGGTTTGCCTGATTTACTGGAAGGACAGACGACTAAAAAGTATACCGTACTGGCTAATGCTGATGCTGATGGAGATGGTTTGGATGACGCCCTAGACCCAACCTGCGGATGCGAGAAAAACGGTTATGCGGTTGTACCTGTAAACCACGACTTCGACACAATCCCGGATTATCTAGACTTGGATAGTGACGATGACTACACCCCAGACTTTGACGAAACCTTTGACGAAAATAAAGACGGAGATTATATAAGCGAAATGAAAACCCGTGGTACAAATTTCTCGAACGCATCTAGGCTTAACTACTACTCTCCTAACGACATAACCCCGGATGGCAGACCAAAATGGTTAGCGCTAAACGCAAACGACGTTCCTCTGTTGCTGGTATACGGAAGTGGCCACTACTACGACACAGATAAAGATGGTATGATCGACCTGTTCGACACGGATAACTTTGGTGCGCCAATGGTTCGCATTGTAAACGCAACCGGCGAAATGAGCTTCCGCGAAGACCCGATAGTTACGCCATTGCCAGTAACGCTGATGAAGTTTATGGCCAAAGTTAACCATAACGGCGTGCAGCTAACCTGGTCTACGGCCACCGAAATCAACAACGACCGTTTCATTATAGAGCGCAGCCAGGATGGTAAAACGTTCACCGCCATCGCTTCGGTGAAAGGTGCCGGAAACAGCAGCGTTACATTGAACTACAGCTTCGTGGATGCAAAAGCTCCGGTAGGCACATCATACTACCGCTTGAAGCAAGTGGATTTTGATGGCAAGTATGAATACAGTACTGTAGTAGCAGCAACACTGACTAATACCCTGAATGGGCAGCAGCCAAAAGCAACGCTCTACCCTAACCCAACTAATGGTTATGCCAAGCTTAACATGGCTGCCTTGCCTTCAGGCACCTATTCAGTGGCCATCATTAGCATGGACGGCCGCTTAGTGAAGCAAGTACAGGTAAACAGCGAACTTGAGCAGGAACTTGACTTGAGTACGCTGGCAAACGGCAAGTATGTGCTGCGCCTGCAAGGCCAAAACGTGCAGCAGAACATCAACTTCCTGAAAAATTAAATTCACACAAACAATCACTAATCTAACAGTTAAGGCCCTGCCATTTTGGTAGGGCCTTTCTTTTTTATTATTTGATTAACCTGTGAAGAATAAAAAAAGCAAGTATGGAAAAGGACAATAAGCCTTTCCCATACTTGCTTACAAATTGACTGAATTAAAAGCTAACTCAGGTTTATACTTGCATGATTAGTAATTAAGTAGCTCCTCCATATTTGCTGCAACCTTCCCCGGGTTCGGAAGCATCATTTTTTCCAACTCCACATTAAGAGGAATGGCTGGTAAGTTTGCGGCACCCAACGTGTAAATCGGGGCATCTAACTTCTGAAAGCAGTCTTTAGACAAGCGGCCAGCCAAGGACTCAGCGAAGGAATTCATGAGCGGTTCCTCAGTTAGCACAAGCGCTTTGCCGTGGCGTTCCACAGATGCTTTCACGGTTTCGTAGTCGAGCGGGTTCAGCGTGCGCAGGTCCACGATCTCAATACTTCCCGGGAATTGCTTTGAGGCAGTCTTGGCCCAGTACACGCCCATGCCGTAAGTTATAACCGTCATGCTGTTGCCCATGCGTACCTCCTTCTCATCGGCCTGCTGCACAATATTGGCTTTACCCAATGGCAGGATGTAGTTTTCGTCTGGCTCAATAGTTTTGGCGTCTTCTGTTCCCGGCACTTTAGACCAGTAAATGCCTTTGTGCTCCAGCATTACAACTGGGTTCGGGTCAAGGAAGGCAGCCTTCATCAGGCCTTTCATGTCGGCGGCGTTGCTCGGGAAAACTACTTTTATGCCTCTAATATTCAGGAGCGTGGATTCTATACTTCCGGAGTGGTACGGGCCGCCTCCGCCATATGCGCCAATCGGTACCCGGATAACAGACTGGATCGGAAACTTGCCGTTGCTCAGATAACAGCTTTTAGATAACTCCTCGACCAACTGGTTTATGCCCGGCCAGATATAATCTGCAAATTGAATCTCAACGATGGCTTTAGCGCCAACGGCAGACATGCCTGCAGTAGAGCCAACTATGTAAGCTTCCTGAATCGGGGTATTAAACACACGGGCATCGCCATACTTCTTGGCAAGCAACGCCGCCTCTCGGAAAACACCACCTAGTTCACCGCCAACATCCTGGCCATAAAATAGCGCTTCCGGGTATGTGCGCAAGATGTCATCCACGGCATGCAGGGCGGCGTCCACCATAATGGCCTTTTCGGCACCTGCCGGGCTGCGCTCGCCTTTTTCCTCTGTAACGGGTGTGGGTGCAAACTCATGCGTATCAAAAGTGGCTGGCTCAGGATTTGGAGCGTTCAGGGCGCGCTCATAGTCCTGAGCTACCGTATTCTTGGCATCCTGCTCCAGAAGCTTCACCTCATCCACAGCAACGCCGGCCTCCAGCAACAGTTCACGCAGCTTCGGGATCGGGTCGTCGATGGCGTGCTGGTTCAAGTTGTCGCCGCGGTACCACTCCCGGCGAACCCCGGAAGTATGATGGCCGAGTAACGGAACTTTGGCGTGCACCAATATCGGGCGGCGGACCTTACGCGCATACTCAATGGCTACGCGCATGCCTTCGTACGATTCCTCGAAATCGGAGCCGTTTACGCGCAGGCGCTCCATGCCTTTAAAACCGGCGGCAAACTCAAAGGCATCCATGGCGCGCATTTCTTTACCCGTAGCCGATATTCCCCAATCGTTATCCTGAATAAGGTAAACGATCGGCAGGTTTTTCAGCACAGCCATCTGGAATGCCTCAGACACTTCGCCTTCAGTTACCGATCCATCACCCAAAGAGCAAATTACAATCGGCTTTTCATCGCCATTCAGCAAGCCCTGGCTCTCAAGGTATGCTAAGCCATGCGCCATACCTGTTGCCGGAATAGCCTGCATGCCCGTGGCAGAGCTTTGGTGCGGAATCGTTGGGAAGCCATCGCGCCTCAGCGACGGGTGTCCATAGTATGTTCGGCCGCCACTGAATGGGTCATCGGCTTTGGCCATCAGTTGCAGCATAAGCTCGTAGGGCTGTAACCCCATGCCAAGCAGCATCGAGTCGTCGCGGTAGTAGAGCGAGGCATAGTCGTAGGGCTTTAACTGCATGGCGGCAGCCAGCTGTATGGCCTCGTGTCCGCGCGAGGTGCTATGGACATACTTGCTGCAAATGGCTTTATTTTCTTCGTAAGTATCTGCCAGGGTTTTGGCAATTATCATGAGTCGGTAAGCCTTCTTAAGTAATTCCAGATCAAGTTTTATGGCTTCCAGGGTATCTTTTGACATAAGACGTTTTAAGGTTTGCCCCAATTTACGAATTTTCGGGTTTTAAGTAAAACAGAGATTGTGTTCGGCAAAACGGCAGATATTAGGTAATTTTGCACTCCGATGGCGTATCACGTAGCACGATACACGTATCAGGGTATTCTGAAAACAGAAACTGAATACGAGGTCGTGCTACATGATACGTGCTACATGATACCAAATTAAGAAAATGTTTAGAGAAGAAGTTGAGGCGTTTATGCGCCAGTTCCAGACAGACCTTTGCCAGGCACTTGAAACTTGCGATGGCGGGGCCACTTTTAGCTCCGATGTATGGCAGCACGAAGGCGGCGGCGGCGGTAACTCCCGCGTGATTGAAGGCGGTGATGTGCTGGAGAAAGGTGGCGTCAACTTCTCGGCGGTGCAGGGCGAGCTTTCTCCCCAGTTCCTGAAAATGCTCCAAATGCCCGATCCGGCATACTTTGCCACCGGTGTTTCTGTGGTGATGCACCCACACAGCCCCATGGTACCCATCACACACATGAACGTGCGCTATTTTGAAGCCGGCAACGGGCAGGCGTGGTTTGGCGGCGGCATCGACCTAACACCCATCTACCTGGATGTAAACCAAGCCCGTGAGTTCCATGAGCAGATGAAGGCTGTGTGCGACAAGCACCACCCAAGCTATTACCCCACGTTTAAGAAATGGGCCGATGACTATTTTTACAACGAGCACCGCGAGGAAACGCGCGGCGTAGGCGGCATCTTCTTCGACCGCTTAATGGCCACCGACGAGTTTACACTAGAGGACCGCTTTGCCTTTGTGCGCGACGTGGCTTATGCGTTCGCGCCTTTCTATACTTCCATCATCAACCAGAACCGCAACTTGCCTTTTGGTGAGCGCGAAAAGCAGTGGCAGCTTATGCGCCGTGGCCGCTACGTAGAGTTTAACTTGGTTTACGACCGGGGCACAAAGTTCGGCTTACTTACAAAAGGCCGCATCGAATCTATTCTGATGAGTTTGCCAACGCATGCCTCATGGGTCTACAATTTTACACCCGAGCCTGGCAGCCCCGAAGAGCAAACGCAAGCGCACCTGAAAAAAGACATCGACTGGCTTAACGCAGGCAAGTAATGCTGGAAACGCTGGAGCAACTTGATAAGGAGGCTTTTCTGTACCTGAACAACATGCACAGCCCGTTCTGGGATGCCGTGATGATTTTTGTATCGGAAAAACTTGTTTGGATACCCTTTTACCTCGGCTTGATAGGCTACCTAATATGGCGTTATAAGCGTGTAAGTATACTGATGCTGCTCTTGGTTATAGTGGCCATTGGGTTATCGGATTTCATTGCCTCGGGCCTCATGAAACCATACTTTATGCGCCTTCGCCCCTGCCATGATCCGTCCTTGTCTGAGTTCATTAACATTGTTTCAGGTTGCGGAGGCAGGTTCGGGTTTATTTCCTCTCATGCCGCCAATACCTTTGCCTTAGCCGTTTTCTTCAACCTGATACTTTCAGATCGTTACTTCATCTTCAAAGTGATACTTGTTTGCTGGGCAGTGGTAGTAACTTATAGCCGCGTTTACCTAGGTGTACATTTTCCGGGGGACGTGCTTTTAGGCGCTTTGCTGGGCTCATTTATGGCTTACCTTTGCTCCCTTGCTTTTACAATCCTGCTTAAAAAATATCCATACTTTAGTCGCTAAACCTTTAGCAAGTACTGTTGTTGTGTCACTAACTATCCAACAGAACCAAGGTTTGCCAAATCATATCTATACTTTCCTGCTCCTGCTGGGGCTGCTCGTTGGCTTTATCCCTGCTGCCTATGCGCAGCCTGCCTATACCTTGTCTGGTCGTGTTACTGATGCTGAAACCGGACTTCCGCTGGCAGGTGCTACTGTTTTCTTACAAGAACTGCAAAGCGCCGGGGCAATTACCGATGCTTCTGGCACGTATAGTTTTAATGCAAGAAGCGGCATGTATACCCTTGTGGCTAAGTATATTGGCTATGAGATACAGCAAGAGCCGGTGCAGTTAACTAAAAGTATAGTAGTTGATGTTAAGCTTGTGGCATCTACGTATGCCGTTCGGGAAGTAGAAGTCACAGCACAGCGAAAACCGCCGATCACCGAGACAGCAGTGATGGGCCAACTGGAACTGCCACTGGAGACTATTAAAACCTTGCCGGTGCTTTTTGGGGAAGTCGATATCCTTAAAGCTGTGCAGCTTTTACCGGGCGTGCAGGCTGCCGGTGAGGGAGGCACAGGATTTTATGTGCGAGGCGGCGGTGCCGACCAGAACCTGGTGCTGCTGGACAAAGCCATTGTTTACAACCCCGGCCACCTTTTCAATTTCTTTTCGGTTTTTAATAGCGATGCCATTGACAACACAACGCTAATTAAAGGCAATATGCCAGCACATTATGGTGGCAGGCTGTCCTCCGTGCTGGATATTGGAATGAAAGAGGGTAACCTGAACGATACAGAAGTGAGCGGTGGCATTGGCCTGATTTCCTCACGCCTTTCTGTGCAAGGGCCTATCAAAGCAGAAAAATCATCCTTTATACTTTCCGGGAGGCGCACCTATGCCGATGCGCTCTTTAACCCTTTCCTTAAAAACACAGATCAGGGCGGCGTGCCCTACTATTTCTACGACCTCAATGGCAAGATTATATTCATACTTTCAGAGTCAGACAAGGTATACTTTAGTGGCTATTATGGGCGCGACGTTGGCAGCCTGACCCTATCCGACGGCCGTTTTGATGCTGAGTTCAGCTGGGGAAACGCCAGTGCCACCGCCCATTGGGAGCATACTTTTAACGATAAGCTGAAAGCAGACTTTTCTGGCATACTTACAAACTATAACTTTCAATTCGATTGGGATTTTGGTGGCTTTAAAACCCTGGTTAAAACTGGTGTCCAGGATTACAGCCTGCACCTCGATTTTGACTATCAGCCTTCGGCGCTACATCACCTGCAATATGGCGTGCAGTATACGTATCATACTCTAAAGCCGAGGAGTGGTACAGCACAGAACTCGGAAGGCGATAATTTTGACACTGACAAGTTGCGCAATAAGTATGGCCACGAAACTGCCTTATATATTTCTGATGATGTATACCTCTCAGATAAACTGCTTTTTAGCTTAGGCCTGCGTAATAGCTACTTTAACCAGGTAGGGCCTTATACCTTATATCAATTCAATGAAAACCAGCAGGCCACGGACTCAACGCATTACACAAGTGGAGAGAATGTAGCTACCTATAGCGCCTGGGAACCGCGTGTGTCTGTAAAGTATGAGCTAAGCAAAACTGCCTCGGTGAAGGCGGCATTTACAAAGTCGGCGCAATACCTGCATTTGGTTTCGAATGCCTATACTACGTTGCCTTTGGATGTGTGGGTGCCAAGCTCTGCAGTAGTTGAGCCGCAGCGGGCCACGCAGTATGCACTCGGTTATTTTAAAAGTATAAAGCAGAACCAGTACGAGGGCTCTGTGGAAATATACTATAAAGACCTGAAAAACCAACTGGAATACAGGCAAGGCTATGCGCCGGGCCCAAGTAACCGCGACCTGGACTACGAGTTTGTAAGCGGCAATGGTAAATCCTATGGTATAGAGCTGTTTGCCCGCAAAAACTATGGAAAGCTGCAGGGCTGGCTTGGTTATACATTGTCGCGAACTACCCGCACTTTCCCGGATTTGAACGAAGGCAAGATGTTTCCTGCACGCTACGACCGGCGCCACGACCTATCGGTAGTCGGGAGCTATACCTATAACGATCGCTGGACATTTGGCGGAAGCTTTGTGTACGGCACCGGCGAGGCTACCACGCTTCCCGTGCGGCGATACTATATAGAAGGAACTGTAAATTACCAATATGGCAGCCGCAACAGTTTCCGGATGGAGCCAACGCACCGCCTCGACCTATCCGCAACCTTGCAGGCCAAGAAATGGAGGAACATAGAAAGTAGCTGGACTTTTTCGATCTACAATGTGTATGGCCGGCGCAACCCGTTCCTATATTACATTGATAACGAGGGCGAGGCCTACGGAAATACAGTAAAGTTGCAAGCAAAGAAAACATCTATTGTGCCGTTTCCGCTGCCATCGGTTACCTGGAACTTTACCTGGAAATAAGTATGAAAAAGCTGCCCCTCATAGTTTTCTTTCTATTTCTGCTAACAAGCTGCGAAGAAGATATCACTATTGATTTGCCAGCCGGCGATGAATTGCTGGTAGTGGAAGGCCATATAGAGCAGGATGCTCCGCCAATCGTGCTGCTAACGCGTACGGTGCCGGTTTTTTCTGAGGTTTCTGCTAAAAGCCTAGCTGAGAGTTTTGTGCATGGCGCAGAGGTTAAAGTAACGAATAACGGTAAAAGCTATACTTTAAAAGAATTGCCCCTTGGAGCCTTGCCAGATGCTGTGAAGCAAATAGTTGCCATTCAATTTGGCTTACAACCTGAGTTATTGTCTGGTGTGGGAGGTTTTGAGTTTTATATTTATACTTCGGAGGAGTTGCGCGGAGAAGTTGGCCAGCAGTATAATCTTGAAATTAACTACCAGCGTAAATCATTGACTGCCACAACCACCATACCGCAGCTTAACCCACTGGATTCGCTGTGGACCGCTCCGCACCCAAGCCCTGCACAGGACAGCTTGCGCATACTGTATTATCGCTACTCCGACCCCGACACGCTCGGCAACAGCATCCGGTACTTCACAAAGCGTAATAGTGAGCCATTTTATCCCGGCCTTTTTGGATCGGTTTTTAACGATGAACTGATAAATGGCGGGAGCATCAGTTTCCCGCTAGACCGCGGCGAACCCAAAGGACAGGCTGAGGTTGACGAGGATTTGTACAGCTATTTTGGGAAAGGAGATACAGTAACGGTGCGCTGGGCTGCCATTGACCTACCGCATTACCGGTTTTGGAGCAGCCTGGAGAATGAGCAAAACAGCAATGGCAGCCCAATCGGGGCTCCTAACATCACGCAGTCAAATATTAAAGGCGGGCTTGGGGTCTGGGGAGGCTATGGCGTAACATACCATCGGCTAATAATACGATAAACAGCCTTTTAGCGGTGAAACTCGTAGCCGCAGTTATAACAGAAGTATGCGTTTTCTGGGTGCCCTTCCTGGTGGCAGTTAGGGCATACTTTAGTAGTGGCCATTTTCTTATCCGTCCGCGACATTTCAACAGTTACAATACCAGTAGGCACGGCAATTATCCCATACCCCATAATCATCACAAGGCTAGCCAAAACCTGGCCCAAAGCTGTCTGGGGAGCAATATCGCCGTATCCAACAGTGGTTAGTGTAACGATGGTCCAATAAATGCTTGTCGGGATGCTAGTAAAGCCACTGGCAGTGCCCTCCACAATATACATAATGGACCCAATGATGACCACCAACGTAAGCACAGTGCCTAGAAACACAGATATTTTGGTAAGGCTAGCCCGAATGGCGTTAGAAAGCTGCTGTCCTTCGTTAATAAAGCGCGTCAGTTTGAAAATTCGTGCAATTCTGAGCAGGCGCAATACCCTCACAACCAACAAGTACTGCGATCCCAGAACAATCAGGCTCATGTATGTTGGGATGATGGACAATAAATCCACTAGACCGAAAAAAGAAAAAATATACTTAAGCGGTTTGGGCGTGCTATACACTCTGATGAAATATTCGATGGTGAAAAGTATGGTGAATATCCACTCGAGTGTTAAGAAAAGATTTAAATAATTGCGCCGGAGTTCCACCACACTTTCCAAAGACACAACTGTTACGCTAGCGATAATCAGGATAAGTATAGTAACATCGAATGCCTTGCCGGCCGGAGTTTCGGCTTCGAAGATGATTGTATATAGCTTGTGTTTTAAGGAGCTACGGCTTGGCATGCTGTTGTTTGATAAAGTTGTTTAGCTATACGGAAATTAGCCTTCCGTGCTGAATTTACAAGTTTCTAGCTTAGACCCATACTTTGCTGATTAGTATATAAACAGCTAATGCATCGTTTAAAATGTAGAGACAACCTGAATAGAATCGCGTTGCAATTTGTGGCTTAGGTACCCTTTAATGCGGTTTTCGTACTCTTTAACCTGGGCTGTCTGCAATTTAGGTTTAACCTGCTTTTTACTTGTCGTATTCTTTTTTAAGGATGCCTGTTGCTCACGCCAGTCTATCATTACCATTGTTACGGTATCAGGTTTGACTGGGTCGGTTGTGCTGATCATCTCTCCTACCTGTACTTTCTTTATTTCCGGGAAAAGAAGTTGAAGGTCCTGCGTGGCAATACCGGTATTCTGAAGGGCTTGCTGTTTTTTAAGACTATCGGCGTGTTGTTCCTGCAGCTTCTGCAACTCCATGGTTTTCAGGAAGTCCTGGGTTAGGTTATTCGTTATGTCGTAGGCTATCTGCTGCACCTCTTCCTGCGAGATGTCCAACTGTACCAACTTTACACGGTATTTTTGCAGGTTATTCTCTGCAAGTACCTGATCGTAATGGGCTACTAATTGCTCATCCACTTGTTTGCCCACGCTATAGATTTTGATATAGTTCATGGTATCGGCAGCCTGTAATTCCCATTTCAGAATCTCATTGTTACGGTCTGTAAAATCCGCAATTACCAGGTTTTCGATCTTTTTCTTTGTTTTAACCCCCACATACACATTGTACAGGAAGTAAACGCTAGGCAGTACCACGATAACAAGCATGATAGCCATGATTTGCGCCACGCGTTTCTGTTTTGCTTGGTCAACGTATGATTTAGTGTGAAACTTCAGATATTTCACAATCATGTAGGTGGCTAAGCTGATAAAGACGGCGTTGATAAAGAAGAGGTAAAAGCCTCCGAAAAAGAAGTCGAAGCGGCCCAACGCAAGGCCATACCCTGCCGTACAGAGCGGCGGCATTAGTGCTGTGGCAATGGCAACCCCCGGAATAGCATTGGAGCGATCAGCCCTAGAAATGGAAACAATGCCGGCCACACCACCAAAAATCGCCACCATCACGTCCAGTAGCGTAGGCTGTGTGCGGGCAAGCAACTCGTTGGTTGGTTCTCCGAGTGGTGTGATGCTAAAGTATAACGTGCTTACCACAAGCCCCGCAGCGGCAGCCAGTGTAAGGTTTTTAAGTGCATCCACAAGCATTTCCCGGTCGTTGATTCCCACCGATAGCCCGAGTCCAAGTATAGGCGACATGAGTGGTGAGATAAGCATGGCACCGATAATTACGGCACCCGAACCCGTGTCTAAACCAATAGAGGCCAACATGGCTGAGCAAATCAGCATCCAGGTGTTGTTGCCCCGGATCGGAATCTTATCATTAATCTCCCGGATAGTACCGGCTTCGTCGGTTTCGTGCTGGATGTTAAGAATGTGCCCCAGCGCATTTTTGAGGGCTTTAAATAGCATAGAATGGAATGTAAGCTATGCGCAAAATTAAGAAAAAATGCGAGCCTATCTACTCCGAAACCTCAAGCAAGGGCAAGCTTTTATCCAGCACGTTCATCTTGTTAAGTTCCTCCAGCATGGATCTGATTTTCTGGCGATCGCCAGGATTCAGGATGCTTGCATCTGCGTCATGGATAAGTAATTGCGCTTCGCGATAAAGTATGCCATTGAGGTGTGGGTATGGTTTAACCTTATGTAGCAGGCTCTTGAGTAAATATAGCAAACGCAACACGATGACACTGCTGCTTTTGCCATAAAGACGTATTGGGCTAAGCGTCAGGGTGTACAGGTCCTCGAAGGTTTCATGGTCAAAGCGGATGCGTCCAGCGCCGTCTTTGTCATACAGCACTTTTTCGTCGGTTAACTCCATGCGCAAGGCAAATAGTGCCGTCAGGTAATCAATGGCTTTAATGGCGGTGCCAGGGTCATTAATGCCAGGGCTCAACGCTTTTACAGCACTCTCAGCAATGTGCTTAAAGCCAAAAATGTAATTTACATCCGGGCGCTCCTCCCGGTAAAAACTCATGTATCCAAAAAGCTTTTCAATAAAGCCCTCTAGCGTGTCAATGGGCTTGTTTGTGCGCGCAAACGGAATCCCCTTTATCAAAAAGCTACCCAAGGGTTGATCAAAGTAAAGCACCACATCATGCTGCCGGCAAAGCTCTAACACCGACTCCTTATCCAGGTTCTGGATATAGCCGGTTTCAGGGCTATCCAGCATATGCCAGTCGGTTTGGTCGCCGAAAATATTGGGAAGCCCAGCATCAGTATCAGACTTTATTTCCTGAAGAAGTTTATCGCGAGTTACGCCAAATATACTCTCGAGTATACTCTCTATCTGGATGGATTGAGAAATAGAATGGATGAAGTATACGAAAAACGCCAAACAGACAATGGTGAGGCACATGGCCAGAAAAATGGCAAATCCTGGTAGCTTATTGCCAAAGTACTCTGACCGTATATTTACCATAATCACAAGTGTGTAGATCAGTACACCCAAGTACAAACCCAGCACACGTTGGTTGGATTTATAAGAAATCAAACCTGGAATAACGCGGGGAGTAAAGTTGGCGCTAGCCTGGTTTAAAACTAGCATAACCATTGTGAAGCTAAATACCGTGAGCGAGATGATGCCGGTAGTAATAGAGCTCAGGATTAGCCGCGCCGTAGCACCGTTAGTGATAATCATGAACTGCATGTTGTCTTTTAAGGCATTGCTCAGGCCTAACGCTTCAAAGTACAGCATGAAGAGTGCGAGCACAAAGAAAAACAAGGAAATCAGCGTTGGGTAAAAGCCAATACTATTGATAATATATTTGTAGGCAAACTTAAATTTGCTTAAAAAAAGGTCCATATAAAGTGCAAAAAGTAAATAGCAAAATTTCCAGTAATTGCTATGCCAATGTACTCTTACTTCTCGCGGTAGGTTATAAAAAATCCGCCCTGCAGCGCGTGTGCACTACAGGGCGGATTTTTTAAGAAATTGTTTGAGGTTGGTTTTCTACTGAAAACTTAACTCTCAGAGTTAGGGCTGTAATGCGTTAGTTAGCATAAACGGGAAAAGACTTTAGTTCTGGTTTAAGGTCAGTTTCCGGTTTTCTCTTCGCACAATTGGTACAGCTTCCGGAGCACGGCTTCTGCTTCTCCTGCCTGAACGTGACAATAGGAATCTGGGTATGGTAGGCCATGGTTTTAGAATAAGTCCTGCTAAGTAGATTCCTTGGCAGAAAGTTATCCTGGGTAGTTAGAATAAGCATATCTGCGTTTTCCTTCTCCACAAACTCGCCGATGCCATCTACCAGCCCATCATCTTCCAATAGCACTAGCTTTATGCTATTGTTGTTTAACAACTCCCTCGTCTTTCGCATGGCTTGATGCAGGTTACTGCGCTGCCAGCGTTGGTCTGGAGTATAAACGTGCACTAGCGTTAGCTTGGCTTTTAGCTGCTCGGCAAAACGGGTAATGCGCTGAAGTACTGATGGGTCACGGTCGGTGAAGTCAGTGGCGCATACAAGGTGGCTTAGTGGTGCATAAGCTTGCTGCAGAGGCATTAGCATCACGGGGAAATCAGTATGCCCAGCCAGAGAGGCGGCATGGCCTTTATTGTAAAATGCATCAGCAGGCAGTAAACTGTCGGCCATTAGCAGGTCGGTACGTAAATTTGTCTCTGTGGATTCCAGGTTTTCCTGTAGCGCACGCGGACGCACGATACACTCAAACCTTACAAAGTTGCCGCTTACCAAGAGGTTGTTACTTAAAACTCGTTGGGCAAATGCCCGTAGCGCCTGAGTGAGCCTACTTTTTTGTGTATATGTAACATCTGGTTGCCCGGTGCAGTGCAGTAGTATCAGTTGCGCGCCTGTTACTTGCGCAAAGAAGCCAGCATAACGAATGAGCGCCTCGCCTGACTCTGTAAACGTAACAGGCACCAACACCCGCTTTATCTCTTGTACCTTTCTCATAGTCTTTTCTTTACAAACCAAAGTTGACAGGTTTTGACAAGCAGGAAAATGACGCACATCAGTTTTTAAGAAAAAATGGCTAGACTATGGTTAGTTAGCTCTGCTGCAACAAGTAATAGTTGTAGTATGATTTGTAGTTTCAGCGATTTTAGGGCTGATATACGGAATGCCGAGGTTTAAGCCGCGCATGATGAAAAGTATAGCCAGCGCCATGCCCACGTAGGGCACCAGGCGGTTAAAAGTATGGCGCAACTTCAGGGTGATAAACTTGCCGGAAAGCGACACGGCAAACATCAACGGAAAAGTGCCGAAACCGAAGAGCAGCATGTACAACATGGCGCCCGATATGCCAGGGGCGCTGATAGCACCGGCCAGGGCAATGTACACAAATCCGCAGGGCAGTAGCCCGTTTAGCAAACCTACCATAAATAAGGCGCGCAGATTTTTCTGCCCGAAGAATTTGCCTAACAATTGCCGCAGGCCTGCCATTAGTTTATCCGTACCTAATGCGTTGCCTGTTTTGCCTTTAAGTGCGCTAGGTAAAACCAAAAGTATAAGTATGAGCGCCCCCGATACCACAGATACAACCTGCTGCAAACCGGCCAACTGCAACGAGGCTCCAAAAGCCCCGGCCAGAGCACCCAGTAAGGCGTAGGTTACCAGGCGCCCCCCATTGTACAGGAGCCGGCCGGCATAGAAATGCCAGCCCTTGCTCCCGCCCAATGGTAAGGCCACGGCAATCGGGCCGCACATCCCGATGCAATGGAAACTGCCTAGTAAGCCAAAAAGAAATCCTGCCCAAATCATCGTGCTATTGTATGGTGATTGAATTTTCTGCGAAGTATGCTTGCTGGTTGGCGCTAAAATTAACGCGCACGCGCCAATGGCCCGGCTTCAGGGCTTCGATGCTCACTTGCTGGCTTTGGTCGCGGCCCAATTGCAGGGGCACTTCCACGTCCAGGGTCTCATCCGAAGGCCGGAAAAAACTGATGGTGCCGTTTATTTTCTGGCCTCTAAAGCCTGCCGGGAGTTGCATAAGTATGGCCTGCTTGCCGGGTTGATAGTCAACGTCCACGTCTCCGACAGCTGCTGTGCGCCGCACTTTGTTAATCTGGTCCTGGTAAGCGATTTCCTGTGCGTAGTAGTCTTTGCTAACCAGGTCCACATCCTGGCGCATGGCTTTGGTAACGAAGAAAATAATATAGCCAGCAAAAAGTATGATTGCCGCCACGATGCCGTAAGGCCAAAGGGTTTGGGTGTGATGTGTTGTAGCCATGGTGTTGGGTTGAGTATATTAAAGTATTTTTTAATGAGCAGGCGCCAGAAATTTTGTTGCCTGGGTGGTGATGCGCCTGCCGTGAAAGTATAACCCTACCTCTATCCTGGCATTCATGCTTTCGAGCTCCTGCAGCGGGATTTCGGTAAAGAAAACGCCCTCGGCAATGCCCTGCGCTGGCAAAAGTACTTGGTCGCCACCTACCACGTCTATTGTGCCTTTATGGCTCAGGAGTTTCAGCGTGAGCGGCATGGCCTGATTGGTTTTATTGATCACGCTTATGTTGTATAAGTTCCTGACAGTGCCCTTTTCTGTTTGCTGGTATAGTTGGCCCGGAGTGCGCAGGATAGTGGCCTCGGCGTCGTCGCGGGTAAGCAGTAGGGTTGTGAGCGCTGTCAGAAGTATGGTAAGCACTGCTGAGTAACCCAACACGCGCGGTGTGAAGAATTTCCACTGGCTTCCGGTTTCAATCCCTTCCTCCGACTCTATCTGGATCAGTCCTTCGGGTTTATTGATCATCCGCATGATGTCGTTACACGCGTCGATGCAGGCTGTGCAGTTAATGCATTCCAGTTGGGTACCGTTGCGGATGTCGATGCCAGTGGGGCACACGTGCACACACTGCTTGCAGTCGATGCAGTCGCCTTGTGTTCGCTCTTCGTTTCTCCTCTGCTTCCTGCGCGGTTCTCCCCGCTTATAGTCATAGGCCACCACCAGTGTTTTCTTATCCAACATAACGCCTTGCAACCGTCCGTAAGGGCAGGCAATGGTGCACACCTGCTCCCTGAACCAGGCGAAAACACCGTAAAATATCCCGGTGAAAAACACGATCGTTCCTAAGCCGGACAGGTGGTTAAGTGGGTTATCTGTAATGATTTGAAGCAGCGCATCTGCACCAATAATGTAAGCCAAAAACGTGTTGGATATCAGAAATGAGATAAATATGAACAGGATGGTTTTGCTGCCCTTTTTCAAAAGTTTCTCGACATTCCAGGGCATCTTATTCAGGGCCTTCTGCCTGGTGTAATCGCCCTCAATGGCATACTCTATCCTCCTGAAAACCATTTCCAGGAAAATGGTTTGGGGGCAAACCCATCCGCAGAAAACACGCCCGTATACCACCGTAAAAAGTATAACGAACAGCGCCATCGCCAGAAATGCCAGTACCAGCAGAAAGAAATCCTGGGGCCAGAACAGCACGCCAAGAATCACGAACTTCCGCTCTACCAGGTTAAGCATGAGCAGCGGCAATCCATTGACTTTGATGTATGGCCCGGCAAACAGCAGTGCCAGCAACAGGTAGCTAACATACTTGCGGTACGTATAAAGCTTGCCCTTCGGCTTTTTAGGGTAGACCCATACTCGTTTGCTTTCCGGATCCACTGTAGAGAGGTGGTCGCGAAATTCATCAGGCGGGTTTTGTTTGGTTATACTTGGCATGGCAGCGATTTTTTGTGCGGATGGTTATCCTGCCGGGTTCTCAAATTTTGAATAACTGAGTTTTGAATGATTGAATGTGCCTATTCAAATTCTTATCGGTCTTAAGATTTATAGCTTCTCCCCTTGCGGTTCTTTGGCGTTTGGCGGGTTAGAGCCCTGCAGACTCAGGATGTAACTGGACACCTCCAGGATCTGGTCTTTGCTGAGCTTGCCTTGCCAGGGCACCATGCCTTTGGCGGGCACCCCAAACTTTATGGTTTTGAAGATGTCGTTCACGTCGCCGCCGTGCAGCCAGTACGCGTCTGTCAGGTTTGGGCCCACTGAGCCTTGCGCCTGCTGGCCGTGGCATGCCGCACAGTTCGTGAGGAAAGTGGCATTGCCTGCTTCCAGGGCAGCGGCACCTGTCAGTACCTGGTAGTTTGTCACGGCGTTGGGGTCGTTCTCAGCGCTGGCTGCAAAGAGGGCCGCCTGTTGCATCTCTCGTTCATACTCTTCGTGTTGCAGGGCGCCGTTATGCAGCACGTGGTAGTTCAGCAGGTAAGCGATGGCAAACACAATGGAGGCGTAGAACATATACTTCCACCAGGGCGGCAGATCGTTATCATACTCCTGAATGCCGTCGAAATCGTGGTTAGAGTGGATCTCGTCTTTTGCCTTCCCGGTTACCACGGTGGCATCACCGCGCATCAGAAACAGTACGCGGCCCGCGAAGGAATTCCTAAAATCCTCCTCGTAAATGGAGTTGTCCAGCATCGGCACAAACAACCTGAAAAGCATGATAACGGTGGCAATAACCAGCAGCACCACCATGCCGGACAGCGCCAGCGTAATATGCACGATCAGTGGAAGCTCCGAGAAAGGCACATCCGTGGCAGCGGTGGTTCCAGTTTCGGATCTGGATGGTTGGCCGGCTGCAGTTGTCGTGGCTTCAGCGGGTTTTTCACTCTCCTGGGCAACATACGCGATCACATTGTCAATGTCCTCATCTGAAAGCTGCCCGGCAAAACTTGCCATCTGCACCTTGCCATACTTTTCAAAAACCTCCTTTGCCACCGGGTCGCCGGACTGGATGAGTTCGGTTGAGTTTTTAACGAACTTTCTAATCCAGGCGGAATCGCGGCGTTTATGCACGTCTTTCAGTGCGGGCCCAACTACATCGGCCTGTATGCTATGGCAGGCAGTGCAGTTGGCTTTAAAGGTTTTTTCCCCGGCTACGGCATCCTGCGCCTGCGCGGAGAAGGCGGCTGTTGCCAGGCATACGGCAAGGCTCAGCTTACGCAGTAGAAGCATACATTTGGTTTGTGCAATCATGGTCTTACTTCTTCGGTAAATGGCTCTTCTTCATCGGTTCCGCAGGCAATGCCGCTCATAAGCGTTACATGTTTTTTATCGAGCAAAAACACGTGAAGCAATAAGCCCAGAAAAAATAGGAAGAAGATGCCAAACGAGATGAGCGGGTATATTTCGATGCCGTCAATGGCTTGTAACACGTTTTTGTACATTTCTTTAGATATTAGATGTTAGTATCTAGATGCTAGATTTTCACAGTAGTTTTTTAGGTCTAATGTCTAAAATCTAGCGTCTAGCATCTTATTCTTCATTCTTCACCTTTATATCAGTGCCTAGGCGCTGTAGGTAGGCGATCAGGGCTACGATCTCTTTTTCTGGGGCAACATTCAGCCCTTCTTTGGCCAGGTCTACCGCAATGCCCTGCGCTTGCGACATCAGCTCTTCGTTTGCATTGGAGATGTATTCGTCCTCGTAAGGCACGCCTAGCTTTTTAAGCGTTTGGAGCTTTGCTTGCGTGGTGCTGAGGTCAATCTCCTGCTCAAACAGCCACGGGTAGGATGGCATAATAGAGCCCGGCGACATGGAGGTTGGGTCGAGCATGTGGTGGTAATGCCACGAATGGGGGTACTTGCCTCCTATTCGGTGCAAATCCGGGCCGGTACGCTTAGAGCCCCACAGAAAGTTATGGTCATATACAAACTCGCCGGCTTTGGAGTACTCGCCGTAACGCTCGGTTTCAAACCTGAACGGGCGCACCATTTGCGTGTGGCAATTTACGCAGTCTTCTTTAATATATAAGTCGCGGCCCTGCAGCTCCAGCGAAGTATAAGGCTTCACGCTGGCAATAGTAGGCACATTTGATTTGATCACAAAGGTTGGGATGAACTCTACCAGGCCACCGATAAGTATGGCAACCGTAGCGAATATGGCAAGCTGTGTCGGGCGTTTCTCTATCCAGGCGTGCCAGTGACCGGCATTGTTACTAACCGTCGGTACGATTACTGGAGCTTCGGTGCGCTCATTGGCAATCAGCTTGCCCGCTTTTGCCGTTTTCACGAGGTTATAAACCATCAGGAACACGCCGCTCAGGTAAAATAATCCGCCAATGCCCCGCAGGTAGTACATCGGTACAATCTGAAGCACGGTTTCCAGGAAGTTTGGGTATTGCAGCAAGCCGTCTTCCGAGAACTGCTTCCACATAAGGCCTTGCGTAAAACCTGCCCAGTACATCGGTATGGCATAGAAAAGTATACCCAGCGTGCCTAGCCAGAAATGCGCATTTGCCAGTTTAACCGAGTGCAGCGGCGTTTTGTAGAGGCGCGGGAACAGCCAGTAAAGCATGGCAAAGGTCATAAAGCCGTTCCAGCCCAAAGCGCCCACGTGCACGTGCGCCACAATCCAGTCGGTAAAGTGCGCTATGGCGTTCACGTTTTTAAGCGAGAGCATCGGTCCCTCGAAAGTAGCCATGCCATAGGCGGTTACGGCCACTACCATAAACTTCAGGATCGGGTTCTCGCGCACTTTGTCCCAGGCGCCGCGCAGGGTTAGCAGGCCGTTAATCATGCCTCCCCAGCTTGGAGCAATCAGCATAATAGAGAACACCACGCCCAGCGATTGTGCCCAGTCGGGCAGTGCCGTGTAAAGCAAGTGGTGCGGGCCAGCCCAGATGTAAATAAAAATTAGCGACCAGAAATGAATGATAGACAGGCGGTATGAGTATACCGGGCGGTTAGCAGCCTTGGGCAGGAAGTAATACATTAGGCCCAGGAATGGCGTTGTCAGGAAGAAGGCGACGGCGTTGTGCCCATACCACCACTGCACCAGTGCATCCTGCACACCAGCGTAGCCAGAATAGCTTTTCAGGAAGTTTACCGGCATCTCATAAGAGTTAACAATATGCAGCACGGCAACAGTCAGGAAGGTGGCGATGTAGAACCAGATGGCTACATAGAGGTGCTTTTCGCGGCGCCTGGCAATGGTGCCAAACATGTTCCAGCCGAATACCACCCAAATCAGCGTAATGGCAATATCTATCGGCCATTCCAACTCGGCATACTCCTTGGAGGTTGTGATGCCCAAAGGGAGCGTAATAAGGGCGGCAAGTATGATCAGT
Organism: Pontibacter oryzae; assembly: GCF_003576375.1. Classification (GTDB taxonomy): domain Bacteria; phylum Bacteroidota; class Bacteroidia; order Cytophagales; family Hymenobacteraceae; genus Pontibacter; species Pontibacter oryzae. The sequence continues at coordinate 404,859 of NZ_QWGE01000002.1, forward strand.
TGCCATCCCCAGAAGTTTATGCGGCTCAGCTTGTCGCTGTACATCCGGGATTTGCAGAGGCGCTGTAAGGAGTAATACACACCCATAAAGATCGCGTTGCCCACAAAAGCGAAGATCACGGCATTGGTGTGCAGTGGCCTGATGCGCCCGAAGGTAGTATACTGGTTGCCCATGTTCATCTCCGGTTTGGCCAGCTGAAAGGCGATGAGCGTACCGATGATCATGCCGGCCAGGCCCCAGAAAACCGTAGCGATACCAAAATCCCGAACAATCTTGTTGTCATAGAAAAAGGTGTCGGTCAGGCCGGGGTCTTTGCCCGCTGGCACTTTCTCGCTGGGCGCGTTCTTTAAAGCTTCTGCTACATTACTTGACATGTGCGGTGTCCTACAATTAGTTAAGTGATAATATTAGCGGTGTTTGGCCATAGACCGACAGCAATCTGCCACGCTGTGTTATACTTGGCGGCACCAGGTCTCTGACAGGTCAAAGTTGCTTAGGAATGCTTGCTAAAAAGATGACGAATGTCATCGGGAGGATTGATTGATATCAGCTACGGGCTATATTCTGAAAATGCCTTTGTGAAGGCAGTGTTGCTAACCCTTAGCGCAGGTTTTACCTTGGAATAAACCATTGACCATGAGTTGACTATTAAATTTATATTTTGCTTTTGAGGGATTTGGAATCATCTGGCGCTTCATTCTCGAAAAGCATGCGCACGGCAGGTGTATAATCGTCTTCGTATTGGCCAGATCTTACTGCCCATAGAAAAGCGACAAGAAAGCCTGTGGCTACTGTTATACTTATTCCTATCAGCAGAAATATGATTAGCATAGGTATTAGCTTTTATAGTTGCGTTGAAAAATACAGCATTAGTGTTAAATATTATATTAAAATACTTGGATATAAATTATTGGTATACAGGTGTTATTGGGTTTTATGCATCAGCACAAAGTTTACTTATAAGCCAGCCCTTTTAGCAGCAAAGCGTACTGAAAGCGTGGCAAACACGATGACGCTGATAGAGCTGATCGGCATAAGTATGGCCGAAACAATAGGCGTAAATAGGCCTTGCACCGCAAGCGTAAGACCCACCACATTGTAGACCAGCGATACACCAAAGCTGGCAAGTATAATCCGCATGCTTTCTTTAGAGAAATCTATAAAGAGACTAAGCTTAGCAAAAGCGCTGGCATCAAGGATGGCGTCGCAGGACGGTGAAAAGTTGGTGATGCTGTTAGTCAGTGCTATGCCAACATCGCTTTGCTTTAGAGCACCTGCATCGTTTAAGCCATCTCCTAGCATGAGCACGTGGCGTTGCTGTCTTTTCAACTGCTTAATATACTCTAGTTTCTGCACCGGAGACTGGTTGAAATTAAGCTCCGCAGCCGTGCCCAGCAGTGCCTGCAAACGCTGTTTCTCAAAGGCATTATCGCCAGAGAGTACGGCTAACCTATCAATCTTAAGGCCTTTCAGTACTTCCTGTAAACCTTGTCGGTATACATTTTGGAACGTATAGTGGCCCATTATCACACCATCCAAGGAAACATAAACCGCGGTTTGGGCAGCATCTGCCGTATTGGGTACTATGCCGAGGTAAGCCGCAGAGCCTGCACGAACAAAAACACCCTTGACCTCTCCTGACAACCCTTTTCCGGAGATTTCTTTGAATTCACGCACAGTTTTTACTTCGCCTTCTAATTCCTGAAACAAGCGCTGACTTAGGGGGTGCGTGGAGTGGCTGAGCAGGGATTTTACAATCATTTCCTGGAGGGCACTCAGTTTTTTCCCTGTATAGCAAAGCTCGGACAGGCTCGGCTCCGTTAGCGTGCCTGTCTTATCGAAAACCAGGGTATCGACTTTCGCAAGCGACTCTACCACCCCCGTATTTTTCACAAATAATTTGTGCTTTCCAAAGATGCGCAGCGTGTTGCCCAGCACAAACGGTGAGGAGAGTGAGAGGGCACAGGGGCAGGCAATGATGAGCACGGAGGTAAATGCCTTCAGTGCCATACTTGTATCGCGGGGTACCCAAAATACTAAAGCGCCAGACGCAACGAGCAGTGTAACAATAATAAACCATTTGCCGGCCGTGTTGGCATAACTCTCCATACTTGTTTCCTCCTTTTTAGAGAAAACCGCGTTATTCCAAAGCTGCGTCAGGTACCCCTGCGATACTTCCTTAACCACCTCCAGTTCTATGCGCTCGCCCACCTGCCGCCCACCCGCATAAATAACCTCGCCGGCCACTTTCTCAACGGGCTCAGACTCACCGCTTACAAAGCTGTAATCTATGAGTGCGTTGCCTTGCAAAAGTATGGCATCCGCCGGAATCAGCTCCTGGTTTCTGATCCTGATCCTGTCTCCGATTTCAAGGCTGCGCACGGCTACTGACTCTTCCTGCCCATCTTGTTTAAGCTGTGTTACAGACACAGGAAAGTACGATGTGTAATCTCTGTCGAAGGAAAGTGTGTCATAGGTTTTCTGTTGAAAGTATTTCCCGATCAGCATGAAGAATACCAGGCCTGTAAATGAATCCAGGTAACCGGCACCTGTGTTGCTGACAATTTGGTAAAGGCTGGTAACGAATAGCGCCAGCAACCCCAGGGCAATTGGCAGGTCTATGTTTACCATCCGCTGCCGGATGCCTTGCCAAGCCGAATTGAAAAAGCCTTGGCCACTATAAAAAAATACAGGTAGCGAAAGTATAAGGCTCAGGTATCCGAAGAAGCGCCCATACTCGTGCTGTACTTCTTTGCCGACGGACAGATACTCTGGGAAAGCAAGCAGCATGACGTTGCCAAAGCAAAAGCCGGCAACGCCTAATTTAAAGATCAGGGAATAATCTGTTTTGGATTTCTCCTTTCCATCTGTATCGGCTAAAGTTATGGAGGGCTCGTAGCCAATGCGGGCTAACAGTGCAACTACTTCGCGCAAACTCACTTTAGGATGATGATACGTAATAGCCACTTCTTTCCGCATAAAGTTCACCGTAGTTTCGGTAATGCCAAGGTTTAGCTTATAGAGGTTTTCCAGTAACCAGATGCAAGAGCTGCAATGCATCTGAGGGATGTAGAAAGTAAGCTTGCTGATTGTATCATTCTTGAAATCCAGCAACCGGGCTTCCACGTCGGCATCATCTAGGTAAGCATAGCGCGCGTCACTCAATCCTTGCTTACCTGCAATACCAGGCTGAGTTTCTAGGCTATAATAGGTGCACAGGTTGTTCTCCTGCAGCAGCTCGTAAACGTTTTTGCAGCCGGCACAGCAGAACGACTTCTGGTGAGCCAGCAATTGTTCATTATAACAAGGCTCGCCACAGTGGTAGCAGGTTAGTACGTTATGCTGGGTTGCTGTGCTCATACCTATACTTTTAGCGGTTAAGCCCAAAGGTATAATCACTGAAGCCCAGATAGGATGACCAATGTCATATTATAGCATGACGTTGGTCAGTGTGTGGCTTGAGCCTGCCCTGTATCTTTGTAAGTATAGAATGGCAGCATGGTAGGCTTTTTTTGCATGTTAGCTCCATTTTAGAAGCAGAAGTTTATTTAATATGGTGCTGGCGTGTTGTGTAAACCACACAATACGCAGAAAGGCAGACTGCCATGCAGTCTGCCTTTCATACTTTTAATGATTAGAAATATGTTACTTTACTATTAAAACACCATTCATCTTGCTCCAATGGCTTGGGTAGGTGCAAACAAAATCGTACGAGCCCGGCGCTGTTGGTGCTGTAAACTCCATCTCTACGGTTTGCCCAGGCAGCGCTATCGGCGAGCTTGCCACCACCAGATCATTTTCTGGTACATATCCTCCTGAAGCACCTACTTTATCGCCGGCTAATGCAACCTGCTTAAACTTGCCAGGGGCAGTAAAAACCACATTGTGCACCATAGGCATGTCTACACCCTCGTTTACAAACGTGAGTTTAACAAGAGCACCAGCCTTTACTTCCAAGGTGTCCTTGCTGAATTTTATTTCATCCAGGGAGTTGCCAAGCGCATGCAGGCTGAGTTCCTGGATTTTCTGCAAAGTAGTGTCCTGGTCCTCGTTTAGCGGGGCGCTGGCAGCTGTGGCCGAATCGCTCGCCATGTCGTTTACATTTAGATTGCCATCAGCCTCAGGGGGGCTACAACTCCAAAGAAGCAGCAGTAACAGAGGCATTAAAGTATGAAATCTCTTTTTCATGTGCTTCTCCATCATCGTGAAATGTTCTTACCCGAAATATTCTTGAGCCAGCTTTTTATCATGGCCATAAATATCCTCTCTGAAATGGATTTCACCTTCCTCATCAACCCAGCTTGTAAAGTATACTAGGTATACTTGCACGCTTTTAGGTAAAGTTACCCAGGTTTCCTCGCTACCGTGCATTGTTTCATGAATGCGCTGGTCTGTCCACTCTGGCATGTCTTTCAGCATATAACGGGCTAATTCCTCTGGCTTCTCTAAACGCACACATCCATGGCTGAAGTCTCGGTTAGTTTGGCTGAACAGCGCATCAGCTGGTGTGTCGTGCAGGTATACGGCATACTCATTAGGGAACAGAAACTTAACAAGACCAAGAGAATTGGTGCGTCCCGGTTTTTGACGAATCCTATACTTAAAGTTACTTTCGGTTACCTCCGACCAATTAATAGAATACGGAGAAACCTGAGTGGCGCTCTTGTCTTTGGTAACGATCTCCATGTTTTGAGACGCAAGCCAGCCTGGGTTCTTAAGCATGTGTGGCTTTATTTCGTTTTGCACAATGCTGTTTGGCACGTTCCAGTATGGCGCCATAACCACATATTCCAGCTTATCACTGAAGATTGGGGTAGAATGCATGGTTTTACCTACAATAACGCGCATCTCATACGTCTTCTTATACTTACGCTCCGCTTCCGGGTCGTTGTCCGGGTCTTCGTAGATATACAGTTTATACTCTGGTATATTTACCCAGATATATTTTTGGTCAAGGCTTTTAGGTACCATGCGCTTTGGAATCCATCGCCAACGCTCCATATTAATCATAATTTGGCGTATGCGGTCTTCGATAGGCACGTTCATGGTCGCCAGCGTGTTGCCGCCAACAACGCCATCCTCTTTAAGCCCGTGCAGTTTCTGGAAATGCTTCACTTGCTGTTCAAGCTTGGCATCATATACGCGCAGGGCTTTGTTGTTTGGGTCATACTTTTTACCTGGGTTAAGGCGCTGGCGCAAAGCAATAACCGCAGCAGATGTGTCTCCTTTCTCGAGAACCTTTACCTTGCCGAGGTCCACTTTAGGCCATCCGCCTTTTTCTTCCAATGCACGATACTCTTGTAACTTATCACGAAGACGGGTATAACCGGCATGTAACGCTTCAAACTCATAGTATGGGTAGGTGCTTTCGCGTTCCTTCAGGATGGTTTGCAGCGCCTTATGAAGCTTGATTTTATTGCGTTTCACATCCCACTTCACGCTATTGTCTTCTAGTTGTGGGTTAGCGCGGCCACGGTAAAAATCCGAAGCGTAATTAAAGTATGATGCCGTTAGGCCAAGGTCAATTTCCTCCTGCACTTTCAGGCGCGTTGAATCCATAGGGTCCAGTTGTTCATACTTCTTGAAGAGCTCCTGGAAGTTAACTAGTTTATACTTTTTAGGGTCAAGGCCTTCAGCGCTTGCTTTATCTATCACGCTAAGGAATTTTTCTGCTTCCGGCACCAGGTCATTGTCTCGAAACCAGGCCAGCGTATAGTCGCGGTCGCCGTAGAACAAGTACATCAGTTCCTCCTGGTTTTTGAAAGCAGCTTGTTTCTTGAGGTAGGCTTTAATGGCCAAGCTATCGGTGGTTGCCTGTGGCAGCTCTTTGCCCCCTAACAGGTTAGAAGCAATTTCACCGAGGCCTTTTTTTTCCGATGTGTTTTTATCATCACTGCCATTGTTACAGCTCATCAATACTGTTAAGAGTATAGGAGCCATCAGGCATTTCGACATCTGTTTATACATATAAGGGCTAATTATCTATTAAAACTTATTCTGATACTGCAGTTAAGCTCACATGCTATACCATTACTGTAGATGATTACCGAAGTCTATTGGTAAAGTGCAATTTATATGCCTGCGAGTTGGTTTTTCTGGCGTTTCAGCATTATGTACTTCTAAATGATACAAAAAGTTATAAGTCTAGTATCTGCTGGAAAATCAAAATTCGCTTAGCTTGCCCAAGCTAAGGGTCATTCTCTCTTTCGCCCGCACAAAACATTTCTTAGCTTGTACCTGTGTGATAAATGCAGGAGCTGTTTTTAGGATTAAGGCAGAATCTTTAACTTACACCAGAATATATCAATCTAAACCTATGAGATTTCACCACCGTTGCTTATTTGGCTTAGGCCTTGCCGGCAGCTTACAGCTTGCGGCTTGCTCTACCCAAAACGCTAACTCAGACCAACAAACTATGACTACCGAACAAAGTGCCCTGGCCAGTGCCTCGGCTGATGTCCATAGCTTTGCCCAGCCCGCCGAGGCCGTGGCTCAGCACTTGGACCTTGATATTACCGTTGACTTCAGTAATAAAATATTGAGTGGCACGGCTTCCTACCTTATCGAGAATAAAACTGGTACGGATAGGATTATCTTTGATGCCCGCAACCTGCAGATCGAAAAAGTATATCTGGGCGATAATCAGGAGGAAACGACTTTTGAGCTTGGTGACGAAAAGGAGTTTTTGGGCCAGCCTTTGATCATTAAGATCAAGCCGGATACCAAGAGGGTTACCATAAAGTATAAAACCTCCCCGGATGCAGCTGCCCTGCAATGGCTTAACCCACAGCAGACTGCAGGCAAAAAACATCCTTTCCTGTTTACACAGTCGCAAGCCATACTTGCCCGCACCTGGATTCCGATTCAGGACAGTCCGGGCATACGCATTACCTACAGCGCGAAAGTGAAAGTTCCGAAGGAGCTGCTGGCGGTTATGAGTGCAGAAAACCCAGTGCAGAAGAACGCCAACGGCGAGTATTCTTTTGAGATGAAGCAGCCAATACCGTCTTATTTAATGGCACTGTCGGTAGGAGACTTGGTTTTCCGGAAAATAGGTGACCAAACGGGTATTTACGCCGAGCCTGCCACCATTGATGCCGCTGCCTATGAGTTTGCGGAAATGGATAAGATGCTGATAGCAGCCGAAAAGATATATGGTAAGTACCGATGGGACCGCTACGACCTGCTGGTGCTTCCACCATCTTTTCCGTTTGGAGGCATGGAGAACCCGCGCCTGACTTTTGTAACGCCTACCGTGCTGGCTAAAGACCGCTCACTTACAAGCCTAATTGCTCATGAACTGGCACACAGCTGGAGCGGCAACCTCGTTACCAATGGCACTTGGGATGATTTCTGGCTGAACGAGGGCTTTACCGTATACTTTGAGCGCCGCATTATGGAGGAGATCTATGGCAAAGACTACGCGGACATGCTGGAGGTGTTGGGCTATCAAGACCTGAAAGGCACCATAGAAGATATAGGCCCGGACAGCGAGGACACGCGCCTGAAACTTGACCTGGAAGGCCGCGACCCGGATGAAGGCCTTACGGATATCGCTTATGAGAAAGGAAACTTCTTTTTGCGAAACATAGAAATGGCTGTGGGCCGTGAGCGCTTCGACGCCTTCATCAACAAATACTTTGACACCTTTGCTTTCCAGAGCACCAACACCGATAAATTTCTGGATTTTCTGCGCACCGAATTAATAAAAGGTGATGAGCAACTAGCAGAGAAGATTAACATTGAAGGCTGGGTTTACTCACCTGGTCTGCCTGAAGGATTTGAAGCGCCAACCAGCAGCCGTTTTGCTAAAGTTGAAGCAGCTTTTCAGAGTTGGAAAAACGGTAAGCCTGCGGCACAGCTTAGCACAAAAGATTGGTCGAGCCACGAATGGCTGCATTTTATAAGAATGCTACCTGAAACCATGAGCCAGGCACAGCTTGCCGAGCTTGACAAAGCTTTTAACTTCACTAATTCGGGTAATTCGGAGGTGCTGGCTGCCTGGTTCATTCATACCATCCGGAACAACTATACTACGGCGGATCAGGCACTCGAATCATTCTTGACTAATGTTGGGCGCCGCAAGTTCCTCGTGCCAATCTATAAGGCATTGATTGCTACGCCTGAAGGCAAAAAGAAAGCCTTAGCCATTTATGCCAAGGCTAGGCCAAATTACCATGCCGTATCCACGGTTACGCTGGATGAGATGCTGAAGTAGCAAATTCATACTTAACGCAATAAAAAAGGGTGGCCTTGTAAACGGTCACCCTTTTTTGGTTTTTGAAAGGCTCTGTACCCTTCTTACCTGCTGGTTAAGCCAGGCGAAGGTACAGAGCCTTTCCAGTATTTTTTGAGCCTTACTTTTCAGCTTTTATGTTAACGGCCTCTTCGGCAATTGCTGTAAGCTTTTGGTCTGTGTTCTTTTCCTCTTCCAGCGTAATACCCAGTTGGTCCGCCACATCATTCAGCTTTAGTTGCTTGGCGTAGGTGCAAACGGTGCCATAGGCTGCAATTTCATAATGCTCTACACGCTGAGCACAAGCAATAAGGGCTGCATCCATCACGCTTGAATCGGCTTTCTCGCTCATCATTTCGTCGCACTCCCGGATAATGCCTTCCATGGCCTTACACTTTTCGCCGGATGGCTTCTCTCCTATCATTTCAAATACCTGCTCAAGACGCTGTATTTGGTCTTTTGTCTCATTTAAATGCATTTCGAAAGCTTGCTTCAGCTTATCTGATGAGCATGCTTTCATCATTTTTGGCAAAGCCTTGGTTATTTGCTGCTCTGCATTATAGATGTCTTTTAGTTCGTGTACCAAAAGATCGTTTAAGTTACTTAGTTTCATAGCTTGGAAAGGTTACGCGTTAAAAATCCCATTTAAATAAGATGTTCAGACCTACTATACGACTGCCTAGGGTGCGAGTTTAGATAATAGAATTTATTATTAGTAAATCGACTAAATTTGACAGCAGGAGAATCTTAAAATATAACATTATATATATAGCTGCATGTTTATGGCTCAGCCGGCTGCCAGAGGCACACACTTTAGGTCTGATCTGACTATTAAATTGAAACGATTTTGGCTAAAAGCTGTAATCATAGTGTGAGTGTATTAAGTGAACCCATTAATTAAATTACCTATAGCACCCGTGGAGATACCTAAAGGAAAACTTATAGCAGTGGGAGGCAACGAAGACAAGGGCTCCTATCCTAACCCCGGAAAAAAAAAGAAGTACTACCTCGATTTTTTTGAGTTAGGCATCCTAAAGCGCTTTCTGAAAGAGATTCCTAAAAAACAGCCGCATATTGAAGTAATCACTACAGCTTCTATGATCCCAGAAGAAATCGGGGAACGCTATGTCAGCGCATTTGGGATTTTGGGTGTTGAGAACGTAAAGCTCATGCACATACGCAACGAGGAAGACGCCGCCAATAAAGCTTACATTAAGCGCATAAAGCAATGCGATGGGGTAATGTTTAGTGGCGGAGATCAATCGCGGATAACGCGCATGTTTCTAAACACAGAGATTCTGGGGGTATTGAAACACCGCTACATGAATGAGGATTTTGTGATAGCAGGCACGAGCGCGGGCGCCATGGCCATGTCGAGAGAGATGATTAAGGGTGGCAGTGCTACAGAGTCTTTATTGCGGGGCGCTGTAAAGATGGGCCAAGGCTTGCACATGATAGATGGTGTGATTATCGACACCCACTTTGTGATTAGAGGCCGTTTCGGCAGGTTGATGGAGGCGGTTGTGTCGCATCCCAAAACTGTAGGCATCGGACTTGGAGAGGATACAGGTGTATTAATAACTGAGGGCCATATGATTGAAACCATCGGCTCCAACCTTGTAGTGATAGTGGATGGCCATGAGGTTAAGTACACGAATATCAACGAAGTGGAAAAAGGTCGCCCTGTTGCCATTGACCATATGGTAATGCACGTGCTAGCCAAAGGCAACCTATTTGATATGCACGCACGCAGATTTTATCAGGATGAGGAAGCCTATAAGCATGCTCAGTTGTCATTAGCTTCGGCCAATGGCCAAGGTTAGTCGGCAGGTTTTATTTATAGATTGCTGTAAATGTTTTTTGGTCAGCTGTTTTGCTGGCTCGGTACATGCCTTCCGAATTAAATGGCAAGGCAATTTCACCAGCATTAGTAACTGCAATCAATCCTCCTTCTCCACCCAAAGCCACCAGTTTTTTCATAACCACTTCCTCGCAGGCCTGTTGCAAAGTATAGCCTTTGTACTCCATCAGGCAGGAAACATCATAGGCCACTACGGCTCGCATGAAGTACTCTCCGTGCCCGGTGCACGAGATGGCGCACGTTAGGTTATTGGCATAAGTCCCTGAGCCAATGACAGGTGTATCGCCGATACGGTTATAGCGCTTATTTGTCATGCCGCCAGTGGAGGTGGCAGCAGCTACATTTCCGTGTACATCCACAGCCACAGCGCCTACAGTGCCGAATTTCTTGTCATGGTTCTCGCTATGGTCTAGTTGGTAAGTATCTGAATCGCGAACCTGGCTCCATTGCTCAAATCGGAATGTATCGAAAAAATATCGCTCAGGGGCAAACGCAATCCCATGGTTAAGCGCAAACTCTTCCGCGCCATATCCGCTCAGCATCACATGCTCTGAATGCTCCATAATGGTGCGCGCCAATAGAATCGGGTTTTTTATACTTCTAACGCCGGCAACTGCACCGGCTTTAAGCGTTTTACCGCACATAATGGCAGCATCCATTTCGTGCTTGCCTTCTTTTGTAAATACACTACCCCTGCCTGCATTAAATAAAGGGCAATCTTCCAGGCTGCCTACTGCTAGCGCAACGGCTTCCACGGCTGATTTACCCTGGGTCAGTGCCTTGTGGCCAAGTTCTATGGCCTCCTGCAAGGCGGCTTTATAGGCTGTCTCCTGAGTGGACGTTAACGAGGACCTTGTGATGGTGCCCGCTCCTCCATGGATAGCTATTGCGGTTTTGTTCATATTAGGTATATACCAATCTGGATGTGCTCCCCTTTACGCCATGCTTGTTCTCACCGTTTTGCTATCCATACTTTTTTAGCATTTTTGTGCACCTGTGCCTGGGCTTTGAACCCATTTCCGGTGAAAATTAGTTATCTTTGTATAGAGTAAAACAACCTATTTAATTATTTCATTATGTCTTTTGATATCCAAGGTAAGCTGTACGAAATCTTTGAGGAGCAGCAGATCAGCGACAAATTCAGGAAGCGCGAGTTTGTGCTGGAAATTCCGGATGGCTCTTACACGCAGTATGTTAAGTTTCAACTGACGCAGGATAAGTGCAACCTGCTTGATTCATATAAAAACGGCGACGAGGTGAAAGTTACGTTTAACCTAACGGGTAAGCCATTCACCAAGAACGGCCAAACGATGTACTTCACCAACCTGCAAGCTTGGAGAATGGAGCCAGCCGGCAGCGAGTTCGGAGGTGCACCAGCCGGCAATGCCGCCCCACAGCAGGATGCCCCGTCGTTCTACAGCAGCGACGCAGACAATGATCTGCCATTCTAAGAACCTGTTTTTATTTTTATAGACGGAAAGCGAGCTTTTTTAAGCTCGCTTTTTGTTTGTTTATTATCAGTACTCACTTTAAGTCCGGCTGTTGAGCTTGGCATCAGATAACTATACTATGGATGAACTGCAGCGCCTCATCACGTATGGGGAGAACGATAAGGTGGATTTTAAACAGCGCGTTACCAAGCCCGATAAAATTGCCCGCACCATTGTGTCATTTGCCAACACACGGGGTGGGATAATACTGGTTGGTGTGAAAGATAACGGGTATGTATGCGGTGTGGATCCGGAAGAAGAAAAACATACCATTCAGCTTGCCGCAGACTTTTACTGCAACCCACCCGTGCCGATCAGCTATGAGGAGGTTGAACAGGAAGACCGAACAGTTCTGAAAGTCATCATTCCGGAGAGCAGCCGCAAACCGCATTTTGCAAAACTTAAAGAAGATGACTGGCGCGGATACGTGCGCGTGAACGATACCAGCGTGCAAACTAGCAGAATGGTGAATAAAGTGCTTGAGTCGTCTACGCCAGCTTTTGAGCAATTGCCGCTAAACCGCCACGAGCTTAGTGTAATTGATTATCTAAAACTACACCCCCGGATTACCTTGAGGCAGTTTATGAAAATGGCTAACCTTTCAGAGCGGCGCGCCTATCGTATCATGGTTAAGTTGGTGATACATGGCTACCTGCTATTGCACGATAAAGAGAAAGAAGAATTCTACACTTTGGTTTAAGCGCCTATCCAGCGGTAAAGTATGTGGAGCACCTTAAAATCGGATGCGTTTATACTTTGAGCGCACTCTTAATAATAAATTTTATACTTTTCAAAAAAACATTTCATTATAAAAAAGTTAAAAGCCTGCGCATAACATTTTAACTATCAGACATATATAGTATTTATTCGATGTTTTGGCTCTCAACAACTTGTTTCTAAAGAGATAAGGCTCACTTCTTGAGGCGTCCGGTAATGGGTTTGGTACGTAAACCTTAGTAAGCGATTAACCAGCGCAATGCTGCGCGTAGCTTAGTAAACAAGCAAAGGTTTCACCCTAATCCTTACGCTCATGCCAAAAGCAACTAAAGAATCGAACGCCTCCACCCCTTCTGGCGCCAAACCTTCTCGCAAATCTGGTAACCCCAGTAAAGCAGCCAAAACCTCTACCAATTCCCTGAATGGCCAGCAGCCTGTAGTGAGCAGGAAAGTTTTTGTTTTAGATACCTCCGTCATACTTTATGACCACAGCGCCATCCAGAATTTCCAGGAGCATGACGTTGCCATTCCGATAACAGTTTTAGAGGAACTTGATAACTTTAAAAAGGGCAATGATATCAAGAACTTTGAGGCGCGTGAATTTATTCGTTTCATAGATAAGTTGTCGGCTGAGCACCGCTTGCAGGAATGGCTCCCTTTGAATGGTAAGAACAAAGGCTTTTTTAAGGTGCTGATGAACCATGAGACGACAGAGGTAAACGCTATTAATATCTTCGGGGATAAAAACGACCACCGCATACTTAACTCGGCACTACGCCTGCAGGAAGAGAAGCCAGAGAGCAAAGTTGTACTTGTCACCAAAGACATTAACCTCCGCCTGAAAGCACGGGCACTAAATATTACATCGGAGGATTACGAAACCGGAAAAATTCAGGATGTTGCCGGCCTTTACACCGGTAACGATACCATTGAAGACGTGCCAGCCGCTGCCATTAATGAGCTTTACGAACACAATACATGCGAACCGCATAAGGTGCTGGAGGCCGCCCCGACAGATAACCATTTCTTCATCCTGAAGAGTTTTAAAAATTCTGTACTAGCCTTTTATAACGCCTCCGAAAATCTGTTGGAGCGTGTTGATAAAATATCTGCCTATGGCATTAAACCACGCAACGCCGAACAGGCTTTTGCCTTGCACGCGCTCCTGAATCCTGCCATTAAACTAGTAAGTATACAAGGTGTGGCTGGTACTGGCAAAACCTTACTGGCCCTGGCCGGAGCCCTTGAGCAGCGCCGCGAGTATAAACAGGTATACCTGGCGCGCCCGGTTGTTCCGTTGAGCAACAAAGACATTGGTTACCTTCCCGGCGATATCAAATCAAAGTTAAACCCATACATGGAACCCCTATGGGACAATCTGAAATATATACAGAATCAGTTTCAGGAGTCGAGCAAGGAGTTTCAGAAGCTGCGCGATATGGTGGAGCTCGAAAAGTTGCTAATTACGCCGCTGGCCTACATCCGTGGTCGCAGCTTATCCAATATTATTTTTATAGTAGATGAGGCTCAGAACCTTACGCCGCACGAGGTGAAAACCATTATTTCGCGGGCCGGGGAGAACACTAAGATTATCTTTACAGGAGATGTTTACCAAATTGATACACCTTACCTGGATTCGCAGAGTAACGGCTTATCTTACCTGATAGATAGAGCCAAAAACCACCCGCTCTACGCTCACATCACCTTGCTGAAAGGCGAGCGCTCAGAACTGGCAAACCTGGCTAACGAGCTGCTGTAGAGCAAGAACATGCGCCTGACTTGATTTTATACTTTAAATTTAAAATTTGCTCTTTTAGCGATTTAAACGGAGAAACTGCTGTTATTAAAGCGATGCCCTCTTCTTGCCTTTGCTATGAATCAGAGTCTTCAGGCCTAATAAGCCTTGCGTAGTTTCCTGCTCCATCTTATACTTATAAAGCAGCCCGGAGATTCTCTCCAAAGGGGTGGGGCCAAGTATAAGTTGCTGCTGCCATACTACTTTGGTGCTATCGCCTCCGTCTGTTAACTTGAATGACCCTTGGATAGCTTTGTCACTGTTGGTGCTTTGGCGCTGGTAAGAGATGCTGTCGGGATCTATGCTTTCGGTAAAAATGATGGAGCCGTTGCCAGCTCTGTCGCCGCTCCATTGCAGCCGCGATCCTTTGCCGCGCAGGGGGCCTGCGTAAAGGTGGATGATGCTTGGATCGTGTTTCTTGCTTAGCACGCTCCAGTTAGCCCATTGGGTTGGGTCGTTTAGGTATGGGTATACTTCTTCGCGGGGTTCTGGCAGGTAAATGGCCTGTTGCACATGAATTTGGGTTGGCAACAGGTAGCTGGCGCCAAAGGCAGCTGCACACAAAAGTAGCAGCAATAACAGCACTGTTCGGAGCAGCTTCATCGTGTAACGTCAGGTTAATTAGATGTTTGTATTATAAACAGGAATAAGTGCACCAATTTTAAGGACGTTTAGTGAGCTAAACAAGCGGTTTAGGTATAATTATTTTTTAATTTAGGGCACTAAATTTGTAAGAGACAAATGCAGGCAGCTTTTAGCCGCCGACTCACGTACAGGTGAATAAAATTTTAACTTAACATATTATGTATATATGCTGAACGATTGGATAAAGAAAGGTATGAAATTCTCCCAAAACCCCATGTTCAAAAAGTTCACGGGTAAGGCAGGTGCGCTCCTTTCTAAGCCCATGAAACTGGGCTTGCTGCTTACAACCGCCTATGGCAAACTGGTAAACGTAGACAGTAAAGAAAATGGTTTTGAGCAGCTGAAGCGTTTGATGCAAACTTTTATCCGGTTGGTTCGGGCTTATATGCGCGGCGATTACCGTGATGTATCTAAAAAGTCGTTAGTGCTGGGGGTGGCTGTGCTGCTTTACCTGGTTACTCCACTGGATATCATTCCGGATTTTATACCCGCCTTTGGTTTGCTGGATGACATAAGCTTGATGGCATGGTTTGTTGATGCTTTCAGTAAGGAGCTCACCAAGTTCAGGGAGTGGGAAATCGATACTACTTATGAGCATATAGGCGGATTCTAATTAACTACCGGCTCATTATTAATACAGTACCCTCCTTTACAATAAAGTTTATTTATTGTAAAGGAGGGTTTCTTTTTGCGCTTCAATAAGTATAAATGCCTCTTCTGGCTGCTAGTATGCCTTAGCCGCTCCTTCATTAAATAAGCACTTATCCATACAGGCTGGTACCTTAATTGCTCTGTCTGGATTAAATAGCTAACTTCAGCGCAAATTTTCATACAACATTAATAACATCCATGATCAGCAAACGCATATTATCTTTTTTTGCGGCTGCTTTCCTGAGTATTGGCATAACTGCTGCCCGCCCCGACGAGGGCATGTGGTTACCGATGCTTCTGAAACAGCTGAACGAAGCCGAAATGCAAAAGAAAGGCATGAAGCTCACCGCCGAGGACATTTACAGCGTCAATCAGTCGAGTTTGAAAGACGCCATCGTGTCGTTTGGAGGGTTCTGCACCGGTGAGATGATTTCTCCGGAAGGACTGTTGCTTACCAACCACCACTGCGGTTACGGCGCTGTGCAATCGCACAGCACCGTGGAAGACGATTACTTAACCGATGGCTTTTGGGCCATGAACCGCGCACAGGAATTGCCAAACCAAGGCCTGACAGCCACGTTCATCGTGCGGATGGAAGACGTGACCAAAGACATTTTAGCCGGTACCGATGCCGCTAAAACAGAAGCGGAGCGTGAGTCTATTATTCAGCGCAACATTTCTAAGGTTGGAAAAGCGGCCACCGCAGGCTCTCATTACGATGCCGTTATCAAGCCATACTTCTATGGCAACGAGTATTACATGTACATCACCGAAACGTTTAAGGATGTGCGCCTGGTAGGTGCCCCGCCTTCGTCTATCGGTAAGTTTGGTGGCGATACGGATAACTGGATGTGGCCACGCCATACCGGCGACTTCTCGCTGTTCCGCGTGTATGCCGGCCCTAACAACGAGCCAGCCGATTACTCGCCGGATAACAAGCCGTACAAGCCAAAGCATCACCTGCCTATTTCCTTAAGTGGTATCCAGGAGAAAGACTTTACAATGGTATTTGGTTTTCCGGGAAGAACCAATGAGTACCTTACCTCGCAGGCTGTAAAAGAGATTTACGAGGTTTCTAACCCTGCCAAGATTAACATTAGAGAAACTAAGCTGAACATCCTGGACAAGGATATGAAAGCCTCTGCCGAGGTGCGCATCAAGTATGCCGCCAAGTATGCCAGCATTGCCAACTACTGGAAAAAGTGGATCGGTGAGAACCGCGGTATCCGTAAGGCCAACGCCATTGAGGAGAAGCAGAAACTAGAGCAGCAGTTTGCCGGCTGGGTCGCCGCTGACCCGTCGCGCAAGGCAAAGTATGGCAATCTGCTCGCTGAGTTTGAGAAAAACTACAATGCACTGGAGGGAGTCACCATTTCCCGCGATTATATCAACGAAGCCGCTTTTGGCGTGGAGATCGTGAAACTGGCCAATAACTTTACCAAGCTGCAGGAGCAATTGGCGCAAAAGGCCCCGCAAAACGAGATCGATGCCCAAGTGGCCAGGTTGGAAAAGTACTCGGCTGAGTTCTTCAAAGACTATAATGCCCCATCAGATAAAAAGGTATTTGCCGCCTTGCTGAGCCTGTACTACAATAACATAGACCAGCAGCTGCACCCAACGGCCTTTGCCATGGTGCGCCAAAAGCATAAAGGCGATTTTTCAACGTATGCCGATGATGTCTTCAAAAACTCTGTGTTTACCTCAGAGGCTGGCGTGAAGAAAGCTTTGGCTGATGCCAAGGCCGGTAAGGATGTGTTCAAGAACGACCCTGCATTTATACTTGCAAGCAGCATAGCCGATTACTACCGCGTTAATATTATGCCGACCTACACAACGGTAAACGATAACCTGAACCTGCTGTACCGCACGTATATGGCTGGCCTGCGCGAGATGCAAAGCGATAAGAACTTCTATCCGGATGCCAACTCTACACTGCGCGTGGCTTACGGCGTGGTAGAGCCTTACGAGCCCGTAGATGGCGTAAAGTATAAATACTATACTACGCTGGAAGGAATTATGGAGAAAGCCGCTTCTGGTGCTGCCGAAGACTATGCCATTCCAGCTAAGCTGCGCGAGCTTTATGAGAAGAAAGACTATGGCCGCTACGGCATGAACGGCGAGATGCCGGTTGGTTTCATCGCCTCAAACCATACCACAGGCGGAAACTCAGGCTCACCGGTAATCAATGCCAATGGTCAGCTGATCGGCACTAACTTCGACCGTAACTGGGAGGGCACCATGAGCGACATCGTATACAACCCGAACCAGGTGCGTAACATTGCCGTGGATGCCCGCTACATGCTGTTTATAGTAGATAAATTTGCCGGTGCTGGCCATTTAGTGAATGAGATGACACTGGTAACCGACGATACCTCTGGCCTGCCGCAGGTTGATGCACGCAAAACCAAAGAAAAGCCTTCAAAAAAAGATAAGAAGCGCAAGAAAAAAGAAAAAGCAGAAGTTGGCCAATAGGCTCTCTTTCTGTTAAGTTTAAAATCCCCGGTCGATTCTTCGGCCGGGGATTTTTGCTTTCACGGATCTGTTGTAATTTGAGCAAAAGCTTACCTTATGTCTACGTTTCATACTTCTGAGCAGCTGC
Source organism: Pontibacter oryzae (assembly GCF_003576375.1). Lineage (GTDB taxonomy): Bacteria > Bacteroidota > Bacteroidia > Cytophagales > Hymenobacteraceae > Pontibacter > Pontibacter oryzae. The sequence goes on from NZ_QWGE01000002.1 coordinate 422,853, forward strand.
TCTGCTTCCAGGACCATCAACTTCAGGTTAAAACCTTCACGCCGGAGCATATAAAACCGGAGTTACCAAAACTGGTGCTGCTGCACGACTCGCTGGGGTGCATTAGCCTTTGGCGCGATTTCCCCGAGAAGCTGGCAGAACGAACCGGACTGGAAGTAATGGTGTACGACAGGCGCGGCTACGGCAACTCCACTCCTTTTGCAAATACTGCCCGACAACCGGATTACCTGGCGCGCGAAGCCGATGCACTGCATGAATTGCTGCAGCAACTTGAAATCTCCAAAGCCATACTTTTCGGGCATAGCGATGGCGGAAGTATAGCTTTGCTTGCCGCCGCGAAATACCCTGAAAAAGTAGCTGGGGTTATCACCGAAGGGGCGCATGTATTTGTGGAGGAGATTACCTTGGCTGGCATACGTTCCGCCGTGGAAGCCTATCAGCAAACCAACCTGCCTCAGAAACTGCAAAAGTATCACGGCGATAAGACCGATGCCGTTTTCCATGCCTGGGCCGATATCTGGCTTTCTGACCGATTCCGGGATTGGAATATAGAACTTTTCCTGCCTGCCATACTTTGCCCAAGCCTGATCATTCAGGGCGAGGAAGATGAATACGGTACGCTGGCCCAGGTCGAAGCCATTGTGGAGCAGGTTAAGGGTAAGGCTCAAAAACTGATCATACCCAAGGTTGGCCATACGCCGCACCGCGAAGCAACGCAGCAGGTGCTTACGGCTACAGTGGATTTTATACTTCTACGTGTGCTTGCAAGCCAAACATAGCCCTTTAATGTTCGGATTCTCCGGATAAAAAAGCTATATTTAATAGTTATACCTTTGCTAACCGCAGGCCTCCAGGTATACTTAAATCATACCTAAGACTATAAAAATGTGCTTTTTGCACAACGCCATACTATGAGAAAACAACGCCTGACCTTACCCTTAGCATTGCTTGCAGCCATCCTTAGCAGCACATCAGTTCTTGCCCAGGATTACAAGAAAATCCATCAGGATGCCATACTTGTAGACACGCACAACGATGTGCTAATCGCAGTTATGGAAGGCCTGGACATCAGCAAAGACTTGACCGGCAAAACCCACTCAGACCTGGCCAGGTTTAAGCAAGGCGGCGTGGATGCGCAGTTCTTTTCGGTTTGGAGTGATGAAACCGGCACATTTGCCTATGCCAACCAACAGATAGATTCTTTACAGGCGATTGTGAAGCGCCACCCTGACCAGCTGATGTTGGCAAACAACGTCAGTGATATTCGGAAAGCGGTGAAGGCTGGTAAAATGGCTGCGCTTATCGGTGTGGAAGGCGGCCACATGATCGAAGACGACATTAAAAAGCTGGAGCAACTGCATAAACGCGGTGCCCGCTACTTAACCCTTACCTGGAACAACTCTACTTCCTGGGCAAACTCTGCCATGGATGAGCGCTCTGGAAAGTTAAAGGATTCTGAGAAAGGATTGAACAAGCTGGGTCGCAAAATCGTGCAACGTATGAACGCGCTGGGCATGATGGTGGACTTAAGCCATGTGGGCGAAAAAACGTTTTGGGACGTAATGGCGATCACTAAAAAGCCTGTGCTTGTGTCGCATAGCAGCGTGTATGGCATCAACCCTGTTTTCCGGAACCTGAACGATGACCAGATCAAGGCTGTGGCAAGGAATAAAGGCGTGATTCAGCTAAACTTTTACTCCGGTTTCCTGGACCCCAATTTTACTACCCGGCTGGATGATTTCAACAAAGCGCATAAACCTGAGATAGACTGTTTAAAGGCGTCGGGCCAAAACAACGAGGCTGTCATGGATTTCCTGGCTAAGACCTATCCAAAGGAAGTTATGGAGCTGCGCCCCCCGCTCTCGCTGCTGCTCGACCACCTGGATTACGTTGTGAAGCTTGTTGGCGTGGATTACGTGGGCATGGGCTCAGACTTTGACGGCATCAGTTCGGCACCGCAGCAACTGGATGGCGTGCAGGATTACCCGCTGATAACCAAAGAGCTTTTGGCCAGAGGCTACACCGAAAAGGAAATTCAGAAGATTCTGGGTGAGAACCTGTTGCGTGTTTTTAAAGCAAATGCCGGTTAATTTATACTTACGAGCATGGCAACGCCAAAAGATAACTTCTCAGCGCAAGCCGCAGCGTACGCTGCCTTTCGGCCGCATTACCCAAAAGAGCTTTATGATTTTCTGTACAGTCTGCCGGGCGCAAAACAGGCTGCCTGGGATTGTGGCACCGGAAACGGACAGGTAGCCGTAGAGTTGGCCGAGAAGTATGAAAATGTTTATGCCACCGACATCAGCGAGGCGCAGTTACAGCGAGCACCCGAGCGGGCCAACATAAAATACATACTTTGCCAGGCCGAGCAAACGCCCTTGCCAGCTGCCTCTGTAAATATAATAACGGTAGCGCAAGCAGTGCATTGGTTTGACTTTGAAAAGTTTTATACTGAGGTGCAGCGTGTGGCACGTCCAGATGCCTGGTTGGCCATTTGGGGCTACGGACTTTTGCAGATCTCTCCAAGTATTGACCCAATAATTAACCGCTTCTACTTTGATATTGTTGGCCCCTATTGGGATACTGAGCGTAGCTACCTGGACCAAAAGTATACTTCTATTCCCCTCCCTTTTCCGGAGCACCCTGCACCTGCATTTGGCATAGACCTACGCTGGACGCTCAATCATTTTATGGGGTACCTCAGCTCATGGTCAGCTGTGAAGCATTACGAGCGAAAGCACGGCAAATCTCCTCTGCCGGACCTCCAAAGACAACTACAGCAAGTGTGGCCAGATAATGCAACACAGGCTATTGAGTTTCCGATCTTTATGCGGCTTGCTGCCGTTTGTTGACTAATTCCTCTACCCCTCACTCCCATACTTTCCTCCCTTTTTTGCGCTCATCCTAACGCTGCCCGTGTCATCAAATCTTCAAGCTTTAGTATAGAATAAACATTTTAGCTGCTTAACGCTTTAAGCATAATTAAATTTTTAACAAGCCCTGGTGACTAGCATCGCCAGGGCTTTCTTGCTTTTAGAAGAAGCATAATTAGCTTTTGCAAATATTTCTAAAAGTATATACATTTGAGTTTATACACTTCTAAAACAAACTTATGAAACAGCTTTTACTCGCAGTACTTCTTCTTTTACTTGTTATTCCGGTCAGCCTTGCTCAGGATATCATCATGAAGCGATCCGGTGAAAAAATAGAAGCAAAAGTGCTGGAAATCACACCCACGGAGGTCAAGTATAAGCGCCACGCCAGCCCCGATGGACCTGTTTATACAGTGCTTAAGAACGACATCTCCGTGATTCAGTATGCTGACAACACGAGCGAGTCTTTCGAGATAACGGATGTTGCACAGCCCATTGCCACAACCCAGCCTATAGAATCTTCTACTCCTGTTGTGCTTCCGTCTAGCGCTGGTAATAATGTAGACCTTTACGCTAAAGGCCAATCCGATGCAATAACTTATTATGATGGGTACAAGCCAGCCAGTACGGGGACGCTGGTTACAAGCTTGCTTAGTCCTTTGATCGGTTTGATACCTGCCGTAGCCTGCTCTGCCACAACGCCCCGCGATCATTCTTTGGATGCACCCTCGCATGAGCTGCTGGCCCAGCCCAACTATAAAACGGGTTACAAAAAAAGGGCGCGTAAAATTAAATCAGGCAAAGTTTGGAAAAACTGGGCTATTGGGCTTGGTGTAAATGTGGTGCTTGCCGTACTTATCGCTCAATAGATTTAGACTATGCATCTATGCTAAAACAGAGGGGCCTGGCAAACTAGTATTGCCAGGCCCCTCTGTTTTGCTTTATTAAAGAATTCACTACTGCCCTTTGCCGCGCATTTGCTTTTCCATGGCATCCCACATTTCCTGCGGTATCTGATCGAAAGAATTGAACTCTCCTGCTCCGTGCAGCCACTCGCCGCCATCAATGGTAACCACCTCTCCGTTAACGAAGGCAGCATAATCTGAAACCAAGTAAGCGGCCAGGTTGGCCAGCTCCTGATGCTCTCCAAATCGCCCAACTGGGATACGCTTGAGCGGGTCCAATTTTTCTGCCAGCTGCTTCGGGAATAGTCGGGTCCAGGCGCCTTCAGTAGGGAATGGCCCGGGCGCAATGGCATTGGAACGGATACCATACTTGGCCCACTCAGAGGCAAGCGAGCGCGTCATGGCAAGTACGCCGGCTTTGGCGCAGGCCGATGGCACCACATAACCGGAGCCAGTCCATGCATAGGTTGTCACGATGTTAAGTATAGCTGCCTCCTGCTTCTGCTCTAACCAGTGCTTGCCTAATGCCAGGGTGCAGTTATAGCTGCCTTTCAGCACAATATCGGTTATCACATCAAATGCCTTGTGGCTAAGCCGCTCTGTGGGGCTCACGAAATTGCCCGCAGCGTTGTTTACCAGCACATCTACCTTCCCAAAGCGTTTAAGCGTAGTTTCCAGCATGGCTTCAATCTCGTTATACTTGCGCACATCGCAGGCAATGGGCAGCACCGTGCCGCCAGTTTCCTCGGATAACTCTTTGGCGGTTTGCTCCAGCACATACAGCTTACGGCTGCAGATTACGGCATTTGCCCCTAACTCAAGAAAATATTTGACCATGGAGCGGCCCAGTCCCGTGCCTCCACCAGTTACGATGATAGTTTTATCTTTTAGAGCGCCCTCTTTTAACATAGGTTCAGCTTTAATCATACGTATAGGTTTATTAGTGATGCCGGAGGAAAGCCCGTCGATCCTCCATTTAAACTAAAGATAAGCATACTGATGCATTTAATGCAGCAAAACCACTTCTTTTACAAACTGAACAAACTAAAACTATGGAAATCGAAGAATTGAAAAAAGAACTGATGCAGGCCAGTGAAGGCTTACTGATGCAAAGCGAAACAGACGCCCCTTTTGAGTTTTATTACCACGAAAAGCCGGAATCGGAGCCATTTACCGAAGATACCATAGTAGAGTGGGACGGCAAACCCGGAGGCGCTAAAGTAGAGATAGTAGCAGTGGAGGAATTTCTGAAGAATATGACTCACCCTGATTCGGATGCCGCTCAAGAACAACACGAGAATGCTGAACGATTCAGGTTGCTGCAAGTTAAACTTAAAGAATTACTGCAGGATGTTAAAGTGTTTAAAATAAGCCAAGTATCGATGCCTGTTTACCTGATCGGAAAAACTGAAAACGGCGATTATGCCGGGCTCAAAACGCTTGTAGTGGAAACCTAAAAACACAGGGCCTCCGCTAAGTATAACGGAGGCCCTGTGTTTTTTAAAGTCGCTGTAATTACTACTGCGTTGGGCCATTGTCAACCTGCGCTTCAATTACATTCTGCACCGATGTAGACACATTTGAGAGTAAGTTATACCCCATTTTTGCCTCAATGGCATCTACAGTGGTGCGGTAACTACCCCAGCTACTGCTTGCCGAGTTAGAGTTTGGTGTATCTATGGCAATTACACGTGTGCTGGTAGTCACGCGGCTCACATCGTTGGTGCCAACAGGTAGCACTACAATTACTTTCCAGACACGGTTCGGTACTGTTACTTTTCCTCCGGCAATGGTCGTAGCGTAGCCGTTGCTTCCGTCTCCTCCGGTGCCGTAGCTTCCCATAATTACATAGAGCTCGTTACCTTGGTTTACTAGCGTGCGGCAGTAGTTCTCCAGGTTGGCCCAGGTTTTCTGGTTGTTGTTCGGAGCCTGCGGGATCATGTTAGTCATCAGGAAGGTAGCTGAATTATCTGCCACAGTTAAGGTTCTGTCTGCGGATGGGCAATTATGTCCCCTATCAAATCCGCTGCCTGTGTAGTCTGTTGAGGTTACTTTGTAAAAACTGCTTGGCAATGAGGTGTCCGAGCGAAAATCGTCCTGCCGCGGCGCCGACCCGAGCCATGCACTGCTCAGGTGCCAGCTTACCCAGTTGGGTGTGCCCCGGTAGCTGTTGTAAGACATGCTGTACTGCGGTTTGGTAACAAGGTAGTTCGAGTAACTGGTGCCCGCACCGCTTGGGTTACCCATGGCCAAGTTACTGTCCTGCGTGGCACTTGCGTTAGCAGCCACACTCATACCCTTCAACTCCTGAGAGTCAGTGTCTGGTTTTACACTATCTTTAGAACAGGAAACCAACATCCATCCGGTTAAGGACAGGTACATTACACGTTTTAAATACTTTAACATAGACATATAGGTTTATTATTATACATCAAATATGCTATGAGTTGCGGAGATTTATGTTACCGGTATGTAAATATTTTATGAAACTCCAATAATCTTTATTGTGGTATAATTTGCAAAGGTTTAATACTACAATAAGGCCAGTTTTTGCTGCTAAAAATGATCCTGAAGTAACTTCTCTACTGCAATTATCCCACTCAAACAGACGCCCGGTATGCCCTGCCCGGGGTAGGTTGAGTCCCCACAGATGTAAGCTCCGTCATGATCAAGCCGTGCATCTTTCATCTGCCAAGGTTTTATTTGCTTGTATTGCGGATAGCCGCCTACCGCTCCATAAGCACGGTGTGTCCAGAAGTTCCAGGCGCCCGGCGTGGCAGAATGCTTTACAAGTATAGATTTTAGATCAATAAGTCCTGCTTTGCAAAGTGCCGTAAGTATGGCATCTTCCAAAATGTACTTTTGTTCTATGCGTAGATTTTCCGGATCGGGTACGTGCGTGCTGATGCTGGCAACCATCTGTCCGGCCGGGGCGCGTAAGGTATCGTTAGGGTCACTGAAACTGATGAAGAAGCTTTTACTGCCTATCAGCGGTAAACCCTCTGGCACGTGTACCTGGTGGTGCAACACCGCTGGCGGCTGCTTTAACTTAAGCACTAGTCCCATGGTAAATGCTCCGTTCAGTTTTTCAGAAGGGAGTATATACTTCCCTAATTTGCTTTTTAATCGTTCATTTTTAAATAGCTGAAGTGTGTTGTTTAAAGGAATGCCTGAGATTACATACTTGCTTTGGAAGGTTTGATTATTCGTTTTGATCCAGTACATCCTACCTGTTTTTTTTACAGACTCGACCTGCTGTCCATACTTTATCTCGCCATTGTTTTCTGTAATGTAAGCTTCTACAGGCTTCACAAGGTTTATTAAGCCGCCAGGCACATAGTAGTTGCTGTATAACGTATAGCAGAGCGCTGTAGCACCGAACAGCTCGTTAACTTCGTGGATGTGATTCTGCGCGGTAATTAGCAATTGTTCATTTACAAAGTCTAAAAAGGGTTTGTTTTGCAGCAAATCATACTTCCGCAATACGTCTTCCATTGTCCTGAAAGCCGCAGGTAATAAGGCAAGCTGGCCAGGCCGGGCCCTGCACACAGAAAGTATAAGGTCTTTGGTGTTTGAGATCGGGAAGCTGCGTTGCTGCAGCGAGGCTTGCCATACCTGCTGGCTCACCTTAAAGCAATGCTGCCAGAATGGCCGTTGGTTATACTTCCCGAAAACACGTTCAGCCTCCGCTAACCACGCCTCAAGGTTTCGATAACGCGTCAGCATTTGCCCTGAGGGCAGATGCACTTGCATGGGGAGTTCCAGTTTCTGCGCTTTGATTTGTATACCTGTTTTATCGAGTAGGTAGCGCAGCGGCATGTTTTGGTCAAGGCCTACAAGTGTAGTGGCGCCTGTCTCAAACCAGTACCCTTTACGCTTGTAACTGCTGGCGCAGCCCCCTGGGTACTTTGCCTGCTCCAGCACACATACACGGAGCCCTTGTCTTGCAAGTAGTGCCGCCGCCGAAAGTGAGCCAAACCCTGAGCCTATTAAAACAACATCATATTCCATTTATACTTTTCTTTGTACCCGGAAATGATTTTCTAACAGAAGCCATTGCTTTTTGTTAGTAGCACATGTAATAATAACTATGGATACGAAGCAAACAATAAGTATTATGGGGTGTGGCTGGCTCGGCTTACCGCTTGCCGAACAATTGCTGCAGCACGGCTACACTGTAAAAGGGTCTACCACTACACCGGGCAAAATCGAGTCGCTATTGTTAAAAGGCATTACGCCGTATCTTCTGGACCTAAGCGCCGATACGTTAGATGAACCCGCCCTAATGGATTTTCTGGATGCGCGCGTGCTTGTATTGAACATTCCGCCTCACCTGCGCTCAGATGGTGGGGAAAGCTATATGCACCAAATGCATCTGCTGTTAAAAAAACTTTTAGCGTCATCGGTAAGCAGGGTGCTTTTCGTTTCATCCACTTCGGTGTACCAGGATCTCAACCGCGTAGTTACCGAAGAGGACATCATTTTTACCGAGGAGCAGCAACCTAACCACATGCTTTTGCAAGCCGAGCAGCTATTTCAGGAGCGTGAAGACTGGATGACAACCATTGTGCGCTTCGGTGGCCTGGTTGGGGGCAGCCGGCAGCCGGGTCGGTTCTTAGCCGGAAAAACAGGTGTGCCAAACGGAGATGGCCCTGTAAACCTTATCCATTTAGATGACTGCGTGGCCATACTGCAGCGCATAATTGAGCAGGAAAAATGGGGCCAGGTTTATAATGCTTGTGCCGATAGCCACCCTTTGCGTAGGGAGTTTTACAAGGCCGCTGCAGAAGCGCTTTGTCTCACGCCGCCTGTTTTTGCAGACATGTCCGAAACAGAGTTCAAACTGATCAATAGCCAGAAGTTAAAGGATGACCTGGCTTATCAGTTTATTCACCCCGACCCTATGACATTCTTTTCGTAAATTTGCGCAGTGCCAATTTTAAAGCCATTCCTGAATGCAGTTGCCATGTTAGCTTCAGGTGCGGGGCATTTTGCTTACATAACTAAACAAAAAACATAAGAATGCAGGTAGCAGTGATAGGTGGCGGAGCAGCCGGTTTTTTTGGAGCTATTGCATGTGCCGAAGCTAACCCGAACGTAAAGGTGCTGCTCCTCGAGAAGTCCGGCAAATTGCTTTCCAAAGTGCGCGTTTCCGGAGGGGGGCGCTGTAATGTCACGCATCACTGCTTTGTGCCTACGGTCTTCTCCCAGAATTACCCGCGAGGCGCTAAACCGCTTAAAGAGGCTTTGAAGGTTTTTGGTGCCCAACAGACGGTAGATTGGTTTCAGCGGCGCGGCGTGGCTTTGAAGGCTGAGGCAGATGGGCGCATGTTCCCGGTAACTGACTCTTCTGAAACCATCATAGACTGCCTGATGCGCGAAGCCAAACATGTGGGTGTGCAGATCAGGACCAATGCCGGGGTTCAGAGTATAACTCCAATGCAGGATGAAGACGGCAATCAAAAATTCATACTTCATTTGCTAGGCGGTGAAAGTATAGCCACTGATAGAGTAATGGTAGCCACAGGCGGAAACCCCAAGAGCCAAAGCTATGATTGGTTACGCCAACTTGGGCATACGATAAAAGAGCCAGTACCCTCTTTGTTTACTTTTAATGTGCCGGGCTCACCTTTAAAAGAGTTGCAAGGCGTTTCTGTGCCTCATGCCCGCGTACGAATTGCAAGTCAAAAGCTGGAGTATGAAGGGCCATTGCTCATTACTCATTGGGGCTACTCCGGACCTGCAGTGCTCAAGCTTTCTGCCTGGGGAGCGCGGTATTTTCATGATCAGAACTATACTTTTACTGGCCTCATAACTTGGGATGCTGGATTTACAGAGGAAAACTTACGGGATCAGCTGCATCAATTCCGTACGGCTCATCCCAAAAAGACAGTCGCCAGCAATGCTCTTTTTGGCCTGCCCCAGCGGTTATGGCGTGGGCTGTGCCAGGTGTCGGAGATTGAAGATGATACGCGTTGGATGGAAATGCCGGCAAAAAGCACGAACAAGTTAATTGAGGCGCTTTTGCGCATGCCGGCAGAGGTAAACGGAAAAACAACTTTCAAAGAAGAGTTTGTTACCTGCGGCGGAATAGATTTAAGCGAGGTAAACATGAAAACGTTGGAGAGCCGCAAACAATCAGGATTGTTTTTTGCAGGTGAAGTACTTGATGTTGATGGTATTACCGGTGGTTTTAATTTCCAGGCAGCTTGGACTACCGGATACCTTGCGGGCCAGCAAATAGCCTCTTCCTTCTCCTGATAAATTCAGCTGCCTTAGTTTGGCAACAAAAAAGATTCCTTAGCAGTATTACAGCATATAGAAACTAATATGTGTAATAACTATGGAAATTAATAAAGAAGTTTACTCTACCGTACACCACCTTATCGAGCGTTGTAAGGATGGCGCCAAAGGTTATAAAACGGCTGCTGAAGATGTGGAAGATAAAGACCTGAAAGATCTTTTTAGAAAGTATGCCGTGCAACGCGACAGCATGATTACCGAACTGCAGGATCAGCTGCACAAAATGGGCAAGACCGACGACGAGTCCAGCTCAATTGAAGGCACTATGCACCGCGCTTGGATTGACATCAAATCGGCACTCACTTCTAAAGATAGACATCGTGTACTGGAGGAATGCGAGCGTGGCGAAGACTATGCTGTGAAAGCCTACAAAGAGGCTCTTGAAAAAAACTTGCCAGGAGATCTCAAGCCAATTGTAGAGCAGCAGTATAATGACGTAAAAAGCGCTCATGATCATATCCGCTCCTTGCGTGATGCATCTAAAAATGCTTAACACCTGAAACTTAAAAAAGGAGCTGTAATAGGCTCCTTTTTTTATGTCCGCTTGGGTAGCTTTTTTCAGTAGTACACTTTTTTGAGTCTCTTCTTTGCAATCCGCGAAGTTATGCAGCGCAGGTGATAGTTTAATAGTGCTTAAAAAGCAATAAGGGTAACATCCGTCTGATGTTACCCTTATCAAATCTAACTGTATAAACAGTTAGCTTAATCTTCCAACCTTTTTATGATACTCCTTTTACGGCCTATGCTAAGCCTAGGTTATTAAATTTTTAAATTATTTTTAAATCAAAAAGGCCGACGTTTCAAGTCGGCCTTTTCTTTCAACTTTAAAAGGTTTTAAACTTCTAAAGCTGTAATACTATAATATACGGCAGTACTCTGCCTGAGTTACAATTTCAACAGAAATTAGAATCTTCTTTTGCGGAATCCGCCGCCACCGCCGCTTCTTCTATCGCCTCCACGATCTCCGCCACGATCACGATCTCCGCCTCCGCGTCTGTCGCCGCCACGGAATCCGCCACGGTCGCCACCACGATCACGATCACCACCGCGGAAGCCACCGCCGCCTCTACGGCCGCCACGGTCTCTGTCACGGTCACCACCGCCGCCAAAGCCGAAGTCTTCGCCTCCTTCTTTCGGGCCTGAACCTTTCTTCTGCGATTTCTCTACAACAACCATACGGCCATCATATTCCACGCGTCCGATGCTTTCTACAATTTCTGCGGTATATTCAGTAGGAACTTCAACAAAGCTGAACTTATCATACAGGTCGATATCGCCTACGCGTCCTTCCGGAATGCTGGAGTTCTGAGCTAACAGATCGATCAGGTCACGAGGGTGTACACGGTCTTTCTTGCCGATCGTGATGAACAAACGGTCCATGCCTTCCTTAGCTGCGCTAAGGCCTTTTTCGGCTTCAGCACCTTTTTCCTTAACTTTCTGCTCCTTTAGGTTCATTTTCAGAAGCGCAGCAGCAAGATCAAGCGGCGTATAACCATCAGTTTCGTTTACGAAACGCTCGATGCGTGCAACATGCTTGGCAAGGTGTCCTTTTTCAAGTACTTCCTTCACCTTGTCAAAGAACAAGTTCGTGCGGATCTCATTCACATCTTCCAGTGATGGAACTTGCTGCAACACGATTTTGGCTTTCGTGTAACGCATGATGTCCTTAAGCTTGTAACCGTCTGAACGGCCACCCACGAAAGAGAATGCTTTACCTGACTTACCGGCACGACCTGTACGGCCAATGCGATGTACATAAGACTCTTCGTCCTGCGGCAAATCGTAGTTGAAAACGGCTTCCACATTGTCCACGTCCAGGCCACGGGCAGCAACGTCTGTCGCTACCAGTATTTCCAGGGTGCCATTACGGAATTTATTCATTACAGCAGAGCGCTGGTTCTGGTTAAGGTCTCCGTGCAGGGCATCAGAGAAATAACCGCGTGCCTGAAGGCCACTAACCAGGTCATCGACCATACGTTTGGTATTACAGAAGATGATAACCGACTTCATGTTGTACATATCCAGAAGGCGGGAAAGAACTTCCTGCTTCGCGCTGTTACGTACTTCAAAGTAAGCCTGGTCAATGTTTGTTACCGTAAGTTCCTGGTGTACTACCTTAACTAGTACAGGATCGGTTTGGTAACGCTTTGTCATTTCCATGATCGGCTTTGACATAGTAGCCGAGAAGAAGATCGTCTGGCGATCTTCCGGGATGCGCTCCAATACATACTCAATGTCTTCACGGAAGCCCATGTCAAGCATTTCGTCCGCTTCGTCAAGTATGATTTTCTTCACACCGTCCAGCACCAAAGTGCCACGGTTAATATGGTCCATTACGCGGCCTGGCGTACCGATTACAATTTGAACGCCCTGCTTAAGTGCACGCAGCTGACGGTCGTAGCTTTGGCCGCCATAGATTGGCACCACGCTGATGCCTTGCTTATACTTTGCCAGTTTCTGAATTTCACCGGATACCTGGATAGCCAACTCACGCGTAGGGCACAGAATAAGTGCCTGTACGCTTCTGTTGTTGGTGTCAATAGATTCGATGGTAGGGATGCCGAAAGCGGCAGTTTTGCCTGTACCTGTCTGGGCCTGGCCAATAATGTCTTTACCTGCTAAAACAACCGGGATTGCTTCTGTTTGGATGGGAGAGGCTTCTTCGAAACCCATGTCAGCGATTGCACGCTGTACTTCCGGCGAAAGCGGAAGCTCTTCAAATCTGATTTTGTTCATCTAATTTTTTAATAACTGATATATCTGGAGGCAGCCTGGTAATCAACCATTCTCTACTGTATACGAGAGCGACAAATAAATAAAAACAACTAGGTTAGCCAACAGAGGAATATCCAGTTATCTGTAAATCAGACTGTTCCAAATCAAGCCGCAAAGGTAGGGATTTTTTTTGGTATTAGCTAAATATATCTAATCATTATTAATGTGTTCTACTGCAATTAACATAAAGTGCACTTAACCCTAAAAATTGCACCGTTTACTCAGTATTATATAAAATATTTATATAATTAAATTTTATTAGTAACTTAGTGATTAAGTTAAATAAATTATTAAAATATGGTAACTCTTTAATGGTGTACTCGTAATAACAGGCTATTAACCCTTAATATCAATACTTTAACCATAAATTTAATTTATAGGCGAATAAATAGAATAAATCAGCCGTAGTATACTTTATCGCTCCAAAATCATTTAGTAATCACACAGTTTTTCACCCGTATGTACCGATCAGATTTTTGCACCAGCGCTTGTCTGTTTTATTATTTGCCCCATACGTGTAACCACATTTAATAGCACCCAACATATTTAGCCGTTGCCGAGGTAGGCATGAGCTAGCTATTTAACCAAGACTTATAAAAATATATATCCCCTAACCCCTAAGTCCCTATTCTATGTTACACTTCTCCAAAATCTCAACAAAAGGTAAAGACTTTAACATGATCGCCTCAGGCGCATTGGCTTTTAAGATTCATAATAAAATCCTGAAAGACGAAACGTTCCAGAACGGTGCGAAAATTACGCGCAACATGCTACTTGGCAGTGTGCCAGCCCGCAATCTAAACGCCGACCGCCGTAACGTGTTCTATGTGATCCTGTCGGATGTGGATAGAACGAATATTGAGGCACTCTGCGAAATGATTGCGCAAGAGCGTAAAAAGGGAAGCTACGCAGTTTGCCAGGTAATACCAGTGTATTACAACGAGCCTTCTTTTAAAGCCTTGAAAATGCTTCGTCATAACTTCGATGAGGTTATTGAACTTAACAAATTTAACCTAGGCAGCAGCAAAGCCCTGATGAGCGCCGAACAGCAGCATTGCCTGATTACGGACTACTCCTTATCTATGGCCCGTATCATGTATCATGTCTGCGTGAAAGATTTTGTGCCTCTCAAACAAGAAACCAAAGGCGAGTTGGTGTACGCAAATTAAGCTACGTTATACTTTCTATACTCCGAAGGCCTCTGCTATTTGCTAGCAGGGGCTTTTCTTTTATAGCTAGCTTTACCTCTGCTGCTTATGCATGCTGTGCTAATATATATAGTCTATTGCTTGGTCGGTGGCATGCCAATGGTGTATCTTTAAAGTATAGATATCTCGCAAATGCCATCAGTTTTCAAAATCTACTCCTCCTCTGCCGGCTCCGGTAAAACCTACCACCTAACCAAGGAATACCTGAAGCTGGCGCTACACACGTCAGACCCGGACTATTACCGCTCTGTGCTGGCGATAACATTTACCAACGATGCCGCTGGCGAAATGAAAGAGCGTATACTGGGTGCGCTCCGAGGTTTCAATGATAAGTGCCTGACAGAGAAAGAAAAGCAGAAAAGTGAGGGGCTGCTTGATGGCATAACACAGGATCTTCAGCTGGAATACCCTGACGAAATGCTGGATAAAGAGGAAGTACGCCGGCGAGCCGCTAGTTTGTTCAGGCAAATTCTTTATAATTACTCTGAGTTCAGTGTTAGTACCATCGATAGTTTTGTGAATAAAATTGTGCAGGCCTTTACGCGCGAGCTTAACATTCCGCAGAATTTCGAAGTTGACCTGGACTCTAACTCTCTGCTAAGTACAGCCGTTTCGCTGCTGCTTGATAAAGTGACAGACTCGAAAGACGATCTTCTGTCGCAGACGCTGGAGCAGTATGCCCTGGAGAAAGCCCGCGAGGGTAAAAGCTGGGTGATGCTGCCCGAGGACCTGATGGATTTTGCGCGCAACCTGCTCAACGAGCAAGTATACGAAGCCATCACAGACCTGCAGCAGCTCAGCCTAGAGGACTTTAAACTGGTGCGCGAGCAGCTTTTTTTGGTGCAGCAGCAGGTATCCGAAATAGTGCAGGAAGCTGCGCAGCAAGCCATGCAACTCTTTGAGCAGGCCAACGTCTCCCCTGCCGACCTATTCCAGAGCACACGAGGCATCTACTCATACTTTAACAAGTGGTTGCAACACGTAGACCTGAACTATGGCAACAATTACGCGCTGCAAACCATTGAAAACGATAAATGGTATGCCGGCAAAGCCACCAGCTATGCTAAAGCGCAGATTGATAGTATAAAACAGCCGCTAACCGAGCTGTACTTTCACATTGAAAGTATAAAAGAACAATACGCGGCAACCTTCACGCTGATCCAGCAGATTGTGCCGCACCTTTATAAAATCTCGCTCCTAAACGAGCTGGAAAAATGCCTGCAGGAAATAAAGCTCGACCGCAATACTGTTCACATTTCAGAGTTCAATAAACGAATCATTGATATTGTGTTAAAGGAGCCAGTGCCGTTCATCTATGAGCGGCTTGGCGAAAAGTATAAGCACATCCTGATCGATGAGTTTCAGGACACCTCCGTTTTGCAATGGAACAACCTACTGCCGCTGGTAGACAATGCGCTGGCTTCGGGCCACTTCAGCATGGTGGTAGGCGATGCCAAGCAAGCTATATACCGTTGGCGCGGTGGCGAGATGGAACAGATTCTGCACCTTTACAAAAATAATACCCGTCAGCTTTACGAAAACCGTAGGCATGGCCCGCTGATCAAGGAGAGGTATGAGTCGGTGGACCAGGCACTGCAACCCAATAACCTGAGCACCAACTACCGGAGCCGCTCCGAAATCATCGATTTCAACAACGAGCTTTTCACCTTTATCAGCCAGGGGCATCCGGAGTTTGAGATGTTTACCTCGATTTATGATAAGGACTTTGCGCAGCAGGTGCCGGCTGGCACCGATAAAAGCGGCGGCCACATCCAGGTGCTCTTCACGCACGATGACGATACCAACCAAGCCTATGACCTCAACAGTTGTGCCCGCACGGAGCAACTGTACCCTGAATACAAGCATGAGAAGCTGCTAACCTACGATGAGAGCACGCTGAACATGGTGTTGCAGCTGGTTACGCTGGCCCAGGCAGATGGGTACGCATTAAAGGACATTGCTATACTTTGCCGCACCAACAGTAAGAGCAAGCTTATTGCTAACTTTCTGAAAGAGCGCAAGTATGACATTATCTCACAGGACTCGCTCTCGCTTCAGTTTGCTGAGGTTATAAATCTGGTGATTGCCTTGTTCCGAGTGTTTAACCGGCCAAACGATACGCTGGCTAAATCGGAGGCGCTATACCTTGTGTGTAAGGTGGCGCTTGATACCATCCCGGATGTAGAAATGACCAAAACCATTGCTGCCATTGCCAACGATAAGGAAAACCAGCAGTTTTTTGACCAGTTGCGGGTGCTTGGATTTGATGTGAAGGAGCGCGAAACCGGAAACCTTTCCATTTATGAGCTCACAGAAAAGCTAGTCCGCATTTTTAACCTGCTCGGTAAAAACAACGAGAGCGAGTACCTCTTCCGGTTTCTGGATTTGGTGCTGGAGTATAGCCTGAAGCACAGCAATAACCTCAATAACTTTTTAGCTTACTGGGATGTGCAGAAGGACAAGCTGAGCATCAACACGCCCAAGGACCGCAACGCAATTACCATTACCAGCATCCATAAATCGAAAGGGTTGGCCTACCCCATCGTGATCATACCTTTTGCAGATTGGGGCACCGAGCCAAAACGAGGGTCGCTGATGTGGAGCCAGCTGCCCGACAGTATTAACGTTACGGGTAAACTGCGCAGCGTGGCAGTTAACATAAGTTCCAAACTGGAGACTACTGTTCTCACCGATCAGTACCATACAGAAATGGATAAGACCTTCATCGAGAACATGAATATGCTGTATGTGGCGCTTACCCGCCCAATCGACCGCCTTTACCTAATCGGGAGCGCAAAGGACTTGCTGGAAGAACGTAAAGCCCCCAAACTAGACGGGCCAGTTAAAAACGTGAGCCACCTGCTCTACCGCTACCTAGTGCACAAAGAGCTCTGGGAATTCGGAAAGCACTGTTACCAGCTGGCTCTGGGCGCACCCAAATCAGGAAACACCCAGGAGCATAGCAACCGGACGTACTACCTGGATCACCTCACCTCCACTGACTGGGAAAAGCGCCTCAAGATTAAGCAGCACGCCAACAACGTGTTCGATTTTGAAACGCAAACCGAGCAGCGCCAGCAAAATAGAAAACTGCATTACGCCCTGGCCCGTATTGCATTTGCCACAGAATTAAATAAGGTGTTGCAGCAAATGGTGTACGAAGGCATTATCAGCGACCGTGAAAAAGCTGGCCTAGGCAAAAGGCTGCAAGCTGTGGTAAACCACCCAAAGCTGAGCCCATACTTTGGAAACCAAATAGCTGTGGAGCACGAGAAAGAGATTTTAGATGCCCGCGCATACTTATACAAGCCCGACAGAATTGTGTTTGCTGGCAGTAAAGTAGTGTTGATGGATTTTAAAACACCGCCTCCTGAGCCAGATCACAAGTATAAACTAGATCATTATGCCGTCCGTTTCAGGCAGCTTGGGTATAAAGATGTAAAGTGCGTACTCTATTATTTTGATACCGAGGAAGTGATAACGTGGCAATATGGCGACCGGCATGCCGAGCAATTGGGGGTAGGCTTTTAGGTTAACTCCAAAAAGGCCTATAAATATTTATTGGGTAAAGGCACAAACAAACCGTAACTTACCCAAACTTGCCCTACAACTAATTTACAAATAACTCCAAAGGCAAGTGCAAACCAATCAAATTTGCGCCAGGATACTGCAAATTTGTACTAGCATACTAATAGTTGCATGCAGAATTATAAAGACCTACAAGTAGACTTATCTAACTGTGACCGTGAACCAATACATATTATTGGCCGGATACAGCCCCATGGCTTTTTGATGATACTCGACCAGCATACACTTCATGTAGAGCAGGTAAGTGTCAACGTCGCTGATTTCCTGGATATGGCATCAGACAGCCTTTTAGGCAAAAGTCTAGCATTGTTGTGCTCTGAAGAAGGATATTTGATACTTCAAAAGCAACTGCGCAATGCGATGCAGCCAGACCCGCAATTGCTGCAAATAAACGGCAAAATGTTTTTCGGTTTTATACATGAGTCGAAAGGTAAGCTAGTTGTAGAATGTGAACCTGCTGTGCAGCTGGAAGAGCAACAACGACTGGAAAATAGTTACAGGTTTTCCCAATTTCTGACAGAGCTAAGCCTGAAAGAGGATATGGTGGGCCAGTCGCAGCTAGTGGTAGAGCAAGTGCAGGAAATACTTGGCTATGACCGCGTGATGCTTTATACTTTTGACAAGCACTGGAATGGTGAGGTGATTGCTGAGAAAACCATAAATGGCGTTCACTCTTACCTGCATCATCATTTCCCGGCCAGCGATATACCAAAACCAGCGCGTGAGTTGCTTAAACAAAAAACGGTGCGCCAGATACCTAATGTTCATGCCGCCGCCGTGGACATTGTGCCTTACCTAAATCCTACCTCTGGAGAGCCTTCCAATATTTTGCGCTCCGAATTAAGAAACCCATCGGAGATACATTTGGAGTATCTTCAGAACATGGGAGTAAGTGCCACGCTGTCATTCTCAGTGATTGTAAAAGGTGAACTTTGGGGTTTAATTGCATGCCACCATATGCAGCCCGTTTGCATCGATTACTGGAAACGCCAGCTTTGCCACTTGATGGCGAAAAGCTTTGCCAACGCACAGATGAGCAGCCGCGACAAGCTTAATTACGACACACTCGCATCCTATAAAAAACTGGAAGAGCAGTTGGTAGACCAGGTAAACCGCTCAGAGAATATAATTGACGGCCTATTTAAGGGCGAAGTAAACCTTACAAGTTTAACAGACTGCGCTGGAGCCGCCGTGTATATAAACAAGCATTTAACTTTAGAAGGCAATACACCTTACGAAAGTGAGATAATGCAAATTATTGACTGGTTAACGGAGAACAACACTGACAGAGTATTTAGTTCTGAGCACCTTTCGGAAGTAATGCCAGCCGCCTATGCCTTTCGGCATAAAGCCAGCGGGTTACTTGCCCTGGAAATCTCTAGATACAATAAAGAGTACATTTTATTCTTTAAACCTGAAATTAGCGAGACAAGGATTTGGGCCGGAAACCCCGAGAAACCGCTGCAAGAGGCTGGTTCTTACATACATCCGCGGAAGTCGTTCCAAAACTGGGCAGAGGTAGTTAAGGGAAAATCAAACCCCTGGACGATGAATGAACTGGAGGTAAGCCAGATGCTACTGAAAGATATCACGGCTATTATACTGCGCAACCAAGCTAACCAACTCACGCAGTTTAACCGTGACCTTAATATGTATGCCGGCGAATTGCGGACGCGTAATAGTCGGCTCGAGGATTTTACGAATATTATTACGCATAACCTGCGCTCTCCGCTCCGTAACATCCAAGGGCTACACGACTTATACATAGCCGAGCCAAGCCACGAAACCGCTTCAGAGATTTTGCCACGCATTGCCCGTATGGTTGGCAACATCTCTAATACCATCGACGACCTAAACCTGATCTTGAAAACAACGATCAACCAAAATATGTCGCAGGCGCCGGTGCACCTGGCAGCAATACTGGACAAGGAAATCCAAAACCTGGAAACTGAGATTCAGCAAAGCGGAGCCGTGATATATAATTCGCTGGAGGTAGAAACACTAAACTTACCCAAAGTATACCTGGAGAGCATTGTGCACAACCTGCTTTCGAATGCTATAAAGTATCGGAACCCGGATAGAAAACCAGTAGTTGAGCTGCGTACTTGGCAAGACGACACCACAGTATACTTATCTGTTTCTGATAATGGACTAGGCATGGACCTGAACAGAGTTGGCCCAAAAGTTTTTGGACTGTATAGAACATTCCATCCTCATAAAGATGCAAAAGGACTAGGCTTATACCTGACGAAAATGCAGGTAGAGGGCCTCGGCGGTACTATAAACGTTGTAAGTGAACCTAGCGAAGGCACTACATTTACGGTTAGCTTGCCGAAGCACTAGAATTGTAAACGCTATAAGCAAATCCAACTAAATACCTAGCAACATGGAACCAAGGCTCACACTAATTACACTTGGCGTCAGAAACCTGCAGCGCGCAAAAGAGTTTTACCAGCAGGTATTTGGGTGGCTGCCCGCCGAAAGCAGCACCGAGAGTATTGTATTTTTCCAGCTTGATGGTCTGCAGCTAGCCTTGTTTCCGCAGGAGTCCTTGGCTGATGATGCTGGTATATCGGCGGAAGGAAGCGGTTTCAGAAGGTTTACGTTGGCGCATAACGTTGGCTCTGAGCAGGAAGTAGACGACCTGGTTGCCCAGCTGGAAGAGCGCGGTGCCACCGTTTTAAAACAACCTGAAAAAGTGTTTTGGGGCGGGTACAGCAGCTACATCTCCGACCCGGATGATAACCTGTGGGAAATAGCTTACAATCCGTTTTTACCAACAGCAGAGGGCAGTAAAGATAGAAACCCATCAATCCACTAGCCTGTTGCGGCTAAGGCAGAATTGCAATCACTTATTCACCCATTCAACAGTATTGTTAGTGCAGACTTTCCTGGAGCTTACCGCCAAGTATATTTACGAAAAGTATAAAGAGCATATTAGTGAGCTTTGTATCGTGCTTCCTTCTCGGCGTGCGAGCTTTTTTTTCAAAACCGCGCTGGCCCAGGCTGCCGATGAGGCCATCTGGTCGCCGGAGGTGCATGCCATGGAAGACTTTATTCGGAGCCTTTCCAAGACTGATGTACTGGAGCCGATAAACCTGCAGCTGGAGTTGTTTGACCTGATGCGCGAGCAGGATCCAAAGCTGGATTTCGATAATTTCGTGACCTGGTCCGGAACGCTGCTGGAGGATTTTAGCCGCATCGATCAGAACCTGGTTGATACCGGTAAGTTGTTTGAGTATTTGGGCGAGGCGAAGGCGCTGGAGCGCTGGGATCCTAAATTTCTGGGCAAGGAGCTCTCTCCTACCCTTAAAAAATACTTCAGCCTCTGGGATAACATTGAGAAGACATACCATAACCTGCAAAAGCGCTTGCTGGCAAACAAGCAGGCTTACACGGGTATGGCTTTCCGGAAGGTTGCCCGAAATATTGAGAATATTGCCAAAGAAACGGAGTGCCATCAATTTATCTTTATCGGACTCAACAGTCTGAGCCGCTCTGAGGAAAAAATTATCCGGACGCTGCTGAAGCACGAGAAAGCCGAAGTGCTCTTTGATTCGGATGATTTCTACATGGAGGAAAACAGCGCAAACAAAGCTGGCGGGTTTCTGCGTAGCTACAAATCTGGCTGGGGTTTACCCGAGTGGCGCTGGCAGCAAAACCTGCTGCTAACCGATGAGAAGGAAATAAACGTGATTGGCGTGGCAAATGCCAGCATGCAGGGTAAGCTGGCGGGCCAACTGTTGCAGGAGATCAGGCAAACGTACAAACACAGCCAAACGGCTATTGTGTTGCCCGATGAAACGCTGCTACTTCCTGTGCTGCACTCCATACCCGATGATATTCCGACGTACAACGTTACCATGGGCCTTAGCTTTAAGGGCACACCACTGTACAACCTCATCGACTTGCTGTTTGAGGTGCACCTAACCGGCGTTACGCAGTTACAGAACACAGGCTACAAAGTATACCAGTACCACCACCTGAGTGTTACCAAGTTGCTGACGCACCCTTTTATCCGAAGGTATGAACTCTACCTGAACGACCAAGCGGAGCAGGAGCAATTTCATGGCATGATCCAGAAAGTACTGGATAAGATGGTGAAGGAGAACCGCGTATTGGTTACTGCCCAGGAGTTGCTGGAGCTTAGCAACCATCACCCGCTCTTCGAGTCGCTATTCCGCACCTGGCGCGACTGCGACGACATTATACTTGCCATGTATGAGCTGATCGAGCTGTTGCGCGAAGTATATACGCACGGGCGTAACAGCATCGAAACAGAGTATCTCTACATTTTCTATACTTTAGTAAAGCGCCTCGATACGATCTTCGATTGCCGGGAGCATAAGATTTCGGTGCGCAGCTTCCGTAAGTTTTTGTACGAGCTGATCTCACAGACGCGCCTGCCGTTTAGTGGCGAGCCAATCTCTGAGGTACAGATCATGGGTATGCTGGAAACGCGCGCCCTCGATTTTGAGAACCTGATCATACTTTCGGTGAACGAGAATGTGCTGCCTGCACCCAAGCGGCAGGAGTCGCTGATGCCGTATGATGTGCTGCGCGAATTTGGCCTGCCCACTTACGCAGAAACTGAAGGCACCATGGCGTACAACTTTTACCGCTTGCTCCAACGCGCAAAGCGCATAAACCTGCTGTATGTATTGCCTTCTGATACGTATGGATCCGGCGAAAAAAGCCGGTTTATACTTCAGCTCCAAAACGACCTGGCTTTACGCAACCCGGGCATCACCTTCCGCGACCTGACCGCTGCTGTGGAACAACAGGAGACCCGCAAGTATGAGCAGGACATCCTGATAGCTAAGACACCAGAAACTATTGCCCAGTTGCGTGCCGAGCTGGAGCGCGGCCTCTACCCTTCCCATTTCAACATGTATGTTAACTGTTCGCTGCAGTATTACTTCACGCGCATTGCCAAAATGCAGGAGATGGATGAGGTGGAAGAGCAATTGGGCGCTGATCAATTTGGCACCATTGTGCACCAGGTATTAGAGGATTTCTTCAGGCCGCACGAGCAATCCGGCGAGCCAATACAGGCGCACCATGTGGAGCAAATGCTGCAAGCCTTGCCTGAAAAAGTGAAGGCTGAGTTTAGCAAGGTTACACTGGGTGCTAAACCGGAGCGCGGCATGAACTACTTGCTCTATAAAGTAGCCGTGGAAGTGCTGGATAAGTACCTGCAAAACCTCAAACGCTCCGATGAACTGCCGCTATATGTGCTACGCCTGGAAGAAACTTTATCGGCTACGCTTCCGGTGCAGGTTGGCGATGAAACCATACATGTGCGCGTGGCAGGAAAAGCTGACCGTATCGATTTGACAGGCCATGAGCTACGCGTGATCGATTACAAAACAGGGAAAGTAGAGCAAAACCAACTGCGCGTGAAAGCCGAGGATTTGGAGCTGCATTTCCTGACGGATACGAAGTATGCCAAGGCGCGGCAGTTGTGGCTATATGAGTATGTTTTGCTGCGCACGCTGCAGCAAGAGCCGCAAAAAATTCTGCGCAATGCCCAACATGTGCTATTGCAAAGTATAAATGCAAAGTCAGGTATACTTTCTTTCAGGAACCTGGATGCGGGCGTGCTTCCTTCGGATCTTAATTTTCGAGCCACGGATGGGGCGGAGCCAGACTTCATGCTAAAATCAGAAGAACTACTAAGCACGTTCGTAAACCGCATGCTGGACCCAGAAGAGCCCATCCGCAAAACCAAGGACTTAGATGTGTGCCAGTGGTGCGCCTATCGGGGTATCTGCGCCAGGTAATTTTAAAAGGGTTGATTTAGAGCGGTTTATTCGTATATTTAGTCAGGTGCATGCAACGTAAGCAGCAAAGTATGGCTCTTGATAACATACCCAATCCTGAAACCCTATGAATAACAAAATTACACTTGCCCTAGCACTGCTGTTACTTGTATTTGTTTCTATAAGCTGCCAGAAAGATGAGGACGGGGAACCTGAGGAGCAGTTAATGCCGCTGCAGGTTGGTAATGAGTGGGTATACGACCTCACCGATTTTGATAACGCCGGCAACGTTTTAAACAAAAACCGAATTTACCGAGCAGTGTCCAAAGACACGCTGATTAACCGCGCAACTTACTATGTTTTAAACGATAGAACCATTGTCCGGAACACCCGTGAGGGTTATGTATACTATAGCATTGCCGGCAACATGGATGTGATACTTTACCAGAGTGCCTCCTACGGAGGGATTGGCTACGGTTATCAATACCCGAACTATCTCTTGTATGTGCTAACTTCCAGAAGCACGGAGCAAGCGCCTATTGTTGGCTCGGTCTTTAATTTATCAGGTTACGCCTTCGAGATAAAGCGAGAGTATCAGCAAACGAATTCCTCTACCATTACTACTATCCAGAAAGACTATGTTGCGCCGGGCGTTGGGCTGGTGCGCTCCGATACCTACTACGGCGACTCTAACGTGCTGATGCGCAGGCAGGAATTGGTAAGTTATCAACTGCGATAACCTCAAAGCAAAGCGCATATGCTAACGTTTAGGTGGTTTCGTACGTCCGTAGGCATCAATGTAAACTAACCATATCATATGTAACAAACTTTTATACTTTTTCTCTTTCTTTTACTTTGTTGCCCTCCCCTACTTTTTGCACAAGCCAATTTCCAACCTGGCTATGTCGTAAATCTCACAGGCGATACGCTGACTGGTTACATTGACTATCAAGAGTGGCTTCAAAATCCTGATGTCGTTGCTTTTAAAGCAGATTTATTGACAAGCGGAAATAGCACCTTTACAGTTAAAAAATTGCTTGTGCATTGAAATTACAGGTATGGAGGCTTACCGGCGTTATGTAGGTCTGGTGAGCATGAACCCAGTTGATATTAGCCGTTTGCCGATAACCAGTCAGCCTGAGGTTGTAACTGATACAGTTTTCCTGATGCAGGTTGCCACTGGCCCAATCATAAGTCTGTATAAGTACACTGATGCAGTGTTTACCTCGGCTACACACTATCACTCAAACCGGGGCTGAATAAAGATGTGGTGTTAAACGCTGCGCAAATAGGCTTTAATTACCTATTTAACAAACAATAAATTCTTGGTGCATCCGTAAAACAGAAAGCGCAGGTTATTTGGCCTGCGCTTTCTGTTTATACTTACAGTTAAATAAACCACTCATTTAAGATCGGCATCTATTACTTTGTAATAAAAGGCTGTAGCGGCTGCCCGTTTTGGCTGGGCTGTATCCAATTGTATCTGCTCATTCCTATTATAGAAAGTATACAGCATTGCAGCATTTTCTTTTAGGCACTTTCTGCTTGGCAGTTGGTGCAATGCTGGTGTTCTGTATCAGCAGCCAGAGCCTGTTGCATCTGTAACTATTCATTTTCTCGTACGTTGCTAGTTAAAAATTAAAGTTGCTTAATATTGATGGGTTTACAATCAGGTTGTTAAGTTACCCAAACTTAGATTCTCATGACTAAACATACTTCTATTGCATTAGCGACGGCCGTGTTGCTAATGTTTAATTCTTGTGCCACCAACCCAGTTACTGGCAAAAAGGACTTAGTGCTGATGTCGGAAGAGCAGGAAATCGCGCTTGGCAAGCAATCAGACCCGGCTGTGCTTGCACAATTTGGCCTTTACGATAATCAGCAGCTACAGAAGTTCATACAAACGAAAGGCGAAGCGATGGCTGCAGTTTCGCACCGCAGCAACCTGAATTATCAGTTCAGAATTGTAGACTCGCCGGTGGTTAATGCATTTGCCCTGCCTGGTGGGTATATTTACTTTACAAGAGGCATTTTAGCGCACTTCAATAACGAGGCACAGTTCGCGGGCGTGTTAGGCCACGAAATTGGGCACGTTGCGGCGCGCCATTCTGTGCAGCAGCAGACCAAGGCAACGCTAGCTCAAGTTGGCTTAATTGCGGGCATGATTATATCGCCGGAGTTTGCGCAGTTCGGAGATGCAGCCTCTCAGGGGCTGGGTTTGTTATTCCTAAAGTTTGGCCGGGACGACGAGCGCGAGTCAGATCGGCTTGGTGTTGAGTATTCTTCTAAAATAGGCTATGACGCCGAAGAAATGGCAGACTTTTTTCTGACGCTTAACCGGTTGCAATCTCAAAACGGGCAAAGCATTCCAGATTTTATGTCTACGCACCCAAACCCAGCCGACCGTTACGAAACCGTAAATCAGCTTGCCTTCGATTGGAAAAAGAAACTGAACCTGACAGTGGCAGATATTAACCGTAACAGCTATCTTAAGCTAATCGACGGGTTAGTTTATGGCGAAGATCCGCGACAAGGTTTTGTAGAGAACAACTCTTTTTACCATCCAGAGCTAAAGTTTAAGTTTCCGATACCAGCCAACTGGCAACATCAGAACTCGCCGATACAATTCCAGATGGCTCCCAAAGATGGCAAAGCGATTATGAACCTAACATTAGCCCCTGGTGAAACTCTAGAAGCTGCCGCGCAGCAAACCCTAAAGCAATATAGTCTGCAAGTAGTTGATTCTAAAAGCACCACTGTAAACGGCCTGCCTGCACTGGCAGTAATTGCTGACCAGCAACAGCAAGCGCAGCAACAACAAACACAAGTTATCCGAACACTTACTTATTTCATAAAGTATGGCGGAAACATATACAGCATTATGGGTATTTCAACGGCTAACGACTTTAACAACTACTTACAGTCATTCACAAATACCATGGAAAACTTTAGTGTACTCACCGAGCCCGATAAGCTGAACAGGCAACCTGAGCGCATTAAGGTTGAAACAGTGAGCCAGGCCGCTACCCTAAGCCAGATTTTCCAGCGTAACAACATCAAGGAAGACCGCATGCAGGAACTGGCTATACTCAACGGCATGGAGCTGAGTGACCGCGTAGAAAAAGGAACCATGATTAAGCTGTTTTCAAAATAAGCAAGTATGCTAAAATAGCCACGCTCGCTTGTTATTATTGGATAGTTGGATCATTAGAACCGTATTTTTCAATGCTTCCTTTCTGATTTTCTTTTATCCCTCCCAATTTTTTTATACTATCGCTTTGTAAGCGTTGAGCGGGATGATAACATTTAAAGATTTGCGTACATATTTACTATTATTACTCCTTTGGCTGGGCATTGCTGATTTGCATGCCCAAAATTATCCCAAGGTAATTGCTAAAACTGGCGATGGTGTCTATGTGTTATTGCGCCGGCATGGCCTTGACCCTACTGCGCACTTTAAAGCATTCGTAGACCTGAATAAAAAGAACATTGGCGAAGGCAATAGCCTGTATGCTGGCCGCGCCTATCTGTTGCCCTTAGCAAACCCTGCTGCCTCTGATGCTCCTGGGGCAGCCAAGAAAACTACAAGTGCCAGTGTATTGGAGGTGCCCCTCTTTGGGAAAGATTACGAGCGGGTTAAAATTATTGATCGCAAATTGCAGGGTGCGGTATATTACCTGATGGCGGGTCATAGCGGTCCTGATCCCGGTGCAGTAGGTAAGTATGGCCCATACATGCTGAGCGAGGATGAGTACGCTTACGACGTTACGATCCGGTTAGCGCGAAGGCTGATGGAACATAGCGCTACGGTATACATGATCATCCAGGACCCGGACGATGGCATCCGGGATCAGACAATACTCAAAATGGACCGGGATGAGGTGAGCTATTCCGGCAAGCCTATTCCCTATGATCATAAACTGCGCCTCCGCCAGCGGGTAAATGAAGTTAATACACTTTATAAAAAGCATACCGGGGCTTATCAGCGTATGCTCTCAGTGCACGTAGACAGCCGAAGCAAGGGGCAGAACATTGATGTATTTTTCTACCACCATGAAAACAGCCCTTCGGGATTGGCCTTAGCTGAAAGTATACATAAGGTATTTACAAGTAAGTACCAACGGTATCAGCCTAACCGCGATTACTTCGGGAGTGTTTCGCCGCGCAGCAGTTTGTATGTGGTTAAGTATAGTCACCCGCCCACTGTTTTCGTAGAGCTCGGAAACATACGTAGCGAGAAGGACCAACGCCGATTCGTTACACCTAATAACAGACAGGCGCTTGCCAACTGGATTTGCGATGGAATTTTAGCTGATTATGCAAGCCATAAAGACAAATAATTGAGACATTCTAGTGCTTTAATTAGATAAGCCCTTTTAACACACATAGTGTTGAAGGGGCTTTTTTAATGTACTTACAACTGAATATAAACCCATTTAACGATTGCAAGTTGTGATTGAGTGCAATGTTATCCACTTGCCTTTTTAAGATAAATACATCTGCAAATCAGTGGTTTACCATGTTTTTAAACTAGCAGTATGTGGGATCGTTTAGTATAAGGTAATGGTTTATGCCAAAGTAGTGCAATAACCAATAGTGGATTTAAATGAGCAAGGTCTATGAAAAGATTTACAGTAATTACATGCCTGCTGGCCATAATCAGTTTTACCGCAACAGCACAGATAGAGGAGCAATTTAGGCAGCGAGGGCCGCAAACAACCGCGGCTGTGGCCTACGATGCCGTAAAAAAAGGCAACTGGATTGTTGGCGCTAACATAGCTGACATCGGTTTTAATTTTGATTCAGATTTTTTTACCCTCAATCTTAATCCGCGCTTTGGCTACTTTGTCAGCGATAATGCTGCCTTGGGCGCGGAGCTACAACTTGGGCTGGATATATATAATGGCGGCGAGACTTTTCGGTATGGTGTTACTCCGTTTGCGCGTTACTATTTTCCGGAGGGAGCCGCCCCTACACACCGCTGGTTTGGAGAGGCGCTGGTTGGCATTGGCGGCAGCTCCGAAGAGGACAGCGAGGGCGATAAAGTATTCTCTGGTGTATTCGGGCTGCGGGCAGGCTATGCGCATTTTGTTGCATCAAACGTAGCTCTTGAAGGTATATTGGGTTATACACAAACCAGTTCCGATATATCCGTTGGTAATGGCTCATCAGGGCTTAACCTGGCATTTGGCCTGCAAGTATACCTCCCGGGGCGTAACCAATAAACAGTAGTAAGCGCCTTTTTACTTCAGGATCTGTTTGGCAACGTGATTGTTCCCATCAATCTTATGCGTGTACTTTAACCCGAGTATTTTGGCCACGATAGCGTATACCTGTATGTTTTTAAATGAAGCCACCTCCATACCTTCTTTAAAAGCGGGGCCCCAGGCATAGAATGTTGTATGCATATCTTTCACTACATCCGGGTCGAAACCATGATTGCCAGGTGCTGGCTTACGCTTTGAGAAATTAAAAACGGTAGGAGCATCGGTTAATAAAAGTATGTCTCCCACACGCTTGTAGTCATCATCCTTTTTGCCGTAGTGTAAACGGCGGGGCATGTTTTTGCGGGTATAAACCTTGTACTTGCCGTCTGCTTCTTTCTTCAGCTTACGGTAAGTTGGTTTAATGGCATTTTTATCCTTGGCATGCAATTCCACAATCATTCCATCCCCAGAAACCATAAACTTAGCTGTATCTATGGCTGCTGGCATGGGCAGGTAATTTTGTTGGTCGATATTCGCCATGCCGTGATCTGAAACAAATATGTAGTTTACGGGCAATCCAGTCTTGGCAACGGCATCCGTCAGTTGCTTAATCTGTTTGTCCAGCTGCAGCACGGCTTTCTCGGTTTGGGGCGCGTCTGGGCCGTAAGTATGACCTGCATGATCAACATCAGAAACGTAAAACGTAATGAGGTGCGGCCGCTCTGCCTCAGGTAGTTTCAACCATTCCACCACTGTCTTGATACGCTGCTCTAACGGAATTTTTTCGCTGTAAGTATACCAGTAAGTTGGTCGGATACCCTGTATCGGCGCCTCTGAACCTACCCAGTAATAGCTCGCGGAAAGCATCTTGTTCTGCTCAGCCAGCACCCACAATGGCACGCCGCCATACCAGCTACCGTCCTCTACTTTCTCTCGATCACGGATAGTATAGTGGTCTTTTCGTTGCGGGTCGTAAAAGTAGTTATTTATTAAACCATGCGTGGCCGGGTACATGCCTGTAACCAAAGAATAATGGTTCGGGAAAGTTTTCGATGGAAACGATGGGATCATTGATGCTGCCGCTACACCCTGCGCACGCAAAGCCTGGAGATTTTTAGCCTGAAATTTGTCGGCGTAATCATAGCGGAAACCATCAGCGGAAATCATGATCACATAAGGTTTCTTTAACTGCGAGTCGCTGTTGCGCCGGCCTTGCTCTATATGCTGAAGGCTATCCGGTTGCGCTACCGCAACAGAAGCCAGAAAGAGCGCTAGAAATATTAGTTTGATGCGGATCATGCCGCTAAGTTAATCTGCTTTCTACTAATACCACATACTTATAGTTTATTTAAATGTTAAACCATTGGTTACTGTTTTTAAGCGAGGTATGAGTAGCGGCCAGTAATAGGTTTAGTTTATAAGCCATCTAAGCATGCTGCGCTGCAAATGTATAAAAATGCTAGCTTTGCACTTTAATAAAGCTAGATATGATCATTAGAAAACTTATACTGTCCGGTACACTACTGGCTGTTAGCCTGGGCGGCTTTGCGCAGCAATTGCCAATGCCACGCAATATTGAGCAGGCATATACTAGAGGTACGCGCGCAGAAGACGGGAGGCCAGGAAAGAACTATTGGCAAAACACCGCCGACTACCGCATCAAGGTTGATTACCATCCAAAAACCCGGCTGCTTTCGGGCACAGTAGAGATTTCCTACACAAACAATAGCCCCGATACACTGAAGCAGATATTATTTAAACTGTACCCAAACGTGTATCAGAAAGGAGCAGCGCGTGCCAGCAGCATTTCACCATCAGATGTATCGGAAGGCGTGCAGATTTCTGAATTGCGCATCGATGGCAAAGCGGAAGATATAAACAAGCTGCGCGTGAGCGGCACAAACCTCCCGGTGCCTGTTAAAGGGCTAGCTCCGAATGGTAAAAGTATGATTACGATTAAGTATAGCTATACTTTAAATGAGGGCTCGCATAACCGTACCGGTCAGGTTGATGCCGATGGTGCCGCTTTTATCGCTTATTTCTTTCCGCGCGTGGCTGTTTACGATGACATTGATGGCTGGAACCGCAACCCTTACAACGGCTCGCAGGAATTCTACAACGACTTCAGCAACTTCCATATAGAGATCACGGTACCTAAAGATTACCTTGTTTGGGCAACCGGCGACCTGGTAAATGCCAAAGACGTGCTACAGAAAAAGTATGCAAAGCGCCTAGAGCAGGCCGAAAAGAAAGATGGTATACTTTACGTGATCGATTCCACCGACTTGAAGCAAGGGAACATCACCGCCCAGAAAGCGAGCAACACCTGGGTGTTCGACGCGAAAAACGTAGTTGACTTTGCCTTTGCCACCAGCGACCATTACCTGTGGCAGGCCACCAGCCTGGTGGTAGACCCAAAAACAAAGCGCCGCACCCGCGTGGATGTAACGTATAACCCGACGCATAAAGACTTTGAAGAAGTGGTGCATTTCGGCCGCAAAACCGTGGAAGCCATGAGCTATACATTCCCGAAATGGCCCTTCCCGTACAGCCACATCAGCGTGTTCGATGGCCTGGACCAGATGGAATACCCAATGATGGTAAACGACAACCCACTCGATGACCGCGCCGATGTAATCATGCTGACCGACCACGAGATCTTTCATACTATGTTCCCCTTCTACATGGGCATCAACGAAACTAAGTATGGCTGGATGGACGAAGGCTGGGCAACCATCGGTGAATGGATCGTTACCCCGATTATCGACAAAAGTATAACCGACGACTATGGTGTAGCACCGTATGGGGCTCTAGCCGGAACCGAGGTAGATTTGCCGATCAGCACGCTGACCACGCAGCAGAGCGGAACCAGCATGTTCCTTAACTCCTACCCAAAACCAGCGCTTGGCTATCTGTATGTAAAAGATATGCTGGGCGATGCTCTATTTGAGAAGGCGCTGCACTTTTATATTGAGCAATGGAATGGCAAGCACCCGCAGCCCTTCGATTTTTTTAACGCAATGAATACCGGAGCCGGCCGCAACATGGACTGGTTCTGGCAGCGTTGGTTCTTCGATGGCGGCTACCCGGATTTGGCGATCGCCAAGGTGCAGGAACAGAACGGTGGCTACCAGGTTACCGTGGAGGCGGTTGGCTCTAAGCCAGTGCCTGTCAACCTGATCGTAACTTACACCGATGGTACCACGCAAGAGCTGCACAAGGATGTATCGGTTTGGGAGAAGGGAAATAAAACCACATTGCTTACAGTGAAAGCCGATAAAGCCGTTAAGAAATTTGAATTGCGCGGCACCCACATTCCGGATAGCAACAAGGCAAACAATGTATATGAGGTAAAGCAGCAGTAGCGTACCGGCAAGTATAAAAGCAAGAGCCACACTTAGTTAAATAAGTGTGGCTCTTGCTTTTACAAGTTTTAAGGAGGTCGTTCCACAAGATATGTCCGTATAAAAACATATATGTTTCACACCCTAACCTTCTCCTACAATGGCTGCTTCCTCCTTTCCTGTTACGTTACAATTTTATGGCGGCGCAGGTACTGTTACAGGCTCTAAAATGATGCTGAAAACCAAAAACCACCAGGTGCTCATCGACTGCGGGTTGTTCCAGGGGCTGAAAGAGTTGCGGCTGAAAAATTGGGAAAGTCTTCCGGTCGACTTTACTAAGCTGGACGCAGTTATACTTACGCACGGCCACCTTGACCATTGCGGGTACTTGCCTGTGCTGGTAAAGAATGGTTACAGCGGCCCGATTTATGCCACCCAGCCCACCCGCGATGTAACCGAAATCATACTTCGGGACAGCGCCAAGCTGCAGATGGAGGATGCCGAGCAGGCGAACAAGGGCGGCTACTCGGTGCACCATCCGGCCAAACCACTCTACGACGAGAATGACGTGGATATAACAATGCCCCTATTTGTGCCGCAGGATGAAGGAGAATGGGTTATTATTAACGAGGATTTTAAGTTCTGTTTCCGGAAAAGCGGTCACATGCTTGGCTCTGCCATTATTGAGCTAAAATGCCAGAACCGCATCTTTGTTTTTACGGGTGATCTAGGGCGAAAAAAGCCATTGCTTATGCACCCGCCTGCTTTTATTAAAAAAGCTGACTACCTAATTGTAGAATCCACTTACGGGGACCGCCTGCACGAGGAGCGCTCCCCATATGAACAGTTGCAGGAAGTGGTGCAATATACGTATGATAAGGGCGGCATACTGGTTATTCCGAGTTTTGCTGTGGAGCGTGCACAGGAGCTGCTTTAGTTATTAAACACCCTGCGAGAGAATAAAAGCATCCCACAGATACCCATTTACCTGGATACCCCGATGGGAATTAATGTAACCGAGCTTTACCTCCACCACCGCGGCTGGCACATCCTGACCGACGCCCAGTGCCAAACCATGATGCATGATGTGCACACCATTCGTGAATTTGAACACACGCTGCACGTGCTTGACACAAAAGGACCAAAGATTATCATAGCTGGCAGTGGTATGGTTACGGGCGGCCGCGTACTTTTCTACCTAGAAAAGCTTTTAGGCGACGAGCGGAACACCATACTTCTCTCTGGTTTTCAGGCTCCCGGCACGCGGGGCAGCCTTCTGGCTAGCGGCACCAGCGATGTGAAGATTCATGGCAAATATTACCCAGTAAAGGCCGAGGTACTGCAAATAAACTCGCTTTCGGCTCATGCCGACCAGGCTGATTTATTGTGGTGGATGGGCCATATTAAAAATAAACCGCAGCAAGTCTTTATAAATCACGGAGAGCTTCAGGCAAGTGAGACACTGCGATTAAAAATCAAAGATGCCTTCGGGTGGCCTGTAACCATCGCCGCTATGGGCGAGACCTATGATTTATAGCCATCGGTGTACTTATTTCAATTTTAAGGAAACTTATTGTTACCTCCTACATTGCACTTATCGGCTGGCGTCAGCGTTACCTGTTGGTAACAAGAAGTATAAGTATGAAAAAGTGGATTGTGGTTGTTGGTTTGATGGGAATGATGTTTAGTGCCTGCCAAACGCAAAATGCCTTCACTGAAAATAATAATGAGCCTGCACAGGTCTCCCTGACCATGCGCGATGTGATTCCGGCCATGGCACCCAAAACCCCTGAGGTAAAAGCGCAGCAACAGCAATTTCTTAAAGTCAATGTGAGCAGGTTTAAGAACCGGAAGCTTGCCAGCGATTTTTATGTGCTGCATGGGCAGCGAACTTTTAATGCGAACAAGCTGGACTCCGCTACTATCTTTTTTAACCGCGCCTGGCTCATGGATAGTACCAATGCCGATGTGTTTTGGGGGTACGGCCTAATCTATGGCAAACAGGAAAAGTATGACAGAGCGTTATTTATACTTTACCGGGCCTTGGAAAACGATACGGATAACCCGCGACTGCTCACCGATATAGCCACCACCCACTTGGCCCGCTTTTACCAGCAGAGCACACCTGAGGACCTGAGCCAAAGTAAAAAATTACTGGAGCAGGCAATTGAGCTAGAACCTGAAAACGCTGCTGATACCTATTATAAACTGGCGGTAAACAGCTATTACCTGCGCGACTATGCCGAAGCCTGGACTTATCTGCACCAAAGTATAAAAGAGGATAAATCCAAAGCTGACGAAACGTTTATAGGGGCCTTACTGGAGAAAGAGCGCGACCCCAAAGGGCTTTACACTGCCAGTAAATAGGATCCAAATCCAGTGTTTTTACCCAACGTTATACTTTGTCAGTTACCAGAAAACAATATCTTTGCTGGAATCTATATAGAGAAAAATCGATACATTCCATAAAAACGCTTTATGAAGAAGATAGTTTTAAGCTTGCTGGCTATTGCGTGCAGCCTTTCTTTTAGCATGGCTCAAGAGCAACCGGCAACGCAAAGTATAAAAGTACAGCCTATGTTTGGCGGCAAAAGTAAGTCCGAGGCCGAGCAAAAGCAGGACGAAAAGTTTCTGACAAGCTGCGATAAAAACTTTTCGACAAGGCAAGAGGCCAGCAAGTTTTTTATGGAGCGTGGCTGGGAGTACCTGAATGAAGGGCAGACGGATACAGCCATGTACCGCTTTAACCTGGCCTGGCTGCTTGATCCAGGAAACAAGGATACATACTGGGCTTTCGGTTTAGTTACGGCAGCCAAAGGCGATAACGGGCAAGCCATCGGCCTGTATGACAAAGCCTTGGCAATTGACCCTAAAAACTCGCTGTTGCTTTCTGATATGGCTACCTCATACCTAGCACTTTATAAAGAGAAGAAAAAGAAAAAGACCCTTAAGAAAGCTGCCGGTTACCTGGCCACTGCTACTGCTCAGGACCCTGCCAATGCCTATGCGCTTTATAATACCTCGATGGTTAAGTATTATGAGAAAAAGTATGCCGAAGCTTGGGATTACCTGCACAAGAGCCGCGCCATTAACATGACTCAAATTGACTACGGGTATGTTATGGAGCTTGTGGCTGAGATGCCCGATCCACAGGGCTTCTTTAAACAAACAGCCCCTGAATCTGCCACAGATACAGCACAAAATTAAGTCTCGAATCCCCTGACTCTCCGGTAGGGGATTTTTTTATACTAATTAGCAAGTATCGGATTGTTTGTGTAAACCCTTTTTATGTACTTTGATATATGAGCCATTACCAAACAGTAGCCAAAGCTTTAGCCTATATTAGGGAGCATGCGCTGGAGCAGCCGGAGCTCGAAATTGTTGCTGCGCACGTAAACATGAGCACCTACTATTTTCAGCGTGTTTTTACGGAGTGGGCGGGCGTAAGCCCTAAAAAGTTTTTGCAGTTTTTAACCTTGCAGTATGCTAAAGCGGTGCTTGCGGAAACCACGAGCCTGGCTAAGGCGGCTTGTACTGTCGGGCTGTCCAGCACCAGCCGTTTACACGATCTTTTCCTGCGGATTGAAGGCATCACACCCGGGGAGTTTAAACGGCAAGGCTTAGCGCTGCGATTGTCTTACAGCTTTGGGAACTGTGCTTTTGGTGAGTACCTGGTCGCCTCCACTGAAAGGGGAATCTGCCACTTGCATTTTTACCAAGACGCGCTGGCGGCTTTAGATGAGCTTCAAGCTTCCTGGCCTAATGCTGCGCTAAATGAGCAGGCTGCCGCGATGCACCAACAGGTTGCAGACCTATTGCAAAAAAGAATCAACCCGGAACAATCTAAATTAAGCCTACACCTGAAAGGCACGCCTTTCCAGTTGAAAGTATGGGAAGCGCTGCTGCGAATTCCTGAGGGAAAATTCACGTCTTACGCCACACTGGCGCAGCATATCGGTCAGCCTAACGCGAGCCGGGCCGTGGGTACAGCCATTGGCAGCAACCCGGTTGCTTACCTTATCCCCTGCCACCGCGTCATTAAAAGTGTGGGCGGCATTGGCGAGTACCGCTGGGGCAGTGAACGCAAAATGGCCATGCTTGGGTGGGAAGCAGCTCAGCAACATAACAGTTTCGAGGAAAGCATGCCCTCAAATCTCCCCTTGTTTCAGCAGCTTTAATTGTTCAGCCCTAGCCTGGTTTATACTTTGGCAAGAGCAAAAACTAAATAACAGCGATAATTCTAAAAGAGGCCTGTTAATCTTTCGGTTTTGCTATATTTGTTTTACCCCTTAGTAACTTATAAAGAAAACGAATATGAAAAAACAATTGGTAAGAGCCTCTGTGTTTTTGCTGGCAGGCAGCATGACATTTTCGTCGTGCGTGGTGTCCAAGAAAAAGTATGATGACCTGATGGCACGCAAAAACGCGCTGGAGGTAGATAAAGCCGGCTTGGAGGAAGACAAGGCAACTTTAGAGCAACAGAAAGCGGCTCTTGAGTCTGCTAAAGCTGACCTGGAGCAAGAACGCGCGCAGCTGGAGCAACAAAAACGCGAGTATCAGGAAAACCTGGCTAAAGCTCTCAAGGAAGGGAAAACCCTCGGTGAAAACCTGAATATGAGCAAGTCGCAGATCGAGCGCCTGAACGCTGACCTTAAAGCCCGTGAGCAGCGCCTGGCGGAGCTACAGCGTGTGCTTGATGAAAAAGAGGCAGCTGTAACCAACCTACGTAACCGCGTTAGCAATGCCCTGCTCGGCTTCAACGATAAAGACTTAACGATAAATGTGCGCAACGGCAAAGTATACGTTTCGCTGGCAGAGCAACTTTTATTTAACTCCGGCTCAACCAAAATCGACCCTAAAGGCGTAGATGCGCTTCGTAAACTGGCATCGGTGCTGAAAGAGCAGCAGGATGTAAATGTACTGGTTGAAGGGCATACAGATGATGTTCCGATCGCTAAAGGCACTGTAGGCATGCAAGATAACTGGGACCTAAGCGTGCTTCGCGCCACGGAGATTACGCGCATACTTGCCAACGCCGGTGTTGACCCAACACGCGTAACGCCATCAGGCCGATCAAAGTATGTGCCACTGGATGAGACTAAAACTAAAGAGGCGCGCCAGAAAAACCGCCGAACCGAAATTATCCTGACGCCTAAACTAGACGAGCTGTTCCAGATTTTAGAGACTACCTGATCAGGACAGTAAAAACCATAAACAAAAGAGCCAGGCTGTTGCAGTCTGGCTCTTTTGTTTATGGTTTTATTTTGAGATTTATACTTGCGGTGTAAAGTCGGAATCTAAACTTCCGGTAACCGGGCGCGGCAAGACCTTCCGGAACACGGGTACAAGTATAAAGTATAAGGTGGCTCCTATTGGTGTAGCAAGCGCCGCCCATGTAGCAATTCCTGCCAGGTTAGCCAACCATAGTTTGCTTAGGGCATCCAGCCAATCTGTTTGAAACATAACTTGCATCTCACCCAGGCTGAGCCGAAGTTCTTCCATCCCAAATAAATTAATGCCCAAACGGATGAACGGAATGGCAAGCAAAATCTGCAAGGGTTGCACCAGGTAGCTTACCAGCACAGTGGCTGCGATATTTAACCTAAAGCGCGCGGCAACCGCAGTGCTCAGCAGTGTTGTCACGCCAATGGCCGGAATGGTGCCAATCACGCTGCCTACGGCAACAGTGGCAGAAAGATTTTGAGGCGTCATACCCTGGCGCAACAAATTAGCGACTGGTTGCACAACCCGGCGCTTAAAAAAAACCGATATGACTTGAAGGAGTGACAATGATTAAAAATAAAAGTGCGAGTTATCTGGCTACAAACGCATAAACAGGAGAGCTAAGTATAAGTTCAGCCGGGTTTGAGATGGCAATTGCAGCGGGATTATCATTAATACGCAAAGTATGGCTAAAGTAACCTATGCCGTTCATACGATTATCTAAAAAAGAATTTGGCTTTATTTTATCGCTTTTTTGGCGGGTAGCTCCAGAAGCCAAATGCCTGAGTAGCAAATTTTTATTTCTGATCAATGGGCTTGTTACAGCAAGAGTGCGATAAGTTTGAAAAAATATAATTTATCGCATTAAACTATATTTCATTAGATATGTCAAATGCCTGATATATCCATTTTGACCCTATAGCAAAACATGAAGAGGTTACTTTCAGCACTTATACTGGTAATGGTAGCAGTGCAGGTTTACGCACAAAATGCGGCAGTGTACGGCACTGTACAAAGCAGCAGCGATAATACAGCACTTCCGGGTGCGAATGTGGTGCTTATAAAAGCCACCGATGCATCTAAACTGGCTACAGTTAGCGGCCCCGATGGCAAATTCCGCTTTGAAAGCGTTGGCACCGGCCAGTATACTGTTGAAATCAATTATATCGGATTCGAAAAGTATAACCGTTCCATTCAGGTGCAGGGTACAGCCTTAAACTTGGGCCAGCTCGCGCTGAAAGACGGAAGCACCTCGATAAAAGAAGTTCAGATTATTGGCCGTGCCCCTTTAGGTGAGCAGAAAGGCGATACTACCCAGTTTAACGCGAAGGCTTTTAAGACAGCGCCGGATGCCAGCGCTGAGGAACTTGTCACTAAAATGCCTGGCGTAACCATTCAGGATGGCAAAGTGCAGGCCCAGGGCGAAGACGTGAAGCAGGTGATGATCGATGGCAAGCGCTATACTGGCGAGGATGTTAGCTCAGCGATGCGTAACATCTCTGCGGATATGGTTGAAAGTGTTCAGGTGTTCGATGCCCCTAGCGACCGGGCAGCATTCAGCGGCTTTGACGACGGGAATAGAATAAAGACTCTGAACTTTGTAACCAAACAAAGCAAAAAACAGGGCTATGTAGGTAAGGTTTCTGCTGGCTATGGCACCGACGAGCGGTACATGGTGGGTGCAGCCGTAAACTATTTTAATAACAACCAGCGCATAACGGTAACAGGCCTGACCAACAACATCAACATGTTCGACTTTTCGGTAGGTGAAACTCCCGGAGGTAGCATGAGAGGGCGCCGTGGAGGATTTGGCCGCAGCACCCCGAGTGGCATTACTAAAACTGACAACTTCGGGATAAACTACAACGATATGTGGGGCAAGAAAGTGGAGGTTAGCGCTAACTACAATTATAACCAACGCGAAATTACCAACAACCGCTATACTTTCCGTGACTATGTAAACAACGACACCACGTATGTAGAGAATAGCATAAACCGCAGCAAAGACGATGCCCACCGCTTGAATTTCAGGTTGCAGTACAACATCAACGAGAATAACCGCTTGCTAATTACCCCAAGCATTACACTGCAGCAGAACAACGACCTGACAACACGTTTTGCCAATACCTTTGCCGGAGACAACACCCTCACAACGTCTAACAACTCAACCTCAGCAGATGCAACATCGCTGAGCGTTAACAACAACATCCTCTACTCCCACCGATTCGGCGATTCAGGGCGTATTTTAACGGCTAACTTCAGCACTAGCTATGGCGCTTCTGACAGTGATACATACCAATTGCAGGACACAAGAAACCTGGACAATGAAGAACGAAACGTTAATAAAGATCAATACTTCAAGCAAGATCAGAATAACTTGTCCTGGTCTGGTAACTTAGACTACTCTGAAAAACTGGGTGAGAACTCACGACTGCAACTGGAGTATGGCATTAGCAACCAGATAAACGACGCTGACCGCAGAACTTTTGATTTAATGGAAGACAGTGGAGAGTACACAGGCTTTAACCCGTCGCTGAGCAATACCTTCGAGAGTAATTACCTTTCGCAGAGCATCGGGCCAACATACCAGTACCGCACCGATAAAGTAAGTATGCAGGTTGGCGCGCGTTACCAATATGCCACGCTTGACAGCGAAAGCGAGTTTCCGGTGGCAGACCCTATTAAACGAAACTTCTCAAACATACTTCCTTCAGCGGAGTATGAGTACAAATTCTCTAGATCTAAGAACCTGCGCATCAGCCTGCGTACCAATACCGATGTGCCATCGGTTAGCCAATTGCAGGAAGTGCTGGATATATCAAACCCGCTTCAGCTCAAAACAGGTAACCCAGAGCTAGACCAGGCATACCAGAACAGAATCAATATCCGTTACAGAAACTTTAGCCCGGAAACGAACAGGGTTTTCTTTGCAGGATTGTTTGGTACCATCACCCAGAACTACATCGGTAACAGCGTTTATACTAACGGATTTGTGCCAGTAGATCTGCCAGAAGGCTATGAACTGCAGCCTGGTGCCCGATTCACCCGCCCGGTTAACCTGGATGGTTACTGGAACGTGCGCTCGTTCGTGAACTATGGCCAGCCCCTGAACTTTATCAGCTCCAACTTTAACATGTTCGGTTCTGTAGGCTTCACCAGAATACCAGGCGAGATTAATGGTGTGATCAACTATGCAAACACCACCAACTTTGGTGGTGGCTTAAACATCAGCAGCAACATCAGCGAGAAGGTTGACTTTAACATCTCCACAAATTCGAACTACAATATTGTAAGTAACACAACCTCTGGTAATCCAAATAACAACTACTTTACCCAGAATACTAGCCTGCGCTATAACTGGATAATGTGGAAAGGCCTGGTTTACCGCACAGAGATGAGCCACCAGTATAACTCAGGTTTATCGGAGGGTGTAGACAAAAGCTACCTACTTTGGAACATGAGCATAGGTAAAAAAGTGTTTAAAAACCAGAAAGGCGAGGTTAGCATAAGCGTGAATGACCTGCTAAAACAAAATGTAAGCATAGAGCGGAGCATTTCTTCTGACTATGTGGAAGATGTGCAGTCTACGGTGTTGCAGCGCTTCTTTATGTTAACGTTTAGCTACAACATCAACAAGTTTAAAAGCGGTGCCGCACCTGAGGAGCAAGACCGGCGTGGTGGCTGGGAAGGTCGCCGTAACTAAGGTTTAACCCATCGGACTGTAAAGCCTGAGCTTAGAAATGAGCTCAGGCTTTTTTGTTTAAACCTTGCAGCCATTGGCATTTACTATCAAAACAAGCTCTAAGGTTTAACTCTTGAACTTGCTTCGGAACCAGTCGATTATCTTTTTAGCCGTAAAGGCATGCTCTTCTGTTCCTGCTGTGCCTAACAGAAAAGCAAACGGCGCGAATGGAGGTGTATGGTCGCAATAGACTTTTATCATGCCTAAAAAAGGAACTGCCACAAACATGCCTGGCAAGCCCCAAAGCATACCGCCGACTACAATGCTTAGTATAGTGAACATCGGGTTTATGTTTACGCTGCTGCCTGTAATATTTGGCGTGAGTATGTTGTTTTCTGTAAACTGAATTATCAAAAAGAACACCAACACCAGTAAGGCTTTATGTGGTGAACCCTGAATCATGAATGTGTAAAACAGCGGAATTGCCCCGCCTATAAGCGTACCAAAGTACGGGATAAAGTTCATTATGGCAGAAAGTATACCTAACAGCAACGCATACTCAACACCAATGGCAAGCAGCCCTACGGTATTCAGTGCACAAAGTATAAGAATCACGCTAATAACCCCACCCATGTAATGCCTTGTCACATCTGATACTTGATCAATTATACAGTTGGTTTTGGCGTGTCTTTCAGTAGGCACCACATAAAGTATGAATTTTAAGAATTTGTTGCGGTAATACAGCATCAGAAAGATGTAAACCGGTATCAGGCCGAACTTAGTAATAGTACTTGTTGTGGCAAAGAGCACTGTGCGCAGAAAATTACCGCTGAGCTCAATGGCGCTTGCCAGTTGTGTCCGGAGCCAATGTTCATTTTCGGGTTCGTTCTGACTGAATTCCTCATCAATTGCTTGCTGAAGGCGGTCCAGGTTCAGTAATGCTTTGTTCTGTAGGGCCGGTAGGTCCGTCAGAAAAATCGCTAACTGCTTGTAGAGCAGCAGTAGCAAGCCAACAAATAAAGCCATTGCCGCAATAATTGTGAGAAAGGTAGCCGGGATGCGTGGCAACCCCCATTTCTCAAGCTGCTTTTCAATAGGGTACAAAAGATAGGCAAACAATATCGCCATCGCAATCGGATACAGGAAATCACGCGCTGCTACCAACACATACACAAGCAGTGTCGCGAAAAATAGCAGAAGCGTTAATTGTCTTAGCCTTTCGTAGTGTTTTGCCATACTTACTAATACTCGTTTCAATCCGGTTTGTGTTATGCAGTATCAATCCATTACCATATGTGCAGTTGGCAGAAGCAGGTAAAACCAAATGATTGCAGTACCTTTGTGTTTTACAGACTACTACAAGATGGCTTCATTCGATAACCTGAACCTGCATTCTGCCTTGCTCAAAAGCTTGCAGGAATTAAACTATACTTCTCCTACCCCTATTCAGGAACAAGCCATTCCGCTGTTACTGGCTGGGCATGATGTGGCTGGCCAGGCTGAGACGGGTAGTGGAAAAACCGCTGCTTTTGGCTTGCCGCTGCTACAAAGTATAAACCCGGAACTGCAACAAGTACAGGCTTTGGTTATTGTGCCTACCCGAGAGCTGGCCGTGCAGGTGCGTCAGGAGCTTAAACAGTATGCACGCTATATCCCTAACCTGAAGATAAGCGCATTTTACGGAGGCCATTCATT
Source organism: Pontibacter oryzae (assembly GCF_003576375.1). GTDB lineage: Bacteria > Bacteroidota > Bacteroidia > Cytophagales > Hymenobacteraceae > Pontibacter > Pontibacter oryzae. The sequence continues at coordinate 465,418 of NZ_QWGE01000002.1, forward strand.
TCGGATGGAGCAAGACTCGCTGGCACACCCGCCGCAGGTTTTAGTGGGCACCCCCGGCCGCCTAACAGACCACCTGAGCAGAAGAAGCTTAGATTTAAACCGTATTAAACAAATTGTTTTAGATGAGGCAGATAAGCTACTGGAAATGGGCTTTGAGGAGGAGCTTGATAAGCTAATGCGCGCCCTGCCACGCGACAGGCAAACCGTGCTTTTCTCAGCAACCATGGCTGATGACGTCAAGGAACTGATCGAGAACTCATTAACTGATCCTAAATTTGTACAAGCTACTGCCACAGCCCTGCCAGACCGTATTTCATACTTTGGTATGAAGGTACAGGACCCGGAGAAGCCTGAGGCGCTGGTGCGTTTGCTTAAAAGTATAGACGCAGCGGGAACGGTAGTTTTCGTAAACGCGCGTTTAACTACGGAAGAAGTAGCGGCCCAACTGCAACAGCATGGTTTCTCGGCTAAGGCACTGCATGGCAAAATGGAGCAACGCGATCGCGACAAAACCATGACGCTTTTCCGCAACGGCACAACTTCCATACTTGTATCCACGGATCTGGCTGCACGGGGCTTGGATATTGATGTACTGAAGCAGATCGTGCATTTTGAGCTTCCGCAACACGAGGATGCGTATTTGCACCGTAGTGGCAGAACGGGCCGCGCCGGCAAATCGGGTACGGTTTACACGTTACTGAACGCGCGCGAAGTACAAAAGCTTGAATTATGGCCCGATGTGCAGGTCGATACTTGGCTAGAGCCGCATAAACTATCAGCGAAGAAAGAAGCTGTGCAAGCCGCTGTGCCATCTTTTGTAACCCTGCACATTAGCGGAGGACGCAAGGAGAAACTTAGCCCCCGCGATATTGTTGGCGCTCTGATAGCAGAAGTAGGTATGAACGCTTCCGAAATCGGAAAAATAGAGATTCAGGACAGGCATAGTTTCGTGGCCATACCTGAAGAAGTAGCAAACAAAGCGGTATCTAAACTGAACAGTGCCAAAATAAAAGGCAGAAAGTATAAGGTGAGTTTTGTGCGCTAGCACATGGCTATAGCCTGAAAGTATACTTAGCTAATTTGTTTAGCAGCATTTGCTAAAAACTTATACCTTTACCCTATGGAGATCATCATAGGAATTGCGGGTTTTTTAGGAGGCATGGTGCTGGCTTACCTATTGCTCAAGGGTAAGCTAAACAGTTTGCAGCAAATTGCTAACCAGGCTGCTGTAACCCAGGGCGTTTTAGAAGGCCAGGCCAGGCAGCGCACCGCTGAAACCGAGCAGTTAAAGAATCTGCTGAAAGAGGCACAATCCGAAACGCTGGACCTGACCAATGCGCTCACCAAAACCGAAACAGACTACGAGCACTTGAAGTCACGGCTGGTGGAACAAGGCCGTGAACTGGAGCAGTTGCGCGAGAAATTCCTACAGCAATTCCAGAGCATTTCCAATCAGGTGCTTATGACCAACGCCGAGCACTTTAATAAAGCCTCTTCTGAGAACCTGGAGCGCATACTTTCCCCGCTAAAGGAGCGCATTAAGGAGTTTGAAATAAAGGTGGAGCAAACGTATGAGAAAAGCCTCAAGGACAGCATTTCCCTGAAAGAGCAGATCACCCAACTTGCCTCCCTGAACCAGCAAATGAGCCAGGATGCCGTAAACCTGACTAAAGCCTTGAAAGGCGAAAGCAAAACCCAGGGAAACTGGGGTGAATACCTGTTAGAGAGCCTGCTGGAGAAATCCGGGTTGCGAAAAGGCGTGCATTACGAGCGCGAGGAAGTGCGCCAGAACGAAGATAGCAAAGTATACCGCCCTGACGTGATTGTGCGCCTGCCCGAAGGTAAGCACCTGATCATCGACTCAAAAATGTCGTTGGTGGCATACGAGGCCTATTGCAGCTGCGAGGACGAGAACCAGCAGGAAGTATACTTGCGCAGCCACATCAACTCCGTCCGCACACACTTCACTGATTTGGGGCGCAAGAGCTACCACCGCTTGAACGGCATCAACTCTCCGGATTTCGTGCTGATGTACATCCCGATAGAGCCCGCTTTTAACCTGGCCGTTCAGCACGACTATGATTTATTTACCGATGCCTTTGACAGAAACATTGTTTTAGTTACCACCTCTACCCTACTAGCCACGCTGCGTACGGTGGCAGGTGTGTGGCGCCAGGAAGACCAAAAGCGAAACGTTATCAAGATTGCGGAGGAAAGCGGCAAGCTCTATGATAAGTTTGTTGGCTTCGTGGACGACCTTAAGACAGTAGGAAAGCACCTGGAGAACAGCCAAAGCTCTTACAATGCGGCCATGAACAAACTGACTGAAGGACGCGGTAACCTGATTCGCCGGGTGGAGATTCTTCGCGAGTTAGGCGCTAAAACCAGCAAGACCATTGATGATAACCTGTTGCAGGAGGCGCAGCTAACTGAAAGTATAGAAGATGATCATTCTGATGTTTAAATTATTTCTAAGCTGATCAAGTTATCCTTACACGTACTATTACAAAAAGCACCCATTAAGGTGCTTTTTGCCGTTATATGATGCATGTTGTGGGTGCACGGCTCTTGCACCAGCTGGTCAATAATGTTATCTTAGTATATCATAACTTAAAAACAACCCATGAAAAAACTAATCTTCACAGGCCTGACAGCCGCAGTGCTTCTCTCTTCCTGCTCTACCCAAAGCATTACTAAGGAAGGCACTGCGTCAGTTGAAATGACGCAGGTCCAGCAGGAAGCGCAGGCTTTCCTGGATCAATACTCTAAAATCTACCAAGACCTTTATACTAAATCTGCGGAGGCCGAATGGGCTTCTAACACAAAGATTGTGGAGGGCGACTCAACGAATGCCGTGGCAACCCGAAAGGCTAACGAGGCTTTTGCCGCATTTACCGGTAGCGCCGAAAACATAGAAAAAGCCAAGGCCATGTTGGAGAAGAAGGACGAGCTAACACCGCTGCAAGTAAAGCAGTTTGAGGCCATACTTTATGCCGGTGCCAATAACCCTCAAATTATTCCGGATGTGGTGAAGGCCCGTATTAAAGCCGAGACCGAGCAGACAGAAAAACTTTATGGCTTTGATTACCGCATCTACGAAAAGTCAGTATCGACCAACGATATCGATAACACGCTCAAAAGCGAAACAAACCTAAAGAAGCGCCTGGATGCCTGGCAATCCAGCAAAGAGGTTGGACCAGGTCTAAAAGAAGGCTTACTTAACTTGCGCCAACTGCGCAACAAAACGGTGCAAAGCCTGGGCTACGACGATTACTTTACCTACCAAGCTTCGGACTATGGTATGTCGCGCGCCGAGATGATGGACCTGATGCAGCAGATTAACCAAGAGTTGCGGCCGCTTTACCGCGAGCTGCATACGTATGCTCGCTATGAGCTTGCCAAAAAATATGGCGTAAAACAAGTGCCCGACTACCTGCCGGCACACTGGCTGCCGAACCGCTGGGGCCAGGACTGGAGCGCGATGGTAGAAGTGGAAGGTATTGACCTGGACGGCGCCCTTAACCCTAAAGGTGCCGAGTGGCTGGTGAAACAAGGCGAGCGTTTTTATACAAGCCTTGGTTTTGCGAGTCTGCCTCAATCGTTCTACGACAAATCAAGTCTGTACCCGCTGCCGGCCAACGCCAATTATAAGAAAAACAACCATGCATCGGCCTGGCACATGGACCTGGATAAGGACGTGCGCAGCCTGATGAGTGTAGAGCCGAACTCGGAGTGGTACGAAACTACCCACCATGAGCTGGGGCATATCTACTACTACATGACTTATACTAACCCGGATGTGCCGGTGCTTTTACGCGGCGGTGCCAACCGGGCTTATCACGAAGCAATCGGCTCGCTGATGGGTTTGGCTGCCATGCAGAAACCGTTCCTGGCCGAGCTCAACCTCATCGATAAGAACACCCAAACCGATGATGTGCAAACGCTGCTGAAGGAAGCGCTTAATTATGTGGTGTTCATACCTTTTTCTTCTGGGGTGATGAGTGAATGGGAGCACGATTTCTACGCGAAAAACCTGCCTGCCGACCAACTAAACAAACGCTGGTGGGAGCTTAAAAAGCAATACCAGGGTATTGTGCCGCCATCAGATCGCGGTGAAAACTACCTCGATGCAGCCACCAAAACGCATATTAACGATGATGCAGCGCAATATTACGATTATGCCATGAGCTACGTGATCCTGTTCCAGCTGCACGATCATATCGCTAAGAATATCCTGAAGCAAGACCCGCACGCCACTAACTACTATGGTAGCAAAGAGGTCGGTAACTTCCTGCGCGATATCATGTATCCCGGAGCATCAGCTGACTGGCGCCAAATGCTGAAAGACAAAACCGGCGAAGAACTGAGCGCACGCGCCATGGTTGCCTACTTCCAGCCGCTAATGGAATACCTGAAAGAGCAGAATAAAGGCCGTAAGTATACATTGTAAGTTTGTACTTTAAAGTATAAACTGTTCGTCGGCCGCAGCATGCATATGTTGCGGCCGACTTTTTTACTATGGCTACCTTGTATCGGACCTACTTTTATTTGCGTTTAGAAAATAGGCCGCGCAGCAAGCTTAGCAAGCATAATCATTGATAAACAAGATCTTCGACTACAGACTATGAAAAAGAGATTAGTGGTGTTAACCGGAGCTGGAATTAGTGCAGAGAGTGGCATTGCAACCTTCCGCGATGCCAACGGGCTTTGGGAAAGCCATGACGTAATGGATGTGGCTTCGCCGCAAGGCTGGCGTAAAAACCCCGAACTAGTGCTGGACTTCTATAATCAAAGGCGAAAAAACGCACACAAAGCCCAGCCAAACCAAGGCCATAAAGCACTGGCCGAGCTCGAAGCAGATTTTGATGTGCGCATTATCACCCAAAACGTGGATGATTTGCACGAACGCGCCGGAAGCTCCAACGTGGTGCACCTGCATGGCAAACTGTTCGAGAGCCGCAGCACCCTGGACCCCAATCTTGTCTACACCATGCAAGACTGGCAGCTAAACGTAGGCGACAAATGTGAGCGCGGTTCGCAGCTGCGCCCCAATATTGTGTGGTTCGGGGAGCCCGTACCCATGATGGAGCTGGCCATGCAGGAAACAATGCAGGCTGATATTTTTATGGTGGTAGGCACATCCCTGGTCGTATACCCCGCTGCAGGCCTCGTTGATCTTGTAGATGCAGATGTGCCTATCTTCCTGGTGGACCCTAACCTGCCGCTCATTCGGCAGCGGCAAAACCTTTATAAATATGAAGCGAAAGCAAGTATAGGCTTGCCGTAAGTAGCTCACAAACTCAGGCAGGATTTCTTATAAATTATGAAAGTGTTGAAAGCCCGTGCAGCCTTCCTGCGCGGGCTTTTTTTATTGCCCTGCAACAAATGCACATCAATAAAATTTTTATTTATATAATTTGTGTTTTAGACTAATCTAAATTTATAATTTTGCGTAACAAATATCTGAAATAGAAACACCTAAAGTATGAAGTATAAGTTACTGCTAGTTTTTACATGTTTGATTATTAACGTTTTACCGGTTCACGCTCAGTACGCTACTGTAAGTGGAAGTATAAAATCCGGTACCGAGGCTATACCCTTTGCGACGGTGTTACTAAAAAATACTTCCTGGGGTAGCCCGACTGATGATCTCGGAAATTTTGAATTGGCCAAAGTTAAACCAGGCAAGTATGATTTGCTGGTAACCGCGCTTGGTTACAAACCAATTGTTCGGAAGGTTGAGCTTTACCCGGACTCAGTAGTGGTACTGCACCTGAAGCTATTAAGCGCTACCTCCTCGCTGAATGAGGTGGTAGTAACCGGCACTCGCACCCAACGGCGCAGACTCGAAAGTCCGGTTGCTGTGAATGTGCTAGATAGCCGTACGTTCAACATTACCCAATCCAACACGCTTTCCGAAGGGCTTTGCTTTCAGCCCGGGCTGCGCATGGAAACCGACTGCCAAACCTGCAACTACTCACAGCTGCGCATGAATGGCTTAGGCGGAGCTTACTCGCAGGTGCTAGTAAACAGCCGGCCGATTTTTAATTCCTTGATGAGCTTGTATGGATTGGAGCAGATACCGGCCAATATGATTGAGCGCGTGGAAGTTGTGCGAGGTGGTGGCTCCGTGCTTTATGGTTCCAGTGCCATCGCCGGCACGGTAAATATCATTACAAAGGAGCCTGATGCAAGTACTTTCAGTATCTCATCAAACACCTCCCTGATTGATGGGAAAGCCCTGGATAACTTTGTAAATGCCAACGTGAATACGGTGAACGAGGAGCGCACGGCTGGGGTGTCTTTCTTTGCCTCGCACCGCGACAAAGAGGCCTACGATGCCAATAGCGACGGTTTTTCTGAGCTTGCCGAGCTCAAGAATAACTCCTTCGGCTTCAATTCATTCTTCAGGCCAACCGAGCAGGATAAGGTTGATATTAACGGCTGGAGCATTTACGAGGAGCGCAAAGGCGGAACCCGACTGGATGAACCTGCCGATCGTGCCGACCAATCGGAGTACAGGCTGCACAACATTTTGGTGGGCGGTTTTAACTGGGATCACGCTTTGCAGAAGCCTAATGCATCGTACAGCGTTTACGCCTCTGCTCAAAACACCAAGCGTACGCACTATACCGGTATCGACCAGTCTGATGGCTGGGGAAAAACGAAGAATCACAGCGTGCAGGGCGGCTTCCAGTTTAACTATACTTCACCCCTTTTTCTGGGAGGCAAAAACACGTTTACAACGGGTGCAGAACATCAGTATGATTATACGTTTGATGAGATTCCGGCATACACTTACCTGATCGATCAGCGGACGAACCTGACCGGGGTTTTCCTGCAAAGCGATTGGGAAGTAACTCCTGACCTGACTATACTTTCCGGCGTACGCGCTAATAAACATAATAACGTAGACCAGATCATACTTACCCCGCGCCTAAGCGCCTTGTATAAGCTAGGGAACACTACACAAATCCGGGCTTCGTTTGCGCAAGGTTTCAAAGCGCCTCAAGCCTTTGAAACCGACATGCATATTGCCTTTGCGGGAGGCGGCATCTCGCTGGTCAACATCGACCCTAACCTGAAAGAAGAAACCTCGGATAGCTACAACCTTTCAGTAGACTACAACAAGGCCAGTGAGCACATGATCTATGGGTTTACCCTGGATGGCTTCTACACGCGCCTGCACGATGCCTTCGTACTTGAAGAAATCGGTACAGACGCCCAGGGCAACCAGCAATTGTTGCGCAAAAACGGGAGCAACTCCACTGTGAAAGGTATAACAGTTGAAGGCCGACTGAACTATGACCAGAAAGCTCAAATCGAAACAGGCATCACGTTCCAGCAGTCTACGTATGATGCGCCAGTGGCGTGGTCGTCGGAGGTGGCAGGAACACGCAATTACCTACGCACACCAAATACTTACGGCTACTATGTGCTCACGCTATGGCCAGAGAGCAAATTTACTGCATCTATATCGGGTGTTCTCACAGGGCCTATGCAGGTTCCACATTTTGGAGGTGCACCGGGTGTAACCGAGGACGAGATTTTTACTTCCCCTACTTTTGTGGAGAATAATATTCGCCTGGCTTATCGCTTTACAATCAAAGGTATAAACCAGGATTTGCAGCTTAGCACAGGCATACAGAACGTTTTTAACGCGTATCAAACCGATTTTGACCAGGGCAAGTACCGCGATAGCAACTATGTTTATGGTCCGGCACGCCCGCGCACCGTCTTCTTTGGCCTGAAATTTGGTTTGCAATAATTATTATTTTTATGTTGATAGATTGCTGAGGAAGGGCTATGGCACATGCTGTAGCCTTTCCTATTTTTGACGATCTTGGAAAGATACCAAGCTGCATTCCAGCGAAGTATAAATAGAAATCAACGAAACAGGTTTTCTTCTGAAAAGTAATGAGCTTAACTTGCCGTTTAACAAAAGACATGTGTGAGTATACAGTATATTTTAGAATTGATCGGGACGGTGGTTTTTGCCATGTCGGGGGCGTTGGCCGTAAGCGAGAAAGATAAGGACCAGGATTGGTTTGGCGCAGGTTTTACCGGCTTTGTTACCGCAATCGGCGGCGGTAGCCTGCGCGATATTATGCTTGGGAGTTACCCGTTGGTGTGGATACAGGATACAACCTTGCTGTATGTAATAATCGCTGCTATAATATGTAGTGGTTTATTTTATAAATGGCTCCTTAATTTGCGCCGTACCTTCCTGCTCTTCGATACGCTAGGTATTTCTATATTTACGATTGTGGGCATGGAAAAAGCCTTAAGCCTGGGAGCCAGCCCCGAAATAGCTGCCATTATGGGAATGTTCTCGGCGGTGATGGGCGGCGTGATCCGGGATATTCTAACCAACGAGGTTCCTGTGCTTTTCCGGCAGGAGATTTATGCAAGTGCCTGTCTGCTGGGGGCCTCTTTTTATCTCGGCCTAGAGTACCTAGAGGTAGAACGGAATACAAATTTCATACTTTCAGTTTTTCTGATCATTGGTATCCGCCTTCTGGCTGTGCGCTACAACCTAAGCCTGCCTAAGTTCAACCGTTTCAGGGAGTAAGGTTCTTCTGCCTGTATGTTTAGCACCTTTTTCCGGGGCAGCAAGTATACTATAAGTATACTTTGTAGGACATGACCTTAAAAGATAGAATCCTTTTAACCGGAGATACCTGGAGCCTGACAGTCGTGCGGTTTTTTTTGGGCCTAATAATCTTACCGCATGGTGCTCAAAAGCTTCTCGGCTGGTTTGGCGGCCATGGCGCAGCAGCTTTTTTGCAGTTTTTTGAAAGCGTTTCGTCCTTGCCGGGCTGGCTTGGCTGGCTGGTTATAATCATTGAGTTTATAGGCAGCCTCTGCCTTATACTTGGCTTCTGGACCCGCGTATGGGCACTGAGCTTTATCGGCCTGTTCGTCGGGATCATACTTACAGTGCACATCCCGAATGGTTTTTTTATGAATTGGGGCGGCAACCAGGCCGGTGAGGGTTTTGAGTACCACTTGCTAGTTATAGGTATGGCCTGGGCTTTAGTAATTGGTGGTGCCGGCCGCTTGAGCATCGACCAGACCATGGCCTCTGAGGAGCGCAAGTTTTAAGCGTGAAAATAGCGGTAAAACCTTAGTCCTCCGCCTCCTCTCCTTTTTCAACAATATCGCCTTCCGAAAATAGTATGATCTTCATCATCTCGCGCCATTTTGGCTTCTGGCGCAACAAAAACTCCAGGTCCATGCCAAAGTGTTTAAACTCTTCGTTCTGAGCATTCTGCATAATGGCTTTGGCTTGTTCGTTCTTTTCCACTGAGATGCGTTGCTCATACCAGCTGATGGCTTCGGCCTCCTCAATCACGGAAGTTATCATGCGGGCAAAAGTCCGTGTTTCTTCGGATAGTTCGTGCGCTGGTTCGTGATATTGATCTGTTGGCATAGGCTCATAAGTTGGTTTGTAAACACTACCTATGCTAACGTTGCCAGCATCCCGGAGGTTAATTCTTTCAGGCACTTAACAGCGCGCTTACTTTCCTAGCAAACGGGCCACATACTTGCCAATAATGTCAAACTCAAGGTTTACCGTGTCGCCGGGCTTTACCTGGTGCAGGTTGGTGTGCTCATAGGTAAATGGTATAATGGCCACGGAAAAGCGATCTACCTCCGAGTTGAAAACAGTAAGACTGATGCCGTTCACGCAGATGGAACCCTTCTCTACCGTCACGTTTCCATGACTGGCGTCATAACGAAACGTAAACACCCAGCTACCTTGTTCGTCGGTTACGCTTTCGCAGACAGCCGTTTGGTCTACGTGGCCCTGCACCACGTGCCCATCAAAACGGCCATTTGCTAGCATGCATCTTTCCAGGTTTACTACCTCACCCACTTTCAGGCTGTTTAGGTTGGTTTTTTTTAGGGTTTCGTCGATGGCGGTAACCGTGTAGGTGTCTTCGTTTATACTTACCACTGTCAGGCAAACACCGTTGTGGGCCACGCTTTGGTCAATTTTAAGCTCTTGCGTAAAAGGTGCCGTCAGCGTGAAGTGCTTGTTTGTATTATCTTCCCGTATATTGGTTATATGGCCCAAAGCCTCTACTATTCCTGTAAACATCTGTTATAAAATTAATGCCGGATAGTGCCGGCGCCAATGCAATATTTAAAGTGTTCCAAAGTTAACAGCTTTGGCCATCTTATGTTGCCGCTGCCAAATTTATGCATGTAAAGTATAAAATTAGGCGTTTTTTTGAATCGAGATGCTTATTTTCGCAAACGTAGGCCTCAATTGGCTATCTAGCCACTTTATCGAAACTTATCAAACATTAGAAATGCAGACAGATTCGTACAGACACAAGGGCATGCGCCGGGCATTGGTTAAACTCCTGCGTGATAAGGGCATCCGCGATGAGCGCGTGCTGGCGGCCATGGAAACTGTACCGCGTCATTATTTCTTTGATAAGGCATTTCTAGAACAGGCATATCAGGATAAAGCTTTCCCCATTGGTGAGGGCCAGACTATTTCCCAACCATACACTGTTGCTTTCCAATCAGAACTTTTGCAACTCAGGGCCACAGACAAAGTACTCGAGATCGGGACAGGTTCCGGCTACCAATGTACCGTTCTGCTGCATCTCACGCCCCATGTGTATACCATAGAGTATAACCGGCCATTATTCGAGAAAGCACGCCTTTTCTTCCGGAAACATGGGCTCTCGCCGCATACGTTCCATGGAGATGGCTCACAGGGTTTGCCGGCTCATGCTCCCTATGATAAAATAATCGTGACAGCCGGCGCGCCAGTGGTTCCAAAGGAGTTGCTGCGGCAGTTAAGCATTGGAGGCATACTGGTTATACCGGTGGGTGATGAACAGACCCAAAAGATGCTGCGGATAACTCGGGTCGCAGAGAGCGAGTTTACAAAGGAGGAGTTTAACGACTTTAAGTTTGTGCCTTTACTGGGCCGTTCCGGTTGGGATAACCTTGGCTAAAGAGGCGCAGATACACCTCGCATAACCGAGCTTACGCAAACATTATTTCATCATTTGCGGGCATAAGCGTATCTTTGCATCAAAATTATTGCCTACATCAATGCGTAAACAAAAAAAAGTACAAGACTCCTACGTCATTATGACGGAGCTAGTGTTGCCAAACGACACCAACACCCTGCACAACTTAATGGGCGGCAGAATGATGCACTGGATGGATATTGTGTCAGCTATTGCCGCTCAAAAACACTCCAACCGTATCGTGGTAACGGCTTCCGTGGATAATGTTTCTTTCTCTGAGAGTATAAAATTGGGTAACGTAGTTACGCTGGAGGCTAAAGTAACGCGTGCCTTCAACTCTTCCATGGAAGTGCATATCGTAGTGTATGCAGAGGACATTCCGAGTGGCAAGAAAATGATGTCGAACCAGGCATTCTTTACCTTTGTGGCTGTAGACCAATTGGGCAACCCGATTGATGTGCCGGAGGCTGTGCCTGAAACTGAGGAAGAAGTTCGATTATACGATGGAGCCTTGCGCCGCCGTCAGTTGCGCCTAGTACTTGCCGGCCGCATGAAGCCAAGCGAAGCGAATGAGCTGCGCTCTATTTTCGATATCAAAGAAGACGCTGAAGGAGAAGTATAAATGGCTAACTTACAGGCAGATTTAAGCAATGAGTTTCTGAAGAGCTTTATGCCCGAAACCATTTATCTGGTGGAGGATGACCTGTCTCTTCCTGCTCCTGCCCTGCCTGACTCAGAAGCCGCTACTGCTCAGCATCATGTCGTTGCTAAAAAGGTAGATACTGAAGTTAAATTTACTTCAAAAGTAGCACCTACCGCATTGCCTAAGATACCACAGATAGAAGCTGCCCCAGTGCAACAGCAGAAGTATAGAATTATCGGTCAGAACCATAAGGGCATAGCCGTGCTGGTTACGCTGCCTGATGCTGATTTTATGCAGTTGCCGCAGCTAGGTTTTCTTCAGAAAATTCTAGGGGCAATTGGCCTAAAGGCGGATGATGTGGCCTATGTGAATAACATCTCGGGTGAGCTTGCACAGTTTAAAGACCTGCAGCAGGCTTTAGAGGTAAAGTATATTATCAGTTTTGCCAGCCGCGTGAAAACTGATCTGCCTCACGATAAATTCACATTATACAATCCGGTTACCGTTGGCGATGTTCCCATTGTCTTCTCGCATGCCCTGGCTATGCTTGAGAATAACGTGGAATACAAAAAGCAACTCTGGGGAGCTTTGCAGCGTGTTTTCCTGTAAGTGCTCAGTACAATAAGTATAAAAAGAGAAGGCCAGCTACATGTAGCTGGCCTTCTCTTTTTATACTTTGCCTGGCTTTAATTAAGTAAGCTGGCAAGTTTCTTTTCTAGTTCCTCTCCGCGTAAACCCTTGGCGATTATCTTTCCCTCTGGGTCGAGTAAAACGGTTTGCGGAATGGCGCTTACGTTGTAGAGTTGGGCTGCGCTGCTTTCCCACCCTTTCAGGTCAGAAACGTGCGGCCACTGCAATCCATCTTTTTCGATTGCGCCAAGCCACTTGTCCCTCGACTGATCCAGGGAAACACCGAAAATTTCGAAGCCCTTCCCTTTATATTTGTTGTACATCTTTACAACATTCGGGTTTTCCTCACGGCACGGACGACACCAGCTGGCCCAGAAATCTACCAGTACATACTTGCCTCTTAATGACGAAAGCGATTTAGATTCGCCGCCGGGCGTTGGCAAGCTAATATCTGGCGCCAATTGCCCAATAGCCGTGCTGCGGTAAGGCTTTAGCCTTTCGTTGAGCATGGCAGTATACTTTGAGTTTGGCAAATGCTCATTAAATAAAGTTGCCATACTATCGGCAAAGGCAAAATCGTTAACCGGGTCAATCAGGCTGGACGTGCCGAATGCGGACACCACAGATTTAGGATGCTTTGCCAGCAAAGATTTAACCTGCTGTTGCATTGCAAGGTATTGCTCCCTGATTTTTTCCATTTCGGCTTCGTTGCCTTGCTGCTGTGCCTGCGCAAATGCCTGCTCCATGGCAACCTGCTTTTGGCGGTTCTCATTAACTAGCTGGTTCAGTTCCTGAAATAATTTGGAGTCTTCGGAGCCTTCGATCTTTGCAGTGCCATTAATATCTTGCGCATCAGCTTCAATTTCGATCTTGCCTTCTGCTACAACCAGCATCAAGCCGTTTTGCTGATCCAGGGTGATACGGTAAAAGGTTGGTTCCTCCACATTTCCCGTAAAGGCGAAGGTTCCATCCTTTCCTATCTCGGCTGTATCGCGGGGTACAAAGTTTTGCTCCCCTAGCTCAAACAGAAAAACCTGGCCTGAAGAAGCATTATTCAGTTTACCCTGAATGGTATAGCTGTCTTCGCCGTTGGTAGCGGATTTATTGCCTTGGCAGCTTGCAAATAGTGCGGCAGCCGAAGCCACCGCCAGTATGTTTTTTAACTTCATAGGATAGAATTAAGCGTTCAGCTTCTCGCGCAGCAACTGGTTTGTCGCCTTCGGATCGGCTTTGCCTTTCGTTTTCTTCATGATCTCACCCATAAACATCCCGATCAGGGATTGCTTACCGGCTTTGTATTCTTCCACTTTTGCCGGGTTATCGGCCAACACCTGCTCCACAATGGCTGTGAGCTCATCGGCATTTGTTTCCTGCAGCAGGTTTTGCTCTTCCGCCACGCGCTGCGCCGTCATGTCCGGGTGCTCTAGCATGTATGGAAACACCTGCTTGGCGGCCACAGAGTGGCTAACTTTATTCTCATCTACTAAAGCAATCAGCTGCGCAATTTGTTCCGGCTTCAGCGGGAAATCCTTGATGTGCAGCTGCAGCTCGTTTAAGTATGATTTTACAGGGCCCATCACCCAGTTTGAGGCAGCTTTATAGTTTTGAGTGTGCTTTGCCAGCTCCTCAAAGTATAAAGCGATCTCCTTTGCATCAGTCAATACGTTAGCATCATACTCTGGCAAGCCAAGCTCCTTTACAAAACGGTTGTATAACTCTTGCGGCAAACTAGGCATCGCCTCCTTCACGGCGTTCAGCCACTCCTGCTCAATAATCAATGGCGGCAGGTCCGGCTCCGGGAAGTAACGGTAATCGTTCAGGGTTTCCTTGGAGCGCATGGCTGTTGTTGAGCCCGTATTGGCATCAAAGTTTCTGGTTTCGCCGTCTACTTTACCACCATTCTCCAGCACCATAATCTGGCGCTCAATCTCGTGCTCGATGGCGCGCTGCACGTTACGGAAGGAGTTCATGTTCTTAACCTCCACCTTGGTTCCCCAAAGCGTAGAGTCCTTCAGCATCACGGAAATGTTGGCATCGCAACGTAGCGAGCCTTCTTCCATGTTCCCGTCGCAGATATCCAGGTAACGCACCAGGCGCTTAATCTCGATGAGGTAGTTATAAGCTTCCTCCGAATCGCGGATATCCGGCTCCGAAACGATCTCAATCAGTGGCACGCCTGCACGGTTAAAGTCAACAAGCGTTTCAACCTCGCCTGGCAAGTGCATGGATTTACCGGCATCCTCCTCCATATGGATTCTTGTAATACCTATCTTTTTCTCCTCGCCGGCAGCATCTTTTATCAAAAGGTGGCCCTGGGTACAGATTGGTGTTTTATCCTGTGTGATCTGGTAACCCTTCGGAAGGTCAGGGTAGAAATAGTTTTTGCGGGCATACACGTTATACTTTGTGATGTCGCAGTTAGTAGCCAAGCCCATTTTAACAGCCATTTCCACTACGCGCTTGTTTACGCGGGGCAGCGTGCCTGGCAGCGCCAGCGTAATCTCGCTCAGGTTGGTGTTAGGCAGCATGCCATACTCCGTAGAGTCTGAAGAGTAGGCTTTGCTGTTGGTGAGCAACTGGGCGTGCACCTCTAAACCTATAATGGCCTGATACTTATCTCTTATTGCTTTATCCATTGCTTTAATAAGTGATGCAGCTTAATCCACAGGTAAGTATAGCTTGCGGATTAAGCTGCACGAGCATTTAATGATTATCCGTTAATAATAGACTGAACAAGTTCCTGTGCCTTAGCCGGCACGGCTTCGAGGCCTGCTACATCTTTGCCGCCTGCTGTGGCATAAAACGGCTGGCCACCGCCGCCGCCTTTTATTTCCTTGGCAAGTTCGCGCACCATCTGGCTAGCGTTCATACCTTTATCCTGCACCAGGTTATCCGATAGCATTACAGCAATCTGCGGTTTTCCGTCAATCTCGGCGGCAAGTATGAGTACCAGGTTTTCTACCACCTGACGCATATCAAAGGCCAGTTTTTTCAGGTAATCGGCTGAGCTTAGGTTAACGCGCTCGGCAATCAGCTTTACTTCGCCAATGGTCTGGGCTTTGTCTGCCAGGGTATCCTTTAGTGTGCCCAGTTGCTTGAGCTCAAACTGCTCCAGTTGCTTTTGAAGTGCTTTCAGGTCCTCCTGCATTTTTTGCACGGCACCCGATATATTGCTTTGCGTATTTAGCACCTCGCGCACCGCGTTCAGTTCGTTTAGCTGCTGCTGCATGTATTCTTCCGCGCCAGTGGCTGTTACAGCCTCAATGCGGCGCACACCTGCTGCCACAGAGCTCTCCCCGATAATCTTGAAATATCCGATGTTGCCGGTGTTGTGCACATGGGTTCCACCGCAAAGCTCTACAGAATACTCGCTGCCGAAAGTGATCACGCGAACAAAGTCGCCATACTTTTCACCGAAAAGGGCCATGGCGCCTAGCTCCTTGGCTTCATCGATCGGTACATTGCGTCGCTCATCCAATGGAATGGCCTGGCGCACGCGCTCGTTCACGATGTGCTCAATCTGGCGCAACTCAGCATCCTCTACCTTTGCAAAGTGCGAAAAGTCAAAGCGCAGTACTTTCTCGCTCACCAGGGAGCCGCGCTGTTGCACGTGGTCGCCGAGAACGGTGCGCAGGGCAGCATGAAGCAGGTGCGTGGCCGAGTGATTTTTTCTGATCAGGTTGCGGCGTTCGGCATCAATCTCAGCGCTGAAGCCAGCCTCCAGGTTTTGCGGCAACTTAGCGGTGATGTGAAGTATTAGGTCGTTCTCCTTTTTGGTATCCAACACCTCCACGCGCTCATCTCCAGACACTAAGTATCCTATATCCCCTACCTGTCCACCGCTTTCGGCGTAGAAAGGCGTTCGATCAAGTACAAGGTGGTATTCGCTTTTATTCTTGGCCTTTACCTGGCGGTAACGAACTATGTGTGCATCGCTGGTGTCGCAGTCATAGCCGATAAACTCGTTCACAACGTCGGGCTGAAGTATGACCCAGTCGCTTTGCTCGGTGGCAGAAGCATTACGTGAGCGGTTTTTCTGCTGCTCCATTTCTTTGGCAAAGCCTGACTCATCAACCTTCAGGCCTTTTTCACGGGCAATCAGGGCAGTTAGGTCCAGCGGGAAGCCAAAGGTGTCGTATAGCTCAAAAGCCGTTTTCCCATCGATGGTGTTTTGCTGCTGCTTAAAGGTATCCTCCAGTGCATCGAGGCGCTTAAGGCCATTCTCCAGTGTACGCAAGAAAGCATTTTCCTCCTCCTCAATAACGCGCTGCACAAACCCAAGCTGCTGCTTCAGCTCCGGGAATACGTGTGCTGTCTGCTCGGCCAGTACTTCAGTGAGCTTATACAGGAATGGTTTTTTAAAATCAAGGAAGGTAAAGCCGTAACGCACCGCGCGGCGCAGAATACGACGGATCACGTAACCGGCCTTGTTGTTGGATGGCAGCTGACCATCGGCAATTGTGAAGGAAATGGCACGTATGTGGTCGGCTATAACGCGGATGGCGATGTCTTTTTTCTCATCGTCGCCATAAGTTACGCCGGCTTCTTTTGCGATGTACTGGATTAGCGGCTGGAATACGTCGGTGTCGTAGTTAGAGCGCTTGCCTTGGATGGCCATGCACAAACGCTCGAAGCCCATACCTGTATCTACGTGCTGTGCAGGCAGTTTTACCAGCCTGCCATCAGCCAGGCGGTTAAACTCCATGAACACGTTGTTCCAGATCTCCACAACCTGTGGGTGGTCGTTGTTTACCAGGTCCTTGCCGTTTACGGCAGCGCGTTCTTCATCGGCACGCAAATCAATGTGTATCTCAGTGCACGGTCCGCAAGGGCCGGTATCGCCCATCTCCCAGAAATTATCCTTCTTAGACCCCATCAGGATGCGGTCCTCAGCGATCATAGTCTTCCAGATATCGTATGCTTCCTGGTCTTTTACCAGGTTTTCAGAAGGGTCTCCCTCAAACACAGAAACATAAAGCCTGTCCTTTGGCAGTTGGTATACTTCCGTAAGCAGCTCCCAGGCCCACTCTAAGGCTTCTTTCTTAAAGTAATCGCCAAAAGACCAGTTGCCCAGCATCTCAAACATGGTATGGTGGTAAGTGTCGTAGCCTACTTCCTCCAGGTCGTTATGCTTTCCGCTTACGCGCAGGCACTTCTGCGTATCTGCAATGCGCTTGTTAGGCGCAGGTTTGTTGCCCAGGAAATAATCTTTAAAGGGAGCCATACCTGCATTAATGAACATGAGGGTGGGGTCATCCTTTACCACAATAGGGGCAGAAGACACAATCTGGTGCTGTTTGGAAGCGAAGAAGTCCAGGAACTTTTGTCTAATTTCAGCTGAATTCATGTATGAGTGTTAAGCCTTTAGATACTTAGTGCTATACTTGTTGTTTAAGAGAGAAAAATATCTAATTTTTGCCAATCGGAACAGGATTATATAACCTGATACCGCAAGCACATTATAAGCAAAAGTAGCATATTTAGCCGTAATCAGGAACATTTGGCTGAAAATTACACGGCTTTAGCTTTTTAATCACAAGAAACTTATGCCTTACAAGGAAAAAGATATAGAAAAACAATATTACACCATTGGCGAAGTAGCTGGTATGTTTCAAGTAGCCCCTTCGTTGATTCGTTTTTGGGAGACTGAATTTGAGCAGCTTAGGCCGAAAAAAAATAAAAAAGGTAACCGCCAGTATACACCTAAGGATATTGAAACCCTACGCACCGTTTACCACTTGGTTAAAGAGCGCGGCTATACTATTCAGGGCGCCAAAGACGTGATGCGCAACAAGCCTGTGCAGGCCAAAGACAAGATGGAAATCATAGAGTCTTTGGCGAAAGTGCGTACTTTTTTGCAGGGCATTAAGGATCAACTGAATACCAAAGTATAAATCCTGCGTACGTTCTTAACCATATGGTTGATGAGCAGAATATTTATGAAGCAGCCCTCACGAGGTTGCCGGGGGTTGGCGCACAGCTAACACGCCAGCTGGTGAGCTATTGCGGCTCACCCAAAGCTGTTTTCCAGGCTCCACCCGGTAAGCTGTTAAAAATTCCGGGGGTCGGCCCGAAACTGGTTAAAAGTATAGCCGAACACGCACGAACTGCTTTGGTACAAGCTGAGGAGTGCGTTAAACGCGCGACGGAGGAAGGCGTGCAACTGCTATTTTATACATCGCCCAAGTATCCGGACAGGCTAAAACAAGTGCCTGATGCCCCAACGATGCTTTACTACCGTGGCAATGCCAATCTAAACCAGCGTAGGATTGTAAGTATGGTGGGCACGCGCCAGATTTCAGCTTACGGCCAAACAGTTACCGAGCGCATTGTGGAAGAACTAAAGGCTTATAATGTGATGATCGTGAGTGGGCTGGCCTATGGCGTGGATGTAGTAGCGCACCGTGCGGCCCTGCAGGCCGGCCTGCCAACCATAGGCGTAATGGCCAGTGGGCCCGACATAGTATACCCTGCCGTGCACCGCAAGTATGCCGAGCGCATGCTGACGCAGGGCGGCTTACTGACTGAGAATACGTTCGGCACCAAGCCCGACGCCCCGCGTTTCCCGGCGCGCAACCGTATTATAGCCGGCATGAGCGACTGCACCATTGTAGTGGAAGCAGCCATGAAAAGCGGCACCCTGATCACCGCCGATATCGCCCACAGCTACGACAAAGAAGTTATGGCCGTTCCGGGCAACATCACCTCCCCTGTTTCCGAGGGCACAAATTACCTGATCAAGTCATTGAAAGCTGTGGCCTATACTTCGGTGCAGGATCTGGTGGAGTTACTGAACTGGGACCTGGAGGATGAAGCAGCCGCTAAAACTACAGTTGCCGCCTTTAACCCCGCAGATTATAGTGAGGACGAGCTAAAGGTGTTGAGCGTACTGAAACAGACCCGCGAAGAACACATAGATAATCTGAGCTGGAAAGCCCAGTTGCCTGTAAGCCTCTTAGCATCGGTGCTTTTAGGGCTGGAGTTTAAAGGAATTATTAAAGCAATGCCCGGCAAGCGGTTTCAGTTAATTTAGAAGAAGGTTACTGCTGCTTCAGCCCTTTATAAATTTCTTGGTAAAGCGGTACATCCACGCTAAACGTTGCTGCTTCTCTAACGATATAGCCCGTTAACGTTTCCACTTCAGACTGCTTTCCGGCAACCACGTCGCGCTGCATTGAAGAGGTTGCCGTTGGCGGGAGTTTATCTACTATGGCCAAATTTCGCTGCACAATATCTGCCGGCAATTCTAATCCTTTCGCTTTTGCCAGGCTTGCCAGCTCCTCTATCAGTTGCGCCAATTGCGCTTTCAGTTTAGGGTCATTGGTTATGTCCCCCATCGATTTATGAGTAAATGAAGTTAACGAGCCTACTGGTGAAATAAATGAGAACTTTTCCCATACTTTCTCAGCTACTTCCTTAGCGTAAAACTCATGGTTAATGCCTGCTTCTGTAAAAAGCCAATCCAGCTTCTGGCGAGTGGTTTCTGAAAGCTCTGGCTTACCCCAGATAAGCCGGTTATACTTGCCCTGCACCTGCACTATACCTGCCGCTTTTATACTCGAGATAATGTATACGCAGCCCCAAAGCGTAGTGGTACCCGAGAAACGCTCGTGCAAATAATCCATGCCGTCAATTCCATTAAGCAATGGCAAGAGCACCGTGCTAGGTGCAATGTTTGCTGCCAGTTGTTCTGCTACTTGCTCCAGGCTGTAGCTCTTCACACAGAATAGTACTAGGTCCAGTGGGCCAAGTTGCTCTGATCGGTCAGTGATCGTATTAGGATGCGCGGTGAAAGATTCATTGCCCATCTCGATTTTTAATCCATGCTCGAGCATGGCAGCCTTATGCTCGCCGCGGGCTATAAAAATAACCTCATGCGACTCATCGGCAGCGAAGCGCTGCGCCAACTTTCCGCCATAATATCCTCCAACTCCACCAATACCAACAACCGCAATTCTATACTTTTCCATACCTTAGATTTTTAGTACGTGCCGTGCTTTCGGTCTGCTATAACTTTGTCGAAATCCCATTCTACCCTTGCCATAAAAGCTTGCCTTCTCACCTCGCAATCAGTTTTGGTGCAGATGGCGCACGAAGGAGCAATACAAGGGTCGGTGTGAATGAACAGCTCTATACTTGGGTCTATCTTTTCACGGATAACCATGGCCACTGCCTCGACCTCATCATGCGCTTCCAGCACGTTCAAGTACCAAGGCACAGTCAGGTGGCAATCAATATGCAATGTGGAGCCATATTTTATTACCCGGAGATTGTGTATGTCTATCCAGTTTTCATGACGATTTTCGTTTAGTACATTCACAATACGCTTTAAAAGCTCATAATCAGCTTCATCCATAATACCTGCAATGGAGCTGCGCAAAATGCGGTAACCTGTAATCCCGATCATCAAACCAAATAGTATGGCTACTACGCTGTCCAACCAAATCTGGTCTGTTAGGTAAATAAGCACCAGCCCAATTAGAATGCCTGCTGTGGAGTAAGCATCGGTTTGCAGGTGCTTACCACCAGCCTCCAACACCATGGAGTTGCTTTGCTTGCCGCGCCTCTCCGTAAGGAAACCCACAACAAAATTGATAACTCCGGAAGCAGCGATAAGAAGCATACCTATGTCCAGCTTTTGCAAGGGCACCGGCTCTATCAGATTAAAAACCGACTTGAACATAATAGCGCCACCCGCAACAATAATGAGTGAGCCCTCTAGGGTGGCGGCCACGAATTCTATTTTCCCGTGGCCATACGGATGGTTCTCGTCTCGTGGCCTAGCCGACAGCACCAAACTATACAGTGAAAATGCTCCAGCTACAACGTTTATGATAGACTCCAGGGCATCGGTAAGAATGGCATTGGAATTGGTAAGTATAAACGCAGTGAATTTACCGGCAAGTAGTAGCACACCGACCAGCACCACAAACAGCTGAAGCCGAATGTTCTCACTCAGGTTGTTTAGTTTATTCTTGATCAAAGAGATTTCTTTTTTTGACAGCTGGCTTTTGAGGCTTCAATTGAGCTGTTGTAATGGCCCAATTATACAAAGGTAAGTAAACTGTCAGCAATTTCTAAGGTTGTATGGTGTTATGATAGTGCTGCACCGACCACTTTGCTCACGTCCAGACTTTTAACTATAAAAGGCCGAAGCATACGTTGCTTCGACCTTTTATAGCTATCAATTATCTCTTTTAATCGTCTAGCGTATCGCTAAGGTCCAACCAGTTCGGGTTCATTGACTCTATCAAGCTAAAGGTGGAATCCATTGAGCCGCCCTTTATCTGTCTTTCCCTATTCAAGGCTTCCTCCTGTGCTTTGTAGTGTTCATAATACACAAGCTTTGGCTGTTCCCCATGGGTTTGAGTGGTTGTATTAAAAGGTCGGTTTTGGCGCAGGTTATCTGCAATACCTATTTCAACATCGTCCCCGTGCTGGTTACCATAGATATACACAAAGTAATGCGGGTCTTTTGCTTGCATAATAATAGCTTCTTTAGGCTAATATACGCTATACTTGTCACTCCGTTGCGGCTGTGTAAGTATATCAAACTGCAACCATTGTATAAGAATTACCAAGTATATAGCATAGTTATATTTTAAAACAGTAATATGATTATATTGCAAAATAGCATAAGCAAACAATTGAAAGCCAAGGCATATTAACGCCAATTTTGACTCCGTAACGTACGCATTAATGAAAACAAACACCCTTTAACCCTAAGTATATGATGTATACTTTTAAAAAAGACTTTGCCACTGTTGCAGTGGACAAGAAGAATAGCCTGATCGTACTGAAATGGCTCCGCCAGCCAACTGAGGAAGAGTTTAAAGCGACCTTTGCAGCAAGCCTTGAAACAGCCCAAAACTACAACTTACGCAGGTACCTTTCCATCAACACGCTTGGGATTAACATCGACCTTTCCGGGCAGCGGTGGGTTGCAACACTTGGGGCCGAAACAATGCAGCATCTAAGTCTGGAGCGCTATGCCCGCGTATTGCCCCGTGATGCTATACAGGAGATCATCTCGCACAAAATTTACGAGAACCTACAACGTTTGCTGCCCAACACTATGCAGTTCAGTGTATTTTATGAAGAGGAAGCCGCTATGAGATGGCTGTTACAAAGCGAGAAAAAGTATAGTAAGAAGCGATGAATCCTAAGAGCCCTACGTTATTGTAGAATGGAGTAACTTACAGTTCCTCTAGGTCAAAATCTTTGCCTTTCCCATATTTGATTAGGTCGTGCAGTAAGTATACATCCAGTGTTAAGAGGTCTTTGACTTTATAGGTATTTTCCTCCGGCATATCCATTACCTGAAAGTCAAAGGTTTCACCGTAATTTTTAAGCCTGTATTTCTTACCTCTACGGAGGTTATCCAAGGAAATTGCCATCTGTAACGCGCTTCTTTCTTAATTGATTTTAACAAATATACGTTGGTTACCTGCAAAAGCCTTGTATATGGCATATTTATCTGATAGTGCATTTTTACCACGCGTTTGCTCCTGTTATTAGTTTTGGCAGTTTGGCTATCTTTGCCAAAAAAAAAGCGGAACGTGTTAGAGATAATCTATGAGGATGCGTACTATGTCGCTATCAATAAGCCGAATGGTTTGCTTGTGCATCGTACGCGTATTGCTGAAGAGAAGAAAGAGTTTGCTTTGCAATTGCTGCGCGATCAGCTAGGCTACCACCTGTTTACCATACACCGACTGGACCGTGGCACTTCCGGAGTGCTGTTATTTGCGAAAACTTCAGAAGCAGCGGCACCTATAGTGAAACAGTTTGAGGCGCGCGAACCAGATAAAACATACTTTGCAATTGCCCGAGGCTACGCCCCAGAGTCGGAATTGATTGATAACCCTATTCGGCCAGACAAGGACCACAAACACCGCGAGCCGCAGGATGCTCAAACATACTATGAGCGGATTGGTACCGTTGAGCTACCTATATCCGTAGGGCCATACCAAACGGCGCGCTACAGCCTGGTAAAGGTAAAGCCTGAAACGGGTCGTATGCATCAGATTCGCAAGCATTTTGCGCACATACGGCACTACATCATCGGAGACAAACGCCACGGCGATTGGCGGCACAATAAAATGTTCTTGGAAGAGCTTGATAGCCCCTACTTACTGTTGCATGCTGCTGAGCTCCGCTTTGAACATCCTTTTACCGGCGAGAATATACGCATCCAAGCGCAAGTGCCTGAGAACATGTTGCGGCTCTGCCACAAATTTGGTTGGAACAGCGTGCTAGAACAACAACAGGCGTTACCTAAACCTTTGCCCGCACTTACAGATTAAGCATCCGTTTTACCATTTCTACCTGTGTGCGTGCCACTACGTCGTTCTGTGAGTTTGCATTAAGCACCATCAGCATGTATGCCATGGGTGATAGCCGCCAGTCTTGCACCACCTCCCCGTTACGGGAGCGGTAAACGACCTTAAAGTTTTCCTGCAGCGGCAGGTGCATACTGGTGCATACTTCTGTGGCACGGCGTATGGCCTGACTCAATTCGCTAAGGCTTTCACAGCCTTTTTGCTGTAATAGGTCTGATGCATAGCAGGTCAGTTGGGTTTCTGCGATGCTTTCAATAAAATTGTCCAGCGGCGTGTGGCTTCTATTTTGTTCAATCGTCACTAACATAGCTTTCTAAGTATAAAGTTGGGCACCTATACTGCCTTCGCCTGGCGCATATCACGCAGTTTTTCTAGCAGCGCGCGCTCCTCAGAGCTGATAGCAGTTGGCAATGTTACATCTATTTTTACGTAAAGATCTCCGTGCTGATTAGGCTCGCCATACTTGGGCATTCCTTTGCCGCGCAATCGGAGTTTTTTACCACTTTGCGTACCGGCAGGGATCTTTAATTTTAGCGCTCCAGTCATAGTATTCACTTGGGCGTCTCCTCCCAAAATAGCGGTGTACATATCCAACGGAAGTGTTGTGGTAAGGTCATCGCCCTGGCGCTTAAATGCAGGATCAGGTTTTATGTGGATGTTTATATAAAGATCGCCTGGCATACCCCCTGCCGGGCCCGGAGCGCCCTTTCCATTTATGCGGAGCACCTGTCCGTCGGCCACGCCGGGCTTAGTTGTGATGCGGAGTTGCTGGTTATTTACGTTAAGCAAGCGGCTCGTTCCTGTAAATGCCTCGTGCAAGGTTATCTCCATATCGGCCTGGTAGTCCTGCCTTTTTGAAGTACGTGCCCGTTGCCCGCCAAAGCCACCGCCGGCAGCCCCGCCAAAGAATTGCTGAAAGAAATCAGAGAAGCCTCCACCGCCACCGCCGCCAAACATGTCGTGCAGGTCGCTTTCCGAGAAACCGCCCTGGTAGCCTCCGCGCTGTTGCCCACCCGGCCTGCCGTAGCCTCCTCCGTGCTGCTGAAACTGCCGCCAGTTAGCCCCGAGCTGCTCGTACTGTTGGCGTTTCTCTTGATCGCCTAAAACCTCATATGCCTCACTAATGTCCTTGAACTTCTCTTCTGCTTGTGGGTTATCCTTATTCTTATCAGGGTGATACTTTTTAGCCAGGGCACGGTAAGCCTTTTTAATCTCGGCCTGAGATGCTTTTTTATCAACTCCCAGTATTTTGTAGTAGTCCTTGTACTCCATTGGGTAGCCTGTTTATTTTACCGATTATTCTTTAGCGCATCTAGCGCTGAGATGTTGTGTATACTGTAACGTGAACAGAAAAAGGTGGTTTACCATAAAAGCAAAGAGCAGCACCGTGCTATACGATGCTGCTCTTTTATGCATTTTACTTGCGCTTAACCTAGATTGAATCAGTTACTACAAGCAAGGCATGGATAATACCTGGCAGAATGAACAACAAGGTCAAGATAATGTTGATCCAGAATGAGGTTCCGATTCCGTCGTGCAGGAATACAGCCAATGGCGGCAGGAAGATGGCTAGTATGATTTCTACCACCGAAGTACGCGAACGGCTCTGTCGCATGGCCTCTTTCAGGTCTTTCTTTAGCTCTTTCTTTTCAGCTTTCGTCATGTTTGCCAAACGTTCTTTGGCTAAAGCCAACGCTTCGGCTTCTGCAACAGTCATTTCGCGCTTCTCTAATTTTACCTCTTCCTCAACAGCTGGCGTTTTAACTAATGCTGCTGTTTTTGCAGGTGCTTTAACAGCTGGCTTAGCAGTTGCACTGGCTTCTAAAGCAGGTGCTGCTTTAGCTGACTCCTGCTTTTCATTGTTTGCGGCCAGGGCAATCTCAGAAACGGTAGGAGTTGCTGTGTTTTCTGCAATAGCCTCTGCAGCAGGCTTTGCCTTTACAGTGTTATATGCCTCTGGCTTGTCAGCGGAGAACTTATAATATTCGGCTGAGCTACAGGAGAACATGAATTGGCCCGTGGCTAGCACAACAACCAATTGGAGTAGATTTTTAATCTTCATAGTTTACTTTTGAGTTATACATAAAAAGAATGTTCAAACTTAAGGTTTCCACGGCAATTTGCCTACTTTTTTGCTGAAAGGCCAAGTTTAGATTAGATACTTTTAATATTAGTATTTTGTTTTAAAAATTGTTGATTTAAAGCGTTTATTCACCATTTCTAGTTCAACGGTGCATAGCCATAAGCTCAGCTAAGCTTTTTTTTATACATTGCGTTATTGACTCCCAAGCTGCCGGCTCGCCTTCCACAAACTTCTGGTTTACTTCCAACTCTATACCTAAGTACTGTTTTTCGCTGAACTTTTTCCGCAGGTAAGTTGGAAAACCATCGGCAATGCCAAGGTATGGGTAATTAAACCGAACGAGCAGATTTTTATCTTGACGTCGTAATTCCTTTTTCCAGCTTCGGCAAAACTCACGCTCTCCGTGGCGTTTTGGGTCATACAGCAAACCTATGTCTGCGTCACGTTGTTCACCGTTCAGTTCTGGCGTAAAGGTATGCACCGATACATGTAAAACCTGCCTTCCTGCACTAACGAAATCCTGTACTAACCCTTCTACTTCTTGGCGGTAAGGCTGGTAATACTCCCGGATTATCTTTTGCCGTTCCGATTCGGGCAAGGGTTTTGTAAACTCAGAGAATAAATCTTTATGTTTCAAAGACCTATTCAGCTCAACAAGTAGCCGGGAGGTTTCAGCGTAATAAGCTTTATCTGCTAGGTCCTGCATTTGATTGAATAGGTCTAGAGCCCCCAAATCGAAGCCTCTATGCGTGGCGAGTACCTCCTGTTGATTTTCAAAGTGCGCTTTAAAATCAGGCGGAATAGTATTGCCACCATGCTCGCATGTAAGTATCAGTCTCAGCATAGGGTATCAGGTATAAACATGATGCCCTCTTGCAGGCATTTTGCCAACTGCTGGTATACTTGGTTTATCCGTTCTTCGGATGGTTCCTCTCCAAGCGCCTTCAAAATGCGATGCGATAGGTTTCCGTGGGTAAGTATGTGGTGCAGGGCTTGCGCCGTTCCGGGCGTAACTTCAGTATCAATTGTTTCTTTAAGGATGTGCTGCCAAAGCTTTAACGCTGTGGTGCTTTCATTTGCAGTGTAACCGAATAAAGCCAGGAAGTCTGTGTCAAGTATAGATGCATTCTGGCCATTCTTGATAACTTCCAGAAAGATACTTGCAAGCTGGTCCTCATGCCATTTTTTTAGCACTTCCAACCTTACCCATTTTTCTGACATTAAAGCCTTCAGCGCAGCTACAATAGCCTGCACAATGGCAATGTCTGCAACGGGGTTTTCCTGAATATCTAATATCCTGATCTCAATCGTGTTTCTTTCGAACCGTGCAATGGCGCCGCGTGAATTAAGAAACTCTTCTTGCAAAGTGCCCTCGGGGTCATAAAGAGCAATATCTTTATACATTTTTTGAAGAATCTGCTCTTCATAATCAGCCTTCGTAAAAACTGCTTCTGGTATTACCTGGCCAGCTATACTTTTAATCTTCTCCTGATTATTGCGGTATACTTCTAATCTCGTGTCGGCCAGGCCGGTGATTTTCCCATCCAGAACTGGAGATGATGCGCTAAGAGCAGGTATGATCGGGAGTAGCACCCGGATAGCAGCATGAAGTTTGCCGAATTCCGCATCATCAAAAAATGGCAAGTTCAGGTGCGTGCTTTGCAGGTTGGCCCAGCCGTGTCCCCTGCAGTCGAAGATCTTGTTATATGCTTCGTAAACGGCATTATGCTCGTGCGGCCACAGGCTGGTATCCGTGTAGGGGTTCATAAGCGGGTGTGCGCCAGTTGGTAGCAGCATTGCATCATACTTCGCGAGCATTTGGTTGATCTGTTGCACATGTCTTTGAAATGCCTCCTCCAAATGCGCCAAACTTTGCACCGGCCCCTGTGTTTTTAACTCCACTACATGCAATACCAATTCGTTGCTCCAGGCAATATCCCCAAATTCGACATCGGAAAGATACGCACCCACGGCATCGTAAATGAGCTTGTCTGTAATCGGCAGTACGTGCAGGGTATCTTTGTGCACTATCATGTACTCCATTTCCACTCCAAACCCTTCAAAGAGGTGCAGCTTTCTAGTCATGGTTTCTGCCGTTTTTATAGTTATCGATGCGTTGCTTAATAGATTTGATGATGGACGAGTAGAGTTCTTTTTTCAGGATTCGGTCTTCTACACCGGCGTCTATACTTGGGTTATCGTTAACTTCAATTACATAAGCCTTGCCATCAATTTCTTTTAGATCCACACCGTATAGGCCGTTCCCGATTAGGTTAGCCGCTTTTAGGGCTGTATGTAGTACATGAAAAGGCACGTCCTCGAAAGGCACTACTTCCCCATCGCCTTCTTCATCCTGTTTCCTTTTGCCATTCCAGTTATAAATTTGCCAGTGACCTTTTGCCATGTAATATTTGCATGCATAAAGCGGTTGCTTGTCAAGCACGCTAATGCGCCAGTCAAAGTCGGTGGGTGTATACTCCTGCCCTATTATTAACTCCGAGTCATCGAGCAAGGCATCCAGTTCCATTTTCAGACTCTCTTTATCCTTAGCTTTTACCACACCCTGCGAAAACGAGCTGTCAGGCTTTTTAAGCACGCAGGGTAAACCCAGCTCCTCTTCTACCAAATGCCTGTTATCCTTATGGATGATCATGGTCTTAGGAATTGGCACTTTGGCCTTGCCCAGTAGCTCTGCTAAATATACTTTGTTAGTACAGCGAAGTATAGATACCGGATCATCAATAACGACCAGTCCATCGGCGTAAGCCTTCCGAGCAAAGCGGTAGGTATGGTGGTTAACGGCTGTGGTTTCCCGGATAAATAGCGCATCAAACTCTGGTAGCCGGCGATAATCTTCCTTTGTGATGAGCTCAGTGTAAAACCCCATTGATTCAGCTGCTTCCACAAAATGCTGTATGGCTTTGTCGTTCGATGGCGGTGCTTTTTCATGTGGGTCAACAAGTATGGCCAGGTCGTATACTTTGCGAGAGATGCGTGCACCTGAAAAACGGTGGCGTGCAAAGTAACTCTTGGCATAGTTCTTTAAATACTTGCGGTGGTGATCCGGCACTTCGTTTATGGGCACCTGCGAAATACTTTGCAAAACCCAGTGGTCCTTAAGTATGAACTGCGCCTTCAGTAGCGGGGCCTGAAAGTGATCATGCAGCGCTTTGCAGAGCTTTTCGTACTTCTTGGCCAGGTTCTGCCCAAAGTAGATGCTCAGCGTAAATGTTTTGGAACGCAAGCCCTGGAGGCTCTTCTGTATCAGGTCCTCGATCTCGACGGTAATGGCCCGCACAATGGTCGGGCTTTTTAGGTCCTGCATGGTTGTAACGCTCGGAATAGGCTTATGCCCCCGTGCCTCAGACAGCAACGAAACATAGTAACCGGCACTTTGGTAGCGGTACGAGCGGCAGAGGTTAAAAATCCGGGCATTACGGATATCGGTATAAGCTGTATCGGTGAGGTACGTCTGTGCGTCCACAATTTCCGTGTCTTCAATTGCTTCATCCCAGTCTTTGGGATAATCCACAACAACAATTTTACGCATGGTTAGTCTTGCAAGGGTTCGCGTTGAGGTGGCTGAATGGCCAGGAGATTGGCATCGTAAGTAGCCATGCCCAGCATTATAGAGTTAATAAGGTGTGTTGCTTTCACTTCGTAGTAGTTATCTTTAAAGTATGGGTTCTCTCGGTAAGGATCAGCCACGACGATGCTTTTCTGGTCTTCGCCGAAACCACAGAGCACCACAAAATGCCCCATTGGCAAACCCCGGATGTCATCGTAGATAGAGTTACCTTCTTCATCGGAAAACTCGCGGGCGCTTTGGTACAGGTATGTGGCACTGAGGCCAGTAAGCAGCGGTATACCCTGCTCAAAATACTCCCGGAGCAGTTGTTTGTTCAAGTCGCGGCAGCGCAGTTCTCCGCCCAGTCTCAGAAAATCAATGTAGGCATGCGTGGCACGCTGAAACTTACTGTCTTGTTTAAACTGAAGCTGCATTTCCAGCTTATGTATGATCTCCTCGTTGCTCAGTTTTACCCACGTAGGGTCAAAAATGAACATGTTATAGGTATAAATTTCGGCTCTATAGCCGCGTCTCAAAGCATGGCAGGCCAGCAGCACTTCCAGTGTGCCCCCCTCATCCAGCGAAGGAACCTCTTTGATGACCTCGCTGAGCGGAATAGCATCTTTGAAATACCGGTACACGGCATGTAAGCTGGTAGGGCCACAGGTAGAATCGTCTGGCTGCGTATGTATTTTGATCGGGATCACAAGCGGAATTTATACTGACTAATGCAAACTGTGATTTTATACGCTGCCAGGGTTATAAGTTTTAGAATCATTTCAAGATATTACTCACCACTGCTTACAATTTGATTAGCCTTATTCTATTAATTACCTTATATTAAGGTGAGTAACCAATAGATATTTATGAGCTGGACCTTCCGGATTAAGCAACGAGACAGGATAGCCCTTGCCCTGGCTGCAGTGTTTCTGATTATAGTGATGGCAAATTGGTTTGTGAACTATAGTATGACCCAAGTGAGCCAGCAGTTCAGGTCTGTGTACGCTGATAGGCTAGTGCCGGCGCTTGATATATCGGCTATGCAGGAGCGCTACTACCAAAACCGGTTTTTGCTTGAGAAACACTTGCAGAGCGATAACCCCGCAGAACAGCAGGAATTGGCGCATGAAATGACCGCCCTTAATGCAGAGTTAGATTCTCTTATCAGAAAGTTTGAGGCTACTTACCTAACCGAACAGGAAGCTGCTGATTTTAAGCGCTTTTTAACTGCTAATGCGGCCTATAGCAACATGCAGGCTACTATTGTTGGCTTAAGCTCAAATCAGGACAGAGCCAACGCGGAAGATAGGTATAAAGTTGATGGCATGGCTGCTTTTCAGCTGATCATAGAGCGGTTACATGCTTTAAGCAGCATACAGGAGAAAGTAGGGCTGGAATTATACTCTGATGCCGAGCGGCAGATGAAGTCATTGAAAGTGCTTTCTTACCTGGTGATTGCGCTGGCCGTGATTCTTGCCCTGTTAGTAGGCACGTTGCTGCAAACCTCCCGAAAGCTAAACAGGCTGAAGCAGCAACAATTTCATTGGAATTAATAGTAAAAGCCCTTCCCGACTATACTTCCGAAAAGGGCTTTTATACTTTCTAGGCTTGAGCAATGAGCTTTTGGTAAGCGGAGGCCACGCGCTCAAAATTAAAGGCGGCCACAACTTGCTGCATCTGTTTAGCTATTTGTTGGTTGCATAGGTTACCTAGGCTGCCCTCGTGTGTATGCATGGCCTCTGCAGGCGGTGCAAAGGTGCCTGCCTCTATTTGCTCTCCCACCTCCTTGTAAGCATCCCGGAAGGGTATTCCCTGCAGCACAAGCTCGTTTACGGCATCTACACTGAACAAGTATTTATACTTATCGTCTGCCAATATATTTTCGCGCACCTGTACCTGCTCTGCCATATAGGTCATCATTTGCAGGCAGCTGCTTATTTCCCGGAACGCCGGGAAAAGATTCTCTTTCAGCAACTGCAAATCGCGGTGGTAACCTGATGGGAGGTTAATTAACAACATGCTGATGTCTGTTGGCAACGCCTGCAGTTTATTGCACTTGCCGCGCAAAAGCTCAAATACGTCCGGGTTCTTTTTATGCGGCATAATGCTGGAGCCGGTTGTAAGATGATCTGGCAAGGTGATAAACCCGAAGTTCTGGCTCATGTATAGGCACAGGTCCATGCTCATACGGGCAATGGTAGCGGCTACGGCAGCCAGTGCGGTAGCTACCGTTCGCTCGGTTTTGCCCCGGCCCATTTGCGCATACACCACGTTATAGTTCATCGACTCGAAGCCAAGCAAATCAGTGGTAAGTTGGCGGTTGAGCGGGAACGAAGAACCGTAACCTGCCGCTGAGCCCAACGGGTTCTTATCCGTGATCTTGTAAGCAGCCAATAGAAGCTGCATGTCATCAACCAAGCTCTCGGCGTAGGCGCCAAACCATAAGCCGAAGGAAGAGGGCATTGCAACCTGCAAGTGTGTGTAGCCTGGCAGCAGCACATATTTATACTTGTCGCTCTGTGCCTGAAGCACCTCGAAAAGGGATTGCACTTCCTGCACCACTTCCTGCAGCTGATGGCGGAAGTATAACTTTAGGTCAACAAGCACCTGGTCGTTTCGGGAGCGGCCACTGTGGATTTTCTTACCGGCTTCTCCTACCCTGCGCGTCAGTTCAAGCTCAACCTGCGAGTGGATATCTTCTACGCCAGGCTCAATGGCAAACTCACCGGCCTCGATCATGGCATATATATTTTTGAGCTCAGCCTGCAGTAATGTAAGCTCCTCAGAAGTAAGCAGGTTTATGCTTTCCAGCATCTCGATGTGGGCCAGCGAGCCCAACACATCGAAGCGGGCAAGCTCCATATCCAGCTCAGCGTCGCGCCCAACTGTAAACTTTTCTATCTCAGCAGCTACCGCTGTTTTTTTTTGCCAAAGTTTCATACTTGTTCCCTTGTCGGGTGGTTTCTTAAATCGCTGAGAATAGGTACAGCGCAGATGTATACTTAAAATCTAATTTTTAATGATTACTTGCTCTAAGAGCTCAATGTAAGACCTTATTCCTTCTTTGATCTCATGCAGGTAAATATACTCATCGGCCATATGAGACCTTCCGGAGTACCCCGGCCCCATTTTGAGGGACGGGATTGGAAGCAAAGCCTGGTCAGAGGTTGTAGGAGAGCCGTAGGTGGTGCGCCCCATTTTTATGCCAGCCTGAACCAGTGGATGATCCAGGGAAATACCGGAGGGCTTCAGGCGCATGGAGCGCGGTTTAACCTCCGCCTTCACGTGCTTGCGGATAGTGTCCAGCACCTCCTCCATCGAATAAGCATCGGTTAAACGCACATCAACAGTAAATTGGCAGCTGTCTGGTACCACATTGTGTTGAGAGCCAGCCTGAATTATTGTAATACTCATCTTTACGGGCCCCAGGTGCTCAGAAACCTCCGGAAACTGATAAGACTGAAACCAGTTAATGTCGGGCAAGGCTTCGTAAATGGCGTTTATACCTTCCTCCCGGGCAGCATGGCCGGCTTTTCCCTTGGCGATGCAATCCAGGACCAGAAGCCCTTTCTCTGCAACAGCCAGGTGCATTTCGGTTGGTTCGCCTACAATGGCCGCATCCAGTTTGCCTAGCTCCGGGAGAATGAGTTCAATGCCGTCGCGCCCACTAATTTCTTCCTCTGCGGTTGCTGCAAGCACTAAATTATACCGGAGATCGTCTCGCTCATAAAAGTATAAAAAAGCCGCGATGAGCGATACCAGACAACATCCCGCATCATTACTTCCCAAGCCAAAGAGCTTTCCATCTTCAATAGCAGGCTCAAAGGGGTTGCGGGTATAACTGGCGTTGGGTTTCACGGTATCATGATGCGAATTAAGCAAGATGGTCGGTAGTTGTGGGTTGGCGTGCTTGTTGAAACACCAGACGTTATTTTTCTTACGGTTTACCCCCTGAACAGCCTTATCTCTCAAAAAACCAGTAAGCAGGTCCGCAGTTTTGTCTTCTTCCCGGCTCAGCGATGGCGTCGCGATAAGTTGTTGTAAAAGCAACGTGGCTTCTTCGAATAGTTGCTGTAGCTCCATTAGTTCAGGCTTAAGGTAGTGCCGCTGTAGCTTGCTGTGTTTATACTTGTAAGTGCCTCAGCCTCGCAAATCAGCACTTCTGCAACTCCTTGCTTTAAGGCTCCAAAAGCGTTATCGAGTTTCGGGATCATGCCGGCATGCACCACACCCTGGGCTTTCAGCTCATTATACTTATGCAGGTTTATATCAGGAATTACAGAGTTATCATCCGTTGCATCCTGCAACACGCCTTTTTTCTCGAAGCTATAAACCAATTGCACGGTATGCCTTGCAGCCAACGCGGTTGCCAAAACAGAGGCAATGGTATCAGCGTTTGTGTTGAGTATACTGCCTTTGGTATCGTGGGTGAGCGGGGCAAACACGGGCGTTAGGCCTGCGGCAAAAAACGCTTCCAGCGCTTGAATATTTATACTTTGGGAACCTGCCACGTCTCCAGCATAACCGTAATCTATCTCACGAACTGGGCGTTTGTGAGCAGCAATACAGTTAGCATCGGCACCCGTAAGCCCGATGGCATTACAGCCTACCGCCTGTAGCTTTGCCACTACCTGCTTGTTAACCAAGCCACCATACACCATGGTAACCAAATCTAGAGTTTCAGCATCCGTTATGCGTCGGCCATCCACCATTTTAGGGTTAATGCCTAAGCGTTGACCCATGGCGGAGGCTATTTTGCCTCCGCCATGTACCAATAACTTTGGGCCCGGGAGCTGCGCGAAATCAACCAAAAAACCATGCAGCCGATCCGGGTTATCCAATACATTGCCTCCTATTTTAACTATGACCATCGTTTAGATTTTAGATGATAGACGTTAGATAGTAAATTTATACTTTCAAGGATATGGCCATAAAACCATTTTACAAAGCCTAACTTAAACATCTAACTTTAAATACTTTAAAGTGCTTCCAGCATGCGCTTCAGAACTGCCTGAGCGGCATAGGTCCGGTTGTTGGCTTGCGCCAGCACCAGTGAGTTAGGGCCATCTAGTATTTCATCACTTAGCTCTACGTTGCGCCTTACGGGCAGGCAGTGCATAACTTTAGCGCTGTTGGTAGCCTGTAGCTTCTCTTCCGTGAGCATCCATCCTTCACCCGCTGTCAGCACCTGGCCGTATTGGGTATAGCTCGACCAGTTTTTCACGTACACGAAATCCGCGCCCTCCAGGGCTTCCTGTTGGTTTGTAGTAATGGTAGCGCCTTTGGTAAACTCCTCTGCCAGTTCATAACCTTCCGGGTGTGTAATCACAAGTTCTACATCAGCTTGTCCCATCCATTCGGCGAACGAGTTAGCCACACATTGCGGGATTGGTTTGATATGCGGAGCCCAACTAAGCACGACCTTTGGCTTTTTACCAGCAGGAACGTTCTCTGTAATAGTTAGCATGTCGGCAAGGCTCTGCAGCGGATGCCGCGTGGCAGACTCCAGGCTCACAATCGGGGTTTTGCTAAAATCGATAAACTGCTGAAGCAACTCTTCGCTATAATCCTCTTCCCGGTTCTGTAATTTAGGGAACGAGCGGATGCCGATAATATCGCAATACTCCCCCATAACTGCTGCTGCTTCCTTAATGTGCTCCACGGTTGAGCCGTTCATAATAGCGCCTTCCTGTGTTTCCAGGGCCCAGCCTTCTTTGTCCAGGTTCATCACTATTACATTCATACCCAAGTTAATGGCAGCTTTTTGAGTGCTCAGGCGTGTGCGAAGGCTTGGATTCAAAAAAATAAGCCCTAATGTCTTATTCTCGCCAAAGTGCTTGTACTTAAAGGGGTTACTCTTGAGGTATAGTGCTTCCTGTACCAACGCATCCACGTTGGCAACATCTTGCACAGCGGTAAATTTTTTCATTAAACGGATTGTGGTTCTGTTTGGTAAAGTATGGCTTCAAGGGCTTCGAGCAGACTGCTCACCTCTCTGGATCCGATGCCTAAAGGCGGTAGTAACCGCAGCGTATGATTATTTGAGGATGAACCCGTGAAGATCTGATGTTTCTGAACCAGCTGCTTACGGATGCCAGCACATGGCTGATCCAGCTCAACGCCGATCATCAGGCCTTGTCCACGGACCTCTTTCACGCCTGGTAATTGGCTGAGCTCATCCATCAAACGGTGGCCCATTAGTGCCGCGTTCTGGATCAGGTTTTCATTTTCAATCACCTCAAGCACTGCCAATGCAGCAGCACAGGCAAGGTAATTGCCTCCAAAGGTGGTCCCCAGCATACCATGTTTTGCCTCAATGGCAGGTGACACAAGCACGCCGGCAACCGGGAAACCATTCCCCATACCTTTTGCCATGGTAATCAGGTGGGGTTTTATGCCAGCATGCTGGTGGGCAAAGAATTTGCCAGAGCGGCCATAGCCAGACTGAACCTCGTCGAGTATCAACAGGGCTCCGTGCGCTTCGCAACCATTTGCGATAGCCTGCAGAAAATCTGTTTCAGGGATTTGCACGCCACCAACACCTTGAATGCCTTCTACAATAACCGCTGCCACTTCGGGGCCATGTTCTTTCAGGGCGCTATCAAATGCAGAAATATCGTTGAGGGGTATAAAAATGATGTTATCGGTCTTATTGATCGGGGCTTGTATTTTTTCGTCGTCGGTGGCAGCCACTGCAGCGGATGTACGGCCATGGAATGCTCCCTTAAAGGCAATTACCTTCTTACGACCTGTATGAAAAGAGGCCACCTTCAGAGCATTCTCGTTGGCTTCTGCTCCGGAGTTGCATAAAAAAAGGCTGTATTCCTCGCAGCTGCTTAGCTGGCCCAACTTGGTTGCCAATTCCTGCTGGATGGGTATTTGCACGGAGTTGGAGTAGAAGCCTATATCGTAGAGCTGGCGCGCGATGCGCTTTACATAGTGCGGGTGGCTGTGCCCGATGGAGATAACGGCGTGACCACCGTAGAAATCGAGGTAACGCTTGCCTTTGTCATCCCAAACGTAAGCGCCCTCTGCCCGAACGGGCGTAATATCGAAGAGCGGATAAACATCAAATAGGTTCATATCTGTTGTTAATAATTAGATGTAAGAGGTTAAACAATAGATAAAATACTTCACGTACATAGTTCAGTAAATTAAGTAGTTACACTTTAAAATGCAGATGCTTTTAACTTTAAACCTGCCTGCTCGCTCAACCCGAACATCAGGTTCATGTTTTGTACAGCCTGTCCTGAGGCGCCTTTCAGAAGGTTATCAATCATACTGGTAACAACAAGGTTGCCCCCTTCTTTCTGCAGATGCAATAGGCATTTGTTTGTATTCACGACCTGCTTTAGATTAGGCGTGCTGTCAGCAATAGTTACAAAAGGGTGCCCGTTGTAAAAATCTTTATACAAGGCGGTGGCCTCAGAAAGGTTCAGGTCAGATTTTGTATAGCTCGTGCAAAGTATGCCGCGCGTAAACGGGCCACGGTAAGGCACAAAGTTTATTGCCGGTAATTCCTGATTCTGCATACCCTGCAGCGTTCTCCGTATTTCGTGCAGGTGTTGGTGGCTTAAAACTTTATAGTTTGAGATGTTGCCGCTGCGCCAGCTGTAGTGTGAGGTAGCGCTCAGGCTTTGCCCGGCTCCGGTGCTTCCTGTAATGCCACTAGTATGGATTTCGCTGGTGATTAAATTTTGCTGCGCTAGTGGCAGTAGCCCAAGCTGTATAGCTGTGGCAAAACAGCCGGGGTTAGCTATACTTTCAGCCGTGCGTATTTGCACACGGTTTAACTCTGGCAACCCATAAACAAAAGCTCTATTACAGTCAGTTACAGTATCCTCGTTAAAGCTTTCATTCCAACGGAAGTCCTGGCTTAAATCAATTACTTTTATATTGGCCGGCAGTTCATCGCTTTCCAGGAATTTCTTGGATTCGCCGTGGCCCATGCACAGGAACAGTACATCAATCGCTGGGTTAATCTCCTCGCTAAAGTATACATCGGTATCGCCCAGCAGGTCTTTATGCACAGCATGCACCGGCTTGCCCGCCTGGCTTTTGCTAAGTATAAAAGTTACTTCTGCGTGAGGGTGGTTGAGCAGCAGGCGAAGCAGTTCGCCGCCAGTATACCCGGCGCCGCCTGCTATGCCCACTTTTATACTTACTCCGTCCATGCTGCGGCATTGTTTACGCTGTGGTACATCTTGGTCTGGTTGCCGAAGATTTTGGCAAAGCCTTTCACGTCATCAGAGGTCCATGCCCGATTCATTTCGCCATAGCTGCCAAACTTGTCGCTCATCAGGTCATGTGCGCTTTCAATGCCTTCCACTTGGAAGCGGTATGGGGCCAGCACTACAAAAACTTTTCCCGTCACGTTCTGCTGCGTACTCTCCAGGAAGGCCTCGATATCTCGCATAGTAGGGTCCAGTAACTGACCCTCGTGCAGCCAGTTGCCATACCACGCCGAAAGTTGGTCTTTCCAGTACAACTGCCACTTGGTAAGTACATGCTTCTCTAGCGTATGGTGTGCTTTGATAATCACCATCGGGGCAGCCGCCTCAAAGCCTACGCGGCCCTTAATGCCGATGATCGTATCGCCCACATGTATATCGCGGCCGATAGCATACGGCGCGGCAAGTTCCTGCAGGTGCTGGATAGCCTTTACCGGGTTCTCAAATGCATGATCGTTTAAGCCAACTAGCTCCCCTTTCTCAAAGTGAAGCGTTATGCGCTGCGGCTCATGCTTGCTAAGTTGCGTTGGGTAAGCCTCCTCAGGCAGCGGAAGATGTGAAGTAAGCGTTTCTTTACCGCCAACCGATGTGCCCCAGATGCCTTTGTTAATAGAGTACTGCGCTTTATGGAAATCCATTTCAACGCCGTGGTCCTTTAAGTAAGTAATCTCCTCTTCGCGCGAAAGTCGCTTGTCGCGGATAGGTGTAATGATTTCTACGTTCGGTATGATCGCCTGGAAAACCATGTCAAAACGCACCTGGTCGTTGCCGGCACCGGTACTGCCATGCGCCACGTAATCAGCGCCAACGGCTTTCACGTGGTTGGCAATGGCAATGGCTTGTGTTACGCGCTCTGCGCTTACGCTTAGCGGGTACACGTTGTTTTTTAGGATGTTACCAAATACAAGGTACTTAATACAGCTTTTGTAGAAATTGTCAGTTTCATCAAGGTGGGTGTGTTGTTTTGAGCCCATAGCATAAGCGCGGAGCTCTATTTCCTGCAGCTCCTGCTTGCTAAAACCGCCTGTATCCACAATGGCAGTGTGTACTTCAAGTCCGAGCTCCTGCGCTAAGTAAATAGCACAGTAAGAGGTATCAAGGCCGCCGCTAAAGGCTAAAACTACTTTCTTCATCTTGTTAATTTATACTTTATGAGCAAATTATACTTGTACTGTATTCATTTCAGGTGTTGAAAGCCCGGGTTGCTGCCCAGGCTTTTGGCGGTGGCGCATCCAACGCTCGTTTACGCTGGCATTCTTTGGCGCACTCTTTTTCTCCACTACTTCCAGCGGAATAAAGCTTTGCTCCTTCTCAGGGTCAAACAGCATGGCGGTGCAAAGGCAGTTGCTGCGGTTCTTAAGCTGCAGTATCTCAAAATTCACACAGCTGCGGCAGCCCTTCCAGAATTCCTCGTCGTCGGTAAGTTCAGAGTATGTAACCGGCTTATAGCCCAGACCTGAGTTGATGCGCATGACAGCCAGCGCCGTGGTCAGCCCGAAGATTTTAGCATCAGGATACTTTGTGCGTGATAACTCAAATATTTTCTGCTTGATCTGGCGGGCCAGGCCGCTTTTGCGTAGCTCAGGAGAAACAATCAACCCCGAGTTTGCAACATACTTTCCGTGGCCCCAAGTCTCGATATAACAAAACCCCGCCCAGGTTCCATCGGCATGCAAGGCAATAACCGCCTTACCTTCTAGCATTTTCTGGGCAATATAGTCCGGGGAGCGTTTGGCAATGCCAGTACCTCTCGCTTTAGCTGATGACTCCATCTCGTTGCATATTTGCAACGCATGTATAATATGTTGCCCCTGGGCAACCATCACGATGAATGCAGGTTGATCCATTTTATTAAAAAGGTAGTGCTAGGCTTTTAATGGCACAGCGCTTTGATCAGCTTAAATATTTGTGATTTGAGATAACGTATGAATATGGCGAATATGGCAAGCCTGATAGCTGCCTAACATAATTCGGGATTCATAAAATGCTGGATTGATGACCACCACATAGGCAGTCGGGAAAGCTGCAGGCTAGCGCCTGTAGCGGACCACAGCGATAGCGGCCCTAAAAACTACTCCCGTAGAAAGAGCAGAAAAAGTCGCACGCTCCTGATCTGGAGTGTGTTTTATCATGTTTGATGATAAAATCGCCTTTTTTTTCATTTCAGTTATAGCAGTTGGGTTTGTTTATACCCTTTAGTACACCGCAAATGTTTCGCAATTGTTTTCTAAATTACAAGCTTCCTATAATTATTCATAAAATATTCATACAAAAGCCCAAAAAGATATTATAATTTGTTTTTAGTTAAAGCTTTGTGGCTGAAATTCGAAGTTGCCGCTATTTGGTGTGCAGCAAAAGATTTAACTTGCAGCTGTATGAGCAGGTGCCTATTAAGTATCGGCAACAGAATTTACATGAAAAATTTATCCATCAGAGTTATTATTGGCATCCTGTTTTCCGCAATCGGGATGGTTTCTTTGTTTATTACCCGCGAGGCCCTGACGGCAGCTATTTGGCTAAGTTTCGGCAATGGACTAATACTGTCGGACCTGAAGTTTACGCAAACCGATGAAAAAGGGAACGCCTATCAAAAACCAGTACCTAAGCTAAGAATGTATACGGCCATATTCCTTATCGTACTTGCTGTTATACTTTTAGGCCTGCAGGTTGTTATGGACCTCCAAAGCGACGTAACAGCCTAAATTCGGCTTTGCAGCACAAAATCAACATTCAGGATTTCCTGTTCGCGTTTCAGGCGCAACCGCAGTTTACGGCCAGGCTTGCTTTCAAGCATTTCTAATAGTTCCTGCAACGTAAGATCGGTGCAGTCGCG
The DNA here is from genome assembly GCF_003576375.1 of Pontibacter oryzae. Lineage (GTDB taxonomy): Bacteria > Bacteroidota > Bacteroidia > Cytophagales > Hymenobacteraceae > Pontibacter > Pontibacter oryzae. Next base: position 505,745 of record NZ_QWGE01000002.1, read on the forward strand.
GCCATTAATGTGCAGCAGCTGATCCCCGGCTTGCACGCCAACCTTGTTTGCCGGCGAATCGTCCACTACATTGGATACGACATAGAAATTGGTTCCTGGTAAGGGGGTGCTTACCTCAAACCCAGCCATGTTGTAGCTAAATGGCTCCTTAAATTTATGGTTCGGAATGAGCGTGATGCGCTGGTGCGGGTAATCGAAGATAACGGTAAAGCGCTTAAGTATATCAGAGCCCATGTTACCGTTACGGTCAGCAATGTTCAACGCTAGTTTTATACCTTCCTCATCAGGGTACGAGGCCGTAAGGTTCTCTAGTTTATACTTGCCCAGCCTGAAACTGCTTAGCCGTCCAATTTTACCGTTGATATCCCCGCTCAAACCACGCCCCAGGTATGCTTCCATAACCTTAGGCGGTAAGCTCAGCTTCTCGTTAGTAGGCAGGTACAACGACAGCGAGTGGCTTGCCCCGGTATCAACGATCAGCTTTACATCCAGCGTATCGCCGTTATGCTGTTTCACCGTGCCCACCATGTATGGCTTGGTGCCTTCTATCATAAGCGGGTATTCTTCTGCCTTGCGCTTCTTTCTTAGCTTAACATCTGGCCTGTAGAGCGTTAGCATTTTAGTGCTGTAGTTAATCTTTACTATAAAATTCTTGAATATGTCGTAGCCGATTATACCATGCACAGGCATGCCCATTCTGGTTGAGAGGTTAAAGACATCTTCCATCAGCACGTAAACCGAGTGGTTATCGCCCTTAATCCCATCCATGTACATGTGGTTTCCCGTGCTGAAGAACGCATCGATATCATGCCCCTCTCCCAACCCTTTTATGGTTATTTTACTTGCATCCTTAAGGTCAAGCGAGTCAGAAAAGTACAATCTTGTTATAAGTGTGTTGCGCACACCTGAGTCAAGTATGAAATTCAGCGGCTGAGACGTGTTTATCTGCACTGGTATAACAACGAGGTTATGTACCAGTTTAAAAGGTATGTTGATCTTTTTACGGTTCGAAGTAAAGTAAACCGTATCACTGTCAGTGGTAGGCTGCAATTGAGCCAAGGTGCCTAACGGTATCAGAAGGAAACAAAGCCCAAGCAGCGTCAGGTATACAGCTCTTTTCATAAGTGAGTGCTCTTGGTGGAGTGATGGACGCTACTAGTATTACAAAAAGTATACGTAAATCATTCAACAAATATGCACTCATGCCACTGATATGCAGAAAGTTATATTTAAGACTATATAGTGTTTAAACACTGCTTTTCATGTAGCGTTCTTTTTTCGGCGCATTTTTTTGTGATGATCGAGGGCGCTAAGCGATTTTCCTTTAAACCGGCCATAAAACAGATGCTTCGGCGAGCCAATTATCTGTGAACCATAAATGCCCGAGTGCCCCGAAAAAAGATAAGCCGTTACGCAGGCCAGTGCCATGTACTCCGCGCTATCCGCCCCAAACAGCTCTATAGCCATGATAGTGCAGGTGAGCGGCGTGTTAGTTGCACCCGAAAAAACTGCTACAAAGCCCATACCGGCAAGCAGTGCCAGTGGTAACGGAATTGCCGTTGATAAGGCATTACCGAGTGTGGCGCCCGTATAAAACAGTGGAGTAACCTCTCCTCCTTTAAAACCAGCCCCAAGTGTAAAGGCTGTAAGTATGATTTTGACGATTGCATCGTACCATGGCAGCTGATTATCAAATGCACCAAGTATGGTTGGGATGCCCAACCCGATATACTTTGTAGTGCCCATCAGCCATACAACAGTAGCCACAACGGCGCCACCAAACAGCGGCCGCAGAGGCGGAAACGTTACTTGCTCCTTAAATAGCCTTGTGAAAAAATGCGTTGCTTTGGCAAAGATCATTCCGGCTAAACCAAAAATAGCTCCGGCCAGCAAAGTATAACCTATGCCTAATGCTGAAAGGTGCGGCACTATTGGGATACCATACTGCGTATGCCCCACACCCCACGCCAGGCAAGTATAATCGGCAATGATAGCAGCCAGAAAACTTGGCAGTATTGCCTCGTAGCGGATGCGGCCCAGCACAAACACTTCCAGCCCAAAAACCGCACCTGCCAATGGCGTACCGAACAAGGAAGCGAAACCAGCGCTGATACCAGCTATAATTAAAAGTTTCCGGTCGCGGGGACGAAGCTTAAATACGTAGGTAAGTTGATCGGCCAACGTGCCACCCATTTGCACAGCTGTGCCCTCACGGCCCGCCGAGCCACCAAACAAATGCGTGACCAATGTTCCAAAAAGAACCAAAGGAGCCATCTTGAAAGGGATGATCTTGGCAGGGCGATGAATTTCATCGAGCAGCAGGTTATTGCCGCCATTGGCGCGCCCACCATAGTAATGGTAAAGCAGTCCCACCAGCAAACCACCCAGTGGTAAAAGCCAAATGATCCACGTGTGCGTTTCACGGTACGTTGTCACCCAATCCAGCGAAACCAGGAAAAAAGCAGAAGCAGAGCCCGCCAACGTTCCTACAAGCATGCACATGAGCAGCCACTTGAGCAGGTAAAGTATAGCAGTAGCTTGCTCGCCAAGCGAGAGGGCTTTGCTCAATAGTTTCTTGAAAGCTGATTTTTGGGGTGTAGGTGCTGGGTTTTTCATGTATAGCTGCTAACAAAGTTACAGCAAGGCCGCATTATGCGTGCGTCTTGCAGTAGGAGTCATCAGCGCTGCCCGGGCAGGCGGTTTCAGGTGGCACCCCATCACCTTGTGGCACAAAGTTAAGAATAGTGGCTAAAAGTTACAATACCACTGGCGCACACAAAGGTTTTACCATCGAAGCTCCCGTTTGTTAAAGGATAGCTAATCTGTCTTCTGGTTTGAAGTATTCGCGGTAAATCTAAATAGAACTCAACTAATAATTGTTTCTGCTTTTTGACAAGCAAGCGCAGCAAGCCTATTTATAAATTCAGATTAATTTTGCACAAAAACGATGCAATAGTAAAGGTGTAATTAGCGCTTCCGGATTGAAAAGCTGTAAATAATGAGGGTGTAAGGGCAGAATTGACTATCTTCAAGTAAAACATTCTACCTATACCTAAGTCAGACTTATACTTTTCCAATAGATGCATTACATTGACCTTTCGATCTTCGTGCTATACATGCTGGCTATGCTTGGCGTGGGCTTTTACTTTCTTAGAAAAAACGAAGGCGCTGAAGATTATTACGTGGGTGGTCGCTCCATGAGCAGTAGCCACATCGGCCTCTCCGTGGTTGCGACGGATGTTGGCGGGGGCTTTTCCATTGGCTTGGGCGGGCTGGGTTTTGCCATGGGCCTTTCTGGTGCCTGGATGCTTTTTACAGGTCTTCTGGGAGCCTGGCTGGCTGCTGTGTTCCTGATTCCTAAAGTCAAGAACAATCCTGCCTTCGCCAATTTCTTCACATTTCCGCAGATCTTCGGCTACTATTTTAATGCACGCGTGGCGCTGCTTGCCGGTATTATTTCTGCCATTGGCTATACTGGCTTTACATCTTCCCAAATATTAGCGGGCGCAAAGCTGGCCAGCGGCACCTTTGTTGACCTTGACTTGAATACGGCCCTGTTGATAATGGGCATCATTGCGGTGGTTTATACCGTTATGGGTGGCCTGAAAGCCGTTATCTATACTGATACTATCCAGTGGGCCATACTTATGGGTGGGTTGGTGTTTATAGGCATCCCGGTTTCCTTTTTAGCTGTGGGTGGCATGGATACGCTGGAGTTCTCGAGAATGCTACGTATGGATTACCTTTCCGCACAATCCACTAAAAGTATGGCTGCCATTCGCGCTACCTTGCCTCCTGAGTTTTTAAGCCTTACAAATATTTCCTGGCAGCAAATCGTGAACTGGGCTATTACCATTATACCGATCTGGTTTGTGGGCATGACGCTGTATCAGCGCATCTATGCGTGCCGCGATGTAAAAACAGCCAAGCGTGCCTGGTACATTGCCGGGCTGTTTGAGTGGCCGATTATGGCTTTTATGGGCGTAAGCCTCGGAATTTTAGCGCGGGTGGGCGCCGAGCAAGGCATGTTTGATGCCTTGGGGGCCGGCGCGGTGGTAGACCCCGAAACAGGTTTACCCATGCTGCTGCGCTCTGTACTCCCCGTTGGTTTAATGGGCTTGATGCTCTCTGCATACTTTTCTGCCATACTTTCCACGGCTGATAGCTGCCTGATGGCCTCTTCCGGCAACATCGTGACAGACGTCTTAAGTCACTTTTTTAAAATAGACCCGGAGTCGCCGAAAACCCTGCGCCTTTCGCAGTTGATAACATTATTGGTTGGTGCCTTTGCCCTGTGGCTGGCCACCATGATGACCAACGTGCTGGACCTGATGCTCTATTCCTACGCCTTTATGGTTTCTGGTTTGTTTATACCCGTGCTTGGTGCATTGTTCTGGAAGCGCCGCAGTAGCTTGGCCGCTTTTTGGGCTATGCTGATAGGCGGTGTAGTAACCGTAGTGCTTCAAGTAAGCATGCTAGCTTTGCCTGGCTCAGACGCTGATTTGCTAACATTAGCCGATACACTTAAGCCATACTTTGCACCGGAGCTCCAAACTACCTGGTTGAACCTGAGTGAGTTTGAGCTCAGGGCTTTGCTTGAGCGAACACTTTCGGCCAACAGCATCGTACATATCTCCTGGCTTAACCTTACATTTACCTTGCCTTACAACTTAGACCCGAACCTTTTCGGGCTAACGGCTTCTCTTATCCTTTATATTTCGTTAACAATACTGTACCCTGATATAACAAAGAAAAAAACATGGCAGACAACAACAGCATCAGTTACCATACCTATACCCCAACCGACCACGCCTCGCTAAACCGTGACGAGGTGTTAGACTTCCTTTTTGAGCACCTGGATGAGTATGGCGATCAGCGGCAGGACATTGCCAAGTGCATGGATTATGCTCTCTCTGATGCAGAGGGTAAAGGTGGCTCGGTATTAGTTGCCCGCGAAAACGATAAAGTGGTGGGAGCCCTTATTCTGAACAATACCGGCATGAAAGGGTATATACCAGAGAATATCCTGGTGTATGTTGCTGTGCATGGGAGCACGCGTGGCAAAGGCGTTGGTAAACAACTTGTGCAAATGGCCATCGATTTGACCCAAGGCAGTATAGCCCTGCACGTGGAGCCGCATAACCCGGCCCGCAAACTTTACGAAAAACTAGGATTCACGAACAAATATTTAGAGTACAGACTAACAAGATAACATGGCAGTTTTAAAGCTGTACCACAACAAATTACTCCATAATTACAAACACCTGGATCAGGTGTTTCAGGAACACGGCATTGATTGGGGCATTGTAACTAAGTTACTCTGCGGCCACGAGCTATTTCTGAAGGAGGTGCTGGCCTTAGGCGTAAAGGAAATCCACGACTCCAGGGTTTCAAACCTTAAAACCATTAAGAAAATGGCCCCTGAGGTACAGACCGTGTATATAAAGCCTGCCCCGAAGCAAAGTATTCCTGACATTATAAAGTATGCCGATGTTAGCTTCCAAACGGAATTGGAGATCATACGCCTGCTTTCTGAAGAAGCCGTTAACCAAGGCAGGCTCCATAAGATCATTATCATGATTGAAATGGGCGATCTACGCGAAGGCGTGATGGGCGAGGAGCTAGTAGATTTCTACGAGAAAGTGTTCAAACTGCCCAGCATATCCGTAATTGGCTTAGGGGCTAATTTTAATTGCCTGCACGGCGTAATGCCTACTCAGGATAAGCTTATCCAGCTCAGTTTATACAAGCAGATCATCGAGACCAAGTTTAACCGCAACATCCCTTGGGTTTCTGGAGGCACCTCGGTTACTATTCCGCTATTGTTTAACCATCAGCTGCCAGCCGGCATCAACCACTTCAGAATTGGCGAAGCATTGTTTTTTGGCTTGAACCTCTTCACCAACGAAACGTTTGAAGGCATGCACGACGATGTTTTCGAACTTTTTACCGAGATCATCGAGCTGACTGAAAAGCCGATGATACCAAGCGGCATACTGGCCGATAACCCGAGTGGCGAGAGCTTTGAGATAGATGAAAGTCTATATGGCAAAACATCGCACCGGGCTATACTTGATGTGGGCCTGCTAGATATTAACCCAAAGTTCCTGATTCCGAAAGATGCAGGTATAAGCGTCATAGGTGCCAGCTCGGATATGCTGATCGTGGAGCTTGGCGACAATGAGCAAAACTTTAAAGTTGGAGATGTGCTGCGGTTTAACCTGCGCTACATGGGTGCACTCAGCATTTTAAACTCACGCTATATCACTAAGGAAGTAGTAAAGTAATTACTAGTGCAATTAATTTAAAAAGCCATAGCTAAGTGTAAAGCTATGGCTTTTTTATTGATGGGTGTAAGTAATTTAAATTGAGTCAACCGAAATCATTGCGCTGCTAACATCAGGAGGTTATGGAGACAGAAGCGCATCCAAAAAGCCCATATCCTCTTCCTTGTTTTTGAACACCAGTAGCGGAATGTCCATATCATACTTCAGGACTTTCTCGGTTACGCTTCCAATAACGAAGAGGGCTGCGGCAGAAAGCCCTTTTGCCCCAATGACCAGCATATCAGCACGGTTGCGCTTTGACTCCAGCACCACTAGTTGCCCAATATCTGTATTATCGTCCTGCCGTACCAGTACAAGTTCGGCCCGTTCGGTCAGTTCCGGAAACTTGCTTAGCAGGTTTTCATACTTTTCCCGTGCAAACCCCTGCATGCGTTGATCAAATGACTCATACGTCATGCCGAGCGTGCGGTAGCCTGTTGGCACCTGGTAAATATGCAGGCAGATAACATGGATATCCGGCTTCGCTAAGGCAGAATGCAGTACCCGATCCAAAGCCATCTCACTATACTTCGAGAAGTCCAGGCTTACTACCACGCGTTGTAATTTCGGCTCGAAAGTTTCCGGTACGAACAGCACCCCTACCCTTCCGGTGCGCAATATTTTCTCAGCTAGCACGCCACTTCCCCGCAACCTCAGCTTACGCCCTACCAGCATAAGGTCGATCTGTTTCACTTTTGCCCAGTGCAGCAGTTCCTTTAGCGGAGTGCCCTCCTCTATCAGAACCTCAACCTGCGTTTGGGGCAGACCCTGAAACGCTGGCCCTACTTTTGTCATTATGTCCTCCCGGATTCCCTCATCGGTAGGCAGGTTACCCCGCTCCATGCCTTGCAAAAACTCACTAGGTAGGTCAAGGCTCTTCTCTACGTGTATAAAGTATACTTTCTCCACCTGGAGCTCAGCACACAAAAAAGCCGCATATGGGATCAGGGTAGCATCCATTGGCGTTAGGTCCAGGGCTACCATTAGTCGGTTTAACGTGTTCATGGCAATGCGTTTAGCGTTGAAGATTCCGAAGACACCTCCTGTTATGGAGCCATTAGCGGCTACAGCGCAACCAAATGCAGGGAGTCAGGTAAGTGTATTTATGCATACGGTATTGTGCAAAAAAATATACGTTTAGCTAAACATTCATGCTCTTCGCAATTCTAATAGGTGTATTGTTTGCCTTTATAGCCCCGCTAGTATATCGGTTGCTAGGCAGGTATGTTGCTATACTTATGGCGTTGCTTCCGCTAGCGCTATTTTCATATTTCATCAGTTTATACCCTCGTGTTGTTCAGGGAGAAGTAATTATTGCAAATTATACTTGGGTGGAGGCGCTTGCTATTAACTTACAGTTCAGGCTGGATGGCTTGAGCTTAATCTTTGTGCTGCTTATCACGCTCTTTGGCTTTCTAATTATGATTTACGCCAGTGCCTACCTGCAGGGAGACCCCTTGCTGGGGCGGTTTTACCTTTACCTGACGTTGTTTATGACAGCCATGTTAGGTATTGTTACGGCGGATAACATCTTTTGCCTGTTTCTCTTCTGGGAGTTAACCAGTGTCAGTTCTTATTTACTGATAGGCTTCAATAATACCAACAAACAAGCACGGGTGTCGGCATGGCAGGCGTTGTTGGTAACCGGTGGCGGCGGGCTCGCCTTGTTTGCCGGCCTTATCCTTCTGAGTATAGCTAGCGGAGCTCATACTTTCACAGGCTTATTGGCTCAAAAAAACATACTTGCTGATCATGCATCGTTCTTGCCGGCCTTTGTGTTGATAATGGTCGGCTGCTTTACGAAGTCCGCACAGTTTCCATTTCATTTTTGGTTACCAAACGCTATGGCCGCCCCGACTCCGGTGAGTGCCTATTTGCATTCTGCAACCATGGTCAAAGCCGGCATATATTTATTAGCCCGCTTGGCCCCTATACTTTCCGGCCCGGATGTATGGTTTTATACCCTAGCGGGGGTAGGAAGTATTACAGCCATACTTGGCGCAGTGGTAGCGGTGCAGCACACCGATATAAAAGCCATACTTGCCTACACTACTATTGGCGCGCTCGGGCTCTTGGTAATGATGCTTGGCATTAACTCAACGCTTGCCATAAAGGGAATGTTGGTTTTCTTGGTGGCGCACGCGCTTTACAAGGGCACACTTTTTTTGGTTGCCGGTGCAATAGACCATTGCATGGGCACACGAAACATAAGTCAGCTGAGATGCCTAGGAGAGCATATGATACCATTGGGCATAGCCGCTACGCTTGCAGCGCTTTCCATGGCTGGGATTTTACCTTTTCTAGGGTTTATAGCAAAGGAGATGCTCTACGAAGCAACCTTCACTACACCTTGGCTCTTAGGCATAGCCACATTGAGCGGGCTCGTTTTCGTGGCCATCGCCCTGTTGCTTAGCTATAGGCTTTTCTGGAAGAAGTCCTCAAAGCCCACCCCTCCGCGCCATGCGCTTAGTATAGGCTTATACTTGCCTCCACTGGTTTTGGGGATTGCTGGGCTTACTGCTGGCTTAATGGTTAGCTCTGTACCGTCAAAATTGATTAATGGCGCCATGCAACAGATTGTAGCTAGCCATAGCAATACCTATAAGTTGGCCCTGTGGCATGGATTTACCCCGGTATTCTGGCTAAGCATAGGTACAGTTATACTTGGGGTATCGCTTTACCGCTTTCTGCCTTTTATTCGAATACGCTCAGTTGGGATGCAGCACATGTACAAGTATGGGCCTGATGCCTTATACCATCGTGCATTTGAGCGGCTTCTGCATGGTGCAAAAACATTTATCGCCAAGCTGCAGAATGGATACCTAAGAAGTTACATCATATATATAATCCTGTTTTTTTGCGGACTTCTTTTAATTGTAATGTGGCGCGACCCTTCTGATATAAGCTTTAGCCAACCGGCCGCCTCGCTGAATGAGACCCAGCTATACGAGTTCGTGCTTGTAGCATTAGTGATTGCTGCGCTTATTTATTTGCTGGGCACGCGCTCGCGCCTAACGTCCATTGTAGTAATGGGTTTGGTTGGGTATTCTGCAGCGTTGCTTTACGTGCTTTTCGGTGCGCCGGATGTGGCGGCCACCCAGTTGCTGATAGAGACACTTACGGTTGTGATTTTTGTATTGCTATTGCACAAGTTGCCCGCCTTTACTTACCTCTCACATCAGTTTCAGAAGTATAAGTTTATTGCCATAGCCATATTTTTTGGGGCCGTTATGACTTACGTGATGCTCCTGGTTCAGGCACGGGCCGTGGATTCTGACTTAAAGAAATTTTATGGTGCCGCCAGTTACGAGCAGGCGCATGGCCGGAATATCGTGAACGTAATTCTGGTTGATTTCAGGGGGCTTGATACCCTGGGCGAAATTAGTGTCCTGGCAGTGGCGGCCATCGGTATTTATGCACTGCTTCGCTTAAATTCTGAAAAAGGAGGTAAACCATGAGAACGTTAATTTTCGCGACTGCTATCCGCTTACTAACCCCCTTGTTTCTGCTGTTTTCTGTTTATATTCTTTTTAGAGGGCATCACCATCCAGGTGGTGGGTTTATAGGTGGTTTGATCTGCTCGCTTGCCTTTGTGTTTCATGCGCTTGCTCACGGCTCCGAGCACACTGAAAGTACGTATTTCCGGTTATCCGTTTGCCAATATAAAGCAAATGGCAAGCCCAGCCAACTATACTATGTGTGGAGTTGGATGCAGTTAGCTATCCGCAAAAATCACCGCAACGGCAACCATAAACGTTTTCACGTTATTCGTTTGCGGCCAATTTATCTGATGGCATTTGGCCTGTTACTGGCTGCAGGAAGCGGCATGGTTGGGTTGATTCTTGGAAAGCCCTTTATGACGGCGTGGTGGCTACCCCTGGAGTTACCGGTATTAGGTTCTTTGGGCACGCCTCTCTTATTCGACACTGGCGTGTTTATGTTGGTACTTGGGATGGTGCTAAAAATGGTTTTCACGATGAAAAAAGAATAGGAAACCATGGATTTACTCATGCCATTCATGATTGGAACTCTGTTTTCGGTGAGTTTATACTTGATCCTTCATCGGCACTTGTTTAAACTCATACTTGGGCTCATACTTTTCGGACTCGCAACTAACCTGTTTCTTTTTATAGTGGGCGGGCTAACAAGAGGGAGTACAGCTATAATTCGGGAACAGGAAACTATACCAAAGGAGCCTTATGCCGACCCGGTGCCGCAAGCGCTGCTGCTAACAGCCATCGTCATAGGTTTTGGCATTCAAGCTTTTGCCATAGTCTTGATTCGTCGCGTGTATCAAACCTTTAAATCCAATAATCTGAACGATCTTCGGGGAGACAGAGGCCCCGAAAAAAAGAAACATTAGCATGTCATAACCCAAAAACACCCTATGTCGGCGCACCTACTCCTTGTTTTACCGCTTCTTGTGCCTTTGTGCGGTGCGATAGTGTGCCTTTTATTCTGGCGCCTAGAGCGATGGCAGGCGCTTGTGTCGGGGTTTACACAGATTACCTGGTTAGGATCAACCATTTTTTTATTAAAGAGAATAATTACTGATAAAGCTATAAGCACGCAGATCGGCAGTTGGTCGGCACCTTTCGGTATAACTTTGGTTGCTGATACATTTAGCGCGCTTGTACTTCTGGCTGCTGCGTTAGTTGGTTTGGCCGTCTTTCTATTTTCTGTGTATGGCCTGGATAAATCTCGCCAGCGTTACGGATACTTCCCGCTGATGCTCTTTCTGCAAGTGGGCGTGGGCGGCGTATGCCTAACAGGAGACCTGTTTAATTTGTACGTGTGGTTTGAGGTTATACTAATTTGCTGCTTTGCGCTTTTGAGCCTTGGCGGAACAAAGCCGCAACTGGAGGGGGCCTTAAAGTATGTCACTATAAACTTTATTGCCTCTGGTTTGCTGCTTACCGGGATAGGTGTGGTTTATAGCTTGTTTGGGGCCTTAAACCTGGCTGAGCTAGCACTTATTGTTCGTGAAGGCACTCACCTTAATTTGCCGCTATTGAGTATGGCTAGCGTATTTTTCCTGACAGGGTTTGGAATCAAAGCGGCCATTTTCCCGATGTTCTTCTGGTTGCCAGCCTCATATCACACCTCGCCCATAGCCATTTCTGCATTCATAGCTGGCCTTATCACAAAAGTTGGCATATATACTCTAATACGTCTCTTCACGCTGGTATTTATTACAGACCAGACTTTTATGATGCCACTAATGGCTATACTTTCCGGGGCCACCATGGTGGTGGGTGTAATAGGAGCAGCCGCACAGAACGATTTCCGCCGTATCCTTTCATTCCATATCATCAGCCAAATTGGCTACATGCTCATGGGCCTTGCTATCTATACACCGCTTGCTATAGCTGGCAGTATTTTCTTCATCATTCACAACATACTTGTTAAAACCAACCTATTTTTGGTTAGTGGTGTGGTGGCGCAGTATCATCGTACGTTTCAGTTGCCGAGGCTTGGAGGCGTATACTTGCAGCAGCCATTTATTGCTTTGCTTTTCTTTGTATCGGCGCTAAGCCTGGCAGGCACGCCCCCGCTTTCAGGCTTTTGGGGAAAGTTTATGCTGGCAAAGGCTGGCTTTGAGGCAGGTAACTACCTTCTTGTTACGACATCGCTCGGTGTGAGCCTGGTTACGCTTTTCTCAATGACGAAGATTTGGAACGAAGTATTCTGGAAATCGAAGCCCCGCAAGCCTTCCACTTCTATCCTATTAACCCAGTCGGATCGTTTGCGCATAGCGTTGCTTTACGTGCCGGTGGTTTTCCTGCTTTGTTGTATTCTCGCCATTGGAGTGTATGCCGGGCCGCTGATTGAGTTGGCTATGCGCGCTTCTCAGGACTTGCTTCATATCGAAACGTATACAGATACAGTATTAGGGAAAGCCAGATGAACGATATGCCATGAGACTATTTGCACTTCATAGCGCTATTGCCTTCGTGGTGATTTACTTACTCTTTAAGCAAGGCTACGTGCCTATGCCTTATACCGCAACCAATGCGATCTGGCTTTATGGCATGTTGTTCTTTTGTCTTTGGCTAAGTACGTACTTTTACAGGAAAACATACTTTGCCAAGCTCCCCAAATTTTTTGTGTTCGTTTTCGTATTTATAAGATACCTCTTGGTAGCGAATATCAAAGTGGCTTACGACATCGTTACACCGCATTATTACATGCGCCCCACCATACTTGCCATCCCGCTAAAAGCAAAAACTGATCTGGAGATAACCTTGCTGGCAAACATTATTACGCTAACGCCCGGAACTTTAAGTATCGATGTAAGCAAAGACCGCAAAGTATTGTATGTGCATGCCTTATATGTCAAGAACAATGATGTTGACCGTATTAAGAGAAGTATTCAAAATAACATTGAACGCAGGATTCTAGAACTAACCGCATGAGTGCATTTGAGGTAACGCTAACTATAGCGATGGTTGTGTTAAGTCTGTGCCTGGTGCTTACGGCTATTCGATTTGCAATTGGCCCAAGCCTGCCGGACCGCATTATCGCGTTCGATTTAATTGTAGCAAATGTGATTGGCATTATTGCCATATACACGGAGTTTACAAATAATCAGAATTTTATAGACGTCGCGATAATTTTGTCGCTGTTTGGTTTTTTGGGCTCAATAACATTTTCTTATTACCTGATGCGCATTAACAAATAACAAACCATGGAATCAAATATTGATTGGCTACAAGTTCGGGAGATTATAAGTTGCGTGCTCATTCTAATAGGGGTTGGTTTTATGCTTACCTCTACCATTGGGCTGCTAAAGTTCCCTGATTTTTATATAAGGATGTCTGCCATCACAAAGGGAGCCACCTTGGGGTTAGGCTTGATATTGCTGGGGATGGGAATTTATTTTGACGAGCCGGGAACCTTGTTGAAGGTGTTAGCTATCATTGCATTTACGTTCTTAACAGCTCCGGTGGCAGCACACGTAATTGGGCGTACGGCGGTACAGAACAACATTCCTTTCTGGCACCGTACCAACATGACAGAGTTTGACAAGTATCTTACACAAGAGCATCTGAACCAGTATATCAATCACGACAGGTATAAAAATGTTAAGGCTGCGGAGAGTGGTGATGCTGTGGATGGTAGTGAATAAAAGGCCTTACAGACTCAGCATAGACTTGATGAGCTTCAACTGAGGTTAGGATATGGTCAGGATACATAAGCGCAGTCAGCCTTCCGCCAAACACGCAGCCTGTATCAATGTTAATGGTGTTGTTGCGCCAACGCGGCTCATGAACCGGAGTATGCCCGTAGATTACAATGGCTTTGCCGCAGTAATCGGCAGCCCAGTCCAGGCGAATGGGTAAGCCTTTTTCATCGGTGCCACCCGTTGTTGGGCCATATAGACATAGTTCTCTTACTACTTTTGTATTACGGCCATGCAGCCGCTCCTCTAAACCGGCATGGGCAACAACTAGCCGTCCTTCATCTAATATGACATGGTGTGGCAGGCTTTTAAGAAAATTTTTCACGCGGTTTAGAAAGGTTTTGTCATAGGGCTCCAGCTGCTCTTTGGTAAGCTCCAGGCCATGCCTGATTTTTACGTTTCGCCCGATAAGCATGCGGTAAAGCTTGTCGTCGTGATTGCCGCTCACACAATAAGCCACACCCTGATCCACCATATCCATAACCAGTCGAAGCACTTCCGGGGAATTGGGTCCGCGGTCAACCAGATCGCCAACAAAAACGGCCTTACAACCTTGGGGGGCATCAACTTTATAGCTCTGCTCTGTATCAGAAAAGCGTATAGTATAACCCAGGCGCTGCAGCAGCAACATCAATTCATCGAAACAGCCGTGCACGTCCCCGATCACATGAAAGGGCCCGTGCTCATGCAGGAGTTCCAGGTTGAATATATGATCGCCGTTATTATTACTCATTTTAGCGGAATTCTTGTGAAAATGTAATCTATCTCTGCCCAATAGGCACTACCTTCTTTTAATAACAGTAAAAACCACGCAGAGGTTAAGGAAAGCTACATTATTTTTACTTAACAAGCTGTAAAACAGATGAAATTTAAGTTGGGGTTGGTGCTGCTTCTTCCTAATTTTGTAGAATCAAAGTCCAAATTTTTCAGGCTTACATCTGAAATGCCTTATTATAAAAAAACAAAAATCCCTCTGCTGTGGTTGCGCCGCCATACCTCTGACCGTGAGTTTATGCTCATTTCCAGTGTGTTGGTTGGCCTTACGGCAGGTTTAGCCGCTGTTGTTCTAAAGACGCTGGTACACTACATACATGTGCTGCTTGCTTACGGAAACCGATTACTGGACCAGCCCTATTGGCTAGTGGTTTTTCCGATCATAGGCATATTGCTGACCGTAATCGTGGTGAAGTATATCTTTAAAGGAAGCATAGGCCGTGGCACGGCGGGGGTGCTGTTTAATATTTCCCAGAAATCCAGTATGGTAGAGCGGCATAAGATGTACTCCCACATAATTACGAGTGCGCTTACGGCTGGCTTTGGTGGTTCTGCCGGTCTGGAGTCTCCTATTGTGGTAACAGGCTCAGCCATAGGCTCAAATTATGGACGGGAGTATCACCTGAATTACCGAGACCGCACCCTATTGTTAGCTTCCGGTGCCGCTGCCGGTATCGCTGCTGTGTTTAATGCCCCAATTGCCGGGGTGTTGTTCGCCATTGAGGTGCTGTTGACGGATATAAGCATCTCTGCATTTATCCCGCTCATCATCTCTGCGGTTGTCGGGGCATTGTGCTCCAAAATGATCCTGCAGGAGGAGATACTCTTCAATATTGGACAGCGTGAGTTTTTCGAGGCTTCGCACCTGCCCTTTTATGTGATGCTCGGCATACTTTGCGGGATGATTTCGGTGTATTATACCCGCATGGCCTTACGTGTGGAGGAAATGTTTGAAGCGTACCAGAACAAGAGCTATAGCCGCGCTATGGTGGGCGGTATTCTACTGGGTTTGCTTATTATGCTATTCCCTCCTCTCTTTGGAGAAGGCTACGACAGCATCCGATTACTGGAGGGCAACAATGCGCAGGAAATGCTCCAAAACAGCTGGCTCGCATTTTTCGGCACCAACGAGTGGTTTATACTTTGCTTTGTCGGGGCGCTGGCGCTGGTTAAGGTGTTTGCCGCTACCATTACCATTGCTTCTGGCGGCAACGGGGGAAATTTCGCTCCGTCAATGTTTGTGGGGGCAAGTACCGGCTTTTTCTTCTCGCGGCTGGTAAACCTGCTCAGCCTGAACAACCTGCCGACAAGCAGTTTTTCGATGGTAGGTATGGCTGGCATTTTGAGTGGAGTAATGCATGCGCCGCTCACGGCAGTATTCCTTATTGCAGAGATAACGGGAGGCTATACATTAATGATCCCGTTGATGATTGTGGCAGCCACCTCTTACGCCATGGTAAAATATTTCGAGCCATACTCGCTGGATACTAAAAAGCTGGCGCAGAAAGGGCAATTGCTCACGCATAATAAGGACCGCACCATTCTGCGCATCATGAAAATCCGACACCTGATAGAGACGGAATTTCAACCGGTTTCTCCGGACGCAACGCTTGGTGAGCTCGTCGAGGTAATTGCGCACTCCCGCCGCAACCTGTTCCCGGTGGTTACCCAAGACCGCAAGCTTGTCGGCGTTATTCTGCTCGAAAACGTGCGCGAGATCATGTTTAAAACCGAGAAGTATGACTTGGTGAAGGTTAAGGAGCTAATGATAAAGCCGCCAGCCATTGTGCAGTATGACGATAGCATGGCCGATGTAATGAAGAAATTTGATGAGTCTGGTGCGTGGAACCTGCCTGTGCTGCGCGAGGAATGCTATCTTGGCTTCGTTTCAAAATCAAGTATCTTCACTAAATACCGCAAACTGCTAATCAAGACCACCAACGTAGCCTAAGCAAAATTATAATCAAGCTTCCTGCGACGCTCTGAACCAAAGTGCACCCTGCTCAATCTGCAGCGGCGAGGGAATGTTGTTGTGGTATAATTGTCCGGTCCCAAGTCCTTGTGGCGTGGTTATGTCGTACTGCGCAGTAAACTGGCTGATGGCATTAAGCCCAATGTTTGACTCCAAAGCTGATGTAATCCACCAGCCTGCCCCCTTGGCTTCTGCAAGTTTTATCCATGCAGCACTGGAAGCCAAGCCACCCACTAACGTGGGTTTCAGGATGATGTACTGCGGGTTTACGGTTTCTAGTAAATGCTTTTTTTCTTCGGACGAGCGTATTGCGATCAGTTCCTCATCTAAGGCGATGGGTACAGGGGTATAGGCACACAATTTAGCCATTTCATGCAGTTGGCCTGCTTTAATGGGTTGCTCAATCGAGTGAAGTTCATACTTTGCCAGCCTTTCCAGTTTCTTAAAGGCTTCCTGCGGCGAGAAAGCTCCGTTTGCGTCTACCCGCACCGTTAGGCAATCGGCTGGGGCCACTTCGCGGATACTCTGCAATAGGTCAAGCTCAGCCGTAAAATCCAGGCTCCCGATTTTCAATTTCAGGCAGGTATAACCCTCAGCCAGCTTCTTCTCGATCTGCTGCTGCATAAATGCTTTGTCGCCCATCCAAATCAGCCCGTTGATGGGTATGCCAGTTTCTCCTTGGCTAAAGGCATTATCAAATATTTTCCAGCCACCGCCATGTTGTAAGTTTAGCAGCGCGGTTTCCAGGGCAAATGCAATGGCAGGCCAATCACATAAATCAAGCTCTTCTGCCAAACGGTTGACCTGCAGCAGTTCCAATTCTCTGCTGTTAACCTGCTGAACCAATTGCTCCAGCTTTTGCTCTAAATCAGGCCGGTAGTCTATACTTAAACCTGCCAAAGGCGCGCATTCACCCGTGCCATACACTTCTGGTTGCTCCTTATCCCATACTTTTAAATAGTACACAATGTGCTCAGAAATAGCTCCCCTAGATGTTCGGGCATCAAACTTAAATTGTAAGGTATGGCGGGTATAGCTTAGGCAGAGGCTCATAAGTATAAACGTTATTCAGGTGGCAAGATAAACCATTCGTGGCAAATCTGTCGTAAATGAAATACAATGTATAACCAATCCGTGGCAAAGCAAGTACATAGTTCGTCTGCTATCTACGGCCAGTCACCTACAGGTGGCAACCAGACTTACATAAAAATAGAATTTAGGCCTTACCCCAAGCATATATAAAATCCTCCTATCTGGCCAGATAAATCATTCAATATATGAGCACACTAACCACGTCAGCCACATACGCCTTGTTGCAGCGCTACCACACTACCCGCAAACAGACTGTAAAACTCTGCGAACCTTTAGAGCCGGAAGACACAGTGGTGCAGCCCATTATTGATGTAAGTCCGCCTAAATGGCATATGGCCCATACTAGTTGGTTTTTCGAGACGTTTATACTTGTGCCGCACCTGCCGAACTATAAACTCTTTCATGAAAGTTACAGCTATCTGTTTAACTCTTACTACAACAGCGTAGGCAGCCGTGTGCAGCGCGACCAACGCAGCACACTTACCCGCCCGCCGCTCCGTGATATCTATTCCTACCGAAACCATGTGGACACGCATATCACTCAGCTGCTCGAGCATATATCCGATGAGGACTTGCTTAACATTTTGCCTGTATTAGAGCTGGGTTTACAACATGAGCAGCAGCACCAGGAGCTACTGGTTACAGACATTAAGTATATTCTTAGCACCAACCCTTTGCTGCCTGCCTATAAACCCCAGTCCAATGGTAAGGTTATTGAAAAGGCAACAGAGGCACGTTTTCTGGAAATACCCGGAGGAGTTTACAAGATTGGCTACACCGGAAACGATTTTTGTTTCGATAATGAGTTAGGCGTGCACGAGGTGCTGGTCAATGATTTCGAAATTATGAACAGGCTGGTGACAAACGGCGAGTACCTGGCATTTATGGAGGACGGCGGTTACCATGACTTCAGGCATTGGTTAGACGAAGGATTTGCCATGGTAAACTGTGACAAGCTGGAGGCACCGTTATATTGGGTAAAACAGGATGACGAGTGGCACCGTTTTACCATGCATGGCTTGCAGAAGGTAAACCTAAATGAGCCTGTAACGCATATTAGCTTTTACGAAGCTAATGCTTATGCCACCTGGGCCGGCAAGCACCTTCTTACTGAGTTTGAATGGGAAGCCGCCTCGCAAGTATACCCGCCGCAATCAGGCAATTTTGTTGAAAGTGAGCACCTAGAACCAATCGCCGCTGATCCGGCTAAAGATAGCTTGCAACAGATGTACGGTAACCTTTGGGAATGGACTTACAGCGCTTACCACCCATACCCTGGGTTCACCAAAGCCCCCGGAGCAATCGGCGAGTACAACGGCAAATTCATGATCAACCAGATGGTGCTCCGCGGAGGCTCCTGCGCTACCCCCGAAAACCATATCCGTACTACGTACCGTAACTTTTTTCACCCAGACAAGCGCTGGCAGTACACAGGCATACGGCTAGCCAATAAACGATAACATATGATTTCAACCGCAACGATAGCATCCATGGTTAACTTAAGCCGCAAACAGGACGGCTCTAACGACACAGCAGCCTTTGCCAACGATGTGGCCGAGGGCCTGAGCCAAGAACAAAAAACGCTTCCCTCCCGCTACTTCTACGATGGCCGCGGCAGCAAGCTTTTTCAGCAGATTATGGATCTGCCGGAGTATTACCTTACTCGCGCCGAATTCGAAGTCCTGACGGATAACAGGCAGGATATGGCCGCATATTTCTCGGGGGAAGGTTTTTTCCATATGATTGACCTTGGCGCCGGAGATGCACTTAAAACCAAGATTCTCCTCCGCGAGCTGGAAAAGCAACAGAGCATGTTTGATTATGTGCCGGTTGATATATCGGGTGATGCCATGCAACAACTCAGTGAGAGCTTGCATGACGAACTGCCTGAGTTGAAGGTGGAAGCTGTGGTTGGTGAGTACTTTCAAGCCTTAGAGTGGTTGCAAGATAATAAATCGGAGCGTAAGGTGGTCCTGTTTCTAGGATCAAACATTGGCAACTTCGAGCTTACTGACAGTAAAGCTTTCCTGAAATCTGTCAGAAGTTATCTGAAATCGGGTGACCGCCTGCTTATGGGTGTGGATTTACGCAAAGACCCACAGGTTATTTTAGATGCCTATAACGATGCAGCGGGCATAACCGCTGAGTTTAACCTGAACCTGTTGCACCGCATAAACAGGGAATTAGGGGCGGATTTTGATGTAAACCAGTTTAATCACTATGCCTTGTACAACCCCCAGGAGGGCGTTATGCGCAGTTTTCTGGTGAGCAAGCTAGAACAACAAGTTACTATAAAGGCAACAGGCCAGTCTTTCTCGTTTGATGCCTGGGAATCTATCCATACAGAAAACTCTCATAAATATACGCTTAATCAGATTGAGGATTTGGGTAAGGAATGCGGTTTTGCCATCGAAAAAGTATTTTACGATAGCCAGCGTGGGTTTGCGGATGTACTTTTTACAGTAAGCTAAAGTATGATCGCCAGCGAAGGCCCCTGCAAGTATGGAATTTATGTTTTATACTTGCAGGGGCCTTCGCATTTAAGCTTTACCCGAAATAATTTAAGATAAGTAAACAGCAACCATGGAAGTAATCTCCCTTGCCGCCGGCACCTCTTATTTTAAAAGCCCTGAGACTGCCATAGATGCGGCAGTACAAGCCTTGGAGGCGGGCCATACCTTATATGGCCCCACAGAAGGGACTTTGGCATTGAGGGAGACTATTTGCAGAAAGTATAATTTAGATGGAATAGATTTAAGTGCTTCTCAGGTAGTTGTAACGCCGGGTACAAAGCAGGCGCTATTTAATTTATTAACCGTACTCATCCAGCCGAATGATGAGGTAGTTGTGCCGACCCCTGCATGGTTCGGCTTCCATGAGTTGATGCGCTACAGCCCGGGTAAGCTGGTGCCATTACCAACACACCTACAGGATGGGTACAAGCTTAGCCCGGAAATGCTGGAAGCAACCCTCACTGAACGCACACGCATCCTGTTGCTAACAAACCCTGGCAACCCCAGCGGCAGACTTTACAGTAAAACAGAGTTAGAAGCTCTGCTAGCAGTTACTAATAAATATCCTAACCTTTACATTATCTCCGATGAAATATATGACCTTATTACTTACAGCCGGGCTTTTACTACTATCCTTTCCTGCGAAGGGGCGAAAGCGTCAAGAACAATCATTGTAAATGGTTTTTCGAAGACGTTTGCTATGTCTGGTTGGCGCCTGGGGTTTATAATTGGGCCAAATGACCTCGTTAAAAAGAGCATCGATTTTCAGGGTGCTACCTTTTCGGGGGTGAGTGTTTTTTTACAGGAGGCGGCTAAAGCTGCTATTGAGTTAGGAAGTGCGCATTTAGCCTTGCAAAAAGATGTGCTGACGCGAAACCGTGAGATTATGCGACAAGGCCTAGAAGCCATCCCTAATGTGAGGTTTTACCTTCCGGATGGCGCGTATTATTTTTTTCCGGATTTGAGTGACTATCTCGGCCACACCAGTATATCCGGCGAGCAAATCAGAACGACTGATGACCTTTGCCGCTATTTTCGGAGCTGTTATAACCTTGAGCTCGCCTCAGGTGACTTGTTTGGCGCGCCCGGGCACGTCCGGATGTCGTTTGCTGTAGAGCCCCATCGGTTACAGGATGCAATGCAGCGTTTGCGCCAGGGGTTGCTCCTGTTAACGGCGTAAAGTATACTTTCTGCCAGGGCTTTACATGCATGTAGTGCCAAGCCTACAACCATAATGGATTAAAAGCTGTGGTTGTCGGTTATTTCCTCTAATTTTGCGGCCGTTTACCCCATACTTTTGCCGCATGGACAGCCTCAGTTATAAAGATCATTTCGCCAAAAACTTCACACTTGCCTTTCCGGTGGTACTTAGCCAACTGGGTCATATTTTGGTGAGCGTGTTCGATAGCCTGATGGTGGGGCGAATAGGAACACTTCCGCTGGCTGCCGCCTCGTTGGGCAACAGCATTTTCACCATCACGCTGGTGTTTGGGCTGGGCGTATCCTATAGTATAACGCCGTTGATCGCGGCAGCCGATGGCCGTAACAACTATACCCGTATTTCGCTTTTGCTGTTAAATGGCCTGATCTCCAATGTTATGCTTGGCGTGCTTCTCTTCATTGCTGGGTATTTTTTATCCCCGTACATTACGTTGCTTGACCAGCCCGAAGACGTAGTAACGCTTGCGGTGCCGTATATCAACATTCTCTTTCTATCCATGGTGCCGCTGATGGTGTTTCAGGCTTTCAGGCAGTTTGCTGAGGGGCTTTCGCTCACTAGGCAGGCCATGTATATATCCATCATTGCCAACGGCATCAATATCATCCTTAACTATATCCTGATATTCGGAAAATTTGGGGTGGAGCCCATGGGTCTGGTTGGCGCTGGGTGGGCAACCCTTATCTCCAGAATACTGATGGCTATTGTAATGGCTGTCTGGGTTCTATATGCCAAAAGGTTTGAGGTTTACTGGCACTTTCTGCGCCTGAGGCATTTATCTTTCATCCATATGTACCGCATTTTCAAATTGGGCTTACCAATTTCAGGGCAGATGATCTTTGAAATGGGGGCCTTCAGTTTCTCAGCGGTAATGATAGGTTGGTTGGGAGCCAAAGAGCTGGCTGCACACCAGATTGCCATAAACGTGGCCTCCGTAACCTACATGATGGCCAGCGGGATAGCTGCCGCTGCTACCATTCGGGTAGGCAACCAAAAAGGGCTGGGCAATTATATTGCTATGCGCATGGCTGGCTACAGCAACCTGGCAATGGGCGTTGCCTTCATGATGGGTAGTGGTTTGTTGATGGTACTTTGCAAAAATCTCATCCCAATGCTGTATATTGATGATGTGGAGGTAATCCAAATGGCTTCCAGCCTGCTTATTATAGCTGCCTTGTTCCAGATATCTGATGGTATACAGGTAGTTGGGTTGGGTGCGTTAAGGGGATTGGAGGATGTACGAATTCCGAGTCTTATCTCGTTATTAGCCTATTGGGTTATTGGCCTACCAGTCGGATATTATTTGTGCTTTAAATCTGATTTCGGGGTGAACGGCATCTGGTTGGGGTTATTGGTTGGCCTATCGGTGGCAGCCGTATTACTGACTGTGCGTTTCCGAATATTAAGTAATCGCTTGATAATCAGGTAAAGTACAAATTACTGGCACTTTTTATATTTTACAGCTGTTGCAGTTTGTAAGCAGATTTACACTTTTAGCCAAAGTATAACATGTTTACTTTCACCCTTTTCCTATCCTTATGGGCAAGGATATTTACGCCCATGCCTGATCCAGGTGTGCCGCTTATTGCCGATACAAGTAACGGCAATGACTTCGCAGCCCAGGTTGTATGGTCTGAAAGCAGGCGTTTAACTTGGGAAGACTTCAAAGCACTCCCTGATAACGATAACCCTCACCACGCTCTTACTGCCGCCAACCTGGCAGTAAACGCCAAATGCAAAGACGGTAAGTTTACATACATTGTAAACTGCGTATTTCTACCCGAGCAGTCTTGGACCAAAAACAATAGCTCCGAAAAGTTGCTGGCGCATGAGCAGCTGCACTTTGACCTGACGGAAGTGCATGCCCGCCAGCTTCGCCGCGATTTGGAAGCATTAAGTTGCGGCACTCTTAAAGCCAGCCTGAACCCAACAGTAGCCAATGCCTTCAAGAACTGGAAGGCAGAGCAAGACGCTTTTGATAAAGCATGTCGGCATGGGCTAGACAAGCAAGAGCAGCTACTATGGGCACAAGACATAACCCAGCGGCTACACAGTTTAGAAATGTATAGATAAATTGAGTATTGTTTATAAAGCATCAACGGCGGCTAAAGTAAGATTTAGTCGCCGTTGATGCTTTTTCGCTCGGTAGCTTTATTCTGCTGGTCCTAGGTCGTGTTTAGTTGGGCCAGTAATTACTTTACCAAAAGGGTCAAACCTGGAGCCGTGGCAAGGGCAATCCCAGGAGCTTTCCACGCTGTTCCAACTAACCACGCAACCTAAATGTGGGCAAATGGCAGAACACTGGTGCCTGATGCCATCCTGATCACAATATACCGCTACCTTAGATGCGCCTTTGCGTATGATTTTACCTGTGCCCGGCATGACCTGCATAGGGTTCCCTACATCTCCCGAAGTTAGGTAGTCCTTTATTTGGGCTGCTACATTCATGTTTTCCTTGATGAATGTGCCAGCTGCCTTTAAGCCGCTCCGCGATGGATCATATAATTTTTCCCAGGCGTTAGGCCTGCTCATAATTAGATCAGTGATAAGCATCCCTGCAATGGTGCCATGGGTCATGCCATGGCCTGAGTCACCGGTAGCTATAAATGTATTTTCGCCATGGCTCGGGTCGCGGCCAATGTATGCCAATCCATCAACAGGCTCAAACACCTGCCCAGACCATTGGTAAAGCACATCTTCAGCCATCGGGAACTTCAACCTCGTCCAGCGGATCAGCTCCTGAAAACATTCAATGGGGTGGTTGTGCTGGCCTGTTTTGTGATCTTCCCCACCAACTATCAACAGGTCGTACTGCTCTTCGGAAGTAGTGTTCTTCTGCAGCCTGATATAATGGTAAGGATCTTGTGTATCCCAATACAAAGCATCCTCAACGGAGTTAGCCGGTATCTGTACGCCAATGGCATAGGTTCGGTATGGCGCTTGCTTGGTATGAATTTGAAAGCGATGGTTAACCGGCGTATTGGTTGCAACAACCATGTGGTTAGCCGAGACGGCATGGCCTGTTGTGGTTACAGCCGTTGTAACCATGCCTGGCTGAAAATCAATGACATGAGAATCCGTAAAAATCTTTCCCCCTAAGTTCAAGAATGCTTGCGCGAGCCCTGCCAAGTATTTCATGGCATGAATTCGGCCCTGATTCGGGAACTGCAGGCATGGTAGTGCGGTAAGCGTGCCAACCGGCGACTTTTTGCGCAGTACCACGTCGGCCCAGCCTATTTGCTGAACTGCTTCTAGCTCCTGCAGCAGGTTTTCTTCTTCTTCCCGGTTATTTGCAAACAGATAACCATCAACCCGTACAAAGTCGCAGTCAATGCTCTCAGCTTTAGCAATCTCCTCTATCTTATCAATAGCCTGCGCATGGCTTTGGCAGGCCAGTCTAGCAGATTCTTTCCCAAACGTCTTAATCAGGTTTGTATAGCGTTCATCCAAAGCATTGGAAAGGTGGGCCGTAGTGCGGCTGGTTTCTCCCCCTCCTATCTCCTTAGAATCCAGAACTACAACTCGTTTGCCCTCTTTCGCCAGCAGGTAAGCTGTTGTTAACCCGGCAATGCCGGCACCAACCACACATACATCGCACGTTACATTTTCCCCGAGCGGGTGTGTGCTTGGCAGCTTCACGTGGTTCATCCATGCAGTTAAGGTAGATCCGGATTCTCTTTTCATAGTTTTTTATTTTGTACGAATGGCTGATAACTACCTTTGCAGAAGCTTGAACAGATAGTTGCATAGGATTACGGAGCATAGGGGCATATGTTGCCAAAGTATGGCAATACAGCGATTCAAGGCAGTTTAAGACGGTTATTGCAGGATCAGTATGCTTTTATAGGTAAGTTGTGCTAACTTGAAATCCTTAAGCAAAAAAGAGATAAAATATGTATGCACCAGCAGAAGCCATGGACGATATCTCGTGGAAGCACTTTGAGCAAACCGATTTACGCGCGGGCACAATTGTGGCCGCCAAAGAATTTCCGGAGGCTAGAAAGCCTGCCTATAAATTACAAGTGGACTTAGGCCCCTTGGGTATTAAAAAAACAAGCGCACAAATAACACAACACTATAGGCCCCAAGAGTTGGTTGGGCTGCAGGTGATATGCGTGGTGAACTTAGGCAAAAAGCAAATTGGTAGCTTCATGTCTGAAGTGTTGGTGACAGGCTTTGCTGATGAAAACGGAGATATTTTACTGGCGCGCCCTGCTGGTTATGTACCCAACGGCAGCAAATTAATGTAGCAGGCTTACTCAGCTGTCAGTTCCTCTAGCTCAGGTTTCTTGCCTTCTCTGATCTGTATTTTAGTTTCGCGCAGGCTAAGTGTGTCTACAACTGTTTCGTAGAGCGCATCCATTTCCGTTAGGTTTTGCAGGTAATAGCGGTATGTTTCCTTGAAAGACTCAGAGGTTACGCCATACTTTTCAAATATTTCCTCCTGCTCTTTGTTAAACACCATCAGGGCAGTATCCGGATAGATGACGTTGGACTCAATCAAGGCCTCGGTCATATGGATATCTGCCAAAATAGGTACCAGCTTACTTTCCGGTATCAGATTATCAGGCTTTTTATCGTTCTGGCGCTGGCAGCCAAGCAGGCTGAGGCAAAAAAGTATGCAGAAAAGTTTTTTCACGGATGAAAATTACGAGATTATACTTTAATTTTAAAATCGGACCTGAGGGCACCTCCAGATGAAAGAGCTTGTAAAGAAGCTAAGAAAATACGAGATACGCATACGAAAAGCTATAACCACACAAATGCAGGGTGATTTTCATTCTGTATTCAAGGGAACGGGCTTGGAATTTGACGATGTGCGCGCCTACCAATACGGGGATGATGTACGGGCCATTGACTGGAATGTGTCCGCCAAGGGCCATGGCACTTTCGTGAAAACTTACCGCGAGGAAAAAGAACAGTCGGTTTTTCTGATGCTGGATGTTAGCGCCTCGCAGCTGATTGGCACCGGTGAGCAGCAAAAGCTGGATGTGGGCAAGGAGATATGCGGGGTGCTGGCACTTTCTGCGGCCCGCCAGCAAAGCCAGATCGGCATTATCTGCTTTTCAGATCAAAAAGAAAAATACTTGAAACCCGGCAAAGGCATCCAACAGGCCTACTCAATTATTAAGGCGCTGAACGAGCTGGAACCTGTATCGCAGAAAACCAACCTTGCTGCCGGCATTAAACTTACCCTGGATATTATCAAGCGCCGAAGCATTATCCTGCTTCTCTCTGATTTTATTGATAACGACTACGAGAAAGAGCTTGGAATGCTGGCCAAGCGCCACGACCTGATTGTGCTGCACCTCCAAGACTTGCGCGAGCAGCGCTTGCCCGCCATGGGCATCGTACCTATATTTGACAAAGAAACAGGGCGCACACATTGGCTGAATACCTCCGGCGATGAATTCAGGAAGCGTTACCTGGCAAGATATGCCCAGAATAAGCAGGAACTAATGCGCATCTGCCAAAAGTATCAGGCCAATTACCTTACCATCGAAACGAATGAAGATTATGTGCCGCAACTTATAAACCTGTTCAGGCTCCGTAATAAGTCCACCAAGAAAAGTGCGTAACCATTCTATATTCTTTATACTTTGCCTGATGCTGCCTTTCTCAGTTCTGGGGCAGCAACAAAGGCTCCCCCTGGGGCAGTTTAGCCGGGATAGCATCCAACTGGGCGAGTTGGTCGAGTATACCTTGGTGTATCGCCATCCGGCAGCAGAAGAGGTCGTTTTACCCGCCGAAAAGTATAACTTCTCCCCTTTCGAGCTTGTCCGTAAATCGTTTCACCCGACAGTTACAATGGGGGGCATTAGCACCGATAGCGCCATTTATACCTTGCGCACATTCGAGACAAATGCGGCGCAGCAATTATCCTTGCCTGTATTTATACTTAGGGAGCAGGA
Organism: Pontibacter oryzae; assembly: GCF_003576375.1. GTDB lineage: Bacteria > Bacteroidota > Bacteroidia > Cytophagales > Hymenobacteraceae > Pontibacter > Pontibacter oryzae. The sequence goes on from NZ_QWGE01000002.1 coordinate 532,736, forward strand.
CACCGTGCATGTTTTTGCCGCAACTCGTGAGGTACATGTTAAGCAACTGGTCAGCAACCTGGCAGAGCCGCTACAGGTAAAAGCCATTACCGACCTAGCCCTTGTGGAAGAACGTTTTAACTGGCCTGTGGTATTGCTCTGGGTAATCGCCAGTATCACTTTTCTGACACTTGTATGGCTGATTTTCGGTCAATCTATCAGGCGGAAGTATAAACTTTATCGCTTGCGTAAGGATCACTTATACTATGCTTCGCGCTTTAACTCGCACAAAGACCGCTTCGAGAAATCCGGTGCGCCGGTAAGTATAGAGAAAGCCGTTACCCTCTGGAAAAACTATTTAACCAAAATGGAACGCAAGGCCATTAACTCCTTCACCACTAAAGAGATTGTAGAATTTTATGACAACGACGAAGAAGTGAACACTGCCCTGCGCATCTGCGACAAAGCAATCTATGGCAACCTCCAGTCTGAGTCGGAGGGCGAAACTAATCTGGCCCTAAGTATGCTGCGCCGCTTTGCAAAAGCCCGCTATAAGACACACCGAGAACTCATCAGCAATGCTAGAACTAGATAACGAACACTGGGACTGGCTGAGCTTTGACTGGTTTAGCTACGCTACGCTCCATTCGTTCGATTGGGTATACCCCTTGGTGCTATATGCGCTGCCGGCCATTCCGGTTATTTTTCTCCTCAAATCCATACTTCGCCGTAACACCCGCAATAAGGTGGATGTCGCCCTATTTGCAGGCACTACCCGCTGGCAATGGACGAGCCTGCTTCGCTTTGTGCCCCGCATTGTTTTCATGCTTTTTGTGTGCCTGGTGATGCTGGCTCTGGCTAGGCCGCAGCGCGTTAACGAACAATTGGAACTCACATCCGAAGGAATAGACATTGTGCTGGTGCTCGATGTTTCTGGCTCTATGGAGCTGCAAGACATCTCGCCTAATCGCCTGGAGGCAGCCAAGGAAGTGGCGCTGGACTTTATAAATGGGCGCGTGCAGGACCGTATCGGGATGGTGGTTTTTGCCGGAGACGCCTATTCCCTGGCACCATTAACTACTGACTATGACCTGCTGCGCGAAAGCATAAACTCCATTGCCCTTAAGATGATCCCCAACGATGGCACAGCCATTGGAAGCGCCCTGGCCGTGGCCATAAACCGCATGCGCGAATCAGAGGCTAAAAGCAAAGTGGTTATACTTATCAGTGACGGCGAAAACACTGCCGGCAGCCTCGACCCCGAACTTGCCGCTCAATTAGCCTTCGCTTACGACATAAAACTTTATAGCATCGGGATTGGTAAAGATGGGCAAGTACCTTACCTGGATGAGAATGGAAACACGATGTATATAGAAACCCAAATGGATGAGTCTAGTCTGCGGCAGATTGCCAGCATCGGAACCGGTAGGTTCTACCGTGCTGACTCCCGTGATGCGTTGCAGCTCGTGTTCCGTAATATTAATCAGCTGGAGAAAACAGAGGTAAAAGAACTGCGTTTCCGCGACACGCAGGATTACTACCAGGTCTACCTGAAGTGGGCACTGCTCCTGCTCCTGCTCTGGATGTTGCTTAAGAACACGTTTATTAGCAATGTGCTAGAGGATTAGCCGAGCGTAGATTATACTTTAACTGACGCGCGATAAATTGTTAGCATATAAACTCTTATATATCACTCTACAGAATAAAACATGAGCATCAAAAATAATATTTTATACTTCGATGAGCAGCTGCGGCCTACACCCTGCCGCTTGGTTGCCGTTTCTAAAACCCACCCGGTAGAGGTAATTAAAGAAGCCTATGACGCGGGGCACAGACTCTTTGGGGAGAATAAAGTGCAGGAACTAATTGAGAAGTATGCATTGCTGCCCCATGATATTGCCTGGCACCTTATTGGGCATCTACAAACTAACAAAGTAAAGTATATCGCTGAGTTTATCGATACCATACAGTCGGTGGACAGCCTGAAACTACTAATGGAGATTAATAAAAGGGCCGAAATGCTAAACCGCACTACACCCATTAATTGCATGTTCCAGATCTCCATTGCTGACGAAGCCACAAAGTATGGAATGACTTGCCAGGAAGCAGAAGCTATACTTCAGTCGGATGCGTACCGCGCTATGAAGTATATCCGCATCACGGGCGTGATGGGCATTGCTACAAACACAGAAAATGAGAACAAATTGCGCAGCGAGTTCCGAAACTTACGCGCCTGCTTCACCCGCCTGAAGGAAACTTTTTTTGCAGCCAACGATGACTTTAAGGAAATATCTATGGGTATGACCTCTGATTGGCAATTGGCGCTGGAAGAGGGCAGCACCATGATCCGGGTGGGCAGCGGCATTTTTGGAGCAAGAGACTACAGCAACTAAGCTTAAATTGCCTTTGGTCAAAGTATAGCTCATGCAGAGTTTCCTGCCATAGGAGCAGTAACCTTTGGGTTTAAAAAAAGCCTTAGCTAATGCTTTTTATTGACTTCCGAAGCGTACAAAGTATACCATATGGATTATACTGCCCTCCATAGCAAGCTGCTTAGGTTAGCCTACAAAGTCATTGGCTTGTGAGAGCTTTAACGCTAGTAACGGCTCCCTAAAGCAGTGGAGTGTGGACAAGCCTAGATTCAACTCTCAAAACTTGAACCGCAAGCTATAGCTGTTAACTCCAAATCTGGCTTATAGCATAAGTATGCTCATATTTGTGTAATTTGCTGCAAATTCATAGATTTAGATATAAAAAGGGAAAAGATCATGACAGAACATGCCGCAGACATCGAAAAGCAATACAAGACCTTCATTCAGCGTGTTGTAGAGACTGGGAAAGTATGGGGGCTTACCAAAGATGAAACTTGGGCTACTTCCAGCTCATCAGAGTTTGAAGACACAGAAGTGATCCTTTTCTGGTCTGAGCAAGAGCTCGCAAAAGCCTGTGCCGCCGATGAGTGGGAAGAGTATTCTCCAGAATCGATTTCTTTGGCTGAGTTTCTTGAGAACTGGTGCGTAGGCATGTATGGCGATGAGCTGCTTGTTGGCGCTAACTGGGATGATAACCTGATAGGTAAAGAAGCCGAACCACTTGTTGTTGCCCTGGATGTGGTAACCCAATTAAAATCCGAAGGCAAAACTATAGAGTTTGAGCAATACGACAACCAACAGGAGTTTGAGGATCAGGTAATTGAGGCACTAGAGGCAGAATAAGCGTTAACATCCGTGACACAGAAAACCATAATCTTAATTGCCAGCTTGCTGGGGGGGCTTACTGTAGCTATTGGTGCCTTTGGGGCGCATGCCTTGTCGGCCACATTACAGGCTACCGGCCGCGTGGATACTTTTGAAACGGCTGTAAAATACCAGATGTACCATACCTTGGCACTGCTTGCCGTAGGGCTTTTGCTGTTCCGTGTAGAGCAGCCCGCGCTACAGGTTGCCGCTTGGTGCTTCTTTCTGGGGATACTAGTGTTCTCAGGGTCATTGTACACACTTTGCGCTACCGGTATCACCTGGCTTGGCGCCATAACTCCTATTGGCGGAACACTTCTTATAGTTGGCTGGGGCGCATTGTTTTATGCCATCATGAAAGCTCTATAAGTTTTAGATAAGAATTATTTTTAGAGAGCTGCCATCGGTGTTCAGTACATCATCCGGCAGCTCTCTTTCTTTATTAGAACCTTCGGCTCAGGCCAAACTGCAGCAAGCCTTCATACCCATACCCAAGTTCAGCGAATAAGCCGGTTTGCTTCGTAGTTCTTATACCAATGGCTGTCACTTGGTAGGCCATGTTGGTTTCTTGTTCTGTAGATCGCTCAGCATAGTTATAGCTATAGGTCGTGTGGTTTATGCCTAAAGCCAGACCACTGTAGGCTTCCAGACGCTCCTTTTTCCCTAAGTATACATTAACTTCTGGCATCAAAGTATAATATTTTCCCCTTGATTTAATGGAGCTGTTCCCATTCTTGCCCCCTGACTCCCGTAGGGTTAATTGTGCGAAATTAGCATTCATGCCAATATTAACCCGCTCATTGAGGTGGTAGCTATACTTTAGACCGATTGGACCCAATGCGCTTAAAGCATCATCTCCGGGAACAAAAAGTTTAATGAAGCTTGTCTCCAGCACTCGCGATGTGGCGAAGCCATAGCTCACGCCAACTTCATGAGGCTTATGCTGTTCCGATGCCTGGTTACAGCTTAGCAAAGCAACAGCTGCAAGGATAATTTTAACTTTGTTTTTCATATAGATGTTTTGGGGATGTGCATTTTTCGATAACAGATGTTAATAGGTTTTACTGGATTGGTATGTTATAGCCAATATTTAACAAGCCATCAAAACCAGTACCGGAATCAATGTAGAAGCGTTTTTTACGGCCAATGCGTGCACCCAACGGCGTAACGTGAAAGGCTGGCACAAAAGCATGTGTAACATCTTCGTTAGTAGACTTTTCGTGGAAGAAAGACGCCCCCAGCTTAATGCCGGAGTAAAACTCGACTTGCGGTAGCCTGGCCCAGTAATACTGAAACTGTGGCATCAGGGTGATAAAATGGTTTTTGGAGTTTACCTGATCGGAAGTATAGTCTTTGTTTATGTAGTTGGCATAGTTGGCTTCTATGCCAAGACTAAGCTTTTCGGAAGGGAAATAATTATAGCCTATTATAATTGGCCCCATAAACAGAGTGCGGCTTTGCCCCCTGGAAAACGAGTCGCCGATGGCATCTGCAAGTATAGAAACCAGTTGAGGCAGCGACATAAAACCGTATCCGGCGAAAATCTCGTGCTTGATTGGGGGTGCAGCAGCTATATCTTGTAAACTGGCGTCTGGAGGAGACGATTGTGCCCATGCCAGGTTTATACAAAGCAGCGAACCACTACAGGTAAGCTTAAATTTGTATGCAAGTTGTCTGTTTTTCATAGGAGGTTCGCATTGCTTTGATTAATACAATATCAACCTAATATTCAACTATTTAAAATATTTAGAAGAAAATAATTGCTAAATACTATATAAAAAGAAAAGCCCTCACGAGGAGGGCTTTAACGTAATTAATACGTGCTAGGCTACTTATTTCTGAGAAGCGCTGGCAGTTGATTTGTCTTTGATATTAGTAACGATGTAAACATACTTCGTGCCTTCTGCCGCGTTTGAATGTATGGTTAAAGGCTTCTTTTGCTGGCCCAGTTTACCGGCGCTGTTAAATTTGGCAGTGATGAATCCACTCTTACCCGGCATTACAGGCTCCTTAGTCCAGTCTGGGGTGGTGCAACCGCAGGAAACATCCACGCGCTCAATAACAAGCGGCTGGTTACCAGTATTCTTAAACTTAAACGTGTGCTCCACTACATCACCCTGGGTGATATCGCCAAAGTTATGCTCGGTTTCTTCAAAAGTGAGGGCAGCACCAGTTTTGGCTTGCTCCTGAGGGGCTGTAGTTTTAGGTTTTTCCTGGGCAACCGCTCCACCGGCAACAAGGGCGGCAAATGCAAACGAAAGAAGTACTTTTTTCATCTTATGAAAGGGTTAAAGTTATTACGATAGCTTATATACTAATTTTGCTTCTTAAACGATGCAAAATAATATTTCTTTTGTCAGTCAACTAATAATTGCTCATTAAAGTTCAGCAGGAATAGCTCTTCGGATGACCTTGTAAGAGCCGTATACAGCCACCGGGCGAGTTCTTCGTTCACCATATCTTCCTTCAAAAAACCCTGGTCTACGAACACAGCCTGCCATTGGCCACCCTGCGCCTTGTGGCAGGTGAGCGCATAGGCAAACTTAACCTGTAAGGCATTAAGGTATGGGTTTTTCTTTAGCTCCTTGTAGCGCTCGCGCTTGGTCGGGATGTCCATGTAGTCTTTCAGCACTTCCTCGTAAAGCTTCTTGTTCTGGTCCGAGGGTAAAGCGGGGGCATCGGTGTAGAGGGTGTCAAGCATTATTTTAACTTCTTCCTCTTCCGCATCAGGGTAATCCACGAAACGGAGCCGCACATCCGCGAAGCGGAAGCCATACATCTCCTCGTCGCGGATAATCTTGGTTATCTCCACAAAATCACCGTTCGCCATAAAGCCGATATCCGAATCCTTGGCAAGCCAGAAGTAGTTGTTGCGCACTATCATCAGGTAATCTCCCACACCGATTTCGTCCTCGGCAAAGAACATGCGCCGCCGGATGTGCTGGTTATACATGTTGGCCGTTTTATTAGAACGGCAGATCACAATTGTGTTTTCGATGCCAAACTTATCATAAGCATAGCGTAGCCCGTCCTCTAGCTTTTCCCCTGTCATCCGGAAAATATCGCGCCAGCCTTTGGTAAACAGTTTTATCTCGAGGGGCTGCTGTTGCATGCGGTCCCGGAGTTGGGTGGCATTCATGAGTATGCCAGAAGCTTCTGCCTGGCGCATTACCTGCCGAAGCTCCATGCCTTCCACATGGCACCGGAAGTTGTTTTTCATATACTCCATATCCAGCGAAGGGCTCAGCGCCTGCCCTACCGGCGGCAGCTGCGCCGTGTCTCCGATCAGGAGTAGTTTGTTATTCTTCTTATCAAAAACATACTTAAGCAGGTCCTGCAACAAGCCATTCTCACCGAAGCCGCTTTCGTCCGAGATCATCGAGGACTCATCCACAATATAAACCGTATGGTCTGATTTATTTGGTTGCCGCGTAAACGCAAGCCCCTCGGAAAAGGGATTTGCAGTTTGACGGTAAATTTTTTTATGAATGGTAAAAGCCGTACGCCCACTGTAGCTGGCCATTACTTTTGCCGCACGGCCCGTGGGAGCCAACAGCACATACTTATAGCCAAATTTGTTCAGGATTTTGACCAATGAGGTAACCACCGTTGTTTTACCGGTACCGGCATATCCTTTCAGCAGGAAAACCTGCCGTTCATCCGTTTTATTAAGTATAAATTCATCCAACTTGGCAAACAGCTTTGCCTGGTCCTCTGTCGGTTCAAACGGAAAACTATTCCGTAAAGCTTCTACTGTGCGCATAGCGGCAGTTAATAAGTTTTAGAGTAGGAGAGTTTGTGAGTTTTAGGGAGCCGAATTTTAAACTCTTTACGCCTCTTTCCCTTTAACTCTCAAAATGTCTTCCGGGGTGATGGTGGCCATACTTGTGCTGGCTTTGGCGATGAGCAAGGGTTTCCCTTCTCCTTTTACAGCATACACTTCGGCTTCGCAGAAATTTATTTTCCGCCCTTGCTTTAAAACATAACCTTTGGCCAGCAGCTTGTCTCCCAACCCCGGGTGAAAGTATGATACCTTTATTTCAGCCGTAACCACATGATGATCTTTGGGGACTAAACTCACCGCTGCAAAACCCGCCACGATGTCGGCGAGGGTGGCAATAACACCACCGTGCGCAAAACCTTTATGCTGCAAATGCTTTTGTTCTAAAACCAATTCGCCTTCTATCCTGCCAACTTCTATCTTTGTTACGTTAAAGCCCATGAGTTGCATAAATTCTTGCCGCTTTAGCTTCTCACGGATGTCAGCTTCGTAATCGGGGTTGTACGTTTGTATCATTCTGTAAAAATACTATTAAAAACACCCATAGCCAACCATGCCAGATTTAAACCCAGCTGCCAGCACATTTGCCCACAAATTACGCGTACGTGTTTGCGGCATCTGCATCCAGGATCATAACTTGCTTTTAGTGCGCCACGCAAAAACGCTGGCTAATGATGTGTTTTGGGCCCCGCCGGGTGGAGGGTTACAGTATGGGGAAAGTATGCAGCAATGCCTGATACGTGAGTTTAAAGAGGAAACAGGCTTGGATGTGGAAGTCAGCAGATTCTTGTTCGTGAATGAGTTTGTATACGAACCACTCCACGCAATTGAGTTTTTCTTTGAGGTACAGGTTTTAAACGGAGAGCTGCAAAAAGGCACTGACCCGGAGCTAGACGAGCAAAGCCAATTGATTGAAGAAGTAGCCTGGATGAGTATGAAAGAAATCCAAAGTATACCTATCCCAGACCGACACCGTGTGTTACAATATTTAATATCGCTGGACGATCTGATGGGGATGCCGCATAATTTTATGCCATAAGGCGCAGAATGCTGCCAATTGCCATAATTTTTTTATACTTGCATAAGCGCGCCCGGGCCGCAAAAGCATTCACAGGATTCCAGACACTTTGAACACCATTAACACACATTACAGGCTCTCCCACCAGATTCAGGATGAAGCTTTTATACTTTCGCAGGCAGCCAAGTGCAATCTGTACCTTTCTATCAGCCAAAAATCTATTCGGCTTGCAGTTATGGATACGGAGCGTAATAAGTTTGTAGTACTGGAGGATTACGAGCTGATCACGGTGTTTACCCCGATGCAGGTAGCTGAGCAGCTTCGCCTCATTGCGCAGGAAAACCCACTGTTGCAGGAGCAAAAATGGAATACCATCCGTTTGGCTATCAGTAACATACATTTCACGTTGGTGCCCGAAACGCTTTATGACCCGGCTCATCAGCATGATTACCTGCGCCTGCATTCAGACCTTAACCCATTGCAGGATGTGGTGTTGGCCTACCGCCACAACAGCCTTGAGGCAATCAATATATTTTCGCTGGATGCCTCTACTTATCAGGCTTTGGAGGCTTTGTTCCCGGAACGCCAGTTGCAGTTTGTGCACCAAACCAGCACGCTTATAAGAAGCGTTTTACACTTGGCACCTCGTACAAACCTGCGCAGCATGTATGTTTTTGTGGAGCGCAATTATGTAACGTTGCTCGTGGTGGGGCCATCCGGGTTAGAGTTCTGCAATATTTTTCATTACCTGAGCCCCGAAGATTTTATTTATTACATCATTTTCGTGATGCAGGAGCAAAAGATGAACCCAGAGCAGGAAACGATTATGGTATGGGGCGATATCACACACGACTCCTCCTTGTTTAACATACTTCAGAAGTACATCCGGCAAATTAAACTGGGTAAAAAACCTTCTGACCTGGAGTACAGTTATAAGTTTCATGACATGTTTGAGCACCGCTACTTCGAGCTATACAGCCTGCACCTGTGTGAGTAATTTTTTGTTGGATTGTTTGAAAGTATAAATGTCTGTGATCCGCTTCGTCGAACGATACAGTAATCCCAACCAATAACAACTAGAAAATTCAGCAGCCTGCCTAATCAGCGTACATCAGTTTAACCATCAAGCCATTCAACAATAATCTAATGAAAAGAATTGCCCTCTTCCCCGGTTCATTTGACCCTTTTACCAACGGCCATTATGATGTGGTGATGCGTGGGGCAAAGCTTTTCGATGAGGTAATTGTGGGGATAGGGAATAACAGCAGCAAGCAGCGCTATATACCCGTAGATAAGATGCTGGATATTATGACCCGCATCTTTGAGAATGAGCCAACTATAAAAGTGCAGATGTTTACCGGTTTAACGGCAGAATATGCCCGTGAGGTGGGTGCACAGTTTTTGCTGCGTGGCCTGCGCAACACTACCGATTTTGAATATGAAAACACAATCGCTCAGGCCAACCGCCATGTAAACCATGATTTGGAGAGCGTTTTTCTGATAACATCACCTCACCTTGCCGCCATAAGCTCTTCCATTATCCGGGAGATTCATCGCTTTGGCGGCAACGTGGATGAGTTTATACCTTTCCAGTTTTCTGAGATTGCAGATATTGTCGGATAATGAAGGCAATGGAAGTATACGCTTTTGGCAGCACTTCCTGTACTTCTTCCGGCGTCATCCAGCGCACTTCCTCAATAAACTCCTCGGCTTGCGGCTTCATTAGGCTATCGTCGGTGCACTGCATTATATACCAGCTGGTTTTCTTCAGGATTTTTTTGCCTTTAAATGCATAGGAGTGCCAGGTTTTGGGTAATTTCTCTATCACCTCCACCTTTATGTTGCACTCCTCCTCTACCTCGCGCAGGGCGCCTTGCTGCACTTTCTCTTTTTTCTCAAGCTTGCCTTTCGGAAGGTCCCATACACCCAGGCGGTAAATCATAAGAATTTTTCCGTCCTTAAGCACTAAGCCGCCTGCTGCGCGTATTATTTTGAACTGATCTTTCAGGTGCTCGATCAGCTTTTTCTTTTTCTGCCCCACCAAAGTAAGTGATTTCAGCTTCTTAAGCTTCTTCACCTCCATTAGCCGTACCAGGCGGTCGATCAGGTGCGGATCAGCCTCTTTAATGAGGACGTCTCCCACTAGGTCTTTAGAAGTAAAATGGTCAGACGCTTTAAGTATAAGGTCATACTCATGCTTGTAAACTTTGTCTGAGGCCTTTTTAAGGATTAAGGGAATATCGTTAATAAAAACGTTCATGTGGTTTGGGTGCTTCTGCTGAAGCGCTAATTTATACAAAACAAAAAATAAATCGACTCTTTCAAAATACGCATCCTTAAAAAGGAAGATTATTTATGTAAATTCGGGCATGGATTCTATGACAACAGCACATCAGGTTGCCTCTTACCTGCTAGAGACAGAGGCGGTGAAATTAAGCCCCGATCAGCCGTTTAAATGGAGCAGTGGCTGGAACTCACCTATTTACTGCGACAACCGTGTAACGCTTTCCTTTCCGCACATACGCAGCTACATAAAGCAACAGCTTGCTGATCTGATTAAGCAACAATACCCCGAGGCTGAAGCTATAGCAGGCGTTGCCACAGCCGGTATAGCCCAGGGAGCCCTTGTGGCTGACTTGCTCGAAATGCCTTTCCTATACGTGCGTCCGGAGCCAAAGAAGCATGGTATGGGTAACCAGATTGAGGGCCGTTTGTTGCATGGCCAAAAAGTGGTGATGATAGAGGACCTGATTTCTACGGGCGGAAGCTCCCTTAAAGCCGCTGAGGCCGTGAAAGTTGCAGGTGCCGAGGTAGTTGGTATGGCTGCCATTTTCACCTATGGTTTTGCCTTAGCAGATGAAAACTTTAAACAAGCAGGCATTCCGTTGTTCTGCCTTAGTAACTATAACGCGCTGCTGGAGGCCGCCGCCAAGCAAGGTTACATTCAAGAGTCTGCCATGGATACGCTGGCACAATGGCGCCAGTCTCCGGACACTTGGAACGTTTAAGACTTTACTCTTTTAATTATATCAAGGCAGTGGCATCGGGGGGGCACTCCTTTTCCACTGCTTTTGTTTTAAGTGAAGCCTCAGCTGCTTTTTAAGCATACGCTCAAAACATGCTTGCCTAAAAGTCAGTATCATCTACCTGACCAATAGACCTACTATGCTTAAAATTGGACTGCTTTCAGACACCCATTCATACCTCGACGACCAGATCCTGCGCCTTCTCGCTGACCGCGATGAGATATGGCACGCTGGTGATTTTGGAAATATGGAAGTATCGGATAGATTGCGGGAGTTGGCGCCGTTGCGCGGCGTGTACGGCAACATTGATGGTGCAGACATCCGTCATGTTCACCCGAAGGTGCAGCGCTTTGTAGCAGACGGTTTAGACGTAATGATGACACATATTGGCGGCTACCCGGGAAAGTACCACCCGGATGTGCGGGAAAGCATAAAGCTAAACCCTCCGCAGCTATACATTACCGGCCACTCACATATTTTAAAAGTGATGCCCGATAAAAGCATTAACAACCTGCTGCACATAAACCCGGGTGCTGCAGGAAAGCACGGCTTTCACAAAATCCGGACAATGGTGCGCTTTGCCATAGACGCCGGCGTGGTGCAGGGCCTGCAAGTGATAGAACTAGGCAAACGGGCATAAAAAAAGTGTGCCTGCCTAAGCAAACACACTTGAAGTCTTTTTTCAGTAAGCCGCCGCCATTTGCTTGGAACAGCAGCGGCAGCAGATGGTCTTACTTACGCGAAATAAAAAAACTATTCAGCTGCAGTTTCTTCCGTCTGCTCAGCTTTCTTGTTTTTTGGCGCTTCACCGAACTGAGCTCTCAGTTCATCCATATCAACGTTCTTGATAACTGGTGTCAACAGAAGTTGCTTAATTCTAGCTACTTTGTTGTTTGCTCTTGCCTTATTTCTGCGATCTTTTCTTTTTAATCTAGTAACTCCCATCGTTGCAATGTTTTTAATTTGAACGGCAAAAGTAAGTTATTATTTTTACAATGTAAAGCATTCCTAGAGCAAATTCATGATTCAAAATATAGACCTCCGCTCCGATACCGTAACAAAACCAACGCCCGAAATGCTGCAAGCCATGTTTGCCGCACCTGTTGGCGATGATGTTTACGGCGAAGACCCCACAGTGAACGCGCTGGAAGAAAAGACCGCTGCCTTGTTTGGCATGGAGGCCGGCCTCTTCTGCCCTTCCGGCACCATGACCAACCAGATCGCGATAAAAGTGCATACGGCCCCACTCACTGAAATCATCTGTGAGGTAGACTCGCACATACACCAGTATGAAGGCGGCGGTATTGCCTTTAACTCGGCAGCATCTACGGCTTTAGTACACGGTGAGCGGGGCAAGATGACACCGACACAGGTTGAGGCGCACATTCGGCCGCTAAACAATATACATTTCCCGGAAACGCGCCTGGTGTCCTTGGAAAACACTTGCAACAAGGGTGGCGGCTCCTTTTATACCTTGTCAGAAATTGCCGCGGTTTCTGATGTTTGCAAGAGGCATAGCCTAGCAATGCACCTAGATGGGGCCCGCGTGTTTAACGCCCTAGTGGCCTCCGGTGATCGGGCTGCATCTTATGGCCTTTACTTCGACAGTATTTCCGTGTGTTTATCGAAAGGATTGGGAACGCCAGTTGGCTCAGTCTTGCTGGGTACTAGACCGTTTATTCAGCAGGCCAGGCGCGTACGCAAAGTATTAGGGGGCGGCATGCGACAGGCAGGCTACCTGGCAGCAGCAGGCATATATGCACTAGAAAATAATATTGAGCGATTAGCAGAGGATCATGAAAAGGCAAAACAGCTGGAGCAGGTCCTTAAAGAAGCCAATTACGTTAATACTGTGCTTCCCGTGGATACAAACATTGTCATCTTCAAACTGAACGACAGGTTTACCGACGCACAGTTTGTGGACGCCTTAGCAGAACAGAACATACTTGCCAGCAGCTTTGGCCCGCAGATGATCCGCCTTGTGACGCACCTTAACATCACTGATCAGATGCAGGAAAAGCTTTTGGATACGCTTAAACGCCTATAACACCTAACTGCTCAAGCTTATCATACTTCATACTTCCTGATGCAAGATTCCCAACAGAATAATCCCGGCGAAGAGATAATGCAGGCACTTGCCTGTGATGAAACTATTTGCAGAATAATTCGTGCTGGCAGGCCACTGAAATCCTCTCGTTCTGAAGATTTATACTTTAAACTGCTAAGCTCGATTGTGTCGCAGCAGCTGAGCACCAAAGTGGCTGCCATTATCTTTAAACGCTTCACAGAACTTTTTCCGGAACAGTACCCGCATGCGCACCAACTGCTCGATGCTCCGGATGAACTACTACGGGGAGCTGGCTTATCTTTTCAGAAAATCGGTTATGTACGCAATGTAGCAGCCTTTGCATCCAAAGGTAACTTGCAGCACAGCACGATCAGCACCATGGAAGACGAAGCACTCATCAGGCATCTGACCCAGATTAAAGGCGTGGGCCGCTGGACCGTTGAAATGCTGCTCATGTTTGCCCTAGAGCGACCGGACGTTTTCCCGGTGGATGACCTGGGCATACAAAACGCCATGAAACGCCATTACAATCTGGAGTTGAGTGGCAAAGCCTTGCGGGTAAAAATGCAGGAGATAGCCGAGAACTGGCGCCCTTACCGTACCGTTGCAAGTAAATACCTATGGCAGTCGCTGGAAAATATGCCGAAATAATTAAGCCGCTTTCTTCTCGCGGGCTACACGCTTCAGCATTTTAAGCACAAATTGCTCGGTAGATGACAAATGGTTTTCCGGTGAGTTTTCCGCGTTGTGCCGCTCCAAATACTTTAGCAGGCGGTCTTCGCGAAACATGTTGACCACCTCCGGGTGGATGTAATACTTTGTACAAACCGTAGGAGTGTTTCCTAAGCCTTTTGCCACAGTTTTCACCGCTTCTCGTATGGTTTTCTCTTTATCGCCATCTTCCTTTTCCTCAATCACTTTCTCCAGGCACTCCACCATGCGCACGGTGCCGCCCCAAGTCCGGAAATCTTTAGCCGTGAAATCATACTTGGTGACCTCGCGCAGATACTCATTCACATCGCCAGACTCCAGTACTTGCCTGTTGCCGTCTTCGTCGTAATACTGAAACAGGTCATACCCCGGAATATCGCGACACTTTTTCACTAGCTTTGCCAACCTGCGGTCTTTTAAGTCAATCTCATGCTCCACACCTTTTTTGCCCCTGAAAGAGAACTTTATACTACTGCCATTAATTTTAACGTGCTTATCGCGAAGGGTCGTTAGACCATACGACTTGTTTGACTTGGCGTAATGCCGGTTCCCTATGCGTATCAGGGCATTATCCATCAGAGAAAGCACAAGCGCTGTAACTTTTCTGCGATCGAGGTTACGGGTACTAATATCAGCATCGATCTGTTCCCGGAGCTCTGGCAGGCACTTACCAAACTCAATCATGCGGTCGAATTTAGTGAGGTTGCGTGCCTGCTGCCACTGCGGGTGGTAAATGTACTGCTTGCGGCCTTTAGCATCTCTGCCGGTAGCTTGCAAATGGCCTTTGACGGATTTGCAGATCCATACATCCGTCCAGGCTGGCGGAATCACCAGTGCCTTTATGCGGGCAAGCTCCTTTTCATCCTCTAGGCGTTGACCTTTGTTGTCGAGGTAATAGTATCCTTTTCCGGCGCCTTTTCTGGTATAGCCGGGTTTATCGTCTGAAGTATAGCGTAAGCCTGCCCATGCTGCTGATTTGCTCGGGTCGGCGTAGAGTGCGTGTACCTTGTTGGTTTTTGCCATAGTATTAAGCCTTGTTTAATAGTGGCTTTCAGAACTTCATACTTCAGATTTCAGCAAAAGTTGTACAATTAAATGCACCTAAGTAGTAGGTTTGCCTGTAATCAGGGTCATGCTTGCACATTAGACAGTTTTCTGCCACTATCCCACACCAGACTATTTCTATCATACTTTTATCAGGATTCTGGCTTATCTTTAAGCTCGATTTAAGCGCGCAACCAAAACATTTATGCACAAAAACATCTCCTACTTATATGCATTTTTCGGCTTCTTTATGCTTGGCTGCGGCATTGTAGCCGTAGACTTGGCCGGCGAGCAAGCCAAAACAGCTTTAATTACAGGGGCTATTGGCGGCTTACTGGGTTTAACCGCCGGGCATTTCCTGAACCGTGGCAAACGCTGGGGCTTTGTGTTAGGCACTATAGAGGCAGGCCTATTAACAATGCTGCTCGGTTGGCGTGCCGGTACTTATTTTATTCGCTTGCTAGGCATGGTGCAGCAGCCGCAGGGGCCAGAAACCACCGAAACCGCAGGAATGGCTTTTTTGCTTACCACTGCCATGCTTGTCATTGCCTTGCTCACGTTTACAGTCTCTGTTATGTTTGGTAAGCAGGTGTTAAGCGAGACAAAATAGGGTTTCGTCTATAAAATTTCATATTAATATTTTGATGTGCTATCTTGATTAGGAAACTAAATTTCCAATCAACTAACATCGCACATGGTAAATAAAACCGTCCTGAGCATGATACTTACCGCAAGTGTGGTAGGTGTTGCAGAAGCTCAGACAAAACTCGTGGAGCAGGTAACCAGAAAAGGAGATGAACTGGTTATTCCTTACACCAAGTATAAACTTGCCAATGGTCTTACACTGATCGTTCACGAAGACCACTCTGACCCTGTAGTACACGTAGACGTGACCTACCATGTGGGTTCTGCCCGAGAAGAAGTTGGCAAATCAGGTTTTGCGCACTTTTTTGAGCACATGATGTTCCAGGGATCAGATAACGTTGCCGATGAGGAGCATTTTAAGATTGTGTCGGAATCCGGCGGGACGCTGAACGGCACCACCAACCGCGACCGCACCAACTACTACGAGACCGTGCCAAGCAACCAGCTCGAGACAGCCCTATGGCTGGAAGCCGACCGCATGGGTTTCCTGCTGGATGCCGTAACGCAGCCTAAGTTTGAAGTGCAGCGCGAAACCGTTAAAAACGAGCGCGGCCAGAACTACGATAACCGCCCATACGGCCTAGTGTATGAAATGACCTCTAAGAACCTGTATCCTTACGGGCACCCATACTCCTGGACGACTATCGGCTATATAGAGGATCTGAACAGAGTAAACGTAAACGACTTAAAGAATTTTTTCCTGCGCTGGTATGGGCCAAACAATGCCACTCTAACGGTGGGCGGCGACGTGAAGCCAGCAGATGTTGTAAAGCTTGCTGAGAAATACTTCGGATCTATTCCGGCGGGACCTGCGGTGGAGAACATGAAACCTGCACCAGCCAAGCTCTCCGAAGACCGCTATGTTAGCTACGAGGATAACGTGCGTTTCCCGATGCTGCGCATGACCTTCCCTACCCCAGAAGCCGGGCATAAAGACGAGCCTGCACTGGACGTGCTCGCCGAGGTGTTAGGCCAAGGCAAAACGTCTATCTTCTATAAAAACTTCGTGAAGGAGCAGAAAGCCATGCAGGCGTCTGTTTATAATTCAACCTCCGAGCTTGCCGGTGAGTTTGGCATTTCGGTAGTCGCTTACCCAAACATGAAACTTTCTGAAACAGAAGCATTGGCGCGCCAGTCAATTGCTGAGTTTGAGAAGCGTGGCGTAACCGATGAAGATCTGCAGCGCTTTAAGGCACAGGCCGAATCAAGCCTGATTAACCGCATGGCCAGCGTGAGCGGCAAAGTATCGCAGTTGGCATACTATGAGACCTTCCGCAATAACCCGAATTATATTCAGGAAGAAATCAAGCGTATTCAGTCGGTAACCAAAGAAGACGTGCAGCGGGTTTATAACCAGTATATCAAAGGAAAAAACGCTGTTATACTTAGTGTGGTACCAAAAGGCAAAACAGAGTTACTTGCCAAAGCTGATGATTACACTATTTCTAAAGATGGCTTTAAACCGGCTGCGGATGAGTACAGCGGCCTGAAATATACAAAAGCCGTTGATACCTTTAACCGTTCTCAAAGACCTTCATCGGGCGCAAACCCAGTGGTTGCTGTTCCTAACTATTATACTTCAAACTTTAAGAATGGCCTGAAGCTGATCGGCACTAAATCTGATGAGATTCCGACAGTAACCATGCAGCTTAGCATAAAAGGCGGACACCGCTTGGAAAGCAATAACCCCGGCAAAGCAGGTGTTGCCAACCTTACGGCTGATATGCTGAACGAGGACACACAGAACTATACTTCAGAGCAGTTCAGCAACGAGCTGGACAAGCTAGGCAGTTCTATTCGCATCGGGTCCGGCACTGACGAAACTTACGTTATAGTGCAGTCGCTGAAGAAAAACCTCGACAAAACCCTTGCCTTGGTTGAGGAGCGTTTGTTCCGCCCTAAGTTTACGCAAGAGGATTTTGATCGCTTGAAAAAGCAGCAGCTTGAAGCCATCGCAAATCAGGCTACACAGCCAACTGCCATTGCCAACAACGTGTATAATAAGCTTCTCTATGGCGAAGGTAACATCATGGCAATCCCTACTTCAGGTACCTCCGAAACTGTGGAGAATATTACGCTTGCCGATGTGAAAAACTTCTATAACAACTACTACTCTCCTTCTGTCACAGAAATGGTAGTTGTAGGTGATATTTCGGAAAAAGAGCTAATGGGCAAACTTAACTTCCTTAAAAACTGGAAGAAAAAGGATGTAAAACTGCCTGTTGCCGCTAAAACTCCTTCCATCGATAAAACACGAATTTACTTTGTAGATAAGCCTGATGCCGCGCAATCTGAGATCAGAATCGGTTACATGGCTATGCCTTTCGATGCCACCGGCGAGTATTACAAAGCCGGACTGATGAACTATGCACTGGGTGGAGCGTTTAACAGCCGCATTAACCTGAATCTGCGCGAGGACAAAGGCTATACTTACGGTGCCCGCTCATACTTTAGCGGTGGTCAGTTTGCTGGGCCATTCACGGCGTCTGCCGGCGTGCGTGCCGATGCTTCCGCAGAATCGGTTACAGAGTTTATGAAAGAGCTTACCAACTTCCATAAAAGCGGAATATCTGAG
Organism: Pontibacter oryzae; assembly: GCF_003576375.1. Taxonomy (GTDB): domain Bacteria; phylum Bacteroidota; class Bacteroidia; order Cytophagales; family Hymenobacteraceae; genus Pontibacter; species Pontibacter oryzae. The sequence continues at coordinate 550,819 of NZ_QWGE01000002.1, forward strand.
GATGAGGTTAAGTTCATGAAGAGCTCCATTGGCCAGGCTGATGCGCGCAAGTATGAAACGCCGTATCAGAAAGCCGGTTTCCTGGGCCGCATCCTGGAGTATAATCTGAGCAAGGATTACGTGAAGAAGCAAACAGATATCCTCAACAACATCACTAAAAAGGATATCGATGCACTTGCCGCGAAAAACCTGCCGGTGAATAACATGCACATTGTGGTAGTGGGTGACAAAAAAACCGTACTCCCAAAATTGGAGGCTCTCGCCTACGATGTAGTTGAGCTTGACACAGATGGCAACCCGATTGGGAGCTCGTCCGTAAAGTAAGCAGCATACTATACAAAAGTAAAAGCCTCCGCAAAGCCGGGGGCTTTTTTATTTTGCACGCTTTTTGGCATATCTTCGTCCGCAACCTTGGCTATGGCCATTTACGTAAATCATGTTGCCGTTGTAAATATAGCTTTACGCAATTATTTGACCTGGCAAGTATAAAAGTATGGCGCAGCAGCGTTGCACTAAAACCAACTAGCACTTATGATGAAGAAAACCCTTTTTGCCCCATTATGGCTATTAGCCTTGGCATGCACCCTTACGCTTACGAGCTGCGACAGCAACGACGGCGTTATTTTTTCGATACAGGATGATATTAACCTAGGTAACCAGGTAGCTCACGAGGTAGACTCTACGTACAAAGCACAAGGCAAGCTCCTTGACCGCAGCAGCAGTAACGCGAATACCCAAAAGGCCTACCAAAACCTCGACCGTATCGTAAACCGTATTCTAAACTCAGGGCAGGTAAAGTATAAGCAGGAATTTCCGTGGAAAGTAACCATCATTAAAGAGGATAACACCCTAAATGCCTTTGCTACACCTGGCGGGCATATTTACGTGTTTACCGGACTGGTTAAATTCCTTCAGGACGAGGACCATTTTGCAGGCGTGCTTGCGCACGAAATTGCTCACGCCGATAAGCGCCACAGTGTAAAGCAGCTTCAGCGCGATTACGGTATAGCGTTGCTCCTTTCGGTAGCTCTGGGTAATAATGCAGGTACCTTACGCCAGATTGCAGCCCAGCTGACCGGTACGCTGGCCGGCCTTAAATTTAGCCGCGACGCAGAATCTGAGGCAGACGAAACATCAGTGGCATACCTTGGCGGTACAAGCTACTACGCCTGCGATGGCGCTGCTGGTTTCTTCGTAAAGATGGAGCAGGAGTCGCAGCAGGGAGCTACCCCTGAGTTCCTGAGCACGCACCCAAGCCCTGAGAACCGTATTCAGGATATACAGCAAGAGGCAAAAGACCGGGGATGCAGCACATCGTCTGCACCGGATTCAGACTTTCAGCAGCTAAAAAGCGCACTGAATCTATAACTTTAAAATGCCTGCCCTGAACCAGCAGGCATTTTTTTTTATAAGCTCTTAACTATGAAAAACCTAAAGGACAAAGCATCTAAATTTATACTTAAGGGAGAAGAAAAACTCGATCTTCTTACGTTTCAGCTTAAAAATAAACTAAAGCTGAACACTCCCCTGCAAATCGTTACTTACAGAAGCTACGGCACCCCAGAGCGCCTCTATGTAAAAGGCCGCGTGCTGGTAGACAAAGGTATCCGGCAGTCGGAGGAAAACGATACCACCTGGGAAAACCTAATGAATATGTACCGCCGCTTCGAAAGCGATGAAATACCGAACGCGCGGGTGCAGCTAAGTTTGCAAGGCCAGCAACACGAGATAACGACGGATGCAGAAGGCTATTTTGTGCTAAACCTACAGCCTGAATCGCCCTTAGAGTTAGATGATATCTGGCACCCCATCAACATAGAGCTTATTGAAGCGCCTGTGCATGATTTTAAATCGGGCATTACTGAAACGGCTCATGTGTTGGTGCCGCCACCGGATGCAGAGTATGGCATCATTTCAGACATCGATGATACCATTGTAAGAACCGGAGCCACCAGTTTATTGCAAACTGGCAGAAACGTGCTCCTAAATAATGCCCATAGCCGCATCCCCTTTCATGGTGTGGCGCAGTTTTACCGCTCTCTGCAGCTGGGCCGAAACGGCAAGCGCAACAACCCGTTCTTCTATGTTAGCAGCAGCCCCTGGAACAACTATGACCTGCTCTACCATTTTCTGGAACTGAACGAAATTCCACAAGGCCCACTCCTTCTCCGCGACTTTGGCATTGATGAGAATAAATTCTTAAAATCGGACCATATGAGCCATAAGTACAAGGAGATCGAGAACATACTTATCACTTATCCGCACCTCAACTTTATACTTATCGGCGACAGTGGGCAGGCAGATGCAACCATTTACAGCGAAGTTGTAAAGAACCATCCTGGCCGAATCATGGCGATCTACATTAGGGACGTAAATGTAGAAAATCGCTCTAAAGCAGTTACTTTGCTTGCCGATACACTCAAAAAAGAGGGTGAGGTAGAGATGGTTCTCGTAAAAGATACCGCCGCCGCCGCCGCACATGCCGCTGAGTGTGGCTTTATATTTACCGAAGAGGTGGAGGAAGTTGAGAAAGAAGCTGAATTGGATAAAAAAGGAGATGCCTAACTGAGGCACTTACTAGAACAAAAACAGCAGGTATAACAACCTGCTATTTTTATGGCTCTGCCAGTAAAAGTAGCTTAAGTATACTTTCTCTCGTATCAGCCTATAAACTGAGAATGCAACATGACAGAAGAGCTTTGGTACAAAAACGCAATCATCTATAGCCTGGACCTGGAAACATTTATGGATGTAAACGGTGATGGAGTAGGTGATTTTGAAGGCTTGGCACGCCGCCTGGATTACCTCCATGCCATGGGCATCGACACGGTTTGGCTTGCGCCATTCCAGCCTACACCCAATAAAGACAATGGCTATGACATTAAAGACTATTACGGTGTAGATCCAAGGCATGGCTCTAGCGGCAATTTCGTAGAGTTCATGCACCAGGCCAACAAACGCGGCATCAAGGTAATCATCGACTTGGTCGTAAATCACACATCTGATCAACACCCCTGGTTTAAAGAAGCCCGCAGCCACGAGGATTCGAAATACCGGGATTGGTACATCTGGTCTAAAGAGCGCCCCTCCGACTGGAATGAGGGCATGGTTTTTCCGGGCGTTCAGGAAGAAACCTGGACTTACGATGAGAAAGCAAAATCATACTATTTTCATCGGTTCTACAGTTTTCAGCCTGATCTAAATATTGAAAACCCGGCAGTGCGCGAGGAGATTTGCCGGATTATGGGCTTCTGGCTAGAGCTTGGCGTGGCAGGATTTAGGGTAGATGCGGTTCCATTTATACTTGAGACAACCGCTCCCGGCAAAGCCACCCCGGAAATGCGCTTCGAATACCTGCGCGAAATGCGCCGCTTTCTGCAGTGGCGCCGCGGCGACGCCATTTTGCTCGGAGAGGCCAATGTGCTTCCTGAAGACAGCAAAGCCTATTTTGGGCATGAAGGCAGCGGCATTCAGTTAATGTTTAACTTCTATGTGAACCAGTACATGTTTTATGCGCTGGCCACCGGAGATATAGGCCCGTTACAGGAGGCGCTGGAGGAAACCCGCGTGGAATTCCCTATTTCGCAGTGGGCTCACTTCCTGCGCAATCACGACGAGTTGGATCTGGGCCGGCTCACGGAAGAGCAACGGCAAAAGGTATTCGCCAGGTTTGGCCCCGAAGAGCACATGCAACTGTACGAACGCGGCATCCGCCGCCGCCTGCTGCCCATGCTTGGCAACAGACCGCAAACCGAAATGGCCTATAGCTTGATGTTCTCATTGCCGGGTACGCCCGTTATCCGTTACGGGGATGAAATAGGAATGGGCGATGACCTAAGCCTAGAAGAACGCAAAGCCGTCCGGACACCCATGCAATGGTCTGACGACAAACAGGCAGGTTTTTCTACTGCTGACAAACTGGTGCACCCGGTTATTGACAAAGGGCCTTATGCCTACCGCCACATAAATGTCGAAAACCAGCGCCGGGAACCGGATTCCCTACTAAATTGGATGACGACACTCATTCGGCTTCGCCAGGAATGCACTGAAATAGGTTGGGGAGACTGGCAGCTAATAGACACCGACGATGCCAATGTACTGGGCATGCATTACAGCTGGCAAGGTAGCTCCTTGCTTATCTTCCATAATTTTGATGAAAAAGCGCACGAAATTGTTATCAACCTAAAAAGTGAGAAAGAAACCAAACTGATTGACCTGATGGTAAAGTATACCAGCGAAGCCGATGCAAAAGGTCGGCACCACATTACCTTGGATGCCTATGGCTACCGCTGGTTCAGGGCAGGTGACCTTAGCCACCTCATGAAAAAAGGTTAAGCCTGACTAACCAAAACGATATGAGTAGAGCTTTTGTAAAAGAAGATGATGCCGGCGAACCACCTTTAATACCTTCTCGGCCTGCATTGCCGCCCGGAACGGCAAATTACGTGACACCAGAAGGGCTACGGAGGTTAAAGCAGGAGCTTGATGAGCTGGAAAGGGAAAGGGCTGCTGTTGAAGCTAACCACGACGATGAAGCCAATAGAACACGGCAACTGACTATACTTAATGGCCGCCTAGCTGCTCTGTATGAACGAATCTCGAGTGCAAAAATAGTTGAATTGCAGAACCAACCCGCGGATGAAGTACGCTTTGGGTCTACAGTTACGCTTCGTACGCTGGAAGGAGGTAAGGTTGGGGCTTTACGAACATTCCAGTTAGTCGGCGTGGATGAAGCGTCTATTGCCGATAGAAAGATTGCCTTTATCGCCCCTATCGCAAAAGCCATTACCGGTGCCCGGCAAGGGCAGCAGGTTAGTGTGCAATTGGGCCGAAACCGGGAGGTTGTTGAAGTTATAAGTATAAAGTACTAGCTGGAGTGGTCGGCTATTATTCTCCAGCCCTCCTCAAATTTTTGGAAGATAACTGAAAAGTGGCCCTGCAAATCTCCTTTTGCTGCCTCACGCTTTAAATGCCACTTGCCCACCACTAACATTGTTTCCGGCGATAATTCTTTCACCTCCTTGAGCTCAAAATCGAGTTTGCCCATAGTCGCAGGGTCGGGGTAGCTGCTTTTGTAATTATCTAGCGTTTGCTGCCAACCATAGGTCAACCCTCTCGACCCGATAAACAACAGAGAGTCTGATTTCCAGTAACCCTGCATATAGCACTCTAAGTCCCCTTTGCTCCAGCAAACAGCCTGCTCAGCCAAAACCTGCTTTACAGCAGCGGCTTCGGAGTTTGTTTGTCGATTCGGGAATTGGGTGGCACAGGCCGTACAGAAGGCCAGCAAAAGTATAAAGTAGAAATTAGTTCTCATCCTCTTCTGGTAATATTTCCTGAATATACGTGGTTCCTCCCAATCTGCTCATGGCTCGTGCAATGCGGGCACGGCGCGTGCGCACATACCCTGATGGCCTCTTGGCAGAAAACCTGATCGGGTTGGGCAGTACGGCGGCAAGCAGGGCAGCTTGTTGCCTGCCAAGGTCCTTGGCAGGTTTATTAAAGTACGTTTGCGAAGCAGCCTCTACCCCGAAAACGCCATCACCCATTTCGGCTATATTCAGGTATACCTCCATGATGCGTTCTTTACCCCAGAGCAATTCAATCAGCATCGTGAAATAAGCTTCAACCGCCTTTCGTACGTAGCTGCGCCCGTGCCACAGAAACACGTTTTTGGCTACTTGTTGGCTTATAGTGCTTCCTCCCCTGATTTTTTCCCCTTTTTGGTTTCGTTTGAAAGCATCCCAGATCGCATCAAAATCAAATCCGTGATGGAGTAAAAACAATTGATCTTCTGAAGCGACGACTGCAAGCGGCAACTGTGGCGACATATCCTTTAATGATACAAAAGTATACTTTATCTCTGGTTCAGGCTTGCCAGCGGCACCTGCCTCGGCGCGGCGCTGAATCATGTGCAATGTAGCTGGCGGAGAAACCCATCGATATAATAAAACCCAAACCACACTCAGCAGAAAAAGGCTAAGCACCAGTTTTACGAATAGCAGCCTTATTTGCTTCAGCCCCAATCGTTTTTTAGCCATATATATTATTGGTTTAAGGGCGCAAAGGTAAGCAGTTTGCACCATTTTTCTATGTTTGGGAGGCAAATGCTGTCAACTGAATTAGCACTGTAAGCGTAGTCTGAACATAGATGCGCTTGTCATTATTTTAGATGCGCTACAGTTTCACCCTCTGCCCTTGCCAGCCATGAACGCTAGAACTAAATACCTGCCCCTGTTTCCGCTCAGCATCGTAGTATTTCCGGGCGAAAAGCTTAACCTACACATTTTTGAGCCACGGTACCAGCAACTTGTCATGGACTGCATAAACGAAGAGAAAACGTTTGGCATCCCAACTTTTTTGGAGAATAATGTAGGGATGTACGGCACCGAAATAGAATTGCTCGAAGTGGAGAAGAAGTATGATAACGGGGAAATGGATATCAGAACGCGCGGCTTAGAGATTTTTAAGATCAATCAGTTCGATAAAATGGCTCCGGGCAGGTTGTATGCGGGCGGTGAGGTAGAGTATGTCGATAATAAGTATGACGAAGACATCATCACAAAACTTAAGATTAAGGAATACCTAAAAAAGTTATACGATGAGCTTGGGATAACCAAGCTATACCTTGACCTGCCGGAAGATTTCAAAAGTTACGATATTGGCCACCAATTAGGCTTGAGCACTGATCAGGAGTATACTTTACTACAACTTTTTAGTGAGCAGGAACGGCAGGAAGCTATACTTCAGCACCTGCAGCAGGTACTCCCGGTTGTGCTTGAAACAGAACGGTTAAAGGAACGCGTACGGCTGAATGGCCATTTCAAGAATCTTACACCGCCAAACTTTTAGAGCTGCTGCTGTTTATACTTATATGCTGGTATACTTTCTTATTATCGTCCCGACGCTGCTTTTTACATTCTTTGCTTTTAGCTACTGGCAGGAGCGTAAATACCGTCGCAAGCCATTTTACCGCCTCTCCGACTTGGGGTGGAAACGGCAAGCTCCTCCCTCAACCGGCCTGCTTCAGTCTGTAGCTTTGCTTGGCGATGCTGGCGCTATTCAAACGGATGGGTCAGATCCGGTGATGAAACTAATCAAACAATGGCAATTAGAGGCGGGCAAAAAGGGAACAATGCTCTTTCTGGGGGATAACCTATACCCTATCGGCTTGCCAGAAGCGGGCCACCGGCATCGCCTGATGGCCGAAACCCGCCTACAGATGTTTATCAACAGTATAAAAGACTATTCGGGCAAAGGCATTTTTCTGAGCGGAAACCATGATTGGCTTAAAGGCCGCAAAGGTGGATTAGAGCAAATGCTACGGCAACAAGAATATGTACTGCAGCACCTGGACCAGCAAGACAGTTACCTGCCACTTAACGGATGCCCAGGCCCAACCTGCCTTCAGCTTGATGAAGGGCTGCTACTGCTTGTAATCAACACACAATGGTTCGTGCATCGGGGCGAGAAACCGCTTGGCCATGCACAGGGCTGCCCTTACACTGATATCGAAGAGTTTTTTGTGCAACTCAACAAGATACTTAAGCGAAATAGACACCAGCGTATACTAATTGCTGCACACCACCCACTATATAGCAATGCCCTGCATGGAGGTAAGTTTACTGTAAAGCAGCATATTTTCCCGCTTACGGCCATGCATCGCCGGATTTACATTCCATTGCCTGTGTTTGGCTCGCTGTACCCGTTTTACCGTAAGTTTTTTGGGGCTTACGAAGACATGTCGCACCGTAAGTATAAACGCATGCGCAAGCGTTTGCTTAGAATCCTGCACCGCTATAACAATATCACTTATGTGGCCGGCCACGACCACAATTTGCAGCATTTTGAAGTTCGCGGGAATAACTACATTGTGAGCGGCTCGTGCAGCAAAACGGCTTTTGTGAAAAAAGGCGGTAAAGCTACTTTTACCCTAGAAGAGCTGGGATTTTTTGTGTACAACTACTATAGCAACGGAGAAGTATGGATTGAGTGCCGCACCGTTTCCGAAAGCGAGGTTAAAGGCCAGACAGTTTTCCGGAAAAAGCTCAATTATACTTTAACTGAAAAACCGGCTACCGTGGTAGCAGCCGGTTAAGCATCTACTCTTCGTCCTCAGGCAGCGGCAGAATTACCTTAAGGCTTCTTGGCTTAATAGCGACTTCCACCATTTCGCCCATGTTCGCCGGTTCTCCATCAATATGCATTACTTCGCCATCCAGGTTGTATATAGTGGCCCGAGTGCAGCTGATGGTGCGTGTATACACACTGCTGTCGATGCTATCTGTATAGAGCTTATAGAGTATACCTATGCCAGCGGCTTTCGGGAAAGGCTCTATTAGGCAAATCTCAAATTTACCATCGTTTAGTATCCCTTCGGGATTAATATTGGCGTTGCTTCCAAAGGCATTGGCGTTAGCCACTGTCACCATAAAAGCCTCCCCCTCAAAATTCTCCGTGTCAGTTTCTATTTTATATCTTTTAGGCTCATAACTAAGGTACTCCTGCATAGCGATCCAGGCATAGGAGCCGGGCCCACGAGTTTCCCCCTCACTAAAAAGCTTAACAACCAAGGCGTTAAAACCAAAATCGCAGAGGTGTATGGAGGGCTGCCCATTGAGCGTGATTGTATCAATATTTCTGACAATGTGGCGGCCAATCAACTCAAAGGCTTCTTCGGTATCCTGCGGGATATTAAGGTCTTTAGAAAGGCCATTTCCTGAGCCCAGGGGTATGATTCCAAGGGGGGTGGATGTATCAATTAAAGCAGCTGCAACCATGTTCACGGTGCCGTCGCCACCTATTGCGTAAACGGCATCATACTTTTTTTCTTCAAGCTGTTGTTTTACCTTTTTCTCATCTTCCTCACCGGTTGTTTTGTAGATGTCATACTTAATCTTAAGTTCCCCGCAAAGTGATGCAATCTCCTCCTCTAGGTCGTCTTTCTCCACATCACCGGAGATTGGGTTTAATACAAACAGGAGTTTGGTGTGTCTGGTGGTATCCATAGTTTATTAGGCAAAAATCTTTTGCCAATCATACGAGAAATTGCACCAAAAGTAAGGAGCTGAAACAATTAATACCTCTACCGGATTCTTAAGTGCTTAGTCTTCATAAAAACAAGCTAGTATGATATCAGAAATATAAATCTATGCTGAACAACCAATCAGTGTAAGTTATTGCTTCAACCCCTGTGGCAAGCCATTTGGATATTCCTTTGCAATAGCCTTTTCAATTTCTGCTACACGGTTGCCGGGGTTTGGGTGGGTTTGCATAAACTCCGGCCCGCCGGCGCCGCCACTGGCTTGCTCTAGGATGCGCATCACATCCATCATGGCTCTAGGGTCATAGCCAGCTGCTCCGGTCAGCTGCACGGCCAACCTATCCGATTCCAATTCGTCTTCGCGGCCATAACGCATGTTCATTAGTTGGCCAACCATGGCAGCCACGGCGGCCCCTGCCCCGCTTGATGGGTTTTCAGGGTCATAGGTTGCAATGGCGGCAGCACCGCTGAGGCCTTGGGTAAGTTTTGCCTTAGCCAACTGCTGTGCAGAATGCCGCGCTACCACATGGCCTATTTCATGCCCTAATACCCCAGCGAGCTGCGCCTCCGACTCTAAGCGGCTCAGCAAGCCTGCGGTGATGAATATTTGCCCACCAGGCAGTGCAAAGGCATTCACAGTTTGCTCATCGGCCAGTAAATGAAAATCAAATGAATAAGGGGTTTTACTGGCGCGTGAGCTTTGCACTAACTTTTGCCCTATTGCCTTTACGGCTGCTGCTGCCTCCCTGTCAGGGTGCAGGCCACCGTATTGTTGTGCCATTTCAGGGGCTGCCTGCAGCCCCAGTGCAATTTCCTGTTCCACGGTCATATCAACGTGCTGCTGCTCACCTGTAAACTCGTTCTCATCGGTGCTACACCAGTAGGTCACTAACGAGACTGCTGCAACTAGCAGCGCAATAATAAATTTTATGACTCCTCTCATGTTAATTCACGCATTAATGTGCTTAGGCTCTAAATGTCATGATCAACGTGCTTCGTAAGATTCCGGTTGTTTGTGCGTCTTGTTCCTTGAATTGAGCAGGCCGGTAATCGCACAATTATTTAATTCTTACTCAGCTTTCGATCAGAATTTATACTTTATACAATTTCCTGCGTAAAAGGCCTATCCGTTGCAATGGATGCAGCGGCTATGTAATAAACCTTACGACCATGAATCAGAAAAGAACATTTGGCACCCTGCTTACAATACTTGGTATTGTGGGTATTATTTGGGGAGCTTATGCCTTTTTAATGGGTGGGGATGGTGCCGCAATTGGAAAGTATACTTCTGTAGTACCGTTTCTGGTAGGCTTGATTTTCTTTTTTTCAGGCATTAACCTTATTAAAACCACCAAGGATCAGGCATAGCCTAGCGCTCATAAAAAAACCACCTGCCGGGTACCCGGCAGGTGGTTTTGTATATCTATAGTTGCTAAAAAGTAATATCAGATATTTACAGCTGTATTCAGGCCGGCTTCCTGTGCAAAGGTTTCTATTGCCTCGTAACTGTCCAGGAACCGCGAAGCATAGTTAGTATCATTACCATGTATATAGAGCACAGATTTATCCTTAATAGTCAGAATCACCTCTTTAGAAACCTCTGAGGGTACTGATGGGCAACCAAGGCTGCGCCCCAATCTTCCGTACTTTTTCACAAAACTCTCGGTTGCATAATCGGCTCCATGCACCACAATGGCCCTAGACATAGCATTGGTATTGAAGCCTTCGTCCATGCCCTGTAGCCGTAGCGATAAGCCATGCTTGCCGTAATATGTAGCATCAGTAAGGTAGAACCCAAGGCTGCTCATATTAGAGTTTGGTGTATTTGAAAACTGTGTCGCCTTTGCTTCACCAGTATTGCGGCCATGCGCCACTAATGTGTTAAAAAGCACTTTTTTTGATTTCAAATCTATAATCCATAGGCGTTTTTCGGAGCTTGGCTTGTTAAAATCCACAACCGAAAGTATGGATTTAGAAGGTGATATCATTTTCAGCCTCTTAAAGTTCTGAAAACCAACAACAGCCTTGTGAAAAACATCATAGGACAGGCCTTTGCTTTTCAGGTTCGCATCATCGTAAAGCGCTTGTATATGACTTTCGAAGGCTTCCTTCTTTATCGCTGCTGAAGACCTAGATAAGTCCTCTGCCGCCATAGCTATAGTGCTAGGAGCTGCCGCCGAGCTGGCTGTAACGTGTTTTGGTGTTAGCGATGTAAAAGATAATAATCCGAGGGTGATCGAGGTTAGAAATACTTTTACCATAGAGTAGATTAAGCTTCAGTTTTACAGGTTAGTGCTAGATTAACAGGCATTACAACCTAAATTGTTCCATCTTCCTGCATGTCTAATTCCAAACCTAATCAATTTAGAAGCGATTCTTAACTTATGCAACCTTGTTTTTGAAACCATGCCACTTTATTAATCAAGTTATACTAAGTATGCATTTGTTACAATTAAGTGGTTTTTTTAAGCGTAAACTTGTACGGCAAGCGTGCATGCTGCAACTTTATACCCTAAACTATGATGTATGATTAAGCAATTATATTCTATAGCAATTATAGGTGTTTTATGCCTTTCTGCTTGCAGCACCCCGGAAAGCCTTAAAAGCTTTGATAGCAAGACTTGGAAAGATGACCGTTATGCCTGCAGTGGAAAACGAGGTGATCTAGTGGATGACCTAGAAGCCATAAAGAAAGAGCTTTATGGCAAGAAAGAATACGTCTTGCGTAATGTGCTCGGCAAACCAGACAGCGAAGAGCTAATGGAGCGCAACCAGCGTATATATTACTATTACCTAGAGCCTGGCACACAGTGTGAGAACAGAAATATGCTCTCTGATGCCAACAGGGTGCAAGTACGTATTAACTCGTTAGGTAAAGTATCTGAAGTTTCATATTACAGACCTATAAAAACAACAAAGCCCGAGTAAAACCCAGGCTTCGTTGAATTACAATAGAAGTAAGTATAAATTAGTTCTCATCGTTTTCAGAGACAAACTGCATGCTAAACCGGCCTTCCATTTTCTGGTAAGCCTGCAATTGATCTGCAGAAAGCACATCCTGCAAACGTTTGTCGTTAGTAAGGTTGATGGATCTAAACTCTTTAGAGCGCTGCAACGGGTTTTTCGCAAATGTTTTGTCAGCATGCTCTAGCTGCTCGTAGCGGAAGCTATTAAGTTGCGCTACCTGCACATACTGCTCTTCCGATAAATTAAGCTCCTGCCGCATTTCCAAGTTGGCCATTTCTGTGCCGTCCATATCCATTGACAAAACTACTAGGTCTAAGTCATCATCGGTTACGCGCATTTTTTGTGCATTGGCAGCCATATAAATCATGCTGAATGCACATATAAGTAAAAAATTTTTCATCTATGTAAGGGTGTTATTCAGATTAATAAAGGCTTAAAAAGCTGTCTTAGTTGCTTTAACGGATTTCAGCAACGCAAGTTAAATAATTACGGAAATAAATTTATACTAATTCAATACATAATTATCAAATGGCAATATTTGTTTCAATTAAATATTGGATAAGAAAGATAAATATCTTGATTTTGAAATATTGCACTGGATTTGCAACTATACGCTCGCGTAGCGGTATACTTAAAGTATAATTCTAAATAGAACTTTTAAGCAGTTACCCAGCGAAGCATTGAGATTATATCATGTTTCGATTTAAAGAAAACAATATGAGGACACGGTTTTACAACCCAAGCAAATTGGAGGTTAACTTCGCAAAAGCGGTTAAGGATCTGACGCCACAACTTGAAACTAAACTAGACGAGGGTGAGCGGGTAATCGGGATTGAATCCGTTCATGACGCCGATAATCCGCTTGTTATTTTTAAACTCGAAGACAAGGAAGGGGATTTACACGAAGTAGTAGTGCAGATAATTCAGCGGCCAGACAGTATTGTAAAATAGTAAACCATATAAAAAGGGGCGAGCGCCAGTTAATAAGTTTAACTGGCGCTCGCCCCTTTTTATATCTGCTACTAACTCTGTTATGGTTAGGGTGCACCTGGAACCTTATGTTCTCTTTGCTTGAAATACTGCATGGCAATAAATGCAATCATAAATCCAGAAATGACGCCCTCTAGCATAAGAACCGTGAAGATGACCACACCAGGTGTAGCAACTATCCTCTCGCCAAAATACTGTTCAGCAGAAAGCATTTCTATAAGAGCCGTTCCCCCTATCTTTACATAAGAAACCATGAATACAGAGAAGATTGTGGTGCTCACTACCGCAGTCACAATGCCAGTACCTAAACCCTTAAAGTATCCTATTTTGTTAGCTACTTGATTCTTATAAGCTTTAATAGCCAACACTACCCCTACTGCCATAATTACGCCATTAAAAAAACGCAGCTCAATGATATGCACTAAGCCAAGAACCCGCATCAACAGGAAATACACGATGAGCCCGATAGCAGTAAGCAGTCCATACTTTAGGCCTATTTTTTCCATCATAAGAGCGTTACGTAATACATTAATTTAGATTTTCTTGGGCGTAGTGTGGTCCTGTCGCTTAAACCATTGCATCGCAATAAAGGCGATAAAAAAGCCTGGCCAGGTGCCGTGAGCCACTGTAATCCAAAACATGGTAAGTATGGAAAGCCCTTCAGGAAACAGTGCGCTCGCGCTCAAAGAGTCCACAAAAGTATCATCGAACAAGGTCACAAACAGCACCAGGAACAAAGCCAGCATCAACGATGATACAAAGGCAGTTACTACCCCGATGCCAAGCCCTTCGAAATAGTTGATCACGCCGCCCTTTATGCGCTTGAACTTGGAAATAGCCATTACGATGCCTGCTACCAGGAACAATCCGCTGAGATAGGATAGCTCCACGATGTTTATTAGGCTAAGCAGGCGCATCAGCAGGAAATACGCAATGTGCGCTAGGCCCACTAACAACCCATACTTAACAGCTATATTTTGGAAGGATACATTAGCATTTGTCATTCTTATAAATAGTTTTAATTAAACTCAATTTTCTTAAAAAGGAACAGAATAAAAGTCTGATTGGTTATGATATGCAAGCTAAAAGACATCTTTAAGCATGCATTAACAATGCTCACGAATATTATTAAAACTATATACTAAAGTTAGTCTAGTGGCGTTGTGGTTTGAGCTTGTTTTTTTATGGCTGGCAACTTTTATGGCTGGTTTTCAATCGCTATGCTTTGGCGATTATTCCTGTTTATTCCACTCCGGTGCTGTTATGGCTAATAAACCACGTTTTTATTTCGTAGCTTTGTAATCAATTCAAACAAACAGTTTCATACATAAGCTTTTATGATTAGTACGAACAATGTCAGCCTGTCTTACGGCAAGCGCACATTATTTGAGGATGTAACTATCAAGTTTACTCCCGGTAACTGCTACGGCCTAATAGGTGCAAACGGTGCGGGTAAGTCAACTTTTCTGAAGATACTTTCCGGTGAGATAGACCCTAACACCGGCACCGTGGATATACCTGCCAATGCCCGCCTGGCGGTGCTGAAGCAGAACCACTTCGAGTATGATGAGTATCCGGCTCTTCAAACGGTTATCATGGGCCACAAACGCCTCTGGAGCATTATGGAAGAGAAGGATGCCATTTACGCCAAACCCGACTTCAACGATGAGGACGGTCTGAGGGCTGCTGAACTTGAGGGCGAGTTTGCCGACCTGGAGGGCTGGAATGCCGAGTATGAAGCAGCGGAACTTCTTAGCGGTCTGGGCATTACTGAGGACCTCCATCATTCCCAAATGAAAGACCTGAGCGGCAGCGAAAAAGTACGCGTGCTTTTGGCCCAGGCTCTCTTTGGTAACCCGGATATCCTGCTACTTGATGAGCCTACCAACCACTTGGATGCGGAATCCATCATGTGGCTGGAGAATTTCCTTGACAATTTCCAGAACACCGTGATCGTCGTATCGCACGATCGTCACTTCCTGGATGCCGTGTGTACGCATGTGGCAGACATAGACTTTGGAAAGATAAAAATGTTTGCGGGTAACTATGGCTTCTGGTATGAGTCCAGCCAACTTGCCCTGAAACAGCGCGCTGATGCAAACAAGAAAACGGAAGATAAGCGCAAAGAACTGGAAGAGTTTATTCGCCGCTTTAGTGCCAATGCTTCCAAGTCTAAGCAGGCCACTTCCCGCGCTAAGTTACTCGAGAAGTTAACGGTGGAAGACATTCAGCCGTCGTCTCGCAAATACCCTTACATTGCGTTTAAGCCTGAGCGTGAAGCTGGTAACCAGATACTGCATGTAGAGAACCTGAGCAAGTATGTAGACGGTCAACCTATCTTCACCAACATCAGTTTTATGGTGGACAAAGGTGATAAGATCGCCGTTATCGGACGTAATGACTTATCGGCCTCCACGTTCTTCAAAATCTTGTTTGATGAGGAAAAGGCGGATAAGGGTGAGTTTAAATGGGGAACCACTATCACTTCTTCTTTCTTCCCGAAAGATAACCAAGAGTTCTTCGATACAGACCTGAACCTAGTAGACTGGTTGCGCCAGTACTCTGTTGAAAAAGACGAAAGCTTTATCCGTGGGTTCCTTGGCCGCATGCTTTTCTCTGGTGAGGAGTCTCTCAAAAAAGCAGATGTGCTATCCGGTGGTGAGAAAGTGCGTTGCATGTTTTCGCGCATGATGCTTCAGGCTGGCAACGTACTTGTGTTCGACGAGCCTACTAACCACCTGGACCTGGAATCTATCACAGCACTGAACAACTCGCTGCGTGAGTTCGATGGCACTATCTTGTTCTCTTCCCATGACTTACAGTTTGTGGATACAATTGCCAACAGAATTATCGAGCTAACTCCTAATGGCATCATCGATAAGCGTATGACCTATGAGGAGTATCTATCAGACGAGACCATAAAGGAGACGCGTAAGAAGATGTATGCTACTGCCGTTGTTTAATTAACCTTTGATCAACTACATGCAAACTCACGCTTCTTCCCGGCCAAAGCTGTTGCTGGCCGCACTATTTTTCTTTTTTATTAGTTTTCAGTCGATGGCGCAGGTGCCTGACAGCACCTATCGTAAGCCGGAGCTACCTACAGGACCTCCGGTTCCGGTGGAGCAACCGCAGCAGCCACGTCCAAAGCAACGCGTGGAAGAACAGCCAAAGCCTGCACCGGTAGTTGTAGCGTCACAGGAAGAAGAGAAGCAGCAGGAAGAGCAGGAACTTCGTTTTATTGACAAGTTATATGTGGGAGGTAGCTTTGGGCTCCAGTTTGGCACATATACAAATATTTCGCTGCTGCCAACAGTGAGCTACGCCATTACCCCAAAACTTTTTGGGGGGTTAGGTGTGGTTTATCATTATGAGAGTGGAGAAGGTTTTAAGCTCAACCATTATGGAGGTCGGGCATTTACACAGCTCGAGATGTTTGATATTGGTGATGGCGCTGTGTTAGCACATGCTGAGGTAGAGTCTTTATCAATTGAAGTACCTTATTATGATGCTTTGGGCCGCAGGCAAACAGACCGCAATGCCTTAACCATTCCGCTAATTGGCGTAGGGTATCGCCAACGGATATCTAACAAAGGATCCTTTGATATTCTGGTTTTATACAATGGCAACGATGACCTGATAAACCCATACAGCAACCCCGTTATACGGGTAGGATTCAACATACCGCTCACACCTCGGTAAGAGTTATGCATAGCATAAAAAAAGCGCCTTCTAGTAAAATAGCAGGCGCTTTTTTTATATTAATTTCGTACATGTCAACCCCTAATCAGGCGAAGAAGCACAACAATAATTGCAATTACTAATAGTATATGTATCAATCCGCCAACAGCATCAGGGAATCCGAGGAAACCGATTAGCCAGATAATGACGAGTACAACTGCGATTATATACAATAAATTTCCCATAGTTTTGTGTGTTTAGTTTGAGGAATGTTGCTTTTATATTCTATAACGAAAATATTACCAGCAAGTTAGGAACTGCGTATTATACGGAGCAGAACTGCCACAACAGCTAGTACAAGCAGCACATGTATAATACCACCTACGGCGTCAGGGAATCCTAGGAATCCAACCAGCCAGAAAATCACTAGTACGACAGCGATTATATAAAGTAAATTTCCCATAGTTTTAATCTGTTAAATTTATAATGACGGAGGCAGTTAAAGGGCGATATTCCTGGCTTGCAACCGTGTTGTTTTATTTGTATTTTTTAATTTTTAGCATTTACGGTGCACCCTAACAAAGGGTTTATCCTTATGGGTTTAGCAACAGCAATTTTGTTTAAACATCTTGTAAAGTTTATACATTTCTCTGCTATAATTTTAATCTATAGCCTAATTGAGCTTAATATTTCGGGTAAGTATTACAGTATATTCCACGGTTTAAGTGTTAGCATAGGGTATAATGTATATAGTATTATAGCCGAAGTAAATTTTTAAGTATTCGAAGAAACTTAGCAACAAGACCATCTATAGCCGTAAACTTGCTAGCTTTGTATAGATTTTAATTAAGACATATTTATATCATCAACCTATGAAGAAAATTGCAGTAATAGGCTCGGGCACCATGGGCAACGGTATTGCACATGTGTTCGCACAAAACGGCTTTAATGTGTCGTTGGTGGATATCTCAGAGGACGCTTTGCAAAAAGCACTCGGAACCATCTCAAAGAACCTTGATCGCATAATTGCTAAAGGGAACCTGACTGAGGAGCAAAAGCAGGAAACCTTAGGAAATATCAGTACCTATACTTCGGTTCAGGAAGGCGTTAAAGAGGCAGATCTAGTTGTGGAAGCCGCCACCGAAAACGTGGACCTGAAGCTTAAGATTTTCCGCGACCTGGATAGCTTTGCTAAACCCGAAGCCATACTTGCTTCTAACACATCCTCTATCTCAATCACTAAAATTGCTTCGGTAACAAACCGACCGGATAAAGTAATTGGCATGCACTTTATGAATCCAGTGCCTGTTATGAAGCTTGTGGAGGTGATTCGCGGTTACTCTACCTCAGATGAGGTTACTGCTCAGATTATGGAGCTATCGAAGCAACTTGGCAAAATTCCTGCTGAAGCAAACGATTACCCAGGCTTTGTAGCTAACCGCATTCTTATGCCAATGATTAACGAGGCTATTTACAGCTTGTACGAAGGCGTAGCGGGCGTAGAGGAGATTGACACAATCATGAAGCTTGGCATGGCACACCCAATGGGTCCGCTACAGCTGGCAGACTTTATAGGCTTGGATGTGTGCCTTTCTATCCTGAATGTGCTGCACGATGGTTTTGGCAACCCAAAGTATGCCCCATGCCCATTGCTGGTAAATATGGTGCAGGCCGGCCACAAAGGCGCTAAATCCGGCCAAGGTTTCTATTCCTGGACGCATGGGACCAAAGAGTTAGTAGTGGCAGATCGTTTTAAGAAGAAATAATCGGTCTACTTAAATATAACTTCAATCCCCGCTTAGCATTTGTGCCAAGCGGGGATTTTGTTTTCCTCCCCTAACGACAGATACCAAGGTTGCTTCAGTTTAACATAACAATCGCACTAAACAAGTATCACTACCATAGTCAATAAAAAAGCCCCTGCTGCTTTTACAACAAGGGCTTAAGATCTAATTTATACTTTCTGACTGCTTAAACAGCAACCGCGTGGTCGCGCAGCACATCATTCAGTGAAGTTTTCAGGTCAGTGCTCTCTTTGCGCTGGCCAATAATAAGAGCGCATGGCACCTGAAACTCGCCTGCAGGGAATTTCTTGGTGTACGAACCCGGGATAACTACCGAACGCGGTGGCACATAGCCTTTATAAATTTTCTCTTCGCTACCAGTTACATCGATAATCTTGGAACTCCCAGTAATGGTAACGCCAGCGCCGATTACTGCTTCTTTACCAATGCGGCAACCTTCTACCAAAATGCTGCGCGAACCGATGAATGCGCCGTCTTCGATGATTACCGGTGCAGCCTGCACTGGCTCCAATACTCCACCAAGCCCAACGCCACCGCTCAGGTGCACGTTTTTACCTACTTGTGCGCAGCTTCCTACCGTTGCCCACGTGTCTACCATTGTGCCGGCATCCACATAAGCACCAATGTTAACGTATGATGGCATCATAACCACACCTCTTGCCAAGAAAGAACCGTAGCGAGCCACTGCATGAGGCACTACACGTACACCCAATTGCTCATAGTTACGCTTCAGCGTTATTTTATCATGAAACTCAAACGGGCCTACTTCAATGGTTTTCATCTGTTGAATCGGGAAGTATAAAAGCACCGCTTTCTTAACCCACTCATTAACTGTCCACTCATCACCGTTTGGCTCTGCCACCCGGATAGCCCCCTTGTCCAGATCCTCTATAACTGAACGAATGGCTTCAACGGTGTCTGACTCTTTTAACAGTTCACGGTTTTCCCATGCCTGCTCTATTATTTGCTTTAGCTCCATTGTCAAAAATGCTTATAATATATTATTGCGTAAAAGTAAGTAATTTTGGTGGATGTCGGAAAAGAGAATCCTGATTGCCTCGCTACTTAAGCCCATAAACGATACCCGAATGTTCGAGAAACTTGGGCTGTCTTTAAGCAAGCTTTCAGGGGTGCAGGTGCATATAATTGGCTATAAGGCACCTTTACCACCAGCTCCCACCAATGTGTTTTTTCATCCGGCGTTCAACTTTGAAAGGGTAAGCCTTAGTCGTCTGACTGCGCAGCGAACCTACAAACAGCTCCTCGAAAATATTAAGCCGGATTTGCTCATAGCTTGCACCCATGAGCTGCTTGCCGCAAGTCGTAGCTATTGCTTAAAGTATGGTGCAAAACTTATGTACGATGTACAGGAAAACTATGCACTTAACCTTACCTCCCAGCGGAATTATCCGTTACCAGCGCGCGCGTTTTTAGCTAACCTGGTAAGAAAAACAGAAAAAAAAACGGCTCCTTTTATTTCCCATTTCCTATTAGCAGAGCGCAGCTATGCTCAGGAGTTGCCCTTTTTGGCTAAAGGCAAGTATAAAATACTGGAAAACAAGTATAAACCAAATGCCAGGTACGACACCCCTGCAACCCCTGTTTCGCTAGCGAACGGCCCACTAAAGTTACTTTACTCAGGTACCATTGCTACTTTATATGGCGTGTTCGAAGCCGTGAGTTTGGCAGAACAGCTCCACGATATGGATGCAAGCATAAGCTTAACCATCATAGGGTACAGCCCAGACAAACAGACGCTTAAGCATCTGATTAGCCTTATCCAAGGCAAGCCTTTTATTCGTTTAGTAGGAGGAAATCAACTTGTGCCCCATGAGCAAATCTTACAGTTGATAAGAGAGAGCCATGTTGGGCTGCTCCCATACCAACCAAACCCCAGTACTGAGAGGTGCATTCCTACAAAGCTTTACGAGTATATGGCCTACGCCCTACCCATGCTTGTGCAGCACAATAGCATCTGGCAAAGTATACTTGCCGAGAAAAAAGCCGGACTCATGATAGACTTCAAAACTGAGCGGCCATCCGATATACTACTGCGTATACGACAGCAGGATTTTTATACTTCAGGCATTCCACAGAATATTTACTGGGAACACGAAGAGCTGAAGCTGCTCGAAATAATTAAATCAGCCTTAACTGATTGCTGAAATAGCATGATTTAATTTTTAGATGAATCTAAATTCAATTTAAAACAGTATATTTGTCACATAAACCAACTATAAAGTATGCGTAATTCGAGAATTGCAGGCGTTGGCCACTACGTACCGGAGAATGTTGTTACGAACAAGGACCTTGAGAAGCTCATGGATACCACCGACGAGTGGATTCGTGAGAGAACAGGGATCGTAGAGCGGCGCTATTTTCAGGAAGGTGTAGACACTACTTCCAATATGGGTGCCGAGGCCTCGCGAAGAGCCTTAAAAATGGCGGGGCTGGAGCCGCAGGACATAGACCTTATTGTGTTTGCAACGCTTAGCCCAGATTACCTTTTTCCGGGTTCCGGCGTATTGATGCAGCGCGAGCTTGGCCTAAAAGAAATCCCGGCGCTTGATATCCGTAACCAGTGCTCTGGTTTTGTATACGCGCTTTCTGTTGGTGATCAGTTTATAAAAACCGGCATGTATAACAATGTGCTGGTTGTTGGTTCAGAGATTCACTCAACCGGCCTGGATTTTTCTACCCGCGGGCGCGGTGTATCAGTCATATTTGGCGATGGCGCTGGTGCTGTGGTTCTAACTCCTTCTGAGAGCAACGACCAGGGTATACTTTCCACGCATCTTCACGCGGATGGTGAGTTTGCAGAGGAATTGGCTGTAACAGCTCCTAACAGCAACAAGAAAGAACGCCTGACACACGAAATGATTGATGACGGAAGCGTGTACCCTTACATGAACGGCAATATGGTATTTAAGCATGCCGTAACCCGCTTCCCGGAGGTAATTATGGAAGCCTTGAACAAAAACGGTTACCAGCCCAGTGATATTGACCTTTTAGTTCCGCATCAGGCTAACCTGCGCATTACTTCATACATCCAGCAAAAAATGGGTCTGCCAGCTGAAAAGGTTATGAGCAACATTCATAAGTATGGCAACACCACAGCTGCCTCCGTGCCTATCGCGCTGAGCGAAGCCTATCAGGAAGGCCGCATTAAAGAAGGTGACCTGGTTTGCCTTGCTGCCTTTGGTAGTGGCTTTACCTGGGCATCCGCACTGATCCGCTGGTAAGTATAATTTTGAATAACTGAATTTTGAATAATGAAATTAGTCAGTGCAAAAAAAGGAGAAATGCTGTAACGCTTCATAACTGTATTCATTACCAATTATTTACTCCCTGTGGGTTAAGTAACTTATTCAAAATTCAGTTATTCAATTATTCAATATCAACATGAGCCACAGCTATACTGAAGAAAACTATATCAAGGCCATCTATAAGCTATCGGCTAATGGTTCTCAGGAAGTGAACACCAACTCCATTGCGGAAGTGCTTGAAACCAAGGCAGCTTCCGTAACCGACATGCTGCGCAAGCTAAGCTCCAAGAACATAGTTAACTACGTGAAGTATAAGGGCGTTTCGCTAACCAGCGACGGCGAACGTATTGCCCTTAAGATTATTCGCAAACACCGCCTCTGGGAGACTTTTCTGGTAGAGAAACTTAAGTTTAACTGGGATGAAGTGCACGATGTAGCCGAGGAGCTGGAACATATCTCTTCGTCGCTGCTGACCAGGCGCCTCGATGAGTTTCTGGGCTTCCCTAAATTTGACCCGCACGGTGACCCAATCCCTAGCGAAGACGGTGAAATGAAGCTGAAAAAACAGCAGCTGCTCAGCGATATGGAACTTGGCGATGAGGGCAAGGTTGTGGGTGTTAATGATTCGCAGCCCTTATTCCTGCAGTTCCTCGATAAGTTGGGGATCGGCCTTGGCTCCCACATTAAAATCACGGATAAGATCCGTTACGACAATTCTCTGGAGATAGAGCTGAATGGTAAAAAGGAGTTATTGCTATCAGCAGAAGTTTCGAAGAATATTTTTTTATCCGCTTAAGCACAGCCTGCTGCATATTACTATGAGAATAACGCTGCTTACTGCCCTGTTTGGCCTTATCCTATTCGCCAGTG
This sequence comes from Pontibacter oryzae, assembly GCF_003576375.1. Lineage (GTDB taxonomy): Bacteria > Bacteroidota > Bacteroidia > Cytophagales > Hymenobacteraceae > Pontibacter > Pontibacter oryzae. The sequence continues at coordinate 573,441 of NZ_QWGE01000002.1, forward strand.
CATGTACTCAAACAGAAAACAAAGGTACCATACCTTCCGGCGAACGCATGCAAGTGGTAACCACTACCAGCATACTAAAAGACGCAGCCCAGCATATTGTAGGCGATCTGTCCGATGTGTCGTCTATCATGGGCAGTGGCGTAGACCCGCATCTGTACAAAGCCACCCAAGGCGATCTGCAGAAATTAACTGATGCAGATGTGATCGTTTACAACGGCCTGTTTTTAGAGGGCAAAATGGGTGAAATAATGGATAAGCTCAGCCGCCAAAAAACAGTGGTGACCGCTACCGCAGGTATTTCCAAAGACAAACTGCGAGCTTCGCCGGTATATGAAAACAGCAGCGACCCGCACGTATGGTTTGATGTGCAGCTATGGCAGGAAGTGGTAAAGCATGTAAGCCAGGAACTGCAGCAAAAAGATCCAGCCAACGCTGAGGCCTATGAAAAGAACACGCAAGCTTACCTGGAGGAACTCGACACGCTGCACCAATGGGTGAAAGAGCAAATTAACACCATTCCTGAGCAACAACGCATCCTTATCACGGCGCACGATGCCTTTGGTTATTTCGGGGATGCTTATAGTATAAAAGTGCGCGGCCTGCAGGGCATTTCAACTGTTTCTGAGTTCGGCCTTCAGGATGTATCGTCGCTTGTGAACTACATTGCCGACAATAAAATCAAAGCGGTGTTTGTAGAGTCTTCTGTATCTCCGAAAGCTATAGAAGCAGTAGTTATCGGGAGCAAGCAAAAAGGCCACGCAGTAAAGGTAGGTGGCACCTTATTTTCCGATGCCCTTGGCGAGGAAGGCACGCCTGAAGGAACATATATAGGCATGGTAAGGCACAATGTAAACACTATAGTATCTTCTCTAAAATAATAACCGCATGATACTTCAAGTAGATAATCCGGTAGTAGAGGTACACGACCTGACGGTGAGTTATGACCGCAAGCCGGTACTTTGGGGCATCGATTTAACCTTGCCAGCCGGTGCACTTGTAGGCGTTATAGGTCCTAATGGCGCTGGTAAATCGACCATGATCAAAGCGATGATGGATTTACTGCCAGTGGGTAGTGGCTATGTCCGGATATTTGATAAACCGATAGACGAGGTACGCAATCGCATCAGTTATGTACCGCAGCGCGAGTCGGTGGACTGGGACTTTCCGGCATCAGTTTTTGATGTGGTGCTGATGGGTAGCTACGGCAAGCTGGGCCTTTTCAAGAGACCGCGTAAAGCTGACAAGGACGCAGCCATGGAAGCTTTGAACAAAGTAGGGATGCAGGCGTTCGCCGACCGGCAGATCTCACAGTTATCGGGTGGGCAGCAGCAGCGCGTGTTCCTGGCCAGAGCCTTGGCGCAAGATGCTGACATTTATTTCATGGATGAGCCTTTTGCCGGCGTAGACATTGCTACCGAAACAGCTATCATCGAGTTGCTCCGCACCATGCGCGAGCAAGGCAAAACCGTAATCGTCGTGCACCACGACCTGCAATCTGCCAACGAGTATTTTGATTGGGTAGTACTCCTGAACATGCGCCTGGTAGCATCCGGCCCTACAGAGCATATTCTTACCCAGGAGCTATTAGAGCAAACCTATGGCGGCAAATTAACTGTGCTCACCAAAGTGGGCGAGCTGTTACGAAAGCAGGAGTTTCCGTCTAGAGAGGCAAAATAATGCAGCCAACATTCTGAAAGTATAAACTGCTTGTATGAACGATTTTGTAGAGTTCTTTTCTTTTTCAGACACCAATATCCGGTACGTTACACTTGGCTCTGTGCTGTTGGCAAGCAGCTCGGCCGTAGTTGGCTGCTTTACGCTGCTCCGCAAAAGGGCGCTGGTAGGCGATGCCGTGGCACATGCCGTGTTACCTGGAGTTTGTCTTGCGTTTATACTTTCAGGCACAAAGAACCCATTTATACTTCTATTGGGAGCCTTCGTAACAGGCTGGCTATCTTTAGTTGCGATAGATTTTATAACTGCCCGCTCCCGCATTAAAGAGGATACGGCCATTGGGCTTGTACTTTCTGTTTTCTTTGGCGTTGGCATACTGTTACTCACTGCCATACAGCATTCCGGAAACGCCGCGCAAAGCGGTTTAGATAAGTTTCTGTTTGGCAAAGCGGCTTCCCTTGTCGGCGAAGACCTGATTGCCTTTGCCATTGTGGCGGTGCTGCTGCTGGTTACCACCATCATATTTTATAAAGAGCTCACGCTGCTATGTTTTGATCAGGCATACGCTAAGACAATCGGTTTTCCGGTGCGGCTACTTGAGTTATTACTAACCACGCTTACAGTTTTTGCAGTAGTGGTGGGCATTCAGGCTGTGGGAGTTGTGTTGATGGCGGCCATGCTGATAACGCCTGCCGCCGCAGCTCGCTTCTGGACTGATAAACTAAGTCTCATGCTGGTGCTGGCTGCGCTGATAGGAGCCTTTTCCGGGGTGGCAGGCGCATTTGTGTCCTACACGGCTCCAGCTATGCCTACGGGGCCATGGATTGTGCTCATCGTATCCATGATCGCTATATTATCCTTCGCTTTCGCACCGAAAAAAGGCTGGGTGTCGCGGTTGCTACGGCAGCGGCGCAACAAAACACAAATTCTGGAGGAAAACCTGCTCAAACTGATGTACCAGCTAGGAGAGCAAAAACCAAATTACGATGCACCGAGGCAACTGCACGAACTGCTGGAGAGAAGAGCCATCCCGCAAAAAGAAGCGAAGGCAGGTTTGAAGAGGCTTCAGAACCAAGGCTATGTAGAGAAGCTGCCTTCAGGCTGGAAACTTTCTAGCCAGGGCCAACGGCGCGGGGAACGTGTAGTAAGGCTGCACAGGCTTTGGGAACTCTACCTAACGCAGTATCTGCACTTGGCCTCCGACCACGTACACGAGGATGCTGAGACCATCGAGCACATTATTACGCCCGAACTGGAGCAAAAGCTCATAGAGGAATTAGATTTTCCGGTAATGGACCCTCACAGCGCCCGAATACCCTAGTAAGTTAAAGAGTTAGAGAGTTTGTAAGTTAAAGAGTTAGTGAGTTAATGCGCTAACATTCAAAATCACCACTTTAATAATCAAGCAATTACGCCATATAACAATTAAATAAGTGAACGCTTTTTGGATCATACTTACCGGATCATTGGTGGCAACGTGCTGTAGTTTGTTGGGCTGCTACTTAATTTTGCGCCGCATGGCCATGGTAGGCGATGCCATTTCGCATGCCGTGCTGCCAGGCATTGTCATTGCTTTTTTGCTAACCGGCTCCCGCGACTCGGTGCCGATGCTGATTGGTGCAGGGCTGTTAGGTGTGTTAACCACCTTTCTCATTGAGTTCTTCCATCGCTATGCCCGCGTGCAGGCCGATGCATCTATTGGTGTTACCTTTACCTGGCTGTTTGCCATCGGCATCATACTTATCTCTGTTTTTGCCGGCCAAGTAGACCTGGACCAGGATTGCGTACTTTACGGAGAGATTGCCTATGTTCCCTTAGACCTTTGGATTACAGAAGGCGGTTTAAGCTTAGGCCCAGGCACCGTTTGGACCTTAGCTTTTGTTACCATACTTATCCTGCTCTTTATAACGTTTGGCTACAAAGAGCTCTTCCTGACTGCTTTTGACCCAGGCTTTGCAGCAGCCATTGGTATTTCAACAACAGCCTGGTACTACTCTCTCATGACAGCAGTATCGCTTACCACTGTTGCCTCTTTCGAGTCTGTGGGTGCCATACTTGTTGTAGCCTTGTTGGTAGCGCCGCCGGCCACTGCTTATTTACTAACCGATAAATTTAAGAATATGCTGCTGCTATCGGTGCTTGCGGGCATCATAGCCTCCGTGGCAGGTTATTACTTGGCCGTTTGGATAGATGGCTCCATTGCGGGAGCAATTGCCACAGTAACAGGAATAGAATTTACGTTGGCTTTTCTTTTCTCGCCAAGCCGTGGCATACTTTTGAAAAGAAAGCAATTACAGCCAGTGCAGCATTAACCAGGAATTTATACAGTAGAATTGCTGTTACCGAAGCTACTTTAAAAACCTTACTTGAACAGTATCCATACAATGATAAAAAGAACAGCTATACTTTCGGTGCTTGGATTTGCTTTACTGGCAGGCTGTAATACCAGTACACCGCAGGCAGTATCTTCCGGCACAACAGATACAGCGCCCATAGCTACTCAAAGCAATACAACACAGGCTTCATCAACCACTAAAGCCACAGAAATACAGTGGCTAAGTATAGAGGAAGTTGCCGCACGCATGAAGCAGGCACCAAGGAAAGTGGTGATTGATGTGTACACAGATTGGTGTGGCTGGTGCAAAAAGATGGATAAAAGCACCTTTACCGATCCTGAAGTGGCTCAACTCGTAAACGATCATTTTTACGCCGTGAAATTGGATGCCGAAGGGAAAGAGCCCATCACGCTAAATGGCAAGACGTTTAACTTTAAGCCAGAGTATAAGGCGCATGAGCTGGCTGTGGCCTTGCTGCAAGGGCAAATGAGTTTTCCGACCACAGTTTACCTGGATGAAAATATGAACATGCTGGCTCCTGTTCCGGGTTACCTGGATGCAAAGAACTTCTCCAAAATACTACGTTACTTCGGGGAGAACCACCATCAGAACATGAATTTCCAGGAGTATGAAAAACAGGCTAAAGGCAATTAAGCTTTAGTTTAAACCTAATTCTCCAAACACTATCTCCATTGAAGTATGAAGTTGAGTTTATACTTTAAGATAGGCAGGACTCCAGCCAAATTTGAGACTTTTTAGGGGCAAGTTCGGTTTCGGCAATTTTGCCTAAATTTGTGCCGCGCTAAACTATACTTCGGTTTGATAAATCATACTTTCAATAACGATACAATTGTAGCCGTAGCTACTGCCCCAGGTGTGGGCGCCATTGCTGTCATCCGCCTTTCCGGCCCTGAGGCAATAACAATTACAAACGAGGTTTTCAAAGGAAAGGACCTTTCCAAACAGGCCAGCCATACTATCCACTTCGGAACCATCCGGGATGAAGGCAAGCTGCTGGACGAAGTGCTTGTGTCGCTGTTTGTGGGGCCTCACTCCTACACCAAGGAAAACGTAGTAGAAATTTCCTGCCATGGCTCTGATTACATTGTGCAGCAGATTATGCAGCTCCTGCTTAAAAAAGGCGCACGACTTGCCAATGCGGGTGAGTTTACCAAACGCGCTTTTCTTAACGGCCAATTTGACCTGGCGCAGGCTGAAGCTGTGGCCGACCTGATCTCCTCTGACTCTGCCCTCTCCCACGAAGTAGCTATGAAGCAAATGCGTGGCGGCTTTTCGCAGGAAATCAAGCGCTTACGTGCCGAACTGGTGCACTTTGCCTCTATGATTGAGCTTGAGCTGGACTTTGGCGAAGAAGATGTAGAGTTTGCCGACCGCGAACAATTGCGCACACTCATCCTGAACATACAAGCCATTATCCGGGAGTTGCTAAAGTCTTTTGAGCTAGGCAACGTGATCAAGAACGGCGTGCCTACGGTGATCGTCGGCAACCCGAATGCCGGTAAATCTACGCTACTCAACAAGCTGCTGAACGAGGAGAAAGCCATCGTGTCAGACGTGCCCGGCACTACCCGCGATTTTATTGAGGATGAGATAAACATCGAAGGCATTACTTTCCGCTTTATAGATACAGCCGGCCTCCGCGAGACCACTGATAAAGTTGAAGCCATTGGCGTAGAACGCACCATGCAGAAGCTAAGCCAATCTTCGTTGATCATTTATCTCTTCGACATGATGGAGGTGACTGCCGAAGAAGTGCAAGCCGAACTGGACAGGCTGAACCCGAAGAAGCTGCCGCTGGTAGCCGTAGCTAACAAGATCGATCAGGCATCGCCGGAGAAGCTTGCGGCCTTTGCAAGTATAGATAACCTGGTACAGATCTCGGCGGCGGAAGGCGCCAACCTGGACGACCTAAAGCAAGCGCTGGTCGAGAAAGTGAACCTCGGTAAACTAAATACCCAAAGCCAAACCATCGTCACGAACCTGCGCCACGTAGACAGCCTAAACAAGACCTACGCCGCCCTAGACGATGTTCTCAATGGCCTGGCACTGAGTATCAGTAACGACTTGGTGGCCGCCGACATTCGCCGCGCTCTCTACAGCTTAGGTGAGATAACCGGAGAAATTACCACAGACGATTTGCTGGATAATATTTTCACTAAGTTCTGCATCGGCAAATAACTTATAATCAGGGTTCGCAGGATTAAAAATGATTTTCAGGATGTGCTATAGTTGAGGTTTATAAGTGCTTCTACTTTTTGTTTCATCGTCCAGGCCCTTCTGCGGACAGGTCGCGACCTGTCCGCAGAAGGGGACTCTTGGTAAAATACATCGTCATTCAAAAAGGCTGAGGTATTTTGAATATAGTTTTTGATGTGTTCATAAGCTCTTTCGTGGCGTATGATATGATCGTGGAAAGAGCGTTGCCAGGCAAAGTTAACCAAACCAGCCTGCCGTATCAGTTTGAATGTGGTGATTTTATAAGCCCCCATCAATTCAGAAATTAATTTTATGTTGTGCGATTGAAATGTATGGCTTGCTGTTTCATCGACAGGCCGTTTCTCGGACTGATCGCCATCTGTCCCTACAAGGTAATGATCAATTTCAATGATAGCATGCACATGGTTCGGCATCACCACAAAAGCGTGTAAAACGACATACGGATACCGCTCTGCCAGCCAATGCCATTGCTGTATTGCCATCTGCCCATACCTATTCAGTTCCATCTCGCAATGCGCCACATACCCAAACACATATGCTTCTCCAACACACAGGAAGTCACAAAATCCAGCCCTTCGCGGCTATAATCATACCCCAGCATCCTGTTCCGTTTCCGATCCGGTAAAGCCAGGAAAAGGTATGCGCGCTTTACCACTCGTAGGGACAGGTCTCGACCTGTCCGCAGCAAAGGCTGACCGATGAAACATAAACTTATCAAGTAGTCAGAATCAGGATTTATAAGATTTATTTTTTTGTGCAGGATGTTCGATAGGTAAGGTTTATCTGATTTATACTTTATGTTGCATCGATAGGCTATTGCACGGTCAGTTCTGAGGAGGATTCGGGAAATTTTTGTGGGAACGATTCAGACAGGTCGCGACCTGTCCCTACGAAGAGATAAATATTTTGCATCATCTATATATTTTTCTTCCTTTTTCTATACCTTGTAATACTGTTTTAACATGGATTACAAGTATACATGGCCACTAACAATACCCCCTCCGCCAAAGCAAAGGCGGATATAGATTTTGAAAACGAACTCTGGAATGCTGCCAACGAGCTGCGTGGCGCTGTAGCCGAGAACCAGTACAAAGACTACGTGCTCTCGCTGCTGTTTGTAAAACACCTCTCCGAGCGCTACGAACTGCGAAAGCAGGAAATACAGCAGGACTTTGCCAACCCCGAAAGCGATTACTATAACATAGAGGCCCACCAGCAAGCCGAGGTACTCGAAGACGAACTGGAGTACCAGGTAAAGAACGTGTACCGCCTGCCCCAGCAAGCCACCTGGGAGTACCTGCGTGAGAACACCGAGCAGGACGACATAAAAGTGAAGGTAGACCAGGCCTTTGTGCTGCTCGATGAGCTGCTGGCCAAACGCAACCCTGACTACAAAGGTGTGCTGGAGTCGATCTTCGTGAAAAGCCAGCTCTCTCCTACGCAGGTGGCCGGGCTCATCAACCTGTTCTCCAAAGAGAAGTTCTCCGAGATCAACAACCCCGAGTCCGACATCTACGGCCGTGTGTATGAGTACTACATCGGCAAGTTTGCCATGGCCGAAGGCTCCGGTGGGGGGCAGTTCTTTACGCCGGGCGCGGTGGTGCGTTTGCTCGTGGAAATGCTGGAGCCGCTCAAGGGCCGCATCATGGACCTGGCCTGTGGCTCGGGTGGTATGTTTGTGCAGAACCTCAAGTTTTTACAGGCGCATGGCGGCGACAAAAACGACATCTCCATTTACGGGCAGGAGCGCTACGAAGGCACGCTGCGCCTCTGCAAAATGAACCTGCTGCTGCGCAACCTCTCCTTCGACGTGAAACTGGGCGACTCGCTGCTGCAGGACCGCTTCCCCGACCTGAAGGCCGACTACGCCCTCATGAACCCGCCGTTTAACATCTCTAACTGGCACCCCGAGTTGCTACCAGACAACGACCCGCGCCTCTTCGGGGCTAAAGATACCTTTACCACGCCCGGCAACGCCAAAACATGTGTAGCCGCATGATTAGGCACCACCTGAGCGAGCGCGGCACGGCTGGCGTGGTGATGGCCAACGGCGCCATGACCACCGGAAGCGCCGGCGAAAAGAACGTGCGCGAGCACATGATACAGCAAGGCATGGTAGACTGCATTGTGCAGATGCCCGACAAGCTGTTCATGACCACCGGCATACCGGCCTGTATCTTTATACTGAGCAAAAACCGCGACGGCCGCGACGGCGAGCACCGCGAGCGCAAAAACGAGATCCTCTTTATAGATGCCCGCAAACTGGGCACGATGGCCAGCCGCCGACTGCGTGTGTTCGAAGATGCCGACGTGGCTCGAATTGCCGACACCTACCATACCTGGCGCAACATCAGCGGCAGCTATACCGATGCAGAAGGCTTCTGCAAGGCCGCTACCTTAGTCGAAGTGGCCGCCAACAATTACGTGCTCTCGCCGGGCCGCTATGTGGGCTCCGAAGCCGAGGAAGACGACGGCGTTCCGTTTGAAGAGAAGATGAAGCTGCTGACCACCGATCTGGCCGCTCAGTTTGAAGAAAGCGCCCTGCTGGAGAAGCGGATTCGGGAGAATCTAAAGGGAATTGGGTTTGACATTAACATCTAATTTTAAGCATGAAAATAGATTTAGAGGAAAAGTCTAAGCAACTCAAAAATTTAGTTGCCCAGTTTGACTCCAAAATGTTTTTAGGAGAACTAAGTGGAATGAAACAATTTATTTCACCAACCAACCAATTAGAATCTCTGAAAGGTTTAAAATCTCCGCTCAGGCAGTTTTACTATTTAGCCAGCCTAAATCTTACATCATCACCTGAAAATATCACAAAGGACCGATTTTCTGATGAGGAGTGGGAAGAAATAAAGTCTCTTCTTATCGAAATAGAAGAAGGTTATATACAATATTTCTTGCCAGATGGCGAAACTGAAATCAGTGAGGAATGGATCAAAAAAAGAAAGGTAGCTATGCCTTCTTTTCTTAATTATTTCAACCAGACTGCACTTAACTATGAAGAACAAGTTATCGAAAGGATCAAATTATACTTTAATCCTTTAGAGAAAGAAATCATAAATCAGTTTGGGCTAAGCATAGATGATTTTATATCCATCTATAATTACATTGATTCTGTACCTAATAAGTTCCTTGAAGAAAAGATTCATAAGAAAGAGGGGCAACAGACATGGGAAGAGTTTGCTGAATCAATGATAGAGCAGGGTATAATGCCAGATAAATGGCAGGAACACATGCCGGAGCACTTTAGCAATTTCTTTAACTTCCTGTATGATCATGGAAGTATGCTAAGATTTACATTTGAACAGTTAGAACAGCAATTCGGTCCAGAGAAAGCAAAAGCATTTTTAGATACTTTCACTATCGAAAGAAATGAAACAGGGTTTTTATACTATACTGAAAAAAATCCATTATTCATAAAGCCTATTTTTAAAGTGGGAGAAAATGAATATCAGTGTTTAGAGTATAAACAAGTTGTTCACGCAATTTATGACACTCTATTTGAGTTCTGTTTTAATGACAAAAAACTAAAAGAAAGGCTTTTAGCGATTAGAGGTAAAAAGTTTGAGGATAAAATAGTAGAGGTTTTCCAAAGCTTCTTTAACAATGAAGCTACGGTATATAAAGGATTTTACACACAAGATGGTCACGAACAAGATCTACTTTTCTTGATTAAAGGCTTAGCATTAATTGTTGAGGCAAAATCATCTAAACGAAAAGAACCCAAAAGAAATCCTGATACAGCTTATCCCTTTATTGAAGCTAATTTTAATGAAACTATTCAAAAAGGGTATGATCAAGCATTTCGTATAAAAGAAAAGTTTATAGATCGAGAAACAATTAAAATTTATAGTGATCAAAAGCTTAAAAATCATGTAATTGATTTAAAACCAAAAAACTTTCATAGTGCCTACTCAATAATTGTAACTCAAGAAGTATTTGGTCATATTCAGATACATTTAAGTGAACTTCTTGATGTTTATGAAGATGATACATATCCTTGGAGTGTAAGCCTAGATGATTTAGAAGTCATACTACTTTATATGAAAAAGGAAGGTTTGAACTTACGTGATTTTATCAAGTTCCTACAAGTTAGAGAGTGCCTTCACGAGAATGTTACCGCAAATGATGAGTTAGACGTGTGCGCCGGTATTCTTTCCCATAAGATTACTAAAGAAGTAGCTAAAGTTGAACATTTACTAGTGATTCCACCTGAGTATGCAGGTATTTTTGATGAACACTACCATAAAGGTGGTCTCGGCTTCAAGGAAGAAAAAAATATGAAGTATAAGACTAGTAATAAGTACATGGTACTTGGATCACATAGATAATAATTTCAGGTAACTAGTTAAATATTTTCATGAGATACCCATTTGAATCAATAAATTTAAATAAACATGATTTTAAGGAGTACACCTCAACTGAGGGCAATGAATTTGTAAGTAACCTATCTAAAATCAACATCTTTATAGGTACAAACAACTCTGGTAAAAGTAGGTTTGCAAGGACACTGTTCTCTAAGAACGACTTTGGTGTCTTATACAGAAATGTCTCAATTGATGAAATCAATAACATAATTGAGGGCTTAAAGGTCGATATAACAAAGTTTTACTCTGACCATAGAATGAATGACTATGGAAATGTACAAAATGAGATATTTCCCAAACTCAAACCATTACATTTTTTCGCTAGTGACTTAGATATTAAAAACTATTTAGTTGAACCATTAAAAAGAATTGCTTCATTAGGAGGAAACGGTGGGTTAAGTGGTAACGTGAATAGACAAGACCTGGCCACATTTCTTAGAGATACTGGAGAGAATTATTTAAGAACATTAGAAGAGCTAGGCATTGTAGATTTTAAACCTGATTTTAGAAAAATCTATATTCCGACATTAAGAGGATTAAGAACTCTTGGCCGTTCAAATGGTAAATTCATTCATGAAGACATTTTTTTAGAAAGAACTAAGGTTGACTATTTTCCAAATATAGATGAGGTGAATAGCAAAATTTATACAGGCTTAAGTTTATACGAAGACACAAAATCTTTATTACTTGGCACTAAAGAAGATCGCGACAAAATCAAAAATTTTGAAGATTTTCTGAGTTCTAATTTTTTCAATAATCAGCCCATCAATATTATACCTAGACAAGGTGATGATGTTGTACATGTTCTACTAGGTTCAAGAGAGTTACCAATTTATAACTTGGGTGATGGTATTCAAGCAATCATAGTTTTAACTTACCCTCTATTCTTTAATCAGGGTAAAGAGATGAAAATTTTTATTGAAGAGCCTGAACATTATCTACATCCAGGATTTCAACGCGTATTTATGGAAACGCTTGTAAGACCTGAATTTGATTCATTCCAATATTTTATAACAACACATTCAAATCATTTACTAGATATTACAGTTGATTTGGACAGTATTTCTGTATACACTTTCAAATCAAACTCTAAAAATCAATTTTTAATTGAAAATGTAGAGAATGAAGACACTAACATATTAGAACTAATCGGTGTCAGAAATGCCTCTGTTTTTTTATCAAACTGTACAATATGGGTTGAAGGCATAACAGATAGAATTTATATAAGAAAATATCTTGAAATTTATCAGAATAGCTTACAGTCTAATTTAGAATTCAAAGAGGATACTCATTATTCATTTGTCGAATATGGAGGTGGTAACATAACCCATTGGTCATTTTTGAATCCTTCTGACCCTAACCACAAGAATATTGAAGTTAAAAAATTATGTGGTAAACTATTTTTGATAAGTGACAAAGATGGAGCTGGCCTAAAGGCTGATGGTCAACCTGATTCAAGAAAGAAAAAGAAGTATGAGCGACATGAAGAACTTAAGAAGAATCTAGGAACTAGATATTACTGTTTAGAGTCCCGTGAAATAGAAAACACATTAAGTTCTAAAATTCTAAAATCCATTGTGACAGATTATGAAACAAGAAAGGGAAATAAAAACTTTAGCTTTACTAAATTCACTCATGATGATTATAAAGACAAATCATTAGGAAAGTATTTAAATAATCACATCGTAGGTAGAAAAAGAGATTATTCTGATGATTCTGAAACAATAAATGATAAATTAAACTTTGCTAAAAAAGCTGTTGAACGTATTAAAGATTTAAGTGATTTAACTGATGATGCAAAAAACTTAGTTGAGCGTATTTACTCTTTTATAAAGGATAATAATTAGACAATGTAGCTTCTTGTAATATCTTGATGAACTGAAGCCGGAGTTTCTCTACAACCCCGGCTCAGATCTGCACCAGCGCAACCACGCCTTCCACCTCAAACTCAGCAAAGGCATCAGCAAAACCTGGAAAGACGACAGCGGCAAACAGCACTTCGGCCACTTCTACTCTATCGCCTACGACGACGTGCACCAGAACGACTTCCGGGTAGTCAACCAGTTCACGATCATCGGCAAAAGCAATCGCCGCCCCGACCTGATCATTTTCGTGAACGGCCTGCCACTGGTGCTCTTCGAGTTCAAGGACATGTTCAAACAGGACACGACCGTAGAAGCCGCCTACAACCAGGTGCAGCACTATACCTACCAAATTCCGCAGCTCTTCGAGTACAACGCCCTCACCATCGTCAGCGATGGCCAGACCACCCTGCACGGCATGTACAGCAGCGGCCTGGAGTAGTTTGCCGCCTGGAAAAGCACAGACGGTCGCGAGGTGGTAAACAATGGATTTGCGCTGGAAACCCTTATTAAAGGCCTGCTCGTGCCAGAGCGCCTTTTGCAATACGTGCGCTACTTCATCTTCCATGAGCCAGACAAAGGCCAGCTGATAAAGAAAGGCGCCAAGTACCACCAGTTCTTCGGGATACAATATGCCCTGCAGGAAACCATGAAGTCGGTAAAGCCCAACGGCGACGGCCGCATTGGCGTGGTATGGCACACCACCCGCTCCGGCAAAAGCATTACCATGGCCATTTATACCGGCATCCTCCGCCAACTGCCCGAGCTCAAAAACCCAACCATTGTGGTGCAGGTAGACCGCTTCGACCTCAACCGCCAGCTTTTCGACGATTTTGTGGCTGCCAAAGACCTGGTAGGCGACGTGAGCATTGCCAACACCACCGACGAGTTGCGCAGCCTGCTGAGCGGAGAAGGCGGAGGCGTGGTATTTAGCACCGTGCAGAAGTTTAACCTGAAAGACAACGCCAATGGCCGCGAGCTGGAGCATCCCGTCCTGAGCACCCGCGACAACATTATTGTGATAGCCGACGAGTGCCACCGCACCCAGTACGGCCTGATACAGGGCTTTGCCAATAACCTGCGCCGTGCCCTGCCGCAGGCCAGCTTCATTGGCTTTACCGGCACTCCCGTAGATAGCAAAGACGCTGACACCGAAGCCGTTTTCGGGGAGATCATCCATACCTACGACATCAGGCAAGCCACCGAAGACAAAGCCGTAGTACCGATCTACTATGAACCGCGCCTGGCCAAACTGCATTTAGGCAACGAGCAGCTAGAGGAAGAAGCCGAAGAGATAACCGGCGGGCTGGAAGACAGCGACAAGAACAAGATACTCTGGGCTGCCATGGAAGACGCAGCCGGTTCTGCCGCGCGTGTGGAGGCTATCGCCAAAGACATGCTTCAGCACTATACCAACCGCAATGCCAGCCTGAGCGGCAAGGCCATGATCGTGTGCATAAGCCGGCGCAACTGCGTAAAGCTCTACGATGCCCTCACCGTGCTGGAGGGTTGCCCCGAGGTAGCCGTAATCATGACCACCAACATCGCCAAGGACCCTGTTACCTGGAACCCGCACGTGCGCACCAAAGAGCAGATGGAGGCCATCAAAAGCCGCTTCAAAAACCCCGACGACCCGCTAAAACTCGTGATCGTGCGCGACATGTGGCTGACAGGCTTCGACAACCCGGCCATGCACACGCTGTATGTAGACAAGGTAATGAGCGGCCATAACCTGATACAAGCCGTAAACCGCGTCGCCACCGTTTTCCGAGACAAGCCCAGCGGCCTGATCGTGGACTACATCGGCATAGGCGACAGGCTCCGCGACGCCACCAACAAATACACCACCTCCGGAGGCCAGGGCAAAGTAGCCTTTGATATTGAGGAGGCGTTCTCACTTACCCAGGAAGTAATAGCGCTGCTGCAAGCGTCATTGCCCGATGGCGTGAACTATAGCCCTTGGCTTGCCTTAACCGGACCTGAAAAGATAAAGCTGGTAAGCCAGACTACCAATCATTTTGTATCGGATGATGAGTTGTGCAAGGCTTTTATGCTGAACGAAAAGAAACTGAGCAGCCTTGCCCCTATTGTAAAGAACCACGCCAGCATTAATGCCATTTCCGTAGACCTTATCTTTTTCCAGCATGTTGGCGCTGCCGTGCGCAAAGTAAAGTACCCGACCACCAACATCAAGAAATCGCAAGGCCAGATCAAAGACCTCATTCACCGCAGCATCGAAAGCGAAGACGTTGTAGACGTGTTCCAGATGGCCGGCATCGAGCGCTTCGACATCTCCATCATCAATGACGATTTCCTGGCCACCGCCAAAGCCCATAAAACCGGCAACGAACTGAAGCTGGAGCTAATCCGCCAGATCCTGAACGATGAGATAAAAGTGCGCTCCGCTAAAAACCTGGCAAAGTCACGTAAGCTGAAAGAGGCAGTAGAGAAAATCCTGGCTGACTACCACAACCACTTTTTCGATAGCCTGGTAGCCATGGAAAAACTACGCGAGGTAGCCAAACAGATGCAGGAAGAAGACGAACGCCGTAACCAGCTCGGCCTCACCGAAGAGGAAGAAGCCTTCTACGAGATTCTGGCCAACCACCCCAACGCAGTGCAGGATTTCGACCTCATAAAGGAACTGGTGCAAAAGATACTGGCCGAAGTAAAGAAAAGCGCCCAGCAACCCGACTGGTACAAAAAGGACGACACCAAAGCTCAACTGCAACTAGCCGTTAAAAAGGTGCTGCGGTTTAAAGTGAATGGTGAACTGCAGGAGATATTGGATGAAGTGATGGAGCAGGCTGAAGCCAGGTATAGCAAGTGGGGTGATATGCGTGTGGCGTAGTCCATTTTTGGTAGGGCCAACTCACGACCTGGCCGCAGAACAGCTAATCTATGTAACCATAAAACAACATCACGATAAAGCAAAATTCTATATTGTGGGAGACGGTTCAAACAACGGAGGATTTTGAATTAGTCTGCTTGCATTACCTTAACTAATCTACTTATACTTCATAACACTAGAGAAACAGGAGAACCCTTGTAAGTATCAGCTTTTTAACTTTATTTCGTGCGAAAATTAATTGATTAGCTTAATTTATGCCAACTTCCTCTCCTATTCCGGCAAATGAGTTTGAACGAGTACTAGACCTGATTGAACTCGACCTCGATTACACAGCCCAGCACGAAAGTTTTGAAGACCTTGTAAAGCTTGCCGCTCGTGTGGCAGGCACAGAGATTTCGCTGTTGAACTTGATCGACTCTTTTACGCAGTGGACAATTTCCAGGCATGGTATGGATATGGAGCAAATGCCACGTGAGGATACTGTTTGCCAGTTCACCATTATGGAGAGCGATTTTCTGGAAGTAAAGAATTTGATGTTGGATGAGCGTTTCCGGGAGAAATCATACGTGGCCGGCGATGCAGCACTACGCTATTATTTTGGAGTGCCGCTAAAGACACCGAACGGGTACAGCATTGGCGCACTTTGTATGCTCGATAGAGTAGAGCACACCCTTACACCGGAAAAGGTAGAATTGCTTAAAATTATTGCGGATGAGATTGTAGCCCGCCTGATCATGGTCCAGGCAATTAACAACCTGAAGTACGATCTGAATGAGGCAAAGGAAGTTAAGAAGCGCGTTGCACATGATATTAGAGGGCCAATAGGTGGCATTATTGGCCTGGCGCAACTTATTAGCCAGCGAGGTGAGAAAAATAAGCTGGATGATGTGCTTCAGTTCATAAAACTTATTCAGAAAAGCGGCACGTCCTTACTGGAGCTAGCCGATGAGATTCTGAATACTGACGTGAAATCCATACAAGCTGCACCTGAGCTTACTGAGCATGAGCTTAACCTTTTAGTATTTAAGGACAAGCTGGAAAAGCTATACTTACCACAGGCTAAAAACAAAAGCATAAGCTTCCTGGTAAATATTAACCCTGAAAATGGCGTAGTGCCATTCCCTAAAAATAAACTGCTGCAGATTACCGGCAACCTTATCTCGAACGCCATGAAGTTTACGCCTGTAAATGGCAAGGTTACCGTGGATTTGGACTTAGAACTGAAAGACAATGCCAAAAACCTGCATATCGTAGTTCGCGATACGGGTGTGGGGTTGGATGTGCCTAAGATGGAGGCTATTCTTAACGGGACGGCTGCCTCAACCGACGGAACGAGTGGTGAACAGGGCTACGGTTTTGGCTTACCGCTTGTGAAGCACTTAGTTGATGGCCTTAATGGTACGCTCACCGTGCAATCAGCCCTTGGACAAGGCGCTATTTTCGACATCAAATTACCTTTTAATTAACCTGACGTATATTTTTGGCTTAAACCGTGTGCTATGAGTTTAAAAAACTAATAGCACACAAGCTATCTTCCTTTTCTATAGGAGCTAACCGGAAATAACCGCTCCTCTTCCAAACTCAATGCATAGGGCGCGCCATTCCAGTGTATAACAGGCACCATGTCGGCGGGTTGTTTTGCGCTGGTGTCGGCGGGCAAATACAGCATGGTGTTACCAGCGTAACTTATACCGCTAATGCCCAGCCTGCTGGATACAAAGGCTATAAAATCGGCTTTTTCTTCGGGTGTGGATGAGTAGCCAATCTCGTGCGTACTTAGCCCTTCGTTAGCATCCTCGCGTAGGTAAACTATTTTGGAATACGTATCAATGGAAATATGCGGAATGGCCAATTGCGGCACTTCTGTTTGCGCCTGAGCGGTTACCACAGGTGCGCGCTGGTTCTGTTTTTTTACAGCCATCACCTCTTTGGTTTCCCGCCTGAACGGCCCAAGCACAAAGGTTCTGCCAATTACCTCCGGCCTTGCTGTTGCTTGCTCTGTTGCTGGCATCTGCATTTCTTTTACCGCAGTGCGTGGCCTTTTTGTATCGATAATAGCCGTGAAAGTACTCAGAAAATGGTCCGTGTGCTGCAGATGAAACAGCTCTAACTCGTGCAGCCTGCCCCGCCCCGAAAGGTACACGTGGATGCGCCGCGTCTTATCATAAACCGTGAGTAATTTTTGCGTATGAGCGGTGCCTTTATAGCGCTGGTAAAGGTCCTGCAGGGCGTCCAGGCGCCTTGCTGAATTTTCAAAGTATGGCAGCTCCTGCTGCTGTACACCTTCCTGTTGGCCAACTACGGCCCTATTGCCGCTGGCGTTCTGTGTCCCGAAAAGCGTTCTGAAAAAACTGTTCATCGGGATAGTATACGTTTGAGATGTTCCGTTTCTATGGCCACCTGCACTTTTTCGGCGAGTTTGAGCTGCTCCTGAATGTCATCCAGCTTTTGCAGGTAAGCATCCAGTAATTCCTCCTGTTCCTCGGTTAGTATGCTGTTAGCGGGTCTGGCAGTATCCTGTGGCATCAGTTCGTTTCTATTCGTTTCGACTTACCAAATGTGCTGATGATTTTATTGTGAAGCTCTTCCTGCACTTCGGCCAACTCTTTCACGGCCTCTGCCCGCTTCTTGCTTCCTTCTTCGGATATCTTCAGCACAGAATCAAGGGTTTCCACCATGTCGCGATTTACTTTTTTAAGCGTTTCTACATCCACTATACCGCGCTCGTTTTCTTTTGCTGCGCTTACAACGTTGGTCTTCAGGAGCTGTGAGTTTTTGAGCAGCATTTCGTTGGTGGTGTCTGTAACTTTTTTCTGAATCTCCAGTGCCTTGCGTTGCTTTTCCAGTCCGAGCGCAATGGCTACCTGCTGCCTCCAAACAGGTATAACCGTTACAATGGAGTTCTGTATCTTTTGAGCGAGTACTTCGTTGGTGTTCTGGATCATCCGGATTTGCGGCATACTCTGGGTGGCAATGGTATGCGAGAGTGTCAGGTCGTGCACCTTTTTCTCCAGGCGCTCTTTAAAGGCAGCCACGTCGCTCAGGTGCTGCACAGCCAGTTCATCCTGATCGCTGGCTTCTACCTCTGCCTGCAGTTTAGGAAGTATAACTTCATCCAGTTCCTCCACCTTCATTTTGCCAGCCGCTATCACAGCCCTTACCTCGTGTATGTACTCCACGGCCTGCTTAAACATAACCTCCAAGCCGGTAGAATCCTTTAGTATACTTTGGCGCGTTTTCTCGAGCTTTACTACCACATCATCCACGTTTTCGGAGATAGTGTTATACTTGGTTGCGATGCGCTGCGAGCGGTCTTTATACTTGCTAAAGAAAGGAATCCGGGACATTAAGCCTTTTTTCTCCTCCTCATCAATACGGATCATGTTTATCTGGTTGAGCAGCTCGTTTATGGCCGCGCCAACATCGCCGGAGTCTTTTGCTTTTACCTTGGTGAGCAGCTCGTTTGAATAGTAGCCTAGTTTACGCTGGGTTTCCACACCAAAATTGGTGAGCGTTTCCGGTTTCTCTGGGTCAATGCTTTTGCTGATGTCAAGGGCGCGCTGTTGTATCAGTTCTTTGTCTTCTACAAGCGAGATGTTAGTGTTTTCCATGGTTCTATACTCCGAAGTGCTCTTGGTGAAGGTTATCGATTATTTGCTGTTGCCTGGTGATGTTATTCTGTTTTTCTGTACGCTCAAACCACTCTATTTCGTTGGCGGGCAAGTAATCGCCGAGCAGTTCGCGAACTTCGCGCAATAAGGCTTCCCCTTTCTTCGTCCTGAATTCCGGGTTCTTATAAAAGGCACTGTGGAAAGTAACTTTTACCTGACCGGCCTGAGTAACGGCAAGCTCCTCTACCTCTACCGTCAGCTCAGAGGTTTGGTTATGATCTGTGATAACGGTGCGATAAACGCCTCGATTGCCTTGTTGCATGGCAGCGGCACAGGCCTCTTTAGCAGTTTGAATAGCCCGGCGCAACTGGCGGTTCGGTTTAATTTGGTGGCCATAAAAATACCCTAGCACTGCTCCTATCACTAAAGCCCAGAAAATTAACATAAGCGATGGTACTTTTGATGCGAGATGTAAGACTATACTTTTATACGTGGATTCTGCACCCTAAGATGGCTGAATACGCGCTGCTCAAAATATTATCCGCAGGCAAATTGGCTACGGACTTGTGCTGTTCGGCTTAGGGCCTACTTTTCTGTGTATAAGGAGTGTATCCGTTCCAATTCCAGGGTGTGTAGGTATCGCCTATACTTACTTCTAGCAACGCTTTAAAAATGCTCTCCGCATTATCGCTATTGCTCAGTATAACCACACCAGTGCCTTGCTCCGGGAAAATAATGGAATAATGCTGAAAGCCCTCGCTGTGCCCTTCCTTAAAAGCACCTGTACCGTGCGGCGTTTGGATCAAGCCCCAACCCAAACCGTAACTCAGCGTTATGCCATCGTAAGCTGTCGTATCTTTTAAACTCAACGGGCCAAACTGCCTTGCAGAGCGAATCCTGATCTGCGGGCGGAACATCTCGCTGGTGGTGCCTTGGCTTATGATTTTATGTTGCAGCACCGCCGAAATAAAACGGGCATAATCATCGGGTGTGGTCTCGAGGGTGCTGGCCGCTCTGGCTTCGTTATCTTTATCCTTTTTGTATAACTCTCCCGAAGAAGTGTGCCCCACAGCATGATCTGCCTCAAAGCGCGGCTGCCAGGTATAAGAAGATTGCGCCATGCCAGCCGGGCCGAACACTTTTTCCTGCATGAGTTGCTCCATCGGCTTACCGAGCAGCTTTTCTAACACAACCTGTAAGTACACCAGCCCTTCGCCAGAGTAGCTGTACCTGCTGCCAGGGCTAAGCTTTACCCTCAGTTTTTTATCCGGTTCAAACCAGCGCCAGTTCGGGAACCCTGAAGTATGCGCCAGGCACATCCTGGCCGTAATACGCGCGTAAAGAGAATCTTCTTTTAAATCGCTGAAATCATCATGCCACTTGGTCTGTGGCTTGTAAGTATAAATTGGTTTTGGTAGGTATGATTGCAAGGGTTTGTCCAGGTCGATTTTCCCCTCCTCCACAAGTTTCATTACCAGCACTGCGAACACCGCCTTGCTAAGCGATGCGCCATAAAAGTTTGTGCTTCCGTTAATCGGTTCTTTTGTAACTGCGTTTTTGTATCCGAACGCTCTTTGGTAAACTGATTTGTTATCGTTAAAAACCGTCACTACCAAACCTTGAACCTGAGCAGCCTTTACAAGCGCATCAATTTTCTGGTCCAGCATTTTAGCTTCTATCGTGGTCCCGTTCAATCTTTTGATTTTTTGTGCTGAAGCGCCTAAAGTGAATGCAGAAAGGAAAATACAAAGGGTGAAAAAGTTTACCATGAACGTTAGATTTATAATGACACAAGCAAAAGTACTATATATGGCTTATACTAGGTTAAAGCATAATAGGTTAAGCGTTAAGCGGCTATGCTGATGTCAATCATTGATTTGATAGTGTTACGGCTTTTCTGTAGGTAGACCTGTATGCAAAATAAACGCTATACACCTCAGAAATTATACGTACCTTTAGCTACAACTATAACCATTACACTTATGGCAAAGTCTCAAGACGCAAAAAAAGATGTGAAGAAAAAGCCAGCCAAAACCGCTAAGGAAAAGCAGGCCGCGAAACTCGAAAAAAAGAAAAACAGCTACGATTAAATAAAAAAGACCTCTGCTTAAACAGAGGTCTTTTTGTTTGCGGGGTATTACCTGTGCAGCGCATACGTATGCGCTGGTATGCTTGCTCTAAGCGCCATAAGCTGTTCTTCGGAGAGCGGTGCGGCATGGGCAGCTGCAAGAGCATCTTTCAGTTGATTTTCGGTACGGATGCCAAGTATAGCCGAAGTAATGCCAGGTTGCTGCAAGGCAAACCGGATAGCTACTTCAGCGGCATTATACTTGTCTGCAACTAGTGCATGTATGGTTTCGGCTGCGTGCTGCACATTTTGGGCGCTATGCTCCAGATATGCTTTTGGCGCCTTTCCTGCCAAAAGCCCCTGGGCCAGGCTTCCTCTTGCCAATATTCCCACCTGATTTTGCGCTAGCAATGGCACCACTGTTTCTTCGGGCCGCCGGTCTAGCAAACTATACTGCAGCATCACACTGGAAATTGCGGAACGACTGGAATACTCGCGGATTACGTTTGGGCGGATAGACGAGATTCCGTATTGCTTTATTTTGCCCTGCTGTTTCAGCAACTCAAAGGCTTCAATGGTTTCCTCGATAGGGTCATCAATGGTGCCGCCATGCAGCTGGTATAAGTCAATGTAATCGGTTTGCAGCCTTTGCAGGCTGGATTCCACAGCAGCAAGTATATAATCCTTACTTGGGTTCCAGTACCAGCCGCTGCCATCGGGCCGCCACTGGTTTCCTACTTTTGTGGCAAGGTACACTTTCTCGCGCAGGCCCTTAAAAGCTTTGCCAAGCGTTACCTCGTTCTGCCCCTGCTGATATAAGTCTGCTGTATCAAAGAAATTTATACCGTTATCCAGCGCTTTAAGTAACAAGGCTTTGTTAACGGCATGGTCGGTGCCCAAAGACATGCAGCCGAAGCCAATTTCGCTTACCTTTATATCTGATTTGCCAAGTTCATTATACTTCATAGTTTGGCCCTTGTTGCTGATTGATTCAATTTTAATTCTTCAGCAATGCGTAGTTTCTGACTCATGATTCACTGCCTTCTGGGTTTTAGGTAAGTTACAGTGATCGCTGCTAGAATGTTCAAACTTTAAATTCTTTTCCTAAGTATGTTTAATCTTCTAAACACATCAAAATCCTTCTAACTTTGTGTAAGTATACTTTTATTTGGATACAAAAGTATAAACCTATGTTAGTGTATCCATTTATGCGAAGATCAGTCATAGAAACGATATAACATGAGCCAACTAATCATCAGAAGCCTGGCTGAACTCACCCAGCACGAGGGCACTGAGATGGGCGTATCAGCCTATCACACCATTACGCAGGAGCAGATCAGTAAATTTGCCGACGCCACCCTGGACCACCAATGGATTCACTTGGATGCGGAGCGTGCCAAAACCGAGTCGCCGTTTGGGTCTACTATTGCCCATGGTTACCTCACGGTATCGCTGCTGCCGTACCTCTGGACGCAGATAGTTTCCATTGAAAACCTTAAAATGCAAGTGAACTACGAGATCGAAAGCCTGCGTTTTAACCAAGCCGTTGCCGTTAACAGCGAAGTGCGCCTGCGTGCTAAACTGCTTTCTGTAAAAGATTTGCGCGGTATAGCCAAAGCGCGCTTAGAGGTTACCCTTGAGATTAAAGACAGTAAGAAACCGGCATACACGGGCATTATCACCTTCCTTTATCATTTCAACAGCTAAGCCCGGAATGATTCTATACTTAAGCAGAGGTATAGCATGACGGCACAGATAGCAAAGCCAAGTTGTAAATGAGCTGGCTTTGTTGTTTAGATACTTACCTAGGCTACCTCAAAGGTGCTTTCGTTTATGCCAAGTTTATTTTTTGACATGAGCTCTACCGGAAAGCCCCACAGATACCGGATATGTTCCAGCGTATTCTTCGCGCTCTGGTGGTCCAGGCGGCGGTCTTTCTGGATATAGTGGGTCAGGTATAACTTGCTGGTCTTGTGCAGATCAACTTTAGTGACTTGTATGTTCGGGACGATGTTGGAGCGGTCGTACTGGTTGCTGAGCTGTTCGCGCACTTTCCGGTAACCGCGCTCATTATGAATAGCGCCAATTTCATAGGTATCCTCGTTCTCATCATCCACAATGGTAAACAGCTTCATATCCCGGATTACCTTAGGCGAGAGGTACTGGAGTATAAAACTGTCGTCGCGGAAGTTCTCCATCACGTAATGTACCTGGTCCAGCCAGTTTTTCCCGGCAAGGTTAGGGAACCAGTACGTATCTTCTTTGGTAGGTTGCTGGCATATGCGTTTAATATCCATGAAAATGTTAAACCCCAACGTGTAAGGATTTAAGCCAGCGTAATATTTGCTGTTATACTCCGGTTGGTAGAGCACGCCGCTATGGCTCTTAATAAACTCCAGCATGAAGCCGTCGTTTACATAGCCTTCGTCGAAGAGCTTGTTGATGATATGGTAGTGCGTAAAAGTGGCAAAGCCTTCGTTCATTACCTTGGTTGCGCCCTGCGGATAAAAGTATTGCGCAACTTTCCGCACAATCCTGATGATTTCCCGTTTCCAGGCTGGCAGTGTGGGCGCATACTTTTCTATAAAGTATAAAATATTCTCTTCAGGCTCTTTCGGGAAACGCTGCTCCTCTCCTGCCGGCCCATGTTCGGGTATGCTTGGCGGCGATGGTAGGGTTCTCCAGAGCTCGTTGTAGTTCTCCCTTTTAACAGTAGCCAGGTTTTTCAGGCGTTCGTTCTCTTGCCGCGCTGAAATTTTGGATGGTTTTTTATATTTGTCTACGCCATGGTTGGACAAGGCATGTGCGGCATCCAATACGCGCTCCACTTCCTCCTCACCGTATTCTTCCTCGCATTTAAGTATAAACTCACGCGCAAACACCATATAGTCAACTATTGAGTCGGCCGAGGTCCAGTCGAGGAACATGTAGTTGTTGGCGAAGAAAGCATTGTGGCCCTGGCAGGCATGCGCAATTACCAGCAACATCATACAGGTGGAGTTGTTCTCCATGTTGTAGCTAATGCAGGGGTCGGAGTTGATTACCAGCTCGTAAGACAGGCCCATGCGCCCCTTGGTATAGTTATTCTGGTTCAGCACAAAGTCTTTCCCAAATTTCCAGTGTGGGTATGAGGTGGGCAGGCCGGTAAGCGCATAGGCATCCAGCATCTGCTCAGAGGTTACAATTTCGATTTGGTTCGGGTAGGTCTTCAGTTTCAGGTATTCGCGGCCAATCTTGCTGATAACTTCGTCTGCCGCTTCCAGCGTGGTGTAATCCCAGTTTGGGTTACAGAACATCGCTTTGTATTGATCTTTGTCCATCATGGCTTTCTTTGATTGAAGGGTGCAGTGTATCACAATCCGGCTTCGGATTATACTTACTAGCGTAGCTTGCTGCCTAATGTATGGTAAAGCATGACACACGGTTAGGCTTCTGCCGGCTCGCTTCGCTTCCTGAACAGGCCCTGGAACACCGGCCAGATTTCATAGGGTTCATAAATGTGCCGGATGGCAAACTCATCATCGTTACTGATCCTGCTATAGGCCTGCCATAAGTCACTCTCCCTACTTTTGTTGCTGATCTCGATATAGGCCATGTATTGTATGGCTGGAAGTATAGTTTCTAGCACGATGCTTTTACATTCCTGGGCATCCTGTTTGGACCATACATCACCATCGGAAGCCTGGCAGCAGTACACGTTCCAGCCCTCTGTATAACGTTCGCGTAGAATCTTGTCCATCAGTTTTAGGGATGGGGCTACCACTGTGCCGCCGCTCTCCCGGGAGTTGAAGAACTCTTCCTCGTCCACTTCCTTGGCTTCGGTGTGATGGCGTATAAACACCAATTCCACGTTCTTGTATTGCCTTGTCAGGAAGATGTAGAGTAACGTGAAGAAGCGCTTGGCAATGTCCTTTTCATGCTGCCCCATAGAGGCCGAAACGTCCATGATACAAAACATGACAGCTGATGTTATGGGCACGGGTACTTGCTCAAAATTATTATAGCGCAGGTCTATGTCTTCAAAAAATGGAATGGTGTTGGCTTGCTTTCTTACTTTCTCTATCTCAACAAGCAGCGTCTCTTTTTCTTCAGTGGCAGTTACAGACTCAAGTTTCTGGTGCAGCACTTTCAGCTTTTTCTCAAACACACCTTTCAGCGCCAACTGACGCCCTAGCGATTGTTGGTAACTGGATTTTATATTCAGGCGCGAAGGAACGCTGTCTTTGGTATAGCCAGCTCGGCGCATGGCAAAGCTATCGGTGCTCTCCATCAGCTTCTTCACCATGTTCGGCAGGGCCAAGTCATCAAAGAAATATTTCAGAAACTCCTCCCGCGATAGCACCACTGTAAAATCATCCTCGGTCACTTCGGGGCTGTTTGATCCCTTTCCTTTGCCGCTGCCCTCGCCGTCCTTGGGTTTAGGCACTCTGTCACCCTCGTTAAACCGGTCGTTGCCTGGCTTAACAATCTGCTTTTTGCCGGTTTTAGGGTCATGGCGAAACTGCGGCTCATCCAACCCGCGAACGGGTACTTTCACGCTGCCGCCGCCGCTACTGTCCTTTATGCTTTCCTGACTGATGATATCGGGGATGGCTCTTTTAATCTGGTTTTCGACGCGCTTCAAAAACTTCTGCCGGTTACCAGTAGATTTCCCTTTATCATTCTTCCTTCTATCGATAATATGGCTCATGGCGTTAAGGGTTAAAGAGTTTGGGAGGTTGAGAGGTAAGGAGTTTAGGGGTTTAAGAGGTAGAGAGTTCGTTTGAGCGTTATTCTTTTAACCTCTTACCCTTTCTAACTCCTAAACTCGCAACCTGTCCTATCCCATAGTTTTTCGAACGCGCATAAACCAATCTACTAGAATCCTGATCTGCTTATCGGTGTAGCCGCGTTCCTTCATTCTGCGGGTGAAGTCTTTGTGCTTCTTCTCATCTTCAGCGTTGGATTTGGCGGTGAAAGACACAACAGGCAGCAAATCCTCGGTGTTGGTGAAGATTTTTTTCTCGATCACGGTCTTTATCTTCTCATAAGAATCCCAACGCGGGGTTTTACCGCCGTGGTTTGCCTTGTAGCGTAACGTAAAATTGGTAACCTCGGCCCTGAAATCTTTCGGATTAGCGATTCCTGCCGGTTTTTCAATTTTCTCGAGTTCAGCATTAAGTATGCTTCTATCGAAAATCTCACCGGAATCCGGGTCGCGGTAATCGTTGTTCTGCATCCAGTGGTCGGCGTAGATCACATACTTCTCGAAGATGTTCTGGCCATACGAGCTGTAAGATTCGATGTATGCCTTCTGAATTTCGTCGGCGATAAACTCGGCATACTTGCTGGCCAATACGGATTTGATCAGGTGCAGGTACTTGGTCTCGGTTTCCGGGGGCAGCATCATCTTCACAACTTCCTGTTCCAGCACATAGAGTAAGTGCACCGGGTTGGCGGCAATTTCCTCGCTATCGAAGTTAAATACTTTGGATAAGATCTTGAAGGCGAAGCGGGTAGAGATACCTTGCATGCCCTCATTAATACCTGCGTCGTCGCGGTATTCCTGCAGCGATTTGGCATTAGGGTCGGTATCCTTAAGGGTTTCGCCGTTGTAAACGCGCATTTTAGAATAAATACTGGAGTTTTCAGGCTCTTTCAACCGGGATAAGACAGAAAATTCAGCCAGCAACTGTATTGTTTTCGGTGCGCACGGGGCATCGCGCAGCGAGCTTTCACGAATTAGTTTTTCGTAGATTTTAATTTCTTCGCTCACGCGCAGGCAGTATGGCACCTGCACTTTGTAGATACGATCCAGGAAGGCTTCATTTTTCTTATCGTTCAGGAATTTGGCCCACTCCGACTCATTAGAGTGCGCAAGTATGATTCCGTCAAACGGGATGGCGCCTATAGGCTCGGTACCTTTATAGTTTTTCTCCTGGGTGGCGGTAAGCAGTGGGTTAAGCACTTTAATCGGCGCTTTAAACATTTCCACAAATTCAAGTAAACCTTGATTTGCCAAGCACAGGCCACCAGTATAAGAGTAGGCATCCGGGTCGCTTTGCTGGTACTCGGCTAACTTGCGGATGTCCACTTTGCCAACCAGTGTCGAGATATCCTGGTTATTTTCATCGCCCGGCTCGGTTTTAGAGATTGCTATCTGCTCCTGAATGGAAGGGTAAAGGCGAATTACTTTAAACTTGTTGATGTCGCCATCGAACTCCCGCAGGCGCTTAGATGCCCAGGGGCTCATGCAACTTGGCACATAACGGGCAGGTATGCTGTACTCCTCCTCCAGTTCATCGGTATAATCGGCAAAAAGGCCAAGCGGGCTCTCAAACACAGGGCTCACCTCGTCGCCGGCTTTAAGCACGTAAATGGGGTGTTGCTGCATCAGGTGCTTCAGCTTTTCCGCCAAAGAGCTTTTACCGCCGCCTACCGGCCCCATCAGGTATAAGATCTGTTTCTTTTCCTCAAGGCCCTGCGCCGAGTGCCTGAAGTATGAAACGATCTGCTCTATGGTATTTTCCATACCGTAAAAGTCCTTGAAGGCAGGATAAACCTTGATCTTCTTATTCGAGAAAATCCTGCTTAATACCGGGTCCTGGCGGGTGTCCAGCACTTCGGGCTCCCCTATCGCATCCAATATCCTTTCGGCAGGTTTGGCATACGCTTTAGGGTCTTTCTTACACTCCTCAAGATAGGCAGCTACTGTCATCTCATTAATCGAGGCACTGTAATTTGTCTTAATCTTTTCTAAAATGTTCATATGATTTGTGTCTTTATAACATAGTCAGAATCATTTTATAATGTGAAGCAACAAGCAGTATCTCAAGTAAATGGATTTGTAGCCTAGGATACTACTAAGGAGCTAATCTGATCATCGGGTATGATGGTTATAGGTTAATAGATTTTATTTCTAATCGGGAAACTTTCGCCTTTTAAATTTATAGCCCCCAGCTTTCTAAGATCTATGTGGCTGTTGCTTATGTCGGTGTCAAGTGTTAGATCTTGCTGCTGCACTATAACATAGCAGCGGATCATGAGTAAATGCAAGCAGCAACAAATTGGCAATACTGTCGCTCGTGGAAGGCTGGATAACTGAAATCTATACTTCTAAAAAGCTACTTCAGGTATCCTATGTTAAAAAGTCTGAATTATCTGGTTAATCAAGACTGGCGCCTCGTTTTGCACCAGTGTGCTATTAAACCTCCTATTGATTGGTTACTACTATATGGAACAGCAATTCGTTTTATTAAATTCAATAGTTGTTATATTTTATAATAAAATTATATACGGATATTTTATTAAGATGGCTTATCCATACATCGTCGTTTACCATAAAGTATAAAAACAGCGATTCTGAGGCGTTTTTATACCTACATCAAGTCCTAAGCAGTACACTTTGTTCCTAGGCTCAAGCAGGCATGGCTTCGAGAAACTTTTTAGGATTCCTGCATGCATATTGAATTACTTAGAATATCAAGTAAGTTTAAGTTTACTCATAGAAAAAGCTTCCATCCAACCTTAAAAAACAATCATACAAGCCTATCTGCAAGGCTTCTAAAGTACTGACCCAGGTGCCTTCGCGTAATCCTTAGATGGAGAATTAAACATGCTTCCTTTTAGCATTTGGATCTGAGCGATATTTTGGATGAAGCTTGAGCAAACACATTAGCCTTATTTTTGTTAAAAGCGGCCAGTGATGTGCAAATGGAGAATTACAAATCAATGACGCAAACCACAACTGCAGCGCAAAAACCTGAGCTAACCCGCTTAACTTTATGGTTAATGACTGTTGCTTCGGGCATAGTTGTGGCCAATATTTATTATAACCAACCCCTGCTTGTAGAAATTGCCCGCACCTAACAGGTAACGGAAGCCAAGGCCGGAATGATTGCGATGTTAACCCAGGTTGGCTATGCCGCTGGCCTGCTGTTTATTGTGCCCTTAGGCGACATGCTGCGCCTGAAGCGCCTTATCCTTTGGGATTTTATCCTCATAATTTTTCGTTGAGGCTGGCCGCCTTTTCCCCTGACATACAGACGCTGATGGTTGCCAGTGTTCTTATTGGTGCTACCTCTGTGGTTCCACAACTGTTTGTGCCCATGGCGGCGCATCTGGCAAAACCCGAAGCTCGCGGAAGAGTGGTTGGCACCGTTATGAGTGGCTTACTGATTGGTATACTTTGCTCCCGAACCTTGAGTGGATTTGTGGGCGCCCACTTTGGCTGGAGGGCTATGTTCATGATAGCAGCTGGTTTGATGCTCGTGCTCTGGGTAGCTCTGTTTTTCCTTTTGCCAGAAGTTAACCCACTATTCTCGGGAAACTATAAATCCTTGATGAAGTCGCTGGTGCACCTGTTTAAAACTGAGCCAAAACTGCGCCTTGCTTCTGTGCGTGGTGCACTGTCGTTTGCCTGCTTCGGAGGGTTCTGGACGGCACTGACTTTCCTGCTGGAAGGTCCGCCATTCTTTGCCGGCAGCGAAATAGCTGGTTCGTTTGGGCTGATAGGCGCGGGAGGTGCTATAATGGCATCAGTTATGGGCCGCCTAAGCGACAAGTTCGATACGCGTAACCTGCTCGTTGCCACCATCAGCATGATCATACTTTCATACCTTGCGTTCGGGTTTTTCGGCTATAGTATGCTTGGGCTCGTAGCAGGCGTTATTCTTCTTGATCTGGGCCTGCAGGCATCACACATTGCTAACCAGGCACTTATTTTCTCACTACAGCCAGCGGCCCGCAACCGCCTGAATACTGTGTATATGTTCTTATACTTTATCGGAGGCGCAACAGGCACGGTGCTAGCCAGCCAGGCATGGCACTTTTGGAAATGGAATGGCGTAGTGGCCGTGGGGCTCATCTTTTCAACGCTTGCGCTCTTGGTGCACCTGCTGTTCTCCATGTCAAGCAATAAAAACGTGGCTGCACAGGCGGAGCAAGTATAGTTTTAAAGGCAGGTCTATACTTCCACGCTGTTATTTGAGGTACCTTTCAAAAACCAAAAATTAAAATCCGCTGTTATAGTATCTTTGCTAAAAGAATACAAAGTATGGAGCATACTAACTGGGATGAGCAAGCATACAAGGATCTTAACACCTATTTCAAGATCAAAATTGAGTTAATGCTTCAGAATGATCCTGCCTTGGCAGCAAACACGTTGCAGCTGGAGGACCTTGTGGCGCAGTTTAACTCGGAAGACCAGGAGCGCTGGACAGAGTTTCTGCGGCTGGATAAACAAAAAATGGAGATCGACATGTGGAATCACCTGAACGGCAATGGCACAAGGTTTCAGCCGGGCGTAGGTTTTGTTAACCCAGATGATGACACTACCTGGTAAGTATGATTTAGCTATCGAAGCTATACTTGGCATCGCTCCAGAACTCATCCAATGCAATAATGCGCGGCTTCAGAAATGAAATTAAGCTAGGCCAATCCTCTTTGTTAAACACATTAACCGGGCTCAGGTCTTTGTAAATGCGGCTCACTATACGCCCCGACTCATCGGTTGAATGCAGCACCCACTCCCACTCCTCGCCAAGCACTGCATGAAGCATCGTTTTGTGCTCCAGAAACTGATCAAACAGCAGCTCCTGCATCTCAACATCCGGGTGCGACAGTTCAATAGCTATATACGCCCGCTTACTGTCTGCATTCATCCGGAAGTAAATATCCTTCACTCCAGTTTTATAGTTTACCCAGTTTACCTTCCAGCCCTCAGCCGAGAGTTGTGGCGAAAGGTATAAGCCAAACGTGGTCCAGAATTGCTGCCTTAGCTGTGATGCCTGATCGCGGGTATACATACCACAAAATTAACCATTTCAAGCTAATTCTGGCAAAACCAAGTTCTTTAAATAATGAGTTACCCAGCGGCAAGCACGAATCACTGCCGCTGGGTATACTAGGAGATACTTCAAAAAAAACTACCGTTGCAGTATAAGCTTTACTGTTTTAGCACCGGATGGTGAGACTATTTTAGCAATGTATAATCCGTTTGGCAGATCTTCCCCATTGATATGAAATATAACTTGCTCTCCTGTATTGGCCACTTGTGTTTGTAATCTTTTCACAACAGCCCCTCTACTATCGTAGAGCGCCGCTGTGTAACCCCCCGGATGTATGGCTGCGATTTTGACCACAGCCATACCCTGGAACGGGTTAGGGTAAGCGAGCACCTCCTCCAACAGGCTATTATCCTCCACTTTCATACTTGCCGATTTGGTTGCCGCCAATAGATCTGTGGCATGCTGAATGAT
Source organism: Pontibacter oryzae (assembly GCF_003576375.1). Classification (GTDB taxonomy): domain Bacteria; phylum Bacteroidota; class Bacteroidia; order Cytophagales; family Hymenobacteraceae; genus Pontibacter; species Pontibacter oryzae. The sequence goes on from NZ_QWGE01000002.1 coordinate 604,689, forward strand.
TATTTGGCCTCTCTCCACTTTGTGCAAATATTGCGTCAGGCTTTTCTCCTGGGTTGATGTGCCCTGTGTATCATACACCAAGACATTATACTTGTCCCAAAGCTGAATTCTCATTCTGTCATCCGGATCGTTAAGGCCCGGAGCGCCTGCATCGTTCACTGTAATCAGGAATTTATAGCCAACTTGCCCATCTAAGGTGCCGGTGCCTTGCCATGCGGCACGGTTCCCATTCACCACAAGCCAATCATGAGAGGTGCTTTGGAAACGGTTGCGGCTATTAAGTAGCAGCAGGGTGTTGCCTACAGGTCTGGTGGCAGTGGCATCAGGATACCGGACGGTAAAAGCAAAAGACGATTTTTGATAGCGTTGCACATAGGCCAAAGGCACAAAATCGTGGGCAATCTCGCCGGCGCCGGCTACCGTACCAGCCTCGGTTTTATACACCACTAACTGCTGTTTATAGCTGTTTGATGTAGGTTTCAGGCAACTGGCACCAAAGTCCAGCCCTATAGTATAAAACCCTGTTTCCTGATAGCGGTGCTGCCCAGTTATTCTAGCGCTTCCTGGAGTTGTGTACGCCATAGAGGTGCTACTGTCGCCCCAATCCCACCGTAAATTTTTGTCCGTTAGTTGGGTGTAGTTTCCGAAGTCTGCGGTTGTTCTAACCTGCTCGCCAACGGCCATAGCATGGGGAGGCAAGTATAACTTAACCGGCACTGGCGAAGCACACCCACCCAACATGCCGAACTTATAAATAATAAGCTCTACCAGGCTTGCAGGTTCTTCGGCAGGCATCCGGGTGGCTGCTACAAAAAGGTTGCCTTTAGCGTCAAAATTAATGGATCGCCCATACGTGCGGCTTGTAGTACTCGGTGCATACTTGTTTTCCCAAACCTGCTGACCGGCATCATTATAAAGTATTGAAACAAGCGCAGGCTCCTGTTTATAGATAGGCGGAATGAAGAAAGCTGGTGGCTCATCAAATGCCGCACCGTAGGCTGTCATGGCTATGTTGCCATCAGCATCAATGTCCACGTCGGCAGGGGATAATTCATTAACCGTTATCCCTTTATAGGTATTCAGCGTATGATACCATTTCTTGTGTCCGTTTGTACCTACTTTAGTTATAAAGTAGTCTCGGGTTTGCCTGTACTTTTCTTCCCGGCCAAGTATAACTGCCTCGTCAAGCTTGTTAAAGGCAGCATCCACCAGCAGCGACTCATCGGTATTTCCTACATTTTGTTGCCATTTTAAACTGCCGTTGCTATCAGTTTTGAGCAGAATTACATTAAAAACGTAAATACCTGCTTTCGCACTAGCTAAAATCATTATATCACCGGCGGAAGTTACATGTACTCTTTGCGCCATACTTTCTGTGGCATCCATGCTCTTTAAATCAACATGGTAGTTTTTATCGAGCATAGTTTGGCCATCGGCGTGTTGCAACTTCATTAGATGTATGGTCGGTAGCTCGTAAAACCCTGTAGGGATTGTGCCAGCAACGACCAGGCTGCCATCCTTGGTAAGGGCCAATGAATTTGCGTAAGTACCTGGTGTAGTGCGACTCCAAGCAGTTTTACCGTTCTCGCGAAGTCTTTTAACGATGCTTATACTCTTGCCATTTTTAGTAGTATGCCCCGCTATAAATACCTCCTGTTCCGTGCTTACTATAAAGTCACCAACTCCCTTGAAATTATAGTTATCAGATGTGAATGTTCTTGCCCACAGGCGTTTGCCATCTGGGCTAAACTTTGTAAGCAAGACTCCTGTTGCGCTGGAATCTTCATAGTGATAACTCTGCACATAGCTGTTACCATCTGCATCAACTCGTAGCCTGGCAGGAAATCTTAATCTTTGGTTGCCTTTTTGCCTCGGGCTCAGCTTCCATAGCAATTGCCCGCCTTCAGCGTATTTATATAAAATGATTTCTGAGCTATCGGTTTGTGCTAGAACCAGCAAATTTCCAGACGGGTCAACGGCTGACTCGGTTTGAACTTCGGCCGGCCCAGCATTATCCCCGAAAGGCTCGACTTGCCAAAGCAACTCGTACTGGCTGAAGGCAACGGTAGGTGACAGAAGAATTAATAAAACCAGCGCGAACGACTTTTTCACTAAACTGTGATAAAGTGCGCGGAAGCAGTAAAACGCTTTAAATAGTAAAGTTTTGTTCATAGCTTTTGCTTAGATGTGTAAGGCAAGAAACAAGTACAGAAATAATAGCTCGTTCTAAAGCTTTTGGTTAGCAGCGGGTTTGCGTTTAGAAGAGGACGAAGAGTTTAAGGATACTAGTATATAATTATACTTTGCCAATAAATAGTTGTTTTGATATTCACTAACCTAAAACATACCGCAACAAGAATTATGGTGTAGTTCCGTGCTAAAGTATTATCGTGCTAATATCTGAAGAATTTATACTGAGCGAGCTATAATTATATTCGCTTAATGTTTGATGTTATGATGCGTCACTTTTAAAACCGACATTTCTAAACAATTATGAAATAGTATAACCTTTTGCTTGTGAAACGTTAATAAGGTAGATCGATGAGAATTGAAACATTATTACATTGTTAAAATGAGATATAATGCTATAACTCCATTTCATTTTAGAACAATTTTCTCTAATTTCGCTTTATTAAGAGACACAACAACGGACATAAATAAAAAATAACATGTCAGAATTTGCTGAAATTATTTTAGAAGGTAAATCTTACCAAATGCCTGTAGTAGAAGGCACTGAGAACGAAAAGGCTATTGACATTTCTTCTCTGCGCGCTCAGTCAGGCTATATCACCCTGGATTCAGGATATAAAAACACTGGTGCTACAAAAAGCGCTATTACATTCTTGGATGGCGAGCAAGGCATTTTGCGTTACAGAGGCTATCCGATTGAGCAACTGGCCGAGAAGTCTAACTTCATCGAGGTTGCATACCTGCTGATCTACGGTTCACTGCCAACTGCTTCTGAGCTTGATGATTTTAGCAACAAAATAAAAATGCATACTTTGGTGAACGAAGATATGCGTAAAATCCTGGACGGTTTTCCGTCTGCTGCACACCCAATGGGCGTTCTTTCTGCACTGGTTAGCTCACTAACCGCTTTCTACCCAGAGTCGCTTAACCCGAACCAGACAAAAGAAGAGTTAGACCTTTCTATCATCCGTTTGATGGCTAAGATCTCTACCATTGCTGCCTGGTCTTACAAAAACTCTATCGGGCACCCGGTTAACTACCCTAAAAATAAACTGGATTACTGCTCAAACTTCCTGCACATGATGTTTGCGTACCCAACCGAGGATTATGAAATGAATCCGGTTGTTGTGGATGCGCTCAATAAACTGCTTATCCTGCACGCTGACCACGAGCAAAACTGCTCTACGTCTACGGTGCGTCTTGTTGGATCTGCTAACGCCAGCCTGTATTCTTCAGTATCTGCTGGTATCAGCGCACTGTGGGGCCCGCTGCATGGTGGTGCTAACCAAGCGGTAATCGAAATGCTTGAAGAAATCAAAGCAGATGGTGGCGACTCTAAGAAGTTTATCGAGAAAGCAAAAGACAAAGACGATCCTTTCCGTTTGATGGGCTTCGGACACCGTGTTTACAAGAACTTCGACCCACGCGCCAAGATCATTAAAAAGGCCGCTGACGAGGTACTTACTGCCCTGGGCGTAAAAGATCCAATCCTGAACATTGCCAAGGAACTGGAAGAGGCAGCCCTGAACGACCCATACTTTGTAGAGCGTAAGCTTTATCCTAACGTAGATTTCTATTCAGGTATTATTTACCGTGCAATCGGAATCCCAACCGATATGTTTACTGTAATGTTTGCCCTTGGCCGTTTGCCAGGTTGGATTGCACAGTGGAAAGAAATGCGTGAGAACAAAGAGCCTATCGGCCGTCCGCGTCAGGTTTACACAGGTGCCACCGAGCGTGATTATGTAGATATCGAGAAGCGCTAAGTGCCTAAATAATACTAAAAAAAGGCTGATCTCAGGATCAGCCTTTTTTTTAGATGCCTACCTATGTTTAGCTAATAGGCATGCACCTCTTATTAATTAAAAGATATCTATCTTTAAAGGATCTTCATTTCGATGCGCCGGTTAACCTGACGGTTTTCTTCAGAGGTATTCGGCTTAACAGGTTTGCTTTCGCCGTATCCTTTGTAACTGATACGGCCTTTCCCGATGGCATTGCTATTCAGGTAATCTACCACCGATTTTGCCCGCTTTTCTGACAGCACCTGGTTAGCCTCGTCTGAGCCAACATCATCCGTATGCCCCGCAATCTCGATCTTAACCTGCGGGTTTAGTTGCATAAATGCTATAAGCTTATCCAGTTCGGTTTTAGACTTTCGCTCTAAGGTATACTTTCCTGTGTCGAAAAACAGGTTACTAAGCACTACGGCGGCACCAGCTTTTATAGGCTCCAAGTATACATCCAGGGCAACCGGCGAAAGCGCCTTAGAAGTGTAATCAAAACTCAGGCTGTTTGTAAGGTACCCGGGGCTGGAAACATAAAGCGCATATTGCTTGCCTTGTGTAAGGACAACAGTATATTCCCCGGAAATTCTATCGGAGCTAACCTGCTGCATCAACGAATCAGCATCTATATTATACAGTTGTACTTGGGCCGAAACAGGCTTTTTGGTTTGGGCATCAAAAACACGCCCTTGCGCATAAGTGCTCCTCTCCTTACTCTGCCAGGCAGCCGGTACATCAAATTGAAACAGCTGTATACTTGGCATGCCCGACTCGTTATTAACTTGCCGCGAGTAGTAACCTATTTTATTATCCGGCGTGATAAATAAAGATCCTTCGTCGGCAAAGGTGTTGAGCGGATAGCCAAGGTTTTGGGGTGCTGACCATTTTTTATTTGTCGTCAGGTCGGCTTTGAAAATATCCAGGCCGCCCATACCTGTGTGGCCATCACTTACAAAGTATAACGTGGAGCCGCTCATGTGTATGGAAGGCGCCATATCTCTTGCAGGAGAGTTTATTGGTTGGCCAAGATTGCTGGGCTGTTGCCAGCCTCCATCATCGTTGCGGTATGTTACCCAGATATCCTCTTTGCCATTTCCCCCGCCTCGGGTAGAGGTAAAGTATAGTGTGCGCCCGTCAGCAGAAAGGCTCGGTTGGGAATCCCAAGCTTTGGAATTGACGGTTTTACCCATGTTCTGAGGCCTGCTCCACTCGCTACCAGTCCTGAAGGAGATGTACAGGTCGCAGTCGCCTTGGCTATCGGGGCGGTTGCAGGAAGTAAACACCAGCGTTTTGCCGTCGCCGGAGATAGTAGCAGCACCTTCGTTAGCTGGCGTATTGATGTTAGTTGATATAGGCAACGGGCGTTGCCATTCCTCTCCGGACCTCTGGCTTACATAGATATTCTCATCGTGCTCCGGGCGGGCACTCTCACGGGCAGTGTAGATAAAATAGCGCTGATCGGCGGTTGTGTACGGGAAATACTGTAACCCGAAAGCATTCAGTGTTTTCGGAAGCTGAACAGGCTTAAAATCTACCGGCTGCCCCATAGCCTGCTTCGCAAAATCAGCTGTATTAACCTGTTGCTTTGCCCACTCCACCATCCTAGTATTGCTAGAGCCGGTGTTTAGAAAGGTTTCATACCATTTTGTAGCTGCATCATACTTACCCTGGCTAAAATTTAGTTCGGCCAGCTCAAAGTAATTATTTGCTTGCCCTTTAGTGAATGGCAGCAGCTGAAGCCCTTTTTCCAGGTTATCAAAGGCTGCGGCCTTGTTGCCCATCATTTTGTGCAGGTTAGCTGCACGCAGATAGGCTTCTGCAAAATTTGGGTCTTTGTCTGTGGCTTCAGCCAGTAACTCTAGGGCTTTGTCAAAGTTGCGGCCACGGATGTAGCTATCTGCTTTCTCATACAGTTTCTCTGCCTTGGCAGAAGTAGTATGTAATTGATTGGACTGAGCAAGTGGAACAGAAGCTGCCCCGAATGTCAGGAAGAAAGCAGTAAGCAGTGTTTTATACATTTTTAGATGTTATGGAATATCCATGTACTTGTGGGTCTGCAACGATACGCGCCATCGGGGATTGCTTTTAACATACTCCACAATTAGCGGGGTAATCTCGACGGCTTTGCTCCATTCCGGCTGTAAGTACAGCTGGCAGTCAGGACCAACCAGTGCAGCATGCTCCTCAGCCCACTTAAAGTCGCTCTTATTAAAGATAATGACTTTAAGCTCATTTGCAAAGGGATAAACGCTTTGGTCTGGCGCTTTAAATTTTTTAGGCGATAGGCAGATCCAATCCCAGGAGCCGCTTACAGGATACGCCCCTGAAGTTTCGATATACGTTTTAATGCCGCGAGCCTGCAATTGCTCAGTTAGTGGCTTAAGGTTGTAAAGCAAAGGCTCTCCCCCTGTTATTACCACCGCTTTTCCCGGATAGGCATCGGCAGCGCTAACAATATCCTGCACAGGAGTTAACGGATGCGATTCCGCGTCCCAGCTTTCCTTTACATCGCACCAATGGCAGCCAACATCGCAACCACCAAGGCGAATAAAGTATGCGGCGGTTCCTGTGTTACCGCCCTCTCCCTGTATCGTATAAAAAGCCTCCATTAATGGCAACAGACTCCCATCTTTAGGAACCTGATGAATGGAGGCCGTTTTAGTAGATTTAATTTCTTCCAATGTCAATTTGTTTCGGCCCTGTTTCTAAGCGGCCAAGTATACTTTACAATAGTATGGCTACATGCTTTCGCCATAAAAGAACCTGCAAGTTAGCTAAAAAAGAAACAAGGTGATTACTTCCTATGTTCCTTCACCCGCAACTCTTTACCAACAGCTGTTCCCAGGACTTGTATAAGTATAAACTAGCTTGCCATATCTCAACAAAACAGCCTCATAGTATAAAAACTATGAGGCTGCTGAATATTATACTTGATATCGGTTAACCGTACACTTCTTTCTTTGCGGCACGTAACGTGTTAGTCATCAGCATGGCGATGGTTAAAGGACCTACGCCACCAGGCACTGGGGTTATATAGCTGCATTTCTCGGCTACGTTCTCAAAATCCACATCACCTCGCAGTCGGAACCCGGATTTGCGCGTTGCATCCGGTACACGCGTAGTGCCTACATCAATAACTACAGCGCCTTCTTTCACCATGTCCGCTGTGATAAGGCCTGGCTTGCCTACGGCTACAATTAGGATATCGGCCTGCAACGTATGAAAAGGCAAGTTAACTGTATTGCGATGGCAGATTGTAACGGTAGCTTCGCCTGGATAGGTACACTTAGACATCAGGATGCTCATTGGAGTACCAACAATGTTGCTGCGCCCTACAACTACACAATGCTTGCCTTTGGTTTCAATCTCGTAGCGCTTCAGCAGCTGCAGGATGCCAGCCGGCGTGGCAGGCAAATATGCTGGCAGGCCCGCCACCATGCGTCCCACGTTAGTCGGGTGGAAACCGTCTACGTCTTTTTTGGGGTTGATAGCCTCGATTACTTTCTCTGTGTTGATGTGCTTGGGCAATGGCAACTGCACAATAAACCCGTCAACCTCGTTATCATTGTTCAATTCGTTTATCTTGGTCAACAGCTCCTCTTCAGTAACTGTGTCTTCGTAACGTATGAGCGAGGAGCCGAAACCAATACGCTCGCAGGCCAGCACTTTATTGTTAACGTAGGTAACGGAGCCTCCGTCGTTGCCAACAAGTATGGCTGCCAGGTGAGGTACCTTGCCCCCCTTTTCTTTAATAGCCGCAACTTCAGCCGCTATCTCGTCCTGAATGGTCTCAGATGTTTTTTTACCGTCGAGCAGGTTCATTTTACTATCTATGTATAAATGGGTTGAAATCCGAAGGATTATACGTTGGGTGAGTTTTCTGACTCCTGTTAAAGCACAAGCCCCAACGCGCAGGGGCACATCGGGGCTTGTTATACTTTAGTCGAGTTTTAGCACGGCTAAGAAGGCTTCTTGCGGAATTTCCACGTTGCCTACCTGGCGCATGCGTTTCTTACCTTTCTTCTGTTTCTCGAGGAGTTTACGCTTACGGGAAATGTCACCGCCGTAACACTTGGCCAAAACGTTCTTTCGCATGGCTTTCACCGTTTCGCGGGAAACAATTTTCTGACCGATGGCAGCCTGAATGGCAATCTCAAACATTTGACGCGGCAACAACTCACGTAGCTTCTCGCAAAGGCGCTTGCCCCAATCATACGCTTTATCGCGATGCACGATGGCACTAAGTGCATCCACTTTCTCGCCGTTTAGCATGATATCCAGCTTTACCATGTTTGAAGGGCGGAAACCGATCAGCTCATAATCCAGGGAGGCGTAACCGCGGGAGATTGTCTTCAACTTATCAAAGAAATCGAAAACGATTTCTGCAAGCGGCATTTCGAAGGTCATCTCTACGCGGTCGCTGGTGAGGTAGGTCTGGTTTTTCAGAATACCGCGCTTGTCCATACAAAGCGTGATAATCGGGCCTACGTAATCCGACTTGGAGATAATTTGCGCCTTAATGAAAGGTTCCTCAATATGATCAATATAATTAGGCTCAGGCATCTCCGATGGAGCATTTACCTTAACCATTTGTTCTTTGGTAGTATAGGCATGGAACTGCACCGAAGGCACAGTGGTAATCACCGTCATGTCGAACTCACGCTCCAGGCGCTCCTGCACAATCTCCATGTGGAGCATACCCAGGAACCCGCAACGGAAGCCAAAGCCAAGCGCGGCAGATGTTTCAGGCTCCCATACCAGAGAGGCATCATTTAACTGCAGCTTTTCCATAGAGGCACGCAGTTCTTCGTACTCGCTAGTTTCTACCGGGTAAATACCGGCAAATACCATAGGCTTCACATCTTCAAAACCCTGAATGCCTTTTGCCGGGCGATCCACATGCGTTATAGTATCCCCTACTTTTACCTCTTTGGCATTTTTAATGCCTGAGATCAGGTAGCCCACGTTACCGGCGCCCATTTCCTGGCGCGCTTCCTGGTTAAGCTTAAGCACACCGATTTCATCAGCCTCATACGTCTTACCCGTATTGATGAACTTTACCTTCTCCCCTTTCTTCAGGGTGCCGTTAAAAATACGGAAGTATACTTCGATGCCTCTATAAGAGTTAAATACAGAGTCGAAGATCAGTGCCTGCAAGGGCGCTTCCGGATCTCCTTCGGGAGCTGGAATACGATCGCAGATTGCGTTAAGAATATCCTCTACCCCGATACCTGCCTTACCAGATGCGTGGATAATGTCTTCCCGCTCACAGCCAATCAAGTCAATGATCTGGTCCGAAACTTCTTCCGGCATGGCGTGTGGCAGGTCAATCTTATTTAGTACCGGAATGATCTCCAGGTCGTTGCCAATAGCAAGGTATAAGTTAGAAATGGTCTGCGCCTCAATTCCCTGGGACGAATCTACGATCAATAAAGCTCCTTCGCAGGCAGCAATGGAACGTGATACCTCATAGGAAAAGTCAACGTGGCCGGGCGTATCAATCAGGTTCAGTACATAGTCCTCGCCTTTGTAATGATAGTTCATCTGGATGGCGTGGCTCTTAATAGTAATGCCGCGCTCGCGCTCCAGGTCCATGTTGTCTAGCAGCTGGTGTTGCATTTCACGCTCCGCTACCGTCTGGGTATATTCTAACAGGCGGTCGGCCAGGGTACTCTTGCCGTGGTCTATGTGGGCGATGATGCAAAAATTACGGATGTTCTTCATAAATATCTATACGAAGAACAAAGTTAAGAAGAAAGAAAGTTTATTTACACTACATGCAGCAAAAACGTACAATTAAAGTATGAAATAGCCTCTGAACGAAGCACGGGCTATGGTCGGCTTTATGCCTAAAATTGCCTATATTCGCATCAAATCTGGAAAAAAACTGTTTAGATAAGTATGCACCTCACTACTGTAGAACCATACAAGCCCGTTAACCATATCCGTATCGTAACGGCGGCCTCTCTTTTTGACGGCCATGATGCTGCTATCAATATTATGCGCCGCATCATTCAGTCATCTGGGGCAGAAGTTATTCACCTGGGCCACAACCGCTCCGTGCAGGAAATCGTGGATTGCGCCATTCAGGAAGATGCACAGGCCATTGCCATAACTTCCTACCAGGGCGGCCACATAGAGTACTTTAAATACATGCACGACCTGTTACAAGAGCGTGGCAGCGAGCATATCCGCATCTTTGGAGGCGGCGGCGGAGTTATCCTTCCGGATGAGATCGAGGAACTGCACGGATATGGCATTGCCCGTATCTACTCCCCAGACGATGGCCGCGCCATGGGCCTTCAAGGTATGATTAACGACATGCTGCAGAAGTGCGATTTCCCTACTGGCCAGAACCTAAACGGTGAAGCTAAGCATCTGCAGGAGAAAAACCCAAAGGCCATAGCGCGCCTTATTTCTGCCGCCGAGAACTTTCCGGAGGAAGCCAAGAGTATACTTCAGGAAATAAAGGAGCAGGCTAAAGCCATTACAACACCTGTCCTCGGTATTACGGGTACGGGTGGAGCCGGAAAGTCTTCTTTGGTAGATGAGCTGGTACGGCGATTCCTGATGGACTTCCCGGAGAAAAAAATTGCCATTATATCAGTGGACCCATCCAAGCGCAAAACTGGTGGTGCTTTGCTCGGCGATAGAATCCGGATGAACTCTATTTCAAACGAGCGTGTGTATATGCGCTCCCTGGCCACGCGCCAAAGCAACCTGGCGCTAAGTAAGTATGTGCAGGATGCTGTTGACATTGTGAAGGCAGCTAACTTCGACCTGATTATACTTGAGACTTCAGGCATTGGCCAGTCTGATACCGAGATTATTGAGCATTCTGATACCAGCTTATATGTGATGACACCGGAATATGGCGCCGCCACGCAGCTGGAAAAGATTGACATGCTGGACTTTGCCGATGTGATTGCGCTCAATAAGTTCGATAAGCGTGGGGCCTTGGACGCTCTGCGCGATGTGAAGAAGCAGTACAAGCGCAACCATCAGCTTTGGGATATCAACGATGATGACATTCCGGTATTCGGAACCATCGCCTCGCAGTTTAACGACCCGGGCATGAACCAGCTTTACCGCGCCATCATGGCCAAAATCTCTGAGAAGACAGGTGTTGCATTTGACTCCAACTTGCAAACCTCCAAAGAGATGTCGGAGAAGGTATTTATCATCCCTCCTAGTCGTACACGGTATCTGTCTGAAATTTCAGAAACGATTCGCGGCTACGACAAGTGGGCCAACGACCAGGCTGAAATAGCTCAGAAACTATACGGCATCAAGAAGTCTATTGAGGCTGTGCAAGGTATAGAAGTGGAGGACAAAGACCGTCTGGTAAAACAACTGGAGCAAGCTTATGCTGAAGTAGAGCTGAACCTTGACGGCCAGAACAAGAAAATCCTGGAGAACTGGAAAGAGAAGGTTCAGGCTTATAAAAATGAGTTCTACGTTTTCAAAGTTCGAGACAAAGAGCTGAAGATAAAAACACATACCGAGTCGCTATCGCACCTTCAAATACCAAAGGTTTCTACACCACGTTACGAGGCTTGGGGCGATTTGCTAAAGTGGAACCTGCAGGAGAACGTTCCAGGCGAGTTCCCATACACGGCAGGCGTGTTTCCGTTCAAGCGCGAAGGCGAAGACCCAACCCGTATGTTTGCCGGTGAGGGCGGGCCAGAGCGAACCAACCGTCGTTTCCATTACGTAAGTTTAGGCATGCCAGCTAAGCGTTTGTCTACGGCCTTCGACTCGGTAACCCTTTACGGCGAAGACCCGGACTACAGACCAGACATCTACGGTAAGATAGGCAACTCAGGTGTAAGCATTTGCTGCCTGGATGATGCCAAGAAACTATACTCTGGCTTTAACCTGGCCGACCCGAAAACCTCCGTATCTATGACCATTAACGGTCCGGCGGCTATACTTACCGGCTTCTTCATGAACGCGGCCATCGACCAGCAATGCGAACTTTATATTAAAGAACATGGCCTGGAAGAGGAGATAAACGCCAAGATTGAGGCTATTTATAAAGAAAAAGGTATTGCCAGGCCAAGTTATCAGGGTCCGTTGCCAGAAGGGAACGATGGTTTAGGCTTGATGTTGCTGGGCGTTACCGGAGACCAAGTGCTGCCTGCCGAAATATACGAACCGATTAAAACACGCACCCTGGCTGCCGTTCGCGGAACCGTGCAGGCCGATATTCTGAAAGAGGATCAGGCACAGAACACCTGTATCTTCTCCACGGAATTCTCACTTCGTTTAATGGGCGATGTGCAGCAATACTTTATCGACAAGAGCGTACGTAATTTCTACTCGGTTTCTATTTCCGGTTACCACATTGCAGAGGCAGGTGCCAACCCAATCTCGCAGTTGGCATTTACACTGGCAAACGGCTTTACATTTGTGGAATATTACGTGAGCCGCGGCATGGATATCAATAAGTTTGCGCCAAACCTGAGCTTCTTCTTCTCTAACGGGATTGATCCGGAATATGCCGTGATTGGCCGAGTAGCACGAAGAATCTGGGCCAAAGCCATGAAACACAAGTATGGCGCCGATGCCCGCTCTCAGATGCTCAAGTACCACATCCAAACATCGGGCCGTTCGCTGCACGCGCAGGAGATTGACTTCAACGATATACGCACCACGCTGCAGGCACTTTACGCCATTTACGACAACTGTAACTCGCTGCACACCAACGCTTACGACGAAGCCATCACCACACCAACCGAGGCATCGGTGCGCAGAGCTATGGCTATTCAGTTGATCATCAACCGTGAGCTGGGTCTTGCCAAGAACGAGAACCCGCTGCAAGGCTCATTCATTATAGAAGAGCTGACTGATTTAGTGGAAGAGGCTGTGTTGACCGAGTTTGACCGCATTACCGAACGAGGCGGCGTGCTAGGCGCCATGGAAACCATGTATCAGCGCGGTAAAATTCAGGAGGAGAGCCTATACTATGAAACCCTGAAGCATACTGGCGAATACCCTATTATCGGCGTTAACACCTTCCTTTCCTCAAAAGGCTCTCCAACGGTTATCCCAACCGAGGTTATCCGTGCCACCGAAGAGGAAAAGAAATATCAGATCAACATGGTGCACGCACTTCAGGAAGGCAACTCCAGCAAGTCAACGGAGATGCTTACCAAGTTGCAACAGGTAGCCATAAACAACGGAAACATTTTCGAGGAGATGATGGAAACCGTTAAGTACTGCTCGCTGGGCCAGATCACAAACGCCTTGTTTGAAGTGGGTGGTCAGTATAGAAGAAATATGTAACTCAACATTTTTTATACTTGAGAAAGCCGGGCCATTAGGTCCGGCTTTTCTTTTAGCATGTTAATAATAATTAACTATAACTGAGTTAAGCACTCTTCGTAAATATCATTTTGAATATAACACTAACGTATGAAACGAACTGAAGCAACTCCGCTGCTATACTTGATTGGATCCGCCTTGTTGATTGGAACAGCAGCATGCCTGTTCGTATACAACTGTTTTAGCGGTGATGAATTTGAGCTAGATACTTACGATGAACATAACGAGGATTATTTGTAATGCCTTACCCTTATAAAAAAATAAAAGCCGCGCCCTGACTCAGGGTCGCGGCTTTTATGTATGGTGTAGTTATACTTAGTTTAGCATATAATTGGTGCTGAACTCGCGGGGGGCAGCATGTTTAGAGAAGTATAGTTCTTTAAATGTGGCATGCTTGCCTTGCTCAATCCTTCTGTAAATTTTATCCGGCTTAATATCCGTTAAGGTGGCAAAACCACATGCTTCCATCACCTCAACCGTGGATTTCATGGTATTGCCATGGAAATTAGCCACACGAACTTGCTTGTCTGCCACATCAAGTCCCTTGTATAAGTTTGCATCCTGCGTGGCAATACCAACCGGGCAACGGCCTGAGTCACACTGCAGCGCCTGAATGCATCCAAGTGCAAACATCATCCCGCGCGCACTGTAGCAAATATTGGCTCCGAGCGAAATCGCCTTTATAATATCCACGGCAGTGATAATTTTGCCAGCCGCTACCAATTTAACTTCATTGCGAAGGCCATACTTTTTAAGCGTGCTGTGGGCAAAGGCTAGCGCATCGTATAGCGGCATGCCCAGGCTATCTGTAAATTCGAGTGGTGCCGCTCCGGTACCTCCTTCTGCCCCATCTATCGTTATAAAATCCGGAAACATGTTGTTATGCATCATTTCCTGGCATAGCCGATCGAACTCTTGTTTCTCACCGATACAAAGCTTTATACCCACTGGCTTTCCGTCCGATAAAACACGAAGTTTTTCAATGAAAAGCAGCATGGTAAACTGGTCGTTAAAAGCAGCGTGCGCTGGCGGCGATGCAACCGTTGTATAAGGCTCCACTTTGCGAATAGCTGCAATCTCAGGTGTATTTTTGGCAGCCGGAAGAATACCTCCATGGCCAGGCTTTGCCCCTTGTGAGAGCTTGATCTCCACCATTTTGATGTTTGGATGAGCGGCTTGTGCTTTAAATAGGTCTTCTGAGAAATCACCGTTTTTATCGCGGCAGCCAAAGTATCCGGTGCCAATCTGCCAGATCAGGTCGCCGCCGCCCTCAATATGAAATGGGCTCACGCCGCCCTCTCCTGTGTTGTGAGCAAAGCCTCCCAGTTTGGCGCCCGCACTCAAAGCTTTTACGGCCGTTTTGCTCAGCGAGCCATAGCTCATAGCTGAGATGTTATATATACTAGCATTGTAAGGCTGTGTACAACGGCTGCTCCCAACAGTAACTCTCAGGTCTTCTTCGCGCACATGCACCGGGAACATAGTATGGGAGATCCATTCATAGCCCTGCTCCTGGCTGTTACTTTGCATACCAAACGGCACCGTTTGGCGCTGGTTCTTGGCACGCTGGTATACTACAGAGCGCTGGCGGCGGCTAAATGGTTTACCATCTAAGTCAGATTCAAAGAAATACTGACGAAATTCCGGGCGGATACTTTCAAATAGGTAACGCAGGTGGCCAACCAAGGGATAGTTGCGCAACAATGTATGGCGCGACTGCCTTACATCATACAGATATCCAAGGTGAAATGGAACAAGCACCAGCAGCAACCAAAGCATTTGCCGGTCAAAAATTGATAAAGAAAGAAATACCAAGTAAGCTGCGATAAAAGCATACGACATCGTTTGCCTAACGCTGATTTTTGTTGCCATTTGAATTGAAGGTTTTTACAAGAAGTATTTTATTCGATTAATATCATCCTGAACCCTACGCATACTTGCATGTGTGGGCACCTGAAGTTTGTGCTAAATTTGGGGGAAACTGATTAGGTACAGCAACTCGTGTTTTGATAAGCAAAGTACAATGTATTGTTTTTGTAAGCCGGGAGGCTCACAAATTTTGACTTACTACTCGCCGGACTGTTTTGTATATGTTGCAAACCCATGCATAAAATTTTGCCGCAAAGGTATATCATTCTCCCGGACAAAAACCATAAAGCACACAGATGAATTTTTTGGAAGTGTTATTACAGGCTATCAACCTGGTCAACTATTCTATCATCCGTAATCATGCAGCAATCCTGATTCTGTATAATTAACTGGACAACAAGTAGATGCATAAGATTAATTGATTGATAACTTCTACAAAACCTGCAGTTTACAAGAAATGGCAACCTTGCAAGCGAAATAGCGTTTTAAACCGGAACTTAACTTTAAGCTTTAAAAGAATGAGACAAATTTCAGCTATCTTCTCTCTACCTTTACTAGGAAACAGAGTTGGCCTACTTATAAAGAGCATGTTAGCACCAGATACTATCGTGATTGATCTATCTGAAGAGGATTACCAGCAGTACTTATAACCAAGAATTAAGGTAAACAACTAAGGTGCCTTTATTAAGTGGCCTTAGATGCTTGCACAAGTTCGTTTAGAGCCAATTCATAGGTATATCCACGTTAATTCTATCGCTTAAATAACAAATACTTTAGGATACGAAAAAGTACAGCCCTTTGCATCATTGCTTTTGATCAGCCTAGTGTAGCACAGCATAAACACCTACTTTATCTTATAAGACCTATCTTCTACTTCAAACGACAGTGTGCACACCTGCTTCGATGGCGTGAACACCATTTTGGCAGCGTTCTCCGAATACTCATTAGGTAGCACAAGGATATGCTTTTGAATGACTGTGATCGGCCCCATATTAACTCATTGATGTAGCCATTAATGCACTTTGCTAGTGGCCCTAAATTTTGTAGTTGCGTAAGTTAAAACAAGTAATGCATATTTAAGGCCCACATATTTTAGTAAACTTTTGGTTAAGTATAAAATATGTAGCTTTGTAGTATTACATACTGTAGAAAATTATAAACATATACTTAACAGCACGCTAGCGTGCACAACTACGCACTATGGATTTAAAAGAAAAGATCAGCTACATCATTGGCCGCGACATGGCAACTAACCTGAAGAAGCAAGGCATTGAGGTGGAGGCAGACTCTTTTATGAAAGGACTTAAGGACATACAGTCAGGCACTGAGTCAAGCTTAACGCAGCAAGAAGTTCAGGAAGCTATGATGGCTTTGCAGCAGGAAATGGCGCAGAAACAAAATGCAGCCGGAAGCGCTAACCAACAGGCAGGTGAGGCATTTTTAGCTGAGAACAAGAACAAAGAAGGTGTACAGACACTTCCTAGCGGCCTCCAGTACATCGTTCTGCAGGAAGGCAACGGTAAATCACCGTCTGCAAACGATACTGTTACCACGCATTATCATGGCACACTAATCGATGGTACCACCTTCGATTCATCGTATGAGCGCGGCCAGCCTGCCACCTTCCCGGTGAATGGCGTGATTGCTGGCTGGACAGAAGCCTTGCAAATGATGAAGGAAGGCGCTAAATGGAGACTTTTCGTACCAGCCAACCTGGCTTATGGTGCACAAGGTGCTGGCGACGTTATCGGACCAAATTCAACACTTATTTTTGATGTTGAGCTTTTGCAGGTAAAGTAAAAGTTAAGCAATTAAAGAAAAGGCCTGTGTCAAACATAACACAGGCCTTTTTTGTATCGTTGCTTTAGCCTACGCGGGTGGATGCAGCTAGCTTAAAATCATGCATTTGGTTTAACCACCGCTGTGCCTCCTCTTGATAAAGAAAGTGCTGTAAAATCAAGAAGCTGTTATCATGTATAAACTCATCCCCATTAAGCCCTCCCACTAGGGCATGGAATTGTGTTACCGGAAGTACAACTGCTACAAATAAATCTCTATCAATCCTTCGGAGTATCTCCGGGAAAACTTCCTTGAACACCCATTGCTGATCTTCTTTTGAAATTGGATGCCTTTTATGTATATCTAAGAGCCATTTTTGAGGCTTATAATCCATCAGTGCTTCCCTGATTAAATTATAGCCATTTCTAAGCTCCTTAGAACTCGTCTTCCCCGACCAGTTTACTAGCAAGGTTTTATAAGAGGCGCAGTACTCAATTTTTAAATATGCAGCTGAATACAGTTCGACAGCCGCTTGCTGCTGCTGTGATGAAATTCCGGCTTCATAAATTACTTCATTCATAAACATTGGTTTTGAAGCGCTAATGACTCAATCAATGTAACGTCACTTAGTTAATAACGTCAGGAGCATAACATACTTGCCCCAACGTTAATATAATTTTCGCATGGCAAAATTGCTCTATATAAATATCAAAAACAAATATATAGAATATATAATTTAATAAATTGAACAATTCATTAAATTATGCAACTACCAATCTATCATCATGATGATACTAAAAGCTGGTGATTATACCAATAAATCAAGTTAAGCGAACAAAAGCATCAAAGAGCCGTTCATTAAACATCTGACCAACATCAAAAAATTAGAACCCTTGTATGGCAAACAACTCAAATGAAGGTAGGAAGTTTTTAGACAGCGTCCATCAGTATTTCGACCATGCCGCCAGCTATTCTAGGCTAAGCTCTGGAATTATTGCACAGATTCGTGCCCCAAACAGTGTATATAAGGTTTCCTTTCCGGTAGAGATAGATGGCACCGTGGAAGTCTTTGAAGGCATACGAGTGCAGCATAGCCATCATAAACTACCCTCCAAAGGCGGCATCCGTTTTAGCATGCAAGTTGATGAGGACGAAGTGAAAGCTCTTGCCTCGCTGATGACATTTAAATGCGCCGTTGTGGATGTGCCTTTTGGCGGCGCCAAAGGCGGTGTGAAGATTAACCCTCGAACCAGTTCTGTTAAAACGCTGGAGAAAGTAACCCGTCGCTATGCAGCAGAGCTAATTAAGAAAAACCTTATCGGGCCAGGCATGGATGTGCCGGCACCTGACTATGGCACAGGCAGCCGCGAAATGGCCTGGATTGCTGATACGTATCAGGCCTTAAAGTATGGTGAGACCAATGCTTTAGGGTGTGTTACAGGCAAGCCTGTTGGGCAAGGCGGTATCCGTGGAAGAGCCGAAGCCACAGGATTAGGCATATACTTCGGACTACGGGAAGCACTGAGTGACGGTGACTTGCTTAAGGATAAGCACATGGATGGCAACACCATGGAGGGAAAGCGCATTATAGTTCAGGGATTGGGCAATGTAGGCTACCACGCAGCTTATTTTTGCCAACAAGATGGTGCAGTAATTACAGGCATAGCAGAACGCGAAGGCGGTATTTTTAACCCGAATGGCATTGACGTTAAAGAGGCCTTTAAACACCGAAGCGAGAATGGGTCTATTCTAAACTTTAAAGACTGCAAGAACTTCGACAGTTCCGAAGAGATGTTGGAGATGGAATGCGATATTCTTTTGCCTGCTGCACTTGAGAATGTGATTCATAAAGGTAACGCAGCAAACATAAAGGCAAAAATTGTTGCTGAAGGTGCAAATGGTCCTGTAACCAGAGAAGCTGAGGAGATATTACTCCGAAACGGCATAATCATACTCCCAGACCTATACTTAAACGCAGGCGGAGTTACCGTTTCATACTTTGAATGGCTCAAGAACCTTTCTAATGTTAGATTTGGCCGAATGGGTAAGCGTGCTGAAGAAGCAAGTTACAGACGCCTAGTTAACGCCATCGAAACAAGTTCGGGCAAATCAATGTCTACACAGGAGCGTGCATTTCTTACACAAGGCTCTGACGAGATAAGCCTAGTTCGCTCCGGCCTCGAGGATACGATGATCAACGCTTACCATGAAATACGCGACGTGATGCTAGAGAAGAACATTCCGGACTTGCGCACAGCGGCTTTCTTGACAGCTATTGAGAAAATCGGGGTGAGTTACGAGTCTTTAGGCATTTTCCCATGATCTGCCTTCACTAGTTACAGAGAATTTAAAGGTCAGAGCCTGGCATTGCAACCAGCAGGTTCTGGCCTTTTTTCATTTCCTTTAGCCAAAGTTCCGCCTCTTGCCGGTTGGTGAAATAATTAAAATGTATAAAACGCTGGACTGGCAAAGCTGACGGCACTTTGTAATTGGAAACAATTGCTTTAAAGTGATCTTCTGAGAAAACAACGGCTGCCCAAATATCTTCCGTTATAATGTGCTGCACCTTAGGATAAAACTCCTGCACCAGCCATCCTTCCTGCTGGGCATCAAAAGCACCAATCAGAATCTGATCTGTGTAAAAAAGCCTGATACAGGGTTGGGTTTCTACAAAGTATAAAGCAGAAAGATAGGCCGCTTTAAACTCTGCCATACAAGGTTTTTGTATCCAGGTTATCTGCAACAGGTTAGCTGGCCTGTTGAAATATATACTCACCTTACTCGTTTTAAATAGTACCATTAAGCTCCGTTAACTGGCTAACTACAAGCTGAAAGTTACATAGCTATATTTTAATTTACAAATAGACGCGCTTGTGAAAGCATTACTGTATCTCGTTCATTTTTAGCTTACTAATTAGGTTACACTTCGTAAGGGCTCTATAAACATTAATAACTATGAACAAAAGTAACTTGGTAGCTGCTTCGCTGGTATTGGGTGTGAGTCTCATCATCTGTACTTTATTCTTTACCCTATCTTTAAGAGCCAGGGACAAAGCAAATCAAACAATTAACGTAACTGGGTCTGCTAAGCGAGACATAGTTTCTGACCTGGGTGTATTGCGCAGCAATATACAAGCTAATGGCCCCACCGCTGAAGCAGCTTATAAGCAATTACTGGCGCAGCGCCCGCAAGTTCTCAGCTATTTAAAGTCGAAGGGGTTTACCGAATCAAGTATAGAATTTAGCCCGATCAACCTAAACCCTATCTACGAGATCACTGATAAAGGCTATAGTAGCAATCGTATTTTGGAGTATACTGCCAATCAACTAATTGAGGTTAAAGCAAAGGATGTCATAAAGATTAAGAGTGTGTCGCTGGATATGATTTCACTGGTGAACCAGGGTGTGAATATTACCGTGATGCCCCCAGAGTATTATTATACAGGCCTGGCAGACCTTAAAATAGAAATTCAGGCAGATGCAGCTAAAGATGCTTTGAACAGAGCCAACAAAATTGCGGAAGCCACCGGCAGCGACTTAGGCTCTATCACAACCGCACGCATGGGAGTAATACAGATCACGCCCGTTAACTCTAACATGATTTCAGATTATGGAATAAACGATGTCTCCTCTATCGAAAAGGAGATCACAGCTGTTGTGAGCGCATCGTTTAGGTTAGATTGATAGCAAGCTTTTCAAAGCAAAAGGGCGACAGAATCTGCCGCCCTTTTGCTTTGAGTAAATACTTTGGGATATTAGCTATTGCTGATAGCCAACCACGTGTTGTAAATTTTATCCTGCTCTGGCGTCGGGTTTTCAACGCGAACAAACTGGTAGCGAACGCTAGTGTCTTTAACCATTTTGATAGCGAGTGTCTGTAGTTTCCCATCTCTTGATATCAGGACTTGCGCAGTATCTCCAACGTTCAGGTTTGCAATGAAACGATCCAGGTCATCGCCTACGCGCCACCCGTTTATGGCCAGAACCTCATCACTTACATTCAAACCGCCATCCCAGGCGCTGCTTCCGCGGTTCACGCCACGCACCATTAACTTACCATCAGATAAATACGTGCTAGCACCCCAGTTTATTGCATTGCTGCCTTCATTGGCATTAACAAGTTTAAGGCCGGCTGCATCGTAGAATTTGTTATAGTCCGGAGATTGCGTGCCGTTCACGTAATCACGGAAGAAGGCATCCATGCTTCGCCCAGAAATCGACTCTATAGCTTCTTTGATTTCTGATTCTCTAAAGCCACGGCCCATTTTTTTGTAATATCGTTGGTACATATAACGCATAACATCATCCAGGTTCTTCTCCCCTTTTGTAGCCTCCATAATTTCCATGTTAAGCAAGCTACCTAATACCCCACCTTTGGTATAGTATGATACTTCTGCGTTGTTAGAGTTTTCGTTTCGGCGATAATATTTAATCCAGGCATCGAAACTCGCTTCTGCCACTGGCTGAATTTTATTTCCAGGCGTATTTTCAACAGAGTTTATACTTCCGGCAACGGTGCCCAAGTATGCCTCCGGAGATCTGAATCCGGCTCTGCGTACTATAAGGTCATCATAATAGCTTGTTATACCTTCAGAGACCCAAAGCAAGCGCGTATAGTTTTCGTTATTATAATCGAAAGGGCCAAGGGCTTCAGGGCGAAGGCGCTTTACGTTCCAAAGGTGGAAATATTCATGCGCCACCAAACCTAAGAAGCCATTATAAGCGCTTTCGGAGCCATAGTTCCAACGTGAGGTTTGCAAGGTTGTAGAGTTAAGATGCTCTAAGCCGCCGCCGCCGCGCTGCAGGTTGTGAACGATGAAAACGTAACGGTCTACAGGAAGCTCTCCCATTACCTTTATGGCTTCCTCAGTAATTTTCTGCATGTCAGCCATCAGGCGCGTCGCATCATAATTGCCTTCGCCATACATTGCTACCTCATGAGGAACGCCAGCAGCCGTGAACGTGTAAACTTCGTGGTTGCCAATCTCTAGCGGCGAATCAGCTAGAATATCATAGTTAGGAAAAGTATAGGTGAATTTTCCAGTACTGTTTAAGCCAGTAGACACTTTGCTCCAGCCCGAATAAGGCTTTACAATGAGTGTGCCCTTCTGATCTTGGTAGCCTTCCGGGTACATAAAAATGCTAGTCCCGTTAACATAACCATGCGATGCGTCCAGATAGCTTGTTCTAACGCTCAGCTCATAAGCATACACATCATAGCTAGCTTTAACAACATCGGTTCTGTCGCTGTATACGCGCCAAGTATTTTTATCAATCTTTTCGGCACGGAGCGCTTTACCTTCCTTGTCAGTTGCTTTAAAGCTTTCGACATTTTTGGCAAATTCCCGCACCAGGTATGAGCCCGGTGCCCAAACAGGCAGCGTAAAATCTACATATTTTTTCTTAGCCCCGCTCAACTCTGCCTCAACTTTAAAATAGTGAGTGTGTGGTTCAGGCATCGAAAGCGTATACTTAAGTTCAGCAGCCAATGAGGCGACTGAGTTTCCCAGTGTCAGGAAAAGAACTATTAGAAGTGAAAGTTTAAATTGATGTGGTTTGAGCATGTTAACGTTAGAGATTAGTGAGTAATGCTTTGGCATTTTACAACAAAAACCGTGCTTTTCAAAATCCCTATATAGCTGTTGGCTGTTATAACATACTTAGGAGGCCTTATGGATTGCTTGAGTAACCAACCAATTCTCTGCATCTGTTGCCACACAAAAAGTATTCAAAAGTATGAACGAGTTGTAACTATGCAGGCCATCCTTACCTGAATCGTTTAACAGCTCACGGTAACACTCTTCAGACAATACCATTGCCACGTAGTTTTCGCTCCCCAAGCTCATCATAAGCCTGGGAAAGAGGTAATTACCCAGCCATACTTGCTCCTTTTCGTTAAGCTTTCCAATTTGGCTGAAGTCGAATACCCATTGTTTTACAACGAATGCCTCTGCATAGCGCAGTGCGGCCAATACACCCTCCCTAAATTCCACCACATTCAAATCTGTATTACATTTCAGAGTAAGAATGCTATGGGCATTGTTATAGTTTACTTCAAAAGTGCCTGCTTTATACAACTTCATTAAATCCTCACTTAAGATGCCGGGCAAAAATATACATTATCAAACACTAAATGTAATTTTTTAAAAAAACCTTTCTTTTATATCCTTGAATATGGCAAACGGCCCTGTTTACGTAGCAAGAATGCTTTTACTGCTAGTTAATTTTTTACCTTTTTAAAATAGAATAGACACCCCATAAGTCTAAGTTTTCACGATAAAATACTTGAGAGACTTGTTCTGGCATGAAATTTTCATACTTATAGTTTTACTAAACACAAGGCAACTATGAAAAAGAACTTGATTTTAATTATCACACCTGTCGTCATATTGGCTCTGCTAGTTCTGTTTGCACCTCAGTTCCTGAACAATACTGTGCGTGCAGAGAAACCAACGACCGAATTTTCTAGGCAGGAGCCAATAACTCCAGAAACTCAACCTAATGTACCTTTGCAAAACTCTAAAGCTGAGCAGCTTATTTCTTATGCAATGAGCCTTAAAGGAACACCGTACATTTATGCGGGTATGAGCCCCGATGGATTTGACTGCTCTGGATTTACCGCACATGTCTTTGATGCCTATGGAATTGATATTCCCCATTCTTCTCGCATGCAGGCTGATGAGGGGTTAAATGTTAGTCGCGAAGAGGCTCAGCCGGGTGATCTTGTAATTTTTACAGGCACAAATGCAGCTGTGCGTGAGCCTGGCCACGTAGGAATCGTAATCTCGGAGCCAGGAGACACGATTGCCTTTGTTCATTCTTCATCGAACGGTGGCGTAAAGGTAAGCAAGGTTGAAGGTACGCGCTACAATGAGCGTTTCTTAGAAATTCGTCGTGTACTCTAAGCAAAGCATAACTGATTGCTTATTTTTCGTACACAAAACCATAGCGTGCATTACGGCTATCCAACGTTTAACTCTTAGCTATGGTCCATCCCTATATTATAAATACGTTTAATGCCCTTATACTTATTATTGTCGGGCTTGTTGGTTACTTCACGCAGCCAACGAGCCCGATCATAGCCCTTTCGTTGGGTTTTTTAGGCATTTTGCTTCTGGCGTGTTCTTACCATCTCCACAAACACAACCGATTCGTTTTTCACACGGTAACGGCACTAACATTGTTAACTGGCGCACTTATAATCTGGCAGATTGATCCAGAAACTTTCACTTGGAATTTGAGAAACGCACTATTTCTGATTTCAGGCGTGAGTTGCTTAGTGGCTGTTGGGGTTTATGTTGGCACATTTATACAGGAACGCAGAACGCGGGATAACTCAATTTATAAGGAGGATTTATAGGGCGGGTAGCAAAAAAGAAACACCTGATGTAGCCCGTCAGATTACACCAGGTGTTTCAGGAATCCCTCAACTTCTTAGTAAGCGGCGCTCTGTTATTCAGTTTACCATCTTGTAAGAAGACCAGAGGTAACATCGCTATCTGCGCAAGCAGTAGCTAGTACTGCTTACTAAGCCAGATCACCTTTAGAGTGAACATTATTACCTAGGCTTACTAAGACGACCGATGGATTAGACATAGCACCTCCTTTCTCTTTAGTCCGACATAAACCATGAGCCTGAATCTGGTAGATTATTTGTACCAAAAAGATGCCCAAAGCCCGTGGCACTCGCCACTCACTGTTGTATAAAGTTAAAACTTGGCTCAAAAGTTCACATTTTTTTTGTGTTTTATTTTGCAGAAATAAGTATTTCCGGCACTATTAATGCTAAGTTAATGAGTGTTAAACCGTTACACAATTCGCCTTACCAAGGTAAATTTCGTGGCTTTTGTAAATTTGTAGACACAGCTTCACTATTGAATTAAAATTTAAATTAAAATGTACTTTCATTTTCTGAGCGCTGCCTCATCAGATGAATTATTTTACTTATATTTCGTTAATAACTCACAACTAATTAAACAATCTAATGAAAAAGCACCTTCTAACCCTGCTTGTGCTCATGCTTTTCTCAACCTGCGCATGGGCTCAAAAGCTGTCTCCGCTAGGCGTCTGGACTAATGAAGACGGAAAAGCAAAATTTGAGATTTACCAGTGCGGCGATAAGCTTTGCGGTAAAATTGTATCGCTTAAAGAGCCAAACCGAAACGGCAAGGCTAAGCTCGATGATAACAACCCTGAAAAAAACCAACGCATGCGCCCACTCATGGGTATGGTTTTTATGAAAGGTTTTGAGTATGAAGGCGGTAACAAATGGGACGAAGGCACAATCTATGACCCGGAAAGCGGCAAAACTTACTCCTGCTACATGAAAATGCTTGGCAAAGATAAAATGGAGGTGAAAGGGTATATTGGTATCTCGCTGATTGGCCGTGCCCAGACTTGGACACGCGTGAACTAGCATAACATAAAATACAGAGCAAAGAAAAAGGGTTGGTAAGGCACCAACCCTTTTTTATTAACCCTTTACAAGGTTATTAACTGCCATTTAAGGATTTTTGTTTTGATAATTTGCTTAGCAAACCAAGATTCTAAAAAACCTGCAACACCTTATACGTTTTGTCTCTGAATGTAAACTCCTCTCCCGCTGTTTTGCCAGCCATCGCCTTGTACAACGGCGACATGCCGGATATGGCAAAGTAAGACTCTCCTTCAACTTTTAGCTCTCCTATACTAATCCCAATATAGTAATTCTGGAAATCAGTATGAACAACCGCGCCTAACGAAACATCACGGTTAAGCTTTGTGGCATTAATACGGCGTAGCACACTTTGCGTGGTAATAAGCTCATCAAGCTGGCGCGCATACATGTCTCGTTGGATCTGGCAGTTCTCCCTGAATGATTCAAACTTATCTTCCATGGCTCCCTGGTGGTCGTTGGCGCTTGCCTGCGCTTCGTCCATGGCATCTTTGGCAGCTTTTATCTGCGCGCTTAAAAGGCGGGAACACTCCTGAAGCAACCGTTTTTTAGTTTCGAGCTCTTGTGTAATCATTTCCATATATTCTCAGCGTTAGCACCAGCTTTTGTTATTATAGCCAGCAGATCATAGCCTGCATATAAACACGCAACTGGTAATGTTACGTTTGTTTTACCTAATTTTAAAGTTTGAAAGGGTAATATTAGCTCATCCCTTGGCAAAGAATAAACTATTTAGGGTATACCATGTTTAATGGATAAATTATCAGATGCCATTTAACGATTTTTTTTTCCGATTGTTGGGATTGAAAGACAATATGCCCACTTGTACCAGGCTTGAACGCACCCATAAGTTCAAGGCGGCATATCGTGCATGGGTAGATAAACAAGTATATCTTAACTGGACTGAACCGTTTTTTAAAGCCTACCACTTCCAAAAAGCTGGTATGGCCAGCACTCTTCGGGTGCAGTTAATTAAGGACGAGAACCTGAGTGGCGCTGTGTTTTTCTATGACCCTAGTATTGGGGCGCAGAACTTCGGTTTCTTATTTGACCTACTGAAAGATCGTGTGCAGAACTTAGGCTATACGTTGCATAGCTGTGACAAACTGGAAGTGAGGCATGAGCGCTACACAGAGCAGATAGAAAAGCATTTGCTGACACCCCCCGCCTCAGACCTTCCTGGGAGCAGCCTTTGCAACCAAATGTATGGCAATGTTTTGCTAGACTATGTCTTAATTAATAAGCAACCTGGGTTTATCAAGTTTATCGCAAATACATACCAAGACTCGTATTTCTCCCCTCCTCTTACTTTTGATGAGCTGTTAAAGAAGGTGCTTCGGCCTGATGACAACCAGCTATGAGAAGAATATATACTTTAATATATAATTAGTATCTCTATAGTATAAACTTCTGGTATTTTGTTTCAATTTATCTGAATTTAAGGTAGATTTAGATCCCTGAGAACAAATACTTAACTTACTAAATTACGCCTATGCTGCAGCGTTTACTTTGTCTGTTTTTCCTGCTGTCAATATCTTTTGTTGCCCGCGCCACGCATATTGTAGGAGGCGAGTTCGAGATGCAGCATGTGCAAGATTATAATTACCGACTGCAGCTTAACCTCTATTTTGATGCGGTAAACGGAAGCCCAGCCGCTTTGGATCAAACAATTACTGTTACAATTTTCGAGAAAGGCAGCAACAGGTTGGTTCGTACGGAGCTCATGCGTATAAAAGAGCAGTCATTTGTGCCCTATACCAATATCGATTGCACGGTAGGCCAGCTTAGCACCAAGAAAATTGTTTATTACGAAACGATATACTTGCCGCCTGCCACTTTCAGTAACCCACAAGGCTATTATGTAACCTGGGAGCGCTGCTGCCGAAATGGCACAATCAATAACATTGTGAGGCCCCAGGACGCTGCCCAAACCTTTTACATGGAGTTTCCGGCAGTCGTTAAAAACGGGGAGCCTTTTATCAATTCATCTCCTATACTTTTTCCTCCTTTAAGTGATTACGCCTGCGTAAACGAGCAGTTTTACTTCGATTTCAACGGCTCAGACCCAGACGGCGACTCCATTGTGTATGATATGGTGACTCCACTCAATGGGTATACCACGACTTCGATGCCAATTTATACTACTCAACCGCGCCCCGCACCATACCCTGAGATCTCTTGGGTTGCTGGCTACAGCACAAACGCACAGGTTCAGGGTAACCCTGCCATTAACATCAATGCAGAAACGGGGCAGCTAACCATGCGCCCTTCCTCTAAAGGTTTATTTGTTTTTGGTATTCGTGCGCAGGAGTATAGAAAGGGTATAAAAATAGGTGAAATAAGACGCGATTTTCAAGTATTGGTGCTCGATTGCCCAAGAAACCAAACTCCTAAAGTACTGGCTAAGGAAACAAATAAGAAAGAGTTTTACCAGGAAGGTCAAGTACTCAAGATCAACTCAACAGATGCCAACCGCTGCCTTAACGTACTTTTCACTGACCCGGACCGTAGCGAATACGTGGAGCTCCGTGCCAGGCCCGTTAACTTTTCGCGCCGAGACTATACTTTCCAAGGCTTAACCAAAGGCACGATTAACCAAGGTGCCTCTTCTGACACACTTAAAGCCACACTTTGCTTTGATGAGTGCTTCGATACGGAAGGGAAAGTATATTTAATGGACCTGATCGTAAAAGATGACGGCTGTAGCTTACCGCGTCAGGATACTGTTCGCGTGAGCTTTATCATTGAGCCTACGCCTGATGCTCCTCCTGCTCTCTCGCTGTCTACTGCTAAACGGGTTTTTGAGGTGCAACAAGGCGATAAGCTAAACTTTGACGTTCTAGGTGTTGACCCAGATCAGGATGTACTGTCGTTAACGGCAGAGGCCAGGAACTTTACGATGGCTTCGCAACAGATTAGTTTTGCTAATAAGAGCGGTGCAGGGCAAGTCTCCTCGCCTTTTTCCTGGGATATAACCTGCGAAACACTTAAACAAGAATCTTATACTATCGATTTTGTGCTTAAAACCTTGGTCTGTAACAAAGAGGTTGTGCGCAGGGAAACAATTGAGGTTAAAACTATCTCTACTAACAATGTCCCGACGATAAGCTCAGACCAAACAGCGCCAGTAATTGAACTGATGATTGGCCAGCCCTTCACTGCAAGCATACTAGGAAAAGATGTTGACCTTGATGCACTCGCTTTAACAGCCACCGGCGAAGGGTTTGACCTGAATGCTTATGGCATGGCTTTTTCCAGCACGGGCGGAAAAGGAGTGGCAAACGGCAATTTCAGTTTTACACCAAGCTGCGCAGCCATCCAGAAAGGGAATTTAAAAGTGAAGTTTGTACTGAAAGAAGAAGCCTGCTCTTCGTCTCCTGACCAGGAACTCGTGATGGAGTTCATTATCAAAGACCCGAACAATGCGCCTGCACTTACTTCTGATCAGAGCATAACTTCCATTAGCCTAAAATTGAATGAAGCGTTTGAAGCAAACCTCGATGGCTTGGACATAGATAAAAACATCCTGATAATGACTGCCGAGGGCGATGGATTTAACCTGGCCGATTATGGAATGACCTTTACATCAGCGGGAGGCGTTGGCCAGGCAGTAGGTAAATTTAACTGGGTGGCTACTTGCCTGGGCTCTGAAAACACTGTGCTGCGCGTTAATTTTTTGCTGAGTGAAGATGCCTGCAACCCAAAGCCCCAAAAGCTGACAATGGAGTTTACGGTTGTTGCGCCCAAGATTTCTGACTATGTTCCGTCAAACATATTTACACCGAACGGCGATGGCAAAAATGACTTTTTTGAAGTGCCAGGCTTGCCTTCAGATTTCTGTTCAGCCACTTTCACTAGCGTCCGAATATTTAACCGTTGGGGCCGTGAAGTATACCGCAGCACAGATAACAATTTCCGCTGGGATGGCAAGGACGTGAATGATGGTGTATACTTTTACGTGATTGATTATGCTACCAGTTCGTATAAAGGAAGCGTGACGCTTGTGAGGTAAGCTATAAGTATAACGTAACAGAAAGCCCGCCTAAGTATGAGTTACTGAGGCGGGCTTTGTTTTATATATCAAAGAGAAACTAAGCTATAAACAGAAATACAACATAGAGCGCCATCCAAAGAAAATCCATGAAGTGCCAATAGCTATTGAGCATAGCCAGTTGCAGATGGCGGAACGGATCGCGGATAAAAATGAGGCTGCGCACGCCATCGCTTTTCACATAGATGGTTTTAAAAACCATAAAAGACAGAAAAATAATACCACCGGCCAGGTGCAGCATGTGCAGCGCTGAAATAAGGTATAGATAAGTACCAGACGCTTTTCCGGAAAAATGTATACCCGTTCTGGACATCTCATTCCAGCCGATTAGCTGCGCAACAATAAAAAGCAAACCCAAGCCGAGGGTAAAGCCAAGGTAGCGGGCCATTTTCTTTAGCTTTTCCTGCTTATAAAGCCTTGGAACTTTAGAAATGGTATAGCTGCTGAAAAGTAATAGAATAGTGCTTATGCTGAAGAATTTAGGTAGCTCGAAGTTTTGTGATGGAAAGCCGCCCGTCCGGATGAAAGCCACAATCAGAATAAAAAACAAAACCCCAATCCCAATCATGCTCAGGTATAAAAGCATTTTGATTGGGTGCATTTTCTCGATCCTCCTAAAGGCTGAGCGTTGCCTAGAATCTACTTGGTTTTTTTTATCCTGGTTCATTCGCTACACGTTATCAGAGGCTGAGAAATTTGCCGTAGGTCTTTGAGGGCATTATGTGTGTTTAACCTCTGTATACTACATTTATACCTTCACTACCATCTTATAGTTTTCTAATTGCGGAGTTAATTTTAAGCAACTACACTGCTTCAATATACAACAAACATAGGCTAGCTTTGTTGCATTCAAATATTCAGACCAGGCAAAGACCGTGAGCACCACCCTCACCTCAAAACCTGCGTTAGTATAAGTATAGTTTAAGAAACAATACTTTATGAAAAATAAGCTACCCATAGTATACCCTATGTTAGTACTATTGCTGTGTATAGGCACATTTAACAGCTTTGCACAACAAGGGCCAGCCGCATATACAGGCAGTAACCGCATTATAATTGCCTTAGAGGGGCCAACCTCAATGTATGAGTTTATGTCGCGGCAGATGATCGTACGCCATAACAAAGCAACCCAAAAGTTAGAGTGTGTTATTCCAGTATCAACGTTGATACCTTTAAACGATACAATTCCGGCTGATATGGCCTTCGAAGTGCTTTTCGGGGCAAAGTATCCCCAATTGTATCTCAACATCGATGCACCTTTACAAATAATAAGTTCAGGAAATTTAACGCCAGAGACAGTAAAGCGCATCATTTCTATTGGTTTACAAGGCGTAAATAATGAATCGGCCATACCTGTGGCCTTTACCACCGAGAATAATGCGTTATACTTTTCTACTAACTTTGAGATAATGCTTGATAATTTCCAGGCATCCCTACCCGTCAAGTACCTGCCATACTTAACAGGCCGCATGCAAGTTTCTATAGACCGGGCTCGCTGGGTTAGCAGAGATATGCGCTAATTTACCGTTAGCGAGCGCTTGCTGTTGGTAAAGTAATTGTAAATGCTACTTTTGTTTTCACAAAACTTGTAAACACCCGTTCATGAAAAAAACAATACTGATAGTAGCTATGGCAAGTATACTTTATAGCTGCCAGCAAAATACTGCATCCACAGAATCTGCAGCGGCAGAAACCAGTGCCGAAGCACTTGCCACAACTTACGGCGCTGACTTTGCGCCGGGAGAAGACATTATTGCAGCAGATCAGTTGCTAAAGGCGCTGGCTGGTAAGGATTCCGTTGAGACAACAGTTCAGGCTGTTATCAATGAGTCTTGCCAGGCAAAAGGATGCTGGATGGACGTTAAACTTGGCAACAGTGAAACTATGAAAGTTACTTTCAAGGACTATGGCTTTTTTCTGCCAGTTGAGGACCTGACCGGGCGCGAGGTTATATTTAGAGGTACGGCCAAAAGAGAAATGATTTCAGTTGAAGACCAACGACATTTTGCAAAAGATGCAGGTAAATCTGAGGAAGAGATAGCCTTGATCACAGAGCCAAGAGAAGAGTTTCGTTTTGTGGCGGATGGCGTGAAGTTGAAGCAGTAGAATTAAAGTAACGGCTCCATTGTTCAGGAGCCGTGCTCTTTTAGCTTATCTGGTACCTGATATTACTTTACAGCCGTCTTTCCAGCTAACTTTTTTATTCAGAGGCTGACCACTTGCCCTTAAACCTACGTAGTTGGCTATATTCAGACTTTGTCTTATAGATACTACATATGGAAAACAATTTGAATGGAGACCAGATGCACGGCTCAATCTTTGTGTTCCTAAAACGCTTCGTTGAAAGCACCTATGATTTTAGCACCTGGATTAGACTCTCGGAGGAAACGGGAGTTAACCGCACCACTTACCAGATGCACGAGATGTACCCCGTAGAAGAGCTGAACACAATTATCAAGGCTATATCCGAAACATCAGGTAAAGGAGCCCACGAGGTTTTGGAAGCCTTCGGCACCTTTCTGGTTCCTGACTTGCTTCTTATCTTCAAGAAGTATATCGATCCGAACTGGGGTACTTTTGAGATGATACAAAACACCGAAACAGCTCTCCACGGTGCTGTCAGGTTGCAGGATAACCGTACCAACCCTCCCCGCTTGAATGTTACCAGAGTAAACAAAAACTTACTCGTAGTGGATTACTATTCTAAAAGGCGAATGGCTAGTATAGCTATTGGCATCATAAAAGGGATTGCACAGCACTTCAATGAAATCGATTGCTATAAAATCTGGCCGCTTACAGACCTCGACTCTGAACGTGTTCAGCTACGGATTGAGCGCCTGGAGAAGCAATTGTAAAACCATACTTTCATAGTCTCATTCTTTGCATCAAAAATAAGAGGCATTTTAGGGATAATATACTGGTAAGTGAGCTATTACTATTATAGCCGCAACTTATTGTTGCTATCATATACCATCACCAATATTCCTTATAAGCTTATGCATCGTAAACTACTCTTCTCCTTTACTTTCCTCTCTCTGTTGCTGGCGTTCCAGGCGCTGGCCCAGGAAAAACAATTGCGCGTGGAGCCTGCCTTCTGGTGGACAGGCATGAAAAATACAGAGCTCCAGCTAATGTTGCATGGTGATAACATTGCAGCACTCACACCTGAGCTCAAACATTCAGGGGTTGCGTTAAAGGATATCATTAAGGTTAAAAGCCCTAACTACCTTTTCATCAACCTCGATCTCAAAAACGCTAAACCTGGTAAGTTTGAAATAAAGCTTAAGCAAGGCAATAAAATCATCGAGCGCTATGCTTACGAGCTACGTGCGCGCGCTGCAAATTCAGCTCTGCGCGAAGGCTTCAACACCTCTGATGTTTTGTACCTCATCACCCCTGATCGTTTTGCCAACGGTAATCCAAAGAATGATACTGTAAAAGGAATGGCTGAAAAGCAGAACCGCGCAGACAGGGGCGGCCGCCACGGCGGAGACATTGCCGGCCTCATTAAAAACCTTGATTACATAAATGACATGGGTTTTACGGCAATCTGGGTCAATCCTGTGCTCGAAAACGATCAGCCTTCTTACTCGTATCATGGTTATTCTACTACTGATTTTTATAAGGTCGACCCGCGTTTTGGAAGTAACCAGGAATATGTTGAGCTGGCCAAGCAGGCGAAAGCAAAAGGCATAAAGCTGGTGATGGACATGATTCTGAACCACTGCGGTTCTGAGCACTGGTGGATGAACGACCTGCCAACAGACGATTGGTTAAATTTTCAGGATGGTTTCAAGATAACGAATCACCGGCGCGAAGTGGTACAGGACCCTTATGCTTCTGCTTACGACTACAAAATGCATACACAGGGCTGGTTTGTAGAATCTATGCCTGACCTGAACCAGGAAAATGAGTTAATGGCCACATACTTAATACAGAATACCTTATGGTGGATAGAGTATGCTGACCTTGGTGGCATCCGGATGGATACTTACTCCTACCCTAACCCCGAGTTCATGACCGAGTGGACACGCCGCGTTATGGAAGAATACCCTAATTTTAACATGGTGGGCGAAGAATGGTCGGTGAATCCAGCCATTGTCTCTTATTGGCAGCGCGGCAAACAAAATAGAAACGGCTATACTTCGTACTTGCCAAGCCTAATGGATTTTCCGGTACAGCACGCGTTAGCTGAATCGCTTAAGAACGATGAGAGCGGTTGGGATACAGGCTGGATGCAGCTTTACACTATGCTGGCGAACGACTTTTTGTACCCTGAGCCTGAGAACTTGGTTGTTTTTCCGGATAACCACGATATGGACCGCATTTATACGCAGCTTAACCAGGACGCTGACCTTACAAAGCTTGCCGTAACATACATACTTACCACGCGGGGAATTCCGCAATTGTACTACGGAACCGAAATTCTGATGCATAACGATGAGAAAGGCGACCACGGGATCATACGGACAGATTTTCCGGGCGGCTGGTCCGGCGACAAAACAAATGCTTTTACAGGCAAGGGGCTAACGCAGCAGCAACAGGATATGCAGGACTTTACCAAAAAACTGTTAAACTGGCGGCAGTCGGCCAAGGTGATTCATGAAGGCAAGCTTACACATTATGCCCCTCACAAAGGTGTGTATGTTTACTTCCGGGAAAAAGATCAGAAGCGTGTTATGGTCATTCTCAACAAAAATGCCGAACCTTATACCCTAGAGCTAGACAAGTTTGCGCCCCAGCTAAAAGGCACGCAGCAAGGCAAGGATGTCATCACTGGTAAAGCTTTCGACTTGAGCAGCCAGAAATTGGAGTTGCCAAACAAAGCTCCCCTTGTGCTTGAGCTACAGTAAGCATAGTTAGTAGTATAGTTAAACAGGAAAGGCACTTTTAATAAGTGCCTTTCCTGTTTCTGCGTTTTGTTGATGCCTGCCATATATTGCTTTCCCTATCCTTAGCGGCCTTTTATGCGTATGCCTTAGCTGGTGTTAAAAGCGCCATTTATTTTTCATGTCATCAAATCACCAAAACTTAACATAAAATTGCATTTATGAGTGACTTTTTGAACAGAGTATACTTCGAGAACACTGTCCAATCTTATCTTATTTCTTTAGGTTTTATACTTATCGGATTCATACTTATCCGGTTCTTCAAAAACTCTGTACTAACGCGTGTTGCCCGGTTAACACAAAAAACCAGTACCAGTATTGATAATTTCTTGGTAGAGAGCATTGCCAGGTTTGGCGTACCGGCGCTCTATATCACGGTGGTATACCTTGGGCTTAACTACTTAGTGTTATCAGAAAGGGCATTTAAGATTATACAATTCGCCACCATTGTTGCCGTAACCATTCTTGTTATCCGGCTGCTGTCATCTACCATACTTCTCATGCTTCGCTCTTACATACACCGGCAGGAAAACGGCGAGGAGAAAGTTAAGCAGTTGGGCGGCATTATGCTGATTATTAATATCGTGATCTGGGGACTTGGCTTCCTGACGCTCTTAGATAACCTAGGCTATGATGTAACTACAGTAATCGCAGGTCTGGGTATTGGTGGTATTGCCATTGCCCTGGCGGCTCAGAACATCCTTGGTGACCTTTTTAATTACTTCGTAATATTTTTTGATCGGCCCTTCGAGGTTGGAGATTTTATTATCATTGATGATAAGTTAGGTGTGGTGGATAAAATAGGCATCAAAACCACGCGCCTAAAAAGCCTTTCGGGTGAGCAGCTTGTTTTTGCCAATTCAGACCTGACCAACTCCCGCATCCATAACTATAAGCAAATGCAACAGCGGCGGGTTGTATTCAAGATTGGAGTTATCTACCAAACCACTTATGAGCTGGTACAGGAAATCCCGAACCTTTTAAAGAGAATTGTAGAGGAGCAGGAGCCCGTGCGTTTCGATCGCGCGCATTTCTCATCCTACGGTGATTCCAGCCTGGATTTTGAAGTTGTATATTACGTGATGTCTTCTGACTATAACATATATATGGATATACAACAGCGTATTAACCTTCGTATCTTCCAGGAGTTTCAGCAGCGCGCTATTGAATTTGCATATCCGACGCGCACGCTTTTTGTCGTGAACGAAGAGCAGGAGAAATCAGACACGATACCCATTAGGCCTTAAATATACCGATATGTTAAGTAAGAAAAGAGCGCTGCAACAGCGCTCTTTTCAGTTAAGATGTTTTCAAAAAGAAAACCCGCTACAGAGTAACGGGCTTTAACCTATATGTCTAACTATTTTAATTATGTTCAGGCATTAAATCCTAAACATTCCTAAAAATACATAATTCAACTTTAAAATTAAACTATTTAACTTCGCAGCATATTTTATCCAGCTCATGCGCAAAATAATTTACCTGTTCACTTTGCTATCGCTGTTTAGCTGCGGCCCTCAAACCCAGCAAGAACCTGCATCCTTACAACATACCACAGATCATGAGGTTTTGGAGCAAGATACATCCATCCAGCAAGCTAACTCCCTTGAGGGGGTTTTCTCCCCTACGCTGGATACATTAGCATTATCCCCTGCGCCAGCCACTCTCTGGAAACTTTTGATGGAAGGCACATACCATAAAAAGGAAGTATTTAAAGGCGCAGAACGTCTGGAGTGGTTTGGTTTATACTTTAAGGACGGGAACTACACGCTGGAGCCAACCAAGGTTACTGTGAATGTTGTAAAGGACCCGGTGGCCGAAAAAATTAAAGGCGTTCTATCGGGGCGGCAGGTCATAAGCAGTTTACCCGACGCAGCTTTCCTGGTTGCGGCACTCAAAGGTATTAAAGCAGGTACAGTTGACACAGCCCGCTACAGCCGTACCACGATGCCAGCAAACCAGCAGCTGAATATTCTGTTCAGAAATAAAGAATACACAATCAGCGCATATGCCGACAGCACGGCGGCTGACATTAAGACATATACTTATACACGCTATGGCTGGCGCATTCGGGGCAAACGTAACGGGCGCATGCTGACACAAACGCTGGCCGAGGATGTTGATTTTGAAGACTCAATCTACGTACTGCTTTGGGCCGGAGACTTGGACCGAGACGGCATTCCCGACCTCTTGATAGATTTATCGAACCACTACAACGTAAGCCGCTACACTCTCTTTCTTTCGTCGCTGGCTGAGCCTGGTAAGCTTTACAAGAAAGCAGCCGTCTTCGAAACCGTCGGCGCTTAACAGATTACTTTTTTGGTGGCTGGTGCGGGTTGCGGTTGCGTTTCGGTTGCAAAGTATTTCTTGCGGAACCATTGCGCTACATTAACCAACAAGATAAGGGCAGGCACTTCCACTAACGGGCCAACTACACCGGCAAAAGCCTGCCCGGAATTTATACCAAACACACCTATGGCAACAGCTATGGCCAACTCAAAATTATTGCCAGCGGCCGTAAAAGATATGGCTGCACTCTGTGCATAGTTCGCGCCTACCATTTTGCCCGCAAATAAACTTACCACAAACATCACGGCAAAGTAAATGCAGAGTGGCACGGCCAACACCAATACATCAAAGGGTATTGTTATAATGGTATTTCCTTTTAAGCTAAACATTACTACTATGGTAAAAAGCAGCGCGATGAGCGTAACAGGACTAATGGCTGGCAAAAATTTATCCTGATACCAAGCCTCCCCTTTTGCTTTAATAAGTATAATCCGGGATAGTATACCAGCTGCGAAAGGTATACCAAGGTAAATGGCAACGCTTTGGGCAACCTCACCCATGCTTATTTGCACTACCTCTCCTTTAATTCCGAAGTATGGCGGAAGCACAGTAATGAACAAGTAAGCAAACAAACTATAAAATAGTAACTGAAAAATGCTGTTGAATGCCACTAGGCCAGCTGCATATTCTCTATCGCCTTCGGCCAGTTCATTCCAGACGATAACCATGGCGATGCAGCGGGCCAAGCCTATCATAATCAGACCTACCATATACTCGGGGTAAGCTCTGAGGAATATCAGCGCCAAAGCAAACATAAGCACCGGGCCAATCAGCCAGTTTAGCACCAACGACACAGATAATACCTTTACATTCTTGAAAACCTTTCCCAGTTTCTCGTAGCGGACTTTTGCTAGCGGCGGATACATCATCAGAATAAGTCCGATGGCAATAGGCAGGTTTGTAGCACCCTGCTGAAAGCCATTAATAAAACTAGCCATACCAGGAATAAGGTATCCTAGCGCTACTCCAAGCCCCATGGCTAAAAATATCCAAAGGGTTAAGAACCGATCAAGGAAAGACAGGCGTTTGCGCTGATAGGTAGGGTTGCAGGTTGTCATATTAAGAAAAGTGGCTGGTTATGATTCGAATCTGGTTAATAGGCTTGCCGTAGCATATCCGCAAAAGCGTCTGGTAACGGACTATCCTCAACGGCTTTGGCAGCCCGTTCCACATCGTAAGGCACTCGCACAAACTCAACTTTTATACTGTCCGGGTTAGCGGTGCTACTTTTATCGTTTAGCTCCAGAAGTACATAGCAAGCAGTGTTATCACCGTCTTTTGGTTTGCCAACAGACCCCAGATTAATTGCATGCCTATACTTAATCTGGTCTTCGCTCTCCTGCGTCAGCGTGCGGTGATATGGCTTGTGCGTATGCCCGAAGAGCATAATGTCAGCATTAGCATCTTCTAATAGCCTCAGCAGGCTTTTCTCCGGCCTATCCTCAAAGAGATATTCGTTGATTTTGCGTGGGCTACCATGAACCATTAAAACATTGATTTTCTCACCCGGCACTGGTTCAAACTCAAGAGTGATGTGCCTTGGCAACTCGCGCAAATACTGCCTGTTTTCCGGGGTGATTTGCTTATTTGTGTAAGCAATAGATTGCTGCCCGCGCGCTTTGTCTTCTTCGGTTTTGTAGGCGCAGCCACAGTCATCGCTATGAAGTCCTACCCCTTCGTCATAGTTTCCTGCAATGGTCGGGATGCGGTGTTGCCTGATTAAGTTTACCACTTCGTTTGGCCAGATATTGTAGCCAACCAGATCGCCCAGGCAGTAGATCATGTCTGGCTTACGGTTGGCAATATCATGTAATGTGGCTTCAAGGGCTGGTAGATTTGCGTGTATATCGCTGATGAAGGCTAATTTCATAGTATAGGAGGCTTAACGTTATGCGTTGCTTGTTATGTTAAAGTTAGCAACAGCCGCTGCCGGGTGTGCACGATGTGGATTCAACCGGCATGTAGGAAATGTTGGTTAACTGTAATTTCTGCTGCTGAGGCTGCTCAGAAGGCATGCAGCAGGCACTGGCATCCTGCTCCTCGAAATGTGGATCATTAAAGGCTGCATCCTCATGGAAATAGTATACTTCCCACTGCACACCATCCGGATCCTCTACCCAAAATTTATCCTGCACGGCGTAACAGCATGCGGTTCCAATCTCCTCGCGGTTTACAAGCCCCTTGGCCTTAACATCTTCGAGGTACTTTCGGAGCTCGTTCAGCGTTTCCACCTGAAAGCCCAAATGGCCAAAGTTCTGCTGCACCCTCGCAGGGTTTTCTACAAACGAAATGATTAAGGCAGGTTTACTCAGCATGAACTTGGCATAGCTCGGCTTCACCTTGTCTGGCTCCTGGCCAAAGAATGAAGTATAAAATTCAACTGTTTTTGCTAGGTCAGTCACGTATAGGCTCACGTGCATTCTAGAGAAAGTAGCTGATGTCATCGGGTTATACTTTAGAAGGTTATATTATACTTAGCAATCGCACTGGTCGGAGCAGCATACGCTCTTGATCCTATGAAGCAGTTGCTCCATCACCTTTCGGGCCTCGTCAAAAACTTCCTGATCAATACAATAGCACACTGTTAATCCTTCGATTTCGCCTTTTATCAGACCGGCACTTTTCAATTCCTGCAGGTGCTGTGACACCGTGGTTCGGCTTAACGGCAGAACTTTAGAAATATCACCGGATATGCAGGATTTAGTTTCGGCCAAGTGCTCAAGTATGGCGATCCGGGCTGGGTGCGACAGCAATTTTGCAATGCGTGCCACCTCCTGTTGCTCCTGGCTAAACGCTAAGGCTTTTGTATAAGTCATGAGGGTCAATACTATGTATGTCGTAAACATACGTCATAGTATGATCAATGTCAATTTTTGATCACATATTTTTTTGAAGTCTCGCTTTTTAATAAGATTGGGGAGAAAGAAAAAAGCCGCAGCTTACGCTGCGGCCTTTCTCAGATGGAAATTTAATACTAATGTACATGGCTTTATACGTACAGGTTACAGTTAGTATACACTAATTATCTGTTGTACCCACCAAAGTAGCCATAATAACGCGTGTGCCTGTCTTCGTCGCGGCGATAGTGGTCGTTACCAAATTCCCTGAAATTATCTTCATTCCCATAAGAGCCATCGTGGCGATAACCATGGTTTCCGCGGCTGTCAAAATCACGGTACCTGTCTCCTTCCTCCGGGTTATCATAATTAGGGTTATACCCGCCACGATAGCTATAATGCCTTGGCCGCCGTGCATAAGGGCTCTCTGCATACGGGAACTGCTCAACGCTATCCAGATCATTCTCTGCGCCTCTAGGCAAGCCATAATCCGAAAAACGTGGCTGATCGCTGTAATTTGCAGTATCGTACATCTCTTTGTAATAATCTTCACGCGTACCAGCCGGGCCTCCTTCTCTGCCGTAACGCTCGCTCTGCTGCAAACGGTAATACTCTCCTGGCTCACGCCTAGTATCACCTAAGTGCGCGTGTTCTCGCCCATGAAAACGCCAGTGCCTGTGGTTTCCATGGTCTTCTTGCCTATAATTCCGGCTAAAGTCGCCGTAATGCATGTCTTCTCTCCTATCTCTCATAGTTATCTATTCTACCGTACAACGTGCTGGCTTGCGCCTTTACACTTTTTTACATCTATTGAATTTTATCGTCTATCTCTGTTACGGAGATATTGATCATAGTTCTCATCGTTTTGGCCTTGCCAGCGATCCATTTGGCTATAATGCTGGCCTTCGCCATAATGTGGCTGGCCTGGTGCATAATTTCTGCCAGAAAAGCCTCCCCTGTAGTTATTGTCGTAATTCGGGTTGCCTTCTTCATACCTTCTATAAGATTCGTAGTCGCCTCTGCCTCCGCGGGTCCAATTGCCTTGTGGTTCACGCCGGTTAACGTCGTGACCGAAGCGCTCATCAGCCATACCAGTCCGACCCGATTGCTCCCTTTGCCTGAATGCCTCGTAGTCTCTATCTGTGTAGTCTGCCTTTGCCTCATAGTGGCGGCCGGAGTTATGATCATCCTCCGGGAAATAGCTCATCCCATATGGATTACCACTACGATTATCCTGGGTATAGTCCGGGCCAATATACTGCGCCCCTCCCGGTTGAAACCTTCCCTGCCCTGACATCTGAGACTGATCGGCATTACTGTTAAAGCTTCGGCTATCTGCGTACTGGCTGTAAGCGTTGTTGCCATAGCCACGGTTAAAATGCGAGTCCACGGTATAGTTACCGCGGTCAGAGCTCTGGCCTTGGTGATGACCGTGCAGCCAACGCGCACTTCTGTCATCCCGGTAATTATTATTGTCTCTGTAATTATCTCTGCTTTCGTTGTTCATAGCTTGTTAACATTTAGTGAAACATCTGATCGTTACTCATCTTACGGCTGTAAAGTGCACTTAGGTTAAACCTGCCTGCTTCTCATGCGTTAGAATGGGTACAGTCATATAACTAGAATACACACACTATGGAAAACAATAATTGGAATTACGGCGAACGCCCTAACTCGCCAAGGCATAGAAATAACCCAAACTATGATGAAGTAAACCCGGATAGTTATCGTGGCGCTTACCGTTTCGATAACGAGAGCGATCATCATAATGTATCAACTTGGGATAACTCAAGAAACACTGGCAATAACAGCCAGTACAACCAGCGCCAGGACTACAACCAGAACTATAACCGTGATTACAATAGGAATTATAACCGTGATTACAACAGCTCTGGCTATGACCACGACAACTACAATTTAGACAGCCGCTACAGAAACAACGATAACTCTTACCGCAGCAGCAACAGTTCGGATTGGGGCCGCCATCATGATCAACGACAGCAGCAGCGCCGTTCGGACTATCAGTCACAGCATCATCAACCGCAACAGCACCGCAGTGTGCATGACCGCATCGAAGACCAAGACCCATATGGAGTAGGTAACTTCCAGGCAAATTACGGCCCAGACTCTTATGGCCAGGGTGGTGGAGAAAACTATGGAAATGAGGCTGGCTCGCTGAGTTATGGCTACGACGGCTCTAACAATTATGATCCTGACTGGAACAGGCACTATGATCCACAAACCGGACATAGAAGGAGCTATCACGGCAATTACACCAGCAGGCATCCTGAGCCATCTCAAAACCGCGATGATCGTGAGAACAACTATCCTCAGGGCAATCAAGACAGGTACTAATATTTAAACATTCCGCTTTAATAGCATAAACTTTAACCTAAAATTGACATAACCATGAACACAAACGATAAGAACAAGGATCAACTAAAGAACGAAGATCCTAACAAGACAATCAATAAAGGCAACTCGGTGCCAAATATTAACCCGACTGGCCAGCAGAAAAAAGTAAACGAAGATGATATTATTAAAGGTAAGGTTGGCGGAGCACCTTCACAGAAAAGTGGCAGCCGTGGCAGTGCCGATGTACAAGATGGTGGCACTGATATAGGCAGCAGTGCAGGCAGCCACTAAGCCTATACTTCTAAAACAGAAAAGCCAGCAAATATTTGCTGGCTTTTCTGTTTTAGAAGTATAATGTATAAAGTGTTAAGCCTTTTATTGCAATTCTTCTTGCTCCATGAATTCCCACATGGCATCTTCGCTTGCACCCGTCTTAACGGCATACACCAGCATAGTAGTATAAACACCGATCAGTAAAAAGCTCAACGGGATTGAGAATACGAAGGAAACAATCAGTGTTTTAACCGGGTCAGGCTTTGATTTCATTTTGGTTGAAGCGTACCAAAAAAACAGCACATTAAATATACCTGATAGTGCAACTAGATTAATAATGTCAACCATTGGCTAAAAGTTATAGTGTGATGAGGGAAAGTATATTGCTCGTTTGTGAATTCCTGTACTTTATCATCATCAACAAGGTGTTATACACTGACCGGCTGTTTTATAATTATCTTTATTCCTGAACAGCTTAATGCAATTTAAAAGGCTATTGTCTAAATCACAAGTTTTAGACAAATTAATTTCATAAAAACTTAACACTAATGGTATGCACAAACTCACTATTAATCAGCATTTTGTCTTTATTTTTGAATTTTATTCATAAAATCACTTTACACTGCAGGCTACATATTAGCAAAAGTCTGCTTAATGATTGAATACTATATAGTATGAGTGATTTTATTATTATTCCAATTAGTTTGTAGCTGGAGGTATATTGCACTGAAATATTATAGCCGTTGAACATGCCTGGCTAATTGGTTTCATACTTGCTAGCAAACTTAACCTCAATAGTTAAATGTGAAGGTACTATTTACAAAAGTGACTTAAACTACATATTTTTACATCTCTCACGCGCTGAAGTATATCAGTATGTTTAGTGAAGCGCTCTACTAGAAGGATTAAATCTTAGAATGCCCAATGGAGGTAATGGACAACCCACGTAACCGTATTATTGCCGAGGCAAAAGAATTGTTTTTTAGGCACGGCTATAGCAAAGTGCTAATGGCAGACTTAGCCAAGAACCTGGGGATGAGTAAGAAGACGCTTTACCAATACTTTAAAGGTAAAGAGGAACTGCTCAATGTCATCATCATACAACATGGGAATGA
This sequence comes from Pontibacter oryzae, assembly GCF_003576375.1. GTDB lineage: Bacteria > Bacteroidota > Bacteroidia > Cytophagales > Hymenobacteraceae > Pontibacter > Pontibacter oryzae. The sequence goes on from NZ_QWGE01000002.1 coordinate 647,944, forward strand.
CATACAGCATGAAGTGGAACGGATTTTAAAGAGCGAGGCAATTGAATTTCCTGAAAAAATAAAGCTGATCTTCAGTTATGTCGGTACGAAGCTACATTACATCAACCCAGGCTTTGTTCAGGACATTAAGAAGAATGCTCCGTCGAGCTGGCAACACCTTCAGAAACACAAAGCTGATGCAGCTTTCCTCCGCTTTAACTCCCTCCTGGATGAGGGAATGCGTAAAGGCTATATTCGCCACGACACCAACAGAACCATGGCTGTACTGCTGTATGCCAGTGCTCTAGATACCATCCTCAACCCCGAATTTACACAGCAAGTGCCATCCGAATTGATACAAGAGTTACCTCAAACCCCAGCTGCGGTTTTTGATGGACTTGTAAAGATAATATTCAATGGCATCATCAGCCTGAAGCCTGAGCAGGCATAACTTATATTCAGTTGCAATTCATAAAAAACGTCCACTAGCTAAAAGTTTGTGGACGTTTACTTTAGGGATACTTGTGTTTAGTACAAGTACCCTGCCTGTGAAAGTTTGTTTATAGCTTGGAAATTTGGCGCATCATAGTACTCTCTCATGAGTACCGATATATGTTTAAACGTCAACTAATTTATATCGTTCAAGTACAAATACTGATTTATACCCCGTATTAACCTCATATTTATAAATTTGTCAAAGCTGTAACTACCCAGTAGTTACTTCATTTTTGTTCATAAAAAAACCACTGCATTTTGTGCAGCGGTTTTTTTTATGATGCCCCGAAAAGCTACAAACTCATAGTCAGAATCTGCTTCACGTCCGGTATCTGGATATCGGCACGCTCTCCTAGATCTTTAACGCCCCGTTCTTCGAACCGGGCAACTATTTTTTTGATGGTATCCTCCCCTACTTCGTAATCCGAAAGCTTGGTCTTGATGTCTAAGGACTCGAAAAATGCGATGGTAGCCTGAATGGTAGCTTCTATACGCTCATCTTCGGTTCCTGCGTTTACGCCCCATACCCTTGAACCATATTGCAGCAACTTCGCTTTTTTGTTCCCGCTTTTATACCGCAGTAACGATGGTAATACCACTGCCAGGGTTCTGGCGTGGTCAATTCCGTGAAGGGCCGTTAACTCGTGCGCGATATAATGCGTTGCCCAGTCGGTTGGCACGCCTGTACGGATAACGCCATTTAGAGCCATTGTTGCGCTCCACATAAAATTAGCCATAGTATCATAATCCTGAGGATTATGTACAGCTTTTGGGCCCTCTTCTTTCAGCGTTAGCAGCACCGCTTCTGCCATACGGTCTTGCAACGGCGCATTAACTGGGTACGTCAGGTATTGTTCTAACACGTGTGTAAATGCATCTACAACCCCATTGCTTATTTGCCTTACCGGGAGAGTAAATGTTGTTTCAGGATCTAAGACTGAAAATTTTGGGAAAGTAAACGGGCTTCCAAATGCCAGTTTTTCCTGCGTTGAAACGCGGGTAACAACCGAGCCAGAATTCATTTCAGAGCCAGTAGCTGGCAAGGTTAGTATAGCGCCAAATGGTGTAGCGTTCGTTACTGGCTCGCGCTTCGCTAATATATCCCAAGGATCTGCCCCCTTATACTCCATCGCTGCCACGATAAACTTAGTGCCGTCGATTACGGATCCTCCGCCAACTGCTAAAAAGAAATCGATCTGCTGGCGCTTGGCTATATCCACAGCCTGCATCAGCGTCTCGTAATGCGGATTTGGCTCAATGCCACTGAACTCAAGTACCTCAAAGTCCTTCAGGGCTTCCATTACCTGGTCATAAACCCCGTTCTTCTTTATACTTCCGCCGCCATACGTAACCATGATACGCGCGCCTTGCGGAATCTCATTTGATATGGCACTAATCTGCCCTTTCCCGAAAAGTATTTTAACCGGGTTGTAAAAGGTGAAGTTATTCATATGTAATTATATTTCGTTGAGTGTTCAAAAAATGCAAATTAGTTGCACTTTAACTTATGGTGATGGATTGATAGATTATACTTCTCTATCAGCAACTTTTACCAGTTGCTTTCCTGTATTTTCGCCTGTGAACAGGCCTAGAAAAGCATGGGGTATATTTTCAAAACCTTCTGTTATTGTCTCCTGATATTGAAGTTTACCGTCTTTTACCCAACCGGCTAAGTCTTTAGCTGCTGTTCCAAAATCTTTCGCAAAATCGCTTACTATAAATCCTTTCATTAGGGCGCTTTTCTTCAAAAGTATAGGCTCCACGCGCAACCCTGTAGCTGGGCTTGTGTTATTGTAATATGAAATTTGCCCGCAAATAGCGATTCTAGCAAACTTATTGATTACATAATAAACTGCATCTGAAATTTCTCCTCCCACATTATCGAAGTATACATCAACGCCATCAGGACAGGCGTCTGCAATTGCCTGGTTAATATCTTCCGCAGTCTTATAGTTTATAGCCTCGTCGAAGCCAAGTTCATCTTTTAGGTATGCTATTTTGTCATCTGAACCAGCAACTCCCACTACTCTGCAGCCTTTGATTTTGGCTAACTGCCCAACGATGGTTCCTACTGCCCCTGCGGCGCCAGAAACCACTACAGTTTCGCCTGGCTTAGGGTCACCGATGTGGAGCAGCCCAAAATATGCAGTTAGGCCAGGCATACCTAAAATTCCTAAATGATAGCTAAGCGGAGCAACATCAGGATTTACTTGGTTCAAACCTTCACCATTATGAACAGTATATTTCTGCCATGGCAGGTTACCGACAACAACTGCTCCCTTTGAAAAATCATTGTGTTTACTCTCGACTACCTCGGCTACTATACCTCCTGTAATGGCACTGCCAACCTCATACGGCGCCACATACGACTTTGCATCACTCATTCGCCCACGCATGTATGGGTCAACAGACACTACAAGGGATTTGAGGAGGATTTCCCCATCTTGTAAGGCTTTAATTTCTGCTGTTTCGAATGCAAAATTGTCTATACTTGGTGCCCCTTTCGGGCGATTAGCTAATATTATTTTCTGGTTTTCCATTTAACTCTGTGATACTGTTTAAGTTTATTACAACAGAGGTTCAGAAGTTTTGTTTAAGCTCTATTTAAATAGATGTAGTTATGGCACACCAAACCCACAGGAAATCAATAGTTTAAAATTCAAATTCACATATACTCTTTAAACAAATGGGCTTAAAACAGAAAGGGCTTAGCGATTAGCTAAGCCCTTTCTGTAATATATCTGGAAGTAATTATTACTTTACTTTATCGATAATAGCTTTGAAAGCCTCTGGGTGGTTCATCGCCAGGTCAGCAAGTACTTTGCGGTTCAGGTCGATGTTAGCCTTCTTCAGGCCACCCATTAATGTAGAGTAAGACAAGCCATGCTCACGTGCACCTGCGTTAATACGCTGGATCCATAAGGCTCTGAAGTCTCTCTTCTTAGCTTTTCTATCACGGTAGGCATATACTAAGCCTTTTTCTACCGCATTTTTCGCAACTGTCCAAACATTCTTGCGACGGCCAAAGTAACCTTTGGCCATTTTCATCATTTTTTTTCTTCTGTGTCGTGCTGCAACGACATTTACCGATCTAGGCATTTCTTAAAAGTTTTGGCGGCTGGTGATTCTAAAAAATCTTTCTAAAGACCAGATACCGGGTTCGTACTAAAAATTAACCGACTACTAATTCTATCGCAGAATTAGATTTTCAGCATGAATTTAACGTTTGCTTCATCAGCTTTGCTAACAAGGCCGATGTGCGTTAAATTACGCTTCTGCTTTGTGGTCTTCTTGGTCAGGATGTGGCTCTTGTAAGCGTGCTTACGCTTGATTTTGCCAGTACCTGTCAAAGAAAAACGCTTCTTTGCACCAGATTTGGTTTTTACTTTTGGCATGAGTATAAAATTAATTAAATGAAACTACTTCTTCGCAGGAGCGTTCTTCGGCGACAAAATAAGAAACATTCTCTTACCTTCCAGCTTCGGCAACTGCTCAACTTTAGCTAAGTCCTCCAGTGCTTGGGCAAACTTCAGAAGCAAAATCTCACCGCGTTCTTTAAACACGATTGACCTACCCACGAAGTGAACATAAGATTTGATCTTATAACCGCTCTCAAGGAATCCTTTGGCATGCTTCAGCTTAAACTCGAAATCGTGGTCATCTGTGTTCGGACCGAACCTGATTTCCTTGATAACGACCTTTTGCTGCTTGGCCTTCATCTCCCTCGTTTTTTTCTTCTGCTCGTACTTGAACTTAGAATAGTCGATGATGCGGCATACCGGTGGATTAGCTGTTGGCGAAATCTCGACGAGGTCAAGATTTTGCTCGTTAGCTATTCTTTGAGCATCTCTGGTTGAGTATACTCCTTGCTCAACATTGTCACCAACTACCCTTACTTCTCTGGCAGTTATCTTTTCATTGACTTTGTATGGCTCCTCCACCTTTCCGCGTGGGATATAGCGCCTATTTTGCGTAGCTATGGTTGTACCTCCTTAATTTAAATTCCACAATTAAGTTGCGAATATCGCAATTTATCTATCAAAAAGAAAATTGTTTTCCTAATTGTTCAGCATTTCGGCCACTTTGCCTTGGAAGAATGCACTGAACTCTTCAATTTTCATGGAGCCTAAGTCTCCCTCTCCGTGTCTTCTTACGGATACCGCTCCGTTCTCTTGTTCCTTTTCACCTACTATCAGCATGTAAGGTACTTTACGAACCTCTGCATCTCTGATTTTGCGGCCAATCTTCTCATCGCGGTTATCAACATATCCCCGGATATCATCCTGCTGCAGGCGGTCGTAGACCTGTTGCGCAAAATCGTGATACTTTTCAGAAATAGGAAGTATGGCAATTTGCTCTGGGCTTAACCACAACGGGAAATTACCTCCGCAATGCTCGATCAGCACGGCCACAAAACGCTCTAGGGATCCAAATGGCGCACGGTGAATCATTACAGGGCGGTGCTTCTGGTTGTCAGCGCCAATGTATTCCAATTGGAATCGTTCAGGCAACTGATAGTCAACCTGAATAGTTCCAAGCTGCCATTTACGGCCAAGGGCATCTTTCACCATAAAGTCGAGCTTTGGTCCGTAGAACGCAGCCTCTCCCAGTTCGGTTACAGTTTTAAGGCCTTTCTCCGCAGCAGCCTCGATGATAGCCGCCTCGGCTTTGTTCCAATCCTCATCGGCCCCAATATACTTTGTTTTATTCTCAGGGTCGCGGAGCGAGATCTGAGCAGTATAATCTTCAAAGCCGAGCGCTTTAAACACGTATAGTACCAAGTCAATTACTTTCAGGAATTCCTCTTTAACCTGATCCGGACGGCAGAAGATATGCGCATCGTCTTGCGTGAAGCCACGAACGCGGGTCAGGCCATGTAATTCGCCGCTTTGTTCGTAGCGGTACACTGTACCGAACTCTGCAAAACGCACAGGCAGCTCTTTGTAAGATCGTGGGCGGGTTTTATATATCTCGCAGTGGTGCGGGCAGTTCATCGGCTTCAAGAAGAACTCCTCCCCCTCGTTAGGCGTCTTGATGGGCTGGAACGAGTCGGCGCCATACTTTTCATAATGGCCAGAAGTTACATAAAGCTCCTTGCTACCGATATGCGGCGTTACAACCGGCTGATACCCGGCTTTAACCTGAGCCTTGCGCATGAACTGCTCCAGGCGCTCACGCAATAATGTGCCTTTTGGCAACCAGAGCGGTAGGCCCATGCCCACTTTTTCTGAGAAAGCGAAAAGCTCCAACTCTTTACCAAGCTTGCGATGGTCGCGCTTCTTAGCCTCCTCAAGTCTTTCTAAATACTCAGTAAGCTCCTTCTGCTTCGGGAAGGTAATACCATAGATACGGGTTAGCTGCTTGTTCTTTTCATCACCGCGCCAGTATGCACCGGCAATATTAGTGATCTTAGCTGCTTTGATGAAACCAGTATTAGGCAGGTGCGGGCCACGGCAAAGGTCTACAAACTTGCCTTGCTCGTAAAAGGTGATAGAGCCATCTTCCAGGTCCTTGATCAGATCAAGTTTATACTCATCGCCTTTCTTGCTAAAGTACTCGATGGCATCGGCCTTAGAGACCTCGCTGCGCAGGTACTCATTTTTCTGGCGGGCAAGCTCCAGCATTTTCTGCTCCAGCTTGGCTAAATCCTCCTGAGAAAGGTGATGCTCTCCCAGATCAACATCATAGTAAAACCCATTTTCGACCGGCGGCCCAATCCCAAACTTCACGTCCGGGTACATGTCTTCCAGCGCCTCTGCTAAAAGGTGAGCAGATGAATGCCAGAACGTATTTTTGCCTTCGTCGTCGTTCCAGGTGAGCAGCTGTACGGCAGCATCCTCGTTTATAGGGCGCGTAGCATCCCAAACAGAGCCGTTTACTTTAGCAGCAAGCACGTTGCGAGCTAAGCCTTCGCTTATACTCTGTGCGATCTCAAAGCTGGTTACGCCTTTATCATACTGGCGCACCGAGCCATCTGGCAGTGTGATGTTAATCATAGTTGTTTATCTTTCTATCTGTTCCTGTAGGCGTACGGCTGCACTATCAGGTATTGGTTTCGAAATTTTATACTTCAGCCTGGCAATAGCCTGGTATGCATACGTTGCTCTTGGCTCAACCTCAACAAGCAACTGATACGTTGCCAGAGCTTTAGAGTACAAGCCCGCTCGTTCGTATGCACTAGCAAGCTTACCTAAGTATTCAGGCTTCGATTTAAAGGCAGCATAAGCCTTATCGAGATGCACCAGCGCCTCATCGTTGTTGCCTTGGCCATGATAAAGCACACCTAGCTTATAATTAACCTCAGGTAACGTATCATTTATACTTTCGGCATTCTTAAAAGCCTTAAAAGCGCTGTCGGATTTTTGCTCAGACTGGTAAATAAGCCCCATGTTATACCATAACTTAGCATCCTTAACGCCTGTTTTCAAGGCAGACCTAATGTATGGCTTCGCTTCTGAAAAGTTATCCATTGCTACGTACAGGCCCGCAAGCTCTCGCTGTGCCTGTAAGAATCTTTTTGAGTGCTCAAGCGACAAGGCATAGTTTTTTATCGCCTTCGTGGTGTCGCCTAGCGCTTCCTGCACACGGCCTTTGTAATAATACACAAATTCATCAGCGGGTGATAAGTTCTCGGCCTTCTTGAGGTAACTCAGCGCCTGACCATACTCCTTTTTGTGCAAGTACAACTCAGAGAGCAATACATATAAGGAGGCACTTTGATACGAGTTTCTTTCAGCTTGTAGTGCCAGCTGCAATGCTTCATCTCTGTTGCCGGTTGCTCTGAGAACCTGCGCCTTTACAAATAGGCTTGATGGCTCGCTGCCCGTAAGACGAACAGCTTCATTAGCATCCTTCAATGCTAAGTCCAAACTGCCTTTTTGAAGTAATATCACTGCACGCCGGGCATAAAGGCTACCATCCCGCTTAGAACGTTCGATGGCATCATTTAAATTAATCAATTGTGCATCAGGATCGTCTTTAACCACGCGGAGATCAACCATTTTTTCATGGTCGTTCTCGTTAGGTGCACAAGCAGCGAATAAAACCGGAGCCACCAACAGCAATACTTTCGCAATTCGCACCATTCCGGCCTTTCCTCTATATTTTATAATTGCACAAGTTTATACTTATGGGCGCTAAATTAAGACATTTTGCTAAAAGAGAAGCATCTACTCAGGATAAAACAGTTCCTACCGCTATAAACAAAAAGCCTGCCACCAAAACGGAAGCAGGCTTTCTTATAGTAATTCTTTCTTTCAAGTACTTTGAAGCTCCTTTAGCATAATTTTGCAGCGCCTGCTTAGCTCCAACTCTTCCTTCGTTTCAAATGTTAAGGCCAAGGCCTTTTGAAGCGTGTTGATGCACGCATTGGTTTCATTCATCTCTTTGTAGACGCTTGCCAGGTCAAAATAATATTTGATGTTGTTTGGCTCGAACACTACTGCCTGCTCAATTGCCTCGGCAGCTTTTTGGTTAGTAGCCTCGCCGCAAACCCCTCCGAAAAATATTTTAGCCGCTGCTTTTTCTGCAAAATTCAGGTTAGCCATTTTAAAGTACCAACGACCCAGTATATACCAAGCTCCGGCATGCTGGCTATTATCAAGCAAGGCCGCATCTACAAATGACTTAACCTGGTTAATGCCCTCTAAACGCTGCCTGGCCCCTTCTGTCATGGCGCTGCAACCTATAGCCAATGCCATGGCATAGTTTGCCTCGGCATCGGTTGGTTGCAATTCATAAGCCTTGAAGGCGTACTTCTTTGCCTGCAAGAAATGGTCGGATTTCCGGGTCTCGTCCGAAAACCTGTCGCCTATACGGCAATGTAAGTAACTGGCTTTGCACAATGCTTCGTAATTATCGGGCGATTGTGTTATTACCTGCTCAAACAAAAGAAGCGCTTCGCTGTCTCTGTAATTACTGAGAAGTTCTTGTGCCCTTTGCATGAGCTCAGTGCTTGAGGCGGAGCCGCCTTCCACCCAAACGGCGGCAGGGGCTTCTCCACAAAGCAAACAACTCAAAAGAATAGCAGTTAAAAATCTCTTCATATACTTAGACCTGTCTAACAATCTACGGAGAACCAGAGACTTTAGCAAGAGCAGGCGTAAGTAATTAGAAAATATCGAGTTGCTTTTTCTCTTTCAGAGCCTTTTTCTCTTTGCTAATATCGGTATCCGCATTTACGGCCTCTCCCGGGCCAGGGTTAGCACTACTTACACGGGCTGCCTCATCGGCAAGCTCCTTTAACTGAGAAGGCAAAGTTACAGGCTGCCGTTTGGATGTCTTCTTTGCTTTGGGCTTGTCGTCCTCTGGCTGCTCAACCTCCAGCATCTTAGGCACATCCACTTCATAAATCTTAAAGTAGTTTAGCTTGTTTCCTAATGCTTTCCAGCCTTTCACATCAATAAACTCATTTAGCAGAAGCTTCTCAGTTTCACGCTCACCGCGCAGCGATCGTTTAAACTTGATAGTTGCTAACGGTTCAGGATGCGCAGACACTGCCTCCAACCTCGAATTCTTGGTTTCAGGTATAAAGCTAAAGCGTTTGCCAATGGTGGTCGTTTCTATCTTGAAGCGCTTAACATAGTAAATTTTGTTCTCGCCTTCGTAGTAAATTGTAGAAATAACGGTTTCCGGGTCAAACTTCTGCAGCACTTTGAGTTTCTCAACAGTGTAGTGGTTTGCAAGATCAAATGAGGTAAGCTCATACGTTCCATCATCGTACACGGCAAGTATAGAATCGTCCGTATTAAAAGAGCCCAGATAGCGCCCTCTGCCTTCTGTATTCAAGCGGCCGATAACTTCATCGTAATAGATTTCGCGGCCACCAAGCGTTGACTCGCCCAGGCTCTTCTGCACAACTTTCTTGACAGCGTATTTCGTGACAATATTACCATTGGAGCCTTTGCCTTTGATCATAAGCTCTGCAAAATCATAGTCAAGCACTTTGTTTCGGGCTTGGGCATTTGGCGAAAGCGTGATGGTTACCACCTCTGACTCTGAGTTAGGATTGGCTGTCAGGTACTGCACCTTGGAGCCTTTATTGCCTTTAGTCAGGTCATATTCCTTGTCGCGCGTGACGGATTTAACAGAGAAGCGCTTGGCATACGACACACCTGATTTCCCATCCAGGTATATCATGTTATACACCATGTGCTCATCGTTCTTGTTATAAACGCCAGCAAGTATGATGTCTTTGCCTACAAAGGTTTTCTCGGCCACTTTTGTTACCATGAACTTACCATCCTTTCGGAAAACGATGATGTCGTCCATGTCAGAGCAATCGCATACGAAGTCGTCTTTGCGCAGGCTGGTACCTATAAAGCCATCTTTGGCATTCATGTATAGTTTCTGGTTGGCAATGGCAACGTTCTGTGCGTTAATCACATCAAAGGTTTTCACCTGTGTGCGGCGTTCTTTGCCTTGGCCATACTTCTTCAGGAGGCCTTCAAAGTATGCAATCGCATAGCGGATTAGGTTCGCCAGGTTATCATCCACCACAGCCATCTCCTCTTCCAGTTTATTGATGTACTCATCCGCTTTAAAGGAATCATACTTGGAGATGCGCTTGATCTTAATTTCAGTTAATCGAATTATATCGTCCTCAGTCACCTCGCGGCGGAGTAAGTTTTTGAAAGGGTCCAAGCCTTTGTCGATGGCATTTAGCACCGCTTCCCAAGTCTCACACTCCTCAATGTCACGGTAGATGCGGTTCTCGATAAAGATTTTCTCAAGCGATGAGTAATGCCATTTATCCTCCAGTTCTCCTTTGCGGATTTCTAGCTCACGCTTTAAAAGGTCCACTGTCTTGAACGTAGAAATGCGCAGCAGCTCGTCCACACTCATAAAGTGCGGTTTATCCTCGATAATTACACAGGCGTTCGGAGAGATGGATACTTCACAATCGGTAAAGGCGTAGAGTGCGTCGATGGTCAGGTCCGGGGAAACGCCCGTTGGAAGTTGCACCTGAATCTCTACATCGGCAGCGGTATTATCTACCACCTTTTTAATTTTGATCTTATTATTCTCGCTGGCTTTAACGATTGACTCCATCAAGCCGGTAGTGGTCGTACCATAAGGTACATCCCGGATGATGAGCATCGTTTTATCAACCTTCTCAATCGTTGCGCGCACACGAATCTTTCCACCACGCATACCGCCGTTATAGTTCGTAACGTCGATCTGCCCGCCAGTCAGAAAATCGGGTAGCAGTGTGGTACTACGGCCTTTTAGCACATCAATAGAGCCTTTGATCAGCTCCTTGAAATTGTGCGGCATAATCTTGGTGGAAAGACCTACCGCAATACCTTCCACACCCTGGGCAAGCAGCAACGGAAACTTAACCGGCAAGGTAATCGGCTCGTTTTTACGGCCATCGTAGCTTAGCTGCCACTGCGTTGTTTGCGGGTTGAATACTACATCCAGGGCAAACTTAGAGAGGCGAGCCTCAATGTATCGTGGTGCGGCAGCGCTGTCGCCGGTGCGTACATCGCCCCAGTTACCCTGCGTTTCAATCAGCAGGTCCTTCTGGCCAATGTTCACCATGGCGTCACCGATAGAGGCATCACCGTGCGGGTGATACTGCATGGTTTGGCCTATTACGTTGGCTACTTTGTTAAAACGGCCGTCGTCCATCTCGCGCATGGCGTGCAGGATACGGCGCTGCACAGGTTTTAAACCATCTTCAATAGCTGGTACCGCACGCTCCAGAATCACATAAGAAGCATAGTCGAGGAACCAGTTTTCGTATAAGCCAGAGACAGGAGTTACATTATGGATGATTTCCTCTTCCCCATCGGTAAACTCCACTTCCAGCTCTTCGTTCTCGTTGTATTCTTGGTTGTTCAACTCGTCGTTATGCATATACCTCTTCAACTATATCTTTTTCAATCTTCAGGTTTTCGATAATAAACTGCTGACGGTCAGGCGTGTTCTTACCCATGTAGTAGCTCAGCATCTTCTGGATCGTGGTATCCTTGTGCAGGATTACCGGCTTCAGTTTGATGTTATCACCGATAAACTTGCCAAACTCGTCCGGAGAGATCTCACCCAAACCTTTAAAGCGCGTGATTTCAGGCTTTTTACCTAGCTTTTGAATTGCCTCCTGCTTTTCAGATTCGTTGTAGCAATAGATCGTTTCTTTCTTGTTGCGTACCCGGAACAGCGGTGTTTCAAGTATAAATACATGGCCGTTACGCACCAGGTCCGGGAAGAACTGCAGAAAGAACGTTAGCAGCAGCAGACGGATGTGCATGCCGTCTACGTCGGCATCCGTCGCGATCACCACACGGTTGTAACGTAGGTTTTCAAGGCCTTCCTCAATGTTCAGGGCGTGCTGCAACAAGTTAAACTCTTCGTTCTCGTACACCACCTTCTTTTTCATGCCATAGCAATTCAGGGGCTTACCGCGCAAACTGAACACTGCCTCAATATCCACGTTCCTAGACTTTGTGATGGACCCGCTGGCAGAGTCGCCCTCAGTGATGAACAGCGTGGAGAGCACAGACTTCTCGTGCTTGTCCTCGTTAAAATGCAGGCGGCAATCACGGAGCTTGCGGTTATGCAGATTGGCTTTTTTAGCTCGCTGATTTGCAAGTTTCTTAACACCAGCCATATCCTTGCGTTCACGCTCACTCTGCTCTATTCGCTTGCGGAGTGCATCGGCAGTTTCAGGGTTTTTATGCAGGTAGTTATCCAGGTGCTCCCTTACAAAATCGTTAATGAAGGCACGCACGGCTGGTCCGTCTGGGCCCATCTCTATAGAGCCTAGCTTGGTCTTCGTCTGCGATTCGAAAACGGGTTCCTGCACACGCAATGAGATCGCCCCGATGATAGACCCACGGATATCTGCGGCATCGTAATCCTTCTTATAAAAATCACGCACGGTTTTAACTACAGCCTCGCGGAAAGCCGCTAGGTGTGTTCCGCCCATTGTAGTGTATTGGCCATTTACGAAAGAGTAATACTCTTCGCCATAATCGTTGCCATGCGTAAGGGCCAGTTCAATGTCCTCCCCTTTCAGGTGGATGATCGGGTAGCGTATACTTTCCTCATCGGCTTTGTTGCGGAGCAGGTCTAGCAGGCCGTTTTCTGAGTAATACTTCTTGCCGTTAAAGTTTATGGTGAGCCCAGCATTCAGGTACACATAGTTCCAGATCTGATTCTCGAGATAGTCTGGGTTAAACTGATAGTTCTTAAAGATGGTGTCGTCCGGAGAGAACACGGTTAAGGTACCATTACGCTGGCTAGAATCCTGTACCTCAAAATCCTCGATGAGCACTCCTCTTTCAAACTCGGCTGCTTTCATTTTGCCGTCGCGCACCGATTGGATGCGGAAGTGGCTGGAAAGGGCATTTACCGCTTTGGTACCAACCCCGTTCAAACCAACCGACTTCTGGAAAGCCTTACTGTCATACTTACCACCTGTGTTAATCTTGCTAACACAATCAATTACCTTACCCAGCGGAATACCTCGCCCGTAATCACGAACCTGTACCTTATGATCGGAAATTTTAATTTCGATGGTTTTACCGAAACCCATCACGTGTTCGTCAATAGAGTTGTCGATAACCTCTTTCACTAAAATGTAAATTCCGTCATCCGCCGACGAGCCATCGCCAAGCTTACCGATATACATACCCGGCCTTAGCCTGATGTGTTCACGGGGTTCGAGGGAACGGATGCTGTCTTCGTTGTAATTATGCTCTAACTCTGCCATTCTGTAAGCGTAAGTGTAGTTGAAAAGGTAGTATCAATCCGAAATATAGGAAATAATAAAAGACAAGACCCAATCTATAAGTTCCTGCCGCATGCTAAATTAAGAAGAACGACTTAATTTTACTAACCTTGTTAGCTTAAATAGCTCTAAAAGGTGCGTACAGGTAAATAACCAATAGTATGTAAAGTCGGTTCAATACTCCTTAGCTATTTAAGGGAATTAATAGCTAATTTTTTTAGCATTTTTATATATAGATTGTTAGATACAAAAAGGCCTAATATTTACTTACCTTGAGCCGCAAATGTAGATGCTGCACAGCAATAATAAATACACAAGTATACCTTACATGGAAATAAAATTACCCCCCTACTTCAAATACACCATCATTCTTCTGGGCCTTACCCTATTAATCTTCGGGCTCATCACGTTTAAGCCCATCCTAATGCCGCTGGCTTTCGGCTTACTATTCGCGTTGCTCCTGTTGCCACTTAGCCGCGACCTGGAGATTAAACTGCGTTTTCCGAGGCCTTTAGCCATTCTCTGCAGCATTACGCTAGTAGTGGTAGTGCTAGGCATGATTGCCTGGTTTGTGTCGTTACAACTTGTTAGCCTGACATCTGATTTAGATACTGTGGGCCAGAATATTGAGGCGCTGCTGGCACGCGGCCAAGATTTTATGGCCTCTAAATTTGGCATCACTCCCCCAAACAAAACCGAGCTGATTCAAAACGCTATCGGAAGCATACAGGATATTTCGGCCACGTTTTTAGGAAGCACAATTTCTATGACAACCGGGGCATTAACCATACTCACCCTGGTTCCAATCTTTATATTCTGCTTGCTTTATTACCGCGACCACCTGGAACAGTTTATGTTTAAGTATGTGGCTAAAGACCGCCGAAGCGGCGTCATTCAAACTGTGTCAAATATTCAGCATGTGGTGCAGAGCTACATTTCAGGGTTGATGATTGTGATTGTGGTGGTGGCGCTCTTAAACACGGCAGGCTTGCTTATGCTTGGAGTAAAGTATGCGATTTTCTTTGGGGTGTTTGCCTCCATACTAACCATCATCCCATACATCGGAATAATGATTGGCGCCTCTCTGCCCGCTCTTTTTACGCTGGCAACAACCGGCAATTTACTGGACGCAGTACTGGTAGTGCTTGTATTTATGTTTGTGCAGTTCCTGGAGGGTAATTTTATCACGCCGTTTGTGGTCGGCTCAAAAGTAAGTATAAACCCGTTTGCCGCAATTGTGGCCCTGCTGTTAGGTGGTGAGATATGGGGGGCCGCCGGAATGGTGCTTTCCATACCTATGATTGCGATGATGAAAGTTATTTTTGACGTTTACCCCCCTTTGCAGCCCTTTGGTTTTCTGCTTGCTGATATTGAGGACTTAAAGCCCCAACGCAAACGCGGAATACGCAATTGGCTGGCCGAGTTAGTGAACGGCCTTGGCCGCGGCAAACGCGACACAGACAGTTAGTTTTGCTAACTATATTTGCAGTGATAATACATATACACAATTTTGAAACGGAATACTAAAAATATTGGTTTAGGTAAGGAGCCTGTGGAAGCTAGCGCAGGCGCGTTTGACCAAGACTTAAACCAAAGCAACTTGTACGCGATAGTAGACATAGAAACCACGGGGGGCCAGCCTCACCAGGACAAGATCACTGAGATTGCCATTTTTATACACGACGGAGATAGGATCGTTGACAAGTACCATACGCTTATTAACCCGGAGCGCCCTATACCATACTTTATTACCCAGCTAACCGGCATAAAAGACGACATGGTGCAGGAAGCACCAAAGTTTTACGAGGTAGCCAAAGAGATTGTGGAGTTTACCGAGGGCAAGGTTTTCGTGGCACACAATGTGCGCTTCGACTACTCTTTTATGAAGAAGGAATTTGCTGACCTTGGCTTTACTTTCCAGCGTAAAACGCTCTGCACCGTACGCCTGAGCCGCGCGCTCATACCTGGCCTGCCATCTTATAGCTTGGGTAAGCTTTGCCATAGTGTAGACATTCCGTTGCGCCAGCGCCACCGTGCCATTGGCGATGCAGAAGCCACTGCCCTGCTTTTTGATAAGCTCTTGAAAATAAACAAGCCGGTGGTAGATGGCAACATGAACATGGCTTCGGAGAACACGTCTCAATTGTTAAAGCAGGAAATTAAAACATCGCTGCTGCCCCCAGCTATTAGTAAGGAGCAGGTAGATGCATTGCCCATGGTGCCGGGTGTGTACTATTTCCATAACGAGGAAGGGGAAGTTATCTATGTCGGCAAAAGTATAAATATAAAGAAGCGCATCATTCAGCACTTCAACATCGATTATAAAAGCCGTAAATCACTGGATTTCAAGAACAGCATCACCGACATAACCTATGAGCTGATGGGTAACGAACTGGTGGCGCTGCTCTTTGAGTCGGCTGAGATTAAGCGCATGAAACCGCAGTATAACCGTGCGCAGCGCCGCAGCGTGTTTAACACGGGCATTTTTGTGTACGAGGATGAAAACGGCTATAAGCGCCTGACGTATGGCTCGGTAAATAAAGCCGATAATGAGAGCATGACCCCAATCATCGCGCTGTCAAACCATTTTAAGGCAAAGGGCTTCCTGTTTCATAAAGTGGCGAAGTATAACCTGTGCCAAAAGCTTTGCGACCTGTACAAAACCACAGGCGCCTGTTTCGACTATCAGGTGCACCAGTGCAACGGTGCCTGCATAGGCAAAGAGGCCCCGGAAATTTACAACCAGCGCGTGGAGGAAGCCATTGAGTCGTTTACGTACGAGCACGACAGCTTCGTGATCGTGGGTAAGGGGCGCGAACCCGGCGAGAAATCTGTGGTTGTGGTGGAGCACGGCACATACTTAGGCTTCGGTTTTGTAGACCAGACCTTTTCGGCCAGCAGCCTCTCCGACTTTAAGGATGCTATCCAACGCTACAACGACAACAAGGATGTGCAGCAAATCATTCGCAATCACATACGCAGCAAGCACAAAGACAAAGTGTTGATATTTGACTAAGATGAGCGGCAGGTTTTATACTTGCCGCTTTTTGTTTATGATTTATCAGTTATACGTTTTGCAGGCAGTCTGTCGGGTTTAATTTAGATGCCTTGAACGCCTGTGTGCTTACAGTTAACCAGGCAATCAGCAGCGCTGCGAAGCCTCCGCTCATAAAATACCAAGGCTCCAGTTCTACCCGGTAGGCAAAGTTTTCAAGCCAATTGGCGGCAAGAAAATAGCTTATCGGGAGCGCCAGTGCTACTGACACCAGAACCAGCTTTGTAAAATCGCTGGTGATCAGGTAAACAATGCTCCACTCGCTTGCCCCCAGCACTTTTCTCACGCCGATCTCTTTCTTTCTTCGCTCAGCCGTGAAAGCTGCCAACCCGAACAGGCCTAGGCAGGAGATAAGTATAGCTAAGCAGGCAAAGTATTTTGCAAGGTCGGCCACGCGCTGCTCTGAAGTATAAAGTGCTTGATAGGCTTCGTCCAGAAATTTATAATCAAGTACAAAGCCTGGGTTAAATCTGTTGTAAAGTGCCTGAATATTCTCAACCGTTTCTTTCTCCCGACCGGCATCAATCTTAGCCATAACCTTTAGCGCTGGCTTTGGCTCCAACCGAAAAAACAGCGGCTTCACCTTTTCATGCAGCGTCTGAAAATGAAAGTCTTTTACCACTCCGATAATCATTTTATTCTCACCCCACACATTCACCACTTTGCCAATCGGCTCTTGCAGGCCCATTGCCTGAATTGCGGACTCATTGAAAACGATGCTGGCAGAGTCTGCACCGAATTCCCTTGAGAACGATCGCCCGGCCTTGATTTTTATACTTAGCGTTTCGATCATGCCATAGTTGACAGGCAGTGTTTGGAAAGCTATGGCTTGGTCGGGGTTTGCCCCCGGCCAGGTTAGACCTACGGTGGAGCCATAGTCGCTGAGAATGCTACCGCCGCTGGAAGCGCTTTTGACGCCAGGCGTTTTCTCCAGTTCGTCTAAAAAAGCTTCCAGTTTTTCCTGTACATTGCCTTCTGCGGTGAAGTAGATAATGTTTTCTTTACTGTAGCCCAGGTTTTTGGTCTGGACATACGCTATTTGCCTGAATACGACCATCACAGAAATGATCAGCACCACGGATAACGCAAACTGAAACACCACTAACCCCTTACGCGCCCAAAGCTCCCCGGCAAATGCATCTAACTTGCCACGCAGCACAGTTGCAGGACTAAAACCGGAAAGGTACAAAGCAGGATAGCTGCCGGCCAGTAAACCGGTAAACAGTGTTAAGCTTAGTGCCCCAAGTATAAATAACGGATGATAACTAAGGGAGAGCTGCATACCGGTAAGCCGGCTAAATGGGCCAACCAGCAGCTCAACCAACATCAGGGCAACAATAAGCGAGGCAAAAGCCACAAGCATCGACTCGCCCAGATACTGAAGAATCAAAGATCTCCGACTGGCCCCCATGGCTTTCTTAATCCCCACTTCCTTCACTCTTCTGGATGCCTTCGCTGTGGAGAGGTTCATGAAATTTATACAGGCAATGATAAGTATGAAGATTGCGATTAGCGAAAAAAGTTGAACATACTCTATCCTTCCGCCAGCTTGCACGCCATTTTCATACTTATTGTAGAGGTACTTATCAGCATACGGCCTTACAAACAAGGCCACATTAGAGTCAGGAGTTTTTGTTTTAAGAAACCCGGATAGCTTTCGGTTAAACTGCTCAACATCCACGCCACTTTCTAAGAGCAGGTATGTTTTGGCCTGGTGGTTATCCCAGTGCATGGCGCTGCCAAGCATGGACTTAAACTCTTCAAACGAAAGAAAAAAATCATAGCGCTCGGAGGCGGTGGAAGGCATGGTTTGGAATATTCCGGTTACAATGACTGGTTTCTTAAAATGCAGAATCTGCCACTGCATGGTTTTGCCTACAACATCTTGCGTTGTGTTAAAGAGTTTCAATGCCAGCTCCTCCGAAATAACAATGCCATTACGGTTGGAAAGCACCTGGCCTTTTGCGCCATGAAGAAGTTGATAAGAAAAAATATTGAAATAGTCTTTACTCACAAATTGGCCTGCCGCGCTGATGTGCTTCTCAGAACCTGATACAGTGAATTTTTCAGGGATATCCGATGAGCTTACCGCATACTTAATCTCTGGCATGTCAGCTTGAAGGGCCTCCCCTAACAGCCCCGGACCAACTTCCCACGTCACCGTACCGCTGGCGTTATGGTGGTTTGTCATTACCTGATAGAGCTGCTTGGCTTGCTCATGAAAAGAATCCATGGCTAGCTCTTGCTTTACCCACAGGAAGATTAGCAGCGCACAGGCCAAGCCCGTAGACAAGCCAATCAGGTTTATCACAAACGTGCTTTTAAACCGTATAAAGTTTCTATAGATAAGCAGGAGGCTGTGCTGCAGCATAAGTTTACTAGAGTTTTATGAGAAAGATTCTGGTTGGTAATGGCATTACAACTAATATACCACATTGCTAATGCTCAAAATTAGCCTGTAAAGCCACTTCGGAATTCTACTACTGTTCGTTATCAGACACTGAAACGCACGAAAATGCACAGCAAAAACCAACGAATAAGTTTGGGTATTAATATTCTGATCCGACAGCAGCCATTTAACTTTGGCTAGAAAAAGTTAAGAAGCAAGCTAGCCCATGATCTCAAGCATTTAACTGCCGTTTGATTTCTTTATTTGTAAACTAAAGTATAATTTTACTCTGTCCGCTGCATCTAAAATTGTGGCTGAAAGTATAACTCTGTCTAACAAACTAAAAAAATATAACTGTGAACGAAACAACTAAGAAGTTTAGAGCCGGCGTGCTTTTCGGCGATGAGGTAACTGAACTGTTTAAGTACGCGAACGAAAACAACTTCGCCCTACCCGCTGTGAACGTGATCGGCACAAACTCTGTAAATGCCGTGCTGGAGACAGCCAAAGCTGTTAACTCTCCAGTAATTATCCAGTTCTCACATGGCGGCGCGCAGTTTTTTGCTGGCAAAGGGCTGAACAATGATGATCAGAAAGCTGCTATTGCTGGTGCTATCTCGGGTGCCCAACATGTGCACCTGATGGCTGAAGCTTATGGCGTGCCCGTTGTGCTGCACACTGACCACGCTGCTAAAAAATTATTGCCTTGGATTGACGGCCTGCTTGATGCTGGTGAAAAATTCTATGAGCAGCATGGCAAGCCACTCTTTTCGTCGCACATGCTTGATTTGTCTGAAGAGCACATTCAAGAAAACGTGGAAACCTGCTCCAGCTACTTTACGCGCATGAACAAACTGGGCATGACCGTTGAGATTGAATTGGGTGTAACTGGCGGCGAAGAAGACGGCGTAGACAACTCTGGCATTGACAGCTCACGCCTGTATACGCAGCCCGAAGAAGTGGCTTATGCTTACGAAGAACTGAACAAGATTAGCGACAGGTTTACAATAGCCGCCGCTTTCGGCAACGTGCATGGCGTATATAAGCCAGGCAACGTAGAGCTGCGCCCTGAGATCCTGAAAAACTCTCAGGACTTCATCAAAGAGAAGTTCGGCACAGGAAATAACCCGGTTAATTTCGTATTCCACGGTGGTTCAGGTTCTGAGAAGAGCCAGATAAAAGAAGCTATCGAGTATGGCGCCATTAAAATGAACATCGACACGGATATGCAATGGGCATTCTGGGATGGCGTGCGTAATTTCTACGAAGGCAAAAAGGGCTACCTGCAAAGCCAGATCGGTAACCCAGATGGAGAAGACTCTCCAAACAAAAAATACTACGACCCACGTGTGTGGCTACGTGAAGGCGAGAAAAGCTTTATCGAGCGTTTGAAAGAAGCCTTTACAGACTTAAATGCGAACAATCGCAACTAGGTCCAAAATTTACTAAATCAAAAAAGGGAAGCATAATAGCTTCCCTTTTTTGATTTATACTTGCTGCACTTTGTGCTCCTGTAGCCATCTGAAAATCTTGTCTGTATCCTCTTGCCGGCAGAGCTCCGAGCCTGGGGTCATGGTGGCTGCGGTACCGGCTGCAACGCCATAACGCGCCACGTCACCTAGGGAGTTGCCATTTAGTAAGCCAAGCACCATGCCTGCCACCATACTATCGCCTGCCCCTACGGCACTTTGCTGCGGTACAATTGGCGGCACCACATAGCTAATTCCATCTTTCGAGGCCAGCATCGCCCCTCGGGCACCCAGCGAAACCACTAGCACTTTACATTTGCCCGCATTTATTACCTGCATGGCAATCTCCTCTTGCTCCATGGCAGAGATCTTCTCTTTGCCAGCTAAAGCGGCAAGTTCACCAATGTTAGGTTTTAAAAGGTAAACCCCCTCTCCGGCTGCTTTTAACAAGGCATCCCCCGAAGTATCAACCAATAATTTAAAGCCTCTCGCTTTAGCTATCCCTGCCAGCTGAGAGTAAAAATCTTCGGGCACACCTGGCGGCAGGCTGCCGCTGGCAACTACAAACTTTGGCAGCTCCTCGTCAGGCATTTGCGTTAATTGTTTCAAGCATCTCTCCCATTCGTCCTCATAAGTATAGGGGCCTGGCATTCCAAACCGGTATTGGTTCCCGGAGTTGTCTTCCATCACCATTAGGTTTTCGCGGGTCCAGTTTTTAGTTTCAACAGCCCAGACATCTACACCTTCGGATTGAAGCAGGGCGCAAAGTCTCTTGCCAGATGGGCCGCCCACCCATACCCAGGCACAGGAGCTGCCACCTAGTTTCTTAAGCGCCCTCGATACGTTAACGCCTCCGCCGCCTGACTCATAGGTTGGCTCGTTGCAGCGTAGCTTCTTTTCTGGTAAAACCTGTGCCACATGAGTGCTTTTATCTAGGGCAGGGTTTAGCGTAATCGTAATGATGTCATGCATATTTTTGGAACGTAATATTTTATTTACTGGCTGATATCGAATTCGCGCTGTTCTCCTGTCTGGAAAGTATAAACCTTGCCCAGCACGCCTATCTGCACTTCTTTAGACCAGCCTCTATCGAATGTTATCCTGATTTTCTGATGTGTGAGGTGCAAGGAGATCCAGTGGCTACGGTACCTGATCTGAAAGTTAAGGCAATTGATTTCATCCGGAAGCGCAGGGTTTAACCACAGTACATCGTCTCGAATTTCCAGCCCAGTGAAACCGCGTTGCACCAGATCCACAGTACCTGCCATTGCACCCAAATGAATACCCTCGGGAGTAGTGCCGCCTTGCACATCTTCTACATCGCTGACCAAAGCTACCTCGAAGTTATGCCAGGCCCGTTTACGATCTGAGCGGGCTAGTACCCACGAGTGCACTATTTTGCTAAGAGTAGAGCCATGCGACGTTCGCTGCTGGTAATAGTCAATGTTTTCGGGGATGTTTTCCGGCTTAAAATCATAGTCCAGGGTTTGGAAGATCTGTACCAGTTTTTCGGATGAAAACAGGTAAAACAGCATTAAAACATCGGCTTGCTTACTGGCTTTATACTTGTTCACGTTGTCGCCTTCGCTTTCCAGAATCCTGTCCAGCCGCATTGTCTCGCCATACTTTACCTGATACTCCTGCCACGGAAATTCCTGTAGCTGGCCGTAGCCCTCAAACTGGGCAATTATACTTGTGTTCTCTAGAAACGGTATGTACATTTTGGACGCGATATCTTCCCAACGCAAGACGTCCGCTTTTGTAATATCTAGTTTCTGAAAAAGCTCATTTACCCGCGAGTCATCCAGAATTTCGATGAGCTTTAGCGCAGTTTGTATCACCCAAACTGCCATCACATTAGTATAAGCATTGTTGTTCAGCCCTATTTCATCTGACCCTGGATAGTCAGTATGGTACTCGTCTGGCCCAACAACGTTGTGGATCTCATACCTTTGGCGCTCGGGGTTAAACTTTGAGATGGTAGACCAGAACTGGGCAATGTCGAACATCATTTCGCCGCCCATATAGGTCATAAACGCCATGTCTTGGTTTGCCTGGTAATACTGCCATACATTGTATGCGATAGCTGCACTGATGTGCCGTTGCAGGTAGGTGTTATCGGGTAGCCAACGCCCTGATTGCGGATTTAAGTGTATAACCTGGCTTTCTTCGCGGCCGTTGCTGCCGCTTTGCCACGGGAACATACTGCCTTTGTAACCAGCCTGTGATGCGGCATAGCGCGCCTCGCGCATGCGGCGGTAACGGTAAAAAAGCAACTCCCGCGTTAGCTCAGGCAGGCGCAGGTTCAGAAAAGGAAATATGAAGAGCTCATCCCAGAATATATGGCCCCGGTAAGCCTCGCCATGCAAACCACGGGCTGGCACGCCCACATCCAACCCTACGGTGTTAGCCGAAACTGTTTGAAGCAAATGGAAGATATGCAACCGCAGTACAGACTGTGCTTTATCATTACACTCTAGTTGCAAATCGCAGCGGTTCCAGAGCCGTTCCCAGGCCATGGCATGCTTGCCCAGGAGGTGCGAAAAGCTACCCTGCCGGTCTATGTTCTTACGGGCTTCTTGCAGCGTCTCGGTAATGGCGTGGTCCCGGGAAGTATGAATTTGAACGACTTTTTCGACACGCAGTGTCTGACCAGACGTGCAATTAACACTGATTAGCTGCTCAACAAACCCATCCTCTTGGTTAAGCACTCTTTCAGGTTGGCCAGTATCAGGTGCTGTGAAAATATGTGTTCTGGCAGCCTGTGCCATCCGCATCCCGGACTGCACGGTTTCTACCTGCAAGTAAATAGTTTCGTTGTTATGCTGGCCTTGCGCCAATGGCGTCAGGTGTTTTCCATTGAGGGCCCTGTAGCGCGCCACGCCGCTGTTCGTTGTGCGACCATCCAGGGCAGCGGAAATTTCTATAGGCCCCGACCAGTTAAGTGGAGTTAGCTCCCATGCCAGTGCCACAACGTGCTTGTTGGCCATACTTACCAACCGCCGCGTGTGTAAATCGCTTTCCCGGCCAGCTTCATCCCTATACCGGATTATTCGCTCCAGTACACCTTGGTGCATATCCAACTCCTGCCTGAAGCTAAGTAATTCCACAAGGCTCGTATGAAACCACTTCTCACCTGGGTGCCTGTACTTTAGAGGCAACCAGTTTGGCCAATTCACCAGATCCTCGTTTTCGATTTCCTGACCAGCAATCTGAGTTACAAGTCGGTTGTAGCCGCCAGCCAAATAAGTGCCAGGGTAGTTTATGCTTTCGTCTGCTGAAGCCTCCTCAAAAGCCCCACGCGTAGCAACATAGCCATTGCCAAGCGTGCATAGCGCCTCGCGCAGCGGCTGCTGTTCCGGCTTCCATTGATCATAAACTACTTTCCATCCGGGCATGCTATTCTTTTTTTACAAACAGCGTGAGCGCTTCCAAGAAGGCTTGAACTTCTTCAACATCCTCAAGTCTATATTCTGCTGCCGTGTCTTCATCGTGCTCTCCAACAAGTATACCTATGCCGCTGCCCTGTAGCTCTGCAAAAGCATCTTCATCTGTCAGGTCATCACCAATGTATAGAGGTATAATATTGGGCTGGTTCAGGTCTAGCTCAGCTAGTAACCACCGTACGGCCTTACCTTTATGCCAGTCGAGATTTGGTTTCAGTTCCAGTACTTTTTTGCCTGGCCCTGGTTTAAGCTCTTTATGCCTTGTCAGCACCTCGTGTGCCGCATCCAGCACCCTCTGCACCTGCTCATCGGGCACGTTACGGTAATGCACGGCTATGGCATAACGCTTACGCTCTACCAAAACACCCTTTACGCCGGTTAGCAGCTTATTAAGCTCTACTTGGGCGTTATCGAGCGCAGGAATGGCGGCTTTGGCGCCTCCGGGTTCTGTATGCATGTTGCCCGGCCCCGAAATGTCGAACCCGTGCGAGCCGGCGAAGTATAAATTATCCAGCTTCACTAGGCCTTCCACGTTGGCACGGTCGCGGCCGCTTACTACGGCTACCGGGCATACTTCAGCCAGCTTTTGCAGTGTTTCCCGCATCTCGGGAGTTAAAACCGCCATTTCAGGATCTTTCACGATGGGGCTTAGGCATCCGTCGTAATCCAAAAAAACGGCTGGGGTCTTACCGTGCAGCAGTTCACTTATTTTATGGAGAGCGGAGGGCAAGGTTTTACCATTATATTTCTGGATGTTGGTTGCTGATGGGTTTGTCATGCTAATTTATGGTTTAGGAAATTTATGGAGCACTAAATCGGCGCCATGAGTTAATAGTTCTTCTGATACATTGCTACGGTTGATGCCTACTACCAGCGAAAATTTGCCGGCTTTACCGGCCTCAACACCAGACAAGGCATCCTCAAAAATCGCTGTGGAGTACGGCTCAACATTAAGTTGACGGGCTGCCTCCAAAAAGACGTCTGGTGCAGGTTTCCCTTTCAGGCCTAACGCTTCAGCTACCACGCCATCTACGCGCACTGCAAATAAGTCTTCTATACCTGCAGCCGCCAGTATGACCTGGCAGTTCTTACTGGCCGAGATCACGGCTGTTAAGAATCCTTTTTCTCGCATATGTTCTATAAATGCAACAGTGTCGGCGTAAACCTCAACACCTTGCTGCTTTATTACTTCCTGAAAATATACGTTTTTTTGGTTTCCTAGTCCAGCGATGGTTTCTGTGCCTGCTTTATCAGCAGGTGTTCCTGCTGGCAGGGAGATGCCTCTTGAAGCCAGAAAGTTTCTGACACCATCGTGCCTTGGAATTCCGTCAATATATCGGCGATAATCCGTTTCAATACTTAGAGGATTATACTTTATACCGTTCTGATCGCCCTTTGCCTGCAAATAGGCGTCAAATGTGCGTTTCCAGGCTTGTGCATGTATTCTGGCCGTTTGGGTAACCACACCATCCAGATCAAAAATCAAGGCCTTTATGCCTTTATCTGTTAGCGCTTGCAAAAGGTCAGGATCGGGCATCTGTGTTTGAAATTATCTTATTAAAGGATATGCCTGCCACAATTTATTACTCCATTTTAAAGGCTTAAGTTATGGTAGTTTAGCACGGGCAATGTATAAAACGCATGTAACAAAAACAGCCGAAGCCTCTGTTGATTAAGAGACTTCGGCTGTGTTGAAACTTTAAAAGTAAAAAGTTTAGCTAAACGTAGATGCGCTTTTGGCTCGCACTTCGGAGGCGAAGCCTTTAATAACTGCGTCCGCTCCCTTCATCTCAAAATCTTCTTGTTTAAAGCTATGGTCTACCCCTACAACCAGCCCGAAGCCTCCAGCTTTGGCGCCTTCGATACCTGCCGCTGAATCCTCGAATACAGCCGTTTCATTAGGTGATACATTCAGGCGGCGCGCTGCCTCCAAATACACATCCGGGGCAGGTTTATTTTGCAGTTTCAGTTCAGCAGCCACTACTTTATCCACGCGCACTTCGAACAGCTTATCGAGGCCGGCGCGGCGCAAAATAGTAAGGCAGTTACGGCTCGCAGAAACTATGGCTGTTTTCATGCCTGCTTCCTGTTGCTCTTTTACCCACTGCACGGCTTTATCGAATACAACCACGCCGTTTTGTTTGAGCAGCTCATGGAAGTATAAATCCTTGCGCTCACCCAGCCCAACAATTGTGTTGCTGTCTGCATCGTCCTCTGGGCTGCCTTGCGGCAATGTAATCCCGCGCGACTCCATAAAGTTACGCATGGCATCCAGGCGTGGCACATCGTGTACAAACGTGCGGTAATCTTCTCTCAGGTTGAAAGGAGCATAGGCTTTACCATCTTCCTCACTTTTCTGTCTCAGAAAAGAATCACAAAGCTTTTTCCATGCTTCGGCATGAAGGCCTGCGGTATTGGTCACTACACCATCCATATCCAAGATCAGGGCTTTTATGTTTCTCTCTTTTATAAGGTTGCTCAGATCACTCATTACAGAATATTTTTTGTTGACAAATTCCAGAAATAAAACCGGTTATGTTTTTGAGGCAGCTATTACACTCACAAAAGCTATACTCAACTTTGAGGGCTTGGCCCTACTTTATCTATACGCAGAAGCGAACCCAAGATAGCTAAATGATTCCGCTAAAAGAAGCTATACAGAAACGCTGTACATTTGTTTCCATTTCTCTACGGGAAGCTCAGCCAGCGTTACGCTGTATTATGGTTAGCCACTGAAATAGTATAGGTCAAATATAGGTATATACCCATGTAATTGCAGCATCTTCTTATAGTTTATTGTTGCGTTGATTTACTCTGTGCTAACTTTCATGCGTTTACCTGAAAGTGCTCTCATGACAAATGGCCAATGCGGCAATTACAAAGTATAATTTTATAGTACTATCGCTATTTCTTAATCAGGTATTTATAAACCTCCGCTACCCAAACTACCAAGCTCGACAAAGCAAACAAAACGATTAGGTCCAGGAGTGGCAGTTTCTCAAACCGGAATATGCCGCTTAAGAAAGGCGTGTAAATTACGACCAACTGCAACGCTACCGATGCTAAAAATGCCATATTCACGTATTTATTACTGAATGCACCGATACTAAAAATAGAGTATTCCAGGCTGCGCATGTTAAAGGTATTGAACACCTGCGTCATGGCTATTACAATGAAGACAGCGGTGCGGGCAATTTCCTGATCTTTGGGTAAATAATAAGCAAACACGCTTAGCGCCAAGCCTAGCATCACTACACTCATCAGCAAAATGTATGGCACAACAGAACGATCCAGGATATTGGCATCTCTAGGCACAGGCCTATGCTTCATAATATCGCCATGGCCGCGCTCTGTGGCAAGGCCCAGCTCCATCACCCCGTCTGTAACCAGGTTTACCCATAAAATCTGGGTAGCTGTAAGCGGGAAAGGCCAACCAATGGCTATAGCTACTATAAACACGGCCACGGCTGCGAAATTGGTCGTCAGCAGGAAAAAACTTGTCTGCCGCACATTCTGAAAGACGATCCGCCCCTCGCGCACCGCACGCACAATGGTTGCAAAGTTGTCGTCTGAGAGCACTATTTGAGAAGCATCTTTGGCTACATCCGTACCTCGGATACCCATGGCTATGCCCACATCAGCGCGCTTTAAGGCAGGCGCATCATTTACGCCATCACCAGTCATGGCAATCAGGTGGCCTTTGTCGCGGAGGTGCTCGGCTATGCGTAGCTTTGTTTGTGGGCTTACCCGCGTGAACACAGAGACTTCGCTCACTAGTCTAGCGAACTCCTGCTCCGATACATCCAGCTCATCCTCCTGCAGGGCTTCTTTATCTACGTTGCTGGCCGCTTGCTCTCCGTCTAGTATGCCAACTTCACGGGCAATGGCAGCCCCGGTTTTTTTATGGTCGCCGGTCAGCATCATTACCCGAATGCCCGCAGATTTACAATCCTGAATTGCTTCCTTAACTCCTTTGCGGGGCGGGTCAACGATGCCAGTTACACCTACCCAGGTCAAACCCTTAACGCTATCTGGGTTTAGCTCTTCTAATGCTTCCGCGCGCTCTTTATAAGCGAGGGCTAGCACCCGCATGGCATTATCCGCCCAAGCATCGTGTTTAGCCTCTACCTTTTTCCGTAGTTCCTCTGTCAGCTCCTGCGGGCCGTTTTCTGTTAAAATATGATTGCTTAGCTTCAGGATTTTTTCGGGAGCGCCAACCACGTATATTTCTTGTGTTTCGTTTTGCTGTACTAGCGTAGCCCGGAATTTTTGTTCAGAGTTAAAGGGTAAGTCATCCAGTACATTTACTTCTGGCAATGCATCTGGCGTGTGGTCAAGCGCCTTATGGGCCAGCACCAGTAGCGCCAGTTCTGTCGGGTCGCCGGACACGTCCGGCTCATTAACTCCACTAGCCATGCCTGGCTTTTGCTCACCCAGACTTGCGTTGTTGCATACTTTGGCGATAAGCAGCAACTTTAGCAATACCGGGTTTTGCTTTGCATATATATGTTGGCCATTGCTCTTTAACTCGCCTTCTAGTGCATACCCTGTGCCTGTAACCTCCAGCTCGGTGCCATCGCCCAGGAACACGCGCCTCACCATAAGTATACTTTTGGTGAGGGTGCCAGTTTTGTCGGTGAGTATAACCGAAACCGAGCCAAGCATCTCGGTGGCAGTAAACTCTCTGATAATGGCATTCTGGCTCGCCATGCGCTTAGCTCCGATGGCTAGCACGATAGATATAACAGCAGGAAGACCCTCCGGAATGGAGGAAACCAAAGTGGCAACGGTTACAAGCAACACTTCCTCAAAGGCATAATCTCTTAAGAAATAACCTACTCCGAAAACGATGGCAGATGTAATAATAGAGATTACAGCCATTTGCTTCCCGAGGCGCTCGGTCTTCTTCCGGAAGTTTGTGCTGGTTGTCTTAATCTCGCCAAGGGAAGTAGAGATTTTACCAAGTTCTGTATCGTTTCCCGTTGCTACAACAACTGCAATAGCTGCGCCACGGGCCACATGCGTTCCTTTCCAGATCATATTGGTCCGGTCACCGAGCGTTGTATTTTCGGGCAGCGGCTCGCATAGTTTTTCTATGGGTAGCGATTCTCCGGTTAGAGACGCCTCTATAGTCTGGAAGTTTTTTGCGCGAAGCAGGCGGGCATCTGCAGAAACGCTGTCTCCCTCCTCAAGCTCTATCACGTCGCCGGGTACTAGTGCCTTCGCTTCAATAACCTTCAGCTCTCCTCCACGCCTTACCTTGGCCTCATGCTTTAACATGCTTTTGAGGGCCTCTATCGCTTTCTCGGCCTTGTATTCCTGTACAAAACCCAGCGCAGCGTTAAAAAAGATTACACCAAGTATAACATACACATCAACAAACTGCCCGGCGTACCAAGCCACGCCCGCTGCCAACACCAGTACTAAAATCAGAAAATCTTTAAACTGTTTCAGGAAGAGAAGAATGGGATTTATGCCTTCTTTTCCACTCAGTTCGTTTGGGCCATAGGTTTGTAGCCGTTGCGCCGCCTCCGCCCCTGTAAGCCCCCCAATCTGGCTTTCAAGTTTTTGAAGCGTCTCTTTCCCGGTGATAGTATGGTATGGAAACTTCTGTTCTAGGGCCATTGCTGCAGTGTAGGTTCAGGGTAATTTTAGAGTGCCTGGAGTTTATAGCTTGGTTTGCCCCGGAGGATTATCTGTTTTTGGTTTATGTAAGTGAGGAGTAGCATAATTGGCATAGCCAGTAGGCCCGGGAGGGGTACGTTTGCCATCATCTTCCCTAAGAATAGCTTTATTTTGTTTGCCTGCGCTCGGTTGATTTTTTTCCCTGTCTTTCATGTGCATTAAATTTTATAGTGATTTAAGTTTGGCGTTCTGCTTTAAGTATATTTTGGATGCCTTGTGCAATGGCGTCAGGGTTAAAAGAGATGCTATCTATCCCCTGTTCTACTAAAAACTTTGTAACCTCAGGGAAGTCGCTGGGAGCCTGGCCGCATAAGCCGATTTTCTTGTTATTTCGTTTCGCCCCGGCAATGGCCATCGCTATCATTTTCTCGGCAGCGGGGTCTCGCTCATTAAACAGTTCACTGATTGTTGAAGAATCTCGGTCAATGCCAAGGGTAAGTTGCGTGAGGTCGTTTGACCCGATCGAGAAACCATCAAATATTTCTGCAAACTGGTCCAGGAGTATGACATTGCTGGGCACTTCCACCATCATGTAAAGCTCCAACCCGTTCTCGCCCTGGGTTAGCCCCTGCTCTGCCATTAGCTCTTTAATCCTGGCAGCTTCCTCGGTGGTGCGGCAAAACGGAATCATCAGCTTTACATTAGTCAGCCCCATTTCGTCGCGCACAACGCGCATGGCTTGGCATTCTAGCTTAAAGCCTTCCATATACTTTTCGTGATAGTACCTTGAGGCGCCCCGGAAGCCCAGCATTGGGTTTTCTTCGTGCGGCTCGAACTGTTGCCCACCCAACAAGTTCGCGTATTCATTACTTTTGAAATCGCTCATGCGTACAATCACGTCGCGAGGGAAAAAGGCAGCTGCTGTGGTGGCCACCGCCTGCGAAAGCTTCTCTACAAAGTATGCGGAAGGGCTTTCATAGTTCTTCGTTAGCTGTTCAAGCTGTGCTTTTGTCTCGTGGTCCTCTAGGTCTTGCAGGTGTATCAGCGCTAAGGGATGCGCTTTTATACTATTATTGATAACAAACTCCAGGCGCATCAGTCCTACGCCGGCTACAGGGTACATCGCATAGAAAAAGGCTTGTTCCGGGTCTCCGAGTATGAGCATTGCTTGGGTTTTTGTCTGGCCGAGTTTGTCCAGCTCCATGTTATGCTCCTCCCATGCCAGTATTCCTTCGTATACCTTGCCTTCCTCGCCTTCGGCGCAGGATACGGTAACCTCCTGGCCATCTTTTATACTTTGCGTGCCGTTTCCTGTGCCCACTACGGCCACGGCTCCAACTTCTCTCGCAACAATGGCAGCATGGCTTGTCCGGCCTCCGCTATCCGTAACAATAGCGGAGGCTTTTTTTAGAACAGGATCCCAGTCTGGGTTAGTAATACCGGTTACCAGCACATCGCCTTGCTGTAGTTTATCAATCTCTTTCGGGGAATGCAGAAGGCGTGCCTTGCCAGCTGCTATTTTGCCGCCCACACCATTGCCACGCGCTATTACCTGCCCTTCGGAAGTTAGATGATAGCTTTTGAGGCAGGTTATGCTTTTGCCGCTGTGCACGGTTTCGGGGCGTGCCTGCACAATAAACAACTCACCGGATTCGCCATCCTTGGCCCACTCAATATCCATGGGTTTAGTGTAATGCTCCTCTATCTGCAGGGCCCATGCTGCCAAGGTGGTAATTTCATTGTCATTTAGCACCCATTGCTCTTGCTTGTCTTTAGGTGTGGAGATGTTTGTGGTGTTTAAATTTTCGCCTGCCTCAGCTGCGGCAGACCCTTCCCCTGTTTTTTCATTTTGATTGGCAGGCGCATCTGTAGCGTACACCATCGTCATTTCTTTTGTCCCAAGCTTTTTTGAAACAATTGCCTTCTTTTGCTGCCTAATCGCATCCTTGAATACATAAAACTCATCAGCGTTTACTGCACCCTGCACCACATTCTCGCCCAAACCCCAGCTGCCGGTCATAAAAAGAACAGTATTTAAACCTGAGTCAGGGGCTATGGTGAATATTACCCCAGCACTGGCTTTATCTGACCGCACCATGCGCTGCACACCTGCCGACAGGGCTACCTTCATGTGCTCGAAGCCATTGTCGGCACGGTATTTTATGGCCCGGTCGTTAAACAGTGAGATAAAGCATTTCTGGCAGGCACGCATTACTTCTTCAGCACCCTGCACATTTAAAAACGAATCATGCTGGCCAGCAAAACTGGCTTCGGGCAGGTCTTCGGCAGTGGCGCTGCTGCGCACGGCTACGGCTGTCAGGTTAACCTCCGAAGCTTTTAGCTGCTCATAAGCCTCTTTTATAGCGTCAACTACATCATTTGGCATGTTGGCTTCGCGCACCATTTTGCGTGCCTGCTTTCCAATTTCGTGCAAGTTTGAGAAGCTATCTGTATCCAGTGTATTTAGTAAATCGGCAAGCGGCTGCTCTAAGTTATTATGCCCTAGAAAGGCACGATAGGCAGTAGCAGTGGTAGCGAAGCCGTCAGGCACATGTATGCCTTTAGAGGTTAGCTTCTGAATCATCTCGCCCAATGATGCATTTTTGCCTCCCACCACACTTGTATCGGTGTTGGTGATTTGGTTAAACGGAAGAACAAGCTCAGACATAGGCGGGCATTTTATACTTAACACTCAAGTATTTACCTACGCACACAGCTTGGATTAGATGGTATTCTGAAAGGAAGTATTATAGCAGAAGCATGTATTAAATCTGTGAGTAAGTATTCGGCAGTAACTATACTTTAAAGTAGTTTTTATAAATTTGGCAGGCCCGCAGCTGTGCGGTGCATGTAAGCTAATTGTAGGTTTCCTGCAACCTGAAGTATAAAATCAAAGTAGTTCAGGCGGGATGCCACGCTCACCACTAAGAAAAAAGATATGCTTAAAAATTACTCGCCAACACAAACCGAAGCCTGGAAAAAGCTGCAAGATCATTTTGCGGCCGTTCAGCCAAAGCACCTGCGCGACATGTTTGCACAGGACCCGGAGCGCTTTCAAAAGTTTACGTTTCAGGTAAACGATACGCTGTACGACCTCTCCAAGAACCGCATCACCTCTGAAACACTTAGCTTGCTTACACAGCTAGCCAAAGAAATGGATGTGCCGGCCGCCATCGAAAGTATGTTTTCAGGGGAGCGCATTAATGTTACCGAGGACCGTGCCGTGCTGCACACTGCCTTGCGTAATTTTACCGATGAGGCACTAAGCATTGATGGCGAGGATGGCTCGAAAGAGGTGCGTGCGGTGCAACAACAGATGAAAGTCTTTTGCAACAAATTACACAGCGGCGAGTGGACTGGCTATACAGGGAAGCGTATGACTAGCATTGTGAACATTGGCATTGGCGGCTCTGACCTCGGCCCTAAAATGGTAGTAGAGGCTCTCAAGAAATATCAAAAGCCGGATCTGGAAGTACACTTTATCTCTAACGTAGATGGCACTGATGCCGCCGAAGTACTCCGTAAGCTAGACCCCGAAACCACGCTGTTCATTATCGCCTCTAAAACTTTTACCACAAAGGAAACGATTACGAACGCGGAAACAGCCAGAGGCTGGTTTCTTAACAAAGCTGTTGACAGAGAGCATATCAAAAAGCACTTTGTGGCACTTTCAACTAATATCGATGCGGTCACCAAGTTTGGTATTGCACAAGAAAACGCTTTCCGCTTTTGGGATTGGGTGGGCGGTCGCTTCTCTATGTGGTCTGCCATCGGTTTGTCTGTTGCATGTGCACTCGGGTATGATAAATTTGAGGAGGTGCTGCGTGGCGCTGAGTCTATGGACAAGCATTTCAGGAAGGCTCCACTCGAGGAAAACGTGCCCGTCTTAATGGCGCTGCTCAGCATCTGGTATACAAACTTCTTCGGGTGCCAAACGCACGCCATACTACCGTATGACCAATACCTGCGCCTGCTACCTGAATACCTGCAGCAACTCCTGATGGAGAGCAACGGAAAAAGCGCTGACCGCAACGGAAATAGGGTTACTTATCAAACCCAGCCAGTTGTATGGGGCGCCGCCGGCACCAACAGCCAGCACTCTTTCTTCCAGCTGATTCACCAGGGCACCGTGTTAATCCCATGTGATTTTATTGCGCCGGCTAAGAGCCATAACGAAGTTGGAAACCACCACGCGCTGCTGCTGTCTAACTTCTTTGCCCAGACAGAAGCCCTTATGAAAGGCAAAACCGCTGACGAAGTTCGTGAAGAATTAAACCAAAAAGGTATGGCTGGCGAGGAACTAGAGAACCTGCTTCCACATAAGGTGTTTGAAGGCAACAAACCAACAACATCCATAATGATGAAACAGCTGACGCCGTTTGAACTTGGAAGCCTGGTAGCCATGTATGAGCACAAAACTTTTGTGCAGGGTGTAATCTGGAACATTTACAGTTTCGACCAATGGGGTGTTGAGCTTGGAAAACAACTAGCCGGCACCATTGAGGGAGAGCTGCTACAAGGCAAGTCTTCCGATCACGACAGTTCAACTAATGGACTGATGGACTTCTACCGTAACAACAAGTAAAGCAAAGTATAAGTAGTTAAGGCGCTTGGTTACCTGAAAGGCGCTGAAGCCTCTAACTACTACTCCCTTTTTATTTTAAAGCAGAGATTATGTGGCGTGTGATGCTTGTGCTGTTGTGCAGCGTATTTTTTTATAGCTGTGCCGACGACGATTTTTTTCAGCATGACGCGCTAAGCTCTGAAAGGCAAAACGGGGAAGCCGCTGCTAGTCAGGATAGCGCCTGGGTAACCGTGGGGCGCCATTACGACCGTAGCAGCTTCCATCGTTTCTTCTGGGGAAATCATAATCGGGCTCTATGGTCCGAACCTGTAAAGCTTCCTATATTTAAGCTAAACGCTGTTAAAGGAGGGCTGAAAGTAGTTGATATTGGAGGCGGCTACCAGACAACCAGCTTTGAGCTGCAGGATAGCGCGGGCAGGCATTATGCACTCCGCTCCTTGGATAAAGACCCTGTGCACGTGGTTAGTAAGTTCTGGCAACAAACCTTTGTAGCCAATATTCTCCGTGACCAAACCTCTGCGGCTAATCCGTTTGGTGCTTTGGTGGTTCCCGCGCTTGCTGAGGCTGTTGGCGTTTACCATTCTAACCCTGAACTGTACTATATCTCTACTTCCGATAAAAGCTTTGGGCGCTATTCCACTGCTGTACAGGGAAAGGTATTTATGCTCGAAGAGAAGTATGAAAACACCTCTGACATCACTCCTGATTTAAAAGGCGTTCTCGATTTTGAGGACTCCGAGGACATGCTGCAAAAGCGTTTTGCCAGCAACAGCCACCACGTAGACCAACTTGCTTTTGCCCGCGCTCGCTTGCTGGACTTACTGATCGGGGACTGGGACAGGCACAAAGGCCAATGGGAATGGGCAGTTATTAAAAACGGAGCTGACACCTACTACAAACCTATTCCTAAAGACAGAGACCAGGTTTTTCTGAAAATGCAGGATGGAGTGATACCATTTATTGCCACTAATAAGCTGCTAGCGCGCAAATTTCACAGTTTTGATGATGATTTTAGCGATGTGAAAGCTTATATGATTAATGCTGCCTTTGTTGATGCACGCTTCCTAAATGAGCTTAGCCTTTCACAGTGGCAACAAACCGCCCGGCACATGCAGCAGCAACTCACAGATCAGGTTATTAATAAGGCTGTAAGCCAGTTACCAAAGCAGGTATATGCGCTGGTGGGAGAGAAAATTGCCAGCAACCTTAAATCCAGACGCGATCAACTGCCAGATGCGGCTTCTAAAATGTATGAAATTCTGGCCAAACAGGTTGTTGTACCAGGTTCTGACGAGGTAGAGCATTTTAGAGTAGACCGGCTTGATGATGAACATGTGGAAGTTATCGTATTAAGGCCTGCTTCATCAGCTTTACCAGCCAAACAAATATACCACCGTGTGTTTAACCGAAAGGAAACAGAGTTGATCATCCTAAGAGGCTTAGCTGGAAAAGATAAATTTATCATCACTGGAAATGTGCGGGAAAGTATACCTGTAAAAGCATACGGCGGCCTCGGCGAAGACAAGATCATAGATTCGTCTGTTGTAAAAGGCTGGAAAAAGTATACGTTGATTTATGATACCAGCCGCGGAAACGAAATTATCTTCGGGTCAGAAGCCAAGGATATGACGACGGATGATGTGCGCGTACATGCTTTCGACCGCGAAGGAAACTAATGCAGTTTATACTTTAGCTCTCGATTCTGTATTATCTTAAAGCCATACGAAAAGCTTATCGTACCTTCGAGCGCTTTACTAAGTATGAGTATAGCACTTTATCGAAAGGTTCATTTATGTCTACGGGCACAAAGTCGATCTTGTATTGCCCACATTTCAGCGCTAGTTCCCGTTTATACTTGGCCACCGCTGATTGGTATTGCTCCCGTACCTGCGATGGCTGAAGTTTTAGTTCCTGCCCTGTTTCCATATCCACAAAAACGTAAGGCCGGTCGGCAAAATCAAATGCTTCTTCAGTTTTGCTATCCATCACATGGAATAGCAGCACCTCATGCTTCTGATGCTTCAGGTGTTGCAAGCCGGCGAAAATATCATCCAGGTCATTGTGCTGCGAAAGCATGTCGCTGAAGAGGACTACAAGCGATCGTTTGGGAATTTGCTGCGCAATTTGATGCACTACCTCGGCTACCTGCGTGTCCTTGGTCAATGGTTCCTGATCAAGCTGCTTTTGTAATAAGAGTAGCAGCGTATGAAGGTGCGAGGCGGTAGAGCGAACAGGAGTCTGCTGCTCTATTTTATCGGAGAATGTAACCAGTCCCACCGCATCGCGTTGCCGCCGCAACAGGGTGGCCAGGGCCGCAGCGCATAGCACCGAAAAAGCAAGCTTACCTTTGTTCTCCACAGGGTAATGCATTGATGCTGATGCATCCAGCAAAATGTGGCAGCGTAGGTTAGTTTCCTCCTCAAAGCGCTTTACGAACAGTTTATCGGTGCGGGCGAAAACCTTCCAGTCGATGTGGCGGGTGCTTTCGCCGCTATTGTAAAGCCGGTGCTCCGAAAATTCAACCGAAAAACCATGGTATGGCGATTGGTGCAGCCCCGTTATAAAGCCTTCCACTAACTGCTTGGCCAGAAACTCCATGTTCTCGAATTTCTGTACATCGGCAAGGTTCAGGCTTTTGCTCATGGCTACTGCTTAGGGGTTGCTCCTGCTTCTGAAACGGCTAGAGGCGTATCTGGTTGTAAAATATCCTCGGTTACTTCCGTCAGTTTCACCGCTGCGGTGCCATCACGGACCATGCCCAGTTCTACGGCAGCCGCCCGGGAAACATCCAGAATATGGTGCCTGCTACGAGCCATGCGGTCGTTGATCTTCACTACCACAGACTTCCCGTTTTTCAGGTTTGTCACAAGTACTTTGGTGTTGAACGGGAGCGTTGCATGGGCTGCTGTAAGTTGGTTTTTGTCGTAACGCTCGCCACTGGCGGTGCGATGGCCCTGCATGCGGTCGGCGTAGAAGGATGCTTTTCCGTTAGCCGCGTATTTTGATGATCCGCTAAAGAAAGAAAGGATTAAAATCAATACTACTGAACATATATTCATAGTATTATATAGTTGGTCCGCAACAAATATAAGTCTAAATTTTTTATCAGAATTTTAAATTCGAAAATTTTTATATATCAGAAGTATATGTTACTTTTAGGTTCATAAGGTTGAAATTAACGTCTAAAAGCGGTGGAAGAGAACAACGAAAAAGCAGAAATTTATTCCCAACGAGTTAGAGCCGGGAAGCGAACGTATTTCTTTGATGTCAAGTCAACTCGTTCAAACGACTACTACGTGACCATCACGGAGAGCAAGCGTAAGTTCAAGGATGACAGCTTCTCTTATGAGAAACACAAGATTTTCCTTTACAAAGAAGACTTCGTTAAGTTTATGGATGCGCTTCAGGGTACTTTAGACCACGTGAAATCCGAATTGTTGACAGAAGAAGCCCTTGCCGCGTTGGAAGCACCGGTTACAGAAAAGGAAGCCTCTTATGACGAAGAGCTAAAGTGGGAGTAATTTACTTCCCTTGTTGATAAAAAGTACTTGAAGCCTGTAGCCACGCTATAGGCTTTTCTATTTTATGGCAGGTACGCCAACTGCACTAACCTGCCCCACTATTTCCTGCCTTAAGTGGCGCGAAGCTGCTTAATTTATTGTATCTTTGCGCCCTGAAATAAACAACTAAGTATAAATGGGACTACGATGCGGTATTGTGGGCCTGCCAAATGTAGGCAAGTCTACCCTGTTCAACGCTATTTCTAACGCCAAGGCAGAGTCTGCCAACTATCCTTTCTGTACCATCGAGCCAAACGTGGGCGTGATTACGGTGCCCGATGAGCGCCTGCAGATACTGGAAGAGCTAGTGCACCCGGAGCGCGTGTTGCCAACGGTAATAGAGTTTGTGGATATTGCCGGCCTGGTTAAAGGTGCCAGCAAAGGCGAAGGGCTTGGCAATAAATTCCTGGCAAACATCCGTGAGGTGGATGCCATTATCCACGTAGTTCGTTGTTTTGAGGACGAGAATATCGTTCACGTAGACGGCAAGGTAAACCCAATCGCTGATAAAGAAATCATCGACACAGAGCTGCAGCTGAAAGACCTGGAATCAATCGACAAGAAGATTCTGAAAGTTGTTCGTTCTGCTAAATCTGGCGATGCAAAGGCAAAAAAAGAACTGGCCAGCCTAGAAAAGTATAAAGCACACTTGGAGGCCGGCCTCAACGCCCGCAGCCTGGATGTGACTGAAGATGATCTGGAAGCTGTAGAAGACCTTAAGTTACTCACTGCCAAGCCCGTTATCTATGCTGCTAACGTTGATGAGAACTCTATGATCAACGGCAACCCTTTTTCTGAGACACTACGCGAGCACGTGAAGGATGAAAATGCACAGGTTGTGCTCATTTCGGCCTCTATTGAAGCGCAGATCGCAGAATTAACAGACCCAGAAGAGAAAGAAATGTTTCTGTCTGAGTATGGGCTGAAGGAGTCTGGCTTAAACAAGCTAATTAAAGCCTCTTATGACCTACTTAATCTGATCACATACTTCACTGCTGGTGTGAAAGAAGTACGCGCCTGGACGATTGAGAAAGGCTGGAAAGCCCCGCAAGCTGCTGGTGTTATCCATACTGACTTCGAAAAAGGCTTTATCCGGGCTGAGGTTATCAAACTGAAAGATTATCAGGAGTATAAAACGGAAGCTAAAATCAAAGAAGCCGGTAAAATGGCTGTTGAAGGCAAAGAGTATGTGGTGCAGGATGGTGATATCATGCACTTCCGCTTTAACGTCTAAATTTACTAACATATAAAAACAGAAAAAGGCAGGTTTAGTACCTGCCTTTTTCTGTTTTTATACATTTACCTTTCCGCACTTATCTCCTGTTAAAGTAAAACTTGTCGTAGCCAATAATCAAGTCGGCGCGGGAGCCTGGCGGGCGGTAGTAAATTAAGATATCGTAAGTGTTGTTGGTTTCGAAGTGGCTTCCTTCAAAGTAGCTATCGTCCGGGGCGTTTGCTGCAGCCTTTAAGGTGTAAAAGTAATTATAGTACCCTTGCTTCAGCAGCATACGGCCAGTATAGGCACTTATTGAAGGATCAAAGGTCATTTTGGATTCGCTGGTCTGGTTCCAGTTAGTTAATTCGCCTTGAATATATACCTCACCGGGTGCTTTTTCAGAGGCTTTTAATACGAACTGCACCCAGGCATAATCTCCATTCACGTCCCCGTTTCCGTACTGCCTATTTCCGAAAATACGTTTACCATTTACATCCGGGTCTTGGCTATAGGCTAACCCGGCACGGCTTTTATCAGGT
The DNA here is from genome assembly GCF_003576375.1 of Pontibacter oryzae. GTDB lineage: Bacteria > Bacteroidota > Bacteroidia > Cytophagales > Hymenobacteraceae > Pontibacter > Pontibacter oryzae. Next base: position 687,035 of record NZ_QWGE01000002.1, read on the forward strand.
TGCAAGGTAACACCAACTGGGTTTTCCTGTAAGTTTATACTTGCAATGCCAATGCCGTTGAAGTTTAGGCTCCGCGAGTCAAAAGCACGAAATTCGCTCAGGCCCTTAAACAACTCTTTTGGCTCGAAAAATACATATTCTAAGCGGCGCTGCGCATCATGCACGTACGTTGGCCGGGCTATTTGCTTGGCATTATCCCAACGTAAATTCTGGCGAACCACGGCCTTAACCTCAGCTGCCGGATTTATAATTTCGTAATCGGCGTAGAATACATTAAACTCTACAGGTTGGCGCGTTTCCCTGCCTTGCGGACCTAGGGCAGCGCCTAATTTACTAGCCACCGTCACAAGTTCCTGGTATACTATCAATCGCTGCGATAGCAACAGGCCGCCTCCCTCTTCTTGCACTACTATCAGATAATTGCCGCTTAGCTTAACGCGAGGCACTTGAAAACGGTAGTGCACATAAGGTACACGCGTATTGATAGAGTTCTGGGCATCAGTTATAAAGAACTCATTAAATTCATTTAGAAATTGCGTATCGCTGAGGGTAGACGGCGCCCAGTTAGCATCACAGTGAATGAGTTTCGCCACTAAGCGTTGGGGTGTTGCATTTAAACGGTCAAACTCAAGTATGATGGGCTCCGATTGACTAATAGGTACGACAGGCGCCTCCAGCACCTCTTCCTCGAAACCGGTGGCCACATAAGCCTGCACAGACTGTATGCTAGTATCGTACACGTAATCCTGATAGCGCAGGGCTGTTTGGGTAGCGCTGTTACTTTGCACCTGCTGCTCAATGGGCACACAGGCAACCGCACCAACTGCCAGCATTGCGCTAAGCAGGTAATGTATAGTTTTGACTTTAAACATGCATTGGAAATCAGCGCACCGAGTCTGGCTGGCTGAGTTTTGTTAATGGAACGAATATAGCTAAAAAGTGTAAACCTTTAGCCAAAGTTCACACTTTACCCATTTTATTCCAGATCAGGTAAAGTATAAGCCCTCTGTGCAGCACCTACGAAAGTAACTCAGTAGACACCTTCATTCCAGCCTGTAACGTTTTCTGAACGGGACATTTTTCTGAAATTGCTTTTAGGCGTTTAAGCTGCTCTGGCGATAATTCTCCAACCAAGCGCAGCTTCTTGGTAACATGGCTGAGGCGGGCATCCTGATCTTCGCAATTGCCGCAATCGTCAGCGTGTATGCGTTCATGGCGCAGCTTTACCTCCGCCAACTCCAATGGCCATCCTTTTCGCTGGGCATACATATGCAGGGTAATAACCGTGCAGGAGCCTAAAGCACCCAATATATAATCATAAGGATCTGCACCTGCTTTTATACCTTGCGCAATCCCTGATTCATCAATCGTCATTACATCGGTGCCTGCCTGTATTTTGGCTACCATAGGCGCTGTGCTTTCAGCGCTCACCGTTACAAATCCCTCTACTTCCGTTAAACTCATATTTTTATATCTGGACAACAGCTTTTATGCAGTTTTTAGGTATAAGCGTAAGCGGTGCCTAAAAGGTTATACTTTAAAACGAGGCCATGGCCTGGCGGGCAGTAGCCAGTGAGACCTGGAATCTAAAAAATGAGCACGAAGGCAGTGCCCTTGCCAAGTTCTGACGTAGCCTGAACACTGCCTCTGTGTAACCGCATAATTTGGCGCGACAGACTCAGCCCGATGCCCGAGCCCTGTTTTTTAGTAGTGTAAAACGGAATAAATATTTTTGACAGTGCTTCCGGAGTCATGCCTGGCCCGTTATCTGTTACTTTTATTGTTACCCGGCTGCGCGCATCAAGAGCAGCCTCAAGGGTAATTCGCCCATCATCCTGCTCCGATACAGCTTCCATGGCATTCTTTATAAGGTTGATCAGAACCTGCGCAATCATACTTCTGTCGGCTTCTAACAGTAAGTTTTCGCCGGGCGTTTCTATAGATAGAATAATGTGTTGCGCTGCTAGTTGTTCGCGCAGCAAGGTCTTGGTTTCCTGTAGCAATTCTGCCACATTAAAGCGGCTCAAATGCGGCATGGTAATAGTGGTCAGACTCCGGAACTCGTTCACGAACTTTATTAGCCCATCAGAGCGCCTGCTGATGGTTTGAAGGCACTGACCAACATCCTGCAGCTCTTCCCGCAAGAGTGTAATTTCCTCCGCGTCTGTATCGGTATAACTTGATATTTCCTCTGACGCGCTGGCAGAAAGCGAGGCAATAGGCGTCACGGAGTTCATAATCTCATGCGTCAGCACACGGATTAGCTTGTTCCAAGCCTCCATCTCATTCTCTTCCAGCTCACTCTGTATGTTCTGCAAAGATGCCAGCCGGATCTGCTCACCAAGCAAAGACATCTCCACAACATGAACCGATAGGTTTGCCTGGTTACTACTACCCACCCTAACCGGCACCAGCGCTCTGCCCCCGCTATGCAGCTCCATCAAACCGAAAACCAGCTGTGGGCTTAGCGGTTCCAGCTCCTGCACCTGATTGGTTCGCCCCACCTTCAAAAGCTTTTTGGCAGCATGATTCATCAAAAGTATACGCCCGTCTGGTTTAAAACTGATGATGCCAATGCCAATGTGATGAACTATCAGCTCAAAGTATTGCAGGTTTGCTTCCTTTTCAGCGCGTATGCTTCGGAACTTGTCCATGACGCCATTCAGGCTTTCAGCGAGTGCGCGTTGCGTCTTACCCTCGTTGCTCAGATGAAACTGCTCCGTAAAATCATCATACTTTATGGCGTTTAAAAAGCGTAAGAAAAGTTTATCGGAGCGATGGAGGTAGCGCATTAGCAGCCATACTTGCAAAACAATGGCTAGGCTAAGCCCTATGATGGTACTCCGCAGCGCTATGCCGAACTCAAGCCTTGCAAGTATAAAAACACTCGCGCAAAGCAGCAGTATGCGGAGCAGAACCTGCAATTTATAATGCTTAAAGCCCATACTTTTCTAACCTTCGGTAAAGCGCCCCGCGCGATAGGCCAAGCTCTTTTGCCGCCTTGGATATGTTGCCGTCATGCTTTTGTAACGCCTGTTGTACAGCTTCCCTTTCCAGCTCATCCAGATCAAGGCTCTGCGGTTTTTCCAGCGTGTTAGCGACAACCAGCTCATCTTTCAAAAAGAAAAAATCTCCAGGCTGCAGTTCCCGATGGTCGCTCATGATAGATGCACGCTCCAGCGCATGCTGCAGCTCACGCACATTTCCGGGCCAGCTGTATTTCGTCAGCTTAGCTAAAGCATCTTTACTGAGCCGCTTCAGTGGTTGTTTATACTTGTTGGCATACACCTTCAGAAAATGAGTCGCGAATAGTGGCAAATCCTCCAGTCGGTCACGAAGTGGGGGGAGTTGCAGCTCTACTGTATTTATCCGATAAAGTAAATCCTGCCGGAACTCACCCTTGGTAACCATTTCTTTCAGGGGCATATTCGTTGCGCAAATCAGCCGTACATTTACAGGGATGGGCTTGTTCGTACCCACCCTAATGACCTCCCGGCGCTGTAACACAGTGAGTAATTTAGCCTGCATGGCCGGTGAAAGGTTGCCGATTTCATCCAGAAACAATGTACCGCCATCGGCAGCCTCTATCCTTCCGATCCTGTCTTCGCGGGCATCCGTAAACGCGCCCTTCTTATGGCCGAACAGCTCACTTTCAAAAAGAGACTCTGTCAAAGCACCCATGTCCACTGTCACAAAGATTTTCTCTGCCCGCAAAGACCGCTCATGTATAGAGCGCGCTATTACTTCCTTGCCGGTGCCATTTTCGCCGAGCAGCAGAACATCGGCATCAGTCTTTGCCACCTTATTGATAATATTAAAAAGGTGCCGCATGGTTTTGCTTTCACCTTCAATTATACTTTTGTCAGGGTTGAGCTGTGAGCTTAAGGTGCGGTTGGCTTCACGTAAACGGCTAACCTCTTGGTATGAGTTTCTGAGCTTTGCAGCTGCAGACAAGGTGGCGAGCAGTTTCTCGTTTTGCCATGGCTTTAACACAAAATCCGTTGCCCCATCCTTTAGGGCTTTTACAGCCATCTCTACATCACCGTATGCCGTAATCATGACCACAACTGCCGAAGGATCATAGTCTAAAATTTCCTTTAGCCAATAAAAGCCCTCCTGCCCACTTGTAATATCATGGCTGAAGTTCATATCCAGAAGTACAAGGTCAAATTCCTCATTGTTCATCAGGTATGGGATTTTCTTGGGGTTCTTCTCCATCACTACCTCACGGGCATACTTACGAAGCAGCATTTTGGCAGAGAAGAGTATATCTTCGTTATCGTCGATGACCAGGATGCGCCCCAGGTTTGGTTCTTCCATAGTTTTGGTTCGTAGAAATTCAGGCTACTGTATAGAAATACAATGCCAAAGCTTGATTTTCTAATTTAATCGAATTCAGGTGATTTTTAAAATAAGCAGCTGTCCGGTGCTGGACAAAAAGTGTCCGGGACTGGACAGGCATATAAGGGTAAGACACTAACCACTGCTGTTAAACACACTTTTCCTGGTTTGGCACATCGCTTGAAAAGTGTAAAGCAGATACTGCACACTTTACTAACCACGAGAGTATAAAACCATGAAAAAAATCAGCACTACCCAAAGCCAGTACCTGTTAGCACAGGCAACTTCTTCGCCTCTGTGCCTTTACCTTAATCGCCTGTAACGTTATGCTTAAACTATACTTCCTGACTGCCTTCCGCTCACTGAGGCGCAACAAGAGCTACAGCATCCTCAACATTGCCGGTCTTGCCCTTGGTATTACGTGTAGCATTCTACTGTTTTTGGTTATAACTCATGAATTAAGCTACGACAGATTCCATAGCAAAGCCGACCGCATTTACCGTGTAAATACGCACATGAATTTTGGCGATGGTTTAGATAAAAACCCTGGCACAAGGTATCCGTTGCCAGCGTTGCTTCGCGCCAACGGCCTGCTCGGCTTTGAGGCAATTACACACGTTTCAGCAGAGTCTGATGCTCAGATAACAATAGGCGGGGACATAAGCGGCACCAAAAAGAACTTTCTGGAGACAGGGTCTATTGTTTTTGCAGAGCCTGAGTTCTTCGATATTTTTGATTTCGATACGGGCGGCTCAGCTGCACGCCAAAGCCTGGCAAAACCGAACACTGTTGTACTAACACAAAGCCTGGCTGATAAATACTTCCCGGGGGGCTCCGCTGTGGGCAAAGTATTTAAGTATAACAACTTGTTAACCCTGAAAGTAGGAGCCATTATTCCGGACTTTCCCTCTAATACAGACTTTCCGTTTATTATGCTCATTTCCTACAGTTCGTTTAAGAACTATACGGATCTAGATCTCTCGACTTATAATGTTCTGTCTAGCAACCACCAGTTGTTTGTGGTTTTGCCAGAAGGTGCATCTGCTGAGGCCAAAGCGGCTGAGCTTTCCGACTTCTACAACAGAAATAAACCGGATGATAAGCTGGTAAAAGAGACCTTCATGCTGCAACCTCTCAGCAACCTGCATTACAACGTAGACTATGGGAATTTTGGGAACAGAACGATCTCTAAAGAGATGATCTGGTCAATGATGTTTATCGGGTTCTTTCTGGTGCTAGTGGCGTGCATCAACTTTATAAACCTGGCAACGGCTCAAGCCGTGAAAAGGGCTAAAGAAGTGGGGGTAAGAAAAGTTCTGGGTAGTAGCAAGAAGCAGCTAATGGTACAACTCATGGCCGAGACGTTCCTGATCACGCTGTTCGCAACGTTTCTGTCCATTATCCTTGTTGAGCTGAGCTTGCCCTACTTAAACGATTTGCTCGAACTGCAAATAGAGTTCCTGATTTTGAAAAACCCGGCGCTACTGCTCTTCCTGGTATCGGAAGTGTTGTTTGTAACATTGCTGGCGGGTTTATATCCAGCAATTATACTTGCACGCTTTGAGCCATTAACAGCGCTTAAAAGCCGAATCACGACACAGCAAGTGGCAGGCTTTTCACTGAGACAGGCGTTGGTGGTGCTGCAGTTTACCATTTGCCAGATTTTGATTATCTGCACGATCCTGGTAAACGATCAGATGGAATACTTTAAGAGTAAGGAATTAGGTTTTGATAAGAATGCCGTGGTTACGGTGCAACTGCCTAACCAGGCTGGCAAGAAAATACAGCCTTTGCGAGATGTCATGCTCCAAAACCCGGCTATCATAAATGTAAGTTTTGCCGGGGCGCCTCCCTCCTCTAATATCACCTGGGGCTCTAATTTCAAGTTCGACAACTCCAGTGAAGACGCTACCTTTCAGGCAAACATGAAACATGCCGATGAGAACTACCTGGAACTGTTCGACATCAAGTTGGCAGCAGGCCGTTCGTATACAAACACCGACTCAGCCGCATTTATCATAAACGAGACCATGCGCCGTAAACTAGGCATCCCTACTGCCGCAGATGCCTTGGGCAGGACGATTACTATTGGCAATAAAAACTTTAAGGCGCCCATAATTGGTGTTGTAGAGGACTTTCACCAAAATCCGCTTCATTTGCCCATAGACCCTACCATTATGGTGGTCAACCCGAAAGCCTATATGTTCTTGTCTGCCAAAATTGACATGAGCCGCAAACAGGAGGCGCTGCAACACTTAGAGAAAGTATGGCAAATGGCTTACCCAGACGATGTGTTCAGTTATGAGTTTCTGGATGAGACTATCGCTAACTTTTACCGGGACGAGGCGCGTCAGAACAAGCTTTTCAAGATATTCTCGTTTATCGCTATCTTTATAGGCTGCCTGGGCTTGTATGGTTTAGTTGCCTTTATGGCCGCGCAACGTACCAAGGAGGTTGGTATCCGGAAGGTACTGGGAGCTTCTGTGTTTAGCATTGCTATCTTATTCTCTAAAGAGTTCATTAAGCTTGTACTAATAGCCTTTGTACTTGCAACTCCCATTGCTTACTATATTATCTCGAACTGGCTGGAAGACTTTAGTTATCGTGTAACTATTGGCTACTGGCCTTTCATACTTTCGGGTGTAGCCACTTTGTTGATTGCGCTCTTAACCATGAGTACAAAAGCTATACAGGCTGCACTAACAAATCCGGTACTATCACTTAAGACTGAGTAAAGTATGATTCAAGCACAAGAAAGGCCGCCCGCGTTAACACGGGCAGCCTTTCTTATTTAATATCAAGGATTTATCAATAATTAGACTCAGAGGCAGGAACATCAACCAAGATAAATGTGGCAGCCGCTGCCCCATGCAGCGAAATGGCATCCTGTTCTTCAAGGCGTACCTGGTCATGCTTATCTACTTCGATGTTATTAATAAGCATGCTGCCATCCAATACATATATTAATGACTTGCGAAGCTTAAACGTCTTGAATTTTATACTCTGCCCCTGCGAAACTTGTCCATAGTATACAGTAGAATTAGAGTTGAGGAAAGGAACGTTTTCCAATACTTTTTGGCCAGTAATCAAAGGCACCAGCTTATCCTTTGAGTCTAGAAAGTCCAGGGTCATGTGCTCATACGATGGCGCTAACCCCTGCTTGTTTGGTGAAAACCACAGCTGAAGAATTTCCGCCGATGCATCGCTATCATTTGTTTCGGAGTGACTAATGCCAGTACCTGCTGTAATGCGCTGTACGTCTCCGGCTTGCAAGGCCACCTCGTTCCCGAGGCTATCCTTATGCACTAGCGCTCCATCCAGTACAACAGTTATTACCTCCATTTCGGCGTGCGGATGCGTGGGGAAACCGTTATGCGCCTTTATCAAATCGTGGTTGAATACACGCAACGGCCCGAACTGCACATTGGCAGGGTCAAAATAATCTGCAAAGGAGAAAAGGTAATGCGATTGCAACCAGTCCCCGATAGTGGCCTTATGCCGTTCATTAGCTGTAATGAGTTTTATCATAGTTAAGTCTTACAGAGGTTCGATATGAAACTGAGATGAGACTGATTAGCCTATACTCGTAAGACTTTACGCAGTCAGTAACTTCTTGTTAAGAAAAGCTACCTTTAGAACAGCTGAGTCACAAAAAAAGGCCAGCAGCTTTACCTTTGTAAAAGCTGCTGGCCTAAAGTAGCCTGTCAGACAAATTAATCTACTTTCTTGAGCTTTTGCATCTCCTTCTGCAAATCAAGCACGATGCTCGAAAGCTTATCAAGAGAAAGATCCGCGATTGGGAATGTAGAGCTAATGTATGATTTTGCTTCCCAGATCTCCACTACATCCTGTAGGTGCACCTCATACGGTGAGTACACCGGGTTGTCGGAATGAAGGCGCAAGGTAGAGCTGCCTTCCGTTTTATTGAAGATACGCTTGAACACAACGCCTTCTTTCTGGCTTACAACAATGCAAGGGGTACCGTCTTTAACCTGACTCCAGTCCTCCACAAAGCGACCTACGATAACAGTGCCTGAAGCGATAGGCAACATAGAATCACCGCTGATTTCAAAGGCACGGAAAGTACCGGAGTTACCTAGCATAGGAAGTTTAAAGCGTGGTAGCTCTTCTATAAACTCAGCATCTGCATACCCATTAAGGTAACCTGCACTGGCTTTGTAAGGCACCAGCTCAATGTTCTCCCTTTCATCTTGGTCTACAGTGATAGCCAACACACGCAGGTTTCCACCTGCTGCCCTGTCAGTCCCGCCAGCATTACCATAAGGTGCCGCATGCTGCAGGTCACGGGTTATCAGGTCGTCTAAGGACACTTGAAACAGTTTGGCTACATTTACAAGTGTGCTCAGTTTAGGCTCTGCCCTTCCCTCTTCATACGCCCCCACCAATGAGCGTTTAATATCTAGTTTTTCAGCAAGCTGTGCCTGGGTATAACCGGCATGCTTGCGTAAGTGTCTGATGTTAGATGTAACCAACTGCATAATTGCCTGTTTTTAGATCTCAATGCTACCCGATAAGGTCCTCTTCTGTAAAACTAATACAATTTTAGTTATTATACTAATTTAATTAGCAAATATTTTACAACCACCTAAATGTTATATTGCATTATTACATATATAGAATTTAAATTTTAGTATATTTTTCAATATTCTTTATTTAGTACAATATTACACTAGCACAATACCTAATACAAAATTGCTTTTCTGCTTTTAAACGCACACTTTTATGCCAACAACTTAAAACCAGAAAAGATATATGCAAAACAACTACATCTCCTTAGAATAGAATTCTGAAATCCATAGTGCAATTACACCAGAATCTGCATCAAAAAAGCTTTAATTAAGTGCTCAGAATAAAGCTTGCAGCGTGTTTTTGCACATTTTTGTGCCCATTACTCAATAGCTTTTAATTGAAGCAAATTAAAGTGAACCTTTTAAACAAACGCCCGGTTACGTAGGCTAGATATAAAAGTTGCGCTTTAACCTAAAAAATTTATCCCCCTTATAAATTTTATAACCTAATGGCTACGTTACGAGCAGTAAAACAAACAGTGTCTTTTATAGTACTCACAGCAGCGGTCACTTTTACTAGTTGCCAGAAAGAGGAACTTATGGAACAGCAGTTCAATGAGCCGCAAGCTATTGCTTCGTCACTGGATGGCCAGACCATTGAGGGGCAATATATCGTAGTTTTTAACAATAACTCATCCGCAGATCTGAGTTCTTCTGGGCAAAGCTTCAGTAATAGCAGAATTGCCTTTGCTACTATGCGTACACAGGCGCTTCAGGCAAATGGCATCTCGGCAAAAGATATTGAAGTTGAATATAACGGTGTAGTTAACGGCTTTGCTGCCCGTTTAACACCCGCACAAGTTGCCGGGCTCCGTAAAAACCCTGATGTTGCTTCAATCGAGCAGGACCGTATAGTTACACTCAACCCTGTAGTAACTGAAAATGTAAACACAATAGCCAGCCCTCAAGGTAAAAGCGATACCAATAATGGCAAGAAGAATACCGGTATCCCGCAGCCAGTTGGCAATGAACCAACTCCACTTAACCCCAATCCAACGCCAGCCACTATACCATCCTTACCATATACTCCAATCACCGCACTCCAAGGCGAGACTATTCCCTGGAATATAGAGCGTGTTGGATATGGCGATGGTACTGGCAAAACGGCATGGGTAATTGATTCTGGCATTGATACAGACCATCCCGATCTAAATATTGATTTGGCACGCAGCACCTCATTCATATATGGCAACGCGTCTATCGAGGATGGCTATGGTCATGGGACTACAGTGGCTGGTATAATAGGTGCTAAGAACAACGGGACAGGTATGATTGGTGTGGCTTCGAATGCAACTCTGGTGGCACTGCGTGTTTTCGACAACGCCGGTGCTGGCACCGTTTCAAGAGCGATCGCTGCTGTTAATCATGTAATCAATAACGCCGCGCCCGGCGATGTAGTTAACATGAGTTTAGGCAGCGGCATTTCATCTACCCTCGACAACGCTGTTAAAACTGCCGCTGCTAAAGGCATTCTATTTGCAGTAGCTGCAGGCAATAGCTCTGTAGACTGCTCAGGCACCTCTCCTGCACGCGTAAACGCAGAGGGGGTTTACACTATATCAGCGATGGACAGCTATAATAAGATGTGGGCGTCTTCTAATTATGGTGCAGGAGTTGACTTTGCTGCACCAGGCGTGAATGTAACCGCTACAACAATTAAGGGTACAATTGGTGGCGGACACTATGGCACGTCTATGGCAGCCCCACATGTGGCCGGCATCCTTTTGCTTCGAGGTGAAGTACTGAGCCAGGGCACCATTACCGGTGATAAAGATAATACACCAGACCCAATCGCATCTCTGAATTAATAGGTTGAGAAGTATAGTTAGAGAAAGAAATGGCTGCCGGTATTCCTGTCAGCCATTTCTTTTTAGGTTTGTATTACCAACTATTTTCTTTCTTGTATATAGAGATCGATAGCCTGATCTTATAGTACTCATATTTCTCTCCCAAGGCCTCATAAAGATCCTTTAGTTTTGCATCAGCACCCTGCTTGCTGATTTGTTTTGCAATAACGCTGTACTCGCTTTTGCTCACATACCGAGATAAATCCACGGCATAGCCCTGCTCATAAAGCGTCGCCAGGTGCGAGAATACGGTTACAGGGTTCAGATTGCGCTCTTTTGCCACAAGCTCTACACTATAACCCTTCTTTAAGAGCTCAAAGGTGGCTAAATGTGTCGCGCCTTTAATCTTGTTACCCTTATTTTGTTCTTCATTAATAAAATCAATGATCGCAGTGATGAAGGCATCGCCGTAACGCTCGTATTTTTGTGCCCCCACCCCTGAAATGGCCAGCATCGCGATTTTGTTAGTAGGCCTTTCGGCGGCCATTTCCTGCAGTGTTGTATCTGTAAAGATCACATAGGGAGGCACGCCATACTCATCGGCCAGACTCTTACGGAGCGTACGAAGTTTTTCGAACAGTGCATCTTTAATAAGCTCTCTTTTAGGCCGTGATTTAACAGCTGCTTCTTCCTGTTTTACTTCCTCAAATTTAACAAGTTGCACCTTGCGGCCTTCAAAAAGCACTTGCTTGCTCTGCTCCGTCAGCTTTAAAGTATACCCTTGGTCATAAGCCATCTCAATCAGCCCTTCGTTAAGCATCTGGTGCAGGTAGCGGTTCCAGTCTAGAGTGCTAACCTCGCGGCCTACGCCATAGGTCTTCACCTTATCAAAACCAGCCTGCAGCACTTGGGCGTTGCGTGCGCCACGCAGCACATCTACAAGCAGACTCATGTTAGACCGTTCTTGGGTACGCGCAATGGCAGAAAGCGCTTTCTGAGCTATAACGGTACCATCAAAGCGTGTTGGCGGGTTACGGCAAATGTCACAGTTGCCACAGTCTTTCGTCATCGTTTCTCCGAAATACTGCAGCAATATGCGGCGCCGGCATGCGGCTGCCTCGGCAAACTGCTGCATCCGCTCCAGTTTAACCAATTGCAGTTCAGTTTGAGCCTCATTCTGGTTATCCTGCAGCATGGAGCGCATGTTCATCACATCGGCATAGCTGTAAAACAGCAATGCATCCGAACTTGCGCCATCACGCCCGGCACGGCCAATCTCCTGGTAATAGCCTTCCACGTTCTTGGGCAGGTTATAATGGATCACCCAGCGCACATTAGATTTATCGATGCCCATACCAAAGGCAATGGTTGCACACACAATGAGTACATCATCATTCAGGAAAGCCTCCTGTGCTTTTGCGCGCTGGTTAGGCGACATGCCCGCATGGTAAAACGTGGCGTTAAACCCGCTTCTTTTAAGCTTATCCGCCAAAGATTCTGTTGCCTTTCGGCTCAAGCAATAGATAATGCCTGGTTGGTTATGACGCCGCGCCAGGAAATCGGTGATTTTATTGAATCTGTCGCGGCCCGGCTTTACCATCAGGTTGATGTTTGGCCTGTCGAAGGAGGCAACGTATACTTGCGGGTTGCGCAGGTATAGCTGTTCTTGAATGTCTTTCTGTGTGAGTTTGTCGGCGGTGGCAGTTAGCGCGATAACCGGTATACTTGGGAACTGCTGCTTCAGGGCTTTTAGCTGGGTATACTCCGGCCTGAAATCGTGCCCCCATGAGGAAATACAGTGCGCCTCATCCACAGCAAACAATGACACGTTAACGCGCCGCAAGAAAGCCAAGAAGCCAGACGAAAGGAGCTTCTCAGGAGAAACGTAAAGCAGCTTAAGTTGGCCTTCAAGACACTGGTTCTCGATCTGGTACTGCTGCTCGGCAGTCTGCGAACTGTTGATGTAGGCAGCCGGAATGCCGTTGGCCAGCAAAGCTTCCACCTGGTCTTTCATCAGGGCTATCAGCGGAGACACTACCACACAAATGCCAGGCTGCACCACGGCAGGCACTTGATAGCAAACAGATTTACCACCGCCTGTGGGCATCAGCACCACTACATCTTTCCCCTGCAGCACACCTTCAATAATCTGCTCCTGCATGGGCCTAAACTGCTCATACCCAAAGTATAATTTTAAGGCTTCCCTCGCCTCCCTGATCGTTGCCATACGTAATATCTCCCACTGCGGCTTTCCCGCACCTGCTTCATCAAACTATTCTTCAAAGATACCCAATAAGCCTCTCAAATACGAATGCTATACTTTGTATTGCCGGCCAAATAATAACCCTGATTAACTGACCTCGTACCTATAGCATATAAAAATTTAGAAACTTAAATACCTATAAGCTATGAAATCTGAGATTACGAATAACCTGGAGCATGTTCTGATTAAATGCATGACTGCCTGTGAGACTTGTGCCACTATGTGCCTGCAGGAGGACGATGTAAAGAAAATGGTGCGTTGCATCATGATTGACCGCGACTGCGCGGATATCTGCCTTCTAACAGCTCAGTTTGTGGCGCGTAACTCTCCGCATGCCAAGCATGTTATGCGCGAGTGCATCGAGATCTGTAGATTATGCGAGGAAGAATGCCGTAAGCATGACATGGATCATTGCCAGCATTGCGCTGACATCTGTAAAGAATGTGTGGAGGCTTGCGAAAACTGGATGAAATCGAAATAATTTTTCATACGTGGATTAAACAGAAAGAGGCCGCACTTAATTTATAGTGCGGCCTCTTTCTGTTACTTTAAAGGAAGCAGCTTAGAAGATCATATCTAGTATGGCTACGATAATGGATAGTACAAGGCTAAAAAGCAGTGCGGCAAAGAAACCTGAGACATCGAAGCCGGCTACTAAAGCATCGGCCATTAGTATCATTAGCGCGTTTATAACAAGCAAAAATAGGCCAAGGGTAAGCACGGTAACCGGAATAGTTAAAAAGATAAGTATTGGCCGGACAATGGCATTGAGCACCGCTAAAACCAATGCCAGTATGATGGCGGTCAGGAAGCCATCAATGGCGACTCCGGGTAAAATATATGCGGCAAGCATGGCTGCTACGCCCGTTAATAAAATCTTAACAATAAATCCCATAGTTTATAGTTTTAGACAAATATAGTTGAATTGCTTTATTACATTAAGCAGTGTACGGCAGAGGGCTATCAAAGATGGTTGGCTTTTAAAGAATTGTAATAAAAAACCTCATAGGCAATGTGCCTGTGAGGTTTTTTAAGTATAAACTAGCCTTTTTCGGCCATAGATCTCAGCGTGTTAAAACTGCGCTTCGAGTTTTTTCTGGGAAACGGCCATCCAGTTAACCAGTTTCATCAGCACGCGGGCTCCCACATTGCCGTTCCACTCACTATCGCCTGGCGCTACTTCGCAAAGGTCAAAACCAATGATCTCACGGCCAGACTTCACCAACTGCTTGATCAGGTAATTGGCTTGCTCAAACTCCAAGCCGCCTGGCACCGGGGTTCCAGTAGCAGGGCAAAGCTTCGGATCAAGCCCGTCAATATCGAAGCTGATGTATACTTTCTGAGGAAGCTGAGCAATGATCTTTTTGCACTCCTTTTTCCAGCTATCGCCGGCATACATGTTCTCCTTCAGGGTGGCATCGTAAAAAATGGTTACGCGGCCATTAGACTGCTCAGCCAATTCTGTCTCGGCCTGGCAAAGGTCACGGATACCAACCTGCACCAGCTTTTTTACCTGCGGCAACTTAAGGGCATTAAACATGATGGAAGCATGCGAATACTCAAAGCCCTCGTAAGCATCTCGTAAGTCAGCATGCGCGTCAATCTGCAGGATACCATACTCCTCATGCTTTTCGGCAAGGGCATGCATCAGGCCAAGCGGTGTGCTGTGGTCGCCGCCAAGCACGCCAACCAGTTTGCCTTGCTCCAGGTAGGTCAATGCTTTTTGTTTCAACCACTCCAGCAGTTCTTTGCCTTTGGCAGTTACCTCAGCAGGCAGCTTCTCAAACTCAGCCTTGCCAATTTCAGGGCTTCCGGCTTCCAACCAGCTGATGTAAGCCTCCGCTTTGTCACGCAGGGCATTGCTTGTGGCGGCCCATTCCTCAGAGATTTCCTCCATGGCTACACCCAGTTTCCAGGCATCTTTTATACCTGGCTCAAACAAATCGAGCTGTGGGGAGGCATCTTTAATGGCCTGAGGCCCCTGCGCTGTGCCGGCGCTGTACGAAACAGTCACTTCCCAAGGCATCGGGATAACCACCACTTCAGATTCCTCCACGGTAAATGGCAAACCGAAAAGACCACCGCTTATATCTCCTACCCCGTTGGGATCGAAGTCTTGGATTTTTTGTTCTTTGCTATTCATTGGTTGGCTCTGCTGAGTATGCGTCAATGGCTTCCTGCGACCCGTTGTTCAGCAACTCCTTCACGAAGTTTGGCAATGCAAAGGCAGCCATGTGAATGTCCTCGTTATAGTATTTCAGGCCTTGCTCTTTCGAGAATCTGGCTGCTGCCTCACGATCGAATGTAAGCGGCGTTGAGTTGCCTTTAGATGAGTAGGAGAAGCTCCAGGTACCGGTTGGGTAAGTAGGGATGGCTGCCAGATAGCAATGTACCTTATCCTGCCCGAAGATCTGCTTGTAGGTCTCGTAGATCTCTACAAACACGGCACTGTTAAAGCGCGGCGACTCAGACTGCGTGATCATTACGCCATCAGGGGTCAGGCAGCGGTGTACCTGGCTGTAGAACTCAGCCGTGAACAACCCTTCGCCTGGGCCAACCGGATCCGCAGAGTCCACAATGATCAGGTCGTAACGGCCATCCTCGCACTCGTTAATATATTTAATACCGTCCTCAACCAGCAGGTTCAGACGTGGGTTATCAAAGGCTACCGCAGTTTCCGGCAGGTGCAGCTTGCAGGCCTCAATCACCAGTTCGTCGATCTCAACCAGCGTTACCTCTTCCAGTTGCTCATGGCGAAGCAACTCGCGTACGGTACCGCCATCGCCGCCGCCAATTACCAGCGCGCGCTTGGCTTTGGTGTGGCTGAACATTGGCACGTGCGTGATCATCTCGTGGTATACATACTCATCTTTCTGCGTGCACATCACCATGCCATCCAGCGTCAGCATGTTGCCGTACGCCAGTGTTTCGAACACCTCCACACGCTGATAAGGCGAGTCTTTTTTATAAAGCTGGTTACCAGAGTGCTTCAGCGAAAGAGCGATGTTCTCGTCGCGCTCGGTGAACCATACATCACGGGTAATGGTGCCAATCTCTTCCTGTGGCTTAGCCGAAACATCGCGCAGTGACTCCAGGTTGAAATCGTTACGCTTCAGCAGACTAAGCTGGCCGCGGCGTAATTCCATAGAGGAGCCGTGGCCCGACTGGAAAGCTTCTTTTAAATAGTTGTAAGATACCCACGGATCAACGGAGTCGCCGCACGTAAAAAGGTCCACGGCTGCGTAACCGTACTCTGGCCAAGTATGAATAGCCAAATGGCTTTCCTGGATCACCACCACACCGGAAACACCGTATGGCGAGAAATGGTGAAACGTGCTGTTGATAACAGTGGCTCCGGCCGTTTCGGCAGCGGCTACCATGCTGTTCTCGATATGAACTACGTCGTTCATCAGCTCAGGAGAGCAATCGTAAAACTCAACTAAAATGTGTCTACCTAAAGCGTTCATCAATGGGTATAGAAGGTTAAAAAATTAATAAGAGAGCAAAAAAACAAAATATACCGCTATTATCAAAAGTAAAACAGCAGCACAAAGGTATACTGCATTGTGCACCAATGTGTTAAATATTTATAGCTTTTGTTACTGAAATCTGCCTATAGGTATGCCCAGGCTTAGGAGCGCGGCAGTTCCTGGGCCACAATGCTCTCCACTTTATATGCTTCTTCCATGTCCTCAAACACATCGAAAACATTGTTTATAGTGTTAAACTCTTTGAGCAAATTGAACTGTGCAATGTGATAAATCAGGAAAAGCTCTGACTGTGTGAAGTTTGCCTTAGTTATAAAACTATAATACTCTCCCTGGTCCTGGGCCTCGGTTCTGTACTTCTGAATAAGTTTGAACAGCACGCTCAGGTTTTTGAGGTATGGGTTCAGGGAGTTTTGGTAAAATGTGAAGTGGTATGTAAAATAATCCTGAAAGAGATGCAGCAAGTATGGCTGTGTTTTGTCCTGAGGCTCCAGGCTGCGTACTTTTTGCACAAAAGAAGTCAATACCTTTTCCTGAAAGAAGACAAAGAAATTGGAGCCGCTCCAGGTGCTCTCGTTAATATCATAGGCTGTGAGGCCGTCTATGATGTCGTTGTGCTTTTGGATGAAGCTGATGTAGAGCGTGGAGAAATTTTGCTGCTGAAATATTTTCTGGGTCTTATGCAGTTCGAAGCGCTGCAGTTCGAACTCCCGCTTCTGATAAGTTAATGTGGCGAAAAACAAAAACACGCCCGCCAGCGCCCATAAGGAACCGACTATGCCACCGATAAACTCGCCAAATTGCCCAAGCACGCCTTCGCGGTTAGCGGGGTCAAGGTACAGCTCTTTTATCAGTTCAAACTTAACGGTGCCCCATACCAACACCACAGCTCCCGCTATAATCAGAATATAACCGGTAAGCTCATATCGGCTCAGTTTGTGTTTGGGTTCAGGCATGGGCTAAGTTGAGCGCTTGGTTATAACGTTATACTTCTGGTGCTGCAAGCAGGCAGTTTTATTGAATTAGAATATCATACCCGTACTTAGTTTCCGCTCAGTCAGTTTCCAGCAGGTTATTTTTACCGAGGTCGAAAGTTCGGATGATTTCAAGGATTTTAAGAAATGTCTTCGAGTCGAAGAAGAGTAGCAATGGTAACTCTACGCTCTTGGAGTTGTGTGTAAAGCGGGTAATAACGGTAAAGACCAACGGCTGAAAAAGCGGATGCTGTACCAGTATGTCTTTAAGAGAATCGGCTATATGGCTTTTGGGAGCTTTTGGCGGCGATCCGTAAATATAAGCTTTAAGTATGTTTGCCAATTGTGTTACCAATGCCCCGGTAATTATATTGCTGATCTCCAGCAGCAAAGACTCCTGCATAACCGAAAGCTCGCCTTCCTGCACCTCCAGCATACCCAGGCATACTTCGGATAAGCGTACGATGTGCCCATCTGAGAAAAGCATTAGCGTGGCGCCGTTAAAATCGCCCTTGATATCAGATTGTATAATGACATGCGTGTCCTCATACTTTGCCACTAGGTTCAGGAGCTCTTTTACTTCAATCAGCTGTATATCCGGCACCTTTAACAATACCTTATCTTTAGCGATAGCCGCAAATGAATCTGCCGCCCTTGCTAAGCCAATATTTAAGATCTCCTTGATAATATCTCTCTCTAACTCTGTTATGTGAGGTTCAATCATCATTTTTGTCGCGTTTAGATTACTCTTTTCCATCGCCTCGCCCCTGCCTCATGTTTATAAAGTAGCGCGTAATGGCCGGCACATCCAGTACCAAGCATACCCTACCAGTACCTAACAGGGTAACGCCACCATAAATATCAATCTGCTGCAGCGGTTTGCTTAGCGGTTTCACCACTATGTCCTGCTGTCTGTACAGTTTATCTACAATTAACCCGAGCTTCCTGTTGTTGTAAGATACAATAATAATATTCTGTACCTGTCCGTTCAGCCGTGTTTTGTCACCGAGGTTCATGTTTGCCTCCGGGGCATTGAGAAGCTCATTAAGGTATACTACCGTAATGGTCTCACCTTTCAGATTAGCGACGATTACATCTCCCACCTCATGTAATTCATCTCTATCTAAGGCTACCACTTGGTCTGTGTGGATCAAGGGTATAGCGTAATAAATGTTATCAACCTCAAAGAGCAAGGCGCCTTTCACCGCAATGGATGTTGGCAGCTGAAGTATAAATGTAGTGCCTTTGCCCTTCTCAGAGTCCACTGTAATCCTGCCGCCTATAGAATCGATCGCATTCTTAACAACATCCAATCCTACACCGCGACCGGAGAACTCCGTTATTTCTTTAGCCGTGGAAAAACCCGGCTCGAATATGAAAGAAAGTACTTCATTGTCAGCCAAATCTTTCGCTACCTCAGCTGCAACCAGTTGGCGTTCTACGGCTTTCTTCATAACCGTTTTCATGTCAATGCCCCTGCCGTCGTCCTGCAGCGTGATTAACACGTTATCGCGATCGCTTTGTGCGCTCAGGCGTAGCTCTCCGGCTGCCTTCTTTCCTTTCTTCTCCCGCTCTTCAGGTTTTTCTATGCCATGTGTGATGGCATTTCGTACCAGATGCAGCAAAGAGTCTGTTATAATCTGCAGGATATTCCGGTCAATCTGGATATCCTGCCCTGATAGTGACAAGTTCACTTCCTTATTCTCGGCTGCTGCAATATCACGCACAATGCGTGGAAACTTATTAAACAGAGAGCCAATATTTACCAGCCTGGCATCCATCACGCTGTACTGCAAGTCCTCTGTGATGCGGTACAGGTGCGAGCTTACCGATTTCAAGTCATCGTTTCCTAACTCTCTGCTAATAGAGATGATCCGGTCGCGGTCTATCATCAGCTCTCCTACCAGGTTCATCATGTGGTCCAGCTTTTTAATCTGGATGTAGACAAGCTCTGAGAGCGACAGGTTTTTAGACGTGTTGTACTTCTGTACTTTCGCCAGTTCAATCGTGCTCTCCGAAAGGTTCTCTACAATGATGTCTAGGTTGCGCAACAGAATGGGGTCGGGCTCGCTAAACTTGGGGTTATCCACGTTATGGATAAGCTCTCCCAGCATATCGATGCCATCGAACAGCACTGTCACAACTTCATCGCTAAAAACTAACTCTTTACTGCGGATAAGGCTAAAGGCAGTTTCCAGCTTATGCGATATATCCGAGATCTGCAGGTAGCCAATGGCTTTAGAGTTGGCTTTCAGGTTATGGAGCAAACGGAAAATTTCGGCCAGGGTCTGTTCGTCCTCCGGTTGTTTCTCCAGCGTGCTGATATGCCTGTTGAGCGCATCAAAATACTCTAGGGCCTCGGCAATAAATATTTCTTTATACTCCTGTTCTCTCGATTTCATAATCCTCGCCAGTTGCACTGACCTGTTGTTCTGATACTAGCTTGTTCAGAAACAGTGGTATTTGCTGCAGCGGCAGCACCTTATTTATATAGCCTCGCTGTATGGCTGACCGAGCCATGCCGAACACGCTCGACGTTTCCTTATCCTGTGCAATCATGAACCCTCCCCGGTTTTTTATGGATAGTGCACCGAGTGTACCGTCTTCCCCTAAGCCCGTAAGTATAACCCCTATTATATGCTGCACAGCGCTGTTGGCAACGGAATGCATTAATAGGTCTATAGAAGGTTGATCGTAAAGCTTTGTGACTTCCTCAGTAAAACCAATCTTAAGGTTTGATGCGTTGCCCATGACGGGCTCCACAATCATATTCCTGTTGCCGGGAGCGACTATTATAGTACCTTGCTTTAACGCCGCCCCCTTATAGCCTTCCACTACCTCAAGCAGTGTGAGCTGCTGCAGGCGTTTAACAAATGCTTTCGTAAAACTTTGCGGTAGATGCAGCGCTACAAGTATCACTGCCTGCAAGTCTGGGCTTAGCTTCTGCAAAATACCTTCAACAGCCTGTGTGCCTCCGGTAGAGCCTCCGATTACAATTACAGTTTTAGGCTTGAGTGGGCAAGCTGCTTCTAAACGGAACACAAATTCGTGCTGCAATAGCTGAAGCCTATGTTGCGTGGTGTGCTGTGCTGCTGCTTGCATCCCACGGACCTTGCCAAGTATACCCGAAGCTATACTTCTATAATTGGCATAAGGCCCTTGCCCAGGCTTACAGAGTATGCTGTATACACCCAGCGCAACCACTTCACGCACAAAATCTAGGTTAAGCTGCTCTGGCTGTACTAATAGCAAAACAGGTATGGGCATTTCTGCAGCAATGCGCTTGAGTGCCTGCGAACAGTTGTTTCCAGGGAGATCATAATCCAGCACTAACAAATTTGGCTTACTTACCAAAACTAGCTCTAGCAGCTCGGTAGTGGTACCAGCTAGTCCATTTACATGCAAATCTGACTCTGAGCCGATAATATCTTCCAGTATCAGCCGTACATACCTCGACCTGTCTGCAATAATAACTTGCAATTTCCCCCTCTCTCCTTACACGGATTTACCCAGTTATACCTTTGCTTAACGCAACCTGAAGCGATAGCTTTGCCTACTCTGACAGGACCTTGCTCACAACCTCCAGCACCTTCTCCTCAGAGAATGGCTTCACGATATAAGACTTGGCGCCATACTCCATAGCTTCGTTTACAATTACCTCCTGCCCTACAGCGCTTACTATAATCACTTTTTGGTCAGGCTGCTCGGCCCGGATGCCTTTGAGCACATCAAGGCCAGTGTTGTCTGGCAAAATCACGTCGAGCGTAATGAGGTCAGGCTTTGTTTCTTTTGCCAGTTCCAGAGCCGTTTGCCCATTAGGTGCCTCTCCTACAATTTCGTACCCGGCATCTGAAAGCATGTTTTTCAGCATGGTACGCATATAGAAGGAATCATCTACGATTAGTATTCTTTTCATACTTTACAAAGTATAGTTTCTGAGTTTATGATTTCGACAGCTGGTTTATTTCGTCCTGCGTCAAGATTTTGTGCATGTCCAGCACAATGATCAAACGGTTATTAATTTTAGCGAGGCCTTCTATAAAATTCTCGCTTACACTTACATCCTGCAGAAACGAAGGGGCTTTGTCTATTTTAGTAACAGGTAAGTTTAAAGACTGTGGCACTTCCTTTACTTCTACACCTATACTATAGTCCTTCGCCTCGATAACCAGAGTGTAACTTTGGTTCGAAATTAAACCATCTATAAGTTCAGCTGGCCTGATTTGGAACCGCTTCTCCATATCGATGATCGCAATAATATCACCTCGTATATTTGCCACGCCTTTCACGAAATCCGGGGTCCGGGGCATACGTGTAACGCTAGGTGTAGTCGTTACTTCTTTTACCTGGTCAATTTTAATTGCATACTCTTCCGTACCTAATTTAAATACGATCAGATGCACCATTTCGGCTTCCGGTTGCGCAACATCTGCCTCTCCCTTCTTAGCTCCTTGAGTTTGGCCTTCTGCTGCCTTAGGCTCTGCCGTTGCACCAGGATTTGTAATTGATTTGTCCCTAGCCATACTTATACAGTGCCGCCTCCCCTTTTAATGGTCCCGTTGTTTGTTGCTGAAGACCGTGTGGCCAAACGTGTATTACCTGTCTGGTTTCTTTCCCCTCGCTGATTCAGGGGCACGGAGCTCATTAACTTTTTTTTATTGTTGAATACCAAGTTTCCATCAATCAGCTTAAATGCCGAGATACTTACTTGCAGGTCTGCGGCGATATCGTTCAAGTTTTGAGACGATGAGGTAAGCTCTTGCATGGAACCCGAAAGCTGCTTTGCCGTGCTTGCCACCTGCTGCGTGCCCGAAGCTGTTTGCTCTGCAATGGCTACTACTTCTTCCACATACTTCACTACGTCGCCGATAGATGCCTTCTGTACTTCTGTGGCTGTTAAGATATCCTGGGCCGTACGTAGTGTTTCACCACTAGAAGAGGCAATGTTTTTAAAAGCACCCGATGCCTCGAAGGTAGCATTCTTACCCTTCATTACGCGGCCTTCCATGGTAGAAATGGCCGTAGCGGCTGAGGCAGTATCTTTTTTCACGTCATCAACCAGCGTTGCAATTTCGCTGGCCGATTTGCGTGAGCCCTCTGCCAGTTTGCGAATCTCCTCGGCTACCACCGCAAAACCGCGTCCTGCATCGCCGGCCCGGGCCGCCTCTATGGCAGCGTTCAGGGCAAGCAGGTTCGTTTGGGCGGCAATATCAGTTATCACGCCCAGGGATTTGGATATCTCCTGCGAACGTGTGCTTAGCACTTCAATGGTTCTGGCAGTCTGGGCGGCGGAGCTGGAAATTTCCTCCATGTTTTTCACCACTTCTGCTACTGTTTTTAGACCCAGCTGGGATGTTTCCTCACCTACTTTCGCAGATTTGTTCACCACCTCGGCTCTGTTTGCAGTTTCCTTGGTCGCCTTCATGATCTCCTCAATCAGCTTAAAGGCTTGGTCTGTTTTAAGCGCCTGGTTCTGCGCACCCTCCGCCATTTGTTGCATAGCCAATGCCACATCAAGGGTAACTTTATTCATCTCTAAGCCTTTTTCAGCCATTTCTTCGGAAGAAGTGCCTACTACTAAAGATGAATCGTTAATCTCGCCGAGTAATGCATTCAGGTTATCAACGGCAAGGTTAAGCGCATTGGCCATGTCCAGGATATCCCCGGCGGTTTGCGCTTCCACTTTCTGTGTTAAATCACCTTCCGAGATAGCACGCACCACTCTGGATACTTCTAGTACTGGCGTTACAATCGACTCAAGTAAGTCGTTCAGTGTATCTACCAGTTCTTTCCAGCTGCCGCCTACACCTTGCAGGGCCGCGCGCTCTGTTAGCTTACCTTCCACACCCGCCACTCTGGCCACACGGCTAACCTCACCGGCAAGGCGGTTAAGGTCAACCACCATGTTATTGATCGTATCGGCAAGCTCTGCTACTTCGCCTTTTGCATCCAGGGTCAGTTTCTGCGTCAGGTCACCTTTCGATACTGCGGTTACTACTTTAACTATGCCGCGCACCTGTGTTGTCAGGTTGCTGGCCATAGTGTTTACATTATCAGTCAGGTCTTTCCACACACCGGCCACGTTTGGTACGTTAGCCTGGCCGCCTAGGCGACCTTCGGTGCCCACTTCCAGTGCCACGCGGGTTACCTCCCCGGCAAAGATGTTGAGCGAGTCCACCATGCGGTTGATGTTCTCCTTCAATTCGGCCATCTCACCCTTCACATCCACGGATACTTTCTGGGTCAGATCACCTTTCGCTACAGCCGTAGATACTTTGGCGATGTCACGTACCTGCAGTGTCAGGTTGCTGGCCATGGTGTTCACGTTGTCGGTGAGCTCCTTCCAGGTACCTCTAACTTTCGGTACGTTGGCCTGGCCGCCCAGCTTACCCTCGGTGCCCACCTCGCGGGCCACGCGGGTTACCTCGTCTGCAAACACGTTCAGGGAATCAACCATTTGGTTCAGGTTCTCCTTCAGGTCCAGGATCTCGCCACGCGCCTCTACCGATACTTTCTGGGTTAGGTCGCCTTTGGCAACGGCGGTTGCTACTTTCGCAATATCCCTTACCTGAGAGGTCAGGTTGCTCGCCATGGAGTTTACATTGTCAGTCAGGTCTTTCCATGTACCGCCTACGTTTGGCACGTTGGCCTGGCCGCCCAGTTTACCCTCGGTGCCCACCTCACGGGCCACGCGGGTTACCTCGTCTCCAAATATATTCAGAGAATCCACCATGAAGTTGATGTTCTCTTTTAGTTCTGCTATTTCGCCGCGCGCCTCAACCGTGATTTTCTGCGTCAGGTCGCCTTTGGCAACGCCAGTAGCCACTTTTGCAATACCACGTACCTGTGTTGTCAGGTTGCTACCCATGGTGTTCACGTTATCGGTCAGGTCTTTCCACACACCGGCCACATTTGGCACATTGGCCTGGCCGCCCAGGCGTCCTTCGGTACCCACTTCCAGCGCCACGCGGGTTACCTCCCCGGCGAAGATATTGAGCGAGTCCACCATCTGGTTGATGATATCCTTCAGTTCGCCAAGTTCTCCCTTCACATCCACGGACACTTTCTGGGCCAGATCGCCTTTTGCCACGGCGGTTGCCACGTTGGCGATGTCGCGCACCTGGCTGGTCAGGTTGCTGGCCATGGTGTTCACGTTGTCGGTCAGCTCTTTCCATACTCCCCCAACATTCGGCACTGTTGCCTGGCCGCCCAGCTTACCCTCGGTGCCCACCTCGCGGGCAACACGGGTTACCTCATCAGCGAAGATATTGAGCGAGTCCACCATCTGGTTGATGTTCACTTTCAGCTCGGCTATCTCGCCTTTCACGTTTACTGTTACTTTCTGGCTCAGATCGCCTTTGGCCACGGCGGTTGCCACGTTGGCGATGTCGCGCACCTGGCTGGTCAGGTTGCTGGCCATGTAGTTCACGTTGTCGGTCAGCTCCTTCCAGATACCGGCCACGTTCGGCACATTGGCCTGGCCACCAAGTATACCCTCAGTACCCACTTCGCGGGCCACACGCGTTACTTCCGCACCGAATACATTCAGGCGGTCCACCATTTCGTTCAGGATGTCTTTCAATTGGGCTATCTCGCCCTTCACATCCACCGTAATTTTTTGGCTTAAGTCACCTTTTGCCACGGCGGTTGCCACGTTGGCAATGTCGCGCATTTGGCTGGTCAGGTTGCTGGCCATCGTGTTCACGTTGTCGGTGAGCTCCTTCCAGGTACCCTCTACGCGTGGCACATCTGCCTGCGCGCCCAGTTTACCCTCGGTACCTACCTCACGGGCAACGCGGGTTACCTCTCCGGCAAAAACATTAAGCGAGTCCACCATCTGGTTAATGATATCCTTCAGGTCCGCAATCTCGCCCTTCACGTTAACCGTTACTTTCTGGGTCAGGTCGCCTTTGGCTACGGCGGTTGCCACGTTGGCGATGTCGCGCACCTGGCTGGTCAGGTTGCTGGCCATGGTGTTCACGTTGTCGGTCAGGTCTTTCCATACACCGCCAACGTTAGGCACTCTTGCCTGGCCACCTAGCTTACCCTCAGTGCCTACCTCGCGGGCCACGCGGGTTACCTCGTCAGCGAAGATGTTGAGCGAGTCCACCATCTGGTTAACGTTGTCCTTAAGCTGGGCAAACTCACCACGCACATCCACAGATACTTTCTGGGTCAGGTCGCCTTTGGCCACGGCGGTTGCCACGTTGGCGATGTCGCGCATCTGGCTGGTCAGGTTGCTGGCCATGGTGTTCACGTTGTCGGTCAGGTCTTTCCAGATACCGGCCACGTTCGGCACAGATGCCTGGCCGCCCAGTTTACCCTCGGTTCCCACTTCCAGGGCCACGCGGGTCACCTCACCGGCAAACAGGTTCAGGTTATCGATGGTCCGGTTAATGGTCTCGGCCATTACTTTAAAGTCACCAGACACCGGAATCTGGAAGGTTTCGTCCAGGTTACCGCGCGAGATATTCTTAAGTACCTTGCCCACCTCCAATACCGGTACCGCGATAGAGTCTACAAGGCCGTTGATGTTGTTTATCATGTCCTTCCAGAAACCGGAAGCGCTCTCTGCGGAGGCGCGGGCTTTCAGGTTACCCTCTACCCCGGCTACTTTGGAGATGCGCGACACCTCGCCTCCCACGCCGCCGATCATCTCCACCATGGAGTTGTAGGCCTCGGCGATGTCCGCAAAGATGTCGTCGTTCTGCTTGGTGAGTCTTACCGAAACGTCCCCTTTCTTGAAGGCATCGAGTGCGTAAAGTACTTTATTGAGTTGCTCGTTTATATAATCGGGGCTGCTTGGCAATTTCCCTTGCCTAAGTTTCTTAGATGCAGCCGGGCTATCTGCGGGGTTAGTGGGTGCTGCCGCTGGTTTATTGGCAGGGACACTGGCTTCTGCCGTTACGGGGGGCACTTGGGCAGGCTTTTCAGCTACAGCCTTTGTAGCACCTGTTTTCTCGGCTTTCGCGGTCGGAGCAGTGCTCTTCTTCTCTTCTTTGGCTTCTACGTCACTGATGAGCTTGTCTTTGCTCAACTTCATATTTTTACCTAAGGCCATAGTTTCATTGGTTGGAAAAGGGTGTTTCTAAACCTTACGCCAGGCGGCCCCGCAGTACGCGCTCGGCTTCAGGACTATCAACAGGTTTAAACAAGGGCAATTTAATCAAAATAGATTCAAGTATAAAATAAGCTTGGCACCAGTTAAGGCACTAATGCCAGATACTCTTCAGCCAGTGCGCGATAATCTTTCGCGCCATTTGATGTTGCATCATAATCCAACACGCTTTTGCCAAACGACGGCGCCTCCGCCAGCTTCACGTTCATACGTATCTGGCTCCGGAAAATTTTCTCCTCCACACTCCCCTGCAGGTATTCCAGAACTTCCTGACTAAGTTTGCGACGCATGTCAAACATCACCACTACGATACCTTTTATTTTAAGTTTTGGATTAAAGGCTTTTTGGACTCTTTTCACGGTAGTCATAATCTGATCCAAACCCTGCAGCGTAAGCACCTCCATCTGTAGGGGTATCAGCACCTCCTGCGCAGCAGTGAGGGCGTTCAGAGTTAGCACCGACAAGGAGGGTGGGCAATCGATCAGCACAAAATCAAAGCCCTTAACCTGCGAAAGTATGTTTTTGAGGAATTCCTCGCGGTTTGGCTGTGTTACAAGCGATATCTCGATATCGACCAGGTCGTTGGAGCCGGGCGCTATCCAGAGGCCATCTTTTTCTACCAGGATATCATTTATAGTTTTTTCACCCTGGAACACATCTGCCATGGTAGCCTTAGCAGTACTTACTGCCAGCGAATAAGACAGGTTGCTTTGTGGGTCCAGGTCCAGCAGCAGCACTTTTTTGCCCAGCTTACTTAAGGCGCTGCCAAGGTTTATGGTTGTAGTTGTTTTACCAGTGCCGCCCTTTTGGTTTATTACGGCCACTACATTCGTCTTCATACGTTCGTATTAATTAAGCACTGCGGCAGATGAAGGCTCTACCCTGGCTCTAAGCTATGGAAATTATATATAAGCTGAAAATTATACTTGCGCTAGGGCTACTAGTGCGTAGGCTCCAGATTGTGGGTAAGCAGCACGCCCGTGGTGATATGGATATCCTGCCAGCTCTCAAGGTTAAGCACAATAGCTACTGCCTTGCCTGGGTCTAGGTAACCGAGATGGTGCTGCTGCGTTAATTCACGGGCAAGGCGGGTAATGCCTGGATTGTGCGCCACCAGAAGCACCTGCTTTACCTCACGGGGTAACTCGCCAAGGCTTTTTATCAGCTGTGTTTCGCGGGCGTTATAGAGGTCAGGGTTGTAAGAGATTTTTGCCTCGTCGAAGTATAAACGGCTGGCAATTATACGGGCTGTAGCGTTGGCGCGCACGGCAGGGCTGGCCAACAACGCGTCCAGCTTCAAAAATTTTTCGCGCATCCATTTACCAGTGCTGCGGGCTTGTTGCTGGCCTGCTGGCGTCAGTTCCCGCTCAAAGTCGGGTTGCAGCGCATAAGGGTCATGGGTCTCGGCGTGGCGGCAGAGGAGTACAATTCTTTGCATAAAGTCTTAAACTGACCGTATAGTTATAGGACTAATCTGCCGGGTAACGACAGTATTTTTATATGGTATTAAACCTATGTTATACGGATGGGGTTGTAATTGTTGAAAAAAAAATTTGAACTTTGGGCAAATTTTGGCCTGATTCGCCTTGTAAATATAAAGGATGATAAAAAACTTAGTCATAGTAGAGTCGCCTGCAAAGGCAAAAACTATTGAGGGATATTTAGGGAAAGACTTTGTTGTGAAGTCTAGCTTCGGCCATGTGCGCGACTTGCCTAAAGACAATAACGCCATTGACATTGCGCATGGCTTTAAGCCAACGTATGTGGTGTCGAGCGATAAGCGCGAAGTGGTTTCGCAGCTGCGCAAGCTTGCCAAAGAGGCTGAGGTTGTGTGGCTTGCATCGGATGATGACCGCGAGGGAGAAGCCATTTCGTGGCACCTGACAGAGGCCCTGAACCTGAACGACTCCAAGACACGCCGCATTGTTTTCCGGGAAATCACCAAAAACGCCATACTTAACGCCATCAATTCCCCACGGGGCATTGATATGGATTTGGTAAATGCACAGCAGGCACGCCGTATTCTGGACCGCCTGGTGGGTTTTGAATTATCTCCAGTGCTCTGGAAAAAAATTAAAACCGGGCTTTCGGCTGGCCGCGTGCAGTCTGTGGCTGTGCGTTTGGTAGTGGAGCGCGAGCGCGAGATCGAGCGTTTCAAGGCTGAGGCATCATTCCGGATCACGGCTTCTTTTGATGTGCAGGGCCGTACCCTGGAAGCGGAATTGCCACAAAAGTTTAAAACTGAAGAAGAGGCACATGCGTTTCTGCAGCAGTGCGTTGGAGCAGATTATAAAATCGAGAACCTGGAGAAAAAACCGCTGAAACGCAGCCCGGCGCCTCCATTTACAACCTCTACCCTGCAGCAGGAAGCTAGCCGTAAGCTATACTTCTCGGTGGCCCAGACCATGACCATCGCGCAGCGCTTGTACGAATCTGGTAAGATCTCCTACATGCGTACCGACTCCTTGAACCTTTCGGATGAGGCTGTGCAGGGCGCCACACGCGAGATTCAACGCTCATTTGGGGAGAACTTCGTGAAAACACGCCGCTTCAAAACAAAGTCAGCCTCTGCACAGGAAGCGCACGAGGCCATTCGGCCTACTGATTTCTCGCAGATGGTGGCCAGCTCCGACCGCAACGAGCAGCGCCTTTACGAACTGATCTGGAAACGGGCGATTGCCTCGCAGATGGCCGACGCTGAAATAGAGAAGACAACCGTTACGATCGGTATCTCCACCCAACCAGACCAGAAACTACAGGCAACCGGCGAGGTCATAAAATTTGAAGGCTTCCTGAAAGTGTACATCGAGTCTAAGGACGATGATGAGGCCGACGAAGATGTAAAAGGCATGTTGCCGCCATTAACCATTGGCCAAGCCATAGACCTGCGCCAGATGCTGGCCACGCAGCGTTATAGCCGCCCTGCCGCCCGTTATACAGAAGCCAGCCTTGTAAAGAAACTGGAAGAAATGGGTATCGGTCGTCCGTCTACCTATGCGCCTACCATCTCTACCATCCAAAAGCGAGGTTACGTGGAGAAAGATACCCGCGAAGGGAAAGAACGCAACTACCAAGTGCTTACCCTGAAAGGCAGTGATATTACTACCCAAACTAAAACCGAGATTACAGGTGCCGAGAAAGCAAAGCTTTTCCCGACAGATACGGCCATGGTAGTGAATGACTTCTTAGTAGAGCATTTCCCTAACGTGATCGATTACTCGTTTACTGCCCGTGTAGAGGCTGAGTTTGACGAGATCGCCCACGGCCAGAAAGAATGGGAAAACATGCTAGACCAGTTCTATAAGAAATTCCATGAGCGCATCGAGTCCAGCGAAAGTATATCCAGGGCTGATGTGTCGGGTGCGCGCGAACTGGGCACAGACCCGGTTACCGGCAAAACCATACTTGCCAAGCTTGGCCGCTACGGCCCTTACGTGCAGCTGGGCGAGGAAAACGAGGAAACCGGCGAAAAGCCAGTGTATGCTAGCCTTCGCAAAGGCCAGTTTATAGAAAGCCTTGCGCTGGAAGATGCCCTGGAGCTGTTTAAGCTGCCACGCATTGTGGGCACCTTCGAGGACAAGGACATGACTGCCGCCATCGGCAGGTTTGGCCCATACATCCGCCACGACAGCAAGTTCTTCTCGCTGCCTAAAACACTGGACCCAATGAAGGTGACGGCAGAGGAAGCTATTGAGTTGATACAGGCCAAACGCAAAGCCGATGCTGAGAAGCTGATCAAAACATTCCCAGAAAACCCGGACATCCAGGTGCTGAACGGGCGCTATGGCCCATACATTGTGGCTGGCAAAAAGAACGTGAAGATTCCGAAAGACAAGGAGCCAAGCGAGCTGACGCTGGAAGAATGCATTGCCCTGGCTGATGCCACACCGGAGAAGAAAGGCCGCGGTGGTTTCAAGAAAAAGGCAGATGCCGACAAGCCTGCCGCCGAAAAGAAAAAAACGACAAAGGCAAAGGCTAGTACCACTAAAAAGGCGGCGGCTAAAAAACCGGCAGCCAAAAAGAAAGCCTAACCCCAACGGTTACACTTCTAAAAAGTCCGCTCTCTGGCCAGGGAGCGGACTTTTGCTTTTTATACTTTTCTGGTTTTATAGCTCTCGCATTTGACACTTTTAATCCTATATTTTCTTACTTACCCACTATACCAGCTTTCAGATTTTTTATCCAATTTAGTGGCCTGATATTTAACATGTACCTTCTATGAAGCAAACGTTACACAAGTGCATCTTGCTGCTCTTCGCCTTTATTCTATCCGCTTTAAACCTGCTCGCGCAAACTTGCCAGGTAACAGCCACAGCGGCTCATACTAGCTTATGCGCAGGCGGCACCACAGCAATTACCGCAAC
The DNA here is from genome assembly GCF_003576375.1 of Pontibacter oryzae. Classification (GTDB taxonomy): domain Bacteria; phylum Bacteroidota; class Bacteroidia; order Cytophagales; family Hymenobacteraceae; genus Pontibacter; species Pontibacter oryzae. Next base: position 717,959 of record NZ_QWGE01000002.1, read on the forward strand.
GGCCTCTTTTGCAGCCACAGATTGGAAATGGTATAAAGAAGGCGAAGCAACGGTGCTAGGTACCTCGGCCAGCCTACAGGTAAGCGCTGCCGGCAAGTATAAAGTGGTAGTAACGGGCTCGGATTGCAGTGCTGTTACCTCCAATACCGTTGACATTGTGGAAGCCACTATTCCTGCAATGAGCGTTGTTAGCGGCCCCACTAGTTTCTGTGCGGCAGGCCAGGAAGTTGCCTATAGTATAAACCTTGTAAGCGAGGCCAATAGCTATACTTGGTCTGTGCCGGCAGGTTGGGTTATTCTTTCTGGGCAGGGTACTGCCAGCATACTTGTGCGCGTGGGCAGTACTGGAAGCGTTTCCGTTGCTGCAGCAAACCAGTGTGGCCCCGGGGCTACTGCGGTTTTAGAGGTAAATGTGCAGCAGCCGATTGCTGCCCCGGCAGTGCTTGGCAACAAGGTTTGCGCCGGCGAGTCTGCTTTTTTACAGATAAGCAACCCGCAGCAGCACCTGACTTATACCTGGTACAGCAGCAATACCAGCAGCACCCCGCTTGCCACAGGCGCTACCTTTAACACCCCTCCCCTGCTAGGCGCCACTACTTATTATGTGGCAGCCACTAACACGACTTCTGGCTGCGCCAGTGCACGCACAGCTTTCACCGCTGATGTTACGCCTGCCATTTCAAACAACTTCATCGCGGAAAACCAGAGCCTATGCCTGGGGCAGCTGCCTGCCCCTTTAACCAGCGGACTTCCTACAGGGGGAGAAGGCATCTATAACTATCAATGGCAGACAAGCACCGATGGCCTGCAGTTTATGCCTGTGCCAGGCGCTAATACAATTATTTTCAACCCTGGTCCGCTTCAGCAAACCACGTGGTTTAGAAGAGTGGTAACGTCTGGCAGTTGCCAGAGCGTAAGCAATAGCGTAAAGGTAACGGTGTATCCGGTGCCTGCTCGGCCAACAATCACTTTCAGTGACTCCACCCTCACTGCAAGTATAACCGAGGCAAGCTACGAATGGCTAAAGGATGGCCTGGCACTACACGCCACTACGCAGCGCATTACGGTAAAAGAATCCGGGTATTACCAAGTGCGTGTAAAAAATACTGCGGGCTGCGCCTCTGCGGTTTCCGATTCGCTGTACGTAGAACTGCAACCTGTTTCAGATGACCAGAACGCGCCCGTAAGCTTCTACCCCAACCCGTCGCTGGACAGCAAGATAACCCTTACCGTGAAACAGCCGCTGCACAACGTGCAACTGTCGGTGCTTAACACCTCGGGCACTGCTATGTATAGCATCAAGCTGCCGAAATGGAAAGACGCGCTGGAGGTAAACCTGGAGCACCTGCCGCAGGGCTTATACTTTGTCTACATCATTTCTGATGAACTGCGCTCGACGCAACGCCTCATGCTCCGGCACTAAGTATAACCTTATACTCAAACGCATCCCCAGCCACCGCACAAGTTGCCGGCAGCTGGGGATTTTTCATACTTATACTTTTGCTGATACTCGCTAAAAACCTGCTATACTTCCCGTTCTTGCTCATGCAAAAGCTTAGCGGGTTACCCGAAGCAGGCCATCCATGGAGGTAGTATAGCAGGCCGATGTGTGTTCCTCGCGCAGCATCCAGACGGCATCTTTTTCTCCCTGTACTGCATACTTTACCGTATGGTGCCCGAAGCGCTGCCGCAGTGCATCCAGGGTGTGCATTAGTTGGTTTTCTTTGGCCGGATTTACGCGCTCAAACAAATCCAGCTGCACCTCGGCAACCGGCACCAGGTCGTTAAGTATGATGCCGACCTTTACGTAGCGCTTGCCGGGCCGGTACATTTGCCGGAGCAGATGCAAGGCGTGGCGCAGCAGGTCTAGCTCGTTGTGCGTAGCGCGTGGCAAGGGCATGCTGCGGCTGTTATAGTATGCTGGCTCCGTGGTTGAGAAGCGGTTGGTCATCAGGAACACGGTGAGGCTGGCCGCGCAGCTGTTTTGCCGGCGCAGTTTAGTGGCGCAACGCACGGTGTGTGTCGAGAGGGCTTCTTCTATATCTTTCAACTCTGATAAAGGCTTGCCGAAAGAGCGCGAGGTGCAGATATTTTTCTTGGTGGGCGGCTCCAGTTCCAACTCCTGGCAGGGCTTACCGCGCAGCTCCAGCAAGGTGCGCAGGCCGGTGACGGCCATGTTCTTTTTAACCCAGCCCTCCGGCAGCTGGCGCATGTCCCAGGCGGTATGCACATCCAGTTCCTGTAGCCTTTTGGCATGCTGCCGTCCAATGCCCCATACATCGCCAATGCCTGTTTTCCGGAGTGCCTGCTCCGTTTCCGCTTCGTGCTGCAACACCAGCACACCCTCCGAGCCCGGCCATTTTTTTGCCAGCTTGTTCGCTACTTTTGCCAACGTTTTGGTGCAGGCCACGCCCACCGATACGGGTATCCCTGTCCATTGCCGAACGGTTTTCCGTATCTGCACGCCGTATGCCTCCACTTCGTCCTCGCGCAGGTGGCTCAGGTCCAGGAAGCACTCGTCTATAGAGTAGATCTCCAAGTTGGGGGTGAACTGCGCCAGGGTGTTGGCCACGCGCCGCGACATGTCGCCGTAGAGTTCGTAGTTAGAGCTGAACACTTCCACGCCTTCCTTCCGCACCAGGTCTTTTACCTGAAAGTATGGCGTACCCATTTTAATGCCCAGCGCCTTGGCCTCATCAGACCGGGCAATTACGCAGCCATCGTTATTGCTGAGCACTACCACGGGCCTGCCATTCAGCTCGGGCCGGAACACGCGCTCACACGACACATAAAAGCTGTTGCAGTCTACCAGGGCAAATCGTGTGGTTTTCATCGGCATTTATACTTTCTTCACAACACCCACTACCACACCCCAAATCAGGCCCATGTCCGGGTCGTTTACTTTTATACTTTCATACTTTGGGTTTTCGGGCTCCAGGTAGGCACCGTCCGGTTTCAGCATCAGGCGCTTGATGGTAAACTCGCCAGCCACAAAGGCCAGCACAATGCGGCCGCTGCTCGCCTTCACGGAGCGGTCTATCACCACCAAGTCGCCGGGCTCTATGTGCGCGCCAATCATGGAGTCGCCTTCTACGCGGGCCAGAAATGTGGAGGTTGGGTTTTGGGTGAGGTATGCGTTGAGGTCTATCGGGTCGGCGTGGTAATCTGTTGCCGGGCTCGGGAAGCCCGCACGTACCGCCGAGGCAAATAATAACAGCCGTTGTTCCGAAGCATGCTGCAGTTGCACCACATCCGGGTAAGGCTTCATAAGTATAACTTTTGCTTCCATGCTGCTAGTTTACGAATAATATTAGCAAAAGCTATATTTAAATACTAAATATTTTAGCAATTAAAAACTTATTGTCAGTCTTGTATCAACTATAATTCTTATGGGCAATAAAATTAAGAGCGTTCGCACATTTTTAACCTGCTCTATTACAAAACCTTATACCTTTTCATGAATAAGTTTACAATCAAAGGTTACACACTAACCGATATATTTATATATTAGCAGGTCTAAATTTTTAAAAAAATACATTTTCTATGAACAAACTTAGATTCTTACCTCTGCTACTGCTTTGCTTTTTCGTCATCACGCTTACAAGCTGCGATAAGGATGAAAAAGATGACGTGTCTCCTAATATGTCGCTTATTACCGCAGGCACTTGGACGGGAAGTGCTATTTATATAGACGGTGAGAACATAACCAATGAGTTTGAGGAAGAAACGGGCTTAGATTTTGGCAGGTATACTTCCAAGTTTGAAAGAGATGGGACTTATACTGACACTTATGACGGAAGAGTTGTAGTGGAAGGCACTTGGGAATATGGCAATAACGAAAGGATAGTTATTTTTGAAAAAGGCACTACCAATAAATATGAGGTGGTAATATCAAAGCTTGATGAAGATGAATTCTTTTACCAGCAGTCAGGGATAGAGTATAGGTTTAAGAGATAAACCATCTTGAAGTGCACAACCCCAGAAAACAGAAAAGGCTCCTTTGCAGGAGCCTTTTCTGTTATAGTATAAATACTTACTTCAGCACGGCTAACGTAGCGCCATCGCCGCCGCGCTCTTCGGCTTCGTTGCCTACGCTGGCTACCTCGCGCACCGAGTACAGGTAATCGCGGACTACCTGCCGCAGCACGCCGTTTCCGCGGCCATGTATGATCTTGATCTCCGGGATGCCCAGCATCAGCGCCTCATCGGTAAAGTTCATCACCTTGGTTAGCGCGTCTTCGGCATACTCTCCCCGAATATCCAGTGTGCTCGTGAAATCAGACATGCGCTGGGTCATGTTCATGCCACGGCTAAAGCCGCCAGCATTCTCCATCTTAGACTTCTTCGGCTTCTGCGACACCTGGCCCTCAATGCGCTCCAGGTTATCTACCTTCACGATGGTTTTCAGGCCTCCGAAAAGTACTTCTGCCGTTTTGCCTTTTATACTTACCACCTGCCCTACGGAGTCCTGTCCAATCAGCGCCACATTATCGCCGGGCTTTACGCTTCCGTTGGCGATGCGCTTGTGGGCAGGGCGCGGCTCGTCTTTGCGCACTTCCTGGGCAAAGGTTTCCAGGTCGCGGCGGGCCTCTTTGGTTTTCTCTTTCTCGGCCTGGCTCTGCTTGATCTGTTGGATGGTAGCTTCAATTTTCTGATTCGCATCCTTCAAGAGCAGCTTGGCTTTACCCTTGGCTTCGCGCATCACGTCCTGCTTGCTTTCCTCCAGGAAGTTGCGCAGGTCGCCATACTCCTTCACAGATTTGGTAAGCTTTTGTTCCAGTTTGCTGGCTTCGCGCACCTTCTTTTCCAGCTCCTGCTTTTCGGTTTCCAGCTCTTCCAGCAGGCGGTCGTAGCGGATCTTGTCCTTACCTACCAGCTTGCTGGCCCTGTCGATGATGTGCTTGGGCAAACCGATTTTCTGGGCAATCTCGATGGCGAACGATGAGCCCGGCTTACCAATCTCCAACTGGTACAGCGGCTGCAAATGCTTGTGGTCGTAACGCATGGCACCGTTCACGATGCCCGGTGTGCGCTCGGCATAGTTTTTCAGGTTGGTATAGTGCGTGGTAATCACACCGTACACGCTGCTCTCGTTCAGGTTTTGCAGCACGGCCTCAGCTATGGCGCCACCCAGCACCGGCTCAGTACCTGTACCAAACTCATCTATCAGTACCAGGCTGCGCTTGTCGGCCACCGTCACAAACTTTTTCATGTTAGTCAGGTGCGAGCTATAGGTACTCAGGTCGTTCTCGATGGACTGCTCATCCCCGATATCAATAAAGATATCATGGAAAACACCCGCCTCCGAGTTATCTGCCGCCGGAATTAAAAGGCCGCATTGCAGCATGTACTGCACCAGCCCCACTGTTTTCAGGCTCACGGATTTACCACCGGCGTTTGGCCCCGAGATAAGGAGCAGGCGCTGATCGCGGTTAAGCTCCAGATCCATCGGCACTACGGGCTTGCCTGCCTGCTTGTGCGCCAAGTATAAAAGCGGGTGAAATGCCTGCTTCCAGTTAATCAGCGGATACTTGTGCAGCGTGGGCTTGGTAGACTCCACGCGGCGCGCAAACACAGCCTTTGCCCGGATAAAATCGAGCAGGCCGAGGTACTGGTACGCCTTGCGCAGTTCTGGTATGTGATGGCGCAGGGTATTGGTAAGCCCAACCAAAATCCGGATCAGCTCGCGGTGATAGGCGTTCTCCAGGTCCTTGATGTCGTTGTTGAGTTCAAAGATAGACTCCGGCTCGATATAAACCGTCTGCCCCGTGTTCGACTCATCGTGGATCAAACCTTTGATGCGGCGCTTATGCTCCGCGATAACAGGTATAACCAGGCGGCCACCGCGTATGGTTGGCTCTACGTCAGAAGGTGTCCAGCCCTCATTTTTGGCGTGCCTGAGGATAGAGGAAATGGTTTTACGAAGGGCTGCCTGCTGCGCGATCAGGTCGCGTTTGAGGCGCTGCAACTCCGGGGTGGCATCGTCGCGCACGGCGCCAGTATCGTCCACTACCTTATCCAGGGCGGCCAGCAGCGAGCGCTCCACGGCCACGTTGGCACCCAGTGCCTTCAGGGCCTCATACTTGCCTTCCTCAGATTCCGAGATAAAGCGCAGCGAGTCGCGGATGGTGCGCAACGACATCTTGATCTCGAAGAACTGCACCACATCCAGGAAAGTACCTTCCAGGGCGGCCCGGTCCAGGTAAGCGGTAGGGTCGTAGTAGTGCTGCAGCGGAATTTCGGCATCCGACTCCAGCAGTTGTTTAAATTCTTCGGTTTGCTGCAACAGCCTTTCCAGCAGGTCGTGGCGGTTCAGGAATTGCATGCGGCTTACAAAGTGGCGGCCCAACGGGCTCAGGCAAAGCTCTGAGAGCATCTCGCGCACTTGTGCAAAGCCAATTTTTATTTCAAAGTTTTCTGGGTAGATCAATTGTTATCTTTTAATTTACTGCAAAATTAGCAATATCTATAACAAGTATACAGGCCTGTTTTGTTCGCTTAAAAACACATAAGATTCAACACGCAGGCCAACATAGAATTGGCGCATTTTCGCCACCTTGCTAATATTCTAACTTTTAAACCTTCTAACTTAATATGGTTCTCGATAAACTCAGTAATGCCACGCGTTATACGTGCATGCACCCATTATTTGTCCAGGCCTTTGCTTATTTGCAGGAAACGGATTTAGCAAGCGTTGCCACAGGCGTGCACGAAATAGAAGGTAAAAGGCTCTTCGCGATTATTTCTGAAGACAAGGGCATAGCCAAGGAAAATGCCAAACTGGAAGTGCACCGCAAGTACATCGACATACAGTACGTAATTTCGGGCACCGACCACATGGGCTGGAAAGACCTGGCGCAGTGCAGCCAACCCAACGACCCTTACACCGAGGAGCGCGACGCAGCTTTTTTTCCGGATAAAACGCAGAACTGGTTCGATGTACCGGCAGGCTCTTTCACCATCTTCTACCCCGACGATGCCCACGCCGCCATGATAACCGGCGAGGTGGTGCGCAAAGTGGTGCTCAAGATTGCGGTAAGCTAGCATACACCGGGCTTTCTGCCCTGCCTGAAAGTATACCTGTAAAAGCTGGAAAATTTATTTTGAGGCCAAAGTATGCGGCTGCGGCACGTGCGGGCCAGATTTGAAGATCAACGTGTAAACGTCAGTTATAGAGCAGGCTTATACCTGCCTACGTGCTTCTTTGCAAGCTCCATGGTTTTACTAACTTTGGCTCTAGAAAAATCAACTAAAAGCCAAATGAAAGTTTTAAAGACCACCCTTATCGTTGTAGCCATACTTGTGGCTGTGCCCTTGCTTGTGGCCCTTTTCGTGGACCAGGATTACGCCGTGGAGCGCGAAATCGTGATCAACAAGCCGAAGCAAGAAGTGTTTAACTATGTGAAGCTCCTGAGGAATCAGGATAACTACAGCACCTGGGCAACCCGTGACCCGAACATGAAAAAGACTTACTCTGGCACCGATGGCACCGTAGGTTTTGTATCAGCCTGGGAGAGCGATAACGAGGAAGTAGGTAAGGGCGAGCAGGAGATCAAGAACATTGTAGACGGCGACAGAATTGATTTTGAGCTTCGCTTTTATGAGCCTTTCGAAGCTACCGAGCCGGCTTATATGGTTACTGAGCAGGTTTCTGACAGCGAAACAAAGGTAAAATGGGGCTTTAACGGCCATATGGATTACCCAATGAACCTGATGCTCGCCTTTATGGATATGGAAGAAGCAATTGGCAACGACCTACAGACCGGCCTGGACAACCTGAAAATCCAGCTCGAGAAATAACCATCCCTGGAAGCGCACCGCGCTTGTTGCAAGTATAAAATCATGGCAAAAAGTAATGGCCCGCGCTGTTACTTTTTGCTTTTTATGCCCGATTCCACTGCTTGTAAAGCGAAAGTATAAAGTGCTGGCTACCTGTGTGCCTGCAAATGCCTATTGTTCCGTAACTTCGTGTTTACTAGTCCAAGTTATATTTCACTCCCAATGTGTAAACTTATTGCACTATTTGCAGCGCTTGTATTGGCTGCACTCCAGGCTTTCGCCCAAACCAACGAGCCCAGCGACCCAAGGCCAATCGGGGGCGTTAGCAAAGCGGTGCTACCTTTTTACAAGATCGATTTTTCGCCAGCACAGCGGGAGCTGTTGCAAGGCCAGTCGGTTGAGTTGCTTTTTCTGGTGAATACTACAGGCACAGCTACTCTTGAGGACATCAAAGGTACAAGCGACAGCGCCATCCGCGACAGCCTGCGACAGGCCGCAGCAACTATGCCTGAGTTTTACCCGAGCATGGCAGGCAACAAAAAGGTGGAGGCTCTTTACTTCCTGCAGTTTGAGTTGCCTACCTATACGCAGGCCCGCTTAGTGCAACCCTCGCTGCACCCGCTGTTTTTCATACAGCACGCTTACGAAGACTATGAGTATATCCATAAGTCGGGGAAGCGCCTGGATATACTAATGGGTGCCGCTGCAAACGCATTTGCAGGCAAACCAGCAGAATACTTGTCGCCGGGAGGCGGCATAAAGATGGATATTATGTACACGGGCGCAAAGGGATACGGCGGCGGCATGGTAATGAGCATTTATGGAAATCAGCTTAAAAAGCCATACCACATCAACAGCGCCAGAGAGCAGACCAGCGCCCCGCCAACCTTCCTGCTGGGCGTAGGCATAAACAAAATACTTAAGCAACAAGAAAGAAACGAGCTACAGTCACAGCTAGAGCTAACCTATGCCGGCCAGAACATTGTGCCAAAAGAAGACACGCACGACGAAGACTGGGTGCAACTCCAAGGCTTTAGCCCCGGCCTCGTGCTGCATTACCTCATCAAGCTCGGCAAAGACAAAACCTCTTTTTACTACACACAGCCCGCCATTGTAAACCACAGCCTTAACCTGCACAGCGCTGTGCGGCCTTTGTTTCTTAACCTGAAAGAGGCAAGTGGCGTGATGCTAGAGTTGGGCGTATCGTATAGGTTCACCACCCACCTGGTAGATGAGTACCGGTTGAAACAGTAAAGCACAGCAGCACACATGGCAAAAAATCAGTCTTTCCTGCAGCTTGTATCGGCGGCCATCAGAGGCAAAGAGCAGGATTATACTACGCTGGGCATTAAGCAGAGCATCGTGCTGCTGGCCATCCCGATGATTCTGGAGATGCTGATGGAATCATTGTTTGCCATCGTGGATATTTTCTTTGTGGGCAAGCTGGGCTCCAACGCACTGGCCACTGTTGGCCTAACAGAATCGGTGCTGATGATCGTTTATGCGGTAGGCATGGGTATTAGCATTGCAGCCACGGCCATGGTGTCGCGGCGCGTGGGCGAGAAGAATTACACCGAGGCCGGCAGCATTACATTTCAGCTGATGGTAACTGGCTTGCTGCTGGCCCTGCTTATGGGCGGCGTTGCGACTTATTTCGCCTCTGATTTGCTCACTCTGATGGGCGCCACGCCAGAGGTTGTGCGCACGGGCGTTACCTACACACAGGTTATTTTTGCCGGCAACGCTGCCATACTTATGCTTTTCCTGGTAAATGGTGCTTTTCGTGGAGCCGGGCAGCCGCACCTAGCTATGCGCGCACTCTGGATTGCCAACGGCACCAACATCATTCTGGACCCGCTCCTAATCTTTGGCTTGGGTAATTTTGAAGGTCTTGGATTGGCAGGTGCCGCCTGGGCCACCACCATTGGCAGGAGCCTGGGTGTAGTTTATCAACTGTACCATTTGTTCAATGGCAAGCACCTGCTGAAAATAGCGCGCGAAAACCTGGTGCTTAGCGTTGGGGTGATGTGGCATATTCTTCGGCTGTCGGCGGGTGGCGTGGGCCAATACCTCATCGACTCGGCCAGCTGGATATTTTTGACCCGCCTGATTGCCGAGTTTGGCAGCAACACACTGGCAGGTTACACCATTGCGTTTCGCGTAATCATCTTTACCCTGTTGCCTGCCTGGGGACTATCCTCGGCGGCTGCCACGCTGGTGGGGCAAAACCTGGGCGCCAAAAAAGCGAAACGCGCGGAGCTGGCCGTATGGCTCACGGCACGCTACAACATGATCTTTATGGCCGTGGCTACGCTGAGCTTTATACTGTTTGGCAGGTATGTTTCCGATTTCTTCTCGAACGATGCCGAGGTCATACACATCGCCACGCAGGCCTTACAGATCATCACGCTGGGGTATATTTTCTTTGGGTTGGGCATGGTGATGGTGCAGGCCTTTAACGGCGCCGGCGATACGCGCACGCCGGCCTTCATTAACATCGGTGTGCTGTGGCTGCTCGAGATCCCGCTGGCATACTTTCTGGCAATGTACTTTGGCCTGGGAGCTACCGGTGTTTTCATTGCCATTGCTTTTTGCCACTCGTTTCATGCCCTTGTTACAGGCTGGCTATTTAAGCAAGGTACCTGGAAGCGCGTGAAAGTATAAACCGGCCAAAGCTACCCTGGCACGCAATTCTTGCTTATACTTGCTCCTGCAAAGTATAAAGGCACATTATCCTGATGATCAAACTACGCAGAACAAGCTCTGATGACCCTGACTTCCGGCCGCTGGTAGCCTTGCTCGACCAGGACCTGCGCATCCGTGACGGCGAAGACCACGCGTTCTACGCGCAATACAACAAGCTCGACAAGATAAAGCATGTGGTGGTAGCCTACCGTGAAGGCGAACCCGTTGGCTGTGGCGCCATCAAGGCGTACGACGACATGACCGCCGAGGTAAAACGCATGTTTGTACTGGAGCAGCAGCGCGGACAGGGCATTGCCTCTTTGGTGCTTGCCGAGTTAGAGCAGTGGGCCGCAGCGCTCGGTTATACTTCGTGCATCCTGGAGACCGGCACCAAGCAACCGGAGGCCATTGCGCTGTACCGTAAGTGCGGCTACACCGTAATTCCGAACTATGGCCAGTATGCCGGCGTTGAGAACAGCGTGTGCATGCAGAAAAAAGTATGAAACCATTGGCTGCAAAAGGTGTTTCAAAGGCATCTTCCAAAGTATAAATCAACCAAAACATGACCTATAACCCACCCGAGCTCAGAACCGTGGACGTAACGCGTTACGTTACGCCGCTGCGCGAAGGCGGCTCGCTGCCTGCCCTGGTAGAGGCCGACGACGAGTTCCTGTACGTGCTTAAGTTCCGGGGTGCCGGCCAGGGTATAAAAGCCCTGATTGCCGAACTGATTTCCGGGGAGCTGGCGCGTGTGCTTGGCTTCAGAGTACCGGAGCTGGTATTTGCCACCCTGGATGAGGCTTTTGGCCGCACCGAGCCCGACGAGGAAATACAGGACTTGCTGCGCGCCAGCGAAGGCTTGAACCTGGCGCTGCATTACCTCTCCGGGGCCATAACGTTCGATGCCCTGGTAACCACCGTGGATGCAACGCTCGCCTCGCAGGTAGTATGGCTCGATTGCCTGATAACCAACGTGGACCGCACGCCGCGCAATACCAACATGCTGATGTGGCACAAAGAGCTTTGGCTGATAGACCACGGCGCATCCTTATACTTTCACCATGCCGGCTACAACTGGGAAGAGCAGGCCAAGCGCCCTTTTGCGCAGGCAAAAGACCACGTGCTGCTGCCCCAGGCTACCGAACTGGAAAGCGTGGATGCAGCCTTTAAAGCCATACTTACACCGGAGCGCATCCGCGCCATCGTTTCCCTGATTCCTGATGCCTGGCTGGCCTCACCCGACACGCCTTTTGAGTCGGTGAGCGAGCACCGGGCCGTTTATTCCAACTTCCTGGAAAGCCGGGTTGCCCATTCAGATATTTTCATTAAAGCCGCACAACATGCCAGACAAGCACTTATTTGAGTACGCCGTCATTCGCGTGGTGCCTTGTGTGGAGCGCGAAGAGTTTATGAACGTGGGCGTTATTCTGTACTGCCAGCCACAAGGATTTCTGCAAACAAAGTATAAACTTAACCCGGAGCGCCTGCGCGCCTTCTCCGATAAGCTGGATCTGGATGAACTGCAGGAGCGCCTGCATGCCTTTGAGCGCATCTGCGCCGGCCGCAAGGAAGGTGGCACCATTGGGGCTCTGCCCATAGCCTCGCGGTTCCGTTGGCTCACGGCAACGCGCAGCACGGTGGTGCAAACCTCAGCCGTGCACCCCGGCCTCTGCCTCGCCACTGCCCAGGAAACGCTGGATAAACTGTTCGACCAGCTCGTATCATGAGCATCCTATAACATACCGGAAGTATGGAATTAAAAGATCAGATTGCTGCTTTTCTAAAAAAAGAATTCCCACAAACCAAAGTTAGCGTGGAGCAGGTCGGCGAACAGTCGGCTACGGTACGCCACACGATTGGCCCTGAGGAACTTCGCCCGGGCGGCACCGTGTCTGGCCCCGTGATGATGGCAGTAGCCGATGTGGCGCTGTATGTGGCCATACTAGGCGAGATCGGTTTGGAGGCGCTGACGGTTACCACCAGCCTCAACTTTAACTTCCTGCGCAAACCTTCCGCTTCTCAGGATATTATCGGAGTTTGTAAGCTTCTGAAACTCGGGAAAAGGCTGGCCGTGGGCGAAGTAAGCATCTACTCAGATGGCGAGCCCGCTCCTGTGGCGCACGCTGTTGGCACCTATTCTATACCTCCCAGATAGCTTTAAAGTATAAAAAAAGCGCCTGCAGTCTCATGCTGCAGGCGCTTTTTTTATACTTGCGGAGTTGATTATACTTAAGCTCTTACCTGGCCCTTTCCTTTCACAACCCACTTATAGCTTGTCAGTTCATCCAGGCCCATCGGACCGCGGGCGTGCAGCTTCTGCGTACTGATGCCAATTTCGGCACCCAGGCCAAATTGCGCCCCATCGGTAAAGGCGGTAGATGTGTTGGCATACACGGCGGCGGCGTCCACGGCTTTCAGGAAGTGGTCCACATGCTCCTCGTTATCCGAGATAATGGCCTCGCTGTGCTGCGACGTATAGGCATTGATATGCTCAATCGCCTCTTCCAAATCCTCTACCGTTTTAACCGACATCTTCAGCGACAGGAACTCCGTCCCGAAATGCTCTGTGGTGGCATGGTGCAGCTTATCGGCAGGGTACGTTTCCTTTAAGGCCTCGTAAGCCGGGGCATCGGCAAAAATCTCCACGCCTTTCGCGGCCAGCCCGGCTCCTATCTCAGGTAAATCGCTCAGCCGCTTTTTATTGATTACCAGGCAATCCAGGGCATTACACACGCTCACGCGGCGGGTTTTAGCGTTTACTACAATGTCTTTGCCGCTGGCCAGGTCCGCGAACTCATCAAAATAAGTATGCACAATACCAGCGCCGGTTTCGATCACGGGTACTTTGGAGTTTTCACGCACATAGTTTATCAAACCTTGGCTACCGCGCGGAATGATAATATCCACATAGTCCACGGCATGCAGCATTTCATGGGTTGCCTCGCGGTCTGGCGGTAACAGCTGCACAATGTTTTTATCTACGTCGTGCTGCTCCAGCACCTCGTGTATCAGCTTTGCAATGGCCGCGTTAGAATCTTTTGCATCGCTGCCGCCTTTCAGCAGCAACGCATTGCCAGAGCGCAGGCACAGGCTAAATACATCGAAGGTTACATTTGGCCTGGCCTCATAAATGATACCGATCACGCCCAAAGGTACCGACACTTTTTTCAGCTCCAGGCCATTATCCAGGCTGCGCTCCGAGAGCACTTTGCCCAGCGGCGAAGGCAGGCTTGCCACATTTCTGATATCAGCCGCAATCGCCTCAATGCGTTCTTTTGTCAACTTCAGGCGGTCATACTTCGGGTCGTTGGCATCCATGCGGGCCAGGTCCTGCTTGTTGGCGGCAAGTATGGTTTCGGTTGCTGCCAAGGCCTTATCGGCCAGGGTTTCCAGCACCTGCTTTATTTTATCTTCTGATACTAAGTTTAGTTTTCTGCTCGCTTGTTTTACGTTTTTAAAAACTTCTTGCAAAGCCATAGTTTTATAGGTTATGATATTTATATAAGTACAAATAATTATAATGCACGATCGGCTTTTGGTTATTTAGGCCAATGCGCTCAGCGGCTTTTTTAGAGCCATATTCTGCTTTCCCGAGGCCCAGCTTTTCGCCGTTTTCATCCGTAATCCGAATGATGTCGCCTTTCGAAAAATCACCTGTAATGGCTACCACACCCACGGGCAGCAAACTAGCGGCTTCGTCGGCATGAAGAGCCACGCGTGCGCCTTGGTTTACAATCACCTCGCCCTTGGTATAGTTGCCGCTGTGCGCTACCCACTTTTTAGGATTAGGCTTGGAGGAGTGCGGTTCAAAGTATGTTGACTTGAGCTGCCCTTTGTAAAAGTCCAGCAAAACATCGTCGCGGTTACCATTGGCAATGAATACATGTATGCCCAGGTAAGCGGCTTTCTTAGCCATTTTCATTTTGCTGCCCATACCCCCACGCCCGAAACTGGATTTGGAGGAGGCAATGTAGCGGCTCACACCTGAAGTGCGCTGGCCAACGTGCTCTATCAGCTGAGCATCGGGATCATTGGGGTGGCCCTTATAGATACCGTCCACATTGGTGAGCAGGATCAGGGTGTCTGCATCAATCATGGCGGCAGTCATACTTGCCAGCTCATCATTATCGGTAAACATCAGCTCAGTTACTGCTACGGCATCGTTCTCGTTTATAATCGGGATGATGTTATGGTTAAGCAGCCCAAGCAGGCAGTCTTTAATGTTTAGGTAATGGCGCCGCGACAGAAAGTCCTGCGGCGTTACCACGATCTGGGCTATTTGGTGCCCTTCTGCCTGAAACAGCTCTTTGTAGGACTGCACAATGTCTATCTGCCCGACAGAGGCAAGAATCTGTTTCCTGACAACAGAGTCTGTTTTCTCTTCTATTTTGATGTTGTTTCTTGCAAAGGCTACTGCCCCCGACGAAACCAGCACGACTTGCAAGCCTTTTTCTTTCAGGTGGGCAATCTGTTTTACAAGCGAAGCCATGCGTTGCCTGTCCGGCGAGCCATCTGCTTGGGTAAGCACGTTGGAGCCTATTTTTACGACAACTAGCTGTGGCTGATAATCCATATTGTTTTTGATTTGTTTCACAATTCTAGGTGGCTGGCTAAACTTTAGAGCCAAGCCATATAGTTAACAAGTGTTTTAATGCGGGTAGCGCTTCTTAACAGAGGCACAAAAAGAAATGCTGTTCTGCAGCAGTGTAAGCCGGGGCGTTAGCGCACCGAACCTGCTACAGAACAGCATACTGTTTATCTTTGGATACTACGCCGACTCTCTCTCCCGTTGCTCTTTTAGGTCCAGTATTCGTCTGTGCGAACCCACCAAACCTTTAATTACGGCAGAGCTTAAGCCCTGGTGCTCCATCTCGTTAAGGCCAGTTATGGTGCAGCCCTCAGGCGTGGTAACCTTATCAATCTCCTGCTCTGGGTGCGATTTATTGATTGTTAACAACGTAGAAGCGCCTTTGCTTACTTGGACCGCGATTTTCTGCGCGTCTTCGGCATCAAGGCCCAGCTGTATACCACCCTGGGTTACGGCGCGTATAAAGCGCATATTAAACGCAATGCCGCTCGAGCAAAGCACCGTGGCTCCGGCCATTAGCTCTTCCTCAATCACCAAAGCTTCGCCGAGGCAGTTGAAGATCTCGATCACCTCTTTCTCCACAGAGGCAGCCTTCTTATTAAAGGCAAGGCAGGTCATGGATTGATGAACGGCGATGGCAGTGTTTGGCATGCTGCGCACAATTGGGAAATCGCCGACAATGTTGGCTATGTTTTCTATAGTGATACCTGCAATAACGCTAAGCAATACATGCTTCTCCGGGTCAAGGATTGGCTTAATTTCCTTAAGCACATTTTCTAGATGCGCTGGCTGTACGCAAAGCATAATGTAGCGGCAGTTTTTAACGGCATACGTATTGTCGGTAGTTACCTGCAGGCCTTTGTCTTTTAGTTGCTGTAACGACTTCGTGTTTCTCCTGGTGACAAAGATGTTTTCCGGCTCATACTGACCATTGCTAAGAAGTCCTTCCGCGATTGATTTTCCGAGGTTTCCGGCTCCCAGGATAGCTACGTTATCTGTGTGCATTCTATCGATATCTAGTTTATTTATTCAGAGTGATCTGAGTTAAAAGATTTTGTTTACAGACACAAAAGTACAAAAACCGATCCGGTATTAAAAATCACAACAAATTGATGCATACTATTTAAAGCCAATATTTAGGGGTTATCCAAAGGGTTTACATTGCCGTCATAATCCTATTATTTATACTTCATAAGGTCAATATCGCACGTAAAGTGCAATCAATAAGCCATGCAGGTTTCTGCCCTGAAATGCCTGTTAAAAAATCTTTAAATTTGTTGTGACAAGTATGAATTTCAGGGCCAATTATCGCTTACAGGCAGCCCAGGCTATCTGCTATAATATATCTGTTTAAACCCCTGCCGGCAAGCGGCTAGCTTAAAACTTCTCCTCCACACCCAGCCCGAAGAGCGCATAATCATACTTCACGGGGTCTGTGGGGTCGAAGGCGCTGAGGTGAGCAGTAAGTTCTGCCGCGGTTTGCCAGTCCATACTTGGGCGCGTAATCAGGCCAAGCCGCCGGGCTACCCGCTCCACATGCACATCGCAGGGGCAAATAAGGTCGGCCATGGGCATGGCGTTCCATATCCCGAAGTCCACGCCACCATCATCTTTGCGCACCATCCAGCGCAGGTACATGTTCAGGCGCTTGCACGCCGATTTGCGGGCGGGCGTGGCAATGTGCTTGCGCGTGCGCTGCGGCGCATCCTCCAGGCTAAAAACCAGGTTATGAAAATGCTCCAGCCGCTCTTTTTGCGTGGCTAACGTATGCCCCTCCCCTACAAAGGCCGTTTCCAACGACTCGTACTTACTGTAATATTCCCTGAAAAAGTGGATCAGATACAGCAGGTCGGTGTCGTTGAAGGTGCGGTGCTTGAAGCCCAGAAAGCGCGGCAGGTCTTTTTCCTGGTGCTGAAGTATAAATTCGTGCGGGGCGTTGTCCATTAGGTCCATCAGTTTCAGGCAGTTGTTTATAATGGTCTTGCGCTGGCCCCAGGCAAGTATAGCCGCAAAAAACCCGCTTATCTCAATGTCTTGTTTCTTTTGGAAGCGGTGCGGAATGGAAACCGGGTCGTTTGGGATGAAGTTTGGTTGGTTATACTTTAGGACTCTATCGTCTAGCAAAGCTTTTACAGCCGCAAAATCAGGGTGTATCATGTATCAACTATACTTTTTAACAGGAAACCGGGATATTTTTTTTGCAAAATAACAGAGCTCAGATACTTGCGCCGCCATATCTGCAGGTTTGTGCCGGGTTTTAAAGAAATTTTCATCAGATTAACTAACTTTGTTTTGCAAGACAGCAAAAACAAGCATAGTTTTACCTCCTTATTAAGGATACAAATAAGTTAACTTATATGGCAACCACAGCTGATATTAAAAATGGTGTTGTAATTGAGTATAACAACGACCTTTACGTGGTAATTGATTTCCAGCACGTAAAGCCGGGCAAAGGCCCAGCGTTTGTTAGAACCAAACTGAAAAACGTGAGAAGCGGCAAAGTGCTGGATAACACGTTCTCGGCAGGACACAAAATCACGACTGCACGCGTTGAGCAGCGCCCTCACCAGTTTATCTTTAAGGATGACCTAGGCTACCACTTCATGGACCTGAACACGTTTGAGCAGGTTGCACTGGACGAAGCCATGGTGCCGTTTGCGGACTTGATGAAGGAAGGACAGGAAGTAACCATACTTTTCCATGCCGAAACAGAATCCCCACTGACGTGCGATATTCCTCCGTTTGTGGAGTTGACCATAACTTACACTGAGCCAGGTTTGAAAGGAGATACAGCTACAAACGCCTCCAAACCTGCCATCGTTGAAACAGGCGCTACCATTCAGGTGCCGCTATTTATTGGCCAGGACGAAAAAATTAAAGTAGATACTCGTACGTACTCATACGCAGAAAGAGTTAAATAACACATGAAAGCGAAAGAAATCCAGGACCTCATCGACTTTATCGCCAAATCTGGCCTGAATAAAGTTAACATCGAAACAGAAGAGTTTAAGATCTCGGTTAAGCGCGATCCAGACCAGAAGGTAACCTACGTGAAAGGTGCTGAGCCAAGCGCTCATGCCGCTCCGTCGGCTCCTGCCCCACAGCCTGCAGCCTCTGCAGCTCCGGCAGCGGCCCCTGCTCCGGCTGCAGCGCCAGCCCCGGCCGCATCTGACGACAGCAAGTATATTGCTATCAAAGCGCCTATGATCGGAACGTTTTACCGTGCATCAAGCCCGGAAACGCCAATGTTTGTAAACGTTGGCGACGAGGTAAAAAAAGGACAGGTGATCTGTATCATCGAAGCCATGAAGCTGTTTAACGAGATCGAGTCAGAGGTATCAGGCAAAATCGTAAAAGTGCTGGTTGATAACGCTTCACCAGTTGAGTACGATCAGCCGCTGTTCCTGGTAGATCCGTCTTAATTAGAAATTACAAATTAAAAATTAGTGGTGGAGGGAGCTGCAAGCACGCATCCCTCCTACTTTCTATTTCTAATTTCTGATTCCTAATTTCTAATTTGAATAGTATGTTTAAAAAGATACTCATCGCCAACCGTGGCGAGATTGCACTGCGCATTATCCGTACGTGCAAAGAAATGGGCGTTAAAACAGTAGCCGTTTACTCTACCGCCGATAAGGAAAGCCTACACGTGCGCTTTGCTGATGAGGCTGTTTGTATTGGCCCTGCTCCCAGCGCACAATCCTACCTGAACATCCCGAACATTATAGCCGCCGCCGAGATCACTAACGCCGACGCTATCCACCCGGGTTACGGCTTCTTGTCTGAGAACGCTGAGTTCTCAAGAATCTGCGCCGAAAACGGTATTAAGTTTATCGGTGCCTCTCCGGAGATGATCAACCAGATGGGCGACAAGGCTTCTGCTAAGGCAACCATGAAAAAAGCTGGCGTGCCAACCATACCTGGTTCCGAAGGCCTGCTGAGCTCTGTAGAGGAAGGCCTGAAAATAGCTGACAAAATTAAGTATCCGGTTATACTTAAGGCAACTGCCGGTGGTGGTGGCCGTGGTATGCGTATCGTGAAAGACCCTTCTGAGTTTGAGAAGGCCTGGAACGATGCCCGTACCGAGTCCAAGGCTGCTTTTGGTAACGATGGCCTGTATCTGGAGAAATTCGTGGTAGAGCCGCGCCATATCGAGATTCAGCTGATCGGAGACCAACACGGACAGGTAGCGCACCTTTCGGAGCGCGACTGCTCTATCCAGCGCCGCCACCAGAAGCTTGTTGAGGAAACGCCATCCCCGTTCATCACCGACGAGCTGCGTGAGAACATGGGCCAGGCTGCCATTGCAGGTGCCAAGGCTATCAACTACGAAGGTGTGGGTACCATCGAGTTCCTGGTAGATGCTAACCGCGATTTCTACTTCATGGAGATGAACACCCGTATCCAGGTAGAGCACCCGATTACGGAAGAGGTAATTGACTACGACCTGATCAAAGAGCAGATTAAGGTAGCCGCCGGACATAAGATCACCGGTAAGAACTACTACCCTAAAATGCATGCCATCGAGTGTCGTATCAATGCTGAAGACCCTAAGAACAACTTCCGCCCTAGCCCAGGCAAAATCACGACGCTGCACACCCCAGGTGGCCACGGCGTGCGCGTAGACTCGCATGTATACTCTGGCTATGTTATCCCGCCGAACTACGACTCTATGATCGCGAAGCTGATCGTGAGTGCGCAGACACGCGAGGAGGCATTAGTAAAGATGAAGCGTGCCCTGAGCGAATTTGTGATAGAAGGCATTAAAACCACAGTGCCTTTCCATCTGAAGCTAATGGATGACCCAGGCTTTAAAGAAGGTAACTTCACAACAAAGTACCTGGAAGATTTTGACTTTGGCTCAATTGAGTAACAGGTAGCATAAAACGAAAAACCCCGGCCAGCAATGACCGGGGTTTTCTGTTTTAGGGGACAGCCAGCTATAGGCTATCAAATCAGGAAAAGTCTTATTTATCTGACTTTTGTTTTGTTTTGATAACTACCACGCCACTTTCACCGTCTTTTCCATACTCCGCAGTAGCCTTTTCTCCCTTCAGCACATTTACAGACGCTATCGTGTTAGGGTCCAGTGACTGCATTACTTTCGTACTGACCTTGTTTCCGTCTAAAATATAGATAGGTTCTTTAGCCTCTAGTAGCTTGGCGCTATCACTCTGGGATTTGGCGGATGAATCATCTTTCCCTTTTATCATAGAAACCTTCAGGGAGTTTCCTTTTTCATACACCGCATCAAGCTTTGTTTTTAGCGCGCGCACTGCTTCCGAGTCTTTGCCAGCTTTGGTGGTGATCAACGTAATGCGCTTAACATTTTCGTCACCAATGAGATGGCTGGCATTTGCTGCGCCCAGCATATCTATCTTTTCGATCTCAGAAGGGTCAATCTGTTCAGCTTGTGCCTCATCAGCACGGATTCCGTCAATAAAAAAGATATTCCCACTCTTGTCCGTGCCATGCAAGCCGGCTTTTGTCGTATCATGGGGAGATGTAAGTAGGCCCTGGCTTACACTCTGCGCCGCCACTTCTGCTTTTGAAGTTGTTGTTAATAAAGCCACTAGCATAATGGCCGGCGGTAATAATAAGTACTTAAACTTGTGTACCGGGTTGGTCTTCTGTTTGTTCATCATCATAATTCTATCTTTTATAGGGTTAAGGTTAAAGCGGCTGGTTAAGTTAGAGCTCCCTGGTGCTGCTTGCCCAAGATGCACTAAACTATACTGATAGCTTTTAGCATCTAGGCCCTGCGCCAGTACCTGTTCGTCAGCCAGGTACTCCAGGTTCTGGCGTATCTCGTGCTGCATTAGCCAGGCGAGTGGGTTAAACCAAAATGCGATGCGAAAAAGCTGGCCAAGTAAAATATCAAGCGTATGCCATTGGGAGCAATGCACCTGCTCGTGTAACAGCAAAGCCTTGAGTTGCTGCTCCGAATGCGCTGAACTTTGTATATAAATGGCACGCCAAAAAGAATATGGATTGATAGGTTCAGCCATTTCGCGATAGGCAACACCCTCATGTTTGGCAGGCGCAGACTGGCGGTGCAGTTGCCACAACGAGAAAACCTGAAGTATAAAACGGCCTGCCATAACCAGCGCCCCTGCTGCGTACAGGCGCAGCATCCAGAACCAAACATCAACGCCTTGCTCCGGCGCATGCACGGCATTTAAGTTACCGGGCCATACCAGCAAAGCACCGGTGGCCAATTGCGTTGGCTCTGCAATAATATGCGAAACCTCAAGTAGCGGAAAGCCGATGTAAACAACAGCCCTGCCAGAAGAAAGAACCGATTATAAGTATAAAAAGTCAGGCCGCGAAGCAAGAGCCGGTAAGTAACATAGACCAATACCAGCGCCACAATTGCCTTTAGAAGATAAAGTATAAATGGAGGCATATCAGTTAGCTTTTCCTTTCTCAATCATTTCGATGATCTCCTTGAGTTCCTCTGCACTTATCTTCTGCTCTTTCGCAAAAAACGAGACAAGCTCCTTGTAAGAGTTTCGGAAATAACTACCGATAAAGCTGTTCATAAACTCCTTGCGATAATCTTCTGCGTTAATTAGCGGAGTATATAAGTATGAATTGCCTAGCTTCTCTCCGCTTACATAGCCCTTGCGCTCCAGGTTTTTAACTGTT
The DNA here is from genome assembly GCF_003576375.1 of Pontibacter oryzae. Classification (GTDB taxonomy): domain Bacteria; phylum Bacteroidota; class Bacteroidia; order Cytophagales; family Hymenobacteraceae; genus Pontibacter; species Pontibacter oryzae. The sequence continues at coordinate 739,659 of NZ_QWGE01000002.1, forward strand.
GATGCTAGAGTAGTATAAGGTGGCTTGGGGTCAGAAAGGTGCTCCCGGACATCTTTTGTAAAGCCTCTGCCAAGCAGCCAAAGCACTTGCATCGCTTCTTCTTCAGGTTGTGTTAGTTTCTCCATTTTATACGAACTTTTCGTAATTATACGAAATATTCGTAGAAAATTTATTTATTTAGAACTGGATTTAAAAAAAAGCCGCCATCGGAATGATGTCGGCTTTGAATATCAATTAATTATAACTAGAAACCTATCTAAGCATCGAGCCAGGCCTGGGCTTCATCTATAGCTGTGAAACTCTTTACATCAAATTTTGTAACGCCGGAGGCCTCAGCTCTTGTCACCACAGACTCAAGTGCGATGCGGGTAAAGAGTGTGTCAGGTAACACCCTGGCTAGTTTCTTTAATTGCGTTTGCGAGAGTAGTTCATAAAATTTAGCAGACATCCATTCTTTTGCTTCCGCAGAAAGTGAGGATAGCACAGTTGCGTCAGCCACCCCCTTTTCGACCTTCGTATCCCGAAGGACTTCGAATAGCTTCGTTCCGCCCTCTATCATCTCTTCTGTACTAACAGGACGTAGCCATTTAGATTTTAGAAGGTTTTGGCATTCATCTACCTCAATGCGGTAAAATGAGGAGTCATATTTAACTTCAAAAGGCATAGGCTGAGTGACAATAGTAATTGATTGGACAAATAAAGGCTAAAATATGGAGTAGTACAGCAGATATGAATTGTTATACTTTATTATTGGCTTCTTCTGTTGCTATTAGCTGCTCAAGCTCATCATACCAGTCCTGGCCATACTTAAGTATCAACGGGTCTTTCAAAAACTGATATACACGCACTCCCAAATCCTGGCCGAAACTGCAGGCGGAGCTGCATATACTCCAACGGTCATAGTTAAGGGCCTCAAAACCATCATACTTGGTAATCCTGATCGGGTATAGATAACATGAGATCGGTTTTTTCCAGCTGATTTTACCGTCATAGTATGCTTGCTCAATGGCACACTTCAGCATGTTGTTTTCATCGTAGATCGCATAGGCGCACTCTCTGTTATTGATCGTCGGAGTTGAGTAATCTCCTTCCCAGTCTTTAATGTAATGCCCTTGCTCCTCCACGGCTTTTTTACCGGTTTCGGACATGTATGGCTTGATGTACTCATAGTTATCCTCTAAAATGGCAAGCTCCTCTTCCTCTAGCGGTGCGCCCAGGTCACCTTCCACGCAACAAGCGCCCTTGCACTTTTCGAGGTTACAAACAAAGAACTGGTCGCGCACATCGTCGCTTATTACGGTATTCTGAAGAACTATCATCTTGAGTAAAAATAGAAATAACTTTAGCGCAGGCGCAACATTAGCATAATGGCTCCGGCCTAAACTTTAACCAAAGACAAAGATATGTATTAAATAGTTTAAAATAGAAGCCCCAAGCCCCCCTGACATATACCCTCTTTCCTATAAAAAAAAGAGGCACCTTTTAGATGCCTCCCCCCATACTTCGGACTAAACTATTAATCTTGCTTGCGAGGTGAGCCAGAAGCTAAAAGTATGTTTTGCACGTTTTCGTGCTTTGTAAAATCTATGGCAGCTTTGCCGGCATTGTCTGTTAATTTGGAATCGGCACCGGCCTGCAGCAACGCAAGAATAATTTCGAAGTTAGAATCGATCTCACAGGCCAGCATCAGCGGGGTTTTCCCTTCGTTGTTCTGTAAGTTTGGGTTTGCGCCGGATTGCAGTAGCTTCTCCAGCTCCATAATGCCTACGTGTTGCCCTATTGTAGCCTGAAGCGCCTGAGCGAGTACAGTATTACCTGCTTTGTCTTTGATGTTAGGGTTGGCGCCATTTTTAAGGAGCAGTTCAATTAGCTGCACCTGCTCCAGCTCATACAGCTCGGTTCGCACCCGGCTGCTGCTTACCACATAGTGCAAGGCAGTTTGTCCATTTATATCCTGCGCATTTACGTCGGCACCCGCCTTTAAAAGCAATTCGGTAGTTTTAACCCTCACTTCTGGCTCATAAACTACGCCATAGTCTTCCAGAAGCATGGGCACATACAGGGCATGCATCAGCGGCGTGCGGGCATACAGGTTGGCGTCATACTCATTGGGTACTTCATGCGTGTTTACATCGCCACCAGCGGCTATAGCTCTTTTCAGCATGTCAGGATCACGGTTCACGGATGCCAGCACCACCTTTTGGTTCGGCGACTCGTTAATGTAACGCAGCTGCTCATATGCATTCACGCTACCCTTGGCAACAGCTTTGCGGTAGAGTTTACGCGCTTCGTTAATCTTCACTTCTCCTAGCGTGCCTTCCTCATAAAGCAATGCCAACGTATACATGGCTTCGCGCTCGCCGGCATCAACTCCTTTTTGCAACCAGTAAACCGCCTTCTCCTTGTCCTTCCCCACACCCTGGCCATTTAAGTACAGGTTAGCAAGCGAAGTATAGGCAATCACGTCATTGGCTTCGGCGGCCCGGCGGAGGTAATTATAGGCAAGCGAAAAGTCCTGCAGTTCCCCGAAACCGGTATAATACATACTTCCAAGTATTCTGTTGCAGAAGGCATCCCCATCTACCGCACGTTCCCGGATAACGATGGCAGCCGTGCGCATGTGCTGCATAAAGCGGTGCACATCGTCTTTAGTCTGTAGTGTCATCAGTTCGGCCATGCCCAGGTGGCCCAGCACACTGCCACTATCCAAGGCCAGTTGGTAAAAATACCGGGCTGAATCGCGGTTAGCAGAAAAATATTTTTCGGCATTCTGGATCTGCTGCAGCGTATCAACCACCACATTATCATACTTTAATTCGCGGTACTGGCGCATACGGCCCATAAAATAATAAGCGTCCGCATCGCCATTGGCAAGGGCCGCTTTAAACTTCTGCTGGGCTTTCTGGTAGTTCAGGGAGCTATAATAATGCATGGCCTCATCCATCTGCGGGGTTCGCCACACACGTCTAAAGACAGGCGCATTGCTTGCCGCAGCCTTTGCAGGTGTGCTAGCTTTGGCTTTTCTGCTTGTTGCAGGCGTTTTTTTTGACGTTACAGCTTTGGCTGGCTTTGCCGGCGTTTTTTTAGCAGGCGTGCTTTGTGCCAAACCTACATGGCTGATACCGCCCAAAAGGAGTAACAGCAGATATTTCTTCATGGTTGGCACACTAGGTAAGTGGATAGTATACATCAGGGTAAGTAAGATAATACTTTTGTTAAGGGTACAAAGTAACGCACTAATGCCTAACCAGGCAAAAATGCTACCAAAACGGCTCAGTAACGCATACTGGCGGCAAAAGTTATACTTGCCCCCAGAACTAAACGCTTTGAACGGAAAAGGTGTTCATGTTGGGGAGGTGTTCTACAGGTTCAGAGATAAAGGATTCCGGAACTAAACGCACCTCTGGTTCTGAAAAAGGAATTGTATTCGTAAATTGCATAGATTTTTAAGCACGCGGAAGAGAAGAAATGGATTATATAAGCTTACTGAACGAGTCGCAGCGCGCGGCGGTACTACACACCAACGGACCAGCTATGATTATTGCAGGTGCAGGCTCTGGTAAAACCAGAGTGCTGACCTATCGCATTGCCCAGCTCATCAGTCAGGGTGTGGACCCGTTTAACATCCTGGCCCTTACCTTTACCAACAAGGCTGCCAAGGAAATGCGCCACCGGATTGAGAAAGTTATCGGCAACGAGGCCAAGAATATCTGGATGGGTACGTTTCACTCGGTATTCTCGCGCATACTTCGTGCTGAGGCCGAGAAAATAGGCTACCCTAAAAGCTTTACCATTTACGATACCGATGACTCCAAAACGCTCATTCGCAACATTGTGAAGGAGATGAACCTAGATGATAAGCTGTATAAGCCTAACGTAGTGCTGGGCCGCATATCTTCAGCAAAAAACAAGCTGATTTCTGTGAAGCAATACCTCAACGATGCCACCATACAGGCAGACGATGAGGCGGCCATGCGCCCAAAAATCGGCAAGATCTACGAGATGTACCAAAACCGCTGCTTCCGGGCCGGAGCCATGGACTTCGACGATTTGCTCTTTAACACCAACGTGCTGTTCAAGGATCACCCCGATGCACTGAACAAGTACCAGAACATCTTTAAGTTTGTGATGGTGGATGAGTACCAGGATACGAACTACTCGCAGTACCTGATCACGCGCAAGCTTTCTGCCCAGAACGAGAACATTGTGGTGGTTGGCGATGATGCCCAGTCAATTTATGCTTTCCGGGGTGCGGACATTCAGAACATCCTAAACTTTGAGCGCGATTACCCTGACCTGAAAGTATTTAAGCTGGAGCAGAACTACCGCTCAACCAAAAACATTGTACACGCCGCAAACTCTGTTATAAAGCATAACCAGGCGCAGCTGCGCAAAGAGGTTTTTACGGATAACGAACAGGGCCCGCTGATTGAGGTTATCAAGGCCAACTCTGATAACGAAGAAGGCAAACTCGTGGCCACCACTATTTTCGAGGAGAAAATGAGCAACCACCTCTCCTACGACGATTTTGCCATACTTTACCGCACCAATGCGCAGTCCAGGGCGATGGAGGAAGCCTTGCGCCGCATGAATATCAAGTATAAGATCATTGGTGGCTTGTCGTTCTACCAGCGCAAAGAAATTAAGGACTTGATTGCCTACCTGCGCCTGACCGTAAACCCGAACGATGAGCAGGCACTGCGCCGTGTCATAAATTACCCGAAGCGCGGCATCGGCGAAACCACCGAGCAAAAAATATTCGTGACGGCCAACGAAACCAACCACTCGGTTTGGGAAGTAGTACAGAATGCCTCGCAGTTTCTGGGCAGCCGCGTAGGCACCACCATCGAGAATTTCTCGATCATGATAAAGGATTTCGCGCGCATTGCCGAGCACTCTGATGCCTTTGAAGTTGCCAAGCACATTGCAAAGCAATCTAAAATAGTGGATGAATTGCATCAGGATAAAACCGTGGAGGGCCTGGCACGTTACGAAAACATACAGGAGCTCCTGAACGGTATAAAGGAGTATGTAGATGACCCGGAGAAGGAGGACAAGAGTCTGGATGCCTTCCTTCAGGACATCGCCCTTATTACAGATGCAGACACCAAGGCCGACGATGACGGTGAGTTTGTAACCCTAATGACGATCCACTCGGCTAAAGGCCTTGAGTTTAAGAATGTATTTATTGTTGGTATGGAGGAAAACCTCTTCCCGAGCCAGATGATGCTGAACTCGCGCGCTGATTTAGAGGAGGAACGCCGTCTATTTTATGTGGCCATTACCCGCGCCGAGAAAAAGCTATACTTAACCTACGCAACCAGCCGTTACCAATGGGGTAACCTACGGGCCTGCGAGAAAAGCCGCTTCTTGGATGAGATTGATCCGAAGTTCATCAACTTTAAGTATGGCGAGAGCCACTCTTCCGGAGGCAACGTGTTCGACCGTGTACTGCAGCGCAAAAGTAGCATCAGCAACCTGGTAACACCGCCACCACGCAAGCAGGCAGCCAGCAACTACACGGCACCAGCAGATTTTACACCAAGCGACACCTCTACCCTGGCAGCCGGCATGAAGGTGGAGCACCCTAAATTTGGTTTCGGAACCGTAACCAAAATGGATACGCAAGGCAACAGCACCAAAGCCATCATCAACTTTGATGAAGTCGGTGAAAAAACCTTATTGCTCAGTTTTGCCAAGCTGCGCATACACAACTAACTTTAATTAAAAATTAGAAATCAGAACATATCAAACCCAAGTTGAAGTATAACAAACATGTATTTGTCTTCTATTTTGAAAGTAATTAGACGATATACTTCAGACAAACGTAATTTTTAATTACTAATTTTTAATTTTGAATTCACTCAACAGATACAATGGAAGCTAGTACCTCTTTTAAACAAGACTTATTGCTGCGGGAGTATGGCCGTAATGTGCAGGACCTTGTAAACTACATAACCAAAGTAGAAGACCGTGACGAACGCACACGCCTTTCGCATCTCTTAATAAACCTGATGTCGAAATTAAACCCACAGCTGCGCGACACGCAGGATTTTCAGCAGAAACTGTGGAATCACTTGTTTGTAATGTCTGGCTCCAGTCTGGATGTTGACGCTCCTTACAAGCTCAGCGCCATGGAGTACCTGAACGACAAGCCACAGACCATGGATTACCCTCTGGATACACCAAACTTCAAGCACTACGGCAAAAACGTAGAGCTATTGGTGCAGCGGGCTACCGAGTTGGAGGATGAAAAAGAGCGTGAAGCTGCCATTGTATCCATCGGCAAACTGATGAAGACGCTTTATAGGTCTTACAACAAGGAAAATATAACGGATGATGTAATTCTGGGAGACATTCGCCAGATATCTAACGGCCAACTGGACATGGACCTGCAGTACATCGAAAGTAACAACCTGTTTGAGTCTAATGTAGGCCGACAACAGGACAGCGGTTACCAGCGTTCCCAGAACCAGAACCCGCGAAACAAGAAAAGTAACCGTTCCTCAAATCAAAGAAATAAGTAATACATGGCTTCTTTTGAAGTAATTGGTGGCAATAAGCTTAAGGGTGATATATACCCACAGGGTGCTAAAAACGAAGCGCTGCAGATTCTGTGCGCTGTACTGTTAACTCCCGAACCTGTTACCATCTCAAATGTGCCCGACATCCGGGACGTGAATAAACTGATCGAATTGCTCCGTGACCTAGGCGTGAAAATAACGCGCACGGCACCGGATACATATATTTTCCAGGCCGACGACATTAATCTGGAGTACCTGCAAACAGAGCAATTTGTAGAGCAGGGACGTGCTATCCGAGGTTCGGTAATGATTGTTGGCCCACTGCTTGCTCGTTTCGGAGAGGCTAAAATGCCAAAGCCAGGCGGAGACAAGATTGGCCGCCGCCGCCTAGACACGCACTTCATCGGCCTTGAAAAGCTGGGCGCCAAGTTTAACTACGATACCCCGGACATTTTCTACAGTGCCACTGCTGAGCGCTTAAAAGGTGCATACATGCTCCTTGACGAAGCATCTGTTACCGGTACTGCTAACATCTTGATGGCTGCCGTGCTGGCAGAAGGCATTACTACTATTTATAACGCCGCTTGCGAGCCTTACGTGCAGCAACTTTGCCGTATGCTTACCCGCATGGGCGCTAAAATTACCGGAACAGGCTCTAACCTGCTCGTTATAGAGGGTGTGGAGAAACTAGGTGGCACAGACCACCGCATGCTACCAGACATGATCGAGATTGGCTCGTTTATAGGTATGGCTGCCATGACAGGCTCAGAAATTACGATTAAAGACTGCCAGATTCCAGAGTTAGGCCTTATTCCCGATACGTTTCAGCGCCTGGGCATTAAGATGGAATTTAGAGGTGATGACATTTTTATTCCGGAGCAGGACCATTACGAGGTTGATACTTATATCGATGGCAGCATTCTAAACATATCGGATCATACTTGGCCAGGCCTTACCCCTGACTTATTGAGCGTGGCGTTAGTAACCGCAACACAAGCGAAAGGTACAGTACTAGTTCACCAGAAAATGTTTGAAAGCCGCCTGTTCTTCGTGGATAAGCTGATAGACATGGGGGCTCAGATCATACTTTGCGATCCGCACCGCGCAACGGTTATAGGTATGAACAAGCACATACCGCTGAGAGGCATCCGTATGACATCCCCGGATATTCGTGCCGGTGTAGCCTTGTTGATAGCAGCACTTTCCGCTGAAGGGCGCAGCATCATCGATAACGTAGAGCAAATTGACCGTGGCTACCAAAATATTGATGGAAGACTTAATGCCATCGGCGCGCAGATCAGAAGAATATAATGGATAACCCCATATTATAAACAAAAAGAGCATCTCGAAAGGGATGCTCTTTTTGTTTATCAGTAGTGTTTAAATCTATAACTTAAACAGATGTTTGGAGACAACATATGTCGTTATAAATCATTATTGTTGAGCTGCTAAACACATGCAAAAGTAAACGTACGTCTATTCTTCCCCACCCTTCCGGCTTCCGCGGTATAACTCATACTTTAGCAATCGGCACTCGATGGAGCCATTGTAAAGCGGCACACGGCGAGAAGTCCGAAGGCCTATACTTTTAGCGGCTTCCAGGTTACCGGTGAATACGAAAGCATCAAAACCTTGGTAATTCTGCTTTAGCGTGTCACCGATGTTTTTATAAAGCAGGTTGATATCGTCTGACTGGATACGCTCGTTGTAAGGTGGGTTCATCACCACTACCCCATGGTCAGCTGGTGCTTTTGTATCGAAGAAGTTTGCCTGCTCCAGTTTAATAACACCCTGCAAGCCTGCATTCTCGATGTTGCCAAGCGCTGCCTCAATATAGTCTGCATCCAGGTCGTAACCAATGATCTGGGCTTGCGGCGCAGTTTTAGCCTTGGCCTCAGCGGTGTTCCAAACCATCTCAAATAGCTGCTCATTGTAGTCTTTCCATTTCTCAAAACCGTACGGGTCGCGGCGAAAAAGGCCGGGCGCCATGTTTTGGGCCATAAGGGCAGCTTCTATCAGGAATGTTCCCGAGCCGCACATAGGGTCGATAAAGGCTGATTTTTTATCCCAGCCAGACAGGCCGATGATGCCGGCGGCAAGCACCTCATTGAGCGGGGCCACGTTGGTTTGCAGGCGGTAACCACGGCGGTGCAGCGAGTCGCCGGACGAATCCAGGGACAGCGTTACCATGTTCTCGTGCATATGCAGGTTCAGGCGCACATCAGGTCGGATACGGTCTACGGATGGGCGCTCGCCGGTTTTCTTTCGGAACTGGTCCACAATGGCATCCTTGGTTAGCTGCGATACATACAATGAGTGCTCAAATGTAGAGTGGCTAACAACAGCATCGATGGCAAAAGTCATGTTTAGGTCAAAAACCTCGGACCAATCAGTTTTTTGTACCTGATCGTACAACTCTTTCTCGTTGCGCGCCTTAAAATTGCGTATCGGCCGAAGTATGCGGATAGCCGTGCGGCACCACAGGTTTGCCTCGTAAAGCTGGCGAAGATTGCCAGAGCAGGATACTGCCCGGTTACCCACTTTCACAAACTCCATATCCAGATCGCGCAGTTCCTGCGCCAATACCTCTTCCAGGCCCGCCAGCGTGGTGGCCACTATATTAAAGTTCTCGTTCGAGTTTTTCTTCGCCATACTTTATACTTGCTAAAGTTGCAAAGTTAACATTTCAGGCGGTATACTTTTGGGGTTTCTTAAACAGGTCGTTTCAAAATCTATTTTAAGATTACCGTGATAACTTTGACCATTAACTTTCAACTATATGCAGCTTTTCTTATTTTGTGTCTTTTTAGCAGACTATGCACTTACCAGAGCCTGCAAACTTTCAACCTAAACCCTAACCTTATTCATGCACCTCGACCTGATTGACTGGATTGTGATGGGCGCTTTCGCCGTCGTCACGCTTGTTATTGGTATTAGTTACACAGGCAAAGCCAGTGGAAGCCTTGCCAATTTCTTCCTGGGCGGCCGTAACCTGCCCTGGTGGATTGCCGGCACCTCCATGGTGGCCACTACCTTTGCCGCCGACACACCGCTTGCCGTAACAGAACTTGTAGCACAAAGCGGCATCTCAGGTAACTGGTTATGGTGGAACATGCTGCTGGGTGGTTTGCTCACTACATTCTTCTTTGCCCGCCTCTGGCGCCGCGCAGGCATCATCACCGACCTGGAGTTCATCGAGATGCGCTACTCAGGCAAACCTGCCTCTTTTCTGCGCGCCTTCCGCTCGGTATACTTAGGCATTTTCATGAACAGCTTAATCATTGGCTGGGTAAATGTGGCCCTGATGTCCATTATCGAGGTTTTCTTTGAAGTGCCAAAGGGCGAGCAGCTATTTTATGTGGGTATTGCCATGGTTATTGTTGTGGCTTACTCATCATTATCAGGCTTACTAGGCGTTGCCATAACAGATGTTATACAGTTTGTGATAGCCATCGTGGGCTGCATCATACTTGCCTACCTTGTAATTACCTCTGAGCAGATTGGGGGCATTGTTGGCTTGAAAGAGAAATTGCCCGCCTCAACCCTCGACTACTTCCCGAAGGTTGGTACAGGCAGTGAGATAGGCCAAACGCTCACGCTCTCGCTAGGCGCTTTCCTGGCATTTACAACCGTGCAGTGGTGGGCCAGCTGGTACCCGGGCAACGAGCCTGGCGGTGGTGGTTACATCGCGCAGCGCATGATGAGTACTAAAAACGAAAAGCACGCCCTTTACGCAACCCTGTTCTTCCAGATCGGGCATTACTGCATTCGCCCATGGCCATGGATTCTGGTGGCATTGGCAGCCGTGGTGCTTTACCCGAACCTAGGCCCTGGCAACGAGAAACTGGGTTACGTAATGGCGATGAAAGATTTCTTGCCTCCGGGGCTTAAAGGTTTATTGCTTGTAGCCTTCTTTGCAGCCTATATGAGTACCATTTCCACGCAGTTAAACTGGGGCGCCAGCTACATCATCAACGACTTGTATGCACGCTTCATTAAGCCAGATGCCACTCAGAAACAATTGGTAACCGCTTCGCGTGTTACTACGCTACTTCTCATGATCGTTTCACTGGGCGTAACCACACAAATCACATCTATTGCAGCCGTTTGGAAATTTATAATGGAAGCCGGCGCGGGCCTTGGTTTGGTGCTTATACTTAGGTGGTACTGGTGGCGCATTAACGCCTGGAGCGAGATTGCAGCCACCATTGCTCCATTTATTGGGTACGGCGTGGCTAAGTATGTTATTGGATGGGAGTTCCCGGACAGCTTCTTCCTGACCGTTAGCTTTACAACGGTAGTATGGATTGTGGCAACTTTTGTTACGCGCCCTACGCCCGAAAGCAAGCTACAAGCGTTTTACGAGAAGATTCAGCCAGATGGAGCCTGGGCACCTGTACGTAAATCCTTGAAATTACCGAAGCCTAAGACAAAAGTATACCACCTGCTGGTTGCCTGGATCGCGGCTGTGATAATGGTTTACTCCACCCTGTTCCTGATCGGCGACCTGATTTTCCAGAACTATGAGCGCTTTGCCATGTGGCTTGTTTCTGCGGTTATATCACTTGTAATTATGGTTGTGATGTCTAAGCGGGTGAAGTTCTTTGAGGACTAACCCTGATAACAAAACCCCACGAGCATAAAACAGAAATCCCCTTTTGCAAGGGGATTTCTGTTTTATAGGTCAACCCCATCAATTCGCGTTGAGGTTGTAGCAGCCAACGCATAATTTGCGGTTGCGGCTAATTCGGAACTCGCTGCACAAAAACCTATCTTTGCACCAAATCAATGCTTATGAAACTGCAGACAGACTTCTCGCTAAAACCTTACAATACTTTTGGCATGGACGTTAAAGCCCGGCTCTTCGCGCGCTTTGATACGGTGCCGGAATTGCAGGAGCTGCTCCAGATGCCGGAGTTGGAGCAGGAACCCAAACTTATACTTGGTGGCGGCAGCAATTTGCTTCTCACAAAGGATTTTGATGGCGTGGTGCTACTAAATGGCATCAAGGGCATAGAGAAAGTGCGCGAAGACCAGGAGCACGTATACTTACAGGTTGGCGGCGGTGAAGTATGGCACGATTTCGTTTTAAAAACACTGGACCTGAACCTAGGCGGTGTGGAGAACCTGTCGCTGATACCAGGCACTGTAGGTGCAGCACCGCTGCAAAACATAGGTGCGTATGGCGTAGAACTGAAGGATGTGTTTGAGCAACTAGAGGCGGTAAGTATAAATTCAGGCCAAATCAAGAGCTTTACGGCCGATGCATGCCGGTTCGGATACCGCGAGAGTGTCTTTAAAAACGAGCTGAAAGGGCAATACATTGTAACACACGTTACATTCAGGCTGCAAAAAAAGCATAAGCTAAACACTAGCTACGGCGCCATTTCCACCACGCTGCAGGAAATGCAGGTGCAGCAGCCCACTATACAGCATGTAAGTGCAGCGGTTTGCCAGATTCGTCGGAGTAAGTTACCCGACCCAAAGCAGATCGGAAACGCTGGCAGTTTCTTCAAAAACCCCGAAATCCCGCTGGCGCAATACGAAGACCTGCAAAAGCAGCACCCAGATATCCCCTCTTACCCCGTTTCTGAAACAACCGTAAAGGTGCCTGCCGGTTGGCTCATTGAGCAATGTGGCTGGAAGGGAAAAATGCTTGGTAATTATGGCGTTCATAAAAACCAGGCCCTAGTGCTGGTAAACTACGGCGGTGCCAAGGGTGAGCAGATTCGTCAGCTTGCCTATGACGTTATCCAATCGGTGGAAGAGAAATTTGGTATTAAACTCAGCCCGGAAGTAAACATTATCTAAGTATAGCTCCCGCTGGTATTAAAAAGTATAGATCCGCTCCGAACTATTTAGGTGCTTCTTGCGATATATCAGCTATACTTAACTTCTATAACAATGCAATTTAAAAACTACTTCTTATACTTCGCTTTTTTCCTGAGCCTGGGTTTCTTAGTGTCCTGCGACGATGATTCCGACGAAGACGCCGAGCCAAGCAAGACAGAAATGCTTACTACCGGTAAATGGAAAGGCGATAAGATTCTGCTGAACGGAATTAACGCTGCATCCATACCAGGCATTGGCGCCAACGCCAGCAGCTTCCAGACGCTTGTCCTGGAGTTTAAAAACGACAATACTTATTTGGCAACATTCACTGTGGAAGGGCAAACAGAAACCACCAGCGGTAACTGGCAGTTCAACAGCGCGCAAACCACCCTTACGCTGGATATGTTTGGCGAGCTTAATGTTAAGAATCTCACAGATCAAAACCTGGATGTGACCACAACACTTAGCACTGAAAGCATAGAGTTCATTGCCTCGCTGTTCGATATTGATGCTACCCTGATTAAGCTTATAACAGGTGGAGGCGCTGTTAATGCTGAAATGCGTTTTGTAAAGCAGTAAACCCAACACTTCCAGAAAGCCTGTCCTGCTGCGCGGTTTTATGCGCCAGGGCAGGCTTTTTTTTAAAGCGCTGACTAAGAATTGGCTTTTTTACCTACCCTTCCTTCTCGATTTCCTTGGTTTCTACTTTTACAGCGTTAGCCTGGGGCCTAATACCTTTATCATGCTCCCTTGAAAATACCTGCGTAAATTCTGCACCAAGCAGAAAGATAACTGAAGTATAATATACCCACACCAAGATCAGCACCAGCGAGCCGGCAGCACCATACGTGTCGGCTAGTGGGTCGTGCTGAAAATAGATGTTGAGTATAAACTTGCCTATCACAAAAAGTATGGCAGTAACCGTGGCCCCAACCCATACGTTTAGCCATTTTATCTTGGCATCGGGCAATACCTTAAAAATTGTGGCAAAAATAACTATGCTGATAAGTATGGAAACTGTGATATTGCCAGCGGTAATCAGATAGATGGCTACACCAGAGAGCTGCTCCCGCAGGTAATCATTGATCAGGCCCATCACAACATCCACAGATAACGAGACCAACAGCAGAAAACCCAGGCTCACGACCAAAGCAAGGGATAAAATACGATCAATTATCAGCTTAACCCATCCTCTTTGGGGTTTGGCTTTCACCTCCCACATAGCATTCAAGGAATCCTGTAAGGCAACAAACACAGTGGTGGCGCTAAAAATCATGGTGGCAACGCCAACTATGGTCCCGATGGTAGTGGCCGCTGATTGATCTGCGTTTTCGATGATGCTTTGGATTTGTTCGGCGCTGCTGCGGCCCACGATACCACCAATCTGCTTAGAGAGCTGCCCACGAACGGCTTCTTCGCCGAAAACAGAGCCTGCAATCCGGATGGTGATAATCAGGACGGCGGGTAAGGAAAAGATAGTATAAAAGCCGATGATGGCAGCGTAATCCAATGGTTTGTCCTCGCCAAACTCTTTGAAAGTGCGCTTAGTCAGGTTCCAGGTAAGTTTAACTTTTGAGTTCATGGGCCTAAGTATTCTGTTGGCCTGCAGCCTGTGCTACAGTTTACAGCATATTCTTACGGAGCCCGTAAAAACAACGATACCTTTAGTACCAAACAGACATTTCTTCCAGGGATTTTCGAGCCAGGTTAGGCACCTTAACATTCTCGGCGGCATATCCCACGGGCAGCAATAGAAAAGGGCGTTCATTAGCAGGCCTATTCAGCAACTTGGATAGGAAGTTCATAGGGCTTGGCGTATGCGTAAGCGTTACAAGCCCTGCTTGATGAATGGCCGAAATTAAAAAGCCACATGCTAGCCCCACCGACTCTGAAACATAATAATTATTCCGCTTGGAGCCATCAGGTTGCACATCATACGCTTTCTTAAACACCACAATCAGCCATGGCGCGGTCTCCAGAAAAGGTTTTTGCCAATCGGTGCCCAAAGGCGCCAAATCCTCCAGCCACTCCTGGCTCATGCGGCCCTGGTAGCTTTCATATTCTTCTTTTTCGGCAGCAGCGCGTATCTGCGTTTTAAGGGCCAGATCTGAAATCACACAAAACGTCCAGGGTTGCTTGTGTGCACCGGATGGGGCCGAAGCGGCAGTAAGGATAAGTTTTTGAATAAGGTTACGTGGCACAGGCTTATCAGAAAAATCCCTGATAGAGCGCCGCTGGTCCATAAAGGTATAAAAATCACTTGCCCGCTCAAGAGATTCTGACACAGAGAAAGTAACAGGGGCATAAGGTATAAACGGGTTTGCAGTGGGGGCCATAAGCAGCATTATTGTTTAGCTAAGCTACAAAAAGTATGAGACTGATGCCTGCCACGGCAAGAATTAATTTAGCCTGAGTCTGGCAAGGTAATTCCCGGCTTCACCTTCTTGCAGCATCTCGAACACATAACCGTGCTCAACAGCATAGTCTTCCAGAATGGAAGGGTCTATAAACAGCCAGTTAAACCAGCCGCTCTCGTGGTCTTTATACTTCATATTATACTTCACCTCGCCATAATAGCCCGCGTTCAAGTCCAGCAACACAGACCCATCCTCATCCTCATACATATAAAGTATGTCTGAAGACTCGAGCAGGATTTGACCGCCTGGCTTTAGCAACAGCTTAGCATGCTTCAGAAAACGCTCCAGGCCAAGCAGGTTGCCTGCTATACCAATGCCGTTCATCAGCATAAGTAGCGTATCATAGTGCTGGCCTTTAAGAGTATAGATGTCCTGATGCAGAACTTGCTGCACGCCCTGTTGCTTCATAGCCTCCACGGCCCCCGCAGAAATATCCAGGGCAGTAACGTTTTTACCAGCCTGCTGTAGCGCTAAAGTATGGCAACCTGCTCCCGCCCCAATATCCAGCACAGCGCCACGGCAGGTATTTATGGCGAGCTGCTCTAGCTCCGGCATTTCTGCTACTTCCCTGAAAAGGTAGTCAACAGGAATGCAGTCATCTTCGGCCAGGTTACTTTCTACGGTAATCTCTGCATCCTTTGCGCCTGCCAGGTAATCCAGCATAGCTGTGCCAATTGGGTCGTTGTTCATGAGCTTAATAATATGGGGAAAGGTTTGCAATTTCGTGACAAATGCTTTGCTGTAAAAGCTTAAATATACTTGCGAGCGAGTTGTTGGCTTCACCAAGGCATGCATTCACCACACTTTCAAGTAATTACGATAAATTTTAAACTGGTAGCGTGTTGGTTCTTTATGAAAAAAATGTAGATTTAGAGAGAATTTTAGCTATAAGCCAGTGAAATCTGCCATGTATACGTATCCCCTGCTTATGATCCCGAAACTGGAGAACAAGTACCTGCGCCTGGAGCAAACCCGGAACCGCTTACTGGATGAGCTAGAGGCTTTAACGGACGAGCAACTCAACACCGCGGCACCGGGAGGCAAGTGGAGCCTGAACCAGCATGTGGCGCACCTGATTATGGTTGACGAGGTTACGCTAAATTCTATCCAATATAAGCTGAAGCAGCCCGGCACACTGAAGCCAGCAGGATTTAGCCAGGCCCTTAAAGCGCTTTTATTGAAGGTCGCGCTGCTCTCAGGCCGTAAGTATAAAGCACCCGCCCCCGTGGCCGATGTTCCTGACCACTCCGATTTGCAGGATTTGCGCCACAACTGGAACAATGCCCGCTTTGCCCTGGAAGATACATTGACAGCGTTAAACCCGGACCAAATCGACAAGTGCCTTTTTAAGCATCCGCGCGTTGGGCCGCTAAACGTCCTGCAGACACTTGCATTCCTGCAAGACCACTTCGACCACCACCAGAAAATTATGCAGCAGCAAATCCGGGACTTAGTGTACTAAGCATCCCGAATTATACTTGGTTTAGCCACCCACGCCCCATGCTGCTGGGCTATAAGCCTTACCAGTTAAGAATATTGCTCAGAATTTGTTCTGGATGCATGTATATTTACAAAGCTTAAATCAGTTTTGAATATGCTTTCCCAGCGCCACGAAGTTTTCTTTGAAGTTGCCCGTTTACTGAGCTTCACCAAAGCCAGCCAGTCTTTATTTATTAGCCAGTCTGCTATTAGCAAGCAGGTAAAGGCTTTGGAGGCATATTATAAAACTGGCCTTTTCGACCGCCATGGCAATACCGTGAGCTTAACTTCTGCCGGTGAGCTGCTCTACCATAAATTACTGAAAGCTAAGGAGCTGCAGCACGAGCTGTTTGAGGGGTTTAAAAACATAAACTCAGAATTCTTGCCGCAGGTGCGCATGGTTATTGGCTCTAGCACAACCATTTCGCTATACATACTCCCGGCTGTGCTCTCGGCATACTTAAACCAAAATCCTAACGTGCAGCTCACGCTGAAGAACCGGAATTCAGAAAACATACTTAAGGCACTTGTGGACCATGAGATCGATCTTGGCATTATAGAAGGAATAAACAAGTTGAATAACGTGAGTTACACGCCTTTTATGCAGGACGAGGTAATACCTGTATGCTCGGCTAAAAACCCACTGCAGCACCAGCAACTGCAGGTGCAAGACCTCTACAATAACCCGCTGGCTCTACGCGAGTATGGCTCAGGCACTCTAGCCGTGTTAGAAGAGGCTCTTTCACAGAAAGGCATCCGCCTGAACGATATACCGGTTAAAATACGCCTGGGTGGCACGGAGGCCCTTAAAAACTTTGTACGGGCCGATGACTCCTGCTTGTCGTTCCTGCCACGCCCAGCGGTGGTTAAAGAGCTTGAGACAGGTGAGCTTGTTGAGTTACAGGTGGCAGGCCTGAGCGTATGTCGCACGTTTTACTTTATCCAGCGCAAAGGCAGCGAAAATGATCTACTGTTCAAGAATTTTATCCGCTTCACAAAATCTCATTATTCCTAATTGGAATAGCCTATAACTAAATACTATTTGATTTCCTCATAGCTATATGTCTACTTGCCGTAGAACTTAAAACTATGAAGACATCAACAGCCAATTTCAGTTTATTAGATAACCTGAAATGCTCAAACTGCGCAGCCACGTATAGCGCATTTGAGATGCAAACACTCTCCCATTGTTGCGGCTTGCCGCTAGAGGCTACCTATGACCTGCAGGCTAAGCTATCTAGAAGCGTCCTTTCAGGCCGTGAAGCTACTATGTGGCGCTACAGAGAACTACTCCCGGTAATGCAGCAAGAGCATATCGTTAGCCTCGGGGAAGGCTTTACGCCTCTCCTACGCTTGCAAAACCTGGCAAGCCGCATTGGTCTCAGCAAACTACTACTAAAGGATGAAGGCCAAAACCCAACCGGCTCCTTTAAAGCACGTGGGTTAAGCATGGCTATTTCCAAGGCCAAGGAGTTCGGAGTGGAAGGCTGCATTGTACCAACTGCTGGCAATGCCGGCGTAGCTATGGCTGCTTATTGTGCAAGGGCAGGCATGAAGGCCATAGTTGTTATGCCCCGCCACACGCCTGATGCCTTTAAAGAAGAATGTTACTGGTATGGCGCCGAGGTTATACTTGTAGATGGACTTATTAACGACTGCGCAGCGAAAGCAGCCGCACTTAACACAAACGGAAAGTTATTGGATGTGTCTACCCTGAAAGAGCCGTACCGCCTGGAAGGCAAGAAAACCATGGGCTACGAAATAGCAGAACAGCTAAACTGGGATTTACCAGACGTGATACTTTATCCTGCTGGGGGTGGAACCGGTTTAATAGGAATTTGGAAGGCCTTTCAGGAAATGAAATCCCTTGGCTGGCTTGCCAAAGACATTAAGCTACCGCGCATGATAGCTGTGCAGGCAGCCAGCTGCCAACCCTTAGTCGAAACGTTTTATGGGCGCCAGCCTAACGCCAAACAATATGCAGGCAAACCAACCATAGCTAATGGGCTGGCAGTGCCACGGCCAATTGGGGAGCAGATGATGCTGCGCGTATTACAGCAATCGGGTGGCACAGCGATCGGCATAGCTGACCAAGAAATGATTAATGGCCTCCGCGACCTAGGCAAGTATGAAGGCTTGTTTGTAGCCCCAGAAGGTGCTGCGCTATGGGTGGCCACTCAGAAGCTTCTGCAAGCAGGAATGCTAGATGCAGACGAAAGCATATTGCTTTTAAATACAGGTAATGGCCAAAAGTATATGTCAAATATAGCTGGCATGTCAGCAGACTAACATCCCAAATTACGCTGGTTTTTGAGCCGCCAACAATGGATCTCCGCTTATAGCCTGATCATATAAATCCACTCATACTTACCAACCTCCTGCTCCTTGGGCAGGAGGTTCTTTTTTCAGCTCATACCTTTTTAAGTTTATACTTTAACGCCAACAATTAAACTGGTAAATTGGGCTTTTACCTCAACAGATTTATGTACTCTAAACCCTGCACCCCGCTGTTTAAATTATTTGTACTTGGCCTACTTATTTTTACCGTATCCTGTGATCGAAACACTAAGGAAAATACAAAATATAATGTAAATCTTTCCAACCGCCCCAAAGCTGAAAGTATAGATTCTGATGCGGTTTCTTCTGTACCTGAGGGCGAGGAGAGCCCCTTTATTGACTCCACAACTGATGCATCAGCTATACTTTCCAGACCGGAAGTCCCTATCCTCTGTTACCACCAAATCCGTGACTGGGCCGGCTCTGATTCTAAGCTCGCTAAGACATACATTGTCCCTGAGCGGCGATTTGAAGAACACATTAAAATGCTCGCTGATAGTGGTTATCACACAATTTTACCGGACCAACTAATGGCTTACCTTACCACAGGAGCCAGCCTGCCTGAAAAACCTATAATGCTCACCTTCGACGATACAAATCTTACACAGTATGAGACTGCTACCCCTATTTTAGAAAAGTATAACTTTAAGGGAGTATTCTTTATCATGACAGTTTCATTAGGAAGACCGCGCTACATGTCGAAGGCGCAGGTAAAAGATCTTGCAGCGCGTGGCCACGCTATTGGCAACCACACCTGGGACCATCACCAGGTCAAAAAATACGAATCCCAGGACTGGGAAACGCAGGTTTCAAAACCCAAACAGGATTTAGGGGAAATCACTGGGGCGCCTATAAATTATTTTGCATACCCATTTGGCCTTTGGAACACGCAGGGTATACCTGAGCTAAAGAACCGAGGCATAAAAGCTTCGTTTCAGCTTGCCGCTAAGCGCGATAGCATAGATCCGCTCCACACAATCCGTCGGATAATTGCAAGCGGCTACTGGAGCCCTAACTCCCTCTACAAGAATATAAAAGGCAGTTTTCATAAAACAAAAGATATCTCAGGGCAAATAAACAGGTTCAGCGTACACCAGTAAGGTATCCACGTCTACATTCATTCGCATAAATACTGAAAACATGGGGCAACACATGGGAATCGATTACGGCTCTAAACTAGCAGGCACTACAGCTGTGGCGATGGTAAAGGATAACCAATTGCACTTATGGCAAAGCCAAAAAGGCCAAGACGCTGATACATGGCTGTTAGAGTTGATTCGGGAACTAATGCCCAAGGTAATTTACATAGATGCTCCCCTAACGCTCCCTAGCGCATACTACCAAACACCTCAAAACCCCGATGCCGATTTCTTTTACCGGCAAGCCGACAGGGAAGTGCGCGCTATGTCTCCGATGTTCATTGGAGGGCTTACAGCGCGTGCCATGAAGCTACGGTTAAAGCTTGCCCATGAAGGCATAGCCATGCTTGAGACGTACCCGTCGCAAGCGGCCAAAGTTCTGCTCAATAATACAGCCAAAAAAAAAGCCCTGCCGCCCTAACTGAATACTCAGAAGAACTGCAGGGCTTATTAGCCTATCAACTTTATCAAAAGCCAACTAACTGGCACCAGCTTGATGCTTTACTTTGCTGGAAATCAGGACATAGACATTCATTAAACAAATCTATACTTTATGGTGATGCCAAAGAGGGGCGCATTATTATTTAGGCTTAATTGGTAATATCCGCTGCCGTTTCTAGCGTCCGAAACTCCATCTGCAACGCTTTGATTTTCACTTCTGTATCCGTTGGAATAGGTGCTTTTATCTGCTGCTTCTGCTCATTAAGCTCCTCTATAACTCTTTTGGCCATTTCCCAGTCTTGGTTAGACCAATTTCCTTTCTTTGCCCGCACATTTTCCATGAAGGTAATGTATGCATCTCGTATATTGTTCTCACTAAGCATGTTATAATCGGCCCACGTGCCCAATAGTTCAGTGCGCCAAGCGGCAAGTTCCGGCTCAGCCATATTCTGCTGATAGCGTTCATCGGCGGACCTGAATTCCTCTTTTAAATTCTTGTAATCTGCTCTCAGCTCATCACTAAACTGTTCTTGTTTCAGGTCCAACTCCTGCGTACGCGTTTTAAAATCGGCACGGGCCCGCTTCCAGTCTTCTTCGGTGCGGTTAGCAACGTTTGCAGTTGCGTTATTCACCCAGGTTCTGAATTCGGCAAGGTCATCCTCCATTTGTTGTTCTTTAGATGTTGAGCATGCCGTAAAGAACAGGCTGCAACAAAAAAGAACTATAGCTAATGGTTGAGTTAGTTTTTTCATAGCAATTCAACGATTTTAAGTCTTACGATTTCATACGCATTGGTCTGGCTTAAGATATATTAGACCTTACGGCTTACCTATACGTTGGAGTATTTAGGAGAAGCTAGTCTTTATAAATGATTTCAAACTTTAAACACCAACCATCGTAAGCAATATAAATAGTTGGAAAATTCATATACACTTTGTAAATTGATTCCAATCACCCAAAGATTTAGCCTTAAGTAGGCGACAATTGCAATAGCTTATACTTCGAGTATGCATTAAAACCGCACAAGTGAAGTATAAGCTATTTTTATGCCTGCACAGTGGTTAAACCGTGTAATTCCAGCATCTCGTAAACCTTCCAACTCGTTTAAGCATGTTTAGCCAGCTTGCTATCAGCAATTTAAACCTTATGCAAGATCTGTGGAAAACAGCTTTAAACAACAATACAATAAACCCTATACACAATTCTGATTATCAGATAATTAACTAAGTCAGTTAAAAGTTATTATGAAAGACACTTACTTGCCTGACGAAACCTTCATGAGGGAAGCGATCAGGTTATCCAGAGAGAAAATGGAACAAGGTTACGGTGGGCCGTTTGGAGCAGTGATAGTACGCCAAAATGAGATTATAGCCCGCGGATTCAACAATGTACTCTCCTCCCATGATCCAACCGCGCACGCCGAAGTAGATGCAATAAGAAAAGCCGCTTTGGCATTGGGCACCCACGATTTGGCAGACTGTACGATCTACACTAGCTGTGAGCCTTGCCCTATGTGCCTGGGTGCTATTTACTGGGCTAGGTTAAAAAAAGTATACTTTGGCAACACCCACAGCGATGCAGCCGAGATAGGGTTTGATGACTCATTTATATACCAGGAGATTGAAAAGGAACGCAGCCAGCGATGCATCCCGATGCAGCAGTTACTTCCCGATGAGGCGAAGGTGGCTTTTGAGGCATGGATGCAACGCGAAAATAAACAGCCTTATTAAGAACTTTAATAGTGAGAGTATTGTCAGCAAAAGTACAAAAATCTATATTGCACAAGTTTTGCCTGGTCCCGGCACTTTTAGAAGGCTAAAATAAGCCCTTAAATTGCCCCTGCATCAGTCAACAAACCTGACTAAAAACCTCGAATGAAGCTTCTTACAAAAATCTATTTAGCCTTCGGCTTTATCATGCTTATTTTTGCATTTGTAACAGCTTCTTACGTGCTGCAGTCATCAGTCATAGAAACGGATGTGCAACGGGCAATAACCTCCTCTGAGATCCTGCGCCTTTCAGAAACCATGGCTAAAGCCATAATCGATTCGGAGACAGGTGTGCGTGGGTTTCAGGTATCAGACAACGAGGCATTCCTGGACCCTTATTATAAGGGTAGGAAAGAGTATACCGCTACCATAAAGCGGCTCTCAGGCCAAGTTACCGATACCTTGCAAACCAAGCGGCTGGCAGCTATAGACGAGACCTATGATCGTTGGCTGCATACTTTTGCTGCACGCTCCATCAAACTCCAGAAAAGGTCGCTTCAATCAGATTCTGGCAAGGCAGCTTATGAGGACTTTCGCATAAATGTTATCCGAGAGGGTGTAGGCCGCAAGATGATGGATAGCATCAGGGCCCATATTGATGCCTTTGACAAGCATGAGCTAAAGCTCAAAAACGTTCGCATGGCAGAATTGAACGGCACGCTGCGCTTAACGAACAATCTGGCCATCGCACTTACGATTATCTGCCTTGCCGTTGGCTTCATGATTATCCAGATCCTTGTAAAAGCTATACGAACCAGGTTGGAAGGGCTTGCCACCATGGCCACAGAAATCACAAACGGTGACTTTAAGGCACGTGTTGTGGACAAGCGCAGCGATGAGATCTCTGTGGTGTCGAAATCATTGAACACGATGGCTTGGCGCCTGGATGAGAGTTTTACAGACCTGCAGAAAAGCAACGATGAGCTGGACCAGTTTGCCTATGTCGTATCGCATGACCTAAAGGCCCCCCTACGCGCTATTAACAGCTTGGCCGAGTGGATTGAGGAAGACCTTGGCACTGCCCTGGACCCAGACGTAAAGCGTAACATAGACTTGCTGCGTGGCCGTGTGCTGCGCATGGAGAATCTGATCAATGGCATTCTGGAGTATTCTCGCATCGGTAGAAAAGAGCTCCCTCAGCAGCATTTCTCAAGCCACAAACTGGTAACCGACATAGTTGACTCACTCTCGACGGGGCAGAACGTTCACGTGGATGTTGACCCATCTTTGCCAGAGCTTAATACAGAACATATATTTATGCACCAGGTATTCTCAAACCTGATCAGCAATGCCATAAAGTATAACGATAAGCCAAACCCGCACGTGCATATTGGCGCCAGAGAATTGAGCGGCAACTATGAGTTTTGGGTTGAAGATAACGGCCCAGGTATTTCCAAGGAGTATCATGAGAAGGTGTTTGGCATTTTCCAAACCATGGAGGCCCGCGATACAAAAGAAAGCACTGGCGTAGGGTTAGCCATTGTCAAAAAGATAATTGATGAAAAAGGCGGCTCAATTCACATCGAGTCTGAGCCAGGCTTGGGCAGCAAATTTGTTTTTAGCTGGCCTAAAGCTGAAAATACTGTAACCGCAGCAACAACCAGCCTGGAATTGGCATAACTTATAGTATACCTACCCCATGACGACCACCCCTCACCCGTGCCTTGCTGAAAAGGAACAACTGCAAAAAGAATTTGAAGAGTTCTCATACATTGTCTCGCACGATTTAAAAGCGCCTATCCGTGCCATTTCCAACCTGTCGGCCTGGATTGAAGAGGATTTAGGAGAGGACCTGTCGCCGGACGTAAAGCAGAACATTGACCTGCTCCGCAACCGCACCGCGCGCTTAGAGCGCATGATTGAGGCTTTGCTACAGTTTTCGCGGGCCACCCGCACCGACATGGAAATTGTGCCGGTCAGTGTATCTGAGTTGATTGATGAACTTCGCGATGAACTGCCTGAGAATGTAGGGCTTAATCTGCCTGAAGAATTACCGGAATTTATTACCTATAAATTAAAACTGAAACAAGTCTTGCGTAATATCATGCAAAATGCTGTTACCTTTACAGATAAAAACCAGCCTTGCATTTTCGTGGCATGGTACCAGCAGGATGGCATGATAACATTTAGCATTGCAGACGATGGACAAGGTATTCCGGAAGATGCCTACGAAAAGATATTTTCTCTTTTCTATACTGTATCGCCTAAGGATGCCCTGGACACTGTTGGTGCCGGACTGGCAATTTCAAAAAAAATTGTGCAATTTGTAGGAGGCTCTATCAGGGCTGAAGCTAACCAGCATGGCGGTACAACCGTGCACTTTAGCTGGCCTTCAAGTATACAAACCCTTAATTAACTTTAATACCTTTTTAAAGTCTCAGGCTCATATGGAAAAATTGATAAATATCCTGTTGGTGGAAGATGACGAAGTGGATATTATGAACGTGCAGCGCGCTTTCAAGAAAAACACAATCACTAACCCGCTTTTCATAGCTCACAACGGAGAAGAAGCCTTGGAAATGCTTCGGAACGGTGAAGTGCCTTTTCCGCATATCATCATTCTGGACATCAACATGCCCAAAATGAACGGCATTGAGTTTTTGAAGGAACTTCGCTCTGACGATGCCTTTAAAAGCGCCAGTGTTTTTGTGATGACTACCTCAAACCAGGACAGTGATAAAATCAATGCCTATAACTTTAATGTTGCAGGGTATATTCTTAAGCCGCTCTCCTTCGAGAAGTTCATCTCATCGGTAGCAACGCTTAACAACTACTGGCAACTGTGTGAGCGTCCGTAAGACGGCACAGGCAAGAGGTTGCAGATATAATCATAAGTAATAGTTTCAAGTGCATAAGTTTCTCCAACATAAGCAAAAGGCCGTTGAGCAGCTGAAAATCCTCATCATTGACGATGACGAGGTGGACCAAATGGCTCTTAAGCGCTCTTTACATAAATCTGGACTGAACACACAGACGTTCTCGGCCTCCTCCGGCTCGAACGGACTGCAGTTGTTGCATCAAGAAACCTTTGACTGTATTTTCATCGATTTCAAACTACCAGATATGGACGGTTTGGACTTGCTGGAGCAATTGCAGCATTTGGAACTGGAAGCGCCACTTCTGTTGGTTACCTCGCACGGGGACGAACGCATCGCAGCTCAGGCAATCCGGCTGGGCGCGGCTGATTATATCCCAAAAAGCATACTTACGCCTGAAGCTATTTCTCACAGTGTTCGCTCGGCCATACGTTTGCGCAAAGCTGAAACAGAGCGTTTTAAGTACGAAAAAAGCCTCCGCGACGCACAATATCAGCTTGATCTGATAATTTCAAGCTCCCCTATGGCTTTTTTTAGCACCAATGCTGCCGGCGAGTTTTTATTTGTCCAGGGCAAGGTTTGGGAGATGCTAGGCCTTAACCCGGAGGAGTTAGTCGGGAAATCATGCCTTGATGTGTTGAGTAGCTTTCCGCGTGTACTCAACCGTTTTAAAAGAGCCCTCAACGGAGAAACTATTCAGTCGATTGATGACCTCAATGGTTCCTTCTTTAAAGCACACTATGTACCGATTTACAATGAGTTTGGCAAGTTTGTGGGCATAACCGGGTTTGCCATTGACATTACGGACAGGATGAATAATGAGCGCGAACTGACACAGGCGAAAGAACTCGCAGAAAAATCAGTGCGTGTAAAAGAGCAGTTCTTGGCAAACATGAGCCATGAAATCCGAACACCGATGAATGGTATACTTGGCCTGACAAATGTGCTCCAAAAAACAAACCTAGACCAAGAGCAGCACAAATTTCTCAAAGCCATCCAAACGTCTGCCAACAACCTCATGCTCATCATTAACGATTTGCTTGATTTATCTAAGATCACCTCGCAGCAGTTCACTTTTGAGAATATCTCTTTTAACCTAGATGAACTTATTCAGGATATTGTAGACTTAATGCAAGTGCGTGTAAGCGAGCGTAACAACGTGCTGCTTACGCACCATAACGGCAATGTACCTCAAACACTAGTCGGGGATCCATTCAGGCTGAAACAGGTGCTGCTGAATCTCATCGGCAATGCCAATAAGTTTACTGAAAATGGTGACATTAAGCTTCTGATTCATACTTTAGAAGACTCAAATGGCAAGATATTGCTAGAGTTTACTGTAGAAGACTCCGGTATAGGCATCGCTGAAGACAAACTTCAGCTTATTTTCGAGAGCTTCAACCAGGCAACCAACGACACAACCCGTAAGTATGGCGGCACTGGCCTGGGGCTTTCTATTTCCAAGAGCCTCGTCGAAATGCAGGGAGGCACAATTGCTGTGCGTAGCCAACCGTTGGCTGGCAGTGCCTTTACCTTTACCCTACCCTTCTCTGCTCCCAATGCCTCAGAAACACAAAAAGAAGTGCCAATTGAAACGCAAGAGTCTGGGGAGCTAGAGCTCTTGCCTATGAGCCATTTGCGAATCTTGCTTGCCGAGGATAACGAGATAAACCAATTGCTCATATCAACCGTGCTCGCAGATTGGGAAGTGGAGCTAGATATGGTGACCAACGGTATGGAGGCGCTGAAGATGTTTAAGAAAAATCGTTATGACCTTATTCTAATGGATATGCAGATGCCAGAAATGGATGGCTACGATGCCACAGGCTACATCCGGAAGCACGGCGGCGAGCAAGCATGCATTCCAATCATTGCTCTTACGGCACACGCTACTACTGGGGAAGTTGAAAAGTGCCTCGCTGCAGGTGCAGATGCTTACGTGTCTAAGCCCTTCGAGCCGGAGCACCTGTATCAAACCATCTATAAGCTTACGCATCAGAATGGCTGCACAACCACCTCGGCGCATGCTGCCCCAAGTATAAAACTGGAACCATTGCACAAACTGTCTCCGGACCGGGCAAGCTTCCTGAACGAGCTGCTCACGCTGTGCCTTAATAGCACGCTTACCGCACAGGAAGCGTTAGCCAGTTATGACGAAAAGCGTAACTTGCAGCAACTAGAACATGCCGTAGCCGACCTGCACGATAGTATCGCTGTTATTTCAGCCCAACCCTTACTCGGCACATTAGAGGAACTACAGCAAGCCATTGAGCAGCATAACATCCTAAGCATAAAACCACTGATCGTACAGTCGATGTTACAGAGCAAGGAGCTCGTGGATTTGCTAAATCAGGAACTTAGCCAACTACATGAAATAGCCTAAACCTAAAAGCCTATAAAAAAGAGCGGCCATACTTTCAGAAAGTATGGCCGCTCTTTTTTATACTTGATGCTATATTAGCGCTTCATCAGGTTTGCCATGTTGCTCAGGCCGCCACGCTTGCCGGCCATCTTGTTCATAGAGCGCATCATCTTACGCATGTCATTAAACTGCTTCATGAGGTTGTTAACCTGCTGCACATCCGTACCGCTACCTTTGGCAATTCGCGCACGGCGGCTTCCGCTGATCATGTCCGGGTTCTCGCGCTCGGCTTTGGTCATGGATTTAATGATTGCCTCGATAGGCTTGAAAGCGTTCTCATCAATCTCCACATCTTTTAATGCTTTGCCTACACCCGGGATCATGCCAACCAGGTCTTTGATATCACCCATTTTCTTAATCTGCTCCAGCTGCGTCAGGAAGTCATCAAAGTTAAACTGGTTCTTGCGGATTTTCTTGTTGATACGCTTCGCCTCGTCCTCATCAAACGCCTGCTGCGCACGCTCAACCAGGGAGATAACATCACCCATGCCAAGGATACGCTGCGCCATACGATCCGGGTAAAACAGATCAAGCGCCTCCATCTTCTCGCCGGTAGAGATAAACTTGATAGGCTTCTCAACAATGGCACGGATAGAAAGGGCCGCACCACCACGTGAGTCACCATCCAGCTTTGTTAGCACAACGCCATCAAAGTTAATGCGCTCGTTAAACGTTTTGGCAGTGTTCACCGCATCCTGGCCTGTCATGGAGTCAACCACGAAAAGGGTTTCGGTTGGGTTGATGGCCTTTTTGATCTCGGCAATCTCGTTCATCATCGCCTCATCCACCGCCAAACGACCGGCGGTATCGATGATAACTACTTTCTTATGCGTCTTCTTGGCGTGCTCAATGGCGTTCAGGGCGATCTGAACAGGATTTTTGTTATCCAGCTCGGTATAAGCCTCTACGCCAACCTGCTCGGCAAGTACCTGCAGCTGGTTAATTGCAGCGGGGCGGTACACGTCGCAGGCTGCCACCATTACGGAACGGCCTTGCTTCTTGATATGGTTGGCAAGTTTACCTGTGAAGGTTGTTTTACCGGAACCCTGCAACCCAGAGATAAGTATAACTGCTGGCTCGCCCTTCAGGTTAATATCCTGC
The DNA here is from genome assembly GCF_003576375.1 of Pontibacter oryzae. Lineage (GTDB taxonomy): Bacteria > Bacteroidota > Bacteroidia > Cytophagales > Hymenobacteraceae > Pontibacter > Pontibacter oryzae. The sequence goes on from NZ_QWGE01000002.1 coordinate 767,936, forward strand.
TTCACTCCGCCCATCAGCTCGGTCAGCTCCTCGTGCATGATCTTCACCATCAGCTGGCCCGGAGACACAGCAATCAGTACATCACGGCCCAGGGCCTTCTCTTTGATGTTATCAGTTACAGTTTTGGCAACTTTATAGTTTACGTCGGCATCCACTAAGGCACGGCGTACCTCTTTAATGGTTGTCGCTACGTTGATTTCGGTAATGCTACCCTGACCTTTCAGCGTTTTAAACGCGCGGTCCAGTTTGTTACTTAAATTATCGAACATCTCTTTTTCTGGATTTACCTACAAAAATAAGGAATATCAGCAATACTTGCTACTCAAATGTACGACAACTGCCAGATCAGTTAAGGTTCCGGGCCAAGTATAAATACAACAGCAGCCCACAGAGCGCGTAAAGCCAATATCGGAATCAATAATTCCCTATATTTGGAAATGAACGCTTATTAGGAATTGCTTTGAAAAAAACTGACCTCACAGACTTATTATATATTTCATACTATTGGCCGCCTTCAGGGGGCCCGGGCGTGCAACGCGGCCTCAAGTTCTGCAAGTATCTGCCGCAGTTCGGCGTGATTCCCACCGTGCTCACCGTCGACGAAAAGCAAGCCTCCTACCCGCTCCTGGATGCCACTTTTGCGCAGGAAGTGCCCGATGGGCTGAAAGTATACCGCACGGCAACCTCTGAGCCTTTTGAGTATTACAAGAAGCTTTCGGGGAAGAAGGAAATCCCTTACAGCGGGTTTGCCAATCAGCAATCCAAGGATACGTTAGTGGACAAGGTGTTCAAGTTTGTGCGCGGCAACCTGTTTATACCTGACGCACGCGTTGGCTGGAACAAGCATGCTCTGCGCAAAGCGCAGGAGCTGTTAAAAGTCGGTAAATATAAGGCCATACTTACCACCAGTCCGCCGCACTCCACGCAGCTTATCGGCTTAAAACTGAAGAAGAAGTATAACCTGCCCTGGATTGCCGACCTCCGCGACCCCTGGACCAACATCCATTATTACGACCAGCTGTACCATACGGCGCTTGCCAAGCGGCTCGATGAAAAGTATGAGCGCCAGGTGCTGGAGCAGGCCGATGCCATTATCGTAACCAGCGAGGATACCAAAAGGCTTTTCCTGAACAAGCCGGCCAGCATCGACCCGGACAAGATCCATGTAATCCCGAACGGGTATGATGGTGCAGATTTTACATACCAAAGCAAGCCGCCAAAAGATGAGTTGCTGATAACCTATACCGGAACGATAACAGAGAACTATAACATTGATGTTTTTCTGAAGGTGCTGGCACATTTACTTTCAGTGCATAGCGAGATAAACTACAAGCTGCGCTTTGTGGGCAAAGTATCCGAGGGCGTTAAAAAGCGCATCGAGAAGGCGGGCGTATTGGGCATCACGGAGTTTATACCCTATGTGCCGCACCACGAATCAATCAGATATATGATGGAAAGCACCGTGCTCTTCCTGGCTATAGCTGATGTAGATAACGTGTACGCCAACGTTCCAGGCAAACTGTTTGAGTACCTGGCCGCCAACAAACCCATTATTGCCCTGGGTCCGGTGCACTCCGACCTGGACCGCATCATTGATGAGTGTGGTGCTGGCCGGCTGTTCCATTACACCGCCTATGACCTAATGCTGGATCACATGAACCAGTGGAGCAAAGCCTGGAAGATCAACCCGAACCTAGACTTGCCATACATTAACCACTCGCGCTACTCCCGTGAGGCGCTCACAGAGGAATTAGCCAGCCTCATCAAATCGTTGAGCAAATGATATGTATGTATCCGTTAACAGTGAAAGCAGCCCCCAAAAGGCTGCTTTTTCGTTTACTGAAAAGGATTAAAAAAATTGATGGTATAACTCGCATCGATACGCCGTATTTCCTATCTTAAGTATTAGTTCATACTTTTTGCAGCCGCTTAGCCGCAAGTATGGGCTATGCTTATTCTCACCTTAATCCGATAACCTATGAACGCACTCTCCTATGCCCACGGAACAAGCAGCACACCTCTACGTGGTGAAACCATCAGCCAAAGCCTGCGCGAAACTGTAGAAAAGTATGGTGACCGCGAGGCCCTCGTGATGGTGACACAGAATTACCGCGCCACGTATCATGAGTTTTGGGAACAGGTAGAACAGGTGGCCAAAGGGCTGCTTGCCGCGGATATTCAAAAAGGCGAGCGTGTGGGCATTTGGTCGCCGAACCGCTACGAATGGGTGCTTGTGCAGTTTGCCACCGCACGCGTAGGAGCCATACTTGTAACCATCAACCCGGCCTATAAAGCCAACGACCTGAAGTATGCTTTGCAGCAGAGCCAGATAAAATTACTTATCGCCGCGCCCAATTTCAGGCAGACAAATTATGTGGAGATTCTGGATGAAATAAAGCCGCACTGCGAATACCCGGAGCAAACGGTTATACTTGGCCGTGACTGGGAGTCTTTTCTGGAGACAGGAAAAACGATAAGCACCGAGGCGCTGGAAACACGCGAGCAAACGCTGCAGTTCGACGACCCGATCAACATTCAGTATACTTCCGGCACGACTGGCTTTCCGAAGGGCGCTACACTCTCGCACCACAACATACTGAATAACGGCTTCTTTATTGGCCAAATATTAAAGTATACCGAGCAGGATCGCGTCTGCATTCCGGTGCCGTTTTACCATTGCTTTGGGATGGTGATCGGGAATCTGGCTTGCATTACACACGGCGCATGCATGGTGGTGCCCGGCGAGTTTTTTAACCCTGAGCAGGTTATGAAAACAGTGCAGGAAGAGAAATGCACCTCCCTCTATGGCGTACCCACCATGTTCATAGCTGAGCTAGACCATCCTAGTTTTCCGAAGTATGATTTCTCAAGTCTCCGCACTGGTGTGATGGCAGGCTCCAACTGCCCTATCGACACCATGAAAAAGGTGCAGCAAAAGATGAACATGCGCGAGGTAACGGTGTGTTACGGCATGACGGAAACCAGCCCCGTGTCTACACAAAGCCGCACTGATACGCCATTAGAAAAGCGCGTAGCCACCGTCGGAACCGTACACCCGCACCTGGAGGTTAAAATAGTAGACCCGGAAACTGGCTTTATTGTGCCTAAAGGCCAGCGCGGCGAATTATGTACGCGCGGCTACTCTGTTATGCTGGGCTACTGGAACATGCCGGAAGCCACGGAACGTGCCATTAAAGACCGATGGATGCACACCGGCGACCTGGCCGTGATGGACGAGGAAGGTTACATTCAGATTGTGGGGCGCATCAAAGATCTGATCATTCGTGGCGGTGAAAACATCGCTCCGCGCGAAATAGAAGAATTTCTCATGACGCACGAAGCCGTGGCTGACGTGCACGTTATCGGTGTACCCGACTCAAAGTATGGCGAGGAGGTTATGGCCTGGGTAAAGCTGCATGATAACACCGAAACTACTAATGAACAGCTCAGCGAATTCTGCAAAGGTCAAATCCCGACATTCAAAATCCCTAAGTACTGGAAATTTGTGGATGATTTCCCGATGACGGTGACTGGCAAGATAAGAAAAGTGGAGATGCGGGACCTTTCGACCAAAGAACTCGGACTGTAAGTATGAAACACCGTTGCTATGATTAGTAAAGAGATATTGCTGACGTTTAGCTTATGGAGCCTTAGCGTAAAATAAGTATCTTGCAACGCGATTGGGTGACCATTATACTCCCGGCGTATTAAGCAAAAAGTTACAGAATGGCATTAGACCTTAACAACAAGGCTATACTTATAACGGGCGGAACCGGCTCGTTTGGAAAGAAATTCGTGGAGATGGTATACGCCCGCTTCCCAAATGTTAAAAGAGTGGTGATTTACTCGCGCGATGAGCTGAAGCAATTCGAGATGTCGCAGGTGTTTCCGCACAGCAAGTATAACTCTATCCGTTATTTTATTGGCGATGTAAGGGATGGCGAACGGTTTAAGCGCGCCTGTGAGGGGATCGACATAATTGTGCATGCAGCTGCCTTAAAGCAAGTGCCTGCTGCCGAGTATAACCCCATGGAGTGCATCAAAACCAACGTGCTGGGTGCTGAGAATGTTATAAATGCCGCACTTGATTGTGGCGTAAAAGACGTTGTAGCGCTCTCTACGGACAAGGCAGCAGCGCCCATAAACCTTTACGGCGCCACCAAACTGTGCTCCGATAAGCTGTTTGTGGCCGCTAACAACATGCGTGGCAAACGCGATATCCGTTTCTCAGTTGTTCGTTATGGTAACGTGATAGGCTCAAGAGGTTCTGTAGTACCCTTCTTCATGAAAAAGCGTGCGGATGGCGTGTTGCCTATTACACACCCAGATATGACACGCTTCAACATCTCCTTGGAAGAAGGCGTAGAGCTCGTTTTCCATGCGCTCGAACACCACTGGGGCGGTGAGATATTTGTGCCGAAGATTCCATCCTACCGCATTACTGATGTGGCTGAGGCTATTGGCCCGAACTGTGAGCAGGAGGTTGTGGGCATACGCCCCGGTGAGAAGCTGCACGAAGAGATGATCACTGAAACCGACTCGCTGAACACCGTTGAGCTGAACAAATATTATGTGATACTTCCCTCTACCCCAGTATGGGAAACGGAGGATTTCCTAAAAGTGCATAATGGCCAAATGGTAGAAATGGGCTTTAAATATAACTCTGGTACCAACACCGAATGGCTTACCGTGGACGAGCTTCGCCAACAGATTCGCCAGCACGTTGATGAACACTTTAGTGTTTAAATTGCAACGTATGAATTAGAAATTAGAAAGGGGTAGCTAAACCTTAGTTGATTAATTTCTAATTTTTAACTTCTCATTTCTTATTAGAAATAATGAGCTCAGAATTCAGAACAAATATTAAGCCTATACCTTACGGCCGCCAGCATATCACCGAAGACGATATTCAGGCGGTGATAGAAACGCTGCAATCGGATTACCTGACGCAGGGGCCGAAGGTTGTTGAGTTTGAGCGCGCTTTTGCCGCCTACGTGGGCGCTGAGTATGCCGTTGCCGTGTCTAACGGTACGGCGGCGCTGCACCTGGCCGCCCTGGCGCTGGGCGTAAACGAGCAGAGCCGCGTGATCACGACACCCATTACCTTTGCCGCCTCTGCAAACTGCGTGCGCTACTGTGGCGGTACCGTGGCGTTCGCCGATATCGACCCCGAAACCGCGCTGCTGGACGTGGACAAGGTAAAGCAAATGCTGGAGAGCAAGCCGAAAGGCTACTATGCCGGCATCATCCCCGTGGACTTTGCGGGCAACCCCGTCAACCTGGAGGCGTTCCGAAGGCTGGCCGATGAGCACGGCCTTTGGGTCATAGAGGATGCGGCACACTCGCCGGGGGGCTATTTTGTCGATAGCAAAGGAGAGAAACAGCTTTGCGGAAACGGTAATTACGCCAACCTGGCCATTTTCTCCTTTCATCCGGTCAAGCACATCGCAACCGGGGAGGGCGGCATGATCACCACAAACGACGGGAAACTATACAATGAACTGCTGAAACTCCGTACCCACGGCATCACCCGCGACCCGAACCTGATGGAGGAAAACCACGGCGGCTGGTACATGGAGATGCAGGAGCTGGGTTACAACTACCGCATCCCGGATATGCTCTGTGCCCTGGGCATCTCGCAGCTTCAGCGCGCCGATGCCGGACTGGCCCGACGCAAAGAAATAGCAAATGTATACGACAACGCGTTTGAAGGCTCCCCGGGCATTGAGGTGCTAGGCACTAATCCCGACGCTTTTGACGCGGCCGGTGAAACCGGGCACGCGTATCACCTATACGTTATCCGGGTGGAAGACCGCAAGGGCTTGTACGACTTCCTGCGTGAGCATGGCATCTTCGCGCAGGTGCATTACATCCCGGCCCACACCATGCCCTATTACCGTGGCCTGGGCTACGGCAAAGGCGACTTCCCGGAAGCTGAGCACTACTACAGCCAGTGCCTGAGCCTGCCTATGTACCCGACGCTGACGCAGCAGGAGCAGGAGTTTGTCATTGAGAAGGTGAAGGAGTTTGTAGGGTAGTGAAGAACCTAGCCATCATACCGGCCCGCGGGGGCAGCAAGCGTATACCCAGAAAAAACATCAAGGATTTTCTCGGAAAGCCCATTATTGCCTATCCCATACAGGCGGCTTTGGACTCCGGACTGTTCGAGGAAGTAATGGTTTCCACGGATGATGAGGAAATAGCGGAGGTAGCCACCAGGTTTGGGGCAAAGGTACCTTTCCTGCGCAGCGCTTCCGCCTCCGATGACTTTGCATCCACGGCGGCTGTGCTCGAAGAGGTGTTATCATCCTATAAGGAAACTGGGAAGGAGTTTAGCCACGGTTGCTGCATCTACCCTACCGCACCTTTCACAACCGCCGCGCGCCTGCACGAGGGTTATCTAAAGCTTACCGAGAGTGACTTTGACACGGTCTTTCCGGTGCTGCGTTTCGGCTACCCGATTTTGCGTAGCCTAAACATAGGGGACGGCAAGGTTGCCATGAACTGGCCTGAGCACCTGAACAGCCGCTCGCAGGACTTGCCTGCAGCCTTCCACGATGCAGGGCAGTTCTACTGGTTTCAAACAGAGAGGTTTTTACAGCAAGGCAAGCTTTTCACCGCCAACTCGGGCGCCATGGAAGTCTCAGAGCTTGAGGCGCAGGATATCGATACGGAAACTGACTGGAAACTGGCCGAACTGAAGTATAGATTGATGCATGGAATTGAGTAAGCAGAAGCAAAGAATCATCTTCCGCGCTGACGGCAACGGCCACATTGGCCTGGGGCACGTGGTTCGCTCGCTGGCCCTGGCAGAGATGCTGCGCCATGATTTCGGGTGCGTGTTCGCCATTCAGGCCCCAAGCGCTGAGCTGCAGCAACAGATCAGGGAAACCTGTGAGGGGCTAATCATACTTCCTGCCTGCGAGCCCGACGAAGAGAGGTTCGAGTACGAGTTGGATGCATATATTGCCGAAGACGTGATAGTGGTGCTGGACGGTTATCATTTCGCCACCCGTTATCAGCAACATATCAAGCGCAAAGGCTGTCCTTTATTTTATATAGATGACCTGCAAGCCTTTGAAATTCCTGCCGATGTGGTTTTGAATCAGGCGGGCGGCGTAGATGGTTCGAAGTATAAAACAGCTGAATACACCAAGCTGCTGCTAGGCCCAAAGTATGCTTTGCTCAGACCTCCTTTTTTAAAGACTGCCAGTAAAAAGAGAGTTTTCCCCGGAGGTGCTATCCGTCTTTTCCTGAACCTTGGTGGCGCCGACCCAAAAAACCATACGCTAGAAATTGCTCAAGAACTCGCAAAAGTAGAGTTTATCTCTAAAGTAGAGATCGTGGTCGGTAGCGCCTACAAGCATTTGACAGAACTAAAGGCTTGGGTGACAACTAATCCAACCTATGGACTTCACCAGAACCTGGGTGCCCGTGAGCTGGGCCGTTTGATGGAGGGATGCGCCATGGCCATCACTTCCGCCAGCGGCGTGGCTTATGAATACGCCAGCGTGGGGGGCCTGCTTTATGCCATGCAGACAGCCGACAACCAGTCAGGGCTCTATGATTTCCTGACAAACAACGGCCTGGCGTTTACCTATGAAGAACTATCGCAGTTAAAGTCTAATGATATTGAACAAGCCTTTGATGAAAAGGTAAACATACAACGGCAGCACTTTGAGGGCGGCCCTGGAGAGCGCCTGAGGGAAGTCTTTAAAATTCTCGGGCTGATGGCAGGTATGAAACTGCGTGAGGTGACACCGGAGGACATGATGCTGCTATTCAACTGGGCCAATGACCCTGAGGTACGAAAGCGCTCCTTTAACCCGAACCCCATCTTGCTGGAGGGCCACAGCCGCTGGCTGCAGGCCAGGCTGGCGGATGAGCGGACGAAACTCTATATCGCGGAAGTAGCCGGAGAGCCCGCCGCACACATTCGCTTCGAGCTGAAAAGCAGCACGGCTACTATAAGCTACCTTATCGGTCCGGGTTTCAGGGGCAGGGGCCTGGGGCATGTGGTGCTGCAAAAGGGCACTGACAGGCTTGTGCGGCAAAACCCTGACCTGAGGCTGATCGAGGGACTCGTGCAGCGGGACAATATCGCCTCAGTGCGCGCTTTCGAGAAAGCCGGATTCCAATACGGACAGCCCGACCCGAGCCACCCGGATGCACACCGGTTTGTGCTGCAACCAAAAACAATGAAGCAAGAATAACATGATCAACGACATAAACATAGCAGGCCGCCTGGTTGGCCCATCGCATAAGCCATTTATCATTGCCGAGATGTCCGGCAACCATAATCAATCCCTGGAGCGCGCACTTGAGATCGTAGACGCCGCGGCGGACGCCGGGGCGGATGCTATCAAGCTGCAGACCTACACCGCAGACACCATGACGCTGCCCGGTGCCTTCACCATCGAGGACGAGAACTCGCTCTGGAGGGGCCGTGAACTGTACGACCTCTACAAAGAGGCGTATACCCCGTGGGAGTGGCACCGCCCGATCTTCGACAGGGCCAGGGAGCGCGGCATGCTCGCCTTCTCCTCCCCCTTCGACGAGACGGCCGTGGACTTCCTGGAAGAGCTCGGGGCGCCAGTTTACAAGATCGCATCCTTTGAGAACACCGACCACCCGCTGCTGCGCAAGGTGGCCGCCACGGGCAAGCCGGTTATCATGAGCACGGGAGCGGCCACGGTGCAGGAGGTGGCAGAAGCTGTAGAAGTACTGCTGGGCGCGGGCTGCCAGGAACTCATCCTGCTTAAGTGCACCTCCACTTACCCATCTACTCCTGAGAATACCAATCTTGTGACTATTCCGCACATGCGCGAACTGTATGGTGTGCAAGTAGGATTATCCGACCATACGATGGGCGTGGGCGCGGCCGTGGCTGCCGTGGCGCTTGGGGCCACCATGGTGGAGAAGCACTTTACGCTGCGAAGGGCCGATGGCGGCGTGGACTCGGCCTTCTCGCTGGAGCCCGAGGAGCTACGGTCCCTGGTGGTGGAAACGGAAAGGGCCAGGCTGGCGCTGGGCCGGGTGCAGTACGGCGTGCAGCGGGCCGAGGAGAAAAGCCGCCTGTTCAAGCGCTCCGTGTACGCGGCCAGGGACATAAAGGCGGGCGAGCCGCTGACCGGGGAGAACATCCGTGTGATACGTCCCGGTTTAGGCCTGGCACCGAAGCACTACGACACGCTGCTGGGCAAAACTGCCAAGCAGGATATTAAGGCTGGCACACCCCTCAAATGGGAGATGGTATAAGGTATGCCTAGTTGGTACCAGACTTACAGCAATATACTTTTTACGCACTTCTCGGAAGGGTTTCTTCAGCTTCCGGAAAACGCGAAGGCTGCTGTTTCCCCTAAGAATGCACTTACGCGGCTCCTTAAAATGGGTGGATACACTTTTGTGCGCTTATTTGGCAACTTACTAAGTGCCGTTGAAAAACCGCAGGCACTTGAGGGCAAAGTATGGCTTTACGTAGTTAGTCAAAATAATTATGACAGCCTGAAATTTATTGCGGAAGGCTTACCTGATAGTGTATTCGTAGCAGGCCAAAGCAAAGCTTTAGGGAAGTATAGATATGCGGTACAGCGAATATCACTGCGACAAAAAATCATCTTCTATTATAAGCTTCTCCCTTTAAGCCTGCAATTTTTAAAGCATAACCGCAAAAGCACTTTACGGTTTTTTGACCTCCTGTATGATGCCATAGGTTTTTATGAGGTTTATCTTGAAAAGATAAGAAAGTATAAACCGAAAGCTATCATCTTTGCAAACGACCATAATGCGGATGCCAGGGCCATGCTTCTGGCTGCTAAAGCTAACGGTATAAAAACGGTATACATCCAACATGCCAGTGTTAGCGCGCTTTTCCCCCCCCTATCTTTTGATTTAAACTTGCTGGAAGGCCAAGATGCATTGGATAAGTATTGTAGTTGCGGACCAATATCCGGTGAAGTGAAGCTCATTGGCTTGCCAAAAGCCGATGCATTTGTTTTCAAACGCAATCAGAGCAACACGATCCGTACCATCGGGATAGGTTGTAACTTACTTGATGATCTCACAGAAATTAAAAACCTGGTTAAATCACTAAGTTTAGCATTGCCAGATATCAAATTTATACTTCGGCCACACCCGCGCGATAAGCGCAATTTTCAAGCAATGGTAGCTATGTCGCCAAACATAACTTTATCGGATAGCCACCATGAACTAACATTCGATTATTTGCAGCAACTTGATGTTCAGATAAGTGGAAACTCAGGTATACATCTGGAGGCAGTGTTACTCAATGTATGGAGCATCTTCTACGATTTTAATCCAAGCCAAAGACTGGATGATTACTATGGCTTTATAAAGCATGGTTTGGTAGACACTTCAGATAGCACAGTGCATTTGCTCTCTCTACTAAAACTTAACCTGACAAGCAAGCCTAATGTGGTTGGAAGAGCTGCGTATTACAATTCAACTATAGATACGCCTTACGACGGAAATAGCAAAACCTTGGCACTTAACTGCATAAATTCTTTTCTTAGAAGCTAATTATTTTCTATATATCTATATTTATATTTATTAACTTACCAGTATATCGATCTCTTAATGCTGAAAACAATCTTATGCGCTACATTCTTTGTCGCGCTGATACTCTGTCTCCCATTCACTCAAGCTGCTTTAGCCCAGACTAATAATAGTGCTTTAACACTAAATGGCGCGGATTCATATGTGGATTTAGGCGTAGATAACAGAGGAATAACGAACCAGTTAACCTTAGAAGCCTGGATCAAAACAGATACTAAAAGTCATGATCACATTATTTCTAAGTATGACCGCGACAGGCAGAGAGGCTTCCAGCTGCTAATCCAAAACGGTAAAGTATGTCTTGCAGGGCGTGATGGTTCTGGGATGTATCGCACGTCTGGATATTCAAATACTGTTGTGGCAGACAATCAGTGGCACCATATTGCAGGTGTAATAGAAAGAGGTGTTTGGAAAATTTATGTAGACGGAGAATTACATAACCAGCAAAATACAGGCTTCGCAGCTGCTGCGTTAAACAGCGATTTTAATTTATTAATAGGTAATTACTACTACCCACAGCTTGGCAATCACTTCTACGAAGGCTCAGTTGACGAACTCAGAATTTGGAATATAGCCCTTAGCGAAATGGAAATAAGGCAGCACATGTGCAGCGCAGTTAATCCGAATACGCCAGGCTTAGTTGGTTACTATACTTTCGACAACTCCCCAGGAGGACTTATCCTTGACAGCAGTTCTTCAGATATTAAAGGCCACCTGATCAATATCACTCCCCCTAATGCCTTTGTCCCCTCAGGAGCTCCGATAGGCGACATCAGCGTGTACAGGTATCCTCAAAAGTGGGATCAATCACTTGAGCTGTTAGATGGCGAAATTAACTTCTCGGTGACGAAGGTATCCCCGCAAATTCGAGGTTTTCATTTATATAAAGTGTTCTCACCCCCAGCATCTACTAGCGGTATTGATAACCATCAGGATGTAAAAGAATACTATGGCGTATTTAAAGTTGGGCCTGCCAGCGCAAAGTATAAAGTGTACCATAAAAAGCCTCTTGCCGCTTGTGGTACTACGCTATACTTCCGCCAGAACAATGCAGACAACACATGGGAGCAGGTAGCTGATACAACAGGTGCGCCAATGATGTTCTATACCACTGCTGAAAACTACGGCGAATATGCTGTAACAAATACTAGTAACGCTGAGACTATAGCCGAACAACCAGTTGAGCTCAAAGCTTGCTCTAATGACCAAATAACGTTAGATGCTACTACAGAAAAGGCAACAGCCTACACTTGGAACAACGGCCAGACAACGCCTAAACTGACCGTTTCGGCGGCTGGCACCTATACAGCCACAGTCATAGTAAATAATTGCCCTTTGGTTCGTACATTCACCGTAATTAAAGAAGATTGCCCCATCATCCCGGACATCACTGTGCCGAATATTATCATCCCTAATATTATAACCCCGAATGGGGATGGTAAAAACGACAGCTTTGTAGTACAAGGATTGGAAAAAAATACAATGGAGATAAAAATTTTCAACCGCTGGGGAAAATCTATGTACCACACTGCTCGTTATGACAACAGCTGGTCGGCCGCAGGCTTGCCAGACGGAGTTTATTACTATCAGTTGACCGACCCAAACACCCAAAAAGTTTATAAGGGCTGGTTTGAAGTTATTAGGTAACCAATTTGTACATACAGCAATACATTCTTCACCATTTTTACCAAGTATACCCCGCTGCCCAGCAACTTGACCTAAAGTATGGTACTGATAATGGTGCCAAGGTAAGTATTAAAAAGTATATTGGTAGTTTCTTCGAGAAAAAGCGCCCGCGGCCACAGCAGGTTGTTTGGAAAGAATGGAAAGGCGAAAACCTTCCTTTTTTCTTTGACACCGATACTGACCAGGAAATTGTTACTTATGGCCCTGATGGCACGGCAAGTATAAACTATGATATCATTGCCTCTGCGTTTTACTTGCTAAGTGGCTGGCAGGAGTTTTACGGTCCGGAGCGGGATAAATTTAAGCGCTATACTTACAAGGCAAGCGTGCAAGCCAAGTATGGTTTTATCACAAAGCCTGTGGTAAACTATTATTTCGATATCCTTCGCGACGTACTGGAGAATGTATATCACAAAGACCTAAGCTACGACCGTTGGGGTAACAATTCATTCGCCACCTGCCTAACCTGCGACGTGGACCGCTTGCAAAGTGGCTGGAAAGTAGCTGGCAAACAGCTCATGCAGCAGGGCAGATTTTTTGAGGTGACGAAGCTATGGCTGCAAAAAGGTATTGGCCGCGATGCCTGGAACAACCTGCCTGACGTAATGCAAACTGCTGAGAAATATGGCGCAAAGGCCACATTTTTTTTTCTGCCCAGCAACCAGCGTTTCAACGGCCACCCAAACGCAGACTATGACCTTACGAAGCTGAAATACCAGGAGCTTGCCCAACGCGTTGCTGACCAAGGCCATGAAGTTGCTTTACACGGCAGTTTCGGCACAACAAACGACTTGGTACAGCTAAAATCAGATAGAGCCAAGCTGCCTTTACAGGCCCAGGGTAATCGATTCCATTACCTCTGTTACCAACCTGAAACCACACCGCTGGTACTGGAGCAGAGCAACCTGAAGTACGACAGCACTCTTGGCTTTGCCGAACACATCGGCTTCAGAAACTCATACTGCCACCCTTTCTACCCTTTCAACTTCAAAAACCGACGTGCCCATACTTTTATAGAGCTGCCACTCTTGCTCATGGATACCACCCTATATAACCCAAACTATATGAACCTGAAGCCCGTGGAGGCGCTACAGCATCTGCAATCGGTGGTGGCCGAAGTACAGAAGTTCAACGGGCTATTTACCCTGCTTTGGCATAACGAAAACTTTTCAAAGTATACCGAAGCGGTGGCAGAGAGCGGCGGTATGACTTGGCTGGGTCTGGTAGGAGAATTGCTCCAGCAGCTCAAGGATGCCGGAACACGGTTTTATACCTGTGCTAAGGCTGCAGAAAAGGCGCGGGCATAATTCTGAACTTTCAGGCTGAAACTCATTCCATTTATTAACTTTGCGGTTCACTCTTGCACCCAATGAGCAGAACGTTACAGCGCGAAGGAATCTGGAACACAACCATCTCGTACGCCGGTATTTTGATTGGCTACGTAAATACCATTCTGCTTTTCCCAAACTTCCTGGATGAGGCAGAGGTAGGCCTCACGCGACTGCTTTTGTCGATTTCCGTGATGTACGCGCAGTTTTCGGCACTTGGCTTTGCGAACATGAGCGTGCGCTACTTCCCATACTTCCGAGATGAGAACCGGCAGCACAACGGCTTTTTATTTTTGCTGCTCTCAGTCCCAGTCATGGGTTTTATACTTACTACGGCAATTTTCCTGCTGTTTAAGCCTGCCGTGGTGGATTATTATATTACCAATTCGCCGCTCATTATTGATTACTATTACTACCTGATCCCGCTGGCCTTGTTTGCGCTCCTGTTTAACATGTTTACAGCCTACCTGCGATCTCTGTATAAAACCATTGTATCGTCCTTCGTGCAGGATTTTCTCTTGCGCATACTCACTACTATACTAATTAGTATCTATGCGTTTAAGGTGATGGATTTTCAGACGTTTGTGCTGCTCTACATCATCATAAATTCTGCCGGAGCATTGGTGCTTGCCATCTATATTATTCGCCTAAAGCAACTATTCTTAATGCCCTCGCTAGCCGTGCTGCGCGTTATACCTATCCGGGAGATATTATACTATGGGTTTTTCACTTTTCTTGGCAACGTTTCTACAACCATCATCACCACCGTAGATCAGGTTATGATATCATCGTATAGCCTCTCTGATAATGGGATCTACACCACGGCTTTCTTCATGACGAGCGCCATACTTGTGCCTGGCCGTTCCATACTTAAAATTGCGCACCCACAGGTTGCCGAATTCTGGAAAGAGAAAAACATGCAGGGCATGGGCAACCTGTACCAGCATGTAACCATGATCAACCTGATTGTAGGGCTTCTGCTCTTCGTAGGCATATGGGCGAACATCGATAACCTCTACGACTTTATGCCTGAGAGTTATCGGGCCGGCAAGTATGTGGTGCTTTATCTGGCATTGGCACGCCTCGTGGATTTGGCAACCAGCCTGAATGGTGCCATACTAGCCACTTCTGAAAAGTATAAATGGGACCTTGCTTTTAACATCGTCCTGGCCGGCCTCACTATCTGGACGAACTGGTACTTTATACCGCGCTACGGGATTGAAGGCGCCGCGCTGGCCTCCATGATCTCTTTAGTAGTTATGAACCTAGCAAGGTTGTTCTTTGTGCAGATTATCTACAAGATTCAGCCGTTTACTTGGCAGGCTGCGGGTGTTTTGGCTATTGCCGCGATTACCTTGGGTGCTTCTTACCTCTTGCCCTATCTTGGCGATGTGTGGCTGGATTTGGTGGTACGCTCGCTCATGATCGTATCGATCTACGCCATGCTGGCCCTGAACCTTAACATTTACCCCGAAATGAATGCCTGGCTAAGGAAGGTGATCTATGGTGTTACTGGCTGGAAGCTGTAAGTGTGATTGCTGCTGCACTGTTTCTTTTAAGGCATAAATACGTTCGATCAATTCCACCACTTTGAAACCATCGGAAGCATTGGTACTGACTGCACCGCCATGCTTCAGCGTGTGTACAACGTTCTCGATAACATACTTATGGTTGGCAGCGCTCCCGCTATATGGCCCGTAATTATTGGCAGGCTCACTGGCAGGTAAGTCAGGCATTTGATAGTCCTGAATTTGGCACTGAGACACCTGGTTCATATACTGCCCATCAATCTTGATGCTTCCTCTCTCACTAATAATAGTCATGCTACTTTCCAGATTCTGGCCAGGCACTGAGGTAGAGTAGTTAAAAGTGCATAAACCGCCCCTCTCCAACTCGAACTGCAGAAAGCCACTATCCTCAAAATCAGTCAGCCCTTGGTGGTTGAAATTTCTGAACTGGCCCCGTATATCCCTAAAATCACCGAAAAGCCAATAAAGCATATCAATAAAGTGGCTAAATTGAGTAAAAAGCGTACCGCCATCCTGTTGGGCATTGCCACGCCAGCTCAAGGGTGTGTAATAACGTGCATCGCGGTTCCAGAAACAGTTTACCTGCACATGGTATACTTCCCCCAAGAGCTCCTGTTCTAGTACACTTCGCAGCCATACAGCCGGCGGGCTGTACCTGTTCTGCATCACGCAGAAAATATGCTTGCCTGCCGCTTTGGCTGTCGCAATCATGTGCTGGCTGTGAGTTGCTGCCAGAGCCATGGGCTTTTCGCATACAACGTGCAGCCCTAACGCCAAGCCTCTTAAAGTATGGGTGTAATGCAGGTAATTAGGCGTGCAGACGCAAAGCACTTCGGCTGGTATTTCAGAAAGTATAAATTCGTCCAGGGAGGCAAACTTTGGCACGTCTGTAAACTCGCTACTTAAGCTGAAACCTTCCCGGTTATCAATAAGCGCTACCAACTGGCAAGCCGGGTTAGCCATGATAAGCACTGCATGGCGTTTGCCAATATGGCCTACCCCGATTACAACAAATCGAACAAGCCCCAGATCAGCCATTCTGCTTTACATAAGAAGTCACATGGTGGCAAATATACTCCAGTTGATCTTCTTTTAGCTCGGAGTGCATAGGCAACGATAGTACGCTGGCGCAGAGCTGCTCTGCCACTGGAAAATCACCGGCATTATAGCCCAAGTATGTATAAGCTTCCTGCAAATGCAGCGGTTTTGGGTAATAAATCATACTTGGGATGTGATGCAAGCGCAAATGCTCTTTAAGCCCATCCCGCAGCTCAGAAGCAACTTTTAAAGTATATTGATGGTACACATGGCTGCTGTAACCAGACATGCTCGGTGTAACAACATGATTTAGCATACCAAGAGCATTTTTATAATATGCAGCTACACGGTCGCGGGCAGCGTTGTAAGCATCGATATACTTGATTTTTACGTCTAGCATAGCAGCCTGCAAGGTATCCAAGCGGGAGTTGATGCCTACATTCCGGAATTCATACTTTTCGCTCTGGCCGTGGTTTGCTATTTGCTGCATGCGGGCAGCCAGTTCTGAGTTATTCGTGAATACAGCGCCGCCATCGCCCATTCCGCCCAAAGGCTTGGATGGGAAAAATGAAGTTGTGCCGATGTGGCCGATCGTTCCGGCCTTTTGTGCAACAGCTCCAGCCGGCTGATAATCCGCCCCAAGAGACTGCGCATTATCCTCTATCACCCAAAGTTTATACTTCTCGGCTAGCTGCATCAGCGGCGTCATATCACTGCACTGCCCAAACAAATGCACAGGTATGATAGCAGCAGTTTTGTCTGTGATAACCTTTTCTGCAGCTTCAGCGGTCAGGTGAAACGTAGCGGCATCCACATCAGCAAAAATTGGTTTTAAGCCCAATAAAGCCACTACTTCAGCAGCAGAAACATAATTGAAGGCCGGAACGATCACCTCAGCCCCTGCCGGAAGTTGCAAGGCCATCAACGCGATTTGCAGCGCATCTGTGCCGTTGGCGCAGGGTATGGCATGCTTCACAGCGAGGTAACGCTCCAGGCTCCGTGCAAAGTCTTGCACCTGCGGCCCGTTTATAAAAGCCATACTCTCCATAACATTACTGAAAGCCTTGTCCAGTTCGGGTTTGAGCTGTGCGTACTGGGCTTTCAGGTCCACCATTTTTATATCTTCCATGGGTTGGCTTAAGGGTGTTATTTGCTAACAAATATACACATTGCACCAAGCAAATCAGCATGTGCCTGGCATCCGTTTCATACTTTTGGCTTTGTCGAGGATCTGTAACCCCTTAGTACTCTGCAGCGTTAAGAGAATCCCAAACATCAGAAATTAGCGATGAAAACATTTAACCACACCTTCTATACATTCTTCGTACTTCTTTTATTTACTGCCTGCAGCAACCAGAAACAGACCGAGCGCGAACAAGCTTTGGCAGACTACAGAAATTTCGTAACTGCATTTGAGCAGGATAGCCTCACGGAAACAGAAATGCGGGCCATGTCCCTCGAAATATACGACAGCACCGAATGGGCCAATGAAAAGGAAAGGCTCATGCAAACTCAGGATTCAAGTAGAGCGGTCATTGAAACCTCCTTGGCAGATCTAAAGAAAGAACAGCAAACAGAAGTACAAGATTTAGACCAGCGTTTTGACAACGCCATGCATCAGCGCGAGCAACAGTATCGCGATGTGAGCCACCGGTATGCATTACGCCGCAAACTGCTAGGCCTGGAAGTGAAGAAGGATGACCTTAGCGACATTACAAGCCATAATATTGAAGCTGTTTATGATCGTTTCGTAGGTTCTTTGTCTGCAGATACCGCTTCCTATCAGGCCAGGGACTGGGATTTGATTGAGGGTTGGTGGCTTGCGCTTAACAGCCGTTACAGAACTCTGGAACAGCAGTTATCTGGTGCCACAAAAAAGCGTATCCAGGAAAACCAGCAGCAATACCAGCGATTAAGAAGCAAAACGGACATTGACCAAGTATAAATTACCCTTTCTTGTTTTGCAATAATTTACTTAACAAGAATAACCTGTACAGGTCATAGAGCATTAAGTTAGGGTAGCCCGATGCGAGGTTCTGCTTTACCACGCGCTCTATCGTAGCAAAAACCAGTTGGTATGGGCGTGCAAGCCGCCAGTTTTGGAGCATGTTGTAAGCCTGCATTATGCGTATTGGCTCCACCTGCTCCCCTTCCGCATATAATTGGGCCAGATTTTGAACTGCCTGCTCTGTTTTTAGCAAAAGTACTGTCGTTTCTTCCAGGCCCAGGTGCACCACTGGGTTATTTATATGCTTTACACTAATATTGTTCTCCTGTAGATGTTGCGCAAACACAGTATCTTCGTGGCCATATTTTTTAAGGCTTTCGCGAAGCGGGAATTTGTAAAAGACAGCTCGTTTAATCAGCGCATTGCAAAGAAACACATCATTATATGGTTGCTGTTGCCGTTGTGTCGCGCTCTTGGCTCCCCGCAGCCGCCCATACTTCCAATGTAGCCTGAAAGGCTTTTCTGGCTTCGTAGCTACATAAGCCACCCCGCCTATAACTACTTCGCTGAGTTGCGCTTCAACCAGGTAATTGAACAGGAAATTGAAGGAGACTGGCAAGCAATCGTTGTCAAGAAAAAGCAGGTGCTCATACTGGGCATCAAAAGCAAGCCGGTTGCGAATACTAGAGCGGCCAATATTATTTGGCAGTTCCTCGTAAACTACACCCGCTTGTCCGGCTAACGGGCGATTTAATTGCCGAAACTGATCTTCTGATGCATCATCATAGATCCTTATCTCATAAGATATGCTTAACCGAATGCATTGGGCCAGCAAGGTATGCACCATTGCTGTTACGTCCTGGTTAAACACAGGTATAAGTATGGAAAGGCTAGTAACCATTTATGAGATTAAACTCTTGAACCTGAGAGTCCAGTACACGGCCTTTTTCACATTTTAGCACCCGCCTCGGATAGCGGTTAATGATCTCATAGTTATGCGTGGCCATAAGCACGGCAGTGCCTTGCTTGTTAATCTCTTGAAACAGCATCATGATTTCATCGGCTACGCGGGGGTCCAGGTTGCCGGTGGGTTCATCGGCAAAAAGTATGACAGGCTCATTTAACAAGGCTCTGGCCACCACTACACGCTGCTGCTCACCTCCTGATAATTGGTGCGGCATTTTGCTAGCGGCAGCATCCAAGCCAACGCGCATAAGCACTTCCGATATGCGTTGCTTCCGTTTGGACTTATCGCTCCAGCCCGTGGCACGTAGCACAAAAGCAAGGTTGTCAGCCACCGATCGATCAAAGAGCAGTTGAAAATCCTGAAAAATGATACCCACTTTCCGGCGCAGGTATGGCACCTGCTTGCGCGGTAGCTTGCTCAAATTAAAATCTGCCACCGAGGCATGTCCCGTCAGGAGAGGCAAGTCGGCGTAAAGAGTTTTCAGCAACGAGCTTTTTCCGCTTCCTGTGCGACCTACCAAGTATACAAATTCACCTTTCTCTATATCAAAATTAACGTTGCTGAGTATTGTATTTACGTCTTGGTAAATGGCAACATCACGTAGCGAGACCACCGGTGAAGAGGAAAAATTCATATACGTCTTAAATGTCTAATTTCTGAAGCTTGCCAAACTCAAGTGATTCTATCAGCCCGGCAAGTGCATCTTCTTTTCCCTCTAAGCCATAACGGTCGAGGTTTTTAAGTGGGCGGTCAGCCCGGAAATAGGCAATCAGCACGAAGTTTTCGTCCCGCAGCTGAATGTAATCCGGAATTTTAGCCTTGCCCTTTACTTTGATGATGTACATTCTTTTAGAATTATGAATTAAAAATTAGAAATTAGAAATGAAAGGGATATGCCCCATCTCTAATTTCTAATTCATAATTTCTAATTAAAGTATACTATTTTTTGCCTTTGGCGTGGTCTGCAAGGAATTTCTCTAGACCTATATCCGTTAATGGGTGGTTTAGCAAGCCGGTAATAACGTTTAGCGGGCAGGTGACCACATCGGCACCAACCTCAGCGCACTGCACCAGGTGCATTACGTGGCGCACCGATGCAGCTAATACCTGTGTCTGGTAACCATAGTTGCCATAGATATGCACGACTTGCTCGATCAATTGGATACCGTCAGTAGAAACATCATCTAAACGGCCCACAAAAGGAGAGACATACGTTGCCCCCGCCTTAGCCGCCAGTAGTGCCTGGCCAGCCGAAAACACCAGTGTGCAGTTTGTTTTAATACCTTTATCAGAGAAGTAGCGAATCGCCTTGATGCCGTCGCGGATCATAGGAACCTTAACAACGATATTCGGATGCAATTCAGCTAGAAATTCGCCTTCACGCACAATACCGTCAAAATCAGTAGCTATCACTTCCGCACTGATATCGCCATCAACAATCTCGCTGATCTTTTTATAGTGCGCAATTACGTTATCGTGGCCAAAAATACCCTCTTTCGCCATCAGCGAAGGGTTTGTGGTTACGCCGTCAAGAACGCCGAGGTCATGTGCCTCGTGGATATCTTGCAGGTTAGCTGTATCAATAAAGAATTTCATAATGCGGTATTGTAGGTTTTCTCTACAAATCTAACGCATTAATTGACAAACAGGAAAGATTGTGCTAAAATTTGAAAGGCAGAATAGCCGAAAAGTAGGGGCAAAAAAAAGTGGCAAACCGAACATCGCGCCGCTACAACCACCTACCCTTGCTACCTTCCGGTCCTGGGGGAGTTCAGCGGGAGCTGGCCGTGCCGATTTGCCGTTACAAAAGTACGGAGATTATCATTAACTGCAAACTTTGAGCACAATATAATTGATATTTATACTTGCAAAAAAGCTGTTTGATTGAAAATCAGCTGGTTATTTTTATGTGTTACGGGTCAAAATTATGCCCTTAATAAGTTATCACCGCTTTATTATCGATGAATCTAATGTAGTGCGCCAAATACAGGCATTTGATATCTTCTCATAAATAAATTGCCTCATACCACCAAACTACCTTACCTTTGCGCATGCCAGAAAAAATTCTCATCCTCGATTTCGGTTCGCAGTACACCCAGCTTATTGCCAGAAGGGTTCGCGAGCTTAATGTTTATTGTGAGATTTACCCGTACAACAACGTGCCGGAACTCACAGAAGAAGTGAAAGGCGTGATCCTGTCAGGTAGTCCCTGCTCCGTTCGCGACGCTGAACATCCCAACATCAATCTTAACCAGTACCTTGGCAAATTGCCTGTACTCGGCGTGTGTTACGGGGCACAGCTATTAGCCCACGAAAACGGCGGCGAAGTAACCCCATCCACCATCCGCGAGTATGGCCGTGCCCGCCTGAGCGAGTTGCACAACCATGACCGCCTCTTGAAGGAACTCACCCTGGGTTCTGTGGTTTGGATGTCCCATGGCGATACAATTAAAGAAATCCCGGATAATTTTGAGGTAATTGCCAGTACGGACAGCGTACGCGTAGCCGCTTTCAAACTGCGTGACCAAGAAACGTATGGCATCCAGTTCCACCCAGAGGTAACCCACTCTGATGAGGGAAAAACGCTGTTGCGCAACTTTGTGGTGCATATCTGCGGCTGTGTGCAAGACTGGACCTCCGAGCAGTTTATTGATGCCACCGTAGCTGAGCTTAAAGAGCAGCTAGGAAACGACAAAGTGGTGCTAGGACTTTCAGGCGGTGTTGACTCAAGTGTAGCCGCCATGCTTATACATCACGCCATAGGCAAAAACCTATACTGTATTTTTGTAGATAACGGGCTATTGCGCAAAGATGAGTTCCAGACTGTACTGGACTCGTATCAGCATATGGGCCTGAACGTAAAAGGTGTTGACGCCAAAGATAGGTTTTACACTGCCTTAGCAGGATTAACAGACCCGGAGCAAAAGCGCAAGGCCATTGGCCGCGTGTTTATTGAGGTGTTTGATGAAGAGGCGCACCAGATCGAGGACGTGAAGTGGCTGGCGCAGGGTACCATTTACCCGGACGTAATCGAATCGATGAGCGTGAAGGGGCCTTCTGCCACAATTAAATCACACCACAATGTGGGAGGTTTGCCTGACTTTATGAAGCTGAAGGTGGTAGAGCCGCTTAAAGCACTATTCAAGGACGAGGTTCGTTTAGTGGGTAGAGCCATGCATATTGATGAAACCATACTTGGCCGCCATCCTTTCCCTGGTCCCGGACTTGCCATACGTATACTCGGTGACATCACGCCTGAGAAAGTAAACGTACTGCAGCAAGTTGACCATATCTTTATCAGCAATCTGAAAAAATCAGGTTTGTATGACGAAGTATGGCAGGCCGGCGCCATACTTACTCCCGTGCAATCGGTTGGGGTAATGGGCGATGAGCGCACCTATGAAAATGTTGTTGCATTGCGCGCCGTTACAAGTATAGATGGTATGACAGCCGATTGGAGCCGGTTACCGTATGAATTCCTGGCCGATGTGTCAAACGAAATCATTAATAAGGTAAAAGGCGTAAATCGCGTTGTATACGATATCAGCTCAAAGCCGCCTGCTACGATCGAGTGGGAATAGTTTTTTTGAGAAAACATACTTAAGACACTAGCCGCAGGCTCTCATACGTTAGGGCCTGTAGCTGGTGTCTTATGCCTTACAACCAATTTAAAGAATATGAAGAATCGCTTCTGGAATATAATTGCCGGCCTGGCCCTGGCCAGCTCGCTTTGCATCACCGCTCAGGCGCAGACCCAAGACCCTGCCACCACGTACAGCAATGGCAAAATTCTGCTGCAGCAGCAACGCTACGACCTGGCCATGGCAGAATTGCTGCCGCTGACTAATACGAGCAACTATGCCCCGGAAGCATCATACTTTTATGCACTCGCAGCCCTGAAAAACGGAAACCCAAATGCAGCTTATAAAATGCTGCTGCAGCTACAGAACCAGCACCCAACCTGGGAGGGTATGCAAGATGCTGATTATTTGTTAGCGAATGTTTTATTCGAGCAGAACGAATACGAACGCGCCTTAAGTAAACTACAGGAACTCAAAGGTTCATCTTTGGAAAGTGATGCTGAGGGCCTGAAAAGGTATTACCTAAACAAGATAAACGACAGAGCCACGTATGAAAAACTGATGCGCCGCTTTGGGTCAGACAAGGCTGTGGCGCAAGTATACGCCGATAAGCTACTCGGAGGCTGGTACAAGCCACAGGACCGCCAGATGTTGGAGAGCCTAGTACAGGAGTTTAAACTTGATCGGAACCGCTATTTAAATAAAGCCGCGTTGAGCCGCCAAGGCTACAATGTGGGCTTGCTCCTCCCCTTCCAGCTTAACCAGGATTTTGCGCAGTCTGCCCGTAAAAATCAGTTTGTGACCGATATGTATGCCGGCATGAAACTGGCGCAGGATTCGCTTCAGAAGCAAGGTATCACTATTAACCTGTTTACTTATGATACAGGCGCTGATACTGTTAGTGTAAAACGTGTGCTTGAGTTGCCAGAGGTGAAGCAAATGGACCTGCTGGTTGGGCCTATTTATAAATCCACTGCAAAGGTTGCGGCACGCTATGCAGCCCAAAATGATATTAACGTTATCAACCCGCTTTCGCAGGATGTAGAAATGGCCAAAGGCAATAGTAATGTCTTCTTGTTTGAGTCATCGGTGGCGACGCAGGCACGGCAGGCTGCAGCTTATGCTTACCAAAACTTCTCGCCAAAGTCTGCCATCATACTTTATGAGAATGCTAAAGAGGATACTACGTTTGCCTTTTACTACCGAAAGCATTTTCAGCAGCTTGGTGGTAAAATAAAAGTATACAAGAAGTTCAGCCCAAGCCAGGCAACTGCTACTGCGGCAACATTTAATGCACTAAACCTTCAGGATGTAGGGCACCTGGCCGTATTCTCAGATAAAATGACAGCCGCTGTAAATGCTACCAGTGTTGTGCAAAGCAAAGCAGCGAAATTGCCATTAGTAACTTATGATAAATGGCTTGAGATTAACCAAATCACACTCCGCCAACTCGACAACCTGGAAGTATACTTCATCAGTCCCAAGTATATGGATAAGCTCAATCCAACCAACAAGTGGTTCCGCGAAAAGTATATCAGCAAGTATAACCTCACGCCATCGCAGTATGCTTTTGCAGGATTCGAGATGCTCTATTATTTTGGGCAAATGCTGCATCAGTATGGCCCTCAGTTTAATGGCCAGCTCAGCGTAGCCGGGCTGCAGCAAGGCATACTTTACCAGGGCGTAGGCTACACAGACCGGTCGCAGCGCAACCAACTGCAACCTGACAACCAATACGTACCGATAACAAAACTGGAAAACCTACAACTAACTGTTGTAAACCCGGTTTATTAACCAAGATCACATTTTAGTATAACATACCTTATGATACAAGCACCAAAGAGCAACGAACTTTTCCTTCGCGCACAAAATAGCATACCCGGCGGCGTAAACTCGCCGGTAAGGGCATTTAGAGCAGTAGGTGGAAATCCTCGTTTCATGGTTTCGGCTAAAGGGCCTTACATGTATGATGAAGACGGCAACCGTTACATGGACCTTATCAACTCCTGGGGACCAATGATTCTCGGCCATGCCGCTGATGTGGTGAACGAAGCCGTTAAAAAAGCCATTCCGAACTCTTTGTCGTTTGGTGCCCCTACCAGAAAAGAAATTGAGATTGCCGAGCTGATTGTGAGCATGGTGCCAAGTATAGAAAAGGTGCGCATGGTAAACTCCGGAACAGAGGCAACGATGTCGGCTATCCGCGTGGCGCGTGGCTATACAGGCCGCGATAAAATAATTAAGTTTGAAGGCTGTTACCATGGCCACGGCGACTCTTTCCTGATTGCAGCGGGCAGCGGCGCCATAACACTTGGTGTGCCAGATAGCCCAGGCGTTACAAAGGGCACGGCAAACGATACCCTCACGGCACCCTACAACAACCTGAAAGCAGTTCAAACGCTAGTTGAGGCCAACAAAGGGCAAGTAGCAGCCATTATTTTAGAACCAGTAGCTGGAAATATGGGCTTGGTTACACCAGCTGATGGTTTCCTGCAAGGCCTCCGCGACTTGTGCGACAAAGAAGGCATCGTGCTTATTTTTGATGAAGTGATGACTGGTTTTAGGTTGTCGCCGGGTGGTGCGCAACAACTTTATGGCGTAACTCCTGACCTGAGCACGCTAGGCAAAATAATTGGCGGCGGCATGCCTGTTGGCGCTTATGGTGGCAAAAAAGAGATCATGGATTATGTAGCCCCGGCTGGCCCTGTATACCAGGCAGGTACGCTATCAGGCAACCCAATCGCCATGTCGGCGGGTATGGCTATGCTTACCTATCTTAATGATCATCCAGAAGTTTATACGCAGTTAGAGCAAACAACTCTTAAAATGGTAGAAGGCATGCAGGCAAATATGCAGAAGCTTGGGCTTAATTTTACCATTAACCGCATTGGCTCTATGTTCAGCATCTTCTTTACTGACCAACCAGTGTATGACTTTGAATCGGCCAAAAATTCTGACACAGCTTTCTTTGGTCGCTACTTTAACGCCATGCTGCAAAGAGGTATTTACCTTGCCCCGTCACAGTATGAGGCCTTGTTTGTGTCAACAGCTATCTCAGAGGAGTTAGTGGCGCAATACATACAGGCAAATTATGAGAGTCTGCAGCAGGCGCTACAAGCATAGTATGAATTCGATTAGAATAAGTGAGCGGCAGCGCCTTACCCCGGTGCTGCCGTTTTGCTTTACAAATTTTGATACATCTCATAGTTCTCCTTACTTTTACATTCCCAATCACCCACTAACATGATTTTATCTGATAAGCAAATACTTGAGGAAGTAGAAAAAGGTACCATCCTGGTAGAGCCTTTCAACCGCGATTGCCTCGGTACAAACTCCTACGATGTGCATCTTGGCCGTTACCTTGCCACTTACAAAGATGATGTTTTAGACGCACGCAAGCACAACGAGATTGAGACTTTCGAGATTCCTGAGGAAGGCTTTGTACTAGAGCCCGGTAATCTATACCTAGGTGTTACGCTGGAGTACACTGAAACCCATGCGCATGTTCCGTTTCTGGAAGGAAAGTCAAGTGTTGGCAGGTTAGGCATTGACATTCATGCTACAGCCGGCAAAGGAGATGTGGGTTTCTGCAACACATGGACGCTGGAGATATCGGTATCAAAAAAAGTACGTGTGTACTACGGTATGCCTATTGGGCAATTGATATACTTTGAAGTGAAAGGCGGCATTGAGAATTATTACAATCAAAAGCAAAATGCCAAGTATAACCACCGCACCATTACCCCAGTTGAATCAATGATGTGGATGAACGAGTGGTAGTACCATTCAACAATATATTTTTAAAAAGCCCGTTTGATATACGTTAAACGGGCTTTTTGGCATAGTATGTGCACTATATTAGGTATATTAATTACTTACAAATGTTGGAATCTTTCGGCTGTCAAAGCCGTTTGTAAGTAATATAGTCTATTGAAAACAAAACTAAAAGGAAGGATAAGATTATGAAAAAGGTACTGGTAATGGCTTGCATGATGTTTGGTTCTACGTTCGCTGCAAAAGCTAGTGGGGATAAATCCTCAAAGGCAATCGCGAATGCCAGAGCAAAGCATATGTCTGACCAGATGATACGAGATTTGCGCCTTAATAATTATCAGTCCAGAAAATTAAGAGATATTAACCAGCAAGTTGCTGAGCAGATTACTGCCATTGAAGAGCAGTATGCCGGCAATCCTGCTAAAATTGAAGAGTTATGCAAAGGCGTTTGCGCCAAGCGTGACAGTTATCTGGAGAACGTACTAAGCACAGTACAGTATAATTCATATTTCGGCGATCGTAAAGATTATGATGCAGAAGATAAAAAGTTTGTAGCGCAGACACTGCGTGGTGAGGAAAGTGAAGGTATTGCTATCAATGCTGAATCGGACCAAGCCACAGTAAGCGTGAATTAAGCCTTTTAACTTTAGTAGTATACAAAAAAGCCCGGGCCACCTAAAAATAGGTGGCCCGGGCTTTTTTATTTATTGGTCATTCTTTTGGCGCTCTTGCTCTACATGATCAGAAAGTTCCTTGCATAGGGCTCTGATTTTATCAGCCATTACCTGGTCGCTGGTTGCGGTGGCAATGCTTTGTGCCATGGCACCCATCGTATCGATGTAAAAATACTTCATCTCATCAATAGGCATGTCCTTCGTCCAGAGGTCAATTTTCATGGTTCCAGCCTCGTCGCGGTCCCAAAGCGAGATGTTTATCGCCTTGGCAAAGTGGATCTTATCTCCGGCATCTGTGGCTCTCCAGCTAATGGCTTCCGGGATGCGGTTATCGTCCAGGGCAATGCTAAAGTATATTTCTGATTTCTTCATGTGCTCAATATTAAACTTTATTGTATAGTATTCTCGTAATATGTCTGAAAGATATATGAGCACAAAGTTACACGATGCACCACGGATTTAAAACTCTCCTACTTTTTTTTACGCTCCTCACCCTGTCGGGATGTTCCAGGCTATCGCTATCCTCAAAAAAAGGGAAGCTTTACACGGTTGCGTTTTATAATACCGAGAAGTTTTACGATGCCACCAATGACCCTGCAAAGTATGACGATGCCTTTACCTCTGATGGCACGATGAAATGGACGCAGGAGAGATATCAAACAAAACTAAAGCATATTGCTGAGGTCATTTCAGGTATCGGCGGAGACAATGGGCCAGCCATACTTGGGCTCTGTGAAATAGAGAACCGCAAAGTACTAGATGATTTGATAAGTACTGCTCCCCTTCGAAAACATGGCTATAACATAATACACCAAGATATGAGTGATGCCACCGGCCTGGACGTGGCGCTGCTCTATAAGCCCAAAATTTTCAAACCTACCTCCACTCAGTTTATCAAAATTGATTTTAAGGAAAAAGGCTATACTTCACGGGATATCTTACAGGTAAAAGGAGAACTACGTGGCGAGCTTGTGACCATCTATGTAAACCACTGGCCGCCAGCAGCCAGAACGCGCCGCAGAAAGCCTGATGATAGCCGCTGGAAAGCAGCTGCCACCACTTTGCGCCGGGAGATCGACAAACAGCAGGCAGCAGACCCAAGCACCAGAATTATTGTACTTGGTAATTTTGGTGCAGAGCCGCGCAGCACAGCCATGCAGCAAAACTTAAAGGCAACCGGCAGGCCGAACCCAGCCTTCAATAAGGAGCTCTTTAATACGCATTATATGGCTTATGTAAATGGGCTGGGGAGTTACTATAACCGCGGTGACTTTGAGATGCTGGACCAGGTCATGATCTCTAAATCCCTGATTGATGAGCGAGGTAGTTTAGAGTATGTAAGGGGATCTGCCAAAATCTATAACCCTACAAGCATAAAGTATACGTTGGGAAAGTATAAAGAAGCTCCACGCAGTACCTTTAACGGCAAGCTTTATATAGGAGGCTTTTCAGATCATTTCCCAGTGTTTATACAAGTGCGTAAGGCCAAGCGATAATGCAACGCATATAAAACAAGAGAGGCGAGCCGTATGGACTCGCCTCTCTTGTTTTATAGCTAAGGATAACTTAAACGTAGTTGTTAAGCATTACTGGCATTACAAGCATTAGTACGTCTTCCGCTTCCTCGTTCATGATTGGCATCAGCAAACCGGCACGGTTAGGCGTAGAAAGTTCAAATGTGATCTCATCAGAATCGATGTTGTTAAGCATCTCCATCAGGAATTTAGCGTTAAAGCCAATTTCCATGTCCTCGCCTTCGTACTGGCAAGACAGGCGCTCATTTGCCTCGTTAGAGAAATCCAGGTCTTCGGCAGAAACCTGCATTTCCGAACCAGACAGTTTCAGTCGGATCTGGTGCGTAGTTTTGTTTGAGTAGATCGAGATACGCTTCACAGAGCTCAGCAGGTCGCTGCGGTCTATCACCAGTTTGTTAGGATTCTGCACCGGAATCACGTTTTCATAATCCGGGTAACGCTCGTCAATCAGCCGGCAGATCATGCGGATGTTATCGAAGCTGAAGAAAGCGTTGGACTGGTTAAACTCCATTCTAACTGCAGTAGCCTCGTTTGGCAGCGTAGATTTAAGCAGTGTAAATGCCTTGCGCGGAACAATGATTGAAGCCTCTTGCTCTGTGCCAACATCGGTGCGGCGATAACGCAACAATCTGTGACCGTCAGTGGCTACAAACGTAACGTTCTCGGAGCGCAGCTGCACAAAGATACCTGTCATGGCCGGGCGAAGCTCATCATTGCTTACCGCAAAGATGGTCTTGTTGATTGCACGAGCAAGCACATTAGAAGGAATCTCGATAGCATTGCCGCCCTGCACGGAAGGAACGCGTGGGAAATCAGTCGCATTCTCACCAGACAGTTTATAACGTCCGTTTGATGAACTGATCTCGATCGTATAGGTCTCTTCGTCGATGGTGAAAGTTACCGGCTGGTCTGGCAGGTTTTTCAAGGTTTCCAGCAAAATCTTGGCAGGGGCGGCAATTCGGCCGTTTTCCTTTGCCTCCACCGGCAGCTCCGTCATCATGGATGTCTCCAGATCACTCGCTGTGATGGTTAAGGTGCTGTTGTTGATCTCGAAAAGGAAATTCTCGAGGATCGGAACCACCGGATTGTTAGTTACTACTCCGTTTATGCTGGATAGCTGCTTCAAAAGAGCAGAAGAAGAGACGATAAATTTCATTATGTATACCTATAATGTTATTTAGGCAAAGTTAAAAATATTTCGTTTTTCTCCTAAGCCTTTTACCACTCCTTTTTTGTGGCAGGCTGTGTTATAGCGAGATAATTTTAAAACCGCTCATACTTTCGCTTACGCAGGTAATAACGGATAACTCCAAATAGACCCAATAATATAATAGGTGCCGCTAAGTTCAGCAACTGCCAATACGTTTTCTCTTCTCTTACACGTACTTTATCCAGTGGCCTGAGCTCAATTTTCTTGTTCCTCACATTTATGAGGCCTTCTGAATCTAGGAGGTAATGCACCGTGTTCATGGCCAACTCCTTGTTTGCAAACGTAACATTGTTAAACCTGTCGAAACCCAGTTCATAGGCCTGGCCAGTTCTTGCGTTAATATCGTTACGTACCAGGTCGCCGTCAGAGAAAACCGCTATTTTGCTTTCTTTGCCGATTTCCTGTACTTGTGTGTTCTGCACACCGGCTGGCGCTTTACGGTTTCGGAAAAGCGATGTAAACTTTCCTTCCAGCAAATAACCAACAGGTTGCTGGCCTGCTTTATACTGTTCCGGGTTTACTTCGATCCGAGCTTCTTCCAGGGTAAGCGGCACCGGGGCATCCAAAATGCGGGAATAGTTTGAAGTATAAAGTAAAGGCGTCTTCTGGATTCCGTCTGCCTTTACCGTATCAATGGTACTTGCAAACTTAGAATAAACGGCATCCAGGTTGCGTGTAATTGGGTGATCACCGAAGTTATTCAGCAGTGGGTAAAAGCGCCAGTTAATCATTTCAGTTTGTGGCTTATCACCCAAATAACCTGTTACCAAAGGTATGAACCCTGAGTTAAGGTCCATGACCATGTTGGGGTTGAGGCGCACGCCATACCGGAATAGCAAGTCGTCGAGGTTGAGGTTGTAAGGCAGGGCAAACATACCGCCTGCGCCTACACTGTCCATATCAGCATACATCGGGTCCACGAAGAACACCGCTTTGCCGCCCTTCATAATGAACTGGTCTATTTTATACTTGTCCGCTTCCGTGAAAGGCTTGGTTGGCTTGGCAACAATTATCAGGTCCAGCCCATACAGAGAAGGAATCTGTGCCAGATCGCCACGGGCAACACGGTAGTATTCCTGCAGGGAGCCTAAAAGGTCTGTAACCTGCTGCTGCTCCAACTCGCCCTGCCCGGTGATATACCCGATGATCTTATTGCCCTGAAAAGCGATCTTGCGGATAGCCGTCGCCAGCTCATACTCCACTCCTTCTACCGATTGGTTTAGCCGCTCGTCCGGGGAGGCAGCCAGGTTCCCCTTTAATAAGTTAACCGCAGCTTCTTTGCCATTATACTTGATTACAGCCCCCGGAAAGACTAACCGCTCTACCTGCTTACCGTCTTCGGTGGCACGCAGATTTGTCGGGATAATGCCTTTCTGGGCCAAAGAAGTATAAAACTCGTTCCGCTGCTTTTCGTCAGTGATCTCGGTGGGGTCAATAAAGTTATAGCGCAGGTTGCCATCGGCGTAGATCCTGAACTCATCCAGAGTTTCGTGCACAGATTGCTGCAGGCGCTTAAAACCCGCCGGGAAATCACCCTCCAGGTATACGTCCACCACAACCTCGTTATCTAGGCGGCCCAGCATCTGCTTGGTTACTGGCGCAATGGTATAGCGCTGGTCCTCGGTCAGGTCTACCCTGAAGAAAAAGTTAGTTGCCAGCACGTTCAGAAGTATGATTCCTGCCAGGCAAGCCGAAAAGATAAGGATGTCGTTGTTGCGTTTACTTTTTGTATGCTCCATTACCACTTTCTGCTTCTAAGTACAAGTCTTGTTGCTAAAACCATCACAGCGATCACACTCACAAAGTATAGAACATCCCGTGAGTCGATAAGGCCTTTGCTGATGGCATTGTAATGGTAAGAAATCCCGAGCTGGCTGATCAGGTAGTCAAAGCTGCCCCACATAGGTATGGAGGCAATGGAATCGAAGCCGGTGTAGATGATAAAGCACAGGAACACTGCTATCACAAAAGAGATAATCTGGTTATCAGAAACAGAAGAGGCAAACACACCGATGGCGCAAAAAACACCCGCCAGAAATACCAGACCTAAGTATGAGCCTACAACAGCGGCAGAATCGATGTTCCCTTGCGGATTGCCTAACTCATACACCGAGTAATAGTATAAAAGCGTTGGCACCAACGCCAACAGCGCCAGCAATAGGGCCGCGACATACTTGCCAAGTATAAGCTGCAGATCAGTGATAGGTTTGGTAAGCAGCAACTCAATTGTTCCTTCGCGTTTCTCCTCGGCAAAGGTGCGCATGGTAATGGCCGGAATCAGGAACAGGAAAACCCAAGGCGCCATGTTGAAAAGCGTCTGCAGGTCGGCGAAGCCATACTCCAGCACGCTGCTTTCCGGGAATACCCACATAAACATGCCAATAGCCACCAGAAACACCGTGATCACGATATAGGCGACCAGGGAGTTAAGGAAGCCGTTAAATTCTTTCTTTAAGATTGCAAGCATCTTTTTTAATTAGAAAGTATGAATTAGAAAGTAGAAATTAAGTAAATCTTAAGTATGAAATGTTCAATAATCCAGATTTACTTCACCCCCTTATTTCTAATTTTTAACTTTGAATTTCTGATTATTTAGTCAGTTGTTGGAAAATCTGTTCCAGGGAGTTCTCTTCCTGTTTGAGGCCAACCAGCGGCCAGTTTCGTTCGGCAGCCAGCCTGAAAACGTTTGCCCGCACATCTGCTGCCT
Source organism: Pontibacter oryzae (assembly GCF_003576375.1). GTDB lineage: Bacteria > Bacteroidota > Bacteroidia > Cytophagales > Hymenobacteraceae > Pontibacter > Pontibacter oryzae. The sequence continues at coordinate 800,488 of NZ_QWGE01000002.1, forward strand.
TGCTTGAAACGATGCGATAGGTATGGCCATGCGCAAGCTCTACGCGCTGCACGCCAGCTATACTTTGCAGCACCTCTGCCTCTACTGGCGCCTCAAACTCTACCAAGGTAATTTTCTCGTTTCTGCCTCCGGCCTGTAGGCTGGCCACATCGCTGTCGGCAACCAGTTTGCCGCGGTTAATAATCACCACGCGGTCGCAGATGGCGGTAACCTCTTGCATAATGTGCGTGGAGAAGATAACGGTTTTATTCTCGCCGATGCGCTTGATCAGGGCCCGGATCTCTACGATCTGATTTGGGTCGAGGCCTGTGGTTGGCTCATCAAGTATCAGCACCTTCGGGTCGTGCACAAGGGCTTGGGCCAGTCCAACGCGTTGCCTGTACCCTTTGGAGAGGGCGCCAATTTTTTTACCTTGCTCCAGCTGCAGGCCGCACAACTCCACCATTTCCTGCACACGCGCCTTGGCAAACTTGCTTTTGAGGCCATACACCGAGGCCACAAACTGCAGGTACTCGTGCACATACATATCCAGGTAAAGCGGGTTGTGCTCGGGCAAATACCCAACGTTCCGGCGAACGGCAATGGCATCCTGCACAACATCGTGGCCGGCTACCAGCACCGTTCCGCTGGAGGGCGGCAGGTAGCAGGTCGCGATCTTCATGGTCGTGGATTTACCTGCGCCGTTTGGCCCAAGAAAACCGAGTATCTGACCGGGCTCCACAGTGAACGAAATATCATCCACTGCGCGCTGATCGCCATATATTTTTGTAAGGTTCTTTACTTCAACAGACATTTATCCGGGGATGCTTGGAAAACAGGTTTAATGTATAATCCGCTCATACTTTACAGCGCAAAGCTACAAAAGCTAAACCATACTTGTATCTACTTCTGGCGCTTCCCTTTTGGCATCAGCGGGCGTACTTCTATGTCTACATGGTGGTAGTTCGGGTGAGACTCCAGTGCGTGCATAATGGTGGAGGCGATATCCTCGGGGCGCATCATGTTCTCAGACACTGTGATATTCTCAAAATTATCGAAGAAGTTAGTTTGCACCGAGCCAGGATAAATGCACGTGACTTTCACGCCATACTCGCGCACCTCTTTGTACAGCGAGTGAGAAATGCCACGAACCGCGTGCTTCGTGCCGCAATACCCCGACATCTGCTCTATGCCCGTAGTGCCCGCAATAGACGATATATTAATGATATGGCCTTCTTCCAGTTCCTTCATGCCAGGTATAACCAGCCGCGTGCAGTAAAAAATGCCGTTCACGTTTGTCTCGAACATGGTATGCCAATCCTCCAGGCTCATGTCCTCCATCAATCCGGCTATGCCAAGGCCAGCATTATTTATGAGCACCTGAATGTGCGTGCCCAGGCGAGAGATCGTTTGGTCGAAAGCTTGCTGCACCGATTCGTTGTAGCGCACATCGCACTCGAAGAAATGAAAATTTTCGTGCTTTAAGTTAGGAGCCGTGCGCCCCCATCCTGCCACCAGGGCACCCTTATCGAGCAAGCTCTTAACCGTGGCCAGACCTATACCTTTGCTAACGCCGGTTACCACGGCTATTTTTCCATCTAAATTCATAGTTTTGATTGTTTAGGTATGATAAATGATCTGAGGCGGATTATTAAAGTGAACTCAGCTTTTCTCTACTGCCTCAAAAAACTTCTCTAGTTTATACGGGTCTAACTGGCCATTGCTGCGCACGCCACTGCACAGGTCCACGCCGAAGGGTTGCACCACCTCTATTGCCTCGCGCACATTGCCGGCATGCAGCCCACCAGCCAGAAAAACGGGCTTATGTATACTTTCCCGGATGCGGCGGCTTATCACCCAGTCGTGGATGCGGCCTGTACCACCCAGTTCTTTTACCTTTAACCCAGGGTTACCGGAGTCCAGCAGGATAGCGTCTACGTTCTGCTCCAGCCTCATGGCCTCTTCTATACTTTGCTCGCCGAGCACATGCACCACCTGCACTAACTTAATGCCGGGCAGGGCTTCTCTTATTTGCTGGTAGGTTCCCTCCTGCAAGGCATCAACTAACTGAATTGTATTGGTATAGACCAGTTTGTGGTGTCCGATAATGGCTTGGGCACTGGTGCGGCTGGTTAGTAAAAAAGAGGCAAGCGGCGGCGGAATAGTACGCACGATCTCACGGATAAGGGCATCGCTGATTATTCCTGGTCCGCTGGGCATTTCGCCTACCAGGCCAAGGGCGGCAGCCCCAAACCGGGCGGCCGTTTCTGCCTCCTGTACGCTACTGATGCAGCATATCTTTACTTTTGGTTTCATATTTAACAATAATCCAGACTACAACCTATAGCTAAGCCCCAGGCGCACCACGCGCATATAATTTTCTACATTACTTCCATCCCTCTCGCCTGTATAGCTTGTGAGCCCATGCGCGTAACTTAGATTAAGCCCAAAACGATTTTTATACATGGCAAGCCCAATACGTGGCCTCACATCGGTACGTGGTCTTATGCGCTCCTCGGATGTTGTTATGGTTTCTCCATTACTATCTTCCGCTTCACCATTTTCTTCGCTCTTCAGACAAACACCCAGATCAGTTCCCAGTAACAGATCCACATCCAGGCCAGAACTAAAAAGGCGCTTCCCAAAGTATGGGTTAAGGTTTATGAAATCGTGCCGAAGCGTAGTATGGCCCTTAGCATACCGGAAATAAGCACTACTTGAAATACCTGTTATCTCTGTGCGGCTACGCAGTTGCTCCACACCAAGCTGCGCGCCCAAAATATACTTTCTTTCGGAAACAAACTGCGCTTGCATACCGATGCCATCGTTTATAGAAAACCTGGCCCCGTACGGGTTATTGGTGTAACTATATCCCTCATCTGCTGTGATACTAGTATAGATAAAAGAACTTTTGGCGGCCCCGGATCCGCCAAATTTTGAAATGCCGGTAAAGGCAGTACCAGATATTTCGACTGTTTGGGCAAAGCTTGAGCCAGCAAGTAAGAGCGTGCCGCACAGTAGTTTCGTTGTTTTCATGTTTTAGTATGAGTTTTGAGCGTAAGGTATAAAGTTTGGTTTTTTAGCTAAGCTATTGAATATCCCCTAACTGCGGGCGTATGAGTAACTCCTCCACCACACTGCTCCCGGACAAGGTATAGGCATTCCAGAGCGCGAGTGCAACGTCTTCGGCCTTTATAAAACGCTCTGGCGGCAGGTCAACTCCCTCCCAGCTTGCCGTAAGCGTGGCCCCCGGAAGTATGGCCGTTACCCGCACGTTATGCTCCTTCAACTCTTCGCGCAGCACCTTCGTCATGCCATACATGGCATACTTCGAGATACAGTAAGAGCCACCGTTAATGTATGGGGTGATGCTTGCCGTGGAGCAAATGTTAAATATATGGCCTGCCCGGCGCGCTATCATGCCGTGCACAAATGCCTTCGTCATGTAATAAGCGCTATATAGGTTAGTGTTGATCATAAACGGCAGCGCCTCATCATCTTCCTCGGTTATTTTGCCAGGTATAAAAAGCCCGCTGTTATTCACCAGCACATCAAGTTGCACCCCCAAACCATCAACATACTTTTTAAAACGCTTCAGTGAGTCACGGTCACTCAGGTCTGCCTCCTGAAAGAAAACTTTAGAGAACGTATAGTTTTGCTCAATCTCCAGCTTTAACTTTTGCAGGTCTTTTTCGTTTCGGGAACAGGTAATGATATGGAAGCCTTCTTTGGCAAACTGCTCAATAACGGCTCTGCCAATCCCTTTAGTACCACCGGTTACCAAAATATATCGTTGCATAGTAAGCGTAGTTTTATATGTTTTACAATTTTAACCGTAATATAGGTATTTAAGAGTATTTTTGTTTGGAAACCCCTTTATTCGCCTGTTTTTAAATACCTGAGCACCGCAATATGTTGCAACATTTCGGAAAGTACCTGATCTTTATGAAGAGCCTTTTCGCCCGGGCCGAATCTTCTAAAGTTATTTTTAACCGCACCATCGACGAGGCGATCCTGATCGGGATAAACTCCATATTCATCGTCGCGATTGTATCTACATTTATTGGCGCCGTAACCTGCGTGCAGACCTCCTACAATCTTGTAAACGCCTTGATTCCGCGTTCCACCATAGGCTACATGGTGCGCGAAATGACTATCCTAGAGCTCGCCCCTACCATCACATCCATTGTATTAGCAGGGAAAGTCGGATCTAACATTGCCGGCGGGCTGGGCACGATGCAGATTACCGAGCAGGTGGATGCCCTAGAGGTGATGGGTATAAACTCTGCCTCCTACCTTGTGCTGCCTAAGATCGTGGCGGCCATGCTGGTTTTCCCGATGCTGGTTATCATCTCCATGTTCCTGAGTATAGCTGGCGGCTATCTGGCTGGCACCATTACAGGTGAAATTACAGCACAAGAATATATCACGGGTATTAGGGATGATTTTATTCCTTATAACGTGGTTTTCGCGCTGATCAAAGCTGAGGTTTTTGCGTTTTTGATCGCCTCTATTTCATCTTTCAGAGGTTACTATACTTCAGGTGGCGCTTTGGAGGTTGGAGCAGCAAGTACTACAGCCGTTACAAACAGTGTTATCGCGGTACTCATCGCAGATTTTGTTTGTGCCCAGTTGCTCCTGTAAGCTACGCAACTATAAACTGTACTTTAGCTAACCTGGTAAGTATAAACAGACTACATTATCATGATCGAAATACACAATATACATAAGACCTTCGGGGATAAAAAAGTACTGGATGGCGTTAGCGGCGTTTTCGAGACTGGCAAAACCAACCTACTCTTGGGTGCCAGCGGTACAGGTAAAAGCGTGCTCCTCAAGTGCATTGTTGGTCTTGTAAAACCGGATATAGGCAGTGTTACGTTCGATGGCACCTATTTTACTAATAACAAGCTGGACATCCGGCAGGAGATTCGCAGGAAGATTGGCATGCTGTTCCAAGGCTCGGCGCTATTTGACTCCATGACGGTGGAGCAGAATGTAGAGTTTCCACTGAAGATGCTTTCAGATATGCCGAAAGATGAGCGCATGGACCGCGTCAACTTTTGCCTCCAGCGCGTAGGCCTCGAGAACTCAAACAATAAAATGCCTTCTGAGTTGAGTGGCGGAATGAAAAAGCGTGTCGGTATTGCCCGGGCTATTGCGCCTAATTGTACTTACCTGTTCTGCGACGAACCTAACTCCGGCCTTGACCCGCTTACTGCCATAAAAATCGATGAACTTATAGCGGAAATCACGGAAGAATACGGCATCACGACTATTGTGGTGACGCACGACATGAACTCTGTGATAGAGATTGGCGAAAAAATCATGTTCCTGTATGAAGGCAGAAAGATTTGGGAAGGCACCCGTGATGACATCCTCGACTCGAATGTAAAGGAACTTAACGAATTTATCTTTGCAAACAGGTTGATGCGCGATGCAAAAAAAGTAGAAGAAGAGGAAGAGGAACAGCAACGAGCGGCTCAGAAATAAAAAAGCGGGTTGTATAAAACAGAAGCGCTCCTGCTATTCGGCAGGAGCGCTTCTGTTTTATAATAGTTAAACCGGATATCTCTTAGACTCCGTAAAGCATACCTGCAATAGTGGCAGTCATCATACAGGCCAGCGATGCGCCTAGCAGTGCCAGAAAACCTAACTTAGACAACGCGCCCTGTTGGTTAGGAGCCATACTTCCGATTCCGCCAATCTGAATGGCAATAGAGCTAAAATTAGAGAAGCCGCAGAGTGCATAAGTTGCCATAATAAGCGCCTTCTCCCCTAGCAAACCGGCTGCCTTCATGTTTGCTAAATCAAGGTATGCCACAAACTCGTTTACAGCCGTCTTCTGGCCGAGTAAGCTACCCACTAGTAACGTATCCTGCCAAGGTACGCCCATTATAAAGGCAAAAACCCTAAATATCTGGCCCAATATATACTGAAACGAGAAACCATCGAACTGCCCACTTGTGCTAGCCACAACGAAATCGTTCAGGCCGGTTAGTGCGCCAACTTTTATGAGCATATAGTTTAGCATGGCAATTACCGCAATAAAGGCTAGTAACATGCCACCTACATTCGCTGCCAACCTCAGGCCATCGCCTGCGCCACGGCTCAAAGCATCAACTAAGTTTACGCCAAGCTGCTCCTCATTTACCTCTAGTTCTGTATTTATCTTATCAGGCTCAGTCTCAGGAACCAGAATTTTTGCAAGTACAATACCCGCTGGGGCGTTCATGATAGATGCCGTGAGCAGGTGAGCTGCAAAAATAGCCTGTTGGTTTACATCGCTTCCACCCAGAAACGCTACATAAGCCGCCAGCACACCGCCGGCCAGTGTGGCCATACCGCCCGTCATTAAGCACATCAATTCCGATTTGGTCATGCGCGAAATGAACGGCCTCACAAGCAAGGGAGCCTCGGTTTGCCCCAGGAAGATATTACCCGCTGCAGATAAACTCTCGGCTCCGGAAAGCCGCATCCCCTTTGACATAACCCAGGCGATACCAAACACGATTTTCTGCAACACGCCGAGGTAATATAAACCAGCCGAAACCGTGGAGAAGAAAATAATAGTTGGGAGCACCGAGAAGGCGAAAATGAAGCCTAAGCCACCGTTTTCAGCTGGGTTTGCCAGGTTGCCGAACAGAAACTGGGCACCTGCCTGCGAAAAGCTTAGAAGTTTTACAAAGAGGCGGCTCACAAACGCGAAGCCATCAGCCACAATGGGAACCTGCGTAACGAGTACGCCAAAAAGGATCTGAAGAAAAACGCCGAAACCGACCAGTTTCCAGTCGATGGATTTTCTGTTTTTTGAGAACAATATGGCGATGCCAAGGAGCACAATAAGGCCACCAAGCCCTCTAAGAATATCGTACATTACAGTTGGTTGAAAGACAAAATCTGTCAAAATTAAGCCTAATATCTTATAAAACAAAAAGGTTCGGCACCTCTTGGCACCGAACCTTTTATAGAATATACTATATTTTAAATCAGTTGCGCTTATTCAACTCATCGCGAATTTTGGCTGCTTTTTCATAGTCCTCTTTTTCAAGGGCTTCGTTCAGCATTTTGTTTAAATCATCCACAGATGTTTGGTTTAAAGGCTCGCTTTTTGAACCAGAGCTAGCTGCAGAAGAACTGCTTTTTACGGCCATTTCTTCATTCTCCTCCTCTTCTTCTTCCAAGTCGCTGAGAATAATTCCGGCTTCGGATAGTACGCTCTCTACAGTATAGATCGGAACTCCAAAGCGCAGGCCTATGGCTATAGCATCAGATGGGCGGGCATCCAACTCGAACTCTTTGGAGCCATTAGTGCACACAATCTTAGAATAAAATACCCCCTCTTTCAAATCCGAGATCAGGATCTCAGTAACGCGCACATCCATTTCCTCAGCAAAAGACTTGAACAAGTCATGCGTTAGCGGGCGGTTAGGGTTAATCTTTTCAATCTGAATAGCAATAGACTGCGCCTCAAACATACCAATAATGATAGGCAGCCTTCTGTTTCCTTCTTTCTCTCCTAACACCAAAGCAAACGAACCCGTTTGGGATTGGCTGGAGGAAAGACCGAGTATCTCTAACTGAATTTTCTTCACAGTATCTTCTTCTAAAGTCTATTTGTCTAAAGCTTTGGCAGCTTCAATTAATTTTGGAACTACTTCAAAGGCATCGCCTACAATACCATAATCAGCGGCTTTGAAGAACGGCGCCTCCGGATCCTTATTAATAACGACAATCACTTTAGAAGAGTTAACCCCGGCAAGGTGCTGGATGGCCCCTGAAATACCCACAGCAATGTATAGGTTCGGGCTAACCGTTATACCTGTTTGGCCAACGTGCTCATGGTGCGGTCTCCAATCCATATCCGATACAGGCTTAGAGCAGGCAGTGGCAGCGCCTAGGGCGTTTGCCAAGTCCTCGATCAGGTGCCAGTTCTCAGGACCTTTCAGTCCACGGCCACCAGATACCACAACTTCAGCCTCCGGAAGCAGTACACCATCGGTTTCCTGCATCACGGTTTCTTTAGGAGCGGCAGCAAAGTCAGCATCGGCAAGATCGGCAGAAAGCTTCTCAACAGTAGCTGTTGCACCGGCATTATGCGTCACGTCGAATGAGTTTTTCTTTACAGCGATGATTTTAACATCAGCAGTCAGGGCAACATCAGCAAAGGCTTTGCCCGAGAATACACCGCGCGTTACTACAAACGATCCTCCATCTGTGTTTGGCAGCGTAGTAACGTTCGTAGCCAGAGAGCCATTCAGGCGAACCGCCAGTTTAGCGCCGATAGAGGCACCGATGTTAGAGTTAGAGAAAACCAACACCTTTGAGCTTTCCTGCTGGGCAGCTTTCGCGATTACCTTTACATAGGCGTCAGCTACAAAAGAATTTAGGCGGCTGTCTTCATCATACAGTACTTTTTCAATTCCCTGTTCGCCCAGTTTTGTAAGCGCTTCTTCGTGCACCTCGCCGATAGCCACGGCTGTTGCGGTTGCGCCAAGCTGCTGCGCTACCTGGCTTCCGTAAGATGCAGCCTCCAGTGAGGACTTTTTGATCTCTCCGTTAAGACCTTCTACAAATACTAATACAGACATATCTTATAGTACTTTAGCTTCGTTTCTCAATAATGTAATTAATTCGCCGGCATTTTCCGGGTCAATCATCTTCACCCCGCCCTTTTTCTCCGGCTTGCTGTAGTTTACATACTCAGCTTTTGCCTCGGCACCAACCGGCTCTACTACATTTAATGGTTTTGTACGGGCTGTCATAATGCCGCGCATGTTCGGGATGCGTGGCTCAGACATTGGCTGCTGGGCACTCGCCACAAACGGCAGCTTTACCTCGACCACCTCTTTGCCACCCTCAACCTCACGCTCCAAGCGGGCAGTGCTATCATCTACCAGGTCCAGTTTAAAAGCCGGAACCACGGCAGGGATGCCCAAGATCTCGCCAACCATGTTGTGCACCTGCGAGCCGTTGTAGTCAATAGACTCTTTGCCCATCAGGATCATATCATAATTGTTTTCTTTGGCTATCGCAGCGATCTGCTGCGCCACGAAGAACGCATCCGTTGGGTTTGCGTTTACGCGGATAGCATCGTCTGCACCAATAGCGAGTGCCTTGCGGATGTTTGGCTCTGTATCGGCCTCACCTACGTTTAATACGGTTACGGTGCCACCTTTTGCTTCTTTCAGCTCAATGGCTCTTGTCAGCGCATACTCATCCCAAGGGTTGATAACGAACTGCACGCCGTTTTTGTCAAACGCCTTGTTGTCAGCCGTAAAGTTGATCTTGGAAGTGGTATCCGGTACGTTACTGATGCAAACTAATATTTTCATGGTTAGAAATGTTAGCTTTTTAAATTTAGATTTGTTGCGAAGTTAATTAAAATATAGCCAATTCGAAATGAACCAAAACAGATTAGAACAGCTCTTCAAATTCCTGGAAGAAGACCCGAACGATTCCTTTACACTATACGCCATTGCCACTGAGTATCGTAACGAGAACCCGCAAAAAGCGCTGGAGTATTATGAAAAACTGCTGGCCGAACACGAAAGCTATGTAGGCACTTACTACCATGCTGCCAAACTATACGAAGAGCTTGGCGAAAGCGATGTGGCAGAGCGCACCTATAAAAAAGGCATGCAGGTAAGCCGCCAGGAAGGCAACATGCACGCATTTTCGGAACTGCAGCAGGCATACAATAAGATGATGGGCCTGGATTACGAAGACGACTAACCGGCTGCCAGCCATCCCGAATTGCTTTCATCAAAAATAGTATGCATGCAGCATATTTCCAAATCTATATTTAAAACTCATTTTGCCCTAAAAGGTTACTGTATTTGCAACTAGCTTTGTTTTAAAGTATAGGTTTGAAAGCCCGGGTATAAATTTTAACTCATACGCGGCATTAAGGTTTTACATTAAAAAAGACAGCCGCCGCCTTACACCGATAAACAGGTAGGGCGGCGGCTGTCTTTTTATGCATCTGCCATTAGGCCGTAATGTGGTCGAACATGCGCACTTTCGGACTGTGAGGCACCAGCTTTAGGCCTTTAGGCACCCCCTGGTGCGACTCTCGCATGTGGTTCTTATACCATACCTGGTAGCTTTCCTCGTCTGTCCAAAAAGTCATCATCCAGATTTCCTGTGTATTATCCTTCGGGCTCAGTACATCCAGGCGGATAAACCCTGGCGCATTATTTACGAGTTGTGGGCGGTTAACGAAGGCTTCTTTCACCTCGTCTGCCATGTCGTTGGCTATTTCAAAAGTGCTTAGTGCTACAAACATGTAATCAATTTAGTAGGTGGCGCGATTTAATGAATGGTACTGCTCCTGCGTATGCGCCATTAACGCAGGTTTAATTGAAAGAGTAATTCTAAAGATTTATTCTCAGAAAGCATAATTTTTAGTCAACCCACTGTGTTTAGATTCATACTTTAACTGAGTGTAAGCACAAGATCATCGGTGTTTACTAACTCCCCTTCACGCAACTCAATACTACTGACTACTGCATCCTCATTGGCAGTAATGGTCGTCTCCATTTTCATGGCCTCTATGATAAACAGCGGCGTGTTCTTTTTTACTTTCTGCTCTTTTTCTACCAACACTTTAGAGAGCATCCCCTGAAGCGGTGCACCAATTTCCTTAACATTACTCTTATCAGCCTTTTTATGTTCAACCCGCTCTACCTTTACGGAACGGTCTCGCACATCTATGTTTCTTGTTTGGCCGTTTAGCTTGTAGAATACTGTGCGCATGCCGTCTTCGTTTACATGGCTCAGCGATTGATACTTGATCACGATGGATTTGCCACGGGCAATATCAATAATAGCTTCCTCGCCTGGTTGTAAACCGTAGAAGAATAGCCTTGTCGGGATTTTAGATACATCGCCATATAGCTCCAGGTGTTTTACATAGTCATCATATACTTTAGGGTATAACTGGAAAGACAGAAAATCCACAAAACGTTTTTCTTTGCCATACTTATCCCTAAACGCTGCAAACTCTTTCTCAAAGTCCACTGGCTCCAAGTGTGCATTGGGCCTGTCAGTAAAGGCTTCATCGGGGTTTTTAAGTACGATGCTTTGCAGTTTTTTAGGAAAACCGCCTGCGGGCTGGCCCAACTCGCCTTTAAAGAAAGACTGCACCGAAGCTGGGAAAGAGATCTGATCGCCGCGCTCCAGCACATCTACGGTTGAGAGGCCGTTAGACACTAAGTATAAGGCCATATCGCCAACAACTTTGGAGCTCGGTGTCACCTTTACCACATCCCCGAACAACTGATTTACTTCAGCATAGGTTTGCTTGATTAGTTCCCATTTGTCGCCGAGGCCCAGTGCGTTTGCCTGTGGCCGCAGGTTAGAGTATTGCCCGCCTGGTATTTCGTGGCGGTACACTTCCGCTGTACCCGCCTTTAACCCAGACTCAAATGGATAATAGTATTCCCGAATAGTTTCCCAATAATTTGAGTGCCGGTTCAGGCTGGCTTGGTCAAACTCTCGGTGCCGTTCCTGGAAGCGCATCATCTCCACCACCGAGTTAAAGTTGGGTTGCGAGGTTAGGCCGGATAAAGCTCCAAGCGCTACATCCACCACATCTACACCGGCCTCAATTGCTTTTAGGTAAGTGGCTGCCTGTATAGATGAAGTGTCATGGGTATGCAGGTGAATCGGAATGCTAACCGTATCGCGCAAGGCGGTGACCAGTTCAGTGGCGGCGTAGGGCTTCAGCAGGCCAGCCATATCCTTTACGGCAAGAATGTGCGCGCCGGCACTCTCCAGCTGCTTTGCAAGCTGCAGATAATAGTCTAACGTATACTTTGTTTTTTTCGGATTCAGGATATCCCCGGTGTAGCAGATGGTACCTTCCGCCAAGCCCTGAGTACGTTTGCGAACATAGTTGATGCAGGGCTCCATACTTTTCATCCAATTCAGCGAGTCGAATATTCGGAATACGTCCACACCAGTTTCCCAGGATTTCTCCACAAAAGATTCAATTAGGTTATCTGGGTAAGCCTTATACCCTACCCCATTAGAGCCACGCAGCAGCATCTGCAAAAGTATGTTCGGGATCGCTTTTCGCAATTCAGCAAGCCGGTCCCATGGGTCTTCGTGCAAAAAACGCAGGCATACATCAAAAGTGGCTCCGCCCCATACTTCCATACTGAAAATTTGCGGGTGGTCTTTGCCGTAAGCTTCTGCAATTTTCAGCATATCAAAAGTACGCATGCGCGTTGCCAACAACGACTGATGCGCATCTCGGAAGGTGGTGTCGGTATAGTGTATTTGTTTTTCCGCGCGCAGCCACTTAGAGAATGCCTCCGGGCCGAGCTCAGTGAGCAAGTCTTTAGTACCTTTCTGGTAAGGTTTGCTCAGGTCAAAGCCTTGCAGGTCGGGTTTGCGAAGCACCTTGTCCGGGTTTACCTTTTTCACATCCGGGTTGCCATTTACGATCACATCCGAGAGGAACGTAAGCATTTTAGTGGCCCTATCTTTGCGCTGCTTAAACACAAACAATTCCGGGTGCGTTTTTACGAAATCTACCGTGGCATCGCCAGCGATAAAAGTAGGGTGGTTGATGATGTTCTGCAAGAACTGTATGTTCTGCTTTACGCCCCTGATACGAAACTCATCCAGCGTTCTGGACATTTTAGTGGCAGCATGGGCCAGCGTGGGTGCATGCGTGGATACTTTAACCAACAAGGAATCGAAGAACGGGCTGATCTTAGCGCCTGTGTACACGCTTCCCTGGTCTAGGCGGATGCCAAACCCACCCGCACTTCGGTAAGCGATGATGGTGCCGTAGTCTGGTTTGAAATCATTCTCGGGGTCTTCGGTAGTGATGCGGCACTGAATTGCCACGCCATGCGCACGAACTGGGGTGGCAGGTCCTAGCTGCACTTCTTCATCCTCTAATTTTGATCCTTGCGCAATGTAGATCTGCGTTTTAATCAGGTCTATGCCCGTAATCATTTCAGTAACTGTATGCTCTACCTGTATGCGCGGATTAACCTCTATGAAGTATATCTGCTGCGTGTGCGGCTCTACCAGAAACTCAACAGTGCCTACGTTGTTGTAATTAACCGCCTTGCAGATGCGCACTGCGTAATTATAGAGTTGTTGCCGTGTTTCATCGGTTAAGCTGATGGCCGGGGCCACTTCCACCACTTTCTGGAACCGCCGCTGTACCGAGCAGTCGCGTTCGAATAGATGCGTTATGTTCCCGTAATTATCGGCTACAATCTGTACCTCTATGTGCTTTGGGTTTTCTACGAACTTCTCAAGAAACAGGGTATCGTCGCCGAAGGCCTTTTGCGCCTCGTTTTTGGCCTCAAAGAAACCCTTCTCCAACTGATCATCATCCCGGATTACGCGCATGCCACGCCCGCCACCGCCAGCTGCCGCTTTCAGCATAAGCGGGTATCCTATCCGGTGCGCTTCCGCCAAGGCAATCTCAAAAGTTTCGAGGTCTTTGGTGTTACTCTCAATAACAGGCACTTCGCAGCTGATAGCCACCTTCTTGGCTGCTATCTTATCTCCCAGCGAGGCCATCACTTCAGGCCTGGGACCTATAAAGATCAAACCATTCTCGGCGCAGCGGCGTGAAAAATGCTGGTTTTCTGATAAGAAGCCATAGCCCGGGTGTATGGCATCTACATTGTTTTCCTTGGCAATCCGGATAATGCCTTCAATATCCAGATAGGGTTGCAGAGGTTGGTTGTCCTTGCCAATTTGGTACGCTTCATCGGATTTATAGCGGTGCAGAGAGTAACGATCCTCATACGTGTAAATAGCTACTGTTTCAATGTTTAGTTCGGTGCAGGCACGTAAGACACGAATGGCAATTTCGCCGCGGTTAGCTACGAGTACTTTTTTAATTTTCATAGGCGGTGAGCAGTTTTAGGCGTATTGATTGGTTTTTAGAGAACGAGGCTATGCTACTGGTTTCAAACACCGATTCAAGGTTATTAAACCTGCGTTTAAACACATGTATTAGTATAACTTAATATTGGGAACTGATGCTGTTAATACCTGATTATGTAGCAGAAGGTTATAGCCTAAACTACAATTAAGGCAACTCCGTTTTGTACTAAACAATCAGCATAAAATCCGAGCACCAATTAAAACTGTTCCTGAACAAATACTCTTTGGCCGGGTTAGAAAACAAACAACTCAACACCTATACTTATGCCTTTAAAAGATAAGAACATACTCGTAGTTGGTGGAACCTCTGGCATTGGCCTACAAACAGCCAGAAGGCTGCAGGAGAAAGGGGCAAATGTAATAGTGGCTTCACGGAAACCCTCAGAAGAGTCCGAAGCGCTTAACCTGCAGCATGTGCCCCTGGATGTACTGCAGTTTGATGCGCAACCACTGTTGGAGGCGCTGCCTAATGTGCTGCATGGAACCGTGTATTGCCCCGGAAGTATAAAACTTAAACCTTTCGAGCGCATGAAAATAGAGGATTTTAGAAACGACCTAGAACTAAACGTACTTGGCGCAGTGCAGGTGCTACAAGCCGTAATGCCACTGCTGAAGAAGGCTGAGGGTTCGAGCGTTGTGCTTTTCAGCACGGTAGCAGTTGGAACAGGCATGCCTTTTCATACGTCCATCGCCACAGCTAAAGCGGCAGTGCAAGGCTTGGCTGTATCTCTGGCAGCAGAATATGCCTCTGCTAAGGTTCGCGTTAACACCATAGCCCCTTCTTTAACCGATACGCCATTGGCTAAAAGTTTGCTAAGCTCACCGGAGAAAGCCGAGGCGGCAGGCAAGCGCCACCCGTTAGGCCGTGTAGGCAAACCTGACGACATGGCAAGCGCTGCGCTATACTTGCTTTCCGATGACTCAGCGTGGATGACCGGGCAAACCCTGCGTCTCGATGGCGGCATGAGCTCCATTAAATTGATCTAGCAGCTTTACTCTTAACATAAAACTCACAAACTCCCACAGATGCTTTTATTCTGGTTTCGCCGCGATTTAAGGTTACACGACAACGCTGGGTTTTCGGAAGCGCTGCAAAGCGGTCATGAGGTTCTGCCACTTTTTATTTTTGATAAGGAAATCCTGGACAAGCTGGATGCAGATGATGCCCGCGTAACGTTTATACATGCGCAAATATCTGAAATGCACCGCCAGCTCGAAAAGCACGGTAGTACACTACTCGTAAAGTATGGAAAACCGTTGGATGTACTATCAGAGTTGATGCAGGAGTATGATCTGGAAGGCATTTACACCAACCATGACTACGAGCCTTATGCCCGCCATCGCGACCAGCAAGCACAGGCATTAATGGCAAAAAGCAACCTGGCTTTCGAGACGTTTAAGGATCAAGTTATTTTTGAGCAGGACGAGATTCTTACCAAAAGCGGAACGCCTTACAAAGTGTACACTCCCTATAAAAACGCTTGGTTAAAAGCTTTTGATCCAGCAATGGCTGAGCCGCAGCAAACCGAGCCATACTTTGAGCATTTGTTAAAACATAAGCATACCAAAATAATTTCTTTGGATCAAATGGGATTTAAGGAATCCGCCCTGAGAGTACCCTCCCCGGATTTAAGGCCCGACACGCTCAAAGACTACGACAAAACCCGTGACCTGCCTGCAAAGGATGCCACTACTCACATTAGTGCGCATTTGCGTTTCGGCACTGTCAGCGTTAGGGAAATGGTGCAGCTTGGCTTACAGTATAACGACACTTGGCTTCAGGAACTCATCTGGCGAGAGTTTTTTATGCAGCTTCTTTATCATTTCCCGGAGGAGGTCGATAAAAGCTTTGCGCCAAAATTCAGGCACATTGTTTGGCGCAACAACGAGGATGAGTTTGAGAAATGGTGTTTAGGCAAAACCGGTTTCCCATTAGTTGATGCCGGCATGCGCGAGCTAAACCAATCAGGTTTTATGCATAACCGCGTGCGTATGGTAGTAGCCAGCTTCCTTGTTAAGGACCTGCTGATAGATTGGCGCTGGGGCGAGGCATACTTTGCTGAGAAGCTGTTGGATTACGAAATGTCGAGCAACGTAGGTAACTGGCAGTGGGCCGCTGGTACTGGCGCCGACGCACAACCATACTTCAGGGTTTTTAACCCCGATAGCCAGGTTGCCAAGTTTGATAAGCAACATGCCTATATTAAACGTTGGGTCCCAGAGTTTGGAACGCCAGATTACCCCAAACCAATGGTAGACCATAGTATGGCCCGCGACCGCGCGCTCCAGGCTTTTAAAGATTCAATTGCTGATTCAGGCATGTAATAGGAAATATAATCTAATTATCCCTGAAAACAATAAACAAAACTAATAAATTTAGCATAAACCAACTATATTAGCACAAAGTATAGTTGATCATGATAAAGGCAGATGAGTTTTTTAAAGGCAGAGGTGCCCAATACAATCCCGAAAATCCATACCTAAAACAGGAATATGTTGCGGAGCACCTCGAAGGGCTGGATGAGCCTATGTTGCACAACTCCAAAACAGAATACCTCAAGGAGCACCCTAAGAAGATCGTCAATAAAGTCGATAGCCCAGATTTAGGGTTAAGCTACTCATTAAATCCCTACCAAGGATGTGAGCACGGCTGCGTGTACTGTTATGCCCGCAATACACATCAATACTGGGGTTATGGAGCTGGCCTCGACTTTGAGCGAAAAATCATTGTAAAAGAGAACGCAGCCGAAACACTTGCGAAACAACTAGAGCAAAAAAGCTGGCAGGTAATGCCGATTATGCTAGCTGGAAATACGGATTGCTACCAACCCATTGAAGCAAAGAAATTAATTACCCGCCAAATTCTAGAGGTACTTCTGGAATATCGCCACCCGGTTAGCATCATCACTAAGAATGCGCTCATTCTAAGAGACCTGGATTTGTTACAGGAGCTCAACAAGTATGATTTAGTGCACGTCAACATAAGCATCACAACCCTTGACGAAAAGCTTCGCCAGAAGCTGGAACCCCGAACTGCCTCCGCCGCGCGTCGGCTGGACGTGGTTAAAAAGCTTAGCGAGGCAGGTTTGCCTGTAAACGTAATGACCGCACCCATTATTCCTGGCCTGAACGACTCCGAAATTCCTGCACTCATAAAAGCCTCCGCCGAGGCGGGCGCCAGTAACGCTGCGTACACTTTGGTGAGGCTCAACGGCAGCATCGGGCCTATTTTCGAGGATTGGATACGGCAGGCTTTCCCAGATAGGGCTGACAAGGTGTTGAGCCAGGTTGCCGATTGCCATGGAGGCCAGCTAAACGACAGCAGGTTTGGAGTGCGCATGCATGGCGAGGGGAAATTTGCCGAAGCAATTTCAAAGCTCTTCAGGCTGAGTAAGCAAAAATTTATGGCTGGCCGAAGTATGAAACCTTATAATTACGACCATTTCTGCCAAAGGAAGGGCAAGCAGCTCGCCCTATTTTAGCGTTTGACTCCGCAATAAGTATGGCCAATTCACTAACTTCACGGATATTAATAACCCATATTTATGTTAAAGCATATTTTCCGCACTTTTCTCATCAGTTCGATTTGTCTGAGTGCATGCCAAAGCAATACTGATGAGAAAAAAGAAGCTGAAGAGCCCGTCAAGCCCTTGTCTCTCTCCTTTCATACTGAAACAGTCACGAAAAAATCATCACTTTGCGGCACCAACGATGCGGGCTGTGCCACAGCAACAGTTAGCTATTTGCAAGCCCAAAACGGAAGTCGGCAGCTGCGCGACAGTATAAATTCATTTATCCAAAACCACCTGCTGCAGCTACAGTTAGACCATAATCCCGACAAATCTATAAAGCCGGAGAGCAACCCCGCTGCAACGCTTGCCGTTGAATTTATCCGCGACCAAGAGGAGTTTGTATCTAGTCTGGGTGCTGTACCGCCAACTTCAGCCTGGTATCTTCAGGTTTCCGCTTCTCCTATTTATGAGTCACCAAGTATAACTACCTTGCAGTTGGAAAGCAGCAGTTATACAGGGGGCGCACATGGCAACAGCTACATTACGCTGCAAAGTTTCGATAAGGATGGCCATAATTTACGCATTCGCGATATGATCACGGACACAACGAAGCTCTCACTTTTAGCCGGTGATGCATTGCTAAAGCAAGATAATTTTAAGGGCACTACCTCTATTAAGGAGGCTGGCCTGTTTATTGACGGCGATAGGCTACCCTTGCCACAGCAGGCAGCGCTTACCAGCAAAGGGCTTTTGCTATTGTATAACTCCTATGAAATTGGCCCTTATGCGTTGGGCCAGATCAGGATTGAGCTTCCTTATCCGCAACTAGAAGGAATAATCGTTCCGAAGTATAAGCCTTAATAAAGAAAATGGCCGGTTCCTGAGAAGCGGCCATTTTCTTTATGTATGGGAATCGAATAATTGCTACAATTGCTCTTTCTGCCCAAAAGCACGGGGATCGGCTTTCCCAAGGTTTGGCTCACCGCCAACAGGCTGGGCACGGTCGTACGTAAACTCGCTTTTTCCATCCATAGATGGGCCTTGTGTCCAGCGTCCGTCTGTGGCAGGCTTGCCTTCCACGTGAGTTGAGATAAAAGAGTAGCTATACTCCTGTTGCTCCTTATCCTGCGGAAAAGAGTTCGGAATAGGGTGCATGCCCTCCAGGTCACCAAGCTCCTCCAGCACAGCCAGCCATTGGTTTTGGTGCATGGTATCTCTGGCGATCAAAAACGAAAGGAAATCTTTCATGCCGGGGTCATCCGTTGCTTGCCACAGGCGTGTAGCCAGCACTCTGCCAGTGGATTCCGCCATTACGTTCGCATACATATCGGCAGCCAGGTTGCCGCTTCCAACCACCCATGAGCCGTTAAACGGCACGCCGTTACTATCTACTGCCATGGCGCAAAGCCCGGACGAGATAACGTGGCGAGGGTTCATGCCGCCCATTACAGCGCCTATAATGCTGTCATTAGCCATCTCTTCCTGCAAAGACACCGGAGCCCCCTCCAAGTTAAGCGCTACTGCCGTGGCCAGCATCTCGATGTGCGCCATCTCCTCAGTTCCTGTTTCCATCAACATATCGCGGTATTTTTTAGGCCCACGGGCGCCCCACGCCTGAAACAGATATTGCAGGCACACCCTGATTTCGCCTTCTATGCCGCCTATTGCTTGCTGCAACATGTTGGCGAATGCCGGGTTAGGCTTTTCAACTCTTACTTTATACTGAAGTTTGCTATCATGATAAAACATAATGGTAGGTTTAATAATTATACATGTTTCGGTTTACGCCACAACAAACCTCCAGTTAAGCCTTCTTACTATATCATTTATCTATCACATCATAGATAAAAAAAATAATTTTTTATACTTATCCATAAGTATAAAAATAGATACATGCTCTATTTTTAAGTATAAAGCCTTAATTAAAAAAGAATCAATAACTTTAGATTAAGGCTCAAAGTATGATGTTGAATAAGCCCTGATATTGTATGATAGCACCCGGATCAGATGTGACAGTTAAAAGTTGGGCAGAGCTGCAAAGCGCCCTATTCGACCATAGCTGGGACGATAAGATCAATCGCTTTAGATCTTCCTATGTATACCGGGGCACCTGGAGCCACACTTTCGACCTGAGCACCAGCATCATGCGAATCGGCAGCAGGTACGATAAACTGGAGCCTCACCTGCTGCGCAACTTCCGAAAGTATGCACACGGGCAACCCTCTCCCGGCGACTCTACCTGGAACTGGCTTGCCGTTGCTCAGCACCACGGCCTGCCCACGCGCCTCCTCGACTGGACATACTCCCCGTATGTTGCGCTGCATTTCGCCACCGAGAATTTAGATGAGTATGATAAGGATGGTTGTGTGTGGTGCGTAAATTATGTTAAGTCAAGAGATTATCTGCCCGCCCCACTCAAGCATGCGTTGCAGGATGAAGGCTCAAACGTTTTCACTCCTGAGATGCTGGAGCCCGTTTCGCCATCTTTCAAAGCGCTCAAAAGCTTTCAGGAAGACGATTTTGTTGTATTTCTCGAGCCGCCATCGCTCGATGCCCGTATTGTGCACCAGTATGCGTTGTTCTCGATGATGTCTGATGTGCGTGCCGAGTTGAGTTGCTGGCTCAGTAAGCACCCTGACTTATACTTCCGTGTCATAATCCCGAAAGAGCTGAAATGGGAAATACGCGATAAATTGGACCAGGCCAATATTACGGAGCGCGTTTTATTCCCGGGGCTTCAAGGCCTAAGCCAATGGCTGAAGCGCCACTATACCCACGACTGATTTTTTCGGAGGAGTTAAGCCCTTGGCGGTGAATCCTCCGAAAAAATCTCTAATTTCAGGAATATACTTTTACTTTAAAATCCGAGTTGATGAACCCGTGCAGACCGCTTAGTGAAAACACCCTATCACGTAAAGAAGCTCAACCAACCACTTGGTTACATTTTATCAAACATTCAGTAACAAAACAGGCAGGCACTGCGCTACTTTGCGCCTTGCTGCTGCATTCTTCCTGCTCGCAAAAGCAAGAGGCAGAGGCGGCAAACCTGGAAATTTCGCCAACAGTAACCACTGCCCAGCCTGATTCTGCGGCCAACCCAGTAATGACCGCTCCTGAAACTGACGCTGTGGCCGAGGCTCCTTCTATAAAAGAAGCAGACCCTTGGGAGTACCCAGGCCCAAAACCTACCCCAGGTGCCGTACTTCCGCAGAAGCGCATTATAG
The DNA here is from genome assembly GCF_003576375.1 of Pontibacter oryzae. Lineage (GTDB taxonomy): Bacteria > Bacteroidota > Bacteroidia > Cytophagales > Hymenobacteraceae > Pontibacter > Pontibacter oryzae. Next base: position 821,126 of record NZ_QWGE01000002.1, read on the forward strand.
CGTTCTATGGCAACCCGCTTTCCCGGCGTATGGGCATCTTAGGTGAGCTGCCTCCAGACCAAATGCTTGCCAAATTGGATGAAGAAGTTCAGCATTGGGAGGCCGCCGACTCGCTTACACCTGTGCAGCCCGCGTTGCACGCCATAGTGGTAACCGCGCAGGGCAAACCAGGCCGGGCCGGCAAGTATAGGCTGCGCATGACAAATAAAATGATTGACGATGTGCTGGCTATGGCCAAAAAGCGCGATGCAATTGTGTTCTTAGACATACAGGTTGGCCAAAGCACTTTGCAGGAAGAGTTGCCACAACTGGCAGAATACCTTAAAATGCCGCAAGTGCATTTGGGTATCGACGCTGAGTTTTCGATGAAGAACGGCGGAGTGCCTGGGCGCAGCATTGGCTCTTTTGATGCAGAAGACATTAATTTCGCTACGGAGTATCTAGCCGAATTAGCTCAGGAAAATCAGCTTCCTCCAAAATTGCTTATCGTGCACCGGTTTACTCAAGGCATGATTACGAACCATGACAGGATCAAGCTACGACCCGAAGTACAGGTAGTGATGCACATGGATGGTTGGGGCCACCCAGCTCTAAAAAAAGATACCTACCGCAGATACATTCAAAAAGAACCTGTACAGTTTACCGGCTTCAAGGTTTTCTACAAAAACGATTTGCGCAAGAGCCCACGTCTTATGTCGCCTGACGAAATACTTGCCCTGGACCCTAAGCCTTTGTACATACAGTATCAGTAACGTATTTTATTTCTAAGTGAAGTGTGCTACAGTGTGGGGTTCTGAAGCTCTTAAGTATGTAAAAAAATTAAGAACAACAGCTGTATTTATAATGGCACTAAACCTGAAGGTTTACTCTACTTTTAGCTCCCTTAGATTAATCAAAACCACTCAGGTATCCTTTAGACATTAAAATAGTAGAATCCCACTGCTGTTGAATTTCAAACCTGAAATATATTCGAAAAAACCTTTGTTTTAAGGAGCAAAAAGGTCTGATGTTTGCGTTATATAAGTATAAGTGCACCTTCGTTTGCCATCCGCAACAAGCTACTTCCTAAAGGTGCCGAACCTCTAAAGAGATTCACCTATGCCAAAATTTATACATCATAACCTCGTGAACTTTGCAGTCCGGTTCATACAAATCATCATTGTGTTTCCGATGGCTGTTTTGCTCAGCTTCTATATTCCCCCTTACAACTCTATGGACTATGAACTGCACTTCCTGCTTTGCCTCATGCTGGCTGCTGCAGCTTCAGTGATAGTCACCAGATTTAGCCGCAAGTTGATTGTTTTAATGTTTGTAGGCATACTAGGTATGTTTGCTTTCAACAGCGCATTTAAGAACCAGACGTTCGACGGCATTTACGATGACTACAACGCTATGCTGGTGAATATGACTAGCAACCCGCACAAGGTATCTTACTTCAAGCCTGTGCGAGGTACCTATTTTCAGAATCAGCGTGTTAAGAGTGCCATGCAAGCTACGCATCCCAAAGTGCGCGCCTTTGCTGTCGAAAACTCTACACGCTATTTTCATGATGAGTATTATCGCAAATTTGGAAAACTGACCCGATATTTTTCCCTTTTCAAGCATATCCGGCTAAACTGGCGCTATGTAAATGACCCGCTAGGTATGGATTATTACTCTCCACCTACTGAAAGCATGCAGCTCCTGGCCGGCGACTGCGATGACTACGCGATTCTGATGGCTTCGTCGGTAATGGCTATTGGGGGCGAGGCGCGTGTTGTAATATCTCCGAACCATATGTACACGGAGGTAAAGCTGGGCCATGTGGATGAGTTGGATAAGATAAGTTATGCCGTGCGCACTTTGTTTCCTGATGAGGTTGCAGGCGGCAAAATTCACTTCCACGAAACCGGCGAAGATCTTTGGATTAATTTTGACTATACCGCTCCCTATCCCGGCGGCCCTTTTCTAGAACCAGAGCTTTATAGCGTTATCTCCTTTGAGAGATAAAATTATATATTTGTAAATCAGTTGCTTTCACTCTTTTTTATTTTTTTTATACATGATGCTATTGCAAAACCGATAACACCCGCTATATTTGCATCGCAATCAGACGCAACGGCCCGTTCGTCTAGGGGTTAGGACGCCAGATTTTCATTCTGGTAACAGGGGTTCGATTCCCCTACGGGCTACTTAAAAAGCCGCTTCAGATAAAACTGGAGCGGCTTTTTTATTGATATCTTACCCTGAACCACCTTAATGCCTAACCACCTTTAAAAGGATTACTTTGTAAGTTTATGGGTATTAAAGAAGCCTATCAATTAATCTTGCTTAAGCTGGTGTAAATAGAAACTGCACAATAGAGAAGATTAATACTGGCTGGCACCCGGTAGTTTTTGTTTCTTTCAAGTTTGTAATAAACTATTTAACGGCCGTCGCTGGTTATAGTATTGAGCAGAAGTAAATCTTGCAGTAAAAAAATCGATAAAGCCCTAATCACTTTTAGCTATTTACTATCAGCTAGTTAATTGAACAGGCCAAGAACTTCTTCATTCTGGCAAGAATTTATTAGACTTCTATAGCGCGAAATCCGTAACTTGGCCAATAAAATTTTGCAAAAGGACAAAGTGCTAATATTGTATCTAAGCCATAGCATTTAGAAATTGGAGAACATGAACAGTACGGTATCTTTACTTGATAATTTTTCGGTTGAGTTTCGAGAGTTTAACGATGCCCTTTCCAGTGCCGGGGCATACGGGGCACTTCGCTACCTGAATAAGCGCACGCCACATCGATTTACAGGAGTTTACAAATACGTTGGTAACACCCTGCAAAATATTGTGCTGTATGACAGGTATGACCCAACCATACACATGGGCGCTGATACACCATTAGCCGCCACTTACTGCTCATTGCTCCAGAAACAGCAAGCCTTAGAGATAAACGACGCATCCGAAGACGAGAGAGTGAAAGGAGTAATTGAAACGTCTGTAGTCTCTTATTGCGGTGTTTCGATTAAAGATGATGAAGGCAACCCTTTCGGGAGTCTTTGCCATTTTGATATGAACCGATGCCAAGAGCGCTACAGCGATTTCCCGCTTCTTGAAGCTGCAGCAAAAGTCCTTTATAACTATATTCATTCTGATAAGTTTACTAACCAGTAACTTTCAGGATTCTATTCTTAGCCCTTGCTCTCAATTTAGCTAGGTCAGACGCTTGGCACCCATATGTAGCAAACTCTCATACATTTTTCCGTCTGATAGGTGGTTAACCTTTATTTTGATAGTTTTTTTAATACCTATGCTAGTTGATAATGCCTGCTTTTCCGTTTCGCATAGCTAAGCAAGCATACTTCGCAAGCCCAGAGCAATTGCAGTACTTTCTCCAGTTGGTTGGTATGTTCATGAAAGTCCGTACACACGGTTAATCGCTTCATTTTTTCAAATGCTGTGCCCCTAAAAGTACAAACTAGCAGTTAAGCAGGGTGCATTTGCATAAGCTTATCAACCACTGGTGTTCTAACAAAGCAACAATTTAAGAAATCATCGCGCTCCAAAAGCAGCATGTATAACAATAGGTCTTCGGAGGCTTGCTTATTAAATTTTATCCTGCAAGAGTCTGGAGAAAGAGAAAGTTTTACTGGCCAACAGTTTTGGAATTGCCTCCGCACAGACAAAGTATAAGTTGGTAATGATTGGTTTTAATCCGCAGCCCGATGGTTGTATCGCCCTGTTTCTGAGCACGGCAAAGCCACCTGAATAATCAAGTGTTTCATGCCTAAGATTTATGCAACATTAGCTTTATGGAAGGCATAACGAAGCGGTGGCTCCCATGCCAAGCATGGGAGCCACCGCAGTATTAACCATGGTTGTCCGACCAACCTTTAAAGTAAGGTATGCAGTTGCAAAAACATCCCTTGTTTCATTTTAATACTTTGTTACACGCACTTAGAAAGCTATAAACTTATCTATTTGCTCATCAACAAACTTCACGGTTTCTTTCTGAGTCAGGTTGCCGTTTTCATCCAGCTCGGCCTCAATGTTTGAAAGGTATATTTTTAACGGCAAGATGTGCAAGTGCATATGGTTAGCCACGCCCGTAAAATGGTCTACTCCTCTCAGATTACCTTGGCGGCCCGATGATATACCTACCAGGGCTGCCTTCTTCTCATAGAAACTTGCCGGAAATTCACTCGCATCAATAAACGTTTTGAGCACACCCGGGAAGCTGCCATTATACTCAGGGATGACAAAAACAAACTTCTCTGTTTTAGAAACCACTTCCTGTATTTTAGCGAAAGCTTCACTTCGCTGGCCATACAGATCGCTCTCAATCAGGTTGCCTGGCAGTTCCGTAAGCGGGAGTATACCCACTTCCTGCCCTTTAGCGTTCAATCGTTTCTGATAATACTTAGCTACCCGAAGCGCATTGCTACCAGGGCGGTTAGTGCCTGAAATTATAGTAATCATAATAAATTAAATCGTTAATGCTTAAAGCTAGATAGGTGATTTATACTTTCTTCGTTAGCGAGTTTAAAATGCAAAAGTAACATTCACAGTCAGGCTTATCAAATACGGTAGCCCCAAAAGAAGAATCAACCTCAAGGAATGATAAGGCATCAACTCTCTTTTAAAGCCGTTTTATCACTCGGACACAAAATTTGGAAGGTAAATTGTACTTGAGCCCACATTGTTCGGTAAGTATAGAATGTTCTGTTAAGAAAGCCTAAACTGGCATAATTTCTTCAGTTCATCCTTGGTTGATTGCGCAATTTCCCGAACAGGCTTATTCATCGCATGTCGTGCATCCAAGATTTAATTTTAACAAATTATCAAAGCTTGCAGCTAATAAAAACCATTTAATGAAAAAATAACTTTTGTTTTTTAATTATTAACACCATATTGCTTATATGAACCCTATGAGAAATACGCTTACGTCAACATCGACAATGATGACAACCGGTACCACCACGGTAACCGGGACGACAGGCTATGGCCCATGGGGAAAGCAACAAAATGTAGTTCGAGTATAATGTAAACACTTTATAGACTACAAAAAAGCCTTCCTCTACCCAGAGGAAGGCTTTTTTGTTTTAATGACCACAACGATATGAGAATCCTGAAATTTGGAGGCACTTCCGTTGGCTCCGCAGATGCAATTTGCAAACTGGTACAGATAGTAAAGCAAGAGTATGAGCGCGGCAAAGCGCCGGCCTTAGTTTGTTCCGCTTTAGCTGGCGTAACCAATACGCTTCTGAACCTTGTAAACAATGCTTCGGCTGGTGAGGAATATAGCTCAGGGTTAAATCAGGTCGAAGAGCGCCATTTCCTGATTGTAAGGCAATTACTGGAAATAAAGCACCATAACCAGGCGCTGTTGGGTCTAAAGCTATACTTCAACGAACTGGATGGACTTTTAGCAGGCGTTAAAGCTCTTGGTGAGGCCTCGCCACGTATCCGGGATAAGGTTTTGGCTTATGGCGAGCTGTGCTCTTGCTATACTATCTCCCACATTCTTCGCCAGCAGCAAGTACCTGCTCTGTTTGCGGATGCGCGCCTGCTTGTTAGAACCGATAGCTCCTTTGGCAAGGCCAACGTAAACCAAGCCGTGACCTATCGCCAGATTCAGGATTATTTTCAGCAACATGGAAACGAGGTTCCGGTAATTACTGGTTTTATTGCCTCTGATGGCGCTGGTAACTCAACGACGCTTGGGCGTGGCGGCTCAGACTATACAGCAGCCTTAGTGGGTGCCGCAGTACAGGCGGGTGAGGTCCAGATCTGGACGGATGTGGATGGTTTTATGACGGCAGACCCTAGGTTAGTGGAAAAGGCTTTCCCGCTGAAACACCTGTCTTACAACGAAGCCATGGAGCTATCGTACTTCGGAGCAAAGGTTATCCACTCGCCTACTATTTTGCCAGCCATTGCCAGTCAGATTCCCATCGTTGTTAAAAACACGTTTAATGCTGCGTTCGCAGGAACTTCTATTGGGGCTACAGCCACTGTAAACGGCTCACTCGTGAAAGGGATTACCTCTATACCAGCAGTCAGTTTAATAACCCTGCAGGGAGGAGGCATTGTTGGGCACAAAGGCTTTAGCGGACGCCTTTTCAGCGCTTTGGCACTGGCCGGAGTAAACGTTATACTTATCACCCAGGCCAGTTCTGAGCGAAGTATAAGTCTAGCTATTTCTCCGGAAGATGCAGCGCCAGCCCGAAACGCCATTGAAGCGGAGTTTGAATACGAGTTGTTAAAAGAGCAACTCCTTCCACCCGTTGTCGAAAGTGAATTCAGCATTTTAGCCGTGGTGGGCGAAAATATGAAGCAAGCTATCGGATTGTCGGGTAAATTGTTCAGCGCCTTAGGCCGAAGCGGTGTAAACGTAAGTGCCATTGCCCAAGGCTCCTCGGAGCTTAATATTTCGGTGGTGGTCAGTGCAGATGATTTAGGGAAAGCCTTGAATTCCGTACATGATGCCCTGTTCCTGTCTCCACTTAAAACCCTGAACGTGTATTGCTGCGGCACCGGCAATATTGGGTCTACGCTGCTTAAACAACTGGAGCAGCATCAGGAATACTTACAGGAGAGCCGACACCTACGAATTAACCTGGCAGGCGTGTGCAACAGCCGCAAAATGCACCTAAACCCTAGTGGCGTTAACCTTGGTAGCTGGAAGCAAACACTGCAGGATACCGGTGAGCAGAGTAATTTAGAACAGTTTATCAATCAGGCTGTTGCGCAGAACCTACCCAACTCCGTATTTATCGATAACACTGGCAGTGCGGCGGTTGCCCAAACTTACCGCCACCTTTTCGAAGAAAGTTTCTCGGTGGTTACCTGCAATAAAATCAGGAATTGCGGCACCTTCCCTGACTATTTTACCGATAAGCAGGTGGTACGGAAGTATGGCGTAGATTACTATTTTGAAACCAATGTAGGGGCTGGACTTCCTATCATCAAAACACTTCAGGATTTGCTCATCAGCGGCGACCGGGTACTGAAGATCGAAGCCATACTTTCAGGTACGATCTCATTCATATTTAATTCATACCGAGGATCCAAAACTTTTGCAGAGGTGGTGCGCGAAGCCCAGGAGAAAGGCTTCACGGAGCCGGACCCGCGCGATGATCTCAGCGGCTTGGACTTTGCCAGAAAGATGCTCATACTTGCCAGAGAAACTGGTTTACCTGCCGAGCTGCAGAACGTTAAAATACAGCCAATTTTACCTCAAAACTGTATAGACGCACCTACAGTGGAAGCTTTTTATGAAGAATTGGGAAAGTCTGAAAGCTATTTCGAAAAGCTTAAAACGCAAGCAGAGACCGACGGTAAAGTTTTACGCTATGTGGGTATTTTAGAAGACGATAGTATAAAGATTGACTTAGTCATGGCCAGCTCCGAGCATCCGTTTTACGGTCTCTCCGGCAGCGATAACATTATTTCCTTTACCACCGATCGCTACCTTTTTAACCCCATGGTTATCAAGGGACCTGGCGCCGGCGCCGAAGTAACAGCTGCTGGCGTATTGGCAGACCTTGTTCGAGTAGCAGCTAATTAACTCATCGAAACCCCATACTTATGAAAGCCATAAAAGTATTTGCCCCCGCTACCGTAGCCAATGTAAGTTGCGGATACGATGTGTTGGGCTTTGCCGTGAATGCCCCCGGAGATGAGGTAATCATGCAACTCAACGACAGCGGAAAAGTAACTCTCGAAAGTATTACCGGAGACGATGGCCGCTTGCCAAGAGACCCCGCCCGCAACACGGTTAGTGCAGTTGTAATAAACTACCTGCAAGCGCTGGGCGTGGAGCAGGGCATAAGTATAGAATTGCATAAAAAGATGCCTTTTGGGAGTGGGCTGGGCTCTAGTGCTGCAAGCGCCGTAGCAGGTTTGATAGGGATAAACGAACTAATGGGCGCTCCACTTAGCCGGGAGCAACTCTTGCCCTTTGCCATGGAAGGAGAACGCCTTGCGTGCGGAAATGCGCACGCCGACAACGTAGCTCCTGCCCTAATTGGCGGCTTAGTACTTATTCGTAGTTACAATCCGCTGGATGTCGTTAAGTTACCTGTACCCGCTAGCTTAGCTTGTGCCTTGGTTTACCCGCATGTCGAAATTCAGACAAAAGAGGCCAGGCAGATACTTAAAACGCATATCCCGCTGCATGATGCCGTTACTCAATGGGGAAACGTTGCCGGGCTTGTGGCAGGGTTTTGCATGAACGACCTTGGACTGATAAGCCGCAGCATGCAGGATGTTGTGATAGAACCCGTGCGTGCCATGCTGATCCCTTACTTTTACGAGTTGAAGGAAATAGCCCTGCACCAACAGGCGCTTGGGTTTGGCATTTCTGGTTCAGGTCCGTCAGTTTTTGCCTTGTGCACCGGCCTGCAAACCGCTCAGCGTGTAGTAGATGCTATCTCTGCCCGGTTGTCCGAGGCAGGCATTCAGAGTACAACTTTTGTATCAGAAATAAACCAAAATGGCCCACTCATTACGTCCATGCAACCTGCCCTAGACTAAGTAAACCTATGCCATATATTAGCACAAACAAGAAAGCACCCGCAGCCACACTACAGAGCGCAGTTATTAAAGGACTTGCTCCTGATGGTGGTTTGTACATGCCTGCACATATACCAAAGTTACCAGAAACCTTCTACGCGCGTCTACCAGAGCTTTCGCTCTCTGAAATAGCAGTGGAAGTTGCAAGAAATGTGCTTGCCAACGAAGTACCCCACAACATACTTAAGCCCTTGGTGGAAGAAGCTATCAATTTTGAAACCCCACTTAAAGAAGTTGAAAAGGACTGCTTTAGCCTGGAGCTTTTTCATGGGCCGACCATGGCGTTTAAAGATGTAGGTGCGCGGTTTATGTCGCGGTTGCTGGCATACTTTACAGCTGGCCAACGCCAGCCAATAAAGGTAATCGTGGCAACTTCCGGAGATACAGGCAGTGCAGTGGCGGCAGGCTTTCATCAGGTGCCGGGGATTGAAGTATACATCCTTTACCCCAAAGGCAAAGTAAGCCCGTTACAGCAAAAACAATTAACTACCTGGGGCGATAACATCAGAGCACTGGAAGTGGACGGCACGTTTGATGATTGCCAGTATCTTGTAAAACAGGCCCTTGCAGATACGGCACTGAACGAAAACCATTTACTTACATCAGCAAACAGCATTAATATTGCCCGGCTAATACCACAATCATTTTATTATTTCTATGCTTTCGGACAGCTACAGCGCCTTGGCAAGCCTATTGTATTTAGTGTGCCAAGTGGGAATTTTGGGAATTTAACCGGCGGCTTGCTGGCTGCGGCCATGGGCTTACCTGTGCACCAATTTATTGCCGCCACTAATGCAAACAGCGTAGTACCGGAGTTTTTAGAAACAGGCAATTATCAGCCAAGGGCATCAGTGCAAACAATTAGCAACGCCATGGATGTTGGCAACCCAAGCAACTATGCCCGCATGCTATACCTTTTTAATGAGGATGTTTCCCGCATCAAAAAGCTTGTCAGCGGCTATGCGTTTACCGACGAGGAAACTAAGAAAGCTATTCATGACGTGTATCAAAACCATGATTATTTATTAGACCCACATGGAGCAGTAGCCTATTGCGGCGCCAAAAAGTACACCCTACAGGCCGGCCACGAACTAGTGTCAGCTTTTCTTGAAACAGCACATCCCGGGAAATTTAAGGAAGTAATGGAAAGCACCCTGCAACAGAAAATACACCTGCCGGAAAGGTTGGAAGCCTTCATCAACAAAGCAGAGAGTATAACCTCGCTTTCCACAGAATATGAGGCACTAAGAGCCATACTTAGCAAAGTATAAAAAATAAGTCTGCCAGAATGAACAGCCCATTTTGCGCAAAACTCCTATAATTGGTAATTTGCGACCCATGGAAATAGCTTCTGACATACGAACAGCCCCTCACCGGCATTTTATGATCCATAAACCTTTTGGCTACCTTAGTCAATTTGTATGCGATAAAAAGAAGAAGAAGCTGCTCGGAGAGTTTCATGGTTTTCCGGAAGGCACCATGGCTATTGGAAGGCTGGACGAAGGAAGTGAAGGGCTGCTTTTGTTAACAACCGATGGCAAGGCAAGCGAATTCATCAGAAGCCGCAAAGTTGAAAAAGAGTATTATGCTCAGGTAGACGGTCTAATCTCGGAAGAAGCATTGGTACAGTTGCAGCAAGGAGTTGCCCTTAGAATTGAAGGCGAAGATTACATTACAAAGCCCTGTGAAGCCAGGAAACTAGACCCCGCTCCCGACTTTCCGGAGCGTAGCCGCCGTGTTCGCGACGACCGCCATGGGCCTACAAGCTGGGTATCAATAACACTGACGGAAGGTAAAAACAGGCAGGTTCGTAAAATGACAGCAGCCGTCGGCTTTCCTACATTGCGCCTGATACGTGTGCGTATCGGCAATTTTCACCTTGAGAATATGGCGCCAGGCCAAGTCGTGGAAATTGACACCACATCCCTTTTTGCACAATAAGTGCTAATCGCTACCACTCTGCATTGCAATAGTTATTAAATATTTTGAGGGAGGTAGTTCTTTCCAAATCCTCAAGCACCTCTATTCTACTAAACAACTTAAGTAGTAACCCCTTACCTATCCATTAGCCATAGTTGCCGTACAAATGGTAGCGACAGGCCGATTTATAGGTCTCCAATTTATTTCGTATATTTGTATCTACAACAATATGTGTTAACCTGTGTTTATAATCGTGCACTATTTAGTCTCGCTATTTGTTTTATCCTAAAACACAAGCATATGATCACTGTATCTGACAAAGCGAAAGAATATATTACCAACCTGATACAGAGAGAACAGCGAAGCACTGATACATTTGTTCGGGTTGGTGTTAAAGGCGGTGGGTGCTCTGGTTTAGAGTATCAGCTGGCTTTCGACACCGAAAGAAAACCAGACGATGAAGCCTTCGAAAACAATGGCCTTACCGTGGTTGTTGATAAAAAGAGCCTGTTTTACCTGCTAGGTACAGAGCTGGATTATTCGGCTGGTTTAAATGGCAAAGGCTTATACTTTAATAACCCAAATGCTTCCCGCACATGCAGTTGCGGCGAAAGCTTTGCAGTATAAAAGCCTGCTGAATCTCATTAGCAAAATACAATTATGGCAAATACAGTAGACAGTAACGAGTTAATTAACGAGATTGCCACTAAAGAGTATGAATTTGGTTTTGTCACGGACATAGAAATGGATGTGGCACCTCCTGGTCTTAACGAGGATGTAATCAAGTTTATATCGGCAAAAAAAGAGGAGCCGGAGTGGCTGCTTCAGTGGCGGATGCGCGGCTATAAGGCTTTTATGAAGTCTGAGATGCCAACGTGGCAGAATTTTGAGATGCCTGAACTGGACTTTCAGGCAATTTCATACTATGCCGCTCCCAAAAACAAAAAGAAGTATGAAAGCCTGGACGAGGTTGACCCGGAACTTTTAGCCACCTTCGCTAAGCTTGGCATTCCGTTGAATGAGCAGAAGGTGTTGGCTGGGGTAGCCGTAGATGCCGTTTTCGATAGTATTTCTGTGGCTACCACATACAAGGAAAAGCTTAAAGAACTAGGTATAATCTTCTGTTCCATTAGTGAGGCCGTGCAGGAGCACCCGGAGCTAGTGCAGAAGTATCTTGGCTCGGTGGTTCCGCACTCCGACAACATTTTTGCTTCCTTAAACACTGCTGCTTTTTCGGATGGCTCGTTTGTATACATCCCCAAGGGTGTGAGGTGCCCGATGGAGCTATCGACATACTTCCGTATAAACACTCAGGGCACTGGCCAGTTTGAGCGCACGCTTATTATAGCCGATGAGGGTAGTTATGTAAGTTACCTGGAAGGCTGCACCGCCCCGATGCGCGACGAGAACCAGTTGCACGCCGCTGTGGTAGAACTCATAGCCTTAGATAATGCCGAGATAAAATACTCAACAGTACAGAATTGGTACCCAGGCGACAAAGAGGGCAAAGGCGGTATTTATAATTTTGTAACCAAGCGCGGTGCTTGCCGTGGCGTGAACTCCAAAATATCCTGGACGCAGGTCGAGACCGGCTCTGCCATTACCTGGAAATACCCAAGCGTTATTTTGCAAGGTGATAATTCCAGTGGGGAGTTTTATTCTGTGGCGGTAACAGGTAACAGGCAAATTGCTGATACAGGTACTAAAATATATCATCTAGGACGCAACACCAAGAGCCGAATTATCTCCAAAGGTATATCTGCCGGACGTAGCCAGAATAGTTACCGGGGTTTGGTGCACGTTGGTGCGAAGGCTGAAAATGCCCGAAACTTTACGCAATGTGATTCCCTGCTGATTGGCGACCGTTGCGGTGCGCATACGTTTCCGTATATCGAAACTAAGAACAATACGGCCATGGTAGAGCACGAAGCCACTACCTCCAAAATCGGTGAAGACCAGATTTTCTACCTCAACCAACGCGGCATAGATTCAGAAAAAGCCGTAGCGCTGATCGTAAACGGTTATGCCAAGGAAGTATTGAATCAGTTACCGATGGAGTTTGCCGTAGAGGCTCAGAAATTATTATCAATCACGCTGGAAGGCAGCGTAGGTTAACATTAAACAAGATTTACATGATGCTAAGTATAAAAAACCTGCACGCAGAGGTTGAGGATAAGAAAATCCTGAAAGGAATTAATCTTGACATTAAGCCCGGTGAGGTGCATGCCATTATGGGCCCAAACGGCTCGGGTAAAAGTACTTTATCGGCTGTGCTTGCTGGCCGCGAAAACTATACAGTAACCGAAGGCGAGGTTTTGTTTGAAGATAAGGACCTGCTAGATATGGCGCCAGAAATTCGTGCCCGCGAGGGTCTATTCCTGGCATTCCAGTATCCGGTTGAGATTCCTGGTGTATCTAATATTAACTTTCTGCGCACCGCTCTAAACGAGATTCGTGAGTACAAAGGCCTGCCCCCAATGGAGGCAAAAGAGTTTTTGCGGCTTACTAAAGAGAAGCAGAAACTAGTGGAATTTGACGCCAAGCTAATCAACCGTTCACTGAACGAGGGCTTTTCGGGTGGCGAGAAAAAGCGTAACGAAATCCTGCAGCTTGCCATGCTTGATCCGAAGCTGTCTATACTAGACGAAACGGACTCTGGCCTGGATATAGATGCCCTTCGCATTGTATCCGGAGGTGTTAATAAGCTGCGCAACGAGCATAATTCCTTTGTGATTATTACACACTACCAACGCCTGCTGGAGTACATTGTACCTGATTTTGTTCATGTGCTCTATGATGGACGTATTGTAAAATCAGGAACTAAGGAACTGGCACTGGAGCTGGAGGAAAGAGGCTACGACTGGCTGAAAGAATCTTATCCTGCAACCGAAACTGTACATTAAGAGCACACATGGTTAACCAACATTCTATTCCACTGTATCAGGCGCTTTTGCAAGCGTATGAGGAGCGTTTCTCTGGAAGCCGCGCAAGCGAGCCTGATGCTATACATAAACTAAGACAAAACGCATTTCATACTTTTCAGGAACTGGGCTTCCCTACTACCAAAGTGGAAGACTGGAAGTATACGAACGTTATCCCGTTCCTGAGAGAAAACTATACTTTAAGCACTACACCACAGGCAACGGCCACAGAGCTGGAGCAAGCCCATCAGGCAGCCGCTATTCCTGGCATGGATTGCTATACTTTGGTGCTGCACAACGGGCAATTACAACCCGCAGTAGATACTAATCAGCTTCCGGCTTTTTTAAAAGTTATCTCCATTGAGGAGGCCATGCAGGAACCGTCTTTTCAAAAGCATTTCGGAAAGATAGTCGATGCAGGTAAGCATCATTTTGCAGCCCTGAATACTGCCATGTTCACTGGCGGTTTGTTTTTAGAGATAGACGCAAACAGCCACCTGGATAAACCATTACACATTATCCATACTTACTCCTCGGCAGATAACCTTTTCACGCAGCCCCGCAACCTGTTTGTGGTTAACCGCAGCGCATCGCTAAGTATAATAGAATCGGTTGTTGCCCCGGGCAATGGCGCTACTGTTTTTGTGAATGGCCTGACAGAGGTGGCTGTTGCTGAGAATGCGAACGTGCAACATTACACTTTACAAACGGCAAACGAGCAGCTCAGGAACCTGCACCATACCGAAGTAAGCCAAAAGCGCGATAGTGTGTACAGCGGTTATACATTCTCACTGCCTTCCGCACAGTTGCTGCGCAATAACCTGCATATCAACCTAGATGACGAACACACCGAAACACATTTATACGGCTTGTACCTGGCAAACAGCAAACAACTGGTAGACAACCATACGTTTATGAACCACCGTTTTGCCAACTGCGAGAGCAACGAAGTATATAAAGGTGTGTTGCTGGATAATGCTGTCGGCGTGTTCAACGGTAAGGTATATGTGCATCAGGATGCTCAGAAAACGAATGCCTTTCAGCAGAACAACAACCTACTACTAAGTCCTAAGGCGGTTATCAACTCCAAACCACAGCTCGAGATTTTTGCGGATGACGTGAAGTGTAGCCACGGCACAACGATCGGTCAGCTTAGCCAGGAAGCAATGTTCTACCTGCAGTCGAGAGGTATTGGCGAGGATGCGGCGCGTGCCATGCTGGTTACTGCCTTTGCTTTTGATGTAACGGAAAACATTCGCATTCCAGCTCTGGAAGAACACATCAATAAACTCATCACACAGCATATTCCTGCCAAGCAGGAGCTGGTTAACGTATAAAATCATGTCTGGCAACTCTACCATTTCAACAACCCGGAAGCTGGATGTGCAGCAGCTCCGCCAGGACTTTCCCATACTTCAGACCGAAGTATACGGCAAGCCACTGGTGTACCTGGATAACGCTGCCACCACCCAAAAACCGTTGGCCGTGATAGAGGCCATGAACGATTATTATACTTCTAGCAACAGCAATATCCATCGGGGTGTGCATTACCTCAGCCAAAAAGCCACCTCAGAGTATGAGATTGTGCGCCAGAAAGTGCAGCGCTTCATCAATGCGGAGCACCTGCATGAGGTTATCTTCACGAAAGGCACCACGGAAAGTATAAACCTGGTTGCCAATTGCTTTAACCGGAAGTTCCTGAAACCCGGCGACAGCATACTTATCTCAGCCATGGAGCACCACTCCAACATTGTGCCTTGGCAAATGGCCTGTGAAGCACATGGGGCAACGCTGCGGGTTATACCTATGAATGAGAAAGGCGAATTGCAAATGGATGCCTTTACTGACATGCTGGATGAAACGGTAAAGCTTATTTCGCTAACTTATGTTTCTAACACCCTTGGCACAATAAACCCTGTCCGAGAAGTAATTGAGCAGGCGCATGCTCAGGACATACCGGTGCTGATTGATGCCGCGCAGGCTGTGCAGCATATTCCGCTGGATGTGCAGGATCTGGATGCTGATTTCGTGGCTTTCTCCGGGCACAAAATGTGTGGGCCAACAGGCATTGGCGTGCTGTACGGAAAAGAAAAATGGCTCGACCAGATGCCGCCCTACCAGGGTGGAGGCGACATGATTAAGACTGTTTCCTTTGAGAAAACAACATATAACGAGCTGCCGCTGAAGTTTGAGGCCGGAACCCCAGCCATTGCCGAAGGTATAGGGTTAGGCGTTGCCATAGATTACCTGGAGCAGCTTGGCCTTCAGAACATTTACGACACCGAGCATGCCTTACTGACCTATGCCACAAATGCTTTAAGGCAAATAGATGGGATTCGATTTATAGGCCAGGCTGCGCAAAAATCAGCTTCTATCTCTTTCTTAATCAATGATATTCACCCGTTTGACATAGGCGAGATCCTGGATAAGCAAGGCGTTGCTGTGCGCACAGGGCACCACTGCACTGAACCGATCATGAACTTCTTTGGCATACCCGGCACAGTACGCGCCTCACTGGCTTTTTACAACACAACCGAAGAGATTGATAAACTGGTGGCCGCTACTAAAAAGGCTGCTATGATGTTAGGCTAACACAAAACGCATGACGATAAACGAGCAACAAGACCTCATCATTGAAGATTTTGAGCTGTTTGATGATTGGATGGACAAGTATGAATACATCATCCAGCTTGGCAAAGAGCTTCCTTTGATTGATGATAAGTATAAAATCGATGACAATCTGATAAAAGGATGCCAGTCTAAAGTATGGCTGCATGCCGAGCTGAAAGATGGGCTGTTACATTTCACCGCCGACAGCGATGCACTCATCACAAAGGGCCTGGTAAGTATGGTTATTCAGGTTTTATCCGGCCAACAGCCAAAAGATATTGCTGACGCAGAGATCTATTTTATAGATAAAATCGGTTTACAAAGTCACCTCTCTCCCACCCGTTCCAATGGCCTGCTTTCAATGCTGAAGCAGATAAAGTTATACGCCGTTGCTTATCAGGCAAAATCATTGCAATAAAATATTCCTACCATGACATCAGCAGAAATAAGAGATAAAGTAGAAGATGCCCTCCGCACCGTGCACGATCCCGAGATACCTGTAAATATCTTTGACCTTGGATTAGTGTATGAGATAGATGTACAAGACGGAAACAAAGTGCGCGTAACCATGACGCTTACTGCACCCGCCTGCCCAGTCGCCGATGACATCATGTTTGAAGTGCAGCAGAAACTAGAGGCCATAGAAGGCGTAGAAGATGCCTATGTCATGTTAACTTTCGACCCGCCCTGGAACCGCGACATGATGAGCGAAGAGGCAAAGCTTGAACTAGGCTTTTTATAAAATTTATACTTTTTGATGTACCAGAAAGAAAGTGTAACCCAAACTTCAGAAAATCTGTTGTTATTACTATTGCCTGAGCATCGAATCTGATCAGGCTTGATTAAAATTCAAAAACAAAAAATAAAACTGATGAAAAGAAAAGCAACAGCCGTGTGGCAAGGTACCGGTAAAGACGGAAAAGGACAGTTAAGCACGCAAAGTGGCGTTTTAGAGCAAACCCAATATTCTTACAAGTCCCGTTTTGAAGAGGGCAAAGGCACAAACCCTGAAGAACTCATAGCGGCGGCACACTCAGGTTGTTTTACCATGAAACTGAGTTTTAACCTAACAGAGGCGGGTTTCACACCCGATAAGCTCGAAACAAACTGCACGATCACCCTGGATAATGGCAGCATCACTAAATCCGAACTAGAAGTGAAAGCCCAGGTGCCAGGCATCGATGAGGCTAAATTTAAAGAGCTGTTGCAAGATGCCGAGAAAAACTGCCCGGTTTCTAAGCTTCTTAATACGGATATAAGCTCAAGCTATACCTTAAATCAATAGCTCCTTAGAGTTACTGGAAACATAAAAGCCACCTTTATTTTAGGGTGGCTTTTATGTTTCCAGTAAGAATGTTGTACAGGCTAAAATTGAAATAGTCTGGCTATAATCCTGAACTATTCATTCCGGAAGTACAATTTAAAGGTCGTACCTTGGGCTTCGGTGCTCTCGACCTGAATTTTACCGTTAGCATTATCAATCATGCGTTTAACTATGTATAGCCCCATACCTGTGCCATCCACATGCGAGTGGAACCGCTTAAACAAAGTAAACATCTTCGATAGATTATCCTCACTCATTCCCAAGCCATTATCCGTAACAGTTAGCAGAATATAGCCATCAACCTTCTTAGTGGAAACGCTGATCTCTGGTTTGCGTTCCGGTGATTTATATTTCAGGGCGTTGCTCACCAGGTTATGAAGTATACTGTAAAGGTTTTTTCGTGAGAATTGAACTGTGTCTGCCCCATCAAAATCAATCAATAAGTTAGCCCCCTCTTGCACTACCTGCTTCTGAAAGGTAGACATTACGTCGTCCATTACCTCCTTAAAACTGATTGACTCAGGCTCTCCATCCACGTCGCGCTGGATTTTGGCTATGTCTGTTAGGTCTTTGATCACATTTTTAAACCTGTAAATAGAGTCTTTGAGCATATCGAAGACAGGCTGCACAGGCTCTCCCGGAATAGTGCCTGCATCGGCAATCTGCTTTTCCAGCAGCAATAGTAAGCCCTCAATGTTTGCCACAGGAGATTTCAGGTCGTGAGAGGCAGTATACACAAACGTGTCCAAGTCAGCAATTACACGCAACAGGTGGTCGTTGGTGTGCTGTAGCTGCTCTTCGGTTTCTTTTAGGTTTGAGATATCAATAAACGACCCAAGTATGCGGTATGGAATTTTATACTCGTTGTGCATAATATAAGCACGGTTTGAGACGTAGGCATAACTACCGTCTTTCTTTTCAAACCTGTATTCATCAGCCCACTGGTCCTTTCCGTAGTTTATAGCTTGGTTTATACCTTTCACCACCCTATCACGGTCTTGGGGGTGTACTTTCTCGAACCAACCGCTTACACCTTCACCTAAACCGCCAACCTCGTACCCTAACATAGATTTAAGCGTGTCGCTCCACCATATCTCATTAGAAACAAGATTCCAGTCCCAGACTACATCATTGGTTGCCATAGACACCAATCGGAAACGCTCTTCGCTGGCGCCAAGCTCCTGCGTGCGGATAGCTACGCGTTTTTCGAGCTCATTATTCAGCTTTATCAGGTTTTCCTCTGCCTTCTTTAAGTCTTCATACGCCTCGATGATCTTGTCCTCGCTCTCCTTCTTCTCTGTAACATCAGCCATTGTAACTGTTAGACCATCGCCCATTTTAACGGCTACAATCTCATACCAAAGCTTCTGTTCGTTAATCTCAAGGGTTTGCTCCAGGTGCAGCGGTACTCCAACCTCAACAACTTTAACAAATTTGTTAAAAAGCCCGCTTTTCTTTAGAACCGGCAGTTGCTCCAATACGCTCCGGTGAAGCAGTTCGGCATGCGAGGCGCCTGCAAGTTCTTCTGCACGGTTGTTTAGTAAGGTCCATTTAAAATCAACAATCTCCCGTTTTTCATTGCGTTGCGCCTGAAACGCCATAATGCTGCTTAAGGAACTATTGAGCACGCCTTGCACTACATTGCTTAGGTTTTTCAGAGTGGTTACATCCACAAAACTCACCACTACACCATCTTTGTTACCATTGTGTTTCAGGTATGGCAGAATGCGCATGAGGTAATATTTACCGTCCTGGGTTTCTACTTCCTGCTCAATTTCATCTGATGAGTTGTTAACGTGCTGTATGTTTTCGATTAAGCGTGAGTATTTCAGGTTATGGGAGAGGTGGTGAATCGGTCTGCCCACATCTCCATCCATAATGTTGATCAGGTTCTCAATGGAAGGCGTGAATTTACGGATTACCAGGTTGTGGTCCACGAATAGCTGCCCTACATTGGAGCTACGGATATAGTTATCGAGATCCTCATTCAGCTCCTGCAATTCCTTTATCTTGAGCTGGTGCTCGGAGTTAACAGTGTGCAGTTCCTCATTTAATGACTGCATCTCCTCGTTAGAGCTCTGTAGCTCCTCGTTGCTCGACATCAGTTCCTCGTTACTGGATTGCAGTTCCTCGTTAGAGGTGCTCAGGTCCTGCACGGTAAGCTGTAAACTATCGCGGGCCTCGTTAAGCTCTAACTCAAGTGCAGTAAGTTGCTTATAATAATCCGAGTCCGACATCGTCATAATGTCTGAAACTCTTGGTAATGGGTTCACCTCGCCTACTTCCTGCAACAAAACAAGTATTACCCGCGCTGGCCCATCCTCTGTTGTGACCGGCCGGATTGATACATGGATTAATTGCTCTTTGCCGTCAATCTTCACAGCCACTTGGCGGGCAATTACTTTGGTGTCCTGCTTTAGTGCCTTCCGGATGCCTACACTTAACGTTACGGCAAGTTCTTCAGGAACCATTTTGATCAGGTTAAAATGCAAGCGCTTATCCGGGAATTTAAGGAAGCGGTTTATATCCCCGATGCCATGCAGCAATTGATAGCTTTCATCTACATACAACGCTGTAACTTTAAAGTCCTCGGAAACAGCATCCATAAACGCATTGTTGTAACGGGCCGTTTGTTGATTTGAAAAGTCCTTAAGCGAACTGCTTTGCAATGTGGTAGAAGTATAATTTCGCGCCCCATAAGACGACTGTGTACCTCTCCCTTCTTTAATTTTGCGATACAGTTTCCATTTACGGTCTTCCTCAATAAAAAATGACTTCACCTCTCCGATATGCTCACTAGGCCCGAGTAGCAGGTAGCCTTGCAAATTGAGCGCATACGGGAAAAGCCCCAACACCTTGTTCTGCAAACTAGAGTTGAGATAAATGAGCATATTCCTGCAGGTAATGAGGTCAATTTTGCTGAAAGGCGGATCCTTTTGCAAATCGTGCTGCGCAAATATCACTAGTTTGCGCACATCCTCGTTTATAATGTAGTTGCTACCCTTTATATGGAAAAACTTGCGAATCCGTTCATCAGACACATCCTTTTCAATAGTGGATGGGTACATTCCCTTTGATGCCTGAGAAATAGCCTGTTGATCGATATCGGTGGCGAAGAGCTTTATATTAGGCTCTCTGCCTAACTTTTCGAAGGCCTCCATAAACAGTATAGCCAAGGAGTATACTTCTTCGCCAGTACTACATGCCGTTACCCATACCTTTATAGTTTCATCCTCAGACTTTCTGGCAACAATCTTGGGGATAACCTCTTTTTCCAGCAATTCAAATGCTTCCGGATCCCTGAAAAACTTTGTAACATTAATGAAAAACTCCTGGCAAAGCTGCTTTATCTCACCCGGGTGCTCGTGCAGGTAGGTGAGGTATTCGCTAAGGGTTTCAATGCCCATCGTATCCATGCGCTTCCTAACCCGGCGATTAATGGTGGCTTGCTTATAATTGGTAAAATCTGTTTGTGTGTGGGTGCAGATAAGGTCTAATATTTCTTGCAGCACAACCTCATCGTTGCTGTTAGTACGCTGTTCAATAAGGTTTACCACCAATGGAATTTTACGAGTATATTCAATAATCTCCTCTGGCATATCGGCCGGGGGAAGCACATAGTCAACAAAGCCTTTATCAATGGCGCTGCGCGGCATGCCATCGAATTTTGCTGTGCCGGGGTCCTGAACCACGACCATGCCACCTGCTTCTTTAATGGCTTTTACACCTTTGGTGCCATCAGTTCCTGTACCCGATAGCACCACGCCAATAGCATACTGGCCACGGTCTTTAGCCATGGACGAAAAGAACAGGTCTATCGCAAAATTTGGCTCGCGGCTTCTTGTTTTATCGGCTAAGCGCAGGCGCCCATGCTCAAGTGTAAGCTGTTTGCCGCTAGGCAATACATACACACAGTTTGGCTTGGTGAACATTTTGTCTTCTGCCTCTTGCACCTGCATGCTGGTGTGCTTTTTCAGGAGCTCAGCCATCAAACTCTTATGATCCGGCGAAAGGTGCTGGATAATAACAAATGAGAAGCTGGAGTTGCTTGGGAAATGGTCAAAAAGATCATGAATGGCCTCCAGGCCTCCGGCAGACGCTCCAATACCCACCAGGTAATGATCGGTTGGGTTTAATTTCTTGGCAGGGTTAGGCACAGGCAAATTTTTATTCGTCATTATAAGCTAGCAACGTCCAATAGGCAGACCGGCACGATTAATATTTCTCTTTGAGGATTTTTTCCAAAACAGCGCTTCGTAAAACTGCAGCGGCCTCCAACTCTTCGTCTTCCCAGGGCAATGCTGTGAACTTCACGGTTTCCTGGTAACTGGCAAAGGAGTTTCTTGGGTGATAGGATTTGCCATCGGCTTCTATTTGGATAGCATCGTTTGGATTGCCTCCCCATGTTACAGTCTGCAGCACTTCCGGTCTAAACCCAAAGACATACTCGCCGTGCTCAGCATGAATCGGCAATGCTATTAAGCCGCTCGCTACATCCTTGTAAGCTTTGCTCTGCACGTATTCTGCAGCGAGCGAATTTGTTGCGATAACCTGTTCTGATTTATTACGTCGCAGCCAAGACGCCAGCTCCTTCAGTTCCTGCTTGCTCGGCGTTGAGCCAATAGTAACGATATTGCCTTCATAAAGCACAGCTGCACCTGTAACAGAAAGCAGATCCATGATGGTAGTACTGCCGCTTAGCAGGCCATCTATGAAACCGGCTTGGTTATAGAGTTGCTCTAACAGATGGGCATGCACCCCACGAAGCTGAGCCCGCAACAATATACCTTTCTCCTTTTCTTTCCCGGAGATTTGAGCAGATAAGATACCGGCCAATAACTCCATGGCTGAGCGCTCCTCGTAGTCAGGGTTTTTAGCAGTTTTATGATGGCATGAAATCAGCCCCCAAAGCTTGTTATCCACTATAAGCGGCAACGACATAGAGGCTGTGATTTTTAAGTTTGCAAGGTATTCCAGGTGCACGACCGCCACACTTCTTAGGTTACAGTCCGATAGATCGGTGAATCGCTGCGTTACTGGGTTCACAATCGGAATCAGCCCAACAGGCGTGTATTCACGGGTCGGTATAAGCCTGTAAGGGTTTCTATAGTATAAATCGCGGGCTTGGCGAGGCACATCAGATGCAGGAAACCGCAAATCCATATAATCGTCCATATCGTCCTCTTTAGCCTGTGCGATCACGATACCGTTCCATGTTGGATCAAACTGATATACCAGAACCCTGTCAAAGCCGCTTAGGTGCTTTAGCTCGACAGCTGCTAACTGGGCAGCCTCTGATGTATCCGCAGCCTGTTTTAGCAAGTTTGTAATGTACTTGATGTGCTGGTATAGCCCTGCGAATGATTTTTTAGTTGCCTCAACATTAGGCTCTAACTCTATCAATATATACTCTTCCTTAGGATGCACTAAGGCCATAAAGGCCTTGGCCTCTCCTGACACCTGAAAAGTAAGGTCGAAAGGAATCTTTACGTGATGCTGCTGGCGCTCCATTTTTGATAGCAGCTCCTTAAACTGCTTGGCAGAAATAAAATCCGAGAGAGGCTTCTCTAACAGTTCATCAATCGGCATTTTCAGGTAATGCGCTACGTTTTCACTTGCTTGCGCTATCTGTAAGTCGTTTTTACCTACTACAAGCAGCGCACCATGTGGCTGTATAAGATTTACCAGATGGAGAGGAATGCTTCCGCAAAAGTCAGAATCGTAGTTTTTATCTAAATTAACGTTTATTGGTGCTGCCTTATTTTCCATCCAGATTTAATTAATTGTGCTCAATTTTAATGTGTATCTCATCAGTAGTGCGCCACATTACAGCTCAAGGTATACTATTACGTGTCATCCTGATATTAATTAATAAGCTAGTTCAAATAACTTTCATAAGTGTAAACTAAACCTAAAAAATTATTGAAGAAAAGCTTTGAAACCCTTTGCTGTAGGCAAAACATTACCCTTTCAAATGTAAGCTTTATATTATTGGCCCCAAAACCAAACGAGGCCAAGTTGCTAATCTTTTAACAAGATATTTTCTCCCCTACAAGTGTTGCATAAGCTTGCCTTGCACACGACACGCACTTGAATCAGCAATACTGAATACCTCCTTAAATTAGCCCGCCGACGCTTAAACAGTGAGCTCCTTAAATTGTTGCGACTGATTTGCAGCACCCGAGCTACATACACTATTTAAGAAGTGATTTCGGAACTCATACTAGCTTCCGTATCTTTGTATGTTGAAATAGAATACGCCCATGATTGACCTAACGCTATATGACCCCTTTGAGAAGATGCAGTTTACGGACACAAACTGCTTTCTCTGCGGCACAATAATTACCACAGAACACCGCGCACCAGTTTTTGCTGAATGGCTGCAAGACAAATATAATCTGCAAAATAAGGAGCTGTTGCTGCTAGATAAAAGCGTATCCACTTTTAGCCAGCTCTCTATACCTTGCTGCGACCGCTGCCACACCCATTACTTACTACCCTTAGAGGCTGATGTACAACAAGCCGCCGAAAACGGTGTGGAGGGCCTGCGCGCCTTGCCTCCCAAAAGGCTGTTTCAATGGATTGGCAAGATGTATTACGGCTCTTTGATAAATGAGCTTATCAAAGAAGCCAACCCATTGGTAATGCCAGAATATGCAGTGAGCGAAGACCCTAAAATGCTTGGCAAGTTCCGTTCATTTTACCAGGTGCTACAGTCCTTGCGCGTGCCCATGGAATTCCATGACTTTCTGCCTTGCTCCCTGTTCATACTTGAGGTAGCACCTACTGAAGACAACCTGCCATTTGAGTATCAGGACGAGCTAACCACCATGTCTTTCAGCGTCAAGCTAGGTTCTGCTGCCATAGTATGCACATTACTGGATAATGGCATTATCCGGCGCGCGTTAGGTAAGTTGCACCAGATCACTGAGAATAAGCCGCTGCACCCAATCCAGTTGGCAGAGTTTAAGGCGCGCGTTTTTTATGCTGCCTATATATTCAGCGTAGTGCCTGAATATTTTATCAGGCCTGTTAAGCCAGAAGATGATCACCTTGTTTTAGACACCTTGATTGATGACGTTACCAATGAAATATTTAACCCCTGGGACATGACCGCTTATGCCCACATGCTCGAGGAAATGCTGAAGCCCTGGAGCATCCGGGAAACCGAAATTTTGCAAAACCCTGCCCAGCCGCTAAGTTTCATACTTGATGCCGATAACAATTTTAAACCTATGGAGCATTTCGCAAAACAGGTTTAAAATTTAACATTTACAGAAAAAGCCACCTGTTACACATAACCAGGTGGCTTTTTTATGTCTATCTGAGAAAAAATCTATATTAATTGTTTACGCAGTATATGATTTGAGCTAGTCTATCACAAAGCTTACATCTACGTTAGCCGTAATCACGATCTCTCCTCCTGCAATAGATGAGCCTCCTGAGCTATCATAAGAAGCCGACTCCATCATAGCCATCTTATACATGGGCCGCGGGCCGCCATTTCCACCTGATTCGCTGATAGCATACACGCGCCCTAACTTAGCGCCGAGCTCTGAGGTTAGCAGATTGGCTTTTTCTCTCGCGTTTGCCACTGCTTTCTTCCGCGCTTCGGTTTTATACTTTTCTACATCAGATACTTGGAACTGCACTCCGTTCACATGGTTCGCGCCTATCTCATACAGCCCGGAAAGCGTAGCGTCGAATTTCTCAATCTTCTTAATCCGAACCGTCATGTTTTTCTGCGCTTGATAGAAGTCTGGGGAAGTACGGCCATATTCGCCGCTATTATAAATGGGCTGCAGAGTTACATAAGACGTTTGAATGTCTTTTGCGTCGATGCCTTGTTTCTT
Organism: Pontibacter oryzae; assembly: GCF_003576375.1. Taxonomy (GTDB): domain Bacteria; phylum Bacteroidota; class Bacteroidia; order Cytophagales; family Hymenobacteraceae; genus Pontibacter; species Pontibacter oryzae. Next base: position 846,300 of record NZ_QWGE01000002.1, read on the forward strand.
TAAATAGTTAATAATAGCAGCTGCTTTCTTATCTGTTTCTTTCCTGGCAGCATCCAATGTCTTTTCTCGGGTTTCAACGCCTAAGTTTACCAACACTTCGTTAGGCTGCACTTTAACTTCCCCTATGCCACTCACATTTACCAAAGGTGGCAGTTGCGCTTGCTGAGCCTGAGCCGAAAATGCAGCGGTAGCCAGAAGCATTACAAGAAACAGCAGTAGGTTTGTCTTTTTCATGGTTTTATGTTTAGGTTGATACTTTGGAAACACAAAGCAATATAGTTATTAGCTATTATATGCACAGTAAACAATCCCCATGCCATAAAACTATAATGCATAAAAAAGCCCTCAACTTAAAGTTGAGGGCCATGAATTATTTTTGAGTATTAATATTAAGCTTCTTCATAGTCGGCTTCATCACCATCTGAGTTATACCTCGAAATAAGTATTGCACCAATAGTTAGCGCGCCTGCCGCAAGTATAAGCTGGGTGGTTGAAAAGCGCTTAGTCGCTTTGAGTATAATATGGCCGACATCCTGCATTAATTCAGGCAATTTTTCGGAGCGACCCTGCATTACGTGCATCGCCGACTCAACAGTTCTGGACATATCATGCGGTTGTAACATAGATAGCACACTGCCTTCCTGGTTAGTCTTGTTACCGTTGTTATTTCCGTTTTGTGGCGTGTTATTTTCCATAGTTTAGGTTGTATCTATTGTTTGATTTTAAAGAACTAGGTTATAAGAATGAATAACTATCGTTGTGGCCGTGCGCCATGCTGTACCATAATTTCATCCATGCGTTGCTGTAACTTATCTGCGCTGATCATCATGCTTGCAGGAAAACCTACTTTCAAGTCATCAAGGTTCAGTTGCTCTGCCTCTGGGCTATAGTTATACGTGCCAGAAACACCTTTCTCATTAAAACTTCCTTGCTGGTTGCTAAGGTCTATGCCGTATGTTTTTAACTTAGCGCGCAGTTGTTCGAAAGCTTCGGGCTTAACCCCTTCGTATCGTAAAGTCATTGCCATTTTGATGCAAATTAGAGTAGTTTGATAATTGATTAATACTAACGCAAGAAGCGCTTATTGGTTAGCATTTACAAAACTGGGCAATTCAGAAAATTTTTTATTTTTGATTATCAGGCACATACTTCTCTCTCCAAATAAAAATAAAAACCAGACTTGCATATCTAAATCTGACCCTCTACATTTGCATCACAATAAGACAGAACGGCCCGTTCGTCTAGGGGTTAGGACGCCAGATTTTCATTCTGGTAACAGGGGTTCGATTCCCCTACGGGCTACCAAGAGGGAAAAGTTGATTTCACGATCACTTTTCCCTTTTTCTTTTTTCCCCATTTTCTGCGAAATATCTCTTACAAGGCCTAGAAATGAGTTTACCCTTGTGGTTTAATAACTCTCCTTTTCTCAATCATACTGCACCCCTTCCGGAAACACCAACGCCTGCAGCCTCCTGCGTTTCCCCATCAGCCTTACTCCACATGCATAAGAGTATGGTACTATAAAGGACCGGAGATTTTCTGCAGATTTAACTCAGCTGCCGGCATCTCGACTTTTAACTCCGCGTTGGAATGTTTAAAATCTACCCCTCTAACTCCCCGTGGGCGAAGCTTCGCTATAGCGTATCGAGTTTCTTCGAAAGCTCCTCTAACTCAAGCTTCACCTGCTACTCATCCTGCTCGTGGTCCTGACTCAGCCTCTCAAATACCTACCCCTATCATTTCCTGCACCTGCGTCAGAAAGACGGGGGTCCACCTGGCAGCCCTTCAGCAGTTCTTGGTAAAGCGCTTTTCTGTCCGCGGCGCAGTTCTAACAGCAGCCCTAGGTGTTACATTTAGAGTAACGAAAGACCTTCTGCATCGTCTCATAGCCGTAGACGATGCCTCTTCTGTGCTTAGCAAAGCTTAGCTAGTTGCTAGCCATACTTACCTATACATAGCCAAAGCAACCTTATACCTTACTAATTTTAAAACACTTACTCTTAACCTTATGCCAAAATCAGCCAAATACTACCGGGCTCCAAATGCACGGGAGATGTTAAAGCCAAATTTAAACTCGCCTTTTGCCCAAGAGGAGGTTGTGTTCGGAATAAAGACGTTCTCTACTATACCAGCATTGTTGGTAAAAAACATGTGGAACACATGTCCGCCGGTCTCAATCTCTACGCCAAGCCCCAAGGGAGCATAAAACCCGCTGCCCGGTTGGTTTCGGAGCTCGGAGAAGGTATAAAAATAATCTGCCAGTAAGGCAAAGCGCTTTGTTAATTTCAGCCTGCCGCCAACACCCATCGAGAACAGGTCGTGCTCATCCTGGGGGTTTGCCACGTAATTGCGGTGTAATAAAGTGGACATTACCTGCAGCGAGAAGTTAGGGCTAAACTTACGCGCAATCAGTACCTGGTAAGTATAAGACAGGCGGTGCGCCGCATTATCATACTCCTCGGCTGCCGCTTTCTGGGGTGTGAAACCGGCGTTTACGAATAGCGTGGTGGATACGGGCATCCTGTTATCCTGGGTTTGCGCGAGCAGCCTGTATTTGGCATAGCCATCTAGCAGCTCCCCTATTTTGCTTCTGCCAATGCCCAGTGTCAGCCTGTCGGTTAGGCCATACTCAAAAGCGATCCGGATATCGGCCGACTGGTCTAGGCCAAACAGGGTGTGTACGCCGCCGCCATCGCCGCTAATGTCGCCGAAATGGTGGGTCACCCTAAAATCGAGGCCTTTCCGCTTCACAGTCTCCACGGAATGCCCGTTCACCACGCGCGTTGTCTTGAATGTAGCAAACACAGGCTGGCTTTTATCCGCTACGCTATCCGCTAGTGCGTCCAGTAGGCTATCCTGCGCTTGTGCCGCCGGGGCTAGAACTAACAAAAGGCACAGCGAAAGAAATATGTTAAATTTTTGGTTCATGCTGTGCTTTCACCTTTACAAGTATGTTTTGGGAGATGTTTGATATTTTATCATTAGGGATATCGATGTGGTGGTCCTGTACGGGCACCTCAAAGGAAGTAGTGACAAGGATGCGTCCTTTTTTCACCTCTGCCACGCCTGCAACCGTGCGGTCTCTTGTAATGCCATGCACCGATAGTTTTCCCGTCACGATCACGTTATAAGTACCCTCTTTTAAGAGACTTACTCCGGGCATGAGTTTGCCTGCAAAGGTGGCGTTGGCGAATTTATCGCTCTCCATATAATTCTCGTTGAAGTGCTCCTGCATCAACCCATTTTTGAAAACGAATGAACTGATGGGAATTTTAAAGGCGACCTCGCCGGTGGCGACGTTGATGACGGAAGTGCCTTTAGTAGAGACTGCATCTATGTTCTCGAATCTGGCCTCTGAAAAGAAGGAGGTCTCGACGTTTTTGGCGTAGTAAAGGTCCTGTCCATACCCCTGGCCTGCTAGTAAAATAAACAGGGAAAAGCAAAGCAGTAGCTTATTCATATCAGTTGTTTTTAAAGGTAATGGAGGGAGTTAGCTATAGGCTTAAGAGATTTGTTTCGCCATCCCGTTTAGACCTGTAAGGCTTGTTGCAATGACTCTGAGCACTAATTGTTTGGAGCCCCAAGCTTAATCCAGGCTTCAATTTTCTGGATATCGCTTTCAGGCAAAGGTGCTTCTTTAAAGGGCATTCCCGGAAACTCAATAAAGCGCAACCGCGCCTGCAGTTTTGTAAGGCTGGGATTGGAGGTACTTGGCTTCAGGGCGTAGCGCTTCAACTCTTCGTACTCGTCCAGGAAAGCATATCCCGGTTTGTCGGGGTCAATGGAACTGGCGGTATGGCAGGAATAACAATTGGCTGCCATTATGGGTTTGATATCAGTTTGGTAGCTGACACTTTGTAAGGCAGGTTGCACGTCAGCGGCCTTATCATAGGTACAGCCAAAAGCAAAGAGTGTCAGGATGAGGGAAAGGACTTTGCCAAAGCTATAAAAAGACTGCTTGTATAGCACCATAACCTTTTTGAGTGTAATGTTAGAATTGAAAGCAGCACCAGCGATTTATTGAGAAAAAGAATCTGGTTACAAGGTGCTGCAAAATGAACAGGTATAAATTGATGCCAAAAAAGGCACTGACCCCATCAAGAGGCCAGTGCCTTTCAAATTTTTACTTCACCAACTGGGCACGGATCTCACCGCCCGCGAAGGCAGCACTGTGCACGTTCAAGTACCATAAACCTTTGAGAAGATCGGCTTCCTGTGTTGCGTTCAGCGTTACTGAACCTGTCATCCCTGAAGAATAAGGACCTACAACTTCCATTTCTACACCCCCGTTTGTACCTGCTGCACCCTTATGGAAGTGCATGGCAGTAGGATTTATACCCGTGTAGGCGATGTTGTAAGAAAGCTTCTTGTTCGACTTGTCGTAAACCGCGTAGATGTTTCCGGTGGCTTGAGAGCCCGTTGGGGCTACTTCGTTCTCACCAGACAGTCTGCTGGCGAAAACCACTTTTTGGTCTGTTACTACCTGCCCCCTGATCTCGCCACCCGGCTGCGCCGCGCTATGAACATTCAGGTATAAATTGCCTGACAGCAGATCAGTCTCCTGTGCCGATGTGAAGGCGGCAGTGGTACCTTTTAAGCCCATAATCTCCATTACCACGTCGCCGTTTACGCCGGCAGCAGCCTTGTGCAGGTGCATAGCAGAAGCCGTAAGGCCGTTTAGGGCAATGCTATAATCTATTTTCTTGGTCGTCTTGTCGTAGATACCGTTGAAAGTACCGGTTGCGGTAGAGTTGTTTCCTGGCACCTCCTGCTTTCCAGATAATTTCACATTGCTCAGCACTACTTTATCCTCTGTTACGGCCTGTCCTCTTAACTCGCCTGCTGCGAAGTTCGCGCTGTGCATGTTCAGGTACAACTTGCTTGCCAACAGGTCGGCTTCCTGCGCCTCGGTCAGCTTCACAGTGCCTTTCATACCGGAGGTATAAGGTCCTGCCACCTCAAATTCCACGCCGCCTGCAACGCCTACTTCACCTTTATGAAAGTGCATGGCTGTTGGGGTTGTGCCCGTGTAATTGATGGTATAGGCCAGCTGGTTGCTGTTTTTGTCGTACTGGATAGAATAAGACCCTGTGGCGTTTGAGCTGTTTTCAGGCACCTCCTGCTGGCTGCTTAACTGTACGTTGTTGAAATTTACCACATCGGCCATCGGCATGTTTGTGTCACTGTCTTTCTCGCAGCTTGTGCCAGCCATTAAGATACCTAACAGACCTGCTGAGGCAAAAAGCTTGTGGGTAAAAGCAAATTTTTGCATTGTAATTTTAATTATTAGTGATTTTTAATATGTACTTTTTTTGGGGGGGATAAGGAAGGCACATCTAGTGTAGTGCCTCCCTTATGGATTTGTGGTGTCTAGAGAAAGAGCAATTACCTATTTAGGTAGCATCACCTTGTCCAGCACATGGATTACGCCGTTCGACTGCTGCACGTCATACACCGAGATATTGGCAGTGTTACCGTTCTCGTCTTTCAGGATGATGTTACGGCTGCCGTTCATCATAGCGGTTAATGTTCCGCCGCTCACGGTCTTCAGCTCGGCCTTCCCTTTGCCAGCTTTGATGGCGCCCATCAGTTTAGCGGCATCCATGCGGCCTGCCACCACATGGTAAGTCAGCACTGAGGTCAGGGTCTTTTTGTTCTCAGGCTTCAGCAAGGTTTGCACGGTTCCTTCTGGCAGGTTCTCGAACGCATCGTTTGTCGGGGCAAAAACCGTGAATGGTCCTTTTCCTTTCAATGTCTCTACTAGTCCAGCTGCTTTTACGGCGGCCACCAGGGTAGTATGGTCTTTAGAGTTAACCGCGTTGTCAACGATGTCTTTCGTTGTATACATGGCCTCGCCACCAACTGTAACTGTTTTCTGCGACTGTGCCGCCACAGGGGTTAATGCGGCAACTCCAGCCACCAGCATTATGGATAAGATTATCTTTTTCATGTTTCTTGTTAGATATGACACACCTACGCCACTCCTTCAGTAACTGGATTTCATACCATGAAAAAAATATTAACAACTTTCTATATAGCAATTAATTCTACACACCTAATTAGCTTAACAGCAAGGTCTTACAGTTTTTTTCAGTTTTAATTTAAGTGAAACTATTTTGTATTGGCGGTAGATAATTAGTTAGATTGTTAAATTGACCCACCCTTCTGCAGCTAAAAAAATATAATTTTTCTTTAGCTGAACCCTAGCGGCGCATCTAAAATAACGTCGCGCTCCCTCTGAGATAAGTAACCGAAAAAAATTCGTAAGACGGAGGGAGACAACCCGAGCTTATGAACCAATTTCTGTCTAAGGTAAACGCTGGGGTGTGGTTGCTCTGGCTCCCCTGCTAGCCTGGGCGGCCTACTTTGTCCCCATGGCCGGGAAATACTAGGCACAACTTATACGCCTTGAGGGGGGGCACAAGGCAAATACCTCGACACGATTTACACACACTAAGCATTACAAAACCACGCAACAACCTTCGCTGCATCGTTTTTCGTTTACATGGGTATTATGCTGTAGCACAAATCATTGCAGAATACAAGACCTTAAACTATGAACGACAAAAAGCATGAGCACCTCCACCATACATCAGGTGCCAAGCACAAGTCAGAAGATAAAATTGACAATGTTGAAGAACGCTTAGAGGAAAAGACGCTGCACGGCCATACCGAGGCCATGCACAAAGACACCCGCCACCACCCGCCGCACGATGAGCATGCGGAGCACGGTATGCACGAAGGCCACCAGGATCACCACCGCATGATGATCGAGGATTTTAAGAAAAGATTCTGGATTTCGCTTGCCCTCTCACTCCCGGTTATTCTCCTAAGCCCTATGATACAGGGCATTGTAGGCTATACCCTCGATGTGCCTTATAGTATGTACATAGCCTTTGCACTTTCCAGCATTATCTATTTCTATGGGGGCTGGCCTTTTTTGAAAGGTCTGGTAGAGGAAGTGAAGAAAGGATCGCCGGGAATGATGACCCTGATCGGAGTGGCTATTACGGTTGCCTACCTCTATAGCACCGCCGTAGCTTTTGGCCTCGAGGGGATGGACTTCTTCTGGGAACTCGCTACCCTGATCGTGATCATGCTCCTGGGCCACTGGATCGAGATGCGCTCAGTGCTGGGAGCCTCCAAAGCGCTGGAACTGCTGGTTAGTATGATGCCCGACGAAGCGCAGGTAATCCGAAACGGTGAAACAGTTACGGTAAGTGTGGATGCCCTTCGCCCAAACGATATCATTCTGATAAAACCCGGAGAGAAAGTACCCGCAGATGGTGTGGTTACGGAGGGTGAGAGCTACCTGAACGAGAGTATGCTGACAGGTGAAAGCAAGCCCGTACAGAAAACGCCTGAGGACAAGGTAATCGGGGGCTCTATTAACGGTAACGGCTCGTTGCAGGTGCGTGTGCTAACCACCGGAAAGGATAGCTACCTGAATAAGGTGATAAAACTAGTGCAGGATGCCCAAAAGACAAAATCAGAAACGCAGCGGCTAGCGGATAAGGCTGCTAAATGGCTGACATTCGTAGCGCTCACAGCGGGCTTTGCCACCCTCTTTGCCTGGTGGATTCTGGCAGGAACTGAGTTTGGCTTTGCACTGGAGCGAATGGTTACTGTCATGGTTATTTCCTGCCCGCACGCGCTTGGTCTGGCTATACCGCTGGTGGTTGCCATCTCCACGGCAGTATCGGCTAACAACGGCCTCCTTATCCGTAACCGTACCGCATTTGAGAACTCCAGGCGCATCACCACCATCATATTTGATAAAACGGGAACACTTACGCAGGGCTCGCACGAGGTAGCGCAAATTGTTGTGTTCAATAAGAACTATACCGAGCACGAGTTGCTTCGACTGGCCTCCGGTGTGGAGCAGAACTCGGAGCATTATATCTCGCAGGGTATCCTCCGGAAGGTAAAGGCAGAGGGTATAGCCATACCAGCCTCTACAAAGTTTAACTACCTGCCGGGCAAAGGGCTAGAGGGCATCGTGGAAGGAAGGGATATAAAGGTTGTAGGCCCGAATTACATTAAAGAGTTTGGTGTGCAGGTGCCTGAAAGCCAAGCCGAGGAAGGCGTTGAAACCGTGATTTACATTATGGTAGAACAACAAGTGGCAGGCTACATCACCATGCGCGACCAAATCAGGCCAGAGTCTGCGGATGCCATCAGGATTCTGAAAGAGAACGGCATCAAAAACCTGCTGCTAACCGGCGACAACGAGCGGGTGGCCAAGAGCGTGAGCGATAAACTGGGCATGGACGGCTACCTTGCCAACGTGCTGCCCCACGAGAAACAGAAGAAAATAAAGGAGCTTCAGGCCCAAGGCGAATTTGTGGCCATGACCGGCGACGGCGTGAACGATGCCCCTGCCCTTGCGCAGGCCGATGTGGGCATTGCCGTAGGCTCCGGTACCGATGTGGCCGCCGAGACTGCCGATATTATACTCGTAAACAGCAACCCCCAGGACATTGCCTTACTTATACTTTTCGGACAGGCTACGTACCGAAAGATGATCCAGAACCTGATCTGGGCAACGGGATATAACGTAATCGCCCTGCCGCTGGCGGCCGGTGTGCTGTACCAGCAGGACATTATGGTTTCGCCTGCCGTGGGCGCTGCCCTCATGAGCCTGAGCACAGTTATAGTTGCTATAAACGCGCAGTTGCTTCGCAAAGAATTGAAGTAAAACAAAGTATGAGTACCTCGTAGGAGGTTTCTTCAAGATCACCCTAACCAACTAAAGCTATGAAAACCATTCTGATAACAACACTTGCTCCCTTATTGGCAACTGCTTTCGGTTGCCAGTCCGATGGAAATGTTCATGCTATTATAAGCGATGAGGCGCAACGCAAGGAAGTCTAAAATATGATTATGGACAATGATGAAATGCAACAAGAAATGATGCAGGTGATGCGCAACAAAAACAGTGAAGGTAAGTTGGGAGATGGCGGCATGATGGCAAACGATGGGAAGATGGGCAGCATGAGCCAGGAACAGCTGCAGCAGATGATGCAACGAATGCTGGATGACTGCGCCCAAGACTCTGCTAATTGCACGATTATGTCAAAAATGATGATGAGTAACAGCAGCATAATTTATAGCATGATGATGCAAATGCACGAGAAAGGCACAATGGATGAAGCATGCTATCAGCAAATGAAGGTGAACATGCATAAGATGGATAAATAAACGATGCAGGGTCTGATAGCTTCTAAAATCAAAAAATCCGGGGCCAACAACGTTAATGTTGCTAGCCCCGGATTTATGAAAAATTGGCTCTCAAGGTTTTCGGGAGGAGTGCCCCCTACACCTTTTTATAACCGGTGTAATGGCCGCGCTTCCTTTATTTTTTGAAATCAAGTAGAAAGGCTATGGTTTTTGAGGTCTAAAGTCTAAGAGGCGGTTTTAACCGGTGCCGTAATACCTAACTTATCCCATGATATATTTATAACACCTTCTGTACTAGATTTGGAGTTAATCTCATACTTCAACCTTTCCTGATGCTGCTCAAGCGTAGTTGGCTTTACCTGAATACGTACAAGGTCATCCTTTTGGTCATAGTTGTCTGCCAGGTGCTGCTTATAGTTTTTGTTGATGATCAAGGTCCATTCCTCGCGGCCCGGAATCGTGAACAAAGCATATTTACCTGCCGGTATTTCTTTCCCACCGATGACTATTGCCTTGTCAGTTTCGAGAGTGGTGGCCATGTGCGCGCCAGTTACCCAAACCTGATCATACGCTACTAAACCTCCCCAAATTGTGCGCCCTTTTACGCCGGGTGCATGGTAAGTTAACTTTAAGTTAGCCTCCCCTATCTTGCCCGTAGCCACAGATGGAATGCTGCCTTTAATAGTGTCTTGCAATGCCGCCGTGTTTTCAGGTACTTCCACGGCTGCTAATGTTGTGGCCTGTTTGTCCTGGGTAGTCTCCTGATTTTTGCTATTGCAAGCGGCAAATACAGCCGAGGTGGTTGCTACCATAGCAAGTAACCGTAGTATGCTCTTCATTGTCATTGGTTTTAAGCGCGTGAGTTAGAAGTAGTCTGCAAATATAGTGCTTCTGTTTTTTACCACACAAAGACTATTTAAGTAGCGTATTTTTGGATTTTCTGAAACTAATATAGAAAAGCCCCAGAACACGGCGAAAAGCAAGCCTAAGGCGGTAATTTCCCGACGCTGTCACGCTCTTACATCCATTGATAGGCAGCTTCCACAAGAAAGAAAAACCTGTCTAAAACCACGCTGAAATAACTTCACCTGCTCCGAAGCGGTTACCGTAACTGCCGGTAAGAGAAAAGTCTTTAGATAGGAAGTATTCGCCTCCCTGGCGAGCCGAGGCATATACTCAGCCAAAATCGGCCTTGTATTCATACGAGCCAAACAACGCTATTATTGGGAAAATCATCACCGCGCGGCTCCCACAGATTTGTGGATGGAATACGTTGTCTATCCATACATCTCGTAGAAGTAGTGTTTATAAGTTACCTCTGCCTCTAGTTTTTTAATCCAGCCATACTCAGCCTTCAGGCAGCTTGTAGACGCATAGTTATACTTTATCCTGAAAAAGTAGGTTATTTGCCAGCGATGTAACGCAGGTGCAATGCTGCTGAAAGTACAACACCCTGCTTTATTTAGGTACCCAACCGCTAACAGTAAGCCTAAAGATGCTACTGCCGGATCGCATTTTCAGCTCAAAACTCATTTATACTTTGCTCCGTTTACCCAACCAACGATACAAAGCCTATTCTATGAGCATTTTATACTTCTCCATCGGTTCGCTGATATTTCTCTTCATTATCGCGGACATCATCAAAACTACTTTTTCTTTGAATGGTGGGGGAAAACTGACAAACCTTGTGTCAAGAGGTGTCTGGAATACTTTCTTTGTTGCTTCAGCAAAAAAAGGCAACAGCAAACTTTTAGAATACGCCGGACCGGCAGTACTGGTATCTATCTTGGTGGTCTGGGTAATAGGTTTGTGGTCGGGCCTCTTTCTAATGCTGTTGTCTGATCCAAGTTCTGTCGTAAATAGCATTACAAAGGAGAATACAGGGGCATGGGAGAAATTATATTATGCGGGCTTTACGCTATCTACCCTCGGGGTAGGCGACTATATTGCCTCTAATAATTTTTGGCGGGTTATCACAGATATTGCAGCCTACTCTGGCTTGGTTTTCATCACCACGTCTATCACCTATTTTGTTCCGGTGCTGTCGGCGGTGGGTTTGCAGAGTAAGCTTAGTCTTTATATCAGCGGGATGGGCAAATCACCGCAACAGGTGCTGGAAAAGGCTTGGAATGGCAAGGATTTCTCCTCATTCTTCGATACTGTTTCTGACCTGTGCCAGATGCTAATGCACCATACCATGAATCACCACTCCTACCCGGTTATACACTACTTCCATAACAACCAGCTAAACCTGGCTATTGCTCCTGCCTTCGTGAAACTGGACGAAGTACATCAGTTACTATCAAATGCCTTGAAAGATGATGTAACGCTTGACAACCTGAAAATGAACATGCTGCAGACCGCTTTGGATCAGCACCTTGAGATGCTAAGAAAAGGTTATCTAAAGGAAGGTTCACCCAAAGAGCAGGTTCCTGCTTTAACAGAACAAGTGTCTAAGCTAGGAGTAGCTTTTAGAAAGCCTGAAGAAATCAACCACCGTTCAGATCAGGCGCTAGCCGAACGGCGCAAATTGCTTACCGTGATGCTTGAAAAAGACGGTTGGACCTGGGATGCCGTACATCAGTCAAATGGCTATAGCAGGCATCAGCAGTTTTAAGTGCCTTTTGTTTATTTCACTCGCAACCTAGAAACCTGTATTAGTGCACATATCATTTCAGATTACTCCCTTTGATCGAAATGACTCCCTAAAACTAAGATATGGTAAAAAACAACAGCCCGGCCCCTCAGAGGGGCCGGGCTGTTGTTTTTAAAGTAGCTAGTCGAGTCTGGTTTAATTATACTTAGGTTCTTTGCCTAATTTATACTTTAGGTGTGTAGCGCCTCAAGGCTGCTCAACCCAACTAATCGTTTATAATTGCATGTTTAGAACAAATGCTATTTTTTATCCAAGCGCTCTAACATTGCTTTCATCTCACTGATCTCTTTTCTCTGGGCTTTAATTATTTCTTCCGACAGTTTCTTTACCTCTGGGTCTTTAATGTCTGCGCGCTCGCTCGCTAATATGGCGATAGAATGGTGCGGGATCATGGCTTTCATCCAGAGTACATCGCCGATTGGTTCTTGTGCGCGAACAAGAGATAAGGTGCTTACGAACAAGAGAACGCTTCCTGCAATAATTGCCATATTCTTTGTTCTGTTCTTATACATTTTCCTCATGAAAAAAAACATGATCATGGCCATTGCCGAAATACCCAGACAGGACATGTAAAAGCGTGTCATGCTAAAATACACATGGTCAAACTGATACGTGTTCAAGTACATGGTTATGTACATGGCAACGAAAGAGAAGGCCAGCATTAATATAAACTTAGTGTAGCTCCCTTTCATGTTATTGCTATGGTTAGTGTGTTCCATTTCGTGCTTCTATAGTGGTTAATGTAAAGCATATAGAAACGAGAATATTTGGCTTGGGTTGGGTTTCCGTGAACTCATGTTTATTGCTACGAGCTTTTCAATCCCCTTGCAAGCAGTAAAAGCTTGGGTTATATGAGTATTGCTTGAACCGATGTTCAGGCCTACTCATACTTTTACACGTGTTTAAGCCTTATCCTATCCAGCTTTAATCTGCGCATGATTAATAGTTGCTACTAATATTACGCCACCGAGAATATTACCGGTTAGGGTAGGCAGCATGTAGTTTCCGAGCACCTCCAGCCAACTTACCTGTTGCAGGGCAGCCAGCGTCATCGTCTCTACAGAGCCTGCTATGATATGGCTGAAGTGTCCCACCCCGATTATGTAAGTTATTATAATTATCACCCATATGCGTGCTGTTTCTGCATAAGGTATGAGCCATACCATCAGGGCAATGAGCCAACCTGCAAAAACGCCACGCAACATGGTGGTTCCGAGGCCCGGCTCCATTGCCTTTTGCCCGATCTCTTTAAAAGCTTTCAATACAGGTGGTTCGAAGGCGGAGGTATAGGCGATAACCAAGGAGATCAGTAGCGTCCCCAATAAGTTTGCGAAAAGAACCACGCTCCAGAGGCGTCCTACGTTTAGGAAGGTAGCCATGTCTTTGCGGTTCAGCAGAGGAAGTATAGGGGTTAGGGTATTCTCGGTAAAGAGCTGCTGCTTTCCCAGAATCACGATCAAGAAACCGATACTATACCCAAAGCTGGAGACAAGTATGCTCCACTCTGCATCCGGCAAATAGGCCTTCAGCAAGCCTTCGGCTATCATAGAAAAGCCCATGGAAAGACCTGCCGCTAATCCAGACCAGAATAGAGCGGGTGAAGATCGCGTTAGTTCAGACTCTGCTTCTTGATAGACAATGGCATGTATGTTTTGGGCTGAAGGAGAATGATCTAAACCTGTTTCCTCTAAGTTCGTTTCCGGGGTTTGGTCTTCTGGCATGAGTTACTGTCTGTTTATTGTTAGTTTAAAGGATTGTAAGCCTGCCCATACTGCACCACACGCAAGACTGACACCACAACAGCTACACTAACCAAATACTGTAGCTTCATGTCTAGTATCCGATTTGTATTAGGCGCACCTTAGGGCTATATAGTGCTTCCAAACGGTCAGTTTGTTGCTAGGCTTTTGATACGCAGAACACTACTAGTCCCATAGGACAAGTAGTCATCCGCACACTTTCCCTTTTGTACGCTTCGGACCGGATTCGTCTGACGTTAAAAGGTAAATCTATCCTTGATTGTTCTGCCCAAAACTAGAAGGTGATGGCTCAGCGCATAGTTTTGATGATTTTTGAAATGTATCTTTCTGAAGTGCCGTGTTCCCTGTTATTGGTGCTGCATACACTGCTCCCATTGGCTCTCCATGATGCTGCGTTTACACACCGAAGAGGTGATTTCCACGAAGGGCGGCAAGCACGCTAACCCTTAGACGTAGCCGCCATTGCCTACAATGACTAAGCACTCCTGTGGATAGAACATGTTGTCCTTGAGCTCGACCACGGGGTTTATAACTTGTTCCAAGCAGGGCCTACAGTTCATGCTGGAGGCATTTATTTATGCCATGCAAAGTGCCGCTTATGGCAACCGATTACACAAGGCAGTCATATCAGGGGTTTAAAACCGGCCCTTTCCAACTCCCGCCCCAGCTTTTTATCGCTTCCACTTAAAGTGGCATAAATGCATGTGGACTGCTTTCCTGCCTTAACTTTTTCCATAATTGATTTTATTACGGATTCAAGGTTAGCTTGTAATGCGGCATGGAGATAAAACCCATCAACTAAACATATGTGTTGTTGTTGTGCGTCAAGTGCCTCGGCACCTAATACATTCTCAAGCACTTCTGTGTTGCCAGCTTGCCATACACAGCAAAGCAAGCGCCCGTTTTTAACATACGTATGCGCCTTTGCGCCATTTTCAAAACGTTGCATGGCCTCATTCAAAAATTCCCACCTAGTAATACGTGAGCTGTGTTGGTCGAAGTCTAGCAGACTAGCAAAGCTGTTAAGCTCAACTATCACGGAGTTCTTAGCAACACTGGATGAAGGATCGTATCGGTAAATTGCAGTTTGCTTATTGTTACGTTTATAAGGCAGTATACTGGTGATGATGGATGCCATACCATTAACTTTGTTTTTATTAATCCTCTCCAGTGCTTTGAGCATGGTCTCCTTTAGGTCTCGAATATCAACTCCTCGTTTACTTAGGTTGGCCTTAGCGAAGTCCATCAACGGGTTAACTACACGCTTTTTAACAAAGGTTTTTTTAGGGCTCGAAAAACAAAGCGAATGCACTACATCTTGATCATTAGCGATTCTCCATTTATAAGGGTCGTTTCCAGGGGTTAAGTCGAACAACTCGTAACCTTCTGCCAGCAAATGCTGGCCTAACATTAAAAAATGGACATACCCTGGAGAGAGCAAACCATAGCAAGGAGAATGTGTGTTTATACCTCCTAAGCAAACCGATTTGCCATCTATCTGCCCAACAATGGAAGCAATAATTTCATCATTAAGCTTTAAGATAGTAGCATGAAGTAAGCCTTGCTTAAATAGCTCAATGAGATAGCGCTTACCCGCAGGTTTATTCCTGAAGTATAAAACGTTATACCTTGCTCCCTTCCGGAAATCGAACTGATCCATAAGTTCAGGCAGGACTGTTACAAACCGATCCAAACTCGTTATGTGCTCAAAGCTTAACTCCCCTAATCGCTTGAGGCGATTGCGCTTCTCTCTGAACTGCTGCTTTCTGAACAGTTTGGGTGCATCTGCTTTGTTAAGGTTCATGACTGGGCGCTGGAAGGCGGTGAGCTCACATACCTTACTCCATTTCGCGCGCGACACCCACTCCAATGGCGTATTTGCAGGTATATTAGTAAAATGGACCTCAGATTTAGGAAAATGACTCCTGAGACTCGTTAGCGCGTTTTCTATAAATCCGGTATACTGGTCTCCTTCTGCAAGCCAAGTTTGGTATTCAGCCTCTGTACAGCCTGCCACAGAAATTTTACTTTTACCTATATCTTGAACTAAGATTAGCAGACCTGTAAGCTTATCTTCTTGTTCCTCAAATATCAGAATCGAATGATAGGCATCTTTAAAACACTGAAACCATGTGGTTAAAAGCTTGCTGCTCTGAAATACAGTTGCCCACGGGCAATTCTCATAGAGCGCATCCCACTTCTTTATAAAGCTTTTTGATGCTAGCCGACTCTCAGCCTCTTTGCCTAACAGAACTTTAATACCTGATATTGTACCTGTGCTGCTGTCTGTTAAAGCTAGAATACTCATAGAAGATATTTGATTTGACTGAGACACGATTCATCTTCCAATACGAAGCACTTTTTAATTTGTTTTTTTTATAAATTTTATAATTTTTTCTTAATGATTCAATTTTCAGGCTAAAAGCAAAAATTGGTTTTATAGTGAGATTGACCAGCAAAGAAGCTTATTTAACGCAAAATTAAAGAGTGCATATATCTTATATACAACTTATACTTTGTAATACACTTTATAAACAAATACTTAACTCCAACCTAATGTAGAGTTAAATATCAAGCACCGGTCTGATACTCCTTGCCTCTACAAAGACCTCCTTAATCACATTAATCCCCAGGCATAGTTGCTCTTTTTGCGCATGGCAAAGTATAAAGTGTTCTCGATTGCAAGACTAGCTTC
Source organism: Pontibacter oryzae (assembly GCF_003576375.1). GTDB lineage: Bacteria > Bacteroidota > Bacteroidia > Cytophagales > Hymenobacteraceae > Pontibacter > Pontibacter oryzae. The sequence continues at coordinate 862,591 of NZ_QWGE01000002.1, forward strand.
TCAGAGCGATTTAATGTTGCCGTTGTTTAGCTCTTGTTTGGAAAGGAAGTCAGGCTTAACTGCAACACCCTCGTTGCCGCTTAGGTAACTTTTTATGGAACTTAGTTTTGGCAAAGCAAATAATGATGAAGTATTCACGGCGGGCCACCAACGCGGCATCGATCACAGCGGTGGCCGGTCAGCTGCTAACCCAGCTGTATATGACGGAATGGGTGGCATGCTGCATGGCAAAAGATACTAGCTTACTCCCTCCCGGAACGCCCTAGCTACAGCCTTCACCTTAGAATGCGGGTTATTCCAGCAGAAGTCTGTTGATGAAGGTGCGCTATTTGGATTTCACTGCATGAATGCTTTTAAGGGTATGTAGTCACTTTAAAGCATACATTTTTATAATGTAGAGAAAACGCATACGGAGCCTGTGTCATGGGTACATATCTAACGATACCTAAATAACATACTTTAAACTGTAAAGGATAGCTTGTTAAAGCCTGCAACAATATAAGCCGTAACTTCATCAAAAGTATAAGGTACTGCTAATGATGCCTGTTCCTCTGCTGAACCGAGTATAATTGCAATCTATACTTTACCGGCCTTGGTTCATAAATCTAGTTCCTGCAGCTATCATACTTTCATGCCATTTAAGCCTTGGCATTAAAATGAGATACAAAAACTAAACAGGAAATATATAGTATAAACAACCTTGCCAGCCGGTGCTATGTTTAACCGCTATAGCTATGTAGAACATCAAATGATATAAGTTTTTAGTATGGCTTTTATTTTGAATTCTTGAATTATGCCCTGGGCTAAAACTCATTTAGCTTATTAAAACACCGTCTGCAAACATTATGTGGAGGCATTTACCTAACTTAGTTGCTTCTTACAACGTGCCCATTTTATTGAACAAATGATCCAAAATTTAACAATAGACTTTCAGGCAGTTTTTAACAATATGCCCGGCAGTCTCTTGCTGTTGCAAGCAAACGCTCCCTACTTTACCGTGCTGGGCAGTAGTTATGATTTTCTGCAAGTATTAGGCACAACCAAACAAAGCATAGAAGGGAAAAGTGTTTTTGAGATATACTTTGGCAACACACACAGCCTTACAAATCAAAGTCACTCCACCCTTAATTCGTCTTTAGAAAACGCCTTAGCGCAGAAAAAGCAAGATAAATCCCCTCCTTTTCGGCACGACATAACTGAAGCAAACGGAGAAGCTAAATCATACTATTGGTCTGCTACCAATAAACCAGTAGTAGATGCGGAAGGCAACGTTCTATTTATTATACATGCTATTTCAGATGAAACTGAGCAGGTAATAGCCAGAAAGAAAACAGAGGAGCTACAGGACCAGAAGTTTAGAAATGTAGTGGAACAAGCCTCCGATGCCATCGCTATTTTTAAGGGCGAAGATTTAATAATTGAAACCGTAAACCCTGCTATTCTGGATTTATGGCAGCACGGTGAGGAAATATTAAACCAGCCCTTCGAGGATATTATGCCTGAAATGAAAAGGCAGGGCTTTATCGATAAACTAAAAAACGTGCTGCACACCGGGGAGCCTATTTTTGGGTATGAGGTGCCTGCTGTCTTTAAGCGAAAAAATGGCAATCGGGATACGGTATACTTTAATTTCAGTTACCAGCCCTACCGAGAGGCAGACGGTACAATCACTGGGGTTATTGTGGTTGCTTCAAACGTAAGCGAGCAGGTTAAATCAAAACAAAAGGTTATCGAGAGCGAATCCCGCTTTCTGAACATGATTAAGCAGGCTCCTGTTGCAATCCTTCTTACACGTGGCCACGACATGGTGATTGAAAACGTGAACGCATTGATGCTGCGTATCATGCAAAAAGATAATGCAGATGAGGCGATTGGGAAGAAGCTGACTGAAGTACTTCCTGAAGTAGAAGGACAGGCCGTGTTAAAGAAGATCCAGAACGTGCTGGACACCGCCAAACCCTTTAGCGGTAGTGAAATGGCTGTAAACCTGATGAAAAACGGGCACCTAACAGAACATTATTTTAATCTTTCCTACACACCGATTATTGAAGATGGCATTGCCACTGGGGTACTGCATGTAGCGCATGACGTTACAGAGCAGATACAAGCACGAAAGCGAGTGGAGGAAAGTGAGGCACGCTTCAGAAACCTTGTGCGCGAAGCATCTGTCGGGATCATTGTTCTGAATGGAGACCAGATGCAGGTGAACATAGTTAACGATGCCTATGCACAACTAATTGACCGTTCGGTAGAAGAGCTTGATGGTAAGCCGTTATTTGATATTATACCGGAAGCGGAGCCTGTTTTCAGACCAATTATAGAAAGTGTGAAGCAGAGCGGGGAACCACTATACTTATACGACCAGCCATACTTTGTATATATAAACGGCAAACGAAAAGACGGCTTCTTAAACTTGGTTTACCAACCATACCGAGAGTTAGATGGCACTATTACAGGCGTTATTGTGCTTTGCCACAACGTAACGGAACAGGTGATAGCCCTGAAAAATCTGGAGGAAAGCGCCAGAGACTTGCAGATTATGGCTAATGCCATGCCGCAACTAGTTTGGATTGCCCGCCCAGACGGAAAGGTGGTTTACTATAATGAGCGAATAGCTGAGTTTGATGGCACTGAAAAACAGCCTGACGGCACCTGGACTTGGAAAAACCTACTGCTTCCCACAGATGCCGAGCTTACCGTTGAAGCCTGGGCTGAATCCGTAAGGGAGAAGCAAGTATACGACATTGAGCACAGGCTTAAAATGAAGGACGGCACCTACCGCTGGCACCTGAGCCGCGCTTTTCCTCAATTAGATTCAGAAGGAAACGTTATCAGGTGGTTTGGCACTGCCACCGATGTGCACCAGCGCAAAGAATCTGAAGAGATGCTGGCGCAAAAAAACTTACAGCTTGTGCGGATTAATAATGACTTGGACAACTTTATCTACACGGCATCACACGACTTAAAAGCACCCATTTCAAACATAGAGGGGCTTTTGGGTTTACTCAATTTCGATTTGAATGAAGGTAAGACAAACGAGTCTGAAACGCGCCACATCATACAGATGATGCAAGGCTCCGTGGAGCGCTTTAAAAAGACAATCTCAAGCTTAACCGATGTCGTGAAGCTGCAACAGGAAAACACAAGCGATTACACCCCGATTAATCTATATTGTGTTCTGGAGGATGTTACTTATGATCTAAGCCAAGCCATACAAGAACATAATGTGCAGCTGGAGCTTAATCTGGAACAAAATACCGAAGTTAGCTTTACTGAGAAGAACCTGAGAAGCGTGATTTACAACCTGCTCTCTAATGCTATAAAATACCGATCGCCGGAGCGTAAGCCGCATATAAAGATAAGTAGCAAGCAAACAGGCGAGTTTAGCATACTTACCATTGAGGATAATGGTTTGGGAATTGACCCTAAGCGCACAGCAGATATTTTCACCATGTTCAAACGCTTCCACGACCACGTGGAAGGCACAGGCATCGGGCTATACATGGTTAAAAAAATGATTGAGAATGCCGGCGGTAGAATCGAAGTTGAAAGTGAAGTTGAGAAAGGGTCAAGCTTTAAAGTATACTTCAAGAAATAAAATAAAGAGCCTCAACACCAAAAAGGGGGGCTTGCATGAAGCAAGCCCCCCTTTTTGGTGTTGAGGCTTACAAAATTTAAGCAAGTACAGCTTCAGGCTCAAGCTGTCTGATAATCCTGGCTGGGTTTCCTACAGCAATGCAATTATCCGGAATGTCTTTTACAACCACCGACCCAGCGCCAATACGTACATTATTGCCTATCTTAACTTCGCCGATAATGCAAACGTTTGACCCTAACTCTACATTATCGCCAATTATAGGTGATCCGGAATAACTGCCATCTGCACGCCTGACGTTACCTAAGGTTGTTGAATGCCTGAAAAAGCAATTCTTCCCGATAACAGTGCATCCATTCACCACCAGGGCCTGGCCGTGGCCCAGGTAAAACCCCTCTCCTACCTGTGTCCAGTGGGGCAACTCAATGCACAGAAACCATTCAACAAACACCTTGTAGAAGGCCAAATAGGGCAACCAGATTACTCTGAGCAGTTTATTTACGGAAGCTGGCCGGGCAAGCCTGAAAAGTACCATAACCATCCGCCCCTTTAAGTTTCCTTTGTTTGCCTTCCAATCCTGGAAAATGTATGACATATGTTATTTACTCTGTTTTTGAGTTGAGCGTACGAAGTATGGCACCTCTGCGTTGCTCTGATCTCTTGGATGCAGCTTGTTCACTTTAGAGCTCAAGAAGTATGCTGTTGCAAACCAATACCTTAGTATAAGTTTAACAGTTATTCCCCCCAATATAGGCGTCTGCTTATTCTTACACACGCTGAACAAGAAACCCAAATTTTGTTAAACCGGGGTTATTTTGCTTCGGGCAGTGCTAACACGTATTGCTTTCCATCGGGCACGGTAAGCTGATAGCCTTTAACCCAGGGGTTGTATAGCCGCAATGTTTTATAATTTGTGCCTTGTGCTTTGGCAAAAGCTGGCAAATCGGAGATCGAGGATTTTACTTCCATTTCGCGGTATGGCAAAGGCTGGTACCCGTTTTCTTCGGCCAGGTCGAAGCCATACTTTTGTGGGTTGCCTAGCACCTCTTTCAGGGCGAGTATGCGAAACATGTAACGCGATGTTTCATCGTTGAGGTATAAATCATAGTATGATTCAACGCCTTGACGATCAAGGGCGCGGTCCAGGCCAGCCATGCCGCGGTTGTAGGAGGCAGCCGCGTTGGTCCAGGAGCCGAAGCGCGCGCGCGCTGTTTTAAGATACCTTATCGCGGCCACAGTTGCTTTTTGCACATGAAAACGCTCGTCAACCTCTTTATTCACAGTAAGGCCATAACCTCGTGCTGTTTCAGGCATAAGTTGCCAAAACCCAGCGGCCCCAGCCGGCGATGTTACATGCCCAAACAAACTCTCTGCCAGCGCCAGGTATATGAAATCTTCCGGCACATTGTTGTCGCGGAGCATGGCTCTGATTTCCGGCACATAGCGTTGCATGCGTTTCAGGCCTAGCATGGTGGTGGCATGCAGGTACGAGTTAACAAGCAGTTCGCGGTCCAGGCGTTCGGCCACGTCGGGTATGTGCAACGGCACAGGTTCCCCGGCAAAGCTCATTGCCGTTGGCAGCGGCGGCGGACTCAGCAACAGTTTTTCCCTTTCATCAGTTACCTTACTTGCTGTATTAAAGCTGACTTGCTGCTGACTGCACTGCTGCAAGGCAACAGCTATGATTAGGGTAATCCATACATACTTCCAAATTTGCTGTGTCATTTACTGCTCCTTCCTCTTAAACCCTTTCTCTTCCGTAACGCTGTTTTCCAGAACTTATGCTTTAAATTAAGGAAATTCTGCCGAAATCTCTAAGCTCGCTACAGTTGCTGTGTTTACTTTTAGAGAATCAGATTGCTCCTGCAAATAAGGCTCGATAATTGGGGCCATACTTTTAAGCACCTGAACCGGTAGCGAGGACGTGAAACTGAAATTTGCCGCCTCCTGGCCAGGCACAAATGCCGTGAGAGTTCCGTAGTGTTTATCGCCTATAAAGAAAACGAATGTGGCGGTTCTGTTCACGGCCCGCGAAGCGATTCTATGCCCTTTAATATTCCTTGTGATAAACCTGTTATCACCAGTACCAGTTTTGCCGCCCAGCACCATTTTGTTGCCCCCTGTTATATCAAAGCCCTCTTGCAAGCGGCGGGCGGTTCCTTGGTTTACAACTTCATGAAGCGCCTTTTTCATGATGGCTGCAATTTCCGGATGAAGCACTTGATCGCCTGTTACGGCTTTTCGTGCAAGCAAGGTTTCATAAGGTGTGTCGGCAGCAAAATGTAGTTGATTAATTCTGATATTAGGCAATCTCACGCCGTTGTTGAGTACAATCCCTACCAATTCAGCCAGCGCTTCCGGACGATCGCCGGATGAGCCAAGCGCTGTAGCAAGCGAAGGAACCAAGCTGGAAAATGGATAGCCAAGCTTGCTCCATTGCTCCTGAATATCAACAAAGGCATCCAGCTCAAGCATGGTGCGTATGCGAGAGTCACGAGCGTGTTTGAAGCGCGTACGAAACAGCCATTTATAAATTTCGGGTATATGTAGTTGGCCTTCTTTAGCCACAGTTGCCCACGTAGTAGCTGGGTTAGTTTTAAGATAGCGTAAAAGCCATAACTCCAACGGGTGAACCTTAGTGATGTAGCCTTGGTCAGGCAGCGAAAAAGCATCAGGCCCATACATGTGATATAACTCACTCCTCCGTTTGTCGCTTAGTTTCTCCTGAGGCAACTGCGCTTTCAAAAAATCACCGAAGGCAACAGAATCTGTTTCCGGGTAAAGATAACGGTGCACTGCCCCGAGCCGCACCTGGTTACGGCGCATTGTTGTTATGAGTTTATCGAAGCGCTCAGCTTCATTCAGCCCTTTGTACTTATTCCAAAACTGCCTCAGGTACACCTGACCTTCTCGGTGGGCAAAACGGTTAAGGTAATTGATTCGGCGCGGGTCCCGTTCATTTCCCAACAAGCCTGGGGTGTTTTCGACTTGCTGATACGTGGTGTATTGTACAATGTCGCGCATCAGCCGCACAAAGGGCAGGTTTATAGAATTTAAGAACGCCTCCCGTATTGTTGGCCTCCGCCCGTTATCCTTGCTCTGGAAATTATGGAACCGATGCAAACCCCCTCCTGTAAAAAAAGCCTCGTGGGGGCTAGCCGAATAGCGCCTCTCCAGTGCGGCATAAAGCGTTTTTGTTAGGCCTTGATCCTTATTGTACAGCAAGTGGTTCAGCACAAAGCGGGAAAGGTTATCGGGGCTTGCTTGCAGGGCCGCCCTTAACTCATGCTTTGGTTTGCCCTGATAACGGCTGTGTATCTCAGAAATAGCCTCTAGGTAGGTTACCAATACCCGCAATTTTGCTGTAGACCCCAGCTCTAGTTTGCTACCCTCGTTTAGGTCAAATGGTTGGTTTGTGTTATCGGTTTGCACTCGCACAAGGTTGCCTTGCGGTGACTGCTCTATTAGAGTGAAGCTATACTTCACTTCCCTAGCACCCCGCTCCGTCAGCATACGCGCACCAATAATTCCGGCTTCACCTGCAAAGGCTGGCTCGTTCAGTTTATCCAGATATGCGCTCACCTGTTCCTGTAAATCCCCTTGAATAGTGGTGCTAACAGAAAGGTCCATTCTGTCCAGGTCATAAAGTGGCTTGCCCAGCATACCAGCCAGGTGTGTGCGTACCATCAGGGTTCCTTTTTCTGTTTCCTTCGGAGAAACTACCGGGTCCCTGGAAAAGTCCCGGAACTTAACTTCATTAGCTAGCCCCGCATCTCTTAGCTCATCACTGATGTACCCGTTGCGTGCTAACAAACGTAAGTAGCCGGCGGTAAGTACATTTAACTCCGCTCTTCCTTTACCGCTCAAATAATAAGATGGCCTGCGCTGCGCGATCATTAGCGAAATAGCCTGCCGTAGCGCTTGGCCCTGCGCCCCCAGTGTTGCCCCAGTGGCACCATATGTATGCAAAAGCCGGTTAAACTCATCAAAATCTGTTGCAAACCAAACCCATAAGCCATCCCCGAGGCCGTGCACTTCCCCATACCCCGGGGCTCCTGATAAGGGTACTGTATTTAAATAGCAAAGCACCAAATCGCGGCGAACAGGCAGCGTTTCAGGGCCTCTTTGGTAGGCGCGCACACTGGCAGAAGCCATTTGCTGTAGTTTTTGCTGCGGCCCTTCGGTAATTCCCTCCGGGGAGTGGCGGAATTTCTCAATTTGGGTGGCCAATGTGCTCCCTCCAATCGTTTTATACTTTAACCCGACCCGCTGCCCAGCCTGGTACATCGACGCTTTAGCAAATCGCTTCCAATCAATGGCTGGGTTCATATAGGGTTTGCCATAGGCCAGAAGCTCACGGTTCTCAATAAAAAGCAGCGTGTTAACCAATACTGAAGGTATGTACGCATAAGAATCATACAGGCGCTGTGGGTAACGGTAATGATAAAAAGGCTCTCCCTTGCTATCCGATATAAATAAGCCCGCCTGTGTCTTTTCGATGTATGGAGGAAAATACCCGTCTAGGGCATACGATGTTAAAGCATCTGAAAAATGAGCCTGCCGCTGTACCTGCATTCCTCTTTTAGTTGCCCTATCCAGTAGCTCTGGGAGTAATGCGTATCCCAGCCGCCTGTCAAAAGGGCCACTTTTTGGGTAGACAACCGCGCTGGCGGCGCCGTCTTTTACAGTATACGTTAAGGTGGCCGCATAACGACTTAGCTCGCGTGCCTGCAATCTGGAAGTATGAATCTCATACACAACAACAGTAATGGCGGCTCCCACTACCAGGCACAGAATTCCAATGAAAATCCACTTGATGATGGGCCAAAACCTGCTTTTACTGTCCTTGCTGGTAATAAGGTAGTTTGATAGTACCATCGTCGGACTGAATAAAGGTGATAAAAGAGAGGCTCATTACTATTACGTTTAGCTAAGCTATTAGGTGCCCTAAACGCATTAAATAGCTTTAATACAGGTAAATAACTTTGCTTTTTTGTTAAACCCCTCTTTCCTGTATTGTACATTTGGCTTATGTTATAGAGGACTTGTCTCCGTGCTCAGTATTCTGGATTTAACACTACATCGGTTATTAGTAAAAAATTTACCACCAGGTTTAGGAGTCGGTAGTTTGAAAGGGTCCTGGCTCTTTACTGTTATACATTTAACTCCGGCACAGTTACATGGTTAACGCATAAGTTGGCAAACAGGAATAGCTCTTTTTCACAGCAAATCATACTTTTGCCGCTTCGCTGGCTTGCAAAAAGTGTAAAATTGGCGTGAGTTTATTTTGAAACGTTGTAGCTTTACTTCATCAAAGAGCTAAAGTATAGGAGGGTAAGCTTATTTTCTGTTCGTAAATCTGCAACAAACCCAATTATACTTTCTGATGCAAAAGCAGTTTAACAAAACATACTTCTCCTGATATGAACGACTTACAATACGAATTTGGCATGGTTGGCTTAGGTGTAATGGGTAGGAACCTGATGCTTAACATCGCGGATCATGGCTTCTCGGTTATCGGCCTGGACCTGGACCCGGAAAAATCAGCTGCTGTGGAAACGGAGGCAGGCGCCGGAAAACCAGTTCGTGGTACAACCTCTATGGAAGATTTTGTGCAGTCGCTTCGTACGCCGCGCGCACTCATGCTGCTTGTGCCGGCTGGCAAGCCCGTGGATGCGGCCATTGCCAGCCTTTTGCCACTGCTCGAGCCCGGCGATATTGTGATTGACGGCGGTAACTCATACTTCCCGGATACAGACCGCCGTGTGGTAGAGCTGGAGCAAAAAGGAATTCACTTCTTTGGGATGGGAATATCGGGTGGCGAGAAAGGCGCACGCTTCGGCCCAAGTATGATGCCTGGTGGCAACCGACATGCTTACGAGCGGTTACGCCCCGTTTTTGAGGCAGTAGCTGCTAAAGTTAATGGCGAGCCTTGTGTTACCTTCTTGGGTAATGGCTCTGCCGGAAACTATGTAAAAATGGTGCACAACGGCATAGAGTATGGCGTGATGCAACTGCTTGCAGAAGCTTATGACGCGCTAAAACGTGGTGTGGGTTTAGATGATGATGCGTTGCAGGCAGTTTTCCAGAGTTGGAACCAAACGGAGCTGCAGTCTTTCCTGGTAGAGATTACGGGTGAGATTCTTAAATATACCGATGAACAGACAGGCCAGCGACTTGTAAATGTAATCTCTGACGTTGCCCGCTCTAAGGGTACAGGAAAATGGACCTCCCAAAATGCCATGGACCTGCAGGTTCCGGTACCTAGCATTGATATGGCCGTATTAATGCGCGATTTATCAAAGTATAAAGAAGAGCGAGTAGCCGCCTCCAAAGCACTACCAAACAATATCACCCCCTCTGGCGATTCGGCTGAACAAAAGCAACTGACTGAGCAGGTCCGCAACGCGTTTTACTTTGCCATGCTGGCTACTTACGCCCAGGGCTTAGCGCAGTTAAAGGTTGCATCCGAAGCCTATAACTATGAGTTGCAGCTAGCAGAAGTTGCCAAGATCTGGCGCGGGGGCTGTATCATCCGGGCAGCTTGCCTTACTAATATCAGAGCGGCTTATGAAAAGGAGCCTGCACTAGCTAACATCCTGCTCGACCCTAAAATTGGAAGCGATTTGATGGAGCGCCAGCAGGATATCCGCGCAACGCTTAAATTTGCCATTGATCGCGGTATCGCTATGCCAGCGTTTATGGCTTCTTTAGCATATTTTGATGGCTATCGCACCGAAAGCTTGCCAACAAACCTTATTCAGGCGCAGCGCGACTATTTTGGTGCCCATACCTACGAGCGCATAGATATGCCGGGTATCTTCCATACTCAGTGGAGTTAAATATAAGTTCATAAAAACCAACATATTAAACGGAGGTTTTCCGGTTGATTATTTCACAATAACATATGAAACCAGTCCATAAAGCAGCGCCTACCATTGCTGTTATATTCGGCGGAACAGGTGACCTGGCCAAACGCAAGCTCATCCCCGCATTTTATAATCTGTTTCTGGATGGTTGGCTGCCTGATCAGTTTGCACTCATTGGCCTTGGGCGCTCAGCCTCTGATGACGAGAAGTATCAGGAAGAGCTGCGTGAGGGGTTGGAGCAATTTTCCAGAAGCGGGAGGCCAACCGATGAGCAGTGGGAGGTTTTTCGCCGCTCACTAATCTACCTGCCATCCAACATCAACGATCCGGCATCATACCTGGAGCTTGCCCAGAAAATACATGCCATAGAAAATGCCTGGGGCAAGCGTGCCAACCGTTTGTTTTACTTCTCGGTGGCGGCCGAATCATTAAAAAAGATTACGGTTAACCTGGGCCAAGTGGGCATTGCCCAAGACCCCGAGCGCGACCGCATTGTAGTAGAGAAGCCTTTCGGCCATGANGCCTAAATTTATTGAGCCGATTACGGTTAACCTGGGCCAAGTGGGCATTGCCCAAGACCCCGAGCGCGACCGCATTGTAGTAGAGAAGCCTTTCGGCCATGACCTGCAATCCGCCAAAGAGCTTAATCAGCTGCTTACTAGCACGTTCCAAGAATGCCAGATCTACAGAATAGACCATTACCTGGGTAAGGAAACCGTGCAAAACATACTTGCCTTCCGTTTTGCCAACGCGCTTTTCGAGCCCCTTTGGAACCGTAATTACATTGATTACGTGCAGATTACAGTTGCCGAGGAAGTTGGCGTAGAAGACCGGGGCGGCTATTACGAAGGCTCTGGGGCCCTGCGCGACATGATCCAGAACCACCTGCTGCAACTGCTGTGTATGGTTGCCATGGAGCCGCCCGTAACGTTTGAGGCAGAGGAAATCCGGAACCGCAAGGTGGATGTGCTGCATGCCGTAAAACGCTACTCTAAGGAGGAAGTAGGCAAGTATGCCGTGCGCGGGCAGTATGGCCCTGGCTGGATGAAAGGCACACAAGTGCCGGGCTACCGCGAAGAAACCGGCGTTGACCCTAAATCCGGAACCGAGACGTATGCTGCTGTAAAATTCTCGCTGGATAACTGGCGCTGGCAGGGTGTTCCGTTTTACCTGCGCACCGGCAAGCGCATGCAGGAGAAAAGCTCTTCCATTACCATCCAGTTCAGGCCGGTGCCGCATTTAACGTTCCCAAGTGCCATGTCTGAGAACATACTTCCCAACCGACTGATCATCAACCTGCAACCGCAAATGGATATTCGGTTGCGCTTTATGGCCAAGAAAACAGGTTTGGATATGGCCTTAACGCCTGCCGAAATGGTGTTCGACTTTAATGGCGCTACCACACAATCGCAGTCGCCGGAAGCTTATGAAACGCTATTGCTGGATGCCATGGAAGGCGATGCGACGCTATTTATGCGCTCCGACCAAGTGGAAGTTGCTTGGGACGTGATCACACCGATCCTGGAAACCTGGGAGTCGCGCCCATCCCTGGAGTTCCCGAATTATGCGGCAGGCATGTGGGGCCCGGAAAACGCTGAAGCGCTCATTGCCCGCGAAGGCCACACCTGGACTGTAACTTTACCTCATTAATCCGATCCGAACCATGCTACATATTTTCGAAGACAGAGCAGAACTTAGTATTGCCGTAGCCGAACTAGTTGTTAAAAAGGCGCAGGAAGCGGTGGCAGCCACGGGCCGTTTCTCCCTTGCTTTAACAGGTGGCTCCTCGCCGGTGCAGCTTTACAGTTTGCTAGCAGCGTCGCCGTACACTGAGCAAATGCCTTGGGCAGACACATACATCTTCTGGGGAGATGAGCGCTGGGTACCTCTTACAGATGAAAAGAGCAACGCCAAAATGGCCTTTGATACGTTTCTGAGCAAGGTTCCAGTGCCGCAAAACCAAATCTTTCCGATGTGGGAAGCTGATATGGAGCCGGAAGCATTTGCTCAAAAGTATGAACAAACCTTAAAAGAACATTTTGGGCAAAGTGCGCCTCAATTTGACCTGATTTTACTTGGAATGGGTGATGATGGCCATACAGCTTCTCTATTTCCACACACAGAGGTTTTGAAGGAGCAATCAAGTTGGGTAAAAGCATACTACCTCACACCACAATCCATGTTCCGTGTCACGCTCACAGCGCCGCTTATCAACCAGTCAAAAGCAGTTGTTTTCATGACATTCGGAGAGAATAAAGCACCAGCCCTAGCGGAAGTTTTAGAAGGTGAAAGAAACGTTGAAGAGTATCCGTCACAGCTTATTCAGCCTGTGTCTGGCGAAGTACATTGGTTTGTAGATGAAAAAGCGGCAGCAGGCCTCAAGAACAAATAAGCAGCCACACGTAGTATAACCATACAAAACAGCCCAAACCAGTAATCATAACTTTGCTGGTTTGGGCTGTTTCATTTTAACTATTCTGCTAATCTACAGCAAAAGAGCCATATACTCAGAGTTTAATCTACCAAAAGCTATAATTAGTCTTGCTCCTTAAAGTTAGGGTATACTGGCTTATGCCATGAAAGCCTATCTCGTTGCTGTAACAAAAAATAGCTAAACTTAAGCAAAGAATGAAGCGGTTCATTTTCTAACAATTATGTATTATCCGCTCTGGAACACTTTTGTAACATAAAGCCTACTACATAACAACATTTTACGAGGCAGCTAAACTACTGTATTGGTCAGAAAGATTACTTTGCTGCAGTTCGCTCGATGTCCCGCAGGTTTTCCATTTTTTTGTTTCTCAGGAAACCATTGATATCCTCAAAATGCTCACGGATGCGCTTGTTCCCGAACTCAAACACTTTTGTTGCCAGGCCATCCAGGAAGTCACGGTCGTGGGATACAAGTATAAGTGTACCGTCAAACGCTTTAAGGGCATCTTTCAGAATATCCTTTGTTTTGATGTCGAGGTGGTTGGTTGGCTCATCCAGGATCAGAAGGTTTACCGGCTGCAGCAATAGCTTGATCATGGCCAGGCGTGTCTTCTCACCACCCGATAGCACTTTCACTTTTTTCTCTACGGTATCTCCGCTGAACATAAAGGCGCCAAGCAAGTCTTTGATCTTCGTGCGCACGTCGCCTACGGCAATCAGGTCGATGGTTTGGAATACGGTTAGCTCCTCATCCAGCAACGAGGCCTGGTTTTGGGCAAAATACCCGATCATGCAGTTATGGCCCAGTTGCAGCGTGCCATCATAGTCCAGTTCGCCCATAATAGCCTTCACCAGTGTGGATTTACCTTCGCCGTTCTTTCCTACAAAGGCAATTTTCTCGCCGCGCTCAATGGTAAGCGATACATCGGCAAACACAGTGTGGTCGCCATACTTTTTGGTGAGCTGCTCTACAATAACAGGATAATTGCCCGAGCGCGGCGCAGGCGGAAACTTCACGTTCAGCGCAGAAGTATCCACTTCGTCCACCTCTACAAGCTCCATTTTCTCCAACATCTTCACCCGTGACTGCACCTGCAGGGTTTTAGAGTAAGTACCTTTAAAACGCTCGATAAAAGCTATAATATCAGCAATTTCTTTCTGCTGATCGTCGTACTGGCGCTGTTGCTGCTCGCGGCGCTCCTGGCGCAACTGCAGGTATTGGGTATAGTTAACCTTGTAGTCGTAGATGCGGCCCATCGTTACCTCAATGGTGCGGTTGGTAATATTGTCCACAAAGGTTTTATCGTGCGAGATAACGATCACGGCTTTAGCATTGTTCACAAGGAAATCCTCCAGCCACTGAATCGATTCGATATCCATGTGGTTTGTCGGCTCATCCAGCAGGATCAGGTCAGGCTTTTGCAGCAGGATCTTAGCCAGTTCGATGCGCATGCGCCAGCCCCCGCTAAACTCGCTGGTAGAGCGCGTAAAGTCCTCCCGTACAAAGCCAAGGCCCAATAGGGTTTTCTCTACCTCGGCATCGTAGTTGATTTCCTCGATGGAGTAATACTGCTCGCCAAGCTCCGAAACCTGCTCAATCAGCTTATAGTAATCATCTGAATCGTAATCGGTGCGTGTTTCCAGTTGCCTGTTCAGCTCGTCCATCTGGGCCTTCATGTCCAGCACGCGCGAAAAAGCTTTAGAGGCTTCCTCAAAAACGGTGCACTTATCCTCGGTTAGCAGGTGCTGCGGCAGGTAAGCGATTACGGCATCTTTCGGGGCGGAGATTTTACCACGGGTGGGCTTATTAGCTCCGGCTATGGTTTTAAGCAACGTAGACTTGCCAGCACCGTTCTTACCCATCAGGGCAATGCGGTCGTTATCGTTGATATTGAAGGAGATATTACTAAAAAGCGCCGAGCCGTTAAACTCAACCGTTACACCGTCTACAGAAATCATAATGCTAAAAATTTGGGTGCAAAGGTAGTATAAATTTGGTGGTTATCCCGAGGATCGGCCTAAGTAAAGTATAGGAGCAGGTTCTCCGAGAAGTCAAGCCAAAAAAGCGTGGAGAATGAACTTAGCGGAGCGAATCGGGTTTAATTCCAAGGAAATCGCTTTAAATGCGCTGTACCTAGTAAGTATGGCATAACAGCAATCCGCAAAAGCAGTAAATTTGCAGCGTCGTAAGGCAGCAGCACAAAGCCATTACGCCGATCATAAGAAACAGACATTGACACAAAATACAACCAAGGCAACGCCAAAACGCTTGTTTGACTGCCTTACCCATCAACTAGAGAACTTCCCGCTGAATGACATGCTTAGCGCCAAAGAAAATGGGGCATGGCGAAAGTATAGCACACAGGAAGTATACAATACCGTTAACAGCCTGAGCGCTGCTCTGTTGGCTCAGGGATTTGGCGCTGGCGATGGCACCACAGAAGGCCGCGACAAGATAGCCATACTTAGCCATAACTGCCCCGAGTGGATGTTGGCAGATCTGGCAATTCAGCAAATCGGAGCTGTGTCTGTGCCTGTTTACGCCACCATTAACAGCCAGGAGCTACAGTTTATACTTGCCGATGCAGCGGTGAAAATAATTTTTGTGGGGGATGAAGCTTTATACCAAAAAGTGCAGCGCCTGCGCAATGAGCTCCCTGAACTGCAGTCAGTTTATACGTTTAAGCCTGTAGCGGAAGCTGCCCACTGGTCTGAGCTATTGCAGCTAGCGAACCCGGAAGCGGAGGCACAAGTGGCCCGGCACCGGCAGGCAGTGCATGAAAACGATCTGGCAACCATACTTTATACTTCAGGTACTACCGGTACGCCGAAGGGTGTGATGCTGTCGCACCACAACATTATCAGCAACGTGTTTGGCAGCGCCGATGTGATTCAGGAAATAGGTGTGGAAGGCAAACGGGCTATCAGCTTTTTACCGCTAAACCACGCTTTTGAACGCATGGCAACGTACTGCTTCTTCTATTGCGGTGTATCGGTATACTATGCCGAAAGTATGGAAAAGATTGCTGAGAACCTGCGCGAGGTAAAACCTACACTTTTCACCACTGTGCCACGCCTGCTAGAAAAAGTTTACGAAGGCATCCTGGCGAAGGGAGCCGAGCTCACTGGAGTAAAGAAATCGCTGTTTTACTGGGCCCTTAACTTGGCCGAGAAGTATGAAATTAACCAGCCGCAAAGTATAGGTTACCGCCTGCAGCTGCAACTGGCCGATAAACTGATTTTTAGTAAGTGGCGCGAGGCTTTGGGTGGCGAGGTAAAAGCGATTATAACTGGTGCCGCCGCCTGCCAGGTGCGTTTGCTAAAGGTGTTTACTGCTGCTGGCATCGTTATTCAGGAAGGATACGGACTGACCGAGGCTGCACCCATCATTAGCGGCAACCGATACAGCGAGGCAAACCGCATGTTCGGAACGGTAGGCCCGCTGCTTTATAACGTGCAGGTGCGCATTGCCCCCGATGGAGAAATTCTTTGCAAGGGCCCTAATGTTATGCTCGGTTACTACAAACGCCCCGACCTGACTGCCGAGGTGCTCGATGGCGAGTGGTTGCGCACCGGTGACATTGGCACGCTGGTGGATGACAAGTTCCTGAAAATCACTGACCGCAAGAAAGAGCTTTTTAAAACCAGCGGCGGTAAGTATGTGGCACCGCAGCCTATTGAAAACAAGATGGTGGAAAGCCCCTGGATAGAGCAGATTATGGTAGTGGGCGAGCTGCAAAAGTTTGTCGGTGCCTTGATCGTGCCTGCATTCAGCACCCTAAAAAACTGGTACACTCAGCAAGGCAAACCCTACCCTGGCAACGTGGAGGCCATCAAAGATAAACAGATCTGGTCCATGATTACGGATGCGGTGAACAACTATAACGAGCAATTTAACCACGTGGAGCAGATCAAGAAATTTGTGCTTTTGCCGCAGCTATGGTCTATCGAGAACGGCGAGCTTACCCCAACGCTTAAGCTAAAGCGCAAGGTCATTCTGCAAAAGTATGACAACCTGATCCAGCTGATTTATCAACCCGAAACAGTTATAGGGTAAAGTCATAGGGTTAAAAAAAAAGAAGCGGTTAGCCCCAAATAACCAACCGCTTCTTTTTTATACTGTAAACTAACTACCTGTTTAGCTTCACGAGTTTCAGGTCCAGTTTTTTATCCTGATGCTGGTTATCCAGAACCAGCACATAGCCTGGCTTGGCAGGGTATACATAGGAGTATGACTCCTTATCTGCAGTTAAATCGATCTCATCGGTCAGGAACTCCGGTTCGCCGGTGTACTGAATATTAACCAGCGTTCTCTCCAGATACTTGCTCTTCTTCACCTTTTTGTAATTAATATAAGCCGTGTTGAAGTTCAGGTGGTCATTGTTCTGCTGCGTAAACTGGTAGTCGAAGCCTCCGGTCATCTTGATAACTTGGCCTAGCAAGCCTGCGCCGTAAAAGCCGGAGCCCGGCGGCAACATACAGTTTGTCTCGTCTTTCTCGAAGTATGTTACTTTTTGCAATCCCTGGTCTGGATTTATTGTCAGGATCATCATATTGCCAATAATACCCTTTGCCGTGCTGGTACCGCCTCCCAAAACAGCCATGGCAATGCCCATGCCGTCCGCCGCTATCCTGTACTGCTCCGCCACGATGTGCATCTTTCCGTCAGCGCCTTTAACCATGCGGTGCACAAAATTCACAAAACCTTTATCCAGGCTTTCCTTTGCGGCTGCTGGCAAGTAAGGGTTTACATCACCGGCCCAAGTATAGAACTTAGCGCTTTTTTCCTGGCCATCCACACTGAAGCGCTTAATGTAAAAACCCTGGCTTTTGTTAATAAACGGCTTATCGTCCAGCTTATAAAATTCCCCGATGGTCAATAACTCATCGGTTTGCGCATCATAGTTGAGCGATGTAAGTGAGAGTTGCTCTGCGGCACCCTCTTTCTCAACCGGGATGTCCATTATTTTCTTGCCAGTCTCTGCATCAAACGCTGCAACCGAGAAGGTCATTTGCTTTGATAGCATGTTCGGTTTGCGAACGATCGTGGCAAAAATATGCTTGTCGGTAATCTCATTTATCACTACAGACTCATAGTCTTTAGACTTTTTATCTGTTTGAAACACCCATTTCGAGTTCATTTTGTTATCATACATCTCCAGCGCAAAGCCTTTCATCATGCCGGTGTATGTGTTGCGGATAAACCCTTTATTTGGCACCGGGTACATGTTTAGGCCGCCAATTGGTTTATTTTCGCCGTCGCTGGGCAGCTGCGTCTCCTGCAAGGCAATACTCATGTCGGCCTTCGATAGCTTATCGAATTGTTTAGATGCCAGTTTATTGAGGGATTTGTCAAATACATCCACCTCTAGTGTTTTGGCGCGGTAGTTATAAAAGTAAAAACTGAATGCCTCGCCGTTAAAGGTGCTACGGAGCAACTGGTAACTGTAGCGCGTTTTTGGCAGCATCACGCTTTTAACCTTGCGGAGTTCCTGGTCAAAAAAGTCGAGGCCGTAGTTATCGTTTCGTTTGTCGGCTTTATCAGCTTTGTAAAACATGATGTAGCCTTTCACTTCGTTGCCTGCATAAATCGGCGTCAGGGATCTCTTCTTAAAGTTAGCGAAGCCCTCCAGGGTTTGAGTTTGCGCCACTACCTGCACCGACGTGCAAAGTATAATCAGCGCGATTAGTAACTGTCGTAAAGTTGTTATCATAAATAAAAATTAGATGGAAGAATGATTTGGATTAGTGTGGACTTGGCTGCTCAGAAAACAGCAGGTTAAAGAACCTCCCCGCGGAGTACTGGCTTTGGTATTTCAGGCGTGCCTGGTCGGCTGCATCCTGTTCCCCGGTCAGCTCTGCCACGGTGTAGCTGGCTGCTAGGTCAAACTCAGAGATCGGCTCCTTACTCGGGTACTTTTGCGAAAAGCAAGCTGCAAACCCCTTGAAATCGCTGGTATTCAAGTTATTTAGCGCATCCAAAAACATGTTAATGTTAGCTGAAAATTGCGGTGCACTGGTAGACACGGCCTCCGAGAAAGTATGAGCCTGCAGAAGGCGTTTAAGCCCATATAAGCTTAACGTAACCATATTTCTGGCATAGATGCTGGCTGGCTCTTTTTCCAGTAACAGAAGTGCTTCGAACAGCGCAAAATCATAGTTTTCAAAATCAAACCAGCTTTGTACCAGTTCTATGCGCGATACCATATTCACCCGTTGCATGCTATCGGTTGGCTTGCCGCTATTAACAGCACGCTGCTCGATGCCCGGGGAGAGCTCGCGCAAATAAGCCATACGCTTCTGGCAATCTGGGTGGGTCTTAAGCGAGTCGGAGTTGGCAAACTTAGGCTGCTCTTTTTCAACCTCAAAAATAGATTCTGATGGAGCCTGCTTCTCATCGAAATTATACTTGGCCTGCTCACAGCTAAAGTATTTTTCAAGCGCGAGTGGGGCCGTGGAAAGGGGCTCATCCACGGTATCGAGTAGCTCCAGCGCTGTATACGCATCGGCCTGGTTATACTGCGTGTTTGCAAAAATCCGGAAGCCAAGAGAATCCGCCTGCATTTCGTTGGACCGCTTATGGTACAGCGTGTTCAGCGATACGCGCTCCAGCAGGGCTTCCATTTTTTTGGTGCGGTTATACTTCTCCCGCGCCACTTTTTTATACTCTTTCTTAAACTCTTTGCTAAAGATCAGGTCAAGATGCTCCTCAATGCCGGCTTGCATGTGGCGTAGCTCCACGTGGGCCAGCTCGTGGCTAAGTATAAAGGCCAGCTGCGCCTCGTTGCTGAGCTTGGCCAGGAGCCCGATATTAATAAATACCGTTCCGTCGGCTAAGGCGTAGGCATTGGCTAAGGGGCTGCGCGTAAGTATAACCTTGGACTTATGCAACGATGGGTTTGCCGCCTTCAACGTTTGAAAAACAGACTGCACGAATGGCTCCAGTACGGTATCCAGAAGTGCGGTAGTGCGCACGCGGCCATAGGTTTCCATGGCGGTGCGCTCAATTATCGCCTTGTAAGTATTCCGGTAAGCGTTTTTTACCCCGTTAGGTACATTCAGACTCCGCTCGATAGACATTCCGCAAACGGTTGCCAAGGAATCTACACGCGATTTATCAGAAGTATAAAATGGATAGATCTCACTGTTTTGCGCCACAGCAGACGCAGCAGCTCCCAGGAGCAGGGCTAAAGCTAAAGCCAACACTTTGCAGTTTGCTAGCGCTCGTAGAAAGAAAGGCATGGACAAGTTTGTTTTCGGTGCGCAAATATTGTTATTTTTTAATTAACCACCTACACAAAATTGCACCAAACTAGCCTTAAAAGCATGACTTAAAAACTCTGACGTGAAGTATAAACAATGGCTTCACAGGCAATTGTATGTTTCTGATTCTAGCGGATCATGTACTTTGAAAGCCGTAAAGCTATAATAGCTGATGAAAGAAATAATGCAGTATGCTTATAACAGCCTTAAAGCTGTTTTTGTAGTTTCCGGTCCACTTCTTCCAGCAATATCAAATCCTGCAGCAGTGTTTGGGTAACTGGCCCGGGCACGCCCTCTCCTATCACAGTATCATCAACCTGCACAATTGGCAGGATGCGTTTTGTTGTACTGGTCAAGAAAACTTCCTTAGCCTGCATTATATCATAAAGTGTCACGCTGCCTTCACGTACAGGATACTTTTTCTCAGCAAGGGCAAGCACATTTTTACGTGTTACTCCCAAAAGTATTCCAGAGTCGGGGGTCATTACGGTTCCGTCCTGATGCACCACAAACAGGTTGCAGCGCGGAAACTCGCTTACGGCACCATTTAGGTGGTAGAGCACATCGCTGGCAGCTTTGCTTTTAACCTCCCCGATCAAACGAATGCCCATAGTATAGTTTATAGTTTTAGCGCGCGGTATTTCGCGGATATACTCATGAGTAATTATTTTGATGCCTTTGCCTAGCGTTTCCGGGCCGGGCATGGCCAGTGGCTGCTGCATAATAAGTAGGCTAGGCTCGGCAAGGTCATAAGAGTTTTCTGAATAACCACCCGTCAGAATCATTTTCATGCCGGATAAGGGCATGTTATTTCTGGTGATCAGTTCGTGAATTATTTCTCTGAGCTGCTCATCTGTGTGAGGCAGTTGCATTGTCATCAGTCGGGCAGATTCGCGGAAGCGAGCCAGATAATCATTAAGGAAAAGCGGGTGATTGGCTTCCACCTTAAAGTAATCAAAAACCCCGAAGCCTCTTTGAATAGATAAGTCGCTGATGTGTAAGCTGGCACTCTCCAGTGGCAGAATTTCTCCACGGACGTAGGCATAATTAGTATCGTTCGATGGCATTGTGTTTCTTCAAAATTGATAAGACTTTTTTAACAGGCAGCGCCTCTACCGTTCGGTTTTCTTTTCCAGTGGTAGTTTCTGCTGCAAACAAGGAATTGATGATCGCTTCTTCCGTTGCCTCAATCACAGCCATAAACAGCGGCGACATTTCATCGTTTCGTAGCAAAGTTACGGTTTCAGTTTTAACCTCGGAGGTATACGGCACACGCAAGGTAGTAGCAGTTGAAAAAGCGATAACATAATCGCCGCTGCCGTTAGAGGCAATTCCACCTGTTTTGGCAAGCCCTAGCATAGCCCGTTTGGCCATACGCTCCAGATTACGGGCATCAACCGGCGCATCGGTAGCCACTACTATCATGCACGAGCCATCGGCACTGTCTTTGAGTTCCTGGTTCATGTAATAGTGGTTGAGCTCCTTGCCCACGGGCACGCCATTAACTTGCAGCACGCCGCCAAAATTTGTCTGCACCAGCACACCAACCGTATAGCCGCCAACTTGCTCGGGCAACAGCCTGGAAGACGTACCAATGCCTCCTTTAAATCCAAAGCAAACTGTTCCAGTGCCCGCCCCCACGGCCCCTTCAGCCACAGGCCCGCCAGCTGCCTGCGCGATGGCTTTTACAACATCAGCCTCTGTCACGTGCCTCCCACGGATATCGTTTAGGTAACCATCATTTGTCTCGCCAACCACCGCGTTTACAGACTGCACTGTTTCGTTTCCGGGTTGCTGCAAGGTGTAACCTACCACGGCATTCATGGCTGTGCCTATGCTTAAGGTATTTGTGAGTATGACGGGAGTTTCGATGTTTCCTAACTCCTGCACCTGCGTGGTGCCGGCCAGCTTACCGAAGCCATTGCCTACGTAAACTGCTGCGGGTACTTTCTGCTGGAATATATTACCTGAGTGCGGAAGTATGGCCGTTACGCCTGTTCGGATATGATTCGAGCTGTTAAGGGTTTGGTGCCCTACCTGCACGCCAGCTACATCTGTGATGGCATTGTGCGCACCCGTAGAAAGCACGCCTATCTGTATGCCATAATCCCTGGCCCTTTTATGCTGTTGCGCGTCAGCTTGGCTTAGTAAACCTACCATCAGGAAAAGTATGAGTATGATCCGCATCCTTTAATAATTCTTCAGAAAGTAAATTTAGCAGAATACTGGTAGTGTGCCAGTTAATGAGTCTGTTTTGTGGTTTATACCTCATATTCACCAATGTAGCGCCATGGTACGATCATCATTCAGCGCCACTCTGGCCCCGAACGGGGCGGACTCCCTATCCAGCACCTCGGCCAGCCACTCCGAGTCTTGCTGCGACGCACTGTTCAGCCTGAATTTTCTGATTTGCATCGGCACCAGGGTTAGGCTTACCAAGTTACCTGTTTGGCCATTGATCTCCGGGAAATACATCACGGCTAAGTCGGGTCTGTATTTTTCATGTCCTTTTATTCCTTCGTAGTCATTGATCAGATCGCCGGTGCCATATAAGATCAGCTTGCCATTATAAACCTCCATACCCAGCGGGTGATGCGATGAGTGACCGTAAAGCAGGTCAACCCCAGCTTTATCGATCAAGGCATGTGCAAACTTCTGATGCGCCTGAGGTATGGTGTAGCCCCAGTTTGGCCCCCAATGCATGGAAAACAGCACTACATCTCCGGGGTGCTTTATTTTAGCCACCTGCCGCTTGATCAATGCAACTGTGTTGCGGCTATAGTCGGGAAGCAGGTTGATACCGGGCTTTGTTGCCGTTGCGGCCCAAACAGCTGGCACACCGCTTGATTCGGAGCTATAGGAAAGTATGATTAAGCGGTTTTTCCTGAAAATTGGAAGTATGGCTGGCTTCTGTGCTTCCGACAAATTCTTGCCGGCACCGGCAAAGGCTATGCCTACATCTCTCAAGCTCTTTAAAGTTTCGGTTAGCCCCGCCCTTTGCCAGTCTAGCACATGGTTATTAGATAGAGAGCAAAAATCTATTCCAGCCTCTGAAAGAGCAGATACGTTTTTAGGGTGCATGCGGTAGCAAACCACCTTATCTGGCCAGGGAGTTGCATTGGTGGTAACACTGGTCTCGAGGTTTATAAGTTTGACATCCGGTGCGATCCGCTGAAAAACTCCTAGCGCATCGCCCCACGGATAGGAGAAAGACACCTTTAATGGTAGCAGCCCATTTGTTTTCTCGGCAAGCCGAACGTAGGTCCGTGCATCTTTAACGTATGTCTCGTAAAGCTCAGGCAAAACCGAGTACGGCATAACCTGATCTATACCTCTACCAAGCATAACATCACCCCCTAGAAACAGTTTAAGGGCAACTTGCTCTCCGGTTTGCGGCATACTCCGATCCGTTGCATCCTTTTTATATTGCATCATAATAAGAAGCCATATCCAAAAGAGCCATGCCATTTCTAGTTAAATCATATCTTGCTTTTGCTAATGTGTACAGGCAGCAGTTCTTGCAGTTCGGCTTCGTTTAAAGCATAAACTCACACAACATGGTGAACAGCCCCAGCATGTAGCCTACTGTTTTCCATAAAAAAGTTTTTATACCAAAGCTCCAGTGAGAGCAGGATAAACAGATGCCGCTGATAGTCTTTTTTTCTATGCTTGTGCTGCATAACCATGTGCTTGATAAAGGCAACATTAAAGTAGGCACGGCTAAACGAATCCTGGCTTTCCACAAGGTCTACTAAAGTATCAGCCAGCTCCTGCTTAAACCATTCGCCCACAGGTGTTTCAAAAGCTCTCTTCTTTCTATTGATAACAGAAAGCGGCAACCACTCCTCGGCAGCCTTTCTGTGGATGTACTTGCCTACTTGCCCTTGCAGTTTCAGGTGAGCAGGCATACTTTCTACAAAGTTGATCAGGTCAATATCCAGGTAAGGCACTCGGTTCTCGATGGAGTTGGCCATTGTCATCTTATCGTTGAACAACAGCAAATTATCTGGCAGCATTGTCCGGACATCAAGATAAAGCAGCTTTGACAACGAGCCGCCAGAGCTGTCTGCCCGGCCATAATGCGTAGCGAAAAGGTGCCGCTGGTTTTGCGATATTAGTTCCTGAAACTCCTCGCGAAACAAGCCACTCCTAAGCACTGGCGTAAACAAAGTATAAATCCCAATAAAGCGATCAAGCTCCTCGCTAAACTGTGACGAATATACCCCCCGGTCAATGGCGCTGTTAAGCGGAAACAGTTTGGATACCATGCCCAATGGCAATTGCGCGAGCAGTTTTTGGTACTTGGCCAGCAGCTTCTCGCCTTTGTAGCGCTTGTACCCTGCCATTGGTTCGTCTATTCCCTGCCCACTCAATACCACTTTCACGTGCTTTGCCGCCAACTGCGACACAAAATATAAAGCGGGTATAGTTGGCTCGGCAATCGGCTCCTCGGTATGGAAGAATGAGTTGTGGAAGGCTTCGAGATACTGCTCCCGGGCCATATATACTTCGTGATGCTCAGATTGAATTAAAGACGCAGTGGCGAAGGCATCGTCCAGCTCGTTATAATTGCCTTTGCCTTTGAAACCTACCGTAAAAGTTTGCAATGGATAGGTGCAGAGCTCAGACATAAGGCTGCCCAGCACGGCAGAGTCAAGGCCGCCGCTCAGTAACAAGCCAATAGGAACATCGCTGAGCAACTGCCGCTTCACGGCTTGTTTCAGCAAACGCTTGTATTCTTCAAGTGCTTCCTGCTCCTTTAATCTATGGTTGATTTGCTGCGCTTTAGGCCAATAGTTTTTAAGAGCGATTTCTCCGCTACCACTAAACTCCAGGTATGTAGCCGCTTCCAGCTTTTTTATGCCCTTAAAGAGCGTTTGAGGGGCAGGGTTATACCTGAAAGTAAGGAAGCTGTTTAGTGCTTGTAAATCTATGCCTCTGCTATACTCCTCGTGGTTTTTGATAATCTTGATTTCTGAGCCGAATATCAGCTTATCTGCTTTGTGGAAGTAGTAGAGCGGTTTCACGCCGAAGTAATCCCGAACCAGGAATACTTTCTCATCGACACGGTCTATAAAGGCAAAGGCGAAGATACCGTTAAAATCGCGCACGGCTTCAATTCCATACTGCCGAAGGTAGTAAAGTATGGTTTCCGTATCTGATGAGCCTTTAAAGCGAACGCCCGTTAGTTTTCGGCGCAGCTCATGGTGGTTGTAAATCTCGCCATTAAACACAATGGCATAGTTGCCACAATCAGTAAACATGGGCTGGCTACCCGCCTCGCTAAGGTCTAAGATTGATAGCCTGGTATGCCCCAGACATACTTGGTTGCTGCCACAGCTTGTGCGCACAGCCCCCTGTGCGTCAGGCCCGCGATGGCGCAGTTGGTCAATATCTTCCAGGTTCAGGTCACAATTTATACTTCCGGCAATCCCGCACATAAGTTCAGTTTTAGTGTTTGGAGAAAAATGAGAGTAGGCGCATGCAGCTAACAGCAAGCAGCCTAATGGCAAGATGAAGTTTGCTTAACCCTCAGGACACGATGAAGTTCTGAAGCGAATTAATCAACTCCTTTGAAGCATACTGCCCAATGCGGTGCAACTCGCCGGGTTCTTTCAGCGTGAGTTGCTGCAACTTTACCCGAAGCTCCTCCAGGCTGTAGGCTGCATGCACGTATTCAAGTTTTTCGAAGGCTCTGGCAGTAGCTAACTGATGATCATTGCGGTGCTCGCTGAATTTTGCAAGCCTTGGCAGCACAACAATTGGTTTTTGCTTAACTAACGCTGAGATAATTGTACCCATGCCTGCGTGACTCACAATTAAATCTGCCTTGTTAAAAAGCTCGTTAAACTCTTTGGGTGGCAAAAACTTGTGAGCCGCCATGTTTTTCGGCTGAAACTCAGATGCAGCAACTTGAGCCACCACTTCTGTTTCCTGCAGCGAGCAGGCTATCTCGTCCATGGCTTTAATTAACCTGTCGAATGGTTCCTGTGTACCTGTTGTTACGAATATCATGACAATACATTTCCATGATAATGCACTTTGGGCGTTGCAAGTCCCTCCCATTGGGTGTAAGTGCGGTCTGCAAATAGCAATGCCAGTCTGCCGCTGAGCGAAAGCTTTTCTACGTTGGCGATGCTATCTACCCATATCGTTTTTGCGCCGAACAACTTACCAGCCAGCAACCCCATTAGCCCTGGTGCAGCACCGGTAGTAACCACAATATCGGGTTTAACAGCCAGTACCAGTCTGGAGATAGCAGCACCCATGTAAATCAGTTTAAACTTGTTCCACCTGTTAGCATCTGGCACGGCATAAAACTTATAGGAGCTTACAGTCTCGGAAAAGCTCTGCCGGGTAGATGCAAAGATGATTTCGTGTTGCTCGAAG
The DNA here is from genome assembly GCF_003576375.1 of Pontibacter oryzae. GTDB lineage: Bacteria > Bacteroidota > Bacteroidia > Cytophagales > Hymenobacteraceae > Pontibacter > Pontibacter oryzae. The sequence goes on from NZ_QWGE01000002.1 coordinate 889,141, forward strand.
GCAGGCATTAGCCGTAGTAGCTGTATCCAGTGCCCTCCTGCTGAAGCGATGGCTAAGACTTTCATGTATATCGCGATATCAACGTTGTTTCTTATCCGCTTAATTTCTTTTGTCAAGCATCAGCCATTCGCGGTGCTCGTTCTTTTTGCTTACCGGCCTCATGGTTTGAGGCCGGTAAGTAATTAATCCGCGCTTCCGGAGTACAAGCTCCCGATATATCTTAAACAGGCGCTGGTTGATTTTGACCAAGTTATACTTTGCTGCAATTATGTTTCTGTTGTTTTTAGCTATTGCCTCCATTTTTTCGGGGTGTATCGCTACAAACATGATGTGCCTGCTCAGGGCGTCCACATCGCCGGGCTTCATCAGGAACCCGGAGCCCTCTGTTACCAGATCAGGAATACCTCCAACTTCACTGCCTATCACTACTTTACCGGCAGCCATTGCCTCGATCAACGCCATCGGCAACCCCTCTATGTAAGATGGCAGCACAACAGTGCCCACTCGCTGAAGCCATGCCATGCGCTGTCTGTTGTCTAACCACCCAAGTAATTGCACATGCTCTTCCAACCCTTTCAGTTGAATATACTCCTTAACTTTTGATGTCTCTCCGGTTCCTGCCAGGTAAAAGCGCACGTGGGTATATTTGTATTGGTTTATTACCTTATCAATGGCAGCCAGCAAATCATAAACCCCCTTTGTTTGGCATAGCTTGCCTAGGAAAAGGAAATCGGTGTATGTGCCTGCTGTATTATCTACTGTTTTAAACTCGTCAGGATAAACGCCGTTTGGCAACACTTCTACATTGTGGCTGGAGATATGCTGCCTAAAAAACTTGTTCCAATACTCTGAAAGCACAAGAATTTTATGGCACCTGGAAAACGTCGAACGGATAAAGTACTGCACCATTGGCGAGCATTTATGGTAGTATATATCGAAATCGCCCCCATGTACATGCATCACGATTAGCTTGTTCATAAAAAGAGCCAGGTACACAAACAAGCTTTTCCGGAAGATGCTTACGTCCGAGGCTACATGTATATGCACAATGTCTGTCTTAGGTTCAGTTAGCAAGCAATACAACCCTTTAAAAGTAGTAACGAGCTTCTCAAAAAAGCTTCCTTCCACATGGCTCACGGCATGGACCAAGCTTACACCTGGCTGGTTGTAACTGTTTCTAATCATATCGCTGATGACTGTAGCCATACCGCCCTTGGTTCTGGTAAGGCTAGGCCCTACCACCAATATCTTAATTCTAGCCATACTTATTTTTTTATGATAACCCGACACCACCAATTCCTTTGTTGCACGATCAATTGAGTCACTCAGTCACTTAACCGTTAGAAGTATAAGTTTGCTTGAAGACTTTGCACACGCTCTATTAGGCCTAAAATCAGCTGTACATTTAATCTGTTGAATTTGTCATTAAAGATACTTCTTTGCCCTACACATAGTTTCACTTTTAAAGTATTAATTTTAACTTTTTAAGTAAACTATTAATATTAAAGTATATAATTTAATAACTTATAGATCAGTGCATTCGTCTTTAATATTAGGTACTTGATGGTAGTTGAGCGCCCTTAGATTTCAACTGCCTGTGATTCACTTAAATGCCATATCGATATGCATCCTGGGCTGGCTAATACTTTTCGAATTGTAGTGATCCTGTTAATGGCTTATCTTTTAAACCATTGCTTATCTTCACCTAAAGTATCTAGCCTAAATGGCGAAAAAAGAAATGGCATTTTGCTGGAGGAGCAGTTTGAGAGCAAGGACCCTCTAAACTTATACCTAGTAATGGACCGCGCACAGGGCACAAGCTATGCACGCACCTATTCAACGGAGCACGCCCTGAGCGGCAGCAAGTCAGCCCGCTTTGAGCTGCGCGACACAGATGCTGAGTTTGGCGGCGGAACGCGCACCGACTTTGCCATGAAGCCCGCCACGGGCAAGGACAGGTGGTATTCTTTTGCTGCCTA